>OZ252241.1:0-1860000 GCA_965249535.1 Vicinamibacterales bacterium
TACAACTCGAGTGCTTCCCCCAAGGACTGATTTAGAACGTGGTAGTCGTACGGGCACTCCTATTTTTGGTCAGATTTTTTATTCGACACCGATGGAGGCGTCTCGTAGTTCCGTGGCTGCTGAAAATCATTTGGCAGTTGTTTAGAAGAATCTTTTACTTGAGAAATAGATGAACATCGATTGCTTATTTAACTAGCGCGAAGATGATAGTTAAGATCGAACAGGTAGCCCGATGCCTTAAGACGCCGTTAAAGAGTTTCCATTACAGGTAGGAGTTGAATGATGAGTGAGAAACTGAGGCGTTGCCCTAAATGTGGTCTTACGCTTGATATTGACGATGAGTCTCCTCATGCTTACGAGTGTAGAGACAACGAAGATCTGAAATCGAGCTGTCTGTCGATAACCGAAGCTATCGGGAACACTCCAGCACTACGCTTAGATCGTCTCGTTCGTCACTTTGGGTTCAAGGGCAACATAATTCTTAAGCTAGAGTATCTAAATCCTGGTTCTAGCAAGAAAGATCGAGTAGCTCTAGAAATAGTCAGAGAGTCTATTGCTGACGGTTCTCTTTTGCCTGGTCAAACAGTTGTTGAATTAACAAGTGGAAATACTGGAACGGGATTGGCCATGGTATGTGGTGCGCTGGGACATCCATTTGTAGCTGTCATGTCACGAGGCAACAGTAAGGAACGCGTGAGGATGATAAGAGCCCTTGGTGGAAGTGTCGAGCTAGTCGATCAGAATTCTGACGGGGTTCCGGGTCGGGTGTCTGGAGCTGATCTGGAACTTGTTGAAATTAGGACTCAGGAGCTTGTGCGCGAGTTGGGAGCTTTTCGAGCAGACCAGTTCTCGCATGCCGGGAACACTCTAGCGCACGAACGCCATACGGCGCCTGAGTTATGGAGACAATGTTGTGGAAGGATTGATGCGTTCGTAGATTTCATTGGAACCTCTGGGTCTTTCATCGGTATTATGCGTGGGCTACGGAAACGAGATTTCCGTATTCTGGGGTACGTTGTTGAACCTGAGGGTGCAGCTGTGCTTTCAGGGTCTGCTGTACAGAACTCAAGCCATCGTATTCAAGGCGGAGGCTATTCGATGAAGGAGCTTCCTCTTTTTGATTCGTCTCTTGTCGATGGCTATTTGGCTGTTGACGACGAAAGAGCGATCTCAACGGCACGACTCTTGGCCAGATTTGAAGGGGTCTTTGCGGGTTTCTCGACTGGAGCGAACGTAGCCGGAGCACTTCAGCTCCTGGAAAGGTCTGACAAACTGCTGTCCGTGGCCGTTTTGGCTTGCGACAGTGGATTGAAATATCTATCAACCGATCTCTATGAATGATGGAATATCCGTCTGAGCGGCGATTTGAGCAGTAAAGAAGAAGGCGGAGCCGTCGATTAAGAGGGCGTTCTTTTTAATTCTGTGGCAGTGGAATTGATAGACCAACAGAGTCAAAAAACTGTAACTTAGCAAAGTCACTTTAGTGAGCGTTAATTGATGTTATGAGTAATTCTCTCTCGTCGGATGAACAACCAGTCGCCAATAGACATACCGTTATTGGCATCATCCTCAATCTTTTGTTGCTCCTCATGATTACCTACGGATTCTTGCAGTCGCAGGACTTCAAGTGGGCCTGGGCCATGGTCGGCGTTCCCATTGGATTGGTTACTCTGAGCTACGGATGGCATTTCGTGAGAACTCGTATGTTGAATCGAAGATAGAGGACCGTTTCTGGTACTTCTTTTTGAACAATGTGTTTTTAAAGAGATATGGAAACGGAATCAGCTTTTCGTCAACCGCGTTCACGAAGACGTAATTAAGTAGCGTTAATCCTTTCCAACAGGACAGAGAGAAACTCATAATGACTCGTGCAGAGACAGCCGCGATCGGTGTCTGGTTCGTGTTGGTCTCTGGGTGCAATTCGTCGCCCATAGGATTGTTGGCAGACACCGTGTATCGCAATGGCATCGTTATCACGATGAACGGTGATCAAATCGCGCAGGCGGTGGCTGTTCGCGGCGATGAAATTATAGCGGTGGGATCGGATTCAGACATTCACGAACTGGGTGATAAGTAGGCAACGATCGTTGATCTTGAAGGGAAAACGATGCTGCCTGGATTTTATGCTGCGCACGACCATTTTCCAGGTTCGGTCGAGTGGCTTTGTCTTCGGTTGACTTGAACAGTCCTCCGATTGGTACTGTGGAAACGATGAACGAGTTGGTCGCCTCCCTGCGGGCACGCGCGATGGACACCCCAGTAGGTGAATGGATTCAAGGTGGCAGGTACGATGACACGTTGCTGGCGGAGCAGCGGCATCCGACACGTGATGACTTCGACGCAGTGTCGACGGATCATCAAATTTATATTCGCCACACGTCCGGGCATCTATCGGTCGCGAATAGTTTGGCACTTGAACTCGCTGAGTTACTCGTGCGACGCCTGATCCGCCAGGTGGAGTCATCCAAAAAGATCCTGACACTGGAGAACCCAATGGGGTCTTTGAAGAGAGCGGTGAGATGGTTAGCCGACTGATTCCATCTCCAACTAGGGATCAGCAGTTAGAGGCGTTTCGCTTGGCGGTACAGGACTATGTTGAAGATGGTGTCACGACGACTGTCATCGCTGGTGGTAACAGCGGTAGTTTGACCAGCCTGCGTCTTGCGCGTGATGAAGGACTTCTCACGTTTCGGATTATTGCGATGATGTCACGAGCCACGGCTGACCAAGCCTGTGCTGCCGACGCGGGCGGGATTGGTTCACACTTTGGTGACACACGCCTTAAAGTTGGGGCGATCAAGATTGTTCAGGATGGATCGAATCAGGGATATACGGGCTATTTCACGAAGCCGTACCACACTCCGTTTAAGGGCAACGCCGATTATCGAGGATATCCACGAAGGAGTCGTGAGGAGCTTACACAGATGGTCAAAGAGTTGCATCGAGAGGGCTACCAGATCGCCATTCATGCAAACGGAGACGCGGCGATCGACGATGTGATTCATGCGTTCCGTGAGGCCCAGCAGGAATATCCACGTGGTGACGCACGACATCGGATTGAACACTGTCAGATGGTGCGACCCGATCAACTCGACGCTATCGCTGAGTTGGGGATCTCACCGTCATTTTTCGTTGGTCATGTGTTTTACTGGGGAGACAGGCATCGAGATATTTTCATGGGACCAGAGCGGGCGGCTGGAATTAGCACCTTGCAGTCAGCCGCGGATCGCGGTATTCGGTTTACCGTTCACGATGATACCCCGGTGACACCAGTGAACCCGATGCAATCGTGTGGGTGTCGGTCAATCGTTTGACCAAATCTGGTCAAATCCTTGGTCCGGATGAGCGGCTGAGTCACCTACAGGCTCTGCGCGCAATTACGATTGATGCGACCTGGCAGAATTTTGAGGAACATATTAAGGGATCGATTGAACCGGGGAAGCTCGCGGATTTAGTAATTGTGTCTGACAACCCATTGACAGTGGCTCCTGAAGCGATTGTGGAAATCGATGTGCTTCAAACCATCCGTCGGTGGAGTCACCGTCTTTACTAGATCGCAGGTTCATCGAAGGAGTCTTCTATCATCACTGGACAGTCTGTGATTGCGGATGAACCTTTTGAGTGGCTAGGCGCAGATCCCCAACTCGTTAGTCTATGATATCTGGACTAAGTGCCGGGGTGGCGGAACTGGCAGACGCACAGGACTTAAAATCCTGTGGTGCTTAGCACCGTGCGGGTTCGATTCCCGCCCTCGGCACCAATCTTTATTGGGGTTTTGTGAACCTGCTTATTCTGGCCGTAAATATTTGCATCCCGGTCTCGTCTTGATTTCGCCGTTAAACCCGCTTGGATTAACAAACTGCTATACGCTCGGCGGGTCGTCACGCCGCTCCCGGGTTAGGTATGATCGCTCACAGTGAAAATCCTCTTTATCACATCGATCTCTCCTTTCGACAGCCTGACGGGCCCATTCACGGGGGGAGCTGAGAGGGCGATGCGGTGCATTGCGGAAGAACTCACCCGCCGCGGGCACACCGTACACTTCCTGACCAAGGCCGACGGCCCGCAGAGAACTGTCGAGGTCAACGGTATGTCGGTTCACCTGGTTCCGCTAACTTTTCTTAGTTCAAAGACGAACAGATCCAGGATTGACAAGTTGGTTGACATGGCCCTCACTCTGGTCGTTCTCTTGCTGGAACCTTGCCGGACCCAGAGCCAGTGGACCAGGCGTACTTTCAATCGCATTCGACGGATCGCGATCCGAGAGAGTCACGCCAGCTGGCCACTCAAGAACAAGGTCGTGGAGATCGTCGGAGAGCACGGAATCGAGCTCATTCACGCCTACTCGTCTTTCCCGGAGGCACTTGTTGCCTCGATCGCTGGAGACGAACTGCACCTGCCGGTCGTGTTACGGATGGGCGGTAGATCTTGGTATCTACGTCACCAGCGTATAGGAAAGGGTAGGAGGAGCAATTATCACGACCAGCTCCGCTACGTATTCGACACCGTCGACTGTTTGGCTTTTAATTCGCCTGCTCTCAAGGAACATACCAGCGAGCTGTTCCAGGAGCTGAAGATTCGACCAACTCCGAATCAGCCCGTTCTCGACATCGGAGTACGGGTCCCGACGGGGGTGGACAGAGCGTCCGACCCGTTCGCCGAACTGGTGACGGCGGACCGGCTGGTTCTGGCGTGTATCGGTAAGTTCAAAAGGGACTCGAAGCGTCAAGACCTGCTTGTCCGCGCGATCAAGCTCCTGGGCGACGAGTTTCCCTTAACGATTATCTTTGCCGGTGACGGTCCTAACCGAGCTAAGGTGGAGATGCTCGCGCGTACGGAGGGCGTTGGGGAACACGCCGTGTTCCTCGGCAACATCACGCACGGTTCGGTCTTCCGGTTGTTACAGGGATCGGACATGGTGCTTCATCCAAGCGAGTTCGAAGGGTCCAGCAAGGCGATCGCCGAGGCGATGCTCTACGGCAAACCGGTGATCGCGTCGGACATCCCGTCGATTCGGGAGCACATCCAAGATGGTGTGACGGGTATCCTCGCCGAAAACAGCGCAGCCAGCTTCGCCGACAAGATCAGGGAACTGGTGCTGCGCCCCCGCGCTGCGCGAACGCATAGGGAACAACGCCCGGGCGTACGCCACCCAGCAGTTCGATCCCGCCGTAACGTCGTAATGTACGAAGAACTGTTCTTAACGCTCGTGAACCGCTCGAAACGGCGACCGAGGGCTCATGCCCTCGACGAGAAAAACCGGCCTCGCTCTCTCGTAGATAATAACAACTGATTATGAAACCTGCTAATAGGAGGTGCCATCTCATTCCGCTGATGGAGCTGGAGACCAAGATGGTCGCGTTCAGCCACAACCGGCAGGAGCGAATGGGCGAGAAACCAAGTGGTCTCTACGACTACTACACTCGTCGCGTTGAAGCAGGTTGGTTCCTGACGGAGGCAGAGATCCACCTCGTCGACTTCATCTCCGCGAATTATCGCCCAGAAAACAAGATCCACGAGATGGCTGCGGGTGCCGCGCAACTCGGACACGTGCTGGCCCTTCGAGGCTACACCGTCGAGGCGAGTGAGATCGACCGGAAACGGCGAGCGTACGCGAAAGATCTCGGACGTTACGTCTGAAGCAAGTGCAAGATCGTCCCGGAGAAGTTCCAGAATCTGGATCCTAGAGCCTACCGGCTGTTGGTCACGGTCAACGCGGTCTCGTCCCATGTCTCATATTGGAAGGACCTCTCGTTCCTCCGGCGAGTTCTCCGCTGCGGCTGTGACTTGATCCTCTGTCCTCGCCTGTTCGGCACACCACAAATCCCGCATTCCATGTTCAAGAGGCTCCTGGCTCTGTACCTGGGCGGGAAGCGACAGGACCTCGACCACGATCTCGTTCGGTTTTACGCCGTGCGCTAGGAACGTCTCGGCCGCGCGAATAGATGGAGTGCAGTTCCTCGAGTGTAACGAACTCCACGCCCCTGTCGACGCAATACCGTAGGAACAACTCGAGATGCCGGAAAATACTCCACGTAAGCCTCCACGTTCTGGGTGTACCGGTTTTTGCCGGGCATGATCTCGACGTTGTGCAACATCATGTTGAATGTGATCCTGTCGTCCAGAGCATACTGTCGTTCGTAATATCTGACGATCTGCTTCATCTTATCGAACGTCGAGTAATACGGCCTCAGCCACAATGGAGCCTTCGGACGACGCCATGGCCTCCACGAGTTCGCCCTCCACGCCTCCGAGGGAATCAACGAAACCGGCACTTCCAGTAGGGTAGATCGTTCGTCCGGCTGGATGATCGCTTCGTCGGATACGAAGTACGGCTGCTCCGGCGCAGCTCGGTAATCGACGGGTCTCTCACGGGTCTTGTCATTCCAGTTTGATGTGCGGAGTGACGCTCGTGTCGACCTTATAGCCAAGACTTCTGAGACTCCGGATCGTGTTTGCCCCTGCGCTGAATCGGCCGGCGCGATACGACACCGGCCGCCTGCCGAAACGGAAGGTGAACAGGTTCGTTATATTCTCAAGCTTCTGGAACTCGATCCCAGGATCCAGGATGCACTGGTTACCTTTCATCTTGATTCCGGCGTAGTCGTCATACAATTTCTCAGGCTCGATGAATTCGCAGTGCATGTGGGGCGCCAGTTCGTAGGACCCATCGAGATTCCTGAGAACGTCCACGCTGGGCTCGTGCTCGAGGACGATGCTGTTGATCAGATAGGTCGGTCGGACGCCGTACTTCAGAAACAGCGGGTGCAGTCTCTCGCCGATCCCGACGTCCATTCCCGTGAATGTAAGGGGATCAGACAAGGCCCAGGTGTCGGAACAGTCGGGTTCCGTGTCGATCGAAATTGTTAGGTACTTGTCCACCTCTTCCGTTCCAGGCATTTCCCATCCGGAAAGTTACCCGGCCTCATCCTTGATCAGATCGCTTCCTGCAGGCGAGCATTAGCTTGTGGCCGAACAGATCGTTGAGTCTCCGGCTTTCCTTGATCCACGACCTGAGCGAAGTCGCATAGGACGCATAGGACAGGACGTCCTTAAGCAGGGGCAACTCGTCCTGGAGTCCCTTTACCGCGTTCGCGCGTTCCACGTCGAGGACGTCGAAACCGGCTTGTGTCAGGAACCGCTCAATCTCTCGTCGGCCGTAGGCATACTGGTAGAAGGGTAACCCGTTCCCGACGCGACCTGAGAAACGGTACGGCCCGTAATTGAAGCGCCGGAACAGATTGTAGTACGGAACGCTGAGGATCACCACGCCTTCAGGAGCGAGCACGCGGTGAGCCTCCCTCAGGAACTCCTCGGGACCGCAGAAGTCGTGCTCGACGACCCCCAGAGAGATGTAGGCAAGTATAGTACCCACCGGGGACGTCGAGGTGCTTCAAGTTAGCTGGCGTGAGCGGTAGCTCTGGACGGACCTTGAGCGCAGCGGCGATCGTCTCGGGCGCGAAGTCGACCCCTTCGCATTCGTAACCTCGCTTGCGTAACGCCAGAACGAAATGCCCTATTCCGCATCCTGCCTCCAGAATACGGCTGCCCTTCGGCAGGTAAGTCGTGAACAGTCGCTCGTAATCTCCGAGGTATCCAGTCTCTGCCAGCACATACTGGCGCTCGTTCTGGCGACTCTCCCAGTGTTCATCCCAGAAGCCCGATGAAGCATCCTTCTAGTAATAGGCGAGCTTCCCATCGGTGTGCTGCCGCTTCCCCAGTCCCAGGCGCTCGATGATCCGCCAGTTGTCAATCGCCTTGTGTCTTAGCACGCTGTCGGGCGTGTGTCGAAGGGCCAGGTCGACGGTCTCGATAACTCTGGGGAGAACGAAAGGGCTTTTGGGCGGTCGCCGTTTCGAGCGGTTCACGAGCGTTAAGAACAGTTCTTCGTACATTACGACGTTACGGCGGGGATCGAACTGCTGGGTGGCGTACGCCCGGGCGTTGTTCCCTATGCGTTCGCGCAGCGCGGGGCGCAGCACCAGTTCCCTGATCTTGTCGGCGAAGCTGGCTGCGCTGTTTTCGGCGAGGATACCCGTCACACCATCTTGGATGTGCTCCCGAATCGACGGGATGTCCGACGCGATCACCGGTTTGCCGTAGAGCATCGCCTCGGCGATCGCCTTGCTGGACCCTTCGAACTCGCTTGGATGAAGCACCATGTCCGATCCCTGTAACAACCGGAAGACCGAACCGTGCGTGATGTTGCCGAGGAACACGGCGTGTTCCCCAACGCCCTCCGTACGCGCGAGCATCTCCACCTTAGCTCGGTTAGGACCGTCACCGGCAAAGATAATCGTTAAGGGAAACTCGTCGCCCAGGAGCTTGATCGCGCGGACAAGCAGGTCTTGACGCTTCGAGTCCCTTTTGAACTTACCGATACACGCCAGAACCAGCCGGTCCGCCGTCACCAGTTCGGCGAACGGGTCGGACGCTCTGTCCACCCCCGTCGGGACCCGTACTCCGATGTCGAGAACGGGCTGATTCGGAGTTGGTCGAATCTTCAGCTCCTGGAACAGCTCGCTGGTATGTTCCTTGAGAGCAGGCGAATTAAAAGCCAAACAGTCGACGGTGTCGAATACGTAGCGGAGCTGGTCGTGATAATTGCTCCTCCTACCCTTTCCTATACGCTGGTGACGTAGATACCAAGATCTACCGCCCATCCGTAACACGACCGGCAGGTGCAGTTCGTCTCCAGCGATCGAGGCAACAAGTGCCTCCGGGAAAGACGAGTAGGCGTGAATGAGCTCGATTCCGTGCTCTCCGACGATCTCCACGACCTTGTTCTTGAGTGGCCAGCTGGCGTGACTCTCTCGGATCGCGATCCGTCGAATGCGATTGAAAGTACGCCTGGTCCACTGGCTCTGGGTCCGGCAAGGTTCCAGCAAGAGAACGACCAGAGTGAGGGCCATGTCAACCAACTTGTCAATCCTGGATCTGTTCGTCTTTGAACTAAGAAAAGTTAGCGGAACCAGGTGAACCGACATACCGTTGACCTCGACAGTTCTCTGCGGGCCGTCGGCCTTGGTCAGGAAGTGTACGGTGTGCCCGCGGCGGGTGAGTTCTTCCGCAATGCACCGCATCGCCCTCTCAGCTCCCCCCGTGAATGGGCCCGTCAGGCTGTCGAAAGGAGAGATCGATGTGATAAAGAGGATTTTCATGGTCAGAGATAACGTTTTGCATACCCTCGACAGTTGTTCTCCCACGCCTGTCGATAATAGGCAAGCCATCGTGCGTGCGAACTCGTGCCTCCCCAAGATCCTGTAAAAGATCTTGCCACGTGAGATGCTATTTACACTGTCTTCACGATGGTCTGGAGAAGCTGTTTTGAGATCAACTTTTGAAATTTAGGCGAATAATGTCTAAGATTTTCAAGGACACTCTTTCTCAAATCTGCCAACGTATCGGTTACCATGTTGTGTCTTGTAAATGAGTTAAACACATCGGACCAACCAGGAGTGTAATCTGTAAAATGTCCACCCGGGGCGTGCAATACTTTTGCCTCTCTGACAAAGGCAGCGCGACCCAGCTGCAATAAGGATCGTCATTCCCTCGGGCTTTTAAGTTTAAAGATTGTGGTTCTCATGTTCCATGATTTTGTAAAAAAAAAAGAGTTGAGCATAAAAGGTGGCGTCCGCAAGGGGAATCGCTCTTATGTGGACGCCAAAACTCAAAGGGAAAGCGCCGGTTGCGGCCTGAACCTAGCTGGTAATCGCTAAACCCCGTCCGGGTTGTACTGCCAGCTGCGCCGGAGTAGCCTAACCGCCTAAGATGGGAAGTACGCTAGTATCCCGTCACAAACGACGGTGATTCAGCGTGGGGTGTTATGAGATACATAGCTATTCTGCTTGGACTTGCAATCCACCTCACCATCATCGCCACAGACCTGTGCGCGCAGGATGTGTCGGCCGACATCTTTACACGACCGATGGAGTTGTCTGCTAGGGTCCATACCGAGGCCAGGCTTCAGGCCGATCTGGTAGCACTGCAACAGTATCGACCAACTTATCCCTTCTGGCGGCACATCTTTACTATTCCGGATGGTCGCATCGTCTACGGCAGTGCCGAGGATGGACGGCTGCTAGCGAATTTTCCGGCAAGAGGTAATTGGACTAGTGGTGACGTTTGGGAGGACCCGTCGCTGTCATCGATCCTGGTAGGCCGGAGGCTTCCGTCTCGTCTCAGCCGACGGCGAGACGAGGTTGAACGCCTTTTGCAATCTGTAGCCGGTCCAGTGGTCCATAACCCGACTCGAGGGTGGTTTCTCTCTCCACATGCTGAACGTTACGGCAGTTTCCTAAGTGAGTGGAGTGAAATCTACGAGCGGTTTGGTGTGCCGGCCGAGATCGGGTTATCGCAGGCCATCATCGAATCGGGCTTAGATGGCCGTGCTCGTTCGGCGGCACGGGCCCTCGGGTTCTGCCAGTGGTTACCTCGAAACTGGGCTTATTTGAACCGTCTGGCGCCCTACGTCATCGAGGGCTACAACCAAACGACACAAGCGCCTTATTGCGCTGCGTATCTCACCGTTCTTGCGACTATGTATGGCAGCTTTATCCCGGCTTTGTCGGAGCATCACGCCGGTGGGGTGAACGTTGGTCGTACGTTGATCAATGGGGAGCGACTTGGCGGCAAGGGCACCCGTGAGCAATACTTCCTTGGTTCGGACTTTGCACGTGAATTAAGAGGCGTCTCGCTGAGGCGGTATCGGCAACTGTTTCGAACCTATGGCCATCGGTCCGCGCTCTATGTCGAGATGGTGTTTGGAAACGTCTTCAACGTACAGCGGTTGGTGGCGGAGACGCCGCAATCACCAATCTACGCGATGCGCGTTCCCCGAAACATCCCGCTCTCGGAAATAACAAAGAAAACGGGTCTGTCGTCGGATGAGGTCAAGCGCTTCAATCCGGCGTTGGTTCGACAGGTGCCAGCACGGGCTAACCTCTACCTGCCCTGGTATAGGTCAGAGTTTGGTCAAGATGTGTCATTTTGGCATCATCCAGCGGATCCGGAGTACGTTGAGGCACTCGATGACTTCGTTCGTCTCGACGCAACCGCAGAAGAGTGGCACCAGGCGTCATTTAACTCTACGCTCAGAAGCTTCCAGGAGCGCTTTAAAGCGACCGGTACGGAGGAAGGGACCGTGATGGCCACAATCCTTACCTACGTAGTAAATGACCTGTACACAAGTCGACGTGCAGCGATTCTCGAAGAGTTCCGTTCGAGCGGACGCATTCTTCGCCTGTTTCAGGAAGGGGTTCGCGAGTTGGCTTCGGTGCTGGCGTTGAAGGAGTTGCAACGTCTGGTTGGTGTTGAGTCTGATGGTATCTGTGGGCCTTTGACCCTTTCGGCGATCAATGAGTATGACCCCACTCTACTGGCAACGTCCTCCGTCTGTCAGAAGGCCTTGAGATAACCTATAAGTAACGTCGAGGCAGACGAGCAGCAGGTCCTCGATACTTTCTCTTCGTAGCAGGAGTGGAGTCAGGGCGAAGAAAATGATGTCGTCAACAAGACACGGCGAGGCGGTCCAGGGTCAGCAGATACTCCGTTTGAAGTATCACCATTCCAGATCGCTCGTTCAGAAACCCGATAGGTGCTCTCAAGAGGTCGTCCGTGGATGACTCACGAAGATGGATGGCGAGAGGTTCAACGGGGGCGCGGGGCCTACGGTTCACGCGCCCCCGTGGCGTGCCACCGGCGGGCGCGGTCTTGGCTTTCGGTAATCTGGTTTAACGGCAGCCGTTTCTCTACGGTCTGGGAAGGACTGACGGCTAAGCACGAGCACCGCACGAACGTCCGGCGGACGGAGTCTCCACCCATTGACGAGGATACCCACGATCAGGCCATGGGTGAGGAGGCCCATCACGACCATGGCATAAAACGGGTACCCCGCCAGTCCGCCACAGCACATCACGAGCAGCCGCAGGTCGCGGCGCTTCAACCGATTAAGCAGGTTGTCGGGGTAAGGAACGCCGTGAGTGAGAGCGAACTCCTTCGTCGAGTAGCTCGCCAACAGAAACCCTGTGCTCGCCGCCAGCCCACCAAGCCAGGGAAGTACGCCCGGGTGTTCAGCTGCATACCCCAGCGTGATGGCCATGACGATGGCCGTGTCCGCGTACCGGTCGAGCATCGTGTCGACCCAGGCGCCGCGCGATGTTGCTAGGTGTCGGAGGCGGGCCACTTCGCCATCGCACCCGTCGATCACGGACGAGAGCTGCACTAGACACGCCGCAACGATGCCGGCCCAAAGCTGATCGACGGTGAAGAATGCCGCTCCCGCCAACGCGATGAAGAAACTGCCCAGCGAAATCTGGGTCGGGGTGACGGGTGTGCGCACCAGCAGAGCCGAGAGCGGGACGGATAAACGTCGGTTGACATGGGTCGAGATAAAGCCATCGGCGCCGTTCTTGCCTAGGGACCCGAGGAGGCGGCGTTGCGCCTCCTGGAAGCTGTCCGGCGTGTCGACGTCCAGCCACGGCTGCCCGGTGACGTCCACCGCGCGCGCCTGACCGGCTTCGGCGAGCTCCTCGATCCCGTGGCTGAGCGCGTACCGGCCCTGCGTGGCGGCGCCGGCGAGGGCGCCGAAGAGTGCCGGAGTTGCCAAGAAGACGCCAGTATCGATGGCATTCCACACGTTGAGATGTTTGCCAATGCAATCAATCATGCCGTCTTCGATCTGGACTTTGGTGGCGTCATCCAGATCAAACACCCGTGAGGCATCTTGATCGACGGCCAGGCACACCTCCCGATCGCCAAGCGCGGTATGCAACACCTTTTGGATGAGCGTGCCCGAGACCAGGTGGTCAGCCATGACCAGTAGAAAGCGGTCGTCCGTGATGGAATCCCTCGCCGCGAGGGCGCTTATGCCGTTGCCGAGGTGCCAGTCGGCGGCCACCACGAATTCGACGGTGCACCCTCGTCGCATCGACACCTGTTCGAAGTGGGCTCGTACGGCTTCCGCCTGAGAGCCTAGCACGACGAGGAATCGGCTCACGCCGGCTGCCATGCAGGCCAGGATGGTTCGTTCGCCAAGCGAGAGTCCCAGAACCTCGTGCGTGGGCTTAGGGCTCTTCTCCGGCGTTGACAACCGCCGACCTTCTCCTGCCGCGAGAATGATGCAGCACGGCACCTCAGTTGTGGGACCGTGATTATTCGACCAACGCATCTACGACCTCCTGGGCCAACTCCGTCGTGGCGGCCGCGATTAGACTCGTTTTGGAGATCAGCGAGCCGATCTGCTGAAGAGGTTGCCCGTCCGGGTTTACGATACATCCTCCAGATTCTTCGAGAATGAGGGCCGCCGCCAGAAAGTTCTCCGGGGTCAGTCGGCCACGAAGATCCACGTGCACGTCGAGCGCGCCGGTGGCTACCATCGTCATAGCCTGCGAGGCGCAGCCATAGGCGCGCACTCCCCGTGCGCGCTGCAGGAGTCTGCCGACCGATGCCGGTGGATCAAAATGATTGAGCTCACACGACAGAAAGGCGGTAGACAGCGTCTGCACTCCGGAGGTACGGATTTGCCGGGACCCATGGTACCCGCCGTAACCGCGGCGGGCCGTAAGCGGGAGTCGTTCGAGTAAGTCCCCGACCATGGCCCAGCAGACGTGGGGGGGAGTGATGAGACTGTCCGCGGGCAGGACGGCGACGCTCACCGCGGAGAGCGGCAGTCCACGCCCCCAGTTGTCGGACCCATCCACCGGGTCGACGATAAAGCGATAGAGAGGGCGCCCATCCCCAAATCGGATTTCGCCCGATTCCTCGGACCACAGAATTCCGCTGCCAGAATGCGTCTCCAGGACGCGCAGGATGGCGGCATCAGCGACGACATCATAGGGCTGCTGGGCATCCCCCTTTGCGTTCTTTCGCAGCGGGAGGTGAGTCCGGATTGCCCCGTCATGCAGACGGTCGTGTACGCTCTCGTAAATGTCACGCAACATGCGTGGCACATCATCAATCCGAGCATCCATCTCACGCGGTTCCATGAGGTCAAACATGAATTCTCAATTTCTAATTCCCGGGAGACGAGGTGGTGAAAACCAAACCACCCACGATCACGGGACAGATGGCTGCGGACTGGAGGCTCCCCTCAGGCTGTCCGCGTTCACTGACTTCGCCCTGCGCATAGGGCTCTCTTCTCTTTTTTGGGGAAAAGTCTCCCAGGTTTCAGAGCTTTACGCGGTCCACACAGGCCAGAATCTCCGCACTTGAACCACATAAGCCAAGACGACGGCTGCGTCGCCGCTTCACGAAGTAGCTCCAGGCGGGCGCCGTACGGTTGGTGCTCGAGGACCCGACCACGGTCGGTCGTGTCGCGCGGGTACTTGACCTGGCCTATTATACTCGGAAAGTCGAATCGCCGTACGTCCGCTCATCCACGTGTGGTGGAGGTCCGTTATGACGCCAATTCACATTCCTGTGATTGTGCTTGTTCTTGTTGTCGCGTTACGATCTAATTCTGAATCTAGTGGAAACCGCTAAGGGCTACATGAAACATGGGCGCGAGACGCTCGAAGCGGTGATCAGTGCCAGAAATTAGGCTGTTGGTGGTTTGCAGAAAGCCGCCCAGGATCCCGGCAACGCGGAGGCGTTCCGGGGGCTGGCCGCCGACGAGGGTATGCTGACCGGTTCGGTGGAGATATTCAGGTGATCATGTTGAACTGTTTATTTGAAGATATTTACGTGACAGAAGGGCGAAAAACAACTAGACCGCTTCGTCTCTCCCACCTTCACGGACGACTGTTTTGAACAAGGTTACGAAAACGAGGGCCGACGCACTTTGGGCGGTTTTGCAGTATCACCAGGTCACGAAACATCACTTCCAAGGCCATGCCAGGGGACCAGGGTATTTGGATTGGGCTACTCAGCCCAACCCGTTTCGTAGGTTTGAAGGTGCACGTCTGGTGTCTCTCGAAAGAATTCCGCCAACGGATGAACCCCGGTACGACGATGCCTTTGTTCAGGGTCGAATACCACCGGTCTCGGTGAACGTACGGAGCATCTCTCAACTTTTTTACGATAGCTTGGCGATATCGGCATGGAAGAGCACCGGTGAAACCAGTTGGGCACTCCGGGTCAATCCGTCAAGCGGCAATCTGCATCCGACCGAGGGATACCTGATCTGCGGTCCGATCGAGGGGCTCTGCGACGTGCCTATGGTCTGCCACTACGCCCCGAAGGAACATGTATTGGAGGTGCGGGCTGAGTTTGGATTAGGGCAATGGAGCAAGCTCTGTGAAGGACTCCCAACGGGCACGTTTCTTCTTGGACTCACTTCCATTCATTGGCGAGAGGCCTGGAAGTACGGTCAACGGGCATATCGCTATTGTCAGCACGATGCCGGTCACGCCATTGGCGCCATAAGTATCGCGGCAGCTGGGTTGGGATGGCAGACCATCATCCTAGACGACTTGGGCACGGATGAGCTGGAGCTTCTCATGGGCACGGTGGGGCACCATGGTGCCGAGCGGGAAGAACCGGATGTGCTCATGGCCGTGGTCCCGTGTCTCACAGAGACGAAAGAGTGCGGTCTTCCCCGGGATCATGTTCTGGCGTTTGCATCCCTTGACTGGCGGGGCACGCCTAATCAACTGAGTCCATCGCACGTGGATTGGGGCGTGGATGAGGTTGCAGTGGCAACTCGAAAACCGCGTGGTCAAGGTCGGTACGAGTCGCTTCACGATCCTCTGACGGTATCGTCCTTGGACGTCCGTCGGGTCTCTCTTCGCAAGACGATTCGGCAGCGCCGCAGTGCCGTGGCCATGGACGGAGAAACGCGAATTGATCGAGAGACGTTCTATCGGATACTTCAAAGGACGCTCGCCATCTCGGGCACCATGCCATTCAGGACGCTCCCCTGGAAACCGCATCTTCACTTGGCCATTTTCGTTCACCGAATTGATGATCTTCCCACGGGGCTCTACTTCCTCGTTCGGGATTGTTCACAGCGGAGAGCGCTCGAAGGGGCGCTCACTCGGGTGGGACGGTGGCGTCGACCTCTCGACTGTCCGGATGAACTTGAGTTGTATTGCCTCATTGAAACGGATGCCCGGCAAACCGCGCAGCAGGTGTCCTGTTTTCAGGAAATTGCCAGTGATGGGTGCTTTAGTATTGGGATGATCGCTGAATATGAGGCCCCCATGAAACGGTACGGCCCATGGTTCTATCCTCGTCTCTTTTGGGAGGCCGGTGTCATCGGCCAGGTGCTCTATCTGGAAGCGGAAGCTGCGGGTATCCGTAGTACCGGTATCGGCTGTTACTTCGACGATCCGATGCATGACGTCCTTGGCCTTAGGGACCACGCGTATCAAGACCTTTACCATTTTACAATTGGCGGTTCCGTTGATGACGCCCGATTGACAACGCTCCCGCCCTACCCGGATGGGTAGCTGACTAGTGCCGGAACCGGAGACCTCGGAATGGGAAGTTGCGTCCCCGTTGAACCGCTACTTTTGTACCGGGGAACAAAAGTCAGTAGTCACCCCCCCCCCCCCCGTATCGCACTCTCTGCCTGACCTCTTTGTTTGTGGTGCGAATGGTAGGAACGAGCATTTCGCTATTTACGTACTGCGGCTCGTTTGTTTCGGCGATACCGACGCTCCTATCGGTCGCGAGTTCTCAGTTTTCGGTGTGATTTCTTTCTGCCAGTCGGGAATGTCTGTTTTTTACCGTTTCGTGAAAACGAGGGATCGTTCGATCCATTTAGCTTTCGTCTTGATGGGGTTGTCGGTTGTCGGTTCGGCTTCCGGCTCGGTTCTAATTTCGAAGCATCCGTTGTAACAATAAATCCTGAAACCGGTTCCCGTTTGATTGGGTTTTTGATGAGTCGCTCGATAGCAGCTAATTTTTTATGTTCCTGAGGTGCGACGAGAGAAATAGCATTACCGCTGCCACCGGCTCTAGCTGTGCGACCAATCCGATGTACGTAGTCCTCAGGTGTATCAGGCAGCTCAAAATTTACGACGTGGCTAATGCCTGCAACATCGAGACCGCGAGCAGCGATATCCGTCGCAATGAGGATGTCAAACTTTCCATCTCGGAAATGTGCTAGTGCTCGCATCCTCGCGTTCTGACTCTTATTACTGTGAATGGCCGTGGCAGCGTGGCCGGATTTGTCCAATATCTTAGCTAACTGGTCCGCTCGGACTTTAGTGCGAGTAAATATCAAAGTTCGATGCATGTTGCCGTTCTTTAGAATAGCTTTAAGCAACTCCTTCTTGCGATCCGTTTGCACCGGGTGAATTACCTGTGTAATGCTACTGACTGGTGTTGCTCGAGGAGTAACCTCAACCATCACCGGTTCCCGGCTGGTACGCCGGATTAAGGCTTCGATGTCATCGGGCATCGTTGCTAAAAAGAATAGGTTCTGACGTTCCTTCGGCAAGACAGAAAGGATGCGACGGATATCTGGTAAAAACCCCATATCGAGCATCCGGTCGGCTTCGTCTAGAACGATGGTACGAATGTGATTGAGAGGTGCCTGCTTTCGGCTAACATGGTCGAGAAGTCGTCCAGGAGTTGCAATCAATAGATCCAATTTTCCGGCCAGTTTTCGTTTTTGCGGTTCCATTCCAACACCGCCAAAAACAACGGCACTCCGAAGGTGTAGATGTTTTCCGTAACGCTTGGCCATGTCACCAATCTGTGCAGCTAGCTCGCGGGTCGGTGTAATGACCAGTGCCCGAGGGCCAATAGACGGTTTTCCGACAAACAATTGCTGAAGGATGGGCAACAGGAACGCGGCGGTTTTTCCAGTGCCAGTTTGGGCACATGCGATAAGGTCTCGACTTTCAAGAACTACAGGAATCGCTTTTTCTTGAATTGAGGTGGGTTTGGCATATCCCGCAACAGCTCGAACTATTTCAGAATTCAGGCCAAGCTCAGTGAAATTCATGCGGTTTGTACTCCAGCCCTCGCTCACCCACGCAAGGGCATCTACGCCTACTGATTCACATGAACTGCAAGCGTTACTTGGGTAAGTAGATAATAGGTGAGGACCGTTACTTACGGTCGGCCAAAACTCACTGACTTTAAGCGGGGCTTCTGGGTGGGAGAAAACCTGATCGCCGTTTCAGTCGTAACTCTAACACGTTGCGCTAGATGAGGGAAGTCGCGTCCCTAACGGTTCTAAGTTGGAACCAGTTGCTGTGGTGGCTCAAAGAGTATGGACGCGCTGCGGAAAGCCACCCAACTGACGGCCTAAAACTAGAATTCTTCAGTATTTCGCCCCGCTACACCCAGCCGTTTGTACTCCCTGTCGGTATTGGAATCAACTAGTCGTTATTGATAGCGGCCTGAACGCGGTCCGGCTGCGCTGTAAATAACATTCCAAAAACAATGCTCTTCGAACCCGGTCAGTCGGGGAACCAGCTCGGACGCCCGTTAGGAAGAAGTGTTCCCCCCAAAGTCTAACGCCCTGCCCGGTGAAAACTTTTCCGTTGGTGTACCATATCGACCTTCGATGGGCGTAGAATTCGAACTCTTTGTATTGCTGGCTCTGATGACGCTGGGCTTTTATGTGTTCACTGCCTTCGAGGTCGAAACACGATGGTGGCGGAAATTATTAAAGTAATCCATCCTCATCGGCGGAACGCTGCTGTTGTACCGGACCGTGGGTCACGTGGCTCTCATGTTTCCGATTCTCGTTATGGGAGTCGGTGCCATCGTGCACGCTACTTGGTGCCGGAAACACCAAATCCACCCGGTCCACGCCACACCGCGGCGGAAATGCTATGAGTTGCCGGGGGTGGCCATGGCCGGAGTAACCATCGCTGAGCACGCTCCACCCACCCACGTGACTGACCTCGTCCCCGTTGTACCGACCGCCGCGTGGAGTTTTTTAGGCTAGAACGTCACCGTTCGTTGTCGGCGTCTGAGGAATGCAATCACGAGCTACCAAGTGTGTCTTGTAATCCCTGGAATCTGCCTTTGCGTAAGAATCGCGTGAAACTGAACAGAGAGATAAGTCAGGCTACTGACAACACGATCGCATATTACGATGCCAACGTTGACAAATATGTACGTGAATCAGTTGGTACTGATATGGAGTGTTTCTATGCCGCCTTCCTTTCATTGGTGCCAGCGCGTGGATCTCTCCTGGACTTAGGATGCGGTGCTGGACGGGATACGAAAGCCTTCTTGGCTCGAGGCTATCAGGTAACTGCGATCGATGGTTCAAAACGAATGGTGGACGCCACCACTCGATTAACGGGGCAACCAGCAATCCACATGCGGTTTCAGGAGGTCGCGTTCAAGGACAAGTTCGATGGAATCTGGGCGTGTGCCTCGCTTCTGCATGTGTCGCGCGACGGGTTTGCCAATGTGCTGCATAGGCTTGAACGCGCGCTGCGTCCTCAAGGGGTCTGTTATATGTCCTTCAAAGAGGGACATGGAGAACGGGTGGATGGAGGCAGGTGTTTCACGTATTTCACGGGAGACGAATTGTGCGCGTGCCTAGCACGTGAAACAAGCCTTGCTGTCCATCACATCTGGCTTTCTGATGATCCCCGACCTAGGAGAAGCGAACGCTGGGTGAATCTATTTGCCAACGCCACACACCCGCGTGACTCACCCCCGTCCTCGTTGAACCACCCGCGGGGTTGCGGTAGGCGAGGAACTTCACACAGGTAACGTGACGGCAGGAAAAGAGAATGGCGAAGCGATCAGGACGCAGCAACAAGCTTGTCGGGGCGACCGGTGACTATTTAGTGGCCGCTGAACTCTTCCGCCGAGGGCTTATCGCTACCACGTTCACTGGTAACGTCCCTCATTACGACATCATCGCGTCTAACGAGGAAGGGAAACATGTCTCGGTGCAGGTCAAAGCGGGACGTCAAGCGTCTTGGCAGTTCGCCGACGTGACCCAATTCTGCGACATCACCTTTGACGACAAGCGGCAGATCGTGGGAGAAGCGAAACCTTGTCCGGTACGACGTCTTGTTATGGTCTTTGTCAAGATTGTAGAGAACGGAAACGGTCAGTTCTACATACTCAGATGTCAGAGGCTGCGGATTTAGTAATCAAGCACCGCAAGGCATTCCTGGACAAGCACGATGGGATCCGCCCTCAGCGGTGGGATACTTTTCACTCTTCCATTTCCAAAAAGACCTTGCGACCGTACCTAAACAAATGGGGAATCATCGAAAAGTGTATGAGATGAAAGAAAGTTCTGACCAAGCCGTTCGTCGCGATGGGCATAGCTTTTCTCGTCCCCATTGAACCGCCCGCCGCCCCGCGGTAGGCTAGGCTGACATGGCCGCGTTCCGCTCTGTAGGAAGCTTTGACGATGACATTGGTATCGATATTTAATCTTGCAGCCATCGTGGTGACATTAGCTGCGTTGTTCGGCTATGTGAATCATCGTTGGCTTCGCCTACCGCATACCATTGGGATCGTCATCATAGCCCTCGGCGTATCGTTCAGTGCATTAATACTCGATAGGTTATTTCCTGGATTACGCTTCGAAAACAGCATCCGAGAGATCCTTCTTCAAATCGATTTTCACGAAGCGCTGATGAAGTGCATGCTAAGTTTCTTGCTTTTTGCTGGCGCCATGCACGTTGATCTAGGCGGACTGCTTGGCAGAAAATGGGCGATTTTGTCGATGGCCACGGTTGGCACCCTGATCTCGACAGGGCTTATTGGTGGGGCGATGTTTTTGATGCTACGTGCCATTGGTTTTGATTTGGCCTTACCTTACTGTCTGGTTTTTGGTGCCTTGATTTCACCAACCGACCCGATTGCGGCAATTAGTATCCTGAAAAAGATCCGAGTGCCCGAAACTCTCCAAATCAAGATTGCTGGGGAGAGCTTATTTAATGATGGTATTGGCGTGGTGATATTCACTATTTTAGCTAGCATGGCGATCGATGGAGGTCAGCACGGTGATACGTTCTCGGCTGGAACTGTCGCCACGTTATTTTTTAGAGAGGCCGTGATGGGTGCCGTCCTTGGCTTAATTGCTGGTTACGTTGCGTACCGGGCGATGCGGTCGATCGACGAGCATAACCTTGAAGTTTTGATTACTCTCGCGTTGGTTATGGTGACCTACAGCGTTGCCTTGGCTCTTCATCTTTCAGGTCCAATCGCCATGGTAATTGCAGGATTGTTTATAGGGAACCATGGAGTTCGTTTTGCTATGACCGCTGCAACACGTGATCATATTGATAAGTTTTGGTCTCTGCTGGATGAGATCCTTAACTCGGTCTTGTTTCTCGCTATCGGGTTCGAGGTGCTCACCCTAACTTTCAGTCGAGACATTATCTTTGTGATGATCTTGGCTATTCCTATTGTCCTAAGCGCTAGATTTATCAGTGTGGCGGTGCCGATTAGCATTCTTGGGCTGCGACGCGAGTTTACTAAGGGCGTGATTCCTGTCTTGACATGGGGAGGCTTGAGAGGCGGTATCTCTGTGGCGCTTGCGCTGTCGCTACCCGCTGTGCCAGCCAAACCACTCATCCTGGCTGCTACGTACAGCGTCGTGATATTTTCTATCGTAGTGCAAGGGTTGACGGTCGAAACTCTTGTCCGACGTACCGTAAGATCAGGACGGGATGATCGCCTCAGAGCTGCTGCAACCCAATGGGATTGACCGTGAACGTTGTCACCAGTGACGGCGGCAACCACGAGGCCAAGGTCTCCGCTCGAACAGTGGACGATTGACCTACCGGATGCTTTACTTGTGCTTCCGGCGCTCGAAGAAATCTTTCCCTGTTCGCCCGTAACCCGCACACGCCCGTCACGCTAAACGTGCGCGCCGTTTCCAGCCAGTTGCCGAGCCGATGACCGGTGAGCTCAAGCCAGGCTTTCCCTGCGCGAGTGGGCAACTGGGATTGTGGAAGACCCCAAGGTCCAAGCGCGGTTGCTGGCTGACGCGCGGGCCGGAGCCAGACGCCTACATCCATCGCTCCTGACGGCGCTGATGGCCTACGCATATGGGCGTCCGAACCCTCGGGACATGCTGGAACCGGAGACGCCCATCACCATCACGTTGAACATTCCCAAGCCACCGGTCGTGATGCGTACAGAATCGACTGGCAGAGCCTTGCTCGACAACTCAATGGAACAGCACGTGGGCCAAGACCAGCGAGGCGAGCAGTCCCGCACCGAACCGCGCCACGCCCCTGTCGGGCGCCGCGATCAGGTTGCGCAACGGGATTCGCCATCCTTGGCGCATCATCGTCGGCACGGCCACCGCAGCGAAGCTGAGTACGATGACCCACCCAGACCGCACGAGGTAGCTTGTCTCCGGCCACACGAGCTTGAAGCCGAGATACATCACCATGCTGCCGAGCAAGGCGCCCAACACGAGGCGTCGTGACGGCCGGATGAGAAAGACGGCGGCGGTCACGATGACGACGAACCCGTTCTTCACGTAGTACGACAACTCGTTGAACCAGTGGGTGAGCGGATCCGCTTGCAGACTGCCGGTCTTGAAGAAGACCACCGTAAAGGCAAACAGCACGCCGGTCACCAACGCCCCCAGGATAGCCATTTTACCCATCCGGACGATGTCGTACGGGGATGCGTCTCGCCGCAGGTGGCGCTTGTAGATGTCGATGGACCACAGCGTCGATACTGAGTTGAAGATCGAGTCGACCGTGCTCATCAGCGACGCGAAGAGCCCGCAGACGATCAGGCCGCGCAATCCGGCCGGGAGAAATTGGTTGACGAGGGTAATGTACACCGTGTCCGGATCGTCGAGTGGCGCGTCGGCCAGAATCCCTGCCATCGCGATACCAGGGATGACGATGATGAGCAGCATGACATATTTGAGAACCCCTCCGACCAAGAATCCCATCTGGGCGTCCCGTAGGCTCTTCGCCGCCAAGGCCCGCTGGAGAATGACTTGGTTCGCACCCCAGTAGTTCAGGTTCAGCAGATTCATTCCAAGCAGAGCGGTCCACGGGACCGTCTGGTGGCCTCGCGGCAGGTGGAGGTGCATGAGGTGACCCGTCTTGTCGAAGAGCGCTGCCCAGCCGCCGAGGTAATGCACCGCGACCGTCACCGTGATAAGGCCGCCGCCGAGGAGCAAGACGAACTGCGCGAGGTCGGTCCGTACCACGGCGCGCAATCCGCCCAGATACGTGTACACTGCCGAGAACGTCCCGAGGGCCGCGATCAGGACGGCCAGCCGCACGGCCTGGTTGTCGCTGATCCACGCCACCATCTCGGTAAAGATGCCGTCAAGCGCGTAGGCCGCCCAAAACAACGCGGTGCCGAGATAGAGGAGCGCGTACAGCACAATCATCAGCAACGCATACGCGAGCGCGATCTGCGGCCCGAACCGCTGCTCGAAAAACTGGCTGATGGTCACGACTCTCAGCCGGAGGTAGAGTGGGATGAAGAAGAAGGTTGCGACGATAATGCCGAAGATGGCGTTGAGTTCGAAGTTTGCTAGCGCCAGGCCGTCGACGTAGGCTGCGCCGGCCACCGAAAGGAAATGGCCGGCCTGGATGTTGGTCGCGATCGTGGAAATCGCGATGGATGGCCACCGCAACGAGCGTGAGCTGAGGAAGTACTCCTCAGGATCGGCAGCCGAATCGGTTCGGGCCCACAGGCCGATCGTGAAGATGACGGCGAAGTACGCGAGGACGATCCCGAAATCTACCATCGGTCGATCCTAGATCGCCCGCGAGTGCGACGCCGCGCACCCGCGTGACTTACCCCCGTCCCCGTTGTCGGCCAGCACGCCGGCGACCATCAGGGTGATCTCCTGGTCGAGCGGCGTCGTGGTATGCGGCGAGACAACGGCGATCCGCACTACGCCCCTACGTCCTTTGTAACGGATTGTTTTTGGATAGTGAGGTTATTTATGTTTTGATGATATGCCATGCAAATGTGTACTCCTTCAACCACCCCTCCTCGTGATCCTCAAGAAAGTTTTGTTCTGACTCCCTTAGATATTTGCTCAAATCTCTAGTCTTATAAATTATATGAGTAGTAAAATTTGACTCCAGTTTCCTCATTGTTGAGTTTTTATGTTTTTTGCCGTCTACTCCTGGAACTTTCAATGATAGATGAGGAACCATCGAAAAGCACCTGAAATGAAAGAAAGTCCTGACCAAGCCGTTCGTAACGATGGGGCATAGCTTTTCTCGTCCCCGTTGAACCGCCGCCCCGTGCGCGGGTAGTTTCTTAGGAATAAGCAGCTTTATGAGAATCGATGTTCAGAGAGTGTCGCTGACCGTAGCCATGTTCGTCGCGGTCCTCATGTTTGTGCTTGGCCTGGCAAGACTGATCTCGCCGGATTACGGTCAGGCCTTTGCTGAGGTGGTGGCCTCGCTTTATCCTGGATATTCCGGCGCCGCGACCTTTGGCCAGGTGATTGTTGGGGCCCTCTACGGTGCACTAGATGGTGCTATTGGCGGAGCCGTCTTCGGCTGGCTCTACAATTGTTGCTCCGAGCGGGGCAGCTCAAGTTCAAGCGCCAGTGGATAGAACGCGACCTTATTGAGCCGACCTTCAGAGCCACGTCGCGCAACGAACCCCCGTCCCCGTTGAACCGCCCGGGCCCGCCGGGGTACACTAGACGCCTCAGCGTCTGTCTATCTGACTCATGACGATCAACAATTGAATCTGTTTATTTGGTCCCAGACATGATCCTTCCATAGATCGCCACCACTAAAGATGGCTACCGCCATGCCTTGAATAACTGTGGCCAAATGGTCAAGGACTTGGTTAACCCAAGGCCCGACTGTCGGAATGACATCCAAGCTGTCTGAAAATACTGGTAGTGCGAAGGTAGCTACATAAATAACTATTCAGGCCGTTGCATCACCCGATTTCCCCATCGCGCCGGCTATTAGCCCGAGGAGGACCAGGACGATACCCCAAGGCAGAAACATCGTCTGAGGAATAGCTGCCAGGATAGTAGCGACGACAAGTAAACAAACCAAGATGCAGTTACTCATTTTATATATCCAAGCGACCTGAGCCGTTCGATGGTGTCCGTGGATAGGCCGCGCTCGGTCGGAATATTTGTGCTCCGGTAGACGGGTCTTGCCCCCATCTCCGTCCGCATGGAGGCAACCCTTGCTGGTTGCTCTAGGGCGAGGTTGCGACTTTCAACTGGATCATTATCGAGATCGTAGAGTTCGACAACACCGCTGTCATCCTCAATAAGCTTCCATCCCGCGACCTCTATCGAACGTAACTCACGCGAGAATCGCTCGTCGGTCCGCCGACTGGCGAGCGATGGAAAAGACCAAGCGCGTAGAGCTGTTGCCGGCCTGTCAAGCAGGCGACCATCCGTCCGTGGGGCCGCAACCCCGACATGCCCCAAAATCATGGGCATGACATCAACCAACTGCATGGGGTGGCGCCAGCGACTACCTGGAGACATTCCCTCTGCGACAGAATTGATACGTCCAAAGCGCAACAACACGAGCGGCACGCGAATCATTTCGTCATAGAGCGACGTGGTGTGTCCTAGCAGGCCATGCTCGCCGAAGCCTTCGCCATGGTCCGATGTGATCACCACCACCATATCGTCCCAGGCCGGGTGTTCACGCAAGTGATCGAGTAGCCGTTTCAGGTGGGTGTCGAGATAAGAGAGTTCGCCATCATAGAGGTTCAACGTTTCGCGCCCCACGGCGACACTGCCAAATGCGGACCGGAACGGTGCGGGAGGGTCGTATGGACTATGAGCGTCCATCTAGTCTACAAAGAGAAAGAAGTCCGATTCCTTCAAGAGCTCTAGAGCAGTGATGGTTTCATTCGTAATGTGTTCAGCTCGACGGTATTCGACGCAACTCGCTTTCAGGACATTCACAACACGTGCAAGTGGGCTCCAGGGCGAGCGCCGTTGGTTAGCGCAATCGCCATCTCGATTCGCTCGATAGATATCAAAGCCACGGCTCAGTCCCATTTCTGCACTGCCAATCGGCCCGAAGTTACCGACGACCCCGACAGTCGCGTAACCGTTGTCGCTAAGCACCGTCGCAATTGTCGGAACATCGGGCCGGAGAGGGTAGCTGAAACGCGGTGGTGAAGGGTCGTTGAGCAACGGACGATGTGCCCCATGGTTTGCAGGAAACAGGCCTGTAAATAACGAAGCGTGCGCCGCCAGAGAATCCGGCGCGTTGGTAATGGCTCGCTCAACGACTACCGCATCCTCGCGTGCGAATGCCGCAAGACCGGGCATCGTGCGACGTTCGTAACCATAAAGCCCCAGGTGGTCAGCCCGCACAGTATCAAGCACAATAAGCACGATGGGTGCGCCGCCAGCCGAACTGTCTCTTGAACCAAGATCATTCGGCAGCGAGCTTCCGGTGAAAGCAACAGGGTCAGAACCGACGCGATGGCAATTGCCACGCCATAAGACAACTGCCTCGTGTTGGAAGACGCCTGCCGATACCTACTGCCGGAAAAGCTTGCATAGACATACGAAAGAGATAATCAAGGTGAGAGTGAGCACCACCAACGGTCCCCAGGCGGTGTCCCGACCGGCATAATCACGGAGCAGGAACAGGGCCAATCGCACGGCGAGTATGGACCCTGCAACGCTGGCAACCAGAACGGACTCCGATTGGAGCGCTTGTGTGCGAAGACTCCACAATATGAGGAGCAACAGAAAAGAGAATGGCCCACGTACCAAGTGTTCTCGCCAGTAGTGGCGAGATGGCAATTAACGACGGCCCCGCCATCCACAATCGTGCAGCCACCGTTTCCGATTGGCGCAGAGAAGCTAAGACTCCAGTCAACAGACCAACGAGCAAGACCAAGAGCAGGTGCCTGCTGACGACGGCCAAACCAAGGTCGTAGCCAGCAAACCAAAAAGCAATCGTCTCGACTAGAACCGCGATCGCAGAGGCAAGCACGCACAGCGCCACAGTTGCCGGCCTGATCACTACGCCCATGGAAGTTTAAGAAGGATTCGCACCCGCGTGAACCTTAACCCCCGTCCCCGTTGAACCGCCCACCGGGCCGCGGTAGGATTTCGTCTATGGATGATGAGGAACTGATCAAGAAGTTCATTCGTGTTGGGCGTTGGGACAGTTTTCTTGAACATGACGATTTCCTTAAGGCGCCCGTGTTCGTGCCCTTCGACGTCGTTGCGATCTGCGTCTGTGAGATTGAGTGGCCGACTCCGGGTCGGTCGGAGTCGCACTGGACAGTCGTGTCCAAGCTGCCTCTGGACGCATCCGAAGCACAGATCGACACGGCGGTTAGGTCCATCCTTCCTTGTCGACTCTCGTTTTTTCGGCGTGTGTGCGACGTGCGGTGAACGCACGCCCAATGGAATGATACACGACGATGAAGTGTGCCAAGGCTGTTCTGGAGCGATTTACTGATACGTGGGTCCAACCATTCGTGTAAGTGGTAACCCTCGTTCCCGTTGAACGGCCCGCCCGTCCGCGCCTTGAGGTGGTGCAGAATCGTGGGAAAGGGTTGGCGTCCCCAAGGGAATCGCACTTATGTGGATGACGAAATTCAAAGGAAAAGCACGAATCGCGGCCTGACCGCGTCGAGTATCAGGTGTAACCCCCGTCCCCATTGAATCGCCCGCCACTCTGCGCTAGGGTAGATCCCTCACCGTACCCTCGAGCCGGACAGGACGAGGAGCTGCCGATGGTGCGAGTAGAGGTAGAAGCTGAACTAGAGGCGGCGAGAAGCCAACTCCACAGACTGGAAAAAATGCAGAACACAATGGGAGAGAACATGGAGAGCGAAAGCAAGTGCCCGGCGTTGGGCGGGCCTCACAGACACACGGCGGTTGGGTCCATGTCGAACCAACACTGGTGGCCGAATCAGTTGAACCTCAAGATTCTCCACCAGAATTCTTCCCTGTCAGATCCTATGGGTAAGGATTTCAAATACGCTGAGGAATTCGAGAAACTTGACCTGGATGCACTGAAGAGGGACATCGATGGGTTGATGACGACGTCGAAAGACTGGTGGCCGGCCGACTACGGTCACTATGGCCCGCTCTTCATTCGGATGGCGTGGCACAGCGCAGGTACGTACCGCATCGGTGACGGCCGCGGCGGCGCATCCTCCGGCACACTGCGCTTTGCGCCCCTCAACAGTTGGCCCGACAACGTGAACCTCGACAAGGCGCGCAGGTTGCTCTGGTCGATTAAGCAGAAGTACGGCCGGAAAATCTCGTGGGCCGACCTGATGATATTTGCCGGCAACTGTGCCCTGGAGTCGATGGGATTCAAGACGCTCGGTTTCGCTGGCGGGCGCGAGGACGTTTGGGAGCCCGAAGAGGACATTTACTGGGGGCCTGAGGACACGTGGCTTGCAGACAAGCGCTACAGCGGTGACAGGGAACTCGAGGAACCTCTCGGCAACGTTCAAATGGGCCTGATCTACGTGAATCCGGAGGGACCGAACGGTAACCCAGATCCGCTCACTGCAGCAAGGGACATTCGAGAAACGTTCGGCCGCATGGCGATGGATGACGAGGAGACGGTTGCGCTCATTGCTGGGGGACACACGTTTGGTAAAGCACATGGTGCTGCCGATGCGGACCAGTACGTCGGTTCCGAACCAGAGGGTGCCAGCCTAGAGGAGCAAGGCCTCGGCTGGAAGAACAGTTTTGGCAGCGGCAAAGCCGGCGATGCGATCAGCAGCGGCTTGGAGGGCGCCTGGACAACCAGCCCAGTGAAGTGGGACAACAATTACTTCGACAACCTTTTCGGCTACGAATGGGAGCAGGTGAAGAGTCCTGCCGGTGCGACACAGTGGACTCCCACGAATGCATCTGCAGAGGGCATCGTGCCGGATGCTCACGATCCCTCGAAGAAGCACGCTCCCATGATGTTCACAACGGATCTCGCACTGAAAATGGACCCGATCTATGCGCCGATTTCGAAGCGCTTCCACGAGAACCCGGAGGAGTTTGCAGATGCCTTCGCCAAGGCGTGGTACAAGTTGACGCACCGCGACATGGGGCCTCGCAAGCGGTGTCTCGGTCCGTTGGTTCCTGCGGAGGCGCAGCTGTGGCAAGACCCCGTCCCCGGCGTCACTCATGAGTTGATTGGAGAGCAAGATATCGCTGACCTCAAAGGCAAGATAGTCGGATCAGGGCTGTCTATTTCGCAACTGGTCTCGACCGCCTGGGCATCGGCAGCAACGTTCCGTGGCACCGACAAACGCGGTGGGGCGAATGGGGCGCGCATTAACCTCGTGCCGCAGAAGGATTGGGAAGTGAACAACCCGGCCGAACTAGGGAAGGTGCTGCAGACACTGGATGAGATCCAAACAGAATTCAATAGCTGGCAGTCGAACGGGAAGATGGTCTCGCTCGCTGACGTGATCGTTCTAGCTGGGTGCGCAGCCGTCGAGGAAGCTGCGAAGAACGCCGGGCACGACGTGCAGGTTCCCTTCTCGCCGGGGCGCACGGACGCGTCGCTTGAGCAAACCGACGTGGACTCATTTGCCGTGCTCGAACCCACCGCAGATGGGTTTCGCAACTACCTCGGAGTTGGACACCAAAGATCGGCGGAGGAGCTGTTGGTGGATCGGGCGCACATGCTGACGCTGACCGCTCCTGAGATGACGGTTCTCGTCGGCGGCATGCGCGTCCTGAATGCAAACGCCGGGCAGTCCGAACTCGGCGTATTCACCAAGCGGCCTGAGATGTTGACCAATGATTTCTTTGTGAACCTGCTCGACATGAACACTAAATGGCAGGCATCCTCCACATCCGAGCACGTGTTCGAGGGACGCGATCACGGGACGGGCGAGCTCAAGTGGACCGGCACCGCCGTCGACCTCGTCTTCGGTTCGAACTCCCAGCTCCGAGCCATCGCTGAAGTCTATGCATGTGACGACTCGCAGCAGGCGTTCGTGCGTGACTTTGTGGCTGCGTGGGACAGGGTGATGAATCTTGATCGCTTCGACCTTGCCTGATCTCAGCGAGGTGCTCGGTAACGATGAAGTGTAACGAGGCGGTGCATGGCAATAAATCCAAGCCCTAGAAGTATCGATGAAGACGAATGTGTAACAAATCAATCCAAGAAGGCCTCCCAGTTGAACTGCTACTTTTGTAACGGGTTACACAATGAGGATGCTCGGATATCGCGAGGAAAGTGGCGTCCACAACGTGAATTTTACCCTTTACCATGCGTGGGGGGTGGTGCCGAGGGTCGCCTAGACCGGACGCCAGTGGTCGAACCTCTAGTGATTGAAAACGAAGGCAAATGCAGAGCCGATGTATTCCCTTTGAAACCTCTCTCGAAGACGCCAAATCCCTGCATCAATCACAAAATGGGACATGACAAGTCCAAGGTACATGCCAAACGCACCATCAGCGATTTGAGGCTGCCAGCGGAGCGGACGTACGCGAGCCAGAAGGCTCTGATCTTCCATCATGGTCATCAACATGCCAATTTCAAATGCGATGAAAACCATGGTAATAATGGGCTTACCGCCTGTTTGGGCACTGTTCTTGGCGCTAGCGAAGTACATGAAAACAAAATACTGGAGACCATGAGCCAGAGCGTACCCCATAATTGCGCCCTGGACACTATCAAACATGAACGTCGGAAGAAAAAAACCAACAGACATTAGCAAACAGGAAATATGCAAAATCCCAGGCGCTTTACCCTTGATGAGGTCTACCCTGCTAACTGCCAACGCCAGTACAGTTCATAGAGCCACCACAATATAGAGGTTTTTCCCACAGAGAAATACAAACTCAGAATACGCTTCCAAGAATGTCCCATCTAGTAGACGCATCAGGTGAATCATACCCAGTATCCCGGCAATTGCTGCGAGATCTATCGCTATTGTTTCCCAGTCAGCAGGCCTACCTTCTTTTTTGGCGCTACTGATAAAAGAGAAGATCCCGTAGTTTTGGCGCTGATAGTGGAAAGTCTGCCAAATGAAATAGAATAGCAAAGCAAAAGCAGAAAGAGCGGGTATATTTATGGCGAATAGAATTCCCGTACCAAAAACTAGGATACTAGGAACGATGATATAGCGAGTCTTCTGAGCCAGTGAAAATTCTCGTACAGTCTTATCTGCGAAGAAACAATATGTAGCCCCAACATGTGCTTGGCCTCCGAGGAACGTAAAGACCCCAGTTAACAGAACGAGGCTACGGACATGCGTCGTAACACTTGCCGCTAATGGCATGTAGAAAATCGGAACCAAAGTTACCACCGTAAGTGCTACCAAGAAAGTAGACCAATTATGTCGCTCCAGAGAAGAAGACTCTCCCACCGTACCGTCGTCGGCTAGTGAGATATCTTGCCGCTCGATGTGTTGTTCATGGATAGTCATTCTAGTGTTTCCCTCTTAACGGACAACCATTGTGATGAGACCAACACCCAATGTCCGTTCGTCTCCGCCTATACCCAGTGCTCTTGGGCTGGTAGGTTCTGGAATTACCAAGGAAATGTCCTGACCAGTTCTCTGAATATTAGAGGAAGCTAGAGTAAACGTAGACCGAACGTCTGGAATTACTAGGGTTTGCTGGACCCCGGCATACTCTACGACCGAATGCCTGCCTACGTTGGGCCCAAACCCTTGCAGTTCGATATCGATGTGGAATGATTCGGGAAGCGGCTGAGGAAAAGAAACCGTGGCTCTCTCTCGGTCTGTCCACCTCCCCCAAGGTTCAGGAGTAGAGAATCCATCAACGGCGACCTGAGAGAGTCCACTCGAAAAGTCTAGATGGTAAGGAGAATGATGCCAGCTCAATGGTTTCCTTGGGTTGCAACCATGTCAGCCCACATACAACAGCTACGATGGCTGTGATCCATAACCGTACTCGGATCGCCACATGGTCCTCCAACTGTTGAAATGACTACTTGATCGTGGGACTACACGCTCGCCCCCCTCGTCGACAGGCTAGCACATCTAGCCCTGGGACTCGATGTTCAACGCTGCTGGTGTCCCCAAGGGGAGTTTCACCCTTTACCATGCGGGGCGCCGTGACGCCGACCGCCAGGCCGCGGTAGGCTTAGGTGTCTCGTCGTTCGTTAGGAGCGTCGGCGCATTTCGTCTCGTGTTGTGGAGGCGACTCAATCATGGATTCGCTCTCGATCATCTGCATAGTGGTTGGAATTCTCGTTATTGTCGGTCGTGCGCCGCTGATATTTGCGCCGCTGGCGACACTGCGTTTCTACGACCGAGTGTTCCTTTCGACTAATGTCCGAGTTCGAGCGGTTGGTGTCGGGTTCGCAACATTGGCGATGGCTCTGCTCTTTTCCGACTTTGGCGAGGGAGTGCTGGCCGGATTGCGCCATACCTTCGGATGGTTGATGACGACCGTGGCTCTCTTCCTTTTGGTGTTGCCGAATGTCCTCCGGCGTTTCATTCAGACCATATTTGGCTACATTGAAAAGTCAGTAAACGATGGGATCGTGCGCGTCGTCGGTTTATTGGCCGTGGTGTTTGGGCTTGCGCTGATCTACGTGGGGGTCTACGTCGTCTGAACGGTAGGGAGTGGGACGCTGCGCACCCGCGTAAGCCGTAACCCTAAACTAATCGACACGCTCGTCGGTCATGCCGTACAATGTCGGTATGTCCAAACTGAACGTGGAAGGATATGGGACCTTCGATGTCCGTGATGATAAAAGACTTGTGCTGGCAATCGAGCAGGATGCCAAAGTCGACGTCTTACATGCCTGCGGTGGCAACGCACGATGTACAACCTGCCGCGTGGAGTTCGTCGACGGAGAACCGACAAAGATAACAGGCGCGGAAAAATCTCGGCTCGAGGCTAGGGGTCTGACCGGCGTGCGTCTGTCGTGCCAGATACTCTGCGACCAGGACATGACCATCCGGGCGGTCAGCCGACTCGAAGGCAGCGGCCGAGCCGACCCCGGAGGCACTCCAGCCGAGATGATCACCCCGCCGCCGGACTGGCAGTAAACTGCGACTTGCCACAGGGGGGTACCTTGCACGTCCCTACCGCGCACCCGCGTAACCCCCGTCCGGGTTGAGCCGCACAGAACTTGAGTTGGGGAGGGTATTGTCTGAGGGAATCATAGGGATGGAATTCATTTCAGTTGACGACCCTAGTGAACGCTTTGTAGCTTTAGCCTCGGGAGGCCTAGAAGTCTACGACGCCGACGGGTTAATTCGTACTGCGAGTTGGATCGAAGACTAAGTCGTCCGCTGTCTGCGGGAGCATGTTTCGTTCGTGGAGAACATTATTCCCACTGTGGAGATGAGGCGGGAGCGATGAGGTGTTACCGGTTGGCGGTGGACCAAGGGAATGCCACGGCGGTTCGCTGTGCTACGCTGACCTGTGACGTCCGGCAATCAGGACCACGCAAAACCACAAGAGAGGCTAGTATGCGATCGATGATCCGACTTGCCGCGGCTGTTCTCCTCGTCTGGGCTTTCGCCGTGCCAGCGACCGCTCAATTCGAGTCGGTCGGGTCACTTCAGTTTCCGACCTCGACACAGTCGGCCGAGGCACAGAACCACTTCCTGCGCGGCGTCGCTATTCTTCACAGTTTTGGATGGAAGCAGGCGATCGAGGAGTTTCAGACGGCGCAGGAGCTCGACCCAGATTTCGTCCTTGCGTATTGGGGCGAGACGCTCTGTTACAACCACCCGCTCTTTGGCGAACCGATCCCCGACGAAGATAACCCGCGCGCGGTGCTCGCGCGATTGGGTCCAACACGTGCCGCGCGACTTACCAAGGCTCCGACGGATCGGGAGCGTGGCTTCTTAAACGCGGTCGAGACCCTGTGGGCCGAGGATGGCACGTACGACGAACGTCGGGTCGCGTACATGGACGTGATGGCCGACTTGAATGCCCACTATCCTGATGACCACGAGGTGGCCACCTTCTACGCCGTCGCTATCCTGAGCGCGGCTCGGGCGTTGGAAGATCAAACAGGCCGCCTCGAGATGCGAGCCGGCACCATCGCGCTCGCGGTGTTCAACGCTAACCCAGAGCATCCGGGAGCGCCCCACTACGCGATTCATTCGTTCGACGACCCGATCCATGCACCGCTAGCGCTGGCATCGGCGATGAAGTATGTCGAGATCGCACCGGCGGTCGCCCACGCTCGTCACATGCCTACGCACATCTTCATCCAGCACGGGATGTGGGCTTTGGTGTCGAGTCACAACCAGCGGGCGTATGACGCAGCGCGAGACCTGTGGGAGCCCGGCGACAGCGTCGGCGATACGGTCCATCCGCTCGACTGGGGACAGTACGGCGATTTGCAGCTTGGTGACTATCGCAAGGCGCAGACCTGGATCGAACGGATCGAGATGGTCACCAGAGAGAGCGAGAGGCAGGCGCGAGCCGTCAGCGCTGTCTCCTTGCTGAAGGCCCGATATGTGGTGGAGACCGAGGAATGGACGATAGCGGAAGTGACTGAGGAATCGTCACTTCCCGAGCTGTTGGCGACGGGTCTCAGCGCGGTGCATCTCGGGGACATTGACACCGCCAAGAAGGCCGAGGTCGAGCTATCGAGGCGGGCCGCCGATGGGGCTGCCCGGACCAAGATCACCCACAAGGAAGTTGCCGCGGTGATCCGCGTTGCAGAGGGCCGGGGTGATGAAGCGACGATGTTGATGGACGAGGCGCTTGAGATCGTCGGCACGCAGCGGCTGCCGAACGGTGCCGCAAGTCCCGTCAAGCCACCCTACGAGCTTTATGGTGAGTTACTACTTGCCCTTGACCGACCCGAAGAGGCAAGCGAGAAGTTTGAGATGTCACTCTTAAGAATGCCAAAGCGCGCGCGGTCTTTGCTCGGCGCTGCTCGAGCGGCCGCGGCGAGTGGAGATGGCGCTACGGCGCGCGAGCACTACTCAGAGTTGTTGAGCTTTTGGCAGGGTTCGGCCGACCACCCCGGGGCCGAGGAGGCCCGTCATTTCACGACACAAGGCCAGGAGCAGTAGGCGCTCCCTCCCTCGTCCTCGTGAAGGGAGCGTGCTTAGGAGGCCACCGCGCACCCGCGTGAGGCGTAACCCCCGTCCCTACTGAACGCGCCCCCCGCTCGGCCGCGGTAGGATCGGCGTCAACACCCACATCGTTGTTGTCACGGAGCAGGAAACGCCAGTGGACAAACTAGCAGCCCTATCTGAAATCGTGATTGTCCAAAAGAAGGAGCTTGGCGAAACCCTGACGGGGTTCGAGGGCAAGAACCGGTATGCGGTGCACGACCCAGCAGGCAACAAACTGTACACAGCGGTCGAGACTGGCAATTCGTGGATAGGGCGGCAGTTCCTGAAAGCGAATCGACCGTTCACGATAGAGCTGTCCGACTCCATCGACCCCACCGGCACGAACACTTTATTGTGTGTCCAGCGACCTTTCGCCTGGTACTTTCACGAGGCGTCGGTGACAGATACGAGTGGCCGTCTGCTTGGCTCGCTGCGGCGAGAGTTCTCGCTGCTGCAGCGCATCTACTCCGTGACGATGCCGTCTGGTGATAAAAACTACTCGCTGTTTGGGCGTTTGCTTCGCCCGTGGACGTTCGAAATTCGTAAGCGCGGGCAACCCGTCGGCGTGATCCGGAAGAAGTGGAGCGGAGCCTTCACGGAAGCGTTCACCGATGCGGACACTTTTTCATTGGAATTCGATCCCAGCATGAGTGGCGATGAGAAGGCGTTCTTTCTTGGTGCTGTGTTTTTGATCGACTTCGTGCATTTCGAGGGCAGATAGGGGAGTCACGTGATGCGTACAGACTCGACGGGTTAATCCTGACTATTAACCCGAACAAACGCGAGCGCGTAGTTGCTGTTCAAAGGAATAGGCAATCGGTAGTTATGGGCTTGTCAATGTTTATCCGAGCGGGAGTTTCGGCTTTACCGCCCGTCGCGCCGCGACACTCGCTGTGATAAAGCGATCCCCGGCGAAGATCTGATCAACCGTCAACATCTGCATCCGCGGATACTTAACGCCTAGGATTTTCAGGTGTCCCGCTTCCGCCATGAGCCGCTTGAAGTTGCGCGTTTTCACCGGCCCGAGGCCCTCCATGACAATCAGCCCGGCCAGCAGTGCCGTGTTGCGGTCGAGGACGTTCCCGAGTGCCCGCACGTCGGCTATAGACACGTTCGCACCGCCCTTGACCTCAATGACCATGCTCTGAAGATCGCGTATGTCTGGCACCGCGAAGTAGAGTCGCCCGTCGATATCGCCGTCAGCCGTTCTCTTCGTTGTGACAAACCCTTCCACCTGTTCAACGGCCCACTTCTGGAAGTGATATTTATCGCGGGTCCACAGATCCTTCGCGCCTTCGATGTCACGCGGGACTCCCTTAATCTCGTAGTCGGTACCTTCCACGAGCCCACATCTATCCGTCAGTCGGAGTCTAGCCACGCGCTTGATCGCGTGAATGGCTATGTCGATACCGATCCACTTACGATCAAGCCTGTTCGCCGCTTCCAGTGTGGTCGCACACCCGCAGAATGGATCAAGCACCACGTCGCCTTTGTTTGTGCTGGCCTTAATGATGCGCTCAAGCAAGGCAAGTGGCTTCTGAGTTGCGTAACCCATGCGCTCTTTTGCCTGTGAGTTGATCGGAGGAATGTCTGAAATTATGTCTTGGACCGGTAAACCGCTAGCACCATCAATATGGCGCTTAAATCGTGGCACGCCGCCGGGTTTTCTTGGAATGTAGACAAACCCGTGGTGGTGTAATAGGTCAAGGCGATCATGTAGCCCTGGTGGAATATCTACGCCTTCTTTCTCAAGTGCTTTCAATGCAGCGCGAGGCACACCCCAATGCCTTCCGGCCGCTGTAGGGTCATAGCCTTTCCACGGTTGACCAGAAGCGCCACCAGACACACCTGGGCCTGTCATCACGATCTCCTGATAACGGCCGCGATCGTCGCGCTTGTCGTACCGTTCGTCTAGATATTCAGGGGCATAGTCTTGCGTCATTCCAGTCCAACGACAGGCATCTGACTTTGAGTACATCAAAAGCGTGTCGTGAACGCTACCCCAACGTTCAACCCCGCCGTGTGCGTATGTGCGCTTCCACACGATCTCGTTTCTGAAATTCTGGTGCCCAAAGACGCCATCCAGCATGACTTTAATGTAGTGGCTCGCGGTCGGGTCACAGTGTAGGTAGAGCGAACCTGTAGAACGCAACAGGACGCGCAGGTGCACGATCCGCTCGACCATGTACGAGAGGTAGGCGAGCAGGGCCGGGTTCGTCTTACGAAGCGCGTTCATCCAGATTCGCCAGAATTCTACCGTGTCATCATCGATTCCCTGCTTGCGCATCAGCACAGGCATGTGACGTAATGCGCGCTCTCGTTCCTCGTCGAGCGTCCACATGTCACAGAACGCTTCTACTTGGTCAGGAAGTGGTCGCCCGGTTTCGTCTTTGTAGATGTTGTGGTAGTTCTTGTTGGAGTTAAACGGTGGGTCGAGGTAAATCAGATCGACGCTTTGCGCCTTCATGCCCTGAATAACCGTCAGGCAGTCGCCGTACGAGAGCGTGTTCATGCCAGCACCGACCGGAGGAACGGCTCAAATCGATCCGCCACGTGTCGGTTGTTGTAGCTGGCGCATGTTTCGGCGATGTAGAGCGGGGCATAGGTGCTCCGGTAGTGGTGGTGCGAGCCAAACCACGCACGTTTCACCAGCGACCAGAACCCCTCAATCGTGTTGGTGTGAATGTCGCCGTCCACATAATGCCGCGTGTGCTTGATGACGGCATGCTGCATGACCGTCGCGATCTGTCGGTAGCCTGGATACTCGTCGGTCATGAGCACCGTGCCGGTCGGGTTCACGTGGTTCATAATGAACCGCTTCAAGCCATTGGCGGTGAGTTCACGCTTCGCGGCTGGTATCGCCACCACACGGCCCCCACGTTCAACCACCCCGACAATCGGGAGCTTCCTGGTGCCTCGACCGCGTGGAGAGCGCTGTAACGGGTCGTGCGCGTTCCACCTAGGCTTCGCCCCCCACGTAACACTCATCGGCTTCGACGATGCCACTCAATAGCCCCGTGGTGTCTGTTTTCAGCGCGACCCGAATGCGCATCCCGAGATACCACGCTGACTTCTGGTTGATGGAGAGGTCGCGTGCGAGTTGGTAGCTCGAGACGCCCTTCTTCGCGTTGAAGATGATGCCGATGGCTAGAAACCACTTCTGCAACGGGATCTTCGTCTTTTGGAAGATCGTACCGTGCAGGACGTTGAAACTCGATTTACAATCGTGGCAATTCCAGCGGCCGATCCGTGTCCCGTCCGCTTTTCGGGCCACACCCATCGACCCGCAGTGCGGGCAGCCTGGGTCCGTGCCCCAACGGAGAGATTCGAGGTGCGCGATGCAGGATTCGTGGTCAGAGAAGCGCGTGAAAATCTCGATCAAACTCATGAAGAGATCGCGCCAAAGCACCCCTCGGAAGTCAAGCCCGTAACTACTGATTGCGAAGGAATAACCAGCTGGTTCTGAGTCGAGTCGTAGCACATGGACGCCGCGCTTGGGATGCCCGAGGCGATGACCTCTGCCTCTTGACCCGGGCGGATACGGGACACGCTGCCATAACGCACGCTGCTCGCGTATTTCGTCCCGTCGGCGGTTATCACGATGCCATCGTTCCCGCCTTCGACGCTATGCTCTATCCGCATGACCGCTCCGTCTTGGTCGTAGGTGATGATGGCATTGTCACCGACGTTGACCACCACAATGTTGCCGTCCTGGTCGATCGCCACGCCGTTGGGGGCAGCGAGCGGAGCGCCCTCTGCGAACACCGACACATCACCGTCTGCGGTGACCTTCAAGATATGCTCCGGGTTCCGAGTATTGGAAGCGTACACGGTGCCATCATCCGCAACGGCAATGCCATTCAGTATCGTAGATTCAGGCACGGGAATGGACCGCAGGGGTCGCCCTGTTTCCAGATCAAATAGACGAACGTATCCCACATCAACGGTATAGAGCACGCCATTGTTGATGGCGCTGCCCAAGGGATCATAGAGTTCCAATCCGTCCCGAGCGGCGCCGATCCACTTGGGCGTATGCACACTCCCATCGGGATTGATGAGGGAGACAAAACCATCATTTTCGCTGGGGTCTCCCCGGTTACCGGTCTTCATGGCCAGAATCAGGTTCTTGTTGGAATTAAATGTGCAGCTTTCAGAGAAATGAAAGCTGCCATAGACCGTGACGTTGTCCGACATCGGTTGCCACACTCCGCCTCATTGAGCGCGCCGATGGGCTCACCAGCCGCAAACTCCTGAGCGGCCGCTGGGACCGCCAAGACAACGGCGATGAGAACTGCGGGGACGATTCGCCGACTCGCTGAATGCATCATCACTGCGTACATGATCAATGGCCTCTCCGTTAGCAATTGACAAGTCTGAATTTAGTAGACGCGCCCCTCTACATACTCGGGCTTATCTGCGTGGGTAATCGTGGCCCCCCAATGCTTCCGCCACGTACTTCGCCACATCATAATCAGGATCGGGACCAGTGAGATCTTGGCGAAGCCCGAAATCCATTTCGACGAATCCACCGGCGAAGCATTCCTCCGCGCGTGCATTTTTACCGCCGAGTCTTAGTAGGTAAAACGTTCTCATAATAAGTTTTATAGCACTGAATCTGCTTTGGCGCTAACACGTTGAACTGCCTGTCGGTCAGCGGTAGGGCTTAGACGTCTCAGTGGTCGTGGGCGTCGTCGTCGGCTCCCATATAGCCGAGGTCGATTCAGAGTCGTCTCCCTCGCTACTTGCGCTACCTGCTGTGGGGCTTTGGGCTAAAAGGCGAGGTCGGTCCAGAGTCCTCGTCACTGCAGCCAATCGTGATAACTGCGAAGAGCGCACCGACTATGAGAGCATTTTTCATGGACGTGAAAACATTGTGAAGAACTCCCTCGTGGGTCATAACCCCTGTCTTGTTAAATTGCATGATTATGTTCAGACTCGATAGTCTTTGACTGACCGATAGCATTCTAATTGACGAGCCAACGGCGCACCCACATGGACAAAATGAACTGGTTTGACATGGCTTTACTCGGAGTCAGCGCGTTTTGGTACGTGTACACCGAACCGACCGTTCTTATCGACGGCCCATAGAACATGATTCTTGAATCTTGAACACTCCCGAACAAACAGTAAGTTCAATAGTGAGTGCCCCATTCAGCGCATCGATAATCTCAGGCTGGCCTTTCACGACATGTCCTCCTTTTCAGGTAGTGGCAGAACACTACCAGCATACATCATGATCGCGTGCTCAACCCAAGCTGAGACTACAACTCAGTCTCACTATCTGCGCACCCACATCCGTTTATCGATGGCCAAAGTGGTGAGCCGCCGCACCCGTGAGTAGGACGCCGCACACCCGCGTGATTCACTCCCCGTCCCCGTTAACCCGCCCGCCGCCTGAGTTGCCAGTGGCGTACTGCCTACGCAACACGTCGCGAGAGGCGTAGGCTGACCGGCATGGCTCCCTCAATGCTCCGAACCATCAAGCCCCTGACCCTCCCCCAAGTGTTGCTCACGGTCGCCTGTCTGTTGTGGGGTGCAAACTCAGCTGTGGCGCAGAACTGGCGGGGTCTTCGCGTGACCCCTGAATTGCGCTGCAGCCCCTACCGGGCAGCAGACTATTCCTACCCGCAATCCGTTGAGCTACGCATTATTGAGAGCCTTGGGAGTATCTGGAGTCCGTATACCGGACGCACATTCACGGATAAGAGAGAAACAGATATCGAACACATCGTTGCCAGGTCGGAAGCGCACGACAGTGGGTTATGCGCAGCCACTGCAAACACGAGACGGCGTTTCTCCACGGATCAACTAAATCTGACGTTGGCTAGCCCGAACGTGAATCGTCAACAGAAACGAGACCATGACGCGGCAGACTGGTTGCCGATGCTGAACCGGTGCTGGTTTGCTGATCGAATAGTGCGAGTTCGCCAGAAATACAATCTCTCAATTGATCGTCGCGAAGCAGACGCTCTGGAACGGGTCCTTGACTCCTGTGCGTCGACAGTTCTTGTCCGTGGCGGCGATCGCGTGGAGGCGGCGTCGAGCGTGGCTGGCGTTCCACCGAGCTTACCTGCTGAGGTCGCACAGTGGGACGACAACAGCAACGGGCGGATCACCTGCGCGGAAGCCAGCACGCACGCCATTGCCCCCGTGCGTCGTGACCATCCAGCCTATCCCTACATGCGAGACGGTGATGGCGACGGCATCGTGTGTGACACCGGCCGCGGAGGTGGAAGCCGACAGGGTACCCAGCCACGTCAGTCCCCACGATCCGGCGGCTCGACTGCGCTGCAACAGTAGTACGATGACAATGGCAACGGCCGAATCACGTGCGCGGAGGCGCGGCGGCATGGCATTGCACCCGTACGGCGTGGCCATCCAGCGTATCGATATATTACCGACCGCGACAATGACGGAATCGTCTGCGAGTAGGAATACCAAACGCTGCTACGTAAATCTGAACCTTCGTGAGCATTTGCGGGAAAGGGTTAGTCGTCCGTGTTCTTCCGAGCCTTGAGCAGCATCGGCCCAAACACGATCAAGGCGATGACAAGGACGATGAGGATCTCGAGCATCTGAACCTCCTTCTACCTGACGTATCCTACTCTGTACTGCCCACGCCGGAATACCGCGGTTACCCCCATCCCCGTTGAACCGGCCACCGGGTCGCGGCGGGTTGTGCAAGGACTGAAACATGTTTGTTCTGGACTTCAAGCGTTATGATTCGGCCATGGGGACGATCGCTAGAATCCCGGCCGCGGCAATCAATCTGGAAACACGAAGTCTGACCCAGTTGATCCCCCTAGTGTTCATAGTTGCGGTGATTGCTGGTGGTGAATTGCTGACCGCCAGTACGGAACCAGTTACATCACGCCACGGGATGGTTGTCGCTGCAGAACCGTTGGCAACTGCGGTTGGACTTCAAGTGTTACGTGACGGGGGGGCTGCTATCGATGCCGCCGTAGCTACGGCGTTCGCTATGGCGGTAACGTATCCACAAGCAGGAAATCTGGGTGGTGGTGGATTCATTATTTTTCGCCCGGCAGCAGGTTCTTCTGTGGCGTACGACTTTCGTGAAACAGCCCCAGCTGCTTCATCACCGTCTATGTTCTTGGTCGATGGAGTGTACGACGGTGACCGGCATCACAATAGCCACATTGCTGTTGGTGTACCGGGTACCGTTGCGGGGTTGTACCTAGCTTGGTCTGATCATGGCCGACTGCCGTGGCAGCGCCTTGTGGCTCCTGCTATTGATCTCGCTCGCAACGGGTTTATCGTGTCATATGATTTTGCTGCCTCTTTAGCTGCGGTGCTTCCACAGATGGCTCCATACGAAGCTTCGTTGCAGCAGTTTTCCAATGGTGGCGAACCCTACCAAGCGGGCGACCCTTTCGTCCAGGAGAAGTTGGCCAGCACGCTCGAACGGATTGGAACCCAGGGATCCGCAGGTTTCTATAGTGGTCGTACCGCACAGCTGATCGAGGCAGAAATGTTGGCCAACGGCGGATTAATTACACAGAGTGATCCAGCCAACTATCGACCTTACCGCAGCACGCCTGTCCGAACGAGTTATCGAGGGCACGAGATTATTTCAATGCCGCCCATCAGTTCTGGCGGAACAGCGCTTGTTCAGATGTTGAATATCTTGGAGGGCTATGGTCTAGTTGAATTTGGTTTTGGTTCTGCCCAAACCGTCCACGTCATGGCCGAGGCAATGAGACGCGCATTTGCCGATCGTGCCCGTTATCTCGGTGACCCAAGATTTAATCCCACGATGCCGATTTCCCGGTTGGTGTCTAAGCCATATGCTGAACAGCTGCGTGCCACTATTCAACTGGGTCGTGCCTCTAACTCTTCGCCGGTGTCGTTTGAGTGGCCCACTGAAGGCACTGAAACGACCCATTTGTCGGTCGTAGATGCCGAACGGCAGGCTGTTTCGTTGACTTACACGCTTGAGCAACTTTATGGCTCAAAGATTGTTGTCCCGGGGGCTGGTTTCTTGCTGAACAACGAGATGGGAGACTTTAACCCAGCTCCAGACATGACTGATGTAGAAGGACGAATCGGAACTGAGTCCAATCTTGCGAGACCTGGAAAACGTATGCTTTCGAGTATGACACCGACCGTCGTTGAGAAGGATGACGACCTCTTCATGGTAACTGGGAGTCCGGGTGGTCGGACGATTATCAACACCGTGATGCAGACCATCGTTAACGTCATCGATTTCGGCATGAACATTCAAGAAGCCGTTGACGCACCGAGATTTCATCACCAATGGTTGCCTGATCGCATTAGTTACGAACGTCACGGCCTATCACCCGACACGATAGCGCTTCTCGAATCGAAAGGGCATCGGCTCGTGGCATTTGACCGTCAGGGGGCGGCTCAGGCCATTCGATATGACGCCAGCGCCGACGTGCTTGAAGGAGCTCCAGACCGGCGCAGAGCCGGCAGCACCGCACTGGGTTATTGACTAACCCCGTTGCACCGCCGGCCGCACACCCTAGGAATCAGCAGGAAATTCTGAGAAAAGTGGCGTCCCCAAGGGGAATCGCACTTATGTGGACGGCGAAACTCAAAGGAAAAACATGAGTTGCTGTCTGAATGCGCCGAATATTAGCTGGGCCGCCCGTCCTCGGTGCATCGCTCGTCGCCCCCCTGGTCGAACAATCCCGTTGTGAGGTTGGTCATTGATGCCCTCTCATCGGTTGCATCATTGTCCCGTTTCGCATTCTTCCCATTGACGAAACCGGTGGCCGAAGTCGAAAGAATATCTTGAACGACACAGGCCGCACTCCGTAGATGGTCACCAACTGAGCGGGCACCTTATGAATGGTGACATCCCCACCGACAGCGAGTTCAAAGCGCCCAAGTTGAGGTAGATCTCGCATCGCGCCGACCGTCAATGCTAGGACCGTGCTCGGCTCGGCATGGCCAGTGTCCATGTAAGTCTTGGTCCCCAAGAGAAGTTCCGTTTCCACATCCACCGCCTCAAAGCGACTGTAGATAGCATGCGGAGAGAAGCGACGGGTCGCTTCTACAAAGAAAGCATCAGAGGAAGGAATCAGCGTGGTCTTTGTCGTTACGACCGTACCCGGCAGTGAGAGCGGTGAACCGGGCGCCAGACTCGGTTAGCCAAGATATTGATGCCGTGGTGCGACGCACATTCCCAGGCTCGAGTGCCTCGGGCTTCTTTAAGAACCCATGTGAGACTTGAAATGCCCAGTGCTCATCGGGCAGAAACCACACACGAGTTGCCCACGAGTCGAGCGCACCGATATCCGAAATGCCCCACCGATGTTCATCCGGTTCGCCACCGTGAAACACGGAGCCCTCGATGGCTATGGGGCCGTGGTCCAATTTTGCTGTGATGACCCCCTTGGAGATGTGTGTTGAGTCGAACGTGTGGTGTCCCAAAATTGCGAACGGATTCTCTGCGGCGGACAATCGGTGCATGAAGGCGACTGGTCCCAGCGTGGCCTCCCCCACGGGTCCCCCTGCGACAGTGATGCTAGTCCGGGGCGACAGCGGTCGGCGCCACGCCGCCGTCAATTGCATCACGAAATCGTGGGGATGCTGACGGTTTGTGAGAGGTTGTTCTTTGTAGGTCTCACCGGTCTGAAAGAGTTCGCCGTAGCCGTTACCGCCCATGGTGAGCGGTTCGAGACTGAGCATGCCTCGAAGCATGAGGGTCCCGTTTCCCACAGCCCGACTCGCCATGCCCATCCACCAGTTTTGTGAGATAAACTCTGTTGCTCCCAGTGGTTTAGGCTGATTGTTGAGCGTGAGAAAGATGACCCCATCCTGCATGACTCTCCACCGGCCAGATGGGGCGGCGTGTTCGTGTTGCGTCTGGCGAGATTCGTGATCGCTAACGTTAGACGCCGGATGAGCGTGATCCTGAGATGCCTCTACGGCGGAGGCAAGAGAGACCGCGACAAGCAGAGTGAATGCACGTTCAAAAAGAGCGGGCGCGGAATAGAGATGTTCTTCCAAATGTTGCTCAGCTAAACCGAAGGTGTCCAAAAAACTTCTAGGGCTGAGAGGGGAAAGACCTGAGATGCTGCGTCTAGAGCCGGAGGGTGCCAGCTGGTGGGGGAATCGACGAGTGGAGCACGTGTGTCGGAAGTGTGGACGAATGCGGGAAGACGAATACGTCCAGTTCAACGAGCGTCATGCTAGGCACGATCAGCTGGACACGATGTGGTGGATCGAAAATATATCTGCTTGAAGAGGTTAAGACAACACCAATGTGCGTCCGCTCACACGAAGAAGTCCGGTCAGGGGGCTGAGAGTTCTGAGAATCGTTCGAGTCCGGATGAGCCGGACAGTGCGTGGCGTTCGGCGGCAAATCATGTTTTGTGGTGAGGTCTTTTGCACTCGCGGGGCCGCATGTCATCAGACACACAGGTACCATGATTTGGAGAACTACGATGACAATGCTGCTCTGATACGACCACCCAATGACACGCTTCATCCTTCGGATGGTATTCCTAATTGCGGAGAAGGCAAGAAAAATTTGAGAGAAGTAACCGACAGACAGTCCGCACTGATCCGAAGGTCGAGTCTTACTTAGTAATACGTGACATCACTTGTCGTCGGAAGTTTAAACCTTGAAATTATGCGGAACGACTTCTAAGGAAAGTACGTCCCCAACGGGAGTTTTACCTTTTACCGTAGTCGGATCGGTCGTGTAGTCCATCTTGTTTGCGGTGCGAATGGTAGTAACGAGCATTTCGCTATTTACGTGCTGCGGCTCGTTTGTTTCGGCGATACCGACGCTCCTATTGGTCGCGAGTTCTCCTTTTATTGAACCGCGCGCCCGCCAGCGGTAAGATTCCTGCCTTGTGGGCGGAAACTCTTCACGCAAGATCAAGTATTCAAGGTCCGGAACGCAACGCACTTTGCCTTCGCTCGCCGGGCAGCCATCCCAAGAACGGCAAAGTTCTCGTACTGCCCACAAGATCTTGTTGACGCGAGCGGCAAGTGTCTCGAAGCCGCTGGCTTCGGCGATTCGGGAGGTCGCTCCCGTGACGTTCCGGAGACGCGAAAGCAAAGGGCTTGCTCACTTCTTGTCTCGAGCCATAGTCGGACAGCAGCTCTCTGCTGGAGCAGCGCGGAGTATTTGGGACAGGATTACCGTCACTGCGAAAGGCCATGGTCTTAGCATTCCCCAGTGTGCTGAGGAGTTCGGTGGCACACTCAGATCCTGCGGTCTATCGGCGAGCAAACTTAAGAGTCTCAAAAATATCAGTCGTGCAGAGAAGGAAGGGAGGCTCTCGGACGACGTTCTTTTGTCCGTGGGTCCTGAAGAAAGACTCCGGCGGCTGATGGCGATTTGGGGGATTGGGCCATGGACTTGCGATATGGTGCTGATTTTCTATTATCAACTCCCAGATGTATGGCCGGAAGGCGACGTCGCGGTCCAGCGAACATTCAGCGGTTTGATTGGCCGTCGTGCGCCGACGAGGACTGCGTTACGTTTTTCGCCCTATCGTTCGTATCTGGCGTTAACCATGTGGCGGATTGTCGACGGCCGTCGCGGATGGTGACTTAGAGCAAAGGTTTGCGTGAGGACTTTCAACCGAAGCAATAAAGTGGTCCCGCCAGAGAACTGAACGGGTAGATCAGTCAGCCGAGCCCCTCACCCCGTTCCTGGATGGAGGGCCTCATTCTTTTGAGTTGCTGGTCTCGTTATTCCCGCCTGTCGACCTAGACTCTCCCGTTGCACCGCCCGCCGCGTGGAGTTAGGCTAGACCGTCACCGGTCGTTCTGACGGTTGCAGAACGTTTCAATCGAGAGTGTAAGATGGCGCAAGGGTTTCACTTCGTCTGCGACAAATGTGACCACACCATCGAGGCGTGGGATGACGGCAATCCCTACTACATCGAGTTCGTCGGGATCACGAAAACTGGAAAGGTGAAGCAGAAAAAGAAATACGCTCACCATCCGAACGACGAGTTAGTCGCACGCTGCATCGGGAACGATGTCGAACACCTTTGCCTGTCCTGCAAGAAGGAATTCATGGTGGATTCCGAAGCCCCGATCACGACGTGTCCGAAATGCAAGTCCAGTGAGATCGTGGACACGATGGAGTTAGCGGGGAAGTCCTGTCCCTACTGGAAGGAAGGGGTGTTCCGTTGCGAGCATTTCGCTATATCGTGAAGGGGATTATATCTGAAAGTGGCGAAACCTGCTTGACGTTCTCGCCACTTTCCTGTAAGATGTTTCTATGATGAAGAACGCACCAGGGAAAGCCTACCGGAAGGGGATCACGCTGAAGCAGATCCTTCGGATGTTCCCCAACGATGAGATTGCCGAGCAGTGGTTTACTGAGCAGCGATGGCCGAACGGCGTGTGCTGCCCCGCGTGCGGGTCGGTGAACGTGCAAACCGGCTGCCAGCACAAGACGATGCCCTACCGCTGCCGGGAGAAGGAGTGCACGAAGAAATTTAGCGTGAAGACGGGTACCGTGATGGAATGCGCGAAGGTCAGCTACCAGGACTGGCTCATCGCGGCCTTCCTGCTCATGACCAGTCTCAAGAGCGTGTCGAGCATGAAGCTCCACCGCGACTTGGGTGTGACACAGAAAACGGCGTGGTTTCTTGCGCAGCGGCTCAGGGTCGCCCTGTCTCAGGATGGGAAGCTGTTTGCTGGCCCGGTCGAAGCGGACGAAACCTACGTCGGCGGTCGCCGCCGGAACATGAGCAGCACCAAGCGGAAGGAACTGGCGGATATCGGCCGCGGGCCTGTCGGCAAGACGGCGGTGGTCGGCGTCAAGGACCGTGCGACAAAGCACGTCGCAGCCACGGTGGTCACGGCCACGGACGCGGCCACGCTGCAAGGGTTCGTGCGTGAGCATACCGCGCCAGGTGCGACGGTCTACACAGACGATGCGACCGCCTACGAGTCTTTGCCGTTCAATCACGCCACGGTCACGCACTCGCTCTCCGAGTACGTCAAAGGCGACATTCACACCAACGGGATTGAGTCACTGTGGAGCATGCTGAAACGCGCCCACAAGGGGACGTTCCACAAGCTGAGTCCGAAGCACCTGGACCGCTACGTCCAAGAGTTCGCGGGCAAGCAGAACCTCCGTGAAGCGGACACCATCGCGCAACTGACGGCCCTCAGCCTCGGCATGGACGGCAAGCAGCTCCGCTACCGCGAACTTATTGCAAGCAACGGACTGGCAAGCGGAGCGCGGTCATAACCTGTGGCGGCCAACTTCGCCAGCGAGACGATCTGGACGGGGGACAACCTCTCCGTTATGCGCGGCATGAACGCGGAGTGCGTGGACTTGATCTATCTCGACCCGCCCTTTAACTCGAACCGCACCTATGAGGCTCCAATTGGCTCCAAGGCGGCGGGCGCGGCGTTCAAGGATGCCTGGACGCTCGATGATGTTGACGTGCATGAACACGGCGAGCTGGCCGATCGTAACCCCGCTGCCTACTCCGTCATCGAGACGGCGCGACAAGCGCACGGCAAGGGGATGCAGTCCTACCTCATCATGATGGCCGTTCGGTTGCTCGAAATGCGGCGGCTGCTTAAATTAACCGGCTCGCTTTATCTCCACTGCGACTCGACAGCCAGCCACTATTTGAAGCTGCTTCTGGACGGGATTTTCGGGCACGAGAATTTCAGGAACGAGATTGTCTGGGGCTACCGAACGGGGGGAGTGAGCAAGAAACACTGGCCGCGCAAGCATGATGTCTTGTTGTTTTACATCCGGCCACGCTACCGGCACAATCCGATTCAAGAACGGATCTACTGTGAGAAGCCATTTTTCACGACGAAAACAGACGCCGACAATCGGTATTACGCTGACGTTTTCGTGCGCGACGTATGGGATGATATCAAGCCAATCATCAACGTGTCACGCGAGCGCACGGGCTACCCGACCCAGAAGCCATTGGCTCTCCTGGAGCGCATCATCCAAGCCAGTTCCAACGCGGGCGATCTGATCGTGGACCCGTTTTGCGGCTGCGCGACCACGCTCGTGGCGGCGCGTCGGCTCGGTCGCCAGTGGGCAGGCATCGATCTCTCCCCGCTGGCGATCAAACTCGTCAATGAACGGATTGCGACGGACCTCCCCTTGTGGGGCGGTGCCACGGCCCTAGACGCCCCTCCCGTACGCACGGACCTTGGTATCCTCCCCAACTACCGGACGCACCGCCACCGGCTCTATGGCGAGCAGGAAGGCGTGTGCGGCGGATGTGACACGCACTTTCCGTTTCGCGTGATGGACGTGGATCATATTTTGCCCCGGTCGCGGGGCGGCACGGACCACGCTGACAACCTGCAACTGCTCTGCTCTGGCTGCAACCGCAGCAAGGACGGCAAGGCTATGGCCGAATGGAGGTCTGTGCAATGACAAAGAACCCAACGCCCCGCGAGGTCGAAGTCGTCCATCCGGTCTACCAGCCGACCGCGAAGGAGCTACGCGAGGACTTGCGACTCAAGGGGACGTTCAAGACGGCGGTTAAGGCCCTCGTGCGGGCCGTGCGCGTGCGTCAGGTCATGCCGCCGAAGCCTAGATGACATCTCCACGTTAGAGCGGTGCTTGACCGCGCAGTGCCCGCAGTTTGTCGTGGCCATCCGCGGTAAGCCGCTTCACCAACCATTGCTTGCGCCCGCCGAAGCGATCAGGCGATTCGCCGTTCCACAGTTCGATGTAGCCGCGTTCCAGGCAGTACTGCAATGCCTCATCGAGATCCTCTGGCTTGACCTTTGCGTGGCTCAGATCGAGTTCGTGTATCCCGCTATTAGGCGTCTGCTTCTCAGCAGCTTCGAGCACCAGGAACACGAGATCTTGTGTCATCGTCATGCGTGCATGATACCACCGGTGGCCACGCTTGTCTTCAGCACTGGAGTTTACCATGCCTGTTCTGGGGTTCGCCACTTTCAGATATAATCCCCAAATCGAAACTGGCCCCGAGCGCTCCCGCGTGAACCGTAACCCCAGTCCCCGTTGAACCTATAGTTTTGTAGCGGTTATAAAAGTCTCTACCCTTCATCCACCGTTGGCTTCGGTGGTGAATCCACGGTTCTGTCGACGTAGGTCTGCACGATGGCTAGGTTGGAGGTGATCCAATATACTAACTACTGGGACTAGGATTTATTAATCTGGCTATCGACTTAAAAGCGTGAGGGAAAATGAAGAAGCAGGTGCTCGTAGCGATGATTTTCTTTTCCCCGTTTTCAGCGTGGGGGCAAAGTGGCGAGGATGCTGGTGACGCGACACCGATCTGGGCACGCGGTCCGGTGATCGAAGCCCAAGGCCGAGCCTTCATAGAGGTTCCGGCCAATCGCTCAAGTTTCAATGTTACGTTCGAACGTAACGAGGCCGAGAGTACGGACGCCACGGCTGCCGTTGTCGACGTGGTAACGGTCGCGACTCAAGCCATCCGTCAGGCTGCCAACGATCAGGTTCGTATCAACGCAAACTTGTCCGTGCGACCCTACTATCAACAGATAGAGCGCTCGCGCGAAGACTATGTCGAGCTCATCGAGAACGTGCACCCCGACGCGCTGCTTGGCTACGTTGCTTCTGTCAGGATCAACGTGACCGTGTTGGCTCCCGAACGCACAGACGCAGTGCGAGGCGCCGCGCTGGCTGCCGGCCCGACGTCAGCAGGTGCAGTACGATTTTCCCTAGAGCCAACCGTAGAAACCCAACGTACCGCTTTTTCCGCCGCACTCGTCGATGCCCACGCACGCGCGCGAGCAGCTGCGGAGCTGAGCGGAGCACAACTCAGCAAGCTTCTCCTAGTGCAAGAAGGACAAGGCCCTTGCGTGGGATTTCCGTCCACTAGGGTCGGCCGCTCAGCCATACCGCCTCCGCCTGCTCCAGCCCAGTTGGCGGGAACCTTTGGCGCCGCGGCCGTACAGGAAATCGTCGACGCGGCAGAGCGTTATGCACTCGCCGCCGATCCCAGCCCTCAACGCGTGAAGGCTCTGATCTGTACCGTTTACGCCGTGCGCTGATTCAAATGGTTGTACGTCGTCAGATCAATGCTGACCAGTGAGTGTGTTTTACAAGAGAAACTTATTGATGGGCGTCTGCTGCTGACTCCGCACACCGACCAACCCATTGCTTACTATGAGTTTGAAGGGATCGGAACGCTTGTCGGACTCCTGTCCGGCATCGTTCCACATAAAGTGGCGTCCCCAAGGGAAATCGCACTTATGTGGACGCCCAAACTCCAGGGGAAAGTGCAGGTTGCGGCGTGAACCTTCGAGTATTAGCCGTACCCCCTCCCAGTCCCTATTGAACCGCCAGGCCCGCCGCGGTAGGATCGGCGGCTACACCCGTGTCCTCGTGAATTGGGATGCCTGACTAAAATCGCTGGTGCGTGTCGACTCGCATCGGAGGGGCTCAGCAATCATGGGTTCGTTCGCGATTACCACATCAAGGAGTTTAAGAATGCGATTCCTGGCCAGCCGGTTCTGCGTCGTAGTTTTAGCCTTAATTTGTCCAGGTATCCTCGGCGGACAACATCGCCTCGCTGCCCAGGAACAGCGCCCTGTTGAATATGACTACCTGCTGCTGGCGACGAACAAGACATCGACGATGTAGGAGGAGATGCAGGAGGCTTCGGACTCAGGCTATGCATTCGTTGGAATAATGGGAGGTCAGACGTCGTTCGGTGGATCAGAGGTCGTGGTGGTGATGCAACGGGAGCCAGACTCGGAGCCTCGTTTCGAGTATCGACTGCTCGCGACAAGCAGGACTTCAACGATGCAAGCGGAAATGCAGGAAGCTGGGGATGCCGGATTCGAGTACCGAGGGCAGACCGTGTTCAGCACCACATTTGGCGGCGATGAACCTGTCGTAATTCTTGAGCGAAGCCGTGACTTCGCCAATGGAGATCTCTTTGAGTATCGCCTACTTTCAACAAAGAAGACATCTACGATGCAAGATGAACTCCGTGAGGCTGGTCTTGCTGGATTCGATTTTGTCGGGGTAACGATTGCAAGCACCAGGTTCGGGGGGGGGGGGGGGACGAAATCGTGACCATCCTCAAGCGTGCAGTCACGGAATAGGTGGCCCATGACCGGTCAAGGCATGCGATCAAGGCTCCTAAGTAGTGGCCAGCCTCTTGCAGCTGGTTGCCCTCGTAGGGACGGGTTCGTCGTGTTCTGTATATGCCCTGCAAGAGGTCGGCGCCGGCGACTACCTTTCCTGGAGCACAGATCATGCGGAGAAGGTGATCAAAGCGATGCGGAGGGATGGAAGGGTTGGTGGTATCTTTGATACTAGGATCTTCTCCACTCTGAAGGGCACGAATACACACAACCGTTCCTATAATTTCAAACTCACTGCCACGTGGCTGACGTCTGAGGTCATACGGGCCGGGGCCCGTATTGCTCAGGTAGACGGTTTTCTCTCAGATGAAGCAACACAGAATCTCGTCGAGGACGCAGAGGCTGCTGGAGAGACGGTTGTCTTAGTCGAGATCGACCCTCGAGAAGGCTCCGGCGTTATTCCGCTAGATTGGGTAGCAGCTCTTCGATCGAAGGACGACGAGGGTGGCAGCTCCAAGATTGTTTGGGGTGTGAGCACGCCAGCCTTCAGACGCGTCCAAGCACTAGCTGGACTACTGCCACGCAACTACGACTACGATCGATTTTGGGTAGTGTTCCCTTTACACTCACCAGAAGGGCAGCCTCTTTTTGACGAAACAACCTTGGGAGTTGAACTGGTTGTTCGGATTTATGACAAAGAGGGGCGTGTGGACCGGTCGGTTCCCGATTCAGTACTTGGGCGCACCGAAATCCCACGACGCTAAACCCCTAGGACCGAAAGCTCAACGTCTCGCCCGTGCCTAGGGCGCCGCGCACCTGCGTGACTCACCCCCCGTCCCCGTTGAACTCCCTGCGGGTATTGAAATCATTTCGTTCGATCGATCTCAAACGTTAGATTAGACTTAGCAATTAATGGTACGCAATCCTTGGTCTTCTCTTCCGGATTCACCGCCCTTTGTCTTGGCGGATGACAAACGTGCCATAGAAGCGTTCAATTAAAAGACCAAGAAGAACGCCATTCTCCAAACAGGTATGCTGCCCGAGCCATTTATTGGCTCCTTAAATGCACCAGCTGTTTGTCCTGTTGGAGAATCCGGGAGCGGGAGGTGGGGAAGAAGACTTTGCCCTCCACCGTCAGCCGGAGTTTCAGCGACGTGTCCGAGCATGTCATCAGCAACTGCCCAGTCAATTTCCTCACTACTTTTTGGATCCAGACACAGAGAGGTCTGGTGCCCGATGGACAGGTCAGAAATTAAAACCGCTTGTTGAAGCGTTTGGCGTTCGTATTGTTGCTTCAGGCGTGAGCTTTCTTGAATATTTTCCGTATCACTCGAAAAACTTCGCGCATGGTCGGCTCAGCTTGCCTTCGCAGACGTTCTCATTTGACGCGCTCAGAGCTGCGGTGGGACGAGGTGCGACAATCATCATTACGCGAGGGCGAAAGCTTTGGGAAAAGGCTGTGCCCGAATTGAGTACCCACGCTTTGGTATTCGAGACCAGTAGTAAACAGAATGTTGTGATTTCACCAAGAAATTGTCGTTTCGATGCGTTGCCATTCTATAAGGGTAAGAAACCAGCGGAACCACCGCATGATCGACCGAGCGGTTATGAGGCGGTAGCGGCTGCTCTTAAAAAAGTGGCGGTCGCTTAAGCGTTACGCGTTCTACGTGGACCCTTGGCGCTCTGGGCTGGATGTCGTGGATACCCAGCCCCAGTGAACGTCGCTGTACGCATTAGCGGCTGTCGTGTAGTGGTATCTTGCGTAGCCCCACGGATTGGCTTCATCTTTTTCCACGAACAGCCAATGCACCTGACGACGGACGCCAGCGATGATTTCTACGTTGTGTGTTGTCGAGTCGTCAATCAGAAATTCGAGATTGATCACACCATCTCTGGTGCTGAAACACGTGCAACGATTGGAAATGGAGGTTCATCTCTGTCGAACGATCCGTAGCTGAGTGTCATGTGTTCGTCATCTGGGGAAACCGCCCCTTCGACAATCTTGAGACGGGAACGCATCACCCTAGCTTACGACGACGGTGAGCCTGAGGCGAGTTCTCTTTTGGTTCCGTCCCCATTGAACCGCCCGCCGCGCTGCGTTAGGCTGGACGTCTCGCCGTTTATTATTTTGATCGAAGGACGATATGACCTCTCCGCCTAAAGAAATCACGGTGGAGTGTCCGAAGTGTGGACGCTTCTATGAAGACTGGTATCGGGCCTCGGTCAACCTCGACCTCGACTCTTTTGATGACGAGTATCTTGAAAGTTGCTCAACCGCAAAGTGCCCCCACTGTCAGCACAAAGTTGACCTCAGCGTACTCGTGGTTGAAGACGGTGTTTTTATGCTGAGTTCGGCGGAAAATGATGGCGTCCCCAAGGGGAGTTTTACCTGTTCCCATGCGGGGCGCCGTGACACCGCCCGCCGGACCGCGGTAGGCTAGGCTATGAGTCCACTTAATATCGAAAACTGGATGGGGACGCTCGCGTTTGCTCGTGTCCCCCTCTCCAACGGAGGTAACCATGCTGAGGCAGAATCACGTAGTTACGTTAATGGTCTTTCTCTTGTTAGTTCTTGGTGCAGCCTGCGGTCCTTCAGAGCCGATGGTTCAACGTGAGCCTAATCCTTTGTCCGTGGAAGACGTCACTGGTGTTGAAGCGCTTAGCGAGGCTTTTCATAGTGCCTATGTTGCACAAGATTGGGAGGCCCTCAAAGCTTTGTATACAGAGGATGCGGTTGTATTACCACCGAATGCACCTGAAGTGGTTGGTCGTGACAACATCCAACAGTATTTTGCATCTGGGTTGCCTGGAACTACTATCGAGATTGAGACAGTCGAGATCGATGGGTTCGCTGATCTGGCATACATTCGAGGGACGTTTGTAAGTACTACAAGTGCTGCTGAGGAAGGGGAATCCGTAATCGCTACGGGAAAATTCTTAGAAATTCGTCGTAAGCAGGCCGATGGTTCGTGGCTCATTTCCCGTGACATGTTTAATTCGAGCGACCCAATATTAGTAGAAGAGTCTGAGTAACCAGTAACCTACGAATCCAGGCGCTCCGCCTCTGGCTCGAGCCGCAATTGGAGCTCTGGCTTATAATGACTTCGACAATACCGTTTCAAAGGTCACAGAGAACGTCCTGCGTCGGTTCGCTTCTGATGAACCATTCCCTGAGGGGGGAGACGCTAGTCGCTGATGGACGGTGAAGGGCACCTATGAAGGAGCAACCGTTCGTCAGGTTTTGGGTATACCGAATCGGACGACGGATATTTTTGAGACACCGGGATAACGTGTGAGCATTAGGTTCTTTATACGGAGGTGAGGCAATGATGCGGCGTGTATTTCCTATTTTATGCGGTATCGGTTTGTTAGGTGTCCTGGTTGTTGGTCCGGCCGCACTGAACGGCCAGCAGACTACACAGGTCATCCACTATGACGAGGCAAAACTATCGAAACCGACACACGGTATAGTGACGGAGCTGAACGTACCCGTGCCCATGCGGGACGGTGTGAAGCTTTCTGCCGACATCTACCGTCCAGATGTGGACGGACAATTTCCGGCTATTTTGGTGCGCACGCCCTACAGCAACAATAGTGGGGGCGCAGTAGAGAACGCGAAGGGACTAGCCGAGCGCGGCTACGTTGTGGTCGTGCAGGATGTCCGTGGGCGTTACGATTCTGAGGGCGTATTTTACACGTTTGAGAACGAACCGAACGACGGATTTGATACGGACGAATGGGTGGGGACGCAGCCGTGGAGTAACGGGAAGATTGGGACTCAAGGTGGATCCTACGTCGGCTTTACGCAGATGACCCAGGCAATTCGTGGAAGTCAATACTTGACCGCAATGGCACCAACGGTGACGACGCTGAACATTTATGGAAATTGGATCTATACAGGGGGGGCGTTTCAGTATGGATTCACGCTTCCCTGGGGTGCATTGTTCGTCGACGGACGAATCAACCAGTCATTTACTCCTCACGATTGGCCAAAGGCGTTCAAACATCTCCCTATAGCGACAGCCGATGAGGCTGTTGGTCGTCGTAATCAACACTACCGGGACTGGGTAGAACACCCAACTCGTGACAGCTATTGGGATGCGAATAGCCATGAAACGACCCAAGACCAGGTTTCCGTACCGCTCTTCAATGTGGGTGGCTGGTATGACATCTTTCTGAGTGGAATGCTCGAGGATGATGTGGAGATTCGGAAACAAGGCAAGACTGAGGCGGCTCGGAGTGGTAAGCGCTTGATGGTCGGGCCTTGGGTACACGGTGTTGGTAATCGGGAGAATTTTCGCGCTGAGGCGCCATATCAACTTGATCGGATGGACTTTGGCCCGGCGGCACAAGTTGACTTGGAGCCGGTATACCTTCGCTGGTTTGATTATTGGTTGAAGGGAATCGACAATGGCGTTGGTAGTGAGCCGCCGGTCAAGATTTTTGTGATGGGTGAGAACTACTGGCGGCATGAGAACGAGTGGCCTCTGGCCAGGGCGGAATATACGAAATACTACCTACAGGGTGACGGGAACGCGAACAGCTTGCACGGCGACGGTCGCCTGTCTAGCGACGCACCCGCTGGTGGGTCGGACACTGACACATTTACTTACGATCCTTCCGACCCCGTTCCGACGCTAGGCGGCAATAACTGTTGCTGGAGTGACATTGTGCCCATGGGTGCGTTTGATCAGCGGGGAGCTGAACGACGTAACGATGTGCTGGTGTATACAACGGATGTGTTAACCGAACCGGTCGAGGTTACTGGGCCGATCACGGCGACGCTGTATGCCGCAACTACCGCACGTGATACAGATTGGACTGCGAAGTTAGTGGACGTACATCCTAATGGGTACGCACAAAATATTCTGGATGGCATTGTAAGGGCACGTTACCGTGCGCGTGCGGGGGGACCTGCGAGCCCAATCGAGCCTGGTACCGTCTATGAGTATGCGATCGATTTATGGTCGACTAGTAATACATTTCTTCCTGGGCATCGGATTAGAGTTGAGATTTCGAGTAGTAACTTTCCGCGATTCGATCGTAACCTAAACACGGGCGAGGATCCTGGCACTGGGGTAAGCATGGAAACGGCCGAGCAGACCGTTTACCATAGTTCAGAATACCCCTCCCACATCCTCTTGCCGGTGATACCAAGAGGAACTAACTAGTTCGCGGGAACGGCCTTCCATAGAGTCTGAGTCGGGTGTTGCGCCAGGAATGTCTGGCGTCGCACCCAACTCAGTCGCTTCTTTGATTACCCGACCGAGGTTTCGCTGCACTTGTCGAAACTTAGAGTTACATCCGAAATAAATAGCTTGCTTTGAGAAAGAAACTGTCGTTTAGGCGCTCAAAATTGCGACGGTCAGGCGCATCATCCAGGTCAGCCAGTGAATTTCCGTAGCCAAAAAAGAGAACAGTGCCCGGAAGGGGAGTTTTACCTTTTACCATGCGGGGCGCCGTGACACCGCCCGCCGGGCTGCGGTAGGCTAGGCCTATGAGCGAGCCTTTCACAATTCGCGTATTCGTTCCTAATGGTGATCCTAAGGGTACGAAGATAATCGAACAGCTGAATTGGACAGGTGTTGGAGTCGCTTTTCCGACGAAAATCTGGTAGTGAACGCTGCGGCAATTTCTGGAGGAGGCATATTGACTCGATGGCTTGGTCCCTACTCAGACTATGCATACGCTGGTATCCGGATTGTGTCCGGCTTGCTTTTTGCGTGCCACGGCGCGCAGAAACTATTCGGTGTGCTCGATGCTAACAGCGCGGAGTTGCTGTCGCTCCTCGGTGCTGCCGGCGTGATCGAATTCTTTGGCGGAGCCCTGATCGCGCTCGGCCTGTTCGTCCCTCACGTCGCGTTTGTCGCCAGTGGGCAGATGGCCTTTGCCTATTTTCTCTCGCACGCGCCGCGGGGGTTCTGGCCGATCTTGAACGGCGGCGAGCTCGCTGCTTTGTATTGCTTCCTGTTCTTGTATGTCGCCACCCAGCCGGTCGGGCCGTTCAGCCTTGACCGGATACGGCGAGGGTCGGGGAGGTAGCGACGATCAGGGTCAAGAGACCGGCTCGGCAGTGATCGAAATTGTCGCAGAGTAGTCGGGCGATTCAAGGTCAGCAGATTCTCAGATTTCGTCCAGATGAGGAACAACATGCATTGCAGAAATTGTGGATCGGAGGTTGTTGAGCAAGCCGTCGTGTGCGTGACGTGTGGAACACCGCCCAAGAGCGGATCAAAATTCTGTCAAGATTGTGGTGCAGCAGCCGTACCGGGGGCAGTTGTTTGTGTGAAATGTGGCGTGCAATTAGCAAAAGGACGTGGTGAAGGAAAGGATTGGCTGCCAGTTCTCCTTCTTTGCATCTTCTTTGGTGGGTTAGGTGTCCATAGGTTTTATACAGGGCACACTCTTATCGGTGTGATTCAACTGCTTACACTTGGCGCTTGTGCTGTTTGGGTACTTGTGGATCTAATTTTAATTATTACCGGCAAGTTTAAGGATGCCGATGGAAATGAACTGGTCAAGTAATAGGTTCAGTGTAATTCAGCTTATGGGGAAGCTGGGAACGGTATTTTTTCTTTCTACCGTATTGTTCTTTTTGCCCATCAGCTACTTGGATGCCATTCCAACCATGTGCTTAATAAACAATGCAACGGGTTACGCATGTCTTGGCTGCGGGATGACACACGCCATTGTCAGCGTTCTCAATGGTAATTTCGAAGAGGCCCTTTCGTATAACTGGAGGGTGGTTGCTGTTTTGCCATTATTGGTAATTACGTGGAGTAGGCAATGTATAAGATTAGCGGGTCTGCGCAGGCGGGCATTTGCGGCCACCTGATTTCGTGAGCTACGAGAGACTTTGCTGCTTGGGCAGGAGTTTCTTACACGGACGCCGCGCACTCGCGTGACTTCCCCCCGTCCCCGTTGAACCGCTAAGCTTGTAGCGGTCTACAAAAAGCGAAAAGGGTTTCCGGAAGATGCCGCATAAAGTTGCACAGAATTCTGACGCTGCACACCCGCATGTGGTTCAATGAACATTTCCTTTGACAACACGTACGCCAAGCTGCCAGAACGTTTCTTCGTCAAACAGAAACCCGCCCGTGTTCCGGAAGCGAAGCTCATCCGTTTCAACCGCGAACTAGCGACAAAGCTCTCGATCGACGCCGACTGGCTGGAATCAGCTGACGGCGTCGCGATGCTCGCGGGTAACACGATCCCAGCAGGAGCCGAGCCGATTGCACAAGCCTACGCAGGCCACCAGTTCGGTGGATTCTCGCCACAACTTGGCGACGGCCGCGCCATCCTCCTCGGCGAAGTCATCGACACCGACGGCGCACGTTACGATCTGCAGTTGAAGGGCTCAGGTCGCACGCCATTCTCGCGGGGCGGCGATGGCAAATCTGCGCTCGGCCCGGTGCTTCGCGAATACATTGTCAGCGAAGCTATGGCCGCGCTCGGAGTTCCCACGACCCGGGCGCTCGCCGCTGTTGCCACTGGCGAAAGAGTAATGCGCCAAGACGGGCCGCTCCTCGGCGCTGTGTTCACCCGCGTTGCTGCAAGTCACATTCGCGTCGGGACCTTTCAGTATTTTCTAGCACGCAACGATATCGATGCCCTGCGACTGCTCACCGAGCATGCCATTGCCAGGCACTACTCGGCCGCCGCCGAAGCGCCAGATCCTTGTGTGGCTTTGTTAGAGTCGGTCGCGGCTGTCCACGCGGATCTGATCGCCCAGTGGATGTCTCTCGGCTTCATCCACGGTGTGATGAACACAGACAATACCGCCATTTCTGGGGAAACAATCGACTATGGCCCGTGCGCATTCATGGACGCCTTCCACTCGCAGTGCGTCTTTAGCTCCATCGACTCAGGTGCGCGCTATGCCTGGGGCAACCAGCCCGCCATCGGACTTTGGAACCTCACCCGTTTTGGGGAAACCTTGCTGCCATTATTGTCTGAGGATCAGAGCAAAGCGACCAAGATAGCCGAAGCCGCCCTTTCCGGATATGCTGAGCGATTCCACGGTCAATACATCGCCCGCTTCCGCGCCAAATTTGGCCTCCCACGTGAGGCACCAGTCGAGCTCATTAAGGAGTGCCTCGATCTACTGGGCACCCAAGCGGTTGATTTCACTCTCTTTTTTCGTCAGCTCACGCGTGTCGCCGGCGGAGAGGATTCTCAGACGCTGAGCGCGATGTTTTGCAGCAGTGAGCCTTTTAAAAAATGGTTCGCCGACTGGCGTCGCGAAGCCAATCCCGCCAAGCATCTCGCCGACATGCGCGCAGCCAACCCGATCCTAATTCCGCGCAACCACCGCGTCGAGCAAGTTATCCAGAGCGCCTATGCTGGCGACTTTACCCAGTTCCACCGTCTCGTCGATGCGCTAGCCGCGCCCTACGCTGATCAGGTCGAATACGCTGATCTCGAAACGCCACCACGACCAGAAGAAATCGTCCACGAAACTTTCTGCGGTACCTAGCCAGAGCTTAGGGTTCTCGATCATCAGAAGGATGTTGGTAGAGGCTTATCAAGCACGCGCAATCACCAGGGCGGAATAGAACATTCCTATGACCCCTTGGAGGATGAGAAGATAGACTCACGCTGGCGGGCCTCAGGCTTCGGTGCGAACCGTCCAAGTGTCACAGGCCAGGGTTCGAGAGTTTTTCGCCCAAAGGTGACCATGGAGAACGGGTTGATTGCCAAGGTCCGCTAGAAGCACGACAAGGCAGCACATGCCTGAGTTCACCCTCACTACATTTTTAGAATCATTTGATGACGATGCGTAACGACGTCCCGTTAATAGCATAAAAATTAACCATCGAGCAGATGCAGGTATTGGCGCAGGAGCGCGGGGGGGCGTGTCTCTCAAAAACCTACGTCAACGCCAACACAAAGTTGCGGTGGCGGTGTGCGGAGGGACATCAGTGGGAGGCCACACCGGGCAGTGTCAAGTACGGCCGCTGGTGTCCGACGTGCAGGAGACACCGCAAACCCAAGGAATCAGCAGGAAATTCTAAGAAAAATGGCGTCCCCAAGGGGAATCGCACTTATGTGGACGCCGAAACTCAAAGGAAAAGCATGAGTTGCTGTCTGAATGCGCCGAATATTAGCTGGGCCGCCCGTCCTCGGTGAATCGCTCGTCGCGGTAGGCTAGGCGGATATGGAAGCGTCCTGATAAGTTTTATAGCACTGAATCTGCTTTGGCGCTAACACGTTGAACTGCCTGTCGGTCAGCGGTAGGGCTTAGACGTCTCAGTGGTCGTGGGCGTCGTCGTCGGCTCCCATATAGCCGAGGTCGATTCAGAGTCGTCTCCCTCGCTACTTGCGCTACCTGCTGTGGGGCTTTGGGCTAAAAGGCGAGGTCGGTCCAGAGTCCTCGTCACTGCAGCCAATCGTGATAACTGCGAAGAGCGCACCGACTATGAGAGCATTTTTCATGGACGTGAAAACATTGTGAAGAACTCCCTCGTGGGTCATAACCCCTGTCTTGTTAAATTGCATGATTATGTTCAGACTCGATAGTCTTTGACTGACCGATAGCATTCTAATTGACGAGCCAACGGCGCACCCACATGGACAAAATGAACTGGTTTGACATGGCTTTACTCGGAGTCAGCGCGTTTTGGTACGTGTACACCGAACCGACCGTTCTTATCGACGGCCCATAGAACATGATTCTTGAATCTTGAACACTCCCGAACAAACAGTAAGTTCAATAGTGAGTGCCCCATTCAGCGCATCGATAATCTCAGGCTGGCCTTTCACGACATGTCCTCCTTTTCAGGTAGTGGCAGAACACTACCAGCATACATCATGATCGCGTGCTCAACCCAAGCTGAGACTACAACTCAGTCTCACTATCTGCGCACCCACATCCGTTTATCGATGGCCAAAGTGGTGAGCCGCCGCACCCGTGAGTAGGACGCCGCACACCCGCGTGATTCACTCCCCGTCCCCGTTAACCCGCTAGTTTTGTAACGGGTTACAAAATGAGGATGCTCGGACATCGCGAGGAAAGTGGCGTCCCCAACGGGATTCGAACCCGTGTCTTAGCCTTGAAAGGGCCATATCCTGGGCCTCTGGACGATGGGGACGATTTGAGTCTGATCCGGCGGCATCCTTGCTAATCAGCTATTGTCTTTGTGAGCTTACTCACTGAGCAGGGATGCCACAATGGACCTCCCAGTATAAGTGGCCGCTCAAAATGGATCAACGCCCGGGTACGAGCACATCTCTAATAAAGAGGAATGTCCAGGCTTCAGGTTATTTTAGCCGTTGCTTAGTTGCTCAGGTCTTGACTAATCTGTACCGCGATCGCTAGAACTAGTTGAATGTTTCCAGTGCTTCGTAAGGTGGATGCTGACATATCCTTATTTCGAGGGTGTCATACGAGCGATCACTTAGTTAGAGAGTGAAGGGCGAATGGGTCAACGCGGGGTCTTTAGCGTGGTGCTGATCGGTTCGGTGCTCGTTCTGACTGGACTGATCTCTTGCCACAAGGAGTCGAAGGAACCTGTTTCAGACTACGAGGCTACTATCCGTCGAACGTCGTTCGGGGTTGCACATATCCTTGCGGACGACTGGGGTGATTTAGGATTTGGCGAAGGCTATGCCTTCGCGAGTGACCACGCCTGCGATCTCGCGGATCAGGTGATCCGAGCTAGAGGCAAACGGGCAAAGTTTTTTGGACCAGGAAAAAATAACCGTCATCTTGAGACTGACGCGGCGGTGAAGGCTCTGATGATCTATGAGCGGGCGGAGGCTGAGCTCGAGACGGAAGACAAGAGGATCCGCGAATGGCTTGAGGGTTACGCTGCTGGCTACAATCAGTATCTTGTTGAAACTGGACACAATAAGTTAAAGGGTTGGTGTGCTGGTGCGGATTGGCTTGGTGAGATTAGAGCTGTGGATCTAGCGGCCTACCAGCGCCTTATCATAGAGGGATTAAGTTCGCTTCATAGCGCCATTGCTTTAGCAAAACCACCGCTCACCCAAGGGAAAAAGGTTAGGGAACCAGGTGCTGGCCCGTCATCGTTTCGAGCGCCGCTGATCCGTGAAAAGGAAGTAGGTTTAGGAAGCAATGGCTGGGCCATTGGACGGGATCGATCTGCGAGCGGCGGTGGGATGCTGGTCGCGAACCCGCATTATCCATGGCGGGGTTCGAATCGGTATTGGGAGAAGCATTTGACCATTCCTGGCGAACTGGACGTCTACGGTGTCCAGCTTGTTGGAGTACCCGGTGTAGCGGTCGGCTTCAACCGCTACGTGGGTTGGACTCATACGGTGTCCGCCGGGGAGCGGTTTACATTTTATTTGCTAAAACTTGTGCCTGGTGATCCTACGCGGTACCACTACGACGGTGAGGAAAGATCGATGGAGGCTCGTACAGTCCAGATATCTGTTAGACAGGAGGACGGGACGCTCACAGTTGTGGAGCGTACCATCTGGTTCAGCCATTATGGGCCGATTGTTTCAATGTCTGGGTTCGAGTGGTCGGAAGATCTGGCACTCACCGTTAGGGATTCAAATTTCGCTAACACAGAATCTAGAGCGCTATGGCTGAAGTTGGCTATGGCAACAAGCATGGAAGCGGTTAAACAGGCGCATGCCGATCACGGTGGCTTCCCGTGGATTAATACGATAGCCGCATCCGCCGACGGGCGAGCTTGGTACGCGGACAGTGCCGCAACACCAAACCTGACACGCGAGGCGCTATCACTCTGGCTTTCACGCCGGGAGAGTGATGAGAGCACCAAGATTATGTGGGACCGTGGACTTGTCTTGCTTGATGGGAGTGATTCACGTTTTGAATGGCAGATGGCTGACGGGCAGGGAAGTCGTGGAGTTATCCCGTTTAGGGAGCTCCCGCAGATCGAGCGGCGTGACTATGTATTTAATGCGAATGATAGTCATTGGGTACCGCACGCCACAGCACGACTCGAGGGGTACTCGCCTCTGACCGGGAGTGAAAGGAGCTCACTGTCACTACGCTCACGAATGAATGCGACTGTCCTCGGTGATCTTTCAGCGTCTGGTCCCTCAGGATCAGATGGACGCTTTACCCGGAACGAGCTTGCGAGGGCGATTCTGTCAAATCGTGGGTTAACAGAAGAGTTGCTGCGTAAGCAGCTGGTCGCTCGATGTGAAGATCATTCAACAGTCACTGTAGGACTTGATTCGGTGAATCTAGTGGGGGCCTGTCAGGTTTTGGCCGCTTGGTCGGGTCGAGTCGATCTTGAGAGTCGCGGTGCCGTTTTATGGCGTGAGACGATGGGACAGTTCGGTCGTGCAGCCCTACGTCAGGCGGGACCACTGTTTGCGGAACCTTTCGACGAAAGCAATCCGATTGAAACTCCTAGAGGTCTGGCATCAGGAAATGGAGTACTCGTCCGACTAGGCCAAGCGGTTCGGTTACTTGAGGGGGAGGGGATCGCTCTTGATGTGTCACTCGGAGAATTGCAGCACACCATGAAAGGGAAGCGACGTGTTTCAATACATGGTGGACAAGGTGAGTACGAGGGAGTATTAAATTATGTTCGTCTTGTACCGAACACAACAACTCTTGAGTCTGAGATTTTACCGAGTCTGATTCCGGGGAGTCGTTTTCTCACAACAGCGGGTTATCCGATCACTAATGGAACTAGTTTCATCATGGTACTGGAATACACGGACAGAGGACCTGAGGCTGACGCCATGTTGACGTATTCGCAGTCTGGTGATTTCTCCTCTCCTCATTTTTTGGATCAGACCGACCGCTTCTCGGTGAAGAAGTGGCGTGCCGTTCGCTTCGAACGCGACGATATCCTTGCGGATCCAGAGTTAGAAGTTTTCGTGGTTAGAGGGTCGCTGTAACGGGCGGCAGATTACACGGGTATTGAGCAGAAGGACGAGACGGTCCTGCGTCTTAGAGGATCACTCGAATGGTGTTTACGCTTGCCTCTTTGGTATTTAAGTGGTGGGCCGCGAAGGGATCGAACCTTCGACACCGTGGTTAAAAGCCACGTGCTCTACCACTGAGCTAGCGGCCCTGATGAGCCGTACATCTTACTTCAATCGAGCACTAACATTAGGATGGGAACACGATTTCGTGAACCCGTTGGACTGGCATGATATTCTCGACGTTAATACATGGAGGTCTATCGGTGTTTCTGGCCGGTTTGGGCGATATAATTCATCAGGGTAGGCTTTAATTGTACGGTGACGTTCGATAGATTTCAGATTTGTTGGGAGGCGATAATGGCGAAACCAGCCAAGTTTTGGGTGCTCTGTTTTCAGATACTTATTCTTGCCGGTTGTGGCTCTACGGAACCGGAGCAAGTCGACGAGATTGTACCGGCGCCTGACAATGGCGCAGGCTCAGTGATGACTGTTGATGCGGCCCTTGAGGCGCTGGTTCCCGTCGATTACCGCATTGAGAAGTTACATGGTGATTTTGTGTTTACTGAAGGTCCTGTCTGGGTGACTGGCGACGGTCCGTATTTGCTCTTTAGCGATGTTCCTGGGAACGTGATTTATAAGTGGAGCCCGAACGGAGAGTTAAGCGATTACATGAATCCTGTATTCGACGGAGAGAAGGAAGGTAAGGGTTCGGTTGGTTCTAACGGCCTCACCATCGATTCAGAAGAACGTCTTGTGATCTGTGAGCATGGGAACCGTCGTATCTCACGAATCGAAAATGATGGAACACAAACTGTTCTCGTCGACAACTATCAAGGCAAACGCCTCAACAGTCCAAATGACGTGGCGCTCAAGTCCGATGGATGGTTATATTTCACGGATCCACCGTATGGTCTTGCTAAGTTAGAAGAAGATCCCGAAAGAGATCTCGATTTTAACGGAATTTTCAGATTGAGTCCGACCGGTGAAATAGAATTACTTAATGGAGAGCAAACTCGACCAAACGGTATTGCATTTTCACCTGACGAACAAACCCTGTATGTTGCTAACTCAGACGAGGAAGAGAAAGTCTGGATGGCGTACGACGTTAAAGAAGATGGGACCATTGCTAATGGCCGTGTGTTTTTTGACGTGACGTCTGAAAGTGCAGAGGGGTTACCAGACGGTCTTAAGGTAGATACGTCTGGCAATGTGTTCGCAACGGGTCCAGGCGGTGTATGGATCTTCGATCCTAGCGGGAAGCACCTGGGAACAATTCAACCGGATGAGGTTCCTGCGAACGTCGCCTGGGGTGATGACGGCCGGACACTTTACATGACGGCACGCACGAGCCTCTATAGCATACGGCTCAATACCAGAGGGACTATTCCCTAGAAGCAAGGACAGGTGATACATCGATTCAGAGTGTTCTTCGATCGGGTAGAACTGTCAGAGATAGGTCTAAGGAGGTGTGAACCGGATGGTTAAACCCTTCCCAGAAGGTATGGAAAAGGCACTCTTTGGTATGGGTTGCTTTTGGGGCGCTGAGCGAATCTTTTCGCAGATGCCTGATGTTTATTCTACAGCTGTTGGATATGCTGGCGGAGTGACAAGTCATCCAACGTATGAGGAGGTTTGCAGCGGCACGACTGGCCACGTGGAAGTTGTATTTATGGTGTTCGATCCCAAGCTCATAGAATTCGACTTCCTGTTAAAGGCGTTTTGGGAAGGTCATGACCCAACGCAGGGAATGCGACAGGGCAACGATTTTGGGACTCAATACCGTTCGGTCATTTATTGCTTCAGTGACGTTCAAAGGTGCATGGCCGAAACAACGCGACGGACTTATGGTGAGCTTATGCGTGAGGCAGGCTTTGGTCTAATTACAACTGAGATAGTCCAGGCACCTCAGTTTTTCTATGCGGAGGAGCATCATCAACAGTACCTGGTTAAAAACTCAGGCGGATACTGTGGTCTCGGAGGAACCGGTGTTGTTTATCCAGGAAGTGTTGAGGACGAATAGCTGAGCTTTTCTGTCGGTTCTCTCCGAGACGCACCGTTCGCCGCTTCCAATAGCAAGAACCCGAAACAACGCCCACTACCACCTTTAATTCAAGTGGAGGTAGTGGGCGCGAGTGCATGCCCGCAAGAGGGGCTGACTTTACATGTGAAGGGCCAGCGGGACTGATGCGCTGGTAGTTCCCCATTCGATCTTCAGCGTGTCATCGCCAATCGAAAATGTGACCTGCTCGACAGACGGAGTATTGGACTCGGATAGGTCCAGATTTACCCGTGTAAGATCCTGTTCTTCGTCGTATTCTGTTCCCCATTGGCCAGTTTGATTGTTCACAATCAATTGCCACGCTTCATCATCACTTGCTAGTAAGAAGAGTGTGTATTCGCCAGCCGGAATATGGGAGCCGCCAATCATCAAGTCCTTGTCGGATTTCAGTGTGGTTGCTTCGTCTGCGCCTATTCGCCAGACCTTGCCAGCCATAGGTTCAACACTTTCACCAATGGTTCGTCCCTTCAAATAAGGGCGTCCATAGGTGATAGAAATATGCGCTTCGTTGATCATCCACTCGGTCATTACATGAGGGCTTCCAGCATTTCCGGGATGAACCTCTGTTGTCTTACCGCCGCCAACCATTTCTGGTGTGGTGGCTTGTTCTACAGTCGCAGGTTCGGGTTCGGTGGGTTCAACGGCTTCTGCTGGTGGTGCTTCAGCACCCCCACAAGCCAGTGCCACGGACATGATCATAAAAAGCGAGAGCCGATACTGCCAGTTCATGAAATCCTCCTTCACGAGAAAGAGTGCTACGCGAGTTAATTAGAAAAAAGTCAGACGATCTAGGACCATAGTATAGTGCGCTGGCCATTTTGTGTGTCAGTGTCATTCTAACTCGACTGACGGGGAAGCCATTGGGCTAGTGATTCCTTTGTGTCGATGCTAATTTTACAGTGAGTATCTTAAAGTGTGGTGTCTTTTCATGGTGACCGAGGGCGATGTTTAGGTGCGGTTGGTTTGTGTTGACGAATTTTTTATTTAATCAATTTCTGGAGGCCAGGATCAAATATCCGAGTGGTTGTCGATAGCGGAGCGACTATGTTGGGTCATATGACATAATGTTGACGTCATCATAAGTTTCTGTTAATATTAAGGTTATGCTGATCTTGGACATATTGGTAGCTGCTACTTGCGAGTAGCGAGGGATTAGGAATGAAACGGTTTACAGTCGGTTCCCGCGTGATCGAACCGACATATGGTTTGGGGTCGGTGATCGCCGTTGAGGGGGCTTTTACCCGGATTCAGTTCGACGAAAGTGGGGTTAAGAAATTCCAAACGAGCTTGGCTCGTTTGGAACGTTCGGCGGAACCCGCATCAGGCAAGTCGACAAAAAAGGTGCGGAGAAAACGAAAAACTACCAAGCAGTAAACATACGGCTGGCTAATCACGTGTATTTGCTTAGTCCGTACGGGTATGGGAAAAGCGAGTATCAATTAAGATTGTCGCTTGAGTAACGGTTCCGCTGCGGCCCGGGCTGTTGATCGAGCGTCTGCGATACAGGCGGGAATGCCGACTCCCCGAAATCCGTTCCCGGTCAGGAACAGACCGGGCCATTCTTTTACTTTGCGTTCGATATTCGCGACAAGTTTTGGATGTCCCACTTCGTACTGGGGACTCGCCCGGTGCCAACGGTAGACACGCTTTAGCTCAGGCGGACTCTCAATCTTGAGGATTTCCGAGAGATCGTGATGTGCCTGCCGAATAAGTTCGCCATCGGTGCGGTCAAGTACATGGGGATCCCGCGCACCGCCTAGAAACGCTCGGAGAAGAACGTGACCTTCAGGAGCTCGGTTAGGCCATTTCATTGATACCCATGAACCGGCTGTGATCGTATATCCGCTCTCTGAACGAGGAACGAGAAAGCCAGTCCCATGTAAGGCATGCCGAATGTTGGACCTTACGTAGGAAAGGAGCACCGTTGCCGTTGATGCGTAGTCAATAGTACGACAGAGTAGGGCCAACTCTTCATCTATTGGGGCTATGAGGTCAGCGGTGATATGTGCTGGGACGGCTAAAATTAGAGAGCGGCAAAGCAACACATTACCGCTTTTGGTGGCGATTATGTAGGGGCTCTTTCCCCGTATAGCTTCAACGCGGGTATCGCGACTTATCGAATCCTCCGGCAGTGCCTTGGCAAGTGCTTCAACGAGTTCTGCGATGCCCTCTGGGAGTGAGCGAAACGGGCTGATGTCGCGCGTAACTTTATTAAGTTTTCGAAAAGCGCGGATCAGGCTCCCACTTTGACGTTCTGCCTCCAGGAGGTGTGGGAATAGCGCACGCATAGAGAGACGAGTTACATCACCAGCATGAATTCCGGCCAATAAGGGTTCAGCTAGATACTCAACGGCTTCGTCCCCAAATCGTTCTCTAAAAAAAGATTCGATCGATTCATCCTCTGTGTTAATGCTAGTTCGCACGGGGAGAACTAAATCCATAGCCATTCTTATCTTGGCTAGAGTAGAGAATAGGCCGGTCATTGCAAATGGGAAGAGTTTAGTGGGAACTCCAAGTACAGATGTTTGAGGAAGTGGATATAAGGTCCCCGCTCGTAAAATGTAGGCAGTATGGGGTGGGAGTGTTGGTATTAGACGGTGTCCAATGCCCAATTCGTCACAGAGTTCTATGGCTGCAGGTTTCTGAACGAGCAGAGAATCTGGCCCAGCGTCGAGTGTGAAGCCATCGACGTTCTCTGTCAGAATTAGGCCGCCAATCCGCGATTCAGCTTCGAAGAGCTGGAAAGCTATACCTTGTAGGGATAACTCGTAAGCGGCTGACAGCCCAGTGATACCGCCGCCGATGATGCCAACATCAACAGTTTTCAAGAGTCCCTTTCTTGGCGATCGGTGTCCTTCATCAATTCCCTCACCACAAGCTTAGAAAGAGCAACTGACCAAACTCATGGTCATCTGTGTGGAGTTACCGGCAGTCTGTATTTGTGAGTTTAAGCTAAAGCTTAGTAGTGTGTAGTTTCAAGTTTCGGTCTGGCAAGTTAGTCATGAACCTATTGTGATTTGGTTGCTCCGATGCTCGTGTACATAGTGGGCCAAAAGTTGTACGTGTTCAATGGGGGTATTTGGTAAAATTCCATGACCTAGGTTGAAGATATGTCCTAATTTGTCACCGGCTCTTTTCAAAATGTCGTTGGCGCCGGCCACTAGTCGGTCGACAGGACCTAAGAGCATGACCGGATCGAGGTTTCCTTGAATTGCGTGGTCCACGCCAATTTTCTCCCATGCATGATCTAAGGGGATCCGCCAATCAACACCGATTACGTCACCACCAGCTTCCCGCATTTCAGTTAGAATGGCTGCTGTGCCGGTGCCGAAATGAATCACGGGAACGCCAAGTCTCCCGACTGTGCCCAGGATGTGCTGCGTATGAGGAAGAATAAATTCTCGATAGTCGAGGGGGTTGAGTGCTCCGACCCAAGAATCGAACAATTGCACAGCCTGCACTCCAGCTTCGATTTGAGCCGTCAGGTAATCGATGATTATAGTGGAGAGCTTTTCACATAATTTGTGCCACGCTAGCGGCTCATTGTACATGAATGTTTTTGTAAGCGTGTATCCATTTGAAGGACCTCCTTCGATGGCGTAGGAGGCAAGCGTGAATGGTGCGCCCGCGAATCCAATCAGAGGTAAGTTATTGCCAAGTTCTGTGCGTACTTGTCGGATGGCTTTAAGAACGTAGTTAAGCTCCTCACGAGGCTCGAATATTATCAGTTTGTTAATAGCTTCTGATGACCTAATAGGTGGATCGATGACAGGTCCTTCTCCCTTGACGAAATCGAACTGGATACCCATAGGGGAAAGTGGCAGAAGGAGATCCGAAAATATTATGGCAGCATCAACATCAATAGATTTCACGGGTTGTAGGGTTACGATGGTTGCGAGGTCTGGCGTTTGGCACAGTTCGATTAGTGAGTATTTTTGACGCAATTCGCGATATTCAGACATGTAACGACCCGCCTGTCGCATAAACCAAACAGGAGTTTTATCAACTGGCTCAAGTCGACAAGCTCGGAGGAATCTGTCGTTCACCTGTCTATGCTGTCCCTGGACTGTTGGTTGTGGATCAAAATACCTCAGAGTGGAACATCTATTTTCTACTATAGCGTCAAATGCCACTTAGATCGTCCTTATCTATTGAAATAAGAACGATTGCGGGACGGTACGAGTTTCTATCACGCTGTTTTCGTGAGTGTCGAGTGGCTGGATTCTCAAGAAGGGTGCTAGTAAAGACGATGCATCTAGAAAATCAACGTCTTCCGACGATTAGGCATCCATGCTACGATCGGATTCTTGCGTCTTGTTCTAATCCCTTTTCGTCTAAAGTCTCTGCCTGTGGAGGTTCCTTGACAGCAATCATGCTACGTTCGTTTCGTGAGCAGCAGGAACACGATCGTGTGGTCCGATTGCTACAGTCTAGACTCCGAAGGCGATATTCCGTATCCGTGAACGTTGGAAAGGAAAAAACTGCTGCCCCTGTCCGTGCTGCAGGCAATGTGATGTATCCGGACTTAACTCTAACCTCAAAAGAAGGGAGTCGAAGACTTCATGGAGTGGTTGAGGTGGAGACAACTCAATCGATTAACCATCTCGAAGCGAAATCCGAATGGGTTAACCTAGGGAAAGTGCGTGGAGCCTTCTATTTGTACGTCCCTTCAGGAGCGGCAGAGATAACGCGTCGTTTGTGTGAGGATAACGAGGTTGCTGTAACGGAGATTTGGAGTTACCATGCAGTAGGAACTCGAATGCGCTTCACAATGGCACATTGTGTAGCACCCAAGCCTAAGGAAAGGCGTAAACCAATTTCATCGAAAAAGCGATCGATCGAGGTTTCGCGATAGAAGTCTGTGCTTCGGAAATCGAAGAAAACCGTCAAGAGTCGAAAGTCGCGGACGGCAGTGGGTTCCGGACAACGGTCTGCGAAAAGAAAATCATAGGGGAATGGTGGCCTAATAGCTAGATGCCGTTTCTGAGATTCAAGCGCGACAGACGAGGTTACGAGGTTACGTGTGTTGTTCACACGTTTCGTCAAAACGGGAAGTCTTGTTCGAAGATTCTTTACTGGTTTCGTACGCCTCCTGACATTAAGGTTGGTCGTGCGCCACTAGACGAAGAAGCGACTCAGATCATGGAAGCAGCGAATCCTCGACTGTCGTTTGATTGGACGAAAATGCTGAAGCTTCAAGCCGCCGCAGTGGCCAAGGCGGCTAATCTTAATGTTACTCGCACTAGAGTTGCAAAATCAGGACAATCGAGACGTGGCAAGAAGTCATCGACGGAAATTGGAGAGCGAACCCGTCGTATTAAGGGTCAAGTGACGGAGCATCTTTCTGGGAGTGAAGTTGAAGATGGTAGAGAAGAACAAGAGATAAATCGGCAGCTTTGTTCTGACGATCTTGAACGGTTTCGGGCAGTTTATGCTGAACTCCTTTCGAAGATTACAGAAAAGATTAGTGATCCTGTTGAATGCGCCGATCTTCGATTGAAGGCCAGAGATCTCGATCCTGATTCTTGGTGTACAGAAACAGGTGTTCAGCAAGGTTTGATCAATTTCAGGCAAGGCGTTGCTGAGTTGTGGGCTGAGCTTAGTCGACGGCGACGAGCGGCGCGCTGAGGAGGCAAGGAGTTCTCTGGACCAGTGCGGTTGTTTTTCAGTGAACGGGATCGGAGGAAACGAAGCGGTTAAGATAAGAAAAACTGGGTTTAAATTGACATTAAGGATTGAATCGCCTAGGTGACGATGAGGGTCTATTTAGGCAATCTGCTATAATGGGCGGCATGATGAAAGAAGGGGCGCTCTCGCGTGCGGTGACGACCGTAGTCTTGGCATTAGGCTTTGTTGCGGTAACGGGGCTTCAGACAAACTTGATTTCACAGGCGAAAGAACAATCTTCAACACCACAGGTTCAACCACCTCCGACCCAGCCGACATTTCGCTCTGGTGTTACTCTCATCACAACAGATGTGATCGTGCGTGACGAAAATGGTCAATTTGTGGCTACCCTTGCCGAGGAAAACTTCCAAGTGCTTGAAGATGACGTGCTTCAGGAGATCGCATCGTTAACCTTGGTCCATGGCGGACGTGTGTATAACGAACTAGAGCCTGAGCGGCGCGTACAGGAAGGAATTGTCCTTCCATCTTCTCGTCCAACGAGTGATACGGCCGGACGGGTTTTCATCATCTTTGTTGACGATCTTCACATGGAGCCGCTTAGTACGCCACGAGTCCGAAAGATTTTTAGACAGATTTCTGACACACTCATCCATGAGGGAGATCTCTTTGGTGTTGTTTCTACGGGTCCTTCGGCAATCGCGATTGACATGACCTACGATCGATCCCTCCTAAAAATAGCAGAGGACAAGATCATGGGAAATGGGATGAGCTACCAGGACATCATAACGCAGATGGACGGAGCTCGTGGGCCAGCAGAGACATTGTTCCTTGCGCATTCGGCATTCAGAACGGCCCACGAAGTTGTGAGGAATCTCGAATTCGTTGAGAACAGACGTAAGGCGTTTATCTATTTAAGCACAGGTTATGATTTCAATCCGTACCCTGGAAATCGACTTTATGGGAGGTCGAGGATGGGTAACCGTTCGCGGGGAATTGATGCTGAAGCTGTTGGTGATTTACTTGGAGAGGATTTTAGCAATCTTGCACCTGCGGCCGATCCGTTCTCCGGAGGACCGAGGCTGGGAGCTCAGTTTGCTAATGCTGACATGCAGATAGAGTTGTCGGAGCTAGCGAAGGCGGCTAATCGCTCGAATGTTTCATTTTATGCTGTGGATCCGCGTGGTCTAATGGCCGGACCTGACATTAGTAACGATGTTCACTGGGACTCGTGGAATAGACATATCACTCAAACGCAGGACACATTACGGGCACTGGCCCAGTTAACGGGTGGACTTGCGGTGGTTAACATGAATGATTTTGAGAGTGGACTGAAACAGATAGACGCCGAAACGAGTGACTACTACGTGCTCGGGTACTACACAAGTAATCCGGATCCGACAATCCGGACCCGAAAGATCGAGGTCGTTGTTGACCAGGACGACGTATCGATCCAACACCGGACAAGATATTCTTTTCCATTACCGCCGGCAACTGTGGCCGAACGCTGAGTCTACCGAAAGGCAGGCTACGTTGGGTCTGGTGTGATTACGGGCGGACAAAAACCTCGATCATCGATATATTTCGTTTCTCTGGTACTTAATGCCGTGACAGGCATGCGAGTGCGCCTGTCGACGGCACTCTAATGCTGTATTCGTGCTTTCGTTGTCTGTACCCTGCGCCTAATCTTAGTTCGAGTATACCGCATAGGAACTAATTTCGAATATGAGATTAAGCACAAGTCATAGGCGTCTATTATCCAGAATGGTTAAATCCCTGTATCGGTTGTTTGAGGTAGCGGTAATAGTTGCAATGATAGTTGCGAACGGACAAGAAGTCGTCGTTGCTTGTCAGGACGATGCGACAGTAATTGGGTCGAGACTGGTTCAGGATGCGAACGTGCGTGCTGCACTCGAGGCAGCTCGCCTGGATGAGGAAGTGCTTATCGCTGATCAAATCAGGTTATGCGAGATCCCAGCGCCGCCGTTTTTGGAGGCGGATCGAGCACTTTTCTATAGAGAACGCTTTGAACGACTTGGATTAGAAAACGTTCGTATTGATAAGGTTGGTAATGTTCTGGGCGAACGTAAAGGTCAGGAAACGAGTCCCCACCTTGTTTTTAGCGCACATTTAGATACGGTATTTGTAGAAGGAAGTGATGTGCGGGTCACTCGTCATGGAAATCAGATTAAAGGTCTTGGGATCAGTGATGATTGCCGAGGCTTAGCGGTTGTCTTGGGTGTCATAAGGGCTCTAAACACTGCCAAGGTTAAGACTGTAGGCCGCATTACGTTTGTGGGAACAGTGGGTGAGGAAGGTCTTGGAGACCTCCGTGGCGTTAAACACCTTTTTGACGAGGAGTTGAGGAACCAGGTTGACCGTTTTGTTTCGGTTGATGGTGCTGGGTTATCCATCACGCACATAGGGGTAGGTAGTCGGAGATACCGTATAACACTACGAGGTCCCGGAGGACATAGTTATGGCTCGTTTGGAATGGTAAATCCAATCCATGCGCTAGGGAGGCTGGTCCAGAAAATCGCAAGATTTCAGGTTTCACTCCAACATAGGACCACCTTTAACGTCGGACGGATAGGAGGAGGAACATCGATCAATTCAATCGCTTCCGAAGCCTGGATGGAGATAGATCTTCGTTCGACCGACGCAGCGGCTCTTAAATTCATGGATACTAAACTTCATGACGCGATTGATCTTGCGTTACGCGAGGAAAGTGAACGTTGGGACTACCGTGGTCATCTTAGTGCGGACCGAGATCTAGTAGGTGATCGGCCGGTTGGTCGAACGAGATCCACGTTACCGATAGTGGATACAGCAATATCAGTGACAGAGATAATTGGTCTACCAGTGAGATTGGGGGCAGGCTCAACCGACGCTAATATTCCTATGAGTCTTGGAATTCCTGCTCTCACAATAGGTGGTGGAGGTAAGAGTTCTGGGGTTCATTCATTTGGTGAGACGTTTGATTCAACGGACTCCTTGAAAGGAACACAGCGCGCCATATTATTGGCCATAGCACTCACCGAAAACTAGAAAGGGAATGAACTTTCTAGTGTGATTGAAAGAAATCACCATGGTGATTTCTTGCTTAAGGAAGATTGCATTTTTAGAGTTGCAGAAAGAAGCTTAACAGGGAGAGTAACTTTCTAATATTTCTGAAGACTGCATAATTTGAATTATCAGTCAAAGGAATAGGATGTCTTGTTAGACGTTACTTATTGAGCCAGGTTTGTTAGAATGCCGGTGGCCTTTCTGGAGATCTTGGTCTGGGCGGACAGACTTTCAAAACGTGGCTAATCCGTTGATGCTCCGAACAAAACTTCGTAGGCTGCTCTTTGTCACTGCTTGGTTAGTGGCGTTGAGTGGCGTCGTCGCGGTGTGCCTTGAGCCAGAAATTAGCCGGATTCCTGATCCGAAGGTCCGTGCGAAAGCAGCCATTCTCTACAATCCAACGACTGGGAAGGTGTTGTGGCAGGAAAATTCACAGGGACAGCTATCAATCGCCAGTCTGACAAAGGTGATGACGATCATCGTGTTTATGGAACAACATCCGGATTTAACTCGTGAGGCGGTAATCTCGATTAGCGATGTGAGAAGAGCGTCGATAACGTACATACGGTCTAAAGAGCGCGTTGTTGTCCGAGATCTCTTGCACTTAGCCCTTATCGCCTCGGATAATGCGGCAGCGCGCGCATTAGCGCGGATTTCACCTTGGGGCACGGCTGGATTCATAGAACGGATGAACGAGAAGGCAAAGGAACTTGGGCTCTGGAATACACGTTTTACTGATCCTTCAGGACTAGATCCGGGGAATGTGTCGTCCGCGTACGACATTTCCCGCCTGATTGCGTACGTTTCTGACAATAAACAGATTTGTGAAATCATGCGCAAGGAGTCCTATCAGATAAGGACAAATCGACGTCGGGTTACGGTTAGGAGTACGAATAAGCTACTGGGCGGCGATCTAGATGTACGAGCTGGGAAGACCGGTTATATTCGGAAGGCTGGCTTCTGCCTGGCAGCACTGTTGCATCTACCTGAGATTGATCGAGTAGCTGTGGTCGTTCTTGGGGCACAGTCTAATGCCGGACGATTCAGAGAAGCTAAAAAATTGGTAGACTGGCTCACTACAGAGGCCAAGAGCATCATTCAGAATTGAGATTGCGTTTGGATTTTGGTAGATGTAGATCTAACCGTAGAGTTGAAGATAACTAGAGATGTGAAAGGAAATCGATGGCATCCGAAAAACTTTGTACGTTTACAGACAAGAATTTTGATGAAACGGTGGTTAAATCTGCAAGCCTAGTATTAGTTGATTTTTGGGCTGAATGGTGTGGTCCGTGTCGCCAAATAGGGCCTATAGTGGAAGCACTCGCGACAGAGCTAGATGGGCAGTTAACCGTGGGAAAGTTAAATGTTGACGAGAACCCAAGCACGGCGGCTAGGTTCAACATACGTGGAATTCCGACACTGCTGGTCTTTAGGGAGGGTGAGATTGTTGAGTCGATCGTTGGACTGGTTGACAAACCGCGCTTGAAGTCGCTCGTCGAAAAGCATCTTTAGTGTGTGGGGATCCCGAGAATGCAGATGAAGAACGAAAATGAAGTTATGACTGGAGAATTAAGGTGGACGCCTGGGCTATAGTGAAGTTCAAGGCTACAGATAATCTAGATTGGGAGCTCTTAGGTGAGAGATGTAGTCATTATCGGATCGGGCCCTGCTGGATTGACAGCAGCGGTTTATGCTGCGCGAGCCAACTTAAAACCACTTGTGATTGAAGGGTTAGAGGCAGGTGGACAACTGACCATGACGACGATGGTTGAAAATTGGCCTGGGTTCAGAGATGGAATAATGGGTCCGCAGCTCATGTCTGAGATGAGGGCCCAGGCTGAACGTTTCGGTGCTGAGGTCGTTGCAGGAGATGTAACCCGGGTTGATGTACGGGAACCTCCATTTACGATTCACACTTCAGAGACACAGTACAGCGCACGAGCGCTCATTGTTGCAACGGGTGCTTCTGCGCGACTGCTCGACCTACCGTCCGAGCGAAAACTCATGGGACATGGTGTATCTACGTGTGCCACTTGTGATGGGTATTTTTTTCGGGGAGAGCCAATTGCTGTGGTTGGAGGCGGAGACACTGCCATGGAAGAGGCGCTCTTTTTGACGAAGTTCGCTTCCCACGTCAGAGTTGTGCATCGACGCGATTCGCTTCGTGCGTCAAAGTTAATGCAAGATAAAGTATTAGCGAATCCGAAAGTCTCATTTGAATGGAATACCGAGGTGCAAGAGGTGAAGAGTCCTGACAAGGATGAAGTCACTGGAATCGTAGTACGTCATACTAAAACTGGAGAAACCAAGGAAATAGAGGTGAAAGGGTTGTTTATTGCAATTGGCCATAATCCTAATACGGCCTTATTTACAGGCCAATTAGAAATGGACACAAACGGCTACATTATTTCAGAGGGCACACGGACCAACGTCCTTGGTGTGTTCGCATGCGGCGACGTGCAAGATCACGTTTACCGTCAGGCGATTACTGCCGCCGGAACAGGCTGTATGGCGGCCATAGATGCTGAAAAGTATTTAGATGGTTTAACGACATGAATCAGTGGATATTCTTGATGAAAGTCTAGGCCAGCAAGTTCGAAGTTGTATCTACGAACCAAACGCTAGTCAATCCATCCTCCACCAACCACATCTTCTCCTCGATAAAAGACTGCGGCTTGTCCGGGTGCAACTGCGGTTTGAGGTTCATCAAAGGTGAGTTCAGCGCAATCGGTGTTAAGAGCGCATAGGGTTGCAGTCGCTTCTCTGTGTCTGTGTCTGATACGAGCAGTCACTCGTATCGGACCTGATGGTGGACAACCTGCAATCCAATTCACATTGGACGCCGTGAGATATGGGGTATCTAGAGCATTCCGTGGTCCAACGGTTACTTGATTAGATGCGGCATCAATTTCAAGCACGTAGAGTGGAATTGTTGAAGAGAGTCCTAAACCCTTACGTTGGCCTACCGTGAATCGGTGAATTCCATTGTGTCGGCCAAGCAAATGCCCACTCGTATCCTTAATTTCACCAGGCTGTGGAGTTATAGCTGCTTGGCGTTCGATGAATGCTCCATAATCCCCATCAGCAACAAAACAAATTTCGTTGCTATCTGGTTTGTTGGCGACTGGGAGTGCAAACATAGAGGCGTGATCACGAACATCGGCCTTTCGAAGAGAACCCAAAGGAAAAATCGCATGGGCAAGTTGTGATTGATTGAGAGAAAAAAGAAAGTAAGATTGGTCCTTCTCAGTATCCATTCCTCGCTTCAAGCGAAAGTTATTTATTCTAGTATCGTGCTCAATTCGTGCGTAGTGGCCTGTTGCTACATAGTCGGCGCCAAGACCTATAGCTCGCTCTAGTAAATTACTAAACTTAAGTCCAGCGTTACAGTGTACACAGGGGATAGGTGTTCGGCCAATCGTGTACTCATGAACAAAATTTGAGATTACTTGGTTTTTGAATTGCTGTTGAAAGTTGACGACATAATGAGGAATTCCAAGAATGGCGGCAACTCGGCGAGCATCATGAAGGTCGTCGAGCGTGCAGCAGCGACCAAAAGTGTCTTGACCATCACGTTGATCGTAAAGTTGCATCGAAAGGCCAATCACTTCGTGGCCTTGCTTAGTCAGTAAGGCGGCAGCGACTGATGAATCAACGCCACCGGACATTGCTACGACAATACGCATAGGATTTCAGTAACCAGCACGTAGAAACGAATTAGGCAAGTTAACGTGTAAGATGCCTGAGTTTTTTTACGACTTGTGGAAGAACGCCTATCACGTGATCAATTTCTTCTTGCGTATTGCCCGACCCGAGACTGAATCGTATGGAGGTTTGTGTTCTGTGCGTTGGTAGGCCCATGGCCCTTAATACGTGTGACGGTTCCAGTGTACCAGATGAACAAGCAGAACCAGTCGAAACAGCTACGCCTTCCAGGTCGAGTGCGATTAAAAGAGATTCAGCTTCAACAGCATCGAAGCTAATGTTTGTTGTGTTCGGAACACGTTGGACACGGTCGCCGTTCACATTTGTGTGAGGAACACGATCCAGGATACCTGACTCGAGTCGATTACGTAATGAACCGAGGCGAACAGCATCTTCACCGAGTTTTGTCTTAGCTAATTCAGCCGCAACTCCAAATCCGACAATTCCTGGCATATTTTCTGTCCCAGCTCGTCTATTACGTTCCTGTCGACCACCAAACATTACTGGCATTAAGCGTGTTCCTTTCCTGATCCAAAGTGCTCCGATTCCCTTTGGGCCGTTTAATTTGTGTGCAGAGAGCGAAAGAAGGTCAACGCCAAGCGATTTAACGTCGACCAGAATTTTCCCAGCAGACTGTACGGCATCCGTATGAAATAATGCCCCGTGATGATGTGCGAGTTCAGCCAGTTCCGCAACGGGTTGAATTGTTCCTATTTCGTTATTTGCGTGCATCACTGACACGAGAGCGGTTCGGTTATCAATAGATTCAGCTAGTTGGTTGGGTTCGAGAATGCCATTGGTTCCAATTTGAATGAACGTTACGTCCCAGCCACGGCGGCCGAGTACCTTGAGAGTGTTTAGGACTGCTTCGTGCTCGGTTGCACCAGCAATTAGGTGTCGTCGAGTCGTAGATTCCAGCACTTCTGCTACGCCACGGATTGCGAGGTTGTCGGATTCAGTACCACTGCTCGTAAACACAACCTCCGACGGATTGCCTCCAACTAGGTTTGCCACCGCTGATCGTGCTTCATCAAGTGCGGTTTTAGCTCGTTGCCCAAAGGTGTGCACACTGGACGGATTTCCGAACTGGTCCTGCAGAGCAGTTAAGATAGCTGCAGCTACGGGTGGTGCAACGGGTGTCGTGGAGTTGTGATCAAAGTAAATACGGGGCATCGACATCCGAAACCTCAGCGTAGAAATTCTTGCTGGTTGATAATCGTTGAGATTTTATCACCGGTCGTAACCATAAGTAAAAGAAGGGCTAGTATTTGGTGAGGAGAAACTTGATTGAAATAGAACACTTTTATATTCGAAGTTGGTTTTGATAGTGCTGAACAACTGATTTAGCAGTACCAAGGCACATTATAACGTGAGCTGTTGAGAGTGGGATTTACTCAAGTAAGTGTTATAGAGGTGGGACGTTATATTGGGAGACTAGACAGGGTTGTCCGGGGTCCCGTATACTAACTGGACCGAGGTATTTAGGGTGTTTAGACGTAAGGAGTTGAACAGAACTAGCAATTGAGGGTGTTGATATGTGGAAGAGGGATGAGGCAGTGAGAGTCGTTGGGGGACCCTAGAGGCAGGTGGTTAAGGAGCAGGAGGGCGGAGGAGGAACGCAAACGGGAAGTGATTCTGGCCGTCCTGGTTCCGGAGACGTCGTGATTATTGGGAAGCCGGTAGTTATTAAAGGGGACTTGGCTGGCAGTGAAAACTTGACTATTGAAGGGAAGGTAGAGGGCAAGATTGAGGTTCGGCAGCACGAGTTGACGATTGGCCCGAACGGAAAAATTAAGGCTCGAGTATTTGCTAAATCAGTCGTTGTCCTTGGTGAGGTCACTGGTAATATTACGGCAACAGAAAAGGTTCATATTCGTGGGAACGGCTCTGTTGACGGTGATCTCTCCTCACCGCGAGTGGCGATTGCTGAGGGTGCTAATTTTAGAGGGAACATCGACATGCAACGTACGCTTGCCGCCGGTTCGCCGCGAGCGGGTTGAGATGAAAGCTGAGAATAAGCCTGCGCAGCCTTCGATACGACTGGGTGGCGCCTGCCACTAGGTGCAAAGGAGCGTGCTCGGAGGTGGTTAGGGAACCATGGAACCGTAGGACTTGGCGTGTTCGCGTATGATGGGACCTCTGACAAAACGGTTGGTGGGTTGGGTTGGCTGCCCGGGGCGTCCTTGGGAGTGATTCGCGCTGGAAGGCGAATCCGCTTGAGTTAGATCGGCTATTTATTCTGGGAGTATACGGTGCGAAGCTTTTCTTCAGACCTTCCCGTTGGGATCCATCCACACGTTCTAGTTCAATGCTACTGCTCTTTATTCAGAGGTCCTGTGGGACAGAACAAAGAGTCCTAGGGATACGGATAGGACGGATAGGGCTTACGTATTAGGGCTTTCGCGTGAGTTCATTCTTGTGGGATTAGACTACAAAAAGTGAGGACTAAGCGCTGCTAGACTGCGATGGCAGTGGATTTTGTTCAGCGTGAGATAAATGGCCCGCCCGGTCGTTGCCCTGTTGACCGATTTTGGAGAACGTGACCACTACGCCGGGACTTTAAAGGGCGTTGTGCTTGAGATCTGTCAAGACGTGACTCTTGTTGATATTTCTCATCAGATTCCACCGCATGATGTCCAGACGGCTGCACTTGAGTTGGAGGCCGCTTACCGGTATTTTCCTAAAGGCACCATATTCTTGGTTGTGATTGATCCAGGAGTGGGCTCGACGCGTCGAGGGTTAGTGGCTGAGATCGGCGAATACCGTTTTGTCTGTCCAGACAATGGTGTATTGACCGCTGTTTTTCGTGGAGTAACATCAAAGAATGTTGTTGAACTAACTAACCGTCGTTATGCTCGAGCAAAGATGAGTCGAACATTTGAAGGAAGAGATAGATTCGCGCCGGCGGCTGGATGGTTAGCTAGAGGTATTCAACTATCTGCCTTCGGACCTTGTATCAACAACTATGAAACCATTAGCATCCCGGTTCCCGATGTGTTAGAGAACTCGATCGTTGGTACGATTACAAGAGTTGATCGATTTGGGAATCTTGTCACCAACATTGACCGGAGATCGTTCGATCGAGTAGTTAAATCCGCATCTGTTTGTATTAAGGTCGGGACACGCATAAATTGTCAACTGGTTGATACATATGCTGACATTCCTGCGGATGCAGTCTGTGCACTGTTTGGCAGTATGGATTATCTAGAAATTGCTGCAAACAGAACGAGCGCATATGCTCGACTTGGGGTTGGTCGGAGTGTGCGTGTTGTGGTTCAGTCCCAAGGTTGCACTTAGGGATTATGGGTAATTAGTATCTGAGAAGGGCAAGCTCTAAGAATGAGGTTGTTCGTTTGAGGATTACGATGATTGACCTTGAATTGACAGATGACCAACGGTTGCTTGAACGCTCTGTTAGAGAGTGGGCTTCGCAGGAAATAGCACCGAGAATTCATGATCTCGATCGGGAACATCGGTTTGATCGCAGCATAGTGTCAAAGATGGGCGAGCTCGGTCTTCTCGGGATATGTGTTCCAATCGAGTACGGTGGGGCAGGAATGGACTATGTCAGTCTGGGTATTGCATGTGAGGAATTGGAGTATATAGATACATCCTTGAGGGTAATTCTGTCCGTGCATGTTGCATTAAATAGTCTTACTCTTTTAACTTGGGGAACGGACGATCAACTCATCCGTTATTTGGTCCCACAGGCGCAAGGTAAGAAGCTTGCTACCTACTGCTTAACCGAACCGGATGCGGGAAGTGACGTGCGTGGGATCCAGACAGTAGCTGTTAAGAAGGGAGATCGTTATTTTATAACCGGTGAAAAAATGTGGATTTCACTTGGAGATGTAGCCGACACTTTTCTTGTCTTTGGTTGGACAGATCAGGAAAAGAAAAGAAATAGAGACGTGTCAGGTATTAGCGCATTCATTGTCGACAGGGGTGCGGTAGGATTTTCGAGTGGAACTTTAAAGGAAAAGTGGGGAATCCTTGCAGGGAACACCGGGTTCCTTAAGATGGAAGATGTTGAGGTTAACGAGGAAAACATGCTCGGTCTATCTGGCGAAGGATTCAAGATCGCAATGTGTGCTCTAGATCAAGGTCGTTTCACGGTTGCGGCTGGAGCCACCGGTCTTATTCGGGCGTGTCGAGATGCGAGTGTTAGATATGCTAGGGATCGTAAAACGTTTGGAGTCCCAATTGGGCAACATCAACTAGTAAAGGAAATGATCGCTCAGATGGAATCAGATTATCAGACCGCAAGACTTCTTTGGTTACGTTCTGGTTCTATGAAAAACAAGGGCCAGAGGAATACACGTGAGACAAGTTTGGCAAAGTGGTTTGCAACGGTGGCGTCTGAACGAGCCGCTGGAGACGCAGTGCAGGTCCACGGTGCGAATGGATATTCTGACGAGTATCCGGTTGGGCGTTTCTATCGCAATTGCAAAGGTGCAGTAATTTACGAAGGAACACGGGAAGTTCATAAACTAATGCAGGCCGATTATGCACTCGGGTATCGCTCTGACCGAAAAGCCAGATGTGAGTTGCCCGCGTATAGAGAGGTCCGTAAAGTTAAAAAAATGAGGGATTGATATTAAGAGCAAAAGACTGATTGAAGATCAAAAGAATATATTGTGAGATTGGTAATCATTAATTGTGGCTTGTCTGACTTAACGAACTTAGAGACTTTGCTGGGTTCTGTTCTCAGAATTAAACCTAGAATCTAGAATTCTGAGGTGACTTCATGCGCGCTGATCTCTTGATGAATGTGCTTGACATCGTAGACAATGCGGCTATCGCGTGTGCAAAAACGATTGGACAGGGTGATCGTCACAAATCTGATCGGGTAGCTGTGGAAGCTATGAGGAAATCGATGGATGATGCGCCGATGGATGGGACTGTAGTTATTGGTGAAGGAGAAAGAGATGAGGCACCGATGCTTTTTATAGGTGAGAAAGTTGGTGCTGCTAACTCCAGAACGAAAACAAATAATGTGAAGAGTGGAGATTATCCTAAGGTCGATATTGCTGTTGATCCATTGGAAGGAACGAACCTTTGCGCAACGGATTCTCCTAATTCGATCTCTGTATTAGCGATGTCGCCGAAGGGAGGATTGTTACATGCGCCAGATATTTATATGGAAAAGCTCGTAGTTGGACCTAGCTCAAAAGGTGCTGTGAGTCTAGATGCGCCAGTTGCCGATAATATTAAGGTAATTGCTAGATGCTTGGAGCGTAAGATAGAAGATCTCGTGGTTGTTGTGTTGGACCGACCACGACACGAAAATTTAATAGAAGATGTTCGTTCGACTGGTGCCAGAGTCAGATTAATTGCGGACGGCGATTTATCTGCTGGCATCTCTGCTTCTGTATTCGATAGTGGGGTGCACGCTGTCATGGGCTCTGGAGGTGCCCCTGAAGGAGTTTTAGTTGCGGCTGCTATGAGGTGTTTAGGAGGAGAGATCCTTGGTAGACTTGTAGTGGACACGGCTGAGAAAGAGGAGCGATGTCGTACGATGGGTATTACAGACAAGAATCGTGTTTACACATCTAAAGATTTGGCATCCGGTGGTCACATCGTTTTTGCAGCGACTGGTGTGACCGAAGGGTCAATGATGCGTGGTGTACGTTTCGAAGCTGACGGCATTCGTACTCATTCATTGATTATGCAGACGTCTCCGCGCCGAATCCAATTTATCGATAGGATTCACGTGAATGAAAAAAGAGACATTACGGTAAAGTTTTAAGGATTAACTGGATTTATTTGAGTAAGGAAGATACTTGCTTGTGGGTGTTTGGATAGAACCTGTTTTCGTCTCTAAGTCTTCTTTATTCGGGAAGACTGTGAGTGACGGTATTCTTGATCAGATGCATGAAATACATTGACCGAAGTCTTCATATTTCCTAAAAAAGAGTGTGATATGGCATTGCTACACTTGAGTCTGTACTGCTCAAGTGCCAAGAATTCCAAAAATTGTTAAGTTTCGGTCTTCGGTTTTATTTTCCGTGAGACTATGGTTGAGCGTATCGTGGTAGATCCTCTGACATCGAATATGTCAGTTTTGAGACCTGCGGTTGACCTGCTCGCTCGTGGACTTATTGTGGCTTTTCCAACTGATACGCTCTACGGTCTAGCCGCGGATCCAAGAAATGTTAGCGCTGTGGCTGCTTTGCTTAGAGTTAAGAACCGTGGAGAAATTGCTATTCCCCTAATTTCGTCAGATCTTGATCAGGTTGAGAGAGAGGTGGGGCTAATGTCACCAATGGCAAGGCGATTGGCGGCAACATTTTGGCCTGGTCCTTTGACATTGATTCTCGAGGCATTGCCTTCATTAGCAGAAAATCTTCACACAGGAAATCACTCAGTGGCTGTTCGAGTTCCGAATCATCCTGTGGCACGTGAGCTGTCACGTTTGGTTAAGCATCCACTAACAGCGACGAGTGCGAATCTTTCCGGTCACGAAGCAGCTTCGACAGCTGACGAAGTTATTAGAAGTCTCGGTGGTACCATTGCTCTAGTAATCGACGGTGGACCGACTCTAGGGGGGGATCCATCAACGATAGTCGATGCTCGGGGAGACCATCCAATCCTTGTGCGAGCCGGTGCGGTAGCGTGGGGGCACGTGTTAGAATCGAACAAATGGTGATGTTACGTTCGATTAATTCAAGCGAGACTTCAACGGGAAAGCGTGTAGCTATTGTTGGCTTAACTTGCGATTCACACAACTGGAGTTCAATTAATTCTTCTCTTGACGAGTTGAGTGAGTTGGTTTTATCGATTGGTGCAATTGTTGAAATACGAATGGTTCAGGAACGAAAGAGACAAGATCCCAGACTGTTTCTTGGTAAAGGGAAAGTTAGGTTGCTGGCTAAATCTTGTGCCGAAAAAGATGTAAATATGGTTATTGTTGACAACGAGTTAAGTGGGGTTCAACTTAGGAATTTAGAGAGTGAACTGGGCCGAAGAGTAATTGATCGTACAGAGCTTATTCTCGAGATTTTTGCCAGTCGAGCTCGCACACGTGAAGGTAAACTTCAGGTCGAACTTGCACAATTAAGGTATTGTCTGCCGAGACTTGTAGGAACTGGTAAGGAATTGTCGAGATTAGGCGCTGGGATCGGAACCAGAGGTCCAGGTGAAATGAGACTGGAAACCGATCGTAGAAAGATCAGGCTGCGAATCGGTGTCTTGTCTCGAGCAATTGAAGCCGTTCGTCGAAGGCGATCAAATACAAGTGCACGGCGGCGTAAGAAATTAGTTCCCACGATTGCCCTAGTTGGTTACACCAATGCTGGGAAGACGTCGGTCTTCAATATGCTAACGACAAGTTCTTCGCTGGCATCAGATGTTCTGTTTACTACTCTAGACCCCCTCGTGCGGAGGATGCCATTTGGAGGACATCGTCCAGTCTTACTATCGGATACTGTGGGGTTTATTAGTCGATTACCCCATACGCTTGTCGCTGCATTCCGGGCGACACTTGAACAAGCATCAGAGGCAGACCTTTTGTTACATGTGATCGATGTTAGCCACCCTGAGCGTGAGCGACAAATTGATTCTGTTAAAAGTGTTCTACGAGAAATGGGTGCTGATCATGTACCGTTGTTGGAGGTGTTGAACAAGTGTGATCTCCTTGATGTGAGTAGTTATCTTCATCTCAGGCGGATAAATTCAGAGGCGATGTTAGTGTCTGCATTAACGGGAAAAGGTAGAGAGAACTTATTAGAAAGAATTTCAGAGGAGCTATTGCTAGATGTGCGCCGTGTGACCTTTAATTTTAGGAATTCAAGTGAGGAGGATAAGAGGCAGATAACTCAACTCTATCGGTATGGACGGGTAATTCGACATGTCATGAAAAACGAAGACGTTTCGATTGAGGCTGACGTTCCGCTCAACTTACTTGAACGTTTTAGAATGCGCAAATCAATAAATAAGTTGGAAGCGGACCGCAGCGAATGAAGATTTAGTGTGTTTAAACTGAAGTGTGAGTTCAGTAAGTTAGAGGAGAATAGATTAGTTATGCGTTTCAGATGTCTCAGCGGGTGTGCGGCAATTGTTCTAATTACGACGTTTATAGCAGCTTGTGCACCTGTGGTTCCACCGACGAACGTGAAACCAAAACATCCAGACTATCTATTCCCGGTGGTTCCTCAGAATTTTACGAATACTCGAGCTGCTGCTAGTCATAATGAGGCCTGGTTGTTTCTACAGGCTGGTGACATGCTGAATGCCAACCGAAGATTTTTAGCGGCGCTCGAGAAAATGCCGAATTTCTATCCTGCGGAAGCTGGTTTAGGGTACGTCAGATTGACTAGAGGTCAGTATGATGAAGCCGTGAGACATTTTGAGGAAGCCATTGGGAGTGACGCAAACTACGTTTCTGCACTGGTTGGGATGGGGGAAGCACTTCTTCGCTCTGGTAAATCGGCAGCGGCGCTTGAGAGCTATGAAAGCGCACTGAGTGTCGACGGTGGACTTGCTAGGATTAGACGCCGAGTAGAACTTTTGAGATTTGATCGAATGCAGGAAGAAGTGGTGAGGGCTCGTTCCGCGGCGACCACCGGTAGATATAAGGAGGCAAGGACAGCCTACGAGAGGGCCATTACTGAATCTCCAGAGAGTACATTTCTATACGTAGAGTTAGGTCGGGTCGTACTGGATGAAGGCGGTTTAAACGACGCTCTTGGACTTGCTCTGAAGGCAACTGAGCTGGATCGGAATGACAATGAGGCCATAAGTCTTGAGGCTGATACACGTGAAGCGATGGGAGATTTTGAGAAAGCTGAAGAGCTTCTTCGTAACCTTTATGCACTAAATCCAAGTGAAGAAACGAGTAAAAGACTGGAGCGACTTCAGGCGCATATCGAACTAGAGACTCTGCCGACAGAATATCGAGAAATACAAGAAACGTCTCAAATATCAAGGGCGCAACTAGCAGCGCTACTTGGTGTCCGTTTTGCTACCTTATTTAAAGAAGGTGAGCAAGCACGGACGGTAATTATCACTGATACTCGTGAGCATTGGGCGAACCGCTGGGTATTATCAGTGACAAGCGCTGATGTTATGGACGTTAACGTTAACTACACCTTCCAGCCAGAAGCTTTGGTTGACCGTGGAGAACTTGGTGAGATCATCGGACGGATTATAGATTTGATCGCACCAGATCTCGATGTCCGCAAGCACAAGAGAGGAGGGTTACCAGCATTTACGGACATTGGACCAGGGCATCTTCGATATCCTGCAGCATTTCGTGCGGTGGCTGCCGGCATTCTCCCTGTTTTAGGCGGGAACACTTTTCAGCCAACACGTCCTGTAAGTGGAGTCGAAGCCGTGGCTGCAATTGAACGTCTTCAGAAAATTGAGGATGAAGGCTAAGTAAGGAGCTCTTTTGGGATGCCTGGTATGAAGCTAAGAGCGTAGCTACTTGTGGCAGGAAGCAGTCTGTATCAAAACAAGTAGTTAAGAATTAAAGAATAAAGCTAATCTGTAGCACCTAATACTCTATTCGAGTCACCTATCGATGCCCAGGCTGACAGCAGCGAATCAACTTACTCTTCTGAGGATGTTTCTTATTCCAGCTTTTGTCATTTTGATGGCATATGGCTATCTAGGCTGGGCTCTCCTCACGTTTATCATCGCTGGTGTGACGGACTGTCTCGATGGGCTACTGGCTCGAATGACTGGACAGAAAACAAGTCTTGGTGCTTGGCTCGACCCAATGGCGGATAAGCTCTTACTTCTGACAACGTTTGTAGTTCTAACACTTCCTGGTCTTGGGCTTGTGAATCGGTTCCCACTCTGGCTGACGGTGTTAGTCATAAGTCGAGATATCGTTATCGTTTTGACAGTTGCAGTTGTAAATTTTGCTATTGGTCGTCGAACGTTTAGTCCGTCAGTTTTTGGTAAAATCGCAACAGCAGTCTACATCGTCACGGCAGTCGTAACCTTATTCTTTAACTATATGCATCGGCAATCCGTCTTAGTCGATGTCTGTATTTACGCATCATTAGCAATTACACTTATTTCTGGTATCCACTACATCTTTCTTGCGGCTCAAATAGTCGATGATACGTAACCTTAAGTGGAACAGCTCGGTGACATCAGATGACTTGCGCCCGTCTGATGTCCTGCAGATGAGAATCTTAGATGTTATTGATGGGAGATGTTCGTTGTTCTCAGGAAAGTTTCTCTTGAAAGTAATTAATTGTTGTCCTAAGCCCTTCATCTAACTCAACGTGTGGTGACCACTTAAGTAAATTTCTAGCTCGAGTAATATCTGGTTGACGTACCTTAGGATCATCGACAGGAAGCGGATGATAGACGATCTGGCTCGAAGATCCAGTTGCCAAAATAATAGCCTGAGCTATCTGATTTACTGTCATTTCACTCGGGTTCCCAAGGTTAACGGGTTCGTTAACTTTATGTTCTATTAATCGAAGAACACCATCCACCAGGTCACTAATGTAACAGAAGCTCCTAGTTTGTTCTCCATTTCCAAATACGGTTATGTTTTCTCCACGAAGGGCTTGTCGGATAAAGGTTGGTATCGCTCGGCCATCATGGAGTCGCATCCGAGGTCCATAGGTGTTGAAAATACGAACGATCTTAGTATTAAGGCCATGGTACCTATGGTACGCGGTTGTGATAGCTTCAGCAAATCTCTTCGCCTCGTCATAGACACCGCGCGGCCCAATTGGATTTACATTTCCCCAATAAGTTTCTGATTGTGGATGCTCAATCGGATCACCATACACTTCAGAAGTCGAGGCTAGAACGAACGTTGCGTTCTTGGCTTTAGCAAGTCCCAGAGCATTGTGTGTTCCAAGTGCACCAACCTTTAGTGTTGGGATTGGTAGTTCAAGATAGTCAATCGGACTAGCTGGACTTGCCAAGTGGAGGACGAGATCGATCGGTCCATCAACAGTTATTCGATTTGTAACATCATTCTCAAGAAGAGTGAAATCACGTCCAGATAGGTGGCAGAGATTACCGGAGTCACCGGTCAGCAAATTGTCAATACCGATTACAGCATAGCCACGATCGAGCAGAGCGTCAGATAGATGAGATCCAATAAAGCCGGCGGCGCCAGTGATCACAACGCGAGGTTTCATAGTGACTGCTTGAGTAGTTAGTCTAAGCCAGAGGAGTGAGATGAGCAGTGAGTACTTGCTTCATACTTGTCCGTCTGGCTAGTTTTGCTCATTAGTAAGCGTGTTTATGAAAGAACACCCAAACCACGGTTAACCATATTATCTTAAAGTCGAGAGATACTGACCAATTCTCGATATAGTAGAGATCGTACTCGATACGTTTTTCAATCGATGTATTTCCTCTTGAACCGTTAACCTGCGCCCATCCTGTAATGCCTGATTTTACTTTGTGACGGAGCATGTATTGGGGTAGACGCATTCTAAATTGATCGACAAAAAACGGTCTCTCAGGACGCGGGCCTACCAGCGACATTTCGCCTCGAAGTACATTCAAGAGTTGCGGAAGTTCGTCAATACTGAAACGCCTAAGGAGTTTACCGAGCTCAGTACGTCGAGGATCATCTTTCTGGGCCCAGACAGGTCCGCTCTCACGTTCAGCATCGACTGTCATAGATCTGAATTTATATACGGCAAATGATTTTCCGTCCAAACCCATCCGTTCCTGCCGATAAAAGACGGGACCTTTGGAAGTAGCTCGAATCGCCAAAGCTATAATAGCGAATGGTACACTAAGGCAAACTAGAGCCAGGCTCGAAAGCGTGAAATCTATGAACCTCTTGATCGCACTGCTGAGGCCTTGAAGCGGCACGTCATTAATGTTGATGATGGGTAGGCCATCAAGATCTTCGAGTTGTGCACGCAGTACAATGAATTGGAGCAAATCTGGAACGATCTTAACGTCAACAAATTCCTGATTGGCAACTTCTATAAGTTTAAGCATCTTCGCATGTTGTTCAAGGGAAAGTGCAATATAGAGTTGATCAATGTTTTCGCGCTGGATGATTTCTGCTACATCATTCAGGATCCCGAGAAGAGGTAGGCCGCGGTAGCCGAGATGATCTCCGCCTGCTCGGTCATCGATGAATCCAACAATCGTCTGGCCCAGTTCTGGGTGGTCGAGAACGGTGTCTGCGATGCGTCGCCCAAGATCGCCAGTTCCAGTTATTAGCACTCGCTTCAGACCAATTCCTGCTCGCCAACGGCGTTCGAGAATTTGGCGAATTAGTTCTCGTGATGTGTATGTGAAGACTACAGTTATAAGTAGAAATACCGCCCACACAACACGTGAGAATTCATAAAGACCAAGTGTCTTAGCTTCTGGTGATACGTAATATGCTTGAATGTAGAGCGTTCCAGACAGACCAATGATTACGGCTAAAATGCTACCAACAAGAACGGCAAAAAAATCGTCAACTCGAGAGCGTCCACGGCGCAACCGATACACGCTGACCAATTGAAACGAGAATGGAACGAGTAGTCCGATGGCCGGAAGAACGTTAAGGTATACCGTGAATGAGGGAAAGCCCTTTGTTACTGGGATCAGTCCAGATTCAAACCGGATCAGGTAGGCGAGGGAAAATGACAGCATCGCCATTAGTGAATCAGTTATGACGTAGGAGGTGATAAGTAATCGGTTGTGGTGCTTTACCATCGGGCAGTCTCTTTAGGTGTCTCCAACGTTTCAACTACACACGCTTGTATAGCAGTAATGAATCGCTTCCGAGAGAATCTCAAGGCATATTTTCTGATCTCAATGGAATCGAATGAATATTCTCCTATTGTTTTTAGGCTATTGGCGAATGCCTCAGGCGTAGGTCTAGAAACCAGTAATCCGTTAAACCCATGGATTACGGTCTCGCATGCTCCACCTCGCCCGAGCGCGATGACAGGCCTACCGCAAGCTTGTGCTTCAACTGGTACAATTCCGAAGTCTTCCTCGCCAGGGAGTAGTAGAGCGGCCGTCTCTCTATAGAGTTCTCTAATTTTTTCGTCACTCACGGTTCCGAGAAATTCAACAGAAGGTCCAGCGATTTTCTTTAGCCTATTGAGTTCTGGGCCATCGCCAACAATACGCAAGGGGACTCTTGCGAGACGACATGATTCAATGGCCAGATCAACTCGTTTATAAGGTACAAGAGCTGACACGACCAAAAATGCATTACCAGGATTCCTGCCATCTGGAAAATAGAAGTCAGTGTTAACCGGTGGGTAAATGATGGTTGTGGTGCGGTCATAGTATTTGTTAATTCGATCAGCAACGTACTGCGAAATAGCAACATACCGGTCCACGCGTCTAGAGGTTGATGCGTCCCAATGCCTCATAAGCTTCATCATATAACGCATAAGTTGACTACGAAACTGTCCAAAACGGTCTTGACCAAAGTACGCATCGAACTGGTCCCAGGCATAGCGCATTGGAGTGAAACAATAGCAAAGATGTCTGGCACGGCCAGTTTTTACCACTGCCTTGGCAGCGCAATGGCTGGTACTCACGATCAGATCAAAACGGTCAAGATCAAACTGTTCAATCGCCAGAGGAAATAGAGGTAGATAGTAACGGTACAATCCTCGTGCGAACGGCATGTGCTGAATAAAGGAACTGTGTACGGGTAACCTTTCGATAGTTTTGGAAGTGCTACCTGGCACGTGAAGTAGAGTGAACAGCTCAGCATGCGGGTAAAGTTCACAGAGCGCTTCGAGAACTTTTTCCCCTCCACGCATTCCCGTCAACCAGTCGTGGACAAGGGCAATCCGAACGGAGCTAGCGTCCATTATTAGCTACTGAGGTTTTGGTCGGAATGGTTCAGAAGTTTGTTGCCGACCATTATTTTTTCTTAATCGCTACTTTGAGGATCCAACGTAAATCTGCTCGTATATATTCCTGACACGTGTAACGGATTCTTGCCAGGAAAACTGGCGTACTCGTTTAAGTCCTCGCTCTTTTAAAGTTTCTCGTAACTCGGTATCAGTCAAAATTAGTTCCATCCCGTCAGCGATAGAACGTGGATTGTACGGATCAACGAGAACTGCAGCATCTCCAACGACCTCAGGAAGTGAGGAGACATTTGAAGTAAGAACGGGAGTTCCACAAGCCATAGCCTCGAGTGGAGGTAGGCCGAAGCCTTCATACAGCGACGGAAATACGAAGACATCGGATAATCTGTACAGTATAGCTAAGGTTTCGTGGGTAACGAAGCCAAGAAATCTAACATGCTTATGTAGTTTGTACCGATGAACGGCCCTGCGAAGTGTCGAATACTTAGAGATCTCATTACCGATAATAATTAGACTTAGGTCATTAAATCCTTCTTTTTGACGCAGCATGAAGAATGCGTCTAACAGTCGCTCAACATTCTTGTGAGGCTTGGCGCTACCAGCATAGAGCACGAATCTATCACTCAGTTGGTACCGCTCACGAACTCTCACAATTTCGTCGTCTAGTGGGGTGCTTAGGAAACGTTCATCTATGGCATTGGGAATTACTGTTACCTTTTCATTCGGAAGGTCAAACAGTTTTAGGATGTCTCGCTTGGATGCTTCCGAGACTGTGAGAATTCTGTCGGAACGGCGTGCGGCGATCTGAAACGCTAACCTTGCATAGGTGTGGGCTGTACGATTTGGTAGATATTTAGGGAACATAAGGTGAATACAGTCGTGGATCGTCACTACGGATCGGCAGGGCGTTAATGCTGGCAGAACGTAATGCGGTGTATGAAATAAGTCGATTCGTTCTAGATTTAGGCGAAGCGGTATTCGGATCTGCTCAGAGATCGAGTAAGGAGCGGAAGGCTCTGGAATCGCCCGGAAATTATTTCCAAGCCGCTTTACAAGCGAACAATCCTCTTTACGACAAAGGAGTACGTACTCTGTCCGTTGGTCGATACGAGAGAGATAGGTGATGAGACTTCGGATGTATGTTCCAATTCCAAAGTCATGGAGCTTCCGTATATCGATCGCAACTCGCACAGGGTAACTATAACGGTGGGAAGGGGTCGGTAGCTAGTCTTCACATTTTTTCAGACTTGCCTAATGCGGGATGTGCAGAGTGTCAAGTTCGAAGACATGGGCGTACGGTGATGTATGAGGGGTTATGTGTCACGAAGTCCAGAATCCTTAACATCGTGGAGTTCATGGATTTCTGCGGGTAATTTTCCTCTAAACCACAAATATAGACGTAACAGTCCCAACCAGTGTGGATGGTGTTTAGCATAAAAATTGATCTGGCTACGTCGATATACCGTCTCAATGGCCGCCTGATTTTTCTTGGCAGTTCGTCCCCGCAGATGAAGGATCTTCGCCGTCGGTATGAACAGAACACGACGGTTAAGTTTTCTCACTGCGGCACAAAAATCGACATCCTCACAATACATAAAGAACTGTTCGTCGAGCAGTCCGACACTCTCGGCGTCTTCTCGTCTAACTAAGAGGCAGGCACCGCTGACCCAGTCCGGATATTGTTGTTGTTCAGTACGTTTTTCGAGATAAATTGAAAGGGAAAGTGGTCCGTGTTGATGTCCAAGTCTAAGTAGGATTTGTTTAAGTTGGGCAAAGGGTCCGATCATTGGCCCGAATGAAAATTCGACTGTACCGCGTTCATTGACTAATCGAGGCCCAACGATAGCAACATCGGCATGAGTGTGAAGTGCTCTAACCATTGTGTCGATCGCACCAGCCGTAACTACCGTATCACTGTTAAGAAGCAGAATGAAGTCACTAGCGCTGGTTCGAATTGCCATGTTGTTCGCTTTAGCAAAACCTATATTGGCATTCAATTGAATTAGCTTTACATCAGGCCATCGTTTTATTAACGTCTCAACACTTCCATCAATAGAGTGATTGTCGACAACTATTGTTTCATAAGAAACAAGAGGTGGATTTTTGTTTAAAGAACGTAGACATTCTTCGAGTTCTTCTCTCGTGTTGTGATTTACGATGACAATTATCAGACTTGTCATGATCGTGACAAAGCCGCGCTCTTAAGTGCGCCGAGAGTTTCTTTGGCTGCCCGCTGCCAGGAATATCGATTCAAAAGGTTAGGTGCACGTTCTTGGGTGGACTTCCGAGATTGTCCATCTCTCAGAATGTTTAGAATAGCTGCTGAGATCTTCTCAAGATTTCCTAGTGGGACGAAAGTTGCAACGTCTCCATAGAGTTCTCGTGCCACAGGAGTATCGGTGACAATCGCAGGGATCCCAGCTGCCATTGCTTCAAGCGGTGTTAATCCGAAGCCTTCATATTCAGACAGGAATACAAATACATGAGCGAGTTTGTAAAATTTCGAGAGTTCCTGTTCTGTGACATAAGAAAGAATTTGAACTCTGTCGCTTACATTTGCTGCGGTAGCCAATGTGTAAAGATTCTGCTTGGGATAAGATCGATTTTCTCCAACAATTGCTAAGCGTGCTTTTGGCATTACACGAGTTACAAGTGCAAAAGCATTAATAAGATCTGGTAAGTGTCGCCTATTGAAAACTGAGCCAACGAAAAGGATAAGCGGTTCATGATCTGATATTGAAGACATAGTGTTCGATGGTAGGAATTCTTTGATGCTTAATTTGGAATAGTGATGAAGTCTGACTCCAGGTTTGATGACCTGGACACGATTAATGGGAAGATCTAAATAATACATTATTTCTTGTCGAGAGAATTCTGAATCGGTTATTACTAACGTCGCTCGTTTTGCTGACCGTTGAGCAAGCCACCTGCGGCGCAGTCCTTCTCTCCAACCGAACCATTCTGGATGAGCGGCGAAAGACATGTCGTGAATGGTTAGGACAACTGGGCCCTGAATTACGATAGGTATAGAGTACGCCGGTGCAAAGAATACAGCCAGGCGGTCTTTGTTTGCGATCGATGGTAGATGAAACTGCTCCCACCAGGTATCGTAATTTCCAGGCACTACCCGATGCTCAAATATACTAGTTTGAAGTAAATATTTAAGTTCAGAGGACTGATTGCTTCCTAAAATGTCGGGTGGCGAATAGAGAATGAACTGACAATCTAAGGCGTGTCCGTGGTTTGCCCATTGTGTGCAAAGTTCTGAAAGATAACGTCCAGCTCCAGTTGGGTTACCGAATAATTCGCGAGCATCGATTCCAATGCGCATTGGTTTCTTTTTTCTCAGCAACTCTTCAGAAGGAGCCTGGAGTTCTGTCGATGAACGTCAATAGGGATCTAATATGTGGCTCTTAGTTTCCGTTGTTTGATCGCAGCCGCCTGATCATAGGCTTGACGGAGAGCTAGGGCTGACGATTTCCAACTGTACGCACGAGCCCGTTCAAAACCGAGCTTAGTCGACCGTTTTCCCAGGGCACGATCGAACACCATTCGTTCGATGGCCGTTGCCAGAGCTACTTCATCGTCTGGATTGAATAGTAATCCAGCTCCCTCTAATACTTCTGGAAGGGAACCTCGATTGGACGCGACAACCGGTACTCCAATTGTCATCGCTTCGAGAACCGGAAGACCGAAGCCTTCTTCAAGTGAGGGCAACACAAGTACGCTGGCGCCCTCATAGATCTTACGAATTTTCGTTGCTGGGACATAACCTAGGTATTTGACCTTACCTGCAAGTGGAGGAGCGGATAACATTGTGAGAAATTGTTTCATATAGTCAGTTGAATGACCTACAAGGACTAGCTCTGGAGTATCTGGACGAGAATCCACGAGTGTTGAATAGGCTTGAAGAAGTAATCCAATATTCTTTCGTGGTTGAAGAGTCCCAAGGAAAAGGATGTAACCTCTCTCAGGAGCTTCCGACCGGGGGGACCAATTTGGTGCTCCGTTAGGACAGAGCACAATCTTTTCTGTTGGTATCCCTAGGCGGTTGTGGACCTGTCCGGCTGTGTAACGAGAAACGACCACAACACGATCAGCCTTTTCGGCATGTGATTGAACCAAAGCAGCGTAGTCACGACGAATCTCAGCTACTGTATGTTCGGGGTGGTCGAGAAAGGCTAGGTCATGGATAGTAATTACTTGTGCAGCTTTCCTAGTCGGAATCAATAATGGGTGTGGAGAATGAACGACATCATACGTTTGACCTGTTAACATTTCGATTGTTGGCCAGGAGACTCGGTGCCAGAGAGCATTAAGCACACGAACCGGAATTCGTCGATCTACCTTCTTGATTCCAGGAAGATCTGAGCCGGCTAGCCGATCTTTCCAAGAGCTACTGAAAATGGTAACCGAGGATGAACTGGAGCAGGATATATCGTTGCTAAGTGCCTGTACTAAGTGATGGATATACTCGCCGACACCTGTTCGCTTTTGTAATGCCGACCGGTAGTCGATCAGAATACGCATTTATCGTTTTCAGTGCTCATTTAAGGTTGGCCCATTTTGTAGTCGCCCACCCACTAAATCGGACAACCTAAGCCGATGGTAGCATGTACGTTTCAGATGTTAGTGGTCTAAAAGTACAGAGCCAAATCCGAAAACTCGTTAATAATCTGCGACTCGACAGCAGTATTCCAGCATGTTACGGTTAGATGTTTTTAATCATGTGTATTGTGCGACGGATTTAATTGGTTCTAGTTGTTGTAACGCCGCCTTTGGAGGAATCCTCCGAATGAAAATTGCAGTTGTTGGTACGGGGTACGTTGGGCTAGTGGTCGGGGCAAGTCTAGCAGAAAACGGGAATGATGTTATCTGCGTCGATAATGACGTAGCAAAAATTAGAACTCTGAAGAGAGGAAAGGTTCCAATTTATGAGCCAGGTCTTTCTGACTTGGTATTGAGAAACCAAGCACTGAAAAGATTGAGTTTCACGACAGCTCTTTCTAAGGCAGTCAGAAATTCACAGATTGTCTACATTGCGGTTGGAACGCCCGCCGCTGAGGATGAATTTGCTGATCTTAAGTATGTGCTCGGCGTTGCACGTGACATTGGGCGTACGATGACAGAGTACAAGGTTATTGTTAATAAGAGTACGGTACCGGTGGGAACAGCGGCGAGGGTTCGTGAGATCATAGAAAAGGAAACCGATCATCCGTTTAGCACTGTTAGTAATCCAGAATTTCTTAAGCAGGGCACAGCAATCGATGACTTCATGAAACCAGACCGAGTAGTAATTGGAACTGAAGATCGTCGTGCTGAAAGAATAATGAGAGAACTGTACGCACCATTCACGCGGACAGGTGCTCCAATAATGGTAATGGATTGTGCGAGTGCAGAAATGAGTAAGTACGCCGCTAACGCTATGCTGGCAACTCGAATAACATTTATGAATGAAGTGGCTAATGTTTGCGAGACGGTCGGAGCCAATGTGGATTTCGTCAGAGGAGTGATTGCGTCGGATCACAGAATTGGTTCTTCATTTTTGTTTCCTGGAGTGGGATATGGGGGAAGCTGTTTTCAGAAAGATCTCAAGGCCTTATTGAAATCTGCGAGTAGCGAGGGATACGATTTTAGAATCCTGCGTGCCGTACATGATGTGAACGAGGCGCAGAAATTAAGACTAGTTGATAAGTTGCAAAAGCACTTTGGATCTTTGAAGGGCAAGAAGATCGCTATTTGGGGATTGGCATTCAAGCCACGGACTGACGACATGCGTGAAGCTCCAGCCATAGCGATCATTAATAAGTTACTTGATCAAGACGTTGATGTACGGGTTTACGATCCGCAGGCTGAGCGAGCGGCGCGGCATTTGTTTGGGGACAGAATTGTATATTTCAAGAGAAGTTACGACGCTCTCAAAGGAGCAGATGCTCTAGCGATTGTAACTGAGTGGAATGAATTTCGTGAGCCAGACTTTGTGAAGATGCGAACATTGATGAGAACACCGGTTATTGCTGACGGACGAAATCTCTTTAGTACCGAACAGATGATCGCACAGGGATTTACCTACTTTTCAATTGGAAGATAATCTGAACATGATTCTTGTAACGGGTGGAGCTGGCTATATTGGTAGCCATGCAGCGAAGGCTCTCCGTGATGCGGGCTATCGGATTGTTCTTTTCGACAACCTAAAGGCTGGACATCGTGAGTCAACTTTGGGATTACCGTTTGTCGAGGGCGATGTCCAAGACACTGCTGCAGTTAGATCTGTGATCCGTGAATATGGAATTTCAGCCGTAATTCATTTTGCAGCGGTGGCATCGGTTGGAGACTCTATGCGAGAACCTGCCGAATATTATCGGCAGAATGTAGGTGGAGCTCTTTCGGTACTTAATGCGATGATGAGCGAATCGGTTCAGAGATTTGTGTTCTCTTCGACAGCCGCTGTCTACGGGGACCCAATTGAAACACCGATCACAGAAGAGCATTCAACACAACCAATGAATGTGTACGGAGAGACCAAATTGGTTATTGAAAGAGCGATTCCATATTATGAGAAGGCGTATGGGTTAAAGTCAATTAGGCTCAGGTATTTTAATGCAGCCGGTGCTGACCCTGATGGTTTTTTGGGAGAAGATCACAATCCTGAAATTCATCTCATTCCTAGAGTGATTAAGTCAATATTAGGAGGTCCCCCCTTTAAAATATTTGGTGAGGATTATTCAACGCCTGACGGTACATGCGTACGTGATTTCGTTCACGTGTCTGACTTAGCCAACGCTCATGTCTTATCGGTTGGTGCGTTAGAGTCAGGTGCCCGATCAACCGTATACAACTTGAGTAACGGTCGCCCTCATTCAGTTCGTGACGTGATTTCTACCGTTGAAGCTGTCACAGGTCGATCCGTTCGATGGTCATCAGGGGAAAGACGTCCTGGTGACCCAGCAGTGTTATTTGCGTCGAGTGAAAAAATCAGACATGAGTTAGGATGGAAACCGATATATCCAGAGCTAACGAGCATGGTTGAAACCGCCTGGAACTGGCACAAAACTCATCCTAATGGGTTATAAGGGTAGGGTGAGTCTTTTTACTGCCAGGCGTTAAACAGGATATTCTTGAATGATCGGATTGGATGGTGTCACTGAAACGGGCCGACAACGAAACAGACCAGGATCGAGAACTGTTCTGTGTTTGTCAGCCGTGAGGTGTTAGATTCGAGGATGAGCAAGTGATAACTACCAAGCTATTAAGGTGAGGGCATCGTCAATGCACGGGATTCCTGACACGAATAATAGGTAATATTACTAGTACAGAAAGAAGAAGAAGATCTTGACTGAAGCTTCCTTTGGCTTTGATTTTTGTGGAATACTGATTTTTTGAGTGAACCCGATCCTTAGGCTTCTGCGGTACGCTACTGCTTATAGTGGCCGACTTGTTGCCGCGCTACTGGCAATGTCTCTGTACGCTGTAGCGTCTGGTAGTCTTGCGGCTCTGATTAAACCAATCTTCGATAACGTCTTACCTCATCAAGAGATGCTTGGCCTGGTAGCTCTTGGACTCGTTGGATGCTATCTAGTTAAGGGATTCGGTTCGTACGCGTCTGTCTATTTTATGACTGATGTAGGTCAGTGCGTTGTACGAGATGTTCGTAATGAACTGTTCGGTCATATCGTGGAACAGTCAACGAGTTTCTTTGGCCGACGGACGACTGGACAGCTCATGTCAAGATTGAGTAATGACGTTAATCGGATCCAGCAGGTCGTGTCTGATACTGTTGGTGATCTTGTTCGTGAGTCATTAGCGTTACTAGCTTATGCTGCACTGATGATCTATTACGATGTTGGCCTAGGCCTTGTCTGCCTAACGAGTGCTCCCTTGATCGTTTATCCTCTAGTTCGAGTCGGACAGCGTGTACGAAGGACGACTCGAAGGAGTCAAGAAGAACTTGAGCAGCTGTCACATATTAGTGCTGAAGCAATTACTGCAAATCGTATCGTGAAGGCATTTGGTGCAGAACGCTTTGAGACGAAAAAATTCAATAAAGCATCCCAACGTTTGTATCGCATCAATATGAAAGTAACGAGTTCAGTCGCTGCTTTGCCGCCACTTATGGAAGTGCTTGGTGGGATTTTTGCAGCGGGTTTGTTGTGGTATGCGAGCCGAGCGATTGGGACTGGTCAGATGACAGCTGGTGAGGTTACTGCTTTTTTGGCGGCTCTCTTCTTGAGTTACGGTCCGATTAAAAAACTTAGTCGAGTTAATGCGAGTTTACAGCAGGCAATCGCGGCAGCTGAGCGAATTTTTGAGTTGCTTGATCAACACAGCGAAACACGTGATCGATTAGATGCTAAGCCTGCTGAATTATTTAGAGAATCAATTGATTTTAAGAATGTTAGCTTTTCGTATGAACGTGAGAGAGAAGAAAAGATCCTTAAAGACATATCATTTTCTGTAAAGGCTGGAAATATGGTTGCTGTTGTTGGGTTGAGTGGTGCTGGTAAAACAACGTTGGTAAGTTTAATACCACGCTTTTACGATGTTACTGACGGTGCTATTTTAATTGACGGTGTTGATACACGGGATGTGACACTGCGATCATTGAGAGGTCAGATCGGAATTGTTGCTCAGGACAGTGTTCTATTTGATGATACGATCTCAAACAACATAGCGTATGCTTCACCTAATTCGTCTCAAGACGACATTGAATCAGCAGCACGTATGGCACATGCACATGATTTCATTGTGAGGTTGCCGGATCAATATAAGACGAGAGTTGGGGAACGTGGGCAACGTTTATCTGGTGGGCAGCGTCAGCGAATTGCGATTGCACGTGCTCTTCTGAAAAACGCTCCGATTCTAATCTTAGACGAGGCTACGTCTTCTCTAGATGTTGAATCTGATCTGCTTGTCCAGGATGCTTTATCGCAGTTGATGGTAGGGCGTACGTCTTTTGTGATTGCTCATAGGCTTTCTACGATTCGCCGTGCCGATACTATCGTCGTTCTACAGGATGGCAAGGTGGTTGAAGTTGGAAGCCATAACGAATTGTTCATGAAACCAAACAGTGTTTATGGGAAGCTATACGCCATGCAGATCTTTGATCCCACGGATATCGAATCAAACATTGGACGGACTCGGAGCCTACCGTGATTAAATCTATGACTGGGTATGCTTCACTGAGTTTCGAAGACGACCTAATGAGCATGGATGTCACGGTGCGTAGCGTTAATCATAGGTATCTGGACCTGCAGATCAAAATTCCTCAGAGTCTCGGTGAGATGGAGACCAGGTTGCGTGATCAAGCTAGACTACACGTTGTCCGTGGGCGTGTTGAGCTTGTGATTGCATTACGAAGAAAGAAGGTGCCTGAAACGAAAGTCGACATTAACATGCAATTGGTGGAGGAATTGGTAGATGAGTTAGGCAGAGTGCGTAAAAAAGGACTTATTGATGGACAATTGACCGTTGGTGACTTTCTTCGACTGCCACAGGTTCTGACAATCCGTGAGTGCCGGCGTGAAAGTGACGAGTTAGTTTCAGAGCATTTGAATGAGACACTTGTTCCAGTGGTTGATAATGCATTCAACCAACTTGACGCAATGCGTTCACAAGAAGGCAAGTATCTTCGGTCTGATCTCGAGGAAAAGTTAGCGACTTTTCGGTTGCTCGTTGAACAAATGGCTTCAGCGGCTGAAGAGGGACGAATGGTTTTTGAAGAACGTATGTCGACTCGTGTGCGTGAGATATCTGAGGGTTTACAGCTTGACTCCACCAGCTTGGCCCAGGAAGTTGTTCGTCTCGCTTCGCGGTCAGAGATTAGCGAGGAGCTCGCTCGTTTGCGCGGGCACATCGAACATTGGAATATCTTGACAGATGCACCAGAAGTTTGTGGTCGTAAGCTTGACTTTCTAACGCAGGAGATGAATCGCGAGGTTAACACAATTGCGTCGAAAGCCGAGGGGTTAAATATTCCTAAACTCACGATTGCTGCGAAAGCCGAACTCGAGAAATTACGGGAACAAGTTCAAAACGTTGAGTGATTAATGGATGTTTTGGTGGCGGTGGATGCAAGAGGAGATGCGTACGGGGCGGCACGCTTCGGTTGAGAACTAAATCCTGTAATGAGACTGTCTCTACTACGCCTGATTATTTGTTAACTAAGTCTGGTGCAAGAAGTGGCTAAGGGTCTTTTATTTGTTGTGTCCGCTCCGTCGGCGACTGGAAAAACAACGCTCGCCGAAGAATTAGTAAAAGTGGCGCCGAATCTTGCTATGTCCAGGTCTTATACCTCACGCTCCGCCAGGCCGGGGGAAGTTGATGGTGTAGATTATAATTTCGTATGTAGGAATAAGTTCGAGACGATGGTAGCCCGAAAGGAATTCCTTGAATGGGCAGACATTTTCGGTAATTTATATGGAACGAAGTTAAGTGATACGGAACGACAGCTCTCGAGGGGTAGGGATGTAGTTTTGGTTATCGATGTACAAGGAGCCCGATGGATTAAGAAAAGTGGAGTCGAGACGATTAATATCTTTGTGTTACCACCATCATTTCCAGCCCTCGAGCACCGACTTCGAAACAGGAGTGGGACTGAGGATACCGAGGAACAGAGGCAACAACGCCTTAAAACAGCGAGAAAAGAGGTTATGGCATGCTCAGAGTACGACTACTTGGTTGTTAACGATGACTTTTCTAGGTGTATTGAGCAGATGAAGTCTATTGTTATAGCTGAGCGCGCGCGTTTAAGAGCTGTAGAACGAACTGCTGCTGCAATCATTGCAACGTTTAAAATTGGTGAATAATGAGTCGAGAGACACCAGTCCAAGAACGCAAGATTGGGAAATGGTAGACAAATGTCTTTAATTGCTCTTGGTGTATCGGGTGGAATCGGTGTGTATAAAGCGGTTGAAGTCGTTAGAGGTCTTCAAAGGCATGGTCATGAGGTCGTTGTTGTCATGACGCGGTCGGCTCGGCGTTTTGTAGGGCCATTGACGTTTGAGGCGATAACTCGTCGCGCAGTTATTACTAGTCAATTTACTCGGGGTGCAAATACGGATATAGAGCATATCGCTTTAGCGTCAAGTGTAGACTTATTACTTATTGCTCCAGCAACTGCCAACATCATTGGAAAACTGGCGAATGGGATTGCAGATGATGTGCTTTCCACATTGTATTTAGCGACACGTGCCCCGGTACTGGTTGCGCCGGCGATGAATACTCAGATGCTAGACCATGTAGCAGTTGCAGATAATATTTCAATACTTAGGGAACGAGGAGTGAGATTCATTGACCCCGGTGAGGGGTTTCTGGCATGTGGGTGGATGGGAAAAGGCCGGCTAGCCGAACCTGAAGATATTGTGGCAAAGGTTAGAGACGTGCTGTTGCCAGAGCGGACATTGGTTGGCCGATGTGTGATTGTAACGGCTGGTCCAACGTATGAAGATGTTGATCCGATTAGATATCTAGGAAATCGGTCTAGTGGTCGAATGGGATTCTCTATAGTAGATGAGGCGATTAGACGTGGTGCTCGCGTCATATTGATTACTGGACCAACGATGCTTGAGGAGCCCAGCGCAGCAGAAGTTATAAGAGTACGAAGTGCATCTGAAATGCGATCTGCTGTGGTGAACCATGTGACAGGTTCTGATGCGTTAATTATGTCAGCAGCCGTTGGCGACTACACGGTGAAGGGTGGCCCACAAGTTGAAAAACTTTCTAGACATGAGCAGCGAGTGACTCTTAGTCTAGAGCGGACGCCAGATATCTTGGCTGAAATTGGAGCTTGGCGAAATGGAAAAGAATTGCCTATCCTTGTCGGTTTTGCAGCGGAGACATCGAATATTGTGGAACGTGCACGTGTCAAGCTAAAGACTAAGCATGTTGATCTCATTGTCGCAAACGATGTGTCAAGAACAGATTCTGGCTTCAAAGTTGAGAACAATGAAGCAACAATCGTCAGTTCGGATCTTGAAGAACCGTTTCCCCTTCAGACCAAGCGAAAGCTAGCCTCGGTTATTGTCGATCGTGTTGAGAAGTTAATTGCTCAGTGCTCACAGGTGCTTAAATAGTAATAAACTAAGTATTCTCAGGTGTCGACAGTTAAATGCAGTAGTTTATGCGGCATCTTTTATTCTTTGTTTGTTTTAGGTTTTTAAGGGTGGTAAGTAGTGTCCGGCTATAATCTATCTTGTTGAAGCAATCGCTCATGAAATTGTTACTTCAAATTGCCGATCATCTCCAGGTTTTCAGTGATTTTGGTGTGGATGGCGTGAGTCAGAATCCAGCATGGAGAGCAATTCCCGTGAGAAGCATAGGATCTGAGACAGAGAAGGGTGGCGTATTTACCCGACGGCAATCAGAGATACCTATTGTGACAAGACAGGAATACTCGCAGTCCGAAACACTATCTCAGATCAGAGAAACACTTGGTGACTGTAGACGGTGTAAGTTACATGAACAACGAAAAAACATTGTCTTTGGAGTTGGCAATCCGGAAGCGGACTTGATGTTCGTAGGTGAAGCACCTGGCCGAGATGAAGACATCAAGGGCCTGCCGTTTGTTGGCCGTGCTGGAATGTTGTTAACGAAGATCATTGAATCGACAGGTCTTACTAGGGATCAGGTTTATATTGCGAATGTTATAAAGTGTCGCCCTCCGCAGAATCGTAATCCCGAACCGATCGAAGTGCAGACTTGTGAGCCATTTTTGTTTAATCAAATTGATGCAATTAAACCGAGGGTGATCGTGGCACTTGGAACATTCGCTGCAAGGACTCTTTTGGGAAAAGAGGATAAGATTTCTCGGATGCGAGGCCAGGTGTACGAATATCGTGGTGCGAAGTTAATTCCAACGTTTCACCCTGCTTTTCTTCTTCGCAGTCCTAGTCGAAAGCGAGAAACGTGGGAAGACATGAAGGTGGTTAGGACGCTTCTTTCGAACGAGTGAAGCTGGGAGGACGAGCAAGAAGTCCTTGTCAGTTGATATCGACCATGCCCCACCTGCTGTCTGTTGCCATTCCGATTCCATTTGTTGAGTGCCTGACCTACCGGGTACCAGAGACGTTTAGTATGCCGGTAATTGGAGCGCGTGTTTTGGTTCCTTTGGGTAGTCGAATAGTAACTGGGTGCGTTGTGAATACTGAGGTCGAGAATAGTCATGAACTCAAAGATCTTCTAGAAATTCTCGACATCGAACCGTTCCTTCCAAGAGAAGTGGTTGAGTTAGCATTGTGGGTGGCAGATTATTACGCTTGCAGTCCTGGCGACGCGATCTCGCTAGCTATGCCACCGAATGCTTGGATTGAAAGTCAACTGGAAATTCAAATTTCAGATTTTGGCCGCATTAAACTTAAAACAAAGGAGAAAGACGGAAAGCGAGACTCGATACTACGTGCACTTGCTTCTGGAAAAGCCATAAGCATCAAGACTCTATTGAAGACTAGAATGCATGGGACCGTATCGAGAAATGGAATTGCGACGAAGAAAAACAGAGTTGTCAAAGAAAAACTTTATCGTGACCTGTACGCTTTGGTTATGTCGCTGGCTAAAGAAGGTTTAGTAGTCATTACTCAGCCCCTTCGAGGGAAGGTTTCATCGTTTAAGATTATGCGCGTTGCTGGGCTAACGAAAGAAGGAATCGAGGTTTTGAATCAAAGCTCGAAACTTTCATGTTTGGGACGACGTCAAAGAGAAACGATGGAAGTGTTGTGCAATCATCCTGATGGGCTGGGAGTTAACGAACTTAAGTCAAGGAATCTGACAACAGAAACGATAAAGCGATTGACGGCACGTGGTCTACTGACAGTCTGGCCAAAACAGGTAGAAAGAGATCCATTCTTAAATATGGAGCGGTCAAATCGAAATAAGTGGCAGCATTCTGCGAATGATCCAGATGAAGAAGTTCGAGATCTCAGACTGACATATGAGCAGAATTGTGTGTTAGAGAAACTTAACGAGTATGCAACCCGCCTAGCCTTTCGAGTAATTTTATTACACGGGGTAACAGGTAGCGGAAAAACGGAGATCTATCTACGGCTCTCACGGGTCGTTCAACAATCTGGACGCCGCGTGTTAATCCTGGTTCCTGAGATTGTTCTCACTCCGGTAATGGCAAGGGCATTTAGGAAGGCATTTGATGGCTATGTAGCCATCCAGCATAGTGGATTATCAGAGGGTGAACGGCACGGTCAGTGGCACCGGATTCGCCGTGGAGAAGTATCCGTTGTTGTAGGAACGAGGTCTGCAGTTTTCGCTCCACTCGATTCCATCGGATTGATAATTGTAGATGAAGAACAGGACAGCTCATATAAGCAGGAAGAAGGTGTGCGGTATAACGCTAGGGACGTTGCTGTAATGAGGGGTAAGAGAAATGAGGCACTGGTGGTACTCGGGTCGGCTACACCGTCAATGGAAAGCTATCACAATTCAGTAATCGGAAGATATGAAAGATTAAGTCTGAGTCGTCGAGTTTTCAATCGACCATTACCGTCAGTAAAAATTGTTAATATGCGTGAGGAGTTTGCGACTCATGGACCGACCGTTATTCTTAGCGAACAACTCCGTGCTGGACTGGGCTCTAGAATTGAGCGGCGCGAACAATCACTTGTGCTATTAAATAGGAGAGGTTTTGCATCTGTTTTATTGTGCCGACAATGTGATCTACCACTTGAGTGTCCAAACTGCAGCGTATCATTAACACTGCATCGAGCTCGTCGGCAGGCTCGTTGTCACTATTGCAACTATTCGCTCACCAAACCTAAAACCTGTCCACAGTGTGCTGGTCCCTATCTTGAGCAATTGGGTTTTGGTACTCAACGTGTAGAGGATGAGGTTCGTAGATATTTTTGCAATGCACGTGTGGAGAGACTCGACAGGGATACGGCTCGTCGTCGTGGAGCCGCGAGTGATCTGCTTAATCGTTTCGCTGGAGGCGATATTGATATTCTCGTTGGTACCCAAATGATAGCTAAGGGCCATGACTTCCCAAGAGTGACTCTGGTGGGTGTGGTATCTGCCGATGTTGGACTTGGACTGGCAGATTTCAGGGCGGCTGAACGAACATTTCAGCTATTGACTCAGGTGGCTGGACGTGCGGGACGTGGTGATAGTTCTGGTGAAGCGATAATTCAGACACTCTACCCTCACCACTATAGTATTAGATATGCGTGTGATCAGGTCTACGGTCCGTTTTTCGAGGAAGAGTCTCGGTTCCGACGCGGTATGCGGTACCCTCCATTGGTCTGCTTAATTAATGCTGTGGTAAGAGGACGGAGCCTTGAAGCGGCGATGAGAGATGCTGGGACACTTGCAGATGGTTTACGGTTCTTTTCAGATATGTTTACCGTTTTGGGGCCTGCACCAGCTCCAATAGAAAAGATCAGAGGTGAATATAGGGCCCAACTATTCCTAAAAGGAACTAATAGACGGTCTATGCGGGAGTCCCTCAGAGATGTAATTACTTCCAAGCCTGAGTTACGTCGAAGAGTCACAGTCGATGTGGATCCACTATCAATGTTATAAGGGCTGTAGGGGTTTTGTAGTAGATTTCAACCATACTATTTTATTAGTGTTGAGTTACTAGTGCTGAAAAGTCGATCGGGGCTGGAGTGAAGCATAAAATAAAAATGACTAGTGTGCAGAATGCGATCTTTAGTCTGGTTCGATCAAGAGGCAGGTGGTCGTCGATTGTTTTCGGATGTCGAGGACCGAGAGTCATGAACATGAGAGTCATCATGATGGCCCAGAACAACCAACTTAGAGATATGAATGTCAGAAATATCGCAAAAATTACCATAGCTATTGATACGACCGTTGAGCGAGATCCAAGAGCTGCGTATGAGATGTGACCACCATCAAGCTGTCCGAAAGGAAAGAGGTTGAGCATAGTTGCTAGTAAGCCGAACCATGCGGCAAAGCCGATTGGGTGAAGATTAATTGAGTATCCCTCAGGAGTTGTGCCTAGGATCAACCATGCCATGATCCTAAATAAAATCGGCTCACCTAATTGAAGTCCTATGAAATCTTCTGGAAGGGGCACAACTCGTGATAGACCTAATCCTAGGAATAAAGCAGGTACAGCTACAATGAATCCAGCAATGGGCCCAGCGACGCCAATATCGAATAGCACAGGTTTTGTTGGAATAGGTTCACGGATTCGTATAAAAGCGCCAAGAGTTCCAGTTAGAAGAAGAGTTGGTGGTACTGGAATAAAGTACGGGAGAGAAGCATCTACTTGATAGTAGCGACAAGCAATATAGTGGCCCATTTCGTGTGCTCCAAGGATGGCCAGAATTGTCAAGCTGTACCATAGGCCTTGTGCTAATGAGTAGGATGTTGGAAACTCGCTCTGGAAATCTGATGAAAAACCCGCGTAGTGGTAACTGCCAACGATAGTTGTACTGGCAAACGTGGCAAGTAGTAATAAACAATGAAGCCATGTACGATCTTTGAAGCGTGGATGATTAAGTGTCATGTTTGACGGATCTAACGCACTGGGCTCAGTGCTACGACCGTGAGACAATTCTGTTGATTCGAGCGGTAACGGTAAGTGATTTGGACTGGGTGACAAAAGAACGATCTCTACGTGTTACCCGTCAATATTCTGGAGATTTTTACCTGGTCTAAAACGAATGGTACGGCCAGGCGGGATGCGTACTTCCTTGCCAGTTCTGGGGTTACGACCTATGCCACGCTTACGCGGTTTAACCTGGAAAACTCCAAAACCACGGAGCTCAATTCTTTCACCCCGGTTCATGGACATCCGCATGGTGTCGAAGACCGCGTCGACCGCAACTTCAGCTTTAACTTTGGTGATGTCGGCAACCCTCGAAACTTCGTCAACGATGTCAACTTTGATCACAATTAGCCGCCCCTCATGATGTGTAACCATCATAAATCGTGCGACTTACGCTGTCAAGGTTATTCCTAACCAGTGTTCAAAACGAACGTTGTTATGTCTTCAAGATTGACTAAGCATAATTCAACCGTTGTTCTGGTCGGCCGACCAAATGTCGGAAAATCGACTCTATTTAACCGGTTGACAGGATCGCGTCGGGCTATAGTTACGCGCGTTCCAGGTACGACGAGAGATGTGCTGGTTGCGCAAGCAGAATGGCAGGGTACATGTTTTACGTTAGCAGACACCGGTGGTTTATTTGGTGCCAGCGAAGATCCTCTATACAAGGAGGTAGCTAGCCGTGGTCGCCGTGCACTAAAGTTAGCGAATTTAATAGTGTTCGTTGTTGATGGCCGAGAAGGTCTTGTACCGGCCGACGAGGAAATTGCTAAGGTCATCAGAACTAGTGGAGTAACTGCATTTTTAGCCGTTAATAAGACTGACTATCGACAATCAAAAGACCAAGTTTTTGAATTCTCACAGTTTGGTTTCGAATCCGTTGTTGAGATTTCGGCTGAGCATGGCTTGGGAATAGGTGATTTATTGGATCAGATTGTATGTCGATTGCCTGTTGGAAGAGCACAAGAGAAGATAAGTAATACAAAACATGAGGTGGCATCCAAAAATGAAGTTGGTGTTGCTATTGTTGGTCGACCTAATGTTGGGAAGTCATCACTGGTCAATCGGCTCGTTAGACGAGAGCGCGTTATGGTTAGTGAACGCCCAGGGACTACGCGCGATGCAATTGATGAAGTCATAACTTGGTATGGACGACAGTTTCGAATCGTTGATACTGCAGGTATTAGACGAGCGGGACGAGTGGCACGAGCTGGAAGGGTTGAAGCAGTAAGCGTTGTTGTTGCGCGTAGAGCAATAGAACGGGCAGACGTTGTGGTTTTAGTAGTTGATGCGATTCTCGGTCCAATCGCGCAAGATGCGACAATTGCGGGCGAAGCACAGACTACTGGCTGTGGGCTCGTTATCGCCATAAACAAGTGGGACCTTGTCAAAGCTAGTTCGCCTAACTACGCTAGGGATTTCGACGAAAGACTAAGGAGAAAGTTGAAATTTGCTGATTATGCTCCAGTTATTCATACATCAGCTTTAACTGGAGAACGGACACCAAAACTTCTCGAAGCGATTGATAAAGTAGCGAAATCTCGCAGAAAGCGTGTTTCTACAGGTGAGCTAAACCGATTAATTACAGCTATTACTGAATCGAAGCGACCGGCTCGAGTTCGTGGCCGTAGCGTACGCATCTTGTACGCAACACAAATTGGAATAGAGCCACCAACGTTTGTTTTCTTTACGAATGTCGTTAGAAAGTTTCACTTTTCTTATGAGCGATTTATCATAAACAGGCTTCGAAAGACATTTGAATTTTTTGGAACGCCGATCCGACTACAAGTGAGAGCACGAAACAGTTAAGAAGAATCAAAGGTTTGGGTGAAAAAGAATGTTTGGATAACCTTCTTGCTCATGTTAGTACAAATGAATATTCAATAGGGTGGTTGAGTGTGAATGGCAGGGGACACGGTAGATCGGCATGTTATACTAGATTTATTTGAACCTATGGTGGCACCACTGATCGATATTCCGAAGAAGCCTTTGTTTAAGGCGTCAGAAGTGTGTGAGATAGCCCAAGTGCAGGCGTACGTCCTGCGCTCATGGGAGATCGAGTTTCAAGATCTTGGTGTAACCAAGGGCATTGGTAGAGCTAGAGTCTATCGACGGACGGATGTTGAACGGGTATTAAAGATCAAGAATCTACTGTTTGTCGAAGGACTAACGTTAGGGGCAGCTCGCCGTCGACTGGAAGAAGAAGACGATACTCAGGCACCATGGAACGAATTGACAGCGAATGAGTCGCTGCTAAAAGGAGTTAACAAGAGTTTGTGCGAAGTCAAGGAAGGTCTTCGTTCTATTCTCGAGTTGCTGTCGGTTGACGGAGACGGAACGGAGGTAGAAAGGAAGCTCAGAGGTCAGAAAATGTCGAAGGCAAAGAAAGCTGGGACAGTTAGGCCAGGTAGTAACTAGAGCGTTAGGTATAGATGCAACAAACGTGTTAAGCGTGAGCTGTATCTCGTGATATGTTTTGGAAGATGAACAAGAACTGAGACTTATCTTGACAGCTGAATACTCTCCAAATAGAAGTTAGACGTGAGGCGTGTTGATACGGTGACCACATGTCACGGATGCGTTTCATAGTGCAATCACTCCGGGACGTAGCGCAGCCTGGCTAGCGCACCAGACTGGGGGTCTGGGGGTCGCGGGTTCGAATCCCGCCGTCCCGACCAGCTTTTATGAAGATGTGACTGATCGTAATATTTTCCTGTCTTCGTCTATTTGTCTGTGCGAATAGAAATCTACGGGCGTGATTCGCCTTAGGTGGTTAAGTAGGACTGGATGGTCCGCACCGATAGTTTTTTTAGCTTATCTGAACCACGCTTTTTGATTTGGTGAGCGAATGTGGCTGGAGTTAGGGTGAGGGGATGTTTATGCGCGCGGGCCCGGTCGTGATTGATTTCATCAGCAAGCCTTTTCGCCTCAATAACACGATTGTTTCTATTGTCGCGACGGTCATCTAGGGTCGTTTTAAACTTTTTCTTTCGATTAACCGTGGCGGAATTAACTTCTGTGGCGATTTCTGTTTGAGATGAACCGAGATTGAGTGCGTACCACGATGCCTTAGCGGTATAGCCAGCTACTAGGGCCTGCCTAAGTTGATCTACGAGTAATAGAGTAGAAGCAGCACGTCGAATATTTTCATCAAGTGAAGAGTGACTATCCTTGTTCTTGCTACCTCTATTTAGTATGGTCCACCTGCGCCTGTCACTGAACATTTTTGGATTCGACGAGTAATCTGCCTTTTTCAAAAACTTTTGACATCGAGTCTCAATCATATCAAGTCTGTCTTCGAGAATTTAACTGAAGGCGTTCCACATAGAATTGAAACTCCTGCTTGCGCTCGTTACCGTTTAGAGGCCTGATATTTCTAGATCCTGCCTCTGCCTATGAAGCAGTTCAATTGGACGTTAACTCATATAAGTAGTTTGACTGACGAGTCGCGGTTGTTTAAGGCAATTTTCTCCGATGTCTTATTACGATAAAGTGTTAGAACTTGATTAAAAGAGAATGCGATATACATTCAATGACGATGGTCATGATTTCAAGTTCTGTAGTTACTCCATTGGGCGCTCTGTCTGACAATTCCAGCACTCCCTGAATTGTCCTTCGCTTTCCTCATGACATTTTGGACATGTCCAAACTTTTGTTAATTCTTCTGTTGGGTTAAGAAACTCGTGAACGAGTTGGCCGGCTTCACTTGCTCTTGATTTGTCAAGTATCCATAACTCAGGCCATGTCTCGATAGGGGGCACCTCGCCTGATACCATGCTAAGGTATTCTCGTCTGATTTCACAAGAGATTCCTCGTTCTTCAAGGACTTGTTTGAGCAGTGCAACATTAGCGAGAAGTTGGTTGCTGTAGATTCTCATTCTCATAATCTTTCAAGTAGGATTATTCAATGGAAAGTCATGCCAAGTTAGTTTGTGACTGCTACCCTTTGTCCAGAATTCTATTCCATTCCTTAACTTGGTCTTCCTTAGTTATAAATGCTTGAGAGGTCTTACCTTCAATAACAATTGTGGTAATTAGATCGCCTTGTACGATAGCGTCAACAATGTCCTGCCCCGATGAAACTTTTCCAAATACTGAATGTTTGCCGTCCAGATGTGGGGTTGAGCCGTGGGTAATGAAGAACTGGCTTCCATTGGTATTAGAACCGGCGTTAGCCATTGATAATGTACCGGCTGAGTCGTGGCTAAGTGAGTTCGTGAACTCATCCTCGAAACTGTAGCCTGGTCCTCCTCTTCCGCTGCCTGTTGGATCACCGCCTTGAATCATAAAATCAGGAATTACCCGATGAAATGTTAGTCCGTTGTAAAAACCTCTTTGTGCAAGATTGACGAAATTAGCTACAGTCAAAGGAGCTTCAGAAGGGAAAAGTGTTAGATGAATCTCGCCTTTCGTTGTCTTTAATATAGCTGCCAATTCGTTTGTCTGGGAGTCCGTTGCGGTCATTGTTATTTGCCCTCCAGTAAGAATCTGTAGATAAATGGAATAGTCTCTTTAGATGCAGCAGATATGATTTACGGTACGTATTCGTTAAGCAAGATGTATCCTAATGCGTGCGGAAGCGTAATTCAGCATAGTGCCGGATCAAGGTTCTTATCATGCAATTGTAAAGGACATAATACCGATTTTGAACCCTGCCGTGAATAGAAGAGAGTATGATGGCGCTTCACGTGGTCATAAGAGCTCAAGGGAATTCAATCGCAAGGTTACTAAACTAGCGTGTTAGCATGCTGTCGTTGACCAAAACGTCCTCAACGGCGCAGGTTACTTTGTGATATAACGCCGGTTGAGAGTATTTATTGGTAGATTGAAAATTCTAATGTAATGATGGTATTAGACTGGTCCAATGGGAGATATTGATGAGCGGTGATCGTATAAGAGAGTGGAAGGATTACGGAACTATCGGAATAGTTCTAACTTTAACACTCCTTATGTTCGGTGAAGTTAGCAGTTTCGCTCAAATAGTTGAGCCTTCTGCCGAAGCACTTACTGAGTTAGACGAGCGAATCAGAACTCATCTAAAGCAAAATAATATTCCAGGAGGACTTGTAGCCTTAGCTTCAAGGGGCCATATTGTTTACCTAAAAACATATGGGATGTCCAATGTTGAACTCTCTGTTCCTGTCACGGATAAGACGGTTTTTGAAATCGGGTCGATAAGTAAGCAATTTTCTTCGGTTGCCGTGATGCTGCTCGTTCAGGAAGGTAAACTGGATCTGGATGCCAAAATTCATAAATACCTACCGTACTTACCTGGTGAGTGGTTGGGTGTGACAGTACGACAATTGTTGAACCATACATCGGGCATTCCTGATTACGAGGAGATACGCAGCTACGATGTTTACCGGTTTAGGATGACTCCAGAAGAAGTCATTAAAATTGCACACTCACGGCCACTGGATTTTGTTCCTGGTACAGGTTGGTACTACAGCAACACGGGCTATTTCTTATTGAGCATGATTATCGAAAGGGTGGAAGGTCGTTCTCTTGGGAAGGTAATGGACTCTCGAATATTTAAGCCTCTTGGAATGGATGACACTCGGATGGCAGACCCTGAGAAGATTGTCAAGAATCGTGCGGCGGGCTATTGGATTGACAAAGTTGGGAGACTTATAAACCGTAATCCAACTGAAACTTCGTCGACGCTTGGTGCTGGAGGACTTCTAACCTCTGTCTATGATTTAGCGAAATGGGACAAGATGCTATACGAAAACGAGTTCTTAAGTGCCGAATCAAAGTCTACTATGTGGAAACCAACGATACTTCCGAACGGAGAAAATACTTGGTACGGTTTAGGATGGGATATTGGTCTGTACAAAGGACTTGTCTCTCAGTCACATGGTGGACAAGTCGCTGGTTTTCGAGCGAAGTTTTCTCGATTTCCTGATCAGGACGCGGCGGTTATCATATTTTTTAATCGATATCTTGTTGAAACTGAAGTTGTGGAAAGCGCCGTACTTGAGACGTTTATGTCGAATCTTCGCTAGAGCTATTAGATCTACACTGTGCTAAGGTGTGATTCGGTTATGAAACAGACTTAAGGTGCTGGATTAGGAAAAATGATATGAAGAAGATGAAATACGTTCTTATCCTACCGGTGTTGATTTCAGTCGCAGTTTTCCAAGTATTCTCATAAGGAAAATGGGAGATGAGCTTCTTTATCACGAGTGTTGGCTCAGGAGATGGCGCAAATCTCGGTGGACTAGATGGAGCGGATGGGCACTGCTTGACGTTAGCGCAATCCGTTGGTTCCAGTGATAGGACTTGGCGTGCCTATTTAAGCACGAACGGAAAGAAGGGTGTAAACGCTCGTGACCGTATAGGAAGTGGACCCTGGTACAACGCGAAAGGTGTTCAAATCGCTGGCAATCTCGATGAGCTACACTACTCGAATGTTGACCTCAATAAAGAAACACAGCTTACCGAGAAGGGCGACATTGTTAATGGTCGTGGAGATGATCCAAATCAGCACGATATACTGACGGGATCACAAATCGACGGAACTCGGTTCACAGATGGAATGGACCACACGTGCCAGGATTGGACAAGTAATGCCTCCGGGACCGCCCAGGTTGGACATCATGACCGTACTGGAGGAGGTTCGGTTCCGTCTTCATGGAATTCAGCTCATGGCAGCCGTGATTGCGGTCAAGAGGATCTGCAGTCAACCGGAGGTAATGGGTACTTCTACTGTTTCGCTATAGACTAGAACAATCGGCGGTAACTCCGATTTATCGTTCGAGTTATGAATCCTCACGGTTTCTTAATGAGGCCGGCCAACTTTCTAAAATCCTGCTTTAAGGATGTTCTAGAAGAGACTAGAACAAGACGAATTTGAATGCCTAGTTCTACTACTTCTCGAGTTAATCTTCCGGCTGCGCCGTTCACCCTTTGTGATGTTTCTGGACAGGCCCACTGTCTCAGGGATTACCAAGGGATGTGGCTCTTGATGGTTTTTCGTCGTCATCTTGGTTGACTCCCTTGCCTAAGGCATTTGTTGCAGTTGCAACAGGAGGAAGAAACTTTTGTAAGATTGAATGTCAGGATTGTAGTCGTCACATTTCAGGATGGACCTCTTGTACGTGCCTATCTGGACGAAATGAGACATCCACAGACAATTCTGTTAGACACAGACCGACAACTCTACAAGGACTACGGTATGTTAAGGGCCAACTTATGGCATCTCTTTGGTCCAGCTACTTGGTGGGCTTATTTTAAAGAACTACTTCATGGTTGTCTTCCAAGTAAACCCAGTGGAGATACATTTCAACAAGGTGGAGACGTGTTGATTGACCCCAATGGTATAGTCAGATTCCATTACGTAGCGAGTGGGCCAGCCGATTGCCCGTCGGTATCTAGGATCCTTAGAGAGCGTTTGTCTGGAACCTAGAATTAGTTCTTAAGAAGATACGAAATTAGATGAAGTTAACTACTCGCTGTGTCCAATGACATAGAAGAGCTTCGGATCTAACTAATTATCTCATGACAATTTGAGAGTTTTCTAATTAGATACTAAGCTCGATTCTTTTTATTCACTTAGTTTGTTTTTGGGTCTCAGTGCGATGAGTTTGCTGTTCTACGGAGGAGAGATCGGCCTTTGACATCTTGAGTCGGTAGCGGGCGACGGTGACGGCAGCTTGCTTAGTATCCATCAGCCCTTTGAAATGTGCACCCTCTGATAGAACGATCTTTGTTGAAACAATTTGGCCTTCAACAAGGGCATTACCACAGATTTCTGTTCGTTCTCCGACAGTCAGATTTCCTTTCAGGGCTCCAAGGACTGTGACGGTGTTGGCCAAAACGTCAGCCTTTACGTTTGCATGAGCTCCTATGGCGATGCCGTGGTCAGGTGCAACAATCTGGCCTTCAAAACTGCCATTAATAATTACACGTTTGTTGGCGCTCAGTTCGCCCTTTACCGTGGTTGCCCGACCCAGGTACGACAGACCTTCAGGGATATCAAGTACATAAGGATCAATATTCTGATTCGGTAGCTTGTACTTGTTGTGATCGTGAAATTTAGTTAGAGAGTCTTTATTCCGCTTCCACATATCCGCATCTACAGTAATCATTCTCAAAACTAAGCACAGTCTACCACAGTAGAGAGTGAGTGACGTGACTAAAGATGTAGGAAAGCCTCCTCATTATGATGATGGATTTATTCGAAGTTCCTAATCAAGGAAGAAAGTAGAAAGGTTAGTGAAAATACGGTTCGATCTTTCAAGAGGTACCCCTAAAAGGCATCAAATCAGAAGGAATAAGCATCTAAGAGAGCGACTTGTGTGGATCTAAAAGTGACAGGCATTACCAGATTGCTCGACATGGAAAGACTTATGAGAAGTTTCTCGGTATGGAGCGGGAGACGGGGATCGAACCCGCGACCAACGGCTTGGGAAGCCGTGACTCTACCACTGAGCTACTCCCGCACGTGGATTTACAAGGGGTACTGTTTCCAATTCTTATCGTAAATGTTCCTTTTAACCTTTGCAAGAGAGTCATAATCTCAACCGAACGAATATAGATATTTATAAAGACCTGTCTTTTAATCTATCAATGTTCCTGGGTTCCATCAACATGTTTTCGCGGTGATTTTCTCTGTAAGAATTAGCAAGTACGAGTGGGTGTCAGTGTATGTGATAGTCATTTAGTTTGGGAGTTCTTGATAATTTTTGATGTTCGGTAGTACGTGGCAGCTCACAACCGACTCGAGAGAACTAAGAATTATGCCGATCATGGTCTATTAACGCCTGATAAACTCTAAGATCTCTTCACGTTTTTGTTCCATTACCTCTCTTGTTGTTGCTTCGAGATTAAGGCGGAGAAGCGGTTCAGTGTTCGAAGGTCTAACATTGAAGTGCCAGTCTGGGTACTCAATAGACACCCCATCCAAGTGATACACAGTTGCGTCTGCGTAACGACTAGAGAGTTCATTCATTTTTCGCCTGCCGGTCGCTATATCACCAATGTTTGTGTTAATTTCTCCGGAGATGAAGTATTTTTCTCTTAGCGGCTCCAGTAACTCTCGAAGTGTTCGATGTTTTCTTGACATTAACTCCAAGATCATGAGGGTGGGGATAAGGCCATTATCGGCAAAAAAATTATCTCTAAAATAATAATGTCCAGTAACCTCTCCGCCGAAAACAGCACGTTCGTCACGCATCCGCTGCTTGAAGAAAGCATGACCGACACGATTCATCAAAGCAAGTCCACCGTGTCTTTTCACCGTGTCCTTAACTGCGTAACTTGCTCGTACATCGTACAGAATAGTTTCAGACGGATGCCTAAGAAGAAATGCTTCAGCAAGGAGCGTAGTGATAAAGTCTCCAGCGATGAATTGTCCTTCTCCATCGACAAAGAAACAACGGTCGGCATCACCATCCCAAGCGATACCAGCATCAGCGTGTTCCGTTAGAACGTGTCTGGTAAGCAGTTCTCGATTTTCCGCGATTAGAGGGTTAGCCTCGTGTTCTGGGAACGTTCCGTCAATGTCGAAACAAAGTCGTGTTGTTTGACAAGGGAGCAGGTCGAATATAGGTGGAGCTACCAAGCCGGCCATACCGTTTCCAGCATCTAAAACAAGCTTATAAGGATGAATAATAGAAGTATCGATGAATGAGGATACGTGATTTATATAGTCTTTAAGCACGTTAGCTTCTGATAGAGTGCCATATCGATTTGGTGGATCTGGGATTGATTTATTTAGAATCATGTTCCTGATGTCAGAAATACCAGCATCTCCACTCAGGGGGTGTGCGGCCTCACGCACCAACTTTAGGCCATTATATTGTTTGGGGTTGTGTGACGCAGTAATTTGGGCTCCACCATCATAATGACCTTTAGCAACTGAGTAGTACAGCATGTCCGTAGACATCATGCCGTGGTCTACAACGTTAGCTCCTTGGGAACGTGCTCCGTCGATGAAGGCTTCAGCCAGGCTGGACGATGAAACGCGCATGTCTCTGGAGACAGCAATTCGGTTAGCTTTCAGGTAGGCAACGAACGCCCGGGCAATTGTGTTGCTTACATCTTCATTGATTTCTGATGGGTACACACCACGCACATCATAAGCCTTAAAGATGTTCTGGTTTACAGCAGTCGTCATTTACGCTCTATAATCAAGAACCTATTTCGTTAGAGTATCCAGAAGAAATGTTGTGACGACATGTTTTCTTGACCTCTATTTCTAGGTCATGGGCGCTGGTCTTTCGATACGACTGTAATCTGTGACTACCGATTCGTCGCCGAGAACAAGATCTGGACCAATGGTCACTGAATGTCCTATCCTACACTTTCGACCAAGCAAGGAGTTGCTTACCCGAGAATTCTGACCTATTGTAGTGTTAGGCCAGATAACGGAGTCTCCGACCTGAGCGTCCTCGCCGATTGTGCAGCCGTGTCCTATGACCGCATAGGGTCGAAGATGAGCTTGTTTTCGAATAACACAGTTCCTATCAATGAAATAAGGCCCCTCAAGCTTGACGCCAGATTCGACTCTGACATTTGGTGCCAGCCATGCGAGAGAGCCTTGCGTTTTCAGTTGTGGAAGAGCTCTGTATTTACCATCCATGATGTCACGATGCACCTTTTTATATTTAGCCGGTGTACCTATGTCGATCCAGTAATCGTCATTAATATAAGCAATGAAGGTTTCACGCCTGTTCACTAACGAAGGGAAGTAGCTTCGTTCGATCGACCACATTGTGTCCTTTGGTATTCGATCGAAAGTTGAAGGTTCTAGGATATAGACACCCGCATTAATCGTATTACAGGTAATCAAGTTCGAGTCTGGTTTTTCAATGAATTTTCGAACATTTCCATCTGAGTCTGTTTCAACCAACCCATAGGCCGATGGGTTAGCCACTGGGGTGAGAACGATTGTCGCAGAGGCTCGACGTTCGCGATGGATTTCAAGCACGGCATTCAAATCGATTTGTGTTAGCACATCTCCGTTCAGAACAATAACAGAGTCATCCAAATAGGATTCGGCATATTTTACAGCTCCTCCAGTGCCGAGTGGTTTTGGTTCGACAAGGTAGCGTACCTTCAATCCTTCAGTGGTTGTTTGCTCAACAACTGTCTCAATTTTATCAGGTTGGTAATTTAAGCTAAGAATTACTTCGTCAATCTCTTTGACCTGTTTAAGGAGGTCGAACTGATAGTAGAGGAAGGGGCGATTAAAGATCGGCACTATTGCCTTTGGTGTATTGACTGTAAGCGGTCTAAGCCGTATTGCTTGGCCGCCCGCTAATATTATTGCCTTCATATTAGTTGCCCATCATATCTCATAGTTTAAATATTTGATCGCAAATTAGAAACCAAAAGGTCTAGTATGTGATATGACTTTACGTAAAGAGGGTGGTCAATCTTAGGTCTCGGTTGTTAGGTAAGTTATGTACGGGCTACAATGAGAGCATTGCGAACGCGGTGCTGATTGGTTAAGCGGTGTGGAAATGAATCTCCCTAATGCGATAACTCTAGCTCGTATTTTCTTAATTCCTTTACTTGTGGTCGTCTTGCTAACGGAGTTCGACCGACAGCTAATGTTTGGTGTTGCGAAGGAACTTGTTGGTGCTGCCATCGTTGGGTTAGCCGCACTGACTGATTTTCTCGACGGTTACCTCGCGAGACGTCGACAGCAGGTCACGGCGCTCGGGCAACTAATGGATCCTTTAGCCGACAAGTTGTTGATAACGGCTGCTCTTATATCGCTCGTTCAGATGGGACTAGCAGCTGCTTGGATAGTCGCAATAATCCTGGGAAGAGAGTTTGGCGTAACAGTTTTAAGAAGTCTTGCTTATTCACGGGGAGTCATCATTTCGGCTTCTTGGCTTGGTAAGTGCAAGATGGTTTCCCAAGTCACGGCTATCATTCTGTTACTCGTATCCGGTACTGAGCAATTCAAGACATTTTTTGCGCTGGGCCAAATGTTTCTCTGGGTGGTTATGGTGCTCGCAATTATATCTGCTCTGGACTACTATCGGCGATTCAACCATGTTCTGAGTTCAAAGTCGACAGAGTCACTTAATTCACAAAGAGGGCGAAACTCTGGTGTCCGCTGATAATTATCATCCTCATGTAAGTGGTATGACCTCTGGAGAATATGACCTTACCTCTTGAGTTGAGTGACACGCTTCATTGAATCGGCTAAGTATTCACTTTTGTCGAATTCCTTCACTAGTCGTTCGAAGTAAGGTAGTGCTTCCACTTTGTTGGCTACTGCGAGGAGAGACTCAGCTAGATGAAAGTAAACGGCATCCCTAAGTGTAAACTGTGGATCGTCTTCGAGGATTGCCTTAAAACGGTCGATGGCACCAGGATACCATTTTGATCGATAGTAGTAGTGGCCGACGAGAAATTCTGACTCGCTATACCGGTCACGAGCTGAACGAAGTTTGGTCTCTGCTTCACCAACAAGATTACTATCCGGGTATTGATCGAGGAATTCATTTAAGGAACGGATAGCTGCCTTGGTTTCTGTTTGATCTCGTTCTGGGCTCCTGACTTGGGCTAGGTGAATCAGCGCGATTTTGTATTGTGCATAATCGGCTTGGGGGTGTAATGGGAAGAAGGATAGAAACTGTCTAAATTCATCGATAGCCCTGAGGTAAGATGCTGCTGTTCCTACGCCTTCGTATGTGTCACCGATTCCAAGTAGCGATTGAGGTCTGACTGAACTTTGAGGGTAGCTATCTACTACTTGGGCGAAATATTCTCGAGCAGCTAACCATCGTTTGTTTTCCAGTGATTCTTTTCCTAGTTCATAGAGGACTCTGTCAACATCCGGAGCATCTAGGCGTGTATCTCTCTCAATGGTAGTGCAGGCCGGTAGACATAATAAGGTGAGTAGTAACGGTATTATAGGACTAATCAAACGAAGTAGACGAACTAAGTAATCACCCAAGGTGTAGCATCCCTTTTTAGATGAGCGAAAGAGAATTCAACATCCATTCATGTTCGGCTCGGATTCCTTCTTCGAGTTCGATGGTTGGCTTGAAATTGAGTTCAGTTTCCGCGAGAGTTGTGTCCGCATAAGTATCACGCATATCACCCTTCTCTGTAGGTTCGCACCTTATGTCTAGTTTTCGATTGGTGCACCTGGCTATCATTGCGAGTACGTGGCTTATAGAGACTCTTGAGCCACCACCGATATTATAGACTCGACCAGGGACACCTTGAGTAGCGGCAGCAGCTGTGGCTGATAAAGTGTCAGTGATGTATGTGAAGTCTCTAGTCTGAGTACCGCTTCCGTACAACGTTATTGGGTTTCCTGTAATAGCAGCCTTGATGAAGCGGTGAAAGGCCATATCTGGACGCTGTCTCGGTCCATAGACTGTGAAATAACGTAATGAGACCGTAGGCACTTTATGATTAATATGATACAGCTTGCACAGGTGTTCTGCTGCGAGTTTCGTTACACCATACGGTGAAATGGGTTGCGGCCTTGCCGTCTCTTTCATTGGGAAAGCGACATCGTCTCCGTAGACTGAAGAGCTAGAGGCGTAGACAAAGCGTTCGAGTGGGACATTAACGCATGCTTCAAGCAATATCTGTGTTGTATCGATATTACAAGATGTGTAGATTTGAAAATCACGTCCCCAACTTCTACGGACACCTGGCTGCGCTGCAAGATGGAATACGTGTGTAATCCTTTGTAGAAGGCTATTCAAGTCAATGTTTTCGATCTGAGCTTCTACGAATCTGAATCCTGTTCGTTTACGAGGCGATGATATATGTGCCTCTTTGATTGCTCGCGAATAGTAATCAGTGAAGCAATCGATTCCAGTAACGGTAGCTCCGCCATCAAGTAAATACTCTGTGAGATGGGATCCAATAAATCCGGCGGCTCCAGTTATCAGTGCGTTCATAAGTGGTAGATCTTAAGGTTGGCGTTTCATTTTTGATGCGACCTCAAGACCCTTGAGTCCAGCCTCACGTAGTTCGTGGGTTGTCACTGCTGGGTCGGAAGCACTAAATATTGCGTTACCTGCAACCAATATTTCAGCACCAGCAATAACGATATCAGCCGCGTTTGTTTGGTCGATACCACCGTCGACTTCAATCGGTGCAGGGTTTTCAACCTTATCCAAAAGCTCTCTAACGGCTCGGACTTTCATCAAGCTTTTAGAGATAAAGGTCTGTCCACCAAATCCAGGATTTACGGACATAACTAAAATAAAATCAACGTCTGGTGCAATTTCTTCGAGTGCGGATACAGGCGTTGAAGGATTGATGACGACACCAGCCTTGATACCTAGATTCTTGATGGAGGAGATTGTTCGATTGAGGTGGATTACAGCCTCCGTATGAACTGACAGCATGGAAGCGCCAGCTTTCACAAAAAGTTTGATGTACCGGTCAGGATCGGTAATCATCAGATGAACGTCAAGTGGCAATCGAGTCACATCCTTAAGGGCCTTGACCACGTGTGGTCCAATTGTAATGTTTGGAACAAAGTGTCCATCCATAACATCGACGTGAATTTGATCGGCTCCCCCACGTTCTACGGCTTCAACAGCAGTGGAGAGAGATGCGAAATTAGCTGAGAGTATGGATGGTGCAATTTGAAGCTTCACCGGCTCACCTCAAGGGAAATTGATTCACCAGGAGCAATTTGAAATCCAGGCCGTGGCGATTGTCTAAGAACAATACCTTCAGGGATACCTGGATATAGATGGTCACCGACAATCGTTATTCTGAATCCCCGCGCGCGTAATATTTCAGCCGCGCCTGCGAACTCTACCGCAATCAAATCTGGCATGACATAGGTGTTCCCACGCTCTCCCCGATTAATGAGCACAGATACCTCTCTCCCGATAGTTCTCGGTGGTGGTTCTTGTGCAAGGACGGCGCCTGTTGGGTATTCTTCAGATCTGATTTCTGAAACACTGGCCAGTTCTAGTGCGTCTTGTTCAAGTCGGCGTCGCGCGCCTTGTTCTGATTCTCCTAGCAAAGTAGGTACTTCACTTGCATACAAACCAGAACTTAGCCAAACTTTTACGGTTCGCTGCCGGCGAGTTTTAACTCCAGCGGGTGGGTCCTGTGCAACCACTTGGCCTTTTTTAATCGTTGGGTGAATCCGCCGTTGGTCTTCAATCTGGAGAACTAGATCGGTTTGTGAGAGCACTTGCATTGCCTCGTTCACCTGTGAGTCGCTCAGATCAGGAACTGTAACCTCACGGGCCCTGAGAGCACCTCTCATACCAATTAGAGCGAACGCGAGATAGGTAAATAATAGTGCGCAAGTGAGCATCAAGAATTTGCCTGCGCCCAGGAAGCGGTGGGTTAGTGCCATATCTGGAAATGTACTACACCTAACTTTCTGTTCACAACGTTAGGGGACTGGATGTCCGGTCCAACAATGCTCCAAAAAAGGCCTCGAGGCCGTGTTTGAATGGATCTGTTCGGAGATATCCTTTTTCATCGATGATCTCGCTGGCGACGTCGTTTCTAGCCCTGTTATTTCCGCTTAATCTGTGGACTTGGCTGAAATCTGGGCGCAAGTGAAGAAATCTTTCGACGACTTTTTCATTTTCTTCTGGCTCGCTTGAGTAGGTCGAATATATTATCCGTCCACCGGCGCGGACAACATCGGCGGCTCGCTCAAGCATCGTTACTTGTTTGTCCGCCATAAGGTTAAGATCGGCTTCGGTTCGGCGCCAACGAATCTCTGGGTCCCTCCTGATAGTACCAAGTCCGGAACATGGAGCATCTACTAGTACACAGTCAAAATAATTGTGAAATGGCAGGTTTTTCAAAAGGTCTGTTTGCACAATATGAACACATGTGGCGTTATAAGTATTTTTCATTTCTTGAAGCAACTTAATTCGCTTTCTTCGGACGTCACTCGCGACAACAAGGCCATGATTTTTCAGCATGCTTGCGAGAGCCATTGTTTTGAGTCCTGGAGATGCGCAAGCATCGAGAACGCATTCCCCAGGTTGTACGGAAGCGAACTCAGCCACCAATTGAGACGCCTCGGTTTGGACAACGAAAAGACCAAGTTCGGCTAGAGGTGTCCTGAGAGGATTCCCCTGAGTCACAATAAGGCCGTCTTGTGCGTAGCGAGTTGGATGTACCGTAATATGATGGGATGCACGAATATCTAAAAGAGTGGGTGGATCAATTCTTAGGCGGTTTACTCTGAGCGTTAATGGTGCGGGTCTATTATTGAAATGTACCCAGTTTACGGTCACTTCAAAGCCATAGCGCTTCAACCAGCGTTGAATGAGCCAACGAGGATGCGAAAGGCTAATGCTTAAATAATCGAGCATTTCAGATTGGTTAATCTCGTGGATTGAATCTTCAGTTAGCGTGCCTCGCAATGAAGACTGTTTTAGCAAAGGATAGGGTGGAAGTGGAGGATTCTGACACTCGTTGTTAATAGCACGTAGCACTGCATTAACGAAACCACCTGCACTTCGTTTGCCAACCAAAAAAGTCAACTCGACTGCTTCATTCACAGCAGCTGAATTTGGTACTCGATCTAAGTGTAGAAGTTGGTAGGTTGACAACCTCAGAATGTCGAGGATCTCTGAATCAATTCTTGTAATTGGTCTCCGTGCGAAATGTTCTATGAGGTAATCTAGTTGGGCTTGCCATCTAAGCGTGCCGGTCACAATTTCGCTTACGAGTGCGCGATCTCGCTCGTCAGAGACTGATGGACGTGTTCGGGCGAGAGCTTGAGAAGAATTATCAATCTTTTTGATGTTCACTGACCGTAGGGCTTTGTACGCAGCCTGACGTGCAGGAGATATCATTGCTCTGGTGATGAGCGAAATGTGTCAGATGTTAGGATTTTGTGACCGGCTAGAAATTCACGAGTTGTTAATGGCCGACGACCTTCAGGTTGAATTGTCAAGATTGAAACTGCAGAGCTATCACCTATAGGTCCAGCTGAGACAACTAGGCGGTCACCATGGGCTTCTAAAACCTGGCCTGGAGACAGTTTATAATCGATTACTTCTAATCGGGTCAGATCCGCGCTTTTTAATATACAGGTTTTGAGAATTACGTATCTTAACTTACGTAAAAATGTGTATGCACGTGGCCATGAATGAAGGGCGCGAACACGATTATGTACAGCTTCTCCAGGTTGACTCCAATCGATTAGTCCATCAACTTTTGTTAAAGCCGGTGCATAGGTTACCTGGCATTCGTCTTGAACTGTTTCTTTAATTCGGTTGCTAATGAGATCGTCAACGCTCTTGAGAAGAAGTCTCGCTCCAATATCAGCAAGATCACGCTCAACGTCGTCACTTGTTTCGTCTCGGTCTATGCACCGTGTTTGTCGAGCTAGAATTGGGCCCGCATCCATCCTTCGCACGAGTTTGATTATCGTAATTCCAGTTCGGTCTTCTCCAGCCATGATGGCGCGCTGGATCGGAGCAGCGCCACGATATTTTGGGAGTAAGGACGCGTGAACGTTGATTAATCCTAGGCGAGGCGCCTTAAGAACTGTTTCTGGAAGTATTTTGCCGTAGGCTACGACTACACCAAGGTCTGCACGAAAATCAGTGAGGCTGTTGAGAAATTCATGATTCTTGAGTGTGTCAGGTTGGAGCACGGGAATGTTTCTAGAGTGGGCCATTTCTTTAACTGGCGATTGAGTTGTCCAGTATCCTCTGTTTTTGGGCCGGTCTGGCTGAGTAACTACACCAACAACTGAGTACGATGAATCGATGAGACGTTTGAGCGCTGGCAAACTAAACAAAGGAGTACCGAAGAAAACGATTCTCACCATTTCTTCTGTCTCTGTAGTTTATAAATCCTACGTACGATCAGATCACGTTTAGCACCGCGCAATCGATCTATAAAGATCTTGCCATCAAGGTGATCCATCTCATGTTGGAAGGCCCGTGCTAATAAGTCTTTAGCTTCAAACTGTAGTTCTCGTCCATTTCGATCGACACCTTTAAGTTTAATCTGGGCCGGTCGCTCAAGAGATACGTTGAATCCTGGGACACTAAGGCATCCCTCTTCTTTAGATTGCGTGCCGGTGGCTATCATGAGACTTGGGTTGATCATGATTATCAGATCGTGAGGATTATGACCGCTAGATATATCAACAACGAAAATGTTTAGTGGTACGCCGATCTGCGGGGCGGCCAGGCCGATACCTTGTGCGGCGTACATGGTTTCAATCATATCGTCGGTCAGTTTGTTAATTGTCTTTGTTATTTTCAGAACTGTCTCAGCCGGTCGGTGGAGTATTTCTTCACCGTATTTGAGGATAGAATAGATCATGATCTAATGATGAGATGGCGCCTTTAATATATTACATACGAAGTATTGAAGTATTATTCCTTATGTCATGCTTTGTTGTACCATTGACACTTTCAAAAATAAATTTAAATTAGTCGTAAGATGTCTTCGACTTCTATTCGTCCTAAGTGCTCAGTTCAAGTTTGACTTCTTTGAACTTGTCGATAGCGAAGTAGAGATCATCTTCTGTATGAGCAGCGGAAACCTGCGTTCGAATACGCGCCTTTCCTTTGGGGACTACTGGATAAGTAAATGGAATTACGTAGACACCTTTGTCTAGCAGTTTGTTGGCGATACTTCCCGCTAGCAAGGAATCACCGACTAGGATTGGCACGATAGGATGTTCTCCAGGAATAATTGTGAATCCTGACTTTTGCATACCGGAACGAAATATTTTGGTATTGTGTTCTAGACGATCTCGAATGGCTGTTGATTCGGAAAGTATTTCGAGAGCTTTGATCGTGCCTGCTACAATCGGAGGGGCCAGTGTATTAGAAAAAAGATACGGTCGAGATCTTTGACGAAGAATGTCTACGATTTCTTTTCGGCCACTTGCGAAACCACCACTGGCTCCACCAAGGGCTTTACCTAAAGTTCCTGTTATGATATCTACTCGCTTCATATCATCATAGTGTTCTTGAGTTCCTCTACCTGTCTTCCCTAGGAATCCGGTAGCGTGTGAATCGTCAATCATGACGACGGCGTCATATTTGTCAGCAAGATCACAAATTGAGGGAAGATTAGCGATAGAACCGTCCATGGAGAAAACACCGTCCGTGGCAATTAGTCGAAACCGAGCTTCGCTGGCCTCTTTGAGTTTCACTTCAAGATCTGAAGGGTCGTTATTTCTATAGCGAAAACGTTTCGCCGAACAAAGGCGGATACCGTCGATGATCGAAGCGTGGTTCAACTCGTCTGAGATGACAGCATCTTCTTTTTCCAGAATCGTTTCGAAGAGTCCTCCGTTTGCATCAAAACATGAGGCATACAGTATCGTGTCCTCAGTCCCAAGGAACTGTGTTAATTGATCTTCTAACTGTTTGTGAATTGTCTGTGTACCGCAGATGAAGCGAACGGAAGCCATGCCATAGCCCCATCGATCGAGAGCTTCGTGAGCTGCGTTCTGAACAGCGGGATGTTGAGCAAGGCCAAGGTAGTTATTAGCGCACATATTAAGACATTGAGTTTTCGAGACACCAATGTGAGGTAGTTGCGGAGTGTTGATGACACGTTCTGTTTTAAAAAGACCTGACACATGTATTTCGTCAAGTGTCTGTTTAAGGTACTTACGTATCGAACCATACATTTGAAACAGCCTCCAGAGTTCATAGCAAGGATGAGCTCAGATTAAGATTAGTTATGGTCGAAAGTTTATCAATTTATTACAAAATATTCTTGGTCTATTCCTTTATGGAGATCTATAAGAGTATGAAAGACTACCCTAGTCGGATAAAAACACGCAGATGGTCGGATGAAGGGTGCTGTTGCGATTTGCCTAGAATGATTGTAAGCCGAAGCAACCGAAGCTATTGTTTGCGTAAGCAAGGAATCTGTTTTCTAGTGTTGGTGATGTTCCTATTGGCAAATGTGATGATTGGCAGAGCCCAAACTGACAGTGGTGAAAGCATTGTTAGTGTGTCAAGTGTGCTTGAACTTGATAAACAGCGTCCATTATTTGTCAGTCCAGGTGTAGTGGGTCTGATTGTAACACCGGACGGAATGGTTACGGTCTATACAGGAAATGTTGATGGGGAACGCAACCTTTTTGCAAGAAGGATGGATAGTGGCGATGTTAGGAGTTTTGAAAACTTAGGCCATGATCCTGGAAGTCCTTTCATTTCACCTGATGGTATGTGGATTGGTTATGTTGATGGAGCAACATCAATAAAGAAAGTCTCGATTAAAGGTGGATCGCCCATTAAGATTTGCAATCTTGGTCCGGCGACTGGAATTGCACGAGGTGTAAGTTGGGGGCCTGACGACACAATTGTTTTTGCGACAACAGAAAACACAAGTGGGCTCTGGAGGGTATCGTCTAATGGTGGTGAACCAGAGTTGTTGACGATCCCAAATTTCGATGCAGGAGAGATTGCTCATAGGTGGCCAGAGATTCTTCCAGATGGTGAAAGTATAATTTTTACTCGAGTTATGGATCCTCTAGAACGCTCTGAAATTGTGCTCTTGTCATTAAATAGCGGTCAGCTCAAAGTTCTTGTAAGAGGTTATAACCCACACTATTCGCAAACAGGTCATCTAGTCTATGGTGCTGAGGGATCGCTACGGGCAATAAGATTTGATTTAGATCGTCTCGAAACGGTTGGGAAGAGTAGGTCCTTGCTGAAGGATGTTAGTAGCAAGCCGACTGGAGCTATGAATGCAAGTTTTTCAACAACCGGACGCCTCGTGTACGTTGGAACAGAAGTGATTTCTAATAAAACCCTGGGCTGGGTTGATCAAGAAGGTACGATGACAAGTCTAATGGAAATCGAAGATCTCTGGGGATATCCCCGTGTCTCACCAGACGGAAAGAGAATAGCGTTTGTTGTTACGAGAAGTGGAGCCAGGGATATATGGATCCACAATCTTGAACAGGGTGTTGATACTAAGCTGACTGAAGCTGGAAATAATGTGTTTCCGACCTGGACACCTGACAGTAGTAAAGTCACATTCGCGTCAAATAGAGAGGGTCTATATGATCTGTATAGTAAGCCTTGGCATGGGAAGAAAGAGGCTAAACGACTAACAAGTTCTAAAAACAGTTCGATTTCTGGATCGTGGACTCCAGATGGTCAAACTCTTATTTACTACGAGATTACCGAAACACGTAAGCGCGATCTTCTGATATTCGGTCAAGGTGAAAACCCAGAGATATTTCTTGGTACACGTTTTAATGAACGTGCGCCAATTTTTTCTTATAATGGTATGTGGTTAGCGTATGTGTCAGATGAGGAAGGGTATGACCAAGTAGTTATTCAATCGTTTCCAGTCAATGGTGAAGAAAGTAGTTTCTTGACTGTTTCTGGAACTGAACCCGTGTGGTCGCGTGATAGCAGAGAGTTATTTTATCGCCATGACAGCAAGATGATGGTTGTTGAGATGAATGCAGGAGGAAGTCACGATTCTGCTACTCCGCGTTTGCTTTTCCATGACCCATATGAAATTGACCCGGCCGGTCAAGGCAATTCTAACTACGATGTCTGGATAGCCGATGACCAGTTTCTAATGATCAGTCGCGATGAAACATCACGAGCGAATCTGGTCGTAATAGAAAGTTGGGTTGACGAAATTGTGGACCGACCTCGATGAATTTCCTATGAGTGAATTTATAGTTCAATGGACATATATTTGCATAAACTGGGTTTATCGATCTCTAATGAATGAACTCGACACTTGGTGGATATTAATAAATTCTATGAGTCGGGTCGTTTGTCAATATTCTTACTATTAATTGGCAGGTAGCCAGGCTGAGATGTAGATGTGACAAAAACATTTTTCGAGGGGGAATAAGTGAGACAAATCCTGAAAAATTTTTCAGTTGTAATATTGATCCAGGGTTTTGGACTGTATTTGGCTAATGCCTGGGCGTTTCAAGCGAACATACTAACGCCGAGCGAGGTCTCTGAAGGATGGGTGCTTCTTTTTGATGGACAGACCCTAGAGGAGTGGTCCCCTCGTGGTGATGCCAGATGGGAGATTATTGAAGGAACAATCAGTCCGATCTCTGAGAGTGGTCGAGGAGTTCTAGCGACCAGCAATGAGTTAGTCGATTTTATGTTGAAGGTGGAGTTTTGGATAGATGATACTGCGAACAGCGGAATTTTTCTTCGGTCCCCAACGACAGGTCAGATAACGCAGAAAACTGCTTACGAGGTGAATATTTTTGATGAACACGATAGTTGGCCGACAGGGAGTATCAATGAGGTGGGCAAGATCGCAGCTGTTCCAAATACAGTGAATAAGTGGAACCAGTTTGAGATATCAGCAGTGGCTGATCGTCTCACTGTTAAAGTTGAATGGAAAAACGACAGTTGACGTACACGACGAAAGGCACACTAGAGGTGTGCTTGGATTGCAGTATAACGGCTCTGGCAATGTGAAGTTTCGGAACTTAAAGGTCAGATCCATCGGGTAATTAGACATTACCCGATGGATCGTTAAAAACCGTCGAACCAAGAGCAGGGGACTATTCGTGCAGTGCTGAAGCTCCCATGTCGAGCCCGTAAAGTTCAGCTATTTCGCTGTCACTGAGCGCTCGGTCGAAAATGGCTACTTCGTCGAAAAGGCCTGCGTAGTTGATGCCTAGCTTGATGACAGCCCTCTCAACGTCCCAAGTAAATGACTCAGCAATTCCCTCACGGGTACCTTGATTTTCGCCGTTGAGATAGAAGTGAATTGTTGCACCATCTGCCGAGTTGAGTCCAGAGTACGTGAAGGCCACGTGCGTCCATTGCCCGCTCGCGAACGGAGGATCGTCAACTGGAATTAAACGATTCAAAAAGTCAGGATTGTCGTTGATAGTAATATCGTCTGGGTTCCAGACTTCAAGGTCGCCGAAGATACCCAAGCGGAACTGCTTAGGGTTCTCATTGGTGAAGTCGACCCATAAGCCCGCATCATTAAAATCCACATCAGTTATTTGAATGGGGTCACAGTATACGGGTTCGATCTCAACAGCTGGATCAACATTCAACCAAAAAGACACTGTTCCACTCATGTTTGACGTTGAGTAGGCAACGTTGTCCGTAGCTCTATAAAAGAGGGCCTGTTTGTTCGTTTCATTGAAGCGCAAGGCGTCTCCGAAACGACCAGCTCCGGTAACGATTTCAGCTTCCATACTGATCCCAGGAGTAGATTGGTCGTCTCGTTCGTCATATGAGGGAGCTGAATAAATTGTCCGGTCACCACTTCCAAAGTCAGCGTCCGTACCCGCATCAAAGGAGGCGTGGAAGGTTAGAGAGTCGGCTAGCGCCGCATGCGGCGGTGCTTCGACCTCTGCTGGCTCTACCGGTTCGACGTCACCGGACGAACAGCCTAGGCCGGTTAAGCCAATTAGGACAAGTCCAATAAACACACTCACACTTCGCATATTACCCCCATAGAAATTATGAAATTCTATCATCACGATCAACAGTATATCCTGAATCCGTAGCCTGTTACAAGTTGCTCGATCAATTTAAAATTGATTATTGAGAGCTTAGTTTGTTTAGCTAAGGTAATGAAACGTCGCGCTTGAGCTCTGTGCCTTATATCAGGGGTAGCAATGGTTTATTTAGCAACAAAAACTTCTGATGAGTGACATCATGTAATTTGGAAGCATCGAGTATTTGGCCTAACCTAATATGTCTGCTAGGGTTTATCTGTACAGAGTAACCAACGGACCTAACAATGGAGTCAGTTTTTACTGTGTGTAGTGGTCGATGAGGAGGCGGTAATGGAGGCAAGGGTTAATCCTAACTGTGTTAGCGGTGGGCTATAGGATGGAGGGCGTATGCGTGAATTGATTGTCCGTTTTCGTATCATTCTAGTGGCGGCACTGTTTCTGATGACGTTTGTGGCTGGGTTAATAGTTGCTAGAAGCGGTCTTCGAATCACGAGTGTCGAGGAGACTGAGTTGGAAGAACGGTTTACCCATAGAATGAAAAACGTAGCTCTTGTCGGTCATTTCACGATTGGAGCAACGAGTGATTTAGAGGCCAATCCTGAGCGTTATGAAATCGAAAGTGTGACGAAGGTTGGAGAGGACGCTTGGCGTTTTATGGCACGAATTACTTACGGTAATGTCGATCTGACGCTCCCAGTTACCGTTCCAGTTGTTTGGGCAGGGGACACGCCGATGGTGACTTTGACAGATTTTAGTATCCCGACGCTCGGTACGTTTACTTCCAGAGTTATTTTTTATGGCGACCGGTACGCTGGTACGTGGCAGCACGGTGAGTTCGGCGGGCACATGTTTGGAAGAATTGAAAAAATCGTCGGCTCCTAATACGGTAATATCGATAACGTGTTTTTACGTTCGGATGATCTTAAAGGTGGTCGAATTGGCGCCCATTCAAGGACATAATTTCGAGATGGAGCAGACACTGCCTACCTAGAGGGTTAGCATGTCAATGGATAATGATTTCAGCTAAACATTAGAGGAGGTGAGAAAGGATGGAAAGTTTTGGCTATGATCTGCCACTAACTCAGTGAACTACCTGCTCTTCGAGTTCTTCCATTGGTTCTAGATGTGGAATATCGAGTGCTCGGATTGCTCGAATGGCGACTCCGAGCGCTTCATCCGAGTCCTTCTGCTTATCCCGCTTTCGCAAGTTCTGCCGCGTGACTCTAAGCTTTCTTAGGATCCGCGCTCGGTCGAAACGCTGACCTTCACAATGTTCGCAGAAATTCATAGAGATTCCTTTCGACGAGGACCACGTTTGACTCATTGAATTTGGGAATAGTCAGTTGCTTCTATGAAGATAGAATCCACGCTTTCGACAATTCTTCCTTGAGCGTTTGATTCTGCAGCCACTTTTTTCCAATCAGGGTCATTAATGAACGATTCCCAACTTTGTTTTGCTGATTTCCTATCACGATGGGACACGATGTAGATAAGAGTGTTCTTTGAAAGAGGAGATTCTTGAGGTGTCCAATATCCAATGTTTGTCATTCCGTGCTTCTCAAAGAGCCTCATAGTGTGATTGCGAAAGCGGGTATGAAGAGCGTTTAGTTTTCCCTCGTTAGTAGTGTACGTTCTGAGTTCAAATATTCGCGGTTCCGCCCTTGCGCTAACAACAGGACTAAGTGTCTTTACACTAGGGAAGGACAACAATACTCCAATAATGAAGAGGCCAGTCAGTGCGGAAGCACTCAAAACGAGGGTATTGTTTTTTTTCATTACTGACTCCTAATGTCAGAGAATATCTTATTGATACAGAAGAAGATCTGCGTTAATTAAATATCTAATCAATAATGGATCGATAGACGAGTGTTCTCAGCTTGCCATGCTCATCCAGGTCACCGGCTGGAATAACTTGTGTGAAATAAACGACAACAAGGTCTTCCTCAGGGTCTACCCAGTACGTTGAATGGTAGGCTCCTCCCCACCCGAACTCACCAACGGAACCAGGTATGCCTCTGGCCCCTACATCGTCGACTACGAAAAATCCAAGACCGAAACCCTCACCATCGCGGAACGGAATTTCTTTGAGGTGATTAACAGTCATGAGCTCAACGCTCTTACGGCTAAGAATTCGCGCACCGTCGAGTTCGCCATCATTCAAGAGCATTTGGAGGAAACGTGCATAATCGGTTGCTGTTGATAAAAGACCAGCGCCTCCAGAAAAACTCTTTCTCGGTCCTCCGGCATAGGCTCCCTGACCGATCATGCCGAAGTAGCCAGACGATGACTCCCTGTGACCGGGGTTGGGCGCCCTCTCAAGGCTACCAGTCTCAGTCACAGAATAGACGACCGATAGGCGATCGTCCTTTGTCTGAGGCAGGTAGAAGTGAGTATCGTCCATTTTTAGGGGAGTCAAGAGTCGAGTCTCAAGGAATTCGTCTAATGCGACACCACTCACACTTTCGATTAGCGCTCCCAGAATGTCAATGGCGTATCCGTAGATCCAGGTTGTGCCAGGTTGGGCGTCGAACGGCAGGTTGGCAAGGCGGCTGATAGTTGCACCAATTGGTTCGTCCCGATCACCGAAGTACCAACCTTGGATACCGGCTTCAGCCCATTCATTTTTAGCAGGTCCGTTTCCATAGCTGATTCCGGCGGTGTGGGTGAGTAGATGGCGGATGGTAATTGGTCGATTCGCTTCTACAACGTCATATCCCCCCTGATCATTAAAAACTGCCACAGTTGTCTGCTGGAATTCTGGGAGATAATGACCTACCGGATCGGAAATTAATAGTTTACCCTCCTCTTGGAGCATCATGATGCCCACGCTGATTAGGGCTTTTGTCTGAGAAGCGATACGGAAAATCGAATCCTTGCTCATTGGTAGGTTTGACTCTTTGTCTTGATGGCCAAACGCTTCAAAGTACCCAACCTTTCCGCGTCTGACTACTAGAGCTACGGCACCAGGAAGCCGCCCATCATCAATATAGCTCTGAAGCATGGTGCTTACACGCCCAAGCTGTTCAGCAGACAATCCTAATTCTTCCGGTTGCGCCACCGGAAGGTCCTCTGCAAGAACCTGTGGTTGACAAAGGAGTAGGAAAGTTACGGATAGAACTAGGAAGCGTCTAGTCAAAGAAATCATGAAGAACCTCCGAGATATACTCATCAGTGTGGTTGCGCGAGGCATTTAAGCATCAATCTATTTAGTGAAAAGCGATCTTAAAGTGTGTCGCCATGGAGTGTGCCTCTCTGCATCAAAATCGGAGGCGCCCCATTATTCGGTGAAGGCTAACAGCTATAGGCTAAATGCAAGCCAACACCTTTATTCATCACCAAGAGAGCTTAATATCGACACTAGGTGAAGATACCAAGTGGTTGAAAAGAACCTTTAAGAATTGTCTTCGCCTCGTTGAAGCCTAACCACTCTTTAATCATTGTGGCGTAGACTCGACGGAAGTCTGTTGTCATTTTAAGATTACCGTTGTCTAAATCAGTTAGGCTAGGGTGGTCGCCGAAGAAGCCTCCTTTAACGCGATTACCGATAACGAACATCGGTGTTGCTGTTCCATGGTCAGTTCCCAAGCTCGCATTTTCCTCAACACGACGACCAAACTCAGTAAACATCATAAGAGCAACATCGTCGGCTCGTCCCAGTCGCTTAAGATCTTGAATAAAACCACGAACGGCATCGGCCGTGTAGGCAAGCAATCGGGCGTGAGGATCTGCTTGATGGACGTGTGTGTCAAAGGCGTTACCTTGAAAAGTGACGTAATATAGACGAGTCGGCATCTGTGCCGAAATAAGGGCTGCTACACGCCGCAGCCGTGCTGATAAGCCACCGATGCCGTAATCCACTGGAGTCTGATAGCCCGCAGCTGCTCGCCGTACGAATTCAGAACTTTCTTCAGCGTTCTGTGCCGTGTTCGTTAAAAAATCAAGCGTTGAGTTCGATGTGCTTCGATTCGATGTTAAGGCCGAAAGGATCTGCTTTTCCTCGACTGTACCATCTCTACGGAAGTTCTTAGGATCGTTGAAAACGAGAGGCGAATGATTCAGGCTGCGTACAGCGAGGGACTGCCGACTATCGATGTTGACGATAAGGTTTTGGTGTTTACCGTTGTGGTAGGCCTGGTCTGCGAGCCGACCCATCCAACCTAGTGGTTCACCCGCGTTCGGTGCGCCTGTATGCCAGAACCCCATCGATGAGAAGTGCGAAAGGCTAGGGTTTTCGTATCCACAACCGTTCACGATGGCGACAAGGCCATCTTTGTATAGGTGTTCGAAGCCGACGAGTGACGGGTGGAATCCTAGTCCCTCAGTTATTTTTATTACCTCACGTTCAGGAATCCCAAGATTAGGACGAACTCTGTAGTAGGTGTCGTCACCGAATGGAACAACGGTGTTTAGGCCGTCGTTCCCACCAGACAATTCGACAACAACTAAGATTCGCTCTGGATGAGTTTCTATACTGGTTCCCTCCAGTGCTTGGGCGGCCAAGGCGGCAGACGTTCGATTGAGAAGTGGCGGCAATCCAGCGCTAATTCCAATGCCATACAGTCCATTAATTAAGAAATCACGGCGGGAATAAGAACACCGTCTGAGCTGTTTAATGGTCATTTCTATGCCTCAGCTTGGAAGTGGGTCAGACTTGTCTTGTCTGCCTTTTAGGTTCTATGCGAGTTGATATTCAGGAGTGCTCAAGATCAAGTAGAGCAATCCTCGAAGAGCCGCCTCCAACCGTGCGTCGCGAACCTCGATTCGATCAGAACCCATTTTGTCACGAAGGAATTTTACTAGTGTTGAGCGATCAGGACTATCGAGTTGCACACGAAGGAATCTTAGAGCGAAATGATCGATGATCGCTTCGACCGTATCTACCTTGGCGTCCTCTAATAGTTGAGTTAAATCTATATTTGGAACATGTCGAGGTACGAGATGGAGATGTTCGTATGCCATGACGTAGCCCATGTAACCACCGTATCGAGTGTTATAGTCTTCATCACGATCTGCCAGCAGGTTTGATTCTGCATCACCCTCTTTGGTCGCTGCGGTGATGTTCATTCCTCGTTCCAGACGTTGAGCAACTTTTTCATAAATTTGTGGCATGCTTCGATCAGGTGCTTTAAAGGAGTCAGTATCAGGAAAAAGAACGCCTCTGAAAAGATTTCCACGTTGAAGCAATAGAGCCGGGGTGATCCAAGTGCGACCTCCGGCCCACCCGGCTACGTTTGGAGGATTAAACAACGATTGTCCGAGTTGAGTCGTTAAACGGTTGAAGTCGGGTATCGTTGGTAGTTCCGTTAGACCCAGCTTGCGATAAGTCGAGATCATTAGCTGTACAGGACTCTTTATTTTGGTGGCGTAGGCCATTGGGCCATAAAAATCTCGCGACAAGAAAATTGTGCGGAGAAGGGGTTTAAGTTCATATGCATCGTTAAAGAATTGTTCGCCGAGCTTGTTTTGCGTTGTCGGATCAATTGTGTCACGCACGAAGTAGCGATACAACTTGCCCACAACGAATCGTGCCGTGACAGGTTGCGATAGGATTATATCGATGACGTCATCGCCATTCCATGGCCCTGTCTGGCCCAGGAAAGTTTTTTCGCCGAAGTCGTGTTGATCGACGTCGAATTTGAATTCGAGTACATCATTCGTCCAACCAGTAAACGCTCTCGACGCTTCTCGCACGTCTTGCTCTGTATAGTTATTTACGCCCATTGAAAACAGTTCAAGCAACTCTCGTCCAAAGTTTTCGTTCGGATGCTCTCTTACATTTTCACCATTATCTAAGTAGACGAGCATCGCTGGGTCTCTTAGGATACCAATTAGTAAATCCCGAAAACTTCCACTTGCGTTAGCCCTGAGCATTTCGTTTTGGCGGAACATGAGTCGTGTATCACGAACTTTATTATTTCCTGTTGAGAAATGCGTATGCCAAAACAGCGTGAGCTTTTCCTCTAAGGGGTGATGGGTGGTCAACATTCGATTGCCCCACCACAGTGCTAGACGCTGGGTTTCTATTGCGTTGGCGCGAAGTCCGAAAAAGAACTGGTTGACAACCGGTTGAAGACGCCGCTGTTCACCTTGCGGGAGGATAGGGACTCCCATCGCTTGACCCCGTTCACGGGCGATCCGTACGGCCTCGGCCCTACTTTTGGGAAAGGGATCCATCTCCGGGTTCCATATTGGGGACTGACTGAAAGGAAGAACGTGATCGTTAGTGATTAATTCGTAATTGATGAGCCAATCGACTGCTTCAGTTGGACTCATCTTGGCAAGACGTTCAATTTCTTGGGGTGGAGCAGAGAATCCGGCACGCTCGAGTAAATGCGCAGCTCGGTCGTAATTCCAATCAGTTCTGTCGATTGGAGAAAGATCGCCGGACCAGGAGACAAGGTCCGTCTGCGCATGAACTGTTTGGGAGCCGGCAGCAAGTCCAGAGATCGCGGTAACGAAAACCAAGTATCCCACTCCGAACGCAGAGGTCATTCTGGAACGAATTCTGCTTCGGGGGCTATGGCCATTGGCTCGTATTCGGTCGTTATTCCTAACCATGGGAGTCTAGCTTATCCTATAGCTTTGTTGGAATCTTTAGGAAAATTACTAAGTCAACAAACAGAAGACCGATCCTCCCGCTGGCCCTGATCATACGCTACAGCCATAATGCTGCCAAGGGTCCAGATCGTGTAACGCCTACTGTCAGATTAGGCTCATCAAAATTTTGGGTTGGCTGGTTAATTATAGAAAGAATGAGGCTTTTGAGGAGGATATAATGTTAAAGCTAAGCGAGGTGGTAATTGGGCAGTTATAGAGATTTGTGTGGTTGGCACGGGCAGGAATGAGATTGCCTAAAAACTTGCTAAGATTTGGGAATAGTGAGAGTGGGGGGAAGTGGCCAATCGTTGAGCGTGAGACTCACGTATGTGAAGGACCGTGTCCGATATTTTGACTAATCGTGGTTCCTTTTTGTCCATCGGGTCGTTGACAAGAAGATAGTCGCTATCAGCCAAGGAGTTATGAAGATGGTGCGAGTATGTTCGTTGGTTCTTATCATAAATAGTTTTGCCATCTCGGTTGTAGCGCAAGAAACCTCAAACGGGCAATTGCTCTTTGAGCAGAACTGCGTTGGCTGCCATAAGAATTCGATGGATCGTGCCCCGCTCCGCGTAAATCAACCTGGCACCCTTGGGTTGCTCCGCGAGAAGCCGGTCCAGGAGATTTACCAGACATTGACCCAAGGAATTATGATGCGCTATGGGAAGTCTCTGGGTGCTGATGGAAGAAGGGCCGTGGCAGAGTACGTAGCGGGTGATTCACTTGGGTCGTTGAAGTCGCCAATCGAATTACTATCAGTTGACGCTTATTGCGAAGCGGACCTAACACCGCCGAACGATCCGCTTGCTGGGCCAATATGGAACGGCTGGGGCGTGAACCTCAAGAACACACGATTTCAATCAGCTGTTTCGGCAGGTCTGACAAAGTTGGATGTTCCGAGGCTGCGGTTGCGTTGGGCGTTCGGCTTCCCGCTTGTGTCTGCTTCGGGATCTCAAGCAAGCGTCGTAGGAGGACGGGTCTTGGTGGGTGCTCGCTCAGGGTTAGTTTTTGCGTTAGATGCGAAGACTGGATGCATTCATTGGACGTATGAAACGAATGGTGGAGTAAGGTCGAGCATGATCGTGGGGCCAGCAATGAATGGCCGACACAATGTCTATTTTGGCGATTCTTCGGCACATGTCTACGCGCTTGACTTTATGAGTGGGGAGGAACGCTGGAAAGTGAAGGTCGAGGACCACCCGGAGGCCAGAATTACAGCTGCACCGATTTTGTACGAAGGTCGATTGTATGTGCCAGTTTCCTCATTGGAGGAAGGAGCGACTGTAATGCCGACGTACGAATGTTGCACTTTTCGAGGGAGCATTGTTGCGCTCGCTGCTACATCGGGTCGACAGATATGGAAGACCTACGCAATTCCAGAGGAGCCTCAACCCACGGATAAGAATATAGTCGGAACTCAGCGGTGGGGACCTTCAGGAGCAGGAATATGGTCTACTCCACTTGTCGATGTTGAACGAAATCGATTGTATGTTGCTACGGGAGATAGCTACTCACATCCAGTTGCAGCGGAGAGCGATGCGATAATGGCCCTGGACCTGGATACGGGAAATGTGATTTGGGTGCAACAAACAACTCCTGGTGATGCGTGGACCAGCGCTTGCATGGGAGAAACAGAAATTGACCGGGCGAATTGTCCTGACTCAGCAGGGCCCGATGTTGATTACGGTAGTTCACCTGTTCTTACTACTACCGCTGACGGACAGCCTCTACTGCTTGCTGGACAAAAGTCCGGTGTGATGTATGGACTCAATCCAGAAATGGGACAGATCCTTTGGGAAACTCGAGTATCAGATGGCGGCATTCTTGGAGGGATTGAATGGGGATTCGCAACAGATGGAGAGCTCGTTTATATTGCGATTTCAGACGCTCGTGAGAAAGACCCTGGTGAAGCAGGCGGCCTTAAGGCACTTCGGATAATGAATGGTGATCTTGTATGGGACGCTCCACCCGTACAAGATACGTGCAACACACGTGAAGGGTGCCACACTGGGCAACCGGCAGCTGTAACAGCAATTCCTGGAGTAGTGTTTTCGGGAAGTTTAGATGGGCACATCCGTGCCCATTCGACAGAGGATGGCCAAATTATTTGGGACTTTGATACGGTTGCTGATTACGACACTGTGAATGGAGTTGCGGCTCGTGGGGGAGCATTGAACGGGCCAGGACCCACCATAGTGGACGGTATGCTGTTTGTTAGTTCTGGCTACGGGACGTTAGGCCTTGGCTTCATGCCGGGCAATGTGCTTCTAGCATTTTCGGTCGATGGGAAATAGAAATATCGGTCAACAGGGCCTTCCATTAACTCAATAGGGTTTTCACAAGTTACCCTAGTGGACGCCCTAGTTGAAGCGACCTCTCATAGGTAGCCCTGGTTGTCAGTTATTCGGTCATCGGAGCACCTCAGAAAGATCATAGGCACCTACTTTATTTTCACTCATGTGAGGAAGAATTAAGACGTTTCCAGTTGTTATAAAGGCGTGATCCGCCGTTCCGGGTTCGAACTCTCTCAGTGTGTGGATATCACCTGCCGAAGTGATCTGAAGAACCTTGCCTGCGATCCAGTCAGTTACGATGTAGCCGCCCTTACCGTCGATTTCGACACCATCGAGATTACCAACGGGCTCTGGTGTGATGAGCGTTTTCTCCTTGGTCTGTAAGTCAAGCGAGAAGAGTCGACCGGGCACCTTAGTTGTGAAGTCCGGTTCTGGTTTTCCCCAAGCAGCTACAATTAGGCGGTTACCTTCGACGAGCAGACCGTTAGGAAACTCTAAGTCGTCACCCTCGGCGAAGAGGGATACCTGATCGTCTTTGATCCTGTAGATCCGGCTGAGTAGAGTGTCCGACACATAGAGTGTGCCGTCTTTGTCACAGGCAACGTCATTGAGAAATGAGGCGCCGTCAACCTTTATACGCGAGACTGTGCGACCGGTCGAAATGTCGACACCGACGACCTCGTCGATATCTGCGATCCAGAGGTTGCCGTTGCAGCTACGAAGACCTTTAGGGGCGTTGAGACCGGCCACCCACTCTGGAGAAACGATTGTCCCGTCCGCCTCTAATTTTGTTATTCGGCCGGTGCCGTCACGGTCGTCGGCTGCTCCTGTGATCTGCGACACAAAGATGAAACCAGATGCAGCATCCCAATACGCACTCTCTGGTGCTTCCATTGAGTCAGTGACTGTCCAACCAGCCGTCACCGTCTTGATTTCAGAAGACACGGGACTTGTCGTCGTGCTCTCTGTGGAAGTTGTCGTGTTGTCACTGTTTGTCGATGGACTACAAGAGGACGCGATGAATAAGATTAATGCAACCAGAAGTAAACGTTTCACAGTAGGATCTCCTAAGAATCGAAGATATGCGGCTTCATGTTTCTCTAGCTTTCTTTGTTGAGAGGGAGATTAATTAAAGAGAAGCACCCAATCTATATGAATTAACTCGAGAATCTTAATTCGCAGAGCTGGCAATAGGCGTTAGCCGAACGGAAGCGGATCACCCCCTGTCTTCTATAATATGTCAACTTGTTAAACATTGTAAACTGACGGAATAACAGACTATCAGGTTGTGAAATCAGGCAAGGAATTACCAGTCGTATATCTCTTATCTCTGTGTTCGCTTTAGATTAGTCAGAATCTGGAACTACAATTCAAAATTGCAGACACTAGGTTCTAGTTTTTGGAATACACGGAAGAGGTAATTATGAGGGAAACGAATGAAAAAAGTATAACAACTCTCTGTGGTGAATTAGCACAACCCCTTGGATTGGCTGTGTACCCCGATCATCGAAGCAAGTGTGTCCCAGTTGCTTATCTAAAGGGTGTTAACTTTTCTTTTTCTACTCCTTAAATGAAGAGTCGGTGGCCAGCGGGTTTTTTTCTATGCTCCAGCAATCACGAGAGAATATCATCATTGCCACGGGTTCAACGTTGCGGACTGAGAATGACTTGAACAGATTTTTCTCATCGACATTGAAACGGCTAGGTGTAAATGTTCTGGATATATTTTTTGTGGATTACGTCTCTCCATCGGATGACATTGGTAAAATCATCGATCGTGGTGGTGTTCTGGATGTGTTATGTGGATGGCAACGCCATGGAGTTATTCGATACGTCGGTGTAACAACTCACAGCCGTGAGCTCGCATTACGTCTTATTAACGACGGTAGAATTGACGTACTAATGCATCGGTTCAACATGGCTCATCGTCGTGCTACTGAAACGGTGTTTCCGGCAGCTCTAGAGGCTGGGGTGCCTGTGGTGGCGTTTACGGCTACAAGATGGCAAACCCTGTTGAGGGGTCACCTTAAGTGGAGGGGGGCCGTTCCAACGGCACCGAATTGCTATCAATATTGTCTAAGGCAACCGGCGGTTCAAATTGTTCTAAGTGCGCCAACTACACTCACACAGCTAAGAGAGAATTTAATTGTGCTTATGCAGGGAGGTATTGGGTCAAAGTCCGTTATGGAGTGGGAGGCATATGGTGATCTCATCTACGGAGATGGTAAACATTCATTTGAAACGAAGTGGTTGTAGAGATATAGATGCAATTTAATTTCCATAGAGTTTTGAGGGATGTCCAATGAATCAGAAAATTACAAATCCGGTCACAGTTTTCTTGGGCTGGCTGGTTATGGTTTTGATTTTGATGAGTGGAGAAAACGTTGTTGGCAGCGAACCAAATGAGTTAAATGTCCAAGGTCAGGAGCAGATGCTGGCTCGAGCTAAATCTTTAGAATTGGCCAGTGATTATGTGCCTCCTCCTGGTGATCCAAGTGTCCATCACGCATCTGGGTTTGCGAAGATCTTATGTTCAGCTGTATTTATTACTGGGCTTGATGCTGATTTCGCTGAGGAAACTATAGGCTACTTTACAAGCCCATATGAAGAACGTTCAAAAATAGCGAAACGTGTAATAGATGAAGAGAACGAGGCTGTCCATCTGACACTTTCTAACGGAGTGACCAGAACAGCTATGCGTGTCGGCGATCAAGGATGTATTACCCTACCTGTCGGTACGGATTCGGTGTATTTCACACCAGTTACAATAGAAGATAATCTTCCTGATGCGTCAACGGTGCCTTGGCCCATGGGAGATGTTCTATCTAAGGAGCCTGTTTCATCGTTAATCGATCGTGATGCGGTATCTAAGGCAGTGGATGCGGCGTTTGACCCACTGGAAGGCTTGACGGCTGCATTTCTTGTTACGTGGAAGGGACGCATTATTGGTGAGCGCTATCGTGAAGGAATAGACATTCACACACCATTAGAGAGCTGGTCCATGGGTAAAAGTTTGACTGCTACCCTCATGGGCATTCTGATAGAGAAAGGTGTTTATAGGTTGTGGGACTCTGCTTCAGTGCCGGAATGGGGAGAGACAGGTGATCCGCGGTCCGAGATTCGTATAGCTGATATTTTACGAATGTCCAGTGGATTGAGGTTTCGGTCACCATCAGATCCTGATTTTGATCCCTCAGAAGGTTATCCAGATCATCTTTACGTCTATACTGGCGGCATAAATTCCTTCGAGTGGGCTGCAACTCGACCTCAGCAATGGCCTCCGAATTCCGTTGGCCGCTATCGTAATTCAGATCCTGTTCTCATCAATTATCTCATTCGTCTCGGTGTTGAAAAACAAGGTTGGGAGTATCTTTTATTTCCCCAACGTGCGCTTTTCGATCAACTCGGAATTCGTAACATGGTGATCGAAACGGATCCGTATGGAAACTTTCTACTTCAAGGTTATGAATTTGGTTCGGCACGTGACTGGGCTAGACTTGGGAATCTTTATCTTCAGGACGGCATCTGGATGGCCGAGCGTCTCTTGCCTGAGGGATATGTGGAATTTGTGAGCACAGTCGCACCAGCATGGAAAGCCGATGGACGGAATATTTACGGCGGGTTTTTTTGGGTGAATGGAGAAAGTACATATCCGATACCTCAAGAGGCCTACTACATGGCTGGTGCTGGGAATCAGAAAACGTTCATCATTCCGTCACACGATCTAGTGGTCGTCAGATTGGGACATTACAAGGGAGCGGGTCCTGGTGATGAAGGATTAAAGAGCGCACTTGGCCTCTTAATGAAGGCTGTTCCCAAAAGCGAGTAGTTACTCTATCGTCGGCAAGACTGTAGTGGTGCAGCGGTACCGCAGCACCGAAGGTTTCATTGTTGGTTAAGTGAAGTTTCATCCTCCGCGAGAGAGGCATAGACAGTTCTGGCCTTATGCCAGAACTGCAGCACTTCTTCTCTTTGTGCCGGTGTGTCGAACCGGTCAGTCTCTCTAATCATGTCAATGACGGTGTCGATCCATCTCAAGAAGTAGCGGGCGTCATCAGGGGATCTTGCTGGTTGTCCAGGTTTGACGAGGTATACAGGATTTGTATGAGCGTACACATACGAGTCCATTAGGAGATGTTGATGTTCTGGTCCGGTTACGCGCGCGGCGATCCAACCTGTCTGGTCGGCAGAAAGGTCGATACTAACCTTTGCTTCAAGCTGGTTGTCAAGGGTAACGGTATGTACGACTTTCCCATTTTGAATGATATCAAGAGTCTGCATTGGAAGAATAGAAGTGGCTTCTGCATTGACTCTGATCCGTGAGGGTTCCTCAGCCGACAGAGTTATTTCGTCGCCCGGTTCACTCCCATTGACACTTAATAGTAGAAGGGGTCCACTTGTCACAAACGATCGTCCCTTTGTGAAGGCTTCGATCCAATTGTCGTAATCGAGAGAAGAGCCCGTCTTGACGTAGACTCGAACCGATCCAATCGCCGGATGACGCCAGTAGTCGGTCATTGCATCTGACCCAGATGAGGCGGGCACGCGAAATCCTAGATTCAATGTGCGGTACCAAACCTGTTCACCGGCGAATTCGTCAGACCAAATGGACATTAAATCGAAGTAGTCCACGTTTCGGAGCGCAACGTTGACTGGAAATTCTCTGGCACCACGATACTCTCGAAGAGAAGGTTCTCCACCGTACGGGTGCACGTAACCACCTATTCCGCCTTGAGTATGTACGGCATCTAATACATGGGAGTTAGGTGGATAATGTGCAGACAGTGCAGTTCCTTCCATTCCATTGAATTGTGGAAAAACAAAGTTCTTGAGATTTAAAAGAGAAATGTGGCCAGCGAAGCTTGGCCGATACTCTTCGTTGAAATACAGAAGCCGATTCGATTTGGAAAGCGGGTGTAAGTCTCCTTCAAAGTACTCTAGATCAAGAATACGAACTCCTGAGTAATTGGCGACAAGGTCATTAGTCACGTGCAAATCTTCGGCGTCCGCTTCAAGCATTAATGTTTTTGGGGTAGCAAGGAAGAGACCGCCGTAGTTCATATGGAGATGGTTGTCACCAGAGAACCAACCACGCTCAGGCATATCAATGAATCGATCGAGGTTAAACTCGAGGGTTGAGGTTTGATCAGTAAGGATTGTTACTTTCTTCGTTTGTGGGCGGTATTCAAACCCCTTCATAACCTCTACGGTGGCTTCTCCAGTAGGCAGTTCGAGTTGGAAGGTTCCAGTAGTATGGAAATAGTGATCGTTTGTTACGGTAACCATTCGATGGAATTCACCGAGTGGGGTATATGCTTTGCCATCACCGGCGCGTAAATATACACGAGCTGGCGTGTTGTCGCCGGTTCCGGTGTCACGCACAATGACCTGCAGTCGCCCAACAGGGTTAAGGTAGTTAAGACTGGTTAGCTTCACCTCGGACGGTTCACCACCAAAAGCTGGGATTGTCCAAAGAGTGAATTGACTTCCCGCGTTGGAGATATAGGCGAGGCGGCTACCATCGGGAGACCAGACTGGTGTGTATGAGTCACCGTCGCTAAACGTAATACGAAACGGGTTGCCTGCTTCAGAAGAAGCTATAAAAAGTTGATTGTCCCCTGTTCGGATCGAAGAGTAGGCGATCTTCGCCCCATCTGGTGACCAGCTAGGATGCGCATGCCAGACCGTTTCCTCTGGGATGAGTATTTCTGGGGCGTCGGCACCTAATCGATAGATCCAGATGCCACCTGTTGCTTGAATTGCTCTCTTACCCCAGGGCCGGTTGCTGACCAGTACGATTGCCGTGCCGTCCGGCGACCATTTGGGTGTAATGTTTTGATAGGAGTCTGTGAGGACAGGTGTGACGAGGCTGGTCTTGATCGAAATAGTCCAGATCCCTACAGTTCGATTCTCGTCGATTGACGAAAATAAGATTGTTTCACCGTCTGGAGACCACGTCGGCTCTACCGCGAATGATTCACTGTTTGTAAGTTGCTGCAGATTCTGACCATCTATGTCAGCAACCCAGATGTTGATCGTTTCTCCGGTGTCTCTGGTAAAGGCAATCTGTTTACCATCTGGTGACCAGGCGGGCTGAGAGTCATACCCTGATCCAGCAGTGATCTGTGTCGCCTCACCACCCTGAGCAGGCACCTTCCATAAACTGCCTTGCATAGCGAAGGCAATCTCTTGGCCGTTCGGACTCCAGGCTGGCGCCCAGGGCCCACTGGTAACCGGAGGTAGATACAAACTCTGTATGTACATACCTCTGGCTCCAGAAAGATGTAGGTAGGCGGTGGGAATCGGAACGGGGTGGGCGGACAGTGAGACTGAAACAGTGCAGACAATGCCAACTAACAGGCGAACTGTCTTTGAACTTTGCTTGATTCGAGAAATTATGGCCATGTCTCTCCTGTCAGAGCCCGGAAAGGGCTTTCATTTTAGCAGCCTAGCACTGAATGATAACCCAGCAGATCAACGATAAAAGAATTCACTGATGTTCCGGATATATCTCCAGAGAGTTCACGTATCCCATAAGTCCATGAATTAGATTTTCAAGGTGTATAAAACAGGTAACTGAACGACGTGAGTAAGATATGTGGCCGTATGCGAAAGGAAACCGTAAGGTTTATCTCAGTAAATTAATCTCCAGATCTGAGAACAGGTGGATGTGTTTGTCCTGTGGAGCGCCACGATACAACCGCGAGCCATGTAAGTGGTAGCAGTACCAGTAGGTATGTGAAGTGTTGACCATATTGACCGTCTGGACCGTACGGTTCGGTGGCCCAGTGAAGCACTTCACTATATGGCAGCACGTTAGCTTCTGTTAATTCGTGAAAGCCATGCACGAAGAGTTGAACGATAAAAATTAGTAGGAATATAGAGGTCACTTGAAAAAATCGCCTAAGATTGATTCGATGGCTGTGGCGTGACCAGAGCCAGGCCACAAAAGCAGCACACACGATCCCTGCAGTTGCGGCTACTACCAGCTCGAGTGATCGTATTTGGAAGAGAAGAGCATTCATTAGGAGAGCTGTTTCAACTCCCTCACGAGTAATCATTAGGACCGTAAAAATGAATACACCCAGAGATGCGGCAAGACCAGCTCTTAGGGCTGCCGTGCTAAGGCGATTCTCGATGTCACGTTTCATCCGGTGGGCAACGCGCCACATATGGATCGTGAGCGAGAAAACAAGCACGCCAGCAACAATTGAGAGAATTCCTTCCCACAAGGCTTGGTTTGAGACTTTTTGAAGAAGGACGACTGCAATAATGCTGAGGACGACAGATACGGCTATTCCCCAACGCACAGCATTAACCAAAGAATGGCGGCCACTCTTACGCAGGTAAGACAAGCTGATTGCAATAATCAGAAACGCCTCGAGTCCCTCTCGTAACGTGATTACAAATGCTTGCAGCATGGCGCCCATTCCTTAGCCGTCACCGATAACCGATCACGCAAGACGACATTACAATACTGAGACTCAATCTCAGTTTAGCAAGGGAAGTTTATTCTACAACGCACCAGGCGTCAATCTCTCCAGAGTGCTCAGATTTTAAGCATTATTAATTATTCATGGACTGCCGGAGACATTGAGTAACTCAGATGTGGGGTTCATCCAAACAGTAGGTTGACGATGAAGACGGCGGCCAGGATGCCAGTTAGATCTGCGAGTAGGCAAGCCGGAAGCGTGTGCCTGGTGTTCTTGATACCGATAGCACCGAAGTAAACGGCTATCACGTAAAATGTCGTCTCTGTGCTTCCTTGGAACGTACTTACCATATAGCCAATAAGGGAGTCCGGCCCGTGCACTGTCATAATTTCGGCCATAAGGCCATAGGCACCGGAGCCCGTTAGCGGTCGAAGTAAGGCCATAGGGAGGGTTTCGACAGGCATTAGTATCAATGAAGTTAGCGGCCCAACATACTTTACAAGAACATCAATTCCACCAGAAGCACGAAACATTCCAACCGCGACTAAAATAGTAACGAGATAAGGAATGATTCTCAGTGCCACTTCGAACCCTTGTTTAGCACCTTCTACCAGTGACTCATAAACCTTGACATTTTGAGACCATCCGTAAAGAACTACACTGCCCACTAAAACCGGAAGTATCCAGGAAGAAAAAACGCTACGAACGAGGATTTCGGGCTGTTCCACTGAGAACGAAGACCATAAGTAGTGCATTAGCAGCAGAACAAATGTGAGCCAAAAAAGTAACACGACCCAATACTGCCATCGCTTTGTCCGTTTGATGTCGGTCGTGTGCTGTGTTGGCGGTTCCGTTTGCTCAGCTAGGTTTCTTGTTAGAGGAGGTGGTTCGGTCGTCCTGTAATGTGGAAGACGAGAGAGAAGGATTGCTGCTAGGACCCCCACGACTGTGGCACATCCACTAGCGAACCAAGTGGAAAAAAAAATTCCAGCGGCATCCTCTGAGCCAACTGAGGCGCGAAGGGCGATTACGCCTGAAGGTAGTATGGCTAATCCTGCGGTATTGATGGCCAGAAATAGAATCATGGCATTGCTGGCCGTGTCCTTACGGGAATTTAGCTTGTCTAACTCTTCCATCGCCCTGATTCCAAACGGTGTAGCTGCATTTCCGAGTCCCAGCATATTACTTGAGATATTAAGGATCATTGCGCTCATTGCTGGATGATCGATCGGAACGGACGGAAAAAGCATCCGCATGGTAGGGCCGATGCCGCGGCCGATTTTTTGAAGCAGACCCGCCTCCTTAGCGACATTCATTAAGCCAAGAAAGAAGGCCATTGTGCCAATTAATCCCAGAGCGAGATCGACCGCTCCACGAGATGAGGTGAGAATGGAGTCAGTCATTTCTTGCATTTGACCGGACAGAGCGGCCAGAAAGAGAGACGTCATGACGACAAATACGAAGATGCCGTTGAGCATGGGCGTTACGAAGTCAAGAAACGGAGGTCTCTGACCTCTTTAGTCTAGAATGCAAGGCTCTACTATGCGAGATTCTCAATCTCATCAGTTTTTCAACATGTCAGATTGTTCTAAGCATTGGTAGAATCGTAATGTTCCACTTTTAAAATGTTGGAGGTCTGAGAATTGCTCCTACCACTTGCGAACAACTCGTATCATGCATCAGTTCTGTGAAACGTGAAACCATTGGTCCTTGATTTACTGACCTTTAATGGTCGTCAGATTGTTCATTGTGTCACGGGCGCGGATCGTTATTTGGTCTGCAGTGATACCGTCGTTGAGCGAGATCTCGAACAACTCTACTTGTGAGTCAGGAATCCCGTCGATAGGATATATGTGATGCCACTTATTAGCCGCGAAGGAATATTCGACATACTGAATGGGGGAGTGATTATCATGAACTGTAAATGGAAGAATCGTTAACTGTCCATGTTGACGAAGTTTCCCGATATTGATTTGGGGTGAGGAGTTATCGACGCTGAATGCCGTGCTTTCGAGTTCTCCGACTAGTGCGTCTATTTGTGGGTTCGTCGTGGCGTCCGATGCTGCGATCTTTATCAGATAACTACCGTCTGGCACCGACGTCGTTTGCCATGTATAAATCGAGTCCGTAAGCATCTGTTCAAGCAGTTGCCAGGTAGTTTCGTTCTCTCGTCGATAAAGGACGTCAAATTGAAGCCGATCAGCGTTAGGATCTTCGGCTTTCCATACGAAGGTCCGGAGTCCCTTGCGGAAGGTTTTCCGCCCAAGAGGCTTGATCTGTGTAATGGGACCTTTTCGCACCTCTGCCCTGGTACGTGAGGCTGTTTCCTTCTGATTGTAAAGACCCGCTAGCTCTGGTTCACCGGCTGAAAAGGTTTTCAGAAATGCTGTTCCTGCTGGATGCACGGTAATGCTAGTTATCACGGGTCTGAGATTACGCGGAAGGTAAGCCGCTTCTACTGATGTTAAAGTCGGCGTGTCTAACCCTCCATTTAGCACGCCTTTCCATTGCAGGTAACGAGCATTCGGACTTTCGATGGGTTCACCGCTTTTTGCGGTGTAGGCTTTGGACCAAGGACTCCAAGTGTCATTAGGGATTGAGGTGTTACCAGAGCGGGAAAAAAGCTGAATGGAGGTTCCTTCAGGCGTTGAACCAGCCCATCGGATGGTTCCCCAAGTTGAAGCTGTCTTTGTATCAAGCACCTTTGATTTGTACTCGCCCTTACTGGTACGCTCTGATGAGATTCTTAACAGTTTCCCGGGATTTGCGGTAACAAAGTAGGCTTGTCCAGCTGCATTACGGAAAAACTTGGTAACCTGTTGTGCCGGGGCTTGCGTCATCAGGATGATCTTTGACGGTTCACCAGTTATTCGATAAATCTTGCCTTTATTTCCGGTCCCAACCACAAGTCCACCATCCGGATGAAGAGTCACATCGTAAGGAGAGTCATCGTTTGAGCTCCAGAGGATGTCCCAGACGCCGTCCGTCGTTATTCGGTAAACTGCACCACGGGATCCGTCACCACCCGGCTGTGTTATTTCTTCAGCCTCGGCGTCTGGACTTGATGAGGTGCTAACAAATGCAGTAATTTCCGTTGATATGGAAACTGAGGGTTGCAGGTTAGTAGAGGGAGCATGGGCTATTGGACGAGCGGCCGACGAAGATCCGCTATTAAGGGCCACCGCGTAGATATTTCCAGATTCATCTACCGTTAGGGCCCGGATTTCACGGTATGACGAATTGAGTGCAACGAACGCCTGACCGCTAGAGTCAACACGAAGCACTTGGCCAGGTGTTTCAGTTCCGACCAATAAATTTCCCTGAATATCAAAGGTTAGGGCAAGTATGTGCGCCGCGTCAGTCTCGTAAAAAAGCTCCCCTTCACCATTGGGTGTAATTTTATAAATTGCACCCTTTTCACCCGTTCCTGCAAATAGATTGCCGACGCCGTCGACGGCAAGAGCCCAGATATACTTTGTTTCTGGATTAAACCATTGTCTTGCTGAGCCGTTTGGTTCAACCCTATATATATGACCGTTGGGTGAAGTGGCAACGTAAAGCACTCCACTAGGAGTGGCGGCTAGTGCATGAACTTCAAGTTCGTCGCTGTCGAAGTAGTTTGAGACGGTACCGTCTTTCGCAATCTTGATCACCCTGCCATCGTTACCGCTTCCAGTCCATAGTTCTCCCGCTGGTCCGGCTATGACTGTCCATAGAAAGGGCGATGTCGTTTCATATACAACCTCGGTTCGTTGGCCAAGGGCTACGCGTCCGTATTGGTCGATCGAAAGATTTGTAACATCACCCTCAAGAAATTCGGTTATCGTCGAAACTCGCCAGAAGGCGGGTCCAGCTGTGAGACCAAGTGTCACGGTCAATATCAACGTTATTAGAACCGAGAGAATTACGGTGTGTTGAGTATTCATAGGGATGTTATGAAGCGATGATACGCTCTTTAGAAGTGGGTTTGTGGTCGCTCCTTAGTTGGTGTAGAGAAATTGTCTGAAATGAGGTTAATCCATTGCATGTGAATTGATTCTGAGCAACAGTCCAGATTCTTCTCTAGCACGAATGGAACGTATATTTAGTTGAAATATGACTGCGAACAAGTTCGTTAAGAGCATAGGATGGGCAGACTATTACTCAGACTCTAGATCAATGGTAATTAGACGAGACCCAGTAACAGAGTGATCGGTCACTAGTTCCCACTCTTGAAGTGTGGCACTCGTAAGGGGTATGAAACTTCCGCTACTGCGGTCGGTTTCGTAGATCTCGAGCACGGAACTTGGTAACGCGCTAAGTCTTTCTCCACTGACGAGAACTCCTGCTTCTGCACTCAGCAATTTAACATATAAGCGGTTGCTTCTAGGTCTTTCATTAAGTGAGTCAATCATTTGTTGGATGTTCCTGGGGCCGCTCGAGTCACCTAGTTGACGCCGTTCACGTTCAGCCAGCTGGACACCGTCTGAGACTAGAAGTGACAAGGGGCCTTTTGTGTGGGTTGGAATTGGAATCATCAGTGTTCGAGTCACCTCTTCACCACGGTAGGTGCGGGTAGTTAGTTTGAGTGGGAGAATATCCCCGGCTCTGGGACGTAATTTGTCGAGCCATACTCGCTCCAGGTTTTCAGTTCTAAGTTCTTCGATTGAGGTAATTGACATCTCAATGGCCTCGAGTTCAAGGGCTTCAAAATGATTAGTCAAAAGGACAGTGAGAGGTGCAGCAGCGGAGATTGCAACTCGAGCCGCTGGTGAGCCACCCGTGTAGACATCATCGAAAATAATGTCAGGGTGACCTTTGAAAATGGCCTTACCCTTAACTATGAAGGTTATGGCACCAAATTCTCGTTCGTACGAGAACAGGGTATTGAGAATAACCATTTGGGTTAACAGTGGAGTGAACAACTGATCGTTTATCACCTGAAAATTAAAAGTTTCCGTTCGACGAGAATTGTCCGAAGTGAGTGAGAGCTTAATTGGGATTAGGGTTGGACTTTTGCCTAGTGTTCCCGCTATTACGGTGGCGCGATCTTGATCAAAGGAACCGACAACAGCGCCACCAGTTACAATTTTTGACGAAGTTGCAAGGCTTGGCAATAGAGTTTGAACGTAAGCCCTAGTCATCGGAAACTGAGTGGTTCCCAAATTGTAGAAAGAGTGACCAAATGCGTATAAGCGGTAATCCTCAACCAGCGTGACAGTGCCTGTGCCAAGCATTGTAAGATCACCGCTTATGAGACTAACACCGACTGCATCACCAGGCTGAAGAGGCTCCGTAGATGTAAGGCGCGGAGAAGATGAAGAACCTCCCGTAAGCGTTGTAAAACCATGGGTGTTAAATGCTGAGCTGAGAAGAGTCCTAATCTCTGGATGGAATCCAGTCATTACAAGCGGTGTCGCGATCGGCCTAAGGAGAACTCCCAGATGTCTAGCGGCCATAGTTGATAAGCCAAGTGCTTGGATGTCTGATGCATGTTTGGCGAAGGGTAGGCTGCTGGGAAAGACCTGGTGGATTAGACTCATTAGGTCTTTCTGCGCTGAAGGGTTACTTAATCTCGTATTGTGATTTGTTCGTCGAGAATTTAGGCTTGCACCGTCTGAAATCATTTCTTCGATCGGCGTAACTCCTGCAATTGGTTCTTTCGCAAATGAACCAAATGAGAACGACACAGCTCCGATTAATCGGTCATCAATGTATACGGGGCTTCCGCTCATTCCTTGGATTACGCCAGTTTCTGCGAGTGGTCCACCCTCCAGCCTTACGAGGATAAGATTTCTGTGCGGTCCACTTGCGTTTCGAAGTACGCCAATGATTTCAACATTGAAGTTTTCCCGCAGCGTGCCTTCAAAGACGGTGATGCCGACGCCGACCATGCCAGGTTCGATCTCGTCTAGCGGCATCCGTTTGGTGGTTGCTGACAGTGAAATCAGCTGAAATACAAGGAAACATGCGGCTATTATGCTTGGAGAGCACGAGGCAGTCCGAAGATTTTGGTAATTACATGGAAGGCTTGAAGAATGTTTGGTCAAGTTCCCAGCCCTGGTTGGCGTGCTTCAGTTCCGTTCTATTATGTCTTCTAGAAAACTTATAAAGCCTTTATAACGAAGGAAATACTTAATGGTCAAGGAGAAAAGGCCTAAATTGAAAATGGTGTTCGAAACAAGTTTGAGTGAGAATTGACATTGAACGTCTCCCTCTGGTAACGTGTCAGCGGCTTGAATCTATATAACACTAGGCGTTAGTGGGTTTACTGATGTTGAATAATAGAGCCGCACGCGGCGAAGACTTGTCGGTTCGTCTATGGTGGTGGTGGCGATACGAGTATAGGTGTGAGTTGATGACTGGGGGGTGTTCGCGCTGACGTAGAGCCAGACTCAATTAATGGAAAGGCGAATCAAATCCCTTTAGCCAAGATGGTTGAAGGGTTTTTTTTGGTACAAATTATGAGTTTCAGATCAGAACTCTGTGTAACGGTATCGGCCCCTACAATGCGTGAATTACGTGCGAAGCGGGACGCTATCAAGGAAGCTGATCTTGTTGAGCTTCGTCTGGATTCAGTGAGTGATCCAGATGTGGCTGGAGCATTGGCTGACCGACAACGGCCGGTGATCATTACGTGCCGACCTAGTTGGGAAGGGGGATGGTTTAGGGGTTCGGAGGAGGAACGGCATAAATTTCTCTTTGAGGCTCTTGATTTAGGAGCTGAATACATCGACGTGGAGTGGCAAGCAGGTTTTGATAAGTCGGTACGAGAACGTGGAGGGCAAAATATTATCTTATCAATGCACGACTTTAATGGCACACCAACTGACCTGGTTGATCGATATCTGGCGATGCGGTCGACCGGTGCGCAAGTCGTAAAATTAGCTGTTTTTGCCAACAGGTTATCTGATGCGCTCTCCTTATTAAGAATAGGACGTAAAACTCCAATGGGTTCTCGTGTTGTGCTCATAGCTATGGGTGTGGCTGGAATAGTATCCCGTATATTGGCTGGAAAGTTTGGGTCGTGCTGGACGTACGCAGGTGATGGTGTCGCGCCAGGGCAGATTGAACCAGAGCGGTTGCTGGAGGAATTTAGGTTTCGAAAAATAACAGAGGAAACCGATGTGTACGGTGTCTTGGGGGCACCATCACTACATTCGTTGTCACCTGCCATGCACAATGCAGGATTTGATGCAATAGGCCGGGACGCATGCTACGTACCTTTTGAAGCCAAAGACGTAGAAGATTTCGTGGATTTTGCTAAAGCCCTCAACGTTCGTGGCGTTAGTGTCACGGCTCCATTCAAGGAGCAAATGTTAAAAGAGGTTGCCGAGGTGGACGATGTTAGTCGAACCGTGGGAGCGCTCAACACCATACGTATGGATGGACAACAGTGGCAAGGCCTGAATACTGACGTTTCAGGTTTTCTAGCACCGTTGAGTCACGTAAATCTTAATGGTGTTAGAGCGGCTATCCTTGGTTCTGGTGGAGCTGCGCGGGCAGTGTCTGTTGCTCTTGCTTCACGAAGAGCGAAGATTGAGATCTATGCCCGAAACTTTGGAAGGAGCACTAAAGTTGCTCAGCTGGTAGGAGGAAAGGCTCAAGCGCTTCCAGTGAGACAAGGAAGCTGGGATTTATTGGTGAATGCGACTCCTGTTGGAACGTTTCCTCATGTAGATCAAACCCCGGCCCCAGAGATCATACTTGATGGACGTCTCGTCTATGACCTCGTCTACAATCCCCTCAGAACAAGGCTAATCAAAGAAGCTGAGTTGGGAGGATGTCAAACAATTGGTGGACTTGACATGCTTGTTGCCCAAGCAGAACGACAATTTGAGTGGTGGACTGGTGAGCGTCCAGAGACTGAAGTCCTCAGGAGTGCGGCATTGAGACGTATGGGATGACTCGGCGACGATTTAAGGAAGACAGGTAAATTAAACATGCATCAGACGTCATATGAGGAGTTTGCCGAGCTTGCTCAACAGGGAAGCTTTGTGCCTGTTTGCAAGGAAATTTTGGCGGACTTGCTTACACCACTTTCGGCATTTCTCAAAATCGCAGAACATTCGGATTATGCATTTCTTTTCGAAAGTGTAGAAGGTGGAGAGCAAGTTGGGCGTTACTCATTCCTTGGTAAAGACCCATTTCTTATTCTTCGATCAAAGGGAGGTAAAACTGTCCTTGAACGTGGCGTTACTGTTACTGAACGGGACGATTCGTTTATGGTCACGCTTAAGGATCTTATGGCAGAGTTTCATTCTCCATTAGTTCCAGGGCTACCACGATTTACCGGTGGTGGCGTTGGCTATTTTGGTTACGAGGCGGCATGTTGGTTTGAACCGTCACTAAAGAAGGTCTGGGATAAGTTTCCGAAAAAAGACGATGATGTGGATGATGAAGCAGGATTCATGTGGTTTGATATCGTGCTCGCATTCGACCATGTCAAGCACCGGATTTTGATTATTGCAAATGCTCGTATTACTTCAGGCGAACAAATTGAAGCGCTTTACCAATTTGCGTGCGCTAAGATTCAATTTCTAGAAAGAGAACTGGAGCGCACTCTTTCTGAAAATCCGCTTGGAGTTTCTGGACTTCCTAAGATTCACTCGAATACAACCCGGAAGGAATTTGAAGAAGGTGTACGAAAAGCCAAAGAATACATTAGTGCAGGCGATATTTACCAGGTAGTACTATCACAACGGTTCGAGGTAGCCTTGTCTGTCGACCCTTTCACTGTGTACCGCGCGCTACGACATGTGAACCCTTCTCCCTACATGTACTTCATTCGCATGGGAGCATTGACCATAGTTGGATCATCGCCTGAGATGTTGGTTCGGGTTGAAGGAAAGCGAGTAGAAACACATACGATTGCAGGAACACGACCACGTGGAACGGGAACGGAGGATTCTCGGTTAGAGGCAGAGTTGAGATCAAGTAAAAAGGAACGAGCGGAACACGTGATGCTTGTCGATTTGAGTCGTAATGATCTCGGTCGTGTTTCTGAATACGGATCAGTTCGAGTTCCACAGTTTATGGATTTGGAGCGTTTTTCTCACGTTATGCACCTTGTGTCTAGAGTAGAAGGTCGACTAAGTGAAGGCAGGGATAGTCTTGATGCCCTTGCTTCATGCTTCCCTGCAGGTACGGTTTCTGGAGCTCCTAAGATCAGGGCGATGGAGATTATTAGCGAACTTGAGCCTAACAGTAGAGGGATTTATGCGGGTGCTGTGGGATACCTAGATTTTGCCGGTAATCTTGATTGCTGTATCACAATTCGTACGATTCGAATAAAGAATAAGCGTGCGTTCATTCAAGCTGGTGCAGGGATTGTAGCTGATTCTGATCCGGCCGCTGAATATGAGGAGACTCGTGACAAGGCATCGGCATTATTTAGAGCATTAGAGATGGCTCACGGCATACCTTGAGATGGAATGTGTTCGGATTACTCGATAAGAGAAATTGTTAATAACTTGTGTTAAAAACAGAGTCGACGATGATGTTAAGCAAAGTAATGAGACTAGTTGAAGTATAGGATTAAACTAGGAGCGATTGATCAAATCGTTAGGGTGCAAGGGAATCCGTAATAGGCTTTTGTGATGATATTGGTGATCGATCATTACGACTCATTCACGTACAACCTCGTCCAGTACTTGGGTGAGTTGGGTGCTGAGATTATTGTTCGACGAAACGACGATTTGGATGTTGAGTTTGTAAGAAGATTGGAACCCGAACGGATAGTTCTCTCGCCAGGCCCTGGACGACCCGAGCACTCGTGTATATCAGTTGAAGTCGTTTTGCAGTTGGGTTCTAGTATTCCGATTCTAGGCGTCTGCCTCGGGCATCAGATAATCGGCTTTGCGTTTGGCGGCACCGTGGTTCAGGCGCCATCGCTAGTACATGGGAAGTGTTCAAAGATTGAGCATGATGGTCGAACAATATTTAAGGATGTAATGAGTCCATTAATAGCTGGGCGGTACCACTCTTTAACCATTGCTGAGAATAATTGGCCGGCTGAATTGGAGGTCTGTGCACGCGCTAGTGAAGAGGGGATCATTATGGGTATGCGTCATCGAACGTGGCCGTTGCATGGTGTTCAATTTCATCCGGAATCTATACTCACGGTAGAAGGTAAACATATCCTTCGTAATTTTTTGGAATTATGATGTTTGCAACATTACTTAATAAATTGTACCGGCATAACGACCTCACGATCGAAGAGGCAGCTGCGGCAATGACTGAAATCATGGAAGGGCGTGCCAGTCCAGCACAAATTTCTGGCCTATTAATTGGACTTCATATGAAGGGAGAGAAACCGACTGAAATCGTTGGTCTTGCACAAGCCATGAGGACAAGTGCTGTGCATCTTGAGAGCGTTTTTCATGATGTGTTCGACACCTGTGGAACGGGCGGTGATGGGTCGAATACTTTTAATGTGTCCTCAATTGTGGCGATAGTTGTAGCAGCATGTGGCGTACGTGTCGCTAAGCATGGTAACCGTTCGGTTTCAAGTCGATGCGGAAGCGCTGATTTATTCGAAGCACTTGGTGTGCAACTTTCCCTACCGGTGACACTTGTTGAACATTGTCTTGAAGAAGTTGGGATTGCTTTTTTCTTTGCGCCAACGTTTCATCCGTCGATGAGACACGCTGCGAAAGCTCGTAAGGATTTGGGAGTAAGGACGGCGTTTAATCTTTTGGGTCCCCTTACGAATCCTGCTGGGGCGCGAAGGCAATTGGTTGGGGTACCACGCCCTGAACTAACTGATTTGGTCGCACGATCTCTTGGGCTGCTAGGTTCTGACCGTGTGTGGGTTGTTCACGGAGCGGATGGACTGGATGAAATTTCGACTACTGGATATACGAAGATCTCAGAATACCAAGGTGGATTTGTTAACACTTTCTACGTCCATCCGAGAGAATTTGGATTAAAACAAGTAAAACTTAGTTCTTTGACCGGAGGCGGAGTAGAAGAAAACGCGGTTATTGCAAAGTCGATCTTGGGGGGTGAGCGCAGTGAGCCACGGGAGGTCGTACTATTCAATGCTGGCGCGGCTCTATTTGTGGCGGGGCGTGTTGGTTCAGTCCATGAGGGTCTTGAGTTGGCAGCTGATGCTATAGACAGTGGTCGAGCCGTTATTACGCTAGAAAAAATGGCTAAGTATTCTCAAGGCGTGAATATTGTGACGGCATGAACCGAACGGAAGATCATAGAGTTGTGAGTGATATGCAAGGTGACCTTATAGAGACAATCGTCTCCGCTACGAAACGAAGCGTTGAGATTAGAACTAAACAAAGATCGCGTGCGGAAATCGAACGTTTCGCGGAGTTGATGGTTCCAAGAGGGGAGGAATTCCGTTCGGCAGTATCTAATGCTAGTAAATTGAATGTGATTGCGGAGTGCAAAAGGCGGTCTCCTTTAAAAGGGGTATTGTGTCTGGAATATGATCCTGTGCGGTTGGCGACTGATTACGAAGGTGCTGGAGCGTCAGCAATTTCGGTGTTGACCGAGCGGGCATTTTTTGACGGGTCCCTGGATCATCTTCGAACTGTCCGGTCAACGGTTGAACTCCCACTATTATGTAAGGACTTCATCGTTTGTGAATACCAGTTACTCGAGGCGCGGGCTTCTGGTGCAGATGCCGTTTTATTGATTGTTTCCGCTCTAGATCAAGAAATGTTGAAACGGCTTGTGTCAACCGCAGCGGAGTTTAATCTTTCTTCACTCGTGGAAGTGCACGATGAGATTGAACAGGCAAGGGCACTTGATGCCGGTGCAACCATTATAGGAGTCAATAATCGAAATCTTCGAACTCTTGAGGTTGATCTTGATGTGGCCCATTCTCTTATATCAAATATACCGCATGGGGTTATATCGGTCGCTGAAAGTGGTCTTCGAAGTGCAGAAGATTTAACTCGATTACGGAAGATAGGATATGACGCATTCTTGATTGGTGAGTTCTTGATGACAAGTGGGAATCCTGGACAAACATTGCGTGCGCTGTTAAGTCAAGGTTCAACAGTCGTAGGATAGGTTGTTGCGTGAATAAAGAACTTATAGATCAGGTGGATCAATTTATTGATGCTTCAATCGAATATTTGTCATATCGATGTAACTGACGATGCTATGTGAGACGTAAGGTAGTGAATATGGGACATCTTCCGCGAGTCAAGATCTGCGGTATAACACAACTCAAGGATGCGCTGCTGGCAGCAGAATTCGGTGCATCAATGGTTGGGTTTATTTTTTGGCCCCGGAGTCCAAGATTTATAGATCCATATCATGCTCAGGAGATTGTATCTTCGCTACCTCCATGGTTGTCACCAGTTGGAGTGTTTGTAGATCAGAGTTTTGAACACGTGTGTAGTGTAGCTAGTCTTGTAAAACTTGGCGCAGTACAGCTTCATGGAAATGAAGGAACTGAGTACTGTGAGAAATTACCTCATCGGGTAATCAAAGCCATGCAGATCACGAAAGATCGTCTCGATGAAGTCGGAAGGACATCCTCAAGTGTAACCTTACTGCTTGACAACCATGATCCTGTATGGATTGGTGGTACTGGAAGGACCATTGATTGGAGTGCGGCAGCTAAGATTTCAAGACGGCGTAAGATTATTTTGTCGGGTGGATTGTGTCCAGAGAACGTTGTAGAGGCGATTAAGAAAGTAAGGCCGTGCGGTGTAGATGTAGCCTCAGGCGTAGAAGAACGACCAGGTGTCAAAGATGCTGACCGCCTAGAAAAGTTTTTTAAAGCTGTTCACGAGGCAGATACTTAATAGTCTTCTATTCGTTGACAGGGTTCTTTTAGCTTTGGGGGAGTAGGTTGAGGCTGGGACAGAGAACACAGAAGCGATGAGGGTGACTGATATATGGGTTTCTGGATAGGTGCATCTAAAGAATCACTTTTTGGACGTAGAGATCCGGATGCTCGTGGATATTACGGATCTTATGGAGGTCAGTTTGTACCAGAAACTTTGGTAGCACCGGTGGAGGAATTGGAGAGAGAGTACCTCAATGCGCGTAAAGATCCAGTATTTCGAGATGAGTTAATGCGATTGTTGAGTACATATGTGGGGCGGCCAACGCCGTTGTGTGAAGCTCGACGGTTCTCAGAGTCGTTAGGTGGTTTGCGAGTTTATCTAAAGCGTGAAGATCTCGCCCATACCGGTGCCCATAAGATAAACAACGCACTAGGGCAGGCACTTCTAGCAGTGAGAATGAGGAAACGGCGAGTAGTGGCCGAGACAGGGGCAGGGCAACACGGAGTAGCAACCGCGACCGCATGTGCGCTGCTCGACTTGAAATGCGATGTCTACATGGGTGCAGAAGACATGGAACGACAATCCCTAAATGTATCTCGTATGGAATTGCTTGGGGCATCGGTTAAACGAGTAAAGAGCGGAAGCCGAACCCTTAAAGATGCCATAAGCGAGGCTATGAGAGACTGGGTTACCAATGTGCGGGACACTTATTACTTACTTGGTTCGGTATTAGGTCCCCATCCATATCCTTTGATGGTGAGAGAGTTTCAGTCGATAATCGGTCGTGAAGCGCGAGATCAATTCGAAGCGGAAGTTGGTGGATTGCCTGATGTAGTTGTCGCGTGTGTTGGAGGAGGAAGCAATGCCCTTGGGATTTTTGACGGTTTTGTGGATGAACCGAAGGTTAGATTGGTTGGGGTCGAAGCAGGTGGTAGGGGTATTGTCCCTGGGGAGCATGCTGCGCGATTTGCTGGAGGAACAGCGGGTGTGCTTCAGGGAACACGGAGTTACGTGCTGCAGGACATTCACGGAAATATTCAGCGAACGCACTCGATATCTGCGGGACTTGATTATGCTGCGGTTGGTCCAGAACATGCCTGGTTACGGGATTTAGGTCGGGCAGAGTATACATGGGTCTCTGACAAGGAAGCGTTACAGGCATTCAGGACCTTGTGTCGACTTGAGGGAATTCTTCCTGCTTTAGAATCGGCGCACGCATTAGCTTATATCTGCAAGGTTTCAATGACTGGAGGACCCCGAAAGACATTCCTTGTGAATCTCTCAGGTCGTGGAGATAAAGACGTGCAGATTGTAAAGGATCAAGACACAAGGTTATGAGCAATGTCTCGGATTGACGACACGTTCAAAAGGTTACGGAATAATAAGTGTCCAGGCCTGGTCACCTATGTAACAGCGGGAGATCCAGACTGTGAACGTTCTAGTCAGATCTTAGAAGTTCTTGATCGATCAGGAGTAGATGTTCTTGAGGTGGGGGTTCCTTTTTCCGATCCGCTTGCTGACGGCGAGGTCATCCAACGCGCCTCAGAGAGGGCGTTGGCGGCTGGAGCCACATTAACGTGGACTCTGGATCTAATTAGAAACTTGCGGAGCACACTTATTGCACCTGTTGTTTTGTTTACATACGCGAATCCAATATTAAGATTTGGACTGGAGAAGTTTACCGAACGGGCGGCTCAATCAGGAGTGGATGGTGTTCTCGTTTTGGATCTTCCAATCGAGGAAGCGGAAGGATTATGGCAAGCGACTAAACGTGTTGATATCGATTTAATATTTTTATTAAGTCCAACCACGACGAGAGAGCGGATCGCAAGGGCAGCGAGTCTTGGCAGGGGATTTCTTTACGGAATTTCTCGACTAGGTGTGACGGGCGAACGTACCGATATCGCAGATGATGCCAAGATATTAGTTGAACGTATTCGTGAGGTTACATCATTACCGATAGCTTTGGGCTTTGGCATGTCGAGTCCTGATCATGTACGAGAAGTCGGACGGTTGGCTGATGCGGCAGTTGTTGGTAGTGGACTAGTGAATGTTATTGCGACTGGCGCCGAATCAAGTGACTTGCCAGAGAGAGTTTCACGCTACGTGCGCTGGCTCAAAGGCGAGGAATCTAAAGTCTAATTTAAGAAGGTAAGACGTTCTGCACAATTAGATAGAGAAGGGCAATAGGAGGGTCTGTCTAACTTGAGCGACAAGGGAGTAGTTGATAAGAACCGAATCGAAGAATTAAGGGTACGTATCGATGCACTCGACGTAGAACTTGTTCGGATATTGAACGAGCGAAGCTCTCATGCTCTGGAGATTGGTAATTTAAAAGACGCGCTCGGTATGGAGGCTATACAACGTGGTCGAGAAAACGAGGTTTTAGATAACGTGCGGTCGGTTAATTCTGGACCACTAGATAGCGGAGCGGTGACTCGATTGTTTAAAGAAATAATTGAAGAGACACGCCGAATCGAGTACCTGTCACTGAGGAAGGAAGAACCAAAGAAACTAGAGAAGTCGTGATGAATTACATAGGAGGAAAAAGATGGTTGTGGTGATGGAGGAAACTCTGAGGTTATACTTTGCGAACGAGGCATCCGAACATTTGTGAGTTACACGCGTAACACTTTGGATCTGTCAGAAATCCCTGTGATCCATAAATTAAGTCACCCACCCATTATCGTAGACCCTAGTCATGCTAATGGATTGAGAGATAAGGTTGCACCTATGGCACGTGCGGCGGTTGCAGCCGGTGCTGATGGCTTATCGATTGAGGTGCATCCAGTTCCAGATCATGCTCTTAGTGACGGTACACAATCAATGTTTCCGAACCAGTTTGATCAGCTTATGGCCGAACTTCGGATCATAGCTCTGGTCATTGGGCGGACGTATTTGCCTTGAGACAGTTGAGCACAGAGAGGTCTTGGCTAGTGCATTCTAGTGGTGACATGGAACGTATGTGTTGATGTTCTACGATTGTAAAGATTAGATCGGAATGGAAGTGTTGCTGAATGAAGTGAGGAGGGTGAGGTAACTGAGAGATTTACCGATCCCTTGAATGGGCAATTATATTCTTGGCGCTTGTGTATGTCAGAAGAAAAACGAAGATTACCGGTCATTCAATCTGAGAAGGACTCAACTCAAAGGCCGATTTTTGACAAAGTCGGCGTTATAGGTCTTGGATTGATTGGAGGTTCACTCGCTTTAGCGGTTCGTCAGACATGGCCAACTAGTTTGGTTATCGGCGTAGATGATAAGGAGGTTTTGGAGAAGGCAATGATCCTTCATGCAATCGATGTAGCCTCTCATGATCCTGTTGTTTTAGCTGAAGCGGATCTAGTTGTCCTGGCTGCCCCGGTACGGGAAAACATTCGCCTACTTAAGGAATTGCCAAATCATGTAAAAGGGTCTGCAATTGTAACAGATGTTAGTAGTACGAAACGAATGATCGTTGATGCGGCAAATACGCTACCGTCAAGATTGATATTCGTTGGAGGTCATCCTCTGGGAGGCGCACCGCGAGCTGGGATTGAGTTTGCGCGAACAGATCTGTTTAAAGGACGACCCTGGTTGTTCACGCCAACCGATAGAATTAGCGCAGCCGTTCTTGATCGCCTTTTTGAATTCGTGAAAGCTCTAGGAGCGAACTCACACGTTATTGAGGCGACAGAACACGACAGACTTCTAGCGTTTATTAGTCATCTACCCCAACTGACGGCAAGTACTCTTATGCACGTTGTAGGAAGTGCGGCTGGAGTTAATGGATTAGCCTTGGCAGGCAGAGGGCTTTCCGATGCGACAAGACTCGCGTCAAGCCCAGTTGATATTTGGAATGATATCTGTGCTACGAACAGCGACTTCGTTAATTGTGCATTAAACGATTTGATTTGTGAATTACAAATACTTAGAGATGACTTATCATCTGACAAGGCAATCAGTCGGATTTTTAGTTCTGCTGGTACCTGGCGTTCGAAGCTTTCGCAGATGCGCCAGGATAGTGTAAAGGGGTAGGAAGCAAGGTGCTGTCAGTTCAGATTCGCCAGGTGGTTCTTGAAGAGCTAACGGCACACGCAAGAGCAGAGAGTCCGTATGAATGTTGTGGACTATTAATCGGGAATACCTCACGAGTTGAATCTGCAATTCGGGCACGGAATCTTCGAGCAAGTCCCAGTAGATACTTGATCGATCCAAAAGATCATTTGTCAGCCATTAGAGATACTAGGTCTACCGGGTACTCTGTTGTTGGGACTTACCACTCGCATCCATCTTCGACGGCTTTACCATCCGACAGGGATCTTAGAGAGGCAACGTACACGGAGTACTTATACCTTATTGTTAGTCCAGGTAGTGGGCAACAACCGACTGCAGAGACAAGAGCTTATCGTTTGGTCAGTGGAAGTTTCCAGTTTGTTTCGCTGGTTTCGATTCCGTAGGTGGCGACTTTAAGGATCGTCTTTCTTGAATAGGCACGACAATCTTCGAAGCTGACCTGGCACAGGTCATATTGAGGTAAAATTATGGACGGGTGGGTAGGCCGTACCGAACTCTCACTTTGGTTCGTGCGTAGGTGAGAACTTGGCTTCTTTTTTTCAGCATAAATCTGATTTCATAGGTACCGGGTTCCGTGAATGTATGTCTGGCGGAGTAACGGCGTTGGATTTTAGTTTTTCCGGGTTCGTATGGCTCGCAGTCATAAGTCGATTCAGATCTGGTGGCGTCGTCCCAATCCCACTCAATGCTGGGGCAATAGAATTCTTGGTAATCATCTGCACCACCTTTGAGTTCCGCAATGAATAGGAGCTCTGACGACGAAAAAGCCACAGAAGCTGACGATCGTAGAGACAACGAGGGTCGTTCGTCCGGGTCATCTTCTAACCGCATTGAACTAAAAGTGTGAGCTTCTGACTGGAAGCCAAGACCAATCAAAGTGGCCAGGAGCAGCCAAGTAGAGCTCCAAAGAACTACAGGTTTGAGTGGATCTTTTTGCTGGAAGGTCAAGGTTCTTTATCTCCTAGGGGTACACCTGGAGTATTCTACTAACTCTGCTGCTGTAGTTCCAATTGCTTAACTAAAGAGTTCTCCAATCCGTAATGATTGGACAGAACGACAGATCTTCGAGAGTACACCATGGATGCTAATCTTAAACAACAACAGATTGATTGTACGGCTGCAAAGGTGGCTGAAGTTGATACCGATTTACTTGTTATTCCTGTTTTTGAAGATGACGAATTAGCTGATGTTGGTGAATTAGATTTTGCGACTGGACATGAGATAAGTCGAGCGAGAAATTCTGAAGAGTTTAAGGGTAACCCTTACGAAATATTTCTAACGAGTGTCGTCGATTCTAGATGGAAGGCGGATCGGGTCGCACTTATAGGGGCAGGGAAGCCTGACAGTTTTTCAACAGATCGTCTAAGAAAGATTGCAACGAGTGCGGCTCTGACAGCTCGTGACCGATGTGTGACTAAAGTAGCCTTTCTAACGAGAGACAAAATGAGATCATCGGATGAAATGCAATCCTTAGCAGAAGGCCTAAGCTTAGGGCAGTTTGACGGACGATTGTATAAGAAAAAAAATGAAACCGAAAAACAATTGGTGTCTCTGATTCTTGTCAATGAAAGTTCACAAGTCATCAATTCTGCCGTATTGAAAGGCAAGTTGCTTGGAGGTGCAACAAATCTTGCGCGTCGGTTAGTGCAGGAACCAGGAAACATTTTGACACCAGGTGTGTTTGCCGAGCGTGCGTCTGAGATTGTCATTGGAACAGGTATTGACGTTAAGGTTTTTAATGAAAAGGATTTATCTGATCTCGGGATGGGATTACTGCTAGGTGTTTCGCGGGCTAGCGCAGAATCTCCGCGCCTGATTGTCTTACAACATGACCCTGTTGGAGCACCGGACTCTCCAGTTCTGGGTTTGGTTGGTAAAGGTGTTACATTCGATACAGGTGGTATTTCGATTAAGCCGGCAGATGGTATGGAAAGAATGAAGAATGATATGGCGGGCGGTGCTGCTGTGATTTGCGCGATGCGCGCGATAGGTGTTTTGAATCCACCTATCCGGGTAATTGGTATAGTTCCAGCTACTGAGAACATGCCTGGAGGCAGAGCGATAAAGCCAGGAGACGTTTTGATTGGTGCCGGTGGCACAAGTGTCGAAATTATTAATACGGACGCTGAAGGAAGGCTGATTTTAGGTGATGCGCTATGGTACGCTCAGCAACTCGGTGCATCACACTTAGTTGATATTGCTACTTTGACCGGTTCTTGCGTGGTGGCGTTGGGCAAGAGTGCTAGTGGTATCTTTGGTACACCAAATGACTGGGTCGATCTCGTACGGTCCACCGCGGAACAGGCGGGAGACCGTACGTGGCCACTGCCTTTGTCGGATGAGTATAGAGAACAGTTAAATAGTGATGTTGCCGACATCGCGAATAGTGGTGGTCGTGGGGCTGGTGCGTGTACCGCAGCCATGTTCCTCAAGGAGTTTGCTGGAGAGGGACCGTGGGTTCATTTGGATATTGCGGGAACGGCATGGTGTGATGAGACACGGCCGTATCAGCGAAAGGGGCCGACCGGTTTTGGTGTCAGAACCTTGGCTGAGTTAGCCCTAACAAGTCAACAGTGGTAACTAAAATGAAGGAGAGCTTTATTGCAATAGTTCAGTGGTTTCGCCTTGGAAGAATCAAGTATTTTGTCGTCCAACCTTTCATACCAATATATGAGTATGTCGACGAACCAACAAAGCAAACGACAGTTGTTGATGTTCTCACGCAAGTTGTTAAGTTTGTTGGCGCAATGATAGTGGTTGTTGTCCTTGCCGGGATATTTGTTGCTACGTTACTTATTGCAGCGCGGACGTTCTGGCCTGACAATCCTTTTAACGGTGCAGGAGCAAGTCAAAATCGCTTGGACCTTTAATATTAATTACAGAAGGTTGTTTGTCTCTCAAAGAAGTCTAGCGACTTCACTGGGGCACTTAAGAGCCACCGACGATGCCTTGCGTTGGAATAATTCTGGTGTTCTTTAATGAATTTCGGTAATTGACGATTGAGTTAGCCAACGCATCCGTGATGAGGTTTAGGTAATGATTTTGTTTGAGTAATTCTGATTCAGCACGATTAGTGAGAAAGGCGATTTCAGTGAGCACGCTGGGCATTGTGGCACCTATCAAAACGACAAATGGTGCCTGTTTGATTCCGATATCTCTTAATTGTGGATTGGCATGTTTTAGTGTTTCAACCATCGTGCGTTGAATGATTTCGGCCAGATAACGGGACTCGTCAAGCTTATCACCAAGAGCAATTTCACGGATCATTAGCGGCAGCGTGTACATAGCGCTATCGGATGTTGAGTTTTCACGTGCTGCTAACGCCTCGGATTGCGGATCTAGGGCGAAATTTACAAGGTATGTTTCGACGCCATGAGCAGTCGGATTTTTGCTGGCATTGGCGTGAATTGATAAGAAGAGGTCAGCATGTTCACGGTTGGCAATGGAGGTGCGTTCTTCAAGCGGAACAAACACGTTGGTTCGGCGTGTCAGCACAACGTCGATCTGAGGGAAAGTCATTAAGCGTTTCTCTAGACGCAGAGCGATATCGAGGACTAAATCTGCTTCAGTAAGATGATTGTCTCTGGCACCGGGGTCCTGTCCTCCGTGGCCAGGGTCAATCACAATACGAGAGACGTTAAGTCCAAGTTGCCTGGCCAATGACAGTGTCTCGTTGGCATTCACTGGAGGATCATCTAACGTTACTGGTTTAAGGAGTTTTCCCGTTGTTCTTTGTGTTGAAGACGCGGTTTCACCAATGCGTGCCTGTAATTGGCCTCTATCTCCGCGGTGACAGTCGATTATTAGTCTGTAGGGATTGTAGAGGTTGAAAACGTTATAAGTTGCTATACCCACAGCATCTAGGATTACGCGGACGGTATCATTTGGTCGTCTGTGGAGGTTGATTCCTCTAACGATATCGTCATCAGAAAATTGGATGTGAGTATCACGCAAGGCCGGAGTGGAAGTTGCCCCTTTTAGGTCTATAAACAAACGAGAAGGATTATCGAAGCGACCGTGTTCGTAACGTACTTCAGATGTGAGTTCAATGCTTATCCTCACAACTTCTGATAAAAGTTCTCGCCGAACGTTTTTGAGAGTTACTGGTTTGTCCAAAGAATTGAGCTGTTCGAGTCGTTCTTTGATCCTTGAAATGAAAGGACTCTTCGGGTATTGATGGGGAAGCCAGTGAAGAAGTCGAAGAGCAGTCTGCAGGTCGTAATCATCACGGAATCTGTCGAACGTCTCAAGAGCTAACCCGGTAGCCTGCCATAAGGCGTTATCACCGTAGATGCTTTGCGGTTGTTGGCGAACGATAGCCTCATAGTTATCGATCGCTGAGCGGAGTTCTTTTAGGGTTGGTTGTTTCTTAGGATCTGTCGCCCTAAGTTCTCGTTCGTACGCTAGTCCTGCTTTGTCTTGGTATGCTTCTCTTTCCTGAGAGATTAAGGTGCTGGAGGCAATTAGGCATGTCAACGGTATAACGAGTGCCCGCAAGATTTCTGGGACACAACCGGCCCACATCAGTTTGCCGGTTCGCTGTCGGAAGGGTTCTGAGCGATTAGTAGACTGGACAAAAGAACGACGATGTTCTTTGGCGTGTTTACCGTGACGATCGGAACAGAGTGCAACGTAAGTTTTTATCATCTCAACTGAGCGTCTAATTCTTCGAAGTAATCCTGTTTGACCAGAACTTCTCTAGCTTTTCCACCGAGACCAGCGGTCACTAATCCATCTGCCTCCATCATGTCGACGAGTCGCGCGGCGCGACTGAAGCCTATTCGAAACCGACGCTGCAAATATGAGATTGAGGCTTGGCCTGTCGAGACCACCATCCGTGCTGCGTCTTCGTATAGATCATCCTTCTCAAAGTCGATCGAGGCAGAGGTAGTGTCTTGCGCAGTGACTAATTCGTTAAAACCTGGGCTACCTTGTTTTCGCAAGAAGCTAGTCAACCGTGCGTTTTCTTTTTCTGAGATGTACGCACCATGAAGCCGGATTAATCGAGATGAGGCTGGAGGGAGGTACAAGAGATCGCCGTTGCCAAGCAACTGCTCAGCCCCGTTACCGTCGAGAATTGTTCTTGAGTCGATCTTGGACGATACACGAAAAGAGATTCTTGCCGGCAGGTTGGCTTTGATGAGACCTGTGATCACATCAACAGAAGGACGTTGTGTCGCTAGGATAAGATGGATCCCAACCGCTCGGGCCATTTGGGCTATTCTCGCGATGGATTCCTCCACTTCGTTACTTGCTAGCATCATGAGGTCGGCAAGTTCGTCAATGGCGAGAACTATATAAGGAAGCTTCTTTAAGTCTTCACTGGGACCGGCCGTAGATCTTCTGTTGTCGGATTCTGATGCCATAAGAACGTTACGGTTGAATTGTTCAATATTCCGAACACCATAGGATGCGAGCTTCTTGTACCGTTCCTCCATCTCTTTAACAGCCCAACGGAGTGCATTGGAGGCGAGCTTAGGATCGACCACAACCGGTGTTAATAGATGGGGGATATCTTCATAGACACCTAATTCTAGGCGCTTTGGATCTATGAGGATTAGTCGGACATCATCCGGTGTTGCTCTGTAAAGAATGCTCGTGAGCATAGCATTTAGCGAAACTGATTTCCCCGTACCTGTTGAACCAGCAATCAGTAGGTGCGGTAAGGTTACGAGATCTCCGAGGAACGGTTCGCCATGAATTGTCTTGCCAAGCACTACGGTCAGTTTTGAATTTGATTGTTGGTAGGCCTCAGACTCGAGCAACTCTCGTAGAGAAATAAGTTGGCGGATCCTATTCGGAATTTGAATTCCAACTGTGGACTTTCCAGGAATCCGTTCAATTAAAACAGATTCTGCCTGCATCGCCAGGCAAAGGTCGTTGGCAAGGCCAGTAATCTTTGTGTACTTAACTCCAGCATCGGGTTTAAATTCATAGGTTGTGACTACTGGTCCAGGATGAATTTGAGATACAGTTCCCTCCACTGCGAATTCTCGACATTTTTCTTCGAGCAAGCGTGCAGCATCCATCAATTCCCGTTCGTCGATCTTTTGCTCATTCTTTGGTGGGTCAAGCAATGTCGTCGGCGGAAGTGAGTACCCTTCTCTCGTGTGTTTAATTTGAGTTGTTTGAATAGGAGTAGACGATGCTTTTGTAAGAGTGTTTTTTTCTAGTCGTCCACGATCAGTTTTCTGAGCTAATGAAATTTGCTCAAGATATGGTTTGGGTTCAGTAGGTTTGTCTAGGTTCTTGGCTGAACCATCTATGACTCGTGTCACAGCCGGTTGACTCTTGGCTAGTAATTCTGTTCGAGTAGTAGAGCCGCCTACCCTTCCTAAGTGTTTTCGGACCACATCTTGGCGCTTACGCTCGCGTCTTTTTCGATTCCGCCAGTTGCTCAGCGTCCTAATTCCATGCGTTGAAGATGAAACCAATGTCCGCGTTATCGTTGCAAACATTCGACCTATTGAGAATTGGGTCGATAGGATTATTGATAGGAAAAGAGCTGTCAGGATAAAAATTATCGAACCGGCTCTGTTGAGGTATTCGGAAAGGTGGAAAGCGAGCCAGGAGCCAGTGTATCCACCGGCAGGAAAATTTCTTCCAGCTATGTCCAAGGTGTCAAAGGCAAGGCTAAGGAACGATGAGACGCAGGCAAGCAGTAGCACTACGCCCACACATTTTGTGTAGATAGCGTCAATTGTTCTACACCAAAAAAGGTGCCAACCAAGCACAACAAAGACGGCTGGAATGAGATAGGATGCCTGTCCAACGATCTGATAAGACAACTCCGAAATAAATGCCCCAACTTGTCCAATAAAATTTGCTGGTTGTGTATGGGTAATTGTATTGAAGAACCATACTGGGTCTGTTGGATCGTAGGTGACAAGAGCAATTAGTAAAACAAGGCTTACCGCAAAAAACGTAACACCAAGGAATTCGCTCATTCGACGGGACATTGTTGATCCAGACACTGGTTAGATCTCCACGATTACTGGAAGCACTAATGGTCGCCGACCAGATCGCTTACGGAAAAATCGGCGAAGCTCAACTTGTATTTTTTCCTTTATTAGGTCGTGATCAGTAAGTTCTTCAATGCTAGCGCCTTCGATTATTCGATTTAGAATCCCTGGAACATCACATAAGAGTTTTTCAGTTCGTTCGTCAACTACGAACCCACGTGTGCTCAGGTCGGGGTTGCCCTCAATACTGCCAGTTTGTTTATTGATTGTGATAACGGGGACAATTAGGCCGTCCCCAGCCAGATGACGACGATCTCTAAGGACCTCGTCTCGAATTTCTCCAGTTCGTGTTCTGTCGATGAGAATCCGACCAGCGGGCACTTTTCCAGTTACGTGGGCACCGAGTGAGTCGAATCGTAGAACATCACCATTTTCGACTAACAGTGGTGTTGACTTACCGTTGGTCGCACGACCGGCAATTCTGGCATGCTGAGCAAGTTGACGGTACTCACCATGTATTGGAATAAAGTAGGTTGGCATTGTGAGCGAGAGCATTAATTTTAGTTCTTCTTCGCTTCCGTGGCCGGAAACGTGTACGTGTTTAAGTCCCTCGTAGATGATCTCTGTGCTTCGACGAGCGATATGGTTCATAACTTCGCTAATGGCCTTCTCATTTCCCGGGATAGCCCGCGCTGAAAATACGACGACGTCGTCTTCGGTCAGTTTAATATGTCGATGATCATTTGTTGCAATTCGTGAGAGTGCAGCCGAAGGTTCGCCTTGAGAGCCAGTGGTTATGCATAGGACGTCACAAGGGCGATGATCTACGACCTGAGTGTCGCGGATTTGGATGCCAGGTGGGATATGAAGTCGGCCTAGGTCAGCCGCGATCGACGAGTTTGCTTTCATACCCCTGCCAGCGAATACTACTTTTCGATCGAAATGTACTGCCAAATTGATCAAAATCTGGATTCGATGAATACTTGAAGAGAAGGTTGTTACAACAATTTTGCCTTTGGTGCTGGTGAAAATCTCTTTGAATGCATCTATCACTTCAATTTCTGATCCCGTAAATCCCTTTCGGTCAACATTAGTACTGTCACCAAAGAGTGCGAGAACGCCAGACTCGCCGAGTTCGCCGAGTCGACGAAGGTCGATGTGATCACCATCGATAGGAGTTTGGTCAATCTTAAAATCGCCTGTATGAATAACTGTACCGATCGGTGAATGAATGGCCAACCCAAGGCAATCAGGCATGCTATGGGTTACACGAAAGAATTCAATCGTCAGGTCACCAATGGTAATGGACTCACGAGGGTTCACGGGTGTCAACTTCTTATCAGTGTCGATTCCGTGTTCTTCTAGTTTTGTCTTTAGAAGTGCCAGTGTTAGCGGTGTTCCATAAATCGGTCCATGTATAAAGGGTGCTACATATGGGACGGCACCGATGTGATCTTCGTGTCCGTGAGTCAGCACTAGAGCGACCAGGCGGTCACCGAATTGTCGCAGATGAGAAAGGTCTGGAATGACGAGATCCACTCCAGGTAGTTCAGGTCCCGGGAACATCACACCAGCATCCACGACAATGGCCGCTTCTTCTGAAACGAACAGCATCATATTCATACCGAATTCACCAACTCCACCGAGGGGTATGACCTCAAGTGCAGGCGAAGTTCCTGATGTGCCTAGCATGGTTGAACTTTTGAGGTAAAGATTTTTTTAGCCTTAACCGTTTAGTTGCCGGCAGTCGATCGTTCTACCGAGATCGGAGAACGCGGACGTTACCTGAAGGTCCGTCAGATCAACGGAAGCCAGGTCTTCCCAGAATGGCTCGGAGCATCCGTGTCCTCCCAGATAGGCTGCTGGGTAGGCCTCTGGGCGAGATTACTAAAAACTATAGCATAGCTTTAGGGGTTTGTGGAAACGAAAGTCTCTGCAAGTCTAGCTAATTCTGGTAGTTCCAACGTCTCGGGCCGTCGAGTTGGATCAAGATTAGCTGACTCTAAAACCTCAGGTGCCGATCGGGATATCGAGTCAGCGAAAGGTTTGAGTGCGTTGTTTAGAGTCTTTCGACGTTGGGTAAACAAACTGCGAACCATCATCTCGAAGAGACAAGGGTCGGTCATCTTGACTAGGGGAGATCTAAAGGAAAGACGAACGGCTGTCGAATAAACTTTAGGTGATGGGTGAAATGCACGTGGCGGAAAATGCATTAGGCTTGACACGTCAGCGTAGAGTTGAGTTGCGATAGCCAGCGGCCCATAATTTCGAGAACCTGGTGTTGAAACTAGACGGTCAGCGACCTCACGCTGAAAAACGAATGTAGCATCGGTGAATAGTTCAGTGTCTCTTTGCACGGTCAATAGTTTAGACAAAATGGGAGATGAGATGTTATAGGGAAGTGTTCCTACAACGCGTATAGAGGTTGATTGGCTAATTGACTTAGTCCACGAGGAGGTCAAGAGATCCGGGACAGCTAAGGACAGAAAATCAGCGGCGACAACTTCAACGGTAGAAGGTTTGTTTTGATTTAACTCGGTTGCGAGATCTCTGTCTATCTCGACGGCAATAACTTGAGCACCAGCTGAGGCAAGTGAGAATGTTAGTGCACCGTGACCAGGGCCTATCTCGAGAAAACGGTCAGTCATACTCGGATTAATAATCTCGATCAATTTTTTTGCCCATGTTGGCTCCAGAAAATGTTGGCCGAATCTTTTTCGAGCTTTCACGTCAGTTGGGCCTTCATATAAGGATGTTCGATCGAATTATCTTGACTATATCAGCGGGTGCATTGTTTTCGGCTTGTTCGGTTGTTTGCGGGTGGGAGTATAACCTGGAAGTAGATAGTCTGGTCTGATTTACGTTGTTACCGGTAAAACTGGGCCGAGGTAGGATGATGATCTCGCCCTCCAGTCGAATTAGTGCGTCTTAGGCCGGTATTCAGGCTAGATGAGAAGTTTCGTTAGTGGATTGGGTCTTTGGTCCACTTAGTGTTGCTGTAAGATTCACTGTAGAGGCGCATATGCTGCTCAAGTGCAGTGATCAAGGTTGGTATAAACTGTGTTGGCACAACAATCTTGGCTCGCACCGGTGCGCCTACAATTTTTTCTTCCCTGGCCTCCCGAATCTCTTTATCTGAAAGAGGTAGGACTTCGCAGAAGGTCAGTGTGAAGTCAAACTGGGTATGTGAGATGGCACAAAAGTTTGAGTAAGTTCTAGGTTCATTCCCCGTTTCGTCTGGGACGATAGTGAAGTTGATTTGACGTCGTTCGATCATAGTTTATCTCTTATCTGGAATACTTTCTCATAACACCAACAACAACTCCCTGAATTTGTACTTGGTCGGCTTCTACTATTATAGGTGGAATGGATGGATTTGCAGGCTCCAGGCGTACGCGTCCATTGTCCCTATAGAACTTCTTTAGGGTTACGTCAGAATTACTTAGCAGAGCTATCACCATTTCACCGTTTTCGGCAGTTTTTCGATCTTCGACGAGAACCAGATCTCCATTGCGGATATGTTCATCGTTCATTGAATCCCCGCGGACTCGAAGCACGTAGGTTTCCCGTTTGGTTATCAGAGCCTCCGCCACTGCGATGGTTTCGTTTCCCGTCATGGCCTCGATAGGTGCACCAGCCGCCACGTAACCGAGAAGAGGTAATTCGACTGCGCGGCTGCCCATGTGGGTGGGGATTAATTCAATTGAACGGCTGTGGTTCCACGTGCGTTTAATAAATCCCTTTTCTTCAAGATTGGTAAGATGTTTGTGTACGGTGGCAAGAGAGGAGAGACCAAATCCTTGGCCTAGTTCCTGAAGACTTGGGGCGTAGCCATGTTGTTCGATGAAGTCGTGTAGGAAGTTGAGCACCTCGCGCTGGCGTTTGGTCAGAGGTAGCACACGTCCTCCGTCGCAAGAAATGGGATACTGAAAGATCTGACGGCCGTTCCGGCCGAAAGCACCTCTTGTTTGGATGGACGAAATGAAGCCGGGCACCGTCGAGAAAGATGTCTCTCAGCTCTTTGCATATTGGGCTGATCACGCAGACACACTTTACGCAAATAAAAAGCGAAAATCAAGACTATAAGTCAGTTTTCTTATGGGCAAATTACGTCTGATTTTACTGTGAGGATTTTAAATGGGCAATGCGTCAAGTATTGTAGATCGTGACAAAAGCGAGTTAACTTGGTTTGTGGCTGATTGAGAGTTGGCTGGGCAGAAACATTTGACGGCGACTAAATATTATTAGTTATTAAAGAAGAAAATGTGACAGGTATCCACTGAATGAAAGATCGTAATCTCGTTAATCAAGTCAATCAGAGCAGTCGTGCTACACTCGAATAGAGAGATCTATAGTGGACTGACTGAGGGAAAGATTCTAATGATGAGAGGCTTGTTGTATTACGTTGTCCTGGTGTTCGGGGCGAGTTTCTGCGTCTGTCTTACATCGGCGTTCGAGACTGTTAAGCTCACGAAAAACGCCGGGGCAAGATTGGAAAGAAAACTTGAAACGATCCAGCACAATGGTTCAACGACTTCAGATCAACCAAGACTAACAACCGTAACTGAAAGAGAAATAAATTCTTATCTAAAATTCCAAGCTAAAGATCAGATGCTAATTGGAGTCACAGATCTTTACATAACGATCGAAGAAGGTAATAAACTTTCAGCTCAAGCGGCGCTCGATCTGAATGAAGTGGGGCAGGAAATACCTCCTGGCGAGTTTGAGCTGCTAGACTATCTCTCAGGGACTGTAAAAATTGTTATGACTGGATTGTTCCATACGAAGGTTGGGACTGGGCAGCTAGAAGTTCAGACAATAACCGTTGCGGGTCTTCCAGTGCCTAAGGTGCTTCTACAAAAACTCGTGCGCTACTATTCGAGCACGGCAAAGAGTCCCGAAGGGTTAAAGGTGGATTCTTGGTTTGAGTTACCGGCGCAAATTCTCGAAGTCAGGGTCGGAAATGGTGAGGCTGTGATCGTTCAGTAAATAGTCCTGTCTTCTGAACCCTGAGATTTTAGGCCTACTCACATGAGCAACAGCTGTGATGCTCTGCAGATGTCGCTCCAGTTTCTCAAGGGCGTGGGTCCTCGTCGGGCCGCGTCACTGCAGGAATCAGGTCTTTCTACAATTGAAGACCTCCTCTACAGACTTCCAATTCGATACGAAGATCGTGGCGACCTTCAGGCGATCGAGACTCTAAAATCGGGAAAGGCTGCTTCCGTAGTCGGTGAAGTCTTAGGTTGTCACCTACGATCAACTAGACGACCAGGATTTAAGATCTTCGAAATATTGATTAGAGATTCAACAGGGGTAATAAGAGCGATTTGGTTTAATCAACCGTTTCTTCAAGATGTGTTTCAGTTACACCAGAGAGTAGCTCTCTTTGGGAAAATTGATCGAGGAAGATCAGGAGGACTTCAGCTCACGAATCCACAGTACGTGATTCTCGATCCAAAGAGTAGTGATGATACGAGTAAATTGAACGCAAGTGGATCAGAGGCAATTAAGGTGCGCCGAATTGTTCCAATTTATGAGAAGGTTGGGTCACTTACATTGAAAATGCATCGTCGACTTGTTTATAACGGTTTGATGTGCCTTTCACGGACAGTGACAGATCCAATACCCGAAGAGATATTACGACGACTTAAGTTGCCGGATCGCCGCTCGGCTCTGATTAGCGCCCATTTTCCTAAAGATAACATTTCAGTCGATTTATTAAATCAGTGGAGATCACGAGCGCAAGTGAGATTGGTTTTTGAGGAGTTTTTTCTTTTCCAATTTGGCCTGGCTTTGAGAAGGCAGAAGTCTAATTATTATTTGAAGGCTCGGCAAGTAAAAGTTAACGAGTCTATTCGAAAATCGGCCAGTAAAATTCTTTCATTCAGATTAACAGATGATCAGAAGAGTGTTCTCACAGAAATAGTGACTGACATGCAACTACCTCAGCCTATGAATCGCCTGCTACAAGGAGATGTTGGATCAGGTAAGACGATCGTTGCCCTCTTGGCAGGATTAGTTGCTATGGAAAATGGTTTTCAGGTCGCGTTTATGGGACCTACGGAGGTATTAGCCGATCAGCATTTTCTTTATATTCGAAAGTTTCTTGAGAAATCTCGCTTTAAGACAGCTCTATTGACTGGAACAATGCCAACCAAAGTACGGCGACAAGTTTATGCAGACCTTTCTTCGGGTGCCGCGAATTTTGTCGTGGGTACAAATACCTTGGCACAGAATCCCGTGGCATTTCATTCACTGGGACTTGTAATTGTTGATGAACAACATCGATTTGGTGTTTTACAAAGGGCGATTCTTCGGTCGAAGGGGTTAAATCCGGACGTCCTGGTTATGACGGCGACGCCGATCCCAAGGACACTTGCCCTCACCGCTTATGGTGATTTGGATATCTCGACAATTCGAGAGTTACCGCCGGGGCGTCAACCGGTCAAGACAATTATTAAGCCAGAGACGAGTCGAAGTGAAGCATATGACTTTGTTAAGAGACAGCTGGATGAAGGCCGCCAAGCATATATTGTTTGCCCTCTGGTTGAAGACTCAGACAAGGTGGACTTGAAAGCGGCAACAGAAATGGCCGATCTGCTGGCGAATAAAATTTTTAAATCGTACCGAGTAGCGCTCTTACATGGCAGAATCAAGCCTGATGGAAAGGATTCCATCATGAGAGAGTTTCAACTTGGAAGGTATGATCTGCTTGTTTCAACGACAGTCGTTGAGGTAGGTATGGATGTTTCAAATGCATCGGTTATCGTGATCGAGAACGCCGAACGTTTTGGGTTGGCACAGCTTCATCAACTTCGAGGGCGTGTGGGACGAGGCAGGCATAATTCCTATTGCATTTTGTTGTATAAACCATCACTCTCCGATCAGGCAAGGGCTAGACTTGAGGCAATTGCACAGACGAATGATGGATTTGTAATTGCTGAGAAGGATCTTGAGTTGCGTGGGCCTGGCGATTTGTTCGGTACCCGTCAATCAGGAATGCCAACTTTTCGTGTTGGCGATATTGTACGTGACTATTCAGTTATGGAGGAGGCAAGAGGAGAAGCGCTTTCATGGATAGATCAGGAGCCAGCACTGGTAAGTCAACTGATAGCTTTTGTTGAAGCAACATGGGAAGGAAGATTCGGTCTAGTCGACGTTGGGTAACCACCGGCCTTCTTAGTGAAGGAGTGACGATTGATAGAGCTGGAACGTTACGGCATATTTCTGGAGCTGAACTTTAGTCGTGGAAAACTGAATGCGTATTATTGCTGGATCGTTGAAGGGACGACAATTAAACACGCCGACGGGGATTGGTCTCCGCCCGACATCAGCAAAACTTCGCGAAACGCTGTTTAATGTTATTGGACCGAAAATTTCAGGGGCAAACGTTATTGATGCATTTGCTGGCACTGGTGCTGTTGGAATTGAAGCGTTGAGTCGTGGGGCTGCGCATGTAACGTTTATCGAGTATGACAATCGGACCATTAGGCTTACAACGGAAAACATCAGGAGGTGCGGTATAAAGGTAGGGTACGAGATCATATTCGGATCTTTCAAAGAGACGATGAAAAAGAATTTTAGTGTTGAGGAGTTTGATTTAATTTTCCTTGATCCACCTTACGATGAAGATGGACTTAAAGAAATCATAAAGTCGGCTGAACCTAAACTGGCAGTTGATGGATTGTTGGTAATCGAACACTCGAAGCGCCGGCGAGCGCCAGAAGTAGCTGGTAGAATGCGTCGGATGCGGACATTGTTATCTGGTGACAGCAGTTTAGATTTTTACCAATTATTTCTCGACATTGATGGATAACTGCCAAACGGATAAGAATATGCCAATAAAATCAATCCAACGGATCGCGGTGTATCCAGGTTCCTTCGATCCACTAACTAACGGGCATGTCGACATTATTCGACGAGGGGCATGTCTTTTTGATCGGATCCTAATTGCCCTATTGGTTAATATTGGTAAGAGTCCATTATTTACGATTCAGGAACGAACTGAAATAGTTGGTGAAGTATTCAAGAACAACTCGAACGTAGAAGTGGATACTTTTGAGGGATTGCTCGTTGATTACGCAAGGCGGCGGAATGTTAGCACGATAGTTCGCGGGCTACGTACTATCTCGGATTTTGATTATGAGCTACAGATGTCAATTATGAACCGCAAGTTAAATTCAGACGTCGAGACTGTTTTTATGATGCCAGCTGAGACATATACCTATGTGAGTTCGAGGCTTGTTAAAGAAGTATTCGCGCTCGGAGGATCTATTTCAGGTCTTGTTCCTAAGGTGGTCGAGGAGAGATTACGTCAAAAGAAGAAGACCGATAATGAAATTAAGGTTTAATAAGTGCATGTAGTAAAGAATATTAATCCTCACGTAATGATAGGAATGGGGTCGTTTATGCTTGCCGAGAGAACAAGTCGCGTGTCGGCGTCGCCAACACAGCAAGTGATGGTTGATTCCGAACGCTTAAGGAGTAGAGGAGTGGACGTCGTGGACTTAGGTGCCGGCGAACCAGACTTTACAACACCATCACATGCGAAGGCCGCGGCAGTGGCTGCAATAGAAGCTGATTTTACTAAATACACGCCAAACTCAGGGATCGGTGTTCTTAAAGAGGCGATCGGTGCGAACTACAAAGCTGCATATGATGTGGAATATGGGTTGAACGAGATAATCGTAACGGCCGGAGGTAAGCAGGGTTTGTTTAACGCTATCCTCACACTTTTTGGTCCGGGTGATGAAGTCATCGCACATGCTCCAGGATGGCCAACGGTTATTGAGCAGATTAAGCTTGCTGAAGCAAGTCCGGTAGCAGTTCGGACTTATCCGGAAGAGGGATTTCGAGTTCGTGCAGAGACGATCTTGGAAGCGATTACCTCAAGGACTCGAGGTGTTGTTCTTAATTCTCCCGGCAATCCTACGGGTGCACTTATACAGGAGGATGACCTCAGAGTTATCGCTGATGAGTTGTCGTCGCGCGACATTTGGGTTCTCGTGGATCTTTGCTATGAACAACTGATTTATGACCAAGTTTCGCACAACCTTCCTTTGATTCTTGATGAACGGATGCGGGATCGTACTGTGCTTGTTGGCACAGCTTCAAAGACATATGCAATGACAGGATGGAGATGTGGTTGGGTGCTTGGGCCATCATCGGTAATAGCATCTTGTAACGCTATTCAAAGTCATTCGACATCCAATGTATGCTCGATCGCACAGAAAGCGGCTGTGGCAGTTCTTAACGGTCCACAGGACTGTGTAGGCGTAATGGTAGATGAATATCGGCAACGTCGTGATGACTTGACCAAATGGTTGTCAAAGGATAAGAGGTTTCGATTCGTCAAACCAGCGGGGGCCTTCTACTTGTTTCCTGACATTTCAGAACTATTGTCTCCTACGGGTATTCGTACGTCAGTAGAGTTCGCGCGATCATTGCTCAACGAAGGGCATGTCGGAGTTACGGCAGGTGAGGCATTTGATTCACCAGGGTTCATACGAATGTCCTACGCGACTTCTGCCGATCGGTTACGTGAAGGCGTTAATCGGATAATGAGATTCGTTGAAGCTCTTGATCAATGAAAATGTTCCTAAACGTGAGACAACATTGGAATGCTACGTCGTCCAGTTTATGATTAAGACCTGAGCGAACCACGAATCGTTTCTGGCCGACTGGATTGTCGATCTTTCAGAGACATGGGGTATCGTCTTTTTATCGATTTGCAATAAGCGTTACATTTTTAAGGTCTCGATTTGGATTGGGAAATAGGAGAGTGCTGAGTTTAAGGTTGCCGGTGTTGAAGTAGGAAATAGTGCCCAAACGATGAATGCGTAACCCTTCAGCTTCGATACGTTCGAGGTCGTCTTCAGTGATCACACAAAGAACACGTTGATTGGAGTTTAGAAAAGTCAATACCTGCTCGTCTGTAACTAAGTCGGTCTGCTGAATTTTCGAATAGAAGACGAGATTTCTAACAAAGATGCGGTAGCGACCCGAAGGTTCGTTCTGGTTACGTTCTTTTACCAATAATTGAGCTACCTGTTCAACTGATCTGGAAGCTAATGATGGTAACAAGAAACACTGGACTGCAAGTTGAGTGGTGATTGCCGCGGCAACAAGTGACAAGATAAGAAAGTATTGGCGCTTGGATAAGGCCGAAATGCATATGGAAACTCCACATACAACGATTACGGTGCCAACAGTGAATATCCTGCCTGTGTTCCAATCGAGTAGTGATGTTTGCAAATGAGAGACAAATAGACCTAGTAAGAGAAAAACGCACCCTGATACAAGACCAAGAGATCCGAGTAACTTGTCCCCTCGTATCTTCGCTGAGTTCGTAGAAGTCGAATGTTCTCTAAGCCTGGATCGTATGGTTTTAGCAAGAAGGATTGCTAGAGGAGGTAGGATGGGTAAGATATAGCGTGGTTGCTTGCCCACGGAAATCGTGAAAAACAAGAGTGGAACAAGTGTCCAGCAGAGTAGCTGAATGTGTATCAATTGTGGAAAATAAGGAAATCTTAGGAATCGTATCGCGGGTCTGATCCATAGAAACACGAACGGTGACCAGGGGAACATACCGCCGAAAACTATGGGAAGATAAAACCAAAGGGGTCTTGGATCATTGAACTTGTCAGTCGCGAAGCGCTGAATATTTTCACCGATGAAGAAAGATGTTAGATACTCGGTGCCATGAACCGCAGTCACTGCAAGGTACCAAGGCGTAGCGATTACTGCAAACACAAGTCCAGCCAATGCGCAATCAATTAATGTTAGCGGTCCAAAAAATGAGATACGAGGTCCTTGGGAGTTACGTCGTGACCAGAGCAAGCAGATACGAACAGACGCAATTACGATAAATGGCAGTACTATGCCAATAGGTCCCTTGGTGAGAAATGCTGCTGCTAGAGCTAGTGTGGAAAGGAGAAGCCATTGGCGACGCACCGTGACGATTCGACCTAAAAAAGTTAAGGCCTTGTGAGTTGGTGAATCAGAAAAGAAGTTTAGGCTCGCCCATGTCGCTAGTGTGATGAAGAATGCTAGTGGTAGATCGGGTAAAGCCTGATGGGTTATTGTAAGGTAACCGAAGTTTGTTGCTATGATTGTCCCAGCAAGTAATCCTGTAGCCTTGTCGTACCAGCGGCATCCACATATAAAGGTTAAAAGTGCAAGTGCAAGTCCTGCCAGTGCAGATGGAAATCTTGCCGCGATTTCTGAAACACCAAAGACCAAGTAGCTGCTGGCCGCCAACCAGTAGTAGAGAACAGGTTTTTCAAAACGGGGTTGATAATTAAAGTGAGGGGTCAGCCAGTCGTGGCTTTCGATCATCTCACGCGCACCTTCAGCGTAAAATGCTTCGTCAGAATCAGTGATGGGTACACGGTCGAGACCAACGAAGAAAGTTAGACTGCAAAGTAAGATAAGTAGGAAAAGACAGCGAGCCACAAACGAAATTTTACACGAACATTGCGGTGAGTGGTTGATCCTTCGTATTGGGTGCTAATAACCTTAAATTCAAGTTTCCAGTATAATGTTTCCGTGGTGAAGAGAGTCGCGGTTATCGGAGCATCAAGAGATAAGGGAAAATTCGGCAACAAGGCAGTGAGAGCGTTTTGTGACAGAGGTTATGTGGTGGTTCCCATAAATCCTGGACAAACTTCGGTTGAAGGACTCAAGTGCTATCCATCTGTATTGGCTGTTCCGGGTCCGATTGATTTGGCGACTATTTATGTGCCAGCAAAGGTGGGGCAACGAGTGATTAGGGAGATCGCAGAGAAAAATATTGGCGAGGTTTGGCTTAACCCAGGGGCCGACGATTATGATCTCGTGGAGTTTGCCGAGGTATTAGGACTGCGTGTGATTAGACAGTGTAGCATCATTAGAATCGGTGGAAATCCTTCTGTGTACTAGGAAATATTAAGTGTGTCGGTCTTTAGAATGGGTGTGGGTATTGACCAGTTCAGCCTCTATCGATTAGGAGTTGACAGATTGAGAACCCTCAGCCTATACTCGGACAGTTAATCAATCCTCCATCATAGTTGTCTTAAGACGCTACTAGGGCGTGAGCGCCCGTGGCGGAGAAATCCCCAGAGCCCTAAGTCCTACTCACTGCATGCCGACGAATCAAAAGAGCACAGTGGCGCGTGGAACAGTGGATCCGAACGCCACATCAACACCTGTTAATAACGGTGCGACTGAAACTGCTAAAGTTCAGGGTCGCCGATCGGGTCAGGGGCTCAACATAGGTGAGCTGAAGGAAATGAATATCCAGAAGCTTACCCAAGTTGCTAAGGACTTGAGTGTGGCCGGTGCGACCGGTGTTCGAAAGCAGGAGTTGATCTTTCAGATCTTAAAGGCACAGACGGAGCAAAGCGGTTTCATTTTTTCTGAGGGTGTTTTAGAAGTACTTCCAGATGGGTTCGGGTTTTTGAGAGCACCAGACTACAACTATCTTCCTGGACCTGACGACATCTATGTGTCGCCTTCTCAGATTCGGAAGTTCGACCTACAAACTGGGGACACGATTTCAGGGCAGATCCGACCACCCAAAGAAGGGGAACGCTATTTTGCCCTAATCAAAGTCGAAGCGGTTAATTTCGAGTCGCCTGAACAGGCGCGCGATAAACTCTTTTTTGAAAACCTCACGCCTTTGTATCCGCAGGAACGCGTTAAGCTTGAGATCTCTGCAGAAAACCTTTCAGCGCGTGTGATGGATCTGATGACGCCTATTGGTAAAGGGCAGCGTGGTCTGATCGTTGCACCTCCGAGGACCGGAAAAACCATGTTGCTGCAGAACATCGCACAGTCTGTAGCCAGCAATCATTCTGGAATCTATCTCATCGTATTGCTAATTGATGAGCGACCGGAAGAGGTAACTGACATGCAACGATCAGTAGACGGCGAAGTTATATCGTCTACCTTCGATGAACCGGCCCAACGGCATGTCCAAGTTGCAGAGATGGTAATTGAGAAGGCAAAACGGTTGGTTGAACACAAGAAAGACGTTCTGATTCTTCTCGATTCGATCACGCGTCTTGCACGCGCTTACAATACAGTGATTCCTCCATCAGGGAAGGTTTTGTCAGGCGGATTGGATTCGAATGCCTTGCAGAAACCTAAGCGATTCTTCGGTTCTGCACGTAATATCGAAGAAGGTGGATCGTTGACGGTTTTGGCCACGGCCCTTGTCGACACTGGGTCTAGGATGGACGATGTGATCTTTGAAGAATTTAAGGGTACCGGTAACATGGAAATACATCTGGATCGAAAGTTAGTTGATAAGCGTGTATTTCCGGCTATTGATATTCAAAAGAGTGGAACGAGAAAAGAGGAGTTATTGTTAAATCCTGAAGATCTAAATCGAATTTGGGTGCTTCGAAAAGTCTTAACGCCGCTTTCAGCCGTTGAGGCAATGGAATTATTGTTGGATAAGATGGGAAAGACTAAATCAAATGCAGATTTTCTAATGTCGATGCAAAAGATGGGGTAGGAGGACGAGCGGGATGGTGACGATTAAGGTTAGAGAGAACGGTTCATATCGTATAGAAGGTGACGATGTGAGGATGGTCGACTGGAATGACATGGAGTATCAGATTTTGAAGCGGCCTTTCGCCTTGTGCCGATGCGGAGCATCAGCGAATAAACCATTTTGTGATGGATCTCATAAGCGAATAGAGTTTAAAGCGTCTGAAGCTGCAACACGCACGCCGCACGAACGATGATTCTGTTAACTATTGTTGGAACCGCTGAAGTAAGAAAGAACGAGATATCGGTTGGTTTAATAACATAAGATTCTGGATTGATTCAGTTGAAAGTGTATTGCTAGCAAAAAATCAAAATATGAATCAGGAAACATTTTCATCCCGATGGGGACTAGTCGTGGCTGGATTAGGTGTTGCGCTAGGCACTGGCAATCTATGGCGGTTTCCCAGAATAGCCGCCCAAAACGGAGGGGCTGCATTTTTAATTCCATGGTTCATCTTTCTTTTGATCTGGTCACTGCCATTACTTATTGCTGAGTTTGGATTAGGCCGCGCTTCGCGTCGAGGTGTAGTAGGCACGTTTGCTAATCTTGTTGAGAAAAGGTACGCGTGGATGGGTGGGTTTGTCGGACTAACAAGTGTGATGATTCTTTTCTACTATTCAGTGGTGACTGGATGGACGTTGAAGTACTTTCTTGCAGCCGTTACGGGTGAGTTGGTCGGTGTTGATTCTGAGGCATATTGGAGAACGTACAATGCTTCAATATGGCAGCCAATATTCTTCCACCTAATGGCTGTTTCAACAGGGGGATTCATAATTTACAGAGGCGTCGTAAAGGGAATCGAACGGGCAAACAAAATTCTTGTTCCAATTCTATTTTTTATTTTAATAGTTGCGGTCATTCGTGCAGTCACGCTGCCTGGAGCAACAAGAGGATTAGAATTTCTCTTCAGTCCTGATCTGTCAGTGTTGACGAATTATCGTACCTGGCTGGAAGCATTAACCCAATCGGCATGGTCTACAGGTGCGGGTTGGGGATTAATCTTGACCTATGCAATCTACATGAAACGCGATGAAGATGTTGTGGTTAATGCAGCAACCATTGCTTTCGGTAATAATTCGGTTTCCTTACTTGCTGCAATGGCTGTGCTTCCAACGGTGTTCGCAGTTCTTTCGACGACTGAGGCCTCTAATGCTATGGAATCTGGAAATCTTGGCCTGAGTTTTATATGGATTCCACAATTGTTTTTAAAGATTCCAGGAGGGTTTGGACTTCTACAGTTATTTTTTTTAGGTCTTTTTTGTGCAGCCCTATCATCCTTGATTGCGATGCTCGAGTTGGCAACCAGACTCGTCGTTGACGCTGGTATTAGGCGAAAGCAGGCGATAATAATTGTTTGTGGGGTTACTGGAGTGTGTGGAATTCCTTCGGCCGTTAGTTTGGAAGTATTCACGAATCAAGATTGGGTGTGGGGTATAGCTCTAATGATCAGCGGACTGTTCATCTCACTTGCCGTAACGAAGTATGGTCAGCGCAGATTTCGTGATGAGTTGATAAACGTGAAAGGCAATGATCTAAGCATTGGACGGATCTATGAATGGATTCTCAAGTATTTGGTCCCAGTTGAAGCTGGTGTTATACTTTCGTGGTGGATGTATCAAGCTGCAACGGTCTACGATCCAATTGGGTGGTGGAATCCCCTTAGAACGTATAGCGTAGGCACATGCCTCGTTCAGTGGGGAATTGGATTGTTTGTTCTTCTTCTATTTAATAAACAGCTTGCCAGTGTAAGTACGAGGACGGTGATAGAGGAAAATGTATGAGTGGAGATGCTTGGATGTTGATGCTTGTAATCCTAGGAATGAATTGGGGCGGCTTTATTGGGCTCCTAATTTATGGAGCGCGACAAAGCAAAAAAAGAAAATGGGATGTGCCAAATGAGAGTAGATTCGAGGTCTTACCCTTGGATTGCGTTCTTTCGTCGAAGCTTGATGGATAAATAACAACTATGCTACGCTCAAAACGGTGACTAAAGGGTTCAACCAGAAAGGAGTGATCAATGTATCCTGATTTTCTTATTTCACCTATGCGGGAGGAACTGACAAAACATGGAGTAAGGGAGCTTCGTGCTGCAACCGATGTTGATGAGGTGCTGACAAATACGCCTGGAACAGTTATGGTCGTTGTAAATTCGGTCTGTGGATGTGCGGCAGGAAAGGCTAGACCAGGTGTTGCGCTGGCTTTGCAACATCATGTAGTTCCAGAAGTGATTGCAACAGTTTTTGCGGGTGCGGATGCAGAGGCTACTGAACGTGCTAGAAGCTACTTCACTGGATATCCACCTTCGTCACCAGCAATCGCTTTGCTGAAGAAGGGTAAGCTGGTTTATATGATGGAACGGCACCAAATCGAGAATCGATTAGCTGAAGAGATCTCCGATGAGCTTAAAGGCGCATTTGATAAACACTGTGTTCAGGCATCAGGTGAAGGTAGATCGTTATCCGCATAGTAACGGACTGCATCTAATATAGATCAAGGATGACAAAAAGTTCGCAGAATATCTAAGCTTTGTGAAGACGACTAGTGCGCTAACGAGTTCTTTCTAGCAGCGGGGGCTGGCTTTATTGTTGGCTGACCGCGTTAGTTAGATTAATGTCACGTTCTCTAACAAAATCAGTGGTAAAGGTGGGCCGGTAGCGTATTGTGTGCAAGTGGTTTGAATAAGATCAAACATCATATCCAAAAACATAGAGTTATCGTTGACACTGGCTGCCCGTGTAATAGGTAAGTCGAGATCGCGACCGATTGCAGTAACCTCGGTGTCAAGATCGTAAAGAATTTCAATGTGATCAGCTACGAAGCCAATAGGGCAAATCACTACGCCTTTTAAGCCTTTTTTGATTTCGTCTTTAAGGTAATCGCCAACGTCTGGTTCCAACCACGGATCTTCTGGCCTACCACTTCGACTTTGAAATACTAAAGCCCAGTCACTAACCTTGAGTTTTTCAGCGACAAGTTTGGCTGATTCCAAGAGTTGTGAATGGTACTGTGAACGGGCCGCCATTTTAACGGGGATGCTGTGGGCAGTGAAGAGTAGTCTGGCTTTGGATTGGATCTTTGAGGGGAGCTTATTCAAAGCAGTTTTGACATGTTGAGCGTTAGCCTCAATGAATTTTGGATGATTAAACCAGCTACTGACGTAGGTTATATCGATATCGTGTTTACCTTTTTCTATCAAGACTCGCCGAGCATCGAGGACATTCTGACGATACTGGCCACAACTTGAGTAAGAGTGATGAGCGGCCATGATGAATCCGATAGCACGATGCACGTTAGCTTCAGCCATTTCAAGTAATGTATCAGCAAGAAATGGGTGCCAATTGCGCATTCCGACGTAGACTGGTAAGTGCATCTTATGACGCATGAGAAGATTCGATAGCCCGGTGGCCTGGGACTGAGTCAATCTTGCTATCGGTGAGACTCCACCAAATAGCTCGTAGTGCCTGGCAACTTGTTCAATTCGATGGTCAGCGACAGGTCTATTCTTCAATACGTTTTTTAAGAAAGGTCGAATGTCCTCTGGCCCATTCGGCCCGCCAAATGAAATTAAGAGAACGGCATCAAAGGGAAGAGTCACGGTCTTAGAGGTAAGGGCTTAGTTAAAACACAACCTTCTGGATCAAATTTAGCAGACGTCCTGCAGTCCTACTTTGATGAAATTCAAGATTCTATAGGTTGAACTTATATCAAACCAATTAGTCTTGATTCAACGTATAAGCCTGGCATGATCGAGTGATATAAGGCCATGTGGTATGCTTAGTCTCAGCACGCGACGGAACCCTCGCATAGAAGAATGCACTGCCTGCCCATAGGGTAAAGCGTTCGTGTTTAGCATACAGCCGATCATCATTAACTGTGATTGTAACACTAGCTGTACGGACTTGGATGATTATGCGGGTCCGCGTTGAGAGGGCAATTAAAAGGCATAGATCGTTGTAACTAGTGAAGTTGGCCTATTCGGTCATTAATTACATTTTAAATTATACGTACGACGACCATGTTTAAAAAAGTAGTTGTTTTTAACGTGTGTTGGGTCGTGATGTAAAATAGCCACGGGTTATTTTCCAGTCATAGTACTAATGTCGGGGCGTGGCTCAGCCTGGTAGAGCACTCGGTTCGGGACCGAGGGGTCGGAGGTTCAAATCCTCTCGCCCCGACCATCTATTTCGAGACCTGGGCGGTGGAGTTGATATTGTGAGGCGATTAGAATGAAAAATGGAAATAAAGAGAGCTTACTTGAATTAAGAGAACTATTGAAGCTACGCCCGCGGGTGCCCCTGGCAAATCTACCCACTCCTCTTGAACCATGTCGGAGTTTAACAAGGACTCTCGGGGGGCCAGCTATTTGGGTTAAGAGAGATGATTTAACAGGACTTGCAACCGGTGGAAATAAGACACGAATGTTTGAGTATGTTTTCGGACGGATCTTGGAAGAGGGACTTGATACCGTTGTAGCTGGTACTGCTGTGCAATCGAATTATTGTCGGCAGCTGGCTGCGGCGTGTGCGAAGGTCGGCCTAGAATGTCATTTATTGCTACGGAAAGTCCGCGGAAGTCAAGACGATGAGATCCAAGGAGGACTTTTACTGGATCTGCTGCTCGGTGCTCATGTAGAGCTTATGGAAGGCGATGACTGGATGGTCCAGGCTGAACGTATTCGTGAGCTCGGTGATCGGCTGAGAAAAGAAGGAAAGAAGGTCCATGTCGCTAGAGTTGGAGATGAATCCAACATGGGTCTTTACGCTTGTGGGTACGTTCAAGGTCTTGTTGAAATTGTAGAGCAGGCAGACGCTATGGACCTAAAGATCGATGAAATTTGGGTCTGTTCCTCAGATGCAACGCAAGCGGGACTCGCGATCGCGATTAAGCATATAGAGTCAGATATTCGGCTGGTTGGTTTACCAGCTCTTCCTAAGCCAATTAGTCCTGGATGGACGTTTGCCGAATGTATCTCTCATCATGGCAACCAGTGTGCAGAGATCCTTGGGCTCAAGACACGACTTAGTCCAAACGAGATTGTTAATGTTCTCGATTACGTTGGTCCTGCTTATGGAGTAATGACAGATGCGGCGCGTGAGGCTATGCGCTTAGTAGCGAGAAGCGAAGGAATTTTACTCGATCCGGTCTATACTTCTAAGCTCATGGCTGGACTTATAGATAATGTCCGGCGTGGTGTAATCGATTCGAACCGGAATGTAGTTTTTGTCCATACAGGAGGACTTCCTGCATTGTTTGCTTATGCAGGTGTGCTCGGATTCGAAACCAGGGAGCTGACAGTAAGCGCTACAGCAATAGCCACATGAGAGCTTATTGACTTGACAGTTCAGACTAGTGGATTATCAGAGATTCATTGATTTCGGAATGAAGACTAAGGAAGATTTCTTATAAGTGTTTGTGTGCAAACTGCTTAATGGTTAGCTGAAACGTTAATGACTATTACAAGGGATATGTAACGGAGGGGCGTATGAAGATGGTCAAACGTGCTTCACGGCGAACATTTTTGACGGGATTAGCTGGTGGGCTGACGTTGTTACCATTAGCGTCAAAGTCACTGAAGGCCACTAAATTTGACGCTGATACTGAGTTACTCGGACACGTGACGGACGCTTCTGAAACCTGGGACGCGCTCAGACATGAGTTTGCCTTTGGGGAAGAAAAAATACCAATGAATGCCGCAAACTTGTGTCCATCACCCAGAGTTGTTGCAGATCGTGTCAGTGAATTAACCCATGACATTGATATGGATTGCTCATTCAACAACCGTGCAAAGTTTAACGGACTTCTTGAAGAATCTAGAAGGAAAGTCGCCGACCAAGTTGGTGCCACGGAAGATGAAATTGCGCTAGTCCGTAATACGAGCGAGGCTAACAACATCGTCAACAACGGCATATCTTTGAAGGCTGGAGATGAAATCGTTCTGTGGGATCAAAATCATACGACGAACAATATTGCCTGGGATGTTCGAGTGGCCCGGTACAATCTCGAAGGAACATCTAATTTAGTTGTCAAACGCGTTACAACTCCAAAACATCCAAGAAGCATGGAGGAGCTAGCGCAAGTATTTATAGATGCGCTTACCCCACAGACGAAAGTTTTGGCACTTACTCACGTTTCAAACCTCAGCGGTGTTCGGCTGCCCATCAAAGAACTCTGCGAGGTGGCTCACAGTCGAGGTATTTATGTTCACGTTGACGGTGCCCAGAGTTGGGGTGCCTTGGATTTGAATCTTCATGAACTTGGGTGTGACTCGTTTACTGCAAGTGCGCACAAGTGGTTCATGGGACCGAAAGAGGTTGGGTTATTGTATGTAAGAGCCGATCGAGTTCCTGGAATATGGCCGAACGTCGTAGCGCCAGGATGGGGTGATGATACTGATCCTGACGTAAAAGGTGCTCGAAAATTTGAATCGATGGGACAAAGGGATGACTCGGCATTAGCCGCGATAGGTACGACCGCAGATTTTCATAAACGATTTGGGAGCGATCGGATCGAGGCTCGTATGATCGAAATTGCAACTGCTCTGAAGCAAGGGTTAAAGGAGTTAGGCTTTTCGCTCGTGACACCACTGGATCCAGCTCTGAGCGGAGGTGTTTGTATTATTGATGCACCAGTTGATAAGCGGGCGGAAGCGCTAGATAGACTTTATGATGAACACGGAGTCTTTGGGGCAGCGGCCGGAGGAGTCAGACTAAGTCCGCACGTCTATAATACGATGGCTCATGTAGATAGAGCGATAGAGGGAATGCGTTCGCTGCGGTCATTGCTGACGTAATGGCGATTTTGGACCTGGATGTTATATATGTTGTGATTGCGGAAGAAAAGACAACCAGGTCTTCCTTATCAGGCGGGAAATGAGAAAGTTCCTGGGGCGAGACCTATAACAAATCCTGTGTTTCGGAGTGATGGTTTATTGTAGTCGAGCATGACTGGGTGCTGGACAGTTCTTGCTGAGTTCCGATAAATACAGTCACCAGCCGCTACATCCCACTCCATCGTTGGACCCAGTCGGGGATAGATGTCGGCTTTTCCTTCTGCTACTAGACAGAATTTAAGGGAACTTCCAGCCTTAATGCGTGACTTGACCTTGTATGAAGCAAGAAAAGTTTCAAGCCGTGGATTCGCATGGCTTCGGCTCTCAACAACTACGAGTTCTTTACTGGGATCAGGAAATCGTGAATACAGACGTTTAGAATCAGCTTCTTGGCACTGCTTCCAAGAACCCTTTCCAGCTTGCGCGAAGTAAATAACGTTTTTGACAGGCACGTAGATTACGCCGAGATGTGGAACACCGTCTTGAATCATAGCAATATTGACAGTAAATTCATCCGTTCGATTAATAAATTCCTTGGTGCCGTCTAACGGGTCTACTAGCCAGAATCTTTGCCAAAACTTTCGAACACTGTAGTCTGGGATATTACCTTCTTCAGAGATTATGGGAATGGAAGGCTCAATCTTGCTGAGACCTTCACAGATATGTTCATGAGCTGCGAGATCAGCGTCAGTAACAGGAGATCTATCAGATTTCAGAGCAACAAGAGGTTTATTGTTAGTGTAGTGTTTTCGAATTATATTCCCTGCACCGAGAGCTATATGAGCAACCTTGGTTAGCTGAATCATAGTTGCCTCAGATTATAGAACTTATGGTAAATGTCTAAGAGTAGCATTTAACTTTATAATATAGAGAGCGTAATTACAATGACCCGAACAGCACAAATAATTGTACTTGAGTACAATTGTTTCATAGGTGTTCTTGCAAAGGAAAAGAAATTTCAGGCTTAGGACTTTTATACGTAATTGAACTAATTCTGAGCTGAAAAACAAGGTGAATATTAAGCATCTTCAGTTATTGGTAACCGCTGATTCTATTAACAATACTTCAACGATCACCGTACGAATGGAATAGAAATAGTCATGCCAGTCGGATATCGATTTATTGTGAAGGGGTTAGTGCAAAACGTTGGATTTCGATTTTTTGCGAAAACTGTTGCCGATGGTGAATGTATAAAGGGTTTTGTTCGTAATATCAGTAATGGTAGTGTGGAGACCGTTGCCGTTGGCGAAAGGAAGGCAGTAGAACGATTTGAACTGGCTATTAAGAGTGGACCTACTGGAGCACGTGTAGATAGCGTAGAACTCAAGATTATCTCGGTAATAGGGTATGCCAATTTTGTGATTACTGAATAAGGACGAAAGGATTTAATGGAAGAGTTAAAGAAGAAGATAAGAAATGTTCCTGATTTTCCAAAACCTGGCATTAATTTTTTTGACATTACTACTTTATTACGTGACAAGGACGGATTCTCGAAGGCGGTAGAGTGTTTAAGTAAACCCTACGAAAATGAGATAGTGGACCAGATAATTGGAATTGAGAGCCGAGGATTCATTTTTGGAGGTGCCGTTGCTGACCGACTTAGAACAGGCTTCGTACCGGTACGAAAGGTAGGAAAACTCCCATCGAGTACAGTTAGAGTAACTTATGACTTAGAGTACGGAACGGACAGTCTCGAGATTCATAAGGATGCCATCGAGCCTGGACAAAATGTAGTGATAGTCGACGATTTACTTGCCACAGGTGGGACAGCTCGTGCAACAATTGATCTTGTTAATAAAGTAGGTGGAAAGGTGTTGGCGCTCTCGTTTCTGATTGAGTTAACCGAGCTACATGGTCTTGAAAAACTAAAGGATCAAGTTGTTCTGAGCGTCCTTAAATACTAAAAGAGAGCTGTGTGATGATGGAGCAAGAAAGTCGAACTAAGGTAGAGAGTGTTAGAGAAAGTGAGTTCTAGTAAAGAATTTGATGAGCACTTAAATTTCTCTGGAAATTTAGACACGGTGGCAACTTCGGGTTAAGCACAGGACCAGTCTTTTTAGAGGATGCCTCCTCCAACCACGCAGACTGCAATCGATCGTTCGTTACAGATCAACGGGATGACTCCCTGACTGAGAATGAGATGCTGTCCTTCAGCGATGGCGATTCCACGTACAGTAGGGTTGTCTGCTAATGGTTGGGGCTCACCACTAGGACAACCAAAGGCAATGGAAGCGGTAGCTTTTTTGAGTACCGTAAACACTTGCCCATATAACCAGTTCATCTCATTGAATGAAGTGCGTCGACCACCAGCGTCACACACTGCAACGCTAATTTCAACATTGAGTTGTTTTACTTTTTTGAGTCGCTGCTTCTATCATAGCGCGTGGTTGTTCGACAGTTATTTACATGACGTTGATCGCATATTTAAGTTATGGATAAATCAAGTTTTCTGCATGAATGTCCCGTTGTGGAAGCTAACATTTTTGAAGACCAAGCCACCAGTTGTTAATCTTTGATAAACTTAATGCTGGAAACTTTGCGCGTGTAGCTCAGCAGGATAGAGCGACCGCCTCCTAAGCGGTAGGCCTCCGGTTCGAATCCGGGCACGCGCACCACAATTCGAAGCATCGAATTGCAGTAGATATTTTGATTAGCGAATGATGGAAAAAGAGTCGAGCTGAGTCATCGCGTAGACTAGAACGTCCTATGTTCAGCCCGTGAATTCATTGTTTCAAATAGAGAAAGTTAATCAATTTATCTAAGGAAGTGTGGATTCTGCTAAGATCAGCGTAATAAGTTTTGATTTTTAGAGCGCTAAGGAAACGTGCATTGTTAACCTAGGAGGCTCAACCACACTCATGAAGCGATCTGAACGGCGGCACTTAAGGCAGAATGCCATTGCGAGTTCTTTGGCTTATACGGTAAGAATACTAAGGAATCATCGAGGGAAGATTATTATTACTATTGGTGTTTTTGCTTCGTCATTATTTTTAGTGGCGGGCTATTTGTTTTGGGAGAGTTGGTCAAAATCACGAGCGAGTTCATTGTTGGCAGAAGCAATTGTAGTCAGTGAATCTCCCGTAATCGAACCTCCCGAAGTAAGTACAACCGAGGATGGATCCGAAGTTTCTTCTACCAATGCAGTGACCGAAGACGTGGAGCAACCTTCTGTTGTCTCTAAAAATTCTGAATTTACTCAACCAGTTGGAAGCTATCCATCAGAAGACGCTCGATTAGAAGCTGCCCTGACAAAATTTCTCGCGGTAGTCCAAACCTATCCATCAACAAGTTTCGGTGTTACTGCACGCTACCATGCGGCTGGTGCGCTAGCTTCCCTTAATAGGACCGAGGAAGCCGTAGAACAATATCTCGCTGTAGTGAACACTGCTAAAGATGGGATTTACCTGGATATGGCTAGGCTTGGTCTAGCTGACGCTCAGTTGGATTCAGGTAACCATGAGGGGGCGATCCAATCGTTGAAGAAGGTACTGACACTAAAATCTGAACAGTCAGATGTTCCCGTGGACGCTGTTTTAAGACGGCTTGGAAGAGCATATCGTTTAGCTGGATTGCAGGCTGAAGCATTACAAACATTCAGTCGTATTATTGATGAATTCCCCAGTTCACCATATTCAGAAAGTGCTAAGCAACAACTTGAAAATTTAAAGCAAGCCATTCCTGGTACTGTAGGATAGGAATACTTGAGTCGACCAGCCTTATAGATTTAAAAACAAGAAGACTGGAAAATCGTTTTACGTTTTAACTAAACAGAAGTCTGTGTTGTTAGCGATGCCAACAAAATGAGCAAGAAATTGAATCCTAGTGAATCTACCCAATTTAAGGTGGCTCTGATTCAGATGTCCTGTTGTAGCGAGGTAGAACGGAATCTCACAAAAGCACTAAAAGGAGTTAGATCGGCTGTTTCGAAAGGGGCCGAGATCGTATGCCTTCAAGAACTGTTTTCGTCGACATATTTTTGCCAATCAGAGGATCTTAAGCATTTTGACTTAGCGGAGCCTATACCAGGCCCTACTACCAATATGTTTAGTGAGGCAGCTAGAGAACTGGGAGTTGTTTTAATTGTTCCAATTTTCGAGAGACGAGCACCGGGACTTTTCCATAACACGGCAGTAATTATAGACACCGATGGGAGTCTGTTGGGTGTATATCGGAAAATGCACATTCCACACGACCCTTTGTATTATGAAAAATTCTATTTCACTCCTGGAGATTTAGGATATTTGGTGTTTGAAACCCGCTTCGCCAAGATTGGAATCTTGATTTGTTGGGATCAATGGTATCCAGAAGCTGCTAGGCTAAGTGCACTAGGCGGTGCTGAGATCTTATTCTATCCATCAGCGATTGGAAGTGGTCCATCAGACAACAAAACTGACAATTTAATTCAGCAGGAGTCGTGGCAAACAGTTCAGCGTGGTCACGCAATCGCTAACGGTATTTTTCTTGCAACAGTTAATCGTGTGGGACATGAAGGACCAGTAGAGGAAGGACTTGATTTTTGGGGGAAGTCATTTGTGTGCGATCCGCAAGGGAAAGTAATTAGTGAGGCATCTGGTCAGGAAGACGAAGTGCTAATAGTTTCGTGTAACAGAGAAGTGTTAGAGCGTTATCGAAAAGAGTGGCCATTCCTCCGCGATCGTCGAATTGACAGTTATGGATCAATTTGCCAGCGTTTTGCCGACTAAGAAGTAGAACAACTGCTTGGTGACTGTGATCGGTAAATGTATTTAAGGAGACAGAGACGATCGTGACTTGGCAAACGGCGACTTTGGATAAGCTATGTCCTCGTAGAGTGGGACTTCGCATGCCTGCAGAATGGGAACCCCATAGAGCGACTTGGATGGTTTGGCCACATTCTTGGCACGATTGGGGTTGCAAGTTGTCCATAATTCACTGGTGTTTTGTCGAGATTGTTCGTCGACTTTCATCTAATGAAAGAGTCGCTATTATTGTCAAGAACGATTCCCTTGAGGCACGAGCGCGGATGTATCTAACACAAATGATGGTGAATCTTTCAGACGTTGAGTTCTACACGATGAGCACTAATCGGTCCTGGATTCGAGATAATGGACCCATCTTTGTTGTACGCACGTCATCTTCAAAAAGTCAGACGGAAGAAAAAAGAGAGCTAGCAATTACGGACTGGGGATTTAATTCATGGGCAAAATATTCTAATTGGAAAATGGATAATGAAATACCGCAACGCCTTGCTGAGACGCTCGGGGTTAGACGATTTCAACCGCAAGTGGAACAAGGTAGTAGCCGCCGTGACTTGATTCTCGAAGGTGGAAGTATTGATGTAAACGGCGAAGGATTATTACTTACGACAGAAGACTGCTTGCTAAGCAATATACAGGCTCGAAATCCTGGAGTTTCCCGCCAGACAATTGAAGACTCTCTAAGGGTTTATTTAGGCGTAGGTGAGATTATTTGGTTGAATAAGGGTATTGCTGGAGATGACACCAATGGTCACGTAGACGACATAGCAAGGTTCGTCGGAGCTCTGACGGTCGCTATTGCCGTCGAAGAGGATCCAAGCGATGAAAACTATAGCCCATTGCAGGAAAATCGAGAACGTTTAGAGTCTATAACGACCATTGACGGCCACCGATTAAACCTCGTTCCAATTCCCATGCCAAAGCCACTTTATTTTGAAAAACAAAGGCTTCCTGCAAGTTATCTGAATTTTTATATAGCGAACGGACAAGTCCTCGTTCCAACTTTTAACGATCCGGCCGACCGAATAGCCCTTGGACGTTTCGCCGATCTTTTTCCTGATCGAGAAATTATCGGTATCCACGCTGTAGATCTAGTTCTTGGACTCGGAGCGTTACACTGCTTGACCCTTCAGGAGCCTAGTTAAATGAATAGATTGAAAGGAAAGGACCAGGCGTTCTTAGCGGTTGGAGTTAAAATCAATTTCATCACGGTGTGAGTTATTGATCTGACATGTGAAACATGAAGGATCATGTGGCGCTGAAAAGATGAGATAAGCCGCTCTAGTATTATTCGATTTCACATGGCAGCAATTTCAGTGATTCGGACTAGTCATCGCTGGTTTTAAAAACTGTGCAGAAGAAAATCTTACTCCATCAACGGCCATCATTCGTGTGCTGAGATCGAATGATGAGGGTTTACGAGATGTCAGTAAAACGTTGGCGCTAGATGCAAGTCCACTGACAAGTAAGGGGAGCGCAATTGTCGCATCAACGTTAACGGTTACCTGGTCTGCGCTTCTTGAGATCTTTCCCCAACTTTTTGCTTCGTCCAGGGTGGAACCTGATGCACCTCCGAAATGTGGTACATCGGTCACTATTTGGAGAGCGTAGTGATGGCCCTTGATGTCGCCGCGGTAGAAGTCCGCCTGGACGCTAGCTTGGTTAATGAAATTCTTAGGTGTCCCACCACCAATTACAACTGACGCTGTTCTTGGATTATTGATGACAAGGTTGGTTGACTCGATAATATCTCCAATAACATTGATGTGACCAGTGCCTCTAGTAAGGTGACTCGCTTGTGACAAACCCATACCGATTGATGAGTCAGCGATACCAGGACAAAAAATAGGAACTCTCGATCGGTAGGCTGAAGTTAGAATTCCTTCTCTCTTGGTTTCATTCCATAAATGGCCTCCCAGTAAATAAAGAAATTCTCGACTTGTATATTGTCGGTGTTTAAGCGTTCTTGCGAATTCAGCAATCCAGTTGTCATTGTCGATGAACTCATCTTCGCTAACGAGTGTGTCGTAAACTCGATCGATACGTTCAGACCTAAGGAGTTCATCATCCATAACTGGAGTTCCTAGGAAGTGTCGACCACCACGGGTTTCGTGAAGATCGTGGTAGAGATTTGCTCCAGTTGAAACTAGACAATCGACAAAGCGATTTGTTATTAGGTAGGCGATGATCATGCGCAGACCACCAGCGCTTAGGGCACCAGCAATACCTAGAAAGATTAGCACCTGATCCGCGAGCATTTTCTTCCAGACTTTGTGTGCAGTACCAAGATTCCGACCTTGGAATGAAATTCGTTCCATTCGTAAAAGTATTTCCTCCGCTGTTGCTTGTGGCACTACCTCAAACGGTTCAACTGGAACGGTTAAAAGGTTTCGTTTCTTTGTCATCTGTGTTGTGGTTAGTTCATTGTTTGTACAACTACATGGGTTTTCGAACGAACGCTATCTCTGTCTCAAGAAAAACTTTGTCTATTAATTACAGGGACCAATTGCCATCGGCGCCTTTCGAGATTTCAAAGCGTTTCATTGCTAGGAATGTAGTACTTTAACAACCGTTTGTCTATATCTCATAAGCCTATTCGTTTATTCATTGGTTGTTATTCAACCTCTAGTTTTGACATCATTTTTGAGCTCAGTTAGTAATGTTAATGCCTCGAGTGGTGTCATCCGGTCGATGTCAATTGATTTCAATCGTTCGATTATTGGCTCGTTATTAGACGTCGAAGGTTGAAACAGTCCAAGCTGTAGTTGTGGACCTTCGGGAGTTTTCGCTAGTGATGGTCGGCCCGCACGTGACAGCTCATCGTGTTCGAGAGCGTTAAGGATTGATCGCGCACGATCGACCACAGAGCTAGGAAGACCGGCTAACCGAGCAACGTCTATTCCATAACTTCTATTTGAACGTCCTGGCATGACTTGTCTAAGAAAAACAACATTGTCCTTCCATTGCTTTGCGACGACGTGATAGTTAATCACTCCTGGAAGCGCCTCAGCAAGATCGGTCATTTCGTGATAGTGGGTTGCAAATAGAGTTTTGGGTCTCGCTTTTGAATTAGTAGCTAGGTGTTCAGCTACGGCCCAAGCAATACTTAAACCATCGAATGTTGATGTTCCTCGTCCGATTTCGTCTAGGAGCACTAAGCTGCGAGAGGATGCTGAGTGAAGAATATTTGCAGTTTCCTGCATTTCAACCATGAAGGTGGACTGTCCTTTTGCGATATTATCCGAAGCGCCGACTCTGGCAAAAATACGATCAACGAGAGCTAGTTTGGCTTGTCTTGCAGGAACAAATGATCCAACTTGTGCTAAAAGAGCAATAAGTGCCACCTGCCGCAAATAGGTCGATTTGCCCCCCATATTGGGCCCAGTTAGCACGATCAGTTGATGAGAGATGTCGTTGAGTAAGAAGTCATTTGGAACAAAAGCGTCACCGCAGCTATGTTCAACTACTGGGTGGCGGGCTTCCGTTACGATAGATTCTTCTCCCATGTGGACATGGGGCTTAATGTAGTCGTATAAAGTTGCAGTTTCCGCGAGTGCAGTGAGTACGTCTAGATGGGCTAGGGCCGCTGCGGAGGCCTGAATGCGTGAGGCTTCATTCGCTATTTGTGTTCGAAGCTGCTCAAACAGATCAATTTCTCGTTCAAGGATTCGTCCGTCAGCGGTCAAGATCTTGTCTTCATATTCCTTTAGAGGAGGTATTATGAAACGTTCACCACCTGCGACAGTTTGCTTTCGCTGATAATCAGGAGGAACAGAAGATAGGTTCGATTTAGAAACCTCAATATAGTAACCGAAGACTCTGTTGTATCGGATCTTAAGAGACGTTATGCCAGTTCGCTCTCTCTCACGTTCCTGCATCTGAGATATCAGTCGCTTGTTACCCTGACTTGTTTCTCTTAATTTGTCTAATTCAGGATCAACACCTTCCCTAATATAACCACCTTCCCTTGCAAGTGTGCCCGGATCGTCTATTAGAGTTGACTCAATCGAATTTCGAAGATCTGTGAGCTCGTCTAGTTGTCCCACAATGCTCTTAATTAGAGGCACATGAGCGTCAGTTACTAGCTGTTTAATACGTGGGATCGGAACGAGAGACTGTTTTATTGCGATAAGGTCTTTTGGCCCTGCTATACCGAGTGAAGCACGAGCAACAAGGCGTTCCAAATCAAGGACAGATTTTAAAGACTCACGTATCTTGGTGCGTTCAGTGGAGCGAAATGCGAAATCTTCAACCGCATCTAATCGGTCTTGAATTGGTTCAAGATTACACAGTGGTCTTAGAAACCAAGATCTTATGAGGCGTCCTCCCATGACTGTCATACTTTGATCTATTTGGTGAAGTAGTGAACCAGAGAAGTCACCGGTCATCGATTCAACAACCTCGAGATGCCTAAGCGTTGTTGCGTCGATGATCAATGTATCTGATGGTTGGCAGAATAGCACCTGTCTGATATGTGAAAGATTACCAGGTTGAGTATGTCGAACATACTGGATAAGGGCTCCGGCTGCTTCTATTGCGCAAGTGTGTCCGCTCAGTCCAAATCCTTGGAGCCCAGCGACTCTGAATTGGTCGAGGAGAGATTTCTCGGCTCTGATTGATTCAAAGTACGAGGGCTCAGTAGTAGTCAAGGTTAGGTCAGAAGTGCGAACGTCAGGAAGATGTACCGATAGATCGAAATCAGTAGAAAGAATGAGTTCTTTTGGATTGATGACAGAGATCTCATCTGTAAGAGTTTGGCGTCCAGTCTCGCCAGGATATTCGGCTGCAGTGAATTCGCCAGTAGAGAGATCGAGAAGTGCAGTTCCAAAGATCATTTTTGAGTCGATACCTTGGCTACCATTGTTTAGCAATTTCTTCTTGTCTGCATTACGTGTGCCAAAGACAACGTTGATTGCCATGAGGAATGCGGGCTCACGTTCCTCTAGATAGGAGGCGTCTGTTAAAGTCCCTGGCGATACTACTCGCACGACTTCTCTGCGAATTAGGCCTTTGGTCTTTTTGGGGTCCTCTACTTGTTCGCAAATCGCTACACGAAAACCCTTTTTAACTAGTCGAGCTATGTACCCGTCCGCTGCGTGGTGTGGAACGCCACACATAGGTATCGCACTACCTGCGCTATCTTTTGATCTTGACGTGAGTGTTAGTTCCAGGGCTCTGGCGGTGACAAGGGCGTCTTCGTAGAATATTTCATAGAAGTCACCCATTCTAAAAAAAACTATAGAATCACGATACTGTTGCTTTGCGTCAAGGTATTGCCTCATCGCTGGAGTGATCGCGGAACCAGGTGCGGAGGCCTGTTGGGGGAGTGAACTCAAGGCAGCCCCATTTTAACTCGATGAGCATGACGTGGCCTAGGAACACCTCAAAATATTGAGGATATTGACTTTCTGAGATTATCAAACTACAAGGTTAGTGTTATGTTGATACTCGCCCTGGATACAAGCTCAAAGAGCGGAAGTATATGTTTAGCGCGGGGCTCTAAACTCCTTGATTACCATATAGGAGATTCTTCTCGTACTCACGGTGAGCGTCTGCCTGGAGATATTCTCAAACTGCTTAGACGAACTAAACTAAGAGTCGCGGACATTGACGTTTACGCTGTGGTGACCGGTCCTGGTTCATTTACAGGAGTACGGATCGGAATTGCGACGATTCAAGGCCTGGCGCTACCGAATAGTCGAACGGTGGTGCCCGTTTCTACCCTTGCGGTTTTAGCTCGTATTGGGTTGGATTCAAATGTGAGTGATAAGAAAGAGCTAATTGCAGTCTGCATGGATGCAGGAAGAGGAAAAGTATTTACAGCACTTTACAAACATCCGAGTAATGTTAATGAATCAGATCGAAACCTTTCAAAGTCGATGCAACCAAGAGGTGTCTGGCAGACACCCATAGAACTTAATTTGGTTGGATCTCCAACTGTCGACTCTAAAGACAGGATGCTGGACAAATGGAAAGCAGAGATCTATTTAGACCGAATATGTTTGGTCGGCGATGGTGCACTTCTGTATCGAAAGGCTTTGGCTGAAGGAACAAAAAATGAGATCAGATTTGTTAATCCGATACCCTGTCTGGCTCCATCTCTTGCTGCTATTGCCTGGGAGTACGCAACGATTGGTGGTACCGTTTTGCCCCATGCGATTCAACCTGTATATGGAACTTTGTATATGTAAGAAGAAACGATGCAGAGTTGTCTCGTGAAAGAATGATTAACAATCTGAGGCGAAAGTAAATCTAGTAACGTGTAAATAGATGGAGATCAAGTAAAAAGTAGATTTTGGGATTACTCATTGTGAGTCAAAAGGAATATGTGGACTATTGAACGAATGACGTCGGATCTTGAATTGGACTCGATTCTTGGAATAGGGTCTGCATCCTACATCAATCCGTGGACCAGAGAGATGTTCGCCTGGGAATTTCAAAATCCTTCAATCTCCTATATCTATGTTCTTAGGGAAACAAATGGACGAATAATTTGTTACGGCTCTTGTTGGTTAATTGTGGAAGAATTTCATATTAATAATCTTGCGATTCATCCCATGTGGCGCAGCAAAGGATTTACACGAAACATTCTAGAACACACATTAAGTGAAGCAGAACGATTAGGAGCGAAGCGAACCATGCTTGAAGTGAGACGATCAAATAATGCGGCGAGGAATTTGTATGAGAGAATGGGATTCACATCCGCTGGAACAAGAAATGACTATTACAAGAATCCCGTTGAGGATGCACTGATTTTGTGGAGAGACTGCCTTGATCCTGAGGAGCAGATGTCGGCACCTGAGATTTCAGATTCGTGACTCACCAGTATTTTCGGTTATGTTATTTCTAATAGCGATACGGTTCTTGAAACACGAGATACCTTATGGTAGGGTGCGTTTACCCGCGGTTGGAATGAGATCAAAGCGCTTCATTTCGTCACTTGATTCCCTTTAGTGCTATTAAGAGCAGGAGGTGGCATGACGATAGACTCTCAAGTTCTGAGAGATCGTGTGTTAAAGACGGACGAGGAGTTTCGTGAACTTGCTGAGAAGCATCAGGAGCTTGCCACGCGCCTCGACCAGGTTTCTCGCCATCAACACCTATCGGAAGATGAAAATGATGAACAAGTATTGCTGAAGAAGAGAAAATTGCAGTTAAAAGACCGTATGGAAGACATTCTTCGTCGATACCGCAGTTGAGTTTGGTCTTGACCACGGATTAGAAAAGGAGCCAAGCGCATCATTCCTTTTTTGAAGGATTCGAGTTAAGGAAAGATATTCATAAAGCGTGTGGATGAGCGACTCATTAATTTTGTGCATTAGTCGAATCTGTGATGAATTTCGACAGCCGTAGTGTGCTTGATTGCTGTGATTAGAATCGATCCAGCAGGCATTCCGTTTGTTTCATGTGTTTGGGTGCCAGCGGCAATATTACTGGTTTTCAAGCAAGTGATTATGTCGTTACCTTTGGTGATAATTGGCTGTGTTTTTCTTTTCTTTTTCCGAGATCCCGATCGCCGAACACCATTAGATCCGCAAGCAATAATTGCTCCGGCTGACGGTCAAGTCATGTATGTGGGGGATGCTGATGAAAGTCTAACTGTAAGTGGAGAGTGGTATCAGGTCAGTATTTTTCTGTCCCCCTTAAATGTTCACGTGAATCGAATACCTGTTGGTGGTCGAATTACTCGCGTAAAATATCGTAAAGGTCAGTTCTGGCCAGCATATAAGAAAAAAGCAAGCGTTGAGAATGAAGCTACTGAGGTATGGATTGATCATGAAGGACAAACAGTTATATGTAGGCAGATTGTGGGAATCTTAGCGCGGAGAATTGTTTGCCGTTTAAGTGCTGGGACTGAGGTCCAAACCGGTCAGCGTTTCGGTATCATGAAGTTTGGTTCAAGAATGGATGTGTTCATGCCTCGCAGTGCTGCACTTAAGACTGCAACGGGTGAAACTGTTCGTGGCGGTGAGACTGTTCTTGCAATATTGGAGGAAACGACTAGGATTAAAGAGCTGAGGAGCTAAACAAGATAGTCACTACTACACAAGGAAGAGAGATACGGTTATTGAGACAATTATTGCCCAGGTTATCGGGTTGACATAGTTTAGAGAGTTAAACTTATTACAGTGAAATAGAATGGTTAGACCCCTGCTTATCTTCCAACGGCATTCAAAACAGCGGAAACAAATTAGAAGGGGAGTCTATCTTCTGCCAAGCATGTTGACTGTCGGAAACTTGTTTTGTGGATATGCTTGTGTTATTTACGCGATGCGTGGGGATTACATCACTGCGGCACCGTTCATTGGGATAGCAACTTTAATTGACACATTGGACGGACGGATCGCACGTTTGACCGGTGCTTCCACTGCATTTGGGCACGAATTCGATTCGTTAGCCGACGTTATATCATTCGGTCTGGCACCTGCTATTCTTGTGTTTCTATGGGGTCTTGAGCCCCTTGGTCGTTTGGGCTGGAGTGCAGGTTTTCTGTATGTCACGGCGACGGCCATGAGATTAGCAAGATTTAATATCCAGAGTAGTTTAACTGATAAACAGCATTTCGTTGGGATGCCTAGCCCGGCAGCTGCAGGTATTTTGGCCTCAACGGTGTTTGCGTACCCTGTTGGATTCGACGACTTTCGATCTGCCTTATTTGCTTTTGTCCTAGTATTGGTTTCGGCTTTCTTAATGGTTAGTACAATTCGTTTTAGGAACTTTGGCACGTCGAGCTTAAGTCGACGTCGTTCGTACATTACGCTAATCCTGATTGCAGGGGCAATAGCAGCCATCGCGACCCATCCCCAGATCGTGCTTGTCGTCATGGCGTACAGTTATCTAGTATCAAGCCTTGCCAGTGTTGCGATAACCCGCATGCGACGACGTTTGGACTCTGTTACGATTTCGACAGAGGAAAATGAAGAACTTGAGCACGAAAAAGAAAACAGAGGATCAATCGAACGCGCCCTTTAATGTGCTGCGACTCTTTGATTTCAAGGAAGTTACCTAATGATCGTCTCTCTGTTGGATTGGAAGAAGGATACTAACGGTTGTGCCAGTACCCTTTTCGCTATCGATGTGGATTCTCCCACCACTGAGTTCAACGTTGCGTTTAGCGATAGTCATTCCCAACCCTGTCCCGGTAGCCTTTGTTGAAAAGTAGGGCTCGAAAACTCGCGCAAGGGACTCTTCGTCAAGACCCATACCAGTATCTACCATTCTTAGGCGGACAGCGTTGTCCTTCGCTTCATAATTGGCAGTTACATCCAGACTCCCTTTTGTCTGCATCGCATGCAATGCATTTTCAACGATATTGGTCAAGGCCCGAGCAATTAGTATGCGATCAATTAAGACAATCGGAAGAGATTCACATAGATCAACAGACACCTTGATTTTGTCCTGCCAGTCCGCTAGGTATGGTTCGAGAACTTCACGAAGAAAACTTTTAAGATCTGTTTTTGTCAAATGAACTGACGGTGACGAAGCAAAACTTGAAAATTCAGATGCAATCTGTCGAAGAAGGCGGACCTGTTTTAGTATTGAGTCGACGCAATTCTCGACCACCGGTGTAAGTGGAGACCCTCGATCGGCATGTACTCTTAGAAGGTGCTCGGCAGACAATTGAACAGGTGTTAGGGGATTCTTGATTTCGTGGGCAACTTGTCGCGCCATTTCTGCCCAGGCCTCTAGGCGATGAGTTCTTTCAAGTTTACTCTGTTGCACCTTGAGTTCAGCAGCCATTCTATTGAAGGCTTCGATAAGCCGCTGAAGTTCGTCAGCCGAACGTACTACCAGTCTAGCGTCGAAATTACCCTCTGCTATTTGTCGAGTTGCACGCGTTAAACGTTTAACTGGATCAGCGATACGTTCGGCCATGTAAAGACCAATTCCAGCACCAAGGAAAATAAATATTAGCGCACCTAGTTGGATGCCGCGGTCAAGGTCAATGATCTGACGTTCGATTTCCTGCTGTCTTAGTCCTAAGGGAACCGTAAGGATGACGTCACGTTCACCAGCACGAACAGGGGCCGCAGCAACTAGATAACTGAGATTTCCAAGTGAGTCTTCTCCAACGAAGCTTGGTAATCGTTCTAAGACAATTGCTCGGTACACCTCATCGGTAGTTCTGGTAGGTAACAGGCCAGAAGCGAAAAGGTCGCGCTTACTCGTGGCAATTAATCGTGGCCCATCAAAAATATTAACATCTTGATCGATGACTTGGCTGATCCAAACCATCAGATCGTCGCTCACAGGGACAGCTGGTTGCGCGGGTGTTCGCTGAACTTCAGCCGATTCTTCGATAACACGCTTTGCTATTGCAACGGTTCGAGTTGCACCCGTCTCGATATCTGCTCTAAGTTGATTGGCAAAGTAGGTACGAATAACAAGAGCTAACGCTAGAACCGGAACAATGGCTGCTGCAATGAAGGCCAAAAAGAGTTTGCGATAGAAACTCGAACGGATTTCTCTTAGTAAGTTCCGTCGAGGTCCAATAAGTCTTCGAGTGAAACGGTTAAACAACATGAAACCAAAGACCATTACAAGAAATGTTCCACCTACGATTGTCATGATCTCGGCGAGCTGGACCAGATGATCGAAGGGTCGAAGAAAGGGGTAACCGAGTGCATAGATGCCCACTCGATTGTTTACGAAATAAACATGATATGTTTCGTTCCCCTTGTCGAGTCTTGTCCAAAAAGGTTGTCTTGATGGTAGATAAAGACGTTCAAACAGTTCATCGGTTATGGTCCAGGCACCTACATGTGATGAAAAAATAGGAGATAATCCCCATCCATAAATAACTAACTCAACGCCTTCGCCTCCCACTAAGTTCTTATCCGATTGAGACGCTCCTCTCAATAATTCGAAGTAAGGTGTTTCAGATGAAATAAAGGGCATGGCTTCATAATCAAGCATGGCCTCAACCACGATCGCACCTAATAGATTCGATGCTTGACCTGAACCGAGATCTAGCTCAGAATGGGGTTCGCAGAGCCCTCGTTCTGCATGTAGCAGTTGACGTTCCTGAGCTCCAAGGGGGGCAGCAACTCCAAATACATCCCACGTACAGCCGGACCCTTGCCAGCTTTGGGTTGTTGCTGTGTATTCTGGAACGTTAAGAGCGAACCTACTTACAAGAGATCTATCAGAACCGTAAAGTTCGACAGCCGAAGTCAAACGAAGTTCTGCTAATGGTGTCTGCCTCCAAATAAGGAATGCCCTGTCCGTTCGAGGTGGTTCTGGAGTCTCAGACTTTAATCTCCTAGCCATACTATTTAACTCAAGTGTTGCATCAATATTTTCAAGAGACTGAAAAAGTTTCTCTCTAATTTCTTCTGGATGTGTTGAGACTTGAACCGCATAGTCTCGCTCTATTAATTCTCTTTTTGCCTGATCGGAATAGTGTGTTAACGATGGATAGAAAAGAAATGCCGGAACAAATAGGCTGACAGAAGATACTAAAAGGCGAGGAGCGTACGAAGCTCGACGGTACCAACCATATTGTCGAGGAATGACGAAGGCAATGATGATACAGCTAGCCAAAATAAATAGAGTTGGTATTACTGGAGCTGCCGTCATTCTTGACAGAAAGAGACCAGGAAAGATCCATACGGTCAATATAAGGGTTGTTTGAGGAATTGTTAAGCGACGAATTCTCCAAAACGACAGACCTCCTACTAGAATGGCAACAACACTCCACACAGTCAGCGTGTTAAAGAAAAGTAAGCCAATCAATAAGAGTAATCGCGATGGATCGCCTAGACCAATCGCTGAGCCTGGGATTTCGAGACGGGTAGCATCGAGAATGTCTTTGAGGAAATATTCGCCATAGGCTACAAGGATCGCTGCCACCACCATACCAGACAATGCTTGATAAAAAGTAAACCAACTAATCAGTTCATGTGCATTTTGTGATGGATGGAAGTATCGTCGATTTATCAATCGCCAGCGACTTAATGCGTGAAAAATCAGGGAACTTAAAGCCAACAGAGTCAGTCCAGTTAAGAGGAAATCTATCGGAGAGTGAATCAAAGGACTCAATGTTTCCGATGAAGGGAGAGGCTCAGAAACAGAGGCGTTGGTATTTATACTCGGTCTAAAAATGAACCATAAGAGTCCTCTAGCAATAGCGATAAGAAAGAAAAGCTTCAAGAGGACTCTTATGTATTGCTCGGGTTTTTTGGAGGAATAGAGATTGTCAAGAGTTGGACCCACAACGATGAAGATCGTTAGAAGAAATAAAACAAGAACTACTCGAAGCAAGACTATTCGTAACCAGGTTCTTGTCCTTTCAAGGTCGTCGACTTTGACATTAGCTTCTATAATCGTTTTACTGGATGGTGCAGATAAGCGAAAGGTGAATGGTTTGACAAGGTCGCTCGGATTGTCGTCAATGGCACGTAGTGATACTGGTGCTATTGGTGTATAAAGTATGAACGTGTTATCAGGGCTGCTGTTCGATAAAAGTGTTGAGCTTAAGAGACTCTCGACGGCAATTGAACCTAACCGCTGAGAAGAATTACCTGACTCTGCTGAAAAGACGTTATCAATCAGTGGTTGGATACGAACGAGTCTAAGACCCAGTGGACCAGGTGTAGCAAAGAGTGTTGCCTCACCGAGGATGCGGTTTTCTTGTAATTCGGAAGGACGTCCACTCCACGCACGCGCGCTTGCGTTTGCACTGTAAATGGTTATTGCAAACTCTGATCTGGAAGAATCTAGGAGGTTGAAAAGAGATTGTTCTGTCCGAGCAATTTGTATTGTTTCTCGATTGAGACTGTCTGTGGCACGGTCGCTGAGCTCAAGTGCAGTCTTTGAAAGAGCCTCAGATATTTCGGAAACCGTCGAATCTACATCGGCTTGAAGTCTGGTGAAAGCTGTGTGGTTTGATGTTCCGAGCCACCAGAATTCAATTCCTGCACCAGTGATGAAGACAATCGATGGCAGAACGAATCCACTGAGTAGAACTCGTCGCCAATTAACCAATTACAATCCTCCAGGGATGAGTGCAGTAGGCGAAATCTTGGCAACAGGTCGGCCTAGACCTACAAGTTCACCTTGACCTGTTAAGATGACCAATTCTGGACTTCCAAGTTCTGGTTTTTCCACGACATGAGCGGGTTCTGCTAGATCACCAGGCGCTGTATATTTGCTGTCAGGTTTACCGTCTCTCATCAGAAACGATCGAATTTCTGGGGAAACTCCAGAGACTAGGAGTGTATTTCGTACACGTGTTGGTCCAGAACTTGGGCGCATGTCTAGGTGTCGTGTCCATTGTTGAACACCACTTTTACGATCGAGGGCACGTAGAACGTTATCGAGAGAGAGAAAATAGACCGTGTTCTCATCAACTACACCTGTCCCGATGATATCTGCGCCGGTACGCCATCGCCATTTCACTGATCCATCTTTTTTGGACAGGCAATAGAAAAAATTATCTGTTGATCCTAGAAAAAGATCTTTACTGACGAGGATTGGTCCAGGCGAACCCGGTAATTTTCGTTCCCATATCTGCTCACCTGAAACTAGATCTAAACATACGATCCGACCGTCTTCTAGAGATGCATAGATAAGTTTGTGAGAAACAGAAAGAGTTTTGGTTGAGCGTGCAACCAAGGGAGTAATCCATACATCTTGTCCATTTTTGTCATCAATAGCCACAAGGTTACCATTTTGTAGCGCCACGAGTAGAAGGCCATCAATCCAGAAAATAGGCGCCGAGATTTCACTGTCCAGACTTACGTTCCAATGGGTGGTTCCAGAATTCTTATCCAGGGCGTGAATCGATTTGAAACCTGCAATAAAGACTGTTTGAGCACCAACTGCTGGAGAAAATTCTGTTGGGTGATCAACGACCCAATTAATCTTCCCTGTGTACAGAGATAACGTTAAGAATTGGCCATCACGGGCAGGCACATAAATTTGAGTTTGATCGTACGTAGGCCTGGCAGCGGGAGCACCAAGATTGACTGACCAGATTTCTTCCATGGGGAAAATAGACGTGTTACCTGTAGATTGACAGATGGTCAGAGCCTCAAGGAAGAGCAAAACGATAAGGATAAGTAAGGGCAGTGACCGTTGTTTTTGATTAACCATAGAGGGTTGTGTTGTAAATATTAGATCTGCTGGTCTGACAGCCCCCCACACCGTTATAATAACCACATTTGAACGGCGACCAACCAGAATCTGATTCCAACGAAATCCAACGCCACAGATCTCAGGATCAGCGCCAGACGATCATAGTTCTCGATTTTGGTTCGCAGTACACTCAACTGATTGCGCGTCGCCTGCGAGAACTATCAGTCTATTCCGAAATTCTTCCTTTTAACACTGCAGTAAAGAAGTTAAGTTCGCTTAATCCATCAGGAATTATTCTTTCCGGCGGCCCAGCTAGGGTGGCTGACATAGATTCTCCATCTTGCGACGTTGGTGTTTTCAGACTTGGCGCTCCCGTTCTGGGTATTTGTTATGGAATGCAGGTGATGGCTGAGACACTCGGTGGAACGGTCGCTCAGGCTCCGCAACGTGAATATGGTCATTCTCTTGTCAGTTTAAAAACACCAAGCCGCTTGTTTGCTGGATTACCAGACATGTTTAAGGCGTGGGCTAGTCATGGTGATTTTGTAACACTTGGTCCAGCTGGATTTAATATCGCTGCTAGTAGTGCCAACGCACCGATTGTTGCGATGGAAAAACCTTGTCAAGATCTTTACGGATTACTATTCCATCCAGAGGTAGCTCATACAGAATATGGAACTAAGATCCTTCGTAATTTCGCATATAACATCTGCCAGTGCAATGGTGATTGGACGATGTCATCATTCGCCAAAGAAGCGAAAACTAAGATTCGAGAACAAGTCGGGAGAGGCAAAGTAGTTTGTGCATTAAGTGGTGGAGTTGATTCAACGGTCACAGCACTACTGGTAAACCAAGCGATTGGAGATCGGTTGATTTGTGTCTTTGTGGATAACGGTGTTTTGCGGTCGGATGAAGCGAATCAGGTTCGAGCACGCCTCCTCAAACGATTACATTTACCTTTGGTGTTCAAAGATGCTGGTGCTCTGTTTATAAAACGTTTGTCTCGTGTGACGGACCCTGAACAAAAAAGAAAGATCATTGGTGAAACATTTATCGAAGTGTTTACAGAAATCGCGAATGAACTTGGAGGATTCGATTATCTCGCACAAGGCACTCTCTACCCCGATGTCATCGAAAGCGTTTCTGTTGTTGGGCCATCGGTCCCGATCAAAAGCCATCACAATGTGAGCGGACTACCTGAACACATGCAATTTAAGCTGATCGAACCTTTGCGAAGTTTGTTTAAGGACGAGGTTCGATTGCTGGGACAAGAACTAGGTCTTGATGAAGATTTTGTATGGAGACAACCCTTTCCTGGCCCTGGTCTTGCCATTAGAATTCTTGGTGGAGTTACTTTCGATCGACTCGACATATTGAAACGTGCAGATACTATTGTCAGTGAGGAAATTAAAGAGGCTGGTTTGTATCGTAAGCTATGGCAGTGTTTTCCAGTTCTTTTACCAGTTCAGAGTGTAGGTGTCATGGGCGATGAACGAACCTATGAATACACCATTGCGCTCAGAGCTGTTGAAAGTCGTGATGGAATGACTGCGGATTGGGCACGATTACCTTATGATTTACTGGCAAGTATTTCCTCTCGTATAGTAAATGAGGTCAGTGGAATTAACCGTGTTGTCTACGATATTAGTTCAAAACCCCCTTCGACGATAGAGTGGGAATAGAAATAGAAGATGATGAGTTTGACTCTATATAGTAATTGGGGGTGTATTTAGTGATTCGGTGAAACAGTACGTAAACAACTCAAGGCATTACTTTGCTTACATCAAAACTTTTGAAAGTTTTGGTATTTATGCTAGAACGGTCGCTGCAAGATGAATGAGTTTACCCATCTACATCTCCATACCGAGTTTTCATTGTTAGATGGAGCCTGCCAGATCGAACAACTTATCAATAAGGTTGATCAGTTAAAGATGTCAGCAGTAGCTGTGACGGAACATGGGAACATGTTTTCAACGATTGCTTTCCATGATGCCGCTCGTAAGAAGGGAATAAAACCGATCATCGGATGTGAGGTGTACGTTGCTCCTGGCAGTAGATTTACCAAGTCCGGAACCCCTGGACAAACATCGAACCATTTAGTTTTGCTAGCTGAAACACTAGAGGGTTATCACAATTTGGTTAAACTGGTTTCATCTGGCTACACAGAGGGATTCTATTACAAACCACGTATTGATAAGGACCTGTTGGGACAATATTCGAGAGGCCTGATAGGGTTGAGTAGTTGCTTGAAGGGAGAAATAGCGACCGATCTTAGAAACAAGCAACCCGGAAGAGCGCTGAAGACAGCCGCAACGTATCGAGAAATTCTAGGCCCAAAGAACTTTTTCCTGGAGATGCAGTTCCAAGGAATCGAGGAACAGCGTACTGTGAATCAAGGCCTGCAACCGATTGCCAGAGAATTGGGATTGCCACTAGTTTGCACAAATGACGTGCATTATCTTGAGCAAAACGATTCGCAGTCGCACGATATTCTGTTGTGTATCGGTACAGGAAAAAATGTAAACGATAAAAATAGACTCCGCTATTATGGAAATCAGTTTTATTTAAAAACTGCCGATGAAATGGCTCTTGTATTTTCTGATTTTCCTCAAGCTCTACGCTGCACGGTTGAGATCTCGGAACGATGCAATGTTGATCTGACCCCGACAGAGAACCACCTGCCAAATTTTAAGGTCCCTGCCAGTTATACACTTGATGAGTACTTTGATCATACCGTGCGAAATGGATTTTCAGAAAGGATGATCAAAATTAAAGAACTGGCCAGTAGTGGCCTCTTGAAGCATTCAATCGATGATTATAAGACCAGGCTATCATATGAAATAGAGACGATCAAACGACTCAAGTATCCTGGATACTTTTTGATAGTTTGGGATTTTATAATGCACGCAAGACAAAAAGGAATTCCTGTTGGACCAGGTCGTGGCTCGGCCGCTGGGAGTTTAGTTGCCTATTGCCTTCGGATTACAGACGTTGACCCCCTTGAATTCGATCTAATTTTTGAACGATTTTTAAACCCTGAACGCGTCTCTCTCCCTGATATTGATATTGACTTTTGTGAGCGCCGGCGAAGTGAAGTAATTGACTATGTCACCAATCGGTACGGTAGAGAAAATGTCGCACAGATAATAACCTTTGGAACTATGAAAGCAAGAGCAGTAGTTCGAGATGTTGGGCGGGCACTCGACATTCCATACGCAGACGTTGACCGGGTAGCTAAACAGATTCCAGGTACATTAGATATAACGTTGGCTAAAGCTCGCGAAGAAAATCCAGCACTGAAAGAGTCTGAAGAGAAGGATCCAAGAATAAAAGAACTTATGGAAGTTTCTCGTCGTCTTGAGGGTATAGCACGACATGCATCTGTCCATGCAGCAGGTGTGGTAATTGCTCCTCGTCCTCTGACTGAGTTTGTACCATTATACAAAACTCAGAAGGGCGAGATCACTACACAATGGGCAATGAAGGAAATCGAAAGAGTCGGTCTCTTGAAGATGGATTTTCTTGGTTTGACGACGCTGACATTACTTCACGATGTGGTAGAACAGATTGAAAGGACTTTGGGAGAGAAGATCACACTTACGGAGATCTCTCGTGACGACGTCAAGACGTATCAGTTATTTAGTGATGGTCATACACTTGGTGTCTTTCAATTCGAAAGTTCTGGTATGCGTGAAACACTGCGTAAGGCTAAACCCAAGAGATTTGATGATTTGATAGCATTAAACGCATTATACCGACCAGGGCCACTTCGTGGTCGAGTAATTGACGATTTCATTGCGCGAAAACATGGGAGAGTTGAGAGTAAGTATGAAGTACCAGATCTTGAACCAATTCTGAAAGACACATATGGAGTGATTGCTTATCAAGAACAAGTCATGCGCATCGCAAGTGACTTGGCTGGATTTTCGATGGGTGAAGCCGATCTGTTACGCAAAGCAATGGGAAAAAAGGATGTGAGTGCGATGCAGGCTCAACGTGATCGTTTTATAAGAGGAGCGGGAGCAAAAGATATTCCAAAGCGAAAAGCGTCGAAAATCTTTGGCCTGATGGAACATTTCGCTGGATATGGATTCAACAAATCACATTCTACGTCATATGCGTTACTAGCGTATCAGGCAGCTTATCTTAAGGCTAATTATCCATGGTATTTCATGGCAACGTTGTTAACGATCTCAGCCCAAAACACTGAGAAGTTGACGATGTATCTGGGGGAGTGTCGGATAATGAATGTCCCTATCCTGCCGCCAGACATTAATACAAGTAAACTAGAATTCACGGTTACTGATGATGGTGTACTGTTTGGTTTGACTGCGATTAAAAATGTTGGTGATGCTGCAATAGCATCAATATTTAAAATCAGGCAGTCCTCTGGACGAATTAGGTCAATTCACGAGCTTTGCGAAGGTGGAGATCTTCGATTGATCAATAAGAGGGTCTTAGAAAATCTCGTTAAGGCCGGTGTTTTTGATTCTTTGAGATCAGAGCCAGTGCCATTATCGTCTCGTGAGTTACGCCCTCGCTTTCTTGCCAGTATCGATCGCGACCTTGAACATGGCAGTCGTCATCAACGTTTTCGTGAGCGGGGACAAACGGAACTCTTCGGAGCGTTAGAAACGGGCGAGAATGAAGGGTTTCGTTTGCCTGAGTCGGCACCATGGACTGAGGCTCAACAACTTGGGCATGAAAAAGAAGCTCTAGGACTTTATTTAAGCGGACATCCAATAGAACGATTTTCTGAATCCTTAAGGAATTATGGAGCACTCACCACATCTGAGCTTGCAAGATCAGAAACAGAAGTGAGCGTTGGTGGTGTGATCAGTGCGTATCGTTCCCTTAGAACACGCAAAGGGGACCGAATGGCTGTTTTCACTCTGGAGGACACCGAAGGATCCGTTGAGGTGGTTGTTTTTCCAGACGCATACCGTAAATATGAATCACTCATAGTAGCAGATGGAATGGTATTGGTTAGAGGAAGGCTTGAAAAAGACCAAGAATCATCAAGGATTCTGGTGGCTGAGATATCATCGATAGCAAGTATTTCTGAGTTCGAAAACGGAGCTGTTTCTATCAGGTTAACGGCACCCCCTCATAATCGTGATACATTCGAGGCTCTATTGAAAGTGTTTAGGCGCTATCCTGGTGACAGGAAAGTTAAAGTCGAGTTGGAATTACGAAATTATGATCGGCCACTTATGGTATATGCCAATTTGAGCAATACTCTAGTCCAAGCTTCAGACAATCTCGCCAAGGAAGTTGAGGAACTTTGCGGTAATGAAAGCATATCCTGGTACTAATGGGGCCACCGAGCTGCTTCCATTTGAAGAACCGATCGGTGAATTATTGAAAGAACTGGATAGACTTCGACTACTGCCCAGCACTGAAAAGAACGAAGGAGAGATAGAGAAGACTCGAACATTAATTGAGGATACACGGAGAGATATATATAAGAACTTGACTTCTTGGGACCGTGTACTTGTTGCGCGACATCCCCAGCGACCGAGCACACTTGACTACATTGAACAGTTATTCACAGGATTTACAGAACTTCATGGCGACCGAAGATTCGGTGACGACCACGCTATTGTATCTGGGTTTGCATTCTTCGATGGAAACCCGGTCTTGGTTGTCGGTCACCAGAAGGGCAGAGATATAAAGCAGAAGGTTTTTAGAAATTTTGGTTACGCGCAACCAGAAGGATATCGTAAGGCACTTCGGACAATGAAAGTTGCCGAGAAATTTGGACGGCCGATAGTTGTTTTTATCGACACGCCGGCTGCATACCCAGGAATTGGATCAGAAGAAAGAGGCATCTCCGAGGCTATTGCGAATAACCTTAGGGAAATGGCACTGTTGACAGTGCCAGTCATCATTGTAATCAGTGGTGAAGGAGGAAGTGGGGGAGCACTTGCGATAGCGGTGGGAGATCGAATTCTTATGCAAGAGTTTGCAATATACACTGTCATTCCACCTGAAGGCTGCGCTGCAATTCTTTGGCGAAATGTTGATCGTAAGATGGAAGCAGCTGCGGCTCTCAAGATCACTGCATCGGATTTAATTGCGATGAAAATCATTGATGAAATTATTACTGAACCTTGTGGTGGAGCCCATACGGACAAACGATTAGCAGCTGAGCTGGTAGCAAAGCCAGTAAAACGTGCTCTTCTTGAAGTTTCTATGGATTCTTCTAGCACGCGAGTTCAGAAGCGATACGATAAGTTTCGTCAAATGGGGAATTCGTATTTGTCGATTAAGACGTCAACTTTGGAATCTAAAACAATCGACTGATTAGGGCTAGGACATTTACTAACAGCTGGTTGCTTCAAATAGAAATATCAAGGCTGTTTTGCCAAGATGTAAACAATAGAGGATGATTGGGGCCTCTTATGCGCCTCAATCGCTGGGAACATCTTGATTGTGATGACGAACAGGTAAAAACTCTTGAAGCTTGTTTGGGAGTTGACCCTGTCGTGGCACGCCTATTGTGTCTTAGAGATATAGCTGATCCAGATAAGGCAAGACGCTTTCTTAAGCCGACCCTTCAAAATTTATACGATCCTTTTGCACTAACTGATTTGCCAAAGGCGGTCGATATACTATCTGTGGCAATTGATCAGAGAGTTCTAATTGCAGTGCACGGTGACTACGATGTTGACGGAGTTATGGCAACTGTAATGCTTCGACGCGCTCTTGAATTGTTTGGTGGAAATGTTATTCATTTCATTCCAGAGCGAATGAAGGATGGGTATGGACTTCAGTCAAAGGCAATTGATCGGTTGCACTCAAAAGGAGTCCGGTTAATCGTTTCTGTGGATTGCGGTATTCGTAGTAATGAGGCAGCAAGGAGAGCCAGGGATCTTGGAATTGATCTAATAGTAACGGACCATCACGAACCAGGCATGGAGCTCCCTGAGGCACTTTGTGTCATTAATCCTAAGCGACACGATTGTTCTTATCCTGACAAGAATTTGGCTGGCGTAGGAGTTGCGTTGAAGCTTGTGCAAGGCTTATGTTCACGAAATAATCATAATGAGTGGTTGCCTAGATTTCTTAAGATAGCCGCGATTGGTACACTAGCCGACGTGGTTCCTCTCATTGGTGAAAATCGAGTTATTGCGAAAGTTGGACTTGAAGAATTATCACAAGGCTCACACACTTTGGGTCTAAGAATTCTACTTGAAAAAAGTGGATTATTGGGGAAGTCGATTAGTGAGTCTGACATCTCATTTTCTTTAGCACCAAAGATTAATGCCGCAGGCCGAATGGCAACACCGGAACTAGCCGCACGCCTCCTCCTTATGTCCGACGAAACAATGTCAAGTGAAGCTCTTGACTTGGTACAGCAATTGGGGGAGGAGAACAGACGTCGGAAATACGAAGAGGGAAAAATATTTTCAAAAGCGCGTCGATCGGTTGAGACTGATCCGAGTATTGGTTCTCACTCGATGCTAGTTGTGAGTGGAGAACAATGGCATCGAGGAGTGATTGGAATCATAGCCTCAAAGTTGGTAGATGTATTCCATCGGCCTGCTGTTGTGTTTTCGATTGATGGTGATTTAGCGTACGGTTCAGCTAGAAGTATTCCAGGATTTGATGTGCTATCAGCTCTGGAGAAATGTAGCGATCTATTAGTACAATTTGGTGGACATAAACAGGCTGCTGGATTAACCTTAAAATCAACTCGCATAAAGGATTTTAGGAGCTGTCTCGTAGGATTTGCTGATGAGATACTTGGTCCTGACGAGTTGACACCAAGGTTGAGAATAGATGCAAAGTTATCCTTAGACGCTATAACAGCTAATGTGGTCAATGGTGTTTCGAATTTAGCACCTTTCGGAATCGGCAATCCACGACCGATATTTCGTGCGAACGGTGTTGAAATTGTAAGAGGGCCATATAAATTGAAGGAAAAACATTTGAAATTAAGCGTAAAGCAGAATCGTAAGGTATTTAGAGCAATTGCCTGGAGGTCTGCAGAAAAGGAGGAATTTTTAAAGGAAAATCGTTCTTCATTGGACGTTGCATTCTCGTTGACAGAGAATACATACAGAGGGGAAACCTTTGTCGAGTTGGAAATAGCTGACGTAAAAAAATGTCGATAGAGAAAGTCTAGGCAATATGAGCAGCTGGCAGCGTCGAGCAAGACTCATAATTGGAATATTCGCTCTAGTGTTTGGAGTAAGCGTTCTTCTTACTATTAGAGAGCGTCCGAAATCGGCCAACTCGGTACTAATTGATCGGGCTGATCCTAATGCTGTAGTGGAAACCATGGGGTCACAGGTTAAACAAACCATGGGATCAGAGGAAAGTTTTAAAATCGAAGCGGAGAGACAGTTAACTTACGAAGATGGAAGTGTACGACTAGTTGAGGTCACAATCAGCGTTCCTGAAGGTGTTGATAGTGAAGAATTCATTGTATCTGGTCGTGAAGGTCAGATCTCAAAGAACCAGAAAACTGCAAGAGTGACTGGAGATGTAAAGCTCAACGTTAACAATGGTTTGAGAGCAACTGCCGAGACAGCTTCTTACGACGACCGTGAAAAAATTGTTAGGATGTCTGGAGTAGTTACCGTTGAACGACAAACGATACAAGCTTCAGCTGTAGGAGCGACGTACGAAGGGAACCAAGACATTCTGAGATTGTTAAAGAAAGCGATCGTCAGTGTTTTTGGTGAGACGAATAATGAAGGACTGGATATTCGAGCAGACAGTGCTATTTTGGCCGATCGCGATGAACTAATGCGATTTGAAGGTGGAGTTACGATGATAAGTCTGGGGAAAGCAATTCGAGCAAACACCGCCTTAGTACATTTGCGAAAAGAGATGACTCAAGTGGAGATGATTCAATTGTATGGGAATTCACGTCTGACACGAAAAGGTCGTGAAAGCCATTCTCTTAGTGATATGGGTGCAGACGAAATGACGATTGAATACTCAGAAAGTGGAAAATCACTCTCGCAGACGACTTTATCTGGAAGTGCTGTAATTAGATTAACGAGTTCGGACGGTACAAGGCAGAATTTCAGACCTGGATCTCTTCGTGATATGAACGCAGACAATGTAATACTTGAGTATGCTGCAGATGGTCGCTCACTCTCTAGGGCCGTGTTAACGGGAAGTGCACTTATTAGATTAGAAGGCCCTCGTGGACACCGCCCGCGTCGTATCATGGGCCAGTTGATGGACATTACGCTAGGTCCTGATGGTTTCAGTGTGACGAACCTGGAAGTTGAAAAGGATGTTCAGGTTGATTTTCCAGGGAGTGATGATGGGCCTGGCCAGCGAATACAGTCAGCAAGTTTAGAAGGTAAAGGAGAAGTTGGAGTTGGGCTAACAGGAGTTCATTTCGACGGTGACGTTGCATATTACGAAACCGACAAGGGCAGGATATCATCGGCAAATATTGAACGAGTAACGAGATCTCGTGAACTTGACATCACGGTTAAGCCTGGATTTAGTTCAATCGAAGAAGCTCGATTTACTGGCGACGTAAGATTTAATGACGGACCAGTGATTGGGGAAGCTGAGAAGATTAACTCGAGTGGATCAGGAGGTGTTGTTGAACTTATCGAAGATCCAGTCAAAAACTTGATGCCTCGTGTCGTGGATGGGAATGTTTCAGTTACAGCTAGCCGGATCATGTTAGTTGCTGGTGATGGAAGAATCGTGGCAGAGGGTGATGTGCAAAGCGTTTTGCAGAGTTTGGTTAACGATGACAATGATGGAAATGAAAATGAACTTGCTGATCGACGAAAGCTCCCCTCAATGCTTGATGAAGAAAAAGCAATGTATATAACCGGAGCTCATTTTGAAAGAAGTAGTGAGACGGACATTTCTGAATATACGGGTGAAGCAAGGCTTTGGCAAGGTGACACGGAAGTGCGCGCTGAAAAGATCCTATTGGACGAAGTAAAAGGAAATCTGAATGCTATTGGATCCGTTGAGACAAAGTTACCTGGAATTCGACGTAATTTGACGACTGGAAAGGAAGAACCGACAGTTGTCTTGGGATGGGGTGAAGAGCTCGTGTTCGATAACACAATAGGCCAAACAACGTATACGACTTTCGCACGTGTCGATGGTCCGGCAGGTGACTTAAGAGCTGACAAGATAGAGATTCACGGAGGAGGGCCAGACAATGCTTTAGAGCGTGTTGAAGCTTATGGAGCCGTAACTGTAGAGTTGATTGATCGTTGGGCATCAGGAGACCGACTAACGTATATTGAAGAAAAAGGTCGTTATGTATTATTAGGTTCGCCAGTAAAAATATTCGAACAACTAGCTATAGAATGCCGTGAAACGACCGGAAGAACTTTAACGTTTTTCAAACAAAACGATGTTATTACGGTTGATGGAAATTCAGAAGTTCGCACCGAAAGTAGTCAAACAACCAGCGGAACGTGCCCGGAACCGGTGATATTAATCCCCGCTTATCCGCTTCCTTTGTATTGAATGGCGACGCTCGAAACAAAAGAGTTAACGAAATCTTATAGCGGACGTACCGTCGTTCGTGGTGTCAATCTCGAAGTGGGTTCTGGTGAGATTGTCGGGTTGCTTGGTCCAAATGGAGCCGGAAAAACAACGACATTCTCACTAGTTGTAGGATTAACTGCCCCAGATTCAGGAAGAGTGACTCTTAACAATGAAGATGTAACAAATGATCCGATGTACATCAGAGCACGGAAGGGCATTGGATATCTTCCGCAAGAACCTTCGATATTTAAAGGGCTAACTGTTGAACAAAATCTACTCGCTATTCTAGAAACACTCGATCTCGATCGGGCCGCACGCTTAAGTCGAACATATGAACTTCTGGCTGAACTGAATCTTACGGGACTTTCAAAGGCTGGTGCTCACACTTTATCCGGTGGAGAGAGACGCCGCGTTGAGATAACTCGGGCACTAGTTATGTCGCCCCTATTCATGCTATTAGATGAGCCGTTTGCTGGGATTGATCCTATAGCAGTTACGGACATACAAGCGATCACATTTCATCTTAAGGCCAGGGGAATCGGTGTACTGATTACTGATCATAATGTCAGAGAGACACTCAAAATTACTGATCGAGCTTATATCGTACACGATGGTGTGATATTCAGAAGTGGGACTCCGGCAGAACTAGCTACCGATGAAGATGTTAAGAGGATTTACTTAGGTCATGATTTTCGTTTGGAATAATATGAATTAGCCAAATATTTCCGACGGTGAAGTTTGAGAGCGGTATGGCGATTAACCAAAAACTTCAACTAAAACTCACACAGAGGCTGATATTAACACCTTCTCTTCAGCAAGCGATTAAATTATTGCCTATGTCGAGTCTTGAACTTTCAGAAACTTTGAATCAAGAAATCGTCGAAAATCCAATGCTCGAAGAAATTCCAAACGACGAAGTGCAGGACACGGACTCATCCGAACAAATTGACAGCACAGATCACGAGGTTGCTCAACCAACTGATCAGCACGATACGTGGGACGATGCTGATTACGAATATTTCTTCGGTGATTACTTGGGCGACAATTATAAACAATCAACGCCTAATGAGTTTAGAGAACTACCACCAATTGAAAATATACTGTCGACTTCGAGCTCGCTTGGCGGACATCTGATGTGGCAGCTGTCAATTAAAGCTGAGACGGACCGGGTAAGAGATATCGGCTCTGCCATAATAGGAAACTTGGACGACGATGGTTACTTAGTTGCCTCTGATGACGAGATTCTGTCAATGGGTGATTGGTCTCTCCAAGAAGTGGAAAACTCGATTGAACTGGTGCAGGAGTTTGATCCAATAGGAGTTGCGGCTCGTGGTCTTAGGGAATGTCTACTCTTACAGATTCGACAGATGGGTCTTTCTGGTGCGGCTTCAGGGACGATCGTAAAGGATTACTTACCTCTACTTCAGAATAATCAAATTTCTGAATTAGCTCGACTTCTGAATCTTTCATTCGAGGAAATTAAAAAACATATTGAGATCATTCGAAGACTTGATCCTAGACCTGGAAGTCGATACAACCTTGGAGTTTCTCAGTACGTAATTCCAGATGTCTATGTTGTTAAGAAGGAAGACCGATTCGTCGCTATATTGAATAATGAAGGATTACCCCGCTTACGAATTAGTCCTACATATCGTCACTTACTGGATAGCACAGGGGATAATAGCGACGAAACTAAGAACTACGTTAAAGAGAAATTTCGATCGGCTCTCTGGTTAATTAAGTCTGTTGACCAGCGGCAGAAGACAATTCACAAAGTGGCAGAAAGCCTCATAACATTTCAGCATAAGTTCCTTGAGAAAGGTGTTGAATATTTGAAACCACTTGTTCTTCGTGATGTGGCAAATGATATTGATATGCACGAATCTACAGTTAGTAGAGTGGTAAGCAATAAGTATATCCATACCCCTCAAGGTGTTTTTGAGATGAAGTATTTCTTTCACAGTGGAATCAGTAGCTTAGCAGGCATCAATGTATCTTCAGTCACAGTGAAGCAACGTATTAGAAAACTGATTGAAGACGAGAATTCAAAAACACCATTAAGCGACTCAATGATTCTTGTGTTACTTAAGAATGAAGGATTGACACTCGCGAGACGAACCATAGCGAAGTATCGAGAAGAATTGAAAATACCAACGGCAAGTCAACGAAGGGTTGTGTATTGAACGTGAAACGCATCGTTGATTATACTAAATGACTTGATCTAGAGTTCTCAAAAACTTCCTTGCCAAACACAAAAGAAGATACTAAACGACCCTCCAAGATGAAAATGAAAGCAGATGAACGACTGGCTAAAACACTGTCGTCGTCTAGGCGAGGAAATGCTTCTCGAACATACTCAGAACAGGCCAGATTTGTCATTTTAACGGGCTTATCGGGCGCTGGAAAATCTCGTTCAATTCGTGCTTTAGAAGATCTTGGCTATTTCTGTGTCGATAATCTACCAACGAAACTGATTTCTAAACTCGCTGCACTAACATTATCGACACGAACTGCGATTAAAAAAACAGCGATGGTTGTGGATGTAAGAGATAAGTTTTTCCTATCTGAATTTCCTGAGGCGCATCAAATCGTTTGTCAGAAAACGAAGCTTAGAGCGGTACTTGTTTTTCTTGAGGCTAGTGATGAAACTTTAATCCGTAGATTTAGTGAAACTAGAAGACCACACCCATTAGCGCGTAATCGCTCAGCTATTGAGGGAATCATTGAAGAAAGAGCTCTTCTCGGACCAATTAAAAGAATGGCTGACCAGATTTTGGATACGTCAAACATGACCGTGCAACAGCTACATAAAGTGTTGATTGAAGTGACTGGCAATTTAGCGATGAAGGCAAAACTCGCAGTGACAGTTCTTACCTTTGGATTTAAACATGGCATACCGAACGAATCAGATTTAATATTCGATGTGAGATTTTTACCAAATCCCTATTTCAAAGCCAAATTACGCAAACTGAGCGGTCGTGATTCAGCCGTGATGGCCTATTTAGTAGAATCTGATGTGACCATTCAGTTTCTAGATATGATTACAGAAATGCTTAGATTTCTTATTCCACAGTACGTCAATGAAGGTAAGCATTACCTGACTGTGAGTATTGGATGTACCGGAGGGAAACATCGGTCTGTTGCTGTTGGGGAAACGCTAAAACAACGATTGGTTGATATGGCAGGGGTGAGATTAAGGGTGAAGCATCGAGATATTCTTGCTGAGTGAACTGTGGAATACGATTTTGCCGTCAGGATGAAGTGTTCGTTTTGTTCACAAGATTATAGCGATTCTTAGTTGAAATTGTGAATTTAAAGCTGTTAGAGGGATAAGGAGAATCGACGTGAACAATGAACAGGTAGAGAAGGTTGATAAGCCATGGGGATATGAGCTTCGCTGGGCTAATACTAATAAGTATGTCGGTAAAGTTATTCATGTAAATGCGGGTCAAGCTCTTAGTCTGCAATACCATAATCAGAAAGATGAAACGATATTTCTCTGGTCAGGTAGGATCAAGCTCGAGCTCAGGGAGGGAAGCCAATCGATCAATAGAGAACTTAATCCAGGAGACTGTGTCCATATTCTACCTAAGACGATACATAGGATGATTGCTCTTAAGGATTCAGATATATTTGAAGTTTCAACGCCTGAACTAGACGACGTTGTCAGATTAGAGGATCGATATGGTCGGGTATGCTCGCCAGAATGACTGATTGTCGACTTTTCAACTAATATTCTAAGTCACTAAAACGGGATATCATCTTCAGTGAATTCCGTTGATTCAACCGGTCCTTGTTTTTCTTCTGAATCTACTCTCTCTTGCGGCGCTGCTCCGCGTCCACCAAGCAATACGATGCGGTCGCTTCGTATCTCAGTGGTATACCGTTTCTTGCCATCTTTGTCGTCCCACTGACGAGTTTGAAGTCTTCCTTCTACATAGATTTGTTTACCTTTGTTGAGATATTCTGAAAGTGACTCGGCCGTGCGACCCCAAATGACTACTCTATGCCATTCAGTTTTTTCTTGACGCTGACCTGCTTTATCATTCCATACGTCGGTAGTTGCAAGACTTAATGTAGCAACGGCCGCACCACCTGGAGTGTAACGTAATTCAGCATCCCGACCGAGATTTCCAACAAGTATAACCCTATTGACACTTGCCATATCAGAGGCCTTTCATTGTTTGGTTGCAAGTTTAGATGATATCAAATAAAAATCGTCATTGCTCCGACTGAGCCAATCTATCGACAGCTTGTTGAGCGAGAGGCGCCATCGGACTCTCTGGATAGTTTTCAATAATTAATTCAAATGATGTTCTAGCACGTTCGGTTTGACCGAGGCGGTCGAGAGACAAGCCTCTCTTGTATGTGGCCTCTGGAACGACGTTACCATCTGGATAAGCAGCCATTACTTGACCAAAGGCAGAGATGGCATCCTCAAATTCTCCATTAGCGTAATGGGCTTGTCCAATGTAGAACTGCGCGTCATCAGTTAGCTCAGAACGAGGAAAAGTCTTTATGTAACCTTCAAATCCTTGAATGGCTAATGCCCACTGTCCGGTCGTATAATCAACCCAAGCTGTGTCGTACATCCTCTGTGGTGACACTCCCGCACTAACGGGAACAACGGGGGTGGGAGGACCGACCAATTCGAACAGCTCTCCTGTATCAGGGTCTACGAGTACGTTGTTGGTGGGTGGAAGAGCTGGTGGAATCGAAACCCTTAGAGCTTCCAGTTCCTGCGATAGGGAGGACAAACGAACATTCGTATCATCAACCTTTTCACGTAGAATTCGAACGTCATCGTCAATGTTGTCTACGAGTAACTTTTGGTCGGCAAATGCCCTACGGATGTTATCTCCTTGCTCATCAAGCTTGGACATTAATATCTCAAGCGTTTCACCTAATGTTCGTAAGAAGACTTGAAGACGAAGAGTCTCTTCTTGCAGCATTCTGATATCGGCTATTATTTGTTCCTGTTCCCTGTCAGCAGCAGAAAATTCGGCACCATTAATAAAGGGAATTAGGATAAGGGCGATGAAAGCGACAAGCCGTTTCATAGAGTGCCTCAAAAACTAACAGATTACTTCAAGCGTCCAATTTTTGGAAATCGACGCCAACCATCCGAGTGCACAGGGGATGTTTGCTCTTTTCTGACTCGTGCCGTTAAGCACGCCTATATAGCGTAAGCTCTTATTTATCAATATTTTAAAATGATGCTCACCTGCTGAACTGCCAGCTTGCTCATTTTGGCGAGGTCCAAATGGTAATTCCTTCACATAGCAAACAGTTCTGAGTCTTCTACTTTCGATCTCACATACTCACTTCTCATGGTTAGGTCGTTCATCAATAAAAACCGAAGGTCGTCACAATTCTCCCTTAATCGTTCTTTTCTATCTAGAATTATCGTGCATCATGTCGGATTTGTTTTCCTAGTATTGTGATTCCCTGCATCAGTCAGCGGAGCACCGTAATCAGAAAAGATTGTAATGGGAAAATCAAAACAATTAGTTGCTAGCCTGACTCAGAGGAGTGAGAATTTAACGGTTCAACTAGCAGCAGGTCCTATTCCATAGTGCCTATGGTGACCAGCTCGGCATTTCGTTATTTCCAACGTTTGTTACACGGCGGAGTCCTCTTCCGTCACGCGCTACGGTATAAATTTGTTTTAAGCCTGAAGCTGATCTAGTTGACATAAATGCTATGTGTCTACCATTAGGAGAGTATGAAGGGCTCTCGTTCGTACCAAGACCAAAAGTCAACTGACGTACTGTGTTTGTGGCGAGAGCAAGGATCTTGATGTCATGGCCACGACCTGTGCGCGAAGAATAAGCAATCTCATTGTATTGTTCCGGTGACCATGTGGGCCTATCGCAATAGCTTTCGTACGTCAACCGCCGTAGTCCTGTACCATCAACTCCTATCACATAGATTTGAGGTGCGCCAGTTCGATCAGAAACGAACGCAATTTGATTCCCAGTCGGTGACCAAGTTGGACTAGTGTCAATGGCTGGGTGATTGGTTATTCGACGAACGTCTGTTCCGTCACTGTTCATAGTGTAGAGTTCAGGATTACCGTCACGATTAGAAGTGAATGCGATTCGTGTTCCATCGCGTGAGCACGCGGGCAACCAGTTATGAAAGTTGTTCTCAGTTGATGCAGGACTCGTCAATGTCCCTTGATAGATAAAAGAGACTAAGATGTCTTGGTAACCACGTTGGTAAGAGGTATAGGCGATGGCGCGCCCTTTTGCGCACCAGGCCGGGGTAATATTTAATGAACGACCCACGGTAACACGCCTCGGATTGGCTCCGTCATAATCTGTAATGTATAGTTCTTTTACGGCGCGCCCTGGAACCAAACCTGTCATAGGCTCAATGTCTCTATCAGAGGCGAAGGCGAGTTTCGTCTGAGCGACACCTTTCAAGGCGCGCTGATGGCGATGAATTTCGTCTGAAAGTTGGTGTCCGTAGAATCTCGAACTCTTTGAAGAACCCGTATACTCAACTCCAAATGCAGATTCGAGAGTACGAACATTGAACAATCGGACTCTTACTTTAAATTTGTTTTCTTCAATTTTCTCAACGGTACCTATAACAACGCCATCGGCGCCGAGTTCAACCCAGCGATTAAACGGTACGTCTGTAAGTGACCGAGCTGGTGCAATTGTGTCGTAGGTGTCTCGTGGAATAAGCCGAAATTCTCTCTCAAAAGCGAGATCATCCCACAGAACTTTCGCGATGGTTTTTGCTGCAGCCACTGTTTCTGGTTCATCAGAGAGAGCAAGAAAATCAGGGACAGCGAAGCTCGGAGGTGTTCCGATACGTTCTCCTATAATTAAGTTAATATCAGATTGCTGGCGCGGTGTAGGTGGTTGAGCGGACAACAAACTCCTAAACTCGGCAAGAATCTGATCATTGTTGACCAGTATCGCCGCTGATACGAGCAAGATGTTGCCGAAGATACGAAGAGTTCGAGCCATTAGCGCTGATACTGAAAGTTAAGGTGGACAGTAAGCCTGTTTTCAGTAAAAGCGGTTGGTAAAGGTGGCAACTGTCTCGTTAGTAGAAGAGCACGTTGGGCGCTTAGATCAAGCGCATAGTAACCACTGGAACGTTCAACTTCAACATCAGTAATCACTCCGTCCTTTTCTATGGCAAACCCGACGAGTGCCTCGCCAGGAACTTCTTGTCGAGCGTCCCAATTACCCCGGATCAGATCAACCATTGTTGCCAAATATTCCGGACAACAAAAATCGCCAACATCAAGGTAGCCTCCGTATCCACCCCCGCCTGTTGACAATCCCAACCCAGTTCCTGTTGATTCTGTTTGGGCCATTGTAGCGCCTTCTTGCGGTTGTTCACCTCTCGTCGGTGTACGGCCTCTTGCTTCAGGTGGAGCAGAGGTTACTTGAGGCTGATTCGGCCGCTCACGGGTCCGCGCTTTAGGCTCAGGCACAATCATTTCTGGCATCTCCGGCGCAGGAGGACGTACATGTTGGGGTCGGCGTGCTTCCTCTAAAGGAAGCGCTTCTTGAATCGGTTGCCCACCCATTGGGGTCATGCCTCCCTCTCCTTGTCTAGGTGGCCCGCCGAGACTAACTGTCATCAACGGTTCCTGCAAGTCCTCTGTTGGCATATTGGACCAATTTGGTGGCAATAGAATGAGAAAACCACAAAGTGCCCCATGACCCGCCAACGAGACAGTAAACATTCGACCAAGTCCTTTTGGCCTTTGAGCACGTTCGATTAGGACTCGAGTAGTAGCTTCTGTCATTGTCTCATTTCAGAGCTTTACCGAAGACAGATCCTTGTTCTGAAGCTTCTAGAGAGTTAGGGCTCGATGACTGGCACAGCAATCAGCCCGACTCTTTCGACCCCACCATCCTTAAGTCTGTCCATGACCGACATCAATTCTTGATAAGTAATGCTCCCGTCTCCACGAAGGTAGACATCCTTATCATCTCGGTCGATAAGTGTTTGGCGTATCCTTTCATGCAAAAATTCAATATTGACTGGCTCATCATCAATTTGAACCAATCGATCGGTTCGATATGATAGCGGTACAGTTATGAACATACGCTCCGAACTGATCCCTTGGGAACGCCGTGCCTCCGGGAGGTTGACATCAAGGCCACGCTGCATCATCGGTGCAGTTACCATAAAAACGATAAGCACAACGAGCATGACGTCAACAAGAGGGATAACGTTGATTTCTGAAAGAGATGTCCCTAACTGTTGCACTCTTCCGTAACGCCGCCGACCTTTTGCTGCCCCTAAAGCGGGTTGTTGAACCTTTGGCATTACGTGAAGTTCTTTTCTGTAATGTTTAGAAACTCAAGTGAGAAATCTTCCATTTGTGTGACCAATATTCTCACACGCTGTGTTAAGTGATTATAGAAATATACTGCAGGGATAGCGGCAAACAGGCCAGCAGCGGTCGCAATTAGCGCTTCTGCAATACCAGGAGCAACAACACCAAGACTAGTGGAACCTGTCTCTCCAATGCCCTGAAACGCTCCCATTATTCCCCACACAGTACCAAACAGACCAATAAAAGGAGTGATACTGGCCGTGGTTGCAAGGAAAGGTACCCGGTGTTCGAGTTTATTTGTTTCAACGTTTGAGGCTCTTAAGAGGGATCTGTCTATCGATTCAAAACTTCGAATTATGGAGTTAGATGTTGTGGACTCAGCCCTGGACGGTCCTGAGTCGTTTGGTTGTAGTTGTTCGTTAAGTTCTACATAACCCGCTTGAAACACACCAACGAGCGGACAATGAGGTAGAGAACGACAAACAGATTGAACTTCAGAAAACCTGCTACTACGTCTGAAAACACTTAGAAAACGAACTGTTTGTCTTTCAGCTAGACGAAACTGCCAGATTTTGAACAGAACGATCGCCCAAGAGGCAATCGAAAAGAGGGCTAAGATCAGAAGGACAACCTTCGAGACCGGACCCGAACGGGCAATCAGCGCAAGAACATCGCCACTAAATCCACTCTCGGGCTCGATGAGCTCCTGCACCTGAATAACAGCGAAAGCATAACATCCAAGCGTGCGCAACTACCCCTCCGCAACATTTAAACTGCGCCGCTGGGAAAGCGCAAAATCAGGACGGTAGCATGGCCCCGATCGGCTGTCAAACCTATGATATCATGGAGGTTCTCACGCTGAGCGATACTGGTAGGTAAATCGACCTGTGGTTTCAGTTTCCTGGGGCCGTCACAATACTCAAAGATCGCTACAGATGCCGTTTGATATTCAGCCATCCGGTAATATACCCACCTATGATTCGGTTCCTGAGCATTCAGAATCTTGCCGTAATTGAAGAAATCCAAATAGAGCTTGACGCTGGATTGAATGTTTTGACTGGAGAAACGGGTGCAGGCAAATCCATAGTTGTTGAAGCGCTTGGACTGCTTATGGGCGGTCGAGCTTCGCCGAATCTCGTACGAACGGGAGAAACCAAAGCTCTGATCCAAGCCAGCATAGAAGACGCAGCAAAGGAGGAGTTTATTCTGCGTCGAGAGGTTTCTTCAGAGGGTAGGAGTCGTGCATTCATTAACGGAAATCTCACTACAATAAGCGCATTAAAGGAACTTACAGGACGATTAGTAGACTTACACGGACAACATGAACACGAGTCATTGCTTGATCCAAAAACTCACCTTGTGGTTTTGGATAGGTACGCAACCTTGACCAAAAAATCTATTGCGGTTTCTGAGGCATATGGGTGTTTTCAAAAGGCACGTAAGAGCCTCGAACGTACAATCGCGGCTCAACACGATAAGGCTGCGCGTCTCGAATTACTAGAATTTCAACTTTCAGAAATTGGAAAAGTTTGCCCCCTTGTCGGAGAAGATCAGCGGTTGAATGCGGCACGTAAGGTGCTGATGAACGCAGAACAGCTTCAGCGACTGCGGTCAGAAAGCTATGTTGCACTGTACGAAGGGGAAGATGCTATTCTAACTTTACTTGAACGATTGTGGAAGCGAGTGCGCGAACTCGCCGATCTCGATCCAAGGTTTGTTCCATACGTTGAAATGAAAGAGGAAGTAAAGGTCCAACTTGAAGATCTAGCGTTTTTTCTACGGTCGTTTGAAATAGACATTGATCCATCGCTTGGTGATTTGCAACAAGTGGAGGATCGACTTGTTCTGCTTGAGCGACTTAAGAAAAAGTATGGCAAATCGCTCAACGAAGTTATCGCTAGGCAATCGGTGCTCAGGGCTGAAGTTCTTGCGATTGATAATGCGGCGGGACGCATGTCTGTACTAGAACAGGACTTAGAAGAAATTTATGCCACCTATCTCAATTCTGCCAAGGCACTTTCAGCTAGTAGGAAAACCGCTGCAAAGAAAATGTGCTCTGAACTAGAGAAATTACTTGAGGCGTTGGCAATGAAAGGAACGCGATTTGATGTTCGGTTTAAGGATACAAAACCTAGTGAAGAGACATGGACTGGATCTGGAATAGACCAGGTGGTGTTCTACCTGTCCCCAAACCCAGGCGAAGAGCTAAGACCTCTTTCGAAAGTTGCTTCCGGCGGTGAACTTTCGAGAATAATGTTAGGTCTCAAAACCCTTGCTTCTACTGACGAGGCAGGTAAAACCTTGATTTTTGATGAGGTCGATGCTGGAATTGGTGGAAGGGCCGCAGACACGGTAGGTCAAAACTTAAGCGATCTTGGGGAAAAATTCCAAGTGTTATGCGTTACCCATCTACCACAGATTGCAGCTTATGCGGGCACCCACTATAGAGTAGAAAAGACTGTTCAGGGCGGTAGGACACTAACAACCGTTGAACGTCTAAAAGGCGAAAAACGAGTCGAAGAATTGGCACGACTGATGACGGGAACGGCTGTGTCTAGCAAGTCGCGTGCGAGTGCGAGAGAGTTGTTGTCCATGCGATCGAGGAACGAAGAAAAAGCGAACACATAGCAAAGTATTCAGAGGGTACGCATGGCAAAGAAATACCTTATAGAAACCTTTGGTTGTCAAATGAATTTTCATGATTCAGAACGAATGGAGGGATTGCTCGAGGAGGCTGGGTATGAATTAACCGATGACGATACTGAAGCTGATGTTCTGGTCATAAACACCTGCAGTGTACGTGAGAGGGCACAAGAGAAACTCTTTTCCCGACTGGGACGCGTAGAGAAAAACCGAACAGATAGTAAAGAGGAACGCCTAATTGTTGTGGTTGCTGGTTGTGTTGCACAGCAGGAGGGTTCTAGATTAGTACAACGGGCTCCTATTGTCGACATCGTTATCGGCACCCAGGCCACAAAACGATTGCCGGTTTTAATAGAGCAAGCCAATTTGAATTGGCAGACACAAATTGACGTAGAACTCTATGAAGACGTGTCGTTTCCGTTTGGCCTGGTAAAACGAAATGATCCTGTCAAAGCTTACGTTACAATCATTGAAGGCTGTAATGATTTTTGCTCGTTTTGTGTCGTCCCGTACACAAGAGGGCGCGAAAGAATGAGACCGGTCAGAGAAATTTTAGCTGAAATTAAGGAAGCGACAGAAACTGGCCGTAAGGAAATCCATCTTCTTGGTCAGATTGTCAATCATTATCAAGCTCCTGATGTGGAAATGTGTAACTTTTCGAAATTACTTGAACTTGTTCACGAAATCGATGGAGTTGAGCGAATCCGATTTTCCAGTCCTCACCCTCGACACGTTACACCAGATTTAATTTCGGTTATTCGTGATCTTCCAAAAATTTGTAACCACTTGCACTTACCTGTGCAGTCTGGTTCAAACGAAGTGTTGACTAGAATGCGGAGACGCTACACAAGAGAGACCTATCTTGATTTAATTCAAAGACTTAGAGAAGAAGTACCTGGAATTGGATTATCAACAGATATGATTGTTGGATTCCCTGGTGAGAACGAAAAGAACTTTGATGAGACCCTTTCTTTAACAAATGCTGCGCAATACCAAAGCATGTTTTCGTTCAAGTACTCTCAACGTCCTAACACACTTGCGGCAAAAAAGATGAACGATGATGTTCCAGAAGCCGAGAAGACTAGGCGAATTACAACTCTTCAGATGCAGCAAAAAAAAATTCAGTCTTCTCTCAATGAAGAAATGTTAGGTGCTAGTGTAAGCGTGCTAGTTGATTCAAAAAGCCGACGAAACCCCGAAGAACTTTCCGGTCGAACCGAAACTAACACTGTAGTAAATCTTCCGGGTAAGCCAAATTGGATTGGTCGTACACTAACAGTTAAAGTAGAACGAAGTGGTCCAAATAGTCTTTGGGGGCAAGTGGTAGATTAGTTGTGTTATAAATTTACAAAGAACTTTATCGGCAGGTAATATGGTGCCGATTCGTTAGTTTGGGTGAGGGGGGACAATGCTTGTCGAAATGACAATTAAGGGATTACTCGTTGATCCAGTCACGAATATGCCAATTGTCGTATTGCGCGATAAGGACGACCAAAGGGTTCTACCTATTTGGGTTGGTATTTTTGAGGCCAACTCCATTGCACTTCAAATAGAGAACATCAGTACTCCTAGACCTATGACACACGATCTTCTTACAAACGTAATTAGTGGTCTTGAAGGAGGAATTCAAAAAGTAGTTGTCTCAGACCTAAAGGGAAGCACCTTCTATTCTCTCATTTATATGTCAATTAAAGAACAAATCGTCGTAATTGACGCACGTCCAAGCGATTCAATCGCTCTGGCACTGAGGGCTCATGCCCCCATCTTCGTTGAGGAAACTGTGATAGAGAATGCAAAAACACTCGAGATAACTGCAGACAAAACTCAGGAAGAACGTCTGCGAAAATGGCTGGAAGGTCTCGAGATTCAAGATCTTGGCAAATACAAGATGTAGTAGATAGTTAACTTAATACCTAAACTAATAGTGTTTTTCGCTTGACAAACACTTCGTACGTTTTTAGAATGTAACCTGTCTCGTGGTTGTTTTGTCTGATCTTTCCCTAAGATATCCTGAGTAGCGCAGAGATCCTCATGATTGTCGCCATTGCCAACCAAAAAGGCGGTGTAGGCAAGACCACCACGGCTATAAATTTGGCATCGGCTCTTGCTCTGAAGAAAAAGCCTACACTTTTAATTGATCTTGATCCACAAGGAAACAGTACTCTCACATTCGTTGACCGCGCAAGTATCTCTAGGACTGTGTACGATGCCATAGCTGATTGCTCGTGCACTTTAGCAGACACAGTTATTGCTTCTTCACAGGAAAATCTTTCCATTGCTCCGGCAAGGATTGCACTGGCCAAGTTGGAAGGGAAACTGGTGGGGGAGTTGGACGCTCATTTTAGACTAAAGGATCGAATTGAGCCGCTCCGTAAACATTACAATCATATTCTAATTGACTGTCCGCCAACTCTAGGTCTTCTTACAGTAAACGCCCTGGTTGCTGCGACTCACCTATTGATTCCGATTCAGTCGTCATATTTCGCTCTTGAGGGAACGGACGATTTACTTGAGACAATCGACAAGGTAAGGTCTCGGGCCAATCCAAACCTTAGGATCTTAGGTGTAGTGATCACAATGCATGACAAGCGCACATCTCTAGGTCGCGATATTCAAGCACAAATCAATAAGGTTTTTGGAAATAAAGTCTTCCGGACTGTAATTTCAAAGAATGTCAGACTGGAAGAAAGTCCAGCGTACAAAGAATCAATCTTTCTGTTTGCTCCTGATTCAACTGGTGCTAGCGACTATTACAGTCTTTGCGAGGAGGTCATGGACCGTGCCTAGGAGAGGACTTCCGTTGACGATGGGTATGCGTCACGATGAACATTATGTAGAAACTTTGACTTCTGCAGTAGGGAAGCCAATCGGAAGAATTATTCCGATTGATCAGCTTGATCCCAACCCAAATCAGCCTCGCCAAGTTATGGGTGACCTTAGCGACTTAATGGCCTCGATCTCAGAAAAGGGGATAATTGAACCACTGGTCGTAAGAGAAAGAGCCGGGCGCTATCAAATCGCAGCAGGAGAAAGAAGATATCAGGCGGCTGTACAGTTAGGTATTCCTGAAGTCCCAGTCGTAATTAAGGACTTTGATGACGCTGAAATAATAGAGATCGGTCTTATTGAGAACCTTCAGCGGAAGGATTTAACACCGCTTGAAGAGGCTGAAGCACTGAATGCGCTGGCCGAACGGTTTGGTCATACTCATGAGGATTTAGCGCAACATCTTGGAAGGTCAAGAACATCAATAACTGAATCACTTAGCCTAAATTCTATCCCCAAGGGAGTAAAAGATCTATGTCGGCTGGCCGACATTTCATCTAAGTCGTTGCTTTTACAGGTTGTTAGGCATGACGACCCTAAAAAAATGATCGCCTTTATTGAAAAGATCACTCGTGATGGTAGGCCGACTAGAGAAAAAGGTAGACGAGAAATACGAAAAACTGGCGCCGGGAGATCCCCATCATTTGTATACAACTATTTACCACCTACAAAAGCATTTACTCTCAAACTTAAGTTCCGAAAATCAAAGGTTGAGCGAAGTGAGATTGTGGAAGCTCTTGAAGCAATTGTAGAACAACTGCGATCAAAACCTTCGTAACAGCTCTGAGCGTTCGGTCCCAATTATACCTCCACACAAGTGGCGTTCACCATTTTTTGAGTATCTCTGGATTCGACACCTTTATTCTTATATTTGTCAGGAGATACAACATTGAGATAGTAATGGTTTATCAAGTATGGGTTAGAATTGATTGAAATATGATAGTGACGTGAGATATAAAGATAGATTCGTTATAGTTAACATAATAGGAGTTATCAGACTTAGCTTAAGGGCAAAAATCAAGGATCTTTAATGTTTCAGACACTCGATCGCTATCTCATCCGTGAAATGCTCTTTCCCTTCTGCCTAAGCCTAGTTGTCCTCACTTTCATACTCTTGATGCCCCCGATCATGGAGGTTGCCGAAAGCTTAATAACTAAAGGCGTTGATTGGTCTACTATTCTCATCATTCTCTTTACTCTCGTTCCTCAAGGACTCGGCGTGACCATTCCGATGGCATTCCTAATTGGCGTCCTTATATGTTTTGGCCGCCTATCGGGTGACCGTGAAACTGTGGCGCTTCAAGCTTGCGGTGTTAGTATTTTTAGAATGCTAAAACCGGTTGCGTTCTTAGCAATTTTATGCGCCGCCGCCACATGCTATACGCTAGTGGTGGTCTTACCAAAAGCTAATCAAACCTTTAGAGAAATTACCTACCAGACCATTGCTAACCGCGCCCAAGACGAACTTAGAGCTCAGATCTTTAATGAGGAGTTTCCAAATATCGTCTTATACGTTAAGGAAGTATCACAGGATGGGGGTTGGTCTGAAGTCTTTCTCGCGGACACCCATATAGGCGATAAGCCAGATATTTACGTCGCAAAGAGTGGACGTATCCTCTTCGACCAAGACAAACGATTGGTAGATATAGTTCTTGAGAATGGTGTTGGCCATAAAGTAGATCCCTGGGAGCCTGAAAAATATGAAGTTCGCCGTTTCGAAGAAACGCGGATCGCCCTTGATCCTGACAGCGTTTTTCCACGTGGTGGTCCACAGCGGGGCTATCCAGAGCTAACTCTTTCAGAATTAGGCGCTGAAGTAGAACGTCTGCGCGAGCTCGACGAATCACCGCACAGACCAATCATTGAGATCCATCGTAAATTCTCCATTCCCGTGGCATGCTTGGTATTTGGCCTAATAGGGCTAGCACTCGGTGTAACCAGCCGAAAAGACGGAAAACTGTCAAGCTTTGTTCTTGGTATCGCGGTCATATTTGCCTATTACGTCATCATGTATACGGCGGAGTCAATGACCAAGGGTTCCCTATTACCTCCCAGTCTAGCCATGTGGCTTCCAAATCTCATACTTGGTGTCAGTGGTGTATTTCTACTCCTTTGGAGAGCCCGATCCGCCGAAAGGCGATTGATTATACCTCTACCATTTTCCGTAAGAAACTCAGATGACACCCAAGTAATAAGTGGATCAACAGATTCAAAAGCAAAGAAAGCTCGACTTCGGTTCCAAGCTGCACAAGTTTGGCGACGGCCTTTTAATATTCTTGATTGGTACGTGGTTAAGTTATACGGAAAGATCGTTTGTCTAGCATTTTTAAGCCTTATAGGCATCTTTTATATTTCGACCGTAATCGACCTCTCTGATAAGGTTTTCAAAGGAGAAACAGACGGCAGCACGTTGCTTGAGTACCTCTGGTTTGCCACTCCACAGTTTATCTACTACGTAATTCCGATTTCTGCTCTCGTAGCCACATTAGTAACGATCGGCTTGTTTACCAAGACCAGCGAATTGACTGTAATGAAAGCCTGTGGCATCAGTCTCTACAGAGTAGCAACTCCGTTACTTTTAATCGGTGCGCTTTGGAGCGCACTTCTTTTCACTCTCGAAGACACGACCTTAGCATACGCTAACCGGAGAGCTGATGAAATTCGACATGTTATGCGTGGAGGTACTCCTAGGACATTCGACATGATAAATCGAAAGTGGATCGTTGGTAAATCTGGTTCAATTTACCATTACGTTTATCTGGATCCAGGGAATGATGAAATTAACGGTCTCACGTTATATGAATTTAACAATTGGAAGATCTCAAAACGAACCTTCATAGCCAAGGCCGTGTTTAATTCTTTTTGGACAACCGAGGATGTTTGGGTAAGAACGTTCGGCAACAAGTTATCACCACAGACTTTCAATAGATCTCGAACAGGTAAGCTGCTGACACTTGAATCTCCAGATTACTTTAAAACCGAACGTCCTGACGCTGAGAGAATGAATTATAGAGAGTTAAGTGCATACATCGCAACACTCAAGGCCAGCGGTTTTGATGTTGTACAGCTCGCGGTCTCGCTACATCGAAAACTTTCCTTTCCTCCCATAACAATAATAATGACCTTGATTGCTCTACCTTTTGCCGTCACAACTGGAAGAAGAGGTGCATTGTACGGTATTGGTATTGGTATCGCGGTAGCCCTTTCCTACTGGATGATCATCAGTGTCTTCGCTGCAATTGGTAGCGCGGGTTTAATAACACCGATCCTTTCGGCATGGGCGCCAAATATTCTATTCGGTGCAACAGCTGTCTGCCTGCTACTCACCGTTAGGACTTAAATGATAAGTTCCAAGACTGACCTTTAATTTGTAACGAAGGAATTTAAAAGTAATATCACAGTAATCACTGTTTGCCCACCACCCTAACGTTTTTAAGTGAAACAGCACCAGGAGTCCCAGTTCTTGTATTCAGAGTATCTATGACAAATAAGAGAGCTCGAACATCCATAAGTCGGAATCGTTTGATATTTGTCTGCCCTATTGGTTTCATCTGGTCAAAAAAAACTGTTATCTCCCTAAATGATTCATCTAGGTATACAGAGCGTTGCCATCGCTCAATTGAGCTTTCGTCAGAAAGACGTAGCTGAACAGCCAAACGCATGGGTCGATCTGCTCTTCCACTAAAAACAATGCGGTCGTGCTTTGCGGCATTCACAATGACAGAATGAACTACTGCGGCGTATGCGCTTTTTGCTTTCCGTTTTGAAAGTTCGTAGTCGAGTTGAAGCATCGAAGGATGGAGAGGATCAAAACTCCTAACCGATACTTGAGACTCTGGATCTTTTTCAATAACCCAATTTGTCATATCGGCATCTTCGACCAACGTACCGGAGATCTTTACATTATCTCGAACAACATTTATCGCTGATTTATCGTCGTAATCACCAACATAGATAGGATTACTGACAAGCCAAGGAATTGGTGGTGTTTCAAATTTACCTTTCAACCACCCTTCAACACGAAATACGCCACTATATGTGGCCGTCGTATAAGTAAGATTGGAACCCTGCTCTACCGCTAGAATGCCACCGTCTTTAAGAAGAACTATTCGAGTCTCTACGGAAGCATTTTCAATGTTAGCGTCAATGGTCACAGTTCCATCACTTTTGAGACGTCCACCCATCCCCGTCATAACACTTCCGCTCCGTGCAGTAAACGTGAATTTCTGCACATCACCGGAGGCATCAATAATTGTATAGATTCTGCCTGCTCGGATTCCACGAAACAAAACTTCAGCGTCACTAACGGCATTCCCAACTAACGGTTCATTTATTTCGACCCGAATCGTAAGAGCCTTAAAAGTTTGCTCGTACGAAGGAAATCGAATGATTGATTTAATATTTTCATCACTTCTTCTTGGCCATATTCCGATTCTTGCATGCGCATCAGACCCAGCTAATCCTACAACTTGCTTATTCTTAGTTAGGCTGTCCCAACGGTCTAAATTCTTGATTGGTCGATCAAATAGAGACGCGATCGTCTCTGGCGGTCTAAATAGATAGTGAAAGAGGGCCTGAGTTAATCGAGTGATTCCTTCGTCTCGCCATTGACTATCGGCGTTAAGCCATTCCATGCCTTCAAAAGTTGCAGACCAATCATCCCAGCGTAGTTCGGCCCTTACTGATTCTGGGTGCGCTACTATCCCCATTCCTCCAAGTCGAGTCACATCCTCTGCGACATCACTTGGTTCACCACCCAAGGGATAAGGAGTTTTCTGAAGATCCAGCGCGATAAGATGGCCGCCCGTAGTACTTAGTTCAACTGCATTTATGCAGAGCACGCCTGATTGATATTTCGATCGGTCTGTTTGTCTTGTTCCATCACCATGATCAGTTAGGATAACGAAATCAAGATTAGCCTGAGCCGCGGCCTCTGCGATGTCTTCGAGTGACCCACTTCCATCTGATTCATTCGAGTGCACATGGAAAGCACCGCGGATAACCAGCTCGTTTTTTTTAGAGCGATCTAAAGATCTAACGGAACTCTTGGCAGGCGGTAGTGTTACCAAGCCAAAAAGAAAAATGACGACCGCAAAGGCCGCCACTACGAGAGCGAACATTCCGCCATAGCGAGTCATGGACTGCGACGAATCGCTATGTTCCTTCCTGCCAAGAGTTCTGATACGCTTGTTGCTCCTTCGTCATACTATCGATACTAATTCCCATCGAACGTAATTTCAGCCGCGCAATTTCCTGATCCACCTCGCTAGGAACATTGTGGACCTGTTTCCCAAGACTTTTTGAATTTTTAATCAAAAATTCACACGCTAGTGCCTGATTAGCAAAACTCATGTCCATAACGGCCGCCGGATGCCCTTCAGCTGCGGCCAAGTTAATTAGGCGTCCTTCCGCTAGAAGGAATATTGCTCGACCATCGGTCATGCGGTACTCTTTAACGAAAGGTCTTACGTTTCGTTGCTCAGTAGAAAGTATTTCGAGGCCATCAAGGTCAAGTTCAACATTAAAATGACCAGAGTTGCATACGATCGCTCCGTCCTTCATCATCGCAAAATGTTTTTTGCTAATAACACTCTTATTACCCGTAACCGTAACAAATACATCTCCGAGCCTCGCTGCATCATCGAGAGTCATTACCTCATATCCATCCATCACCGCCTCAAGCGCCTTAACTGAATCGACCTCAATAATGATCACGCGAGCCCCAAGTCCTCTTGCCCTCGATGCGACTCCCCTGCCACACCACCCATAACCACAAACAACAAGACGAGAACCAGCCAACAGAACGTTGGTCGACCGAATTATTCCGTCAATCGTACTCTGTCCTGTCCCATATCTGTTATCGAACAAGTGCTTTGTTTGGGCGTCGTTCACTGCCACAATTGGATAACCTAGCACACCCTCCGCTTCCATGCTCCTTAATCGAATGACTCCTGTCGTAGTTTCTTCAGTTCCTCCGATCATGTTAGGGATCAAACTCTGTCTTTTTGAAAAAACCTCAGTTACCAGATCGGCACCATCATCCATCGTGATATGTGGATTCGTATCAAGAACTGCATTTAGATGCTGATAGTACGTGCCGCTGTTTTCTCCTCTAATTGCAAAGGTTGGAATCGCAAAATCCGCCACAAGTGAGGCGGCAACGTCATCTTGTGTGCTTAACGGATTTGAAGCACATACAGCCGTTTCAGCGCCGCCAGCAACCAACGTACGCATAAGATTCCCCGTTTCAGTTGTCACGTGGAGACATCCAGATATTCTGAAACCCTTCAGCGGTTTCTCACTCTCAAATCTCTCACGGATTTGCCTTAGGACCGGCATCATCCTGTCAGCCCATTCAATACGGAGTCGACCACCTGGTGAAAGTTTCAGATCTTTAACGTCGTATTTCATCAGTTCCATCTCTCAATTCTAGCGACCAAGGGTTAAAGCTTTACTTCAGCTCTTAGCTGAGCTACTTTGTCAGTCCGTTCCCACGTAAAGTCTTGTTCCGTTCGACCAAAGTGGCCAAAGGCGGCTGTCTGTCTGTAAATCGGTCTTTTAAGGTCTAGTTCCTTTATGATTTCTTGTGGCTTTAACTTAAAGTGTGATCGGATTATCTCTCCGATCTTTTCATCAGGAACGTTCCCCGTTCCAAACGTATCTACCAACACTGAAACCGGGTCGGCAACGCCAATAGCGTAAGCCAACTGTAATAAAACCTTGTCGGCTAAACCAGCGGCCACACAGTTCTTAGCAATATACCGAGCCATGTAACTTGCAGATCGATCAACCTTCGTTGGATCTTTTCCAGAAAAGGCTCCCCCTCCGTGAGGTGCCGCACCTCCATATGTATCAACAATTATCTTTCGACCGGTTACACCAGAATCACCATGCGGTCCACCAGTCACGAAACGGCCTGTCGGATTTATGTAAATCTTGGTTTTCTGATCAAGCATTTCAGACGGAACGATCTGTTTAACGATTTGTTCAATGATATCTCCTCTCATCGTTTTAGGGTCCACCATTGAACTGTGCTGACTCGACACTACTACTGTATCAATTCGTATTGGTCGAGAGCCTTCGTATTCGACTGTTACCTGCGACTTCCCATCAGGTCTGAGATAATCAAGTGTTTTATCACGTCTGGCGACCGAAAGCCCTTTGCAAAGTTCGTGAGCCAACATGATTGGAAGCGGCATAAGAACATCTGTTTCGGTACACGCGTAACCAAACATTAAACCTTGATCACCGGCGCCGCCCGGGTCGACACCCATAGCTATATCTGGAGATTGTCCGTGAATTGTCGACAGAACTGAGCAAGTATCGGAGTCGAATCCGTATTTAGCTCGGGTGTAGCCGATATTTCTAATCGTTGATCGTACGATATCCTGGAAATCTGGTGTATGAGTTGTTGTAATTTCTCCTGCGATGAGCGCGAGACCTGTTGTTACTAGTGCCTCACACGCTACACGAGCTTCGCTATCGTGTTCGAGTAGAGCGTCGAGGACACCGTCTGCAATTTGATCAGCAATCTTGTCAGGATGCCCTTCAGTGACCGATTCTGATGTAAACAGATGACGACCGGAATGGTTCATATAAAGAATTCCTTAGCTAGTGTGTGCGGGTAATGACTTACGGCCCAGAACTAGGTGCGGGGAACAGACACCCACGTTGCTGCACATCCTCGGTTGTTAACGCCGAATACTCACAGCTAAAAGGGTTTTTCAGCGTGCTAAAGATACCAGAGGCGCCAGCTTATCGTCAACTGAGGACGTTTGCGTGCTCAAAATGACTTGGTTAGCACTTCCAATACTAATACTCTTCGTATTCACATTTGCTCTTCGATTCGAATTCAGAACGTCGATATTTCTCCTATTCACGTGGATGGTACTGATCATATACGACCCTTAACCTTGCTTCCAGTATGTGAGTGTAGATCTGTGTTGATGATAGGTCGGCATGCCCAAGAAGTGTTTGAATAACCCGCAGATCCGCCCCACGCTCCAATAAGTGCGTCGCGAACGAGTGCCGAAGGACATGTGGACTTAACTCCTGGGCTATTCCTGCTTTCAGTCCGTAACCTTTAATAATTTTCCAAAACCCAACTCTGCTTAGACCACTTCCACGCCTAGCATTTACAAATACGAACGCAGAAGACCGCTTTCCGAGTAACTGAGCTCTTCCAACCTCTAGATATTGGCGTACCCATTTAACTGCTTGGTCTCCCATAGGCACTAGGCGTTGTTTAGTACCTTTTCCTGTGCATATAAGGTAATTAGCTGAAAGATTAAGATCGTAGGGTTTTAAGGTTATTAGTTCTGATACTCGCATGCCAGTGGCATAAAGAAGTTCTACTAGAGCCCTATCCCTTAAACCTTTAGGCGTAGAGGTGTCAGGTTGTTCGAGTAAGAGGTCGACTTCTTTAATCGATATAAATCTTGGTAAGGCTGACCATGCTCTTGGTGGATGCAAATCCTCCGCTGGATTTTCTGCGATGTTTCTTTCCAATAGGAGAAATCTGAAAAATCCCCTCATACACGCAACTGATCTTCCAACTGAACGGGGGGATAATCCACCCTTCATTAGTTCCCGAATAAATGTTTCAAGATCTTGCCTGGTTAAACTCCGTAATTCATGACCCTTGTTTTTAGTAAAACGTAAAAGCGCAGTCAGATCTCGACCGTAATTTTCAACAGTATGATTCGAAAGGCGACGTACTAGCTTAAGTTCGTCCAGATACGTTTGAGTCAACGAACTGTCTTGAGAACATTGTTTTTTAGGATTCTTAAGTGCGAGACTTTTCCGCTTAGGAAGAAGGGGCTTCCGTCGCTCTTTCACTATTGACCCATAGAAAAAATAGTCAGATGTGGACCAAACATATTATCTCATTTCACATTTACTGATATTTTGCTCGCTCTTGAGTTTACAATCCTAGATATTCTACCGCCTTCACTTTTCGTTCTTTCGGTATTAATTATTGAGTTTTCCACTCCCACGAATAATTAAAAGGTCCAAGCATCAATTTAATAGACCCTTCACATACATCAACTCAGCGTTCAGTACTGCTGTTCCTGCAGCGCCTCTTATCGTATTATGGCCGAGCGCAACGAACTTATGGCCCAACACTGAACAGTGGCGTAAAGCGCCAATGGACACGCACATTCCTCGCTCACGATCCAAATCAAGTCTTGGCTGGGGTCTGTTATCTTCATCTAAGTACACAATTGGCTGTTTGGGAGCACTTGGACATTCCTGCTTGTAGGGTTGACTAGTGAAATTACCGAAAGCACTAATGATTTCGTTCCTAGTCGGTTTTGATTCCAACAAAACAGAAATCATCTCAGTGTGACCGTTTGTCACAGGAACTCTTGTCGTGTGCGCACTAATCTCAAACTCATACGGTTTGATTGATTCGTCTCTCATACACCCAAGAACCTTTTTCGTTTCCGTCTCGATCTTCTCTTCTTCGCCGGCAACGATGGGAATTATGTTTCCGAGTATGTCGATTGACGAAACGCCAGGATACCCAGCGCCAGACACAGCCTGCAAGGTTGTTACCAAAACTGATTTCAAACCGAATTGTCTGAGTGGAGCCAAGGCCATTGCAAGAATTACAGCGGAGCAGTTTGGATTCGTAACAATATTACCTCTCCATCCTTTTATTCTCGTTTGAGCCTCCAAGAGATCCAGATGCTCAGAATTAATTTCAGGTACAATTAAAGGTACAACAGCATCCATTCTATGATTACGAGCGTTACTGACAACAGTATGACCTGAAACAGCCAAAGCTTCTTCAACCACTCCTGCAACAGAAGCATCCAGTCCAGAAAATAAGATCTTAGGGGCAGAAGTAGGTTCAACGTTAGTTACCGTCATTTCTGAAATGCGTTCAGGAAGTTGGGAGGGCAATCGCCATTTAACTGCATCCATATATCGTCGGCCAGACGATCTCTCGCTTGCACCAAGCCATTTCACACTAAACCATGGATGGGACTCTAACTGTGCAATAAACTGTTGTCCAACCATTCCTGTGGCACCAAGAATTCCAACTTCGATCTTCTTTTTCATCGTCGAACCTATTGTATCAACCCACTTTACTGTTGTTAATGTTTCCAACTTTTGGAAAGAATTCTTTATGAATTGCTCGAATAGCTTCGCTTAAACGATTCACTGAAATCACACAAGAAAGTCTCATCTCTGAAGAACTAATACAGTCGATGTTAATTCTTTCAGCTGCTAATACGTTGAACATCCGAGAAATGAGTTGCGGTGTCGACGCAAGTCTGGAACCGATAATTGAAATCATCACTACTTCAGTTTCTATTATTCCTGCGGTTGTGATTCCCTCCTTTTTCCATTTTTCAACGAGAATATTAACCGAACCAACTCTATCGGCATCAGGAATGAACGTGATTCGACCTCTGTCAACAGAACTAGAGCTCTGAATGATCAATCGAACACTTATATTTTCTGACGCGAGATCTTTGAATATCTTAGCGGCCATACCTGGTTCGTTTGGAATGTCTAGTAAAGTAACTTTTGCCACTTGCTTATCGCTGCTTACCCCGACTATTTCGGCTTGCTCCATAACTTTCCCACCTCCACTGATCCATGTTCCCTCTGACATATGGAAACTTGAGCGAACATGAATCGGGATATCATACGCCATACAAATTGCAGTGGCCCTGGGGTGTAACACTTTTGCCCCGCTCGAAGCCATCTCAATAGCTTCTTTAAACGTAAGTGTCGACCATTTCAACGCTTCCGGTACCATGTTTGGGTCCGCGGACAAAACACCATCCACATCGGTGTAGATCTCACAAACGGATGCACCGAGTGCTGCTGCCATGGCCGCCCCAGTTACGTCGCTACCTCCTCTTCCCAAAGTCGTCAATTCGTCATCGCTCGTTAAACCTTGGAATCCTGGAATAATGACAACACGTCCATCCTTTAATTCCTCAAGAATTCTTTTTGTATCAATCGATTGTATGCGAGCAAGGTTAAAACCCCGATCCGTTCGAATCCCACACTGGCTGCCACTGAGTGAAACTACAGGTACATCCATTTCTTTAAGAGCGAGACCTAATAGTGAAACAGAAACCTGTTCACCCGTAGCAAGCAGTAGATCCATCTCACGACCTCCCGGATGGTCGGAGACTCCCTGAGCCAAATCAACCAGTCGATCTGTCGTTTCTCCCATCGCCGATAGAATCACGACCAAATGAGAATTATTATTGAGGGAACTTAGAATCCTGTTAGCAACCATACGAATCATCTTTGGTGTTGCAACGGAACTACCACCATACTTTTGAACTACGATCGCATCAAAATCTTCCCTTCTACGTTTAAGGCTCATATCAAGCTATCTCTTTCGTTTATGGCTAACCCGCCTAAGTACTAGACAGAACTTACTGGAACGTCCTAGTGTCAGAAAATTGGACCCAGGCAAAGTCAAAGCAAAGGAAACTAGCTTATTCGGGTAGAGGGCGACTCTCCAAAAATATGCTAGAGATTCGAACGTGCCGTATGCTGCCCTAGCATAAACGCTTCAAATTCTGCCAATGAACGTCCGAGTTTAACCGGTTGTGCTACCCTATCCATCATCACATCAGCCGTCTTATAGCCATTTCCAGTAATAATCAGAACAATTGATTCATCTTTTGGAATTATCCCCTGTTCAACTAGTGCAATTGTTGCCGCAATCGTTGTTCCTCCTGCTGGTTCAGTAAAAATCCCTTCCGTTCGCGCCAGCAATTGAATCCCATCTAAAATATCGTCGTCTGATACCATGGCACCAGAGCCGCCTGTTGTTCGAATGGTTTGTAACACTTGAAACCCATCAGCCGGATTACCAATAGCAATCGACTTTGCAATTGTTTCAACTTTAACTGGGTCAGGGTGTTCTAGGCCCTGATGGAGGGCCTTAATTACTGGAGCACACCCTGAAGCCTGTGCCGCGTGGATCTTTGGAAGAGTTCCTGTAACTAGTCCCAGCTTTTCAAATTCTCTAAACCCACGTCCAATCCGAGGCAATAACGTGCCCCCAGCAACTGGACAAACAACATGCTTAGGCAAGGTCCAACCAAGCTGCTCAACAATCTCGAAGCCACACGTCTTAGCACCTTCTGAGTAATAACTACGCAGATTGATATTAGCAAATGCCCAACCGTATCTATCTCCCACTTGGGTACAAAGGCGGTTCACATCATCGTAACTGCCTTTAATGGTAACGACCTTAGGTTGTGATATTGAACTACCAAGAATCTTGCCTTGCTCGAGACTGTCTGGAATGAATACATAACATTCCAGTCCAAGTCTAGCAGCATGAGCAGCTACGCTGTTACCAAGATTCCCTGTAGATGCACATCCTAACACTTCGTACCCCAACTCAACCGCACGTGTAGCCGCCACAGGTACAACCCTATCCTTGTAAGAAAGAGTTGGATGATTAACAGAATCATCCTTCAAATACAATTCTCGTAGTCCTAATTCTTCGGCCAATCGATTCGCACGCACCAAGGGTGTAAAGCCAGAATCCAAACCTGTTAGAGGCGACCCGTCTATAGGGAGTAACTCTCGGTAACGCCACAGATTCGGTGAACGCTTTTCTATCGAATCTTTAGTAAGATATTTTCCAACTTTCGAATAATCGTAAACGGCTTCCAATGGTCCCAGACAGCGATCACAGACGAACAACGCCTCAGCTGGAAACTGCATTTTACATAAAGAGCACTGTAATCCTATAAAACAATTCATTGTGGTTGTTTGCTCTGATCAAGAATTGGCAACCAAAGTGGAGGCTGGGCGTTAAACTCTAGTTTTTCAACTTTTCTTAGCGCCTCTCTCATATTTGATGTGTTACATTCCTCAAGCGTTACAACAAACGGCAATGCTGTCTTCGGCCATCCTGGCTCTTGAAGAACTGAATCTATGTTGATTCCATTCTGAGAAAATACCTGCGCTAACGAAGCGATGATTCCAGGACGGTCATTGACTACAAGTCTCACGAAGTGAGGTGCTAGAAAATCGCATGTGGTGTCTGCTTCTACAATAGGATTGTTAGATTGTTTGGTTGCCGCGAGCGAATTAGCTCTTGTAATAGCAACCAAATCAGACATAATGGAAACAGCTGTTGGACGACCACCTGCACCAAAACCAGAAAACGCAGTCTCTCCTCCATACTCACCTTCAACCACAACGACATTCTGACTTCCTGAAATGTTTGCGAGAGGGGAAGAGATAGGAACTAACATCGGCTGCACTGAACTGATGACTCGGCTACCGTCAGATTTGTCAATTTCAGCCTTTGAAATTTGCCGAATTGTACACTGTAGCTTTCTAGCGTAAATGAAATCAATAGGCTCAAGTGGTTTGATCGATCTTAGTTGAACACCTTTCATATCGATGTTGCGGCGTAATCCCACTCTACACAAAATAGCCAGCTTCGCCTGAGCGTCTGAACCGTCAATATCTGCAGACGGATCGGCCTCAGCAATACCAAGCTCCTGGGCCTCCTTCAAGGCCTCGCTAAATATAATCTGAGCATTTTCTATTCTAGTGAGAATGTAATTACACGTACCATTCAATATACCAAGTATCCTAACTAATCGATCTCCCACTAACCCATCACGAAGGCTCCGAAGTATTGGAATTCCGCCTGCGACAGATGCTTCGAATCCAAGATATTGATGGTGTCGTACCGCCAGTTCAGAAAGATCTCTTCCATAGTGTGAAATAACTTGTTTATTTGCTGTAACAACTGACTTTCCAGATGAAAGTGCCCTTCTGATCCATTCCTCGGCAGGTGAAAGATTGCCGATCAATTCAACAAAGATGTCAGCGTCTGAAGAAAATATATCCCCGATCCGATCTGTCCACTTTACATTACTAGGAATCCAATCAACCTTCTTTCTCTCCACATTTCGATTATAAATATGTGTTAAACGTAACTCAGGCCAACCCTTAGAACACAACATCCTTGCTATGGACTGTCCGACAGTGCCAAAGCCGGCAAGTGCAACCTTGAAAGGTAACGTTCTTTCCGATACGAGTGTTGCTTGTTGACTCTTCATGCGCTTTCAGATTTGCCGTATTAACAAAAAAGGCCATCATCCGCTTGGGATGATGGCCCTATATCGAATCCCTGCTTGCGGTTAGCTACCTCATCCGCTACTATGACCTTGTTCAGTCGTAGCGGTTCTCATGGTACATCCAATCCCGCACTCACGAGTGGGCAGCCCAGGGGCGACTAAGAGGTCTCTGGGCTTCAGGTCCCACATCCTTTCAAAGTCGAGGACGTGCCCAATAGCGATTGGAATTCTATTCGTTTTCTTTGCCATCCACAGACCCTGTATTACACATCTTATACCGCGCAGAGCTAAATGAAGTCAAATCCTTGACTCGAGTGTTAATAATTATTGGCGCTGGTAGTATTTGACGATCAAGACGGTATTCTACTACCACACTAAACGCGAGTACCTCGAAAGCAACATTTACGAATAGCGACATTCTCAGTGTAGTCTTATTGTATATCCTCGGATTGTTGTCTCAACTAAAGGAGTCAGTCAACTTACATTAGCTAGAGTAATCTCTTTTACTGACCATTAAACCTTTTAGGAGATGATCCCAAAACGTAACTTTTTAAACAGAAAATGGCGTATCTGTTCGAATGGGCTCTTCGACTCACCATCGTGGTTACAGTACGGATAAACGGTCAGGGATTTAAGTGAAAGATTTTGAACCAGTTAAGGCACTCCTGCGACAAGCAACAACCAACCGAGTCTTTCCATCGGCTGTTGTTGAAGTCGGTACAAGTCACCAAGTTATTTGGCGTGAATCATTTGGCACTCTCTCATATGACTTCGAGGCTCCCTTAGCAGCAGAGAACACCGTCTTTGACTTGGCATCTCTAACGAAAGTGATAGCAACCACCACCCTTACCATGATTCAACTAGAGAATGGAGCTCTTCATTTGGACAATCGCATTGGTAATTGGCTTCATGAATGGAAAGGTTCGGATCGAGATCATGTTACCATCAGGGATCTCCTTGCCCACACATCCGGACTGACTGCACATTTACCTTTCTTCCTTGATTGTTCAGGTCGTGCTGATTTTCAGCAAGCAATATGTACCATGCCTCTCGAGTACACTCCAAGAACTCAGTCCATTTACAGCGACCTTGGGTTTATCTTGCTTGGTTTTATTATTGAAGATGCAGGAGGTAAATCTCTTAAGGAACAGTTTAAAAATACCGTTTCTCGTTACGACCTCGGAAACCTGGCATTTCAACCACCACACACCTGGCGTCTTCGTACTGCCCCAACCGAAGTCGACTCATGGCGAGGTCGTTTATTAGTCGGCGAAGTTCATGATCAAAATGCATGGGCGCTAGAAGGAATAGCCGGGCACACTGGACTCTTTGGAGAAATTACTTCACTTGGACGATTTGCCCAATTGATCTTAAAAACAAAACAAGGGCTTTCGACGCTAGTTAATCCAGTGACTCTCGACGAGTTCATTAGCCGTGTTAAGATTCCTAATAGTTCGAGAGCTCTAGGATGGGATACGATGTTGCCGACGTCGTCATGCGGCACTCGAATGTCTCCTCTAGCCATTGGGCACACTGGATTTACTGGAACTTCCCTTTGGATAGATATTCCCTCTGACACATATGTTTCTCTACTCACCAATCGTGTGCATCCATCACGGACTAATGAACAAATCCTCGCGTTCCGTCCGGCATTCCACGACGGCATCATGGCAGTACTCGGGCACTAACTGTGTTTCTCTCACCTTAGAAACTCTACCAACAATAAAATATTTATCTTTTATCTGGACAAAGTGACAGGTTTAATTTTTTGAGAAATTCAGTTCGTTCGATCCTGGCCGTCTCTTTGTATCTCGAATCTGAATAGCCACTCATTGTAGTACCTAGCTCCCTTGTACAGTCGTGTCAAGTCTATCTCGCTCCTGCTAACAACACCGATAATTCCTCCATTACTCTCTTTTTTACTCGTCGAGTCTTCCCCAGTCTGGAGAGACGTTCGATTTAGAAAAGAATTCTCCTCAGCAATGTTATCAACTCTTCCACTACTTCTCTTAAACGGCGACACCCATTCGTTATGATACAAAATTCTGAAATCACCGTCTTGGGTCATCGGATCAGCGTACCTTCGTCGAAGGTACCTGTGCTCAACGAGCACGTCGATGCTCGTCGGGAAGCTAGCTCCGACCTTTCGTTGATAAAGTTCAATTGCTCGTACGTATTGTTCCCCGCGAAATATAAGTTCTGCTTCCTTTTCGCGTTTAGCTACAGTCGACCAGACAGGAAGTGAGGCTGTCGCAAGAATACCAAAAACCATGACACTAACGAGTAGACTGAGCAGTGCGTACCCATCCTTTTCACGAAAAACTGAGTATCTCTCCTTAAGCTGATTCCTAGAGTTACACATATTGGTTCGCAGTCTCCATTCAGTGGCCTAAAGAACCAACACAAATCAATGAAATAAAACCTCAGTCCCTTCTCAACGTAGTCTGAATTTTTGATTAGCTAGTTCACAAATCCACAGGTCGAAGAAACCTAACATATTTTTGGATTGCCGCACTACCAAGCAGCGTACGGTGTTCCGTCTATAGCTACGTCGTCTGATCCACTCTTAACATCGAAGACACCTTCTTTTGTCAGATCATTCTGATCGTAATTAGGTGATATAAGTTGCCAGGTAGCCGTTGAATGAGTGAACGGATCATTCGGAACTTGACGCAAATAGCCCTCTGATACCAAACGATCGAGAGCGTACGGATACTCAGCTTGATCGACGTAATACTGCTCGATGGCCGTTCGCATTCTGAAAAGATTTTCTTTAAGGACAGCCTCTTTAGGGTACCGAATTGCCGCCCTATATCCAACCAGTGAAATTCCAGCTAGAATTGATATAAGGGAAATAACAATCGTCAGTTCAATTAGCGTCCAACCACCAGTTTCAAATGTTATCGACCTCCTCTTAAATGGTTTCATAATCTACCAATCTCGATAATTAGTTCCGTCAAGTCCTTTTCCCATAGCCTTAGTGTGCACATCGTAAACGTTTTGACCACCCCACGCGTTTGAATTTCGATCGTCCTGATAGGATCTCAAGCCCCAATCAGTACCTCCGGTCATGGGGTCGATCGGAATCCTCCTCATAAACTTCCTTTTTTCTCCTTCCATTTGATCCAAAAGATTAACATCTTCAACGAGTGTTTCTAAATTTTGTGGATATCCTTGACTATCTTCGTGAGCAGCAGGCGATCTCACGATACCCAAATCTACCGCGTCCTTATATCGATCAATCGCAATCCTTATTTCACGTAACGATCGACGCAGTTCAACTTCTCGTTCCCGTTGAAGTGTAATCTTTGTAAGCGGTATAACTGCCGAAGCTAAAATCATTAGAACTGTTGATACGACCAGTAACTCAATAAATGAATAACCCCTCGGTTCCAGCTTTCTCTCCCCGGGCGACAAAACGACTCTGATCTTAGAGTTCGTCATCATTAAAACAAGATTGTACGCAAAACATTCTTCCTTAGCCTAAACCTCTCTTCCGTCAGTCCAGTAGTATATTGAAACATCGAGCGTAAGGATTAAATCAGGACCTTCTTCTTTCTGTTCTAACAAAATCTTATCAATCAAACAGAAATCAGGAGCTAATTCAATTTTGTAGATAAATTTTCGAACTTCACGATATTTCCCAGATATCACCATTCTTGTACTCACACGGGACAGCTTGTCAGTATCGCCACGCTCTTCCGACACATTACGCCGCTCGTACTTAAGCTCGAGGTCTCCAACTAAACGAAAAAGCTGAGTGTAGATAGCCCTTCTCGCCCCAGAGAGATCCATAGGAAGAACCTCTCGATAAAATCTGAGGAGTTGCCTATTTGCCTTATCTTTTTGTCTCTTGAGTTTGTTGATCCCCTCTAATCGATCCTGTGTTAACTGTAATACTTCTTCAGCTGCAAGTGTTTGGCCATTTATTCGAATCGCTTTCGTATTTAAGGGATAAACTGCGATCAGATAAAATAGAACGTTAGCACTAAGCGCAATTGCTATAGATATTACGAATTTTCGATTATCGTTCAAGATTCGTTGAAGGAGCGTCATTGTGTAAGCGATCGTTCCCTTTCAGCGGCTGTATTAAACCCTCTTGACTGTATAAAAGGAATATACTGGCCACCCATAGCGGCACTATATAATCCGGCCCCTGTTCTTTCCTCTTGAGTAATCAATATCTCGCCAAATGTTCCCCCTTCTTCCAGGCGACTCACGAAGCCATCGATGTCAGTCACGCTTCTCGCGAGTACACTAATAAACACAATCAGAGTTTTGTCTTCGATTTCAGGTCGTAATGTTGTCATCATGACGTTAGGAGGTAGAGATGATTCAATTTGATTAAAAAACTCTGTCCACGAAAACAAATGCCTTTCAATCAACAAATCAACCTCACGACCAGCAGTTGATATTGCATCAAGAATTTCTGGATTGACATCGCGTTCGATCCTAGACAGTTGTTCAGAAATCTCATCAGTAGAGTTTTTCGCCCGGCGAAATCGCTCAGACAGTTCAGTGTGCTGGCTCGACAATTCAACCGCCATCCCAAAATTGAAAATCGTCAAAAACAACACTGTTAGTATCACTATCCAAAGGAGATAGATACAAGGCGCTCATTATAGAAGGGCCGGGTGGAAAGATTAATTCTCAGCACACCAATCAACCTACTGCCACATCAAAGGAACCAATAACATGCATTACGTCTTTAGTGTCAGCTAAGCTTCGTTCAAGTGATTGCACTGAATCGACTCAGCGTTGCTATGACCAGTATAGCTAACGTATTAAGAGACCAATAGACGCCGCTAACCTATTCAACGCTTCTGGTACGGCTCTTACTGAAGTTGCTGATCGTACAACACGAGTAAGATCAACTGATTCAACACTCGTTCTCAGACAATTTTCAAGTCGTTTTTGAAGTGAGTCACCATATCCTTGATCATCTTTTCGAGAGTCAAAACCATCAACTAAAACCGCGAAGTCGAATCTACGACCACCAAGTCGATCTTCATAGTACATTGCCGTTTGATGCACTAAATCTTCTAGCTCTTCTTCACTTTCAGACGGAAGGGTTCTAAAAGCTCTTAGTGTTCCGCTTCGAATAATCGCAATCGTACTGTAGTTGGATTGGGCATTAACGAAAAGCCAACCTGTCGTCTCAACGAATTTAGATCTTCCACCTAGCACACTATTAATGTGATTGAAACTGGCCAAATCGATCATGCCAGCATACAGGCCGGCACTCCTGCACACTTGTTCATACTCCTGAACGATGTCCCGTCGAATAACTGCAACGATGAACTCTTGTGCAGCTTCCTCCTTAGATGAAATGCGGACGTAACTTACCTGAGCATCTTCTAATTGAAATGGCACGGTTTTTCTTATTTTCCACCTAACTAACTGATCTAAGTCTTGAGAACGTTCAGGGACTTGGCTAAATTTAACAAAAGACACTTTAGCCACATTGTCGTGTACGACCAGAGCCACCTTCTTTGAATGTCCAGAGAGCCGTTCAAGCATCATCTTCAGTTTTTCAACTAGGGAGTCTATGTCTTGTACTTTTTTCCCATTTAGTCTGGGAGTTATCACCTGATCACCTAAGGTTTCAATCGAATGAGCCCAAACCAATGGTCCCAGACGACTCTTCACAATACAGACCCCCGTTATCCAGTCGCTTCCAATTTCAATACCAAGAAACGGGCCTTGCGTTGACAGCAGCGATCTTATCCACGATGAAGGATTCATTCGGTGCCTGTTACTTTATTGATTTCGTGAAGCGTCGTAACTCCCTTCAACACTAGTTCAACGGCTGACTCACGAAGAAGTCTCATGCCTTCCGTACGGGCCACTACTTTAATTTCAGTCGTTGGTCGGCCATCAAGAATCATTTCCTTGATGTTGTCTGACAATTCCAGAAATTCACAGATGGCAGTCCGGCCTCTATATCCTGTTCCCTCACATTCCATGCATCCAGTGCCGCTACAGAAAGTTACTCCTCTTAGGCTTTCACGATTAAATCCAGATTCTTCAACAAAGTCACGAGTTACCGATATAGTTTCCTTGCAATTAGAACAGATCACTCTTACCAATCGCTGTGCCAAAACACAGTTAAGCGCCGATACAATCTGGTAACGCTCAACACCCATATTAAGGAAACGACCTAAAACATCAAATACGTTGTTCGCATGAACAGTTGTAAACACTAGGTGACCTGTCAAGGCCGATTGAACAGCAATCTGCGCTGTCTCTGGATCACGAATCTCACCGACCATTATCTTGTCTGGATCGTGTCGAAGTATCGACCGAAGGCCTCGTGCAAATGTCAATCCCTTCCGTTCGTCAATCGGAATTTGAGTCGTTCCCTCAAGTTAGTACTCTACTGGATCTTCAATCGTGATTATCTTATCTTCACTGGATTTGATTTCGGAAAGCGCAGCATAAAGAGTCATAGTTTTCCCGCTGCCGGTTAGTCCCATAATAAGCACCATGCCGTAAGGTTCTGCAATATGTTTACGAAATCTCTTAAGTTCAGTCTCCTGAAATCCTAATATCTCTAAGCTCAATTCTCTGAACCGCTTACTGATTGACTCCTTGTCCAAGATCCGAATAACAGCGTCTTCACCATGAATACTTGGCATAATTGATACGCGAAAATCGATTGACTTACCTACGGTGCTCAAGCTAAAATGACCATCCTATGGTACTTGTCTTTCTGCAATACCAAGTTCAGCCATTACCTTAATTCGAGAAATAATTTCACCATGAAAACGCTTACTTAGTGGACGTATCGCCGATTGTAGAACACCGTCTATTCGGTATTTACAAATTATCGAGTCATCTCCACTTTGTATATGAATGTCACTTGCACGCCTCTCGATTGCCGCAAAGATGATCGTATCGACAAAACGAATGATCGGATTAAGTTTCTCTTCAACGGACTCACCACTTAAACTTATGATCTTGTTCTCTCCTTGAGTTACTGATTTGATCTGAAGTTCTTCAGTCACCGTGTCGAGTAACCGCTGCGAATTTCCACTTCTCTTTAGTAGGGACTCAATAGCTGAAGCTGTACCTACAGTAAGTCTTATTGGTGTATCCAGTAGTGTTGTTACTTCATCAACCATTAATAAATTTAAAGGATCTGATACCACTATCACCAGTCTTTCCTTTTCCCGATGAGACGGAATGAACCCGTAACGAAGCATAAGATCCGCTGGGACAGATCGGAATAATTCATGTTCGATGTTCAATCGAGACACGTCCACAAATTCGAGCCTGTGCCGTTTGGCTAATCGCTGGGCGTTCGTTATGTCTGCCTGATCGTCAAACGTGGATATTGCCTCGGACACAACACTGTCGTCTTCAAAGTCAACAAAAGGCCTAGGCACTAGAGATCTGCCTTCCTCTTCAATATTTCTATTGAACGACATCTCAAGATCGTCAAAAACTCTACTTCCTTCCATAATTACACAGCCGACGAAAGCTGAAATAATGGAATGTAAAGCGCCAAAAGCAAGATCGCAACAATGATTCCCATAACAATCAGAAGAATGGGTTCAATAAGAATTATGAATCTTCCAAGACTAGTCTCGACCTCTTCATCAAGAAAATCTGAAACGCTATTGAGCATTTCCTGTAGGGCTCCGGTCGACTCACCTACTTCGATCATCCTAACAGCTACGTTTGGAAAAGTATTTCTATTAGCCATAGCAGTTGAGAGCGATTGACCTCCCCTAACATTTTCGCCGACCTTTTTCAATTGTTGTGCCAGATAACCATTCCCTGTTACAGGAATAGACATATCCAAAGCACTAACGACTGGAATCCCCCCTCCAATCAATGTCGCCAGGGTACGTGTAAATTGTGAAGTGGAAAAATTACAGACCACCGCTCCCAATCCAGGTAACTTCAACAATAACTGATCGGTCCGAAAACCGATGCCATAGTATCTATTCCATAACCATGCTCCAATTACAGCTAGCACGACGACCGAAAACATTATTGGTAGATACGTTCTTAGAGTAGTTGAAAAGTTGATGACCACTTGAGTCATGAATGGTAATCTCGAGCTTAAGCTTTGGTAAAAAATCAGCGAACTGTGGCACTACTCTAAATACCATTATGCCTACGACTACAGAGCATAGTCCCATGAGGACGGCTGGATAAACCAATGCAGAAGCCGTCTTCTTTCTTACAAGATTAATTATTTTCGTATGTTTAATGTAGCGTCTAATAACCCGCTCGAGATCTCTACTCTTTTCGCCGGCTTTTAGTGAAGCAATATACACATTGGATATCAAACTTCCTTGAGCTTCGAATGCTTCAGAGATAGAACTACCGGCTCTGACTCTCCGTTGAACATCATGAAGCATAGTGTTTCAATTTGTGTTTTCTGCACGTCGCGTAAGAATGTCGAGCGCCTGTGGGATTGGTATTCCCGCTGCCAGAAGTGTTACGAATTCTTGGTTGAAAATGATGAACTCTTTTGAATTCACTCGATTCTTCGTTCGTCTGAATGGATCGATCCAAAAGGAATGATTCGTTCGCTTGATACTCATTACACATATGTCTTCCGACTCGAATATTCCTCTAAGATGTAATTCACTCTCAGCGGTGTATACGTTCTCAACAATTTCTCCAGATTTCGAAGCAATCCTGCAACGATATTTCATGGACTCGTAGGTGAAAGCTTCGTACTGAAACCCAGTGAGTTCCCGAAGTTATTTAGCTTAACCCTTAGCTTGTATATTTGTAAGTTCTTACGAGTACTTTGAGCATTTCATTGTGGCCCAGAATTATAGTAGATGGATCTCCTCTAAATTATCTGGGTATTACTCTAGCAATTTGGCCGTTCTTTAAGATCTTGAAATATTGCGAGTAGGTTGCTTCTAAGGAATCGAGATCAAATCCTAGAGCGGTTCTACAAATGCATTAAAAACCTGGACACCCAGCTCTCGATCGTCGCTACTGCCAGGTATTTCAACTGAAGGAACAAATGTCCTGTCTACTTTAAGTTTAAGGGTAACCATCGTATCAGATCCTAACTCGTCTCCAGTCATAGCAACCGTTCGAAACATTGCACCATCAGATCTGAGTTCAAAAGTTTCTATCGATTGGTCGTCTATGATGATCGACACGTTTGTAGGTCTGTTAAGAGAGTCTGTTCTCCCGGCCAGATGTAAAACCAACACCGCATCCTGTTCTGGATTTCTAAAAGAAAACACAGCCTCTTCTTCGGTCCAGCGCCATTCAACATCGGTGTCTTGCAGTGAATATTCAAGAGGGTACCACCCATCTTGATATATTATAAAAATACTCGCTGACTGCGGCAGTAGTTGTACTGAAGCAACCTTGTAAGACTTTTGTCCGAGATCTTCTCCAGAGAGTGGCAAACGTTCAGTCGTAGTAGGGGAATATAGGCCAACAGCAATTGAAACCTCGCCGATATACGGATACACCGGAACGAATCTTTGTCTCCGATAAGTGACGGTCTGCCCCGCTGTCCATGCACTCGTTGGTACTGAAGGTTGATGGTCATCCGTCCACATCAGCTCCCCATTTGAATCAAGAAAATGAACAAAGACCCAATAATCTTGTGCTAGTTGCGATACATCTTCTGAAACAGCAAAATGATAAGTTATATCGAGGGGGCCACCCAGGACAAGCTTCTCCCTATAGAGCATTACGCTTGGGGTTGCCACTGGTACGATGGAATCCTCAGAACACCCTTGCAGTAAAATTCCTGCAAGTACGGCCACACAAATTGGTAGTCCAAAAGTTCGTTTTACAATAAACATGGTCAAAGCGTTGTTAGTACAGTCGCGGCACCATCACTAGAAAAGTCAAATAAATTCTTCAGAACCAAGGGATGGTAGCCTAGTTGCCGTAAGTTTTGCAATATGGTAGATTCCAGCGGAGACGCAGAGGACGGTCACTCAATTAACCTTGCTTATCTTTGTGAAGATTTAGTCCATTTAGTGCAGAAATACTGAAAGTACACTCATGACACTTGAAGCCCTAGGAATGGTCGAAACTAAAGGATTGATTGCTTCGATTGAGGCAGCTGATACCATGGTCAAGGCAGCCAATGTTGTAATTGTTGGCAAAGAGTACATCGGAGCTGCCTATGTGACGGTCATGGTTCGTGGAAGTGTCGGTGCTGTCAAGGCAGCTACGGATGCTGGGGCGGCGGCGGCACGCCGCGTAGGAGAACTGGTCGCCGTGCATGTCATTCCGAGACCCCATACTGAAGTCGAAGGGATTCTTCCGAAGGTTAAGGAGGCAGCTTCCAAGTAATCGCCTTGATGTTTCAATAAGCAAGTAGCACTCTTTTAAGAAGAGACACTGTATGTTCCTTCTGGACGTGGTCAGTCCTCCCTGTGGATATACAATCGTAGCAACCCTGCAAATCTAGCAATGGTAGACCTCACGTTCGGGCCTGATCGTGATCTAACTTCTATTCACGAAGCCCGGCTTCTAGCCAACAAGGCTATTGAGGCACAGACTAAGCTTGCTGATTACTCTCAAGAACAAGTTGACATACTCGTCAATGCCATGGCCACCGCAGCGACTGAACAAGCTCAGGCCGTTGCTCAAATGGCCGTAGAAGAAACTGGTTATGGTATTGTCGCCGACAAGGTTAAAAAAAATCTCTTCGCGTCACAAAATATTTACGAATTTATTCGACCCATAAAAACAGTAGGTGTCATTAGACGATTAAACGATCGAAAAGTTATTGAAATTGCGGAGCCCTTTGGTGTCGTGGCGGCCGTTATTCCATCAACGAATCCGACCTCAACGGCAATCTACAAAATCCTTATCTCCATCAAAGCCCGATGCGCCATCATCCTTAGCCCTCATCCATCAGCAATAAGATGCATTACCCAAGTTGCAGAAGTCATGGCTGATGCGGCACGTTGCGCAAACGCACCAGAAGGAATCATAAGCTGGATGAAGACAGTTACTCTTGAAGGCACACAGGAATTGATGAAACAGCGAAATGTGGCAGTAATTCTAGCCACGGGAGGTATGGGGTTGGTGCGTGCCGCTTACAGCGCAGGAAAACCTGCCTATGGAGTAGGACCGGGAAATGCTCCCGCGTACATCGAAAGTTCAGCTGACATTAGTACTGCCGTGAGAGATATCATGGCAGGAAAAACATTTGACAACGGACTTCTTTGTTCTTCTGAAAACTCCGTCGTCGTTGATAAAGAGATCGCTGACGAGGTAAGATCTCAATTCATAAGCCGACAGGCACATTTCTTGTCACCCACAGAAACAAGTGCTTTAACAAAAGTTCTCGTAACTTCTGATAATGTACCTAATCCTCAATTAGTCGGTAGATCCGCTAGCAAACTTGCTCAACAGGCCAATATTACCGTTCCTGACCAAACTAGAGTGCTAATTGCACCTCTAACCGGGGTAGGAAAAAATCATCCACTCTCTATGGAAAAGCTGTGTCCGGTTTTGTCTTTCTATACGGTTAGAGATTGGCAGGAAGCATGTGACCGATGCAAGCAGATCCTAAAATATGGTGGGATGGGCCACACCATGGCGATTCATTCGACTAACGAAAAAATCATCCTCGAATTTGGACTTAAGAAGCCAGCATTCAGAGTCCTCGTCAATACGCCGACAAGCCATGGCTCAATCGGCTTGACTACTGGCCTAGATCCATCATTAACACTAGGTTGCGGAGGCTATGGCGGCAACATCACTTCCGACAATATTACTCCTAGACATTTATTGAATATTAAGCGTTTAGCTTACGGAATTGACTCTGGTAAGAAGAATTCAGATGTGTTTTCGTCAAAAACGATACCAGAAGTGAGTGTCGGTTCACCCTCAACTCTTCACTCAGGACACTCACTTAGCCTAAGAATCGATGAATTTCTTGCATCTCGCGGCTACAGAAAACACTCAAAGACAACTCCAACTAGTCTAACAGATGCTCACAGAGAGTTAATGCCGGAGATAGCAGCAACCCCAGCTGAGTTCGTATGCGAGGAGGATGTCCGTAACGCCATTAAAGAAACTCGTAACATTGTGATAAATGAGCAATCAATTGTGACGCCGGCCGCACGTGATCTCGCAGAACAACACAACGTCTTTATCCAGAAAGAATGACATTGTCTGAGCTGGTGTTTCCTTATGAGTTTAAATCCATTGCGTACCAAAACTCAGATTAGGTCATTTTAGCTGCAATCTGGCTTGAATATAAGTGATTTTGCTAGTATTCGTGACCCAAATAATGGTTGGCCGACTTTCATAACTGTGATAGGTTGATTGGGTATGTTGTTTGTGTTTTTTATGCTTCCAAGACATTGTACACTCGTACTCGCGGATAGAGGAAGTGGCGTCGTTAGACGGTATACTGTTGCCGTTCGACCGACGTTGGCTGTTGGTGTTCTGACGCTGTTGACACTAATTGTCGTTGGTCTCAATTACCGCTGGACGACGCTTGAAACAATCGAAGAGCTACGCCTAAGTAATGCGAGATTAAACGTTGAGACAACTAAGTACAGGGTTACAGCTGAACAGACAACCACACAGCTTTCCCTTTTGGATGCAGCCGTCGCTGATCTAGGAAGACGCTCGCCTCTCGACCGACGGAGCCGACAGATCATTGGCGGGTTACCTGTACCCTATCGTACGCCTCAGATTGGCAGCTATAGAACATCTGGAATCCAGACCGGTAAAGAAGATCAAAATCAGCCACTTGAAAAGGAAACCTTTGATCTCCTCCACGATCTTCTAACCAATCTCGAAGAACATCTGCAAGTCGCTCGCTATTCGGTTGCGCGTCGAGAGGCTCTGGTGGAGGCCACCCCCTCTATTTGGCCAACAGATGGTTGGCTGTCAGCTGGATATGGCTATCGTAATGACCCATTCACTGGAGAGCGCGCGTTTCATCCTGCCGTAGATATTTCTACTCGCAAAGGACGTCCGGTTTACGCAACTGCTACCGGGCGGGTCATCTCTGCTTCTCCCACTGGCGCCTATGGTAACTTGGTTTCTATTGAACATGGATTTCAACTTAAGACTCGCTATGGACACCTCTCTGAATTTGCTGTGAACGTTGGAGATTTAGTTGCACGTGGAGATGTAATTGGCTTAGTTGGCGAGACAGGACGAGCCACCGGCGCGCATGTACACTATGAAGTCTGGGTCAACGGTCGAGCAATGAACCCAAAGAATCTCCTCCCTCTGAGACCACTCCAAGCTAATTAGGCTGGCTGGTCCGGTCCACCGCTCCCAATCTACATATCCAGCATATTCTCCTTCGAAGGGCTCTTGCATTTCCTGTCCTTCTTCGCCTTGACGCACCGCACGACCTCTCCTACAATCACTAGAGGCTCGGAAGAGGGATACCTCATCATTAAGAGATGACAAATAGTTGCCGATCATGGCGATCTTCCGCAGTATGACCAGTCCCCATTTCCACTATGTTTTAGCTGTCTAACTGGATGCTCATTGACACCGTCCTCGCGAAAGTCTTCGGCACCCAGAACGAGCGTAACCTCAAGCGCCTAAAGCCACTCGTTGCAGAGATCAATGCTCACGAGTCGAGCCTTCGCTCACTTTCGGACGATCAACTTCGCCTAAGAACAACCGATCTTAAAGAAAAAGTTAGCCAGGGCACCCCCCTTGATTCTCTACTTCCAGAAGCTTTTGCGGTAGTCCGTGAATCTGGTCGTCGCACACTCAACATGCGACACTTTGATGTTCAGTTAATCGGCGGGATTAATCTTCACCGTGGAAAAATCACCGAAATGAAAACGGGAGAAGGCAAGACACTCGTAGCAACTCTAGCAGCATATCTAAACGCTCTTCAGGGAAATGGCGTCCATGTAATAACGGTCAATGACTACCTAGCTCGACGCGATTCTGAATGGATGGGTCATCTCTATCGCTTTCTCGGTATGACCGTCGGAGTCATACAACACGACATGACGGACACACAACGCAAACAAGCATACGCAGCTGACATCACATACGGAACTAATAACGAATTTGGATTCGATTACCTCCGTGACAACATGAAATTCGATCTTGCACAGTACGTTCAACGTGGTCATAACTTCGCGATTGTTGACGAAGTGGATAGTATTTTAATTGATGAAGCAAGGACGCCATTGATTATTTCAGGCCCGGCCGAACAATCGACGGAATTATACTCAGAGGTAGATCGTATAATTCCGAGACTGAACTTAGGCGCTGTAACCCAAGGAAACGTAAAAGCTGAAGAACGAGAAAGTCTCGAGACAACTGGAGACTACATTAAAGACGAGAAGAGTAAGACTGTTACACTAACAGAATCTGGAATGGTTAAGGTTGAAGAATTACTTAAACACAGATTGCATCCAGGAGGACTTTACGATCCAGATAATATGCCGTTACTTCATCATGTCAATCAGGCATTAAGGGCTCACTCAATTTTTAAACGAGATGTCGATTACATGACCAAAGATGGCCAGGTTCTTATCGTCGACGAGTTCACAGGACGTCTCATGCCTGGAAGACGATGGAGCGAAGGACTACACCAAGCAATCGAAGCAAAAGAAAAAGTCAGAGTAGAACGAGAGAATCAGACTCTAGCAACGGTAACCTTTCAGAACTACTTCAGAAAATACCAGAAACTAGCTGGGATGACAGGTACTGCAGATACTGAAGCCACAGAGTTCGGAAAGATTTACAACCTCGATGTCACTGTAGTTCCAACGAATCGTCCTCTAAGGAGAGTGGAAGAGGCAGATGCTATCTACAGAACATCCCGTGAGAAGTACGAAGCGATCGTAACAGACATTGTAGACAGGCAACAGGAAGGTCGTCCTGTCCTCGTAGGAACAATCTCTATTGAAAAGTCTGAACATGTATCAGGAATGCTTAAAAAACTGGGTATCAAACACGTGGTTTTAAGTGCTAAGTACCATGCAAGAGAGGCCGAAATCGTCGCTCAAGCTGGTCGAAAGGGTGCTGTAACAATTGCCACCAACATGGCTGGACGTGGAACGGACATACTACTTGGTGGAAATCCAGAATTCATGGCGCGTCAGCAAACTCTCAATGAAGGTTTGGCTGAGCGTTTGTCAAAAGAAGATTCAGAGTTGGCCGATAACGATGATTTTATCTATTTCTACCACATAGATGATTTTTTTCGCGTGATGAGAAACGACTGGAACAAGATCTCTGAACAACTAAAGAACCAAACAGATGCTGAACATAACGAAGTAGTTAATGTAGGGGGGCTCCATATTCTCGGTACAGAGCGCCACGAAGCTAGACGTATCGACAACCAGTTGCGCGGTCGCGCTGGTCGCCAGGGTGATCCTGGTTCGTCAAGATTTTATCTTTCTCTCGAAGACGATCTCATGCGAATTTTTGGTTCAGACAGAATTTCTGGCTTGATGCAGCGTCTCGGAATGGAAGAGGGTATTCCTATCGAGCATAGAATGGTGACAAAAGCCATTGAACGTGCTCAGAAACAAGTTGAAGCACAACATTTCTCTATAAGAAAACATCTGCTTGAGTATGACGATGTAATGAACAAGCAAAGAGAGAATGTGTACGCATTACGAAGAGAACTTCTTGAGGGTAACATCCAACTCTCGGACGATGAAATCGTAGGGACGAGCCATTATCTTCAAATTTTAGCTGAAGATTTCATCAACACATCCGTTGAAACATACTGTGGTCCTGAAGTTGACATAGAGGATTGGGACCTCAAGAGTTTAAGACAAGCTGTAACAGAAATGTTTGGACCCGAAGAATCACAGATTGACGCTCTTCAATTGGATGGAAAGAATCCAGATGAAATGCGCGACCTTCTTTCGGGTCTCGTCCTTTCAACTTACGAGGAAAAGAACCGATTGGTTGGTCCTGAAATACTTCAACGTGTCGAGCGCGATGTAATGCTTCAAATTGTTGATGTTCAGTGGAAGGACCACCTATATAGCTTAGACCATCTCAAAGAAGGAATAGGTCTACGAGGCTACGGACAACGAGACCCTCTTGTTGAATACAAGCGCGAAAGCTTTAACATGTTTCAGGCAATGAAAGATCGGATCGACCATGAGATAGTACGCTATCTTTGGCGGATTCGGCCCGTTCTTAAGAACGACCAAATTCAATCCATCAGAGCACAACAAAGGCAAATGCCTAGGACGACTTCAAGGGAGTTGGCTGAAACAACTGACTCAATCCTTCCATTTTCGAGCTCACCGGAGCGAACCCAGCGGCCTGCCGGAACTGGTGGAGATGACTCCGCTGTTCGCACGATGCGGCGCGAAACACCGAAGGTCGGACGAAATGATCCATGCCCATGCGGAAGTGGAAAAAAGTATAAGAAATGTCACGGCGTATGACTAAATAGTTATTTAAAAATCTTAAATATCTACTTGAGACGATCTTTATATTATTTTAGATTAAGTTGCGGCTACACTATAGTGTAGCCGCATATTGAAATTGTGATCATTAAACGTTGTATAACTTGCGGGTGACCGATGAAACCTAAAGCCAAAACAGCCTCCCCATCACTAACTGACTCAGATATCCACACGGCTCTGACATTTGATGACGTTCTTCTCAAACCCAGGCACTCCAAGCTTTTACCTAGTGAGGTCGTTCTCACGACTAAATTAACAAGAGATATTGTCTTAAACTCACCTCTTCTTAGTGCGGCAATGGACACAGTGACCGAGGCACGACTTGCAATCGCAATGGCTCAACAAGGAGGAATTGGCATCATTCACAAGAATCTCTCAACCGCTGCTCAAGCATCTGAGGTGGATCGCGTAAAGCGCTCCGAGAGCGGTATGATCGTGAACCCGATCACTCTATCACCCAAAAGTAAAATCTACGAAGCACTTGATCTAATGAAGAAATACCGAATTTCTGGTGTTCCTATCACTGAGGATGGAAACACAGAAGGACGACTACTAGGAATCCTTACGAATCGCGACCTCAGATTCGAAACTAGAACCGATAGATCAATTTCAGAAGTGATGACAAAAAGGGACTTAATTACCGTACCGGTTGGGACCACACTTGATGAGGCCAAAGCTATCTTACATCGACACCGTATTGAAAAACTCCCAGTCGTTGATCATGATTTCATGCTTAAAGGACTGATTACCGTTAAAGATATTCAGAAAATTATTAAATACCCAATCGCATGCAAAGATTCTCTTGGGAGACTCCGAGTTGGTGCTGCGGTTGGTATTGGGAAAGATACTTTCGAACGCGCACAAGCATTAATTGAAACCAACGTGGATCTCCTTGTTGTCGATACAGCTCATGGTCACTCCCAGAATGTTCTAGATACGGTACGTGATCTTCGAGCTACATATCCAAATGTCTCTGTTATGGCTGGAAATGTCGCTACTGGCGAGGCTACCCGAGCACTAATCGACTTAGGTGTTGATGCTGTCAAAGTAGGAATTGGGTCGGGGTCCATTTGCACAACAAGAATCATTGCAGGAATAGGCGTTCCTATGATTACTGCTATAAATGAGTGCTACAAAGCTGCTGTGGCAGACAAGGTTCCAATCATTGCTGATGGAGGTATCCGCTATTCTGGTGACATAACAAAAGCACTTGCTGTAGGTTCTAATGCTGTAATGATAGGTAGCCTGTTTGCTGGAACCGACGAAAGCCCAGGCGAACTTGTCCTATATCAAGGACGAAGTTTTAAGGAATACAGGGGAATGGGCTCGATTGCTGCAATGCGAAAAGGTAGCCGGGACCGATACTTTCAAAACAATGATGAATTTGATCTCATTGATTCATCCATCACACGTGAAAGATTAGTGCCAGAAGGGGTCGAAGGACGCGTCCCTCACAAAGGAAGTGTAGAGGGAATGATTCACCAACTCATTGGCGGCATAAGGGCCGGGATGGGTTATTGCGGTTGTGAATCCATCAGAGAACTGCAATGTAATTCACAGCTCATTCGTATTACTCAAGCAGGGGTACGTGAAAGTCACGTACATGATGTCGTTATCACAAAGGAAGCGCCAAACTACAGAAGCGAGTAGCCAAACTTACTAACAAATGTTTTCCAACTAAAGGATCGAACCGTTGTTGAGACGTAAGAGTAGATATAAAATATAAATACTCGGTATTTTACTAATCTTTCCTTTAATCTAAACTCGTTCACCTTACGTCATGATTACTATTTCGCGATCATCTTTTCCTTTATCATTCATGAAAACTTCGATGGCACCATCGATCGCCCGTGGAAGTTTATCCGCCCACTCAATTGCAAGAATTGTGCAATTTCCAGTTAAATCCTCTAAACCGAGATCGTCCACTTCATGGCTCTCTAGTCTGTAAAGATCAACGTGGTAGAGAGAATTGGTTCCTCGATACTCTTGAATCAACGTGAAAGTTGGGCTACTGACCTCGTCAGGATCTCCGTTTATGCCTCTAACTAGACCTCTGACAAAAACTGTCTTTCCAGCTCCCATTCCACCAAACAATAAAACAATGGAACCTGATGTGATCCGTCTCGCAAGGTCGAAGGCTATTTGATCGGTTTCTATTTCTGAACGACTCACAATAATCGTTCTCACTCTGTCGTCCCATCGCTGCTTTTTTCGTCAAGTTGAAGCAGCGCAGGCCCTATTCTCTCAATTACATCTCCAGCAATCAGTGAAGTAACTCCAAAATCTTTTCTCGCTAGATCGCCAGCCATACCATGAATGTAAACCGCAAGTTTGCAAGCGATCTCTGGATCAGATAATTGAGCAAGCCAAGCCGAAACCATGCCAGTTAGAACATCTCCAGTACCGCCGGTAGCCATTCCTGGATTACCTGTAGAGTTAACCCAAACGGTCCCATTAGGACTTGCTATCACCGTATTGGCACCTTTAAGAACAACGTATATATGTTGGCTCGTTGCAAACCTTCTGGCATTTTCGATACGATCATTTTGAATCTCATCAACTGAAATACCGGTCAGTCGTGACATTTCACCTGGATGTGGAGTAATAACAACGACTCGTTCTTTCGTTCCTTTTAATCGATCGGGACAAGTTGTTAACGAATTAAGACCGTCTGCATCTATGACAATAGGAACAGATATCCTTTCCAAAAGTCCATTCACAAGCATGGTCTGATCTTGTCCGGTTCCTAGGCCAGGACCTACAGCAACTACATCGCACGGTAATTCAAGAACTCGATCAAGTGCCGCTATTCCAACAGTCCCTGGTTCATTCTCTTCTAACCCTTCTGTCATATATTCAGGTGTCTGACCTGCCACAATCGGTAAACAAGATGAAGGAGTTGCAACCGTAACTAGACCTGCACCTGTACGTAGCGCAGCCGCCCCTGCTAATTGAGCAGCTCCTGTTTTTCCAACTGATCCAGCAACCAAAAGAACATGCCCGTAGTCACCTTTATGCGAATCCGTTTTCCGAGATCGAATATATGCACAAATTTCTTCTTCACCTAAAACATACGTATACGGTTCATCAATCGATTCAATAATTGACCTTGGAATTCCAATATCAGCAACCACAAGATGACCAACAAGATCTCTTGCAGGCGTAAGCATCAAGGGAATCTTTGGTGCCGCTAGCGTAACAGTTAGCGCCGCCTGAACAGTTTCACCTATTATTTTGTTCGTGTCAGCTGACAATCCACTTGGTAAATCAACAGAAATTATTGGAACGGTTGTTCTGTTCAGATCAGCTATCACAGTCTGAAAGATCCCAGTCACAGGATTGCATAATCCCGTTCCGAAAATTGCATCGACGATGACACCACAATCACTTACTTCCTTAAGCTGACCTTCCCATACAGATTCGCTAGAAATTTCAACAACAGACAATTTCAGCCGCTTAAGGATATCCAGATTCAAACGGGCATCACCCTTAGTTTTATCTGAGAAATCAAGTAAAAGAACTAATACATCGTTGCCTTGTTCCTTCATGACCCTGGCGATGACAAATCCATCGCCACCATTGTTACCTTTTCCACAAATCACAGCCACCCGTCTTCCCATTCTATGTTCAAAATTCTTGTTTATTGTCGAAACGACTTCTCTTGCAGCATTTTCCATAAGCACAATTGATGGAATTCCTACATCATCAATAGTTCGCCGATCAGCCTCACGCATCTGTGTTCCGTTTAATATTCGCATCTTTATAAAGGCATTAGGAGTATACGTCGTGTAAAATAATCACAAGACCCTGTCGTAACAATCTGTTCAGGCGACCAGACCAGTATTCGTCTATCAGTGATCTATCAAACACAGTTAATCTATCTGTTTACGTCTTGCGGAAAGTGTGGCACATCAGTTATCTTTATTGGATTGGTCGCCGTTTTTCTCCGAGCACAGTTACGACTCGTCGTAAAGTGAAGGCTAAACTGTCCAGGGTCCTATCTTAATGAAAATAAATGTTAACGGTCTAATATCAGATAGTAAGGATGCTGTGGTTTCAGTTCTTGATCATGGATTTCTTTTTGGTGAAGGTGTATATGAGACAGTTCGTACATATAAACGAAAACCATTTTTGTTAGGCCGACACCTCTTACGTTTAAGGAACTCTGCGTACATGATTAATCTCCTTGTGCCACTTTCTGACGAACAGTTCAGTCAGCGGATCTCTGAAACAATATCACAATCTCAAGCGATTGAAGAACTCTCTATTAGGATTATTCTAACTAGGGGACCTGGTGAACTTAGCTACGATCCAACACGCTGTCCAGACACATCAGTTGTAATTATCGTTAAACAACTACAGGAAATATCATCGAAGACACTGAACTCTGGAATAGAAATCGCCTTTTCAACGTTCATCAGAAATCATCCAATGACCATAAACCCGCAGATTAAATCTAATAATCTCTTGAATAATGCATTAGCCATGCAAGAGGCACTCAAACAGGGATTGTCAGAAACACTTATGCGAAATTACAAGGAACAACTTGTTGAATGTGCGCAGTCGAATTTCTTTATAGTCAGAAACGGAGAAGTAATAACCCCACCCATCACTGCTGGCTTACTTGAGGGTGTTACCAGAAACTTGATATTCGAAATTGGTGTCTTAGCTGGAGTACCGATAAGAGAAGAAGTTTTCTTTGAAGCGGATCTAGATAGTGCACAAGAGGCCTTTCTGACTAGCACGACACGAGAAATCATTCCTGTAACACGAGTTGGAAAACACACTATCGGGAACGGAAATCCAGGGCCCACCACAAGAACCTTAATGGACAACTTCTCTCGATTAGTGAGTGAGTTGATTTAGAAGTGTGACTGCACTCTGGCAGACCAGGTTTCGCACTTTATTCAGTGTAAGCGTCAATAGGAAGGCACGCGCAGATCAGGTTTCTGTCACCGTAAGCGTTGTCTATGCGTCCAACGCTCGGCCAGAACTTGTTCGTTCTTACAAAAGATAGTGGATAAACAGCTTCCTCACGAGAATATGGGTGAGTCCAATTATCTCTAGTTGCTTCCTCTGCCGTATGTGGTGCATTCTTTAACACGTTATCCGTGCCATCGCTTTTGCCCTCTATGACCGCTTGAATCTCTGCACGCACAGCAATCATCGCTTCACAAAATCTGTCAAGTTCTTCTTTTGACTCGCTCTCAGTTGGTTCAATCATCATGGTGCCTGGCACAGGAAAAGAAACCGTCGGTGCATGAAATCCGTAGTCCATTAAGCGTTTCGCAACATCCTGTTCGTCAATATTAGACTCCGTCTTGAAAGGTCTAAGGTCAAAGATCATCTCATGCGCAACACGTCCGTTTGTTCTGGTATAAAGAACATCATAATAGTTTTCCAAACGTGACTTGATGTAATTGGCGTTTAAAATAGCATACTTTGTCGCATCACTTACACCTGAACCACCCAACATCTTGATATAACCATAGGAAACCAACAGGATGCTACCGCTTCCCCAAGGCGCCCCTGAGACTGCATGGATTGCTCGATCAGAACCGACAGATACAATTGGATGACTAGGTAAGTACGGAGCTAGATGTTCTTCAACTGCTATAGGTCCCATTCCAGGGCCACCTCCACCATGAGGAATAGCGAACGTTTTGTGTAAGTTTAGGTGAGCGACATCAACACCAATTCTCGCTGGACTTACCAAACCAACTTGGGCATTCATATTGGCACCATCCATATAAACTTGTCCGCCATAATTATGAACAATGCCGCAGATCTCACGAATCCGTTCTTCAAAAACCCCGTGAGTCGATGGATAAGTTACCATCAGACCAGCAAGCTCGTCCTGGTATTTGATACACTTCGTCTTTAAATCATCAACATCTACGTTCCCTTGACTATCACAAACAACCACAGCAACACGCATACCCGCCATCGTCGCACTAGCTGGATTAGTGCCATGCGCTGATGCTGGAATAAGAATCAGATTTCTCTTTTCCTCGCCTCTCTCTCGATGATAAGCACGAATAACAGCCAGACCTGCAAACTCACCTTGAGCGCCTGAATTGGGTTGAAGTGACACTGCCGAAAGTCCTGTTATGTCGCAAAGAGCAGCTTCCAGTTCTTTGACGATATACATATACCCTTTTGCTTGGTTTGTTGGTACGAATGGATGAATATTAGCAAACTGGCTCCACGTCACAGGCGTCATTTCAGCCGCTGCATTCAACTTCATTGTGCATGACCCGAGGGGTATCATAGAAGTATCTAATCCAATATCTTTGACTTTCAAACTTCTAAGATATCGCATCATCTGCGTTTCCGAGTGATGGGTATTGAAAATTTTGTGAGTTAAAAAACTACTTCTTCGAGTTAAGTCCCCTGGATAAGTTAGAGGACCGTCGTTCAGTATCTCTATTTGATCTACCACTTTCACAGCTATTCCATTTGCTCCTGCGAAGATCTCAACAATATCCCACACATCTTTAATAGACGTAGTTTCATCAAGAGAAATGCCAATTGAACCATCCTCAAAGTATCGAAAATTAATTTCGGCTGCCAAAGCACTCTCGTTTATTCGCTTGGCCCATGCATTATCGACCTTAGGTAATTCTATTTTTAAGGTATCGAAAAAAAATTTATTGGATTGTTTGTATCCACAACTTCTTAATTTCTCATTCAAGAATCTCGTCAGCTCGTGAATCTTTCTGGCTATCTGTATAAGTTCTTTTGGCCCATGAAACACCGCATAGAATCCAGCAGCCATAGCTAAAAGTGCTTGTGCTGTACATATGTTTGACGTCGCCCTCTCCCGTTTGATGTGCTGTTCTCTTGTCTGCAAGGCCATCCTATATGCCCGGTTACCGTGCACGTCTAACGATACTCCAATGATCCGACCAGGTGCCTGACGTACGAACTTCTCACGAGTCGAAAAAAAAGCCGCGTGGGGTCCACCGTAACCCATGGGCACACCAAATCGCTGTGTGCTGCCGACGACAACATCCGCACCCATCTCCCCTGGGGATGTGATTAGGGTCAAGGATAGTAAGTCCGTCGAAACTGCAACTAGTACGTCCGACTCGTGTGCTCTATCAATCACTGGTCCAATATTTTCAACAAGACCATCATTATCTGGAGATTGGAGAAGCACACCAAATACATTATCGTCAAATTTCATTTTCTTTACATTCATTACCTGCAGTTCAATGCCAATGAGCTCAGCACGTCCTCTAAGAACCTCTAGTGTCTGTGGAAAACATCCGTCTGATACCAGGAAGCGACCTCGTTTTTTTGATGTTTTCAGTCCAATCTTAAAAAGCATAGCCATACCTTCAGCGGCTGCTGTAGACTCGTCCAATAGAGATGCCGTTGAAACTTCCATTCCGGTCAGATCAGCAACCATCGTCTGGAAATTCAAAAGTGCTTCTAACCGTCCTTGAGCGATCTCGGCTTGATATGGAGTATATGGAGTGTACCAACTCGGGTCTTCCAGCATATTCCGCCTAATAACACTCGGTGTGACACACCCGTAGTAGCCCATTCCGATGAAAGATCTAAAAATTCTATTTTGTCCTGCAACAGCCGCTACATGCTCAAGATAGTCGTGCTCGGTTTGTGGCTCTCCCAGATTGAGCGAGTTCTTAACTCTAATATCATCAGGCATCGCTTCGTTCATCAGCGCGTCCAAAGATGAACTTCCAACAACCTCTAGCATCTCATCAAGTTGAGAACCACGCGGGCCGATATGGCGGGTCTTAAAAGAATTAAAAGTCACAGTCGCAGGAAACAACCACAGAAAAAGTTATTTAATAAGTTCTTCATATTTTTTATCATCGAACAACTTATCAAGTTCTGAAGAATCTGAAACTTTAATAACAATCATCCAGGAACCATAAGGATCACTATTAATCGTCTCTGGTTTATCTGTTGTGTCTACATTGATTTCAACGACCTCTCCAGACATTGGACAATATAGATCAGACACGGCCTTAACCGATTCAATCGACCCAAACTGTTCGCCTTGCTTTAGCACTCGACCAACTTCAGGTAATTCGACGAACACAATGTCGCCAAGCTGTCTTTGAGCATATTCTGTGATACCTACCCGACCCAAATCGCCAGAAATACTGATCCACTCATGGTCTTTCGTATACAAATACTCCGTCGGATTCATACGAATCAGCTCCTCGATCGTCTATAAAATGGCATTGGCACTACGCGAGCACGGGCTCTTTTTCCTCGTACGTCTATTTCAAATTCTGTGTTCAGATCAGCATATTCACTTGGTAAATACGTCATCCCGATTGATTTTTTTAGAAAAGGAGTCCTAGTGCCACTTGAAACTTGTCCAACCTGCTTGTCTCTAATATAAACACTGTAACCGTGACGAACTATAAGCTTATCGTCGATTTCAAATCCTACGAGTTTTCTAGGCGGCCCTTCTACCTTCTGTCTGCGTAGAGCCTCACTTCCAATGAATGAAGGTTTGGTCCAACCGATTATCCAACCTAATCCTGCTTCCAGAATCGATGTCGTTTCATCAATATCCATGCCATGAAGTCGCATGCTAGCTTCCAGTCGAAGAGTGTCTCTTGCACCAAGGCCTGCAGGTCTAATATCGATACTCTTCCCAGTCTCTAGAATAGCGTCCCATAAACGTTCAGCCGATTGTGGTGGAACAAAAATTTCAACACCATCTTCTCCAGTATAACCGGTTCTCGAAACAGTCACACGCAGGTTAGCAACCTCTCCTGTTGCAAACCAATAATATTTGAGTGAGGCAAGATCAATGCTTGTCAGGGTCTGAATCAATCCAATCGCTTCTGGACCTTGGATTGCTAGTAAAGCATACCGTTGACTTGCATTTACCACCACCGCATCTCTAGCAGGTTCCAACTTGCTCTTTATCCATTTATAGTCATTTTCTATATTCGCAGCATTCACAACAAGAAGAAGATGGTCATCGGCAATTCGGTACACTAAAAGATCATCGATGAAGGTGCCGCGTTGTGTTGTAAGAGCTGAATAATGAGCCTGGCCAACAGATAGCTTCGAAACATCATTGCTGCATATGTTTTGAATAGCTAATATCGCGTCTGACCCTGCAACTTCAATTTCTCCCATGTGACTCACATCGAAAAGTCCTGCCCGTGTCCGAACAGCCATGTGCTCTTCTGTAATACCAGAATAATCGGCAGGCATATCCCAGCCTCCAAAAGAGACCATGCGGGCTCCCAATGACTTATGGCGGGCATTAAGGGGAGTCGTTTTGAGTGGGTTGGTAGAAGTATCAGACATTGGCTGAAATCTAACCTTTCGAACCAGACAACCGTACTATGCACCCAGGGAATGGGTCAAGATTACATCTTAAGCACTATCTATTAAACCTCTTCATAGCGACTTACCAAAGCTGCCTCGGTTTCGAATATCCATTAATATATAAGGATTCAATTTTTTGACGTCCCGGCGAGACCTCGCGACAGCTAATCTTTTAGTCCGAAGGCCCGCAGGTGTAACTGGGACACTCTGTGCATGTAACCACCTGCTCTCTCATATTTCGCTGACGACGCTATAGTAATATGTTCGCGTGCAGCTTCCGTCTTTCCTTGGCTCTCAAAAAATATTCCTATATACAGATGCGCATAAAATCTAGATCTGAGTTCATCTCCGACGTTGCTCATAACATCAGCAGGAGTAATGCTTCCATTAAACATTTGGTAGATATGTCTCATTGGCATCCTTGCGTCAGGTCCAACAGGTAGTAACCGTTGTTTGGCTATCTCTGGAGATCTCAGTTTGGCGACACAGAGAAAATGCCACGCGGCATTCTCAACATCGTTAGGATTTACGGTGCGGTGGGATTCAAACTGAGTCACACAGTCATCATAACGACCAACATAGTACAAAGCTATACCTCTTTGCCAAAGATACGGACTGTATTCTGGAATCAAACCTACGAGCCTATCAAATTCCACAACGGATTCCATCACACGTCCTTCATTAAATTCACTTATAGCATGGTTCATGATCTTCTCAGCCTTAGGACTAATTCTCTGGCCAGCAAGATGTGCAGAAGACATCAAAATAGCAACTATCTGCACACAGCTCACCATTCGAACAGGTCTCAGCAAAAAGACCTTGCTTTTGACATCTTTGACTATAAATTCGATTAAGTCGATAAGAAACATCTCTAAATATAAACTATTCTATTACTTGACTCTCAACCAGTAACTCTTAGATTCATACATTTTCATAATCTATCTCACTAGTTAATCCTAAATAATGTCAAACATCGAAAACTAATTTCCTGACCAAAGCAGGGACGATACAACTAAATCGAATTAGTCCTTCTTAATTGATCTTTATTTCGTCGGTTAGTATATGCTGTCTAGGTCTTGATGCTTCTGTTGTTACGACCTCCTAGCACGGAATACTGTCCCTGGATTCCGCGAGCCTAAAATGCATTTTGTTGTTCTTGGCGCTGGTGCTGTCGGTGCTTACTATGGTGCAAAACTGGCCCGTGCCAAACATCAAGTAACCTTTCTAACTCGTGGGTCACACCTTAAGGCCATCCGTGAGCGGGGCCTATTGATTTGGAGTCCTTTGGGTGATTTTACTGTACCAATACCAGTTGAAGAAAATCCAGAGATGATTAGCAATGTCGATGTTGTAGTCCTCGCCGTTAAGACCTATGATAACCGAACAGCCTTACCGTTACTTAAACCCCTCATGAGTTCCTCCACTGTAGTTTTGACTCTGCAGAACGGTGTTGACTGTGTCGACGAAGTGGCCGAAGTTGTGGGGCGCCACGCTGTTATTGCCGGATCAACCTACATTGCAACAGCGCGCCTTCTACCCGGCTTAATCGAGCAAACCGGAACCCATCAACTGACAGAAATTGGTGAAGTCTTTGACATTCATTTGGGAATTTCAGATCGCGTCAAGATTATTGGGAGAGCAATTGCCGACTCTGGCATCGAGGTAAATACGGTCCCCGATGGACAACTCACGCTATGGGAAAAATTTATCTATCTTTCTCCTTTTGCCGGATTCACTGGGGCTGCCAGGGCTCCTATTGGACCTCTCTGGTCCGATCAATCTACAAGAGAACTCTTTCTGAGAGCTACAATCGAAGTTGAAAATGTTGCAAGAGCCGAGGGAATCAACGTATCACCTAGCATTCGCGAAAGAATCATCCAGTATTCTGACGCCCTACCTCATTCTACTCGCTCGTCTTTGTTAATCGATCTCTCGAAAGGAAAACCGATCGAGGTTGAAGCACTCCAGGGTTCCGTTGTACGTCGAGGTCGATTGACCGGAGTGGCCACGCCCATCATGGAAACACTCTATGCGATACTCAAACCTCATGCATCAGGGACACATTAACTAGTCTATCGCTCATCACTCGCTATAAGCTCGATATGAACCAGTCATGTCGAAATTTATCGATTCAACATATTGAGTAACGGGATTCACTGTTATTCTCTGAACTGGTCAAAGATCCTGGAATCCACCCAAAACACATCCCCTTTTTCCATTTCGATGGTAGTAAAAAAGAATATTGTACCGTCTGGTGAAATGCTCGGACAGTAATCCAACCCTTCGGAGTTGATCGCTTCACCAAGGTTTCGCGCCTCCGTCCAAGTAGAATCGTCTTCACGAAAACTTATATATAGATCTCCTCCACCGTAACCGTCTGGTCTCTCGAAGGATATAAAAACCATATAACTTTCATCTGGTGCGATCAAGACATCAACTTCATTGAACTCGGTATTTACACCTCCACCGACATTTTCTGGCTCCGTATAGTGTCCATTGTCTAGTCGCGATACGTAGATATCTCCCTTACCTTTGCCTCCTTCTCGATCTGATGAAAAGTAAAGACTTCCATCTGCACTAACCGAAGGATAAATTTCGTTAACATCAGTATTTATTGGAGGCCCAAGTTTTTCTGGTTCGCCCCACTGTCCAGTTTCCATCCTTACAGTCGTCCAAATGTCCCAGGGCTGACTCCCGCCAAGTGGTCGGTTAGAAATAAAGAAGAGCTGGTTGCCATCTCTCGTTATGGTTGGGTCCACAGCGCTATGAGTCTTTGAAAACGACGTAACCTCAGGACTTGTCCATTGTCCGTTTTCCTGTCTCATCACTTTCATCTCATATTGTCCCGTCGTCTTTCTGACAGAAAAATAGAACTCCCGCCCATCGGGAGAAAATACAGCGTTTAGATCATTCTCATTTGTAGATACAATTCCTGATGCAAAAAGTTCTGGGCTTAAACCCGGAAGATCCTGTCCTAAATAGTCACCCCTAAGCACTGGAAACACTTGACCGGTGTCAGACTCGTCAACGCTCACATCCTCAGAGGTCTCACGTGTGCTACAACCCACTACCATCATTATGCTTGAAAACAAAATCACTGTCCCAAACTGAGCACGTACCATCATAAAAATTCTCCTATCCCTCCAATAAGGAAAAGCAGTGATTGTCAATAACCCCAATTCAAAAAAGCAGTCGTTAATCAGGCAAGCGTTTGGTCATTATTTCTGTGTTTCTCGTTAGTATTTAAAATTTGGTTGGTCACAATGACTACTGAAATGGCTCAATCTTCAATAACGATCCTTCCTTCTCCTCCGTTAGCACGTATAACAGGTCGTCTGGTCCCTGTCTAACGTCACGAATTCTCTGCTTTAGTTCTCCAAGCAACCATTCTCTTCGCAGTTCGCCCTTTTCGCTAAAAACTATCCTTTCAAGATGACCGGTCCCCGGCATGCCCCCAACGCTCATAGCACCCACAAATAGATTTCCGTTCCACTTAGGGAAACGACCTCCAGTATAAAAAATCATGCCAGAAGGTGCAACAGAGGGAACCCAAAACAATTCAGGTTGCTCAACGTCCTTGTGCCAGGGTCGTTCCGAAATAATTTCTCCGTCATATCGACGTCCATAAGTGACGATAGGCCAACCGTAATTTCTACCAGGCAAAACAATGTTCACCTCATCACCGCCCTGCGGACCGTGCTCACTTTCCCAAAGCTCTCCTGTGATCGGATGAAAATCTAATCCTTCTGCAACCCGATGTCCGTACGAATAGATCTCAGCACTATGATCAATCATCCCAACGAAAGGATTGTCGGTTGGAACACTCCCATCATCTCTGAGCCGTACTATGGTACCAACATGGTCACTAACATCTTGTGCACGATCGGGTTCTCGTCTGTGAGCCAAAGTTAGATAGAGTGTGTCATCAGACTCAAAAAGTATTCTTGAGCCATGTCCACCAGGTGCAGGACTCCATCCGTCTGCTACAAACACATCATGTACGTCATTAAGTGCTGTGCCATTAAATCTTCCACGTGCCAGCGCAGTAGTTGAATAAAATATCTCACTTGGATCATCAGATGTCCCAGGTTTCACATACACAAAATACACAAGTTTATTCGTATCAAACCTTGGATGAAGAGCAATATCCATCAAACCACCAGAAGAGGCCTCTAACACCCTTGGAATACCTGGAATTGGTTTTTCATCGAGTACGCCGGATCTAATAATCCTTAAAGTACCAGCACGTTCACTTACTAAAATGTCCTCATTCCCTACAAAGGCCAAGCTCCAAGGATGAGTGAGTCCCTTCGTTACCACTGAAACACGAATACGTGTCTGCGGTTCATAAGTATCAAAAATCCATGGTCCATCTCCGAGCTTAAATGACACTTATTGTTGAGCAAATCCTGTCGATACAATCAATCCTAGGATAATTGAGGCGATCAACCACAATCGAGAACGATTAAATTGGGGCTTCTGTTTACTCAACATGCAAGGTCGAAATGGACCAAATTAGGAGACCGGTCCACGTTTCATTAAAGTATCAAACAAAAAGATCCTTGATTTGTGATGACTTCTCACAAGATTAGTTTACTTGTCTGAGGAGTAATTAGCGATTGGAGCTTCGATGAAATCAACCGACCAGGCGCTGTTAAAGTTAATCGTAGAACTTCCTTTTTAAAATTCAGCACACTACACATTCAGTAACCATGTATGCCAGCGTCCGTTGATTTATTACGTTACCAAACTCTCAGCTTTTAACGCGCCAGAGGATCAGGGCGGAGTTGAAACTTCAGAACTTTACTCGTACTACCTTTCCCTGTTTCGAGATGGAAAGGTGTTCGGGTACTGTACGTTGCCCACAGGCCTTTACCCTTCCAACCCGCGCTAGGATCATCAATTCGACCATCCATCCACTTCGTATAAAAGCCAAGGGGATACGGCACTCTCATTATTATCCATTCACCATCCTTTAGAGCTAAAAGTCCCTCTGACCCATTACCAGTACTAATTGGAACATTGGGCCCTAGTCCAAAAGTGTTAAACTGATCTACCCAGGTGTAATAGCTAGCCTCAGCGCTTCCAGATTCAGTTAAACCCTTTAATTGTGGTAGAGGCTCAGGATAAAGCGTCCAACCTTCTGGACAATGTTGTCCCATAGCTGTCGGACCATTAAGCGGGCCAGTACACTTACGGCGATCAAAACTAGCAAGATGACCACTAGCAAGCGGTGTCCATACGACTCCGTTACGATCGATGTCCATTCCACGTGGTGAATAACCTTGAATTACCGCCTTAGCGTTGCCCCACGGAACTTCATAGACTTCTGTCAAGGCCGTCCTTGAAGCATCTGGCCCTAAACTTACGCGAAGAACAGAACCCGGGAATCCTAACGAAGAACCCCAAATGGATCCGTCCACAGGATTGACCGCAACACCATAGTATCCCCCATCAAAACGTTTATCCTTTGTCGGATCGATAGGTTCATCAGGTTCCACGTATTCATCTCTTAGACCATTACCATTTGTGTCAACGATTAGAGGAGTCCAGCCTTGGGACCTCTCTTCATCTCCAGTTTCATCAAACATCTTAGTGTTCAACCACCCAAGAACATCTCCTCCTCCACTCGTCCATAGTGTATGATTTTCATCCTCAGCAAATACTAAATGATGAGTACTAAAACAAGTCCCAATGAGTTTGATCTCCTCAACTTCCGGATCATAAACGGCCAAATGACGAAAGGAACGACTCACCGGAAATACCTTAGCTGATGGATGGTCAGATCCCTCCTGGCACATTGTCGGATTCTCCGTCGGCCGAACTCTCGATGTGAGCCAGACTCGTCCTTTATGATCAAGCATCGGATTATGCACATTTGTCTTGCTGTTCCATATAGCTTCATCCCCCCAATACGGCGATGACTTAAACCCTGTTTGAGGTGCAGCGAAGGGAGTAGCTGGATCACGGACTGTGATGCCAATTCGACTTGCCACATGCTGGATTGGATCGAGAACAGGGATGTAATCCGCACTAGCTTCAAGTGCACCATAGATTGGACCATTGGCATTAACCGTCGGGTCTCTCTTGTCCGTAGAAACCTCGTCATGAAGGTACGTCTTGGAATCAGCCCAGTCCCATTGCGTAATAACAATGTTTTGTTCGAGATTCTGTGGTCTCCTTGGTTGTTCTAGAGGATACTCACCCGCAGCGATTCGATCAGTCCAATCTGCAAACATTTTAAGTGCTCGTTCCTGACCCAGCATCGCTAAACTGTTCATCATCGGTCCGGCCGCCTGTCCAGACTGGAGACGTCGTGCCCAGGCATCAATAGACGAATCAAATGTATCGAAAATCGCAGGAAATTCTCGCGTAGCTTTCGTTCCAAGCTGATGACACGCTGTGCATCTACCGGATTTCATAAGCCTAATCCAGTCACCTTGGTTCTTAATCGCTGTCGCAATCCCGTTTCCTTCGGAACCCGTCCCAGGAAACTCGTCATTACCGGGAACCTGAATAAGAGAATACCAATATCCTGCTGGGTAGTACTCTGCTGCCGCACGGGCGTTAGGAGCTACGGCTGCATTTAGATCAAGCCGCTCTCCAGGCGAGGCATTAACTTTTTTGGAGTCCACTAAACCATAACCACGGACCCAAACGTTATAATTTGCTTTCGGTAAATCCGGTAGAACATATCGGCCTTCAGCATCAGTAACAACTGTCTTGATTAATCGCGTAGGTAAATCCGTCGTTTCAGCTATTACCCAAACGCCTTCTTCTCTCCCTTTGGAGCTACTAACGACCCCACCGATGTCGTCACTGTCGATGGACACCGTAGATGTTTGACCAGAGTCTTCTTCGGTAAGCGACAGCATCACAACTCCAGTCAATCCAATAACTATGACAACTGACAGCCAAATTAATCTGCTTCTCATATTCTTTCTTCCTAATGTTTGTCAGAGTGGAATCTCTTGACCTTCGATTACCTCAAAAATTCTCTGAATTGCGCGCAAGTCAACTTCTGATTCATCAAGTCCTTCGTAATATTGGCCGTGTGAACTCATATCAACTCGTTTGGCCGCCTCTTCGGCTGATACTCCTTCGCTGTGGAGCCGACTTGTCTGATCCCAAAGGTCTGTTAGGTACCCTCTGAAGGCCTCAATTGGCTCTCGTCCAGTGAACGGCTCACCATGACCTGGTAATACGGTTTCGAAATCAAGCTCAAGCAACTTATTCAACGTTTCTATCCATTCGTCAACATGCGCGTCACCCATATACGAGATACCGCCTGTTACTAGGTCTCCTGTGCAGATCACACGCTCTTGAGGAAGAAAAACTATGACGTCACCTCCTGTATGACCGCGACCAAGAAAATGTAACTGTATCTCACGGTCTCCACTATAAAGAGACATCATCGTTTTAATGGTTTGATTAGGAGGAGTTGGATTGACCTCTCCAAGCTCTGCTTGGTAGTTTTCTTGAACATATAGTTGGTCTTCGAGATTCTCTCTTTCAGAACCAGGAGCTAGTTCACTAATTTGACCTTCTAGGTCAGCGATCGCTTTAGGTATTCCTTCTGTAAAAGAACGATATGTTCGCCGGTCTCGGACGTTGTTCAGTAACATAAAACGAGTGAACTCATGTCCAATAATTGCAACATTCGATCCAAAAATCTGATTCCCATGGGCGTGATCAAAATGGTAATGAGTGTTAACCACAAAACGTACAGGTTTGTCAGTGACAGTCTTCAACTCTTCAAGTAACACCCTTGCGGATGCTGGCGTAATATGGGAATCAACAATCATGACATCTGTTTCACCGATAATAATCGGTGTATTAGCACCCACGTTCATGGTGCCGGTACCTTCTGCTGTATAAATGTCTTCCGTGATCTTCCTAAACTCATAGGCTGGACCCTTTGGAGGTCGCAAGGTGTCCTGCCCTAAGATAGATGTCGCGTCGAATCCCGACATGATCAACAATCCGCCAAAACAGGTCACCGCAAGTAATACCCGATGCATAGTTACTCCCTTCGTGACGGATCGGCGCTCAACAATAAGCTCTCAACGCAATTAATCACGCGACTAGCTACCGCCAAGAGCCATTTCTTTTCCAATTATTTTCTGTCCTATCCAATCCTTATGCCTAACAAAACCTAAGTCCCCGTGATTGAACATCCTAAGATCGCATCAACAGAAACATAGTATCTATTTATATAATAAAAGACCTGGAACATTTTTGTTCTACCTCGTATAGTATACGGAGCTCTACAAACCCGAGCTCTTTATCTCAGATCCAACCATAAGAACGGCAACGAGCGAATGCCCAAACCCATGGCCGCACTGAAACGATTGTTCGAGGTTTCGCAGAGAGTACGCTAGTTGTGGTTCAAGAATATTTGCTCGCACATCACCGGCCTTGATCCAACCCACACTATCAACGACCCTATCCATGTTCATCAAAGCTAATTGCAACGCCGGAGGAAACTCTGGCCATCCTTCTAAGTCAACAAGATCTACTGGATTTCCAGCTAACCGCTCTAAAGTAAATTCGACGAGCTGATTCCACGCATTACCGAACGAAATCAAAAATCGGTTCTCTTCAGGAAAACCGTCCGTCGGCGTGTAGGAGGTTTTCAGATTATTCAGACCGGTACGTACGTCAACTTCATAGAGCCTATTAACAATATGACGTAATGGTGGAAGCAAACATCCATACTCACGGGTATCGACATGTCGCCCCACAAACAATGACCGATCCATTGATTTCAAAACCCTTATGTCCAAGCCACTTGAGTCGTTCAACTCGAAACAAAGGTCTTCCACTTCACTTCCGCTCCAGAATCTAAGAGAAAACTTCTCAATATCGCGATTTATGCGTTCTTGCTTCTCCAATAGATAGCTCATTGAATACTCATGCATGCCACTGGTTCCTTTCTCCGTGTTCCAGTATGCTGGCCATTCGCATGAATATTTACCTACAAGATCTAGCACTATCAAAGCTCCAGCCTCAGCGTGTCTGACAACATCTCTCAAGCACCATCTAATTGATGCATTTTCCAGATGAGACATTGAACCGTACGACGAGAAATAGATATCGAACGGCTGTTCCGAACGAACTCTTCCTAGACCTTCTCTTAAATCACCAACTTCGAAACTCACACCTGGCGTGCCATTATAGTTCTCACGGCCCTGTTCAACCATATCTTCACTAATGTCAATTCCAAGATAACGATCCATTTGAGCAGGTGGCAGTACATATCTGAGTGAAACATCTAACCCAAGATCTCTCTGTGGTATTCGAGTCAACAGTTCATAACCCTGACCAGATCCGCACCCAAGATCAACGACGCGAAGACCTCTGCCCATTCTTTTCGCAAAATCCACACGCTCCTTAATAAACGGTCTAAGAAAATTTCGAGTGACTTGATCTTCCCAGTACTTTCGTACGTTGTCGTGTTTACCCGTCAAACCTCCTTTGTACCTTTCGTAGTTCCCTAGAGAGACATTCTCGGCGTACGTACGTTTACCCTCCGTACACTCACTTACTGAGTCAACTCTTTTAATCATTGGTCACTCGTATCTCATCAACATGAACCAGTCGTTCCCTTCCATCTTCCGACTGTTTCAAGTAATGCGTCCCCCGGAAAGAATTCATCAAAAATACAACGGTAATGGAAGGCCTCCTTGGTCGTTGGTGTATCGATAGGAAATAGTGATTTCCGTTTTTCGAATTTGTTATCTCCGATGTAACTGTCACAATATTTCTCTAGCACTGACTCGGACCCGCACCCCTTAGCAAATTCTTCTTTTGTGCGCCACAAGATCTCATCCGGTAGCAATTTATCAAAGGCTTTCCGTAAGATCCATTTTTCCGCACGCTCGGATCCATGTAATTTGATTTCAGGATCAATTGTCATTGCCATGGCAAGGAATTCTGTGTCGAGGAATGGCACTCTAGCCTCAAGAGAATGGGCCATCGTCATTCGATCGACACGCTGAAGATTTATGTTATGGAGACTTTGCAGTATACGAACGGATTCTCGATGCAGAGCAACCGGATTAGACATCTCTCTAAAATAGCTATAGCCTGCAAAGGCTTCGTCTGAGCCTTCCCCACTGAGAACTACTTTGACGTAATCAGAAGCCATTTTTGAAACGAAGTAACACGGAATTGCGCTTCGGATAAGCGCTGGGTCGTAAGATTCTAAATGGTAGATAACAGTTTTTAGAACCCGAATCATATCCTCTTTTGTATAAATTAATTCGTGATGTTCTGTTTCAAGATATTCTGCAACGACCCGTGCTGCCAAGAGATCGTCAGAATTTTCAAGACCAACTGAGAAGCTTTTTGGCCTATCCATCTGTGGCCGAACCAGTGCCGCCACGATACTTGAATCTAGTCCACCAGAGAGAAAAACTCCGATCGGAACATCACTCATCAGACGGCTCGTAACAGCTGACCTTAGCTGCCCTACAATCATTTCCCCATTTAGTGATCCTTGAAAGTCTGGTGGCTCTACCCATGAGGGCCTAAACCACCTCTGAAATCCACTCCTCTCAGTGAAAACAACTCCAGCAGGAAATTCCATAACGTCATCAGATAAGTCACTTAGTCCCTTTATTTCGGAAGCGAACCACAATCCTCCACCTTTATCATGTCCCATGTAAAGTGGCTTAATCCCCAAAGCGTCTCGCGCAGCCAACACGTTTTCACCGTCAGTCAGAACGAAGGCGAACATCCCTGCTAGTTCGTTTACACATTCTGAACCCATTTCTTCATATAAATGGATAATCACCTCGGAATCAGAACGAGTTCTAAAACGGTGGTTCTGATCCAATCTCTTTCTTAGAGCTTCATGATTGTATATTTCGCCATTGCATACCAAAGCGATCTTACCGTCCTCACTTAGTAGGGGTTGTTTGCCGCTCTTTACGTCAACGATTGATAAACGCTGGTGAGCTACAGCAGCACCTTCGGTCGCACGCAAGCCTGCTGCGTCAGGTCCGCGGTGTCGTAGTTTACTCGCTACATTGCCAACAGTTGAAATTCGTCCTGCAGGATTTCTTCCAACGTAAGCTACTATTCCGCACATAGACTAATTATACTTCGAACGCTTAATCCAAAAGGAATAGTTAAATTGACTATCCAAAAACTCTCTAACATTTTTAATATCGGCTCATTACAAGTGTAAAATTAAATCTCTATTTCTACTTCCCCATCAATCGTGCGAACTCGATATGACGTTACACTCCGAGAAGCCGGAGGTCCAACAGCTTCTCCACTATCAAGTCGAAATTGAGCGCTGTGCCATGGGCATGTTACTATTCCGTCATCACAGAACCCTTCTGATAAAGGTCCTCCTCGATGTGTGCAGGCGTCGTCAATTGCATAGTGAGAACCCCCTTGGTTGAAAATAGCTATCTGCTTATTGTTGACCGTTACTACCTTTGCCTGACCTGAGGTAATATCACCAACCTTGCCAACTTTCACATAACGTGTCATAACATCCTCCGATTATATTTTTCGAGACATTTTGGCACCAGTACTCACGAAACTCGATACATTGAGCTCTTATGGCGATCTTGTCGGTAAGTTACAACCACAGAATCACGGATACTATCAGGACAACAACTTTAGTTCCAACCTCTAATGATGGGCTTTATTGCCGTATTTATCAAAATACACGATAACCTATACGCACCACATTAACTGAATTCCTCCACATTTGCCCTACTTCTAATCTAACAACCTTAACTTTGCAGCGCCTATTAAAGATCCGAAACTCTTCGTCTGGAAAATCTTCAATCCTAATTGTCTCGTTTTAGTTCAAAATACTTTCGATTTTAATTTAAATGTAGAATTATTTAGATTAATCGTTTGAAGAACGCCCAAAGATAACCTATTTTCTTATGCTAATGCTAGGCTACCTCACAGTCGTGAGCTACAATTGATGTATTAAAGACTAAACGACAAATGCCTTCTTTCACATTTACTAGATCAGTTTTTTCAAGCAGTGAACTGTTGAAGTTTTTAGTGAATCCAAATATTTAGTTTTTAAAGATCTTCAAATAACAGCAAAAATTATAATTATAGAAATTATGACCAAACGAAAGGCCCTTCAATGAACACAGAAATTCTAGCTGTTCTCGCACTTCTACCTATTCTCACCGTAGCGGTCTTTCTTGTAATTCTTCGATGGCCCGCCAGTCGGGCAATGCCTCTTTCGTATGCTGTATCTGCAGTGCTCGCTCTGACCGTTTGGCAAGTGCCGGCCATTCAGGTTATAGCTGCCTCTATCAACGGTTTGAGCGTTGCATTCACTCTTCTCTATATAATATTTGGTGCCATTCTTTTACTTAATACACTGCAAGAAAGTGGTGCAATAAAGACAATCCGGCAGGGATTCACCGACATCTCACCAGATAGACGTGTACAAGTAATCATCATTGCTTGGTTATTCGGTGCTTTCATCGAGGGCTCGGCCGGATTCGGAACACCAGCAGCCGTTGCTGTACCTCTCCTCGTCGGTCTTGGCTTCCCAGGTATGGCTGCAGTCACGGCCGGAATGATTATTCAAAGCACGCCTGTGAGTTTTGGAGCTGCTGGAACACCTATTCTGGTTGGTATCAATGCTGGATTATCTGCCGATCCTTCGATCGCAGAATACGCAGCCAGGATTGGATACACAGAGTGGACAGACTTCTTGGCCTTTATCGGTCTCAAAGTAGCAATCCTGCACACAATCACCGGCACCTTGATCCCTCTTATCCTTGTCTCTTTTATGACACGCTTTTTCGGAAAGAATAAGTCTCTTGCCGATGGATTGAAAATATGGCCATTCGCAATCTTTGCAGCACTTGCAATGACAGTTCCGTACCTAACAGCCGCTTACTTTCTTGGACCAGAATTTCCATCACTCGTCGGTAGTGTAGTTGGGCTGATCATCGTTGTGTCTTCAGCACGTGCTGGTTTCCTTATGCCAAAGTCCAATGAAATATGGGAATTCGACGACCGTGATAATTGGCCAGCTCAGTGGAGTGGTACCGTCGAACTTAAGGACTTTTCAAGACAAAGTGGATCCATGAATTTAATCAAAGCATGGTTTCCGTACGTAATCGTGGCTGTCCTTTTACTGGCCTCTCGAGTTGTCGATCCACTTCGAACGTTTCTTCAAGGCTGGACAATTACATGGAATAGCATGCTGGGCAGCACTATAAATATGAATGCTGTCCAACCTTTGTATCTTCCAGGTACACTATTCATTGTTGCTTCACTCACTACACTTGTGCTCCACAAGATTCCAATAAAACACTACACAAAAGCTTGGTCAACATCCCTTAAAGTTTCAGCGGCTGCTTCTATGGCTCTCGTCTTCACCGTGCCAATGGTACAGGTATTTCTTAACAGTACCGGTGGTGCTGCGGGATACGAACGAATGCCAATAGTACTAGCGGATGGTGTTGCCGGACTTGTCGGTAACGCTTGGCCAATCTTCTCGACCTTTATCGGTGGAATTGGTGCCGCCGTTGCTGGAAGCAATACTGTCAGCAATATGATGTTTTCTCTCTTCCAATTTGATGTTGGCCAGCGTATCGCCGTTGATCCAACATGGATAGTCGCTCTTCAGGCCGTAGGTGGCGCAGCCGGTAATATGATCTGTGTACACAATGTGGTTGCCGCTTCGGCCGTTGTAGGATTATTGGGCCGCGAAGGCTCGATCATTCGCCTTACACTAATTCCTTTCGTCTACTACGCACTGTTATCTGGCTCAATCGGATACTCTATCGTCTCGTTCTCTCAAAAAGGAATACTTAATGCCGGAACCTTCATCGCAACAGCTATTTTTGTCTGTGTTATTTACACAGTTATAAAGTATCGTAATCATAATTAACGACGGACCCTTAGGCTAAGATCTGATGAATATTTTCAGGACATCACAAATTCAGCAGGAAGAAGTTGATTCCACCCATTTCTCTGGCAGAGCACAGTTGAAACGAATGTCCGGAGTAACTGCTAGCCCTTCGATTAATGTTTATTGGGTTGACTTCGCCTCACAGGCCAGAACAGACTGGCATGTGCATAGCGGTCAACAGATTTTGTTTGTTGTGACAGGCCGATGCCTAATTCAGAAATGGGGAGAAACCGTACAAGAGCTTGCCGCTGGAGACATGGTATGTATCGAGGCAGCAACTAAACATTGGCACGGATCTTCAGGCTCTCGAATGTCGCATCTTGCCATAAACATTAATGCTACGACAGACTGGATGGAAAAGGTGACCGACACTCAGTACCAACAAGCAAAAAGTGACGTTAACAGCTGAGTTTATTTTTGAGAAGGCTATGCCTACTTTCTATATTATTGATGTGATCGTTTCTGGTTAGCACTACCAACCACAGGTTCGTTCTGTATTTTGTATATCCAACCACTCCTTCAGAGGTGCAAAATACTCTGTGATTGCTGTCGCATCAAGCTCGCGCCTTCCAGTGATCACCCTCAATGCCTCTGGCCACGGCTGACTCGCTCCCATCTCTAACATTGTCTTTAATTTTGCTCCAGCTTCAGGACTATCGTAAATAGAACATCTATGCAGGGGTCCATCAAAACCAGTCACAGCACAAAGCCCTCTATGAAATTGAAACTGAAGAATGGCAGCTAGAAAGTATCGTGCATAAGGTGTATTTCCAGGAATGTGGTACTTCGCACCCGGGTCAAAATCCACTTCACTTCGCACCACCGGAGCTCGCACACCCTGGTACTTCTCACGCAGTTTCCACCATCCACTCGTGTATTCTTCTGGAGGTATTTCACCTGAGAATACCTGCCAGCGCCATTGATCTACCAATAATCCAAACGGAAGAAACGCGATCTTATCCAGGGCCAATCGTAGGAGTAATCCTAAGTCCTTATCTTGAGAAGGAATCTCCTTAAGTAAACCCACCTTTACTAGATACTCCGGTGTAATTGAAAGTGCGATCGTATCACCAATACCTTCGTGAAACCCGTCGTTAGCTCCCTCCCTGAAAAGTAGCGGCTGCTGGTTGTAAGCTCTTTGATAATAGTTATGTCCTAACTCATGATGAATCGTAACGAAATCCTCCCCCCTTACATTAATGCACATCTTAATTCGTAGATCTGACTCAAGATCCAAATTCCACGCACTAGCATGACATACTACCTGACGATCATTTGGTTTAATAAAGAGGGACCGTTCCCAGAACGTTTCCGGTAATGGATCGAATCCTATTGAACTAAAAAATCTCTCTCCATAGCGCACCATCTCAATCTCGTCGACTCCCTTAGACTCAAGTAATCTCGTTAAATCGTAAGTGACCCTTTCTCCTTTTGGTTTTACTAGATCATAGATATTGCTCCACGTTTGACTCCACATATTGCCCAGAAGGTGTGCTGGAATGGGTTCTTCTAATGGAACGACAGCATTGCCATAGTAATCTGATAACGAAGCTCTTACATGACAGTGAAGGGCATCATAGAATGGACGCACTTGTTCCCAAAGTCGATCAACTTCGTCCACGAAATTATTCTGTGACATGTCATAGTTAGAGCGCCACATCTCTCCGAGATCTCTAAATCCTAGTTCCCTCGCTCCTTCATTAGCCAATTCGACAAACCGTTCATATTGAGTTCGCATCGGCACTGAAATGGTTCTCCACCCCTTCCAGGCATCAAGAAGTTCATCTGTCTCACGACTCTCAGCCATTATCGCTTCCAGCGCCATCAAATCTAAACATTCTTCGTCTGAAGAATCAGGACAATAGATCCCCAAGCCATAGGTGCTTTCCATAGATGTTGTTATGTCAGAAAGTTCTGCCTGAAGAGCGCTGTTTGATGGAGCGGTTAGGGTTATTGAGGTCTTCAGCATGTTCAACTTACGGCGAAGATCTTCGGATAGATCAAGATTGTCGAATCTAGAGGCCTCAATTGCAAGTTCCATAGTCGCACCAAGTGCCTCAGACTGTGCAGCAGAAGATATTGTTGTTGTGTCATCAGTAATAAAGTTCATTTGCACCCAAGCAGCCCGTCCGGCCTTCATCCAGAGATTTGTCAGTCTCGTCTCAGCTTTGTCAACAAACAAAGTAGCATCTTGAGACGTTGGTCCAGTTCGACATCCAAGGAAAAAGAAGCACAACGTCGCAACACTAATAAATCTTGGAAGTACGTCAACGGCACTTTTCTTACGGGTTTGGCCACTCATCTCAACAATTCCATAGCTTACTGATCCGTGCTTCATCAGTACCATGGTTATCTCTAATTACTCTTAATCAATCGCGCTGTCCTAATTGCTCTACTTTTTCACAAGGCAACTTAATCACTCGCATTCGTTTCTCTAACTGACAATCGTAAATCATTTTTCCTAATCATTGTTACGCGCCTAAACCTAGCCTGTTGAATTAGAAACGTAAGAATTATCACGAACGATTGTCTCTTCACGATTTGGGCCCGTAGAAATAATGGTTATCGGAACCCCGCTTATTTCCTCAAGTTTCTCAATGTACCGTTGGGCCTGGATAGGAAGGTCATGATAATCCCGAACACCAGTAGTTCTTGTCGACCACCCAGAAAAGGTCTCGTACACCGGTTCCCAAGAAATCAGGTTCGTCAAACTACTGGGAAATTCAGTCAGAATTCTTCGCTCAAAACGGTATCCAGTGCATATCTTTATCTCAGAAAGCTCATCCATTACATCCAATTTTGTGAGAGCTAGCTCGTCCAATCCATTAACACGGACAGAGTAACGAACGGCCACTGCATCGTACCATCCACAACGTCGTGGTCGCCCGGTAGTAGCACCGTACTCCAAGCCTCTTTGCCGAAAATGTTCTCCAACTGACTCTTTAAGCTCTGTTGTAAATGGTCCCTCACCCACTCGAGTAGTGTATGCCTTTACCACTCCCAATACCCTGTCGATAGAATGGACCCCAATACCTAACCCAGTGCAAACTCCACCGATCGTTGCGCTCGACGAGGTAACGTACGGATATGTTCCATGGTCCACATCGAGTAATGTTCCCTGAGCTCCTTCAAAGAGAACACTTCGTCCAGCCTTTATAGCCCTATCCAAGTACAGAGAAACATCTTTTATCAACGGTTTTACTCGAGGCCATGCACTACAGAGTTCATCATAAACAGGTTTCCATTCTAGCCCTGGACCGCCCATTAAAAAATTCCGCTTAGCGACGTTCTCCTTAACGGTCTCCATAACCCAAGACGCTCGAGAAGAATCGCCAAGATCACCAATCCTGATGCCACATCGACCAATTTTGTCTTCGTAACTCGGGCCAATGCCCCGAGAGGTCGTTCCGATTCTCCTATCACCCAGGCGAACTTCAGATAACAGATCCAGGTCTTGATGATAGGGAAGAACCAGGTGCGCCCTCTCGCTGATTACCAGCCTATTGTCGACATTAATCCCCTGTTTTTCTAGCAATCTAATCTCACTGAAAAGCGCTGCCAAATCAAGGACGACCCCATTACCTATCACACAGTCAACATTCTCATGGAGAATTCCCGAAGGAATCAGGTGAAGAACGAACTTCTCGCCAGACACATAGACCGTGTGACCTGCATTGTGTCCACCTTGATACCGGGCAACAAGAGAAAACCCTGGTGCCAGCAGGTCGACGATTTTTCCTTTTCCTTCATCTCCCCATTGCGTACCGATCACAGCAAGATTCATAAGAGTTAGTTTGTCGTGTCCACTACGCGGATATGTCAAAAAAAGTGTTTCCTAAGACTGCCACATTACCCTAAAGACCTCTCAAAATTCCACAAACAGCTTAGTGAATCCACAACCTCTTCCTAATGGGCGCATAACCACCCCAGAAGTCAAGCAAGAAATACCATTTAGTCAAATTATGTTAGATGTGAGTTTAGAATTGACAAGACACTCACGCTTCTTTAAGTTCTATGTTTCTCGTCCAACGATTCGTAGCTTGGATGAATCAGTCTGCTTTAGTTATCTTTGTAGGTAACAAGTGATCCCTGAACGTCACCTCATCGAGCGCCGGATCTTATCAGCACTCAGAGTCAGCCCACCACGTATTCCTATGATTCTTGGTGGGTGTGGGAGTGGTTTAACGTCGGTACTACTGAGAGTAAATGACTTACTCGAACCAGACATTTGTCAGTACATAGACGCAGAACGTATTACCACCACCCCTGAAGGATTCCTCAGGACTATAACAACAACCTCGCCCTACCGTAGTGAAACACACACCAAAGGCGTGAGCTACGGATCTTCTACTCGGGAGACATACTCAAAAATATTATCATTTCTCTCCAACGCTCGACCAACAGAAACTCTCCCAGCGACATTCTTAATAGATGACATCCTCGAATTCAAGACATTTGAAAATTTTCATGGTCTTCGAGATGTACTCCAGAATTTTCTTAAGGCTGTTAGCCTCAGCACTAATCGCTTTGTCCTTTCTACACGTTACGTAACACGTGCACATCGATTACTCGGTAACTCTTCCTCTCAATTCGAAGTTATCCATTTACCACCACTCACACCACTCGAAGTCACTAAGACTTTGTCAACGTACGGATTCCAATCAGGCCCTCAACTCGATGAATTAGGTAGAACCGTCCAGACCTTAACAGATGGACGGCCCTCATACGTCCGAGCCCTTACCGAGTCCATGCTAGCGATCAATCAGTATGACCCGGTTAGTGCACTTGCAGCCCAACTAGCACCTGGCGGTCAACTTTATTCAATTTGTCGATTCTGCTACGAGCTACGATTACATCGTGCCAGGGGTCATGGTGCCCTAAAAGCAATCCTTAAAATCCTTTCTGAAGCGGAGCCACTAACACTAACCGAAATTTCTCAACGATTACGCCGAACCCCTGGTTCGACACGGGACTACCTTTCCCGGTTAGAGGATGTCGATCTAGTAACCGTTCGTCAAAAGCGGTACAGTTTTACTGATCCTGTTCTAGGACTTTGGGTTCGCATTCACTGTCGCCCGATGCCACCAAAAGAAGCCGACCTTGCACTAGAAATACAAAATTACGCCCTTGCCCGTCTACCATACATCGAACCATCCGTAGAACCTGTAGCGCAATCTGAGAACGCAGAAACACTCGCGCTCGACGTGAAAAAAGACAAATCCTGGAGAATGATCGAAATCAACTAACACCCCCTATAAATTCTTGTCCCATATCCTCATATCATAGTGGCGTGTCAAGATCGCCTTCTTAGTCAACCATTGAAAATGGCGTCACGCCAATCACCTACCTAGTGACTTCTTTTCGTTTGAACCGTTCTAATGCTCGTTTCGCACAATTCTGCTCAGCTTCCTTTTTGCTTAACCCTTCAGCCCTTTCAATAACCTGATCTCTTAGGAGAACTTCAACTTTAAATAACTTTCTATGATCCGGACCACTCTCGTCTCTAATGCGGTACTCAGGTAGAGGAAGGTCACGGGATTGAAGCCACTCTTGCAATGTGGACTTATAATCAGAACTTAGGTCTTTCAGATTTGTCTCTCGGATTGTCTCAATGACCTCATTAAATTGATTTTCTAGAAACTTACGTACAACTTCGATATCACTATCAAGATAAATAGCGGCCACAAGAGCCTCATAGGTATCTGCAATTAATCCGAGCTTTTCACGTCCTCCTGTTTTTTCTTCACCGACTCCAAGAAAAAGGTGACCTCCAAGAGAAAGTCTTTCTCCTAGTCCGGCGAGCGAAGCAGAAGACACCAGTAAAGCTTTTATCTTCGACTTCTCTCCTTCGTTATAGTTAGGAAATTCTCTACAAAGCAAATCTGCAACTATGAACCCGATAACAGCATCACCCAAGAACTCAAGTGATTCATTGTCGGCAAAAGCATCATTGACATTTTCATGCGCAAAAGATCGATGTGTTAATGCCTGCCTAAGCAGATTCTTATCTTTAAACATATAGTTCAGTCGAATTTCGAGCTCAAGTGACTTTTCTATTGTCTTCATCACTTCTCACTTTTTACGAGTAGAATATTAAGGTACAAGGCTTGCGTCACAAATTAAAACGACTGCTCTACTAGGATGGTGCCGTGTATTACCTAGCCCTGATACTATTGAATGTATCTCGGGGCACTAAACCGTAAGAGATCGCTTCCTAATCCATTAGCCATGAGCTGTGCTTACCTCTAAGTGAAAAAGTACTGCACGTTCCGTTATCGACCATTCAAACAGTTATTATAGTGATTAAAAGATGCTAATACCTCCTTCTTCTCTCCTCACAAAACCAAAATACCTTCTCCGTCAACTATACGATTGGACCATGAAATGGTCTGAAACTTCGCATGCACTGACGGCCCTATTCCTTATCGCACTTGCTGAGTCATCGGTGTTTCCCATCCCTCCAGATGTTTTATTGATTACCATTGTCGCTGCAAAACCAACCAGATGGTTATTCGCAACAGTTACTTGCCTGATCGGTTCAATCGTCGGAGCCGCCTTCGGCTATGGCATTGGTTACGGATTAATGGTCACTGTGGGTCAACCGATCATTGACTTCTATGGAGCACACCAGCACTGGGATCAGGTCGTACGACTGTACAATGGACCCGTCGGATTGTGGTTTCTTGCCATCGCAACATTTACCCCTATACCTTTTAAGGTTGCCACCATCGCAGCTGGGTCTACTTCCATGCCTATTGGTCAATTCCTCTTGATAAGCTTTATCGGACGGGGGGCACGTTTCTCACTAGTTGCGATAACCATTCGTCTATTCGGCGCACACATCCGAAGCGTTCTCGAGCGCTATTTTGACTTTTTCGCAGGGCTATTTCTAATTCTTTTACTGGGCGGGTTTCTCGCGTTGAAACTCTTCTACTAGCCTAGCTCGCACGATGAGAAAATACATTAAGGTGCAATCTCTACGTCAGCGCCATTTCACTAGAACAACACCAAACCAACTTAAGATCTCGCTCCTAGCTAGCAGTGATCCTAGAGTACTTCTACGTCTCTTGTACACTCCTTAATCCATTTCAAATAGGATTCACTACCATCTATAATTGGAATCACCAATAATTCAGGAACCTTGTAAGGATGAAGATCTAAAACACGACTTTGAAGTTCTTCGATCCTGTTAGCCGTCGTCTTGATAAGAATTTGCTGCTCACTCTCCTCCATTATTTGACTCTCCCACATATAGAATGACTTAATCTCTGGGTGAACGCTTACACATGCGGCCAACCGATCATCAATCAAGGCTTTGGCAAAATCAGCTGTTTCAACTTTAGTTGGCAATGTAGTAAGAACGATAACAAATTCAGATCTAAGCACAGATCTCTTCTCCTTATTATTCCTACGATCTTTCAAAAGAAGATCTTACATGATAACTTCTACCTCGTCATTTATCCCAAATGTTTCCATTCATTTTCTAATTCGATTTTCTATAATCGTCTGATGCTCGGTTACTACTCCTAGCTTCTTAGAAGATCACTACAACGTATAAAGTCTAGACTGTGCATTCCAAGTGTTCTATTTCCGCAACCACCAATCACGATTGGGATATCCCCTAGAACTCAACTACGCAAAACACTTTTTCACATCCAATCGACATAAGATCAAAAACTCAACTTAATTCATTTTCCACACAATTGATTCGTTAAACTAGCATTCGAGATTTAAGCAGTTTGACGACAACTGTTACCGCATGCTAGCATCCGTTGGATTGGATACGTTTAACAGACTGACGCGGGGTGGAGCAGTCCGGTAGCTCGTTGGGCTCATAACCCAAAGGTCGGGGGTTCAAATCCCCCCCCCGCAACCACTCCAATTCCAGGGATAAACTCTCACACTTCGAGATCCTTGATCCTCTCAGATCAGTTGAAAAGGCAAGGAAGTCAGCCCCCTCTGTTCAGCTCTATTTTTCACCTAACCCCATACTGCGTGCCCTCAACGCGTCAGTCCAAACTTTATTAGAAGATCTCTTGGAGAACATTCCTAAATTAGGAATTGAGAGCTTGCCGCTAATGACTTCTCTAGTTAGATTAGAGCGACCTTGATCACGTCACGATCAATACTTACCTAGGCAATTGCTCCGACCTGTCTGAGTTCATCAATTTCATCTGGCATAAAACCAATTTCTTTGAGAACTTGATCTGTGTGTTCAGCTAAAAGCGGTGATCTACGATTTGGTACGAGCGGTGTGGAAGACATTTTCACTGGTGAACCAAGCATCTTGATCCTCCCAAGAGTTGGATGATCAGCATAAACAATCATCTGCCGAGCTTTAACTTGCGGGTCGTTCATAATTTCCTCGTAATTATTGATTGGACCGCATGGTATGTCCTGTTCTTCCAACACCGAGAGCCAGAACTCGCTCGACTTTTGTGCCATGATAGACTCGATTTTAGTGGTAAGTTCTGAGCGATTCTGCACTCGTGCTGTATTATCAATGTAGTCTGGATGATCGGCCCACTCGGGACGTTCAAGTAGGATACACAGTCGACGAAAAAGATGATCAGTTGCAGTCCCAAGAGTAATATACCTGTCTGAACATCGTACTGCTTGATAGGGAGCAATCATTCGATGAGCGGAGCCCATTGGCTTCGGAATTCCAGAACCAGAGAAATATTCAGTTGCCTCCCAGACAGACAGAGCCATGCCGGCCTCTAGAAGTGAAGTGTCTATGTGTTGTCCACAGCCGGTCGTGTTCCGATTAAAGAGGGCCGCAAGGATTCCACTAAGTGCGAAAAGCGCAGCACCAAGGTCTGTCACCGGAATACCTGCTTTAACGGGAGGTCTTTCGGGTTCTCCCATGATCGACATTAAACCAGATACGCCTTGTGCCACGAGATCAAAGCCCCCCTTTGGACCTGAAGGCCCCGTCTGACCGTACCCTGAGATTGAAGCGTAAACAAGCCTAGGATTCAGACTAGAAAGCGCCGTGAAGTCTAACCCGAATCTATGCATCACGCCTGGTCGGTAGTTTTCTATTAGGACATCACTTGTGCCGACCAGCCGCCTCAAAACATTTTTACCTTCGTCAGTTTTAAAATTTAGCACTATACTTCTTTTACCCCTATTTACAGCGTTAAAACTAGGACTGTCCGTTCCAACCGCACCGGCCATCCGTCTCGTTGAGTCACCAGTTGGCGGTTCAACTTTGATAACATCTGCGCCCATGTCACACAGAAGCATTGCGCAAAAAGGTCCAGCCATAACCTGGCCTATATCTAAAACTCGAATCCCTTCAAGGGCTCGTTTCATAAGGTTCTCATCTCTCTTAAGTTAGGAGGCAGTCCCCTTGTCAACATCAGAAGCAATCTACGAAACGGATGGTTCACTAGCCTTCCTTACATTCAACCGGCCAGAATCACTCAACGCCATGACTTGGACAATGTATCAAGCGTTAGTTGATGCCTGCGAAACAGTTGATACCGATACTACAATTAAAGCTCTAATACTGCGAGGTGCAGGAGGTAAAGCTTTTGGTACTGGTACTGATATCAATCAGTTTCGCAACTTCAAAACAGATCAAGATGGTATCGCGTACGAAACATACCTAGATACAGTTCTCGCAAGACTAGAGCAAGTCAACAAGCCAACTATCGCCCAAATTCAGGGAATCGCAGCAGGTGGAAGTCTCACGATTGCTATTACATGTGACCTCCGATTATCTTCGCCTGAGTCTAGCTTTGGTGTTCCAATTGCCAGAACTCTCGGTAATTGTCTTTCAGCCTCCACCCATATTCGCTTCATTGATCTTATAGGTCCGGCCAGGCTAAAAGACATTATCTTCACTGGGCGATTAATTGATGCCCAAGAAGCTGTTTCAATTGGCCTAATAAACCGAGTCATTAATGCTGCGCAACTTGAAAAGACAACAGTGGATCTCGCTCGAGATATTGCTGCCAACGCTCCTTTAACAATCAACTCGACGAAGGAAATGCTTCGAAGAATTCAATCTAACAACTCAACACAGAGTAACGCTGGACACGATCTAATAGCAAAGTGCTACACCAGCAACGATTTCCGAGAAGGCGTTGACGCATTCCTGGCCAAACGCTCACCTCGCTGGCAAAGTACATAATGCGACTCGCAGTTTCCTTATTCAAGCAGTTGCTAACACCGTCCAGAGTTAATCAACGTGTTGGCTTCAGCTAACATGACAGAACCAGCTTGGTACCTTAGAATACAATCGGACAGATTAATCTTGGACTCAGAGCATACATGTAAAGTCATTAGTATAATATTCTCGAATACCAGGTAAGCATCGCTAAATATTTGTACAGTTGGGAGAATCAATGGAAGAACGTAGCTGGCATCACTTTTATGATCAAGGAGTTCCAGACAGTCTCGATTTCGAAAATGTGTCACTCCCAGAATTTCTTAAGCAAAGCGCTCTTAAGTATAGCGACTCAACTGCCCTTATTTTCAACAACTATCAACTTAGTTATAAACAACTTAACGACCAAGTTGATCGCTTTGCCACAGCCCTTACTAATCTTGGAGTCACCACAAACACTCCAGTTGCGATTCAATTACCAAATTTACCGCAAACTATTGTCGCCTACTACGCCGTCTTATCCGTAGGTGCTCGGGTCGTAATGACCAACCCTTTATATGTTGAACGAGAGATTAAACATCAGTGGAATGACGCTGCATGCACAGTAGCTATAGTTACAGATTATCTGTTTAATAGTCGTATAAAACATGTTCGAGAGGAATTACCCATCAAGCATTACATTATTGCCTCAATACCAGATTGTCTAAAATTTCCCCTTAACTTTCTGGCAACCATAAAGCTTAAAAGAGCAAATCCTCCTCTGATCGCTAACGTCGAACGTCAAGACAATCTATTTTTCATGAAGGAACTCATAAGGAACACTCCGCCTAATCCTCCTAAAGTAAGGCTCGAATTAGATACCATTGCTCTACTTCAGTACACCGGTGGAACTACAGGCACCTCAAAAGGCGCAATGCTAACTCATGGCAACCTTTCGTGGAACGTACAACAGGTTAGGGCTTGGTTCTCTGAAATAACCTTCGGAAAAGAGGTGATCCTCGGATGTTTACCATTTTTTCACGTATTTGGAATGACGGTAGCAATGAATCTGGCAGTTTCGGTCGGAGCAGCAATCGTAGTTACCGCAAATCCTCGAGACATACCTAAGATGCTCAAGGATATTTCCAGACACAGAGTCACGCTCTTTCCAGCAGTTCCCGCCATGTTTAACGCTATAAACAGATTTCCTGGTATCAAGAACGTGAACCTTAGAAGTGTTTCATCTTGTTTTTCAGGTTCGGCACCATTGCCACTCGACGTTTTAGAAACATTCGAAGGTCTAACTGGAAGCAAGATCATCGAGGGCTTTGGTCTAACCGAAACGTCTCCTGTTACCCACGTCAATCCACTAAACGGACGTAGAAAAATCGGCAGCGTCGGAATTCCACTCTCTGATACTGACTCCAGAATCGTTTCTCTTACTGACGGCGCGACGGATGTATCACCTAACGTGGAAGGAGAGCTTCTGATTAAAGGACCTCAAATAATGAAGGGTTATTGGAATCAACCTGATGCAACGAAACAGATGATTAGGAATGGCTGGTTATTCACAGGTGATATAGCAAAAAGCGATGCCGACGGTTACGTCTTTATCGTAGGACGAAAAAAGGATATGGTAACCGCTAGTGGTTACAACATCTATCCTGATGAGATAGATCGGATTCTAATGGGTCATCCAGAGGTTCTAGAAGCCGCGACAATCGGACTTCCCGACGAAAGACGTGGCGAGACAATTAAGTCCTTCGTTGTTCCCAGGGACAATTCTAGTGTTACGGTAGAAGAATTGTTAAATTACTGCAAACGCGAACTCGCGGCCTATAAAGTACCAAGGGAAATCGAATTCAGAAAAGAATTGCCGAAAAGTACTCTGCTTAAGGTTCTGCGACGAGAACTCCGTTCTGAAGAGATCGCCAAATCCTGACACTTTTTACGATGCTCATTATATTCAGCCCTATTACCATAGCCAGAATTTCCTAATAATTTAAGGTAACAACACTCACAGAATGAAGTACTGACAAACAATGCATTAGGAAAAAGGTCTCGAACTTCTCACGAAAACATTCCAGACGGCAAAACTCGTAACGATTCTAACAGGAGCTGGACTGTCAGCTGCGAGCGGTATACCCACATTTCGTAGAAAGCATAGCCTTTGGAAAAATTATCGGCCTGAAAAATTAGCCACACCTCAAGCATTTTCGGTTAACCCTCATTTGGTTTGGAAATGGTATGACTGGCGAAGGCAAGCTATCTCACGATGCCAACCGAACCGTGCCCACCACGTCCTCGCAATATGGAGTCATCGTTATCCAAATCTCAAGCTAATCACACAGAATGTCGGTGGGCTCCATGAACGGGCAGGTGCAAATAATATTATTCGCTTTCATGGATCGATTTGGGAGGTAAGTTGTTGGAATAAATGTGAGTTATCGCCTATCTGCTGGTCTGATACAACCGTTCCATACACACAGCTTCCTCCAGAATGCCCATATTGTGGTGGATACCTTCGACCAGGCGTTGTTTGGTTCGGTGAGGCGATCGACCCCATAATTATGACTCGATGTCGTTCATCTTTATCGTGTGATTTGTTTATCGTAATAGGAACGTCGTCTGTGGTTCATCCGGCAGCATCTCTTTTTCTCGAAGCAAAAGAACAGGGTGCTTACACAGTCGAACTCAACCTAGAAACCACTCCCATCTCATCTCAAGTTGATTTGTCTCTAGAAGGCCGTGCTGACGTTATATTAGAAGAAGTGGATAAGACGCTTTCACTCTAGCATGGGCTACAGCTTCTATTACTTATCAACTAGAGGCTAGACGGGCACCATGCAGCAGACACTCAGAGCTTGTTCGGATCTGACACCGATTAATTAGATCTACTTGGACTAGGGCCGCCGCTAAAGGTTAACAGATAGTCTCTTATCACCTCGATCTGCGCCACAGCGTCGCCATTAAGACTCGGATAGTTTTCAAGATCGAATGCACTTACTGACTCAGGGTATTCAGTCCAGAACATCGGCATCCGAGTTCCAGGCTGAATTTCCAAGGGGGCACGGAGCCAATCTAGGATCCAATTCGGTTGAAGGCGGTCACGAGCCATACGAAGGTCCGGTGCTAAGTTGTCGGTAGGCTGGTCTTCAGGAATGGTGTCTAAAACATGGCATTGCTGACATCGTAAACGGTCGAACAACTCTCTGCCTGCACGTGAAGTCGTTACCGACTGATGAATTGTCTCATCTCTAAACGGTCCAACCGTGTTAGAAATTGCTCCAAAATAGCCAATAACGTCATTCCAGTGTCCATCATTCATATCGAAGCTAGGCATCCGAACGCTCAACCATGGACGTATAGCAATTGGTCCCTTAAGAAAATCATATAACCAGTCAGGCTTAACTTTGGCACCCTCTGGGGTGAGCAACGGAGGAGCCAGCGATGCATCCGCCACAAGTTCCTGATAGTCACCACCGTCACCCTCAATTGTGTGACATGCCACGCAATTTCTGCGTCGCACTAGGTTACGACCTGTAACCAATGCATCTACTCGAGCAGATCTGGGAACCCAGGACCCCCTCGGTTGTACGTCGCTCTGAAAACTCATAATCGCCGTTGTAAGAATCTTTGCCTCATGTTCGCTTAAACCATAGTCCGGCATACGCAACCGTTCAAGCGGCTGAAGTTCTCTGTTTCTATCATATACACGAGGGTCCTTAAGCTTATGTAAAAACCATTCAATCTTCGTGTGAGGAATGTGTTCGAAGGTGAAGTCAAGTCGTTGCAGTAACTTACTGCCTTCTTCAGACAACTCAATTCCGATTGGTTGGGCATCCTCAAAGCCATTAATATCGTGACAGCTATAACATCCGTATCGGCCAATTGCACGCTCACCGAGTTCAAGCCTTCTCTCGTCGGCCGTCATACCATCTACAATTGCGATCGCTTCTTCCGTTGGAACAACTGATTTTAGATAATCTAATAGCACTTCATCCAGCGAGGAGTCGTCATAGGTCGCCTTTGCTTCTTCGCCGGCAGCCCCCTTTAAGCTCACTAGGTACTCGGCTATGTCAGCAGCTTCCTGGTCAGTAAGTCTCAAATCTGGCATATAAGTGTCAGGACTGTAATGGGATGGGTCTCTTACCCAATCAAATAACCATTCAAAGGTGGTTTTATTACCGATGTTCTCAAGCGGCTGACCAAACGTACGCCTTGGACCGACCTCAGTACGCGTCTCATCGCCCATGACATGACAGGCAAGACATCCAACTGACTCAATCACCTGGAGGCCCCTCTCTTGATTGCCGACAGGCGGCCGGTTTACCGCAAATTCATGTCCATCAGAGTTCTCGATAAGATACGCGACTACCGAATCAATCTCTATCTCATTACGCGCCGCGTCTTCTGGAGCACTAGTGTTGCTGTTGTACCAAACTTTAGGCATCCACGTTGTTGCTTTGACAGCCCTAGGATTACGAATCCAGCGTGCTACCCACTCGGGTGTTAACTTAGCCTTAACCCGAGTAAGATTCGGTCCAGGTTTACGGAGACCCTCAAATCCCTCAGTTTTGTGACACGCGTAGCAGCCAGCACGTTCATAGGTTCCGTATGCCACACCTAAAACGTCTGCCTCAGGGACGTAGATCTCTTCCTTGTGGCACTTAGCACACGAGGCTTCAGTCATGTCCCGCGGCAGCATAGGATAGTCCCATAGGTGAGGTTCTTCCCAACCGTGCTCTTCCTTCCATCTAATGAGTTGTTCCTCGTCAACAGGGGTATGCGTACTGTCCTGAAAGGTCACGGATTGGCCCATGCCCTCATGGCAAACCGTACACCCTATTCCTTCAAGAGGATGTGGGGACGCGCTTCCAACGTAAACTGACAGGTTTGGATGGGTCTTGTAAGGTTGTGGATAACCTTCGTACCCTTCGCGATCGATACTTAGATGACACGTCGTGCAACGATCCATCTTTGGCACACGTATAAAATTTATATCATCCACAATTTGAGGAGTAATAACCTGTCGTATTGTTAACGTCGGCGCCATGAAATCTAGAAGAGGTGCGTTTAGTACATAGTCGTTTATAACACTTGGTAATAAGGCTTCTAAGCGTTCCTCCAATCTTGTATTCTCGGCCGTTAGATCTCGGATTTGACGATCAACGTCTTCTACCTCACCAGTAAACGTCCCGATCTGCTCTCTAAGACCGTCACGCTCTGCCGTTAACTTCTCTACCTCCAGTCCAAGCTCTTCCCAAACATTAAAAAGTTCACTAACTGAGTTCCCCAGTTCACGCGCTTCCTCTGGATTTTCTTCCCGCTGAACTTCGAATTCGTACCTCTCGGCGTCGAGATTCGCCTTAGTAAACTGATGATCTTGATTAACTCTAAAAAGTGTTACTTCAATACTTTCTAATTGCTCCTCGAGTTCTTCAACTTTCTCTCTGTTTTCGGCCAGTTCGGCTTCGGCAAGGACTCGTTTATTCGTAAGTTGCTCCAACTGTTCTCTGTCAATCGCATCCTCAGACGCCTTATACCTTGCTTGCGTCACTTCTGTTTCCAATTGAACGAAGCGCCGTTGGTAGTTCTTCCATTCCCGATCATAGTCATCCCAAACCATCCACATTACCGTCACAAACAGAAAAACACTCGACGCAGCAAATACTACATTGAGAAAATCGACGTTATAAGCGTGTCCTACAACTTTTTTGTCGGCCATAGGTCTTGGCTTCCTGCTATCTTGAAAGTCTTTTCAGTTTACCCAGAAATAATGTCTGATCCTCTCTAGTCGTATCCCGGCTCCGCTAGATATTGAAGAAGAACTCAGGGATTGAAACAACATATTTCAAATTAAAAAGCCAGCGTGTGAGCATCTTGATTGGTAACAATAGCATCATCAAAAAAAGAAACACACCTACATAAAAACGTGACGCTCCCATCTTTTCAAGATACGTCTTAAATAAAGTTCGCGCTAACACTACAGGCAGGACCCCCAAGTAAATTATACAAAGCAATATTCCAAACATTTCTCGGATCAACCAATGACTAGGCAGCCCAGTTCCCAATGCCCTAATCCACACATACTCAGAAAGTTGGACATTCGTTAGCGGTTCAAGTTTGTGTATATCCCAGTACTCAAACGGCCCAAACAGATTCCAGTTTGGTCCTCTAAGAAAGGTCCCAAGCACTATGAGGGATGTCCACAATACGGCAAAGCCAAACAGAAAGATTGTAATTTCGCTTCGGCGTTCATTAAACGTGAAGTAACCGTTTCCTTTAGGATTACGGTCAATATAGGGAATCGCCATTAAGCCGACGATTATCAACGTTGGAAGAACTACGCCGGCTAACCAGGGATCGAAATAAACCAACATCTCCTGAAGTCCAAGAAAATACCACGGCGCCTTTGAAGGATTAGGAGTGTTAGCCGCATTTGCAGGCTGCTCTAGCGGGGCCTCAAGTACAATCGACCATACAATCAAAATGGCAGTACATAAGACCAGCGCTATCAACTCTGTGTAGACAAGATCTGGCCACACCCATACTCGGTCCTCTTCATCCTTTTCGATTGGTGGCTTACCCTCTTTAAGCCGACGATCGTTCCTCACTGCTTGTCTGATTGAATACCATGTAAAGAAAAATAAGAGAAAAATTAACGCCGAGATCGGAACATTATCTGGTTTCCCTACGATGAGCCGAAAATTCTCATCGGTCATACCAAAGAGAAAGAACGCCGCTAAGAAACCAAATACACCGCAGCCTACTTGATTCGACGTCAGGGCCTCTCGTTTCCAGAGAAACACCGCCAACATTGCACTCACCAATGCAAAAAATGTCGAGGGCGCCGACAGTAAATTAACGAAGTCTTTGATGAGATCCATAAACTCTTGCAACCCTAATGTTGATTCATCGTGGTTCGTATAATCCCGTAACACTAAAAATACTTACTTATCCTTATCAGACCGGACCAGAGATTCCACCATCCTTTCGGACACGCCAAAAGTGTACCGCCATCAGAAACCCAATTACGAGTGGTAGTGCCACGCAGTGCAACACGTAGAATCGAAGCAACGCTCCCTCACCAACAAATGTTCCACCTAATAGGGCAAAGCGAGCATCGTCAGCTGCGTGAATAAGTTTCACGCCTCCTAGTTGGAGCAGTGCGGAACCAGGTCCTTCAGAACCTAGAAATGGTGTCGCACGTGCCATATTAGAACCCACAGTTATGGCCCAAATTGCCAACTGATCCCAAGGCAGTAGATACCCAGTGAAGGAGAGCAGCAGTGTCAACACCAGCATAATCACGCCAATATTCCAATTAAATTCCCGTGGGGGTTTATACGACCCCGTCATGAAAACACGAAACATATGTAGCCATACTGTTATCACCATCGCATGAGCACCCCACCGATGCATCTCCCTCATGATGCCGAGTGGGACATGTTCACGGAGTCCTACGATATCAGAGTACGCGTATTCGAGCGTTGGTCGATAGTAGAACATCAACAGTACTCCGGTGAAGGTTAGAGAGAGAAACAGAAAGAAACTCAGTCCACCCATACACCACGTAAAACGTAACCTTACTCCTGACTTTCTCAATCTTACTGGGTGTAAATGTAGAAAAACATTGCTCAGCATCACTAGAACACGGTTTCGATCGCTAATCGGCGCCGCGTGCCGAAATATCGACGTCCAAACCTGTGTTCCCGTTAACCAATTCCACGCACGCGTTAGCGCTGGTTCCTGCGGCCGTACCGTTTTAGTTTCGGGCATAACTTTGAACCCAAGGGTAGTCAGTAACTTGTTGATTAAAGTCGAGCATTAGCCTTCCATGCGCCGACCACCTAAACCTGTAAGAACGCTTCCGGATCACTCCACTGTCCCAATTCAAACTGAAATTTCCGACTCTTGTCCACAAGGATTTGTCCATCCTCAGCCATTACGACACGAACACGTTCAAGAGGACGTGGTGCTGGACCTTCGAAGTTAATACCGGTTGGTCGGAACCCACTCCCGTGACAAGGACATTTAAACTTGCTCTCAGCTTCCAACCAATTCGGCGTACAGCCCAAGTGAGTGCAAACGGATATTATTGCGTAAAAGCCGCTTGCTTCGTGAACGACGTCACTCGGCGTCCGCACAATCCATACGCCGAATCTATCTTTCCACCGCTCATCCACCCCTGCGCCGTACTCATTCGGAAATCCGATCTTGAACTGTTGTGGTGGTTCATTTAGAACATTAGGAAACATGAAACGTCCAGTTGCAGCCAGACAACCAGCCGATGCTGCGGTAAACGCTCCCCATGCGAAACCCATCCATCCACGTCGCGACATCAACGGAGACGTATCATCCGACGCACTACCAGCCTTCGACGACGGCTTTTTTCCTTTTAACCCGCCTGCAGCTCCACTGGTAGTCTTGCCAGCGAGAGCCGGGTTTGAGGTGGGAGGAAGGCTCGTCTTAGGGGTTTGACCTGAAGATTGTTGCCCACCCACGCCTAACGGTGTCTTCGGTTCATCAGACATATTTTCCCTTGTGCTAAATAAAAGCGCCTTCGATCCAACACAAACAGTCTCTCAACGGTGCATTGAAACGTTCGTCTCGCACGATGTATTCCCAATCTGTTCCAACGCCTCTAGAGCGGCCTGCCGTACTCGCAGGTTTTCATCCTTACGACTAAGTTCTAGGACCTCTTCATGGACTGTGATCTCTTTTAGGGACGCAACCGCCTCCAACCCACTAATCATAACCTCTCCAACTGGATCCAGTCCTGTTTCATTACTGGGAGTTCGAGTCACAGCTTTTTCAACGTAACGTCGGTCAAGCATCCGACGGAGAACAGTTACACTTTTACGATCACCTCGTCGAGCGAGTGCAGCCGCCGCATTCCACTGCACATCTGGCACCGGATCAGCCAATGCAGTTCGGAGAGTCTTTAATTGAGTCTCACCGTCTAGGCTCCCCAACGCGTAAACCGCCATCTTTCGAACGCCTGGATCGTCAGACCTATACAGTTCGGCTAATTTCGGTACAACCGCTGCATCGCCAAGCGAAGCTAGTGCCCATATAACAGTGATCCGGGTCTCACTATCTGGATCATCCAGGGCCTCAACAAGACTTTCGGTTGCTTCGGTCGGCGCTGATTCAAGCCTTCCCAGCGCAAGAGCCAAATATCGACGAACTCGAGGGTCATCTCCATCCGACTCCGCGAATGCCTGCACCAATGCTCCACCTAGCATCGGATACTGTCCCTCAACCTCTGGGTCAGCTAACATACGGGACAACTCAAAAGCCGCAGGCCAACGACGTTCCCTTCCACCAATACGAATATCGTTTAAGTATTCTTCCGGTGTACGCTGATCGACCACCATTAGGCGAAAACCGCCATAGATCATCGCCACCACCGCGACCACCGCCAAAGGAACAAGAAAGAACTGAACTGCGAGGGCCGGTGTAGTAGTAGTAAGTGTGTTTGCCCGAGGCGCATCCTCGCGCTCTACAAGCTTATCCATGCAGACAAGTAACGAACGTTCAGCACATCAAGACAAGTCCGATCCTACATCACTGAGGACCCAAGGCCTTCAGAGTACTACGGATCTTCCGTACTGGTCAAGCAACGATCAAACCGTTTGTCTCAGACCTTAGGTAGTGTGACAACCTTTTGCGCCTGATATTTTCCCTTTCGATCAGCATAAGATGTGCCACACGGTTCATCACTTTGAAAGAAAATAACCTGAGCAATCCCTTCATCTGCATAAATCTTTGCTGGTAGTGGAGTTGTATTTGATATCTCCAGAGTAGCTGTTCCCTCCCACTCCGGTTCGAACGGAGTTACGTTGACGATGATTCCACAACGCGCGTATGTAGACTTTCCGAGGCATATCGTCAGTACGTCTCTTGGAATCCTAAAGTACTCAACCGTACGTGCTAGAACGAAAGAATTAGGTGGCACAACGCAGACTGGTGCCTTGAGATCGGCGAACGAACGAGGATCAAAGATCTTTGGATCGATTATTGTTGTATTAATATTGGTGAACACTTTAAATTCGTCTGCGACCCGAACATCGTAACCATAGGACGACAAACCATAGGAAATCACCCCAGCACGAACCTGGCTGTCCACGAATGGTTCAATCATCCCCTTTTCAATCGCCATCCTCCGAATCCACTGATCAGATCTAATAGTCATGACTATTGTCGCTTGTTATGAAAACATCCTGCTTGTTTAAAAAATCCATTCCACTACCTACGGAGTAACGTCAGAACGAGTGTCGCGAACATACTAAGAAGAATCGAGGTCGTTATTGGTAAGTAGATGGTAACGCTTCCTCTTCGGAAGACGATATCACCAGGGAGTCGACCTAAAGGCACTCCTAACATGACCAACACACCAACACCAGCAATTCCAACACCAACTACAACAAGTATCTTGCCTATTAGTTTTCTGGGCTCCACGACTGCTGAGAATCAACTATCCTTCAGGAAGTGCACGGCGATTTCAAAAATCACACAAGCCCGTCTTTCTGGAAAAAGTATCTTAGTTCAAAAGCGGCGGTATCGTGTCCATCAGATCCATGCGTTGCGTTACGTTCTATCGTGCTACCAAATTCTCTTCGAAGTGTTCCTGACTCTGCTGCAGTTGGATCCGTAGCTCCCATGAGTGTCCGCCATCTTCCGATCACTTCAGGAGCCTCTAAAGCAATCACAACAATCGGTCCGGAGGACATAAACTTAATTAAACTCTTAAAGAACGGCCGAGACCGATGAATCTCATAGAAGCCTTCCGCTTCTTTTTCTGATAGGGTAACCAATCGCATCGCACGGATTCTAAACTCTTCTGCTTCGATTCGTACAAGTATCCTTCCCACTAGCCGTCGGGCTACAGCGTCTGGTTTAATGATCGCTAGTGTTTGTTCCACTGAATTTCTTCACTAGGGGTTATTGGTGGACCAGTATTTTCACGAACCTGGAGAGTACTCCACGCATCTGTCCCTAACATCAAAATAGCCGCTGGAACTACCGCAGACTCTCCATAATCTCTTTAAGTACGGCCCGTGGCGGTCGTACGCGTTCGAGCGGTAATGTCGCAAGTGGTTCGTCGACTAGGTTCAGTGTATCCAAAAAGTCGTCCCGATTTGGTTCAACGTAGATAATTCCCGTTGCGTACTCACCACGACGTCTCGTTTCATGCAAAACACGTATGGCCTCAACCTTATCGGTCGGGTTGTACTCTACTTCGAGTTTACTTAAGTACAGCTTCGACCCATCATGTAAAGACACCTCTCTAGTCGTTCCAAGGTCGTATTCAACGGAAACATCCTCGAAAAACGGTACAAATCCGATCTCCTCAAGTGGATCGTCGTGGTCCTTGGCATATGCGTAACTCTTAGTTGACCCTTCGTGATCGTTAAATGTGACACAGGGAGAGAGCACATCAATCATCGCTGTTCCTCGGTGACTGATAGCTCCCTTCAAAATAGCTAGTAGCTGCTTCTTATCTCCAGAAAATGAGCGCGCCACAAATGTCGCGCCAAGTTCTATCGCCAGAGCACATGTATCAATCGGAGGTAAATCGTTCGCCACACCGCTCTTCTGGGTCGACCCCATATCCGCTGTTGGAGAAAACTGACCCTTCGTTAGACCGTAGCAGCCATTATCCTCAATGATGTATATCATTGGCACGTTCCGACGCATTAAGTGAACGAACTGCCCGATTCCAATCGCACCAGTGTCACCATCTCCGCTTACCCCAAGGGCTATTAGCTTACCATTCGCTAGCATAGCACCCGTGCCAACCGAAGGCATCCGTCCATGGACTGCGTTAAATCCGTGAGCCGCCCCAATAAAATAGGCCGGGCTCTTACTCGAACAGCCAATTCCGGATAGCTTAATGACCTGTCTTTGGTCAACGCCCATCTCGTAACATGCGTCTATGATACGTTCAGAAATCGCATTATGCCCACAACCAGCACAAAGTGTGGTTTTACCACCTCGGTAGGCTCGAGCATCTAGGCCAATTCGATTTACCTTACCTCCCGGCCGTTGCGCAGTTGCTGTCATCGACTCTTCCTTCATTCCTAGAAGCAATTAAATCCCCTATGCACTCACTTCCATTTCTCATCGCCTCAGGGCGGACGAGCCGGTCGAGAATTATTTCAATAATTCGCTGCCCTCTTGCGCAAGAATACCCTCAGTAACCGAACGTGCGTCAATCGGCAAACCCATATAGTGTCGAATACTCTTGAGTTTTGCCTGTAATTCTACCGGCAACTCCAACTTCATCAGCGACAAGAGCTGGCCATCCCGATTCTGTTCAATTACGTATACCCGCTCGTGCTGAGCGATGAAGGTTGCCACCTCTGAACTCAAGGGGTAAGCCCTAAGACGAAGATAAGATGTATGGATCGAGGCTTCGGACCTTAATTGGTCACGACACTCAATCACAGCCCAATGTGTAGTGCCATACGCGATGAGACCAATATCCGCGCTTTCTTGTTTGTCAACGATCGGCTTCGGCATCCATTCACGTGCAGTTTCGAACTTACGAGCCAAACGATCAACATTGTTCACGTAATCATCAGGCCGTTCACTATATTGAGCACGTTCGTTATGGCCAGAACCACGGCAGAAATAAGTCGGCATGCCACTTCCTGGAAGAGTTCGATATGTAATGCCATCTCCATCCACGTCTTGATAGCGACCAACTGCTCCAAGCTTATCTAATGTTTTCTCATCCAAAACCTTCCCTCGATCGAATGGCTTACTCGGATATGTAAATGGCTCCGCCATCCAATTATTCATACCAAGGTCTAAGTCACTCATAACAAATACCGGTGTTTGAAACCGTTCCGCAAGATCAAAAGCTTCCATTGCAAGCGTATAACATTCCTCAGCTGACCCAGGAATCAAGAGAATGTGCTTCGTGTCACCATGCGAAAGACAAGCAGCAGAAAGAATGTCGCCCTGAGCTGTACGCGTCGGAAGACCCGTAGATGGTCCAACACGTTGAACGTCAAATATGACGGCCGGAATTTCTGCATAATAAGCAAGTCCTGAGAATTCACTCATCAGAGAGATTCCTGGGCCTGACGTTGAAGTCATTGATCTAGCACCTGCCCACCCTGCACCAATCGTCATACCCAATGCAGCTATCTCGTCCTCCGCCTGTACAACCGCAAAAGTTGCCTTACCCGTCTCTTTGTCCACACGGTATTTCTTCAAGTAGCCGATAAGCGTTTCACAGAGGGACGAGGACGGGGTTATTGGATACCAACTGACAACCGTAACACCTGCCATCATGCACCCCAAAGCCGATGCGCTGTTCCCTTCAATAAGGATCAGTTCACGATCTCTATCCATTGGTTTCAGTTTAAATGGATCCCTCTTGGTCAGATTTTCTTCAGCAAAATCGAATCCTGCTTGAAGCGCACTCAAGTTGAGAGCAATCACCTTCGGCTTTCCACCTAACTGTTTAAGAAGTGCCTTTTTTACTTGAACCATATCGATGCTAAGAATCTTAGCTAGCACACCGTCATAAACCATATTACGCACTAGACGACGCACTTTCGCAGGCGGTTTAAACGAAGCCACAACTTTATCGAATGGCACTGGATAGAAAACTAGATCTTCACGGAGTTCGTTTAGTTTCAAAGGCTCGTCATAGATCACTGCTGCTCCAGGTCGGAGTGTTAACACATCTTCACGAGCCGTTTCTGGATTCAACGCAATTAGGAAATCAATCTCCTTCTTCCTACCGATATATCCATTCTTATTCGCGCGAATTGTGTACCAGGTTGGTAATCCGGCGATATTTGAAGGGAAGAGATTCTTACCAGACACCGGCACGCCCATCTGAAAGATTGAGCGTAAGAGAACCAGATTCGCGGTCTGACTGCCAGAACCGTTCACCGTAGCAACTTGAATACTAAAGTCGTTAACAACCTCTGAGTCTGCTTGCTTCGAAGGAGTCTCTTGAATAGCAATTTCTGTCGGGGACATTCAACGCCTCAGCGACGATTATCAATAAATCTCCACAGAACTTAACAAGGGCAAGTATTCGGATGGGCGACGGACGGGTCCTGCGGAGAAAAGCCGTCTCACTATCACAGAATTATAACATGTCTGCTGCACCGAAGCCGCCCCAGTTACACTTTAAGACACTTAACAACAGCCGAACCGATCTCCCCAGGGCTCCTAACGACCTGAACCCCTGCGTTCGACAAAGCCGCCATTTTCTCCGCCGCAGTTCCTTTACCACCCGCTATAATCGCACCTGCGTGGCCCATTCTTCGTCCCTGCGGCGCCGTCTGACCAGCAATGAAGCTTACTACCGGCTTGGAAAATCCATTTCTAATGAACTGTGCGGCTTCCTCCTCGGCCGCACCTCCAATCTCTCCAATAAGAACAACCGCTTCCGTCTCTTCATCTGTGGCGAATAGGCGAAGTACGCCTACGAAGTCCGTACCGATGAGTGGATCCCCTCCAATACCAACACAGGTTGTTTGTCCTAAACCTAGGATCGTAAGCTGATGAATTGCTTCATATGTAAGAGTCCCACTTTTCGAAACAATCCCGACGCGACCTTCTTTACAGATGTTTCCTGGAATGATTCCAGCCTTGCTCTTACCAGGCGAGATCACTCCTGGACAGTTCGGACCGATCAAACGCGTTGGTTTACCATCCAGAAAAGTCAACGCCTTCATCATGTCCAGAGTTGGTATGCCCTCAGTAATACACACGAGAAGCGGTACTCTTGCATCAGCTGCTTCCATAATCGCATCACCTGCCATTGCTGGTGGAACAAAGACAACTGATGCGTTCGCTCCTGTAGCGCTAACCGCTTGGCTAACGGTGTCGAATATAGGCCATCCCTCATGCGTCTTGCCGCCCTTACCAGGTGTTACGCCACCAACGATGTTCGTTCCAAGCGCCTCAGCCTGCTTGGCATGAAACGTACCCTCACGTCCTGTCAACCCCTGAACAAGGAGTCTAGTCTTCTTATCAATTAGCACTGACATTTGATAGTCATCCTAGAATCTGTGGGTCATAGCGTCACGCTCTACCTGGAGTCTCCAGTCCTTCTACTTAACTCTACCGCTTTCCAGGCAGCCTCAGTCATCGTTCCCGACGTATGGAAGTTTAGTCCACTCTCCTGAAGGAGAGTCCTTCCCTCTTCCACATTTGTTCCTTCCATCCGGATCACCATGGGCACTCTAACATCTAGTTCTCCAACCGCCGCAATAACTCCTTTTGCCAGAACGTCACATCGCAAAATTCCACCAAAGATATTGACCAACACAACCCGAACATTCGGGTCTGACATTAAAATACCAAACGCCCTTCTTACCTGTTCCGCACTTGCCCCACCACCAACATCTAGAAAATTCGCTGGCTCACCGCCTGCCAACTTAATTACATCCATCGTCGACATGGCCAATCCAGCTCCATTCACCATGCAACCTATCTGACCCGTCAACCTTATGTAACTCAGCGAATACTTCGACGCCTCAACCTCCAGAGGTTCTTCTTCTTTTAAATCCCGAAGCTCCGTCCATTCCAAGTGTCGGTATATGGCATTATCGTCAAGAGTTACTTTCGCATCTAACCCTAGCAGCTGGCCTCTGTTCGTGAGTACCATAGGATTTATCTCAACCAATGAAGCGTCGTTCTTCACCAACGTCTTGTACATAGCTGTCATCACCGCACTCGCCTGTGCAACCAAGTTACTGTCAAGACCCAGTCCAAACACAAGTTTACGAATTTGGAAAGGAGCAAGACCAACAATAGGATTAATGTATTCTTTAAGGAGCAGATCTGGAGTTTCTTCAGCGACTTTTTCAATTTCGACCCCACCTGAAGCACTCGCCATGATGACTGGCTTAGCGCTTGAACGATCAATAAGCATACCGAGATAAAGTTCGCGAGAAATCTCTAAACATTTCTCAACCAAGACTCTCGAAACTATTCGTCCATCCTGGCCTGTTTGCGCAGTTACTAACTTCATCCCAATGATTTCATTGGCAATGCTTTCGACCTGATCGATGGTTTCAGCCACTCTGACACCACCACCCTTACCACGGCCACCAGCATGGATCTGGGCCTTAATAACCACGGGGGTTCCCAATCGCTTTGCAATCTTCCGTGCCTCGGCAGGGGTAAACGCAACTTTCCCTTGGGGAATCGGTAACCCATGTTGTGCGAGAATGAGCTTCGCTTGATATTCGTGGATTTTCACGGCTGTAGGACGTTTATCGGTGAATGTATGCGACTCAGAAGCCAACTTGCTTTACATCTTAATCACGCTTACTAACTCTCTGACAGCATCGGCCGATTTCTTGAGAGCCGCTTGTTCTTCACCGGTTAACTTGATTTCGACGATCTCTTCAAGACCACGCGCCCCTAATTTTACGGGTACCCCCACAAAGAGATCACGGATACCATACTCTCCTTGGAGAAAAACTGAACATGGCAGAATCTTCTTCTTGTCTTTCAGTATGGCATCTACCATCTCGACAATTGCGGAACCTGGAGCATAAAACGCACTACCTGTGCCAAGTAACTTAACAATCTCCGCTCCTCCATTCGCCGTGCGCTCGACAATGCCGTCGATGGTTTTCCTGTCCAGTAACTCGGTGATTGGGATACCCGCCACAGTTGAATACCTTATGAGCGGCACCATAGTGTCACCGTGACCGCCAAGGACAAAGGCGTGAGTGTTCTCAACTGAAACGTCGAGCGCTTGGGCTATAAATGTACGCATTCTAGCCGAGTCAAGTACTCCTGCCATTCCTATAACTCGCTCACGTTGGAACTTGCTGACCCGGTATACTACGTGGCACATGGCATCCAGGGGGTTCGTCACTACGATGATCGTGCAATCTGGTGAGTACCTAACGACTTGTTCCGTAACACCCTTAATGATCTCTGTGTTTTTAAGTAAAAGATCGTCCCGGCTCATGCCATGTTTCCGAGCTAACCCCGCAGTAATCACAACTAAATCAGAGTTAGCTGTATCTGCATAATCGTTCGTTCCCAGAATGCATGAGTCCGAATTCTCAATAGGGCAAGCCTCAAATAAGTCCAATCCTTTACCTTGAGGAACTCCTTCCAAAATATCGAACAAAACGACGTCTGCCAGTTCCTTGTCGGCCAAGCTTCGGGCTGCCGTGGCTCCGACAAACCCTGCACCAATAACAGTAACCTTTCGATTCACGGATAGATGCTCCTTCTGAACAGGTTGGCTAATTCTACATGTTGCCGATCAGTGCATCCCCAAACTCTGAGGTTTTTAGTTCAGTCGCCTTTTTCATAAGGCGAGCCAAATCGTATGTAACCTTCTTTTGTTTTATTGTTCGCCCAAGTGCCTCATCGATGACATCGGCCGCCTCTGACCACCCGAGATAACGGAACATCATCACTCCAGAAAGGATCACCGAACTCGGATTAACAACGTCCTTGCCAGCATATTTGGGGGCCGTTCCATGAGTTGCTTCAAAAAAACCGATCTCATCACCAATATTAGCTCCTGGAGACATACCAAGTCCTCCCACTTGAGCCGCACAAGCGTCGGACAGATAATCTCCATTAAGGTTCGGTGTCGCAAATACGTCATACTCAGCTGTTCGGGTCAGTATCTGCTGAAAGACACTGTCCGCAATCCTATCCTTAATCAATAACTTACCGTCTGGGATTCCTGACGTAAGTTCGTCCTCAATAACGACCTGATCCGGAAATTCTTCTTTAACCAGCTCATAGCCCCAATCACGGAAGGCCCCCTCCGTAAACTTCATAATGTTTCCCTTATGCACCAACGTCACAGACTTCCGATTATTTGCAAGAGCGTATTTGACGGCCATTCTCATTAAACGCTTACTTCCAGTCTCAGAGATAGGTTTAATACCTATACCAGAGTCCGCTCGAACTCTCTTGCCAAATTCACTCGCCAGGAAATCAATCACCTTTCGCGCTTGCGCTGTCCCCATAGCCCATTCAATGCCCGCATAGATATCCTCCGTATTCTCACGGAAAATAACCACATTCATTCGTTCGGGGTTCTTCACAGGTGACGGTGTCCCTTCGTAGTATTTCACAGGTCTCACACAGCCGTAGAGGTCCAATACTTGTCGGAGTGTGACATTGAGACTACGAATCCCACCACCAACTGGTGTCGTCAGTGGTCCCTTTATGGCAATCTTGTAGGTTCTGACAGCATCAAATGTCTCAGTCGGAAGCCATTCTCCGGTCAGTTCTTTCGCCCTCTCACCAGCCAAAATTTCAAACCAGGCAATTCGCCGTTTCCCTCCGAAAGCTTTCTTGACTGCCGCGTCGAACACGCGAACACTAGCATTCCATATATCAGGTCCAATTCCGTCTCCCTGAATAAACGGAATAACTGGAACATCCGGTACCACAAGCTGACCATCCTTGTGGATTATAGGAGTACCTTCAGTAGGTGGCTTGAGTGTAGTGAACTGAGTCATATGTTTTGTCGCTGTCTGAACGACCGCCTAATTTTTTAGGTCGCGTCCCTGTGAGTTGTTAGAAGATCTTCAACAGAAACTGTGGAAAACCTTGTGGAAAATCTTAAGTTGATCGCTAGTGAACTCCGCCAACACGGGCCATTCTAGCAAAGTGCACAATCGTAGTGCGCTACTCAAGCAACAGACCCTCCCGGATAAAATCGGGATCGCATTATACTGTACCGGCTGATGTTGGCGACCCCTTAAATCTTGACCATTTACTTTTGATTACCATGTAGTCATAAATACCAACGGCCTTAGTTGGCTCCATGGACATGGGGTCCTTAAATTCCCTTAAAGGATTACTTTACAGATGAAGATTGTAATCGCCGATGGATTGGCTACTTCTGCTCTCGAACTCTTGAACCGTGAAAACTGGACGGTAGACGTTCGCTCCGGTCAACAACCCAATGAGCTAGCTACCAATCTAGCTGATGCTGACGCATTGATAGTGCGGGGCGCAACAACAGTAGACTCGAATCTTATAGCCGCAGGACGCCAACTCCGTGTGATCGCAAGAGCCGGTACCGGAATTGACAACGTCGATCTTGACAATGCCACCAAACGCGGAATCCTCGTGCTGAATGCACCTGGAATGAATAGTGTGAGCGTCGCAGAACATACCTGTGCCTTGATGCTAGGTCTAGCTCGGTCGGTTTCCAGAGCTGATGCCGCAATGAAACAGGGTCACTGGGAAAAAAAGAACCTTATTGGTGCAGAGCTTCACGGTAAGACCCTCGGTATCGTGGGATTGGGTAGAATTGGAAGAGAGGTTGCAGGTCGAGCATTAGCTTTTGGAATGAAGGTCTTGGCGCACGATCCTTTTATCTCGGAACAGCGTGCAAGCGATTTGGCTGTTGAACTTCTGTCACTAGACAATCTATGCGCTGAATCGGATTTTATAACTCTGCATCTTCCATCAAACTCAGCTACCTGTGCCCTGTTCGACAAAACAAGATTCTCACGTTGCAAGTTTGGCGTTCGTATAATCAATACCGCTAGAGGGAACTTAATTGATGAAAATGCGTTGGTCGAAGCTATACGGTCCGGGCAGGTCGCTGGAGCTGGACTCGATGTTTTTCAGGCAGAACCACCAACTAACAGTTCCTTGACCTCTCTGCCCCAGGTAATTGCAACACCGCACATTGGAGCGTCTACTCAGGAGGCGCAGGAACTCGTCGGTCTTGAAACCGCTGCTTCTGTGCGAGATTTTCTCAAAAGCGGGATCGTCAGAAATGCAGCCAACTTCCCGTCAATTCCACCAGATGAATTCAAACGGCTTCAACCTTTCATTACTATGGCCGAGCGTCTAGGGGACCTCCTTGGACAACTTTCAGACGGAAGGCCTGAAGCCATAGGCATCCGTTACTACGGAGACCTAGTGGGAGCTAACAGCGAACTACTAGTCGGCTCAACGCTAGCCGGACTTTTTAAAGGAGTGCTATCCTCGACGGTCACACCCATCAACGCTCGTTCAATTGCTGTTCAAAGAGGCATTGAAGTAATTGAATCTAGCAGTTCTCGACACCGGAAATTCACCAGCTTATTATCAGTAAAGCTCCGCACAAGTAAGGATGAGCGCTGGGTCGAGGGCACTGTGTTTGATTATGGAAGACCTCGCCTTGTTCTCCTTGACGGTGTTGAAATCGAAACCCCCTTGGAAGGCTTGCTCATCGTTATCCAGAACAATGATCAGCCAGGTGTAATTGGAGAGGTTGGCACTATCCTCGGGCACTATAGCATCAATATCGCAACCTTCGTTCTCGGTCGAAACCCAACCGGCGCAGTTGGTGTCGTCAGCATCGACCAGCGAGTGCCCGGCACATTGCCAAACGACTCAACGATCAATAAAGACCTACTAGCCGATATCAGGGCGATCGAAGCCGTGAAAAAAGCAGAACTTGTCAGGCTTTAAACAATCGGACGAGCTTATGAAGGATCGTTGGCGGTACTGAATCACATTAAGACTAACTTCCGAGTAAACAGAGATCCCGTCCCCAACATTGACAATCTCGAATTCTTATCTGTTAGAGATTTTTTGAGTCCATGCTCTTAATGTAGAACAAGTCGCTAAGGTAGACTCAAACGTAGCGGCGTTTCTAGCTCCAAGTCCTCAAGTTCAACAGAGTTAGCATGAATGGAGACGACACGAAATCGCGACGTAATTTGATCTCCCACTTTTACAAGAAATAGCTCATTCATCCCCGATATCACAGCGGTCCGCTCCACACTTTTAGGGAATTGATATTCAACGATCCCGACCAGATTAATTGGTAACTCTGACAGCTCTCCACTCTGCGGGACACCCTTTGGCGGCCCAACTCCAGGATCCATCTGCCCGGCCGCAGTTCCTTCAAAAGATGAAGCAAACTCGAACGGATTACGCGTGGATTCCGTCGGACGAGGCATCTCAGCGGATCTTCCAAACAAATTCTCAATACTTCCCTCAAACCCTCTGATGACTGGGACCTGGACAAAGTTATCATGCCCAGGAAGTTCTATCGGAGCTGGAACTTCTGTAAAATGAACGCCAGCCGCTGCAGCTAACCATGCAACGAGCAGCGCGCCACCGCAAATTAGCGCTACGTTTCTCGCAACCCTCATACTAGATCCGATCTTGGAATCGTACCACTATATATCGCCTTAGCAAAGACGTTCGAATACTATCGAGCGACGTTGCCTACTTCCGTGGTAATATTCGCCGTGCACCCTGAATCATACGCTCGAGCACAGGAATCGACTCTAAAACATTCGACCGTAGCAGTAATCCCCGCCAGATATTCGTCAACGCGATTGCCTGGAAAACCTCTAGCTGACATTGCTGGTCATCCAATGATCGAGCATGTGTACCGCCGGACTGCCGCTGCACCGTCAATCGACGCAGTTGTGGTAGCAACTGATGATGAGCGTATTCGTGTAGTAGTAGAAGGCTTCGGAGGTGTAGCCCATTTAACAAGCACTACTCACCAAAGTGGAACCGATCGTCTTGCGGAAGTTGTCGATAATCTTCGCTGTTCATTAGTTGTCAACGTGCAAGTGGATGAACCTCTAATTGAACCAACAATGATCGAACAGGTGCTTGAACCATTTCATGAAAATTCAGAAATAATGATGACCACACTTAGATGTCCCATCGGTGATCCCGCAGATCTCTCAAACCCCCACATAGTGAAGGTCGTAACCGACGTTAATGGCTATGCCTTGTATTTCTCTCGTGGACCGATTCCATTCTCCCGTAACAACCTCGGTACAAACTCAATAGAAAATCTGTATAAACACATAGGTCTTTACGCGTATCGGCGTGATTTTCTTTTAACATTTACTCGGCTCGCACGGACTCCTCTCGAACAAATGGAGGCACTAGAGCAATTGCGGGCGCTTGAACACGGGTTTCGCATCAAGACTATTGAAACTAAACATGCTCCAATTGGAATAGATACGCCAGAAGATTTAGAGCATGTCCGGCGTATCGCTGGTACCACTATCCATGTCTGAACGATCATGAAAGGTAATAAGAATTACCCACCAAAGTATATTTTTATCACCGGTGGTGTAGTCTCGTCACTAGGGAAGGGTCTAGCTGCTGCCTCGATCGGATGTCTACTTGAAGGTCATGGTTATCGCGTAACCCTTCAAAAATTCGACCCCTACGTAAATGTCGATCCTGGAACAATGAGCCCATTCCAACACGGTGAAGTTTACGTTACAGATGACGGAACAGAAACGGACCTAGATCTCGGCCATTACGAGCGATTTACCAACACGATCACTACAAAAGACCACAATTGGACAACGGGTAAGATTTATCTCTCAGTCATCCAGAAAGAGAGACGAGGCGATTATCTCGGCGGTACAGTTCAGGTGATACCCCACGTCACCAATGAGATAAAGGATAGTATCCGAGCGGTTGCCAAAGACGTAGACATTGTGTTGGTCGAGATCGGGGGTACCGTTGGCGACATCGAAAGTCAACCGTTCCTAGAAGCTGTTCGACAGTTTCGCCAAGAGGTTGGGAGAGAAAATACTCTTTATATTCACTTAACCCTTGTACCCTTCATCGGAACTGCCGGAGAACTCAAAACTAAACCAACTCAACATAGTGTCCGTGACCTCCGCTCAATAGGAATTCAACCTGACTTACTTCTTTGCCGAACCGATCGATTCCTTCCAAAAGAAATCCGCAAAAAGATCGCTCTATTTTGCGACGTGCGTGAAGAAGCTGTTATCACGGCCAAAGATGTTCCAAGTATCTATGAGGTTCCTCTCGTCTTAGCAGGTGAAGGATTGGATCGCATTGTTCTAGATAACTTAAACCTGCCGCAAACTCATGCAAGAATGGACGACTGGCAAAATCTGATAGACCGAATCAGGCAACCGCTAGACGAACTGACGATCCACATCGTCGGTAAATACGTTGGTTACGAGGACTCATACAAGAGCTTAACCGAAGCCCTGTACCATGGCGGATTTCACAACCAAGTAAAGATCAACATTAAGTGGATTGAAGCCGAAGCTCTCGAATCGGATGAAGCCGACCAGCAACTACACAACGCCCACGGCATCCTAGTACCTGGTGGCTTCGGCCCCCGTGGAAGTAGAGGTATGATGTGCGCTGCGACAATAGCACGCAAACGGCGCATTCCCTATTTCGGCATATGTTACGGTTTTCAGTGGGCTGCTGTTGAGTACGCTAGAAACCTTTGCGGCCTCACTGAAGCTGATTCGAGTGAATGCGTGCCCGACGCCCCACATAAAATCATCTACAAATTACGCGACTTGCTCGGTGTAGAAGAACTTGGTGGCACTATGCGCCTAGGCAAGTACCCGTGCGAACTCTCACCTGGCTCTCTCGCACGACGAATCTACGATTCCCCCATGGTGTACGAGCGACATCGTCACCGCTATGAGTTTAATCGTGCTTACGAAAAACAATTAACTGAACATGGACTTCAAATATCCGGCCGTTCACCGGATGGAAAATTCGTTGAGGTGATTGAACTTCCCGATCATCCTTGGTTCGTTGCTGTACAGTTCCACCCAGAATTTAAATCCAAACCCCTTCGACCACACCCTCTTTTTAGTGAGTTTGTGAAAGCAAGTTTCGCGCACAAAAATATGGAAAAGTCGGACAGGACCGCGGTGACCTAAATCACAAAACACAAAATCTTCGTAATAATACTGGCGCGGCTATCAACTAAATCCCTTCTCGCCCTTATAATGGTGACATGGCAGACGTATCAATTGGCGACGTGGTGATCGGTACCGACCACCCGTTCATCTTAATCGCTGGGCCATGTGTAATTGAGAGTGAAACTCACACCCTCCAAATAGCACAAGATGTTCAAAACATCGCCAGCCGATGTCATGTTCCCTATATTTTTAAGGCCTCGTTTGATAAGGCAAATCGAACGTCTCTCCGGTCATTCAGAGGACCGGGGCTCAAGGAGGGGCTCCGTATTCTGGCAAAGATCAAGGAACTAATAAACGTACCGATTCTCACTGATATTCATGACCCATTACAGGCAATGCCCGTAGCCGAGGTTGCCGACATCTTGCAAATCCCGGCATTCCTATCACGGCAGACAGATCTAATAATAGCGGCTTCAAAGACTGGACGAGTTGTCAATCTTAAAAAGGGACAATTTCTCACTCCAGCTGACATGCGTCACGTTATTGAAAAAGTCATTTCGACTGGAAACCACCGTGTGCTCGTAACTGAACGTGGTTACAGCTTCGGCTATAACAACCTCGTAGTCGATATGCGAGCATTCCCGATATTGAGAGAGCTTGGTTATCCTGTCGTCTACGATGTAACCCACAGCTTACAAATTCCAGGAGGTGGGAATGGCTTCACGGCAGGTCAAGCACGATATATCGAGCCGATGGCCGCCGCTGGGATAGCAGCTGGGGTAGACGGTGTTTTCCTGGAAATTCATGATCAACCAGAAAAAGCAAAAAGCGACTCTCGAAATACGCTCCGCCTGGACCGGCTTGAACCGCTTCTGAAACGGTTAACACGAATCGATAGTATTACGAAGGACACCTCGTCTTGAAACCTGATAAACCAGTGAATCCTGTCAATCTAACGTTGGCCCGTAAGGTACTACAAACGGAGGCGTCGGCCATTTTGGGCCTGCTGGATCAGTTGGATAAGCGGTTCGAGCGTTCAGTGCAAATCTTGTTCGAATGTCAAGGTCGTGTGATCGTAACCGGTGTGGGTAAATCTGGAATTATCTGTCGGAAGATCGCTGCAACCCTTTCCAGCACGGGAACTCCCTCATTTTTCCTCCACCCAAGTGAGGCAATTCACGGTGACTTAGGTGTTGTACAGCAGGCCGACGTAGTCCTTGCGTTATCTCATAGCGGTGCCACCGGCGAAATTCTCCGTTTATTGGAAACAATTAGACGAGTCGGTGCCCAATTGATAGCCATCACAGGCTTCTTAGAATCACCGCTAGCTCAAGCCGCTGACGTTGCCTTGCCCTGCCGCATCAGTCAAGAAGCCTGCCCACTGAATCTGGTGCCAACTGCAAGTACAACAGCCGCTCTTGCACTTGGAGATGCCCTAGCTATGACATTGCTTGTCAAGAAAGGGTTTCGCGAAGATGATTTTGCCAACCTACATCCTGGTGGTGAACTTGGAAAGCGACTGCTTCGAGTTGAACGTCTCATGCACGCTGGAACCAATCTACCTGTAGTCGCTCAAACCGCCCTAATGAAAGACGCGATCGATGAAATTTCGAATAAAGGACTTGGTGTAACCTGTGTCACGGATGTCGATGGTCATCTTATTGGAATCATAACTGATGGTGATTTACGTCGTCATCTAACTACCAAGTCGAATATTGTGAACCAGACTGTTTCCGAAGTAATGACCAAGGCACCATTAACAATCGCACGGTCAGCCCTGGCGGCTCAAGCTCTGAACATCATGGAGCAACATAAAACAACTTCCTTGGTCGTGATCGACAACAAAAGGATCGTAGAAGGTGTTGTGCATCTCCACGATCTGTGGCGGACCGAGCTCTTTTAGATGGATAATCTTGCACTTACTCATTCCCGTGAACACCGAATCTTAAAGTATGGTGTAACCGATAATACCCAACAAGAGCCGTAACTATGTCGGTGGAAAAGAAAGCAATACGAGTTACCCTTCTCCTGTCCGACGTCGATGGTGTGTTGACCGACGGACGAGTAATACTGAATTCGGATGGCTCTGAATCAAAACAGTTCCACGTACGCGACGGGGTAGGAATCATGTGGGCCCAACGGGTTGGTCTGGAAGTAGGGCTGCTTTCGGCCAGGATCTCTGCCGCAACTACGCAGCGAGCCGCTCAGCTAAAGATTCCTCTTGTCGTTCAAGGCGCTGAAAGTAAGCTTAAAGCCTACGAAAAGATCCTGAAAAAGAATCACCTAACTGACGCTGATGTTGCCTACATAGGTGATGATCTAATCGATCTCCCGGTATTATCCCGGGTAGGTCTATCGGCTGCTCCAGCCGACGCCGTCTTAACAGTGCGTAAAAGCGTGGATTGGGTAAGTACTTGCCCTGGAGGAGCCGGCGCCGTTAGAGAACTTGTCGAACTTGTACTAAGAGCACAAGGTAAATGGAATGTTCGAACCTTACTCGGTATTCCTGCCAAAGATAAATAATAATGAATGACTCTCTGAGCCTCCTCGTGGTTTTGGTTGCCCTACTCATCGGGTTAACGATTGGCAAGGCTTGGGAGCGCTACAAGCTGCGCGAGGGTCGCTGGATTGATCGTCGAAAAGCTCGTGAATCCCCTCATTACATCATCGGTCTCAATCTCCTCGTAGCTAACCAGGTCGATCTAGCTATTGAAGAACTAAGCCATGCAGCCGGTCTCGATTCAGACGCCCTTGAGATCCATATGATCCTTGGAAATCTGTACCGCGAAAAGGGACAGGTTAGTCGAGCAATCCACGTTCACCAGAGCTTGCTTCAACGGCCTCGTTTAACTAAATTGGAACATACTTACGTTCTCTTGTGCTTAGGACTCGATTTTAAACGCGCTGGTTTTGTCGACCGTGCTTTCGACACGTTTACCGAAGTCCTCCAACTCGATCCTTCAAATCAGTACGCTCTCTTAAATCTCGAAAAACTACATGAAAAGCAACATCAGTGGGCTGCAGCTTACGCTATCCGCCAACACGTAGCGGCACTGTCTGATGAGGAGCAAGAACCTCGACATAACGCAATCCTCGCATTTCTAGAAAACGAAATTGGGCTTGAAGCCTTTAAGGCTAATGACTACCCTGGTGCTGTTCGACATTTTCAAGCCGCGATAGAGCTTGACCAAAATGCGTCTCCAGCATACTTAAACCTGGGCGACGCTCGATTAAAAGAGGGACAAACGGCCGAAGCTGCCGCAGCTTGGGAGAAACTTATTCAAGTGGCACCCAATCATGCCTATCTAGCCTTCGAGCGTCTTGAAACCTTGTATCCAAAAATATCAGATTCCTCACGATTCTCTAAGCTCTGCCTGAAACTGATAACAGACAATCCACAAGATTGGCGAGCTCGACTCGCGCTTGCGCAGCACATCGCCACTAGCAATCACCCAATTAAGGCTATCGAATTACTGTTCGAAGCACTAGTGCACAACCCGCACAGCCTAACAATTCACCAAGCTATCTGGCAGTCTCTAACTCAACTCGAACTTGATCCCACACTAATTAAGCGTTACGTCCACTTGACACACGACTCTATTTTCTACCTTGATCCTCATGTGTGTACAAGATGTCGCTATCGAAGTACTGAATTGCTCTGGCAGTGCCCACAGTGTCACGAATGGAATAGCTTCGTAGAAGAACGAATCGCACCTGCTAAGGACGACGAAGTCCAGATTTGATCTAATGACTGGATTCCAACAGGAATTCTTCAAAGTCGCACTCACTGGCGGCCTGGCAACGGGAAAAACCTACGTGCTCGACCGCCTTGCAAAACTTGGTGCACCGACAATCGATGCAGACATACTAGCGCGAGAGGCTGTACGACCTGGTTCGAACTGCCTCAACGCTTTAGTTGAACGATTTGGTTCAGATATTCTGGATTCAACGAAAGAGCTTAACAGAAAGGCGATATCAAGGATCGTCTTCGATAAGCCATCGGCCCGACAAGATTTGGAGAAAATAATTCATCCTGTCGTCTATGATCAGATCAGCCGGTGGTTTGAGAACATTCAAGCCGAAAACAAACACCGTTTTGGAGTGGCCGATATTCCATTACTCTACGAAACGAACCATGCAAAAGATTTTGATCGAGTCGTTGTGATTGCCTGTGACCGTGAAACTCAGGTGCATCGAGCCATGGCACGTGACAACATGACAGAAATCGAAGCAAAACAACGCCTCTCTGCTCAGGACACAATTGAATATAAGATCTCACACTGTGACTTCGTTATCTGGACGAACCAACCAAAGGTTAAAACCGATGCACAAATTGATGACGTCTATGGAAAACTCGTCGGTGAACATAGAAAGTGATAATGTAAACGTTTTGTAAAGCTAGTGTTGGAGGCTTCGATGGCGCTATCTCCTAATCGTGGAACATGGACTTCGAAAGGTTCTTTTGTCTTAGCCTCAGCGGGTTCCGCTATTGGATTAGGGAACATCTGGAGATTTCCAACTCAGGTTGGTCAGAGCGGTGGTGGCGTTTTCGTCCTCTTGTACCTAGTGTGTGTGTTTCTTATCTGTTTCCCGATCCTTATTGCCGAATTCACTCTAGGTAGACGCGCACAGAAAGATCCCGTTGGTTCGTTTCTAACCATAAAACCTGGGACAGCTTGGTGGCTGGCTGGCGCTGTGGGTGTCCTTGCAGGTGCTGGAATTCTGTCCTTCTATGCAGTGATTGCTGGCTGGACAGTCGCTTACGTATGGTTTACAGCGACTGGCGCTATCCCCAATCAACCCGCTGCAGTCAGTACGTTTTTCGAGAATTTCATCGGGAACGGAAACCTAAATCTCGCGTTGACTTTCATAGTTCTTGTTGCAACTGGAACAGTGATCGCAGCCGGCGTGAGATCGGGAATAGAACGAGCCACAAAAACCATGATGCCCGTTCTGTTTATCCTACTTTTCGTCCTAGCAGCGCGGGCCGTAACACTTCCAGGAGCCGTAGAAGGTCTCACATACTACCTAAAACCTGACTTTACTAAATTATCAGACATAAACGTGTTAAGCGCCGCTCTCGGCCAAGCATTCTTCTCTCTCTCTCTCGGTATGGGGACGATGCTTACCTACGGAAGTTACTTAGGGAAAAAGGAAAATATCGCCAGCGCGGCCACGTTGGTGGTTGTCCTCGACACGGGCATCGCATTACTGGCAGGAGTTATTATCTTTCCCTCAGGCTTTAGTATTCCTAATTTCGATCCGAACTCAGGTGGACCTGGTCTAATCTTCACAGTCCTCCCACAACTATTCACAACCTTACCAGGTGGTCAACTCTTTGGAGCATCGTTCTTCTTATTGTTGACCGTTGCCGCTCTGACGTCAGCCATTTCACTACTCGAGGTGCCCGTCGCTCACCTCATTGACGTCCGCAAGTGGAAACGTCTGCCCGCTGTCATCATTGTCACTGGCACCGTATTCGTTTTAGCAGTACCCTCAGCCTTGGCTAATGGAGCTGTAAAATTCCTAAGTGATTTACCAGGCCTTCGCGTTGACTTTCTCAGTCTAATGGCAACAGTCTGGAACGACTTTGCTCTTCCCATAGGTGGGCTCCTCACGGCTATCTTCGTAGGTCATGTCTGGGGTGTCAACGGAGCTCTTACAGAACTGTTGGGGAATCAATCTCGATTTCCCGGTGCGGCCTTGTGGGGATTCTTGATCCGCTGGGTATGCCCGGTTGGAATCGCCTCGATCATTCTCGTAAAACTTATCCAATGAACACTACAATTAAGATTTTATGTTCCAAGATCGATAAAACACATATTAAATAGGAGCAATCTCGATTGAATGCTCTAACCGAAGAGGTACTGGCCGTTTATACATGGGTGTGGCAACCATTCGCTATGCCGCTCGTTCTCATAACTGTTGGAGGACTCATTACTCTCAGAACAGGAATAGTGCAGATCCGACGATTTCCTGTAGCCGTTAAAATGGTTTATCGAGGAGCAAGAAACCAAACTGGCTCTGGAGCCGGCACGATTACACCTTTCCAAGCACTTTGCACCTCTCTTGCTGCTACCGTCGGAAATGGAAATATCGGCGGCGTTGCTACTGCGATACTCATCGGAGGACCTGGCGCTATCTTATGGATGTGGCTGTGTGCGGCAGTTGGAATGGCTACGAAATATGCGGAGGCAGTGCTTGGTGTTCACTACCGGGTAACTCGAGAAACAGGTGAAATGGCCAGTGGTCCCATGTACTACATTAGCCAAGGGATCCCCTTCCCGCGTTTCGCCAAAGTTCTCGGTTATTCGTTCGCGTTTTTCGGTGTCTGTGCTGCACTCCTCGGTACAGGTAACATGGCCCAATCCAACACCGCCGTGAGGACGTTCGTCGAAGCAGCCAGAAGTATCGCAGGTATTAACGTGCCAGCCTGGATACCAGGCATCGTTATCACGATCACGGTAGGCCTAGTACTCCTTGGTGGTATTCGGCGAATTGCCGCGGTCACCGAGCGATTGGTCCCCGCAATGATCGTCCTATACATTTTCACCGTAACAGCGTACATCATCATGAACCTGGCTGACGTCCCTAGAGTCTTCTTAATGATTTGGACTGAAGCTTTTACCCCGACCGCTGCATTTGCTGGATTCGCTGGTTCGACGGTAGCACAAACCATTGCCGCAGGAGTTAGTCGAGGCGTCCTCTCCAATGAAGCCGGCATGGGTAGCGCCCCAATTGCTCACGGTATCGCCAAAGTTAATCATCCTGCCGAGCAAGGTGTCATCGGGATCTTTGAAGTTTTCACTGATACCATCGTCATCTGTTCCATGACTGCCTTCGTCATTCTCTCGTCGGGGTTGTGGATTGAACCAGCCTATCAGTTGGCTAGCGGAGATCTAACTGCAGCGGCCCTAAGTAAGAGCGTCCCGTTTGCGACGTTACTCGTCGCCACCTGCTCACTCCTCTTCGGGTTCTCAACGATGATCGGTTGGTGTTACTACGGGGAGAAATGTTTTGAATTCTTGTTTGGCTCACGATTGATCATGGCATACCGAGCACTCTTTACCGGACTTGTAATGGTTGGAGCCATAGTTCCTGTGCCCATCGTTTGGGCCATCGGCACGACTCTTAATGGATTCATGGCATTTCCCAATATTATCGGTTTACTTTTTCTCACCGGCACGGTCCGAAAACTAACTCAAGATTTTTTCCAGACCGACAAGCCCTCCCATTAATAATGATATGCCAGCTACCTTCCCAGTGCGGCGATGTAACCTCGTACACGACCTTCTGGATCGCAGCCCACAAGTAAGTCTGAAACCACAGCAACCGACGATGCTCCTGCATTCATAACTCCTGGAGCTGAGTCCAAGGTAATTCCACCAATGGCAACAATCGGCACTCCGTCCGCACGTCTCGCCGCATATCTAACTAACTCAAGGCCTACCGGCTTGTAATTCGTAAATTTTGTACTTGTACTAAAAACCGGACCAACGGCGATATACGAAACTGGCTCTTGGAGCGCCGCGTCTACTTGCTCAGTTGTATGGGTAGATAAACCCACAATCGAACGATCACCAATCACAGACCGCACTGCCATTACAGGCAAATCACTCTGACCCACGTGCACACCGTCTGAACCAGACAAAACAGCAACATCAACACGATCGTTAGCGATGATCATTGCCTCTGACCTATGCCCTTCTTCCACCATCGCATCGCACAAGACTAACAATCCGGCGCTTCCGACACATTCAGACCTAACCTGAAGGAGTCTCGCACCACCAGCGAGGTAAGTTCTCGCTAATTCAAGAGGTTCCCAATGGTGTTCGATAGCCGTATTTACATCCAAAATAGCATATAGCCCCGGCAAGTTTAATCGGGTCATAAAGTACGACAGAAATGCAGGATAAACACAAAGTGTGTTCTGGACGACACAATGTCAAGCTCTCTGATACCACACTCGCCGTTGTCTGAGCCAGTCTCTTGATCTGGTTGGCTGAATCACTCAATTGCACCAGAAGAAAACCGTCCTAAGAACGTAGTGTTCACTTTGCCCGCAATGTAATCAGGGTCTGAAAGAATCTTGAGGTGAAGTGGAATAGTAGTCTTAATTCCTTCAACGATGGTCATTTCTAATGCACGGCGCATTCGCGCTATTGCTTCATCCCGAGTCTGTCCGTGGGTGATGATTTTAGCGATCAAAGAATCATAATATGGTGAAATAACGCAATCCGAATGAGCGAAAGTATCGATTCGAACTCCCGGACCACCCGGCACACTAAAGACTCGAATGACTCCAGGCGATGGAACAAACGTCTCGGGACACTCCGCATTTACTCGGCACTCTATGGCGTGACCTCGGAGAACTATCTCATCCTGCTTGCACGATAGGCGTTGGCCGTCAGCGATTCTAATTTGCTCTTTCACAATGTCAACGCCCGAAACCATTTCACTTACAGGATGCTCAACCTGTAAGCGAGTATTGGCCTCCAGAAAATACAAGTTTCCCGTTTCATCCATTAAAAACTCAAATGTACCGGCGCTCGTATACTTAATTCCCTTCGCAGCATCAACGACTACCTTCCCCATCCGTCGTCTAAGTTTTTCAGTCACACCTAACGAGGGAGATTCTTCTAACACCTTTTGGTGTCGCCGCTGCAGAGAGCACTCGCGTTCTCCAAGATTTATAACGTTTCCATGATTGTCAGCGAGAATCTGAAACTCAATATGCCGAGACACCGGAATGAATTTTTCAAGGTATAGCCCACCTTTTCCAAAACAACTCTCAGCCTCTCCCTCCGCCAAACCAAATTCTCTTTCCAATTCCTTCACTGAATTGACAACACGTAACCCACGACCTCCACCACCATTCGTTGCCTTTATCATCACAGGGAAACCAAGGTCCTTCGCGGCCTTCACAGCGTTCGATACCGACTTTAAAACACCGTCACTGCCAGGCAGTACTTTAAGGCCCGCTTTTTTCATAATTTGCCTGGCACCCGCTTTTTCACCCATAAGTCTAATCAACTGAGACGAAGGACCGATAAACTTTATCCCGCAATCGTCACAAACATCTGCTAGATACGCACTCTCGGACAAAAAGCCATAACCAGGATGTATAGCGTCAGCACCGGTAATCTCTGCTGCACTAATAATTGCTGGAACGCTTAAATAGCTCTCAATGCTACGAGAAGGTCCGATACAAACCTCCTCATCAGCCATGCGTGTGTGCAACGAATTCGCATCCGCTTCTGAGTACACGGCTACAGTCCGAATTCCCAACTCGCGACAGGCCGAAATAACACGAATTGCGATTTCCCCACGATTTGCAATTAGCACTTTACTAAACATATAACTTATCGATAGCGCTCTTTCAGGAGAGTACCTCCTAGAGTTCTTGAATCACAGATTACACAGCTCCACCGCAGTCATTAACTATGACGGAAGAATGGTAAACAGCGTTTCACCGTACTGAATTGGCTGACCGTTTTCAGCTAATATACTGACAATCTCACCGTCCTGATCAGCATCGATCTCATTCATCAGTTTCATCGCTTCGATGATACAAAGACTCTGTCCCTTCTTAACCGTGTCACCAATCTCCACAAATGGCGGAGCACCCGGCACAGATGAACGATAGAAAGTCCCAACAACTGGTGATTTAATCACAACTAACTCGGGTCCAGCCTCTGGTGCTTGGTCGGTTACATAATTCTGAGTTCCCTTAATTTCGGATTCCGACTCAACCACAACAGGCCGATCGTCCGAACCTTTCCTTAGGCGAATCCTGAGACCGTCTCGTTCGCATTCAAACTCAACCAGCTGATGCTCACGCATAATCTCTAGGATTTGCTCAATCTCTTCAAACTTAATCATAGGGGACTCAACTCCAACATCCATGCATTAATCATGAACGCTCATTTCATTTGCCGGTTCAGTCAATGTTTCATAGCCACCTGGCACAACAAGGACATTATCCTCAAGCCGTACACCAACCTTACCACTTAGATAGACCCCAGGTTCAACGGTAAACACCATGCCAGTTTCTAGAACAGGATCACAATCAACCGACGCGTCCTTCCCCTCTGAACGCGCCGCAATACGGGGTGCCTCATGAATTTCTATGCCTAACCCATGCCCAGTTCCGTGTCCAAACGCATCAGCGAGGCTGTACGAATCCAGCACCTCTCGCGCAGCCGCATCAACCTGACTCGCTAAAACACCCTCCCGAATACTAGCGAGTCCCGCCGCTTGCGCTTGTCGAACAGTCTTATAAAGCTCACGTATTTCCAAGCTCGGCTCACCAAGACTTATCATCCGAGTCACGTCCAAGCAGTATCCTTCGTATACCCCTCCGAAGTCTAGAACTACGGTATCTCCTTTCGATAATTTCCGTTGCCCAGGTTGGGCATGGGGAAGCGAACTATTCGGTCCCGACGCAACAATCGTGTCGAATGCAGGTCGATCGAATCCAATTTCACGTATAACACTGTCCACCTTTACTGCGATTTCGTTCTCGCTACAACCTATACGAACCCTGTTCAGCACTTCCGGTACCACCTCAGACATCAACCTGGCAGCCTTACGAAAAACACTTATTTCATAGGCATCTTTTCGGATACGAGCTCTCTCACCAAGTCTATCTGTCGGTATAAATTGAACCCCAGCGTTTTTTGAAATAACCGAGTCTAACCATTGGTAACGTTTGACCGATAGATGATCAGATTCAAACCCAACACGCACCGGACCAAATCCTTCAATCACCTTAGCAAGGGTTGCATCATACGACCCTACAACAGCCACCAGTCTTGCACCAGGGCAAGCAAACTCACTTTTCAGCAATGTCCCGGCAACGGAAACGTAACGGAAATCAGTTATCAAATAAATATTTGTCCGGCTTAGGACTACAATACCTGCACTACCGGAAAAGTTTGTTAGATAGAAAATATTCGGCAAGTGAGTGACAATAAGAACATCGATGTCGATTTCTTCTAGAAACTCTCTGACACGTGAAGCACGCGCGCCAAGGAACTCTTGTGGGGCCAACATCATAAGATATAGATTAGCCCCCATTATGATCACTGGCAATCCTTGGGCTCTTAGCTTGGATTGTGAAGAAACAAGAACCCTCGAATAAAGATTGACTAAATCCATTGCTAGAAACATACAGCAATCTTGACATGCCAGTTAATCCTAAGTATCATCTGAACTTACAGCGTTTAGGTGTTGGTCAGCACTGCGAAGGATAGAGAGAGATGCGGACGTATCAACCGACATTGTCAAGTGTAGAGCGAAGGTGGCATGTTATCGATGCTAGCGACAAAGTGCTCGGGCGGATTGCCACAATCGCTGCCCGCTTGCTGCAGGGTAAACACAAGCCTCTATACATCCCCTATTTAGACGTAGGCGACCACGTTGTCATAGTCAATGCTGCTCGTGTGAAGTTAACCGGCCGTAAGGAAGATCAAAAGCTGTACCGCGCACACAGTGGTTATTCAGGTGGACTCCGTGAAGAACGAGCCAGAACCGTTCGAAAGCATTACCCTACCCGGACCATTGAGGGAGCGGTGCGTGGAATGCTCCCGAAAACGAAACTCGGTAACTCGATGTATAGAAAATTGAAGGTCTACGCCGGTCCTGATCACCCACACTCGGCCCAGAATCCTTCCCGCCTAGAGGTCGCCTAACTTGCAAGGTGTTCAGTACTATGGCACGGGCCGCCGAAAAACATCAGCCGCTCGGGTCTTTATTAAGCCAGGAAGTGGTGTGATCCAGGTTAATCGGTCACCAATTGAAATTGGCTTTCCAACAGAAGCATTGCGAACGCTAATCAAACGGCCCCTGCTCGTGTCCGAAACAGCCGATCGCGTTGATGTCTTTGCAACGACGACCGGTGGTGGTGTATCCGGTCAAGCTGGAGCCCTTCGCCTTGGCATTGCGAGAGCACTGGTAAAGTACAATGCCGAGCTTAGACCCCAATTAAAGAAGGCAGGACTCCTGATGCGGGACAGCCGAATTAAGGAGAGAAAGAAATACGGACTGGCTGGAGCGCGCAAACGCTTCCAGTTTAGTAAGCGATAAAGGAACGAACCTCAATTGTCGAGGGGCGGGATAACGAGGCACTCTAGCTAGAAACTTTTGATGGAGGTAGATTGGGTTCACTCGCAATGAAAGACCTACTCGAGGCTGGTGTACATTTTGGACACCAAACCAGGCGGTGGAACCCTAAGATGAAGCCCTACATCTTTGGTGAACGGAACGGCATTTACATCCTTGATCTAGGACAAACGGCAAAGCTAATTAAACGGGCCGAACAGTTTGTAACAACCCTCGCTGCCGAGGGACGAGCGATACTATTTGTGGGCACTAAACGGCAGGCTCAGGATATAATTACTGAAGAAGCACAGCGCTGTGGAATGTTTTTTGTGAATCACCGCTGGTTAGGTGGATTACTTACCAATTTCACTACAATCCAACGGAGCATTGGCAGACTTCGGGATCTGGAAGCCATGAGCACCGACGGAAGATACGACGTTATATCAAAAAAGGAAATCTCTCGAATAGAGAAAGAAAAACGTAAACTCAAAAGAAATCTAGACGGTATTCGTAACATGGGACAATTACCAGATGCCTTATTCGTCGTCGACACCAGAAGCGAAAAGATTGCCGTCGACGAAGCACGGAAACTCGAGATTCCGGTAATTGGAATTGTCGACACGAATTGTGATCCAGATGACGTGGATTTCATTATTCCTGGTAATGATGATGCACTCCGTTCCATCCGTCTCTTTACTACACGAATTGCTGACGCCGCGTTGGCTGGGCGTGCAACCCGCGAAGCAGCGCAAACGGATACCCCCAATACTAATTCGGAGTCTGTTCCACAATTGTCACGAGTAACCGGTGAGACCCAACCTGACAAAGACGGATCTCCCGCAACTGCCTAGCGTCTCTTAAGGCATTTCGATGAAACGACTGCTCGCATCTTCCTGTGATGAGATGCGGCGTCCGGGCAGCTGGTTAATCACCAAGATTAATATTTCGTGGCCGCTGGTGGTCGGGCCACAACACGCTTGAGCGCTCCGAAAGCAACAGAATACGATTCCAATAGAGACCAACTATGGCAATTACCGCGGGACAAGTGAAAGAACTCCGTGACCTCACAGGCGCCGGTTTTATGGAATGCAAGGCAGCACTAACTGAAGCCTCGGGAAGCGTCGAAGATGCAACAACTATACTCCGTACAAAAGGCTTGGCTCAAGCAACCAAGCGATCAGGACGAACCACTAGTCAAGGATTGGTTGGTAGTTATATCCATATGGGCAGCCAAGTGGGTGTTCTTGTGGAACTAAATTCTGAATCTGATTTCGTTGCTCGCACTGACGATTTTCTAAAACTCATTAAGGAAGTCGCCATGCACATCGCAGCAGCCAATCCTCTGTATGTTAGAAGGGAAGATATCTCTAACGAAGACATCGAAAGAGAAAAATCAATCTACAGAGCACAAGTCGACGGCTCAAGCAAACCAGCCCATATAATCGAACAGATCATTAACGGAAAACTTGGCGGATTTTATGAAAAAGTAGTGTTGCTCGACCAACCCTCTATTCGAGATCCAAACACAACCATAGGAGAAATGGTAGCGGCCACCATCGCTAAACTTGGAGAAAACATTACCGTGTCCCGTTTCGCACGGTTTAAGGTAGGCGAACGAACAAATCCATAGCGAAAACTTCACAACGTTTCTCGAAGGTTATGACATCCCCTGCATATAAAAGAATTCTCCTAAAACTGTCCGGTGAAGCTCTGATAGGCAAGCAGGACTTTGGTATCGATGAAGTTGTAGCCGATCAGATAGCAGAAGAAATCCAAGAAATAGTGGCACTAGGAGTCGAAACAGCGGTAGTAATTGGTGGAGGCAATATTTTTCGTGGTCTTGCGGCTAGTGCCCGAGGGATGGACCGGGCTACTGCTGACTACATGGGAATGCTGGCCACTATTATCAATGCACTCGCACTCTCTGATGCTCTTGAACGTAGCGGCGTGACAACTCGTGTCGTAACCGCAATCGAGATGAGAGCTGTCGCTGAACCGTTTGTCCGTCGCCGAGCTATTCGACATCTAGAAAAGGGGCGTGTGGTCCTGTTCGCCGCAGGAACAGGTAATCCATACTTCACAACTGATACAGCCGCCGCATTAAGAGCCATGGAAGTTCGAGCAGAAATCATCTTAAAAGGAACTAAAGTCGATGGGGTTTTCACTGCAGATCCTATATCTAAGCCAGATGCAACACTTCTTGAATCGATTAGTTATTTACGAGTTTTAGAGCAAGAATTAAAAGTCTTGGACGCAACAGCGATATCTCTATGTATGGATAACAACCTGCCGATCATCGTCTTTAATATACAAAAAACTGGAAATCTGCGCCGAGCCGTAATGGGAGAACAAGTCGGTTCTCTAGTAGCTGCCAAATGACAAACTAGGCACTTATCGTTATTAGCTAATTTGGCTTGCTCTTCCTGAACATTTAATGCTTCTACTATCCAATTGATTGGTATCGAAATTCGTAAACCCAATGAATGGTCGTTATTCTTTCGCTATCTCATCAACGATTGAGGCAAGATAAATCGAATCAGAGTGTACCTTATGGATATCCTCGAATCAGAAAATGTTCAAGCTGAAGCTAAGCAGCGAATGGCAGCTCTTATGGACCACGTGAGACATGAATTGAGTGGTGTTCGTACTGGGCGTGCAACGGTTACCATCCTAGATGGTGTACGAGTAATCGCGTACGGTTCGCAGCTCCCTCTCAACCAAGTTGCAACTCTCTCAGTACCTAAACCGACATTGATCGTCGCTCAACCATTCGATCCATCATTGATGACCCCAATCGAGAAAGCTATCATAGGTGCAAATCTCGGGCTTAATCCAAACAACGATGGACGAGTAGTTCGTATCCCTATTCCTCCATTGACAGACGAACGCCGTAACGAATTAGTAAAACTTGTCCACAAGTTGGCAGAAGACGGTCGTAATAGTGTGCGTCAGATTCGTCGTGAGATAAACGACAAACTCAAGACGCTCGTAAAGGACCATGGGCTTTCACAGAACGACGAGCGCCGCAACAAAAGCGGCATTCAGAAAATCACCGACCAATACATCAAACAGATTGATGACCTTCAAAGGGCTAAGGATACGGAGCTCTTAACGCCTTAGGCCCTAACGGTGCGAATCTAAGTTCAGGATATAGCATTACAACAGACATCTTAAAAACCACTTAAAATAATCAATGCTTTCAACCTTCTCTCATCTTGAGTGCTCTGCTTCATGCGGTGATGGGCCATACAATCCGAATAAGATCAACAACCTGTGCACCTGCGGTGCACCTCTCTTCGTGCGTTATGACCTAAAACGAGCCGCAAGAGAATTCCCAAAATCACTGCTGGTCGAACGTCCAGCCACAATGTGGCGTTATCGACACGTAATGCCGATTCTCACATCTGAAGAACCTGTAACACTCGGAGAGGGCTTCACTCCCCTTATCCACACCCCACAAGTGGGTCGTCAACTTGGTCTCGATTCACTTTACGTCAAAGATGAGTCCTTGAACCCTACTAACTCATTTAAAGCTCGTGGCCTCTCAACTGCGGTTACACGTGCGCGAGCACTGGGCGCAACGACTTTGTCGATTCCATCGGCTGGCAACGCTGCAAATGCCTTAGCTATTTATGCAAGCCGCGCAGGTTTGAAGGCCCAAGTTTTCATGCCCAAGGATGTTCTTACGCCTTTTATTCGTGAATGTGAACTTCACGGTGCAGCCGTAACACTCGTGGACGGTCTAATAAATGACGCAGGCCGCGTCTCTCTGACTCGTGGCCAGAACTTAGGGTGGTACGACGTCGGGACGTTGCGTGAACCCTATCGAATCGAAGGCAAGAAAACAATGGCTTACGAGCTCACGGAGCAACTCAATTGGACATGGCCGAATTGGATCATTTATCCCACTGGTGGAGGTACCGGAATCATTGGCATGTGGAAAGCCTTCGAAGAGCTGGAACAACTTGAATGGATCTGCAACCACAAGAAACCCCGAATGGTCTCAGTACAGGCCGAAGGGTGCGCTCCCATTGTTAGAGCATTCAACTGCGGTGCCGAGAAGGCCCAACCTTGGGAAAATGCAGAAACAATCGCTGGTGGACTCCGGGTACCCAGTGCTCTAGGTGATGCTCTAATATTACGTGCAATTAGTGAAAGTGGTGGAACGGCAATTTCGGTAACAGATTCTCAGATGATCAAAGGCATGCGCGACCTGGGATCCTTAGAGGGTATCAGTGCCGGCCCAGAAGGAGGCGCGGCTCTCGCCGCTTTAAGGATCCTTTTGCAGAATAAAACAATTCAACCAAATGAGACTGTCATCCTATTCAACACCGGTGGAGCTCTCAAATACCTCGACATTCTGAATCAATGATACCCAACCACCATGACTATACAAACGACTCTAAATGAGGTGCGCTAATACACATACTTTCATGTCTCATTAAATCAGATCTTAATCCCTTAGTAATTCGTAGTTTGTCAGAAATGACACAGGCCTATTTTTCATTGCTAATAGGATTCTAGAGAAACTCACAGAACACCTTGGTTCACTCTTGATTTAATGTGACACATTCCTGTTCACGCCGTTTTGCCCTTACTTAAATCAAATAAAACTCACTATAAGAAATAGCGCCGAGCTAGAGTGTTCGTCCGCACTCTGACTTTTCAGATCTGCTCTGCGTTGCGGCCAAAATTAGTGCGTGGTAAAGTTGCCTCGCGGCTCTTAACGACGCAACCTAAGACGGGGACCGTGTCGAGTGTGGGCGGCTAGCTCAGCTGGGAGAGCGCGGCGTTCGCAACGCTGAGGTCGGGGGTTCGAGTCCCCTGCCGTCCACCAGCATACAGAGGTAGGCCTGGCATGCCTCAACACTGATGGTCAATCGGCCTATTTCGTATCGCTGTTTGAACTGTGGCCCGTAAAGCTTTAGACACGTAATTACTTCTGAAGTGCTAGAATCCAGAACCTAGATTATCGTAAAGGCGTTTCACCAACTTTAATTAAAGACAATAACGATACAAGTAGGAAGAATATGCCATATAGGGCTACGCTCCGCTGTACTGCCGGTTGTCCTGAGGAGTACTCTTTAAAACAACCAATTTATAGCTGCGAGCATTGTGCATCACTTCTTGAAGTCGTACACGACCTCGATGCACTCCGTGACCGAGCGCCGGCTGTTTGGATGCGTGTTTTTGACGATCGTTACAAACGTACGACCTGGCCCTATGGTTCATCCGTTTGGGGCAAGAAGGAATGGGTCTGTCCAGACATTCATGATGAGAACATTGTCTCAATGGATGAAGGAGGCAGCAACTTGTTCTGGGCTGAACGTTTTGGTCGTGAATTGGGAATGGATAACCTTTGGGTTAAGCTCTGCGGAAATTCACACACCGGATCATTTAAAGACCTCGGTATGACAGTTCTTGTTTCTGTCGTTAGGCAAATCATTTCCGACGGTCGAGAAGTCCGAGCGGTAGTCTGTGCCTCAACAGGAGACACCTCTGCTTCGCTTGCATCCTACGCAGCAGCAGGTGGGATTCCGGCTATCGTTATTCTCCCTCGTGGAAAGGTATCACCCGCTCAACTCGTACAGCCAATTGCCAACGGTGCGAGTGTACTTGCTCTCGATACAGACTTCGACGGCTGTATGAAGATTGCACAGCGACTATCAGCTGAAGAAAATATCTACCTGGCGAACTCTATGAATAGCCTTCGGCTCGAAGGCCAGAAAACTGTAGCCATAGAGATAGTTCAACAATTGGATTGGCAGGTACCAGATGTTATTATTATCCCTGGAGGTAACCTTGGAAATGTTAGTGCTCTGGGCTCTGGATTCGACATGATGGAATCTCTTGGACTGACTTCTCACCGCCCAAGGATAGTGGTTGCTCAAGCGGAATCCGCAAACCCACTGTATCGGGCCTACAAAAAGAGCTGGGAGTTCCAACCTGTAATTGCAGAACCAACACTCGCATCAGCAATTCAAATAGGAAATCCAGTCTCTATTCGTAAGGCAATACGCACTCTAAAGAAATACGACGGCTGTGTGGAGCAAGCGTCGGAATCCGAACTTGCAGATGCCTCGGCACGAGCAGATCGGACCGGCATGTTCAATTGCCCCCACACCGGCGTAGCCCTTGCTGTTCTTATTAAACTTCGTGATAGTGGGCAGATCGAACCTCATGAGCGCGTAGTCGTAATTTCAACTGCTAACGGCCTCAAATTCACAGACTTCAAGATTGAATACCATACCAGGACTCTTCCTGAAATGACCTTTACTCACGCAAACCAACCAATTGAGTTACCTAACGATTACGACGCTGTCCGTTTGGCCATTGATCATATTCAATGACTATCCCAAACTGTTTTTGCGTGTAAGAACTCCGATCCCTCAGACAAAAGGCACCTTCTTTAATAACCTAATGACTAATTCTGGCAACGGATAATAATGAAGATTATTTTAGAAACATCTGATAAGCAATATTGTCAGGTTCGTAAAGGTACGGATAATCCAAAGCCTTCAAAAACATAATAAACTCATCAGACTCACTCTTTGGGACCTCAAATCCGACAAGAACACGGCCAAAATCGGCACCATGGTTTCGGTAGTGAAAGAGGCTAATATTCCATCGTCCCCCTAACTTTTCCAAAAATTCCATCAATGCTCCTGGTCGTTCTGGAAATTCAAAACGATAAACTATTTCCTCTCTAACGTCTGGCGCATGACCTCCCACCATGTGCCGAACATGGAGCTTCGCCATCTCATTATCTGACAGATCGACTACTTCATAACCAAGAGTTCTTAGTCGCGATGCAAACTCTGAGGCATCGTCTCCTGAATCTATGCCGACTCCAACAAAGACATGCGCTTTACTACGTCCACTCAGGCGATAGTTAAACTCAGTAACAACTCTTCGTCCAACAACTGCGCAAAACTCACGGAAAGCCCCTGGGCGCTCATGAATCGTGACGGCGAAAACTGCTTCTCGTGCTTCGCCAAGCTCTGCACGTTCAGCTACGAATCGTAGTCGATCGAAATTCATATTCGCACCACTAAGAACGGCCACCAAGCGCTGACTCTCTATCCTTTTATCCGTAACGTACCGTTTAAGTCCGGCAACTGCGAGTGCGCCCGCCGGTTCCATTACACTTCGAGTGTCGTAGAATATATCTTTGATTGCTGCACAAATCTCATCATTGGACACGCAGACCATCTCATCAACCGTCTTAGAAGCAATCGAAAATGTTAGCGCACCTACTTCTCGTACCGCTACACCGTCAGCAAACATTCCCACATGTTTTAACTGAATCCGTTGACCACATTCTAGAGATTGTGTCATCGCATCAGCATCAGCGGGTTCAACACCTATTATTCGTACCCCTGGCATTAGTGCCTTAATACAACTTCCGATACCTGCGATTAATCCACCACCACCAACTGGAATGAAGACTGCAGAGATATCATGTTTACTCTGCCCAACAATCTCGAGACCGACAGTCCCTTGACCCGCTATCACTAACGGGTCATCGTAAGGATGGATGAAGGTCAGCCCTTCAGTGAAGCCAATTTTGTCGCAATGAGTTTTTGCGCCCATATAACTATCCCCAGCAAGAACCACCTCTCCGCCTAGAGCCTTTACGGCATCTACCTTGATGCTTGGTGCGGTTCTGGGCATGACGATCACTGCTCTGATTCCGAGTTTTCGTGCTGAAAATGCAACACCTTGACCATGATTTCCAGCGCTTGCAGTTATGACGCCTCGCTCTCGTTCCTCAGGTGTGAGATGCGCCATTCTGTTGTAGGCACCACGAACCTTAAAACTAAATATTGGTTGGAGATCTTCTCTTTTGAGTAAGACCGAGTTTCCTGTTCTGCGAGACAATCTGTCAGCAATCCCCAATACACTTTCGCCAATAACATCGTAAACGCGACTTGTTAGAATCATACGGAGCAAGGGATCCGCTGATTGATTGTTTCCTACGTCAATCATTGTTCAGCCTCAATTCCTATAAGTTTATCGGGAGTGTAATTCGAGCTCGACAGAAGAAAACTCCAGTTTTGAAATACTCATGTTATCATTGGAGCTCTATGTCGGTTCCACGGATTACTAAGGAAGCTCTTATGCAGCGCCTCGAACCCCTGGATGCTGCTTCTGTACCGATCATAATTGACGTGAGACTTAAGTATCCCTACGAGCACAGTACTGTAAAACTACCCGGAGCAATTAGAGTGTCACCACATGACCCTGCCGCCGCATCTCTTCCGCGCGATCGCGAGGTTGTGGCTTACGACTCGGATCCTTACGAACTAGTGAGCTCCCGTGTTGCAGCCACTCTGATCCGTGAAGGATATCGAGCTTCCGCCCTTAAAGGTGGTATTAACGACTGGTTAACAGCTAAATATCCAACAGATGCAAAGGACGCACCCAAACAAAAACCACCAACTGCCGGAGCGCTAAAAGGCTGAAGTAATAGAAACTGAGCCCTGAAAACAGCTTAAGAACCCGTAACTTTCGTCTGACTTCCCTAACCTTCAGTAGATTCTACAGTGTGCACGCTGCCGATTTCACTTACGCTCTCACTATTCACAATTCAAATCTTGTCACCGACGTACCTAATTGGAACATCATGGGCCAAAAATCTCCCCTCGATCACTGCAAAATCACGACCGAACGCCACGGAAGTGGCGCTGGCACTTCAGGCCAAGTACGACGCAATCTTGGACTTCACAGCTGATTTTGTTCATACATACAAGAGCAGTGCACTACGTACCAAGATAACTGAACGTGGTGATGTTATGGTCAAGAAACCTGGTAAAATGAAATGGAACTACACAACTCCTGAAAAAAAACTCCTTGTTTCAGATGGAGTCAAGATCTACTGGTACGTTCCAGACGACAAACAAGTTTACGTTTCTGACATGCCTCCTCCAAATGAAATCACCACACCTGTTATGTTTCTAAGTGGTAACGGTCATGTCGTCCGTGACTTCAACATCTCTTACGAAAACCTAGCCGATTTAGAACCTGACCTGTACGCGTTGAAGCTTATCCCACGAAAACTCGACAGGGATTATGAATCGTTCACACTCGTTGTTAATTCCGATACACTTCAAATCCAACGCCTTCTCGCACATGATCTTCAGGGTGGAATCTCAGTATTCCTTTTTACAAACCTAAAGGAAAACGTTAACCTGCGTGATGCTGACTTTATCTTCAGAATTCCACGAGGCACAGATGTCATTAACAGCGATACTAACTTCCAAGAATAAAGATAAATACGTTGGAAAACTGTGCCTGGTTTCAGTGTTTCTCGAATCAAGACATCTCGATTAAAGATACTCTGGAAGTTCAGCGCACTGACACTGTTGGTTACTCTTGTTGGTTGCGCATCAACGAGACCGTTCCGTAGTGGTCAACGTGCTGAACTGCAAAAGGATTATGACCGGGCCGTCGTCGAATACACTAGGGCACTCCAAATACGTCCTAATGACCGAAACCTTTCCTTGGCTCTTGAACGTGCCAAGCTCCGTGCATCTGAGGTCCATTCCAATCAGGGTCGTCGTTTAGTAGCCGTTGGAAAATACCAAGAAGCTCTCGTCGAATATCGAATGGCTTCACAATTGAATCCCACAAGCGAAAGTATTACTGAAGAGTTACGTGATGTAACCCAAAAGATTCAAACTGTAGTGGAGTCACGAAACGATGGTCGAACGGAACTCGAGGCCTTAATCGATCGGGCACGCGAGTTAGGTCCGTCAGACCTAAATCTCCTTACAAATATTAAATTACCGGATTCTATGGTGTTTCGAAATGCCAGCAGCAGAGGCATCTTCTCAGTATTAGGTCGCCTATCGAATATTAGCGTCATCTTTGACCCAGATTTTCAGGACAGGTTATTGTCTGTTGAGTTAAGAGAAACGTCGTTTGACGATATATTCATAGCTCTCCTGGCCGCAACAAGGAACTTCTACCGAATAACTGCTCCTAAAACCATAACTATAATTCCAGATACGCCGACCAAACGCGGTGATTATGAAGAGGAAGTAGTACAAACATCCTATCTTAGCAACGCAGACTTGACAGAAACGATTGAATTACTTCACCTTGTTATGGACATTAGGAGTATCGCTCCTATGAACTCTACACGAGCTATTTCAATAAAGGATACGCCTGATCGCATAGCCGCAACCGGTAAGTTGATCAGAGCGATTGACAAAGCAAGGCCTGAGGTAATTATTGCTGTATAATTACTTGAAGTTAACCGAGTGACCTTAACTGAGTTTGGTCTTCAATTCGCTTCGCCTGGATCGCCTGGTATCGCTGGGCAACTTAATCTAGCCCGTCCAGATTTCAGTATCGACGATTTAACAAACTTAACTACAGCTGATGTTCTGGTAGCTAATCTTCCAAGCCTCTTTTATCGACTGTTGAAGAGTGATGCAAACACTTGAGTCCTTGCTAATCCTCGTCTCAGAACATCTGAAGGTATACCTGCGCAGGCTAGATTTGGTGAAAGAATACCTGTACCGGTCTCGACGTTCGTACCGATTGCGGCCGGAGGCGTCGCTCAACAACCGATAACCTCCTTCACTTATGAGCCAATCGGTGTGAATATCGACATCACACCACATACTCATCATGATGATGACGTATCACTTTCACTACAAGTTGAAATCAGTAACATTTCTGGAACTGGGTTCGGAGACCTTCCGACCTTTGGTAGTCGCTTAATCAACACCACCATCCGCCTCAGGGACGGAGAAACAAACATTCTTGCGGGTCTGATAAGAGACGATGAGCGGGACACCCTTTCTGGGATCCCAGGTCTTAGTAAACTCCCATTGATTGGACGCCTCTTCGCTCGGAACAGTCGACAGACACAGGAAACTGATATCATTCTGACCTTAACACCTCACATTGTCAGGGTTCTCGATCTTGCAGAGGAAGACCTCCGCCCCTTTGAGGTAGGCCCGAGTAACTCATCTCAGAACTCTCTTCCTTTTTTCCATCTCTCCTTTGGAGTCTGAACCAGTGAACCCTGGAAGCACCCCTTCCATACCCATTACCCCTATCTTTCCACCCACTGAGTAGACAAAGGTTGCTGAGGAATAGTGGCACGATACCCACTAATCACGGTTCAATCGACTTCGACGGCAACGTGCGCTCCAAGTGACCGGAGCCTGTCTACCAGCTGCCCATAACCTCGCTCAACCGTCTCAAGTGGTCGAATTCGACTAACTCCAGTCCCGGCTAACGCGGCCGCAATCAGTGCCATTCCCGACCTGAGATCACGACTATCTAGTCCTCGACCGGTCAGCTGACGTGGTCCATCAACAATAATGCGATGGGGATCACACAGAAACAAATTCGCCCCCATTCCACTCAATTGCTCTAAAGCGAACAATCGGAGTTCATACATCCAGTCATGAATTAAGGTACGGCCATCAGCTTGTGTAGCGAGCACCGTCGTTAGACTTACCATATCGCTCGGAAACCCTGGCCATGGTCCGGTAGTTATCTGTCGACCACCAACCAGTGTTGATTGTTCAACCAAAATCCTTTCATCCTCAACTAAACAAGCTACATTCATACGCCTTAAAATGGCGGCGATCGGTTCCATATCCCTCGAACGAGCACCAGTGACTTCTATCTCTCCACCTGTCACAGCTGAGACGACCATCCAACTTCCAGCTTCAACGTGATCTCCGCTAAGACGGTAATTAGCACCAATGAGTGGTTGTTGAGGGTCAATCCGTATCGTTGGAGTTCCATCACCAGAAATCCCAACACCCATCTCACGAAGGAAGTGACAAAGATCAATCACATGTGGTTCACAGGCAGAGTGTCGAAGCTCCGTGGCACCCTTAGCCGCCGCGGCTGCAAGAATCGCGGTCTCAGTGCCAGTGACTGAAGCCTCCTCGAAGTAAATCGACGCCCCTGTCAAACCGTCTGGTGCATCGAGCGCATGAGCTGCTCCACCAACCTCCTTAGCACCCATGGCTTCAAGGGCTCGCAGGTGTTCAGTTAATGTTCGTCGACCAGGAAAGTCACCCCCAGGAGGTTCTAGCCTAGCGCTTCCCATTCTAGCTAACAATGGTCCAAGTAAAAGAACCGATCCCCTCAATTGACCGACCAGATTAGGATCTGGTCTATTCGAAAGTACGTTCTTGCAACACACTCGTAATGTTGTCGTCCCTAAACCCTCTATATCCGCACCCAAACTAACCAACAGCTGAACCATCACTCCGACATCAGAAATGCGTGGCACATTTGTCAGAACGCATGGATGGTCAGTCAACATACACGCAGCAAGCAACGGAAGTGCCGCATTCTTATTTCCTTCGACCGCCACACGTCCAGATAATTTATGTCCACCCTCAATAAGGAGTGTAGATACCTTGGAATTCTTTCGAGGATTTGTTGCATCACTCATACTGAAACCTTACGTATAAACACTATTCATTCCTTAGAAATTTAAAGTTGGTCGGCGACTCTCGCGATAAATACTCGGATTCAAGTAGCCTTAATAGTTTCATCTCTAAAATTCTCCCAGATAGACAATCTCTTCTTTGAGATCTACCCCACACTTTCTTCTCACTTCAACCTTACACAAGTTTACTAGAGAACGAATGTCTCGTGAGGTAGCTCCTCCTTCATTCACTATAAAATTTGCGTGTGTGTGAGAAACACAGGCTTGCCCGATCCTCCGTCCTTTCAGTCCAGCACGATCAATTAATTCTCCAGCCGAACAAGATACTCCTTCCAGCAACTGATCACGTTCTCGAACAGGATTCTTAAACACACATCCCGCACTGGAAGCGTCCAGCGGTTGCGTTCGCTTTCTGTAGGCCAGAGAACGCCGCGCCATCTCCCTAAGTAGACCTGGGCTTAAACTTTCCACAACACAAAATTTTGACCATAACAGAACTTCACCAGTTCGTTGAAGCCGACTGTAATCGTACTCAAACTCCATCGCCTTACCAGGCATCTCCCTTACTTGCCCACTTCGCTCCGCCACTCCTACCGACTGCACAACATCGCTCATTAATCGTCCATCGAAATGGGCGTTGCCGTAGATCGCGCCACCAACCGTACCAGGTGTTCCCGCCCAGGACTCAAGTCCTCCAAATCCCCTATTAATAGTCCATCGCACAAGGCCGTTAATCGACGTCCCGGCGTCGGCTTGGACTACCTCAGATTCTAAATGATTAATTTTACCTCCTCGAATTCGAATCACTAAACCACGAATACCGTGGTCTCCAATCAATACGTTTGAGCCACCTCCCAAAAGTGTAACGGGTATAGCGCTTTCATGAGCAACTTCCAAACAAGTAACGACCTCGCCAGAGTTCCTAACCTCAACGAGACAATCAGCAATTCCTCCAGCACGTAGCGTCGTTAACGGTGCCAATTGAGCATCTCTACTCACTCGATCGGTACCAAAAGTCAACTCAAGAGAATCCAAGAGCTTATCAATTATCAACAAATAACCTCCGGATGATATCCACGCAAAGCACAATTAGAAAGATAATTACTCCATGAGAAATCTTTCCTGCGCAATCAACGCCCTAACTGCCGTCGCGTGATCACAAACGGAAAATTGAATCCAATCACCTGGCGCTAATTGACCGGCCAGAGACAAATCAGCAGTAATTACAGTCGAAACTTTTGGATAGCCACCAGATGTTTGTCCATCTGCCATAAGCAGAATAGGTTCACCCGCCGGCGGAACCTGAACTGATCCTATCGGCGTTCCGTCTGAAAGCACACTACCTCCGGTTCGATAGTAGAGACAGGGACCAGCCAAACGATAACCCATTCTGTTTGATTGCGGTGTAATCTCATAACGTGCAGTCCGTAACGTCTCCAAAGACTCTGCAGAAAATTCTTTCTCCTGTGGTCCCATCATTACACGAAGGTAAGCGCCCTTCACCGGCAACATGTCAGTAGACTGTTTTACTTGATTAGGAATCTTAATAGTTGGATCCACTTCACCCACGGGAATCCTGTCTCCTGAAACCAGTGCTCTACCATCTACTCCTCCTGTACAACTTGCAAGATGGGTCGACCGACTACCAAGAACCAAAGGAACATTAAACCCTCCCCTCACAGCAACATACGCCCGCGCGCCCCGTCGCCGTTCTTTCAGACGAAGGACCGATCCTCTTCGTGTCCTCGTAGGCGTGTTCATAGGAATTTCCACATCATTAAGTGTGAGATAAAATTCAGCGCCGGTAACCACAAACACCGTCTCACGTTCAAACTCAAGCTCAGGCCCGATAAGCGTTACTTCCAACGTTGCGGCCCACCGACGGTTTCCAACAAGTAAATTGGATAAACGATGTGATACCCGATCCATTGGACCTGCGACCGATACACCAAGATTTTGGTAACCCCATCGGCCTTCATCTTGCACAGTAGTGAGCATGCCAGGCTTCATTATGCGAACGGACATGTAATTAATCTATCCTCAAACCGCCGAAAGTTTTAAACTAGCATCTTCAAGAACCTCAAATTCATCTTCTAAGATAGATTCAAACTTGACTGTGTCTCCTGCTCTGATCAGAAAAGGTTCACTTCGTTTACTATCGAAGGTACTCAGCGGAGTTCGGCCTATTAACCGCCAACCTCCAGGTGACTCCATCGGATAGATCCCAGTTTGTTTTCCAGCTATTCCTACTGTTCCTTTTGGAACCTTCAATCTTGGTGCTTCTCGTCTTGGCATGGCTATCCTTGAATCAACGGGACCCATATAGGCAAACCCAGGTAAAAATCCAACCATATAGACTCGATAATCTGATCTCGAATGTAGTTCTATTGATTCTGCCTCCGAGCATTCTCCAAAAGCTGCTACCTCTTCAAGGTCTGGTCCGTATTCACCTCCATAAACAACTGGGATCTTAACCAACCTTGCACTATCCTCAGTCGTCTCAGAAATATTTTCTGACAGCCTTTCCAACTCGCTTGTCAGTCGCTCCAGGTTACTTAAAACTGGGTCGAAGTAAACTGTTACCGAACAGTAAGCCGACATAACATCACGTACGCCCTCGTACCTGGCCTTCCTAATCGCGTCCGCAAATGCGATTACACTCTTATTAATAGAAACTTCTACGCTAGATCCAAGTTCAACGACAATCGCAGAATCACCAGCGAGATGGACTTTCAAACCTTCCATAGCATTCTCTATTTCGGATAAACTCGAACTATTAAACCAGACTGCTGTTGCTCTTCTCCCTCAAAGCTTTAAGTAAGCGGCCATGAATTCCTTCAAAGTTACCATTCGACATGATAACGACCACATCACCATCTCGACTCTCGTTTACCACTGTCGTTATAATTTCTTTGACCTCAGGAATATATTTGGCGTGCGTTCCTCTAAGGATTAGCTCAGATACGACCTCCTTTTCAGAAAGTCTTTTCCCCGTTACCAACTTTGATCGAAACACCTTGCCGAGTATAACTTCGTCTCCTAAAGATAGAGCCTCGCTAATCTCACTCTCGAATACTCGAGAACAAGCCGTTGCCGATCTCGGCTCGAACACCGCCCACAGACGACGGCCAGGATACGCCTCCTTTACCGCCTTGAGTGTTTCCTCAACGGCTGTTGGGTGGTGTGCAAAATCGTCATACACATTAATGCCACCTACCGTGCCCCTCAACTCGAGCCTCCGTCTAACACCGCGAAACTGACTTAGTCCCTCAACTAACATCCCTGGAGTCAAGCCAACAGCTGATGCCGCGGCAATGGATCCAATTACATTGCGTACATTGAAGGCACCTAGCAGTGGCACCTCCACTCTTTCAAATAAACTGCCTCTTCGATAAACATTAAATTTCGTACCGGACGGTCTGATAGCAATTTCCTTTGCCTGCCAGTCTAAAGAGTCTGACAGCCCAAATGTTTCAACCTTACAATGAGCAACCGAGCCCAAATCTAGCGCGTCTTGGCTATCACCCCCCAAAATTAACAATCCTCCTCTTGGAATTAGAGTTATCAGTCGTCTGAATGTAACCCGAATAGAATCAAGGTCCGGATATATGTCTGCATGATCAAATTCCACATTATTAATAATCACAATATCTGGAATATACTTAAGAAACTTTGCGGTTTTGTCGAAAAATGCACTGTCGTATTCGTCACCTTCAATAACAAATGCCGAACCTGAACCAACACGAAAACTAGTACCAAAATTTAAAGCAATGCCGCCGACCATAAGACTTGGGTCAAGATTTCCCTTCGCTAAAAGCCATCCTATAAGTGACGCCGTCGTGGTCTTTCCATGGGTGCCAGCAGCAACAATAGTCTTCCGGCCCCATAAAAAATGATCCCTGATCGCTTCCGGCAGTGAAAAGTAATGAATCTTTCGATCTAAAACCTCCTCAACTTCAGGATTACCTCGCGATACCGCATTCCCAATAACGACAAAATCAATGTCGTCAGAAATGTGATCTGCGCGGTATCCTTCTAGCACTAAAATTTTCTGTTCTACTAAGAATTCACTCATCGGTGGATAGAATTCTTTGTCAGAACCCTGCACATAGAACCCTTTCTGCTTAAACATTGCAGCAAGAGTTGCCATCGCAGTTCCACAGATACCAATAAGATGTACCTTCACTACCCTATTGCAACCTCATTGGGAATATGTAACGCTACTTTTATCTGACATCCATTTTATCGAGTCATCCTAGCTTGTAGAATCTTCGGAGAAACTTCTTTAATCACTCAACCGCCGGCTCTTCAATTACTATTCGAGGGTGAGCACCAGCAATAACTCGCGTTCGCACCCCGAGTGGTAATGTCAAAGTTGGACCACTCGTATGTCCAGATGGAAAACCAAACACAACGGGACCAGAAAAATCATTCAATAGATCGGCAACTACCGTGCTTGCTCGTAAATCTAACGGTGGATCGTCACACTTTAATAGTTCGCCAAAAACTACAGCTGAAGCCCTAGCAATCGCTCCACTCTGACGTAACTGAGTCAACATTCGGTCAAGACGATACGGCTTCTCGCCGATTTCATCAATGAATAGAACGTACCCAGTGGAAGGAGTAAACGCAAATGGTGTTCCGAGTGATGAAACAAGCTGCGACAATGTTCCGCCTAGTAACATGCCCACCGCTTCACCTTTATTAATCGTTTCGAGTCCTCGGCATTCAATTTCGCCAAAAGGTTTAGTTCTCATTAAACATCCGAGAAGTGTCTCTCGATCATATCCAGTCTGACCGAGTCCAAAATTCGTTGCTAACATCGGTCCGTGAAAACTAACAAGACCACAATGTGTTGTTAGATATACAAGAAGAGATGTAATGTCGCTGTACCCAAGAAAAACCTTTCGCGCCTGTCTTGCTTCATTCGCACTCAATAATGGCAATAAGTGGACACTCCCGTATCCTCCTCGTGCAGCTATGATTCCAGCAATTGACGGATCCCGCCAGGCCGTTCTGACCGCAGCTGCCCGAACATCTGCCGTTCCAGCAAAATAACCGCTGCGATGAAAAACCTGTTCATACACGACGGGTTCAAAGTCAAGTCGCCTAAGCTCCGCAAGGCCAATGTCAAACAATTGACGATCAAACGAACTCGACGGAGCCACCACAGCTAGCCGGTCACCAGATCGCAACGCACGGGGTTTAAGCATTTCCACCTAGAGGTACCTCGCCATCTCATTCGCAATCTCCAAATGCTCATCCTGACCAATTAATGCATCCAGGCGATCAGTTACGCTATCTGGCCTCTTCACTTGCTCTGAGAAGTACCTTTTGGCTTTTTGATTTCTGGCCAGAGACGCTTCTATGTTTTTGATTGAAAGTTCATCAGACTCGATAGCATGAATCAAAGCTTCAAGAACGGTCGCATGCTGATCATGATCATCGCCACACAAAAGTACCAAATCACATCCTGCTCGAATTGCTCTAACTGCAGCCTCTTCCAAGGAATACAGGTTGCGTATCGCACCCATTTCAAGATCATCCGTTATAACCAAACCTTCATATCGCATTTCATTTCGAAGCAAGTCATGAATCACAGACCTAGCGAGAGTTCCTGGTTGCTCAGAATCAAATGCTTGAAACAAAATATGTGCAGTCATGATGAGGGCCACTCCTGACTCGATAGCTGATACAAAAGGAACCAACTCAACAGCTCTTAGACGATCCGCCGAATGATCAATTACAGGCAATTCAATGTGAGAATCACCAGTCGTATCACCGTGACCAGGAAAATGTTTGCAACAGGCGGCCACGCCATACTCTTGGAGTGTTCTGATTATAATTGACCCAAACCTAGCCACTTGTTCAACGTTTGATGACAGCGCTCGATCACCAATAACAGAATTGTTAGGATTCGTCTGAATATCCAGCACTGGTGTATAGTCCAATGAAATTCTAACCGCCGATAATTCAGTTGCAAGTGCACGAGCAAACCTTTCAACTAAGCACTCGTCACCGCTATGCCCCAAGGTTTTCATAGGAGGCCATTCAGTAAACGGTGACCGGAGTCTTGCGACTCGACCTCCTTCCTGATCGACACTTATCCAAAGGGGCAATTCTCGCCTGAGTGTCTGCACCTCTTCTGTAAGTTCAACTAATTGTTTTGGTTCCTTGACGTTCCGTGAAAAGAGAATCACACCACCAAGACCGAATTCCTCTGCTACGGCACGAAGCTCTCTTGACATCGACAGGTCCTTAAATCCCACAATGACTAATTCCCCTAGCTGTTTACGCAGATCTCTTGATAACACTTAGGATCACACTCCACATTGCCGACTGTCGTAGCTATTATAATGCTGCTATGCACGTAACAGCCTCAGCCCCTACGCGTATTGACCTTGCCGGCAGTACATTAGACATCTGGCCCTTATATCTTTACCACCAGGGCGCCCAAACATTAAACGCCGCTATCACTTTACGCGCGTATTGTACGATTTCTGAACGTCAAGACGACCGACTCTACATTCGATCACTCGACACTGGCCTATCGTGTGAGCTACGCGAACCGTTCGAATTGGGGCACAACTCAGACTTCCGTCTAGCAGCGTTAATCTTACAGTCCCTTGGAGGAACAAACATCAATCTCTTAACAAGATCAGATTCGCCAATCGGAGCTGGCATTGCCGGCTCCTCAGCTTTAAACATAGCGATTCACAGTTCACTAGCTAAATGGCAAGGAATTGAACATTCGGATGAACAATTGATAAGAATTGCTATGAACACGGAGGCCCAAGTTATTAAAGTCCCAACAGGTATCCAAGATTATTACCCTGCCATCTACGGCGGGATCTCAGCCATCGAACTTGGTTCTGCAGGTGTCCATCGAGTCATACTAGATATTGATCCGGTGGACATTGAGAGCCGAATCCTTCTTGCTTACACAGGGTCATCTCGTCATTCAAGCATAAACAACTGGGAAATGATCAAGCGGCACATTGATGGCGATCGTGATATTTTTGAACACTTCGAGAAAATCCGTGACATTGCGATTAACATGAGAAAGGCTCTACAGAGAGGCGATTGGGGTGAAGTTGGTCACCAGATAGCTTTAGAGTGGGACAGCCGAAAACATCTCGCACCGCAGATAACTACGCCAGAAATAGAAGCACTAATTGAACGTGCTCATGCCGCCGGCTCTGCTGCGGCTAAAGTTTGCGGGGCCGGAGGTGGTGGTTGTCTCTTGTTTTTTGCGGATCCACCAGCGATTCCAAAGGTACGGAGAACCCTAGAAGATTCCGGTTGTTTGATTCTCGACTACAAGATCGACTCCAGGGGAGTCACACTAGAAGTAGATAAGTGAAACGAGCCGTAATAGCTCCTGCTGACTTTTCGAATCGGGTAATCAAAACAAGAGTAGCCTACACAATGTAAGGCCCCTCGGTAATCCTTGCCACATGGATTAGATCAATGAGCACATTCTCGACAATAAAGAAGATCTATAACAGAACGAACCCAGGAACAATTCAACGTGATCTGACTCGAGCCATCGTACTTCTTAAGTCATTAAAAACAGAGGGTGAACGAGAGCGCGCTGCAGTCTATATGGACGGATTGTCACAGATGCGCTCTGAATGGGCGACCCAACGAAAAACTAAAGAGAAAAAGCGCCGCAACCTCTGACGTTTCCAGCAACGCAACTGTCGATAACTGCTAACTAGCAGACTACAAGCTTGCTTCGCTCATTTTGACTGTAGCCACAACATCGTAGACAAACATCACGTCAAGAGTCATTGCGTTAGAAAATCATTTAGGTTGTCAAGACTAATCCTGGCAGTCACAACCTCTCCAGACTCACCGAGTGGAAGTCCCTGTCTGTGGTTGATTGTAAAACCAAATGTGCCGGCATCTCCAACAGTAACGACAATTTCACGTTCAGCATGTCCGATTTCTCTCTCGCCAACTTGCATTAGTCGAGCAAAAGAGCTTTCACCATCCAGAGTGAGCGAAACCCAGCATAAACCTTTGGGTTGGATGTCGATCATCAGTGGTGAGGTAATCCTGATTGGCTCCACTCTTGACCGATCAACGAGATCATTGCTTGGCAAAGGTGATCGTCGCACAGTGTTCGGCGCTACAATCTCCTCATCACTTCTTCGCCCCTGGGGCTGAACTGAATTCTCTTCTCCATTCGACGTCAAATACACCAATAAAATAACTACGCCAAGGCCCCAAAACGCCAAGCGCCCTGCGGTAGCGAGCGGTTTCCTTCGCTTGCCGAACATATCGACTGTTCCTGTATGGGGGGCCTGTCCATCAATATCATCCTCTGGAAACTCTTCTAGAAACTTCTGCACAGTCAGTTCAGGATTGAGACCAACCTCCGCTGCATATAACCGCACGAACGCCCGAGTAAAGATTCCACCTGGCAACCTAGAAACATTGTTTGTTTCTAGCGCCTCTAGGATTACCGTCGAAATCTTCGTTACGGTAGCAATCTCTCTCAGAGAGATTGCCCGTTTCTCACGAGCCTGCCGTAATTCAGCTCCAAAGTCCATACGGAAATCTCAGCTTATCTAAAAGAGTACAGTCCATGAATTTAAAATGACATGTCATGACGTCGACACAACTTTAGACGACAGGATCTCTACTGTCAAACGATCGCCTAATGGTTTCTACTACTCTTTTCAATCTGCCTCCAGACGATTTATCAGCCAGTACTAAGCAATCACTAAAAAGTCCAATAGCGGCCACTCCAGCAGCGCCTGTACGAGCCACCATCTCAACGTTCTCAAGCGTTACTCCACCAATAGCCAAGATCGGAACAGAAACCGACCGGACGATCTGGGATAATTGATTCACACCAATCGGTGCCCGACCAGTTTGTGTTGACGCCGAGCAGAAAACACTACCTAAAATCAAATAATCTAGTCCTTCATTCCGTGCAACAAGCTCAGCTTCCCTTAAATCGTGCACCGAACGGCCCAGAATAAACCCAGGCGGTGTCACCGCTCTCACTCTCAAACTCTGAACTGAATCAGATCTTAAGTGCACACCAGAAGCTCCAGCCGCCAACGCCACATCCAGACGATCGTTGACGATAATCTTGGTCGACGTTCCCCTAACCACATCAATGCAATGTTTCACTAGCTCCATTAAGGCGTGCCCACAAAGATCACGTTCCCTAATCTGAACTAAGTCTATGTTTGCTTGTCCAGCTTGCCTCACAAGTTCAACAATGGATTTCCTTGATTCATAGTAGTTGGTGGGATCAAGTAACCGATGACGGTCTGTTACTAAATATACTAAAGGCCGTCGTCCAAGCTTTGAAAGAACACTGTTCATAGTTCTTAAATAATATCGGCACTCAATATGCAGGTCAGCATAAACCACCAATCATTATCAACTGGTGCTTTATAACAAAATTAGATTGTCCAGCTTTCTTGATTCAAGAACAAGGACCAAACGAACGTCGATGAACGCCTGAACAACCAAACTTGGCGATCGCATCAAAATGGACGGCTGTTCCGTATCCTTTATGACGATCAAATCCATACTCGGGATGCCTACCGTGTAGGACTTCCATCTGCCGATCGCGTGTTACTTTTGCAATGATTGAGGCGGCAGCAATGACCGCACAACGTTTATCGCCTTTAACTATACCGCGTTGCGGAACTAATAAATCCGGGATGCTAAATGCATCGACCAGTACAAAATCTGGAAGTGCGTGTAGCGAAATCACAGCATCACGCATAGCCAGGAGAGAAGCTTTATGAATGTTGAGTCGATCGATCTCGTCTGCCTCAACCGCAACCGTAGCCCACTCTGACGCAGCTAGAATCTTTTCGTAAAGACGACCGCGCTCTTTTGGAGACAATAGTTTAGAGTCACGGAGTCCTGGAATGTATCTCGTTGGATCAAGAACAACAGCAGCCGCAACTACTGGGCCAGCGAGACAACCTCGACCGGCTTCATCAACGCCAGCTACACGTGCGTAGCCCATTCTCCTGAGCGAATTCTCAACGGTTCGTAGTGCCCTGGATCGACCCATCGACCCAATCACTCAGCCAACTCGTCGCTGTTCGCGCATTCGAGCCGCTTTGCCACTCAATTTTCGCAAAAAATACAGCTTCGAACGTCGTACTCTGGCAGCTCGCACTATTTCAATACGATCAACAATAGGTGAATGTAACGGAAAGATTCTCTCAACGCCCTGACCAAAAGACACCTTACGAACAGTAAACGACGCACGAGCACCACCACGGTGCATGGCAATCACAATTCCCTCGAATACCTGCAATCGTTCCTTTTCACCTTCACGAACTTTGACATAAACCCTCACGGTCTCTCCAGGTTTAATCGCAGGTCGCTTTACCAATTGTTGTTTTTCTATAGTCTCGACATCCTTCATAGTCGCGCTCCAGATTCCCGTCCGTCTTGTAGTTCTCGTAACAATTCACGTTCTTCTTCGTCAAGTGCTGCCGTCGCCAGCAAATCTGGTCGCCGTTCGAGAGTCCGCCGAACCGCCTCACGCTTTCGCCATCGCCTAATTTCAGCATGATGTCCAGAGAGTAACACAGGAGGCACCTTAAGGGCTTGAAACTCTGCTGGGCGTGTATAGTGTGGATAGTCTAAGAGGTGACGGACAAATGATTCTTCAACTACTGAGTGCTCGTCACCAACGACACCTGGTATTAAACGTGCCACTGCGTCTAGAATAACGACGGCTGGTAATTCTCCCCCACTAAGTACGTAGTCACCAATCGAAATCTCTTCCGTAGCCACGCGCTCTCTTACGCGTTCATCGATACCCTCGTACCGGCCACACAATATCACTAAATGCTTCACACGGCTCAACCGCAACGCTACATCATGAGAAAACCAATGGCCTTGCGGTGAGGTCAAAGCCACTACTCCAGGTTGTCCTCTGTTCTTTTTTATGAAGTCAACTGCACGCAGGAGTGGCTCCGGTTTGAGCACCATTCCAGGCCCTCCCCCATAAGGCTCATCATCCACCACACGATGTCGATCCTCAGTAAAATCACGCAGATCGTGCACTTTGACGTCAACCAAACCTCGTTTCAGTGCACGGCCTATTATCCCCTCTCTCAGTAAGGGATCCACCATCTTCGGAAATATTGTCACGATGTCAAATTTCACCGAACCCTCCATCAGGCCTCCTACCGATTTAGTTCCAATAATCCCTCCGGAGGAGCGATCGTGATTACGCGTGCCATGAGATCGATTCGACTACAGATCGCAGCGGTTAGAGGCACCATAATTTCCCCATTTTCACGAATAACCAAATAACTCTTCTCGATTGGTCCTTCCACTTCCGCAACCGTTCCAATAGTCACACAATCTTCTGTTCGAACTTCACATCCAATAAGTTCATGGCGATAGTACATGTTATCCGGCAACTTAGTGAGAGTCTCACTTAGAATTCTTAACTCCGATCCAGCCAATTTATCCGCATCCTCAAAAGTTATGACTCCACGGAATCCAATGATCGGGCGACCTTTCTGAAACCTCACTGCAGTTATTGTCATCTCCTCAATGCGATCTCCTAACCGTGTGTAAAGAGTATGGCCGACCTGAAACCGCTTTTCCGGAAAATCTGTTTCTGGATTCACTATAATCTGTCCACGGTTTCCATGCCGCCTAGCGACTAACCCAACCAGCACCATCTCGTCCCAGTTAGTGCTCGTCATCGCCTGACCGAAGCCGAATCTATGAATTCCACGCTAACTGTTTTACCTTCCTGTTCTCCAACCATCATTGCCAATGCTCGTACAGCGGCTGCCGTTCGTCCATTTCTGCCAATTAGTCGTCCTAAATCTGAAGGTGCAGTTCTCAATTCAACGACAGTGCGGCCTCCATACTCTGACTCAGTGACTTTAACCTCTGTTGGCCGACTGGTCAGGGCTTGTGCAATCAACTCAACTACGTCTCTAGTACGACTCATGATGAAGCAGAACCATCAGCCATGAGAGATAAAGAGTCCTGAGCATCGGCCGTGCGGCGACGAGCCAACAAACTACGTACCGTGTCTGACGGACGCGCCCCTCGGTCTAACCAATGGGTCAGGCGTTCCCGATCGACGACCATTGCTTCTGACTCACTTCGTGGATCATAGTGACCTAGCACCTCAACCGATCGACCATCGCGTGGCGCACGTGAATCGACAACAACCACTCGAAAGAACGGTTTCTTTTTAGACCCCATCCGCCTCATTCGAATCGCTAACATACTGTCTCCTCCACTTCTACGGATCCAGACTCCAGTTTCCGCATCACACATTTAATCTTAGGCTGCTCTGCAATCTGTCCTCAACTGCTGGATATTCTTCGCTTTCAGCAATCCCATGTTTGGCTCTTCAGCGAACACCAAAATTGGCTCCGAACAACGTCTCCTGATAGCTCAGTTTCTTTCTTTTCCGACCTGAAACTACCCCACAACCAGCAACCTTTAACATTTTCAACATCTGCACGAATTGCTTTAATAATCTATTAATATCTTCCACTGATGTGCCGCTCCCCTTGGCGATCCGTCTTCGTCGGCTTCCACTCAGGATTCGGTAGTTGCTACGTTCCTTCGGGGTCATCGAATTAAGTATAGCTTCAACTCGGACAAATTCTTCCGACACTAACGCACCAGACGCCATCTTCTGCAAGCTGGTAACTCCTTGACTTGGAAGAAGCTCAATAACTTTGTGAAGTGGCCTCATCTTCCTGATCATTACCAACTGTTCAAGAAAATCCTCAAGAGTAAACTTTTCAAGCCGGGCCTTACTCTCAAGCCGCTCGGCTGCTTCCTTCTGAACCACCTTTTCCGCTTTTTCTACAAGCGACAGAATATCTCCCATCCCCAGTATCCGTGACAGCATACGTTCCGGATGAAACGGTCCAAAATCATCAACTCTTTCACCGGTTCCAATGAAGATAATTGGAACACCCACAACCGAAACTACCGAAAGCGCAGCGCCGCCTCTAGCATCACCGTCCATCTTTGTCAGAATCACACCTGTTATTCCAACGTTACGATGGAAGTCACCCGCACTCTTAATCGCATCCTGTCCAGCCATCGCATCAACGACATAAAGTATGTCCAACGGCTCAACCGCCATCTTGATCCGTCTGAGCTCCGTCATTAACAGATCGTTGTTATGAAAGCTGCCTGCTGTGTCAATCAGCAATATGTCAGAACCTCTATCTTTGGCTTCCCTTAATGCACCTCTAGCCCTAGTGACAGCGTCAAGTTCTCCGCAGCCCCCACACATCTGAAGGTTAGAATTAGCCGCGAGTGTGGTCAGCTGTGCAAGCGCAGCGGGTCGCCGAACATCCGTTGAAACAAGTAAAGGACGGTGGCCTTGTTTCGAAAATAAATGCCCCAACTTTGCAATAGTCGTTGTCTTTCCTGTTCCAGGTAATCCTAGGATCAGAACAACTCTCGGTAATCGTCGTGATTGTGTGAGATCTTCGGTTGTTCCACCAAACAACACCAACATTTCATCTCGGACAATCTTTACAACCTGTTGACCCGGAGTTAGGCTGTTAAGAACTCGCCGATTCATAGCCCGATCTTTAACCCGGTCGGTGAAAGCTTTGACTACCTTGAAGTTAACGTCCGCCTCCAAAAGAACCATCCGAATTTTCCTAAGCGCTACCTCAATAGTTTCAGGAGTTAACTGAACCTCACCGCGGAGCGATTTAAACACCTGGTTCAGATGATCACTGAGAGACTCGAACATGATTTCTCTTATATAACTCTAATCTTGCTTGTCAAAAGGAGACGAGCACGACAGTCAACGCTTATTGACGCTCCATCGTCATCGACCTTTTTCAATTCTTGTTCACGTAGGATGGAAATATCCTGTTAGTCGGGGGAGGTATCAGCTGCCTGAGTTAAACGACTCCAGCATAAGCGGTTACCGTAACCCGCTGGTTTAACCGCTGTCAATTCACTCGCCCTGAGATTCAAATCCTAAACTGAAGAGAGCTTATGACCAAGCTTCTCCTTCTTAGTCTTGAGATAGTTCCTCGTCATTTCAGACACGGGTACCTCGAGCGGCACAGATTCCACGACGGACAAGCCATAGCCTTCCAGGCCAATAAATTTTCTTGGGTTATTCGTAAGCAGTCTCATACTGCGCACGCCAAGATCTCTAAGAATCTGAGCTCCTATGCCATAGTCTCGCTGATCGGGTTTGAATCCCAATCGCTCGTTAGCTTGAACGGTATCCAATCCTTCATCCTGAAGCTCATAAGCACGAATTTTATTAGCTAACCCAATTCCTCGACCTTCCTGATTCAAATACAACAGCACACCACGGTCCTCAGCCGCTATACGTTTTATCGCTGCGTCAAGCTGTTGTCCACAGTCGCATCGAGACGAATGAAAAACATCCCCAGTGAGGCACCTTGAATGAACACGTATTATGACGTCCAGACCTTCACGCAAATCACCACGAACCAAAGCAATGTGTGTCTCCTTATCGATCACGCTTTGATAAGCGAATACCCTAAAGGGTCCGTTCTCCGTTGGTAGATCGGCCACAGCTATTCGTTTGACAAGTCGCTCGTGTCGCATTCGGTACTTGATGAGATCTGCGATCGTTATAATTAACATCTTGTGACGTTGAGCAAACTTAGTAAGATCTGGCACACGAGCCATCGTTCCGTCGTCGTTCATAATTTCGCAAATCACACCCGCCGGATAGAACCCAGCTATCCGCGCCAGATCAACTGCAGCTTCCGTCTGTCCAGCTCGAACAAGAACCCCTCCAGACCGCGCTCTCAGTGGAAACATATGCCCCGGTCGTGCTAGATCACTAGGAGTCGATTTCGGATCGATGGCCACTCGAACAGTTGCAGCGCGATCACCGGCCGAAATACCTGTGCTCGTTGCATGCCTTGCCTCGATGGAAACACAGAAAGCAGTGCTGAATCGCGCCGTGTTTTTATTCACCATCAAAGGAACATCCAACTCCTCAAGCCGCTCGCCCGTCGTCGGCATACAGATCAGTCCGCGCCCGTAGCGAGCCATGAAATTGATTGCGGCTGGAGTCACCTTCTCTGCAGCTATAGTCAGATCACCTTCATTCTCTCGATCCTCATCATCCACAACGACGATAAGTTTACCTAGCCGAACTGCCTCCAACGCTTCCTCGATTGAAGCAAATGGACCATTGCGGGCCGGCCGGTCAGCGATCCTTAAAGACGGTAAAGCTCGTCTCTGACGATTCTTACGTTTTTGATCAGGCATCGTTTTTTCTATTAGCTTATTACACCTTGCGACGAAGCAACCGCTTTAAAACCTGCCAATTTAACCGCCCCAACAACATACTTGCCAATAATGTCACACTCGATATTTACGAGTTCGTCAGGAGAGGCTACCTTCAAATTTGTATTTTCCCACGTGTACGGAACTAACTGAACTTTAAAACGGTTATTAGTTATTCCATCAACAGTTAAGCTAATGCCGTCAACTGCGATTGATCCCTTATGTACGATGTAAGGCGTTAGTGATTCTGGGAACTCCACCGTTAACCAATGATGCTCTCCTTCCCGCTGAATCCTCTCAATCCTACCCATTCCATCGACATGTCCCTGCACGAAGTGACCGCCCATTAGACCATCTGCACGTAACGGTCTTTCAATGTTAACAATTTTACCTTGATTCAATGATCTTAGTGTCGTCAGTCGAGCGGTTTCAGGTGAAACATCAACATACAGCTCATTAGTAATGACCGCGCTGACCGTCAGGCACACACCATTTACAGCAACGCTTTCACCAGTCCGTACATCCTGTACAAGACCCGTGCTCAAACCCAATCGGCATCCAAGATCAATGGGCTTAATCTCCGCTACGGTACCAAGTGTTTCAATTAGTCCTGTAAACATACCCCTCTATTAAGACATCTGGCCCAATTACTTCCACTCGAAGGTCTTTCAAGCCCGAAAACGAAAACTTCTGACCAGGAAACCAAGGAACGCCCTGTGCACCAAGTTTCGTTGGTGTGATATACATCTGCACACGATCAACCACTCCGCCCAGCCACGCGGCCTTATGGAGTTCAGCACCGCCCTCCAACAAAAGTGATGTAATATCCAAAGAAGCAAGCCTTTCCATCGCAGCCTTAATATCCCGCGCGCTCAGAATCTCTAGTCTAGCCCCAGCCACTCTCAGAGACCGAGCCCGGTTTGGAGCCTTAGAAACACCCTCCTCAGTTGTAACAATTATGACCGGTCCCGCTTCAAGCGTCGAGAGCACACGGGCTGATGGCTTCATTTGTAACCTTGTATCAAATACAACTCTCCATAAAGGCCTTGAGCGATGCACTCCTCTCACAGTTAGTAGAGGATCGTCAGCTACGATTGTTCCCGATCCAACGCCAATTGCATCAACTTCACTCCTCAATAGATGGACCCGCTGATCTGATTCCTTAGAGGTAAGTCTGGTCCTCATACCAGGCCTCGCTGCAATTCGTCCATCGAGACTTGAAGCCACCTTCATTGTTACAAAAGGTCGACCCTTCCCTACGAAGGTAAAGAAGGTTTCGTTCAACCGAGTCGCTTCCAGGCGACAAACACCGATGTCAACATCGATTCCATGTTCTCTCAAATACCGAACGCCTTTACCGTCTACGCAAGGATTGGGATCTTCAACCCCTATCACAACACGGGAGATTCCGGCAGAAACGATACGCTCAACGCATGGCCCGGTACGACCAGTGTGGCAACATGGCTCAAGAGTGCAGTAGAGTGTTGCACCTTCTGATTGTTGTCCGGCCTCTCTGAGCACTAAGACTTCCGCGTGATCTAGGCCGGCCCGTTTATGGTAGCCAGTTCCAACAACAGTCCCAGATGGTGACACTACAACAGCGCCCACCATCGGGTTGGGATTGGTATCTCCACGCCCAAGAGCGGCTAACCTTAGTGCCTGATCCATATACTCCCTATCGGACATAACCTACACACCTTCTGCACTGCTCGACTCTAGGAAACTTCAAAGAGGGTGTTGACATAATCTCGCTCAGAAAAGAGCAGAAGATCGTCTATTCCCTCACCTATACCGACATACCTCACAGGAATCTTCAATTCTGCTGCTATTGCTATGGCTATACCAGCTTTCGCCGTTCCATCTATTTTCGTCAGTACCACACCGTTAGCACCAACCAGTTTCACAAACTCCCGCGCCTGAATCAAGCCATTCTGACCCACAGTGGCGTCTAGGACAAGAAGCACTTCGTGTGGTGCACCATCAACCTGGCGTGATGCCACCCTCCTTATCTTTCCAAGTTCGGTCATGAGGTTAACTCGATTATGCATGCGTCCAGCCGTATCAATAATGATGACATCCTTCGATTGTGCCTTCCCCGACCGGATAGCATCAAAAACCACAGCTGCCGGATCCGTGCCAACCTGTCCACGTACGATGCCCGCACCCGCGCGGTGCGCCCAGATCTCAAGTTGATCACCAGCCGCAGCACGAAACGTATCACCTGCACATATAAGCGAGTTTTTTCCCTCTAGACTTAGCAGTTTCGCTAGCTTACCGACCGTAGTTGTTTTACCAGTCCCGTTAACTCCAACGACAAGAATAACCCTTGGTGATTTTATTTTCGTCTGACAGTTACCGGCCGCCTCGAAGATCCCAATGATCTCTTTCGCAATAAGTTCCCTAAGACTCTTACCATCACCCCATTCATTCCGCACTGCCGCTACGATATGCTCAGTTGCTGACACCCCAACGTCGGCTGAAATAAGGATCTCTTCTAATGCCTCGATAGTTTCAGGACTGGCAGACCCATTCAGACCATTAGACTGGTCGCCATACTCCGAAAACCTATCCAAGCGTGAGACCCACTCTTTCGCTGTACGAAGTGGCCCATCATGGAAGCGACTAAAAACACTCATCGTTCAATTCTAGTTAGTCTTTATCAACTTCAGCCCGCTGACGTCTCACCATTAATGTCTCAGCCACAGAACGAACATCTTTTCGACCATCGAAAACTTCAGCCATTTGCTCAGCAATAGGAAGCTCTATCCCATGCTTGTCAGCGAGCTTTAACGCTGCTCCCGTTGTTTTTATTCCTTCAGCCACCATCTTCATTCCCATTAAGATGTCCTTTAGCGAACGACCCCTTCCTAACTCAATACCAATATGGCGATTTCGACTTAGCCGGCCGGTGCAAGTCAGAATTAGATCTCCTAATCCGCTAAGTCCGGAAAGAGTTTCACGTCGTCCCCCCACTGCCCACGTTAATCGTGATATCTCAGCTAGGCCACGTGTAATCACAGCAGCCAGCGCATTGTTGCCTAAGTCCAATGCCTCGACTACCCCTGCGGCAATAGCGATAACATTCTTGAGTGCTCCGCCTATCTCTACGCCAATCACATCTTCACTGCCATACAAGCGTAAGTAGTCGGCGCGAAAATCTCGCTGAACAGCTTCTACAACATCACGATTGCGCCCTGCAACCACCACCGCCGTTGGTTGTTGACGCGCAACCTCTACAGCAAAACTTGGTCCAGAAAGTACTGCCATAGGTTGTAATTCGCTAATTTCTTGTTGAATAATTTCTGACATTCGAGACAACGTTCCAACCTCAAGACCTTTCGCAGTGCTAACGATTGTGGATCGTTCTGAGAGGAACGGTTTTAGTTCACGTATTACGTTCCTCATCCCATGAGATGGCACCGCGACGAGTATGTAATCTGTATCCTTCACCGCAACATCGAGTGATGCAGTTGGGCTCACCAATTCCGGAAGCAATGTGTCTGATAAGTAAGTCGGATTAATGTGCTCATTGATCATCCTACTGACGAGGATCTGATCGCGCCCCCATAACCGAACTTTGTACCCAAGTCGCCCAAAATGGACGGCCAGAGCCGTTCCCCAACTACCAGACCCCAACACTGCTATTTTCTTCATCGTTAACACGACCGTACCGAATGGGTCAATTAGTGCAGTTTATTAGGCCACAATACAGCTAAGTTGAGTGTCCTACTCTTAATATCTTCGTCAGTCTTGTACATACCAAAGGTTGGTAAGTCGACCTCCCGTGTAATAGCCTCACTCTCATACAGGGTTATGTGGTCAACCGACCATGGCTCAATGGCAACACTAGCGCTTACCAGAAGCTGCCTGATGATCCGCTCAGCCCGACCACTCCTTACCTTAACGCGTCCAAGTGTTAGGTGAGCAGAATATTCATGAGCACCAACGTCAAATCCTAGCGGCTTAAGTCTACCCCCTATTTCATTGCGCAAGGCGACCAGCTGGGCACTTCCATTACCTACGCCAAGCCAGATTATCCTGGGCAAACCCTTACAAGGGAAAGCACCTGCCCCGAAAATACTTACTCTAAACTCAGTAGTCGTAAGTGGCTCAGCTAAAGCATGGCTCACGGTAACCGCAAGATCCTCATCCACATGGCCAAGAAAACTCATAGTCAGATGGAGATTTTGCGTTGGCACCCACCGAATCCTGTGAGCCCAAGACGTGGATGGTAGCCGGCCTCTAAGCAATCGGATAACATCCGCTACGGCTCTACGTACATTATTACTGAGGTCAACTGCAATAAAGAGGCGCACAGTTTCTAGTCAGACTTCGTAGAACATCTGCTCTGTTCTAATAGTAAACGGCGGACCACATCCAGCGCCGTCTGCGACGCCTGAAATTTGATCTGCTCCCGCTCGCCAGTGAACCGCGTTGTTCGGACGTCCACCTTGTCGCTGGGGCTGGGACCAACTACCGCGATCGCTACCGTGCCGATCGGCTTCTCTTTCGTTTCGCCGTCGGGACCGGCGATACCAGTCAATCCAACTCCGATCTCGGTCCTCCCAAGACTACGAACACCTTTCGCCATGGCTAATGCAACGGGTTCGCTGACCGCTCCATGCTTTTCAAGCGTTGACTCCGGGATCCCCAGTAGTTCCACCTTGGCTTCATTGCTGTACGTTACAAGGGCAACCGTCATATAATCTGAACTTCCTGGAACATCCGTAAGCCTCGACGCTAATAGACCTCCTGTACATGATTCTGCTAGTGCTATCCGATAACCACCAACTCTCAACTGATCGCCAATGACTCTCTCCAGAATTCGACCGTCAGTACTGAATACATCATGCCCCAATTCGACGGTGATCTCCCGTGTTGCTTCATCAAGAATTGCCGTAGCTTTTTCATTCGAAGCAATCCGTAAAGACAAATGGAGCTCTATTTGGCCCAGCGCAGACAAGACTGTCGTGGTAATTGGATGCTCACCTGTCTTCCACTTTGAATAAATTGGCTGAACTCTTTCCTCAACGTACGATTCTGTTGAACCTGTAATCTTTAACACCCGACGAAAGAACCTCTGAGATCCAGTCCGCGAACGAAGCTTAACTTCCGCAAGGTTCTCGAACATAGGATTTAATTCTCGAGGTGGACCGGGTAATAATATTAACGTTTTCCGGCCCTCATCAATCCACAACCCTGGTGCAGTGCCGTTCGTATTCTCAAGAACGACTGCACCTTCAGGTACCATCGCCTGCCGACGGTTGATATCAGGCATTCGCAATCCTCTTGATTTAAACCGTTTTCGAATTCTATCTACAATAGCTTCATCAACTTTAAGAGGTAGTCCAAGAACCTCAGCTACCACCTCTCGTGTCACGTCATCATCGGTTGGTCCCAAACCTCCGCATATAACGAGAAAGTCATTTCTTAACAGGGAATGTCGTAGGACCTCCGATAATTCATTAGGACAGTCACCTACAATCGTTTTAGTCCGCACATCAATCCCGAGCTCATTTAGACGACTTGCCAGAAAAACGGAATTAGTATCGCTTCGTACCGCTGACAGAAGTTCACTACCAACGGCTATGATTTCAGCCCGACCAAAGGAACGAGTTACGCTAGACAAACCGATCGCCCTATCCATTCCGGTGATAACCACAATAAAAACCAAAGGCTGATGTGCGCGTAAATGCCAGCCGCAATGTCATCGGCCATAATACCCCACCCTTCAGGAAGTCGTTCTAAGGAGGAAATCGGAAACGGCTTAAATATGTCGAATAGTCTGAAAAATAGAAATCCAACGATCACACCGAGCCATCCAACTGGTAAAAAGATGAGCGTTACGAGCATACCTACCACTTCGTCAATGACCACTGGGCTCGGATCAACCGTTTCGAAATACTTTCCAGAAATTGTGCTCGCCCATACGCCGAGCATCCAAAGAGCCAGAACGACTGCTAGTTCAATAAACGAACTTCCACTCATCCGGATTAGTGAATAGACAATTAATCCAGCACCCGATCCCACTGTTCCTGGTGCCACTGGAAAACGACCACAGTACGCAACAGTTGCGCAGAACACACCTATGCTTTGCATGGTCTGTTTATTTACCAATCAATCACCAAGATCAGCATCCATAAGTTTCTCAATTGAACCGTATATAAACTAAAAGACAAAACTCGCCAGTTGCCGAAGACAAACTATCATCGTCTATTCAATAGTCACGGTGACAGACAGAGAAGATAAAACTTAGGATAATCTTACAACCCAGGTTTCTGCGAGGCGGTCGTGGAGTGCACGCCCCTCCCGGCTAAATAATCCAACTAGGAAACCTAGCCCGATCGGAAGGGCAGACACGAAATATGCAACTGTTCGGAGGATCGCGGATCTAGCTGTCACAACATCAGCCTCCTTACCAATAACTCTGATTCCAGTCGCCATCTTCCCAATTGTTTGGCCTCGTGCTGCGGTAAAAATAACCAGATAACCACAATCAATTAAGGCAAGGAATGTCGCGAGCGGCACTAGTGGAAGCGACCCAAGAGACGCAGCTGACAATCCACACAATCTCAATGTTAAGTAGATGACCATTACATCAATTACACCAAGGAGACTAACGTCGAGCAGTGCTGCTCCAATTCTCTTCCTGGCACCGGCTAACTCTGAAGTCGTCACCCTCTCAGTGGAACAACCCAAGTTCTGTTCTTCGACCCCGGTAGTCGGGGGTGCTTCAAAAGGTAATTTCATTTCTTTGGGACTAACGTCAGCGATGGCCGATCTTGGTTTCGAGAGTCCGGCTGTTGGTCGCCATACTGAAAGTGGCGACAGACCCAAGGATGGGTCTTCGACACCCGAGCCGCCGCTTCTATTATGAACCCAGTCAACCTGTCCTTTGTTGGATCCGATATTAACTTTGGAGCCTAGTGACAAATCTTCAAGTTGACGAAATGCCTTCCGCCTCATCCGAAGTGGTAGATCTCCGACCGAAGAAATAACGACCAGCGAAAAATCATACCCGCAATTGCGACACCGGTCCCCAGAGTCTAATCCTATGTACATACACTTTGGGCATCTCATTTAGCAAATGGCCCCCTAATCACCGTCTGATCACATTGATAACTTTTCTTCATTTGGTCTTAGCTACAACATCGGAACGACGACTAAAATCCTTCTAACACTTACAATCAATACTTACTCCAGTTATAACACTGACTACTCGGCACCAATTATTACATCCGTTCGGGTTTCGTCCACATCCACAAGGCGGCGACTCCTCTCGGTTCCACGCCGAATCTCAAGTTCGTATACACCATACGGTACATTAGGGATTACAAAGTGGCCTTCACGATCGGTCGCCGCAACAAATGATCGGTCCGTAACAATGATTGTAGCCGACATCTCCTGATGTACGTTACAAGCAACCGCGTAATCTCCAGCACGATCAAAAGTGTGCAGGTACGTTCCCCCCAAGAATGGCATTCCGATATTAAACATTGCAATACCATCCTCGTTTGTTACATTAACGTTGTGCATTTCATTCTCACTGTTTCTAAAGAGGACGGTTTGACCTTCCCTAATAGCAAGGAGTCGCGGGAAGAAAGCCCGTCCATATTGATCCATCTCAACTGGTTCGTCAGGGACTGGCACATCCCTGGGAATATGCGGAGACAACGTAATAATCGACAGAGGAAGTCCGGGTCTACCAATAGCATGCCCAACAACCTCACCCCTACCGCCACGCGGTTTTTCCGATTCTTCGGGAAATGTCTCCATTCCACCATCCAACTGAGATCCACACCCCCCTAATCCGATCAGGATCACAAAAACGGAACGAGCTGAAACAGCTTGAAAAATTTGCCACGAGCGAACTGAAAGTAACATCTCTTAGAGTCGTTAACCGAGCAGTAGGCACGGATCATATTGAAGGATAACAATTAAGCATTGAAGATACTCTTTTCTATATTTCATAGAAACGCCCTGTCGGCAGGTCGACTATTGTCTTCACACCTAAATAACATGGCATAAGTAATTTCCCATTCTTAATGACACTCACATTTCCAAGCATCTGGATACTCGAAAACTCAATGCCAGCCGAGACAATCCGTAATTGTGACACATCAATCCCCAAGTGAATCAACCAGTCACTCCTTCACATCAAGAAGGCCTTTCAGTTCATCCATAAACTCACTGATATCTCTAAAATGTCTATAGACTGACGCGAAGCGGATGTAGGCGACTTTATCCAACTGTTTCAACTCTTGCATAACAAACGCTCCAACCTCAGAAGTGGGAAGTTCCTTTTCTTGGCGATCCTGAACTGCCGTCTCCACACGATTCGCAACTAGTTCTATTGCAGCCACACTCACCGGACGCTTTTCACATGCCTTAAGCATTCCAGTGATTACCTTCTGTCGCTCAAAACGTTCACGAGAACCATCTCTTTTCACAACCATGTACAAAATTTCGTCAATCCGCTCATAACTTGTGAAGCGACGACCACATTCTAGACATTCTCTGCGGCGGCGGATTACTCCACCATCTTTACCTTCTCGTGAATCAACTACCTTGTCATGCAAATGACCACAAAAGGGACACTTCAATCGATTTCTCCCGTGTTTTCTTCACATAACGAAAAGTGGAAATCCTTAGAAAATCCGTTCTCCACACGAAACCTCTCAACTTCGTTGCTCATCGTAATCCACAAACTCAGATATGTGCTCCTCAACCTAGGATTTCAATGTAAGTTTCCGCACTCGAGCCAAGTTCAACCCTTCGCGCGCCATAAAAAATACCCCAAGCAGAGTAACCGGCATGAATGAGACTGCATGGAGCAGAACCGCAGCACCCACAGCTTGATCGTTTGGCACGGCGTAAAACGTTGTGGTCCCGAGTTGATAAGCAGCATGGAATCCACCGATACCTCCTGGTGTGGGTACTGCAATCCCAACAGCCAATAACATCATCAACAGGAAAGATCCTGTATAGGGAAGCTCGATATTAAAAGCTCGTGTCGCCAACCAGATCGCAGACGCTATTAATAGCCACAGTGGGACCGACAAAACGAGTGCCACTAACAGCCGCATCGGCTGCCGTATCACAGCAAGGCCTTCAGCAAATCTTCCAACAAAGGCGAGAACAAAATGTCCAACTCTTTCAGGCACCAGTTGATTGAAATAATCGACCACACGAGCAAGTCTTTGGGGATCTCCTGCGAGTCCAAAAACCATACCCAGAACCAGCAGTGCACCGACGGCCGACACAGTGCCTCCAACCTTGATCGCCTGAAATACTGAAGAATCGACACCTCCCATTCCTGGATCGAAAAATAGGAGAAAAGATGCGAAAAGACAAAGCACCATCGTCACGTCCAACAACCTTTCCAGTACAACGGTTGCAAACGTAGCCGTCGCGCTGAGCCCCTGCTGTCTGGCAAGTAAGAGAGGTCGGACTATTTCTCCGGCTCTCGCTGGGAGCAGAGAGGTCACTGCAACCCCAATAACAGTCGTTCGGAAGACCATCAAAAAGGGAACCCGACCTACAGGCAACAGTAAGTATTGCCAACGAACAGCGCGTACCACGTAGGTTCCACACTGCATAATCGTGGCGGCGATCACAAGATTCAGTTGCGCCCGTCTTATCTCTAGCCATACCTGTCCCAGATCGACGTTCCATAAGAAAAACGCCAATAGACCCAGCGTCAGGATCAAAATCAAAACTGTTCGCAGGTTGAGCCACATGAACTTTCGGCGAGTCCACAAGATACTGTATACGGTTTGCAACGTACTACAAGAGTGTTTCCAAGTCTATGGTTATATGGATACTTAGCTTTCGCGTATTCAAGTAAAAGCGCCATTCTCTTTGGTCCAATCTGAAATACCAGTTATCCATAATCCCAATCACAGATAAGGTTACGGGACAGTGCGAAGGCAAATTTCTTCTATCCGAAGGTCATGCTGAACCACCTGATCACCTTTCACAAGAGATCACTCAATCTAACCTGACGATACATACTCAGTTAGATCCATTCACGATCTCCTAATAATAAAATTTCAACTTTTGTATTTCTTTCTTGCCGACGACCCATCTGACCTTGTAAGCTAGGGGAAATTTGACTTCTGAGATATCCTGTGTCGTCCTCTCAACCGATCTTCGAAACCGCGCTCCCAGGCATGAAGCCTCATCGTCACGGAAAAGTACGGGACCTCTATGAGACCGGCGAATATCTACTTATAGTTGCAACCGATCGAATTTCAGCGTTTGATTTAGTTCTTGGATCAGTTATACCTGAAAAAGGAAAAGTCCTAACACACCTCTCGGCCTTTTGGTTCGAGCGTACCCGGAGCCTTGTGCAGAATCACATGCTTTCAACACGTCCAGAAGAGTACCCTGGCTCTCTTTCAGATCACGCTAGCCTTCTCAGGGGCCGCTCAATGCTCGTCAGACGTACCAAACCTCTACCCATCGAATGCGTCGCACGTGGCTACCTCTCTGGTTCGGGTTGGAAGGAATATAGAGAAACCGGCCAAGTTTGCGGTATAACTCTTCCACAAGGATTAAGGGAATCCGACCAGCTCAAGACACCCATTTTCACACCAGCAACCAAGGCACAAACAGGGCACGATACCAATATCAATGAAGAAGAGGCCGGGAAACTGATCGGTCACACACTGCTGAAACGTCTACGTGAACTTACCTTGGCTTTATATTCGCACGGTGCTGCTTACGCTGAATCCAGGGGAATTATTCTTGCTGACACCAAGTTTGAGTTCGGCCTCATTGAAACTGGAACAAAGCCAGAGATCGTTTTGATCGATGAAGCCCTCACTCCAGATTCCTCACGGTTTTGGCCAAAATCTCTATACCGACCAGGAACACCTCAGCCAAGCTTCGATAAGCAGTACGTCCGTGACTACCTCGACGACATCAGGTGGAACCGTCAACCACCAGCACCAGGGCTTCCGGATGAGGTTATTACACGTACACGTGACAAATATCTCGAGGCGTTTCGCCAACTAACCGGGAAGGAATTAGAGGAGGTTATCTCGTCCTAATACTCTCTGGTAAACAGATGACCTGTACCTACAATACCTGCAGTGAGTCTTCTCCTCCCAAAACGACCAACGAGAGGTGAAGTACGTTGCTAAAGGAACAGACATGCAAATGAGGATAATGCCGGGTGCGAGAACAACTCGATAGACTCGTCGAGGAGATGTTGACCAAGGGTCTCTTGTACGAAGACGCGCGTCAAGAGTTTGAGCGAAAGTTCATCAAACATGCGCTAGCTAAGTCGAAGGGTAATGTTGGACGCGCCGCCGGTCTTTTAGGTATCCACCGAAACACGTTAAGCCGAAAATTGATTGAGCACCGTCTCAAGAAAACCGGCTAATCTCTAAGGCCGCTTAAAACCTCTTGGAAGCCCTAGACTTGCACAGCTACTCTCGTCGAACTATAATTAGTAGCTGACAGCCGTGACTGCTACTTACGCGGGTCATACTCAGGGTTTTTCATCACTTCAGGGGAGTTTGGAGTTCATGCCTATTAAAGTCAGACCGTTGCACGACCGTATTATCGTTGAACGTATTTCCGAGGAATCTGAACAAAGAGTTGGCGGAATAATCATTCCTGACACTGCCAAGGAAAAACCTCAGCAAGGCAGGGTGGTCGCCGCCGGCACGGGGAAGGTAAAAGATGACGGGAAGGTTCTTCCGCTGGATGTGAGACCCGGCGATTTAATCCTCTTCGGTAAGTACTCCGGCCAAGAAATTAAACTTGACGGGAACGACTACTTAATTATGCGCGAAGACGAAGTACTTGGCGTCATTGACAACAAGGCGACCAAGAAGAAGTAACCACGATACCTTGAACAGTCTCATTAGCCTCTATTAAGCCTGGAGCACAACGACATGGCAGCAAAGCAGATTTTGTTTGGCAGTGAATCACGACAGAAGATCATCAGCGGAATTGACCAACTTGCTAACGCCGTAAAGGTCACGCTTGGCCCCAAGGGTCGCAACGTCATCCTCGATAAGAAATTTGGTTCGCCCACGATAACCAAGGATGGCGTAACTGTTGCAAGAGAAATCGAACTCAAGGATGCAATGGAAAACATGGGCGCGCAAATGCTACGCGAGGTAGCAAGTAAAACCTCAGACGTGGCTGGCGACGGCACAACAACCGCCACCGTACTTGCACAAGCAGTTTACCGCGAGGGTGCTAAAAATGTGGTTGCTGGTGCTAATCCTATGGAGATCAAGCGTGGAATCGAAAAAGCGGTTCAGGCCGTAGTCGGTTCACTACGTAAGCAGTCAAAACCAGTAACCGGTGCAATGATTGCTCAAGTTGGAACGATTTCCGCCAACCAGGACAGCACGATTGGTTACATCATTGCTGACGCGATGGAAAAGGTTGGTAAGGATGGAGTGATTACAGTCGAGGAATCAAAGACCCTCGAAACCTCTCTCGAGGTAGTTGAAGGTATGCAATTCGACAGAGGCTATCTCTCCCCCTACTTCGTAACCGATTCAGAACGCATGGAAGTAGTGTTGGAAAATCCGGTCATTTTGATACACGAGAAAAAAATAAGCTCGATGAAGGATCTCCTTCCACTACTAGAACAAGTAGCTCGCCTTTCACGCCCACTCGTAATTGTCGCGGAGGACGTCGAAGGAGAAGCCCTTGCAACTCTAGTTGTCAATAAACTGCGCGGGACTCTTAATGCTGTCGCGGTTAAGGCTCCTGGATTTGGAGATCGCCGAAAGGCTATGCTAGAAGATATCGCTACACTGACTGGTGGTAAAGCCATCACTGAAGACCTTGGACTTAAACTCGAAAATATTAGAGTGGAAGACCTTGGTAAGGCCAAAAAAGTCACGATCGATAAAGATAACACCACGATTGTTGAAGGTGGCGGCGCAAAGAAAGAAATTGAAGGTCGGGTCAAACAGATAAGAGCGCAGATTGAGGATACAACCTCAGATTACGACCAAGAAAAATTACAGGAACGGTTGGCTAAACTTGTCGGTGGCGTCGCAGTAATCAAAGTTGGGGCAGCTACTGAAACTGAAATGAAGGAAAAAAAGGCGAGAGTCGAAGATGCGATGCACGCAACTAAAGCTGCTGTTGAAGAGGGGTTCGTAGTGGGTGGTGGAGTTGCGTTGATTCGTGGACAAAAGGCGCTCAACAACCTTACTGCCAATGGTGACCAACAAATTGGTATCAACATAATCAAACGCGCCCTTGAGGAACCTCTTCGCTGGATCGCGGGTAATGCTGGCCAAGAAGGGTCTATCGTTGTTCAAAAGGTTAGGGAATCAAAAGATAACTCTGGATTCAACGCACAAACGGAAGTGTATCAAGACCTGGTTAAAGCCGGTGTCATCGATCCGACAAAGGTCGTTCGTACCGCATTACAAAATGCAGGCTCTATAGCATCGCTTCTTTTAACGACTGAGGCACTCATATCCGAAATTCCAGAAGAAAAGAAGGAACCAGCGATGCCACCTGGTGGACCGGGTGGAATGGGTGGTATGTACTGACGATCAGAGTCCAACTACAGTGATTCGGACGAAGTAAGGTAAGGGAGCTGGGGTCTTTTTGGTGTAGTCACCAGGCGGACTTTCGCTCCCTTATCTCGTGTTGTCCTCTATCGCAGCGTAAATGCTAACTCAATGGTGACAAGAACGGATACTGGTTCACCGAACCTCGTACCCGGAATAAAGCGCCATCGCCTAGCTGCTTTAATAGCCTCTTCATCCAGTCCAAATACCGGATCCAGTGACTTTACAATCTGAACGTCGCCAACGGTTCCATCCAGAAGCACAACAGCGTCAAGCCAAACAACACCCTGTACCTTTGCCCGCATTGCTTCAGCCGTGTACTTAGGCGTAACTTCATCGATTACGCGGGGATTCTCAACGTCCACACCAGGACGGTAAATTCCACCACCAACACCCCCGCCTTCCCCTTCACCAAGTCCTTCTCCCTGACCAGCACCAATCCCAGTTCCTTCACCAGTTCCCGCTCCATTCAACAATCCTGGACCCTGCGATTCCATCGATAGCGTACTTAATCCTTCCAAAATACCTGGAAGCGATTCCTCAGCTGCTGACATAGGAATTGCAGATATATTCAATCTTTGTTCCAGTGGGGAGTCTTCTTCTTCCAAAGGTTCGTCAAGACTCAGTTCTTCCTCTAGATTGAGTTCTTCCACTACTGGCACACTTAACTCATCACTCCCTGGCAATTCAACTTCACGTGGCATTTGAAGAGATTCATTCCCACCACCACCACCGCCGCCGCCAAGTCCATCTTGAGGAATCCAAACTAGACTGTAGTTTCTTCGGTTCGGTTCAAATTGACTAACTCTGTCTTCTTCTATTGATCCAAGTAAAACTAGAAACACAAGAAACGCGACAATATGAGATGCAAAGGATAATCCAAGTGCACCACCTATCCGCTTCTGGCTTGACCCGAGTAAGAACCTAAATTCACTCGAATGTAAATGGTTTGGGGTAACCGACAGTGACTCAACTGCCACGGTGTCACGATCCGTTGTTCGGCTAGAACTACGCGAAGTTAACTTCGTCATAGGTGCACCTGAATCGTGAAACTACTTTCTCTTTTAATTCCGATTCTCGACATCAGAGGTTGGTACTCGTAATCCTACCTAATCACTACTACAGACTCGAGACACGTGCTCGCAGGTCCAAGGCAAGAATCTTATTATATCTACTCAGGCATCAAAAAGTTTTCAGTATCCTAAATTTTAATTCAATTAGATTACCTAACAACTATATGACCCTTTCCTTCAGACACGTCCTTTCCAGGCTCCTATAGCAGCATTTCCACCTCCGTAAGAATGCAATACCGACAAAGCATCGGCCGCACGTGCCTCCGTGTGAATTGCTACTAGCACACCACCCTTCGCTGTCAGGTTTTCAAAGATAAAACCATCATGAGCCTGGAATCCCGCTCGGCCTATCGAACGTGCCACACCAATTCGTTCAAGTCCCTCTTCATCGCCCTGCAACTTCTCAATCAAAGTCCCATGAGCAACTACCGTTCCTATTCCACGAACGTCGAAACTCCTGCCTTCTGTTCCGAACGTTTTTTTGATGAGTTCTATCGCAGTCTGGCTTTCTTTAGCCATTACGGTGATTGCCTCAGCCGGAAAACCGTGACGAGCAAGCGCCTCTAGTCCACGGTCAGCCCACTCAACGTCTTGAAAAACACCCACCGTATACCCGACATCATCAAGTTTGCTCATAGGCGAAACATCTGGACGCACGGGCGGTCCCCCTTTCAGTAATCATCGTTGATATACACGCTTACTTCTTCATGTTCTCCGTCTCTATCGCTCCAATCATTAGACGGCTTTCAGTTTACCGGCTCCGGACGTCCATTTGCAAAGGAAGCTCCTTTAGAACCTAAGACACAAATTGCAAAAGATCCGACTGTTATCGCACCAGAGCCAATGTTGATGCTCGGGTTAACTCCCCTCTTAGAAATGGGTTATGAGATCAACAAAGGTACACTTACTCTCCTGTGCACGATTGGTAATCCGACCGACACAGATTATCTCTAGATCACCACACGAACGTCTCCAATTCGACGTGTGACCCGCTCCCGATCAAGGTATTCGAGCAGTGGAATAGCAAATTTCCTAGTTAGTCCATGGCGCTCTTTGAATGAAGCCACGTCGATTGCAACCTTGTCGTCACAGACATCCTTCAAGGCCACAACGTCATTCTTTAAGCGTTGCAGAACGTCCGAATGAAAAAGCAAAGCCTCAATCCGAACTAATACTTTCTGACGAATCAGCAATTGTACCATTCGATCTGTTACTCGTGGTTCAAGGCCAGTTACGGCCGCTAGGCTGGTCGGAACAGGTGGCCTAAGACCTTTTGATCTTATTACTTGCTCGATCGTCGACCGAGCATATGTCTCAGTCTCAGACAACGAAAACTTGTGCGTCGCTAGACTCAGTGTACCGCGCCCAAAAACATGACCTTTCTCTACAAGATCCTGTAAGACTCGATCAAACACTTCAGAATGTACGCGACCGAATAGCTGTTCTCTCGCATGCTCTCGTGGTACACCGCCAATTAAAGGGTTTTCTTTATGATAATCCTCGATCACTTTAAGTAATCGTTCTTTTAATACTTCTAGAATTTTCACAGCCACTAATACATCCCCGGCACGCACAGCTAACCCTTGGTCAATCAATCGTTCAACTAATTCCCTCGTCATTTTCTTTGTAACACCAGCACGACTCGGAAGAATCTCTAGGGGTAAACCTAAGGATCCCCGTGCATTAATCATAGCCGCGATCGTTTGTTCCAGTCGTACTGATCCTCTTCCCTCATAATCCAGGCGTTCAAATCGTTCTCGAGCAGCCTTTGAACTGATCCGACCCTTCACGGGTTGTGGATCAAGAATGTACCCACCACCAATCGTCGTCGATGGAGAATATGCACGAACGATGTACCTATCCCCACGTGTAAGCACAGCCAGTTTTTCTAATCGAATTCGAACGTATGACAGGCTGCTAGGATTTACAACCGTCGATACTCTAGCGCCATCTTCTTTGTTCGTCTTATCCCCTTGGATACTTGAGAGTGAAACTGAACCTGCGATCGAAACTCGTCCAAGCACTTCACTAGTTCCCTGATGAATCCGAATACGTACTCCATGCCGAAGTGGTCGAACGTTTGGTAACAACTCTAGCACCGCATCAAACTGGCGCGTTGCTCGAATGCATCCGACAGTCGCCAAAGTATCACCTCGTCCTATTTCAGCCACATTAATGCCAGCAAGATTTACTGCAACACGTTGACCTGCACCAGCGAACATTCGACGTTCTCCATGTACTTGAACACCTCGGATCTTCACCTTGCGATTAGATGGAAGTAGTAGCAACTCGCTATCCGAGTTTATTCGACCGGAAACTTGTGTTCCAGTAACTACGGTACCAAACCCTTTGATCGAAAAGACACGATCGATCGGCAAGCGAACCGAATCAGATTCAGATCTAGTTACAACACCATCAGCGGCTTCCGCGAGAACCGAACGTAACTCCGTTAACCCTTCCTCTGTCTTGACGGAAACTGGCACTATTGGCGCATTTTCAAGAAACGACCCAGTAATTAGCTCACGCGTCTCAAGCCGCACTAGTTCAATTGTCTCGGCGTCCACTAAATCAATCTTCGTCAGAGCCACCACTCCACCTGGGATCTGAAGTAGTCGGCAGATATCAAAATGCTCTCGCGTTTGTGGCATTATCGATTCATCAGCCGCAATCACCAGCATTACAAAGTCTATCCCACTCGCTCCGGCGAGCATGTTCTTAATAAAACGTTCATGGCCAGGCACATCCACAAATGACAACTTGGTTTGCCCTACCGTACAATGAGCAAATCCCAACTCGATCGTAATTCCTCGAATCTTTTCTGCTATTAAACGATCAGGATCCGTTCCTGTCAGTGCCTTTACTAGCGTACTCTTACCATGATCGATATGACCCGAAGTACCGATTATGACTTGCTTCATTGCAGTTAGCCGACATTAGGTGCTGACAAAACTCTGACGTTAACTCAGATTTACCGGCATTGGGTACTCGTATGAATTGTAGTACAGATGATCATTGCCGTCGTTTTCTCGCGTGATGCCTAAAACGATCATTAGACTTCAGATTCTTCCCCTTTGAACGTACACTGCTTCTTCCATATTCCCCGACCCGTTCAGATGTCCGTAGACGGGCAAGAACATCGACTAGCCCTAGTTCCAGTTGCGGAGGTCCCTCTTCGACACGGATCACCTGGACACGAACTGGATCACCCAATCGGTAGATTTTCTTTGTAGTCTCTCCCATTAGCAACTGTTCCCTTGAGAAAAACTGATAGTAATCATCCGCCATAGTTGTCACATGTACAAGCCCTTCAACGAAGTGCTCGATCAATTCAACGAATAGACCAAATCGCGTTACCCCGGTCACGTGTCCAGTGAACTCATCTCCCACTTTATCAGCCATGAAACGAACCTTTTTCCATTCTATAAGCTCTCTTTCCGCTTCTTCTGCGCGACGCTCTCTCTCCGAGGCATGACCCGCAGTTTCTGGTAATTGTTCTTTCAATTCCTGCCGTCGAGTCTCATCCATAAAGCCCATGCGGCACTCACGAAGGATTCTGTGAACAAGAAGGTCAGGATATCGACGAATGGGAGACGTGAAATGCGTGTAACTCGCCGACGCCAACCCAAAATGACCCAAGTTGGTTGCCGCGTATCGGGCTTTCTGCATGGTTCGCAATATCAATAAAGCAACAGTCTTCTCTTCTGGCTTTCCTTGTAATCGCTTCAGAAGCTGTCTGAAGTCCATGGGTTTAGGTGAATTACCAGAAGTAGTCAATCTATAACCGAGCGCCGACAGAAACTCTTCAAGTTCAATAACCTTAGACGGATCTGGGTCTTCGTGAACTCGATACAGTGATGGAACGCCGAGTTTCTCAAGATGACATGCTACGGTCTCATTTGCCACCAGCATAAATTCCTCAACTATCTGATGAGCGAGAGTTCGTTTGACACCCACGATCTGCTCAACACATCCCGATTCACTAATTATTATTTCTGCCTCCTTAAAATCAAAGTCGATGGCACCACGACGAGATCGGCGCTCATTCAAAACGTAAAATAACTTCTCGCTTAAATCCAACAAAGGCACAAGGGTCTCGTATCTGTCGCACGTTTCTGGCTCATGATTTACAAGAATTTGTTCAACTTCTGCATACGTCATTCTTGCGTCGCTCCGAATCACACCTTCATGTATTTCGTAACGTACAACGATTCCCTCCTGAGTGATTTCCATCAAACAAGACTGCACGAGTCGATCTACATTAGGATTTAAACTACATAATCCGGTCGCGAAAGCCTCCGGAAACATATGAACGGCTTGATCAGGAAAGTACACGGACGTACCACGAGCATAGGCTTCCGCATCAAGTGCCCCCCCCTCCTTAACGTAGTGCGACACGTCAGCAATGTGCACACCAAGCCAATAATTCCCAGTCCTTAAACGTTCAACGGTGATAGCGTCATCAAAATCTCTTGAATTGTCACCGTCGATTGTAATTGTTTGCAACGATCGGAAATCTGTTCGGCCACATAAGTCCTTGCTGCCAACGATGTTGCCAAGCTCACGCACTTCATCAGCGGCTCTAGAACTGTGAGCCATTGCAATCTTGTGCTTTCGTATAATCAATTGAGTATCGACACCTGCTGCGTTGATGTCCCCTATAACCTCTATGATACGTCCTGCTGCCTTGCGACTCTCTGTTGGCCCTCCTATTAACTCCACATCAACCATCTGACCAGATCTGGCTCCACCCCTGCCTCCATGTAAAATCTCTACAGTCACATCAAATCTGCGATCAAAAGGTATGACAAAAGCATTGTCATTTTCGTCAGTATCATAGCGACCAACTAACGTAGTCACAGCTCTCTGCAAAAGACGCATAACTCGCCCTTTTGTCCGATCGCTACTCGATCGTTCGACAGAAACAACAACTCGGTCTCCGTGCATCGCATCCTTAAGGTTAATACCAGACACGTAAATATCAGGTCCTCTCTTTTCCATCGGACCATCTTGAATCACAAACCCGAACCCACGAGAATTGACTTCGACACGCCCAGTAACCTGTTTCGTCTCATTTGGAAGACAATACCGATTACCACGTGTTTTAATCAGAGCACCCTTTTCAATCAGTTTCGAAATACGACGCATGAAAGTCTGTCGCCGTGCTCGCGGTACTTTAAGAATTTGAAATAACTCAGAAACAGAGGCGGGCTGATCTATCTTCTCTCGAATTAATCTGAGGACCTGCTCTTCACCTAGTTTCTTTTTACGGGATAAATGCGTTACTTCTCTCACCACTCTCTCACTTCTAGTCAGAAACTAACGCTATCTGAACATCTCCAACGTTTGTATTCGTTGGACCAATCTTTAGCAGATCTCCAAGGAGTTCAAAATAAGCGTACGAATTATTCTCAATGAGGTACGATTCAGGGTCGCCAATATTTCGTTCAAATGCTCGTTCAAAAGTCCTACTATCCACAATAGCCCCAGCCGCATCAGTCGGCCCGTCCACTCCATCTGTGCCAAAGCTTGCCAGAACTGCTCTCTCTCCAAGCCGCCCGATGTTTCGTACGGTCGCGAGAGCTAGTTCCTGATTCCGACCACCACGTCCCTTGCCAACAACTTTCACCGTTGTTTCACCAGACGACAGTAAACACACAGGACGTCGTCCTAGCTCATGGACTGTTTCAATAAGGCGAGCCAGGTGATTACGTCCCGCCACCTGGGCCTCTCCGACAACTGGACGCTCAAACGTAGCCACTCTATAGCCGAGCGAAGCCGCTGTTCTCTTAGCTCCATCTATCGCTTGTTGTCGACTTCCGATCACGTGTAGAGTGGAACGATCGAGACGTGGATCGTCAGGCTTCGGTGTTTCTGGTAAGTCCGACCTAATACCTCTTTCGAGCACACGCCTCGCGGCTTTTGGAAATTCTTGATTCAAGTCAGCCATCTCTACTATGTGGAGTGCCTGCTCAAACGTACTAGGATCGGCCACAGTAAGTCCTGATCCTATCACCGTCGGGTCATCTTCAATCGGCCCAACAACGTCTGAAATAGCCAACGTCATGACCGGACACCGTGCTACCGCCGCCAGTCGGCCTCCCTTTATGCTCGACAAGTGCTTCCTTACACAGTTGAGTTTATTAATTTCAACTCCTGCTGATAGCATTACTTGCGTTGCGGTTACCTTCTCATTAAAATTCAGTCCCTCAACAGGCACAGACAAGAGAGATGACGCACCACCACTCAAGAGAACCACCATTTGACTATCAGTAGAGATCTCACGAGCAAGTTTAAGTGCTTTTTTCCCTGCGGATAAACTTTGACTATTCGGCAATGGATGACCAGCCACCTGCCACTCAAGTTGTTTTGGTAGTTGTTCCGATCCATGGGGACCCACAACAATACCGCGTATGAGTTCTCCTTCGAATAAGTCGCTAAATGTAATGGCCATCGGTGCTGCCGCCTTTCCAGCAGCAACCACTGTCACAGGCCTACCTGAAAACCATGACCGGATAGATTGATTTTTCAGGGCCTGCTCAACTAGGCGGGGCGCTGCCACTGTGTCTATCGCGGCTCGCGCAATCTTTAAAAGATCCTGGCGTAGTTCCTTAAGAGGGCGTATCAGTGAATTTTCTTCGTGTCCGTCTACTCGGACATTTATGTCAAGATGTCAAACTTTCTTAAGCAACTAGCTCCGAACTTATCCGACTTCGCTTCTTAGAAAGACTTATTCATACCAGAGCACAATGCCGCTAAGTGTAGGTTGCTATCTGTAGCGACACCCCCGGAGCAACACATCTGAAAACACTTAATTCATCTTATATATTCTAAAAAGTCCTTTCGCCCTAATTATTTCTTTAACGGCTCTAAACAGTCAATCATGAGTTAAACGAGCCCACACATAATATGCAGCCCAACTCATTGCTAAGCCTCAAAATCTGCGTCTGTCAACGACTGACACATCATCGCCTGTAGTCTACTTCTAAGAGACTCGCATCCATCACCCTGACGAACTACATGTAGCTTCACTCTAAAGTCTGATCATGAAGGAGACGTCTTAGGAGATTATTTACAAGCTTTGGATTGGCGGTACCTCCGGTAGCTTTCATGACTTGACCTACAAGAAACCCTAGCGTCGTCGTTTTACCAGCTCGATACTGCTCAGCCGCTTTCAGATTACACCTGATAGTTTCTATTACGATTCGCTCAAGCTCTACTTCATCATCGATCTGTCCGAGGCCTTCTTCCTGAACAATCGATTCAGCGGATCTCCCTGATGCGTACAGTTTATCAAAAACCACTTTAGCTATTGGTATTGTGATAGTTCCTGCATCAACAAGTTTAATCAAACCAGCTAGGTCATAAGGTGAAAGACTTGACTCGGCTACACTTATTCCTTGCTCGTTCAGTTTTCTCATCAACTCACCCATGATCCAGTTACTTGACGCCTTGGCATTCTTTGTTACAGTGGCTGTGAGTTCAAAAAAGTCTGCAAGCTCACGGGATTGTGTGAGAAGAAGCGCATCATTTTCCGGTAACCCGTAATCTTCAACAAATCGTTTCCGTCGAACTTCAGGTAACTCCGGAAGAGTAGCTCTAATTTCCTCAATCCATTCCGAAGAAATCCTCAACGGTGGAAGGTCAGGCTCAGGGAAATAGCGATAATCGTGGGCCTCTTCCTTTGTTCTCATTGAGTAGGTTCGGCCATCCTCCGCATCCCACAGCCGCGTCTCCTGAAGAATCACTCCTCCTCCTTGAAGAACGATGATCTGACGTTCAAACTCATATTCTAGCGCGCGCTGTAGGAACCGAAACGAATTGATGTTCTTGATCTCAACCTTGACGCCAAGTGCTTGTTCACCAACTCGCCTCACTGAGATATTCGCGTCACATCGTAGACTTCCCTCTTCCATGTTTCCATCATTCACACCAACTGCCATTAGTACGGACCGTAGCCGCTCGAAACAGCGTGCTGCATCAGCAGCTGAATTCATCTCTGGTTCCGTAACAATCTCGACTAGAGGTACACCGCTTCGGTTGAAATCGAGGTAAGTCTTTCGATCTGAATCTGGGAAACCTGAATGGAGGGACTTTCCAGCATCTTCTTCAAGATGTACTCGTACGATACCTATTCTACGCTGAACAGCCCCAAAACCATACTCCAGTAGCCCTTTACTCGCAACTGGTTGTTCATATTGCGATATCTGATATCCCTTTGGAAGGTCTGGATAAAAATAATTCTTACGCGCAAAAATAGACGTTTGATTGATCGTACAACCAAAGGCAAGGGAAGCCTTGATCGCATGTTCAACGGCACGCTTATTCAGTGCCGGTAGGGCTCCAGGCAACCCCATACACACTGGACACACGTGGCTGTTAGCTGGAGCCCCGAATGTCGCGCTGCATCCACAAAAAATCTTCGTCTGAGTAAAAAGCCGCGCGTGGATTTCGAGGCCAATAACAGGTTCGAAATCCATGAGACTCAACGTTTACCTATTTGTTCCAATTACTAAGTCCTTAATTCTTTATTTTTTCTAAACTCAGGTCTTTGGTCCAGCTGCCTTAATCTCAGGTTCTGTCATTTCTTCAAAGGCCAAAAAGTTTAACGAGAACATCTCGGCCAACCTAACAGCCTGCGCATCGTAATCGGTAGCATGAGGCCATGTCCCACGCGGCCGAAGGGTTTGTGCCGACACACCTGGACAACTCAAAGGGACCTCTATATTGAACACACGATCAGCTTCGTATTGTACGTCATCCAACGTTCCAGATAGCGCGGCTTTAATCATTGCGCGTGTTTGTGAAATCTTCATCCTACGTCCCACCCCATACGGGCCCCCGGTCCACCCCGTGTTCACTAACCACACTTTTGTATCATTCGCAGCAACTCTCTTCCCCAGAAGTTTTGCGTACACACTTGGGTGCCAAACCATAAACGGTGCACCAAAACACGTGCTAAATGTTGCCTTCGGTTCCGTAACACCCTTTTCAGTACCAGCAACCTTAGCTGTATAGCCTGATAAAAAGTGATACGTTGCAGCAGCGGGTGTCAACCGTGCTATAGGCGGAAGAACTCCAAAGGCATCGGCCGTCAACATCACAATATTGAGGGGGGCTGGTCCCTGTCCAGAAGGAATCGAACCTTCAATAAACGAAATCGGGTACGCGCCACGAGTATTCTCAGTCAACGACTCGTCATTTAGATCAAGCTTACGGGTTATTGGATCCATAGCAACATTCTCAAGTATCGTTCCAAATTTTTGACTTGTTGCAAAAATCTGAGGCTCAGCCTCGGCCGACAAGTTGATCATTTTCGCGTAGCAACCACCTTCAAAATTAAAGATTCCCCGATCACTCCACCCATGTTCATCATCTCCAATTAGCTGACGCTCAGGATCGCTCGACAATGTTGTTTTGCCCGTTCCCGACAATCCAAAAAAGAGTGCTGAATCATTGTCTGTTCCTACGTTAGCAGAACAATGCATTGGCATCACTTTACGAAGTGGTAAAAGATAGTTCATTACGGTAAAGATTGACTTCTTAATTTCTCCCGCATAGCTTGTTCCACCGATCAGAACCAGGCGCTTCGCAAAGTTAAGTACAATAAATACTTCAGAATTTGTGCCGTGTACTAAGGGATCAGCATCACAACTCGGCACGTTGATTACAGTGAATTCTGGTTGATAATTTCCCGGCCTATCTATCACTTCCCCAGGAATAAACATGTGTCGAGCAAACAGGTTATGCCAAGCAGTTTCAGTAATGACCCTAATCGGGAATCGATGATCAGGATCTGCTCCAGCGAAACAGTCTCTTACAAAAAGTGCTCTCCCTTGTAAATGACTTAAGACTTTTCTATTAAGTGCTTCAAATTTTTCTACTTCCAGCGGGCGATTAATTGCACCCCAAGACACATGTTGTTCACTCGACGGTTCTCTAACAATAAACTTATCATTTGGTGACCTTCCCGTATGTTGGCCGGTCAGACATACGAGCGATCCCCCCTCAGCAATAATGCCTTCCCCCCTATTCACTGCCTGTTCATACAGTGCTGCCACACTGAGATTCCAAAAAACTGGGCCTGGATTTAGGATGCCGTGAATATCGAGGCCCGAACTCTCCTTAAATATCTTGTTCATTATTCTCCCTGGTAACGACTCATCATCTCACAATATTGCCTAATGGGGTTTCGACTTTCCTTTCACAATTCAAGAACTGGACTATTACAGAAATCAGTTAACACGAAACTGTCTGAGCATATCCACAGCTAAACATTGGCGGCTATTCTCAGACCTCCAATGAGAACAACGGACTACAAACAACAAAATCAAACAACATTTTAATGGACTCGTTGGGTAATCACTGGGGTGTTGCAACGAATGCTAGAATGGTACCCGTCGACGATCGGTGAAGTCAAGACGAGTGCGGCTTAGCACCTTCACTCAGGCCCCTCATGCGCGCTGGCCTGACATTGACAATTACACAGTGAGGACTTTTATTCGATTCTTGAAATCACGGCGCATCTTTATTGATCGTATATTTATACTTGCCTTCACGATGTCAAGTGGCATCACAGGTTGCATATCACCTCCACCACTACCGCCCGCAAGATCTGGATTCACAAAGCCAACTAGCTACACTATCCGGATTCAGATTGTTAACAGGACGAATGCAAGAATAGCTCGAATTCCCCTGGAAGATTATGTTGCTGGCTCCATTCTGGCTGAACTTTCTCTAGGAAGTCTGGATCCACCTGTCGCCGAACGAATGGCCAAAGTTCAAGCCATCGTCTCTCGGACTTACACAATTGCGAACCTTGGTAGGCATGCTAAAGACGGATTTGATCTTTGCGCAACCACACATTGCCAGCTCTTCCACTTTGCGAAATCGTGGCCAACTGAAATTTCACTAATAGCTAAAAGAGCGGCCGCGGCAACAGCTGGACTTCTCATAATGTACGAACACGAGCCTATTCAAGCACTCTTCCATTCGAACTGTGGAGGACACACCAGTCCGGCAGGTAGTGTGTGGGGGGGGACGACTCCACCTTATCTGCAGGCGGTGCCAGACGACTTTTGTTCAACTAGTGAACTGAACCCTTGGCGCTTTGACGTGGCAACGGACCGTTTACTTAACTCACTTAATCAAAATACGAGAACAAGTGTCGGCTCACATCTTAATCGCATTACCGTTGTTGAGCGCGACAAGGGCGGGCGAGCTGCCCGCATCATTCTAGACGGAGAACGTTCACTCATGGTACGAGGTGAGGAATTCCGCGCAGCTCTGACTACCACTTTTGGTATCAGATCGATCAGGAGCACTCGATTTACTGTAAGTCACGAAGCAGAGCAATTTGTGTTCGAAGGATCCGGCTTTGGCCACGGAGTGGGCCTCTGCCAGGCAGGAGCCATCGCTCGCGCTCGTGCGTCACATTCTCCCCAACAGATCATCCAACATTATTATCCCGGGACTAGATCAGACTACATCAAGCCAAACTCTTAAGATCTTCTTACACATCGTTGATGCGTGGTTCCGTTCAATAAGATCGAAGCTCTGGGTCCTCATCCGTTAATCGCGTATAATTAAGGAGACCTTCGTTCTATGGTTAATATGAGGGAGAAGATCTACGTGCCTCCAGTTATTTTTCGTAAAGGACTCGACCTCAAACAAGCCGTTGCCGTTGACCTCGCAACTGACTATCACAGTTCTCTCGTCGAACAAAGTATCAATGCAGACTACCGCTACAATGTTGGTCGATTAACAGTACAACTTGCCAACGTATTCGGATTTTGTTACGGTGTTGATCGCGCCGTTGATTATGCTTACCAGGCCCGCTTAAAGTTCGTCGATCGACCTGTGTATTTGACAGGTGAAATAATTCATAATCCCTACGTTAACGAAAAACTAAGAACCGCTGGGGTCCGCTTTCTAACTGACCCGGATGAGAGTCCAGATTTACTGGGACCAGAAGCGGTTGTGATTCTTCCAGCATTCGGTGTTACGGTGGCGGATCTTGAGCGATACGAACGCCAAGGATGTACTCTTGTTGACACGACTTGTGGTTCGGTTCTTAACGTTTGGAAGAATGTCAGACAATACGCTAAAGCTGGATTCACTGCCATAATTCATGGAAAAGCCCACCACGAAGAAACCCAAGCAACGGCGTCACAGGCGCTAGCCTTTCCAAATGGAACTTATCTTGTTGTATTGGACCGAGACCAAGCAGCCATAGTTTGCGATTACATACGAAATGGGAATAGTCGAAAAGAATTCCTCGATCGCTTCAAAAGCGCTGTCTCAGAAAACTTTGATCCAGACGAAGACTTACAGCGTGTCGGGCTAGCAAACCAAACAACCATGCTTATGTCTGAATCCCTTGAGATCGGTGAAATGTTTCGGCAAGCAATGATCGATCGATATGGTGAGTCCGATCTTGCCAACAGATGTCGCTCCTTTGACACGATCTGTAGCGCAACTCAAGATCGCCAGGATGCAGTGACCAAACTCCTCGATAACCACCGACTAGACTTGATGGTGGTAGTCGGTGGTTATAACAGCAGCAACACTCGAAATCTTGCCAGAATGTGCGTTAATCGGGTGCCGACCTACCATATCAATCAACCAGACTGCATCCTGTCGACTACAGAATTACGGCATCGACCCGTCAAGACAAACCAGACCACGCGCAATGTCCACCAAACTCTTGATGAAGAGATCATTGCTGGCAATTGGCTTCCGCCTACCGGGCCTATAACTATCGGTCTCACTGCCGGTGCGTCTACACCCAACAACATCATCGGCCAAGCCATGAAAAAGCTCGAGCAGTGCTCAAATAAGAACTCGTGAGCACTCAAAATCTTCCATTGATTCTGGAACACTTCCTATCTTTTAAGTTGGCGAAACGTCTGAAATAAGACTTTGCAAGTAAACGATCATGTTTCATCGACCTTCAGTAAAAGCTCTCTAATCGTCAATCCAGTCATTGGGTCTACCATATTCGGCGCAATTTCTGCTAGCGGTCGTAAAACGAAAGCACGTTCGCGGAAGCGAGGATGAGGAAGTTCAATCTCTAAATTTGAAACAATCAGGTCACCCACAAGGATAAGGTCGAGGTCGAGTGTTCTTGGGGCTCTGTGAAACGGTCTGTCCCTTCCTCGCTCTTGCTCTATGCTCAGGAGATTAGTAAGTAGATCCACTGGTTGAGCCGCTGACAAACCCACAGCGGCTGCGTTCAGAAACATTCGCTGCGAGCCCATGTCTACGGGCTCCGTTTCAATAAAGCGCGAAACGACAACATCAAGTAGTAAAGATCTTAATCTCTGTACGGCGTAGCTTAGGTGATCTTCACGTGCACCCTGATTACTACCGAGTGCAACAGCGATGCGACGAGTCGGGTTCTGCTCCATCACACACTTTGTTTCTCCTTGCATGTGATGCAAACACGTGTCCAGGGAATAGCACTAAGTCGAGACGGTGCGATGGGCTCTCCACAATCGAGACATACTCCATACAAACCTTCGTCGATACGTCCGAGGGCATCTTCAATCGCTTGAAGAATCTTTGCATCGGTTTGCTTCAATTTAAGTTGAACATGGACATCGTTATTTCCACTTGATTGATCAGCCAAATCACCCTGGCGTGTGCTCGAGGCCATTGATACTTGCAGAGGCTTCATTCCTTCAATGGACAAAACCTCATTTCTCTTCCTTAGCAGGGCTGCCTTGTAACCTGACATATTCACCTGACATATTCACCTGACATATTCATTAGTGCTCCTTAGAACACTACCTCCCGATAGCAAGCCTGCGATTATATCATGATGCCCACAAAACCCATATAATCTAGCCATAACTCTACTCAGTGCGCAGCGTTGCCAAAGGTCTATCCATTAGTACATCGAAATTTGCTAGAACACCGACGAGACCAACTACCATAACGGTTAGAATAATGCCAGCCAGTATCTGCAGTGACTCGATGTACCACCGAATCTCGAACACGTATGTGCTCAATACCCACGAAAGGATTAACGCACCAACCGCGCCAATAATTCCTGCGAGTGTTCCTAGTAGGCCATACTCGATTACTAGCACCTTCATAATCATTCTTGTCGTTGCTCCAAGAGTCTTCAGAATTGCAACCTCATAGAGACGCTTGAACTTAGTAACTGCAATCGAGCCCACAAGAATTAAAACACCACTCAATAACGCAACAATGCCAACTATTGAGATAGCCAACGCAACGTAGTCAATGACCCTCTTCACTGTTTTTAGAATGCTCAGCCCATCGATCACAGAAACATTAGGAAAACTTTCCACAAGGGCGCGCTGAAGACTAGCACGCTCATCAAGTTCACTCGGTCCCTTCAACAATCCAACGAATGTGTGTGGGGCATCATTAAAAACTCCTGGTCGAAACAGGAACATGAATCCACCACTTCGTGAATCATCCCAATCGACTTCTCTTATGCTCGTGACCTTGGCGGTCACAATCCTTCCGAGCACATCGAACCGCATTGTGTCTCCAACATGAATGCCGAACCGTCGTTCCAGACTCGCCTCAACTGACACCTCTGGTGATGCCGCTGAACTCTCCCCCCAAAACTCACCATCTATTATCCGTTCGTTCGCCTCTAGTCGATCTCGATATGTTATTGTGTACTCGCGAGCGAGTGAACCTAAGCGGCGAACTTCTTCGAACCCGTCAACGCTGAGTTCACGGCCTCTAACACCAACTACTCTTGCTCGAAGTATTGGAATAAACTTTGGCACTTTGTTTTGACTTTGTGCCGATATCGTCTCGCGCACTCCAACCACTTGATCTCCCTGAACGTCAATGAGAAACATATCTGGTGAATCCTCACGTACCTCCAATGCCAACTCCTGTAAAAGATTCACTTGAACCGCTCGTATACCGATTATAGAAAACGAACCAAGCCCAACTACAAGGAGGACCATTCGAGTCTGACTCTGTGGTCCGCATAGGTTCTTGACCGCCTGACGTAATGGAAACCAACTCATCAAACTAAGTGGCCTGAGTGAGCGACTCACTCCAACAGCTGCAAGATGCAGGGCCATAGTGATACCAACGAACCCAGAACAAACGTAAAATCCAACTTCAAGTGAAGCGGCTTGCCAACTTGCCAACGCCACTAACATAAAGGCGACTAACACCGTGACTCCCAAACGTGTCCAATCAAGCCCAGATCGCGAAGAAATCAAGTCCCAGCGTAACAGAAGAAAAGGTTTGATTTGACGTACTTCAAAAAGTGGAACAACTGAGAACAAAACCGAAACCATGACTCCAACAGCGATGCCTTGCATCACAGCGGAAGTAGTAAGTCCAAGAGAGACCTCTCCGAGACCCGTCGCGAGTGCAACTTCGTGAGTCAATCTTTCGGGAATGGCGACCAAGGTTCCGGCCGCCATAATTACACCAAGCAGACTACCACCTAACCCAAGTACCGTAACCTGCATCAAATAGGTCGCTAGGATCTGTTTTGTTGTTGCTCCCAGACACTTCAAAATAGCGATACTTTTGATCTTCTGATGAACAAAAACGCGCGTAACACTCCAAACACCGATACCACCAAGGATCACAACGACAAACCCTACAAGACTGAGATAATTCTCAGCCTTTAATAGGGTTTCCGTAACACGATCTTCAGCGGTACGATACGAACGAACATTTACATACTCATTCCTTAGGTTCCGCTTCAACTGTTGCATTAACGTAGCAATCTTTTCTTCTGGAATCTTAAGAGCAATCTCACGTCTCGCTCGACTAGCCATACTCACGAGACCTGTTTCATTCAGCTCCTTGTAACCAATTAACACTCGTGGACCTAAACTAAAGGCGCCTAACCGACTGCCAGGTTCGCTTAGAATGACACCGCGTATGGTGAACTTAGTAGCACCAATGATAATTTTATCGCCGACATCAATACCCAGATGTGTTAACAACTCCGGCCTCACAAGGGCTCCTGATTCGTTGAGCATCCCGTGGAAATATACTTGTCCTGATTCAAGAACAACGTCACCATGAATAGGAAATCCTGACTGAACACCACGAAGCTCCACCACTGTCGTCAACGTCTTCCATTCGTCGGCCGACCTGACCATAGTGGTCAGGTCAATGGATTCCATTTTCTCTAATATCCCAACACCTTCGAGTGTTTGCTCGATGATCTTTCGTCCCTCAGCTGTCCATGGTTGCTGTGTCTGAATCAGCACATCAGCACCAGTCAAAGTTTTCGCCTCAGCCGTAAGCGATGTCCGAACACTTTGGATAAGCGAACGGAGAACCACTATCGAAGAGACACCTACTGCGATACAAAAGAAGAAAAAGATGAAACGCCTCCAGGACGTTCGCATTTCACGGAAAACCATTCGGAAGATGAAACCCATGTGGTTAATAGCTAGGTTGGCCTTCTTTTTGCTTTACCTCTTTCCAAAACCCCGTCTCATCACCCTGAATTCGAGCGATCTTACCGTCTCGCATCGAAAGTGTAGCGTCTGCATGATCCGTCAACGATCTATCGTGAGTAACCAAAACGATCGTCGTGCCGCGAATTCGATTAGCCTTAGAAAGCAGTTCCACAACGTGCTGGCTGTTAGCGCTGTCCAGATTTCCTGTCGGTTCATCCGCCAGAAGAATAGGCGGATCGTTCGCCATGGCCCGAGCGATCGCCACCCTCTGTTGCTCACCACCCGATAGCTGCCATGGATAGTGATTCTCGCGATCATTAAGCCCAACCTCAGCAAGCAGAGCCCTTGCCCTAGAAGTACCATCATCCACACCAGAAATCTCTAAGGGAATCAAAATATTTTCTAGAGCTGTCAGCGATGGCATCAGGTGAAAAAATTGAAACACAAAGCCAATCTTGATTCCACGTAGCTTGGCAAGAGCATCCTCACTCAGAACGGTTATATCAACATCATCGATAATTATTTGTCCGGTTGATGGACTGTCTAATCCAGCTATTAGACCGAGCAGTGTAGATTTACCACTACCCGATGGTCCTACCAAGGCTAGATACTGACCGGAAGGAATTGTAAGATCCAGACTATGAAGAATAGTCAACTGCTCATTACCACTCGGAACTGTTTTCGACACTCCTCTCAATTCGATCATAATCCATCCGCAACTAGCTCAGAGGTGACGTAACACCATAACCACACGGACGCTGACCTGAATTCGACCAATTCATCCGGATAGATCCATTTCTCAAATTAGTAACCTTCGTTTATCCTGTTTGCCTCTAACATTGGTTGAAGAGTCTGCCAGAGATATTCGGCAATCACCTCGGCACCCTCGGTATTTGGATGAATACCATCGGACTGGTTCAGATCAGGATTCCCGGCGACATCAGTTAACAGAAATGGTGCAAAGGCAATATCGTACTCGTCAGCAAGTCCGCTGAATACTTCTCGAAATTGTTCCGTATACAGCGTTCCAAAGTTCGGCGGAGCCTCCATACCAGCTAATAGAACAGCTACTCCACTTTCCATTGCACGTTCTATAACCTTTGAAAGGTTCTCCCTCATCTGCATGACTGGCAAACCGCGCAGCCCATCATTCGCGCCAAGCGCCACGATCAAGAACCTTACGTCACCTGCTAATGCCCATCCCAGTCGTCTCAAACCGCCGGCAGACGTATCTCCGGACACCCCAGCACTAATCACATCGAGTTCATAACCAGCTTCGGTTACAAGTTTCTGCAATATTGATGGATAAGCTTCATCGTTACGAAGACCTAGGCCAACAGTAAGACTGTCACCAAGTGCTACGATACGTGGCCGGCTGACCCCAAATTCAGTGCTGTTGGTTTTTGCTTCAGAAGCTGATATCGATTCCGGTGTCCCCTCCTTGCAGGATACCAGTAGGATTATAGTAATCGCCAAACTGAAAAGAGATTGAAAATGGTTCTGTCGAGTCACAGCCATAGTATCTTCATTATCCTACAGATAGACCTTTGCACACTAAGACCTAACCGTTACACACTAACGATTTCACAATATTCGACCCCTAGTGAGGTTCTCTCTCAACACATACGAATAGATAAACACATTAATCAATAGCAATAGAACACCCAGAACTATCTGCGTATCGCGTGTTAGATTGTCCGGATAAAGTATGGATATCGCATACTGTTGGAGAAAATCGCCTTTATAATCATTTTCACTACTCGCTGCGCGAAACCAATTCTCTAACGGTGTCAGTGGGCAGATCACATCTAACCATTCAACAGAAACACCCCAGATTACGGCCGGGAGATGTACCCAAGTCAGACGCTTCCACTTAAGCACAAATAATCCACCTGCAATTACGAAGAGGACAAAAGTCAGATGGAGCACTACGACCGCGTCCGCCAGTAGTCTGTACAGCACTATGATGCCCCTTGCCAAGGTAGAAATCCGTTCAAGATTTGGCTGATATTTTACAAGCGATATAACTAAGAGACTACACTAACAACTGATAGGATCTCAGAGTGTGGCTTAAAATTGTCGAACTTGTCGGTAGTGGTCAAGTTTGAATTAGGCGGCGACTTCTGATTTGGCGTCGAGCAGGCTCACGATATCGGCAATCTCCCACAGCCGATCCGTGACGCCAGCTGCCTGCGCGGGCGTCGTGCGGAGTGTCTTATGAATTCGGACGAAGTTGTAAAACATATAATGAAGTGCGACCGCGTGCATGTGATTCTCGATCTTCTTACTGAACCCGTTCGAGAGGCGCGCGAACCGCTTCATGCTCATCCGCATGGTGAGGTTCTGCCGCTCGACGTAGGACGTGCTCACGTGCTTCGGGTCAGGATGCCCGCTGATGGTTTTCACGTTGATCCCGAGGCACGGCGCGGGACTGTAGGTGCGCTCGGGATCGCTGGACCCGTAGATCTTGTGCAGCATGGCGTAGTCGATGCCGGTGCAGAAGGCGCTCTCCACAGCTTCCAGGTAGACGCGATACCCGTCCGTGGTCAACTGGACGCGGGTGGTCAGCCGGTCGGCCAGGTCGTGCATGAACGTGTAGGCCGAGCCGAGGTCGCGGCCACCGACGAGCCACGACGGGACAAGCTTCGTGTCGGCATCAAGCGCGACCCAGGTCCACACGTCGCCAGCCACGTCGGGGGCGTTCTTCGCGGTCGGCACGTTCTTCTGCTTGGCATAGCAGAACTGCCAGATCTCGTCGCACTGAATACGGCGGCTCGCCAGGTTCCGCAGCGTGCGGTCCTGATAGGCCGTACACGCCGTCCCGAGATCGGCCAGGAGCTTGAGGATCGTCGGCTTCGAGACGCCCGTCATGCGGGCTGTGGCGTTGATGCCGTTCCCTTCGACCAGGGCCGCCACGACGCGCACGCGACGGTCAATTGAGAGCCTGTTCATAAGGGTATTGTATCTTGAACGCTCAAGCATTACAAGAGCTTTCAGACTACGGGCGTGGGAGATGTGCGGCAGCTATTGAGGCTGTAGGCCGTCGTAATAAGCCTATTGCCGAGGTCTGCGAAACCAGCGTTCCGGTGCAAACCATCAAGAAGATTCTCGGAGAACTACTGAACGAATATCGCCAGGGCAACGTCGATCTTCCCTGCGATGTTCGAGGGTTTATTTTTGAGATGAAGTCCGGTCGTTCAACATACGGTTTCTTTCGAGAATCGTGGGCCCTGCGAGCCTATAGCGTCGTTCGCGGTGAATGGGCGTTTACTTTGCAGGACAGGGAGTGGATTCAGGGGCTTCTATTCGGATACACGCCTCACGTTATTCAGCGTTTCGTTGATGCAGCGACCGCCGCAGGACGCTTTACCGAGTCGCCCTTACCAAAGTCCAAGTCACAGCGCTTCCATGTCCTGAGCATGGAGGAAAACGCTCGCCTTTGCTCAAGGCGATTTCGTATATGCAACATCCGGTCGTCTCGTATATCCCCGACTGACTGCTCGTCTGTCCGGTAGTAGGCATTTGGCCACCTGTTGAATAATTCAAAGCACTGGATTGTGCTTGACCGCTCTATGCTGCTACAGTTCTCCCCGTCCCGCAAACCGGCGCGACCCGACATCGGGCCACTCGCCGAATACAACACCCCTCCTAGGGGAATAGGCGGGAACCTGCATCTACGCGTGCGGTTTGTGTGACGACTGACCCGGTGACCATTTCCGGTCACCGGCGAAGGGATATCGCCATGCAGAAAACGCTCGTTATCGTTTTGGCGCTGGTAGCCCTCAGCGTACCGATCGTTGCGCAAACACTGGAGGAACGGCGAGAGCTATTCAATACATTAATTACGGATGAAGACAGCCTGCGTGAGAATATTCAGGCAAAATGCGAGGATGAATGGCCCATCGACTTTCGAATGCAGAAGTACTGTCAAGACCAGCAGCTAGAAGGGTATACCAACCTTGCAAAGATTTGGAAAGACGCCGTAACGAACATCAAGGCGACCGCCGTCCAATGCGTCCTTGACTGGCCAGAAGATTTATTGTTCGATTGGACCATGATTCACTACTGCACGAATGATCAGATCACGGCCTGGAAAGCCTTGCAACACTGACAGGGTTGCTGAGACGGCTAGCCCTTCCTGGCATTCCATCGTGCCCGAGCCCCTTTTTTCGCAATGGCGGATCGCTTCTTTGCAGACAGCTTCTCCGCACGGGCCTTGCCGCCCTTGAGGCGCCCGAGCGCGACGGCGGCGGGGTTCCTCTTCCCCTCCGACTGCTCGATGAGGGCCTGGACGCCTCTGAACGCCGCCTCGTTCGGATCGTCGGTGATGCTTGTTCAGTGTGGCATGCGCGTAGAGTACCATATCGGCCACGGGTGACAACAATCCAAACTTGACCACTGCCAACTTGTCGAACTCAAAACTGGCTAACCGTTTTTCGAGTACGATCAGTCTATATAACCATCAATCGTAACTCACTCTGATGATGAAACACCTCACAGGTCCGCTTGTGATTATCGCTTGGGGGTTAATGATGGAGGCAGGAGCCACTCAACGTTTCGAAGAAGCGCACGGGCTGACAACAGTTCCTGGAATTAAGGTAGGACACTACACACTAAGCGAACGTTTAACGGGATGTACGGTCGTACTGGCTGAAAACGTGGCTGTGGCTGGTGTCGACGTCCGAGGAGCGGCACCTGGTACCAGAGAAACAGACCTTCTCGATCCTAAGAATACCGTTCAGAAAGTTCACGCGATCGTCCAATCTGGCGGTAGCGCCTTCGGTCTAAATACGGCGGCTGGTGTCATGCGTTACCTCGAAGAACGAAATATCGGTTTCGAGACCCGGGTTGCGAGAATACCTATCGTGCCTGCAGCTATCCTTTACGATCTCTCCGTTGGTGAGAATCCAAGAACCCGCCCAACAGGCGAATGTGGTTATCGAGCCGCGCTGACTGCTAGTACCGGACCTGTTGCCCAGGGTAACGTGGGTGCTGGAGCTGGAGCAACTATCGGTAAACTTAGAGGCCAAGATCGTGCCATGAAAGCCGGTATCGGAAGTATCTCACTAAGACATTCGAACGGGTTGATTGTGGCAGCACTTGTGGCAGTTAATTCGATCGGAGACATCATCGATCCTTCTACCGGTAATGTTGTAGCAGGCGTTCGAACACCAGATGGACGAAAGCTCGCCGACGCCCGTCTACTTCTACGGTCGGGAACCTCTGGCGAAGCACAACCACTCGAAAACACAACATTAGGAGTTGTAGCGACTAACGCACACCTAACCAAAGTCCAAGTCAGCCAAATGGCCCATGACGGCTATGCGCGCGCTATCACGCCCGTGCACACCCCACACGATGGTGACACTATCTTCTCACTTGCGACTGGTACTTGGTCAGGTTCGGTCGACATGCTAACAATCGGGGCACTCGCGGCTGATGCCGTACACGAATCCTGCATCGCGCACCTCGAATCTCTCCGTTGGGGCACGGACCCAGGCTGCCCGCACTGCGGGTCGATGGGTGTGGCCCGAAAAGCGGACGGGACACGGATCGGCCGCTGGAATTGCCACGATTGTAAATCGAGTTTCAACGTCCTGCACGGTACGATCTTCCAAAAGACGAAGATCCCGTTGCAGAAGTGGTTTCTAGCCATCGGCATCATCTTCAACGCGAAGAAGGGCGTCTCGAGCTACCAACTCGCACGCGACCTCTCCATCAACCAGAAGTCAGCGTGGTATCTCGGGATGCGCATTCGGGTCGCGCTGAAAACAGACACCACGGGGCTATTGAGTGGCATCGTCGAAGCCGATGAGTGTTACGTGGGGGGCGAAGCCTAGGTGGAACGCGCACGACCCGTTACAGCGCTCTCCACGCGGTCGAGGCACCAGGAAGCTCCCGATTGTCGGGGTGGTTGAACGTGGGGGCCGTGTGGTGGCGATACCAGCCGCGAAGCGTGAACTCACCGCCAATGGCTTGAAGCGGTTCATTATGAACCACGTGAACCCGACCGGCACGGTGCTCATGACCGACGAGTATCCAGGCTACCGACAGATCGCGACGGTCATGCAGCATGCCGTCATCAAGCACACGCGGCATTATGTGGACGGCGACATTCACACCAACACGATTGAGGGGTTCTGGTCGCTGGTGAAACGTGCGTGGTTTGGCTCGCACCACCACTACCGGAGCACCTATGCCCCGCTCTACATCGCCGAAACATGCGCCAGCTACAACAACCGACACGTGGCGGATCGATTTGAGCCGTTCCTCCGGTCGGTGCTGGCATGAACACGCTCTCGTACGGCGACTGCCTGACGGTTATTCAGGGCATGAAGGCGCAAAGCGTCGATCTGATTTACCTCGACCCACCGTTTAACTCCAACAAGAACTACCACAACATCTACAAAGACGAAACCGGGCGACCACTTCCTGACCAAGTAGAAGCGTTCTGTGACATGTGGACGCTCGACGAGGAACGAGAGCGCGCATTACGTCACATGCCTGTGCTGATGCGCAAGCAGGGAATCGATGATGACACGGTAGAATTCTGGCGAATCTGGATGAACGCGCTTCGTAAGACGAACCCGGCCCTGCTCGCCTACCTCTCGTACATGGTCGAGCGGATCGTGCACCTGCGCGTCCTGTTGCGTTCTACAGGTTCGCTCTACCTACACTGTGACCCGACCGCGAGCCACTACATTAAAGTCATGCTGGATGGCGTCTTTGGGCACCAGAATTTCAGAAACGAGATCGTGTGGAAGCGCACATACGCACACGGCGGGGTTGAACGTTGGGGTAGCGTTCACGACACGCTTTTGATGTACTCAAAGTCAGATGCCTGTCGTTGGACTGGAATGACGCAAGACTATGCCCCTGAATATCTAGACGAACGGTACGACAAGCGCGACGATCGCGGCCGTTATCAGGAGATCGTGATGACAGGCCCAGGTGTGTCTGGTGGCGCTTCTGGTCAACCGTGGAAAGGCTATGACCCTACAGCGGCCGGAAGGCATTGGGGTGTGCCTCGCGCTGCATTGAAAGCACTTGAGAAAGAAGGCGTAGATATTCCACCAGGGCTACATGATCGCCTTGACCTATTACACCACCACGGGTTTGTCTACATTCCAAGAAAACCCGGCGGCGTGCCACGATTTAAGCGCCATATTGATGGTGCTAGCGGTTTACCGGTCCAAGACATAATTTCAGACATTCCTCCGATCAACTCACAGGCAAAAGAGCGCATGGGTTACGCAACTCAGAAGCCACTTGCCTTGCTTGAGCGCATCATTAAGGCCAGCACAAACAAAGGCGACGTGGTGCTTGATCCATTCTGCGGGTGTGCGACCACACTGGAAGCGGCGAACAGGCTTGATCGTAAGTGGATCGGTATCGACATAGCCATTCACGCGATCAAGCGCGTGGCTAGACTCCGACTGACGGATAGATGTGGGCTCGTGGAAGGTACCGACTACGAGATTAAGGGAGTCCCGCGTGACATCGAAGGCGCGAAGGATCTGTGGACCCGCGATAAATATCACTTCCAGAAGTGGGCCGTTGAACAGGTGGAAGGGTTTGTCACAACGAAGAGAACGGCTGACGGCGATATCGACGGGCGACTCTACTTCGCGGTGCCAGACATACGCGATCTTCAGAGCATGGTCATTGAGGTCAAGGGCGGTGCGAACGTGTCTATAGCCGACGTGCGGGCACTCGGGAACGTCCTCGACCGCAACACGGCACTGCTGGCCGGGCTGATTGTCATGGAGGGCCTCGGGCCGGTGAAAACGCGCAACTTCAAGCGGCTCATGGCGGAAGCGGGACACCTGAAAATCCTAGGCGTTAAGTATCCGCGGATGCAGATGTTGACGGTTGATCAGATCTTCGCCGGGGATCGCTTTATCACAGCGAGTGTCGCGGCGCGACGGGCGGTAAAGCCGAAACTCCCGCTCGGATAAACATTGACAAGCCCATAACTACCGATTGCCTTCAAGATTATCCAGCTGCCCGTGATCTCGTCCCCTAAACGTTACCAAAGAACTTAGTCTTTAACTGCGGTTCTGGAGCCTCCGACTAGTGAACTTGCATCTCACAATACTTTTAACGTACTCGACCCTATTAGTTGTTGTGGGTCTCTACGCCGGTCGACGTGTACAAAACGCAAGGGATTTCTTCGTTGCTGGTCGTAATCTCGGACCGGTGTTGCTGTTTTCGACACTTCTGGCAGCAAATCTTGGAGCTGGTTCGACTGTCGGCATAGCCGGTCTTTGGCACAACGACGGAATGAGAGCGTGGTAGTGGATAGGTTCAGCTGGAATCGGTTCACTATTTCTGGCCTTTTGCGTCGGTCAGAAGATTTGGCAGTATGCTGCCCATTACGATTTACGAACAATAGAAGACTTCCTAGAACATCGTTATTGCCATCAGGTTAAAATATTAGTCGCAGTACTCTTATGGTTCGGGACCCTTGCGATTTTGGCCGCACAACTCATAGCCATCGGCTTTGTCTTGAACGTCGTAGCTGACATTCCACAACCTTACGGATGCCTCATTGGTGGCTTGGTGATAATCATCTACTTCACAGCAGGGGGATTAGTGTCAACTGCCTGGGTAAATCTCGTCCAACTCATCGTCTTACTGGTCGGTATCCTCGTGGCACTCCCTCTGACCCTCAACATGGCAGGAGGTTGGTCAAATGTCGTTACAACATTGCAGGTAAGCAACAAGTTCTGGAGTTTTTTGGGATCAGCTGACTCAGGCTGGCCATACCTTATAATGCTCGGCCCAGCATTCATTGTCTCTCCAGGTCTGTTACAGAAAATATATGGCGCACGTGAGACGCATACAGATACGACTCGGTGTCGGTGCCAACGCCTTCGCCTTGCTACTATTTGCTGCGGTGCCAGTCTTACTCGGCATTATTGCGAGGGCCCAGTTTCCTGACCTAGAAAATCAACAACTCGCTTTACCAACATTGCTCCGATATGGAATGCCGCCTTTAATCGGTGGCCTTGGTTTAGCAGCACTGTTTTCGGCTGAACTTAGCTCAGCCGACGCTATTCTATTCATGCTTGCAACATCGCTTTCACAGGATCTTTACAGACGTTTCGTCCATCCAAAAGCCAGCGACCAACATGTGCTGTGGTTCGCACGTGGAACCGCCGTTGTAGCCAGAATACTGGGAATCCTGCTTGCTATCGCTGCTAAATCTATCATTGCAGTAATAACTGTTTTCTATACCCTCCTAACCGTTAGCCTCTTTGTTCCCGTTATTGGGGGATTATACATTCGACGATTGGGAACACCTGAAGCGTTGGCATCCATCGCGGCAGGGGTTGGACTCATGATTGTTCTAGAGCTCTCGGAGGGAAAGGTACATCTGACTGGTTCAAAGCTAACATCGATCGGCTTAGGCGCAGCAATACTTACATCCATTATTGCTATGGTTCTACGAAACACGTCAGCGTGGCTAAGGCGATCACGTGGTGAAATGTCTCAACTCCACGATTTGCCTTCCGAAACCTTTATTGTGAACTTAGAACTCCCGTTTGTACGTCGAGACTATGCTAAGCTGTCTGGAGAATTGAGGTAGTGGAATTCGGCAATTGGTCGGGAAACGGTAACGTTCCATGAGTGCAGTACTTCTCCTAGTAATTGGCCTGGCAGCTCTTCTCGTTGGTTACAAGTTCTACTCCAAATTCATCGCAGAAAAAATCTATCAGCTCGATCCGGATTTCGAAACACCATCTCATACCATGAGAGACGATGTCGACTACATTCCAACACACCGCGTCGTGTTATGGGGGCACCATTTCACAACTGTAGCCGGTGCTGCGCCAATCATAGGGCCTGGGATTGCCGTGATCTGGGGATGGTTGCCAGCCTTCATCTGGGTCGTCGTGGGAACGATGTTCTTTGCTGGTGTTCATGATTTTGGATCAATTTGGGCTAGTGTGCGCAACAGGGCACGTTCGATCGGAGCTCTTACCGAGGATGTCGTAAGTCAACGCGCTCGGACCCTTTTCATGATCGTGATCTTCTTGTTACTCCTTATGGTCAATGCCGTTTTTGGAGTCGTGATTTCAGAAAGTCTGCAGGCTACTCCGAGTAGCGTTATCCCAACTTGGAGTGCTATAGCAGTGGCCTTGGTTATAGGCGTCTCGATTTATAGGTTGCACCTTCCTCTCTTCTGGCCGACCGCAATTGGCACCTTAACTCTCTATCTCTTCATCTACATTGGAGAGATTATGCCAATCGAACTTCCGCAACGAGTCCTTGGACTTCAACCAGGAGCTCAGTGGATCATTATCCTCTTCGGCTATGCAGCCGTAGCTTCATTGCTACCTGTATGGCTGCTTCTCCAACCTCGTGATTACATCAATGGTATTCAACTCTTCATTGGTCTTGGCCTCCTTTATGGAACTGTTCTTATCGCGAGCCCAACGATCGTTGCTCCTGCACTCAACCTAAATGTACCGGTAGGTACTCCTCCGTTAGTCCCTCTATTGTTCGTCACCATCGCTTGTGGTGCGATCTCTGGTTTCCATGGACTCGTGGGTTCTGGGACAACGTCCAAACAACTCAACAAAGAACCCGATGCGCGCTTCGTGGGTTACTTAGGATCGCTTGGAGAAGGGTGCCTCGCCCTAGTATCAATCATTGTGGCCTGCGCTGGTTTTGCATCGTTGGCCGACTGGGAAGCGATGTATAGCCAGTTTGGCAATGGTGGAATGCTCGCTTTCGTTCAAGGTGGTGCAACCATTGTAACTGCTGGCTCAGGTCTGTCATTCGGTTTCGCAACGACCCTATTGACTGTGATGGCTGTTCTCTTCGCGGCAACCACTATGGACTCAGGCGTCCGGCTACAGCGATATATCATTCAAGAATGGGGTGGAATCTACGGGATTCCCGTTCTGCAAAATGGGTACGTCGCAACCGGCCTGGCTGTGGCCACCTGCCTAACTCTCGCTTTTGGAGTTGGAGGTGCTGATGGAAGCGGTGGTATGCTCATCTGGCCTCTATTTGGTACCACCAATCAACTGCTAGCCGGTCTGACTTTGCTAGTAATCAGTCTGATGTTAGTCAAGCTCGGCCGGCCCGCACGATACACTCTGATACCGATGGCCTTTGTGACCACGATGGCTTTTCTATCCGCTCTCTATCAGCTTTGGAATCTTTATTCAAATGCGCAATATTTGCTCTTGTCACTGGATATTCTCATCCTTATTGCAGCGGTCTTTGTAATACTAGAAACAGGTTCTGCGATCGTGAGAGAACGACACTCTCGTCAACAGCCGGTAACCACATAAAGTGGATGACAAGAATCTACGATCCTCCAAACGGTACTTGATGGACTTTCCAAATTTCCGGAACAAGCTAAGACTGGCTCTCGACCTGCTGACTGAGTTCTACCACGCACCTTATCGTGGTGCCATCGCCAGAGCAAAACGTGACGAAGATGATCTTTTCATGCTCTTCGTCTTTTCAGAGATGCTTGGAGTTTCGAATCCCGTCATTTATTACACGCTCGAACTACAACCAATCCTGATGAACAAGTTCCACGATTGGCATACACGAATGGGAATGAAGCAGTCTCCTCTCGACAGCTTCAGGTGCTGCTAATTGTTAGACCTCCTCGATCGTCGCATCATCTTCGTCGGTGGCAAAGGTGGCGTTGGCAAAACCACGACCGCTGCCGCACTCGCAGTTTCAACCTCTGAACACGGCCGTAAATGTCTGATAGTTTCAACGGATCCAGCTCATTCCCTAGGTGATATCTTCGGTCAGTCGATTGGTGATCGCCAGACACAAGTTACCCATAACCTGTGGGCCCTTGAGATCAACCCAGATACGGAAGCTGCACGTCACACTGCCACTATCAAAGAAACAATGAAGCACCTTGTTCATCCACGAATGTACGGAGAAATCGATCGACAGCTCGATCTTGTTGCTTATGCACCGGGGGTATCTGAGGCCGCCCTTCTCGAACGAGTGGCAGAACTAATGATCGAAGCTGGCACTGGATTCAATCAAGTGATATTTGATACTGCACCAACTGGTCATACCCTGCGCCTTCTTTCACTACCAGAAATGATGACTGCGTGGACTGAAGGTCTCCTCAGGAACCAGAAACGCTCGAGACGATTCAGTGCAATGTTGAAACACTTGGGTGGTGGGCAGATAAAAGGTGACGAACTTTCTCTTCTTGATAATGTCGAAGACTATCCTGAGAATGGCCAAGATGCGAAGATTTATAAGATCCTAATGGCCCGCCGGCGAAAGTTTACTCAGGCACGGGAACTCTTCTTAGACACTGACGCGACTGCGTTTCTTCTGGTGCTTAATCAAGACAAATTATCAATTCTCGAGAGCAAAAAGGCGATCGGACTGCTTGAACGTTACAGGGTTCCGATTACGGCGATCGTTGTTAACAGGACCCTACCTCGAGATGTCGACGGAGAATTTATGAAACAACGTCGGCTATTGGAAGAGAAATACAGAGACGAAATAGATTATGAATTTTCGACGCTCCCTCGCGTCTTCGTACCATTATTCCCACACGATGTGCACGGCACAAAAGTGTTACTGCAGATCGGAAAGCTTTTGGTTATTTAACAACCGATTACTTGTTTGAAATACCATTTAACACTCTCGAATTCTTTTAGGACCAAATGATGAACCTTCTATTCGTCACCATGCTTTGCTTCGATGCGTACATCCTCGCGTAGCGTTTTACTCTCATTCCCTAACTCCACACTTTTTCGAACTGAGTCTAATGTGAGTACCGCCGGCACACCGTATCCGAATCTTAAGAACCTAACTAGTCAGTACTGATTGACAGTCTCCAGGACACCTGTTTCTAGAATCAAAATAGGCCTATAAAAATCGAAGACCTCTGCTTAGTGAAATCAAACTATCGGTCATTCTTACTCAAAAATTTCTTCCGAAGTACGCAAAAGAACAATGTTGCAACACTAATCCTCGAAGTGTACCTAAAATCAACATAGCGACGCGAGAGAACTGAAATAAGTCGCAATTGGCTCAATACAATATCCACAAATTGAGACAAACTGTACTCGTAAGGGGACTTTATAGGTCAAGGAAGCGCCAATTTCTTGTTCTCCAGTTGGCACGAAACATGCATTCTCTATAATAGAACAACTTTATAAGGTGTCAGAATGCATTACTATTGTTCGGATTGGGGTCCATCAATCGTTAAATACTTTATAGGCACGTTGGTAATCCTCCAATGTGTCCAAACAGTAGGTGCGTCCCCTGGTGATGACAAGTCGGCCGCAACTGCTGCCACTAGACAGGCGGTTACCGAACGTGATCCAGACTTTCTCTTCGGTTCACCAAAAGGTTGGATCGGCATTCGCGGAGGACGGTTCTTTTCACGAGAGGACAGTCAGATCTTTGACTTTACCAGGGACTTGCTAACAGTTGATAAGGGCGATTTCGATTGGCCTATTGTCGGATTCGATTTAGGTCTTACCCTCAATCCTCAAACCGATGCACTATTTGCCATCGAACTCGGCAAAACTTCGATTGGCTCTGAGTTCCGTGAATTCGTCGACGAATACGATATTGGGATCACGCAGGTGTCAAGACTGGCTGACATAGAACTCAGTGGAAGTCTCAAACGTTACCTGACGTCTCGTGGGCGTAAGGTGAGCCAGTATGCCTGGATCCCAAGTACTCTTATCCCTTACGTGGGAGCCGGTGGTGGATTACTTTGGTACAAATTCAGCCAATCTGGTGATTTTGTCGACTTTAGTGATCTATCGATCTTTACTGATGACTTCCAATCGAGTGGGTGGACATTTGGCGCTCATGTCTTTGGTGGTGTTGACATCAAACTCAGTAGAAAGGTATTTCTGACAACACAAGTTCGATACCGTTGGGCTGCTACCCAGCTTAACCGTGACTTCGTCGGTTTTGATTCTATCGATCTTGATGGAGTCAAGATCACGGCTGGTGTACTTCTATTATTTTAGGTACGTTACGGAAGTGACGTAACCAGACTCAGAACCTGACTGGGTAGAACTCTCTGAGTTGATGCAAGAAGCAACATCGGACAGGTTCGTCGAGCACGAATTCGTGGTCAGGATAATATAACGACGGTTAATCACTAAGAAAGCCTAAAATCAGAGAGGATGAGCTCATGAAGATTAACTGGAGGTCAAACAACTTCAATTTTGTGATTTTGTTTAGCTTTATTGTAAGTCTGCTAATTGCTAGGCCTCTGGAAGCATACGAGCACCAAATTGTTCCATCAGTGATCGATAATAGGCAAGAAACCGCTGACGCGCGTTGGGTGCCTTGGCTTGGATGTTGGCAGTCTCTTGATGACCAGTTTGGCGCGCTCAAAGCTTCTCGAGAAAATCAACCAGAGCCCAACACTGCGGTGGCCAATGGCGTCAAAGACGGGTCCCTTGTTTGTCTTAGTCCTGCCAAACACAATGAAGGGATCGAACTCGAAATCTTGGTGGGCAACCGAAGCTTCCTCAAGAAAACAATTCGTGCCGATGGACTGCGTCATCGGATAGAGGAATCCGATTGCAGCGGCTGGCAATCCAGCGAATGGTCGAGAAATGGTTATCGATTCTTTACTAAATCTGAACTTGATTGTGAGGATCTATCTCATCGATCGGTCTCTGGAATTAGTTTCATGAAAAGTCCTAGCATCTGGGTCGACGTCCAGGTTGTCGAAACGGGTGGCCATCAAGCGCTCACTGTGCATCGGTATCGCCCTGTCTCTAAACAGGGAACAACGGATAGCAGTACGTCGCTCCCTAGTTCAGGCAACATTCATAGGCTCTACGCGTCCCGTACTGCAATTGCAACTCCATTCACGGTGCCTGAGATACTGGAGGCAAGTGAAAAACTTCCTACGGAGGGCTTAAAAACTGCCTTAATTGAAACAAATACTACTTTCGATCTTAACAGCAAGACTCTCGTTGAACTCGACGAAGCAGGCGTACCAGAGAGCATCATCGATCTCATGGTCGCCACTTCGTTTCCAAACGCATTCGTTGTAGACCACTACCAAGTCTCTAATGATGTACCCTTTAGAACCAGAAGCGACAGATACTTCGGGGCGTACGGATACCTTCCTTACGATATTTGGTACCCCCACTACTTGGCCCCTTTCGGCTATTCCTATTGGTGGGGTCCCTACCATCCTTTATACGTTGGCTGGGGTCATAATAGTCATCTTTTTTGGCACAACAACCGTGTCGGGCGCTTGCCCAATCGATACGTAAGGGGTCGTGGCTATCTCCAACGGCAACACGTCAAAAGTGCTAACTCGACCAGTCGCGTCATTAACGGTAAGGGCTACATGAGCATACGTCGACGCGGTGCCACTTCAGCGGTCGGAGGCACAATCAAACGACGAGGAACCTCTTCTCCAAACGTGCCAACTGTCAGACCTCGATCCAACTCAACTGGCCGTTCTTCAGGAGCTGGTATGGCTGGCCGAGGTTATTCAAAGGGGGGGACGGCTTCTGGAAGAGGTGCCAAAGCCCGGAGGCGATAATGACGTAATCCGCCTGTTTCCATCTCGCTTATCTTGACCTTGGAGCAACGGCTGACTGACGAATTCAACGCCAGTCAGTCGTCGCTTCGACTCTGAATAGGAAAGCGACTGAAAAGCCCAAACACAATGGTGAACTCTTACCTATCGAACTTGCCCTAGCCGGCATTCTTTAAGACCAATAAGGATATAATACGCGTTAAAGAAGGTCGCCCCTAAAGAGTTGCCGAAGGAAAATACCACCCTATTCTTAGGATTTAATGCTAGTTAAACTCGCATATGGTCGAAAAGGTCTGACCGTCGATTTTCCAGCCGGACGCACGACGGTAATCGAACCCACTTACACTGTCGGTATCTCCAATCAAATGGGAGCCGTTCAGGAATCCATTCGGAACCCTATTGGCACATCTCCTCTCCGATCACTAGTTCGTCCAGACCAGAAAGTTGCGATATCTGTCTGTGACATAACCAGACCTATGCCTCAACGAGTTGTCCTTCCAGTTCTTTTACAAGAGCTGTCACACATACCAACAGAAAACATTACCTTATTGATTGCAACCGGTACTCATCGAGGTAACAGCACCGATGAACGACTAGCCATGTTCGGCCGTGAAATTGTGGAACATTACCAGATAGTCAACCATGATGCTTTTGACCGATCTGGATTAACTTACCTTGGTGAATCTGTTAACGTTCCCGTATGGATAAATAGTCGATGGATCGAGAGTGATGTCCGTATTACGACTGGCTTTGTTGAGCCTCATTTTTTCGCTGGGTTTAGTGGAGGACCCAAGATGGTTGCACCAGGGCTTGCAGGTTTCGATACGACAATGCATCTTCACAACGCAAAAATGATTGCCCATCCGAATGCCACATGGGCCGTAACCGAAGGAAACCCCATCCACGATGCCGTACGACGGATCGCTGAACTAAGCCGCATCGATTTCAGTGTTGACGTTACCATCAACCGTGATCATGAATTGACAGGTGTGTTCGCCGGCGAGTTATTCTCAACTCACAGAAGAGCGTGCGCAACCGTGAAGAACTTATCAATGAAGGTCGTTGATCATCCATTCGACATCGTCGTCACCACCAACAGCGGGTATCCACTAGATCAAAATCTCTACCAAACAGTCAAAGGTATGTCAGCAGCTGCGCAAATCGTTAAGGAGGGTGGCGCCATCCTGTGTGCATCCGAATGTTCGGACGGAATTCCTTCTCATGGCGGTTACGAGAGGGTCCTCATGGAAGGCCGTGACCCGCGGGAACTTTTGAATTTGATCTGTGCTCCCGGCCACAATATCCAAGATCAATGGGAAGTTCAGATCCAGGCACAGATTCAACTGAAGGCAGATGTATGCCTCAAATCGGACGGCCTAACCCCTGAACAGATTCACGCAGCTCATCTAAGATCAATTAGCGACATCGGCCAGGCAACGAAAGACTATATCGGCAAGTTCGGTCCAAATGCCAGCGTTTGCGTGCTCCCTCAAGGACCACTCACAATTCCTTATCTCAGCACAACACCCTGATGGTTACTTTTCACAGCTTGGCAACCAAGAATCTCTCCTAGTGCTCTTCAGCGTTGATATCTCTGTCATAAACGATCTCACCACCAACGATAGTGTAGACAACTTCCGCAGTGAGGATCTCCTCTTCCGGCACAGTCATGATGTCCTTAGACAAGACGATGATATCAGCTAGTTTCCCAGGAGTTAACGAACCCTTCATATCTTCTTCAAATGCTGCATAGGCAGCGCTCAATGTATAAGATCTCAACGCCTCCATTCGACTCATGCGCTGTTTAGGATTAAAAATACTTCCGTCTTTCAGTTTTCGCGTAACACTTGCATAGAAGCTCGTGATGGGATCGACATCTTCCACTGGAGCGTCAGTGCCATTGATTACTATAGCCCCGGATTGCATTAGTTTCTGCCATACGTATGCACCTTCCAGCGACCGCTCCGCACCTAATCGATCAGTTACCCACGGACCGTCCGACGTGGCATGACTAGCCTGAATCGAAGCAATCACACCCAACTCTCCGAAGCGTGGAACATCCTGAGGATGAAGGTGCTGGGCATGCTCGACGCGCCATCGGACGTCACTCTTATCAAGATTTTTAGAAAATACTTCTTCAAAAACATTAAGCACCTCTCTGTTACCCTTATCACCAATGGCGTGAACACAGAGCTGAAAATTGTGCTCCATTGCTAAGCGGGCCGTTTCAAAAATCTCATCAACAGATGTCGTTGATAATCCACTACTCTGCGGCAGATCAGTATAAGGTGCCAAAAGCCACGCTCCGTGAGTGCCTAAGGCTCCATCAATTGAACGTTTTATGGCACGCACCGTTAACCGATTGTCCCCAAAATTGATGATCCGGTAGTTAGACAACTTCTCAGCTAAGTGTTCGTTTGACTCGCGAAGCATGACCCATAGTCGTACGACAAGACTGCCGTCTTCAGCCATTCTCTTAAAAAGATCTACCGTAGCAAACGAAGATCCTGCGTCCTGAAAACTCGTTATCCCCTTAGACAGGACTTCTTCAACGGCTAGTTCTGCCTGTCTTCGGCTATCTGTTGGAATCTCGTCACGTATCGCCTTGACCAGCAGGTCTTCTGCCGTTTCCCGGAACATACCAATCGGGTCCCCGCTGGAGTCCTTGACAATTTCACCGCCAAACGGGTTCGTTGTTTGGCTATTGATCTTAGCGAGCTCCATTGCCCTCGCATTTGCGAACACAGCATGACCGCTTGCGTGTTGGAGTATGACCGGGTTATTGGGCGACACCTCGCTAAGAGCTTCGTGTACCGGAAGACCTAGAACGTTTGGACTTGGAATACGATCCCACTTGTTCTGATGCCAACCTCGTCCCAAAATTAGCGTGTCTGGATTTGCGTCCTTTACTGCTTCTTGAACCATGGCCACGATTTCATTCCAGCTTTGTACGTCCGCTAAGTTGAGCTGCAGTTTGGCATCACCGATCCCCAAAAAATGTCCGTGCCCCTCGATGAATCCTGGAATGGTCAACCTACCCTCTAGATCCACAACTCTAGTTTCGGACCCGATATACATATCAATTTCATCGTTAGTCCCAACAGCAACGATACGATCACTCAGAATTGCCATTGCTTGACCTTCAGGATTTAACTCATCAACAGTCACAAGTCTGCCGTTCTGAAGCACGAGATCTGCAGGCTCAACAATTGGAGCGCATGCAACCACACAACAAAGCGTGAAGCACCCGAGACATAAAACAACTGACCGAAGCTCATCAACTCTCATTGCATATGCCTTTTAGCACGCTTGACTATTTCAAACCAAAGAACAACTTAGTCCTCTAACAAAAACAGCCGATCAGAATTATCCTCAGACTCTATCAGCTATACGAAATAAAGTTTTCTCTTGGATGTCCGCATCTGATCCGTATTAGACTGAATCCTCTATGGTTTCGGAATGAGCGGTAACGTAATGTGTGACGCATGGTTTTGATCATGATGAACCGTATTAGTAGCCACAATAAGACGACGATGCTGATTAAGAGGTTCGCCAGTATTCGGGTTTACATCAAACCTCGGAAAATTGCTGCTTGAAATATCGACTCGAATTCGATGTCCCTTCTTAAAAATATTCGACGTGGGATACAAACGAATTGTGAACTCATAAATTTCATCAGGGGTCATCAGTTGTTCTTCACTTAGTGACTCTCTGAACCGTGCTCGAACAATCCCATCTCCAAGATTCAAATCGAATCCTCCTGGAAAATATTTATTCGGTGGATAGATATCAAGAAGCTTCGCCGTGAAATCTGTATCTAGAGCCGAAGATGAAGCCCATAGCCTTACTTCCATCTCGCCGGTTACTTCAGTGTCCTCCATTAGAGGCTCAGTTTGAAATACTAGAACGTCACGCCACGCAGAAACTGGAATAGGAAGCGTCCAGTTCCAAATGTGATCGCCTCCGCGCTGGTCCCAGGCACCCTGCAACATAATGCCCTGGCCAGAGGAAATGTTACCGCCAATAGTTGGAACAGGATCACTTGGATCAAACGTGTAAGCGGTTGACGCTGCATCCTCAGCGGGTAACTCTGTCGAAAGAATACCGCCAGCCTGCAGATAGTAATTCCTGTGCTGCGTCCTAGCCAGCGGCCACTCTTGCTCATCGCGCCAATAACCGCCATGATTTAGGAGACCCCCATCCGTCTTTTTTTTCCATCGCCCGTACCCATAACGAAGATACGTACTGGACTTGCGAAAGGGGGCCTTTTCCAACGGAGTTGTCGATATCCTTCAACCAGTGGTCGTACCACTCAAGACGCCAGGCCAGCGGATCGGCTATAGCCGCATCGACACCAAAACTTACCTGTCCGTGAGTCGATTCGTTCTGACGTCCATGAATCCAAGGGCCCATTATGAGATAAACAGGTCCGGTAATGAACTTGGTCAGTTCCTTGTAATTCGTGCTTGTATTGCCGGCCCAGGAGTCATACCAACCACCAACGAGATAGACAGGAATATCCTTATAGGAACTTGCGTTGCCACGTATATTGTTCTGGCTCCAATGATCGTCATCAACTCCATGTTCCATCACTGAGACGAGCCAACTCTCATACTCTGGTGCAAACCTGAGCGGCGTAGTATTTCGGCGCGTTGGTAAATTAAGTAGGTAGTATTTCCTATTCTCGGCCATCTGTTCGAGTCTTGCACGACTAGATGGTTCACGAGCTTGCCTGCTGCCATCAGCCGCACGAGTAAAGATCCAGTTCCAGAAACGTAATTCGAAGGCCCCTACGTTGCGTAAACTCTGGTACCCTAGATTCGACATTGCATCCACAGGAATCACAGTCGAAAGTTCAGGAGCTTTCTCCATCGCAATAGCATGCTGAGTGCCTCCAACGTACGAGGTTCCAATCATCCCAATGTGGCCGTTCGACCATAACTGCTGACCGATCCACGCGCACGTATCAACTCCGTCTTCCCCATCATCAGTCAACATGTGCCAGACCCCATCAGACTTGTAGCGACCTCGTGTATCCTGAGCGATGAATACATAACCTCTCGAGGCGAAGTAGAAAGCCGACTCTTCATATCCGTTCTTGCTGTACGGCGTACGAGTAAGAATACTTGGCAGGCGATCACTTATTGGGTTACCGTTGAGCCCAGCAGGGAAATAGATATCGGTTGAGAGTTCAATGCCATCACGCATCGGCACTTTAACATCCTTAAGAACTGTGACAATGTACTGAGGGGTATCTGAGGCCTCCACTAAAGAGACGGAAACCAATAGGAGTAACACAACGAAAAATCGTGAGGCACTGAAACAACATTTCTCTCGTACTTTAAGCACTATCATTGCCCCTCCTTACACAATAAAGTGACCTGAGATACTCACTCGGATCTCAGCTCTAAACTCTTGTATATAAAGCACCGGTTCAAAAATAGTCTGCACAACGTCTAGAACGTTCATAATGTTGCGCGAATAGAAAAGTTGATCTCAAGTTCATTCTTGACCTTGACTGTACCACCAGCAGCACGAATTGGATCTATCTCAAAATCTGTTTGGTTGATTTTCATTCTACCCATCGCAGTAAGTCCGTCCGACCCAAATTCAACCAACGATCTCACTCTCTGTAATCGTGTCACTCCGTGTATGGTGAGATCGCCAACCACCACGAGCTCTAAACTTCCTGTACTTGCTCTAATAATCTCAATTCCTCGTGATACGAAAGTGATCGTCGGAAATTTCTCAACGTCGAGCACGTCCTCACTATGCATAACACGTTGAACCTCCGCCACGTCTCCAGCAGGTTCTCCACGTCCTGTCACAGTGAGCGAGGAGGTGTCAATTTCGAGATGGACGTTAGATCTGGCGGGATTTTCGCGATTCAAATTAAGAGAACCACGAATTCTACTTGCAGCGACCTCATGTGTGTGGCCTGCAAAACGAAAAAAACCAGCCTTGCCAACATGGATCATTACTTCACTGCCCACAGAATCGATCGTTAAGATCTTCGGAGACTCCTCCATTTTCGAAAGGTTTAACAGTCCTACAAAAAGAAGGGTTACTAGAGACAAAGCTTTCACAGAGCGGAACCTCTTGAGCGGACCAAATCGTATGAGACAAGAGTCTCGAGATTATACCGTTTTACACTGATAGCCCGTAGTCCCGAACCGTGAGAACACTTGAGGAACATTACGTTAAACCCTTCCAAATAAAGCATTATTTCGCAGCCACAATTGACCTTTGCTTCTATCACCTACGGGTTTGACCTAAAAACGCAAGCGCATGACTAAGCATCTTACTCATGCTATGCTTAACTCGTGGGATGTAGATAAAATGTCCGGGTCGGACATCCTTAAAGATCACAAGGAGGTATCCGATGAGAAATCAACTCGCTAGTGCCATGTTGATCGTGCTCGTTGTGGCGGGTGGTATAGGTTCACTCGCGCCAAACTGGGTCAGCGGTCAGACTCAAGAACCGGCGGAAGAGACTTGGACTGTAGGACGTACGGTAGACGGTCAGCCTGATCTCCAAGGTATTTGGTCAAATAATAACGCCACTCCGCTCGAACGACCGGAAGTGCTTGGGGAAAGAGAATACTTGACTGAAAAAGAAGTGGCCTTAATGCAAGAAAGAGCTGATCAAATCTTTGCTAACAGCTCTGGTGATGCTTCTTTCGGCGATGAAGTCTTTCAGGCCTTATTAACAGACCAAGCTGATTTTTCATCCAGTGACACAGCAACAGGAAACTACAACCAGTTTTGGGTTGTCGAGAGAGACTTCGATAATCGAACATCATTGGTTACCGACCCACCGAATGGAAGGCTACCTTCGTTAACCCCTGAGGCTGAGGAAAGAATCGCCACGCGCAAAATCGTTCAGGAACGCGCCTATGGCCCTGAAGATCGCTCTTTAGGTGATCGCTGCATTACCTTCAGCGTCCCGTCGCTTGTTGCTGGTTACAATAGCTACTATCAAATCCTTCAGGTTCCTGGGTACGTCGTACTTCTAATGGAAATGATCCATGATGTTCGTATCATTCCCTTGGATGGGCGCCCTCACATAGGGAATGGAATCAGGCAATGGCATGGTGACTCGCGTGCCCATTGGGAAGGCGACACGCTAGTCATTGATACCACCAACTATTCTCCTAAAAGCTACTTCAAAGGATCGCAGGACAACCTGCACGTCACTGAGCGTTTCACGCGTGTAGGACCAAACAGTATAAATTATGAGTTCACTGTCGAGGATCAAACTACGTGGACGGACTCTTGGACAGCCATGATCCCATTAAAGAAAACAGACGATACAATTTTCGAATATGCCTGCCACGAAGGTAATTACGGTATGGAAGGTATTCTCGCTGGAGCTCGGGCACTTGAGAAAGCTCCCCAAGGCGGCCAGTAACTCCATTGCAAGGGTTTTAGAAAACTGAAAATATACATACTGACCGACCAGATCGCGCCGATCTGGTCGGTCGTCGTGGATGCCCTCTTCTTCACACTACAAACTGTCTCTTTCGAACGTCTGTCGTCTGTACATGCAAACGCTACCAGCGCTTCACGATGAATAGTTCGACGGGTTCCTAACACGCAAGGAGATATCCAATGAAAGCTTTGAACTTGTACTCCCCGTGTGTGATAGTGATCATACTGAATGCAATATTTTCAATCCCAACGATCGCTTCAGATCAGGACTCGTTCGACGACAGTACGTGGACCGTCTCCCGTACGCCTAACGGTCAACCTGATCTGCAAGGTCTGGGAGAATAACAACGCAACGCCATTGGAACGACCGGTAGAGCCCGAAGATAGAGAATTTCTTAACGATGAAGAAGTGATTGAATTAAAAGAACGGGCCGATACACTCTTCGCTAATAACGCTGGAGATGCGGCTTTTGGCGATCAAGTGTTCTCAGCTCTCATAACTGGTACTACAAAGTATGAAACGGCCGGAGTAGACCACGAGACCGGCAACTATAATCAGTTCTGGGTAGTCGAGAGGGACTTCGAAAACGACAATCGGACATCGTTAATTACCGAACCCTCTGACGGAAGACTTCCACCGATAACTTTGAAAGCACGGGAAAGATTAACCCTAGGTAAAATACTTAGAGAACGTCCTGCACATGGTCCAGAAGATCGAAGTTTAGGTGAGCGCTGTATAACATTTTTCCCAAGAATTAACGCTGGCTACAACAGCTACTTCCACATTCTACAAACATCTGGATACGTGGTAATTCTCATGGAGATGGGTCATGACGCAAGGATCATCCCACTGGACGGGCGCCCACACATCAAGGACAAGATTAGACAGTGGAACGGAGACTCGCGTGGTTACTGGGACGGTGACACATTGGTCGTTGACACAACAAATTACTCTAACAAGAGCAACTTCAAAGGGGCTGGCGAGAACCTGAACCTAGTAGAAAGGTTTACTCGGACAGGACCCGACCGGTTGCAATATGAAATAACCGTCAGCGATCCAACAACCTGGGCAAGTTCCTGGACAGCCATGATTCCTCTAAAGAAAACCGACGATGCCATTTTCGAATACGCATGTCACGAGGGAATTTATGGAATGTTTAATCTCCTCTCTGGTGCGCGAGCTGAAGAGCAATCTTCTACACGGAACGAGCACTAAAACGAAAAGTTTTGATCAGTTCTCGCTCTGACCCTAGTATTCCAGTTACTCGTAAACGAAAATTCTGTACTATCGGTAGACGAGAAGTGTTCTAAACTCTCTACTGCCAACCACCTCTTAAAAGGGATGAAGACCAACGGCTAGTTCACATGTACATACTGATAATCTTTCTTTGCTTATGGCTTTCATGCATTGAATCGATCACGGCGCAGCCGAGGCTTCCACTTGATTGGTCAGCCATAGCAAACCGTATTGCCCAATCTCTAGCGCTCGAACCAAATGAAAAAGTATTAATTGTCTCGTATCCTGGGATCTTCGAAGACCTCATCCCTCATCTTCGTTACACCTTCATAGGAGTAGGAGCTATAGATCTAGGTGTCATCGACGTACTCAGAAAACCCTATCCAAATAATTGGCCAGATACAATGCTTAAAAGAGCTATTAAGAATTCACGTGTTTCTTACCGAACAATGCTCAGAGATTTTGATGCAGCGGTAATTTTACCTGGCACCACACCTACAGCTCCTGTTTACGCAGCTATCCAAGACTTACTGAGAACAGGACGTAGTCGGACAATTCACTTTCACTGGTTAGAAAACGGTAGCGCACTCCCATTACCAGGCCAACCTCTTCCACCTCCACATGCCATTGATTCGACATACCAGTGGGCATTACTCAAATCCGATTGCTCTGCTATCGGTCTAATCCAACGACGATTCGAGGCAGCCATGCGTAAGTCTGAAGTGAGAGTGACCTCTTCACTGGGTACTGACCTTCGCTTTGAGATCGGCAAGAGACCGGTGAACTTACAAGATGGCGATGCGTCAGTAGAGCGTACGAGCAAAGCAGAAATTCTCGTTGACCGAGAAATCGAGTTACCATGCGGAGCTATTCGGGTCTCACCAGAGGAAGATACTGTTCAGGGAACGATCGCATTCCCAACTTCTCAGTGGAATGGTCGGCCGGTTAAGGGTCTTAAGTTTTTTGTTGAAAACGGACGTATTATCGACATTACCGCAACTTCTGGAATAAAGTCGGCCGAAGCCGAACTAGCTGAAGCGCCGAAGACTAGTCACAGATTTAGAGAATTTGCATTGGGGTTCAATCCAGAACTTTCGGTACCAGAGCTTTCGCCCTGGATTCCATACTATGGATATGGCGCTGGTGTCGTACGCTTGTCATTTGGAAATAGCTCCGAACTTGGAGGAGCTGTTGACGGAGACTACGTGCGCTGGAATTTCTTCACAGACACAAGCGTTACAGTCGGCGATCAAGTATGGGTGCGAGATGGACAATTAATAGAACATTGAGAAGACTTTTGCTGTTCTAGGAAAAAGCAGATAACAAAAATTTGCTTTTGAACTTTCCCGAAGTGGAGGCACGCCGTGACGAAGTTTCAAGAAAGGAACATACGTGCGTGGCTGATCGTAACCGTGATTATATTCCTGACGTCATGGTCATTTTTCGCTCAGACTTCACACTCACCTCTTGTACAGAATAGGATACCAAATCACGCTGAGACGAGTGAGTCAAAAACCGAAGAATGGAGCCCCCCACACCATGGGGACAGCCCGACCTACAGGGGATCTGGGACAGTCGCACTATCACACCTTTGGAACGCCCCTCTGAGTTTACAGAACAAGAGTTTCTGACAGACGCTCAGGTCGTTGAACTTGAACAAAAAGCGGTCCGAAGTCCTGATGGCCGTCCACCAGCACATCCCAGAAAAGGTATCCCCACTGTCCATGCCCCATTTTGGTTGGATTACGGAACGAGTGTCATACCAACCAAGCGTACATCTCTAATTACTGATCCACCAAAAGGCAAGATACCTCCGTTGACAACAGCGGCACAGGAAAAAGCACTTGAACTTGAAGAAGCAAAACGTCGCCACCCTGCAGACTCATGGCTAGACCGAAGCTTATGGGAACGCTGTATAACACGTGGCCTGCCAAACGTAATGCTCCCAGACGGCTATAACAACAATGTTCAAATCCCACAAACTCAGAACTACGTAGTGATTCTCAACGAGATGATCCATGACGTTCGTATCGTTCCCCTTTACGGAATCCCTCATCTTCCAGAGCACATCAGACAGTGGAAAGGAGATTCCCGCGGCCGCTGGGACGGCAACATTTTGATTGTGGAAACTACAAATTTTTCAGATAAGTCGGATTTCAAAGGTTCTAGAGAAACGTTACATCTGGTCGAACATTTTACACGCACCGACGCTAGCACAATCCAATACGAATTCACCGTTGAGGACCCAACGACGTGGACTCGGCCTTGGACCGTCTCTTTTCACGTTACAAAAAGTCGTGGCCCAATCTATGAGTACGCATGTCATGAAGGAAACTACGGAATGATCAATATTCTAACTAGTGCGCGTACACTCGAAAACGGCCATGACCCTTAATACAGAGAATTCTTCTCCTAAGTGAGATCAGAGTTTCTATTATCAGCGCCTTTTTAAGATGACAAACTTACTCCGGGCCCTCCAGGCTACTTGGCGGGAGAAAAGTCTGTGGGGTCAAGAAATAGCGACTCTACATTTGTCACTAACTTTCCATCCCGAGTGGACTCGTCTCGCATCCTGTGCCACGCTGGGTCATCAATAAACGCTGCCCACGACTTCTTAGCTGCCTCCCGACTAGAATGAGCCAGCATGTAGACCAGCGTGTTCTCAGACTCTGGAGCGTCGGCCGGCACCCAGTACCCTACGCTGCTCATACCGTTGGCGTGAAAGATATCTACTTCACCACCTCCAAATCGATCAAGCAGCGGCTGTAATTTCTCTTCAGCGGTTGTGTATGTGCGAAGCTCATAAATTTTGTTCATTGCCTGCGCCTCAACCGACGTATACCCTGCAGCGACGAAACCAAAAGCAAATGAAACCAATGCAACACATAGCACCACTCCGTATTTGTAGAACATCTAATCCTCCTTCAACTGAAACGAGTCCGTCATTACGGATCAACGCCGACACCTTACTTTACATGGCAGGTATTATAGCTTTACTGCTTTTCTACGCAATAAGGGACTGACGCTGCAGATACTGAATCAGCATATCCGCCTATCAAGATGATCGATCCTTGTGGATCTTGCCATTGTATTAAAATCATCTGATAATTCCATCGCTTGGCGACAGACGGTATAGAATGCTAGGCTCTACAGACCGGTGTGTAGATTGAGATGACCCACTTCCCGTCAAGGTTCTACTTAAAGGCAGAGCAAGACAAACGCATAACTGACGGTTGAGATTACCGATGAATCGCCTACTAGCTTCTAGATATTTTGAGATACGAAAAACAACCACCAATGATTCGTTGAACGTCTTCTAAGTTACACTTGTGTTAGATCCTTTTCTGAAAGGCATTAAATGAGCCTCAACTCAACTTTATCAAAAAATGTGTTGTCTCTGTTTTTGGCCAGGCTCGACGTTCGAAGTTGGAGGCCATACTCCCTTCTGATCCTCGTGGTTTATTCATACCACATAGGTGTTCCATTGTTCGGGCAAGCAATTGATCCCATCGACTCACAGAAAGTTCTAAATCTGAAAACTTTTGCTACATATACCTCATCCTCCTCTGAGTCAACTTCAGCCGAGCTAGACGATCCCTCCCTTTCAAATGTTTCAGCTGCCATCGACCTAGATCACCCAAAAGATGGATCGGGACGTATTTTTGTAAGCACGAATGAAGGAATTATACATGCTTACTCGTCCTCTGGAACCCCACTTGGTGTGTTCTTAGATATGGCCGAACCTGATGCAACACCAGATTTCGAACGATCAGTTAGATTTACAACTCGAGGTTTATCCTATATTGCCTTCCATCCAGACTACGGAGTAGCTGGGTCACCAGGTGAAGGAAAACTTTACACGCTCTACAAAACAAAGGAACCAGGAGAACGTACTCCCGATTACAGTGCAGCCGACTTGCCCACTAAACCTGGTGATGTTCTCAGTCAGTTTGCCATTGCTGAATGGACAGTCGATAGCAATGATCCCAATCGCATCGATATAAGCTCACGTCGTGAGGTTATCAGATTCGAATTGAGTGGTAATGCAGAAGACACTCATGGCGTAGGACAGATTGCCTTCAACCCATTCGACAAGCAAGGAGAACCCGATTACGGGATCCTGTATATTCCATTAGGGGATATGTATTCCGGTGGATATTTGCATAACTGGCAACATGTGCAGGATGAGGACAATCCCTTTGGAAAGATCCTACGAATTAACCCACTAGCAATCAACGGTGACCCTTATTCCATCCCGACTGACAATCCATTTGCTGATGGTGGTTCACTGCTGGACGACGACGGAATAACGGAAGAGATCGCCTCCGTAGGATTCCGATATCCGCAAAACTTAAGTTTTGCTAAGGACTCAAACGGTAACATCCGTTTATTAGTGTTTGATATCGGAGCAGATAAGTATGAAGAATTGAACATTGTCGACATAGGTGACAACCACGGCTGGACCAGCTACGATGGCCACAAGAAGGTAAATCGAGATCCAGACGTCACCACAATGTTAAATCCATCTGAGAAACTGAGATTAGAATTTCCAGCTGGTACCTACGATCACAACTTTCCAACCGCTCCAGGCAAATCACCAACCCTGGGGAGCACAGCAATCGCAGGTGGCTTTGTGGTCTCAGATCCCGACGATGCCACGTTTCAAAGTCAGGTTCTTTTTGGAGATCTAGCTAGGGGTTCATTTTTCCACGCTGACTTTAACGCTTTAGTATCCGCAGACGCGGCCGATACTCAAGCTACTCTTTCAGTGATGCATGTTACTCTCGACGGCAGCCGCCCTGGATCGTTTCCAGACTTCATCGGTACCAGTGACAGAGGTGATGTAAGGTTCGGTGTCGATGAAAGCGGTCGGGTATTTCTCGTCAGCAGACGAACTAACGTGATCTACCTCACAGATATGATTGCGGATCAACCTAACATCTTAGCATTAACTGGTACCGATCAGTAAACCAACAACGTCACTGTTCGTAAGTTCTAAACAAATGAAACCGTGCGGCCGATTTACAATCAAGGTCATAGGCCACAATTTCTGAAGGCACTGAGTACGCCATTCCTAACGAACAGTTAATCCGAGAACACTCATTTAAGTTTGTTTTCTCTAACATCGTCAGGAGCCTCTTTCTCTAATGCACGATGAACGCGTAGGATGTTCGGTAGGTCATAATTTCCTTCATGGCACGCGTACTCTAGAATTGCGTGCTCGGATTTCTTCATCGGAACTATTCCTGACCATGGCTTCTCCCAGGTCTCTGGATCGTTAACCGTGAACTCGTATAACAATGTATCATCATCGACACGCGTAAACCGCTCAACCAAGTGAAAAGTTTGCCCCGAAACTCGCCAGGGAGCATGACCCGCCCACCAGTAACGAGACTTATCTGTGAAATTCTTGGTTTCGACAACCAGTGTGTTTCCTTCCCAACTTCCGCGGGAGTCACCAAGCCATTGCAGAAGTTTTTCATCAAGATGAGGACGCCCGTCCAGTGGAACAATACGAACGTCGTGGATCATCTCGTTCAGGAGTGCAACATACTGTTGCGTTTGGAAAAGCTGAACATTGTTGTTAACAGGGTAGACCGGAAGTATAGGCGGACCAGCCGTGTACCCTAGGATGCAACGATCTGCTAGACGCTGACCCTCCCATGAATCGAAGGGGCGTTTTCGATTAGCCTCTTCGCTGGCTTCCAGTTGTTTACGTGCCTTCTCGGTCAATTGAGGAATCTTCCCATCTACCGGGTCCACAATCACTGATGTACGTCTATCTTCTGTTAACTCGGCGTCAAAATCCCACCAATCACCAGATATTGCGTTATCCAGACCACCAAGCACTTCAAATCTCTTTTTCGTAAATTCAACCGACTCTTCATAGGTCAAGGATTCTCTTCCTTCAAGTTCGTCTGGTCGTTGTAAAGGCGTAAGTGTGTGATAGTCCCAGATACCTTGTAGATCTGGAGTCCCCCACGGTGTACGAGGTGGTGCCGAAATATTGCTCTTTGTCGTGCCACCCTCCTGTTTCGCCAGTCCAGCAGCTTCAGCGACCTCGACAAAAAATCCGGACAGACTTCGAGGTGTAACGGAGAGAAATGACACTCCCTCAATTAGAACAATTCCCACAAGAAAACAGGTCGAGCAAAGAATTCGAACTTTCATTCCATAAAATAACTCAGATTACAAAGCAACACGACCATCGAATGCCGCACTTCCGTCAATTCACGAAGTGCACATCAAATACCCAGATTAGAATTACGCGTGCTATCATACCGCCATAATGCTTAACCGTTGTGTCCACTAACATTTATACAGAGAGGTGCTTAGGCTCATCTACTAGAGTCTAACCAATATTATGCTGACCACGGTCTACATTGTCCATCAGTTTAACTACCGCTACCCTATTGCTGGTTGTTACTAAAATCGACTGAGATTCATGGTTAACAACAGTAGTTCTCTGATTGTCGGACTCACTTTTCTGATTGTAAACACACAGTTGACGACTGCAGAAGACTGGCCAACCTGGCGAGGCCCAACAGGTAATGGAGTCAGTACCGAAACAGAACTCCCCGTCACATGGGATACCGAGGAGAACATCCTATGGAAACTCGCCATGCCAGAGTGGACCGGTTCAACCCCGATCGTTTGGCAAAATCAGATCTTTCTCAGCGTTGCTGATGGAGACAAACTTGAACTCTGGAACATCAATCGAAACACTGGACAACCAGTGTGGAAGCGCTTCCTTGGTTCTGGCAATCATAGAGAGCGCAAGCAAAACATGTCATCACCTTCTCCGGTTACAGATGGTGAACGTGTCTGGGTAATGACCGGCACGGGTGTGCTCAAAGCATTCGACTACGCTGGCAATGAACTCTGGAAGCGCGATATCCCACAAGACTATGGTGAATTTGGCCTGATGTGGGGATATGCGTCATCGCCACTGCTCCACGAAAATGCCCTTTATATTCAGGTCCTTCACGGAATGAAGACAGATGACCCATCCTACATTCTCCGAATCGATGCCACCACTGGCGATACTGTTTGGCGGGAAGAGCGGTCGACAGAAGCGTTAAACGAGTCTCCTGATTCTTATACGACTCCAGCTTTGCTCAAATACGACGGTAACATTGAGATTGTAATTACTGGTGGAGACGCGGTGAGTGGCCATGATCCAGAAACTGGAAAAGAAATCTGGCGGGCCGACGGATTGAATCCAGCACGTCAACGTAATTACAGAGTCGTCGCTTCACCGGTCATTGAAGGTAACATGATTTACGCACCCACACGTATACGACCACTCTTGGCTCTTAAAGCCGGTGGGCGAGGAGACGTACTGCAGTCACACGTCATCTGGGAAACTGACAATGGGCCAGATGTGCCAACACCTGTAACTGATGGCCAGTACTTTTACATCATAAACGATAGTGGTATCGTGTACGTCCATGATGCTCATACTGGCGAACTGACCTATGGCAAACAACGTATTCAACGGGGAACTTACAGTTCTTCACCCGTTCTCGCCGATGGAAAAATATTTATTACCAATGAATCAGGCCTCACAACAGTGTTCGCATCAGGTCCAGAATTCATTGAATTATCTAGAAACCCTTTAGACGACTACTGCTTGAGCTCCCCAGCTATCTCAGAAGGACAGATCTTTATCAGAACAGCTCAATATCTATGGGCGATCGGTGAACGAAGAAGTAACTAGATGCATCTAAATTGAGAGAAGCGAGGACTAGTTTGGACGATTCGCTAAGACCAACCCTACTCCCGATGCAGCCATTATAATTCCTAGAAAAAAGAGAGGCGACGGACTCACTCTGGGAGGATTGTAGAGCATTGCCACGAAGACACCAACGATAGGAGCGCCAGCAAAAACCACAGCAGGAACGATTGAAGGTTTACCACCATTGGCCAGCGCGAACACAATGCCCAATGCTCCCAGCGCACCTAATACACCAGCCGCAATCGAAAATCCTACGCCGGCAGGTGTGAAGAGATTCCAACTACCGGCCGATGCAATGACACCACCAGGAATCACAATCGCAACGAAAAGATAAGCGACTCCGACCATTAGAAACGCATGGAGACCGCTTCCACCCAAAAACAACTGACCACGATGCAACGTTGGAATATATATTCCCCAACTCAACACTGTAAGAATCACGAATGGCAACCATTTGCTCATTTCTACTCTCCCTTCTGTTTCTCAATCTACCCATGACACTTGGCACTTGAAAACACCTAGAGTTTAGATGATTTAGCCCTTCGGCCTACGACCGTATCTTTCGGACCAGAAGTCACAATCGCCGCGAACATTCAAGAAACAATATCTCACTTCTTGATAACAAACCTCGATCGTTAACACTCTTATCGCAAATTAGAAAATAGCGATTGGATTCACGGGAGAACCGGTACCTCCAGACACCCGAATCGGTGCAACGACTAGCATAAATTCCCAACGATTAAGACTCGCCGCAAGATCTGCCGCTGCGTCAAGATCCAGGTTGTCCAGAAGGTTTATCCCACGCGCAACTATGGCGAACCTATGGATCGGGTTAAATCCTAGACCGGGAACACTCTCCGGAGCTTCATGTACTGATTCTGCACCCAGAAGTGCAATGTCTCGTTCGGCAAGAAATGGAATAACGGATGCATCCCATCCGGACATCTTTAATGTTGGACCATGTTCCGCCCTGCGTATCCAACGACCTGTCCGTAGCAACAGGGCATCTCCTGAACCAGAAGTCACTCCGACCTTTTTCTCCCACGCCTCTATATCCTCTTGATAGACCTTTGTTCCTGGTTCCAGGTAGTCAAGTCCTTTTAGACGAGGGATGTCGACTAGAATAGCTCTCGTTACTAGGCCATTGCTTAAAGCTGTCGTTCCCATCCTTAAACAGCCGTCTTTCGTGGCAACTTCAGTAAAATTGAAACCATTGTATGTCTTGTCTTTATAGAAGACGTGGCACAGCGCGTCCAAATGAGAAAACGTTGTGCCGTGAAAATCCACGTCGAGCCGATCCATAGAGTTCTGTGCCTCTTGACTGACTCTCATTTGAAGAACGTACGGCTCCGCCGCGTCAGCAGATTCCTCAGTAATTAAGTCGTGAGCCAGTGAAACAGTCGTTCCAGTTTTGACTAATTCTGACGCCTCCTGTCGCTTAATATCGGTTATCAGATTGGCAGCACCAAGTTCGTCATCAACACCCCAGCGACCCCAATTCGAAAACTCTTCCATCCACTTATCGAATTGTTCAACAGTCGTAGGCTCACGTTTTTCTGAGTGTGCCAGTAAGAAGGCTCCAAACACGAATACATTTAGGCTCAGGACAACGATGCGGCTTGACTGAACCGCCATTCTTTTCATTGAATATCTCCCTATTAAACAACTTAGGTGTCAGAATCCCTCTATCCAGAGTCTCTTTTTGATATTGCTCAGCAGATCTTTCGGCGATAAAGATTAAGCCCCAACAGCCTACTGACCTGGCGGCCTATAGCTCACGGTTTTTCGAGTTGCATGATCTATGTCTTCAGGTGTCAGTAACACATTTATTTTGAAATGATCAACAACTCCAGCTGCGCCGGCCTGTATCAGAACGGCTGCAAGAGATACATTGTCCGGCAAGTCAACGATCATATGTATATCATCGGATCCAACACCGAAGCACAATACTTCTAGCTTGCCGCCAACACTCGTTAAGAGTTGTTCAATAGCGGCTTTTCGTGTGGTACCACCATCTTTCAATAATCCTTGCATCCCTCCAGACGTATAAGATGCTTGTACAAAATATTTCGGCATGTCCTCTCCCAAATAATTATTTCAGTTGCCACTTACCACTTCCAGATAATCGCGCCGACCCGGCTCCTTTTTCTCTATTCAATCCCAAACGCCAACAATACGTTCCCAGGCCCAGAGTTTATTCCAGAACCCATAAACAACATTCCATTCACAACGGTTGGTCCAGGTCCATTCAACGAACCACCCTTGGCTGTTACATGATTGACTGTCATAAATTTTTTAGTCGTATCGTATTCCCAGATGATCTGCCCGTCATCGGTCGAGTATGCTCGAAGCATGCCGTCCATTGCCCCAGCGAAGACCACTCCAGGAATCACAGTCGCCGCTCCATTCTGTCCAGATCCGTACTCACTACACGCTCGTGTCATTGGCTTAGGACAATTAGGTTCAGGTGTCGGTGTGTACCAAGTCAACTCGCCGGTACCCACTCGAATAGCAGCCAGCGCACCGGTCGCCATGGTGCCCGGCGTGCCCGGCATGAGTTCTCCTACTCCCCCATAGGGCACTGGTGGTTGGAACAATATTGGAAAGTACGCCAACTCACCATCAGTCGCACCACCAAACGTAATGTTCGCCCGTTCCTCGGCCCCTGGATAGAGTTCCCAAAGAACCGCTCCTTCACGATCAGGATCAAGTGCGTAAACCTTTCCCATCTGTTGCGCAGCAACTATGATCGTCCGCTCGTCCGAAACCCTGTGAAGCATAACTGCCTGCACGTCATTATCGATGCTTGCATTCATATTCGTTGGATCTGGACAGTTAAGGTATTCATAGTGCCTTGGTTCAGCTCGTTTAGGATCTGTTGGTCTGCCTTGCACGTCTATCCTAACCTGGACACCCAACCAGGAAATAGTCGTCCGATTCAAGTTGATACCACCACAGGCGTTCTCCAGTTTCGAGATCGAGAGCAAGGACAGCGTCCGTGTCATCTGACCCTGGTGCTGTGTAGGAATTTCCAGTGCCGATATATAGGGTCCCCCGCTCAGCATCGATGACTGGTGAGTTCCAAACGGCTCCTCCAGCTGGTGCCCATTGTTGGACACCCTGCACATTTTTCGTTGTGGGTTTAGGTTCTTCAGCAATCGAATAGCTCTTCCAAAGCTGTTCACCCGTATGGGCGTTATACGCAACTACGCTACCCCTAAACGTGCAACACTCGTACCAAATATGACGACCTCCCAATTCTTCGAGTGAAGAAACGGGCACGTAGAGGCGGTCGCCATAAAGCTTGGGAGCAGCTGTAATGCGAGCGATTGGATGGGTGTCAGCACGCTTAGTCCACAACAGATCCCAGGTTTCCGCATTCACCGCCTAGACATTTGCTCTAACATCTCCAAAATAGGCAGCATAGCGGGCGCTTCCCGTGCCCTTAACGGGTCCAATACTCACTGAGGACCGAACAACATACCCAACCTCGAATGACCAGTACACACACCCGCTAATCGCATCAAGTGAGTAGACAAAACCCGTATCAGAACCCACAAAAATCCGTCCTCCTACGACCGTTGGTGAACCGGTACTCGCAGATACTCCTCCCGGGTACCCAAACGCCCACTTTAATGTCAGATTCGGTACTTGATCAGGAGTTAATCCAGCAGCTTCGGCCGACTGAAAGCGCGAATTTCCTACATCTGGACTCCAACCATTCCACACGCCAGCACCCGTAAAAGGAGTGTCGAACGATTGACTCGCACACTGATTGGGCATCGATGAAGCTGCCCCACCTGACGTTCCAAGTGCTCGACCAGCGGCCCATTGCGCCACCTGTCTCCTCTGCTCATCAGACAATCCAGGCACCGCCACCGACATCGCACCGGTCGTCAGCGATTCTAGGACCCGTTCCGGAGTGAGCTGCCACAGAGTTTCCCGATCTGAGGCTCGTGAACCGGCTGGAGGATTCCCATGACAGAATGCGCAATGTAGCTCAAACAGTGAACCTCCTGGCTGAGCCTTCACACCAGAACAAAAAAGAACTATAACCATCGCCACTGAAGTATTGATGAGCCTGAACATGATCGCCTCCTCCATGGATACGTCGAAACCCCGTCTCAAAATTCTGCTGCATAATTCTAAGAAAATATGGTGCCGATGGCTGGAATCGAACCCGCACGGGCCCTTCGGTACACAGGATTTTAAAAGCCGACTTCTGCTTCCAGTCCTTCCCTATCAGCTTGTCTCCTTTGGCAAATCGTAACCCCTTCTCCCCATACTTCCTAGGTTTCAGACGTTCTATATTCTCATTGGTCCCAACCTAATCCACCATATCATTCGCTGAATCTCTCATTTTTCGCAGAACAGTTTTCTGTGCTTTCGAGTAATCATCTTTTGTAACCGCATAGGAAGAATGTCCAAGTAGCCCAGTAAGGCGTTCAACCGGTTGATCGTTCGAGAGATACATCGTTGCTGTTGAATGTCGAAAATCATGAAAGCGAACGTCCCGCACCTCTGCTGTCTCAGCCACCTTGTTCTTGGACGAATTCGGCTGGCCGCGATTCAGAACTCGGTCCAAGCGATTCGTAAACACAAAATACATCTAGCATTACTGGCCATCCAGCATGTCGTTATATTCGTGATGCACGTTGAGCAAATGACCTCCTTCCTGATTTTTTGCTAATCAACGATCCTGCTGTTTTTAGTCATCACAGATTATTCGTAGTTTAACTGTGTCAAGGTCTCACCAGCCCGCTCATAAATAATCTTAAGCTGGGATTTCGTCAAATGATCTCGATAACTTCCTATACTCTGACTTCGTATAGACTGCACAGGAGATTTATCCGCATCCACTCCAAGCCAGCCACCGATCCCTTCCATTACTTTCCTAGGGTTAGTAACAAGATCCTCATAGCGAACTGTAAATATTCTGTCGCCACTTTCCTGCATCTTTTCGATACCGAAAGTCCATCGGTCGATAATTCTTTCGATACTCCCCATATTTTTTGAAACAAAGTTTCCTTTCCACTCCATCGATTTCCGAAGGGTCGAGCTAACTACGTCACGACCATCTCGATATATAACGAGACAGCTCAACCCTTTCTGATTGACGAATTTTTCAAGTTCAAATATATACCCAGGATACTTATCGCCAACAATGTTGGCGTCAGGGAACAGGGCATGAAGGGCTTCAACTTTAGACACAAAATCAATTTCTCCAAATTTTCTCTTCGCAACTAGCATCGTGAGATAGCGGACCGTAAAAGAATATCTCTCTACGACCTGCTTAAAATTACCCATACGTAAAGGATTCCAGTTGCGGTGCGTGATATTACCAGCCACATTTTTCGCGGGCACTAGAAAACCTTTTGGAGGAAACGAAAAGATTCTAGTCTCTATGGTCACACAAATATTCGGATGAACGTTACAGATACGCTGCAGCATTGACGTTCCAGATCGTGGGACACCACCAATCAGTAATGCCACTTATCACTCCATTACTTCATTAAACTTCACTTAAAGGAGACCCAACTCGACACCGCGAGAAGGCTTGAATTGAAGGTGTAGGACAGCGTGTGTTCACTGTCGCCCACCCAACTAGTTTACACACTGCTGGCTGTCCCCTTGAAATTTTACGTGCAGCCACTCATTTCGATTTCATCTTTAGTCAGCACATTTCTTTGATCCTACAGCTCTAGGATTCGCACGCGCCGCTTCGTACAATTTAACAATCGTTGAAACCCTACGCGCAGGGCACAACGTATTCGATTCTTCAGTAATCTTCTTCCAGATTCTTTCCTAATCCGTGATTCTGCGATCTCGACGTACCCATGCTTGCGTTGAATAAAGTGAATTTCCTCGAACATCGAAGCACGCTGCATCTGAGTTTTTGCTAAGGGATGAATAGTGGCAGCGGGAAGCACATGCCGAATTGCAACAAAGTCTCCCATTTCTACAAACCGCAACCATAAATCAAGGTCCATCGCAAAATGCAACGCTTCGTCAAGTGGCCCCGCCTTGTCCCAAACGGCTGCTGAAAAGAAACACGACGGCTGATAAAACAAACCTTTGTGACCCCAATCGGCCAACTTGTCGCGCACGAGACCTCGTGGCACGGAGATCGTCAGCAACCAACCGCTTGAGTCGATACGATGACATCTTCCGATCCAGGCGGCTGCCCGAGGAAACTCCTCGGCCGACTGAGCCACTCTGTGTAGTGCGCCTGGCATCAAGAGGTCGTCTGAGTTGAGCCAACTAAAGATACGTCCAGTTGCTCTCGCGAGCCCTTTGTTAATAGCTTGTGACTGTCCCTGATCAGACTCGCTCACACAACCGGTAATCCATTTTTGATACTTGCGAATTACCTCGCAGGAACTGTCACTTGAACTACCATCCATTACGAAGTACTCAAGATTTGGATAACCTTGTAACAACACGGATCGGATGGTCGCCTCCACAAAATCACCTTGGTTGTATGACGGCGTAACAATTGAGATCCGTGGGTATTCGTAACCGCTAACTTGTGCAGGAGCTGGGTCCGCCCTTTCGCAAGTCCACGGCCACCCAGTTTTCCCAGATGGCGGCAGAGGTAATTCACTGACGTCTGGGGTGTACATCTGTTAAGTGTCGACCTTCTTGCTCTCAGAACAGATCGGTTCCATGATTCCGAAACCATTCGACCGTCTGACGCAACCCGACCGAGAAAGGCGTCTTGGCTTCGAATCCGAACTGTCTCGCTCGAGAAATAGCAAGCCTCCGTCGAGTTTGGCCGTTTGGCTTTTCCGTGTTCCATACGATCTCGCCATTAAAATCTGTAACTCGAACAATTAGGTCGACCAAATCCCTAATCGATATCTCCTGCCCACTACCAAGATTTACAGGGGCTTCATGGTCATAGTGTTCTGTGGCAAGGGCCATCCCCTCAGCGGCATCTTTAGCGTACAAAAACTCTCTAGTCGAAGAACCGTCACCCCAGGCTTCGATTGTGGTGGTACCGTTACATTTCGCTTCGTGACACTTGCGAATTAGCGCCGGAATAACGTGCGCAGATTCAAGGTTAAAGTTATCTCCGGGACCGTACAGATTCGCCGGCAATAAATGGATCGAATTAAATCCGTACTGTCGTCGATACGCCTCGCCTTGCACTAACAACATCGTTTTGGCCATTCCGTACGGTGCGTTCGTTTTTTCTGGGTATCCGTCCCACAACGAGTTCTCACAAAATGGAACAGGTGTTAATTTTGGGTAAGCACACACCGTACCCACGGTAACGAATTTTCCCACACCCGCGCGCCAGCTTTCGTGAAGTAGTTGCATACCCATCACCGAGTTGTTGTAGAAGAATTCAGCCGGTCTCTCGTAATTCGCGACAATACCTCCCACCGTTGCAGCAAGGTGAATGACGACAAAATCCGCTGCAGCTGTTCGACCCGGACAAACCTCATTGAGCATTTCTCGAATACCAGCTACTTCACACAGGTCGTATTTCTCTCTACGCGGAACGAAGATTTCAGTGGCGCCCCGCGCACAGAGTACATCGATAACCCGAGAACCTAGAAATCCGGCTCCCCCGGTGACTATGAACCGATGTTTAAGCCAAAAGTTCTGAGCATCACTACCGAGGTTATTGTCTGTAACTAACATGGATATTTGCGTTAGCTAACGAGGTCTACTATTCCGTGGCGTACGAGGCTCATATGGTTAGATGCTCAACCTCGCACCATCCTTAACCTCGGTGGATCTAGACAGATCTGCTTCCGAGATAATATTTCCAATGAAGACCGATTGCGGCAGATCTTCTCGCTGATCAACTGGCGATAGCGCGCTGCCATATACTCACGGCCGGCGAGAATTGTCGGAAATTGATCAACGAGATCCTCGAGCTCTTTGAACATGACACACGAATCTTTGGAGATGCCCCATAGTTCAGCCGTATTCCAGTCAAGAATCACCGGTGTCCCAATGGCTCCCGCCTTGCCGTACGCAGCTGTTACCTTTGCCGCTACCGTGTAGCTATCGCTTTGAGTGTTCAGCAGTGGTATCACAAAATGCGAACGGCATACTTCTTCGAAGAATTGTTGATCAGACAACCCAACGTGGAACCTGAAAAATTTGGACACACCTCGTTTATGAACGAGTCGGACAAGATTAGGGCCATCACGTAAGCGAGCGTCACCAACAATATTGAACAGGATTCGCATAGGCAAAGATTCCTTCGCTAGCCGTTCGCATAACGAGACGAGTGACAGGTAGTTCCTTCGCTTGAAGCTGACGAGTCCCTGCACCGCAATCTGAAGACAACCATCCGAAGCCGGAACCCAAGAAGAGTTTAGACCTCCATAGAAAGGTGACAGGTAGCCGTCAACGGGTTTATCCTGTTCGAGCAGCCGATAGTTATAGTCATGCAGGCAGAAGATGAGCTCACCTGCCGCATGTGGGCCATAGTCGATGCCTTTATGCCTTGGGTTATGGACAACGCCAATCTTGAGCGGGTGACTGAGCTCTCTGAACACGTGAAAAAATTCGGGTGGCTCGATCGTATTAAACAGCACGGCTTCCGGCTGCATGCGATCGACGAGTCGTTGGACCTGCTTCCTGTAGTACTGAGTACGGAATGATCTCGGTGCAAGGGCGAAAATACGCAACGGAGTGTTAATGGCTTCGACGCGGCTACCAACCATGTCCCTGGCCCTGCTCACGAGCGTCGGTAGTAAATAGTAGTCAATGTCGAGTTTCTGGTCTCCAAAAAGCGATGGTAACAGCGGTTGGTACATCGGAAGCAGTTCCGTGTGAAAACTGTTCAGCTCGAACACGAGAAGTCTCATTACGTTTCGCCGGATGTTCACAGATGATGGCCTGACAGTCCTATTCAGACCACTTTCTGCTACCACCAACAGACTCCATTGAAAAAACTTCAAAAGCCCTGTTTACAGCACGGCTAAACAAGTGTCACGCCTTAGACTGAAGCGACTGGTGTCGATGAATGATTGACTTTAAAAGTTCACCGGTTACTATTGATGCTAATTGATCAGAGTTTTCCGCTAACATAGTTCGAGTCATATGGGCCGTCAGCCCACTATTGGAGATCAAATCAGTTATTATGAAATCGGTGAGAGCATACAACGAGCGACGAGAACACTTGACGATCCTTTTACATTGCCGAGCGTGACAACATAGCCTAGATCACAGTGGGTCGGAGTGGACCACGACACCCCGACGTCCCCACTTCGGCAAGTTCTCTCATCCAAGTTTCAATCTGTTCCTGCGTAACCCCTGGGGCACTTGAAGGGCGATAGCGTATCACACCTTTGGGTACTTAACGGTGAAACACTTAGCATGAAGGATGCTCGTTTTGCTGAAGTCTTTAGCGAGTAACGGTATTTAGCACTGAATATCATAATGAAATCGCCATTTACCAACATGATGCACGGCGGGTTGCAGGAACGGGTCCAGAGTATTCGTTGGGTTCTACGTCTGACGTGGAATGTGGTACCTGGATTCTTGATCGGTCTCAGTAGCATAACGTTGATCCGAAGCATGATCCCTGCCGCGCTCGCGTGGGTGATCAAGTCGCTGGTCGACTCTCTGATGACCGAGATCGATGCTAGTGCTCCCGAGGAGGGGTCCACTATCATGCTCTGGCTTTGGCTAGGGTTAGGCCTTGCAGTGCTCGACGCGGTTGCGGGAAGCGTACGCACGTATGTGAACCGACGTCTAGCCGATGATCTTAGCGTCAAGGTGACTACGGATATTCTGAGTCACGCCGCAGACCTCGACATCAAGTTCTTTGAGGACCTGGATACACAGGACTCGCTGCAGCGGGCGAAGGCGGTGAGCGGTGACAGTCTTACAACTTTGTTTACTCAGATTTTCGGCGCGATTAGCAGTGGTCTACAGGTTGTGTCGCTGTCGGCAGTGCTGGTCATGATCCAGCCCTGGACACTACTGGTCGTCGCATTGGTTGCACCTCCCTTTCTGTTTGCACGTTCGATGCAGACTCGTCGAGAGCACGCACTCCACTACGACCGGGAGACCAAGCGAAGATGGACCGAGTATTTCATGGGTCTATTGACCAGTCGAAGGAATGTCGCTGAAACTCGCCTATTGGGTCTCGCCCGTCTGTTGATTCGAAATTATCACTCTTTGATAGGCACGTTTCGAGATCAGAATCGCGGGATATACGTGGCAAATCTTCGTGCCGTCTTAGTTTTCGACGTGGTGTCTGTAGGAGGGTTCTACGCCCTACTCACCGAGATCGCTTTCTGAGCGGTGGATGGCAGGGCATCGCTGGGCGATGTTGCTCTCTTCTTAACTGCGGCTGGCCGGCTGCGGAGCGGATTGATGACGGGGGTAACCTCATTGACCGGATTACTCTTAGGATCGCTTCACGTTTCCGCGCTGATGGAGTTATTTGAGATCAAGAATTCCCCACGCGTGTCGAGTGAATCACTGACGCCTGACTGTGCCGGAGCGATTACGATCCAGGATGTCGACTTTACGTACCCGGGTTCGTCCCAAGCCGTGTTGAAGGATCTATCCTTAGAGATCAGGGCTGGCGAAACTGTGGCGCTGGTGGGCGAAAACGGCTGTGGAAAGACGACGCTAGCTAAGCTAATAGCCCATTTGTACACACCAGAGAGGGGAAGAATTACCCTCGATGGTCGGGATATACAGGATTTAGAAATCCAGTCGCTTTACCGGCAGATTGCATTTGTTTTCCAGAACTTCATCCGCTATGAAGCCAGCGCTGCAGACAACATCGCTTATGGTGATTTGGAGAACTGCCTCGATAATCGAGAACGGCTCGAGGGGATCGCACGGTCCGCCGGTGTTCACGACATGATCATGGCCATGCCAAACGGGTACGAAACCATGTTGGGTCGGTCCTTCGGAACCTTCGACTTATCAGAAGGACAATGGCAAAGGTTGGCCGTGGCACGAGCATTTGCGAGACGGTCGTCACTGTTAATCCTTGACGAGCCATCGGCCTCTCTCGATGCGCGGGCGGAGTACGAATTATTTGTGCGCGCGCGTAAGCTTGCACAGGGAAAAACGACCATTCTCATCTCCCACCGGTTTTCTACGGTTGCCATGGCCGATCGCATTCTAGTTATGGACCGGGGGCGTATCGTCGAGAATGGATCTCACTGGGAGCTCTTAAGTAGCGATGGGCACTACGCGAAGCTGTATGAATTGCATCAGCGCTATATGCCATCCGCTATATTAAGATGTAATGACTAAGACTTTGGAAACACCACCGACTTTCGTGATTCTGTTAGAACGCGATCAAGCTCGAGTACAAAATGTCTCTGCCAATATTCTTAACAGCCTTCCTGAATGCCAGATCGTCTCAGCTGTTGACGGACAGACACTTAGAATTCCAGACGTTTTTTTTAACACTCTTTGTCTCCGTCTCAGAAATATCTCAAGAAAGCAACCCCCGCTAAGATTGCGGTCACTCTCTCTCACCTAAAGACCTTAAACCTCCTCATAGAGCGGAATCTTGAACAGGCGATCATCTTTGAAGATGATGTCAAAGTGCCACTAGATTTTCGCTGCAAGCTGGGATACGTGTTAAATGAAGTTCCTGGCGACTACGACTACGTGTACTTGTGGACTCATCCAAAGCACATGCATCGAGATGACGCAATGTTTTTAATCCCTGGCAAAAGCCACATAAGACATTACTCGTATACGTACACGAATACAGCCTATCTTGTGACACTCGCCGGTGCGAAAAAAATAGTTAAATATATTTCTCGCTCATTGTATGACTACACCGATTTCATGATTAATGATATGCACTCCACCGGAAAACTGACGACCTACATGAGTCGGACTAACCTGGTTGAAAATCTTGGTCAATCAACGTCAATAGCAAACGCCGAAACTTTAAAGTCAAACATTCATCCACCGCAGTCGGTTCAGTCCAAGATGAAACACTCCTTTCGCCGTGCGGTAAGAAGGAATTTCAAAGTTTTAGCGGAGACTGCGGATTCAAACAGAAAGTGGTTTAAGTAGGATAATGAGATCGCCATTTATTAACATAATGCACGACAGTTGGCGGGAACGCGCCCGCCGCGGCAAATGGTAAAAAACGATTATCCGTTCTTCTATGGTCACGTTGACCATGAAAATCCTCTTTATCACATCGATCTCTCCTTTCGACAGCCTGACGGGCCCATTCACGGGGGGAGCTGAGAGGGCGATGCGGTGCATTGCGGAAGAACTCACCCGCCGCGGGCACACCGTACACTTCCTGACCAAGGCCGACGGCCCGCAGAGAACTGTCGAGGTCAACGGTATGTCGGTTCACCTGGTTCCGCTAACTTTTCTTAGTTCAAAGACGAACAGATCCAGGATTGACAAGTTGGTTGACATGGCCCTCACTCTGGTCGTTCTCTTGCTGGAACCTTGCCGGACCCAGAGCCAGTGGACCAGGCGTACTTTCAATCGCATTCGACGGATCGCGATCCGAGAGAGTCACGCCAGCTGGCCACTCAAGAACAAGGTCGTGGAGATCGTCGGAGAGCACGGAATCGAGCTCATTCACGCCTACTCGTCTTTCCCGGAGGCACTTGTTGCCTCGATCGCTGGAGACGAACTGCACCTGCCGGTCGTGTTACGGATGGGCGGTAGATCTTGGTATCTACGTCACCAGCGTATAGGAAAGGGTAGGAGGAGCAATTATCACGACCAGCTCCGCTACGTATTCGACACCGTCGACTGTTTGGCTTTTAATTCGCCTGCTCTCAAGGAACATACCAGCGAGCTGTTCCAGGAGCTGAAGATTCGACCAACTCCGAATCAGCCCGTTCTCGACATCGGAGTACGGGTCCCGACGGGGGTGGACAGAGCGTCCGACCCGTTCGCCGAACTGGTGACGGCGGACCGGCTGGTTCTGGCGTGTATCGGTAAGTTCAAAAGGGACTCGAAGCGTCAAGACCTGCTTGTCCGCGCGATCAAGCTCCTGGGCGACGAGTTTCCCTTAACGATTATCTTTGCCGGTGACGGTCCTAACCGAGCTAAGGTGGAGATGCTCGCGCGTACGGAGGGCGTTGGGGAACACGCCGTGTTCCTCGGCAACATCACGCACGGTTCGGTCTTCCGGTTGTTACAGGGATCGGACATGGTGCTTCATCCAAGCGAGTTCGAAGGGTCCAGCAAGGCGATCGCCGAGGCGATGCTCTACGGCAAACCGGTGATCGCGTCGGACATCCCGTCGATTCGGGAGCACATCCAAGATGGTGTGACGGGTATCCTCGCCGAAAACAGCGCAGCCAGCTTCGCCGACAAGATCAGGGAACTGGTGCTGCGCCCCGCGCTGCGCGAACGCATAGGGAACAACGCCCGGGCGTACGCCACCCAGCAGTTCGATCCCCGCCGTAACGTCGTAATGTACGAAGAACTGTTCTTAACGCTCGTGAACCGCTCGAAACGGCGACCGCCCAAAAGCCCTTTCGTTCTCCCCAGAGTTATCGAGACCGTCGACCTGGCCCTTCGACACACGCCCGACAGCGTGCTAAGACACAAGGCGATTGACAACTGGCGGATCATCGAGCGCCTGGGACTGGGGAAGCGGCAGCACACCGATGGGAAGCTCGCCTATTACTAGAAGGATGCTTCATCGGGCTTCTGGGATGAACACTGGGAGAGTCGCCAGAACGAGCGCCAGTATGTGCTGGCAGAGACTGGATACCTCGGAGATTACGAGCGACTGTTCACGACTTACCTGCCGAAGGGCAGCCGTATTCTGGAGGCAGGATGCGGAATAGGGCATTTCGTTCTGGCGTTACGCAAGCGAGGTTACGAATGCGAAGGGGTCGACTTCGCGCCCGAGACGATCGCCGCTGCGCTCAAGGTCCGTCCAGAGCTACCGCTCACGCCAGCTAACTTGAAGCACCTCGACGTCCCCGGTGGGTACTATACTTGCCTACATCTCTCTGGGGGTCGTCGAGCACGACTTCTGCGGTCCCGAGGAGTTCCTGAGGGAGGCTCACCGCGTGCTCGCTCCTGAAGGCGTGGTGATCCTCAGCGTTCCGTACTACAATCTGTTCCGGCGCTTCAATTACGGGCCGTACCGTTTCTCAGGTCGCGTCGGGAACGGGTTACCCTTCTACCAGTATGCCTACGGCCGACGAGAGATTGAGCGGTTCCTGACACAAGCCGGTTTCGACGTCCTCGACGTGGAACGCGCGAACGCGGTAAAGGGACTCCAGGACGAGTTGCCCCTGCTTAAGGACGTCCTGTCCTATGCGTCCTATGCGACTTCGCTCAGGTCGTGGATCAAGGAAAGCCGGAGACTCAACGATCTGTTCGGCCACAAGCTAATGCTCGCCTGCAGGAAGCGATCTGATCAAGGATGAGGCCGGGTAACTTTCCGGATGGGAAATGCCTGGAACGGAAGAGGTGGACAAGTACCTAACAATTTCGATCGACACGGAACCCGACTGTTCCGACACCTGGGCCTTGTCTGATCCCCTTACATTCACGGGAATGGACGTCGGGATCGGCGAGAGACTGCACCCGCTGTTTCTGAAGTACGGCGTCCGACCGACCTATCTGATCAACAGCATCGTCCTCGAGCACGAGCCCAGCGTGGACGTTCTCAGGAATCTCGATGGGTCCTACGAACTGGCGCCCCACATGCACTGCGAATTCATCGAGCCTGAGAAATTGTATGACGACTACGCCGGAATCAAGATGAAAGGTAACCAGTGCATCCTGGATCCTGGGATCGAGTTCCAGAAGCTTGAGAATATAACGAACCTGTTCACCTTCCGTTTCGGCAGGCGGCCGGTGTCGTATCGCGCCGGCCGATTCAGCGCAGGGGCAAACACGATCCGGAGTCTCAGAAGTCTTGGCTATAAGGTCGACACGAGCGTCACTCCGCACATCAAACTGGAATGACAAGACCCGTGAGAGACCCGTCGATTACCGAGCTGCGCCGGAGCAGCCGTACTTCGTATCCGACGAAGCGATCATCCAGCCGGACGAACGATCTACCCTACTGGAAGTGCCGGTTTCGTTGATTCCCTCGGAGGCGTGGAGGGCGAACTCGTGGAGGCCATGGCGTCGTCCGAAGGCTCCATTGTGGCTGAGGCCGTATTACTCGACGTTCGATAAGATGAAGCAGATCGTCAGATATTACGAACGACAGTATGCTCTGGACGACAGGATCACATTCAACATGATGTTGCACAACGTCGAGATCATGCCCGGCAAAAACCGGTACACCCAGAACGTGGAGGCTTACGTGGAGTATTTCCGGCATCTCGAGTTGTTCCTACGGTATTGCGTCGACAGGGGCGTGGAGTTCGTTACACTCGAGGAACTGCACTCCATCTATTCGCGCGGCCGAGACGTTCCTAGCGCACGGCGTAAAACCGAACGAGATCGTGGTCGAGGTCCTGTCGCTTCCCGCCCAGGTACAGAGCCAGGAGCCTCTTGAACATGGAATGCGGGATTTGTGGTGTGCCGAACAGGCGAGGACAGAGGATCAAGTCACAGCCGCAGCGGAGAACTCGCCGGAGGAACGAGAGGTCCTTCCAATATGAGACATGGGACGAGACCGCGTTGACCGTGACCAACAGCCGGTAGGCTCTAGGATCCAGATTCTGGAACTTCTCCGGGACGATCTTGCACTTGCTTCAGACGTAACGTCCGAGATCTTTCGCGTACGCTCGCCGTTTCCGGTCGATCTCACTCGCCTCGACGGTGTAGCCTCGAAGGGCCAGCACGTGTCCGAGTTGCGCGGCACCCGCAGCCATCTCGTGGATCTTGTTTTCTGGGCGATAATTCGCGGAGATGAAGTCGACGAGGTGGATCTCTGCCTCCGTCAGGAACCAACCTGCTTCAACGCGACGAGTGTAGTAGTCGTAGAGACCACTTGGTTTCTCGCCCATTCGCTCCTGCCGGTTGTGGCTGAACGCGACCATCTTGGTCTCCAGCTCCATCAGCGGAATGAGATGGCACCTCCTATTAGCAGGTTTCATAATCAGTTGTTATTATCTACGAGAGAGCGAGGCCGGTTTTTCTCGTCGAGGGCATGAGCCCTCGGTCGCCGTTTCGAGCGGTTCACGAGCGTTAAGAACAGTTCTTCGTACATTACGACGTTACGGCGGGGATCGAACTGCTGGGTGGCGTACGCCCGGGCGTTGTTCCCTATGCGTTCGCGCAGCGCGGGGCGCAGCACCAGTTCCCTGATCTTGTCGGCGAAGCTGGCTGCGCTGTTTTCGGCGAGGATACCCGTCACACCATCTTGGATGTGCTCCCGAATCGACGGGATGTCCGACGCGATCACCGGTTTGCCGTAGAGCATCGCCTCGGCGATCGCCTTGCTGGACCCTTCGAACTCGCTTGGATGAAGCACCATGTCCGATCCCTGTAACAACCGGAAGACCGAACCGTGCGTGATGTTGCCGAGGAACACGGCGTGTTCCCCAACGCCCTCCGTACGCGCGAGCATCTCCACCTTAGCTCGGTTAGGACCGTCACCGGCAAAGATAATCGTTAAGGGAAACTCGTCGCCCAGGAGCTTGATCGCGCGGACAAGCAGGTCTTGACGCTTCGAGTCCCTTTTGAACTTACCGATACACGCCAGAACCAGCCGGTCCGCCGTCACCAGTTCGGCGAACGGGTCGGACGCTCTGTCCACCCCCGTCGGGACCCGTACTCCGATGTCGAGAACGGGCTGATTCGGAGTTGGTCGAATCTTCAGCTCCTGGAACAGCTCGCTGGTATGTTCCTTGAGAGCAGGCGAATTAAAAGCCAAACAGTCGACGGTGTCGAATACGTAGCGGAGCTGGTCGTGATAATTGCTCCTCCTACCCTTTCCTATACGCTGGTGACGTAGATACCAAGATCTACCGCCCATCCGTAACACGACCGGCAGGTGCAGTTCGTCTCCAGCGATCGAGGCAACAAGTGCCTCCGGGAAAGACGAGTAGGCGTGAATGAGCTCGATTCCGTGCTCTCCGACGATCTCCACGACCTTGTTCTTGAGTGGCCAGCTGGCGTGACTCTCTCGGATCGCGATCCGTCGAATGCGATTGAAAGTACGCCTGGTCCACTGGCTCTGGGTCCGGCAAGGTTCCAGCAAGAGAACGACCAGAGTGAGGGCCATGTCAACCAACTTGTCAATCCTGGATCTGTTCGTCTTTGAACTAAGAAAAGTTAGCGGAACCAGGTGAACCGACATACCGTTGACCTCGACAGTTCTCTGCGGGCCGTCGGCCTTGGTCAGGAAGTGTACGGTGTGCCCGCGGCGGGTGAGTTCTTCCGCAATGCACCGCATCGCCCTCTCAGCTCCCCCCGTGAATGGGCCCGTCAGGCTGTCGAAAGGAGAGATCGATGTGATAAAGAGGATTTTCACTGTGAGCGATCATACCTAACCCGGGAGCGGCGTGACGACCCGCCGAGCGTATAGCAGTTTGTTAATCCAAGCGGGTTTAACGGCGAAATCAAGACGAGACCGGGATGCAAATATTTACGGCCAGAATAAGCAGGTTCACAAAACCCCAATAAAGATTGGTGCCGAGGGCGGGAATCGAACCCGCACGGTGCTAAGCACCACAGGATTTTAAGTCCTGTGCGTCTGCCAGTTCCGCCACCCCGGCACTTAGTCCAGATATCATAGACTAACGAGTTGGGGATCTGCGCCTAGCCACTCAAAAGGTTCATCCGCAATCACAGACTGTCCAGTGATGATAGAAGACTCCTTCGATGAACCTGCGATCTAGTAAAGACGGTGACTCCACCGACGATGGTTTGAAGCACATCGATTTCCACAATCGCTTCAGGAGCCACTGTCAATGGGTTGTCAGACACAATTACTAAATCCGCGAGCTTCCCCGGTTCAATCGATCCCTTAATATGTTCCTCAAAATTCTGCCAGGTCGCATCAATCGTAATTGCGCGCAGAGCCTGTAGGTGACTCAGCCGCTCATCCGGACCAAGGATTTGACCAGATTTGGTCAAACGATTGACCGACACCCACACGAGTTGCATCGGGTTCACTGGTGTCACCGGGGTATCATCGTGAACGGTAAACCGAATACCGCGATCCGCGGCTGACTGCAAGGTGCTAATTCCAGCCGCCCGCTCTGGTCCCATGAAAATATCTCGATGCCTGTCTCCCCAGTAAAACACATGACCAACGAAAAATGACGGTGAGATCCCCAACTCAGCGATAGCGTCGAGTTGATCGGGTCGCACCATCTGACAGTGTTCAATCCGATGTCGTGCGTCACCACGTGGATATTCCTGCTGGGCCTCACGGAACGCATGAATCACATCGTCGATCGCCGCGTCTCCGTTTGCATGAATGGCGATCTGGTAGCCCTCTCGATGCAACTCTTTGACCATCTGTGTAAGCTCCTCACGACTCCTTCGTGGATATCCTCGATAATCGGCGTTGCCCTTAAACGGAGTGTGGTACGGCTTCGTGAAATAGCCCGTATATCCCTGATTCGATCCATCCTGAACAATCTTGATCGCCCCAACTTTAAGGCGTGTGTCACCAAAGTGTGAACCAATCCCGCCCGCGTCGGCAGCACAGGCTTGGTCAGCCGTGGCTCGTGACATCATCGCAATAATCCGAAACGTGAGAAGTCCTTCATCACGCGCAAGACGCAGGCTGGTCAAACTACCGCTGTTACCACCAGCGATGACAGTCGTCGTGACACCATCTTCAACATAGTCCTGTACCGCCAAGCGAAACGCCTCTAACTGCTGATCCCTAGTTGGAGATGGAATCAGTCGGCTAACCATCTCACCGCTCTCTTCAAAGACCCCATTGGGTTCTCCAGTGTCAGGATCTTTTTGGATGACTCCACCTGGCGGATCAGGCGTCGCACGAGTAACTCAGCGAGTTCAAGTGCCAAACTATTCGCGACCGATAGATGCCCGGACGTGTGGCGAATATAAATTTGATGATCCGTCGACACTGCGTCGAAGTCATCACGTGTCGGATGCCGCTGCTCCGCCAGCAACGTGTCATCGTACCTGCCACCTTGAATCCATTCACCTACTGGGGTGTCCATCGCGCGTGCCCGCAGGGAGGCGACCAACTCGTTCATCGTTTCCACAGTACCAATCGGAGGACTGTTCAAGTCAACCGAAGACAAAGCCACTCGACCGGAACCTGGAAAATGGTCGTGCGCAGCATAAAATCCAGGCAGCATCGTTTTCCCTTCAAGATCAACGATCGTTGCCTACTTATCACCCAGTTCGTGAATGTCTGAATCCGATCCCACCGCTATAATTTCATCGCCGCGAACAGCCACCGCCTGCGCGATTTGATCACCGTTCATCGTGATAACGATGCCATTGCGATACACGGTGTCTGCCAACAATCCTATGGGCGACGAATTGCACCCAGAGACCAACACGAACCAGACACCGATCGCGGCTGTCTCTGCACGAGTCATTATGAGTTTCTCTCTGTCCTGTTGGAAAGGATTAACGCTACTTAATTACGTCTTCGTGAACGCGGTTGACGAAAAGCTGATTCCGTTTCCATATCTCTTTAAAAACACACTTGTTCAAAAAGAAGTACCAGAAACGGTCCTCTATCTTCGATTCAACATACGAGTTCTCACGAAATGCCATCCGTAGCTCAGAGTAACCAATCCAATGGGAACGCCGACCATGGCCCAGGCCCACTTGAAGTCCTGCGACTGCAAGAATCCGTAGGTAATCATGAGGAGCAACAAAAGATTGAGGATGATGCCAATAACGGTATGTCTATTGGCGACTGGTTGTTCATCCGACGAGAGAGAATTACTCATAACATCAATTAACGCTCACTAAAGTGACTTTGCTAAGTTACAGTTTTTTGACTCTGTTGGTCTATCAATTCCACTGCCACAGAATTAAAAAGAACGCCCTCTTAATCGACGGCTCCGCCTTCTTCTTTACTGCTCAAATCGCCGCTCAGACGGATATTCCATCATTCATAGAGATCGGTTGATAGATATTTCAATCCACTGTCGCAAGCCAAAACGGCCACGGACAGCAGTTTGTCAGACCTTTCCAGGAGCTGAAGTGCTCCGGCTACGTTCGCTCCAGTCGAGAAACCCGCAAAGACCCCTTCAAATCTGGCCAAGAGTCGTGCCGTTGAGATCGCTCTTTCGTCGTCAACAGCCAAATAGCCATCGACAAGAGACGAATCAAAAAGAGGAAGCTCCTTCATCGAATAGCCTCCGCCTTGAATACGATGGCTTGAGTTCTGTACAGCAGACCCTGAAAGCACAGCTGCACCCTCAGGTTCAACAACGTACCCCAGAATACGGAAATCTCGTTTCCGTAGCCCACGCATAATACCGATGAAAGACCCAGAGGTTCCAATGAAATCTACGAACGCATCAATCCTTCCACAACATTGTCTCCATAACTCAGGCGCCGTATGGCGTTCGTGCGCTAGAGTGTTCCCGGCATGCGAGAACTGGTCTGCTCGAAAAGCTCCCAACTCGCGCACAAGCTCCTGAGTCCTAATTTCAACAAGTTCCAGATCAGCTCCAGACACCCGACCCGGAACCCCGTCAGAATTCTGATCGACTAGCTCGACACTTCCACCAAGGGCTCTTATCATCCTCACGCGTTCCTTACTGTTGCCTCGTGACATGACAGCTACAAATGGATGTCCCAGCGCACCACATACCATGGCCAATCCCGTTCCAGTATTTCCACTTGTTAATTCAACAACTGTTTGACCAGGCAAAAGAGAACCGTCAGCAATAGACTCTCTGACTATTTCTAGAGCTACTCGATCTTTCTTGCTAGAACCAGGATTTAGATACTCTAGCTTAAGAATTATGTTGCCCTTGAACCCAAAGTGACGAACGAGACGATCTAAGCGTAGTGCTGGAGTGTTCCCGATAGCTTCGGTTATCGACAGACAGCTCGATTTCAGATCTTCGTTGTCTCTACACTCGTAAGCATGAGGAGACTCATCGTCAATATCAAGCGTAAGACCACATTTAGGGCAACGCCTCAGTTTCTCACTCATCATTCAACTCCTACCTGTAATGGAAACTCTTTAACGGCGTCTTAAGGCATCGGGCTACCTGTTCGATCTTAACTATCATCTTCGCGCTAGTTAAATAAGCAATCGATGTTCATCTATTTCTCAAGTAAAAGATTCTTCTAAACAACTGCCAAATGATTTTCAGCAGCCACGGAACTACGAGACGCCTCCATCGGTGTCGAATAAAAAATCTGACCAAAAATAGGAGTGCCCGTACGACTACCACGTTCTAAATCAGTCCTTGGGGGAAGCACTCGAGTTGTATGCGTAACTCTTTATTCCAACGTGCGCTAACTCGATCCAAACTAACGATCGACTAAAGAGTCGGTCACTAAGGGACTGGTAGATCTCGAGTTTCGGAAACGTTTCATCGACATACGTAAGCCAATTGGTAACATACCTATCTAACCATTCCTTGTACTCGTTCAACGTCTCATCATCCACGACCACTGAGAGTTCCCGCTTCGCCCAGGTATCGAACCTTGCAATGGCCAGATCTTCAACGCGCACAGAATAGGGAACATCGTGGTCTCTCTTGTCCTTCTCTCTTACTTCTAATTCTTCATCATACGATCGCAGAGAGTTCACTGCTGTCTCTGTTGCTACCTTCCAGACTCCGGCACGCCTGTCCCCAGAACGAAACGGATTGTAACCTTCGAGAGGATCTCGATGAGACCAACGTGGAACAGCAGGTGCCCCAACGGTCGACGAAAATCGCTGCCGATCGCCTTTATACATTAGGTTAATACCTGTCACATACCAGCGTGTAAACCCTCATTGTTGCCTGTTATTGTATGTAAGCAGTAAGCATTACCCCAACATATTGATGCCTGTTCATCAAATTTTTCATCGCCAAACATCACGGACTTTCTTGCGCTTCTTGAACACTCTCAACACAAAAGCGTATACTTGAGTTGTGAAGCTGCTCCTAATGACGATGGCAACTGTAGCCTCTCTGGGAACGCTAGTGTTTCCTCATTCAGTATCTGGGGAAACCATTTCAGGTATGCTAGTTGAGAAGGCCTGCGGGCTAAACCTCGACGGTAAGAGTCCTAGTGATGACCACGTTGCCTGTATGGTTAGATGCGCAGAAGACGGCGACCCTATCGGCATCCTCACCGAGACTGGATTCTACACCATCACCGGTGACTGGTTGGTAAACTACGCTGACATGTTAGCAGAGCTTATGGCCAAAAATGTCGAAGCCACCGGAAATACTAGTAAAGTGGATGGGCGGTTCCTGATCGACGCCCTGACTATCGAAGTAGTAAAGCAGTACAGCCCTTTCTCAGTAGACGACAAAAGCTAGCCTCGCTGACTGTGTCTTCTCACGAAAGGTGTTTTTCAGGATCCTTGGTCCCATAACATACGCGACAATCCGTTCAGATCCCAAACAATCTGACCAGCGCGCACGGTCAATTCAACCTCCAATTTTCTCTCACCAAGGAGTTTTCCACCTGAAACGTCAACGAAACCAAACCGACCCTTCATCTCTCTCAACACAGTAAGATCAGCTACGACTCCAACACTCAGATGACCAAGATCATCACGATTTATCGTGCGCGCTGGATTCCACGTTGACCTCTTGACCACATCAATAACAGACATTCCCATATTGAGGAACTTTGACATCACATTCAACATATCCTTCATTCCAGCATTCATACTACTCGTATGAAAGTCTGTACTGATTGTATCGGGTGGAAATCCCTGATTCATGGCCGGCACAGCCTGACTAAACCTAAAGCTTCCTCCGCCGTGTCCAACATCGAACACAATGCCACGAGCACGCGCATCGTTCACAAATGGCTTTAATATTCCGTGGGAATCGACAATAGGTAGGCGGCCTCTAAAATCAGTATACGTATGCGTCAGTATATCTCCTGGGCGCAAATGTGTAAGCAGCAGCGATTCCAATGAAAGTTCAGGCTCATGACTCCCAAAATCAACCATGACCGGTACCTGGGAAAGGCGACCAGCCTCAACAGCCCGATCGACTGGAATCCAATCATCTCCTAGATAATGCGCGACCTTGATACCCACGATCAATTCTGGATACTCTTTGGCACGTTGAGCTGTAAGTATTGGATTCATGTCGCCTATGTTTTGCTCAATCGGACCACCTTTCATGCCAGTACCAACGATATTAAGCATCGCTAGGACACGAGTTTGTGCGCGTTCAATTACTTGCTCCTTAAATTGGTTGAAATTTCGCCATCCGGCTCCACCTGTGTCGATGACCGTGGTAACCCCAGTCCGGAACGTAAAACCGTCCGGTGGCACTGCGCTAAAACCATTGCTCAGATAAGCGTTCGGTTCCGTACCAAAGAACACATGTGAGTGTAGATCGATCAGACCTGGTGTTACGATCAATCCAGATGCGTCCACAACCGTTCCTGCTCTTTCAGTCCTAATATCCTCTGATACTTCAACAATCTTACCGTCAGCAATTCCGACATCGAGCACAGAGTCGATCTTGTTACGCGGATCAATCACACGTCCACCCCTGATCAAAAGATCAAGGGGCTGAGCGTATAAAGTATTGAGCGTTACGAACAGAAATAGACATGAAAATAGAGACTTATAGACTAGCATACCGCTCTCCTCTGATCTTTTCTTACAACAGATTCACTACCCGCAACAATCAGTCTTATACCCACATGCCGGACAGCGCCACACTGCATGCATACGAAACATCTCTGCACCGCAGCGCTCACAGACTACAGGAGGATCTTTTACGGTTCTTGAAGGTTCCTGGCGTGCAAGATTCGGTTTAATAATCTTCGGCATAGCTGTTTAAGTAACAATTACAACTTAAGAATTTACTTGAAAACTCTTGCTAGAAGATTTTCATCGCACTACATTCATTCAGCAATCATGGCACATAAACTTATATCACTAATTGTGATAGCATTTTGGGCGGCCCGGTCCAACTAGTTGTTACACTATAATTGACGATTGTCTGATTCCGAAAGAGATAACCATGTCGTCGACGACACTACATCATAAGCCACTCTCACCGGTCATTGGCACTGAAGTTTCAGGCGTTGACCTTACACAACCTCTTCCTGAAGTGTTAGTCAATGAAATAAAGCTGCTCTGGACCAAACACTTGGTTCTCTTTTTCAGAGATCAAAATCTAACTTTCGACCAACATACGGAGCTCGGTCGTAGGTTTGGCGAGTTACATATTCATCCGGCTGCTCCGAAAGATGCGGATTATCCAGAAATTCTAGTTGTACATGGCGATAACAAAGTTAAGTTCGTCGCTGGAGAACATTGGCACTCAGACGTGTCCTGTGATGTTGAACCTCCTATGGCAAGTATCTTACGTATCGAACAGGTTCCGTCTTCGGGAGGTGACACACTCTTCGCAAATATGTATGCGGCGTACGAGGGATTGTCGGATCGGATGCAGCGACTCTTGTCTGGACTCAATGCCGTGCACGAAGGTGAACAATACTACCGCGGCCGGTATGGACCCGGCAATCTACGGGATAAGGACTACCCGTCAGCTGAACATCCGGTGATACGAACCCATCCGGTCACAAGACGTCAGGCGCTATATGTCAACGAAGGTTTCACCACAAGAATCAAGGAACTACCACTTCCAGAAAGTGATGCACTACTTGATTTCTTATTCAAACACTGTGCACGGCCTGACTATCATTGCCGTTTCCAATGGCAGCCAAACTCAGTCGCACTCTGGGATAATCGCTGTACACAGCACCTAGCAATATGGGACTACTACCCGGAAACACGTCACGGCTACCGCGTTACAGTTAAAGGCGGCGCACCCTACCACAACCAGGATGTAACACCAACTGCTCTTTAGTTCGTTTTACTCCAGGACTAGGCACCTGCCGTGAGGGCTCTAACGGTCACAACAGAGAGCGTTACGCAGACAGCTGCAGCAAGTGTCATTGGCACACCTACCTTCGCCATATCTCGTATAGAAAAATAGCCCGATGAATATGGAAGCACGTTAGTAGGACTCTCAGTCACCAGAATGAAAGCAAGTGACGATGTAAATGCCGCAGGTGCTGCAATAATCCATACATCAAGATTAAGATCCTGTGCGAGCGCGATCAAAAGTGGCATAACGATGATGCCTGTCACTGTATTACTCGAAAACAACAAGTGTAGAGCTGACACAAGCAAAACAATGACGAAGGGTTGAAGAAGTGTCGGCACAAGCGCAAGGCGTCCGAGCATTATCTGAGCTAACCACCTCGCCGCCCCAGTCTCGAACACCATTACTCCTAGCGAAAGCCCCCCTACGATTAGAATTATTCCACCCCAATCCATGTCACGTTGTGCCTCCTTCCATCTAAGTACCCGTAACCCTGGTAAAAAGAGCAGCAGTCCACCACACAATCCAACGGCCTGCAATGGGGGATCGATCCGACCATCACTTACTTGAGCAAGGAAAGGAGTTGTTAGCCACACTACGATCGTTAGTGAAAAGACCACAAGTGTCCAAAGTTCTCTCCGATTCAGTGAGCCCAATGCTCGAATCCGTTCAATGACTTGAGACTCACCAATCGGAAGTCTCTGAATTTCTGGTGGAAACAAGCGAAGCAGTAACCACCAGGCAACCGGAAGCATGAGCAGTGATGCCGGTACACCGTATGTCATCCACTCAAGGAACGTGATCTCCAGATCAGCCAAATCCCGCAAGTAACCAAGAGCAGCCAGATTCGAACCAGTTCCGGCAGGCGTACCAATACCCCCAATAAGTGGACCAAACGCACATGCAATCATTAGAGCCCGGCCAAAGTTACTTTCTCTCGGCTTAAGTTGAGCACCACGCAACACATCCACACCAAGTGGAAGTAGTAGCGCGGCAACGGCCATATCGGTTATCCACATCGACAATAACGCCCCAACCACAAGAAACCCGAGTAGCACGCGATCTGTCCGTGTTCCGACTATTTGAAGTACGTGCAAGACGAGACGATTACCTAAGCCTGATTGCGTAAAACCGACCGATAGTAAAAGCACACCAAGAAAGAAAGTAACCAGAGGATTTCCAAATCCAGCTTCGATTACAGTCGTATAGTCAGCAACGCCAAGTGTTGGTATGAGCAGCAAGACAAAAAGAGAAGTAACCGGAAACGGAATCGCTTCGGTCACCCAGAGTGTTATTGCGAAAACAAGAACAGCAAGACAGGTCTTTCCATTTGCAGTAAGTGAAATGAGTTCACCGCCTCGCGTAATTGGTTCAGGTTCAGGCAAGGCATTGATACCGAGCATAATAAAAACCGCGACGACCACGGTCCAGACACGTGACCATTCAGAGGTGAACACGTTGGATTCAGTAACGGGAGACATCGACATTTATCATCAACCTAGTTACGACAGAGTTCTTAAACAACCGATTGCAGAGACTAAATCAAGGCTATACTTCGAATGGCCTCCGCTAATCCGCCTTCGTCATGGTTGCCCGTTATTCGCCAGCCCAAGGTTTTTAAAACTGGTGCAGCGTTACCCATCACAACAGGCCATCCAGCAAATTCCAACATCTCTCGATCATTAAGATTGTCGCCGACCGCCATTACTTGCTCTCGATCGAAACCACGCGCCGTCGCCCAAGCTTCAAGTGTGCTTCCTTTTGAACAATCGCAAGCCGTAATGTCGAGTAGCGAAAAATTCCTGTAATCATATTCTGTTCTAGTAATCGAGATTTGTTCCGAAAGCTCAAGCTCGCTCAAAAACTCCGCAAGTCGACGCATCTCAGAGATCGTCCCTGAAAACGCTAACTGTAGTGGATCCTCAATCAATGCGTCCTCAAGCGGTGAAGCTTCTTCCATATATCGTCGATTGCGATCGTAGTAGCGCTTGCGATTGGGATGGTTCCAGTCAACATTTTCAAAAAGGTATTGAGACGGTTGTACCCGATCGAAAATCAGTGCGGCCCCTCTCTTGATCTGCCTAGTACTCAAAATAATTTCACGAGCTAACTTTCGGTTCAGCAAAACTTTCTCAAGAGTTCGACCATCGACCGTCTTCACTAAAGCACCATTATTGGCAATGATCACTAGGGTTTTTGATAGTACTGCAGCTACGGGTTTGGCATGATGATAACAGCGCCCCGTGACAAGAACCACTTCTATCCCAGCTTTTAATGCGTCATGAACAGCCACGCGATTTTCAGGTAGGAGTTGGCCTCGGCTGCCAAGTAGTGTTCCGTCTATGTCGATGGCTAACAGGAGAATGCTCATCCGTTGGCGAAACTATTCGGTTTTAGTTTCACGTGCCCTGATCAACCTAAAGAATGTACCGAGTTTTCAGAACTAATTCGTCAACTCTTGCGTGCTTCGGATACTTCCACATAAACAATCATCGTTTCTCCGTTTCGAAGAATCTCAACTCTAACCTTACTGCCAATTTCAGAATCAGATAGGAGCCGTGCGTACATAGCAGTATCCTCGACGGATTCGCCGTTGAATGAAACGATGATGTCTCCCGGTTCCAGTCCAGCCACAGCAGCTGATGACGCCCGGTGAATACGCCAGATTACTACACCCTTTTTCCCAGGTGCCTCTAGTTCGCGCGCCAGTTGCGGAGTTAAGGTTCTTACATCAACATAACCAAACGATCCACGACGTACCGCACCGTGATTAATGAGATCTTCCATCACTCGTTTGGCCAGATTACTCGGAACGGCAAAACCAATGCCTTGGCTACCACCACTCTCACTAAAAATAGCCGTATTGATGCCCACGAGTTCACCTCGCCTGTTAACTAAGGCACCGCCTGAGTTGCCAGGATTAATCGCTGCATCTGTTTGTATGAAGTCTTCATACCTGGCTACACCGAGATTATCTCGACCCACTGCACTCACAATGCCTAAGGTAACGGTTTGGTTTAGCTGGAACGGATTACCGATGGCTAGGACCCATTCGGCGATGCGTAACGCTGAGGAGTCACCCCATGGAACCGTTGGAAGACCGTCAACATCAATCCATAAAAGGGCAATATCGGTAGACTCATCGCGCCCAATCAGTTCAGCAGTAACCTCTCGATTGTCAGCCAGTCTTACAGTTACACCAACCGTACGAGAGCCAACAACATGCGCATTCGTCAGAATGTAACCGTCTTTGCTCACAACCACACCAGATCCTAGATTTGGTCGTTCACGGTATCCATAGATCCCTCGGGAGTCGCCAAAGAAATATCGAAAAAACGGATCGTCAGAAAACAGTGACCGACGCTCATTCACTACCTGTCTAGAGGAAATATTAGTCACTGCCGCAATCGTCTGTTCGGCGATATCTGTAAAGTTCGGCAATTGTTCAGGATCCGATTGCCGACCATTGGTCGGTAAAGTCCTTAAGTGCCCTGCAGGAGGGGGATCTTCCCTCACATTGTTCTCGACTCTTTCGGTTACCTCTCTGATTGACACTTGGCTTTCTACCTGCTGTTCGGAAGTTCCTGTGAGTACCAATCCAACAAACATTCCAGAAAAGAAGAGTATCGCGCCGAAAATGATCGTGTATGGACGCATATGTACGGCCTCAACTCGAAATCACTCTCACCTTTACTTAGCCGAAACTACTTTATCATGAGTCACTCAGTTTCAACTTTAACGCAAATGAACTAGCATGCACTGTTAGTCATCTAATATTTCTCGGTTACAACTGAAGTAGGTTCAACTATAGAATGGGCCATAGAGGGGCCTGTGCAAGACGCAGCTGATCCAACGCTGTATCGCCGCGTCTCATAGAACCCGTATAGCGAATAGGTGGAGGACATACACGACCGGACATAACACCAAGGGTCGCAGAAAGACAGTCTTCTAAAGCTTTCAGATCATATCCTCCCTCTATAACTACAACCATCCGGCCATCGCAACAGAGTTCAGACATGTCACTGATCGCCTTCGTCATACGACTGTATCCGTCGGTCGAAGCCTGCATGCCTCCAAGCGGATCTCTTTCATGTGCATCGAACCCAGCAGAAAGGATACAGATGTCTGGCATGAATTTTTCAAGAATAGGCACAACTGCTTGCTCAAAGACAAGATCGTAATCTTCGTCACCGGCACCAGCCTCAAGTGGCACATTCACTGTGAAGCCTTTACCATGGCCCTTACCGATATCCTTAACCGCTCCCGTCCCTGGGTAGAACGGATACTGATGTAGCGAAATGTACAAAACTCTCGGTTCTTCGTAGAAAATCCACTGCGTGCCATTCCCATGGTGAACATCGTAATCAATAATCGCAACCTTATCCGCTCCACGAGTCAACGCGTGCGCGCCTGCAACTGCTGCATTGTTGAACAGACAAAATCCCATGGCTCTGTCGCGTTCGGCATGATGACCAGGCGGACGCACGAAGGCCACGACTTTCCCTCCATGATCAATGACATGATCCACTCCCTGCACTGCCGCACCAGCAGCGAATCGAGCCGTCGTGGCGGAGTGGGTCGAAGTGTACGTATCCGGATCCAATTGAACAAGACGACCTTCCGTTGCAGTGATCCGGTCGATATGGCGATTGGTGTGGACACGTTGTAAAACCGCTCTCTGAGCTAACTCTGGGCTAACCACAAGTCCACCTTCATTGACCCACTGACTCGCAACTCGGACCATCACGTTTGCACGCTCAGGTCCCTCTGGATGTCCACTGGGTGGTTCATGTTCAGCGAACCGTTCTGTAGCCACTAACAGAACGCTCCCCTTGTTCGCAGATAAAGTATCGTTAGAGGGCAACAAAGATCTCACACCTTATTCGCTTTTCAGAGTATTCGGCTTCCAGATTCTTTAGGCCTTTCAAACTCTGCACTGACGAGCCTGATTATCTACTTAGCGGATGTACCCGAGCGCACGTAAATTCTTCATCAACGCGGGGTGAAGTTCGACACCACTTGAGACACTACGTTCACCCACAGCAACAACTAAAGCATCCCTAAGGGACTCCATCATCTGGTCTCGTTGTGCTGGATATGATGTTGAAAGGTCGACACGTTCGTACGGATCAGCTTCCAAATCGAAGAGCAACTTTTTATCTCCAGCCACCTGATGGATCGCTTGGTATGGCCACCGAATAATGGCTCTTTGTTCAGCACCATACAGTGTGCCCTCCACGATGATGTCTCTCTCCTCCAAAACTCTACCCATTGTCATACTCGTCCATAAAGAATTACCAAAGAAGTCGCTGCTAGAATCGATTTCTACTGCCTCAAGAATCGTCGGCACTAGATCGACCAGTGAAGCCGGTATCTCACTTCGTCCAGGCTTGATTCCAGGTCCACGAACAATCAATGGAACTCTTGCAACTTCTTCTAAAACCGAGGCGCCATGCTCCCAACGCCCGTGCTCAAACAACGCTTCACCGTGGTCGGCGGTTACAATGATAAGCGTGTCGTCCCATAATCCAATTTTTTCCATCGACTCAAACAAACGCCCAACCTGCTGATCAACGTAGGCTATTCCTTCATCGTAACTTGCCGTGTAAAGTCCTCAAAGCACTTCGTCTCCGCGAGCGATGCGTCCACGAACAGCCTGAAGACGCTTACGATTAGACCCAAGTGTCTCTTTATAGCCGTCTGTAAACATCCCACTGACTGAGCTGTCAGACACGTACGGCATGTGAACATCCATAAAATGGACAAACATAAATATTGGTCGGGTTGCAGCGCTAGGTTCTGAGAGCCATTCAAGTACAATATCGACTACCTTCTTAGCACTCCGTTCAGGTGTATTCTTATCAAAATCATAGACTGCAAATCCCCGAGACAAGCCAAATTCTGGATTAAGGAAAGCATTATTCACAACTGCGAAAGTCGCAAAGCCATTAAGGCCAAGGCTGGTAGCTAATGTTGGCAATTTTTCGTCTAGTTGACTAAACCGTCGATCAGCGTGTTCTACAAAACTGTGCTTTCCATTTTCTTGATCTATCGTGCGAATTATGCTGACCCGTGTCGAGACGGAAGCTCTCCTGTAAACAAAGAGCCGAAAGAAGGTAAAGTCCACGTCGATGAGGAATAAAGATTTTCAAAGACGATACCTTCTGTCGCAAATCTGTCAATGTTAGGTGAAGTCGGACGAGGATAACCGTATATGCCCATGTGGTCGGCAGGCAATGTATCTATCGCTATGACCACGACAGAACGAGGGACTTGGGTAGAGTCTAGGAAAGAACAAGACGAACTCGCGATCATAAGTGCTGCGACTATCGCCTTATTTATCGTAAGCATCGGATGAATTATCAGATCACTACTACCGAGAAAGATAACTACGGCGTTACAACACTTCTACACCAAACATTGGTCCCCGTATTCTCTCAGCTGAAATTTCTACTTAAACTACTGAATCTTTTCTCTGGAAGAGTTCGCTATCCCTGACAGCAATACGGGATCTTCCTCTAATTCATCGACAATAAAGGCCCTCACATCATTTTTGCCAGAGCGAAGCGATTTCTCAGGAATCATACTAACGAAAACCCACTGATCATGCTCCACATGTGACTGAGTCGTCGCAACAATAGTTCCGTTCACTGCAATTGCCACGCTGACCCGTTTGTCAATACTACCCTCAATTGATCCACGAACAGCGAGGGGAAGCGTCCCGCTCAAGATATCGACATCTTCGAATTGAACGACATTATCAATTTGAGCAAATGTCTCTGATTCCCTGTTGAATTCATCCACTGAAAGCGGAAACCCAACGAGATCAGCACTTGGTCCAAGTGCGTACAACCCTAGCCTAAACTCCAGGAGTCTCTTTTTCAGACTTACACTGCGATCCGGCAAAATCCTCTGGTGTCTCTCAACGACCGCGCGTGTTGTACCACGTCTGATGAATGTCTTGTACGGCCTTTCCGACTCTGTCAAAAGAGAGCGGCCATCGACATCGTAAGGTACCGTTATTCTTAAGACACTCGCTATAGTAGGTACGATATCTACGATCTCAACATTTCGGTCGCTAATAGTACCTACAACTTGCCCTGGAAACTTTATTATTAGGGGTACAAGTAACACATCTGCACGGACCCCTTGGCTTTCTTCCCCCTTAAGAAACCTGCGGCGACCCGACCCATGGATAAAGCTAGAGCCATGATCCGCAGTGATGATGATGAGCGCCTCCTTGAAGATTCCCTGGGACTTTAATCTATCCACCAGACGACCGACTATAACCGATCCACAAAACCAACCTGTAACAGATGCCGTTGTTGTACAACGATAGGAAGCCATGGATCAGTCTTATAAAATAGCTTTTCTCCACCTTCTACATATCTTTGATAGCGTCTAGTCGCATAGCGGTTTCCTGAAGGAACAAACTGGTACGGCATGTGAGGGACCAAAGTGTGAAGAAAATAGAGTTCAGCCTTTGAGTTTGATTTGATCGTTTCGAGAAATCGACCAAACTCATACTGTCGATCGTTTCGGACTCGCTTCCCATCTTCGTCTCTAAACGAACGCTTTCTCGCAAACCCCAACTATTTACCAACAATCGAAGGTAAGTACCTTCTGAGCGAGTCCGGTGAAACGATGTGTAGGTAGACTACTGAAAGGTCTTGCAAGAGTAAGGTCAAACTGTCTCTTACCTCAAGATCGTAATTACACTTATTCGTTGGGCACAACTGGAGAAACCTTCCGAAAACCGTCATACGGTAACTATCACTAAGCATTGTAAACAGGTTGTTCGGAAAATATCTGCGCGTGGGTACCGCATTAGGTTCAATCGGATACTTACTTGCGACAATGGCAGGAACTGCCCACTTAGTCTGGTTGGAAACAGTGCTGGCATTTCTATACCACGTCGAAGTCTTTGACAGACTCGCAATATTTGGGTAGGCTATCTCATCAATCTCACTTTTAGCATTCAATAGCGAGCTCGTAGGAAACTCGTCAAAAACGATCATCACGATCGGTGGCCCCTCCTGGACAGATACAGTTGGATAAACTGAATCCGTTTCAATAACTGACTCCCTTACATCAGTATTTAACAGGAATAGTGTCGGTACAACGATGATAGCCGGACTCAATGCTGTAGTGAAGATTCGAACACTGATCAATCGCTTATAAGCGACTGCGAACAATACGGCGATTAGTAACGTGAAAACAATTGATACTGCTGTCCACAAAAAATCGACCTTCTTCATGAGGGGCATCAACCAAGCCCATGCAAGTAGCGTGACCATCACACCATGTGCCACATCCCCAGCGACCGCACTAAACCTAGCAAGAATGATCTCAATCCCAATGAGTGTCGCTGGTAAGAGGAAACATATGACCACAACTAAGCCTACAAGGTCACCGCTGGTTGTATTTCGTGCAACAAAAAACGTAGGCTCAGCAAAAAGCACCTCGAAGAGAGGATACGCAACCGCAAGACTAAAGAGCGTTAATAAATGGAGGCCCTGAATTAGCGGTCTCAAAGACAAGCCTTTGAACGTCCACTGACTCCCTGATACAGATAGTTGTTGAATGCTCGATCTTCCTACTTCCTTCAAGTTGCTTCCGAACCGCTCACAGAGAATATTGATATAAAAGTACAAGACCGCAACTATCCAGAAAACAGCCAACAAACGAATCCACCAATACATGATGGTTACGAGAACAAAGTCCTGAGTTCTTGGACGACTGGGAAATAACTGCGTAGGCACAAAAGCGCTAGGAGTTTCTCCGTCGTATCCCAGTTTTACATTTAAATTCTTATTCCCACCATCCTGTATGTATCGCACGAGGATCTCATGTGCGCCAGCACTGAGGTTAATCGTTTTACGAACCGTCTTCATACCGACAAAACGACTGCGCTTGATTACAGGACGTCCATCAACTGAGATGACAACACGGTCATCTGCACCGGCGTACAAATCGACCGACCCTCCACGAGATAAAAACCAAAATCCTCTCCAAAAGACATTAAATGACCGACCAGGCAACGCTGGATCACGTTCTAAAAACGTTAGATCGATCTCAGAGGTGAGAGCCTCAACGAATGGTCCGCCAGCAAAGTTGGTCTCGGAATAGAACGTACGGATGAGACCCGTTGGTGGCACAGCGAGCCAATAAACAATTCCAGTTAAGATCGTTACCAAGAAAACGATGCCCCAAAATAACTTAGTAACAGATCTCCCCATAATGACTCACTTCAAAGTCCGCCCAGTGTCAGACTATCGCCATCTATGTGTGAACTCACAGACTTCAGACAGCCGAAACACCTTCTTGAGTCCACATGGTATTTCCTTTTTTTATCAGAGAACCCTGCGTCTGATGGTACTTCAAAGCACTACCTGGACCACAAATACGTCATCTTAATGGCTAACTCTCTGTTCCGAACCCACGGCGAGTTTCGTGGCATACCGGCAAACTGAGGCTCGGTGTCGAACCTAAGTTCATCGTAAACCAAGTAAATATCGCTACCTGGTCTATACAACCAATTAAATCGGATGCTATTACTAATCTCGGACGTGGTCGAATTGTACTGAGAAATTGTGCGAATCGTTGCCTTCGGTGATAGAGCAATATCAAATTTCATCGACGCAAGATCGGCGATAAAAGATCCGTTTGGTAGCTCTACCTCGCTCCTCGTAAATTTCATCTCAGTTGCGATCTGATCTGTAATCCGAAGACCAGCGGTTCCAGAAACATCCGTCCGTGTTCCACCGAAGAAAGTTGCCGGTGTGTACTGTGCCTGACCATAAACCCGACGAGATGGATCGCTCCTTAATATAAAAACCCATTCAGCAAATCGATAGGCGCCGACTGGAATCGTAACATCGGGATGAATCTTGAATGGCCCATCAAGTTGTTCAAACTTATCATTGAAAAATACGATAGCCTCTGACCCATCTTCGAAATACGTTCCCAGCATGTAGTGAACTCTCCGTGTTATTACCCTGTTCTGCTGATCAGTGGTGTAGACAATGTTCACCATCGGATCAAACATTCGTATCTTCCACCTTCCAGGCCTCGGGTCCCATTCTACGTGAAGTTTGGATGTTCGAATTCCAACTCGTGGGACGAAGCCGAGTTCAGCGTTAAAATTTTTCTTGATATCCAGATACTCACCGTACACACTCCAAGAAGGACTTAGCCATGTCCATCTAAGATATCCGGCCGTGTCGTCGCCCAGCAATTCTGGAGTTTGTGTTTTTGCAATGAATCCCTTCATGACAAAATTTTGATGCAGTGCAAGTGTGGTATCAGCCGCAAACGTGCGATTGTAGTACGATTTTCCATTTACCTCTTTATTAATTAGAAGTCCGCCAACTTTCGATCGCGCGAGAATATCTCGACTATAGCGGCCGACGAACACATTCTCACCGGCCTGACCTAAGGCTTCCTGGGTTTGGATATTCATCACCGCAATGTTGTGGCGATTCACCTTTCCAGTTAACCTGGAACCGCCGATGATTGGGATTGGCTGACCTGAATTCGACAATCCAACTCGGCGCGTAAAAAAGAGAAGATACGCGGAACTGAAACCTTCAGATTCCGTACCAACATTAAACATTCCAGAGTTTTCAAGGAAGAAGTCTCGTTTCTCAGGAAAGAAGAGTGGAAACCGCGTCAAATTGACTTTCGCATCATCCACCTCTATCTGAGCGAAGTCAGTGTTGAGAGTGATGTCAAGACTGAGTCCAGAAGTGATTCCATATTTTACGTCGACACCTACATCGCCAATTCCGGTAGCATTTAGTCCGGCCTCATTACGCTCCTGCTTTGCACCGACCAAGACATAGGGTGTAACGCGAAGGTCTATTCCACGGTCTACATCTGAAATTCCTTCCATTGATCCAGCAAGACTAACTCTGGTCAGTGTATAACCCTTTGGAACTGGAGCCCAAAACACTTGCTCGTTCTTCCGACGAATGTTTCGCATGAAATTGACGCCCCACACTTGTCGCTCAGCCTTTGGAAAGCGCAGGGTCCTCATTGGAATGGCGATTTCGGCCACCCATCCATTCTTATTACGACGTGCGACTACGTCCCAGACACCGTCCCAATTTATATTAACGTTTGGAGTATTTTGTCCTCGCCAACCACCTTCACCTTCTTCAGTAATCTGTTGCTCAAGCTTTGCCCCAAGGGGACTAGTCACAAACATGTAACCAGAACGCCCATCCTGAAACGTATCGAGTATGATCTGGAAATTATCTTCATCGAAGAGACGTGGCGAGTCCCGTCTCATTTCTGTCGCGATAACATCTTCTGGCTGCGAATCGATCGCCTCAACACCGATATACAGCATCTCAGCGTCATATATCAACCGGACTACCGTACGCTCTGTTGCGGGTTCACCTTCGGATGGTTCTTGCTGAATGAAGTCCTCGACGACCGCAACCTGTTTCCAGACACTCTCATCGAGATGACCGTCAAGCACAGGACCCTGCTTCACTCGCGTCGGTTCGACACGATACTTCCCCATGGACAGCGAAACTTCAGTCCCTTCGAATCCAACCCCTCGTTCACTCATTCGGCTAGACTTATTGGCAGTGACAACTGATACCGATTGAGTAAACGTAATCTGTACAGCAGAACTAAATCCCAAGACAACTGTGACGAAGAGTCGAATCAAAATACGCATTACTACAGAACGCTGCTACCTTCTGACTCAAAATATTTTGAAATCAGGCTGGAGACAGTCAACCTTCTAGGTCTGTCTAAAACAATCCCGTTATTGCCTGGCCACTCTGTTCTTAAGTAAAAGCCACCCACCACCTTTCGATAGTCCGTGGCTGGTAGCAGAGTCTTACTTAAAAGTTATCCTAAGTTAAGCGTTTCTAATAAAGTTAGGAAATTTTACGAAAATGCGTACACACTTTTTTAATATCCACACAAAATATGTTTGCACTCCCCTCAAACCCGCTCTCGATTGCGACGCATCATAAGTCGTCGCAAATTCTCGTAAGCTAGCGCCAACATCCCCCTCTGCACCTATAAGACGCCAAAATGTCTGAAAATCAACTCTGCCATTCTCCAGGTTAAATTCCATCTTTCCCGTTTTGTCCTTAAGAAACAACTCGATGTTGCTATTTATAGTCTCGCAATAGTCAAGGGAAACCGTCATTGGAGAAGCGGTATTCGATAACCCCATATACACACTCTTTCTGTACGCATTAATAATTCCAATGGCATACCTCCTAACAAAACTAGTGGCGGTATCATTGTACATTACGTTTTAGGTGAACATAGAAGGCACTGTTGCCATACTGCTTATCTAGCCTACCCAAAAACCAGGATAAACGATCGTCCGCTTCAATATGATTTTCGGGGTAATCAAGACGTGCTTCAGCAAGTAGGCCACATCTAGATTCATGAGAACTACTAAAGTTTGAGATGTGTTTGCATGCCTGTATAAAGGTCATTGAACCCCATCTTCCAGTGTTTAATACAAATACATTCATTTTTTAATAATAATGGTCGGAGTTCGCTGCTACCCACGGCCCGAATCAGGCAACTGTCTATCAGACTAAATACCCAAGCAATTATTCTTTCTATAGAAAAGTGATGCTCTATCCACAGTAATTCCACCTGGTTTGAGTCCTTCGAACTCAATTCTCATAAATCCAGCCCGAGAAAGATGTTGATCTATCTCAGGAAATCGTCGGTGCGTGTCATCGAGCAAAATAACTCCCTGTCTTGTCAGTGCTAAACACGCATTCACAATACATTCTTCTCGAGCGTGACCATCTATCACCATAATGTCATATTTTCTTCCGCCACTGCTCACCAACCTTGAATAAGTGTTGCCCAATTCAAAAGGCTGATGAATTAGATTTACATTTTCTGGGCATTTTGGTCGTAATTTCTCGTACCAATAACGATCTGATTCAACACTAACCACAGAACCAACGAGGCCCGCGAAAAATAGCGTCGAGTAGCCGCTTCCATATTCAAACATACTTAATGAGGGGTTAAGGCGTTCTTCAAAAAAGCGGATAATAGCGTAATTCATCCAGGGTAATGGAGTACCGTCTTTTCGACAAGGATGACCTTCCGCACAACTCCGTAGGAATCCCGTTTTGACAAAAAAGAAATCATGTCCGAAAAACAAACGCAGAGCTTTGATAAACCCAAATAATGATGGAAACATTCTCCTTAAAACCCTTCCACCTCTACTAACGAAAAGTTTCTCATCCATTACAACACACTCTCTGATTAGATGGGAGGTACAGTGTCTACTGGCCGGTGCTTAACTGCGTAGTTTAGTTTCAATACTCACAAGAGCGTTCGAAGTCAATACCGCCGATATCAAATCAATTTGACATCTAATTAATGATTAATCATCACAAAAGAAAAAAACGGTACCATTCAACCAGTTGACACTGAATCAACATAATAGCGAACTTAATCCGTAAGCACCATCCTGAACACATGACTCGCAAATGGGCTGTACAACTGCTGTGCTTTCTCGATACGTGCTGGATTCCTCTAAAGGGTCTTGTGCTAAATACTGGACATCGTCGAACGTATATCGCAGGTCTCAGGCCAAAATGGTCTATCGCAACAATGCACTTCAGTCGTTCGTGATACAACCAACCTCTTCTTTCACGGAAACAGCCTCGCACACTACAATTACAAGACAGTTCAGAAACGACTGTGCTGCTTTTAATAAACGGGTGCGACATGCACTTATTCCGGTTACTCACAAATTGAACATTAAATAAATATGGTGGGAACAGCTTTATCAGCATCCACTCTCTTTTTCAGATTCGTTTTAGCCGGACTAGTCGCCGTATTAGTTAAATTACTCGCACTCTCGTGGACTGATTTTTCGGTCACCGCCGATCTAAGTCTCGAACTTACCATAACCCACCTTGCATGGCTTATAGGCGTTGGTGCAATTATCGGATGTGGATCAGCTTTCTGCAAAAAGGAATATCCCTCAACGAGGTTCTGGTTCTCTGCCCCTTGTTTGATTGCACTGATCCCTTTCCTATCTCGCCAATTTGGAAACGTCTCGTTTCTACTCGCCCTTAGGGCAATTGCTTATTGGTGCGCGCGGACTCCTAGTATTCAAAATCGCGAATCAGTACTCGTTGGAAGTTTAACTGGCGCGATCACTGCCAACGCCTTGAATCTCTTTTTTACAAAGCACTACATTGGCAGAGAAACAGACTTGGGCCCAACTCTTACTTTCTGTATAACTGCAGCAGTGTGTTTTACCGCTTACACTCTTCTCTCGTCTCATACTAGGCAACCACTAATATCAACGGTTACTCGATGCCTCACCGCTTCGGCAGTAGTGCTCGGGATAATCATGGCTTTTAGTAGCGTCGTTGGTTTTACCTATCAACCATTTGTCTTTAACACCAGAGTACCTCTGATCACAAGGCCACCGATCGTGATAGTAGTGCTAGATACGGTTAGAGCCGACCACTTGGAACTATATAATTATCGGCGAAAGACCATGCCGAACCTAACAAAGTTCGCACTAACTCACAGCGTAGTTGTTGAACGAGCAATCTCAAATTCCGCAGACTCCCTATCATCACATGCCGCGTTATTTACTGGACTATTTCCTGCAAAGCACGGAGCTCATCGTCCAATGCTGTCTGACACCAAACCACCGCTCTACGGATATCCGCTTAGACCAGACGTACCGACATTGGCTGAACTCTTAAATCATAACGGTTACTTAACGGCCGGTGTCAGTGGAAACCATGGACCCCTCTCTCCCACCGTTGGGTTTGGGCTCAATCGTGGATTTGATTTTTTGATGCGCGACCTGAAAGTGACTGTGCCCTCGTGACCCGGTCTCCCTGGAATCAGCTTTCTCTCATCCTTGGTAGTCCTGATCGAATATCTTGGCTACCACGATGCGGCCATGGATCCAGATCATACCGACGAGCGCAGGCTATCACTGACCGCGCAATCCATGTGGTTGACGTACTGGACTCAAGGAGTTTCTTCTTATTTGTCAACTATATGGATGCTCATCTCCCATACAACCCACCAGAACATTTTCAGGGGCACTTCAACATTAATCATGATTCGATCGAGCAAAAGTAATGATCCCAATCATTATCAACGCCGCTTAGCGTACGACGAAGAACTCCTATATCTTGATTCAGAATTGACTCGCTTGCTCGAGCGCCTACAGAGACATCCGAACTGGCAAAACATGCTAGTCATCATCACATCTGATCATGGTGAGGCTCTTGGAGAACACAGCCTGTTCGGACACACGACATCGTTGTACGACGTCATGATTCGTATCCCACTAATTTTCAAATTTGGTCGTGATACTGGCATCGTCGGTATTCCTCCATCAGGTAACCAGTGGAACCGTCCCATGCAATTGGTTGATATCATGCCTATAGTTCTTCGTCACGCCGGCATTACGGCTCCGCAATTGGACGGACGCCTACCAGACGAACCACTTGCTCCAATGCGCGCGTGGTCCTTCCCTTCAAGAACCCAACGGCAAATGGAACCCAACGACGAACGCTTCCATCGTGAGTTTAGGTCACTAGAGCTTTCAGGATGGAAGCTCATTGAAGACGACCTTGAACGAGTAGAACTCTATGATCTTTCAACTGACGCTGAAGAAAACCACAACGTTTCAGCTCTACATCAGGAACGAGTAAAACAAATGCTCGATCTATTGGGTCCACATTCTACATACAGAGCAGCAGTACGCTCAAAAAAAAAGAACCTATCGAATGAGGGGAGGGATAGACTACGATCGCTTGGATACATTCGCTAAACACCGTCACAACCGTAAGAGAGCTAGGCAAGAAACCTTTGGGTCGATGTGTTTATCCGGCTAGAACTGTTTCCATCACTTGTTCTTCAGGAATATCTGATGTCAATCAAGGCCCGTTCAATAACCGCATTTTGTGACTAACCTGACACATTCCAAGACCCATGAGTACGCTTGCCGTCATTGTCGTCGCAGTGCCGCTCTTGGCATTACCTGGTTTGGCTGCACTCCGCACCATATTAGTGAAACGTACTATTAGCGATTCAGCCGAACTGGCAGCGATATCTTTTGCTGGGATCGGCATATCTATATGGGCGCTATGGCTATTCGCTGGACTCTTCGGGCTCCGTTCATGGAGTCTGTTGCTAGGACCAGTGACCGTCTCTCTAGGTTTAATATTCACCGGCCTTTGGAAGCAATTAAGAGCAAAACCTCAAGACAGAATCACCTCTATCTCCTCTAGTGACAGTCCTCAAATCTTCGCTGACCAACAGGAAATAATTGTAGAGCCTGCAACATTTCGTTCACTAGCATCCGCCGGCCTACTGTTTACGATACTTGTCGCACTCCCATTCCTTACCTTCGGATGGGAACTAGACGGCAGTGTTCACCGGATTGGAATGCACGACTGGTACAAGCATCTAGTTGTCTCCACAGCTATCAACGGCTCAGACTCCTTCCCACCCGTTAATCCGTTCCTTCACACAATGTCAGATCCTTCCTACTATTTTGGCTTTCACTTGCTCGCCGCAGCACTTAACAGAGTAGCAGGACAAACCGCTGACATATATTACATCCTGCTTGGATTAACTCTCCTGACAGCCTTTGCATTTCCATTCGTCGTCTACCTATTCGCCAGTGACCTCTGCAATCGACGGCAGGCTCGACGAGCTGCCTGGGCAGCAACGTTCCTTGGAGGATTCGACATCTTAAGAGTGGGGATCGATATGCTTCGTAACTTGGTTGCATACGGATCGTTACCGTCAAGTTTTGAAGCGTTACGTGCCGTTGTTCCATCAACGCATCTAGATTACTGGATCCACCACAACGATCGTCAGTTCAATGCCATATACACAGTAACCACGTGGGCTCCACAACATACACTCGGACTCCTGTTGACATTGCTAATTTTGCACCTGTTGGCTCCATTAAACGAGAACCCTGGAAGGCCTGGACGTGGAGTAATTCTACCAGCAATTCTTCTCGCTTCGCTTCCATTGGTGTCGGCCTACATGGCACTAGGCTTGTTCATAGGTATTGCTACAGCCATTTTCGTAGAGATGTTTCGTAACGCCATCGCCCCATGGAATTCTCAAACACTACAGAGATGGCTGCCAAGTGGCATCATCTCACTCCTATTAGCTGCTCCGATGCTGTACGTTCTGTCTTCTAATTCTGGTCCCGCCGCTGGACTCATAATGCACGTCTCTATCGCAGGAAACTGGCTGAATGGCGCATTCTTAACATCATTATTTGGGCCGCAATGGTGGACCAACCTCCTCGATACACCTGCTCTATATACGATGGAGTTCGGAATCATAGGTGTTCTTGGGTTACTCGTGATACGGCATCGGTTTCGGTTAGGCACGCTTACACCTGCTCAGTTCCAGATCGCGGCCTTGGTCATGGGTATCGTGATCGCCGTGACGATTTTCAGACCGCCGATTGGTCACCCAAATAATCTCTATGCACGATCTATGTTGTTAGCCTTCTGTGGCTTGTGCCCTTTTGCAGCACTAGCTGAATCGCGTTGGTTGACTTTAAAGTGGTTAGTACTAGCAGTATCACTCTGCATACTAGGTACCGGATACTCTGTCCTGGGAAATATACTTGATGGTGCGATGTTCTGGAAAACTCCAGTAGTCCGGGTAGAGGCTTTACGCTGGATTAACCGCGAAACGCCCCCAGATAGCGTCGTGGCAATCCATCCCAAAGAATTTAGCCGAACTTTTGGTTGGTTTCTAAGACGTCCGTTGGTGCTCGCTGACGAGCGACACGCCAGCCTATTCGGAGCAAGACGTGAACAATACGCGGAAACAGCTGACAAGCTGCTTAATGCTTATGCGTCACCCGACACTATTACCGCAGCCCTCCGTTTTGATGCCTTGCAAGTTGACACAATCCTTTTGCGACTCAACGGAAAGAGTGCTCATCAGGTTGGTAACATTGCCACGGCTAATCTCGCCGAGGTTCCTTTTAGTGATCGATTAACTCCTTCACACACAAAACAGTCCGAACTTTCATGGGCCCAACCACCTTGCTTCGACATTGCATTCCGTAACGAGCTTTGGTCTGTAGTGCGCCGGAAAGTCGGTACTTGTACACTAGCGCTTGGTAACTCGGACTAGTTTGCTTTTAACCAATTGCTCGTTAACCTTAAAACTATCTCCTGGCTCAATAATCTCAACCTGCCACAACCTTTTATCAATCTCATCAATGGTTTGACCCACACCCCATCGTGGATAATCATCGAAGAACACTGTCGTTCTAGCGTGGCACAGCCACTGCGTAAGCTTCCAGTCTGATCTCACAGTGTCGAGTGAGTGACCTCCATCGATGAAGATTAGATCGAATGGAGTCAGTTTTGCCCCCACAGTCGCCAAGGTCTCTTTAGAATTTCCAGAAACTAGATTAATACGGGCGTTTCGACCTTTAACCACAATTTTGTTGAGGCGTGCTTCAACGACCTCAACCGGTACCGAAGGTTTCGCAGCTTCGTGATGGAATACCGCTTCGACGATTTCATCGAAAAGATCAAAACTCCAGTACTCAATCTCGCCAGATTAAAGATACGGCCAAGGCACCTCGGACCATACGATCGGCCATAGCACCTCTACAAGTACCGACCTCAAGAATACGTCTTGGGCGAATCCGCGCAATTTCATCCACAATCACATCGTACCGTGTACCCGTACGATAACGAACGGGGAAATAGGTCTCCATCAATGTGCGATAAAGACGACGTACGAGCCAAATCCGCCCTAACATGGAACCCCATCACACAACCGAAACTGGAAGAGGTGGTATGGTCGATTCTCGGTAAACATATTGATCAACGGAGAGCTAACAACGGAACGTCCTCAATTTGAAATATCTAGGCGTTGTGCGCCGACCACTGAAATACGAAATCTTGGTGAATCCTTGGATCCATATTCGACCTCAGCTTAATAGTCTGAAGGTTATGATACAGGGTTTAAAATGCCCTCTGCTGGCATTTCGAAAGGTTTTCACACGAGACGGCCAAGACCTAAAACGCCTTCTTGCCTCCAACAAACTCACAACCAAGCTGAGTAGAAGACTTGGCGACTGCATAGGAATACATGATAATTAACCAGTGTCCAAGTCAGTACATATGGCTTTCCTAGGGTGTGGCGCAATAACGGCAGTACATAGCCGAAATCTTAGACAATTCCGAGACAAAATAAACTTGAGTTACGCGAGCCGTGAACTCTTAAAGGCAGAAGAATTCCGCAAACGTTACTCGGGACAACAGAGCTACGGAAATTACATTTCGGCCATTGATGACCCTGAAGTCGATGCTGTCGTAATCGCGGTTCCACCTAGGTTTCATCTCGAGCTTTCTCTCCGCGCACTTGAATCAGGAAAACACGTGCTTGTCGAGAAACCAGCGTACCTAACGCTGGCAGATTATGAAAAGGTCATCGAATCAAGAAATCGTGCCAAGCGTACGGTCTTGGTCGCTGAGAACGACCACTACAAACCGTTGGCTGTCTGTCTGCGACAACTGCTAAGAAACGATACAATCGGAGAGCTACTGTTCGCTCACTTTACTACCTTGGTTAAGAAATTAAAATCAGGAAACGACTGGCGCAATGACGAGTCTCTGGCCGGAGGTGACGCTTTCTTCGAAGAAGGTATCCATTGGCTACATCTTGCTAATAGTCTTGGTCCAACGATAAGTTCAGCGCACGGCTATCGCCCAAGCGTATCGCCAAGTGGACCCGATACGCGCGCGAAGAGCATGCTGGTTGCCTTTCGCTATGACAATGGGGCGGTCGGTTCGCTCTATTATTCACGGGAGGTTCCCTCTCTGCTACGTGGACTTCGTTTTTCAAAACTATTTGGTCGAGATGGCATCATTACCTTCGAATCAAACGGTCTTTTTCTTTTAGTACGTGGCCTGGGTTTCCCGGAGTTACTGTTTCCAGGCTTTAAAGATATTCGTGGTTACCAGGCAATGTATCAAGATTTTCTCTTAGCCATTAGTGAGAATCGAGCGCCAGAGATGAGCCTTGAAGTTGCCATGGCCGACCAACGACTCATGGATCAAATCTATACAACAACCTAAGACTAGTAAGTTTAGATGGAAAATTTATACGACATCATAATAATCGGTAGTGGTGCCGGCGGAGGGACTATCGCAAGAGCTTTGTCTCACACGTCCGCGCGAATACTAATCCTCGAGCGTGGCAACTTTATTCCAAGAGAACCAGACAACTGGGACCCAGAAGCAGTTTGGAAGCATTTACGCTACCGGACAACCGAAACCTGGATGGATAGCGCCGGAGAAGAATTCGTTCCGTACACTCATTATTGCGTCGGTGGAAACACCAAATTCTGGGGGAGCGTCTTATACAGACTTCGCAAAGAAGATTTCGAAGAAACTAAACATGCTGATGGTATTTCACCTGCGTGGCCAATCGATTACGAAACCCTTGAACCCTACTATGAAAAAGCTGAGCACCTTTACCAGGTACATGGCGAGAGCGGTCTTGACCCAACCGAACCACCTAGAGGACCTTTCCCTCACCCTCCAATAGCTCATTCAGAAGAGATCGAAAAAACCATCAAGCAATTAAAAAAACGGGGACTCCATCCGTCACCACTTCCTCTCGGACTTCTTAACCCTGGAGAACCTAATGGTTGTATCTTATGCAATACCTGTAATTCGTTCCCATGCCAGCTACACGCAAAGAGTGAAGCAGATATCTGTTGTATCCGTCCCATTCTTGAACAGAGAAATATCACCCTCTGGACCAACGCACTAGCTAAACGACTGTCGACCGACCCAACTGGTCAACGAATCCAGATAGTCGAGGTAGACTACAATGGACAGAATATTTCCCTAAAAACATCTTTGGTCATTATTTCGTGTGGTGCGGTTAACTCGGCTGCACTTCTACTTCGGTCAGCAAGTGAAAAACATCCAAACGGGCTAGCAAATTCCTCTGGCTTGGTTGGAAAACACTACATGGCTCACCTCTCAACCATGATGCAGGGGTTCAAGCCCTTTAAGAAGAACCTTACCATCTTCCAAAAGACGGTGGCGATTAACGATTTCTATCTTAAAGGTCCAGACACCAGTTATCCGTTAGGACAGATCCAATCTCAGGGGCGGACACATGGTGTTATGGCCAAAACCGTTGTTCCTTGGGTGCCGCTCTGGGCCTATAACGCTTGGGTTGCCCGTGGTGTTGACTGGCTTGCTATGACTGAAGATCTCCCACAACTGAACAATCGCATAATCATTGAGGGAAACGGACAAATTCGTCTTCATTATCATCCCAGTAACTTTGTCGCTCACGCTAGACTTGTCACAGAAATGAAGCGGATTCTAAAGAGACTTGGTTTCTGGAAGGTTGTAACGTATTCGCATGGAATTAGAAACACAACCCATCAGTGTGGCACATTGCGCTTTGGTTCTAATCCGCGTGAGTCAGTGCTTGACTCATATTGCCGGACACATGATATTGAAAACCTATTTGTTGTGGACGCATCTTTTTTCCCCTCATCTGCGGCAGTCAATCCAGGATTAACAATCATCGCACAGGCACTTCGGGTCGCCGACCACATTATTGACACCGATTTAAGGAGTGCACCGTGAAAGTACGATCCTTTAGCCATGTCGGCATCACCGTATCCAACTTTAGTACCGCTGTGAAATTCTATTGGGACGTGTTTCGTTGTCCTCTCGTTGGTGTTTCTGAAACACCGTCAGAACGAGTACGTAGCTTCTTTAGTGTCCCTGGAGAGTCACCACATTGCAAGATCGGCTGGATCAGGATACCTGGAGGCGCTGTCATCGAAATATTCGAATTTCAGCCGCAACAATCACCAATAAACGTTCACTGGAATCGTGTAGGGTTGACCCACATTTCATTCAACGTTCGAAATACTTACAAATGGTATGACTACTTGATCAGTAAGGGTGTTCAGTGTCTTAGCGCTCCTGAAAGATCGCCTCGCGGTCATACTTTTTTCTTCGCTAAAGACTGCGATGGAAATCTCATTGAACTGATGGATCTGGGTTATATGCACTATGTACTCGACTGGCTAGGCCCACTTGGCGGCTTTATATTCAGACGAGGCATGTATAAGAACTACTACCATTAGTTTTAAACCACTTACCACGTTTGTCACTGACGCCAGCTAGAAGGAAGCAAACAATGCGAACTGAACGGATCGCGCTTGTGCTCATTCTAGCAGTTCTTTTATCTCATTATGTACTAACTCACAGTCAGGAAGAAGAGGCCCAAGAGAAATCCACCGAATCACGAATTGATCATTTACTCCAATCAGAACATCTTAATATCGGTGTGTCATTTATGGCCTCTTATGGCCATGATGGTGCACAGAGTAGCCTTGGTTTTGAAAAGCAGGGCCGGATTGGTTACGCGATTGTTTCGCTGTCAGGTAAAGCGGATAACCGAGTCAGTTATCTTCTACAGATTAATCCCGTCGATGAGATTGACCCGCTACCAGCCTGCGGAGAGGAGTTTTTCTTTTATCCTAATGCTCCTCAGAATCGATTTGGCCCAAATGTTATTTGTAGTAACGAAGGAAACCGCCGTGTTGATATGTATAAAGGTATCGCCTTAGATAACATATCTCAGCAGGGTCCCATTCGACAGGCCTACCTGGACTATCAACAACATGTTTTCAGTCTCAGATTTGGAAGATTTATTCTTCCGATTGGGTTAGGCTGGCAAGAGGCAGGCTCATTTACGGCGAAAGACTCGACGCGGATTCAAAGAATAAATGCCGAAGCTAACTTTGGCCTAATGCTTACTTACCGACGTTCACAAACTAAACTGAATATAGGTGCAGTTCTCGGTGATGGTAATAGAAATAAGGATTATGACTATTTTTATTTCGAAGATGGAACTCTTGACAGCAATAGTGCCCTGACTGGGTTCATCTCAGGAATCACCAAACCGATTGAATCACTTGAAGTGAGAGGTGCTCTTAAGTACGGATTCACTGGAAGCAAGGTTGAACGCCTACCAAACTATTGGGCAAGTAAACGCAATGACCACGCAATCGTGGGTACGGTACGTTACAAACCAATTGAATATGCGTCAGTATTTGGAGAGATAGCAAACTACACTTGGGGCCCTACTTCAACTAGTGCTGCGATGCTTGGCATTGATCAAGAACCAATCAAGAAGGTCGGTTACTACGTCGGTATCGATGCGGGATACCCAGTTAATAATAGGACCAGGATAGGTTTCACGCTGACGGGCGAAGAAATAGACCGTAAGGATTCTCTCATTAAGTTTCTAGCAACAAATAAACTCTATCGGGTGACCATGGATGAGAAGGATCGTGCCGCCATAATGAGAATATACATAAGATCTGGCACGTTTCTAGTTGGTTTCTACTGTGTCTATGACGACAACTCTTTTCCCTGGGTATCTGGGATCTGGCCGGTTTCTGGTCCTCGTGCCTTTGTCGGTCGTCCACCTAATAAGTGGGGATTAACTGTGACGATGGACCTCAAGTAGGGAATAGGCTCGACGATGAACCATTCCAGACCTCATCGCTCTAATGTTATCTAGTGCTAAAGAACTGAAAATGTATTACCTCGTGAGTCAAAAAGGTAAGACTAACCACTCCCCCTCTTCATCAGCTTGCAGTATAGAAGGATCTCCACAGGAAATACAATCACACCAAAACTAACACTGGTAAATCTCAAGACAAGGCTGGTATACAATGTTTATGAGGTGTGTATGACTGACTCTAACAAACGACTAAAGACCATCATGAAGGAGAAACGTATCGCCATCCTTATTGAAAATGAATTCCAGGATAGCGAAGTGATGGGTCCACTTAATGCACTTCGCGAGCTCGACGCACAGGTCATAATCGTTGGTCCCACTGCCGCAACAGAATTCAGAGGTAAAGAAGGCCAGGTTTTCACTTCCGATATAGACGCGAGAAGCGCTCGAATTAGTGACTTTGACGCTATAGTCATCCCTGGTGGAAACGCTCCAGACAGGATGCGCTTACGCCACGCCATGGTCGATCTCGTGCGTGACGCGATGAATGCTGGAAAGCCCGTTGCGGCTATCTGTCATGGCCTACAGTTACTCATCTCTGCGAACACTTTACGTGGTCGTACAGTCACCTGTTGGCCATCTATCGCCATTGACGTGAAAAACGCTGGAGGCTTGTACGTGGATCAGCCTGTGGTTGAAAATGGTAATCTGATAACTTCACGTAAACCTGACGACGTGCCTAAATTCAGCAAAGCTATCATTAGGGCGTTATCTAACTCACGTTCATCGAACCCCTAGAACACAACTATACCAGGCACAGGTGGACAAATCGTCGTTGGTCATGTCCTAGTTCCGATCGGGTTCCTTCCAGTGCGGGTACGATCCCAGCGTCCGCAATAATGGAGCGAACTCAGCAAGATGTACAAGGGCACGAGAGCAACGTAACTCCTGACTATCAGCTATCAGATCTACATAAAAAAGATACTCAAATGGACGTCCAGGAATCGGTCTCGATTCAAGTTTTGTAAGAACGATCTCTCGTAGCGCAAACACGCTCAATGCCTTAAATAGTGCTCCTGCTTCATTTCCAAGCGCAAAGACTACAGTCGTCTTATCAGGTATACCCAATGGGACTGCTTCTCTACTGACAAGCAGGAACCGCGTTATATTATCAGCATAATCTTGGATTCCAGATTGTAGAACAGTCAACCCGAACACTTGTCCCGCTCTCTCTGAAGCGATTGCACCCGCATCTCTTAATTCTCCTTCACGAATCATCTTCGCACTCCCTGCCGTGTCGTAAGTCGCTACGAGTTCGATCTTATGGAGTGTACGTAAGAATCTTTCACACTGTGCTAACGCCTGTGGATGCGAGTACACCCGTCTGATGTCGGCAATAGAAGTGCCCGCGTGCGCCAGCAGGCTGTGTACTATAGGAAGCTGTACTTCACCAACAATAGGTAACTCATGTTCAAGAAGAAGATCGTAATTACGGTGAATCGTACCAGCAACAGAGTTCTCTATTGGTAAGATCCCATGAGTAACTTCTCCTCGTTTAACTGCCTTGAATACATCGTCAAATGTTTCTCGTGGCGACACACCTGCCTCTGAATTGGAGCGACGTGCAGCCGCTTCACTGTAAGCACCTGGCTCACCCTGATACGCAATATTCATCTCTATAGTTCCCAGAGACATGTCATTACCACACTAGAATACCAAAGACCAACAACCAAAGATCAGTCCGATTACTTTTCATCGTCTGTCTGGCGATGACGTCAAAGTCCAGCCTATTCATTCACAACTTTACTGTCCAAGTGTTTATCCCGAGGTCCTCCGAACTCTTCCTGAACTCCAGGGTTCGTTAGACCCAACTTCCGCTACAATGTCACCTACTGCCCGTCGGCTCTCTTCTATTACCTCACGGAACTTTTTGGAAGTACCGCGCGCACGATTGATCTCAGTGACGACCTCATCTAAAAATGGCTCGATCTGATCGCGCGCACGACGTCCTCGTTCGGTCAAATACAAGCACCCGAAAATACCCCCGGCCACTGCTCCCACGAGTGTAGCCAGCGAAACCTTTAACTGATCATCCATTCCTTCCTCCAAATTTAGTCACATCGGATGGTTTTAAATTTCTTGCAACTCTCAATACTTCAAAGGAAATTGCAGACCAAATCCAATTTTATGTACTACACTTTTATCTTAGTTACGCCATCCATTCTCACCTCGTAAAGGTACAAACACGCAACCTTCACACCACTCTTCTTGCCAACTATCACCTAACCGACGAACGATCAACAACCGCTGATACGCCATCGTACCAACAGGCAAAACGAGTCGACCCTTATCAATGAGTTGATTTCGCAATGCGTTGGGAACACTTGGTGCACCTGCCGTAACGACAATGCCATTGTAGGGTCCTTTAGAGCACAGTCCATCACTTCCGTCACCGGCTATAACCGTCACGTTCGAGACTCCCAGGCGCCTCAGTGTCGAGCGAGCTCGATCTGCAAGCTCAGGTACAAACTCAATAGAAATCACCTCTCGAACTAGTCTCGAGAGGACAGCAGCCTGATAACCAGAACCCGTACCAATCTCCAAGACTATATCCTCTACCGACGGACACAGTGCTTGAGTCATTATTCCGACCATATATGGCTGCGAAATGGTTTGTCCGCCACCAATAGGAAGTGGTCGATCGTCGTATGCAAACAGGTACTGCTCAGGCGGAACTAGCTCGTGTCTTGGTACATCCCTCATTGCTGCCAAAACTCGAACGTTGTGAACACCTCGCTTCTCTAGTTGTTCAGCAACCATTCGGTTGCGCACAATAAGTAGATCTTCTTCCTTAAACTCTTTGATCAGCATCTTACGATTCTTCTTGAATTCACTAAATACAAAAGTTCAAAAGTGAATTGCACACAGATTTATTAACAGACATTCGAACGAAGTGGATCTAAAGGACTGCTACACTCGTGATTCAAAAAACAATAACCCCCACTCACGCTACAGCTGTCTGAGCTCTACTAGACGGCCTTGATGTTTGGAAGTTTGTCACTGCACTTCATGAAACCATGTGAGGTAAGTTAACTTGTCCCATTCAGTGACATTCAACTCGGACGGATTTCTGAAAAGAAAAACTCTCTAGGCATGAACAATCTGAACTAGGAACCAGCTGCTGTACCTACCGCTTCATCCTGCTGTACTTCAAGAATCTTGACTACCTCATCGTAAGTTACCATGTTGATAGCGTCATAGTCAGCTGGACACCCAAAGTCACGTGGCTGGGGTGCAGTGGGATTGCCCAATGTCACACACAACCCACAACCGATACAAAGGTCAACTCGCACCGCACACACCATCCGACCGTCTTTGTCCGGTTCTTCGACAATGCAATCTGCAACCGGGCAGGCCGCTTGACAGATTGAGCAAGCAACTGCTCCGAAACAACTGTCAGGGTCAATAACCGCAACCGTCTTTGGATTTCTCTTTCGAGGCCCCCCCATCATCTTCGTCCACATGTCCCAATTATACGCGACCAAATGAGATCAGTCGATAGCCAAACACCGAAATAAAAAGTAACTACGCACGTGAACTTCGTTTAACCCTCTCTATCCTATTCTTAAGACAAGCTTTTCTTGCTGCACATAAAGCACTCCTCCTCAACTCCCTTATCAACAAACGTGACCTTTTGATCAACTTATTTCCACCCGATTAGCTATTTTTCTTGTGCTAACCCAAGAAGCTCCTTACTAACTGCATCAATTAATTGACTAACCCTTCACAACAACCACTGTGATACTGTGTCCCCTGCTCCACAGAGCAGTTCCCGATGAGGAACGAAAAACGACTAATCGTGAGTGGACTGTCTTCGATGAGTGTCTCGGAGGGAGACAACGTGAACGTTTACGAAACTACCTATCAAGATTCTCTCGGCAGCCCAGAAAAGTTCTGGGCTAAGGCTGCCGATCGAATTCATTGGTATCGAAAGTGGGATCGAATTCGAGACGACTCCAGAGCTCCGTTCCATAAGTGGTTCGTTGGCGGCACTCTAAACACCTGTTACAACGCCGTTGACCTCCATATCGAACGTGGTCGAGGCAAACAACCTGCTCTTATTTACGACAGCCCCGTTACCAACACGACCCGAATACTTACCTATATGCAACTAAGAGATGCGGTTGCTAGAGTCGCTGAGGGTTTAAAGAACAATGGTATCGACAAGGGAGACAGAGTCATTATCTACATGCCCATGGTACCTGAAGCTGTGATCGCTATGTTGGCCTGCGCACGTATTGGAGCGATCCATTCGGTTGTCTTCGGTGGATTTGCTGCTAAGGAACTCGCAACACGCATCGACGATGCGAAACCGAAGCTTATATTCTCTGCATCGTGCGGTATCGAAGTTGATCGGATAATCGCTTATAAACCATTGTTAGATGAAGCGATTCGGCTTGCACAACATAGACCCGATCATTGTATTATTCTCCAACGCCCGCAGTTGAGCGCGGAGCTGGTTGTTAGCCGCGATTTAGAATGGGAGGAGTTTGTCTCTAAAACAAGAGGCATTGACTGCGTGCCTCTCTCCGCTACTGACCCGCTTTACATACTCTATACTTCTGGAACCACTGGTATCCCAAAAGGTGTTGTCCGTGACAATGGTGGGCACGCGGTAGCGTTGCACTGGAGTATGGAACATGTCTACGGCATTGGTCCTGGTGAGGTTTTTTGGGCTGCATCTGATATTGGGTGGGTGGTAGGACACTCCTACATTGTTTACGCACCATTACTCATTGGCGCAACGACAATTCTTTACGAAGGAAAACCGGTTGGCACTCCAGACCCTGGCGCATTTTGGCGTGTACTTGGACAACACCGTGTTAACGCAATGTTTACTGCACCCACCGCGTTCCGAGCCATACGTAAAGAGGATCCAGAGGGCGAATATATCAAAAGGTACGATCTCTCTCGATTCCGAACACTGTTTCTAGCCGGAGAACGTTGCGACCCAGACACACTCCTCTGGGCTGAATCGCAACTCGACGTACCTGTTATCGACCATTGGTGGCAAACAGAGACCGGCTGGGCCATCGCTGCCAATTGTGTTGGCCTTGGAATTCTTCCTATTAAACCTGGTTCTCCTACCAAACCGGTACCTGGGTACGATATTCGAATCCTCGATGACGACAAGAATGAAGTTCCACCTGGCCAAATCGGGAGCGTCGTCATTAAGTTACCGATGCCACCAGGGTGCTTACCAACTCTATGGAACAACGATACCGGATACGAGCAATCCTACCTATCCAGGTACCCAGGTCATTACCTAACAGGAGACGCTGGCTACAAGGACAGTGATGGATACATCTATATAATGAGTCGGATCGACGACATCATTAATGTTGCCGGTCATCGTTTATCCACCGGTGCAATTGAAGAAGTCCTTGCCTCCCATCAAGATATCGCGGAGTGTGCCGTGGTTGGAGTGTCCGATGAGCTTAAAGGAGAGGTCCCGGTTGGTTTTGTTGTAACTAAAGCCGGTATCAACCGAGCCGAAACGGAAATCACCAACGAGCTTGTCAAAGCTGTCCGCCAAGCAATCGGACCAGTGGCGGCGTTCAAGACGGCAGCAGTCGTCAAACGACTTCCAAAAACACGTTCTGGCAAGATCCTTAGGGGAACAATTAAAAAGATCGCTGACGGTGTCGACTACACGATTCCAGCAACAATCGATGACCCAACCATACTCAGCGAGATCACAGATGTTCTTCAACAGCTAGGTTACCCTAAATAGTATTAGGGGTTCTTGCTGAGCCGAGACAATAAAAAGCATGCCAACCATTCCTCATAGATTGTGACCTTCGTACAGTCTGATTCTTCCCACTTTGAATTTTATTTATGCCCTAGACTCGAAACCTCCTGTTGGCCTTCCCTCCCAATACCGGTACCACCAACCGACCAAAAATAGAAACTAGACAACTGACAGTAGCGTTCCCTATCAGATATAATGCTGTCCGGCCGTAGCCTTCTTAGAGCGCTGATGACCATTCCCAGACGTTGTGCTTGTGTTCTTTGTTTTGTGGTTTTTTTCGTACCAAAAACCGCTACAAGACCTGGCCAAATATTTCCGTTCCCATCAACCGTCTTCACACTGGACAACGGACTTACTGTTGTCGGTGTGGCCTACGACAGCCCAGGTATCATCGCCTTTTATACTGTAGTGAGAACTGGATCTCGAAATGAGATAGAACAAGGATTTTCTGGGTACGCTCATTTCTTTGAGCATATGATGTTTCGTGGTACTGAGAAATACTCAACCGAAGCTTATAACACGACGATCAAGAATATCGGTGCAGATTCAAATGCATTCACAACTGATGACTGGACTGCGTACCATACAGTAGCAAGTTCAGACGCACTCGAACTCATCATTGATGTCGAATCAGACCGTTTCTTGAATCTGAAATACTCAGAAAGTGATTTCAAAACGGAGGCTGGAGCAATTCTTGGGGAATACAATCTTAATTTTTCAAGTCCTGTCGCACTCCTAAGAGAAACTCTTCATAACTTAGCCTACACTCAGCATCCATACAAACACACGCCACTCGGTTTTCTGGAAGACATTGAAGACATGCCCAACCATTACGATTACAGCCTGCAATTCTATGACAGATATTATCGACCAGAAAACTGTCTGATTATCGTGGTTGGAGATTTTGAGCAAGCCGATCTGGAAAGATTGACACGCCAATATTATAATGAATGGCAACGCGGAAATTTCAATCCTAAAATTCCTATAGAGCCAAAACAAAAGGAAGAACTTACAGCGACTTTAACCTGGCCGAACAGCACGCTTCCGTATTTAATGATCGGCTATCATGCACCGGCATTCTCAGACACTGAGATCGACATGCCGGCCCTTGATATCCTCTCACAACTTCTTTTTTCAGAAAATGCACCTCTTTTCCAGAAACTCTATTTCCAGGATCAGGTCGTAGATATCCTTTCAGGTGGGGCCGTCGACCATCGAGACCCACCACTATTTGAAATTCTGGTCAGAATAACGAAACCTGATCGGATCGATTACGTAAGAGATACCATCCTTGCTCAAATTGAAACATTCAAGATGGCCCCGCTAGATCCAGTCGCATTAAAAAAAACAACATCACACATGCGGTACTCGTTTTCAATGAGCCTAAACAATCCTAATAATGTTGCCAGAACCCTGGCGCACTACATGCAGTTAACTCGAGATGCTGAAACTATTAATCGCATCTATAGATTATATGAGCAGGTAACTGCCCACGACATTATGACAACGACGCAATCTTATTTTTCAGAAAGCAATCGAACCATCGTAACAATCATCGCAAACGAGAGTTTATGATCTCTTCGTATTTCAGGGTCTGTGGCCTGCTGTTTCTTTGGATCATTAGTACCAGTTGCAATGAAACAATACCATCCAGAAGTGTCGGCCTCTTTGCTCCTACATCGCCCCTTGTAACGTTCCGTATCTCATTCCATACGGGTTCGATTGACGACCCTAAAGATAAGTCTGGCTTGAACGCCCTAACCGCTCTCACCGTGGCGCGTGGCGGCACAAGAACCTTGACTTATCAGGAACTTACCGAAACTCTCTATCCGTGGGCAGCCTCGATCGATGTAAGGTTCGACAAAGAATTAACCACTATCATCGGACAGGTACATCGAGATCATCTAGAACCCTTTTATAATATTTTTTTAGATTTGATCGTTGAACCCAGATTTGACCAACAGGACTTCGAGCGCAACCAAGATTTTCTTGTGAACGCCATTAGTTCAACATTGAAGGGGAACGACGATGAGTCGCTCGGCAAACAGACACTCAATGCATTCCTTTATGAGAATCATCCATACGGAACGACTGAAATGGGCAATGAGACAGGATTAAATGCTATTACTGTCGAGGATGTAAAGAAATTCCACAAAACTAGATATACACGAGACAATCTGTTAATCGGATTAGCGGGTGGTTATCCTGACAATTTTCTCGAACGCGCAGAGAAACACTTACTCAACTCACTCCCTCAAGGTAATTCAAAGCGGCCACCACTCCCTCAACCCCGTAAACTCGACTCAGTGGAAGTAATTCTTGTTCAAAAACCATCTATTGCCACGGCCATATCTATCGGATATCCCATCAGTGTTACAAGGAAGGATGATGATTTTTATCCTCTCCTGATTGCAAATTCATATCTTGGTGAACACCGAACTTTTAATGGCCGCCTAATGAATAATATGCGTGGGCTTAGAGGTCTAAACTACGGTGATTATTCCTATATTGAGAACTTCATTCAGGACGGTATCTCACGATTTCCCGTTCCAAATATTCCTCGCACGCAACAGTTCTTTAGTATTTGGATTCGGCCTGTTCCTCACAGAAATGCTCACTTTGCGCTCCGACAAGCTCTTAGGGAATTACAAATGCTCGTGGATGATGGACTGTCCCAGAAAGATTTCGAAGCTACAAGGAATTTTCTCATCAACTATACTAAGCTCTTGATTCAAACTACAAGTCGACGTCTCGGTTATGCAATCGATTCTCGATTCTACGGAACCAGCTTCTTCGTTGATAAGGTCAGCGCTGCACTAAGAACTCTTAAGGTTGATGATGTCAACACCGCAATAAAAAAACACCTCCAGTATGAAAACATTGCCGTGGCGATCGTTACGCCTAATGCGGAGTTATTCAAGGCAGCGCTGCTATCTAACGAGCCATCGCCAATCACATACAGCACCGAAGTCAATCAAGAGATCATAGATGAAGACAAAGACATTAGCACTTTTCATCTAACGATCAATCCCAACCGAATTAGGGTTGTGCCGATTAAAGAAATGTTTAGATAGTTTTTCCAAGAATTAGGATTCTTGACTAAATTGAAACGACTCTTCCAGTCGAACATTCAGGAGAAGCTCGGATAAGCCCTTCAGTATTCCAAGATGTTTCATCTCTCTGGTAAAACGAATTCATTCAGAAGCTATTAAGATGATCTTGCCACTGGGTGACGAACCCAATCCACGCGGTGTTCCATTAATCACATACGGCCTAATCCTAATCAACTGTTCAATCTATCTATTTATCACTTTACCACTCAGCACAACCCAACCAAACTTGAACGATCCGACACTGAGTGAATACCTAAGAGTGATCATGGAAACTGTACCTCAACAGTTATCTCTGCCTGAACTTTTACAGCATGTGTCTGCCTACGATCTGTTTGTTTTCAACTACGGTTTTCGAGCCACCGAACAAAAACTGTACACGCTCTTCACGTCCATGTTTCTTCACAGCGGTTTCTTACACCTCGCTGGGAATATGCTCTTCCTATGGATCTATGGTGACAACGTTGAGCATAAGCTCGGTCGAAGCTGGTTTCTCATCGCTTATGTCATTACTGGCGTAACAGCAACCTTATCTCAGACAATTTTTGATGCGGGTTCAGACTTGCCACTCGTCGGTGCTTCGGGTGCCATCTCAGGAATACTAGGCTTCTACTTCATCTGGTTTCCGTACAACAGAGTTCGCCTATGGGTCGTCTTTTTTCCATTCTTCATGAATGTCATCTATGCACCTGCGAGACTCGTTCTCGGAATCTATTTGGTACTCGACAATCTCTTTCCTTTTGTAATCACTAGAGGTCTCGAAGGCGGTGGGATTGCATATGGTGCTCACATAGGAGGGTTCTTTGCCGGACTAGCAACAGCTTTGTTAATAAATAGACAATCAGCAGGAAGCCACACCGTGATGTACAAAACTAGACGGACTAGTTCAGAGATCTTATTGTCTCAGACAATGGCTAATTTGATCGAAAGTGAACAATTTAAAAGTGCTGAACAAGAATACTTCTCAGTACCAGTTGAGCAAACTTACCGACTTCTTAAACCTGAGCACGCTCTCAGATTTGGAAATTGGCTGTCCAACAATGGTTACTCGCGTGCCTCAATCGTCGTGTACCAGCATCATTTGCGAGATTATCCAGATGGACCAACCGCTGCCCATGCTCACCTCTGTGCAGGACTTGTGCACCTCTACACACTGGGTGAATCATACGCTGGTTCCCAGCATCTTAAAAACGCTTTGGCACTTGAGCCATCCCCAGAAATAGCGGCGCTCGCCCACAAGGCGTTAGCGACCATCCCAGACCGATAGATATTTGCATTCTTAGGCCCCTGCACTGACCGGACCACCCAGATTCATGCTAATGTGGCAGGGTTACAATATGTTAACCGCCGAGCACACCGACTGCCTGATAAAGTGCGCTCGTTCGTGGCTGGTCGAATTACCACTTCGGCAACTTAGTTAGGTAAGACGTTAGTTCCGCCATGTTCAGAGAAGGAACTTAACTTATTGGGAGGATTACTATGGAAGATGGGTTTCGTGGTTTCGATGACATCCGACTGCAATTGCAAAAGTTGTCATGGCAGAAGAGTGTGGCTGCGGTTGCGGCTGTTGCTGCGCTCCTTGCCATTTTCAGTACACTCTATCAGGTCCAACCGGAAGAAGTTGGGATCGTACTTCGATTTGGCAAGTATGTGCGGACAGAAGACCCTGGCCTTCGAGCGAAATTCCCGTTCATTGAAGATGTTCAGAAAGTTCCCGTACAGCGACAACTCAAACATGAGTTCGGGTTTCGTACGATTGAACCCGCAGTCCGCACACAGTTCGCTGCAGCTGATCGTAGGCTCGCTGACGAATCCGTGATGTTAACTGGAGATCTGAATGTTGCCGTGGTCGAATGGATCGTCCAGTACCGAGTATCAGATCCTTATCTTTTTCTCTTTAAAGTCAGAAATATCGATGGGACCTTCCGCGCTATGAATGAGGCCGTAATGCGAGAAGTTGTTGGTGATCGAACCGTAACAGAAGTTCTCACGATAGGTCGACAAGAGATTGAATCGCGGGTCACTCAGCGTCTCCAGAAACTATCCAATCAATATGAGATGGGTATTACCATTGACCAAGTTGTTTTGCAGGACGTCAACCCCCCAGACCCGGTCAAACCATCTTGGGATGAAGTGAATCAGGCGCAACAACAACGCGACCGGATGATCAATGAGGCTCGGGCTGAATATAACAGAATAATCCCGCGTGCTAGAGGTGAAGCCGAGCAAGCAATCCTACAAGCCGAAGGATATTCCTTAGATCGCGTTAATCGTGCTCTGGGAGACACGCTTCGATTTACTGCAGTTCATACGGCCTATCGTCGTTCCCCTGATGTAACGAGACGCCGCCTGTACCTCGAAACAATGCAGCGAATACTCCCAGCAGTAGGACGAAAACTGTACGTTGCCAAGGATACGACTGGGATCCTGCCTCTACTCTCACTCGATGGTCTCCGTGCGGGTGGTACTAACTCAGGAACAGCGCCGAATACGGCAGGAGGTGGACAGTGAACTCCTCGAGCATGGCTAGAAATGTAGCGCTCTTCGTTCTCCCTGCAACAGTAGTATTAGTTTCAGCTACCTACACAGTTGACGAAACACAACAAGTAATTATTACTCAATTTGGTGAACCTGTTGGTGAGCCCATCACAACGTCAGGTTTGAAACTAAAAGTGCCCTTTATTCAGACCGCTCACTTTTTCGAAAAACGGTTCTTGGAGTGGGACGGTAGCCCAAATCAAGTTCCAACTCGAGACAAGCGCTTTATTTGGGTTGATACCTACGCAAGATGGCGGATCTCCGATCCTCTCAGATTCTTTCAGAGACTGCGTGATGAACGCGGCGCGCAGTCAAGGTTAGACGACATCCTTGACGGTGAAACACGAAATGCAGTTGCTAAACACGATCTCATCGAACTCGTCCGGAGTAGTAATCGTAACTCTGATGATGTTCCTATTGAAACTGAAGAGGAAGGAAGTATTCTCGAAAGAATCAAAAAAGGCCGACAGAATATCGTTAATGAAATTCTCGAAACCTCGACCGGACGTACAGCTGACCTAGGAATTGAACTATTGGATTTAAGACTTAAACGCATCAACTATGTTGAAGAAGTTCAGAAAGATGTTTTTGCTCGTATGATCGCTGAGAGACAGCGTATCGCTGAGCAATTTCGATCTGAGGGTCAAGGAGAATCAGCGCGTATCGCAGGAGAGAAAGAGCGTGACCTCGCACAGATCCAATCAGATGCCTATCGAGTAGCTGAGGAACTACGCGGAGAGGCGGACGCAGAAGCAACAGAGATCTACGCTGGCGCTTACAATCGCGACCCCGAGTTCTACGCTTTCATGAAATCAATGGAGACATATGAGCGAACGATGGATCCATCCACGTTTTTCATTCTAGGAACAGACAGTGACTTACTTAGGTTTTTAGAAAACCCACGATAGGCATAAAGGAAATAACAGCGCTTCGTAAACGAATGACGGCCGCGCCCATCACACTTTTGGCGGCCGTCTCCCTGGTAGTGGACCTCATCCTTCTAGCGAGCCGTGTGGGCGCCAACCATCTCTTCAGCACGACCCGCACTGAGAATCATTTCAACGGCCGTGTTTCCTTCGTGGCAGGCGTACTCAAAAATGCGGTAGTTCGGATCTCTAGTCAGTGGCATTGCAACTGTCCAAGACCGTTCATAAATATTAGGATCGCTTATCGTGACCTCATAGTTGATCGTATTAAGGCCTGATCTCGTAAAACGTTCCATAACATGCAGAGCATTACTAACAGGAATGCCCTTTATTCTTCCTCCTGCCGCACTTGAGGCAATCCATCCCCTATCATGGTAATTAGCTGTTTCGACAACCAGCGTTTCACCTTCCCAGTGACCTCGTGCATCACCCATCCACAAGCGAATATTCGATCCAATATGCGGTCGTCCATCCAGCGGAATTATACGTGCATCGTGAATCATCTCGTAGAGAATCACGACGTACTCAGAAGTCTGGAGAAACCGGTAAGCATTATTGTAACCAGCGGGAAACATTGAACCAGGTACGCCACGAGAAATACAACGATCCCAGACACTCATGTATTCATAAGAATCTGAACTTCTCGAACGGTTATAGTCTCGCCTTTCCTCAGCCTCAACCATTACAGGAACCCTTCCATCCGAAGGATCAACAACAAGCGACGTCTGGTTTGTCGAAAGAACTTCAGTTCCAGAATCTAGCCAAAACTGATTATAAGCGCCAACGTTACCAGGTCCAGGATCAATCTCAAAAGCTGCCCGTCTTTGATCCGCTTGCCTTTCCAGGGCACCCGCTTCTTGCTCTGTGAAAAATTGTTTATCAGCAAGCTCACTCGGTCGTTCGAAAGGCGTAATTGTTTCGTTAGTCCATACTCCCTGCAAATCGGGTTCACCCCAGGATGTACGCAGCGGGATCCACGGTTCTTCTTCTTCACTCTTTTCTGTGTACCCAACAATCGCTATCGGCAACAATGATAAAATTACGAAAGTCACACGTAGAAATGCTATGAATCCATGGCTCATCTGCCCCTCCACTTACCTGACTACTGGTAAAGATACACGACATCACGCATATTTTCACACTGATCTGTTCTCTTGTCCTCAAACGATGTAATGCTATCACGATGTCTTTCCGAATGACCTTCCCAATGACCATGCAACAAAGTATTGTAATTCAACTAATTCAGAATACTCTAAATCAGTAGTCTAGTAATTCTTCCGTTCACCGCAGGAGTGATTTTTCGAATCTAATATCAGTAGCACCGCATATAAACACCTCGCTCTGGGCTTTTATTAATCTAAACAGTCAACGTGCACAGTCTATGGACTTGATTAATTCGTAAGTTTCGATAAGTTAATGATCGATTCCCCATTAGGGACCAGACGCGCGAAGTTCGTCTAGAAACCATAATGTCTTGACCCCATTCGAAGTAATGGTGTAGCCTTCAGCCGCCAAAGCGACTCAAGCCGAAGGCCCAAAATAGTTACTTTTTGTCTTTGTAAGTCGCGGCATGTACTGCGATGTGTTGGGAGGTAGAAGTATGCGATCTGTCATTATCGTATTTATTTTCCTTTTCCTTGCTGGTGTCGGAACGACTCAAGCACCCTCACCCGAACCGGTTGGAACTCTTGCCCAATTGATGCGCGGAATTCTTTTTCCTAACTCAAACTTGATATTCGACGTTCAGGTGCGTGATCCCGGAGCACCAACGACCGCTGAAGATAATAATTCGGTCACGGCTACTTTCTCTGGGATTTATACGGGTTGGCAAGTCATTGAAAACAGTGCCGTAGCATTAGCCGAAGTCGCCAACCTTATCGTGATGCCAGGCCGCCTGTGTGAAAATGGCCGTCCAGTCCCTGTAAATCAACCAGATTACCAACAGTACGCTAAGGATCTAGCGGAAGCAGGAAAAGCTGCTTACGAAATCGCAAAGACCAAGGATCTAGAAGCAATGAGCGACGTGACCAACGATGTTGCTGGTGCGTGTGAGAACTGTCACATCGTCTATCGGAGATTTGAAGACCGGTGCGTATCCGAATAACTTGGGTCGACTAAGTGTCATAAATAAAGCCTGAAACCTGATTAGATGTCTCTCTTATCTTTATTTGAGTTGTTAGAGGCCCTGCCAAGCAGCGTAGCGCTGCGTGAGTCGATTTACGGCTATCCTATTCTATTAACGACTCATGTGGTTAGTATGTGTCTGTTCGCAGGATTAATTGCCTTTTGGGATATGCGTCTCGTCGGTATGACACTAAAGAGTGTGCCGGTGTCGCTCATCCCACCCAACTATTTTTCGTGGGCTCTAGCTGGTTTCGCGATTAGCTCGATTAGTGGGCTCCTTCTTTTCTACAGTTCACCAATGCGATTCTACGGCAATTTCTTTTTTTGGGTTAAAAACGCGTTGTTGATCTTAGCCGGAGTGAATGCATTGGTTTTTCATCTAACCACTTATCACTCCGTAGACAAATGGGATAGCAAATCAGTAACCCCGTTCGGAGCGAGACTTGCAGGCATTCTATCCTTGGCACTCTGGGCGGGAATCATCTTAACTGGGAGGATGATTGCTTACAACGAGACGAACATGAATCCGATGACCTGGTTCACTGCCAATTAGGAGTACAGTCTATGCTACTACCATTCTTTCAGTGGATGGAAGCTTGTGCGCTCAGTGTAGCGTTCCAATCATCCATTTGGCTTACTCCGATGGTCCAGATTATTCACCTATTCGCGCTGACAATTTTCGCTGGCTCGATCTTAATTGTTGATGTACGGCTTCTTGGAGCTGCGTTAACACAGGTTCCGCTCGCGAAGGTTGCCAGAGATGCACAACCATGGCTAATTGGTAGTCTGTTCGTACTGCTCATTAGTGGAATCCCTCAGTTAACGTCGACTGCCATGAAACAGTACTACAGTCCGTTTTTTTGGTGGAAGATGGAGTGTCTTCTTATCGGACTGGCTTTTACCTTCACACTTCGGCGAAAGATCACACTAGCTGAAAACCCTTCGTTACGAACAGTTTGGCCCAAAGTTACAGGCGTCGTTTCAATTGCAATCTGGACCACTGTGGCAACCGGAGCTCGATTGATCGGATTACTTTCCTAACGGCTGGCAGTTGGATCAAAGAACAAAACGCAGGCGAGAAGAACTGAGAACTCGGACGAACATCCACTGAAGGCCCTCCGCACTAGGATTCCTCAACGCTTAGGAAGCCAACCACGAAAGACCCTCCAAAGCAAACCCAGGTAACAGATCTATCGGTCTGGCTCCGTAGCATCTCGACCGTCTCTTGGAGCACCTGTTCCGGACGAACCAAGAAACAACTTAGTTCCGTCGGCAAACGTAAGGTCTCTACCGTTACCTCTCATCGAACCATCCTTCGCCTGATAACCATCAACGAATATCACAGTCCCAGGCAGAAGAGAATTCTTTGTGAAGCCACGTCGGAATAAAGTATTCGGAGTACCACCCTCAATCATCCAGCTTACGACCGATCCATCATCACTCTCAACGTCCATATGGATCCACGCGTGTGGATTAATCCATTCCATCTTAGTGACCGTTCCTTCTAGCTTGATCGGTCTATTCGCATCAAATTCAGCGGAAAACGCATGGTGTGCCACCAACGGTACAGCAACCAACAAGAGCAGCAAACTCGCTCCAGCCGTCAGCACAGCTAACTTTCTTCCCATTTGATCCCTCCTCTTTCCCAGATTATCCTATTTCTCATTTTCCCGAGCAACCCATCAACCCAGTTGTAGTCACTTCCTCTTTTCCCCTTTATCTAACCAATTCTTTATTGTCTTTCTGCCGCGCGCGCGACAGAGAGGATATTGAACATCCCGTGATTTCCCTCGTGGCACGCGTACTCGAATACAGGCTCATCGCTCTGTGTCATGGGAACCACTGCAGTAAACTCACGTGTAAAAGTAGTCGGATCATCGACGGTAAACTCATAGAGAAGCGTACCTTCATCGACGCGCGTAAAACGTTCTGTTAAGTGTAAAGTCTCTCCAGACCCAATAGAGCTTACAAGACTCGGATTGAAACTGGCAGTATTAGCGGTAAAATTCGTAGTGTCCACAACAAGGGTATCACCATCCCAATATCCCCGCGAATCTCCCTTCCACTGTCGGATATGTTCCGGCAGGTGCGAACGTCCATCGAGAGGTACGATACGGGCATCATGAACCATCTCATTAAGAATGACGACATAACCAGGAACTTGGAACAACTGCACGTGGTTATTATATGCACTCGGAACCATAGGTGGCCCAGCATTAAAACCTAGGATGCAACGCTCTGACCAACCACGGTCTTCCGGACCATCAGCGCCGACACCACCCACTGCAAATCTGACTGGACGGCTGCCAACCTCGCTCTCCGAAGAAACACTGTCAACGTCCATCCCTTTTGTAACCGCCGGCTTCAATGAAGGTATCTTTCCATCTGGAGGATCTACTATTAGTGACGTCCGCTTGTCTCCGGTAACTCTCGTACCTCTGTCGAACCAAAATTGGTTGTAACTCCCGGTTTCACCCTCAGCCGGTGGTTTATCACGGTTCTTCTCAGCTACTTGCTCCTCAAAATCAGCCACTTGCTGATTTGTAAAAACCTCCTGTCCTTCATACTCGTCGGGACGCTCAAGAGGTGTTATGGTGCGGAAGTCCCAAACGCCTTGCAGATTCGGCTCACCCCATGAAGTCAGGAACTGAACCGATCCATCTTCAGGTATGTTCTGAGCTTGGCTCAGGACGGACACTGTTGCCAATGAAACGACAGCAATCGCAGTCAGAAAAGGCCTGGATAGGTTTTCATCTCGGCTTCCCATCATTAACCCTCTCTACTTAATTAACGTCCGCCCCTTTTCTCAGGTGCCCATACATCAGCTCTTCAGCAAACTCTACGCACTTAAATTCCAGAAGCTGCATATTCTCATCAACACGACGATAGAGAGGCAAACTGATCTTCCAAGGTCGAGTAAACACTGCCGGATCCTCGATCGTGGCTTCGTACATTAGGACACCGGAGTTGACCGGCGTGTACCGCTCAACCACTCTTAAGCCATCACTATGAAAATTTCCAGCTCTATCAAACCAAGTTGTGTCGACGAAACTCGTCACATCCACAACAAGCGTATCTCCGTCCCAGTGCCCCCGCGAATGTCCCATCCATGTATCAAATGGACTTTCAAAATCAGGTCGATTCATATAAACGACACGACTGGCACTTGCGAACTCATACGCAATTAAGACGTACTCCTCCGTCTGCACAATCTGGAATGGAAACGGCATATAAGTAGCGCGTGGGATACCCGGCATAAAACACTTCAGAGCTGGATCACTGGTCAACCAGTTTTCACCATTCTTATTCCTCTGCTCCAGCGCCTCAGGTCGGTAGGGAATCTCACCACCCTCGACCACACCAAGACCCGCAGGAATCGCACCCAACGCACCAAGTTCCACGATCGGCGATGATCCCGCGGCATGACCCTCAATGTTATAATTTGCCGAACCCAACGCCTGCCAAATGCCGTTCATGTCCGGTTTGCCATCCGCTGTCCGAGGGGCTTGATACGCCTGATCCTGGCCGGCTCCCAAATTGACAGCTAGTAAAAGAACACCCATCATGATGGCCGTAATAACGGTCTTCACCGCGCCTCTGAAACGATTTCGCATTTCACAGATCTCCTCTCCACAGTCGGCTACACGCCATAACGCCATCAACGTCCAGACCGACCCTGTGTCATCCGCACGAGCCAGCTCATCCTCACCTCTTCACCGAGTCAACGTCCTGCTCGATTATAGCAATGTCAACGGACCTTGTCTCTCCCAAGCGTCCCTCCCCTTAGTCTGGCTAGATTCCAACCTAGCCAGCCGTACCCCCACATTTGGGTAACCCATATTAACCACATTATCTTAAATTCTCACAACCTCAGGCCATATAGCCCGCGTTTAGGCCGAAAACTGCAATATCTTCCTCCCACATCCCTCTTGCCTAGCCCCGTCGTGCCGGCTTCGGCAAGTTGCATGCCACACTCAGTTGCACCAGACTACGTTTGCGGTAAAGAACAGCATGAGAAATCCTTCCCCTTTTGGCAGGCTGATACCATGCTCGCCGCCAGTACCGACGGCTCCACCAACACCAGATTCCATTGCCACAAGCCACAAAATATTATTCCCTTATGCGACCTCTGGCTTCGTCGCCAACCCAGTACAGGTTGTGACAGTTGTTACATGCATTGTAAACATTTTCGCCGATTGCAAACACCGCATCTGGATCCTTGGACTCAACTGCTTCCAGTGCCAGAGCTCCAGCATCAATCATTTCTTCCGCCATTCGCATCCATGTTTGGTTATCTCTAGCACGATCTCCAATCATTAAAAGGTTTCCCGCCTCCATTATTACAACAGCGCTCCCCTTTACTGCAGCCCATTCTTCATCTGTCTTTGGATACCACTCATCAACTCCTTCCTCTGAAATTATTGTTCCTACAGAATCCCAGAAGATATCGGCTGCTGGATCCACCACTGCCGCCATTAGTGTCTTTACGTCTGCGATAGGTTTGAAGGGAGGCCCAGATTCAGTAGCATTACAACCCAGTCCTAGGACCACGCTAAAAAGGACTGCGGCAAAAATCGTTCGCATCTAATTTCCTCTCAAATAAAACCCATAGGCTTCAATAGGGTGCGTTTATATAAGAGAGCGACAGAAACAACCTTCAATCGACTCACCTCTTTTATGAGCATGGAACAGTTGCAGAGCGTTTGTCTACTCTTTCTTCATCGGCGAGTACCTTTGATATCGTTTTCAATTCTAAATAAGGTCTTACCAGCCGTAACATATAAAGTCTTTAGCTCAGAACCTCCAAATGCACAATTTGTAATGGTGTCCTCCGGAATAGGAATGAACTCCTTCAATTGACCATCGGGAGAAAACACGTGAACACCACATTTTGTCTTGAGCGTCTCACTTGTGCCCCGAAGTCGGTGGAGACCCGCTGCTACATAAATATTGCCCTCACTGTCAACAGTCATCCCATCCCCACTACGACCTGGATAAAAGTCATGAAAGACACGCATATTACTTATGGTTCCGTCCGTGCTGAGATCATAAGCTCGAATCATCCTGGCTCCGCCTTCACGTTGGTTGGCTTCGATCAGATACAAAATGCGATCATCTGGTGAGATGACAATCCCGTTCGGCCGTTCAATCTCAGGTTCCGACAAAATTCGCTCGATCGAACCGTCAGTATCAATTCGATACACACCATGCACACCGGTTTGTTCAGTCGTAGGATTAGGCCCAGGCCTGTCAGTGAAGTAAATTCGTCCACGCCCATCGAAAGTCAGATCGTTTGGCTGATGTAGCCGTTTTCCTTCGTAGCTATCAGCGACAACTTCAATCTCTCCAGTCTCCATGTCTGTCCGAGTGATGCGTGGCAATTCTGCTCCTTCATCACCACCCTCGCACGCAAGTAATCGCCATTGGTCATCAAAAATCAGGCCGTTCGCACGGTTGCTTGGTTGACGAAACGTCGACACGACACCATCATCTGCTAGCCTCATAATACGGTTGTTAGTAATATCAGTGAAATAGACGGTTCCCTCTGCGTCAACAGTGGGTCCTTCCGTAAAAGCCACCGTCGTAGCGACCTCGATATGTCTCAGAACCTCCGGAGACTCAACCATGGCTGGCTTTGAAAGATCTCGTGAGCAAGCTTGCACTGTGGCGAGCACGAAGATGACTAGCAACCGCATCCCATTGTCTAACTTCAAGTGAGTCACGATTCCTCCAAGATGCTATCTACGAGTAACAAGAATAAACAAAGTTCCTTATCCTTAACTAGTACAATAGATGCGCGTATGGAAAACATTACCCCTAAATACTCTCTTCCTTTAGAGAATCTCCCTAAACCAGTCGCCTATCCTATCTCCCTCAGCACCAAACTCCAAAAGCCAACTCCAGGCTAGCAAGACGTGACAAATAAGTTTCTCGCATATAAGCGGTATAGACGTTGCATCAAGTGCTATCCCTCGCTTCTAGATAATTAATTATTGGATCGAGGTTCACTAATCAGGCCTATTTGGTGACTCTCTTATGTAAGGTGCTCGAGGAATGTTAATATCACCAGACAAAACGAAGGGATATCTAATGATGAAATTTTCCGTTGTCCCACCAATGTCAGTATTGTTCGTGCTTACCTTAACGAATGTTCTCTTCGCACAATTAACCGTATCAAAAGGGGCTCCTATCGTCTACGGTCACCATCACTTGAATGTTACCAGTGTAGACGAACACAAGAAATTCTGGATCGACACACTCGGTGGAACTAAAGGAACAACTGTGAATCACGTCGGGTTTTGGGTGCCCAATGTACGGGCCATGGTCGACAAGACAAAAGCGGCTGGTTACCTGATCATCACACGGGCCGAGGTGCCACCAGCGGTTGAAGTTACCGATGATCTTGCTTACATCGCCAACCAGGACACTTATATCGCCTACACGATGGGCCTGATGAAGTTAAAATCGAATTGGTCGAGAACAAGGGACAGACTATCCCAATAACACTACACCACATTCACTTCGCAACACAGCAAGTCGAAGAGATGAAAGCCTGGTACGTAAAGACTCTTGGCGCGAAGCCAGGGATGCGGGGTTCATTCCAGGCAGCTGATCTCCCGGGCGTCAATCTCACGTATTCTCCCTCCACCGAACCTCTCCATGGTACCAAGGGTCGTACGCTTGACCACATCGGGTTCGAAGTTAAGGACCTCAAGGCCTTCTGCAAAAAACTCAAAACGCAAGGCATCACGTTCGATCAGCCATATACAAAAATAGATTCATTAAATATCGCCGTTGCCCTTTTTACTGATCCATTCGGCACATACATTGAATTAACTGAAGGATTAGATAAATTTTAATGCATCAACGCGGTCTCGTCTCACACGGTATTCTCGGTTAAGTGAATGTTCTTCCAGCTCTCTACCCTTGATATGCGGATCTCCCAGGAATCAATCTGACACACTCACATCATCAGGTCACCGCCATTAACGTCGATAGACGCACCCGTAATATAAGAACCAGTTGCACACAGAAATAGCACGCAATCTGCAACCTCATTAGGTTGCCCCAAACGATTAATTGGAAAGCTCCGCTCATACTGAGCGATGCGATCTGGTTCACAAGTCTTGTGCACCATCTCTGTATCAATTAACCCAGGACAAATTGCATTGACCAGAATGCCAACACTTGAGAGCTCTTTAGCTAACGCTCGGGTCAGCCCCAAGACCCCAGCCTTGGCGGCTGTATAGTGAGCACCCCCAAGCGTACTTACACTTCGTCCAGCACTGGACGACATATTGATAATACGGCCGTACCCCTCTGAACGCATCGCTGGAACAACAGCTTTCGAACAAAGAAATGATCCCGTTAAATTCACTTCCATAACACTTTCCCATTCAGATAGAGAAATCTCACTAATCGGTGTCGGGAAAAGAATGCCGGCATTGTTAACGAGAATGGATATACGGCCGCATCGCCCGAGCGTCTCACTCACTAGCGCACTGACCTGTTCTTCCTTAGTCACGTCCATGCGTCTCGCTGTGGTTAATTCATGTTCTAGTCCAGCATTGATCCGTTGAGAGGTTCCCTTAGCTTTTTCAATCGCTATATCACAAATAACAACCTCTGCCCCAGCCTCGGCCAGGCGCAACGCGACCGACGCTCCCATTCCCTGGGCAGCACCCGTTACGATCGCAACTTGATCCCTAAGAGGTTGCTGATCGGAAGAGCGCTTCAGCTTTTTCATCGAACACTCCTATTCATTACTGTATACCCAGTTCAAATCCGTGACGTTGTCTTTATGGAAAACATCGCCTGCAATTCTCGCAGTAGGTACTGATTAAATATGCATCGCCGATTTGTTAGCACCGAATCCAGTTTTTAATTCAGTGCTAATCAGCAAGAAGATCTGGATGGATTACCTTGTCAACGACTTCACCGTTGACAAGATTAACTCGATAGGCTTTCGCTTTCTGTCGAGCAGTAACTACACGGATCAATTTCTCACCCTCAAAATGCAATCCCACACCATCGTCACAAGCAATCCCAGGTAAAATCTCACCAGAACGGATCATCTGGTGATAAGTTGAACGACGCTCAGCCTCACCATCATAATGCGGACAATTACTACCTCGTAAGAAACCTAGACAATCCATCGCTGTCAGCTTTCCTGGACGAGAGTCCGTTGAACCCTGCTCAAACCAACAAATGGAACCAGCACTTGTTCCTCCCAACACAATACCCCTTTCCCATGCCTCACGCAGAATACGATCGATCCCGTGCTCTCTCCATATTGCGATCATATTTAGAGTATTTCCACCCCCGACATAGATAGCATCCATTCCTAAGAGGTACGATTCGAAGGCTTCCACGTGAGGATTAAAAATCCGCAAGTGACGTGGCTGACATGATAACTGTGTCATTGCTTCATAAAAATGGATGATCGTCCGGCCGATGTCACCCGATGCAGTAGGTATGAAACACACTTGCGGATTTTCTTTGCCGGTTAGCCCTAAGAAATACTTAGCTAGCAAAAGGTTGTCATCCTTCCAATTCAATCCTTGACCACCAATCGCAAAGATGTTCATTCTAGTCTCTCGTGAAGTGACAGAACTGGTCGAAAGTAAAACCTCTGGTAGTAATGCCAATCCCCCACCAACCAACGAAAAAAGACCAACAAACTCTCGCCTCGCCATTACTTGTTTAGTCTTATCCAGCATTCGCACAATTCTCCTCTACTCCCACAATCATCGCCTACAACCGGGAGAAACTCCCTCCAAAGAGCCCTAATTCCGGCGACGGAACGCCCAATCGTAGTGACGCCCAGAACCCTCGATGATACGGGGAATGTCTGCAGCGAGCAAAAACCGTCGATCCACAAGATCAAGTGCCGTTCGTGTTATCTTCGTAAGGTAGTCGTTCTTGTCACGATACCGCTCCTCCAGACTCAGCCGTGAATCACCATTGGCGAGACGATCTTCGCGGCTTCTCGCAAAAGTAAAGTAAGAGCCAATCTCGCTCGAGAGACGCGTTGGAGCCCCTATGTCAGGGTGCCGATAATTCCATCCGGTTTGGGTTGCCAGAGGATTCTCGATCTCCGGAAGACGAATGCCAGCTCGATCATTTCCGTTTTCGTCAACCGCCGGAACAAGAATCTTAAACGGCTTACCGACACGTGGTGGCGTGTAACTTACTACGCCTTCACTCCAGTGAGGCCCAAAGTCCAAACGATATACCGTGAGAGGTTCTTCAGGTAACAGAACTCCTGGAACGTTCGGCCAGCCAGCACGGCCAGGCGTCGTTAAGGTTCCATCGTCAATACGTGGATGTGTGCTTGGTGGTGGATTTTCACCATCGACCACCCATTTCACCATTGCCTGGAAAAGCGCTCTAATCACCCCATCGTAGTTAAGTGGATTCATTGCTGCCTGACCCAGAAAGGAGTGATCAGGATTGTGCTTTGGCGGAAACCGCCCGACGATGTGGGGTGCGGAGGCAATCGAATAGACCCTCGATGTCTTCGGGAGCAGCGTATCTTTCGTACCATTTGGGTTCGTTAGAAGCAAAGAACCCCCACGGTTAAAGTATTCAGAATTCGTAAGTACATGAAACACTTTCGGTACGGCACCACTAGTCTGGGCCCGTGCCAATAAACTGTCCGTCTCGTTGGTCTCAAGATCTTTTTCGGGACCATCGGTAAACGGAAACATATCTACGGGAAACAAGATGTTGAAATGTTGAAGGGCGTCACGCGAAGCCTGTCCGAACCTATGATTGAAAGATCCGCGCCCAGCGCCACCAACCTGGTCAATCACACCGTCAAAAACGCGGCGACCCTCCTCATCTGCATTAAATCCCTGGTAGAGAAAATGTCGTAAAACCCGACCTGTTTGCGAAACACCCCATCCAATCGCAAAGCGAGTCCCCTGAACTGGATTCTTCTCCGAGGTTTCATATTTTAAGAAGCTCACGACGTCACGCGTGCCGGCCAAGCCGCATCCAATAACCTTTGGGTTTTGACTCCGGTAGACCACGTCATAGATCTTGCCCAACTCAAAGCCTCCATCAAGCTGTACCTTACTTCCATCCAAAAAGCGCCATCGACTCCTCGGCACAATCTCTGGTTCATCAAGTGGAAAGTGGCCGAACCGTCATAACTTGCTCTCTCGCCGAATCATCAACCGGTAAATAGGCACGGTGGCCTCGGTCGGCGATGTCTGCAGTATCCGTAGGTCCACCAAGGATGAAATTGCCTCTTACGAGGCCTGAAATGGATTTGCCATTCTTCACGGCGATCGGCATTTCCATGCGCATGCGTCCCTCAGGAACATCCCACTGCCACCCCCATCCACAGAAAACTAAATCCCTGGACCATCAGCGCGCCGTTACCGAAATCTTCTAAAGTTTCTGGAGCGTCGGTACGTCTTCCGTTTTGAAAGGTCGAGAGGATTCTCTTACGCCCCCTGTTGCCAGCCTCGTAAAACAACACGCCATTGCCCCGACTTGAATCGACCGGTTTCAAGAGAAAAAATCTGCCGAAAACTCAACCTCTCCATTTTTCGTTACGTCGTGCCAACTCTAAATCTATGATGAGTTCGTTTACAGGTGAGCGAGGAAGAAGCGCAAATTCGACTGTTCCCGTAATGATTTCGTACTCGCCTACGAGACCAAATTCCTTGCCTTCTAGGATAGTCTCACGACGATCAATGTTAAAACGGACGACACGCGTCTCAACCACAGATGCGAAGAACAATATCCAGAACGTACAGAAGGCAAGAAGTCGTCGTCGATTCATGAGGTTCTTGGTTTTAACATGAGCCTCTACGTACTACTTCAAAAAACACAAGCCAAGAACAACCAAGAAAGATCAGGACCGGGCACCACCGTCTCAACCGAAACAAATAAAGCTACACTTCAGTTCTCTCTACGGCGTTCCTATCAATGTTTCGAGCCTTGTACGAGCCTCCGAAAAACGAGCCAATAATTGTGGAATCTCAGTGCCTTCATAGCTCTCAACGAGTCGCTCATGGGCCACATCAAGAGCCTTCAGAAGATCTTGTGCAGAGACACGTTGGACCACTGGATCCGTACTTCCACGCTCTCCAATCCAGATTGGTGCAGTATGTCCGTACGGAACGTCAGCCATCGACGGCCAAGACGTTTCACCTCCGGTCGCACGGGCGGCTACCCAACCACCAAGCGGTAGCTCTAACTTGCCAGAGTAAGAATGTTCACCTGCCTGCGAAAGTCCTTCGCTTGACCACACAATTTCGCCGTTTACGATTATGTCAACAGAGGTGACAGAAGAGGCAGACCTAAGGTCGAGATTCCATTGTGCAGCCCCTCCTTGCACGACCCCACCTGGACGAGACCCCTCTACTTTAAAATCAAGCAAGGGACCGTTTGTTACGAAACTACGACCTTCTCGCCACGCTGTAAGATATGCTGGCCAGTTAACAGCATCCCCTGTCCATGCATATACGCGTGTCGTTCCGACTGCCATTGTCCTATAGAAATCGGTCATTACATCAGTTCCCGCTGATGGTGCAACCGGAACTCCAATGTTGAGTAACCGGTACCAAACTTCTGCCGTTCCGACTTCATTGCTCCACAGACACACAAGCTCGATCGCATCCATGTCCCCAAGAACACCGTCAACCACAAGCTCGACTGGAATAGCACGCAACCCTTCTGTTGTGAAAGGTTCAGAGTGAGAGACTGGGTGTACATAGTAACCAAGACCACCCTGAGTATGAGCAAAGTCGAGCACACTTGCATTAGTCCGATCGTCTCGGCCATAGACTTGGTATCCCGGACCCCAGACCCATGGCCAATGTAGATCACTAATCTCGATCAACCCCATGTGGCCGAGAAAATGAGATCGAATCTCCTGGCCGAATCGGATCAACGGAACTCCTCTCGACTTTTCCCACGCCCAAAGATCCTGATCTTCAAATCTGTTGTGAAGATTGGCCAGTAACGGAGTGGCGACATCGAGGTTTTCGCCCTGCATCATTAAAACGAGGTCAGAAGGAGAAAGATCGTACTGTCCCCCATAGTTAAGATGAAAATGATGCTCGCCAGACGTCCACCCAGCTTCCCGCGCATCCCACACTGTTTCCATATGAACTATCAATTCAGTGGTAGAACCAGCGGTAGTCTCGACTGTCATAGAAGCTTCTGGAGTAGCCAATCCCTGAACCGCTGAAACTGTCACGCTTCCAGCAGGGATTGTTAGTTCAACCACTCCAGGTGAATAGAAGAACACACGACCGCTTTGACCATCAAAACGAACCGCCGTGGAATTTGGTACCGCGGGATGACCGCGTTGATCGATTACGTTCAATCGCGCAGGAACAGGACCGGTAACTCCAGACATCTCGGTCCTTACTCGGACAAGAGCCGTAGGTTCACCCCAATCCCAACTGCGAATTTCGACCGACTCCACCGAACCCCCACCAAAAGGTACCTTTTTCAATTGCATACGCTCCTCGTCGTCTGGAGCGGAGAAATAGATCCATGAACCATCTCGGTTCCAGGCCGGCGTTAGCGGAACACCAGAATTCACCAATAGGATATGCGGACCCGGATCCTCAACTTGGAGTAATCGGAGTTCCCATCCGGACTGTGTCGGCCAATTAAAAGCAACCATCGTTCCGTCTGGACTCAAGGCAGGACGTACCTGTGATGCGATCCTTCCTTCGATCAGCACGGTATCATTGTTAGCTGATGTAACTGTGAGGCTCTCGGATCCGTTCCCCAAATGAGTTCGGAACATGATACGATCTAGACCACGCCGCGATTTCGAAAGATAAAGCATCCCTTCAGAAACCATCTGCGGACGAAGCTCTAATAAACCTGCATCGTTGGTTAATCGAAACTTATCGCCGGATTCAAGATCGTACGTCCAGAGATCTAAATCACCAGCTTCTGCTGACGAGTAGATCACCTTACGACCATCTGGTGAGAAAACTGGATCTAGGTCTATGGCTGGCGTCTGAATCGTAGCAATTTCTGCCCCTGTCTGGATTTCTAACACAACTATCCATGTATCGTGATCGTTATCACGCACAAATGCGATCTGCTGGCCATCCGGCGACCAAGCGGGTCGAGAATCCATCTCAGCACCATGCGTTAACCGTGTGGCAACCCCAGACTCTTGATCTAGCATCCAGATCCAACCCCTAGAAGAAAACGCGATCAATTGACCACTGGGGCCACATGGGCAAGTAGGAGAAGGTGCAGGATCGATAGGCCCAATAGTCAGACTGGGCAATTCATAGCCTTCCAAGTAGATATGGTACGGGAATCCGTCAACCATGGGATACCGATTACGCCACTGAGCATCCATCTCAGCAGAGTTGCTTGCGATAGTAAGAATTACTGTTACCGAAGTCACCACGAGACGGCTAGCCCGTCGATTCATACAATCACCTTCCTCGAGGGTAAATTAACAATTGACTAACTTCTATTGAGGCCATATCCAACTGAATGTAACATCGACTCAGACACCCAGTACAGCACTCCCAAATATCAGATCCGACCAGTCCCACCTGTAAAAACTTACTTAAAGACGCCTTTCCAGACCTCATGCGAATTACTTCCGAAGATCAAGGCAAACGAGGGTATCTTCGTCCCTTGCATAGAGGTAACCATTAGCTAGGGCAGGATATGCTCGAGTTATGGCTGAAAGCACTTGAGCCCGAGCGATCGGACGAAATTGCGCAGCGGAGGCCTCGGCAAGAATGAGCTCACCAGTCTCTTTTAGAATGACTAATCGGTTGCCTGCGAGCGTTACCGTACCGGCACGAAAGCCATCCTCGCTCCAAAGAATTTTACCAGTCTTAAGCTCTATGGCACGAAAACTCGGCGTGTATTCTTGTCGACCGTGAAAGCCGTACAGATTGCCATCAAGGTACGCACTGGTTGCGTAGTGATTCGAAAGTACTTCGTCCGAAGCCCAAAGCTTAAACAATTTCGTTCCATCTACACGAAGGACGACAGATCCTGTTCCATACGTCGCAGACAGAAAAATGAGGTCTTCAATGATCAGAGGAGTTACCCCATTAACAGAAGCACGTAGCCTCGACCTCCAGTCTAACTTGAAAATAACTTTACCAGTAATTGGATCTACGGCCACTAGTCCGTTGCGGGTAAAGAAAACCGCATATCGCCTACCAGAAAAAGTCGCTCCAACGGGTGATGAATAACTGGCTCCATCATCCGTTGCGGTCCACAGCACCTTACCTGTTTGCGCATTGAAGGCGACGATCCCAGCATCAACTCCACCAACATTAACTAAAACACGACCATCTTCCACTAATGGAGAACTTGTTGCTCCAAAGAACCCCTTGCGGACACGAAAGCGAAGATGAGTGTTCTCACTCCAAATTTTCTTACCTGTCTCAAGATCGATAGCGTTGAGTACTCCCTGTGCTCCAAAGGTGTAAACATAGCCAGCAACAACCACCGGAACGGCTCTAGGGCCTTCATCGAATCCAAAGTCATCCCTATATGAAGTCGGATAACCATACTTCCATAACGTCTCACCGGTTCCAACCTCAACTGCTTCGACGATCTCACGATCACCACGACGATGAAAAATAATGACCCTACCGCCCGCGACGACAGGACCAGCAAGGCCTTCACCAACTTCCTTTTCCCACACCCGCACAGGCGTTCCTTTAGGCCAAGAGTCTGCCAGCGCAAGCCCAGAATACACACCATTTCTTGTGGGTCCCAAGAATTGAGGCCAATCGAAAGCCCAGAGGCTAGTTATAGCCACAATCCACAAAACCAGTGTTGCAACTGCTTGATACATCTTCAAACTTTTTCCCGCATTAGACGTTACAGCGACTCTCGATCCCTTACGTTATCCCCTAGTACACAACCGACATTCAACCAATCGTTTCTTGGAATGCATGGAACCTAAATTCACGACTCGCTGTTGTACGTCTTTCTCTTATTACTCACGAATCCGCCTGCAAAACAACTTGAAAATCACTCACAATACCCTCCGCAGGTCGGCACGACTTCTGAGCACCCATCATCTATTTCCCAACAACTAACGTTTCTCTACGCTCCGACGTTACTCGCTTGCGGAAACTTGTTTCTCATAGGTGAATTTCTGAACACGTCGGCCAGTATTGACTTCTGTTGTGTAGATGTTTCCCTGCGAATCGGTGACGACGTTGTGGATCCAGTGAAACTGGCCAGCATAGCGTCCATGTCGTCCGAACGATCCGACAATTTGCAGATCATCTTTCGTTAAGGTCCAAATCTTCTGATTAGCTCCATCGGCGTTGTAAAGCAAAACTTGGTCAGTCGACAGATCTAAATCCCATACTGAACCAGCACCAAGGGTCCGCTTCGCGATAAACCCTTCCTTCACAAATGTGCCGTCTTTTTGAAAAACTTGAATCCGATTATTCGCTCGGTCGCATACGTACACCAATCCATCGTCGGCTATCCGTACGCAATGAACAGGATTACGAAATTGTTGGGCGGTCGGTGCATCGGGGTCGTAATCACCAGGCGGTGTATCGTCTGGTGCATTCCCATAAGCACCCCAGTGGCGACGATACTCTCCCGTGTCAGCGTCAAACACGATGACGCGTTTATTTCCGTAACCATCAGCGATGTAGACCTCGTTTGTCTCCGGATCGACTCCGACGTCGGCAGGCTTACCAAGAAATTGCGTGCTGTTACTCCCTTCATTAACTCCGGCCTGGCCAATCTGAAGGAGGAACGTACCATCACGACTGAATTTAAGTACCTGGTGATCGTCATTCCCGTTTCCACCGATCCAGACATTGTCCATGTAGTCGACAAAAATTCCATGCTCCGTCTTTGGCCATTCATATCCCTCACCAGGACCGCCCCATCCTTGTATGAAGTTTCCCTCACCATCAAACTCGAGCACCGAAGGGGCAGGAGCACAGCACTCTGCGCCCGGAGGATCTTGCGTCGCCTGAAGTTCGGCTGGCTCCAGACTATTGGGCCGCTGAATGATCCAGACATGATCGTGTGAGTCAATCGCTACACCTGACACCTCGCCAAGCAGCCAATTGTTCGGAAGCGGTTTTGGCCAAAATGGGTCCACCTGGTATGTCCCTGGACCATTGGTGGCCACTTCAACCTCAGTGTCGGTACTCTCAGGCGTTCCAGTCCCGCATCCAAGTGTAAGCACGAGCACGAAGAGAACTGCGCTCCCATAGAAAATCTGTGACCTTCTCATCTTTTTCTTCCTTTGTCGTTTGACTAGATGACTGAACAAAAACATTCACAGCAAAACCACTGCCTAAACAGAAAACCCGACCTCACGCACTGCGTTCTCGATCACACCACGATTCAAGTCAACTCCATAAACATGTGTCCTACCGGACTCGAGAACAACATCAACCGTTTCTACACCAGAGAGTGACCGAAGCCTCGAACTAAGCTTGCTTACGCACCCTCCGCAAGTTAGTCCGCTTACCGTCAGCTCAACGGTCTGCTGTCCGTCTCTTGGACGCCTGACTCGAAAAATTCCTCTCAAATCTTTCACTGCAAACCACCCAAGTAAGAATGTCAATAGGATGGTGCTTGCGATCGTCAATACTGAACCGTGTCCATGAGTTACAGAAAGATTCGAAGCACTTAACCCCCAAACGATATCAAACACCATACCAAATCCGATGCTTCCGACAAACACTGTCAATAGATAAATCCACATCACTCGTACGCCAAACACTCGATACACAGCACCAATTGTTGCAACATTCGTTGCTGGACCAGCCATGAGGAATACAAGCGCTGCTCCTTCTGGAAAACCTGATAACACCAGAGAAGCCGCCACCGGCACAGAAGCTGTCGCACACACATAAAGTGGTGTGGAGACAGCGATCATCAAAAGGAGCGTCCAAACACCACCAGCCGCCAATGAGGCGAATTGGTCTTGTGGTATCCAGGTTGTCACCGCCGCAGAAATAAACATCCCAACAGTCAGCCAACCCCAAATAGGGTAAATCAGTTCATGCACCCCATAACGAAGCCCCTCCCGCCAAGTACCTCTCACATTATGATCATGGTGATCCAGTCGAGACTCTTCCTTAGCCTGAACTTCTGGCTTCATTCGTTCGACTAAGACACCCCCAACTAGACCTGTCACAAGGGCCGCTCCAACTTTAAACAGCGCAAAAGGCCACCCGAGCATTGAGGCCGTAACAAAAATAGAGTCAATTCCCGTCTGCGGCGTGGAGATCATGAATCCGATCGACGCCCCTTCACTAGCACCCTCCTTCTTGAGCGATATCACAACTGGAATTACGCCGCAGGAACACAAGGGAAGCGGAACCCCGAAACCAACAGCTCGAGCGACTTCACCTATTCCTCCTCCACCCAATCGACGACTAATTAAATCCCTCGGCACACACAGGTGGAGTAAGCTCGCCATGGCGGTCCCCACAAATAACCATGGTGCCAATTCCAACATCAATTCCCACAGGTTCAACCAAAAGACGTTCATACCTACACCCTTTCTCGCCCGCCCTTAATGATACTGGCAAATACAGTTACGAGAAAGCAGAAGCGGATCGTTACATGAAGGGGACCACGCAAACCTGAGAGCAAGATGGAGGTCTTGCAGCCCCAACATCGTCAATTAACGGTTATCCAAAACACTCAGTAAACGCGACCGTTTTGTGACTGAATCCGTACTCCTCCATTTGCACCCATGAGCAGGAATCAGCACATTTTAGCGAAAACATGTTAGCACGACAGGTAACGCACGATGTATCCAGTTAGTCAATACAATTCTTCGCAAGATCGATACGAATTGTCCCACGCTCCTGCTCAACGAAAACGACTGCAGCCATTGAAAACAATCTACCCGACGCGATGCGGTCTCAGTCGATCCGCATTGAGCTACGGCGTCGAACGCTGCGATGCAGGAGGTCTTCCCGGTGGACAGCTTGATGCAGATCGTCCAGAACCGCTGGCCGCGACATCGTATCGACTTTACATGAACTCGCGGATGAGTTCCTGACGGGTCACGCTCCCGTTGTCATAGTCCTGATGAACAAGCGGGTCACCCTGGAGAGCTGGATCCAGCGAGTCGATCGATGAACGCGGGCTTGGGTTGGAATAAATGAGCCCGATTGGAATTTTGTCAGCCCACTCGAGGGCCTTGTCCATGGCGTCGTGGAAATCCGTGGGGTCGTAGCCAGTGTCCTCAACCTTGTAGACGCGCTCCCGGAACCATGGATAGGTGTTCACCTTATTGAACGTGACGCAGGGGCTCAATACGTCGATGAAGGCGAAGCCTTTGTGTTGGATCCCTTTCTTGTAGAGTTCGACCAGCTGCTTGGGCTGGCCGCTGAACCCACGAGCGACAAAGTCACATCCCGAAGCGAGGGCCAGGGCCAGCGGGTTGAGCATGCCCTCAAGGTTGCCCAGCGGCGTCGTTTTGGTTTTCATCCCCGTCTCGCTGGTCGGCGAGACCTGACCGGTCGTCAGTCCGTAGATCTCGTTGTTCATCACGATGTAGGTCACATCAATGTTGCGTCGCATGGTCTGGATGAAGTGATTGAGGCCGAGGCCATAGCCGTCTCCATCACCCCCGGTCGCAATGACCGTTATTGAGGTATTGGCGAGCTTGGCGCCGGTGGCGAACGGCAAGGCACGACCGTGAAGGCTGTGAACGCCGTATGAGCGGAAAAAGCCGGGCAAGTTCGATGAGCACCCAATCCCCGAGACGACCATCACGTTGGCCGGTTCGAGCCCAAGATCCGCACACGCCTGGAACATTCCGCTGAGGACGCTGAAGTCGCCGCACCCCGCGCACCAGTCGGGAGGGATCTCCGATTTGAAATCCTTGGCTTCGATTACGTGAGCTGCCATTGGCATGGGCAATCTCCTATGCGTCGGGTGCGCCCGACGTTGTTCCGGCGAGTTCGTTCGACTCGCTATCGGTGGTGAGTCCAACCCAGGACCCGCTCGTACCTGTCGGGTGGTCCGTACGCAAACCAGGTTCAGTCGACAGCACATCGACGACGGTCGCGCCGGATAGGATGTCTCGCACCCCGGCCACGATGTGCTTCGGCCCGAACGGCTCGCCATCGTACTTGCGGATGTGTCCATCAACAGCGATGCCAGTCTCGGCTCGGAGGTGTCGTGCAAACTGTCCGCTCTGGTTGTTTTCGACGATAATGATCTTCTCACTCGCACCGAGGATGGCGGTAATTTCCTCGACGTGAAGCGGAACGATGAACTTGACCTGCAAGTGATTGACCGAGGTGCCTTCCGTGCGTAGACGCTCGGCTGCCTCGACAATCGCGCCCCAGGTCGACCCCCACCCCACGAGCGTCACGTCAGCGTCAGCGGGGCCGTCAAGCACCGGCGCGGGGAGATATTTCGTAACAGTCTCGAACTTCCGCACCCGCTTGTCGACCATCTTCTTACGCCGCACTGGATCGGTGTAGACGTCACTAAGCAGCACACCGTCTTCGTCGTGCTCGTCGGTTGCCGAGACATACAAGTGGTCTCTGACGCCGGGCAGGGCGCGCGGAGAGATCCCCGAATCCGTGTTCTTGTAGCGGAGGTACGGCTCGTCATCACTCGAACGGTTCGATTCAGTGATGATTTCACCACGGTCGATCGGGAACTTCACGTCGAGCAGCGTCGGATCGATCGTTTCGCTGCCCTCACTCATCAGAAAATCTGACAGGATGATGACCGGGATCTGGTAGCGCTCGGCGACGTTGAACGCCTGGGCCGGAGTATTGAAGCAGTCAGTCATGCTCGTGGGCGCGATGATGACCCGCTGAAAGTCGCCCTGACTCACCCCGAACGCCTGGTTCAGATCGGCTTGCTCCGTCTTGGTTGGCACCCCGGTCGACGGCCCGGCCCGCATGACGTTAATGGCGACGACAGGGACCTCGATGATTCCGGCCATACCAATCGCCTCGGTCATCAGCGCGAAACCACCACCAGATGTTGCACACATGCTCCGTACCCCCATGTGACCCGACCCGATCGCCATGTTAATGACCGAGATCTCGTCCTCGACTTGCCTCACGCAAATACCGAGTCGCTGCGCGTGGGCGGCGAACCACTCAAGGATGTGAGTGGCCGGGCTCATCGGATACGCCGCGTAGAATTTGCAGCCCGCCATTGCGGCGCCCATTGCAATTAGATCGTTCCCCGACACTTTAGCCCAACCCTGATCGGTTGATTTGAGCTGCGTCACGTGGGGCTTGAAGTTTTCCATGGCGTAGGTGAAGCCGGCCTGCGCAGCCTCGATGTTGGTCTTCACGACGCCAGGTTTTTTGGCAAAGGTCGACTCGAGCACCGACTCAAGACCTCCGATCTCGAGACCCATCAGCTGGATCAGTGCACCGACCGCAACGGTGTTCTGCATGACCGGGAGCCGCCTCGCTGCCGGCGCCAAGTCTGGCACCGGCAACGCACAGAGCTGCGCCCCTTCTGGCGGGTCATAGCTGGGCTTAAGCTTTGCTCCGTTGTAGAGCACGAGTCCGCCCGGTTGGAGTTCCTGGAGATGTCGATCTAAGCAGTCTTGGTTGAGCGCAACGACGGCGTCAACCTGGTCACCCTGGTTGAGCGGCTTTTTGGCCGAAAAGCGAAGTCGAAGCCACGAGTGCCCACCGCGAATAACTGACTGATAGCTGTTATAGCTGTACGCAGCGAGGCCCTGGCGAGCCAGTGACAGCACCAGCGTATTACCGGCTGAGGCGACACCATCACCTGCGGCGCCACCAATACCAACAATGAGTTCCGGTTGCGACATGTAAATGCCTGCGAAACCAAAGTGAACTTACCTTACTCAACCGCATCTTCACTGGTAGCCGTGTAGGACGGGGGCGGCAAGCTGCTGCACAAGCCCTACATCCTCCCAAACGTGCCCTCCGTCGTCCGACTAGCCTACATCGCAGGCCGGCGCGTGGCCAGTAAAATCTCCTCCACCCAGCAGCGGCAGGTAGAATTCACGCCACGTGATGCTCGAGTAAATGCCAGACCGACGAAGAACGGCCACGGTCCTGTCGAGCCCACAGGATAACTCCTGAAGTGAGTTCACTACTCGAGGCTTAACAGGAGACGGCCACCGGCACCAAACAGAGGTCCTGGTTCGTTATTCATAGTCAGTCACGGATAACGATGCTCGTATGATCTCATAATCTTTTCTGGTAACTATGTGCCTGAACAGCGAGCAAGCCACGATCCTACCTCGGTGATTATTAAAAAGGATGGAGGCGCCGCCCGGATTTGAACCGGGGATGGAGGTTTTGCAGACCTCTGCCTTACCACTTGGCGACGGCGCCGATTGAAGCGGTTGCGACCAATTTAAGAACTCGCACTCTAACAGAAACCGCAGGTACGGGGGTTACCGACTTGTGAGAGAAGAGACTGGAGCGGGAAAGGGGATTCGAACCCCCGACTTCGACCTTGGCAAGGTCGCACTCTACCACTGAGTTACTCCCGCTCGCGCGACCGAACTCCAACCCTAGCATACAGACTAGGTTGCAACAAGACATCGACTTGCCCAAAACATTTTTGTTTAGTCGACGGACCCATTATTTCGATTCATCAGACAACACAATCTACCGATATCACATACTCTCGTTACCATTCCATGAGAAATCATGAATTCCAACCCAAAAAATTACTTCCGCTTCCACCTCGTTCCAATCGACGTGTCCTCTAGTCCAATTCCTTTCTCTTCAAGAGAACGCCGTATGTTATCAGCCAAGGTAAAGTCACGACCGTGGCGGGCCACACGTCGTTCCTCAATCAAGCGCTCAATTTCTTCTACCGGCATCACTGACTGTCTATCCTCAATTCGACGTAGCGAAATTACACCGATTACGCGGTCCATGTAGTCAAAAGTCTCGCTAATGAATGATACGTCCGGAACTCCAATATCACCAGAATCGATGGCAACATTAATATCACGTACGAACTCGAATAGAACCCCTAAACCCCCAGGTGTATTGATGTCCGCACGCAGCATCTCAGCAAATGACACACGGGCGGCCACAGCCCTCTCAGCGATTTCCCGATGTGTCTCCTTACCAGAGACCGAGTTCAACCTTGCTAAACAATCCATCAGCCGCTTTAGAGCTGCTTCCGCTTGAACTAAACTTGACCATGTGAACTTAAGTTGCTTCCGATAATGAACCGAGAGTAAAGCGTAGCGTAAGGCTGATGCGCGATGTCCACGCTCAAGCACGTCACGAACGCTAAACACATTTCCGCGCGACTTCGACATCTTCTGTCCTTCGTCAATTAGGAGATGCTCGACGTGAACCCAGAAACGAGAAAACATCTGTCCCGTGGCACCCTCACTCTGTGCAATCTCGTTCTCATGATGTGGAAAAATGAGATCCACGCCACCCGCATGTACATCAATGGGCGAGTCATCTAGAAGTCGCAACGCCATCGCGGAACATTCAATGTGCCAACCTGGTCTGCCTGGCCCAATACCAAAATCCCATTTGGGTTCCCCGATCTTCGCCTTCTTCCACAACACAAAGTCGCGCGCGTCCTGCTTCTCATAGCGATCCGAATCAACTCGAGCTCCTGGCCTAATCTCAGCCTGATCAATTCTTGCTAGACGTCCGTACTGAGGCAACGTCGAAATCTTGAAGTATATGGAGCCGTCGCTCCTGTAGGTATGACCATTCGACTCAAGTTGCCGAATAGTCTCAACCATTGCTCGAAGGTTCTCTTCGTCTGTAGCTCGCGGGCGCTCCTCTACCTGTTCAAGACCCAGAACTTTAGCATCTTCGGCAAAGGCCTGAATGTAACGATCGGTATACTCACGTAAAGAAATACCAGCCTTTAAGGACTCGGCTATCGTTCGATCATCAACATCAGTAAAGTTCATAACTTGGAATAGATCGTAACTCTCCAAATACTTAAGGGCGCGACGCAATACATCAAGACAAACAAAAGTTCGGAAATTTCCGATATGGCCTCTCGCGTATACGGTCAGACCGCAGGTATACATCCGGACCTTGTTGCCTCGGAGTGGAGAGAATTCTTCTTCCCTGCGTGTGAGCGTATTGTAGAGTTGCATTAGTTCACTGTGTAAACAACTTTGATTCGTGTTAGAAGAACACAGCGGTTATTACGTACAACTGCCAGCTACTAACCATCACTTAGTTCATAACCAAAAATCTATAGCGAAATCTTGTCGAACAACTTTCTCGCTTGCTCACAATCGACCTTAATTTGAGTAACGAGAGCATCGACGCTTGAGAATACCTGTTCGTCTCTTAGTCGCTGTATAAACGACAAGCGTAGCCGGCTTCCGTATAGATCACGCGCTAAATCTAAAATATGTGTTTCAACGACTATCTGTCCCGCACTTCCAAATGTTGGTCGAATACCAACATTAGTCACGGAGCGATAAATGACCTTATTTAGGGTAACCAGCGAAGCATAGACTCCCTTCGGAGGGAGAAGCTCGTTCTCCGTACATATGTTGGCTGTCGGAAAGCCTTGAGATTTCCCCCGCCCTACTCCTCGATTCACAGTCCCATCGATAAAGTAGTGGTGTCCCAACAACGCACCTGCCTCGTCAACCTTACCTTCATTGATGAGACGACGAATTCTAGTGCTACTAACAACAAAATCCTTATAGCGAACTGGATCGAGCTTGTCTGTTCGGAATCCGTATTGCATACCCAATGAGCGGAGAACCGAAAAATTCCCTGACCTTTCGTGGCCGAATAGAAAATTAGCACCAACCCACACCTCAGCAACTCGAAGCCATTCGACAAGCACCGTACGAACAAATACATCAGGCTCCCAGCGTGACACTTCAGGCGTAAAGTGTAAGAAAACTACCGCCCGCATGCCAGCCTGAGCCATCGCCTCCAACCATTGTTCTCTTGTCATCAAAAGGAGTGGTGCCTTATCTGGACGAACGACACGGGAAGGATGCGGATCGAATGTCAGAACTGCAGGAGTCCCACCCAGCTTATTAGCACGTTGTCGTACACGATCTATAATTTTAAGATGACCTCGGTGAAATCCATCGAAATTGCCTAGCGCCAGCACAGTCTGGCGCCAGCGTACCTGGCTTGAATCCTCGGGGAAAGAAAGAATTTCCACTGTTAAATTTAGACTTTCTCTAGCTCATTCAACATCGATTACCAATCCATCGTAAGCCAGCGTTACATGATCTGGGAGCCGTGCACAGGTTTTTGCATGTGAAAGATCATGGCAAATATGTGTGTAATATGCACGTGTCGGTCCGATCTTTTCTGTGACTTCAAGGGCTTCGGATAACGATAAGTGCGTCGGATGTGGTCGCTCCCTGAGGGCATCCAGTACCAAGACTTTAACTCCCCTCAACAACGACCATGAGCTCTCTGGAATCCCACTGCAATCCGTTAAGTAGGCAAAAGAACCTACTCGATATCCAAGGATTAGATTTTCACCATGATATACAGGTACCGGCACAAACTCTGCCGCTCCCAAGAAAAAAGCTCCAGATAATGTGTGCATAATTAATTCGGGAATACCTCCACCACGTGGAGTGCTTGGATCAAAGATATAGGAGAACATCTGCTGAATAGCCGCTATCGTTTTCTTCTCCCCGTAGCATGGAATCGCTCGACGCATTTTAAAGTTAAAGGGCCGTACATCGTCCAATCCCAGCACATGGTCAGCATGAGCATGGGTGAACAGAATCGCATCGACACGCGAAAGTTGAAACGCTAGAGCCTGTGCTCTTAGATCAGGCGATGCGTCTACTAGGACCGAAAATTCGTCAGGAAGCTCGATGTAGATCGATGGCCGCCAGCGTCGATCCCGAGGATCAGACGACCGACAAGTGGTGCATCCGCAACCGATCACCGGAACCCCTGTTGAAGTTCCCGTACCTAAAAACGTTATCCGCAAGAGAGAAGGACCTCAGACAGTAGATACCGGCCAGTCAACACCTATTAACTAAATCTTAAATCTCAAGGACTAAATCATATGGCCACACCAAAGAGAACACCAAACCGCCGACGATAGCTATCGCCAAACACTCACACAGCCTCGTCGTTCTCGAACTTTATACACTTTCTCAAGAAATCGTATGGAATCTCAATTCGACTTCCCATCTTATGTCTTCTTCAAAAGAATTGATTTTCGTTGTCAGCTTTCGGTTCAGTTCAAATCAGCTCTCTAACCCTGGAAGATGCTAGCATATGCGGATTCTCGACTCAGCTCACAGGAGGCTTGAGCACCTATTACAGATTAGAAGAAAGGACTGCCTGGCAATATGACTCCAGCTTCTCCGATAGCACAACAAGCCAATCGAACGCGATCTCGATCAGAAATTGGGCGGCGATTTGATCGTCTCGTTGAGATCATGAGGATCCTCAGATCTCATAATGGCTGTCCTTGGGACCGCGAGCAAACACGAGATTCGCTCCGGCCATTCTTGCTCCAAGAAACCTACGAAGTGCTAGATGCGATTGACCGTGGTGATCACAATGCCTTGCGCGAGGAAATTGGTGATTTAATGTTCGAAGCCGTCTTCCTCGCTCAACTCTGTGCAGAAGATAACCTTTTCACTATCCTTGATGCTCTAGACAGCATCCTCGATAAACTGATTCGACGACATCCACATGTTTTTGGTGACTCTGGTTCGCAAACCAACGCTGGGTCAACGGACCCCATCTCCAGCAGCCGAGTCGCCAGAAACTGGGAACAAATCAAGGCGAAAGAACGAGCCAACAATAATCAAGGGCGGACATTACTTGAGGGAGTTCCATCTACTCTCCCCTCCCTTTTGCGCGCGTACGAAATCGGAAACCGTGTAGCCTCGGTCGGTTTTGACTGGAATTCCTCAGAAGATCTAGCGAATAACCTGAAAAAAGAGGTTCCCAGACTCAAAGACTTATTGGACAAGGCTGGTCACGTAGCCCAAGTCGAAGATCCCGAAGACACAATCGGAGACCACCTACTCACTATTGTTAACTTAGCTCGTAAAGCAGGTGTTGAGCCGGAAGCCGCCTTACGTCGGGTCAATAATAAATTGACCAGCCGCTTCGCCGAACTCGAGAAACGTTTCCTTAACAAAGGTAGTTCTATTCATGACGCAAGTCCTGAAGACATGAAGCAAGTGTGGAACGAGATCAAAAACGACCAGTCGCCGAATATACCTTAAAGGTTGAGTCCTACTCCTTCCAGGCATATCTCTGTTCAGTTCTCCAAAGTGTTGGTCCCATGATGATAATCCTGTAATGAACAGACCGTCAGCTTTTCTCGTCTCAATGCCTTAATCGCACTAACCGTAGCTGCGGCACCCGTAAGTGTAGTAATCACGGGGACACCAAGAATCATTGCGGCACGACGAACTGTCAGATCGTCAAAAAATGATTCACGCCCGAGTGGTGTATTGATTATCAGGTTGATCTGGCGGCTTAGAAGTTGATCGCCAACGTGTGGACGGCCTTCGTTAATTTTAAAAACTACCCCTGCATCTATTCCATGCGCTCGGAGGTACGCAGCTGTTCCGCGAGAGGCCATCAGCTTAAAGCCCAGCTTCTTTAATTCATCAGCTACTCGTATTACGTTCGGTTTATCGTCATCATTAACACTAATAAAGGCTGTACCACGATCTGGGAGTCGCTGCCCAGCAGCCAACTGTGCCTTCGCAAATGCAGCCCCAAAGGTAGAGGCACCACCCATCACCTCACCGGTTGACTTCATCTCTGGTCCCAGGATCGTATCGACCCCTGGGAACCTTACGAACGGGAACACAGGTGTTTTAACAAAAACGCCGGCTGGCTCAAGGTCATCAACCAACCCCACTTCTTTGAGAGTTCTACCAACCATAACTCGCGCCGCTATCTTCGCCAGTGGGACACCAGTGGCCTTGGACAAGTACGGTATTGTACGTGAAGCACGTGGATTAACCTCAAGCACGTAAACAGTGTCGCCCTTGATCGCGAACTGAGCATTGACGAGACCATTCACCTTCAGAGCACGAGCAACACGTCGTGTGTAGTCCCGAATCATATCCAGATGTCGTTCTGAAACCAGATAAGGCGGAATTACACAAGAACTGTCTCCCGAGTGGATACCGGCCGCCTCAATGTGCTCCATGATACCACCAATCACGACCGCACCCGTCCCATCTGAGATGGCATCCACATCCAACTCGAAAGCATCTTCAAGAAACTTATCGACGAGTATCGGATGCTCAGGCGAAGCCTCGACAGCATCCGTCATATATCGGTCAAGTGTGCCAAGATCGTAAACTATTGCCATCGCTCGACCACCAAGAACGTACGATGGACGTACCAGCACAGGAAACCCTATCTTACTAGCCGCTACTCGCGCTTCCGCTGGTGACGTAGCGACCCCACTAGGTGCCTGGGGAATCCCAAGATCCCACAGTAGCTCGGCAAAACGTTTACGGTCCTCAGCAAGGTCAATCGAATCCGGAGAGGTTCCGACGATGCTCACTCCAGCTCGCCGAAGATCAAGAGCTAGTTTCAGCGGTGTTTGTCCGCCAAACTGAACCATGCACGACACATCCCCACCACCAGAGCGTTCACATTCAATAACAGCAAAAACATCTTCAAACGTCAACGGTTCAAAGTACAACCGGTCCACAGTGTCGTAGTCCGTTGACACCGTTTCTGGGTTACAGTTCACCATAACAGTCTCAAAACCTTCTTCGTGTAAGGCAAACGCGGCCTGACAACAACAATAATCAAATTCGATCCCCTGACCAATCCGATTCGGTCCGCTTCCGAGAATCACAACTTTCGACCTATCGGTCGCCTTTGCCTCGCATTCAGTATCGTACGTACTATAGAGATAAGGAGTAAACGACTCGAACTCTGCGGCACAAGTATCGATTCGTTTATACACAGGCACTATCCGATCTTCAGTCCGCTTTTCACGTACCAAATCCTCATCAACACCTAGAACTTCTCCAAGCTCAACGTCCGCGAAGCCAGCTCGCTTCACCGCAGCCAGTAAATCAGTGGAGATGTCTCTAAAATTAACCAAACTCAAGGCACGATGTAATGCGACGATCTCGGCAAATTGACGAATAAACCAGGGATCAATATGTGTTAGTTCGTTGATCTTCTCAACTGTCCATCCCATCTCCAAAGCTCTAAACACAGCCCACAACCTTCGATCATTTGGAACTACAAGCCTGTTTTGGAGTGCAGTTTCATCTTCCGAAGATTCATCAGTCATTGATCGATTAAATAGCCATCCGCTCCGGCCAAGCTCCAACGAACGAATACCTTTGAGAAAAGCTGCCTTAAACGTCCGTCCAATCGCCATCACCTCACCGACAGACTTCATTTGAGTCGTCAAGGTTCGATCAGCTTGCGGAAATTTTTCGAACGCCCACCGTGGTATCTTTACAACAACATAGTCGATTGTCGGCTCAAAAGAAGCAGGTGTTAGTCTCGTAATATCGTTCTGAATTTCGTCAAGGTGGTAACCGAGGGCTAACTTGGTTGCGATCTTAGCAATCGGAAATCCTGTAGCTTTCGACGCCAACGCGGACGAACGGGACACCCTAGGGTTCATCTCAATTGCAACCATACGACCATCCCCTGGATGAATCGCAAACTGAATATTTGAGCCACCAGTTTCCACCCCGACCCGCCGAATGATCCGTTGCGCTACGTCACGCATTCGTTGATACTCTTTGTCCGTCAGCGTCAAGGCAGGAGCAACTGTGACACTGTCCCCCGTGTGCACACCCATCGCATCAATGTTCTCAATTGAACACACAACGACAAAGTTATCGGCAGCGTCACGCATTACTTCGAGTTCAAATTCCTTCCACCCGATAACAGACTCCTCCATGAGAATCTCATGAACAGGGCTCAACGAAATACCCCTCTCGGCCACTTCACGAAATTCCTCAGCATTGTAGGCAATACCACCACCAACACCCCCAAGAGTAAATGATGGCCGCACTATAATCGGGAATCCAAGCTCAGCTGCGAGTGCCACTGCCTCGTCTAGAGATCTTGCATAAGAACTCGCCGGCGTCTCGACGTTAATAGACCGCATAGCTTCCTTAAACAACAGTCGGTCTTCTGCCACTGTTATAGCGTCTATCGATGCGCCGATCAGCTTCACATCGTGCTCTATTAACACACCAGCCTTATGCAACTCGACGGCTAGATTAAGTGCCGTCTGTCCTCCAACTGTTGGCAATAAAGCATCCGGTTGTTCCAGTGCGATGATCGAAGTCACTAGTTCAACCGTTAAAGGTTCCACGTATGTACGATCCGCAATGTCAGGATCAGTCATAATCGTCGCAGGGTTACTGTTAACCAGCACGACTTCAATGCCTTCGGACCGAAGCGCTTTACATGCCTGCGTTCCTGAATAGTCGAATTCACACGCCTGCCCAATAACAATTGGCCCAGACCCAATAACAAGAATACGTTTTAGATCACTACGGAGGGGCATATCAACAATTCAATCACTAAAAAGCGGAACACTTCACTTGCTAACGCGCTTCTCCATCTCGCCCAGAAACAACGAAAATAGATAATCAGCATCATGAGGGCCCGGCGACCCCTCGGGATGGTACTGAACTGAAAAAACAGGCTTCTTACAATGTCGAATACCTTCGACAGTGCCGTCATACAGATTAAGGTGTGTCACCTCTACATCGTTGGGTAGTGAATCTGGGTCCACCGCAAATCCATGATTCTGTGCCGTTATCTCCACCTTACCCGTCGCCAGACGCTTGACCGGATGATTCGCTCCACGATGGCCGAATTTGAGCTTAAACGTACTTCCACCCATAGCGAGCCCAAGGATCTGATGACCTAAACAAATACCAAACAAAGGGACGTCTCTTTCTAAAAGCTCACGGGTATTGTTGACAGCATAGTCAAGCGGTGCCGGATCTCCAGGTCCGTTACTTAGTAAAATGCCATCCGGACGAATCGAAAGCAGTTCATCAATTGGACTCGTTGCCGGGAAGACACTCACCAGACATCCGTAAGCATCGAACCTTCGTAGAATGTTCCATTTAATTCCAAAATCATACGCTGCAACCCGTAATGGGCAATTGACTCGACGTTTCGTTTCCAGCCTGAATTTATCACCACCAACCTCACCGGTCTTACCTGTCTCAGGCGCACCCATCCAATCAAATGGAGCCTCACAAGTCACTCCACTAACGAGGTCCACTCCCTCAATCCTTGGAATTTTTCTAGCTTCTTCGATCACTTGTTCAGGATCGACGTTGCCGGTTGCAATCACACCCCGCATAACTCCAGCTGAACGTAAGACCCGTGTAAGAGCACGTGTGTCGATCTCAGCAATCGCTACGATTCCATGTCTAGTCAGGTAATCCTGTAACGTTCCCTCGGCCCGCCAGTTACTCGCAATGGGAGATGACTCACGCATCACGAATCCAGCGACCCGAGGCAAGGCTGATTCAACATCCTCGTTGACCACGCCGTAGTTACCAATCTGAGGACAGGTCATAGCGACGATCTGACCAGCATAGGACGGATCTGTTATCACTTCCTGATATCCCGTCATGCTGGTGTTAAACACAACCTCCCCTTGGGCTCTTCCAGCCGCACCGATAGCAGTTCCTCTACACCAGAACCCATTCTCAAGAGCGATCAGTGCGTCCATCGTTGTCTATCCTGCCACGTAACGTGCCAACACGGCTAATTCAGTGTGAAGCTTTCACCTCAGTGCTCACACGCCGAGCACCCTAACAGACAGATAGTCGGTTGGGGGTTATGGCCGTACCTAGACGGTACAGTTTTAGGCCTCAGTGTTGGTTTACCGGACAAAATCAAGCTTATCCCGATCCATTACAATACGGGGAACAGACCGCAAACAACGGCGGACGAGAGTGATTCGAGGCCCTCGTTAATCAGTAACAGCACTCCTCTGGCAGGCCGGCGGATGCTAACATGGAAGTGACAGCGGTTCAATGCTTGGCCTTCTGAGCAGAACAATTCCTGGATAAAGCACAGACCAAGACCTTAGGATCTGTAGCACAGGCCTGCCAAGTGGCTTGGCATCTTGACATGCCACACAAACGTCTGCGAGAGTTCTCAGTATGCAATCCAATCCCAGCTCATCTTCTTCCGTTTCTTCCGTGAAATCCTGTGGTGTCCCTATTGATGTTCGTAGTCTGAATTGGACTCAGCAACTTGCCTCCGACTACATATACAATTTCAACCGTCTCGAACCATTCTTTGCTGGAAATCCAACTAAATGTTCAGACTGGGAAAAGTCCATCACACGCAGACACGAAACCCATTACCCAAACAACAAAGTAGTTGACATGTTGATCGCACAACAGCGACAACGGCAAGCCCCACTTAATGCTATAACCGCCACAACCAAGCTCCGAGATCCGCGGACGATCGCAATCGTAACTGGCCAACAGGCTGGACTGTTTGGCGGTCCATTGTTCACCCTCCTAAAGGCACTGACCACGATAAAATTAGCTAACCAAGTTTCACAAGACTACACCGTACCAACGGTTGCGGTCTTCTGGATCGACGCTGATGACCATGATTGGGAAGAAGTACGCTCTTGTAGCGTCCTCGATTCAAAATTCCAACGCCAGAAAATATCCTTACCTCTTCGGACCAGTGCAAGTGAACAGCCGATGGGAAGCATACTCTTAGATGACTCTATCGCAGCTGCCATTGATGAGTTAGCGACGACACTAAATCCTTCCGAATTCAGTCAGAAGCTTCTGACTGATATACGCGCCACCTACCGTCCAGGCGTACGTTTTGTCGAAGCTTTCGGTCGCTGGTTAGAAACGCTGCTCGGAAACTACGGACTAATCGTCTTCGATGGTTCCGATCCTGTCGGCAAAGACTTAACCAAAGAGGTTTTTGTCCGTGAACTTAAATTCCCAGGGCAAACGTCTAAACTAGCAGCTGAGACTGGAGCTGCACTTGTGGACAATGGGTACCATGCTCAAGTTACGCAAAAGCAAGATACTATTTCACTTTTTAATTTTGAAACGACACGCCGACCAATTAAATTAAGCCCTCGCGGCTTCATGATTGGTGATGCATCAGTGACCACCAGTACGCTCGTCGACGAGGCAAGTTTAAGGCCAGAGCGATTCAGTCCCAATGTACTGCTAAGGCCAATTGTACAGGATACAATTTTCCCAACCGTATGCTATGTAGCTGGCCCTAATGAGCTCGCGTACCTGGCACAGCTGAAGAAAATCTACTCACATTTCTCAGTGCCAATGCCATTGATATACCCACGTACCACAGCCACTATCGTTGATTCAGCGACAGCTAAATTTCTTGCACGCTACGAATTCCCCTTCCAAACACTGCAAGCACAAGATGAAGCTGCACTGAATCACCTGCTCGCATCGCAACTTCCTTCGCCCGTCGAAGAATCTCTTAATGATGTAGCTAAGGCTATCCATGATCGAATGATCGTGGTAGCTCGAAAAGTGTCAATCGTAGATGACACGCTGGTCGGCGCAACACAATCGACTCAAAAACGGATTGAACGCGAACTACAGAACCTACACAATAAAGTCATTCAAGCCGCTAAACGAAAAGACCAAACACTCCGGCGTCAGTACATACGCGCGTGCTCGCAGGCGTTTCCTGATGGGCGTCCGCAGGAACGAGAACTCGGCATTTTACACTTCCTGAATCGTTACGGGCCTACGCTAGTTGACCGTGTCGCTGAAGTTCTCTCTTTGGATCTCGGATATCACTGGGTAATCACTATCTAGGCCCCTGTTCCCTCGAGATCAACGAACTTAGATGTTAAAAAACTGCCGTCCAGATCTAACTTGGTTGACAAGTAAGTGAACATTGGTTTGGCCCGGGATGCCAACCTGCTATAATTCGTCTGAGGGGTAATAGAGTCTATGAATGAGGAAGTATTCAGAGCAATCACTGAGGCGCTACAGCGCGGAGAGGCAGCGGCCCTGATGACGATTATTCGTGCTGAAGGATCCACCCCTCAACGCGTGGGAGCCAAGATGTTAGTATTCGCTGATGGCCGAACGGTTGGAACCATCGGCGGTGGCTGTTACGAAAATGATGCATTTTGGAAAGCTCGTAATGTCATTGAAACCCGGAAGGCCCTAGTTGCACGATACGAGCTTTCGGACGACTTTGCCGAAGAGACCGGGCTCATCTGTGGAGGCCAGATGGAAGTCTACATTGAGCCAATTGAGTCCGTGCCTCAACTGTACCTGATTGGCGCTGGCCATATTGCTTATCACTTAGCGCGTATTGCCGGCCAGGCCGGTTTTCGAATGCACGTGGTCGACGACAGGGAAAAATTTGCTAACGCAGAGCGATTCCCAGATGCCGACGAAATTGTAGTCGATCCAATTCCAGACTGGCTCCATCGGGCAACATTCGAAGCAAACTCTTATGCTGTTATTGTAACGCGAGGCCACCGGCATGACCTCGATGCCCTCAGAGCTCTAGCGGCGCGTGAGCTCAGATACGTAGGGCTCATCGGCAGTAGAGCAAAGGTCGCAAGAATCTACGAAGCGTTACAAGCCGAATCGATGCCACCGGAATGTCTGCGGCGAGTACATGCCCCAATCGGATTAGATATTGGTGCAGTGACACCACCGGAAATTGCAGTCAGCATCCTGGCAGAACTAATCGCTGTAAAGTACGGTAAGGTTAGCAGTACTGAACAAGATTTTTTAGACCATGCGTCACCTCGATCGATGCGTTGGACACCCCAGAACCTCCACGGGGCGAAGATCCAATCTGACGACTAGGACGGGGATGCAAGCGGCTAAGAGTTGACCGTGTGCTCCGATTAGGCCGTTTACGTTGCTTGACTTATGTTGTAACCCTTATTGCCGCCGCGTGGCCGAAACTCAAGTAATATAGTGGCTGTCGCTAGCGTGTCACACGCCGTCAATCGTGTACTAATTCGGCACGGCAGTCCTAAACCTATAGAGCATGGTAGACGAAACCCAGCCGGAACCGCTTGAGGAATCCACATCGAGCGACGGCTCTGAAATTCTCGACGAAGAGGCAAACGTCGAAACTTCTGAGGCGACAATCACTGATGATGATGTTTCCACTGAAATCAAGCAGCAAAGGGAAGAGTACTATAATCTCCTACTCCGGACTACCGCCGAGTTCGACAATTATCGAAAGCGAGTCGAAAAGGAACGTCGTGAGCTCGCCGAATATGTCGCTGGTGACCTGCTCCAGGAACTGCTACCACTCGTCGATGATCTCGAACGCGCACTGAGTGCTGAGCTTAAGAATGGGGGAGCTGAAGCTTATCGCAAGGGTGTCGAGATTATTCACAAGCAACTATTAGAGCTCCTACGGAAGCGAGGAGTGACGCCGATCGTATCTGTTAGTAATGATTTCGATCCACATTTTCACCAGGCGGCCGTGCACGAAAACAGTCCGAATCACCGAGAGGGTGAAGTAATCGAAGAGTTTCGACGCGGCTATATGCTTGGCGACAGGCTGCTCAGACCATCCATGGTGAAGGTAGCGAAGGCGTGACCAAACGCGATTACTATGAGATCCTTGGTGTCCCACGAAGTGCTAGTGAACAAGAAATCAAGAGCGCGTACCGAAAATTAGCACTGAAATATCATCCTGACCGTAATCACGGTGACAAGACAGCGGAAGAACGTTTCAAGGAGGCTGCCGAAGCTTATGCCGTCCTTGCCGACGGTGACAAACGTGGACTATATGATCGGTTTGGACACTCCGGAGTCAGCGGTACGTCACCCGGTGGTCCAGGGCTCGATCCGACCGTTTTTTCAGACTTTGGTGACATCCTTGGTGGTCTGGGTGATGTTTTTGGATTTGGTGATATTCTGAGCGGCGGTGGTCGCAAACGAAGCGCAGGCGGTCGAGGTGTAGACCTCAGATACGATCTCGAGATTTCTTTTGAGGAGGCGGCTACTGGAATTGAGAAGACACTCGAAATTCCAAGAGACGAGAGCTGTAAACGTTGTAACGGTTCTGGGGCGACGCCAGGCACAGCACCCCAAACATGTCCCCAGTGCCGAGGACGCGGACAACTAAGATATCAACAAGGATTCTTTACCGTTGCCAGAACTTGTGGCCACTGTAGCGGAACCGGTCAGATTATCAGTAGCCCTTGTAGCGTCTGCCGTGGACAAGGACGTGTACCTCGCCAGCACAAGCTAACCGTAAAGATCCCTGCCGGCATTGCAAGTGGGCAAAGACTCCGTCTTCTTAGTGAAGGTGAACAGGGGGCGCGTGGAGGTTCAGCTGGCGATCTCTACGTCTTTGTTCAGGTACAGGAACACTCATTCTTTCGCCGCGACGGAGACGACCTCACCTGCGAAGTACCAGTCGCATACCCCACACTGGCACTTGGAGGTGAGATCTCAGTTCCCACGCTGAATGGTAGTGAGCGAATCCAAATCCCAAAAGCCACCCAGGCAGACACCCGGTTTAGATTACGGAACAAGGGAATGCCAAACGTGTCAGGCCATCGGTCCGGTGATCTCTATGTGGTCGTGCGCGCGGCAATCCCACGTAAGCTCACCAAAGAACAAAGATCGCTCATCGAAGAACTAGATAAGACTATGCCACATCGTACTCTGAACCCAACGGAACGGGATGAGGCCGAAGATGGACGCCCTTTCATCGACCGCGTCAAGGATATTTTTGGACAGTAAGTTAGCTATTACGGATAAACGCGGCCGTGAGTTCTAGCAATTTCTTATTACTCTCGTACGCAGAAGTTAAAGATCTTCCCAGATAAATTGCAAAACGGTGAGCGCAATGACGGGTACAGCGTCAGCCCGTAAAGTTCGATCATCAAGCGTTAACGGTACATAGCCATGTGCACTCGCTTGAACAATTTCCTCCTGTTGTCCACCCTCCCTCTGCCCCAATTACAACGGTCGCTGATCGTGGTTTGGAGCGCGTTCGTAACACACTAACGTGCTCAATAGTCTGAGACCAAGGACCGGGTTCAACAAGGATTACTCGAAGCGCTGACCCGTCACAAGCGAGAAACCGCTCGTAATCTATCGCGGGCTTCACTTCTGGAATCACTGCCCGACGGCACTGCTTAGTGGAGGAAATAGCGATCCGCTTCCATCGATCGAACGGATACTTGTGCAGTCTCACCGAAGCCGGAATATTTCCTCTTACAGTTAGTAAAGGTTGAACTGCCGTAACACCCAGCATTACAGCATCACGAATCACTCCGTCCAACTTCTTCCCCTTAAGTAACGCTTGTGCAAGAGTAAGTTTCACAGATAATTCTTCGGCTGCTTGTGTGCGGCTTACTGGCTTAACCACGACCTTGTCATTAGAAATTTCATCTACGTGAGCCAAGAATTCATTCCCTTGACCGTCGAATACCTTAATTGCATCACCCTTAACCAGGCGTGAAACACGCGTTAGATGACGAGCCTCCTCAGCTGGCAAGGTGACGGTCTCGGCTCCAGAAATCAGTTCAGGTGCAAAGAAACGCGGCATCATAACCAATTAACCATTGCCAACATAATAACTCGTAGCTGCTTAATCCTTATTAACTATGCGATTAAACCTTCAAAGTTAGCCTTACTTAGCTCACATCCTACTTCAGGGATACCCACCATCAGGTTTCGAGCTATACTCGGCTCCACCGTCATGTTATTTCAAGGACAGGTCCTAGGTAAGTACAAGATTCTGTCGCCTCTTGGAAGCGGCGGCTTCGGCAGCGTTTATCTTGCTGAGGATACATGGATTGACAAGAAGGTTGCTCTCAAGGTTCCTCACCGACAAAATGTGGACTTCGGTGAAATGCTGAGAGAACCACGCTTACTGGCCGCTCTAAATCACCCGAACATTATCTCAATAACAACCGCCGAAAAATGCGACGATATCTTCTTCATAGTAATGGAGTTTGTGCCAGGCGAAACACTTGAAAATATCATCAGCACTGGTGGAGCACTCGATATACCCCTTGCGCTTGATTACACGTGCCAGATTTGCAACGCAGTCGACCACGCGCACCGGCACGGTGTGATCCATCGGGACCTTAGGCCTCCAAATGTGTTGATCGCCGAGTCCGGTCTTCTAAAAATTGCTGATTTTGGGACCTCACGATTCCTGGAAATCGCTGCACACGGAACTACGGTTATCGGGAGTCCTCCCTACATGGCTCCGGAACAATTCGAGGGACGCGCAGTTTTCGCCTCCGACATCTACTCATTGGGCGTGATCTTGTACCAAATGTTAACAGGCGTTCTACCCTACGATACTCTCGCACCATCTGATGTGGACAAACTAATGAGTAGCGATCTTGTTGTTCCCCCACGTCTGAAAAACAACACGATACCAAGTAACCTTAGCGACATTGTCATGCACGCAATGGCGCCCAATGTGAGCTCACGATACCAACGGGCCTCTGAGCTGTTAGATGACCTTCTCTCGGTGCCGCATACAACCACGAACCGTTCAGCCAATCTTTCAGTAGAAAGGCCACAACGATTATTACAAAAACGTAAGGCTGTTCGTACTGCCCACAACCGCCAACAGGCGCGAGAGGACCAAGAACCTCGCTTCTGCTGGCACTGCCGGAAACCGTTGCACGCGCGGTCTGATCAATGTCCATTTTGCGGGGAAATCCAGTAGTGCTACAATCAATGAGCTTCCAAAGCGCTCACGTGTGTTGCTTTCCTCGAGCGATCTACTAAGGAGATGTGATGAGTTTCGGTAAAGGCAAGATCTGGATGAACGGGACCTTGCTGGAGTGGGCCAACGCTAAGATCCATGTCGCCTCCCACGTGATCCACTACGGAAGCGGCGTCTTCGAAGGGGCACGATGTTATGACACACCAATGGGGCCCATGTGCTTCCGTCTCGATGCCCACCTCCGTCGTCTCACGGATTCGGCAAAGATCTATAGGATGGAGTATCCCCTCGGGCGTGAATACCTCGAAGATGCAGTAATTCAGACTATCCGCGCGAACAACTACAAAGCTTGCTATATCCGTCCCCTTCTGTACCGAGGTTACGATTCGCTTGGCGTTGATCCGCTTTCCTGTCCTGTAGACGCGGCGATCCTAGTTTGGAAATGGGGAAGATACCTTGGTGAGAGTGCCTTAGAGAAAGGTGTTGACGTAGTTGTGAGTTCTTGGGCACGTTCAGCACCTAACACTCTACCTTCCCTCGCAAAGTCGACCGCAAACTACGCAAGCGCCCAACTCATTAAAATGGAAGCTGTAAGTGGAGGATTCAGCGAAGGCATTGCACTCGACACCAGTGGACATGTAAGCGAAGGAAGCGGGCAAAACGTGTTCGCCGTGCGGGATGGTGTTATCTACACACCTCCGTTGTCAGCGTCAATTTTACCTGGTATTACGAGAGATGTGGTCATTACCGTCGCACAGGACCTTGGTCTTACCGTGCATCAGGAAATGATGCCCCGTGAAGTGCTCTACATCGCTGATGAGGTTTTTTTCTCTGGAACAGCCGCAGAGATCTCTCCAGTCCGTTCTGTCGACAGAATTACAATTGGTAGTGGAGTCCGAGGTCCCGTAACTCACCTGATCCAACAGAGGTTCTTTGACATCATCAACGGAAAAATCCCTGATACACATAATTGGTTGACTCCCGTATACACAGAGATACCCGACCGTGACCCAAGGCATGCTGCAACTAAAGCATGATAACCTCTTGACAGATTTACGGTCACACAAGTTCGCTGCAATAAAATAATTCAAGCGGAACGTATATACTGAGCGCCCCCTGGACAATCAACGGAAGAAGCATGTTCTAATCAGCGGCTACCCGAGAACATAAACGTTATCTCGAATGTTAAAATTCAGAAGAACACGCGACAGGACCGCAAAGACTGCATCAGGACCCAACTATCCTGAACATCTGCAACAACCAGAAACATTAATCATCACTGTTACTGTCAGATCGTCGTAACTATCATCCTTAGCAGCAAATTTCAGCACCTAACAATCAGATTCTCTGCGATCAAACCATGAATGCCTGGTCCGGAATGAAGATGTTTAATGCAAGATCTTATAAATGGACAACCTCTGCCTAAAAGTGTCTCTTGAAACTACGTCAAATAGATTAGTCTAAGAATGCAAAAAACAATTCCTAAGAATCCATATACCGTTGCACTGGGATGGCTTGCCCGTCGCGAATTTTCTGTGGCACAAGTTCGGAGGCGCCTCCTAGAGAGAGGTTATAGAAATAATGAAGTTGATAGTACGATCAACAGCCTGCGTCAGAATCTTATTGTGGATGACGAACGGACAGCCCTGGCTCATGCTAGAACAGCTGTCTCTGTCCGACTACGTGGTCGAGTTCGTGTTCTCAGAGACATCGAAGCACTTGGCATCAATAGAGAGGTCGCCTGCGCCGCTGTAGCTACGGTTTTTAGCGACGTCAACGAAGCCGCTCTATTAGAAAAGGCACTCGCTAGAAGACTTCGAAGAGAGGCTAAAGACCGGCCTCAACTAAGTCGGCTCTATCAATACCTACTGCGGCAAGGGTTCGAACCAGAGATGGCCATCAAAGCACTGAAAACCCACACAAAAAATCCTGAGGATAAGAGTAAAATACAGGAATGATGACGTCAGGCGATGTTCGCCACAGCTTTATTGAGTTCTTTAAGCGCCACGATCATCGTGACGTACCTAGTTCCCCACTAGTGCCAATCGATGACCCAACGCTACTATTCACAAATGCCGGAATGAATCAGTTCAAGGATGTGTTTCTTGGAAAGGAACGGCGAAATTACAATCGTGCAGTAACATCTCAAAAATGTATGCGCGTTAGTGGTAAGCACAACGATCTAGATAGTGTCGGTCCTTCGCTGCGGCACCATACTTTTTTCGAAATGCTTGGTAATTTCTCGTTCGGTGATTACTTTAAAAGTGACGCGATCTCATTCGCCTGGCAGCTTCTGACTCAAACATGGCGACTTCCAGCGGACCGTCTATATGCAACAGTATTTGGTGGTGAGTCTGGAATCCCGAGAGACGATGAAGCATATGACGCATGGAAAAAACTGATTCCCAAAGAACGAATCTCTGAGTTTGGTTCAGACGACAACTTCTGGGCAATGGGTACCAGTGGACCTTGCGGCCGTTGCTCAGAAGTCCACTACTTTAGAGGAAACGATATACCCTGCACGGAACCTAAGTGTTTAGGTATCGGCTGTCGTTGCAATCGATTTATTGAGATCTGGAATAACGTGTTTATGGAATTCGATCGCCAATCTGACGGTACTCTCGAACACTTGAGTATGCCATCTGTCGACACCGGCATGGGATTGGAGCGCATCGTGGCGGTTCTTCAAGAAAAATCCTCTAACTACGACACCGACCTCTTCACATCGCTTATAACGAAAATATCAGAACTAACGAACATTAGCTATACCGGACGTACAGGCAATACTCAGATTTTGAGTGACATATCAATGCGTGTTATCGCAGACCATATGCGGGCTACGACATTCTTGATCACGGATGGCATCTCACCATCGAACGAGTGGCGTGGATACGTTTTAAGAAAAATTATGCGCCGTGCGATGCGGCATGGTAAAAAATTGATGATGACCGAACCATTTCTACATACTCTTGTTGACGTAATCGTTAATGACATGAGCGATGCCTATCCTGAACTCACGGAAGCACGAGCATCAGTTGTAGAAGTCGTACGGGGCGAAGAAGAACGTTTCGATGCCGTCTTGAACGACGGGCTTCCCAGACTTGAAACAGTTCTTGGTTTAGCGGCTTCTGATGGTAAACCTGTGCCAGGAAAAGAAATATTTCGTCTGTACGACACACACGGCCTACCTCTAGACTTTATTGAGGATTTGGCTAGAGAAAAACACTTAAGTCTAGATCACGGCGGATTCGAACGCGCCATGAAGGCCCAGCGCAAGCAATCTGGACGCGGTATAGCCTTCGAAACGAAGAATGAACGTGACTTTGAATACTCTTCTGAAAGCTCGCGGCGTGAATTATTCGAGACCGGCGATTTATTTGAAGGCTATACAATAACTCATGTCACGAACGTACCTATCCTTGCACTATTTGATCAAAAAAGGCGGCACGTACTCCAGCTACAAGAAGGTGAGTCAGGTTATATCGTGCTCGAACGAACTCCCTTCTATCAGGAAGCTGGTGGGCAGGTGTCTGATTCTGGACAGATTTATTCAATAAATGAACAAGGTGTTGCTTCTGTAAAAGCTGTGACTCGACTCGGACCAGATTCACCAAGAGTTCACCAGGTCCTGTTAACTACTGGAAGACTTGAGATCCGAGATTTCGTTACCGCAGAAGTCAATGCCGACTTACGTAACGCAACACGGCGAAATCATACAGCTACTCATCTTCTCCACGCGGCTCTACGGAAGATTCTTGGTGCACACGTAAAACAGGCTGGGTCACTAGTTGTACCAGATCGATTACGGTTTGACTTCACCCATTCCGCACCATTAAGCCATGAGCAACAAAACGAAACCGAGAACTTAATTAACAAACAAATCCATACCAACTCTCCTGTCCATACAGAGATACGAGCTACAAAAGATGCTATATCCGCAGGAGCAATGGCGCTATTCGGAGAGAAATACGGTGAAAGGGTTCGAGTCGTATCGATTGTCGGATTCAGTGTTGAACTCTGCGCTGGTACTCACTGCGAGGCAACTGGAGATATAGGCAGCCTCCTAATTGTACAGGAAACTGGAATCGCTGCTGGTATCCGCAGAATCGAAGCCCTAACGGGCACAGAGGTCGTACGTTACTTTCAGACACGGCGGACCATCTTTGATCGACTTATTAAGACTCTCAATGTCAAAGAAGACCAAGTGTACGACACCGTTCACAATCTTCAGTCGAGCATGAAACGATTAACACGCGAGATTAGCAACCTCAAGCTGAAAGCTGCCACGGATCAAAGTGATTCTGAGTTTAGGAAAGTAGTTAATGTCAAAGGCGTTAGTATAGTTACACAGCAAGTAGTCGATTTCGAAAAACCTGAACTGAGAGAACTCGCCGATTCCTTAAAGAGCACTGTCCCCAGCGGTGTTATACTCCTTGCCACAGCGAATGATAACAAGGTGGCTCTCATCGTCTCGATTACGAAAAATCTAGCTGGTCGACTACATGCTGGACAAATCGCCAAAGAAATTGCTCCAATTGTCGGTGGCACAGGTGGTGGACGGTTCGATTTTGCTGAGGCCGGTGGGAAGGAGCCACAAAAAATAACAGAGTTATTGAAGCGTAGTCAGGAGGTCGTGACCCGGATGTTAGTTACGAGTGAACGAGTAAGGTAACGGATAAAAATTGGAGTAACCTCCTCACCCCTCAACAAAATAAATTTCTACTAGTCTAATGAACTCACTTCAGATTCCCTCTTCGTTACCATATGTGAGAATCGATGTGTGGTTGGATAGATCTTGCCTATTCAAAACGAGATCAGAGGCACAAAAAGCGTGCAAAGGTGGGAAGGTAAAGATTAACGACCGACGCAGCAAGCCGCACCGGCACGTACACGTAGGCGATCGAATCATTATCAGTCGTGTGCATGAGCGCAGTCAACTACTTGTCGTTCAAGCGCTAAGCGTGCATCAATTGTCAAGAATCGAAGCCAGAGAACTGTACCGAGATTTGACTCCGCCGCCAAACCCTGATGAGATCGAACTAAGACGCCTCGAGCGTTCCTGGGAGCTAGCACCCAACCGAAGAGGTGCCTGGAATCTTTATCGACGAGCAAGAAGAACAGCACAACGCCTAAAGTACTCTGAGGGATGATATACTTAGAGTCGTTGTAGCCTGAGCGTAAGCACCTGAGGGCTTGTTTTTGTATTTTTAAGGAACGATGCGAGTGCCACGACACAAATCTGCTCTAAAAGCTCAACGTCAGAACGTCAAACAACGAGAACGCAACCGGCAACTAAGAACACGGCTACGTGGTACCCTGAAGTCCGTCAGGTCATCTCTAGACTCAGGAGACTCAGTTAAGGTGAAAGAATCGCTTAGCGTGACGGTCTCGCTGATAGATAAGATGGCGAGCAAGGGAATTATTCACAACAACACTGCCGGACGTTACAAGTCGAGGCTCACTAGGCAATTAGCCAAGATATCCTCGCCGGCGTAGGGCTCGTGTTCTGACGCTCGGCTTGCCCGAGCATAATTCCACGACTAAGCGCTCCAAGAGTATCCGTGGATCCCCTGCCGACGTTTTCAAGTCGAGATCAGTTTCAAAAAGAGCCTGTACTGCATCAGCCACTTTTACTTCGGGTAGTTTTGTACGTACGACCCAACCAAGTTGACCTAGAACCATATAAGGTACCGCACCTCCATCTAGTGCCAATGCCAACTCGCGGAGAGCAGTCGCGAGAGCACCTTTCTCAATGGCTCGTGTAATCGCCCATGCATCCGAGGCAGTTGCTGGCCCCACAACATCCTTTGCATCTTCAACAGTCACTTTCTGGTGACCTGTACTGTAGAGCAAGAGTCGATCCGTGTCGCTCCTCAAACGCCCATTATCCAGGTTGGATCGTTCGATCAATAACCTGATGGCATCAGCTTCAATCTCTATTCCTGCTAAGGCAGCCCGAGCCTTCAACCAGCGGCTTGCATCTCCAGCATCCTCAATACTCCCACACTCGACTGAGACCGCGGAATCTAGAAGTTGTGATGTCACCTTCCTCCGCTTATCTAATTTCGACGCCACAAACACAACTGTCGCGTGTGGTTGGGGAGATTTTAGATATTCTGTTAGTAACTCCATATCACGGGTCGTCTTTTCATTCTCTCGCTTCGGCATCAAAAGTTGTTCGGCCCTAAAGACAAGGACCACTCGTCGATCCGTCATCAAAGGAAAAGTACCAGCAGCATCTATAACGTCAGTGACACTAACTTCTCCACCATAGAACCGATCAACGTTGAACGCTCGTAGTCCTTCCTCAACAACTTCTGTGAACTGGGAAACCAGAGCAGCTTTTTCAACTTCGTCTTCACCAGTAATAAAATAAAGAGAATCGAGCTTGCGATTTTTTATTTGTTTGAGAACAGTAGCTACGTTGGAAACTCTCATGAGAACCTAAGGTTATGATTACAACTCGAATACAAATTAGCGAAAAATAAGACCAGAACCGTTTTACATTCCTACTAAAAAGCTTCCAAAATAGCACTCACAACGGCCTCAGCAAAATCTTCGGTTATCCTAGTTAAAGCGTTAGAATCCTGCCCAAAAAAAGTAGATGGATCGAGCGCGTCACCACCCGTCGCAACATCATATTCTTCAGTAAACACAAGATTTGGATTCGCCCACAAAACCTCATCGGTCGTAAGATCACGAAATGAAATACTGGCTCTCAAGGTGAACGTATACCGTGATGCCTGTAGATCATCCGTAAAACTAGCTGGTGTAATCCGAATCGATCGAATCGTTCCGTCAACAACCGCATCCACACTATCCGCCTGAGGTACGATACGGTAATTACCTCTGCCAATGAACTCCGACCGTACTCGATCGGTAAGTAACTGTTCTACATCAAAAAATGTAGTGCCGTTCTCGAACACTGGAACGCCGATCGTTTGAATGTAGTCAGGTATAAAAGTTCCCCTTCCAGACAACGAATAACCACATGTGCTACTTAGTACGCACATCACCATAAAGTTCACAGCTAAGAATTTAGACAGCCTAATCTTCACCATCTTCCTCGCTTCACAGTCATCTCGACTACTTAACCACGATACTTACTAATTTTCCTCCGGCTACAACGACTCTCTCCACCTTTTTTCCATCAGTGTACGCCCTAACCTGTGGATCATCTAGAGCCAAAGTTCGTAGAGTTTCATCAGAGGTTCTCGCAGAAGTTTTCATCCTGACACGTACCTTTCCATTAATTTGAATTGGGACAATAATCTCATCTTGCCTTGCAACGTCTAGATCAAATGATGGCCATCCACCCTTCGTTACTCCATCACGATGACCCAAACGTTCCCACAGTTCCTCCGCTAGATGCGGCGTGAACGGAGCGAGCATTAATACAAGAGCTTCGATCGCCTCCTTTAATACCGCCGCCTCCGTTAATTTCACTGTTCGATCACCTACCGAGAGATCATCGGCAGTCTTAAAGTGACGAGCTTTAGTCTTTAATCCAGACTCCTCGCAGAAGGCGTACAATTCGTTGACTAATTCCATCAGAGCAGAAACAACAGTATTTAAGTGCACCCGAGGATCTAGACTCAACGATATCCGTTGAATTGTGCTATGCGTTTTACGGCGTAAAGCTCTCTCTTTATCTGTAAAATCTGCCAACTGGTCGACTGGTACGTCTACTAGTTTTATCCTCTCACAAAGAGATGTCACAAGGCGCCAAACTCTAAAAAGAAATCTCGAACTTCCCTCGAGACCGGCATCCGTCCATTCAATCTCTTTCTCTGGCGGAGCAACGAACATCTCGTACAAACGAAGCGCATCTGCTCCGTATTTCGAAAGCATGTCATCTGGGTCAACAACATTCCCCATGGACTTAGACATGACAGTCCCGTTCCTCAAAACCATGCCTTGCGTAAGTAATCGTGAAAACGGCTCGTCGTGACTAACCATTCCAAGATCTCTGAACACCCGGCAAAAGAATCGTGAGTAAATCAAATGTAGGATTGCATGCTCAACTCCACCACTATAAAAATCAATGGGTGCCCAGTATTCAACTTTTGACCGATCGAACGGCAGGGCGTCATTAGTTGGGTCACAGTATCTGTAGAAATACCATGACGAATCCACAAATGTATCCATAGTGTCGGTCTCTCGCTTAGCATGTCCTCCGCAAGAGGGGCATGTTGTCTCAACAAAATCAGAGACCTGTTTCAACGAGGAATTCCCACGACCTGAAAATCCGGTAAGGGGTGGTAGTTCAACCGGTAAATCCTCATAAGGGACCGCTTTTAGCCCACACTCATCGCAGTAAACGATCGGAATCGGAGTGCCCCAGTATCTTTGGCGTGAAATACCCCAATCTTTCAACCTAAACTGAACTTCACGACATCCAATTTCACGCTCTTCGACCTCGATCGCCATTCTGTTCAGAGCTTCATGTGTAGATAAACCGCAGAATTCACCGGAGTTAATTAACACACCTGGATCGTCATAGGCCTCTGTTAGGATCTCTGGAGAATTACTTCCACCACTTAGCGTGCGAGATTTTGGTTGAATAACAACCTGAATGGGTAGTCCATACTTTGTGGCAAACTCAAAATCTCTTTGATCGTGTGCTGGCACTCCCATAACTGCACCGGTCCCATACTCAGCCAACACGAAGTTTGCCACCCATACCGGCACCTCTCGGCCCGTGAAAGGATTTACAGCTAGGCGCCCCGTATCAAATCCTTCTTTGTCAACTTGTCCAGTCCGTCTGGCCATACGATCCTGATTACAAAATCGATTAATCCGAGCCAAGAATTCATCTGGTTCTGCAGACTCACGGGCAAACTGATCAACGAGTGGATGTTCAGGCGACAATAGAACGAAGGATGCTCCATAAATAGTGTCGAGGCGAGTTGTAAATACTTCAACGTCAGGAACAGTGGAACCGGTAATTGCAACGATAGAAAATCTCAGTCTTACACCTTCCGATCGACCTATCCAATTCCGCTGCATCGTTAGAACCTTGGCTGGCCAATCGTTTAGCCCATCGAGTCCCTTTAACAACTCTCCAGCGTATTGGGTAATCTTCAAGAACCATTGTTCAAGATCACGTGTCGTAACTTCCGTTGAGCACCGCCAACAGGCGCCTTCCACAACTTGTTCGTTGGCTAAAACGGTCAAACAACCTGGACACCAATTAACCATCGAGTACTTTCGATACGCCAAACCGCGCTCGTACATCTTCAGAAACAACCACTGGTTCCATTTATAGTAGTCGCGTTCACAAGTGGCAAACTCCCGCTCCCATGCATAGCTGATACCAAGTCGCTTTAACTGACCTTTCATATGAGCGATGTTGTCGAGAGTCCACACCTCTGGATGAGTGTCGTGCTTAATAGCTGCATTTTCAGCCGGCAGGCCGAAGGCATCCCACCCAAACGGATGTAATACATTGTATCCCTGCATCCGCTTAACTCTAGCTATCACATCGCCTATCATGTAGTTACGTACATGACCCACGTGAGCATGCCCAGAAGGATAGGCGAACATGACGAGGCAATAAAACTTTGGACGAGATATATCCTCCACAACCTCAAAAGCGCAGCTATCCTCCCAGTGTTTTTGCCATTTCTGTTCAATTAACTGCGGGTTGTACTCTGCCACGGTAACCTCTAACTTCTAAAACCTACGGTAGACAATCTCAAACTATATGTTCCCATCAGCCTAAATATTTTAGTGTAGGCTCATAATTCCATCGGTCACGCAAGCCGGCACCATCATACGATCCAAATGACAGTATTCAATCATTCATGAAAAACTAATCATTGATTTAGGACCTCGCATGCACGTTCACCTAACTCGCCGAGAGCCTCCTCAAGTTCCTTCCGTTTCTCTTCCAACACACCAGCATCAGCTTCCCTTGTGACCTCAATCGGAGCACCAATTGCGACAACCACTGAACTGAACGGTTTCGGAATCTGGGCACGATCCCAACTACGCACTGTCCAATAGCGTTTTGCCTCAATATGAAATGGCAGAATCGGATGACCCGCAACGCTTGCGAGCCATATCGCACCAGGTTGAGCAGACTTAGCTGGACCCCTCGGACCATCAACAGTGAACGCACTCGATCGACCACAAGCCATGTCCCGTTTGAGCTTTATCAGTGCTCGACGAGCTCCTCTGGAAGTTGAGCCCCGAGCAGGTTCGTAACCGAATCGTTTAATGATGCGTGCGATCCATTCCCCATCAAAGTTTTCGCTCGTAATAACAACGATCCCTCGACGTCTCCAATAATATGTAGCCGACAGGATCCGGCCATGCCAAAACGCAAAAATTGGTTGGTGTCCACTGTGAAGAATAGAGTCGAAGTAATATTGCCCCTCTACACGCCATCTAAGTGTTCGACATAACAGGGCAATAAGTGGATACGCTAGCCAGGCAATCGTAGCTGCCTCAAATCTTCTCCAGCACGACAGACGAAACCCCTCTCGCATTGTGTATCTCAAATCAAATATTATTCACGTTCAGACCACCCGCGCAGCGTCACCGGTCAAGTGCCATGACTCTACCAAGGCCTGTAACGTCAACCTACTGTTTCTGGCTGATCAAAACTAAGTCCTCTAACACCGTGGTTAACGTAATTAGTATTGAATCACATCCCCTCGTAGTTCGGTCCACCACCTCCTTCTGGTGGAATCCAGTCAATGATCTGATACGGATCGATGACATCGCACGCCTTACAATGGATGCAGTTGGAGGCGTTAATCTTAAGTTGCTTACCAGAATCACCCCCGTGGTCAACCAGCTCATAAACACTGGCCGGACAAAATCTCAAACAGGGATTTCCATACTCGTGATAACAATCGGTACGACAAATATCAGTGTTGTGAACAATTAGATGTGAAGGTTGATCTTCGATATGCTGAGTGCCAGAATAGTAAACACTTGTAAGTTTATCGAATGTCGTTTTTCTGTTGACTGTAACAGTACTGGCTAACGGTTCAGAAAAAGAAGATCGCCTAGGATAATCTGATACCAACTTCGCCAGGCGCTTGTGTCCGGCATGACCAATGAGCGGGTCACGAATCCACCAGCCCCCAGTCACCATAGCTAATCCAGAATATGCAAGGCCAGCCAATAAGCCGTATGAGAAACTCTGGTGGACATTTCTAACAGGATAAAGTTCTCTACGAATGCTGCTCTTATTAATGAGTTCCTCATATCGACTTAAACGAGCAGCTGAGAAATCATTGATCTCTAGAGATTCGTAGGCAGCTTCCGCAGCCAGCATCCCACTGCGCATAGCTAAATGGATTCCTTTGAGTCGTAATGAATCAAGAAATCCTCCCGCATCGCCGATAATTAGTGCCCCATCAGTGTAGCACCGAGGAATAGCGTACCATCCTCTTTCAGGCAAGACTTTCGCACCATAGCGAACCATCTGTCCCGCTGCGATCAAGCCTGATACAAATGGGTGTCTTTTAAACTGCTGAAACGCCACGTACGGATCGAACGTTGTATCTCGGTAATCTAATCCAACAACAATCCCGAGAGACAGTTGTCCGCCTGATAATGCGTATATAAATCCACCACCAAAATTCTTAAATCCTAGAGGAAACCCTAAGGTGTGGACGACGGTTCCTTCGGCAATACGGTTTTCTGGAACCTCCCAAAGTTCCTTGATCCCAATTGAGTACGCCTGCGGCAGGCGATGCTCATCCAACAGGAGACGCTGAATCAGAGATTTGGTTAAGTTACCTCTGGCACCATCTGCGAGGATCGTTACCTTGGCTCGAATATCAACACCGGGTTCAAATCTGCGCTTCCGTTTATTATCTCGTCCAATACCTCTGTCCCCTGTTCTTACCCCAACAATCTGCTTTTCTTCGTAGAGCACTTCTACACCGGCGAATCCACTAAAAACATTAATCCCTTCGTTTTCGGCAAGAGTGGTCAACCATTTAACGAACCTATTCAACGACACAAGATAATTCCCGTGGTTCTTAAGTGGCGGTGGGGTAAAAGGAAAACGAATCTTTCCTCGGTCGGTAAGAAAATATACTTTATCGGATTGGACGGGGGTTTCGACAGGTGCCTCTCTCTCTCTCCAGTCTGGAATCAAATCGTTAAGACTCGAGGGATCAAAAACAGCGCCTGACAGTATGTGTGCTCCAGCCTCACGCGCTTTTTCGATCACCGCAATCACCAGTCGTTGATCACCTTTTCTTTTTTGAAGATCGGCCAGGCGCAACGCCGCCGAGAGCCCTGCCGGTCCTCCACCGACGATCAGCACATCAACTTCGAGCGTCTCCCGTTTCAGCTCAATCTCCCAACTCGCTAATGAGCGCACTTACCACTTCAAAGAGATCTCCAACAATACCGTAATCAGCCACCTCGAAAATCGGTGCATCTGGATCCCTATTAATTGCCACTATGGCCTTCGAGCCCTTCATGCCCACGAGATGTTGAATCGCACCTGAGATTCCGACTGCAAGGTAGAGTTTTGGGGCAACAGTCTGTCCAGAGCTGCCTACTTGGCGATCCATTGGTAGCCAGCCAGCGTCACAAATCGGCCGCGATGCTGCAATCTCCGCCTTCAATACCTCGGCCAGACGACTTACAAGCTTTAAATTTTCCTCTGTCTTTATGCCACGACCGACTGCAACAATTCGTTCCGCCTGACCAAGATCGATTTCAGGCTTCGCCTCCTGAAACCGCTGGCCAGGCTGCTGGCGGATGAACTCTCTTTGGATTGATACAGTAACTTCCTTCGTTGTTACGGGACCATCGCGCCGACGAAGCAAGTCTAGCGAAAAAGCACCTCTCTGGAAGGTAGCGAAGTGTGGCATTGCACCCAACGCTATCACGTCAGCGTATAGTTTCCCCTGAAACATTGGTCGAACAAAAACTAATTTTTGTTCGTGGTACTTGAAACTCACACAGTCCGTAATAATGGTACGGTCAAGTCGAGCTGCAAGTCTTGGCGCAAAATCCCTTGTTTGATAAGTATGAGGCAGTAATACGAGATCCGGTTGCTGCTGTTGAATAACCTGCTGAAGCGCCTCGACGAAACCATCAGACGTATACGCAGCAAGTTCCTCATGCTCCACAATCAAGATCTCATCTATGTCAACTCCAGACAACTCCTTTACAACAGTAGGAACTTCAGCACCCAACACAACCAGTTTAATCGGCTGAGCAATCTGCTGTGCTGCCACAACTATTTCCCAAGTGGCTGGATTAAGAACATCTTCCCAATGCTCAGCAATTACGAGAACCATACGTTGGTGAACGCCTCTTCTGGACCTAGCAGTTAAATCACTCGAGCATCCTCTCTTAGGAGCCGAATGAGTTCTCTTGCCGCATCAGCAGGTGGTCCTTCAATTATCCGAGTCTGTCTGGGTTTTTCAGGCACATAGATCTTTACTATCTTGTGGTGAGATACAGATTTCTGTACAACGAACTTCTGAATTGTCTTCTTCTTCGCAGACATGATCCCCTTAAGAGTTGCGTATCGGAGTTGATTGATCCCACTCTGGATCGTGAGTAATGCCGGTATCGGCATGGAAATCCATTGAAACCATCCACTCTCAAGTTCCCGTTTTACCTGGAGTCGATCGTCTACGATACGTATCTCCATTACGATAGTTGCATGGCTAATACCTAGCTTCTCAGCCAGTAAAACACCGGTTTGACCAAAACCTTGATCCTCTGACTGAAGACCTGTCAGAATTATGTCAAATTGCTCTCCCCGCATAACTGCTTCCAGAGCGCCGGCAACAGTTAGCGCATCTGCAGAGGCCAGGGCCTCATTTTCAATATGGATGGCCCGGTCCGCACCTTTGGCCAGTGCTTCAAGGATAACTTGAGTGACACGTAGGGGTCCTGCCGAACACACGACGACTTCTCCACCATGTTGTTCTCTGAGCCGAAGCGCTTCCTCTAGTGCATAACTATCGGGCTCGTTCATTTCAAAACTTGCATCATGATCGCGAATCCAAGTTTTGTTTTCATTCACACGTAGTGGAGACTCCTTAACTAAAACCTGTTTAACACACACAGCGATTTTCATGACTTTAGTAAGAAACTTTACACAGACTGGAATCACCAACGAAAGGGAAACGAGGACCTAAGACAGCAGGGGACTGCCTTCGTAGGACATTATTGTCCAAGATCACTTAGTCGTAGTGTTTAACCTTTGATCTCACATTTTCAGTTTTCGACTGCCAAAATTAGAACATCGGTTGAAGTCTACTCATCGTATCTCCGAAAGACGAGTGCAGCGTTTGTTCCGCCAAAACCGAATGAATTTGAAAGAGCGTAGGTAATTGATTGAGTTCTCTTTGTTGTCGGCACGTAGTCAAGATCACAGTCAGGGTCAGGGTTTTCAAGATTGATCGTCGGTGGTAGTGTCCCATGCCGCATCGCCAGAACACTAATACCTGCCTCAAGACCACCAGCTGCACCAAGAAGGTGCCCTGTCATCGACTTTGTCGACGACACGGCTAGGCGATAGGCATGATTTCCAAACATCTGCTTGATAGCTAGTGTTTCTAGTCTATCGTTATATAGCGTCGAAGTTCCATGAGCATTAATGTAATCAATTTCTTTTGGTGAAATCCCTGCTTGCTCAGTTGCTGCACGCATCACCCGAATCGCCCCATCAGCGTTGTCTGCCGGAGTAGTAAGGTGGTACGCGTCAGCGGACATCCCGTACCCCACCACTTCAGCATATATCGGCGTATCGCGTCGACGTGCATGTCCGAGTTCTTCAAGAAAAAGAACACCGGCGCCTTCACCAATGATAAAACCGTCTCGGTCACGGTCAAATGGCCGACTGGCCCGCTCGGGCTCATCGTTACGTGTTGACAAAGCACGCATCGCGGCGAATCCACCAACACCGAGAGGCGTTATGGCTGCTTCCGAACCACCAGCGATCATCGCATCCGCATCACCACGCCTAATAATCTCAAAAGCATCACCAATCGCATGTGCAGAAGCTGAGCACGCAGTGCAAGTTGCTGAATTAGGCCCTTTTGCACCAAAGCGGATAGATACTTGGCCGGCCGCAAGATTAATGATTGCTGCAGGGATAAAGAACGGAGAGATTCGCCGTGGCCCTCCATTGATAAGAGCCTTATGTTCACGTTCGATTGTGGCAAACCCTCCAATACCAGAAGCTATAAACACTCCCACCCGAGGACCCATATCGTATGGTGCTTTAAATCCAGCGTCGGAGATCGCATACTCACTGGCCGCAATGGCATACTGAATAAAGACGTCCATTTTCTTGACGTCTTTCTTCTCAACGAATTCTAAGGGATCGAAATTCTTCACCTCGCCAGCTATCCTGACACTAAAACCGGAAGTGTCGAAATGGGTAATCGGGCCAACACCGCTCCGACCTGCACACAGTGCCGCCCAAGTCACTGAAGTCTCAAGACCTAGTGGAGACACTAGCCCGACGCCAGTGATCACAACTCGCCTCGCCAAGCTACCTCCGGCTTTCGTGACCGAAAAGTCTATTTCTTTTTCTTTTCATGACTCTCGATGTACTCGATAGCCTCTTTTACTCGTGTGATCTTTTCTGCATCCTCATCTGGTATCTCGAGACCAAATTCTTCCTCGAATGCCATGACGAGCTCAACCGTGTCCAACGAATCTGCCCCAAGATCGTCGACGAAAGAGGCATCCGCTGTCACTTCTTCCTCATCAACACCCAACTGCTCAACAATGATGTTCTTCACCTTCTCACCGACGATCATCACGCCTCCTACATGTACAAGCCGCCATTAACACCAAGAACCTGTCCCGTAATATACGCCGCTTTGTCGGATGCCAGAAAGCATACCGCCCCCGCCACGTCTGCTGGTGTCCCTGGTCGGCCAAGTGGAATATTAGACGCCCAACTTTTTTGCGCCCCTTCAATCATATCTCGAGTCATATCAGTCTCAATCAAACCCGGCACGACTACGTTTACGGTGATACCACGTGAGGCAACTTCTTTCGCCACACTTTTAGCAAACCCAATCAATCCAGCTTTCGAGGCTGCATAATTAGCCTGTCCCGAATTCCCCGTCTGCCCAACCACTGAGCTGATATTGATAATCCTCCCAGACCTTTGCTTGAGCATCTGGTGTAGCACCGTTTGGGTGCAGGTAAAGACGGCTGTCAGGTTAGTTTCGAGTACGTCGTCCCAAGCTGCGCGTTTCATCCGTAGTACCAGTTGATCATTCACCACTCCCGCATTATTGACCAGAATATCGACCCTGCCAAATCGTTCAAGAGTTGAACCCACCATACGTTTCACGTCCCCCTGATCCGTTACATCAGCACTAACCGCATGAGATTGACCACCATTTGCGATGATCTCTAATGCGACTTCTTCGGCATGGTTAGCTCGTGCGGCCACCACTGTGCTGGCCCCCACGGTCGCCAGCTCCATCGCAACGGCACGCCCGATGCCTCGAGATGCGCCAGTAACGATCGCAACACGACCTGTGAGATCAATCATACTTACATCAACAACTTCTCTAATGCCAAAAGGCCATCCGGATCTTCAATTCTACTTATTCGTGCTCTGCGATCGATCTTCCGAATGAGACCACTCAGGACTGACCCCGGACCTACCTCAATATATGTACTGACACCCTCTGAAGCAAGTCTTCGGACAACATCTGCCCAGAGTACTGGAGAACTGACTTGGTCGATTAGCGCATTAATCGCATCAGCTCCATGTCGCTTAACTTTCGCATCAACGTTGGCTATCACTGGAACCTTGGGATCACACACTGAAAGTGCACGGAGTTCCGGCGACAGTTTCTCTTCTGCTGGTTTCATGAGGGCACAATGGAATGGCGCGCTTACTGGAAGTTGTAAGACGCGCTTAGCCCCTAACTCCAGCATTCTAGTGGTTGCTCGGGCAACCGCCTTTATAGTGCCCGCGATAACCACTTGTCCAGGTGCGTTGAAATTCGCCGCGCTGACAACCTCATTCAGGCCTGTTTCTGCGCATGCCTTCGACACAATTGACCCGTCTAATCCAAGTACTGCCGCCATCGCACCAGTCCCCAAGGGCACCGCTTCCTGCATGTACCGGCCACGCTTTCTAACTATGCGTAGCCCATCAGCGAAGGATAACGTACCAGCCGCCACATGAGCTGAATACTCGCCGAGACTATGACCTGCCATGAACTCCGGGACAATCCCCTTGGATACTAGGAGTCGATAGGTTGCAATCTCAACAGTCAGAAGTGCAGGCTGCGTGTTTTCCGTCATCATAAGTTCTCGTTCGGGTCCCTCAAAACAAAGCTTGCTAAGCGTTTCATCGAGCGCCACATCCGCTTCATCGAACGTCTCCCGACACACCGGAAATGACTCTGCCAGCGCTTTGCCCATCCCGACCTGCTGAGATCCCTGACCTGGAAATATAAAGGCGATCATGATTCGTTGTTTTTTGATACGTGGTAAACCACACTGAAACGCATGAAAGCTCCGTCATACCTGAAGAACAGAATCTGTTGAAACCTCTTTAGCAATCGTTCTAACGAAGTCTTGGTTCGCAAAGCGATAAGCCATTTCAATCGCGTTACGCACAGCCTCTGCCGATGAGTGACCGTGACCGATAATACAGAGCCCCCGACACCCAGCAGCGGAGCACCACCGTATCCAGAATAGTCAACTCGCTCCAGAAAACGCCTAAACGCCTCCCGAGACAAAAGGTGCCCTAGCCTTGCACTAAACATTCGGTTAAATTCATCACTCAGAAGTTCTTCAATAACTTCGACTAATCCTTCACTAATCTTCCGTAATGGTGCATGGTGCAAAATCACCGCCCGTCGCGTCAATAGCGATGTGTATCCTTAATCCGGGCACGATTTATCAAACTTCCTTGACCGCACGAACCTGACGGTCTTTGTAGAACCCACAGTGTGGGCACACCTGATGTGGTTGTTTGCCCTCGTGACATTGAGGACACTCACTAACCGGAACGGGCTGCAGGGTATCATGAGTCCGACGCTTGGCAGTGCGTGCCTTAGAATGGCGACGTTTCGGATTTGGCATTTATCGTAAAACCTTTCGCTATCGCTCACCTAGCACAGGGCTAGGGTGAAGTCAGTCATCGATATTTTCAGACTTCAAATTATTAAGTATTTCCCATCTCGGATCTTCCCATGCACGAATACAACCACATCTATTCCGGTTCAAATTCACGCCACAGACGGCACACAGGCCCAGACACTCTTTGTTACAGAGTGGCTTCATGGGAAGAGCAAGGTAGAATTGTTCCCGCATCAACTGCCCAAGGTCTATCTTATTCTCGTAATAGTAGGCGGTCGCTAAATCGCTCTTTTCGATCTCGACATCACCCTCCCCTAAGTTACCGGACTCAGGCAAGTAAAGTAAATCGAGACCGAGATCTACCGGCCAGAGAAACGCATCCGTGCATCGACAACACGAAAGTTTAAGAGACGTAATCAATTGACCCACCATCCGATACCGATCCCTGTTCTTATATACATTTAGTGAAAGCCGTGTTGCGCCAGAAACAACATAATCCTCGTTCTTGAAATCAAACATCCCTGCTGGATACGTCTGCTCGAAGTGGTCTTTTGAACCATGCATTCGGCGCAGATCGAAGAGTAGGGATGTTCTAGGTCCAGCTTTATCATCCAGATCCTGAGATTCTAGCATGATCAGAATCCTGTATAAACTCTACCCCGCCAGCTGCTGAAATCTTTCCAATGGTCGTTCATAACGGTCGACAAGGTTACAATATCCTTCTTAAAATTCGTCCGTTTACGTTCACGGAATTGTTTGCGCGGCCCACGGCTTCGGAACAAACAATCTCTCAAAGAGGTTGACGGCGAAACGGTCCGTCATACCGGCAAGGAAATCTCTCGCCGCAGTGTCAACACCGTCCACCTCAAGTGTTCGTCGGTCAAGAAACTCCTCAGGCTGCTCCTTTACTTTGGACCATAGCCCACCAAGAATACCCGATACCTTCTCAAATTCGGCTGTTGCAACACTATTCTCGTAGACAGTACCGAACAAGAAGGCTCTCAAATCGAGCGTACCTTGAAGTACATCCGGGCTCATCGTAATCTCATCTGGAACACCGTTACCAATTGTTTGCTGCACCACATCTGTAACCATACGCCCAATACGTTCAGACGATGTTTTCCCAAGAATCCTAACAGATTCTTGAGGCAGGTCCGAAACATGGAGAATACCTGCACGGATGGCATCATCTATATCATGGTTAACGTAAGCAACGATGTCAGCCACTCGCGCAACTTGTCCCTCAAGAGTTGCCACACGGTGCTCGAGATCTGCGCCAACTGGCGATCCTCCTTTACCCTTCGAGTGTTTAGCGATACCATCACGCACTTCCCACGTAAGATTCAACCCTCGACCACTCTGTTCTAAGACATCAACGATGCGAAGACTTTGGGTATAGTGGTTGAATCCACCGGAAACGAGAGTATTCAAAACTCGCTCCCCGACGTGCCCAAACGGTGTGTGACCAAGATCGTGGCCTAGAGCCACTGCCTCGGTCAGTTCTTCGTTTAATCGCAGGGCCTTTGCTATCGTACGAGCTATTTGTGAGACCTCAAGTGTATGCGTAAGGCGTGTTCGATAATGATCCCCAGTCGGTGCGAAGAATACTTGGGTCTTGTGTTTAAGCCGGCGGAACGCCTTACTATGGACGATCCGGTCACGGTCTCGTTGAAATGCCGGACGAACTGGATCCGGGGACTCGAACTGCAATCGGCCCTTTGAATCAGCACTCCTGCACGCATAAGATGCCAAAAACTGCACCTCCCGTGCTTCCAGCTCTGCACGAATACTACTCATGGAAGAATCGAAACCTCACATCCACTTGACACACATCCAACGACCCTCATATTCATTATTCACGGTGATCAATTAAATGGCAGCTCGTCGACCTTCACCAAGCCTATTTCAGGAACGTAGTTGGACGGTAAGCAGCTTGTCGGCAGCGTGTAAAGCCTCTGGACACTCACCTGCCAAATCAATCCAAGTTAGATTAGGCTCTTTACGAAACCAGATCAACTGTCGCCTAGCATAGCGTCTGTTTTCACGTACGATCAACTCTCGAGTCGTCGCCTCATCGTAAAGTCCTCTTAGATGATCAAGGGCTTGCCGATAGACCAATCCACCAAACGGTCGTGCTTTTTCAGGTACTCCCCTAGAAAGCAGTCCACGAATTTCATCTAGTAGCCCTTGATTGAACTGCGTTTCAACTCTGCGAACCACACGAGTTGCAGTGTCACTAGCTGAAAGTCTGAGCGCAATTGAAAGAACCTCGTATTCCTTGATAGGCGAGAAGGTCGAAGTAAAATGGTTCGTAAGCGAGATCCCAGTCAAGGAATACACTTCTAGCGCACGTATCAGGCGCTTCTCGTCTCTGTAATGAATTCGCTGAGCCGAAACTGGGTCTATTCGCCCAACCATCCTGTGAAGAGCTGCAACACCACGCTTCCTCGCCACGTTAAACAGTCTCTGACGTAAGCGAACATCTCGACCTGGCCCTAGAAATAATCCACGGGTCAGTGCTCTATAGTACAGTCCCGTACCTCCTACCAAGATTGGTAAACGACCACGACCTGTAATCGCCCTAACGACCGCTGACGCCTCTCTACTGTACCGAGCTGCAGAGTAATCTTCTGTCGGTTCAGCAACATCGATCAAGTGATGAGGAACAAGGTTCCGTACGGTGACTGTGGGTTTCTCGGTACCAATGTCGAACCCACGATAAACAGCTGTTGAATCACAACTGACAATCTCACCCCCAAACCGTCTTGCAAGCGACAAGCCCAATGCACTTTTCCCAGTTGCTGTTGGCCCAACAATGGCGACAAGCAACGGATGCATTCGCATCTTCCTGTTTAGAATCGCTTACCACCACAACTAAATATTTGGGTATCAGTTAGCAGGTGGTGGAGTCTCGTTGTAGAAGAAGGTGACAGTAAAAAATGCCCGATCAGACGGATACTCTGGCGGCAAAGGATGGGTTGGAGTTGACCATAGTAGTGCATTTAGAGCCGCATTATTGAATCCTTCAACTGCTGAAGGACCAACAACGTTGAACTCAGACATCGTTCCATCCTTGTGAACATAGAACGTGATAACTACGTGACCGTGCATCGACATCGCTGCGTATGGCATCTGCCAATTGCGCCGAACCTGGGCAACGAAACGACGAATCCAAGGTCCAAACTCAACCCCTTTTGTATCAAACTGGATCCATGGGCCATACTTACTTACATCACCCGTTGGATTGTGGAAGCTTTCCTGCCTAACGTACCGGTCTAGATTACGCAAAGCATCGCCAAGCAGATTCTCTCTCACTTCAGTTTCTGGTTCATCACCAGCCTGGCGTGCTAACAACGACTCTAATCCTGATTCTAGGCCTTTGCCAATTTCGTCCTTTTCTTCGATTACCGTTTCCGTATCTTCTCCTGCTCCTTCCAATTGGTCTAGGTCCATTCGTTCCCTATTACCAGGGTCGACCTGTGCGAGCTCGCTAAGTCCTTCTATCGGGCGCTCAGCTTCCACTTGCTCAAATGAATTTCCGAGTGCTAATGGAAGATCATTGGTGGGCATCTCGGCCCGTTCGGGCGCCGTCGCCAGACGATCCTTATCAGAAAGCACTGCTTCCTCTAATGGTTCGAATGCCTCAATATCAAAGAGAGGTTCAACAAAGACAAAACGATCGCGATCTTGTTCTCTCTCCCGCTGGCGTTGTAATTCAGCGAGTTCCTCTAGTCGCGCTGCCTGCCGCTCCGCAGCCGCACGGAACACTGGAAGCTCAGGAACAAGCACCAAAATTGCAAACACCACCAAATGCAGGAATAAAGACACCAATAGGCTCTCACGCCGTGAAACTGCGCTCTCAACCGTTGGCGTCTCGAGATAGGTCCCCCGGAAGTCAAAGTACATCAGGAAGTTAGATAATTATACCAGGTTGAATGAACCTTGCACTTAAGACTAATTTAACGGGTGGACAAGATCTTTCGTCGCAACGTACAGATAAACCATCCCAAATGTTAAGGAAGAGATCTGGAGTACCGAGAAACCAGACGCTCTGAGAAGTTTGGACAGGGCTACCGGCGATGAAAATGCACTAATGGACGCCGGAAGGTAGGTATAGGCTTTCTGATGCCGAGATATTATTCTGCCGATCCAGGGAAGTACTCGCCTCACGTACCAGTAAATGAATGAGCTGAGGCTGCGCCGACGTGGAACTCCAAATTCTATGATCACTAATTGGCCTCCAGGCCTGAGAACACGTGAGACCTCCGCGCACACCCTACCTAGGTCAAGAACATTGCGAATACCAAAACCTATTACGACGGCATCAACTGATCCATCAATAAGCGGAATATGCGCCGCATCCGCCTGAGTTAGTTGCACACACCTTATATGTGCCTCGCGTAACTTGGTCTGACCAAAACGGAGCATCCGTTCAGAAAAATCAATACCGATGACACGCCCAGGATTCCCATTTCCTCGCTTCGCCGCTGCAATGGCAAGGTCTGCCGTCCCAGTACAAAGGTCAAGAAGGGTTTCGGTACCAGAGAGGGTGAGAACACTAACAGCCCGAGCACGCCACCGATAGTCAAGACCAACACTTAGGATATGGTTCAGGATATCATAGCGGTCTGCAATGTCATCGAACATAGCCGCAATACGGGTGGGATCTTTGTCATGTCCAATCGAAGTACCAACTGAATTAGTTTTATTCAATCGACTCGAACCGCCTGGTTTGTCGCTCATCCCGTCCATGGTTGATAGAGGTTGTGCTCAATATCGAGGGCAGAAAGGATCTTTCCAGCCATGAAATCTGCAAGGTCATCAAGTGTGTTCGGTCCTTGGTAGAAAGCCGGCATCGCCGGAACGACGAAAACACCAGCCTCCGCACAGAGCAGCATGTTACGGAGTTGTACAATGCTCATGGGTGTCTCTCTCGGAACAACGATCAATTTACGCCTCTCCTTCAACATCACATCAGCCGCTCGCTCGATGAGGTTACGAGACAGGCCGTGAGCGACACCGGCCATCGTCTTCATAGAACAGGGCACTATGACCATCGCGGCACACTGGTTACTTCCACTCGCAATCCTTGCACCGACGTCTTTGTTACCACTTACGGCAAGAGAACCTTCCCTAATCTCTGGGCCGTACTTCGACACCAAGTAATCGATCAAGCGGTCAATGGTAACATCGCCCAATTCTTCTTTTAGTAGCCGTCGACCGAGGTCTGATACCACCAAGTCTACTTGGAATCCTTTCTCTAGTAACACAGCCAGTGTTCGTGCCGCGTATAGTGCGCCACTGGCACCAGTTATTCCAACGACGAGACGTTTCTGTTTACTCATGGACATAGAGAGCAAGGGCCGTCATTGTTAAATAGAAGATGCCCACATAACCGTTGAGATCAAAAGCACGCTTCACGCGAGAGAGATCTCTTGCAGACACCAGAGATTGTTCGTACGCAAGAAGAACAGCTACGCCACAGACACCTCCCAGATACAGTGGCCCGAGCGGCGAGACCACCGCCAGTGCTGCTAGAGCAACGACCGTGACAATGTGCAATCCGCGTGACATCAAAAGAGAATTTGGGATACCAAACCTCACTGGGATCGAGCGTAGACCATGTCGGCGGTCGAAATTGACATCCTGACAGGCATACAAAATGTCGAAAGCTCCAACCCAAGTACCAACTGCGAGGCCGAGGATCCAAGGTTCCCAACCTGCACGACCACCCACGGCAAGCCATCCACCCACCGGGGCGACTGCCATGGCGAGTCCAAGAAAAAATTGACTGTATGTTGTGTAGCGCTTCGCCAAGGAGTACCAAAATACGATCGCTAATGCAACGGGTGATAATGCCAAACATATCAAACTGAGTTGAGCACACACAGCAACAAACGTTACTGCTGATACCACAACCAATGTCAGAGCCTCAGTTCTAGAAATGACTCCAAGCGGGAGCTCCCGAGCTCTCGTTCGCGGATTTAGTGCGTCGATATCTGCGTCAACCAGACGGTTAAAACCCATTGCTGCAGTCCGAGCTGACACCATGACCACGAGAACCCAACCAATGACAACCAGTGATAGTTTGCTATTTGTTGTCGCCAATAACGACCCAGTTAGTGCGAATGGTAGTGCGAAGACTGAGTGACTAAATCGGACAAATGACGCATAGATCTTGAGCCGCTTAAGCATCATGCTAGTCACTCGGAGATTCGAGACCAGGCATCCCTACATTCAACCAACTTACGTCATCTGGCCATATCCCACTCACCAGATATTCTTCCACATCCTCCACCACTTCTGGAATACGAACGGAAATAAGCGCACCGAGTCGACCTGGTTCTATCGACCCGTAGTCTGAACCAAAACCGAATGCCTCAGCACCTCGAACTGTAGCACTTTTCAAAAGAGTTGCCGCGGCCACAGTCGGGGCGAGACATCTCAATTCAGCTAATTCACTAAATAAATTCATGTCTGGCGCACTAGCCAAGCTATCAGTACCAATGGCCACAGACACACCGGAGGCATAAAATCTCTCAATTGGAGGCGTTCCTGCACCCGTCCAAGCATTACTTCTTGGACATGTCACCAGAACAACGTTGCGGCGTGCTAGTTGATCTAGTTCTACTTCTGTCAAGTGAACACCATGTACCACGATCACATGCTCATTAATCCATCCTAACCGTTCCAGATACTCCACCGGTCCACAGTTTGGTGGCTCCCAGTGGGCGATCCCCTTACCTTTCTCCACAAGTAGATCTCGCCACGGTCCCGTCCCATTTCGTAAAAACTCGAGCTCCTCTTTGGACTCTGCAAGGTGCACACAGGAAGGGCTAGGACCCAAGCGGCCCATTGCCAATTTCATAGATCGAAACACTCCTGGTGAAACTGAGTAAGGGGAATGAGCTGCAAGTCCGAGGCGGACTCGTTCATTTGACGGAGTATTGACAATCATGGCGACTGCTTTTCCTACAAGATCTTCTGGACACTCCACATCAAATCCAAGAATCTCCTTAAAGACGATAGAGACCAACCGGCCACGGGACAATGGTATTACTGAGTCCAGGGTGTTACTAATGTCTCCAACAATTGCTGTCCCCGACCGCCACGACTCCTCGATTGCCGCTACAATTGCCTCGCTTTCGTCACCTTGCGCTTCAGCACGCTTAGCTAACAGGCTTCGTACCCACAACGGCAAACTTGAAGTTGGTGGAACCAATCCACGCAACCATGATAGTTCTAAGTGAGTATGTGCGTTCACTAATCCCGGGAGAACCGCCGTACAACCCAGATCGATCTTCCGAACCTTTCTCGACAATGGCTTTCGGTGATTCATCGTTCCAAACTCAAGAATGCGGCCATCGCAGACATCTATCCATGCATCGCGGATCGGTGGACCGGTGATTGGGAGAAGCCAGGCAGAATGATACCGAACCATCCCTCCACTATCTGAAACCTCTGAACACGTCATTATCGGCGTCTCTCAGGTCCCCAATTAATTCTCAATAGTTCGCGTTCCCGATCAACTAGCCCTACTTCGCCTTTGGGATCAAATATTTCAATATCTCCTAGAAACCGTATTCCAGTTGTTCAGAGTAGGAGTTGGTACCCGAGACAAACTCGTAATCTAACGGCTAGTTCTCTGGTGCTTTCCTGTGCGACTGCGGGCAGAATATCCGTAAAGCTCAGGTGGGATACTGGCATCGCCACTTGCACGCGCCACTGCTAAGTTCGTCTGCCGTGGTATTGTTGTATCACGAAAAGCGGGATCACCAATGATCTGGTAATGCATGTTCCGACGTTTTGGTATAAAACCTGCGTTCTCAATGTTTCGAACAATTTCGACTTCGTCCATACAATAACTCGCCCCTGCCGCACGAACGACGTTTTCTTCAATCATTACACTTCCCATGTCATTCGCACCATACGACAGACTTAATTGACCAACCTTACCGCCTTGCGTAACCCAAGATGCCTGAAGGTTTTCGACGTTATCCAATACTACCCTTGCCATCGCGAGCGTTCGAAGGTAGTCTATTCCGGTCACTTCAGAACCGCCTAGTTCCGTGTTCTCCGGCTGAAAACTCCATGTAATAAATGCTGTGAACCCGCCAGTCTCATCCTGTAACTCTCGAAGGCGAATAAGGTGTTCAATTCGTTCACTGAGATCCTCTACACTTCCGTACATCATTGTGCATGTCGTACGTAACCCAACGCTGTGGGCATGACGCATAACGTCTAACCACTCATCACTTGTTGCTTTCCCACTACAATTAAGAAGCTCCCTAACTCGATCAACCAGAATCTCAGCGCCCCCACCAGGGATACTGTCCAGTCCAGCTTTAACGAGACGCTCAATGACCGTAGGAATAACCAGGTTCGACAACCGAGAAAGGTGGATAATCTCTGGGGGTGAAAGGGCATGGAGACGGAAAGTTGGATATCGTGACTTGATTGCCTTGAACAGATCCTCGTACCACTCCAAGGGGAGATCGGGGTTGTGCCCTCCTTGAAGGAGTAACTGGACACCTCCAACAGCAATAGTTTCATCAATCTTTCGAAATATTTCCTCAAACCCAAGCACATAACCATCAGTTGATCCAACGGACCGATAAAATGCACAAAAGTTACAACGAGCAACGCAAATATTTGTGTAATTCACGTTGCGGTCAATGATGTACGTAACAACACCTCGCTCGTGTTTACGCTTCCGAATCATGTCGGCCAGCTGCCCCAAAACATGCGTAGATGCCTCTCTATACAGCACGAGTGCTTCAGCAGGCCCTAACCTCTCACCGGCGACCACCTTTGTTACGACTGAATCAATTTTCATCGTCCCCACGATACCAACCAGTGAGCTCTAACACATTTGTTAATAGAACTGGACTCCACGGTTACTCCGCACAATTCCTAAATCTGTTGCCAGGTCGAGAAACTTCCTAAACCCAAGCCATGCCTGCTCATCAAGATTGTATTTTATGTTCTCACGCAAATATTGCTCAGCCCGTTTCACTTTCTGTTCATCGTTCGGATAGTAGGCACTTGCAACGGTATCACGAACTGCAACTCCTTCATCTCTGGCAGTCTGAAGCGCTCTAATATCGTCCGAACCGATGGCATTCGGACGACCAGCCCAGAATGCCCAAACAAATGGCAGACTTGTCATCGCCGTCCATTCTTCTCCTAAATCAATCTTTTCGAGTCCATCGGATTCATAATCTGCAAACAAAGCCACATCCCCAATGATTAATGCTGCGTCGCACCGCTTCAACATCGCTCCAAGATCTGGTGATAACGTCACAAACTTTGGCTCAATATCAAACCACTGAGCACACAAAACACGAAGGAGAGCAGCCGAGGCTCGTGAACTTCTATCGACAGCGACGGATCGAATTGCAGAAGTCGGTCGCGACGTAAAAAGAGCGACTGACGCAACAGCCCCAACCGACATGATTCCGACATCCGACACCACATGATAGTCGGATCGTGGAATATGCACATCGAAACGGTGAGCATACTCGATTGAAGGGATTAAGCCCACGTCAATTGCTCCTTCATGGAGAAGATTTGCACACCTCGAAGGAGTATCAAACCGCAATGAAAAACGAGCCGCCTGTCGGTCGAGACCATACACTAAGGGCCTCGCATTCAAATAGTTAACTGCACCTATCCTAATCAATGTCATCTTAAAGGTTCAAAGTACCCATTACGTTCGACGGGAACGAATGAGGCGGCTTCAATGTTACGTCGAATCTCAGCGATGGCGGTGCGGCGGCGTCCCAAATCAGATGTATCAACCGGAGACACACCGTCTACGTCATCAGCACCAAAGGTAAGTGCCACCTGTGCCAATTTTGGTCCAGATTGGCGCCAATCGACCTGAATCGACTCGATATTGTCGACCAGGAGTCGTGCAAGTGCAACCTGCCTTATGTCGTCGTATCCAGTTGATGGCCATTCTCGTGAAACAGCGCGCGGTAGTGGTACAAATGCTCGTACCACACCAGCCACGGTCTGCCAACCAGCCACACGTTGAAACAATGATAACCGAGCCGAAACCTCAACAGTCGAAATCGTCAAGCGAGCCACTCCAAGACCAACTCTACCTGCAGTAGAAAATACAGTTAAAGGATCTTGTAGCTGCTCAACCTCAGCTTCACTAATGAGAGCCAACCCCGCATCACGTAACCGAGATAGTGCATCTTCCAACCTCATCGATTCTACCGTGCACAATTTCTCCAGGTCGTTCAGAGAAAAACCGGTTACAGGAGTACCATCCGATACGTTTACAACAGCACGGACAAAGCTCAGTGCTCTGTCGAACGAAGGAGGACTTCCCACGATCCTCAACTCGCCCGCAGTCATGAGCTCCTTTTGCTTCCGTGTTTGTGGATCATCAGTCACACGGATTTCGGCTACTCTGACAAAAGTAATCCTGTCACCATGGCGTTGACGCCTAGCTTCGTCGGCAAGCCTTCCGATCGCTAGTAGATCATTAGTCGCCATAACGGCGACCACCTCAGACTCGCGTAGACGTCGCCCAGCAGTAATCTTGTCCGCTATCTCAATTAGGCTTGAGTCCACTTATCCTGCACAGGGAGTAATTCAGATATTGCGATTTAACCGCTTCAAAATTTGAATCGCCTGTTGCCCGGCTGCTTCGGTTGTTACAAGTCGACGTGGCCATTCTCTAATGAACCCCTCAGATGCCCATTTTCTTGTCGCATCAATCCCCATCTTGCTGCCAAATGCTGGCCTTGGTGATGCATTCTCCAGATCATCGACTGGACCTTCAGTAAATTGAATATCTCTCTTCGGATCGATATGTGTCCCAACGATCCACGCCACCTCACTTAGATTCTGAACATCGACGTCCTGATCAACTACCACAATCGTTTTGGAAAACATAAGCTGACCTAAACCCCAAAAAGCATTCATAATCTTACGTGCATGCCCTGGGTATCTCTTATCGATCGAAACAATGACAAGGTTATGAAAAATACCTTCCGCAGGAAAATGCATGTCTACAATTTCAGGTAGTGTCTTTCTGATGAGTGGTAAAAAAATTCGTTCACTCGCTTTACCTAAATAGTAATCTTCCATTGGTGGAATCCCAACGACAGTTGTTAGGTAGATCGGGTGTTTTCGATAGGTTATACACTGAACATGAAACACAGGAAAGTCATCCTTAAGTGAATAGAAACCAGTGTGATCGCCAAATGGACCTTCGGAACGTCTCTCTCCAGGATTCACATAGCCTTCAAGTACGATCTGAGCACTCGCCGGTACTTCCAGGTCTACCGTTATGCATTTGACGACTTCAACACGTCGGCGCGAAAGTAGTCCTGCAAGCATTAGCTCGTCCAACCCTTCCGGTACCGGTGCCGTTGCCGAATAAGCAAGCACGGGATCCGGACTCAGAGCAACCGCAACCTCGAGTCTTTCACCCCTCTGCTCAGCCACCCGATAATGCTGTGCACCACCCTTGTGGCGCTGCCAGTGCATGGCGGTCGTCCTTCCATCAAACACTTGCATACGATAGACACCTAAGTTGCGAACACCCGTTTCTGGATCTTTAGTTATTACCAGAGGGTAGGTAATGTATCTCCCCCCGTCGTCAGGCCAATACTGCAGTATTGGAATTTCATCTAGAGTTCCATTTTGTTTTACTACTTCCTGACAGGGAGCGGCCCGCACAACTTTCGGCATCAGATCTTTAAGACGACTCACAGATGGCAGGAGTTTTAGCACATCGACCAGTCCAGACGGTGTGCGAGGCTCAATCAATTCAGCGATTTCTTTGGCTATGTCGTCTAGACATTTCACACCAAGGACCATGCACATCCGTTCCATCGAGCCGAATAGATTTGTCGCCACTGGTATGTCATACCCCGTAGGATTCTCAAAAAGAAAGGCCTGACCACCGTTAGTTGACTTACACTCCAGATCCGTCACTGCACAAATTTCTAGATGTGGATTGACCTGATCAACGATACGCGTAAGTAGGTTACGTTCCTCGAGAGCCGACAAGTATTCGTTAAGATCGCGATACATAGAGTAACAACCGTCAAAAAATCAGCTCTTGCCTTAACAACGGTTTAGTGCCGTAAGGTCACATGCTAACTTATTCAGATACTCTTCAAAAATAACTCCTTGAAAATCTCAGATGCCCTCTAGAGAGTGCCCACCATAGCATCAGCTACTTGTTGCGCTAGTACAAGTGCCTGCCTACCATCTTCACCTGTAACACGAGGGTTCGTGCCAGAGCGGATCGCTCTCACGAAGTCAGCTAACTCCTCGCGTAGAGGTTCTTCTAAGGACACGTCCAGTTTTCCACCTTCAATACTGGGCTTGTTGTTGTCCGTACGCACCAAACGCCATGACTCTACTTCTTGCTTTATATAATCGATCGAAATATAGCCGTCAGGTTGAAAAAATCGTATTTTGCGAACACGATCGCAACTGATTCGGCTCGCCGTTAAATTCGCAATGCATCCAGACTTAAACCTGATTCGCGCATTGGCAATGTCGACTTTCCCAGTTAGTACTGGTACACCGACAGCTTCGATAGCCATCACCTCCGATTGAACCATGGCTAACACTACATCGAGATCGTGGATCATGAGATCGAAAACTACATCGATGTCGAGACTTCGAGCCGCGAAAACTCCAAGTCTATGAACTTCGATGAAACGTGGATTCTTAGCGAGTGGCAATGCTACGTCAGTCGCAGGATTATAGCGCTCAGTATGACCGACCATAAGAGTCGCCTTTGACTTCAAGGCAGCTGAGATCATTTCATCAGCTTCACTGACCAAACGGGCGATCGGTTTTTCAACAAGAACCGAGACTCCGCGCTCAAGGAAAGGAATGGCTACGTTTCGGTGAACATCTGTTGGCACAGCAAGTGTAACGGCCTCGACCTGACCGAACAATTCATTAAAATCTGTCGTCGCTGAAACACCAACCTTATCGGCCGTTTCCTCGGCACGTTTAGCATTCGTATCTGCGATCGCAATCAGCTCAACTCCTGGTAGTCCTACAAGAATACGGGCATGATGGCGACCAAGATAGCCAGCCCCCACGACCGCTATCCGCACTAGTCGGTCACCACTCACTCTCTGGCATCTTCCATCTTGGTCGACCTTCCTACCACCGCGATACCTGCTCTATCAGCTTCGTGAATAAACGTCTCACCATCAAGGATAAGAGTTTTACCAGCATCGATTGACAACGCCGACGCTCTTGCCTTCCCCATTACCTTAAGCGTTGACACGCCCACCACCGGAACATCGAAACGCATATCCTGGTCAAGTTTAGCAACCTTTACTACCCGGATACCAGGACCAGCCAGTTTACCCGCACGTGTCATGACCTCATCAGTTCCTTCCATTGCTTCAACCGCAACGACTGCCTGATCCTTCACAGCAATCGTTTGTCCGACGTCAAGTCCGGCGATAGTGTCAGCGATTCGATAGCCAAAGTCAAAGTCAGTCTGCTCTTCTCTTGAGGGCACTCTACGACTTAATATTCCTGATTTAGCCAACAGAGGTCGCAAGAAAACGGTCGAATCAACTAAGTCTATTCCTTGATCACGCATTTCATCAGCCACTGCCGATATTAACGCATCTGTATTCTTGGTCTTGGCGCGGCGCAAAACACTTAGTAACGTTAAATCAGGCACTATCCGAGAAAATAGTCTATTGTGCTTGACTTGTCCTGCCATCAGAGCCTTCGATACACCTGAACGTCTGAGAATAGAGATACATTTACCAAGCTGTCCAAGAGACACCCAATTAAGTTCGACCGGCGTACCGGTAGCGACGTGTTCGCTGATTTCTGGATTTGTCTCTTCTCGGATGGCCACAACCGTGACGTCGTGACCCATGCGGAGCGCCTCATCAAGCACTAGCAACGGGAAACGCCCATTGCCGGCAATCAGACCGATGCGCATCGTCGTGCCTTATGCCAAGCACCAGCTCGTCGAGACATAGGACTAGTCTCTATTACAACAGTCTTGCTATTCATCTGGCACTTCCTCGACACGCCTGGCTGGCCGCCTTAGATTCACACCACGTTTGGAGGTGCGGATAAAATCCACTAAATACTGAACCTCCGGACACCTTAGCGTCGGATCTCTATCGATCCGGCTCAGAGCACGCGTGGTGTTGAGTTTTGATTGCAGTAAGTAGCGATAGGTTGCCTTCAGCTTCGCGATCGTCTCCGCAGAAAAACCTCTACGGCTGAGGCCTACCGTATTGAGGCCATATATCCGAGCACGATTACCAACGGTCTTCGCATACGGGAGCGCATCCTTTGTCACAACTGAGTAGCCGCCTACGAACGCCAGCCGCCCAACTCTACAGAATTGATGAACACCAGAAAAGGCACTTATCGTCGCTTTGTCCTCGACAAGCACGTGACCACCAAGTGTTGCACCATTCCCAAAGATCGTTTCGTTACCAATCACACAGTCGTGCGCCACGTGAGCATAGGCCATAAATACATTGCGGTCACCTATCCTCGTTACTCCTCCTCCTCCACGTGTGCCCCGGTGAATCGTAACAGATTCTCTGAATACGTTGCGCCGACCGATCAATAGTTGTGTCTGTTCGCCTCTGAATTTTAAATCTTGTGGTATTAGCCCGATAGAGGCAAACGGAAAAATCTCGTTCTCGTCACCAATTTGAGTCCATCCATCGATCACTACCGAAGCACCAACGTGACATCGCTGCCCAATTTCCACGTGCTGGCCGATGACTGCATAAGGACCGACGACCGTCCCTGCACCAATTCTGGCCTCAGGGTGCACAACAGCCGTTGCATCAATTTGGACACCATCTGACACAAGCCTAATAAGTAGCGTGGCCTCCGCAACCAACTGATCACCAACATAAGCGAGGGCCTCAGTTCGGGCTAGTGACTTACGACGTTGACCGACGGTCGCGACGAAGCGCAATCGATCACCTGGTACTACTTGGCGTCTGAACTTCGCATTGGTTACGCGGCGTAATAAAGCACGTGTCGCTGAGTGGCCATCATCATTGTAAAGCAACAGAATGGTCGCAGCCTGCACTAGCGCTTCAATCATCAATACGCCTGGCATTAGTGGAGTTCCAGGAAAGTGACCCTGGAAAAACTCTTCATTGACGGTGACGTTTTTGACCGCCACAAGCCGTCTACCCGGTTCGTGCTCAACGACCGCGTCGACTAATAGAGAAGGATAGCGGTAACACAATCGATCGAGGATACTGGCAATATCAACGGATATAGGTGACGCCGACATGTTAACATCTGCTCTGGATACAACAGCGCGATAATCGGTCGTCGCAACAGCCACTCAGCGATCCCTTTCCGAATTCCGGTAGTTGGTTCTACGTTATCAACCCAAACTTAGCTCACCGTCTAGAATCAGATTATTCGCTCGAAGGTGTCTAATTCGGAACCTCATCACTCGCAGCATCGAGCTGTGAAATGATCTCACTCGTTAAATCAAGGTCCCCATTAGCCCACACAAGACCCGCATCTACCGCGCTAAAGATGAACTGTAGCTGTTTGTCGTTTGCGACTTGCGTGATCACCGGAAAAAGTTTCTGGTTAAATCGCGCCTGAAGTTTTTGGCGAAGTTCACCTACCTCAACTTCCGCGTCTTCATTGAGACGTGTCAGCTCACGCTGCATCCTGTCGATCTCTCTTTGGAGCTGCAAGGCCGCGTCACTACTAAGGATGGTCTGGCCTTGACGAAGTCGCTCTTGGCTCTCTTCTAACTGACCAGTCACCTTCTCTATTTCTGCAACCTTCGCTTCACTCAGTTTCTGAACTTCCTCGGTTAATGCCTGCCCTTCAATTGACTCGGTTGCGATCCGCTGGATATCTATGTAAGCCATGGTCGCACCACTCGGAAATGGAGGAGGAGACGCTTGTGTAGTTTCGTTTGTCAACGTCTGACCCGAGGGTGCCTGTTCCTCAGTCGGCGCCTGGGCTGATATCAAAGTCATTACCGACACGCTTAACACCATAGTAAGGATCAGAACTCTCATCGGTCAATTCCCCTCGTAAGTATGCTCGAATGTTCGATACCAAGTGTAAGTCACTCTAAAACGTCGTCCCAACGGCGAAGCGGACAGCAAACTTTTTCGCCGGTCTGAACCGATTAGTCAATATACCTTCCCGCTGTGGGTTATACGCAAAAATTAACCGCATGGGCATATTCACAACCGGCATCATAAAACGTACCTCTGTTCCAGTCGACGTCTTGAAATCGCCCATACTTAACCTTGTTTCTTCGTCCTGCACCTGACCAGCGTCGTAAAAGAAAACCAAACGAACTGGTTCAGTAACGGTCACAATGTATTCAGCATTTAACAGTACACTCTTACTCCCACCAATCACGAACGCACTATACTCAGCTTTTGGACCAATCGTCCGGATGTCATACCCGCGGACACTGTACTCACCCCCGAGCCAAAGACGCTCGAAAATTGGCAGTACTGAGGCTTCTGTTCCTCCGTATGTGCGAATGAACTGGTACTGCGCACGAGCGCCGAACGATGTTCGACTCGTATGGCGCATATACACGACAGTCTCAAGCATCGGTTTATAAAAATTAGTGTTTCCGCCCTTGCCGGCCACTTCGAAAGCTGCACTGAAACGTTTGCCTGTCGTTGGAAAAATCGGGTGGTCCACAGAGTCGTACATTATGCTCGGAGTGACCTTGCTAACAGTACGAGCTCCACCAGACCCAAGGAGTAACGCATCCTGAAGAAAAGGGTTTCTCATGAAGTATGGACTGTTAAAAAACAGTGGGTTCACCTTGTCAACGTGAGTCTGTTCGTAGCTGTAACTCGTAAATATTTGTGCAAATCTGGCGATCCGGCGCCCAGTCGTAACAGTGGAGCCAACTGACGATTCCTGGTACGCTCCAATGAAATGAAGGTCTCGTCTAAATACACTGAAGGACCCACTGTTGGGACGACCAAACATAAATGGCTCGGTAAAGGTCAAACTGTAGTTTTTTGATCGAGTTCCACTCTGGGCCATAAGCGACAACCTTTGACCTTTCCCCAGGAAATTCTGAGTTTGGAACGAAATTTGACCGAAAAACCCGTACCACTCTGAATGACCGGCACCAAATGTCAGTTGGTTTCGATTTTGCTCATTTAGGGCTAAGGTCACATCCACTTCGTTTTCTTCCTCTCCTTTGTCGACAGTGACGCCCTCATTAGTTTCAAGATCTATCGGCTTGAAATACCCCAGTTGGTTGATCCGCCGGATACTTTGTTTTAGTGCATCGGTATCAAATACTCCATTCTCGACCAAATGTATCTCTCTACGAATCACTTCGTCATGGGTTTGTTTGTTACCAACGAATGTGATCCGATTAACGAAATACTGCATTCCCTCCTGCATCCGTAACGTCACGTCAACGATTGGTTGAGAACTTCTCTGAGTGCGGCTTGTAGTACCACTACTCGTGTCGTTTCGATCGACACTGGAATCAAGATCGCGTGAGGTAAGATCTGGAAAACCTGTAAATTCGTAGTATCCAAGCCGTCCGTACAATTCTCTTGCCTTATCCAAACCCTCTCGCATGTCCTTTTCGCTATAGAATTCTCCAGACTCGGCCTTAAACAACCTCAGTAATCCTTCCGACTGCACAACAGTATTGCCATCAAATGTGATATCGCCGATTCGATATCGTTCACCTTCGTCAACAGATATGCGAAGCTCTACGCCTCTTGTTTCTCGATCCTCAGAAAACTCTACATATTCCACTTCTGGCTGACCAACCTGTGCGGCGATGTAACCTTGATCGCGATAGTACGCAATTATGTTAATCGCGTCTTCTTCATACCTAGCCGGTTTATAAGTCCCAGTGCCGAAGATCCAAGATAACCACCGTCGTTCGCGGGTACCCTTCATCTTTCCCTTTAGTTTCCCGTCACTCATAGCTACATTCCCGACGAACTTGATCTTCTTAACCTGAACCTTCGGACCCTCATTAATATTAAAGGTTAGGTGGACGAGCTTCGGACCACCTGCAACGGGTATGATCTCATGGCTTATCTCCGTAAATTGGTACCCTCCATCTGAATATAATTGTCTGACGGCCGCCTCTACCTGGCTTATTAACCTAGGATCGATGAACGTGTCGAGGCGAATCTCTAGACCAGCTTCTTCTAGCTTCTCTTCGATTTCTCCTCGATCAAATTCCTCAGAGCCTGTGTACCGGACAATCTTTACACGCTGGCGCTCCTCAAGGTTAAAAATTACACGAGCACCCTCAACACCGTTTTCAAAAGGGTCGTCTACGACTTCGATCGAAATGTCGTCCAAGAATTCTGTGCTCCACAGGCGCTGGAAATCCTCAAGAATAATTTCCTCGATCTCGCTCGTGTACGGTACCCAAATTCCTTCTGAGGGTCGACTAACATGCTCCTTGATCTCCATGTAATACAGGTACGTTTCCGGTTGAACCATTGAAACATCACCCTGGTCTGGAAATCGCAGCTCGATGGTGTGCAAGAGACGAGGTGAATCAGTGGGTGGTTGTGGACTCTGCGCCACTTCACTCAACACAGCATCAGCCTCGTCGGCCGATGTTATTAGACTTGTGGTTACGAGGATAACCGCGAGTAAAATAAGCGGAAAAACGGACTGTCGACTCATAATACATACACCCGGGACGAGCGTACCAGACCCAGGCCCCCCCCCCCGCCAACAAACTGCTTAGGTTGCACGTCCAAGACCGGAGCTCGAACCAGCCAGGAACTATCTAGCTTACAAGATTTTAGACGTCCTAGGCCAGTAGCCGGCCTGCGTAAGCCTGACCAAGTGTTCGGTAGGCAAGTTGCCCCCCTTCCAGATAGACCTCAATCTCACCACCCCGTAGGTTACCTTGAATGAGTTCCTCCGCAAGAGGATCTTCCACGTAACGCTGGATTGCCCGTCTCAAGGGCCGCGCTCCGTACAACCGGTCGTTGCACGTGAGATCGATTATCCAGTCGATGACTTCCGGGGCCAAGCTGATCTGGAGCTGCCGTTCTAGGAGACGACCGTTTAATTGAGAAACTAATATCTTAGCAATCTCTTTCATATCGTCATCACAAAGCGCCTCAAAAACAATGATTTCATCAACTCTATTTACGAATTCTGGATTAAACGTCTTCTTGACTTCACTAAGAACCATATCTGTAACGCTCTTACGGATATCCTGAGCATCTGACAACTTAAATCCAACTGATGTTTGTTTTTGAATGTCGCGGGCACCGATGTTCGACGTCATGATAATAATTGTGCTCTTAAAGTTTACCCGGTTACCTAAGCCGTCCGTTAGGTGACCGTCCTCAAATATCTGGAGAAGAATGTTAAACAAATCTGGATGGGCTTTTTCAATCTCATCCAATAAAACGATGGAGTAAGGATTCCGTCTAATCTTTTCAGTTAGCTGACCCCCTTCTTCATGACCAACGTACCCAGGTGGAGAACCGATCAACTTCGAAACGGAATGCTTCTCCATGTACTCAGACATATCGAAGCGAACCAGCGAAGAATCGCTGCCAAACAAGAAACTCGCCAGCGCGCGCGCGAGCTCAGTTTTTCCGACACCCGTCGGTCCCAAGAAAATAAAACTTCCGACGGGTCGATCGGGGGACTTAAGACCAGCCCTAGATCTCCGAATGGCTCGTGACAATGCTGAAATCGCCTGATCCTGACTGATGACACGGCGGTGCAGTTCTTTCTCCATCCGGATCAGTTTGTCTCCCTCATCCTGATTGATAGAAGTGAGAGGCACACCAGTCCACTTAGACACGACCTCGTCTATGTCGCCCTTGTTGACCGTTATCCGTCTGTTACCAGACTTGACGTCAAATTTCTCACGCACGATCCGAAGATTCTCACGAGCAACTACCTCTTGTTCGCGGAAGAATTGTGCTTTCTCATAATCTTTCTTAGCAGCAGCAGTTTCCATCTGTTCGACAGCGACCCGGATACTCTTGTGTATTCCACTGAACTCTTCACTGTGTCCAGCTTCTCGAAGTTTCACTCTTGCACCAGCCTCATCAATCAAGTCAATCGCTTTATCTGGAAGGAACCGCTCCGTAATATAGCGACTGGACTGATGGACAGCGGCCAACATGGCCTCATGGGTGTATTCCACGTTATGAAAAGTCTCATAACACTCTTTCACACCCAACAAAATCTCAATAGTTTCTGTCTCTGTCGGTGGGTCGACTTTGATCGCTTGAAAACGGCGTTCCAATGAGCGATCTGTCTCGATATGCTTTCGGTATTCCGCAGGTGTCGTTGCGCCGATGCATCGGATCTCACCTCGTGACAGAGCCGGTTTGAGAATGTTGGCCGCATCCAATGAACCTTCGGCCGAACCCGCTCCAACAATTGTATGTAACTCATCTATGAACACGATTATGTTCGGTGTCTCAACCAACTCCTTCAAGATCGATTTAAGACGTTCCTCGAACTGCCCACGGTATTTCGTCCCTGCAACAATTAACGAAATATCCAGCGCTAGGATCCGCTTATCTGCTAGAAAATGTGGACCACTACCAAAAACGATTTTTTCGGCCAATCCTTCTACGATTGCGGTCTTACCAACACCAGGTTCACCGATGAGTACTGCATTATTTTTCGTACGGCGACAAAGTACTTGCTCCACACGCTCGAGTTCGATGCCACGACCCACAAGTGGATCGAGTTGACTCTTCATAGCTAACTCAGTTAGATCTCGGCTAAACTCAAGCAGAAGTGGCGTTTCTTTTACTTTCGTTAATGTCGCTTTCTCGTTAAGGATCTGGACCATTTCCTCTCGAACAGTACTTAGTCGCATACCTTGTGCTGTCAAAATGGAAGCCGCTACGGAGCTCTCTTCCCGGAGAAGCCCCAACAAAAGATGCTCGGTACCGATGTAATTATGGAGAAGCCGATTAGCTTCTTCTGCTGCAAATTGTAGGACCCGCTTAGTTTCAGTGCTAAACGGAATCTCAACCGAAGTAGAAACCTTTTCACGAAAGCCGAACTGGCCTTCAATCTCTTTTCGAATACTCTCGGGAGACAGGTGAGACCGAGCGAAAATTCGGCTCGTTAATCCTTTTCCCTCACGGATCAATCCGAGGAGTAAGTGCCCGGTCTCAATAGAAATACTTCCGAGCTGACTAGCTTCATAACGAGCAAAGAACAACACCCGTCGTGCGCGTTCGGTATATAGTTCAAACATCAGATTTACCTAAATAAAATAACTCTAAACCACAGACTTCCAATACACCCGTCGGCATTATAAGACAAAAGCCAAGCAGAATTAACGTCACAATTCTGTCAGTCGTCCAGCTTCTAGCTTGACGACCCGGTCACAGGCGGACGCGAGACGCAAATTGTGAGTCGCAATCACTGACGTCAGCCCGTGCTTATGGTGCATATCTTTCAATAGCCGATGGAGAGACTCTCCCGTTTGTTCGTCGAGATCACCAGTCGGTTCATCTGCCAGAAGTAGAGTCGGATGCACAACCAAGGCTCGTGCCATAGCAACTCGTTGTTGTTCGCCTCCAGACAATGCACCTGGACGATGAACTAATCGATCTCCCAAACCAACCTGTTTCAATAATCCTTCGGCACAAACGCGCGCGTCTTTGGGAGGTACCCGAGCAATCCTAAGTGGCATCTCTACGTTCTCGACCGCACTAAATTCTGGGAGCAGGTGATGAAACTGGAAAACAAATCCCACGTGCCGATTTCGAAATGCAACCAATTCAGTGTCAGGTAAGGCTGTCAAATTTGTTTTCCCAATCATCACAGTACCGCCATCTATCTCATCCAATCCACCTAACACGTGCATAAGGGTGCTCTTACCAACACCAGAAGCCCCAACCACAGCAACCATCTCGCCAGCTTCGATAGATAAGTCTAGTCCACGAAGCACAGGCAGTGGCTTGTCGCCAAGACTATACGACTTAAAAATATTGGTAACCTTGATGAAAGACATCGGCCTACAGATGAAGAACCTATTTCACTTTTTCGTACTCAGTGACCTTAAGCCAAAAATACTTGATTTACAAGACGTAGTCCTTCTCACTGGTACCGTAGTGCCTGAGCTGGATCCAAACGAGACGCCTGCCGAGCCGGATAGATCGTCGCTAGAAAACAAACCACCACAGCCGATGCGACTACGAGGAAGAGATCCAGCGGTTCGATGACGAATGGAAGGGAAGAAACTTGGTACACTTCCGCTTCCAACCTAATCAGCTCATAACGATCCAAGAGCCATGATGTAGCGTAACCAGTAATAGCACCAACTGACGTACCAAGAAGACCAATGACCGTGCCTTGCAGCATAAAAATTCCCATAATGCTCCTAGAACCTGCTCCCATCGTTTTAAGGATCGCAATGTCACGGTTCTTTTCCATCACTAAAAGGATTAGTGACGCAATTATGTTCAATGCTGCAACCATCACAATCAAGCCGATCGTGATTGAGATCGCCATCTTTTCTAACCACAGCGCTGAGAAAAGTGCGCGGTTCATTCGAGACCAATCTTGCACAAGATAGCCGACCCCTAGTTTCTCTGTTATCAAGTCCCTAATCTCTGGTGCCTTATATATATCGTCGACACGCAATTGGATAAAATCTGCTTGATTTCTCCGAAGTAATCGTCTGGCGACGTTAAGCGAAACAAATCCATACGAGGTGTCAAACTCATACAAGCCAAGATTGAAAATCCCTACTACACGAAGACGCATCTGCCTGGGAATGATGCCCATCGGTGACAACCTGCCTTGTGGGGTAACTAAAGTAATCTCGTCCCCGACAAAGGCACCCAATTGAACCGCAAGATCCTCTCCAAGTACCACACCGTCCACTCCTCCACTGCGTTCAACAGATAGAGATTCCAGACTTCCGTATGTCACCGCACGACCAACTTCAGTTACAGTTTCTTCTAGAATTGGATCAATTCCCTTAAAGGTGATAAAAGCTTCGGCGCGACCAGTTGTTACCAATGCCTTACCTAACATAGCTGGGGCAGCACCGATAACACCAGGAAACTCTTCCAGTTTTTGAATTTCACTTTGATAATCATTTATGCCACCTTCAGCTATTCGATAGACGTACACGTGTGCTGAAGATCCGACAATTCGATCGCGGAGTTCTTGTTGAAGACCCGTCATGAGTGCGAGCGCTATGATTAGAGCCGTCACACCGACAGCGATACCAAGAGCAGAGACAAGAGAAATAAGAGAAATAAAAGCTTGCTTGCGACGGGCCAAAAGATAGCGGAAAGCTACATAAACTTCGAATGGAAGATTCACTGGAAATCCACACCTACTGCTCGCTATCCTTACGTCTCATTAAAGGAAACAGGATCACGTCTCGAATGGAGCGGCTATCTGTTAATAGCATGACAAGGCGATCAATACCGATACCCTCTCCAGCAGTCGGTGGAAGTCCGTATTCCAACGCTTGAACGTAATCCTCATCCATCTCGTGTGCTTCGAGGTCGCCACCAATTCGCTCCCTTACTTGTTCCTCGAACCTTTGACGTTGTTCGATCGGGTCGTTCAACTCGCTGAAGGCATTAGCTACCTCGAAACCCCCGATGAATAACTCGAATCGCTCGACCGTTTCTGGATCATCAGGTTTTCTCTTCGAGAGAGGTGAAACATCGGTAGGAAAGTCATAGACGAAGGTCGGCTGCACAAACTCTCTCTCACACAGCACCTCAAATAGGCGCTGTGTGATCTTACCAGCACTACTATTTATCGGCACGTCTATCTCGAGACGACCGGCTAAGGTACGCGCCGATTCCTTCGACCGCACGTCAGCTTGGGAAACTGACAAACCCAGCTTGACCGAAGCTGCTGAACATACAGCCTCTCGTAACGACACACGCCGATACGGTGGTTTGAGCGAAATACGATCTTGACCGTACACAATCTCATCCGAACCGGTGGCCTCTTTCCCAACCTGGAGGATCAACTCCTCCGTCAAATCCATAAGGTCGTAGTAATCACTGTACGCCTGGTAAAATTCGACCATCGTGAACTCTGGATTATGTAGAGTAGAAATTCCTTCGTTCCTGAAATTTCTATTAATCTCGTACACACGCTCAATACCACCCACCACCAGTCGCTTAAGATATAACTCTGGTGCAACTCTGAGGTAAAGCGGGATATCGAGCGCATGATGATGAGTTACAAACGGTCTGGCAAGTGCACCACCCGCGACGGGGTGCATCATCGGTGTCTCAACTTCAAGATATCCGCGAGAGTTAAGAAAACCTCTCAGAGCACTCACGAGTTGACTACGTACTTCGAACACCATTCGTGATGTTGAATTAACAATCAGGTCCAAGTACCTCTGACGGTAACGGATCTCTACATCGCTTAGTCCATGCCATTTTTCAGGAAGGGGAACTAGACACTTAGCTAAAAACTCAAGGTGCGATACCCAAATGGTAAACTCATCACTCTTGGTCCGAAACAGTCGACCTTCAACGCCAATAACGTCACCAAAATCAAGTAATTTATAGATGCTAAAATCGCGCTCTGAAACTGAATCGTGGCGAATATAGACCTGAATACTACTCAGCCCATCCGATAACAATAGGAAGTTTGCTTTACCAAACTTCCTAATAACTAGAATCCGACCTGCGGTTTTCGTTTGAATCTTGGCCTGATCAATGTCCTCACGAGTACGATGCCCGTGCACAGTAACAAGCGATTTAATGGTGTCGGTCCGCTGAAACGCGTGAGGATATATACTTACGCCAAGCCTGACCAATTCAGCCATATTCGCTCGACGCTGGAGAAGCTGGTCTGTCTCCTTCTGTTGAGACATCACAATTTTCCTAGCAACCAGTAGTCAGTCGTCTGCTTTTTCTCAGAAGAAAAGGTAGTTTTATTCTCACGTCTGATCGCTGCCCACCTAGAACTGAATTTACTTTTGCGTAGTCATTCATCATCCAGTCTACGCCTAATCGTATCTAGAATCCCATTTATGAACGCCACAGCTTCCTCACTGCTAAATGTCTTAGCTAACTCGAGCGCTTCGTCTATCACCACTGGCCGCGGAGTACCAGCATACAGAAACTCGTAGACAGCTAACCTCATAATCATACGGTCCAGAACGACCATGCGAGAAACCCGCCAGTGATCCGTACTAGCCGCGATAAGAGGGTCGATGACGTCAAGATGCGCTGCCGTTCCCTTTGCTAAAGCAGAGGCAATAAAACGTTGCTTCTCCGGTGTTGTCTCGAAAGACCCATAAGTCTCAACAGTCGGAACCACACCGCCGCCACCGGTGATCTCCCATTGATAGAGAAGCTGCAGAGCCACCTCACGCTCTCGATGACGTTCGTCGACATGCGGAAGCTGCTTCATTGTTGTTTCGGTTCCTTCTTGCTAGCGGTCGGTACAGACTCCAATAACCTCACCATTTCCACCGCAGCCATTGCAGCTTCCCAGCCCTTGTTTGCGGACCCCTCGGCGGCCCGCTCAGTTGCCTCTTCCCTTGAGTTCGTTGTCAATACGCCAAACGTTATAGGTACACCGGTTACTGCGGATGCAGCCGTAATACCATGAGCAACAGCCGAAGCAATAAAGTCAAAATGGGGTGTCTGCCCACGAATCAAGCAACCCAAGCACACAATAGCATCAAAAACTCCTGATTCGGCCGCTCGACGAGCCGCCGACGGTATCTCAAACGACCCCGGTACGACAAGTACTAAGATCGAATCTGCTGACATCCCTGCTGATGTCAAGGCCTCAATGGCACCTGCCTGGAGCCGATCAGTCACAAAGCTGTTATAGCGAGCCACGACGATGGCGATCCTAAGACCCTTTGCAGTTGTTGAACCTTCTAAGACTTCCATATTGCTCAAGAAACCCTTTTGATTTAAATCACTATTCACTTGAACATACTCTGCCTCTTCTCGAGAAAGGCAGCTGTCCCTTCCTTCATGTCCTCAGTATCAGACACCAACCCAAATAGAATAGATTCGAGCTCGGTCCCCTTCGCAAGAGAACCGTCAAGACCACTGTTAACAGCACTAAGAATATAGCGCATTGCGGTGCGTGGTTTTCGCGCAAGCTTTAAAGCTAGATCGTACGCTTCTGACATGAGACCTTCCGATGGCACGACGCGGTTCACGAGGCCAATCTTGAAAGCTTCCTCCGCATCGATCCGAGCACCTGTAAGTAGTAGCTCTAGAGCGCGTCCCTTACCTACGAGCCGTGGGAGTCGTTGAGTCCCACCATACCCAGGGATAAGCCCTAAGTCGATCTCCGGTTGTCCGAACTGAGCCGTTACCGATGCCAACCGTATTGTGCAAGCCATTGCCAGTTCGCACCCACCCCCCAAGGCATAGCCATTGACGGCAGCAATAACTGGCTTACCCATATTTTCAATCAAATCAAAAACATGTTGACCACGACTCGCCAGTTCCTGCCCCTCAGTCGGTGACTGCTTTGCGATCTCTCCAACATCTGCACCCGCCACAAACGCTCGGTTCCCGCTTCCGGTTAAAATTACACTCCTTACCGCCGAATCTTCAGTAAGTTCAATGACGATAGCGTACAATTCATCAAGAGTCTGCCTGTTCAGTGCATTAAGAACTTTAGGGCGATTCACAGTTACAATCGCAACAGTCTCTCGTCGTTCAACAATTAGGTTATTAACAACCATAACAATCCTTGGGCCTAGTATTCAGCTCGTTCGGGAGCTCTCTCACCAATATGCATGAGACACCGAACAATCCCTAGTAACAAAACCATCTACGCACTCCACCTCCGACGTACCTTGATATTGGGTTAGCATGAACAAATAACAGGGTATCACTGAGGTGAATAAGATGAGCCAACTTGCTAAACTTTTTCCTCTGCCCAAGTTTTCCTAATTATACTCCACGCCCAGATGACCCCAACTGTCCCAGTTGCACTAAATCCATCGACCATCACATCTAAAACTTCGGTCGTGCGCCCGACAACAAAGTTCTGATGTAGTTCGTCCGCCGCACCGTAGACCACAGAAATTAGTGCCGCTACCAAAACTGTTGGTCCAGTCACCCCACTCCACCGTCCGCCTCCTGTGGCGCGGAGCACGAGTCCCCCAAGTAAGCCATAAACAAGCGCATGTATACTTTTGTCGGACAGTCTACCTGAAGGTAAATGGAGTCCAGGAATTGAGGATAATCCGAAGATTATAACCATCAGGACAACAGCAGGCCCCCAAACCCACAGTTTACGCTGACGGTCACCCATTCGGTTATCTATCCTCACTCGATTGTACAAATCCAGTTCTTCTGACACGATCGAATGGAAACGGTGGAATCAGAACGGAAACGAATACATGAGCCAACCGAAAGCAACAGCAGCACCGAGCAAGCTAGCGAACAACAAGGATCCTAAGCGTAGTTGATCCCATGGTTCGTCACGCATCAGATTGGCGAACACAACGGAAACGCAACACGAAAACAGAACAAGCAGTAAGAAATGACTCGCCACACTCAACAGTCCGACAACTTCAGAGTTCTATTTCCATCCATGTGCTATATCGTAAGCGTCAAGAATAACAAGGAAGTTCAACAACCCTGCAACAACAAGAAACGTGTTGCCGTATTCGTACGTAACAGCCACAACACTCCCCGTGCCATACCCTGCTAGTCCTGAGACAAAGTACATGACGCCGATACCGAGTTCAGCAATCGACGCAAGCATCACGAATGGCTGAAACGGATCAAACGGAAACAACTGTCCTTCCAACCAAAGGCCACTGGTAAACATTAGCAGTAATATCAATAAGAAAACTAACCCCTTTTGTTTCCGTTGGAGCCACAGGTGACCTGCTCCCGGAACCATCCAAGCGGCGATACATAACAGTACGATCGCCTTTTTCTCCATCAAATGCGGCCGTCCTACTATCTTATTTGGCAAGTTAAACTCTTCCGAATAGAAACCTGAAAGTCAATCATCGTGAGTACACTAGTCTGAGGCAGCCTCGAATTTAAAAGCAATCTAACCCGAATCTCCGTGAAGGATCAGACGGACAATCAATTCAGCAGGCCTGCTATCCTTAGCTGCGTTCACTAAGACAAAAAGCAGCGATTCCTGTTACTCCAACTCCTCAAATTGTGTCAGGTGTTTAAACTCCTTTAGGCGGGCTGCCACCTCTTCGTGCGTTAGCCTCAGCAATCTGTCCAGACTGAAATCCTCAACCGAAAACGAGGCCAAGGTACTACCAGCCACGACTGCCTGGGCTAGTGTCTCATCGGAAACTGTCTCATGCGACGCCAGGTACCCCATGAAGGCACCCGCGAAGGTGTCACCTGCCCCTGTTGGGTCAACAACACTTTCTAACGGAATTCCCGGTACCGCAAAAAATCCGTTCGGCCGCACCATGATTACTCCGTACTCCCCACGCTTAATCACTAGGAGTTTTGGCCCCATCGCCTTGACCAGTCTCGCAGCTTTCACCAGGTTGGATTCGCCGCTTAACTGTCTTAACTCCGCATCATTAATGATCAGAGCATTTACCCGTTTGAGGACCGTTCGTAATTCATCTGGTGTTCGCTCAATCCAGTAGTTCATTGTATCGGCCGCCACTAGACTGGGCTTGCTCACTTGATCGAGAACCTCTAACTGCAATGATGGATGAATGTTTCCAAGAAAGACGAACGGAGTACCCTGATAGTCTCGTGGTATGACTGGCTGGAAATTCTCAAACACGTTTAGGTGAGTGTAAAGCGTTTCGCGGTTGTTTAGATCGAATCCGTACTCACCTTTCCAGCGAAAAGTCTCGCCTGGCATCTTTTGCAATCCGGCTAGATCGATTTGTCTACCGCTAAACACCTTCATCTCTTCTTCACCAAAGTCATCACCGACAATGGCAACAACGCGAACATGCGCAAAAAACGATGCTGCTATACTAAAGTACGCAGCCGAACCACCCACCACTCTCGAAACCTCACCCGAGGGTGTCTTGATCGAATCGAAGGCAACAGAACCAACGGCTAAAATAGAATTCATGGACACCAAGTAACAAATCTACAGCTAGATCTAATGTATCTGCACCTTAAGCTGTACAATCTTTAAAAACTTCAGACTCAAAATGTTTTCAACAAATAAGCTTCAGTATGAACTTTCAATCCTTAATGTATTTCCCAATAATCGGAGCAAGATCCTTTCTTGTTTGTTTAGGAATTGCCTCTGGTCTAGTAATAAGTGCAGAAGACAACGCGGTCGCGCACTCGCAAGTCCGAGGCATCGGCAAATGTGCAACAACGTCACTTATAATGCGCTGCGCCATCGTTGCATTTTTCATAAGATTAGCCAAAAGTATGTCAACGGTAACGTTGGCGTGCTCTTCGTGCCAGCAGTCATAATCTGTGACAAGGGCCAGCGTCGCATAGCAGATTTCAGCCTCACGGGCGAGCTTAGCCTCTTGCACATTGGTCATACCAATTATGTCCATACCCCATGATCGGTACAACGTTGATTCCGAAAACGTTGAAAACTGTGGACCCTCCATGCAGACGTACGTACCACCACGATGAACGGTTGCCCCAACTATCTTCGCCGACTGACAGACAAGATCTGCCAATAAATTACAGAATGGGTTCGCGAGAGAAACATGCGCAGCCAATCCCTTACCAAAGAATGTGCTAGTACGTCCTACAGTTCGATCCAAGAACTGATCGGGAACGACCACGTCCGTTGGACGATAGCGATCCTGAAGACTTCCAACTGCACTCGCAGACGCAATCCACTCAACCCCAAGCATCTTAAATCCGTAGATATTTGCTCGGAAATTGATCTCAGAAGGCAGTAACCGATGTTTGAGTCCGTGCCTGGCGAGAAAAGCCACCCGTCGCTCGTTTAATATTCCAGTCACGTACGGGCCAGACGGAGCACCAAACGGTGTCTCAATAACGTGCTCTTGACGGTCTCGCAAGTCCGTCATATCGTACAAGCCACTTCCACCGATGACTCCAATCTGTGCTGACATATCTAAGTTACCACCCATCGATTTCAAATCTCAGTCTCATCTATATGCCCAGTGCATGTGCTATTTCTCTTTTGCCGTATTCGAAACCTGTTTGAGCTCGACGAGGACACCTTGTGTGCTCGCCGGATGTACAAATGCAACCATCGAACCACCAGCACCCAAGCGCGGTGAATTATCAATCAACCGAATGCCCCGCTCCCTAAGTCGACCGAGAGCATCGTTTATGTTTTCCACCCGTAACGTGACGTGGTGTAGGCCTGGCCCTCGCCGCTTCAGGAAGCGCGTAATCGGTGAATCACTACTGGTAGCTTCAAACAGCTCCAATGTTGAACCACCTAAGGAAACGAATCGTGCTCGAACACGTTGTGAAGGGATATCTTCCGCTTCCTGTACGTCCAAACCTAATGCATCCCGATAAAAGACAAGCGCATCGTCTAAGTTAGACACCGCGATACCAACATGATCCAGCACTGCTTTCATAGAGTCTAGCCAATCTTCGCTGCTAACCTAGGGCCAGTTTAGTGAAAGGGGTAAGTTAGCATCCAAAACAACTTTTCTGATCGCTGTTTTCTAGTTCCCCTGATTCAATCGACTCATAATCTCGTCCACGGCGGTATACGGATCGAGAGTCCTGTCCGCTATACGACTGACAATTTGCTCAAACTCATCACCCTTAAGCATACGGTACTCCACATAGTCTACAAACCTTCTTGCCAATAACTCCCGTAGACGAAATTCGGTTCTGTTGCGGTTACGCAGGCCAGAATCCTCCACGTGATGACTTCGGAATTGTTCGATCTTGTCGAACACCTCTCTGACACCTTCTTTCGTAACCGCCTGAGTCATCATGACCGGCGGCTTCCAGGTCTCGACGTCATATTCTTGCAGGTCGACTACCGACTCGATCTGGGCAACGGTACGATCAGCTCCTTCCAGATCTGCTTTATTGACCACAAAAACATCAGCAATCTCCATTATGCCAGCCTTGAGTACTTGAACTTCGTTCCCAGTATCTGGCATGACCATAACGATCGATACATCAGCCATACGAACGATATCAACCTCGTCCTGTCCAACACCAACTGTCTCGATTAAAATAACGTCCTTGCCGGCTCTATCAAGTATAGTCGCTGCATCACTCGTGGCACGCGATACACCACCCAAGTTACCGCGTGCGGCCATACTGCGAATAAACACCCCGGGATCGCACGCGTGAGTTTGCATACGGATCCGATCACCAAGAACAGCCCCTCCGGTGTACGGACTTGTCGGGTCAATCGCTATCACACCAACTGTGAGCTCACGGCTTCGTATCTCACTCGTTAACCTGTCTACAAACGTACTCTTTCCCACTCCAGGTGGTCCGGTAATCCCGATTATGTATGCGTGACCGTCCCGATTGAAGACCTGGCGCACAAGATCAGTTCCCTCTGGTCCTTCTACTTCGACGAGAGAAATGGCCCTTGCAACTGCGTAAGGATCGCCAGCCAAGACACGTTCGACCAGAGAACCCTTCATAATCATGGATTTCCACAATCGAGGATCGACCGAACAAATTTAGTGATCATAGCTACTACCGACAACTCAAAACAGTAGCGACTGATGTGTTGCCAAGAACCTTCCTGGTTCTCTGTTTTTCCTGAACATATCGTCAAAACAGGATCTCCTCACACAACGCCGAGACTGTATAGCACAGGAACAACCGTTCAGCTAGTTACATCGGAGGCATTGTGATCGATAATATAGTTATGAAGAATCGACTAGCCTCCTGGTTGCTCATTTTAGTCTGCCTGACATTCTCCACGCCCTGCAATGCGGATGTTACGACATTCGTGGGAGCTAACACGACTTCTTCAAATCGGCTGACGCGCGGATTAGCCCTCGGCATCTCACTTCTCATTCTGGGCTTTGAATTCGAACTCTCCGACACCATTGAAGACGAGAAGGTCGGCGCACCGAGTCTCCGAACTGGAATGTTCAACGTGCTTCTTCAAACGCCTTCCGAGATTGCTGGAATGCAGTTCTACGGAACTGTTGGAGGTGGACTTTATCGGGAGAGCCTCGGCTCTATCCAAGAGACACACGCCGGCATCAACACAGGCGGTGGTGTCAAGATTTCTCTAACTGGGCCGATACGGATTAGAGTGGACTATCGTTTATTCACTCTGGCAGGAAACCCTACACATACTCGCTCTCAACGCATCTACGCCGGCCTTAATGTTGCCTTCTAAACCTGACGCACAAGCCGAGCCAACCACACATTGCCCCTGCACCCATAGCACCTCTCTACTGGGCACATTACGAGCTAGCCGTTGCTCTTCCGATCAAGCCGCTTATGGGAGAGACACTGGCAGACGCACCCACTTGTTTCAACAACCTTTTCCCGGTAGTGTCATCGAAACAAAAGAACCGATCCAATCGGGTGAAGCCAGGTACCCCTGTGACCCCAACTAACACGCCTGCGTCTAACCGCGGCTCACCTAGAAAGGTACACGCTCGAGATTCATCGCAGTCTGCCCGCCGTTGTACGCTCCACTGAACGCCTCGTACAGTGCCTGCACCTCAGTTGGAAAAGCGTCATTCAAGATTACCGAGACGGCGTAGTTAGCTCCACTCTGAACAGGGTCCAGCACAAAAATATACATGATGTTCCCCTGTACCTGCTCGGTTGACTTGTACACTTTCCATCCCCGTGATTGTTGAGCGCGCGCAGGATCCGCGTCCAGCGCCGCCTTCAACCGGCCTAGGACTCTCTCGAAGTCCGCGGCTTTAGCCGGGTTGATCGGATTAAACATCAAGGCAGCGCCGCTCGGAAAAGTACGTTCCGGCGCCTGCATGGCGGCCTCACTCGGTAGTGTGAGTGCCATACCAAACGCCAGCCCAACGGCGAATACGATCCCCAAGCTTATCCACGCATTCCATCCAGGCAGTTTCAACATCGACCGCATTCAAACCTCCTTCTTCATTACAGCGCGACAACCCGCCGCGCAAAGTCCAGTACTCTACCGTACTGTGGGACTAGACGAAAACACCCATTATTTCATTAGACAAAAGCATACCCCTACGGGTCAATTGAAGCCTGCTCCCCCCTTCTCTGAGAAGCCCTGCTTCCACGAACGGCGCCAAGGCCTCACCGTAACGCTGCTGGATGTTGATTCGATAACGGCTCTCAACCGCGCCAATATCAACACCTTCCACGAGGCGCAATCCCATAAACAGTACGTCCCCGATCCGCTCAGCTTCCGATAAAATCCTACGTTCTACGACTAGATCACCACCATCCCGAACTCGTCCAATATAGTCTTTCGTACCAGCAACATTTCTCCATCTGACACCAGCACGAGTCGAATGAGCGCCACATCCGAACCCAAGCCATTCACCATCGGTCCAATACTTTAAGTTATGTCGAGAGTATTTACCAAGCCGTGAAATATTTGAAATCTCGTACTGTTTGTAGCCTTCCTGTTCCAGCCACCCGAGTGCCCAGAGATACATACCAGCTGCATCCTCGTCAGACGTCAGCGACCACCCGTTGTTGGTCATCTCGTCACGGAGCGGCGCATTAGGATAAAGCTCAAGAAGGTACAAAGATGCATGATCAGGACCCAATTCGACCAAGCTCTCGATTGACTTCTTCCAAGTTGTCATCGTTTGTTGGGGAAGAGCCATCATCAGGTCAAGACTAATATTGTCAAAACCTGCGGCTCGAGCGAGATAGTATGCCTTGCGAGCACAATCCGCATTGTGTAACCGCCCGAGACGATGAAGCTCTTCGTTATGAAACGATTGCACGCCCATGCTCAAACGATTTACTCCAACGTCACGGAACCCATCTAGCTGGTCCGCATCGATAGTTTCGGGATTCGCTTCGAGAGTGATCTCAATATCCTGATTCAAATCAAAGGAGTCACGGCAGGGGTTAATGATACCAGCAACTTCAACCGGCTTGAGCAACGAGGGCGTACCTCCACCGAAATAGATAGTATCAACCTGGGCACCATCACCCATCTGAACGATCTCCTCTTGTAGAGCAATAACATAACTTGATTTTAGGGCTTCGTCAAAAAGTCCACGATTGAAATTGCAGTAATTACAAATCGCTGTACAGAACGGAACGTGAACGTAAATACCCAGTAGCCCCATAACGACCAGTACTATCAGTTCAGAGGTGTTGTCCTCTCTACCACTCTTACGTGCTGGCCTTTCCTCCTGACCAGCCAAGGTCGCGCTTCCCAACTCTCAGTTGCGCCCGAGCCCTCCCGAAAGTTTTAACCGGTAATTTGCGACGTGGTTGAGCATTCCAAAGCTTATAAAGATCGTCTGGTCCAGCATTTGGTGGGAGAAACCGGTAATCTGGCCCGTCGTATTCCAAAAACTCGCACATTTCTCTTAGCCGTGAGTGCATCCGAAACCCGATCCGAACAAGTAGTGAATTCATGTCTTCCTTATCCGGAACGTCCTCATAGTTTGAGGTAAAAATCGTCGCCTTCTTATCATTATAGCGAGTATTAACGATGAGGTTCATGGTCTCTTCAACCCAATCGGTCAACCGCTCCGCGCCTAGATCGTCCAGAACCAACAGCTCTGCTTCCATAACAGGGCGCAAAATATCCATCTCTGCAGTCCTGATAACGGGATTGTACGTACTCCTTATGCTACTAAGAAGTGTCCGCGTGTCATAGTACAGACCGCGTGCACCACGTGTCTGAATTACCTGTCGTAAAACCGCAACTGCGATATGAGTTTTCCCGATGCCTGGGGGCCCAATCAGTAGAAGCGCCTTGTCAACAACAGGAAACCCTTCAGAGAATTCTCTTGCACGCGCTAAAGCCCGAATCAGCTCTTCGTTGGGGTAAGTAACGAAGTTATTGAGGTCGCATCTCTGGTATCGAGGAGGAATCTTCGCTTCGGCCAGTAGCTTCTGGGTCAGCTTAGTCCTCCAGCAATCGCAACGCTCCACCTGTCGCACACCTGCTTCCTCAACGGGCCGCCAGCCGGTATCATCGCAAAGAGGACAAGCCATCATCATATTTCTCGCTACGAAGGATTCCGAGTTGGTTGGTCTCGAGGCATCCTACCCGTTTGAGTAGGAGTTGAATCTGACGCCTTCACTCGGACGAGATCCGTCGGAGAAGACTTGATTAGCGCAGTACTCAATCGCTGTTCCCAATCACCAAGACCTCTAGCAAGTTCTTGCCTAACATACTCCATGAATTCATTAACTTCCATCTGCATCCGCTCTATTTTTTTTCGCATGTTTAGGATTATCTCAACACCTGCTAGATTAACACCGAGATCGCGCGTTAAAGAAAGGATCATCTCAAGTTGTTCAAGATCCTCTTCTGAGTAAAGTCGCGTGTTTCCTTCCGTTCGGGACGGCTTTAAGAGACCTTCTCTCTCGTAGAGTCTCAACGTTTGGGGGTGGATATTGTACCGCTCCGCGACCCCGCTAATCATATAACACGCCTTACCTGATCGCCTCACTGCCATATGGTGGTGCTCCCCAGTCTAACCGCCAGTACCGAATATCAACATCGAGGGATTCACTAACGAAGCTGATGAACTCATAACCTCAGTAAAGCACAAACCTAAAAATGTCGAAACTAGCTCACGAAATTGTTCCGAACGTTCTCGGAGTTGATCCTTCCAAACTCCTTTAGTAATTCTTTCGAACGTTCGTCCACTAAGCGTGGTAGTGCAAGACGAGTTTCAATAATTAAATCACCGCGCTGACCACTTCTCGCTGACGGTACACCATGGCCTCGTAGCCGAAAGAGCTGGCCTGATTGTGTTCCAGGAGGTATACGTAGCTTATGCCAGCCGTCGATTATTGGAACATCAATCTTCGCACCCAGTCCAGCTTCATGTATCGCAACTGATACAACGAGATGGAGATCATCTCCATCACGCCGGAATAAATGGTGTTTAGCGACCTGGACAGAGATACACAGGTCTCCCGGTACACCCCCACGCCGACCGGCGTTACCTTTCCCAGGAATACGAATTCGCGTACCGTCAGAGATGCCTGGAGACACCTGCATAGAGATCCGTTCGCTTTGCTGGACGACACCCTTAGCTTCGCAGGCTGTGCAGGAGTGCCGGCGCTGACGACCGGTACCTGCACAATCCGAGCACGCATTCGAAAACACCATATGCCCACGAACCCAACGTAGCGTCCCGGTTCCCTGACACCGCCTACACCGCCTTTCTACTGAGCGTCGAACACCTAAGCCCGTACACACTGAACATGTTGCAAGCCGTGTAACCGTGATCTGTCTCGTTACACCCTGCATAGCTTCTTCAAAAGTCAAGGAACCGACGGTATGTAGATCTGCACCGTCTTCAGGTCGATCAATTACCCACTGTGAACCTCTTTGACGAAAAACGTCAGCGAATAGATCACCGAACGTTGATGCATTAGACCCATCTACCGACATTGAAAAATCAAACCCTTGAAATTCCACGCCTGACGGTTCCATCTCTGTCCTTAGAGCACCCTGGGCATCGTAGCCACGCCGACGCTCGGGATCGCTAAGAGTATCGTAAGCTTCTATGATACGACGGAAAAATTCAGCTGCCTCCCGATCACCAGGGCTAATGTCTGGATGAAATCTCCGTGCAAGACGACGATAAGCCCGCTTGATTTCTAGGAGTGTGGCTCCACGCTTAAGACCTAAGGTAACGTAGAAATCCATTAGTAACACATAAACCAAAAGCTTCTGGACGATCCCTAGTGGCGATCACTCGACAGTATTTGAAGTTCTCTTCCCAATAATTGATCGTTCACGACTGGCCTAACCGTGTCATCACTTCTTGTCTTCTCCCACAAATTCAGCATCGATTACCTCAGAGGCGTCATCTCCACTGGGTGACTGGGCTCCAGAATCTGGAGATGGCTGTCCCTCTCCCTTGTCACCACTACTTTGCGTCTCACGATACAATGCCTCAGCCACCTTGTGCTGCGCTGTGGTTAATTGCTCCACCAGCCTATTAATTTCCGAAGTGTCGTTCGCCTCAAGCGCCTTCTTCAATGCGCCAATCGCTTCTTCAACCGGTTGCCGATCCCCCGCTGAGAGCTTTTCTCCCGTATCTTGCAACATTCGCTCAGCACCATAAACAGCTTGATCGGCACGGTTTCTGGTCTCAACCTCCTCACGATGTTTCTTGTCTTCTTCGGCGTGTGCCTCGGACTCACGCATCATACGCTCAACATCGTCCTTCGTAAGACCACTCGATGCCGTTATCGTTATCTTCTGTTCCTTCCCAGTACCTAAATCTTTAGCTGAAACGTTGACGATCCCATTCGCATCAATGTCGAATGTGACTTCGATCTGAGGGATTCCTCTAGGTGCAGGTGGAAGACCCACGAGATGGAATTTACCCAGCGTACGATTGTCTCGAGCCATCGGCCGTTCACCCTGTAGAACGTGCACTTCTACACTGGTTTGACTGTCAGCCGCCGTAGAAAAAATCTCACTCTTACGCGTCGGAATTGTTGTGTTACGGGAAATCAATGTTGTAAGTACACCACCTAGAGTTTCAATCCCAAGTGATAGCGGCGTCACATCAAGTAACAATAAGTCCTTAACTTCACCTGTTAACACACCCGCCTGTACAGCCGCACCGACAGCTACAACCTCATCTGGATTCACTCCCCTATGCGGTTCCTTACCAAACAACTCCCTAACCATCACCTGTACTCTCGGAATGCGAGTAGAGCCTCCCACGAGCACCACCTCATCAATTTTAGACTGGTCCAACCCAGAATCTGATAAAGCTTGCTTGACGGGTCCAACCGTTCTTTGTAGCAACGCCTCAACGAGCTGTTCAAACTTCGCGCGGGTAAGCCTCATGGCAAGGTGCCGAGGACCTGACTGGTCTGCTGTAATAAACGGCAAATTAATGTCAGTCTCCAAAACGGTTGATAATTCCATCTTCGCTTTCTCGGCTGCCTCTTTCAGCCTTTGTAAGGCCATGCGATCATTACTAAGATCGATCCCGTCGGTCTTCTTAAACTCCGCCGCAATCCAGTCGATTAAGCATTGGTCGAGGTTATCGCCACCGAGATGAGTATCACCATTCGTCGCTTTCACCTCAACAACTCCCTCACCAACCTCCAGAATCGAGATATCGAATGTTCCACCACCGAAATCATAGACCGCAATCGTTTCGTCTTTCTTTTTGTCTAAACCATAAGCTAGCGCCGCGGCTGTTGGCTCGTTGACAATCCGCATCACTTCAATTCCAGCAATCTGTCCAGCATCTTTCGTAGCCTGTCGCTGAGCATCATTAAAGTATGCGGGAACTGTAATCACTGCTTTCTCAACAGACTGGCCAAGGTACTCTTCTGCCGCTTGACGTAGTTTCTGCAGGATCATCGCCGAGATTTCCTGAGGAGAAGACACCTTATCACCTGTCTGAACCCTGGCGTCACCGTTGGCAGCTCGTACGGCCTCATACGGAACCATCTTCATTTCCTCACTGATCTCGTCGTAACGGCGCCCCATGAAACGTTTAATTGAAAAGACTGTGTTTTCTGGATTAGTTACAGCTTGCCGCTTCGCCACTTGGCCCACTAAACGTTCGCCAGTCTTCGTAAATGCAACTACCGATGGCGTTAGTCGACTACCTTCGGGATTAGTAATAACGACGGGCTCTCCACCCTCCATGACCGCGACTACCGAGTTTGTTGTGCCGAGGTCAATTCCAATGATTTTGCTCATATATTCATCTCCATTTTGGCCTGTATAAGGTAGTTTAAACACACCTTTTATTCATTTCTTATTATAATGACATTATAAAATATGAGTCTTATAATGTAAAATTATAACATTTGGATGGCGCCTGCGCTCTAAAAACTGTTCAGACCATACCAAAATCTAGCATGCTATACTTCCTTTAGGGCTACGGTCCGAAACTCAGTTAAACGTTAACCCTTGATTACTAACTGACCGTAACAATTGAAAATCCTGAGAATTTCTCTTTAGATTCCAAGAAGAACCTGTAATGGCACGGCCAACTCAGCACCGATTCTTACGGGGCCTATTCCTTCCGTTTCGCCTCGTGCCGATGGCCCAACGACGATGAAGAACTGCAGGGGCTTGATCAGAAAAATCTTATTGATTCCCTATGTTGTGTCGAAGGAGGGGGCAGCGCATACACGAATCTTCTCAGAGATACACCTGGAAATTCATTAGACTTGGCTCAAGATGTTCAGTGCCAACTTAGAGGACGAAACCTTAGCATTGATGAGTTCCTGAGGTGACTGCGGAAGTGCCGTGATTTCCATCGAGGTCCAACGTGACTCAAAACCTTAACCGGAAGGCCAGCCGGGTTGTTGTCGTCGCCCTTTTTGTCATCGCCGCATTCCTTGGAACGGTTAGCGGCGTGCTGTTCGCATACACACGCGACCTACCAGAAATTTCAGCCCTTGACGACTATATTCCCAACACAATCACTCGAGTCTATGGATCCGATGGTGAAATCGTCGGTGAGTTCGCCACTGAGAGACGAGTGATTGTCGAATATGACGATATTGCTCCTAAGCTTCGACAGGCGATTATTTCTGCGGAAGACTCTGATTTTAATAGCCATGTTGGTCTAAGCATATCTCGCATCATCGTCACAGCTATACGTGACGTACTTGAGCAACGGATGGCCGGCGCGAGTACTCTCACTCAGCAACTTGCAAGGAATCTTTCAGTAGGTGGAGCCGCTCAGTTAGGCTCACAGAAAACATGGGAACGGAAGATTCGAGAGGCAATGCTTAGTGTTCAAATCGAGAAACGTTACACGAAGCGTGAGATCTTGACTCTCTACTGTAATCAGATTTTCTTTGGGCATGATGCACACGGCGTGGAAGCCGCGGCCCGACTGTACTTCGGTAAGTCCTCTCGAGATGTTGATCTGGAAGAGGCAGCCCTTTTAGCGGGAATCATCCAAACTCCAAACCGTCAGAGCCCTTTTGTAAATCAAACTCGCGCAACAAGGCGACGAAATTATGTCCTGCAACGAATGGCTGACGAAGGATACATCACACAATCTGATGCTGACAAAGCTAAACAAAACCCAATTAAAGTTAAACACCGTTTTGGACGTTATGAATCAACCGCACCTTACTTCGTCGAAGAGGTTCGTAAATATCTAGAAGCAAATTACGGAGCGCAGCGCCTCTACGAAAGCGGATTTTCAGTAGAAACAACACTTGATGTTGGTCTTCAAACCGTTGCAAATCAAGCATTGATCGATGGACTCAGGACAGTCGATAAGCGTCAGGGCTTTCGTCAGCCGACACGGAACGTAATAGCCGAAGGCCATACCGTTGAAAATTTTCAACACGATCGTTGGCGCTTTACGTTCGGCCAAGGAGACATAGTTCCAGCTATCGTAGCTGGTGTTACTGATAAAAGGATTTACTCGAAGATCGGAGACTATAGGTCAGAAATTAATCCGGAAGGTTTCTCATGGACAAAGCGAACATCGGCGACAGAATTAGTCAATGTGGGCGATGTCATCCAGCTTCAAGTGATTAGTATTAACGAGTCAAACCGGACGGTAACAGCCGTCCTCGAACAAGAACCTGCAATTGACGGAGCCTTATTAGCCATAGAGAGCCGCACCGGTAAAATCCTAGCCATGGTAGGTGGTTACAGCTTCGAGCGAAGCAAATTTAATCGGGCCACACAGGCACGTCGACAGTTGGGTTCACTTTTCAAGGCTATTCTCTACACCGCCGCAATCGACCGGGGATACACTGCGACGTCACTAATCAGTGATGAACCCGTCAGTTTTGAGGTAGGTCCAGATCAACCTGCATACGAACCAACTAATTACGACGGTAAGTATGAAGGCCCCATTACTCTGCGACGGGCGCTGGAGAAGTCAAGGAATGTTCCGGCAGTACAGCTGATGAATCAACTCGGTCCGGAACAGGTGATCGATTATGCACGCCGCTTTGGTTTCGAATCTCCCTTGCCTCCATTTCTCTCGATCGCCCTTGGTGCGGCCGAAGGTACTCTCCTTCAAATGACTAGTGCCTACTCAGTATTCCCTAACAGAGGCATTCGAGTGCGTCCCTATCAGATCTCTAGAATCTTGGATAGAGAAGGAAACGTCCTCGAGGAAAACCGTTCGCAATCGTACAATGTCATCCATGCTGATACTGCTTACGTGATGCTAAACATCTTGCGGGGAGTAGTGAAACGGGGCACGGGCATCCGGGCCGCTTCTCTTGGTTGGCCTTTAGCCGGAAAGACGGGTACCGTCGACGAATTCACGGACGCGTGGTTTGTGGGATTTGATCCCAACATCACTGTCGGCGTATGGGTAGGTTACGACCAGAAAAAATCTCTAGGTGAAGGACGAGAGGGAGCGGCCGTTGCATTGCCGATATGGATTGAGTTTATGAAAGCCTACATCGGTGAACAACCTGTTTCTGACGACTTCACCCCACCGGGTAATATTGTTTTTCTTTCTGTCGATCGAGAGACAGGAGAAGTCACAGCACCTTGGGCTCCGCACTCAATCCAAGAAGCATTCATCGGTGGAACTCAACCTGGGGACGGCGTGTTTCAGCCTTGACGGCTGCCATCAAAAATACACTCACAACTGTAATTGACCGTAACTTACTTACCTGTTTCCTCACTCCCTTGACTCGCCGTCACGTTGGTCTTTCTCATTAAGTAAGCTTTAATGAAATAATCAAGGTCACCATCCAACACTCGGTCAACGTTACCTGTTTCTTCTTTGGTTCGATGGTCTTTAACCAACCGGTACGGATGCAAGACGTAGCTACGAATCTGGCTACCGAAAGCTATCTCCCGTTTCTCACCGCCAAGTTGATCGAGTTTCTGCTGTTGTTCGCGAAGCTTGAGATCGTAAAGTCTCGCTCGAAGAACCTTAAGCGCTGCATCTCGATTGCGGTGCTGTGACCGCTCATTCTGACAGGAAACGACTACTCCAGTCGGGAAATGGGTTATCCGAACTGCAGAATCCGTCACGTTAACGTGCTGACCGCCTGCACCACTTGATCGATAGGTGTCGACCCTAATATCCTTCTCATCAATTTCAACTTTAACGTCATCTGGTAGTTCTGGCCACACAAAAACTGATGCGAAAGAAGTGTGGCGCCGTACGGCCTGATCGAAAGGGGAAATTCTGACCAATCGATGCACCCCAGCCTCAGCCAATAGGAGCCCGTAAGCATAATCACCTGAAACTGTAAATGTAGTATTCTTGATTCCGGCCTCATCACCCGACTGCAAGTCTATGACTTCTCTCTTAAAACCTCGCCTCTCTGTCCATCGAAGGTACATACGCAGTAACATTTCAGCCCAGTCCTGTGATTCCGTGCCTCCCGCACCCGGGTGAATAGAAACAATCGCGTTCTTACGGTCATGCTCGCCCCCAAGCATTTTCTTAATTTCGGCAGACTCCACCTGGACGGCCAAATCATCTAGTCCCACCGCCAATTCCTCGCCAACATCCTCCCCCTGGCCAACCCAATCTACAAGAACAGCAAGGTCATCACTCCTCTTCCTTAGAAACCGTGACAATTCATCGTCTTCTTGAAGACGCCGCCGCCGTTGGAGTAGCCGCTGCGCCTCAGTAGGATCCTTCCAGAAATCCGGAGAGACTGCAGTAGCTTCAATCTTGGCAAGCTCTTCTCCAGGTCTCTCAGCGTCAAAGATAACTCCGCAAGTCAGTCGCTCTTTTTATCAAATCCTCGTATCGTCTCACCTGTTCGTCGAGTGGAATCATGATTATTTACCTCCAAGAAGAAAGACATAACTACTGCCGGCACTGAGGGCCGGCACTGAGCTGGCTTTTATTCCAATATTACGTATTCCACTTCACACTTGCGACACTGATTCCTATTCCTAACCTATGAACATCAACTATTCTCTACTTCCACATGCAGAACCTCTTGCTCCAAACGAGAGAAACAATGCTGCCAGTGTGGCTGCCACACAAAGGTACGCAAATAAATCGCCAATTCGACCATAAACCGTTCGTCTTGTTAGCAGTCGTACATCTCCCATAATAACGTCACGTTTAAACAACCCTGCTTGTGCGATGACTCGGCCATAGGGATCGACCACACCACTTATGCCAGTATTGGCAGCTCTAACAAGATATCTTCCTTGCTCAACGGCCCGTAATGTCGCCTGCTCAAAATGTTGGTACGGCGCCGCCGAATGCCCATACCATGCATCATTCGTAATTGTTGTTAGTAGTTCACTTCCACCACTTACAAATCGCTGGATGAGACCTGGATAAATGATCTCGTAACAAATCGCCGTACTCACCAAGTGCTCAGCAACTGGTAACATCACAGGAACGGTACCTGGGGAGAAATCCGCAACCGTCTCGACCAGAGGTGAAACAAAGAACAAAGCCCTCCGAAACGGGACGTACTCACCAAATGGAACTAGATGCATTTTGTGATACACAGCTTCCGTTTCGCCTTTCTGGTTCACTAAGAAAGCTGCATTGTAGTACCTTAGGGAGGCCTTCCGGTCAATCTGGGTACTACCGATTAATAGGTGTGTTCCCGTTTCTTGTGCTAACTGCCGAATGGCCTGACTTCCGTCGTAATCGTCTTCGAATGTAAATGGCGTCGAAGACTCAGGCCAAATGACCAAGCTGGCACCATTGTCCGCGGCTTTTCGAGTCATTGTTAGATAACGAGTCAGGATCTCATCTCCCATGGCTGGATTCCATTTCACGTCCTGTTCAACACTTCCTTGGAGCAGACCCACTCTCAACGGCGTACCCTCCTTGAGGAGCACACCGTTTTCCAGTCTCCAGACTCCCCAGGCCGCTGTTAAAGCCACGATACTCACTGAAAATAACACGGGTACCCATCGACAATAACCCCTTGAAACAATTGCATAAGTAACCGTGGCGCTCACCGAGGCTACTAGCGCTGAAAGTCCATGGACACCGAATACACTTGCTAACTGAGCAACGGGAAGAACCGTCGTTTGACTGTATCCCAGTAACTCCCAAGGGAATCCTCCGAGGAAATACATCCTGCCCAATTCTGTCGTCACCCACACGGTCGGAGCGAGAAGTAGCGCCAGCGACCCAAACTTCATCAACATTGCCACAATAGCCACAGAGAAGAGACCTGGAAATAGTGCCAGGTAAGCCACAAGCAGACCATTGACAGCAAGGCTCACTGGCCGGTTGAGACCACCGTACGTAACCATGACCTCGGTGATCCAGTAGAGAGTCCCGCCAAAGTAAACAACACCAGAAACTATTCCAATCAAGAATGCTCGCTGAAAATCTTGATGGGACGGGGCACCCGCCCCATGTAAAGCGAGAAGTAAGGGTACAAGGGCTATCCAAGCAAAGGCAGGATCGCCTATATTGGGAAAGCTTAGCGCGAGTAACGCGCCCGATAGTATCGCTAGCGGGTAATCCAGGGCTTGAACTGTTCTTCCTCTTCGAGACGGCGGAGCACTTCTTCCGCCCTCCACCGGTCACGATATCTTCCAACCCGAACTCGGTAAACGCGTGCAGGTGTACTCGGTGCCGGTTCAAGCATGTACGCTGGATAGCCCTTCGCGGCCAATTGCCCTACGATTGCATCCGCTTCCGTACGGCCACGCAATGCTACTACCTGAACTGTAAACCCCTGATCATCACCTGCTTGATCACCTTCATCCGCTACCACTGAGATCACTCGACTTCGCGGTTGTCTCTCATCACTTTTAACCTGTTCGGGTTCCCTAATAAGGTCTCCACTTCCAAATTCCTCATCAAGTGACTCATCTGTTCCAAGGAGTCGATAATACGTGAGATTTGCCTTATCGCTGGGCTCATCTGAGAGATCTAAGTCATCATCCACTTGCTCAGGTAATGATCCAAACGACTGAGCATCAGTCGGAGACAAAACGGCAAAGCCCCTCTGGATTGGAACTCCCCTACCAACCATTACACCACAGAGAAATATAATAACGGCAACCACCGTTAACACCATAAACAAAAAGACAAGTTGTTTCCCGCTCGGATTAAACTCGCTGGAAGTCTTGTCTGCCATCATCATGTCACGCCTCTCAGATTCAAGCTCTTAACGCATTAGGTCTTCGGTTTATTGATGAGCATGTTTAATAAGTCTATTGGTAGTGGAAAGATAATTGTTGAGTTTCTGTCCGATGCAATTTCGGTTAGGGTCTGCAGATAACGTAAGGTGATCGCGTGCGGTTCTGAACCAATCACAGCGGCTGCTTGAGCCAGTTGTTTTGACGCGATGTACTCACCGTCCGCATGGATGACCTTAGCACGTTTCTCACGTTCTGCTTCCGCCTGGGCCGCCATTGAACGTTGCATGTCCGGAGGTAAGTCAACATGCTTCACTTCGACGGCCGAAACTTTAACACCCCACGGATCTGTTTGCTGATCGAGAATATGCTGCAGCTGCTGATTCAATCGCTCTCGCTCCGAAAGCAACCCGTCTAACTCTACTTGCCCGAGAACACTTCGCAAAGTGGTCTGCGCTAATTGTGCCGTTGCGTAGTGATAACTCTCCACTTCAAGAATTGCACGCCGTGGATCCATCACACGGAAATAAACGACAGCGTTGACTTTTACAGATACATTGTCTTTAGTGATCACGTCCTGAGGTTCCACATCCATGACAATAGTTCGAAGGCTAACTCGTACCATTTTATCAATCGGCGAGAACACTAAAATCACCCCGGGACCCTTAGCCGCGCTTAGCACCTTGCCTAATCGAAAAATTACACCTCGTTCGTACTCGTTCAGAACTTTGATCGAGCTGGCCAAATAAAGTGCAAGAATCATAAAGACGAAAAATAGAGAGCCTATATCCATTATCACTTACCTCCGTTGGTCAACGGAATTAATCGTTCGACGATCAACGTCATTCCATTAACTGCAATCACTCGAACCGATTCATCTTTGGAGATGGTCTGCTTTGACGTTGCTTTCCAGATCTCTCCATGAACAACCACTTGGCCTGAACTACTATCATTGATAGGTGTTACGGTATGTCCAACCTTGTCAATCATGGCAGAAACACCAGTTGCAGGCTGTCGCCGCTGAGACCTGATTACCAGATTCACCAGAAATAGCACGATCCCAGCCAATGCGAAGAGTGTCGAAAACAGAAAGGGGAATCCTAACTGAAACTCTGGTACTGGTGAATCAAAAAGCATCAACCCGCCGAGCACCATGGCTACAATTCCTCCTGTAGCTAGTATTCCAAAACTCGTAACGATAAGCTCGAGAACAAGCAGGACCAATCCAAAAAAGATTAAGAGAAGTCCAACATAATTCACCGGTAAAATTTGGAACGCAAAGAATGCCAAAAGTAGACAGAGTCCGCCGACAACACCTGGAACAATGGCCCCTGGACTCCAGAGTTCAATCGTCAGACCCAACGTTCCCAAACTAAACAGCAAGACGGCAATTTGTGGATGCGCGATCGTACTGAGCACTCGCTGTCGCCAGGTCATTTCGATCGCCACAATCGTTGCGCTAGCCGTTTGTAACTTAGACAAACTGCCGTCCCAACGTCGGATCGTTCGACCATCCAATTCCTCAAGAAGCTCGTCAAGATCAGTAGCAATAAGATCTATGAGCGGTGGAGAAGCGGCCAACGCCTCTTCCTCAGTAAAAGACTCGCTTTCAGTGACCGCCTTTTCTGCCAACATCACATTGCGATTCCGTTGTGCTGCCAAGGACCGAGCATAAGCTGCTACATCAGAAGCGACTTTCTTGGCTTGAATTTCGTCCATTGCTGTCCCGGTTCCAGACACCGGATGGGCAGCACCGATATGAGTCCCAGGTGCCATAGCTGCGATATCCGCGGCTATAGTAATTAGAAACCCAGCGGACGCTGCCCGCGTACCGCTTGGACCAACGTAGACGACCACGGGAATCTTAGACTCAATAATCCTAGAATTGATATCACGCGTCGAATCGACCAATCCACCCGGCGTAGAAAGTTTCAACACAACCAAAGTTGCTCCTGCTGCCTCCGCAGTATCAATCGTTTGAATAATGTATTCAGCTGTTACTGGATGAATAAGCGAATTCACATCGGCCACATAAACGATTGGTCCTGATTCATGTTGCGACGAAATCTCCCGTCCTGGTAACCGTTGGTCAAGCAATAGTGCTAGGACTCCAGCGAAGACTAGGCCAACATAGAATCGTACTGAACGGCTGCGCGTGCGGGGTTTGATCATAATTGCTGATCCCAAACGTTAACCTTAGGAATTACATTCTACGACACGAGTCGCGACGGACACACGTACTAAAAACCAGGGTTCGACGGCGCGTAAACATTCCGCAAATAGAAGTTTTCTGTAATGTCAGGCTCTTTTTAACCTGTCAGAACCTTCGTAGAATCTGTTAAGCATAAGAGAGACTCAATACTAGAAGTGTACCAGAAAATGCCCTGTAGCAACCTCTGCAGACTCGCCACGAGGAACTCCGATTCTCGCGTCAGCCATTTTTTGATAAGGTGGGGCTGACAATGTACACAGCCGCAATTATGGCAGGAGGCCAAGCGCGCCGATTTGGTGGGCGAGACAAAGCGAAGCTCACTGTTGGAGATACTCGAATCATCGACCGCCAGATTACTGTACTTGATAAAGTTGCCGACCAGATAGTTATTGTTGCGCCAAATGCTAGACCGTACCGCTCACTAGGATTACCAGTTTTCGAAGACCTTATGCCTGGAACAGGGGCATTAGGTGGAATCTATACAGCCATTACAGTCTCCCGTAATCCACAAACGTTAATTGTAGCTTGTGACATGCCGTTTCTAAATGCACCCTTCTTGTATCATCTTACTAACTTCGGTCACGAAGCAGATGTCGTAATTCCACGAACAACCGACGGGTACCAACCCCTCTGTGCATCTTACTCACGCAGCTGCGCTGCTCCGATTCGGCAACGACTAGATGCCGGCCTACTGAAAGTCCTAGAACTACTCTCAGATGTCAGAGTAAAAGAGCTTGATCCAGATGATATCGCACCGTACAACCCTCACGGCGTACTTTTCTTTAACGTGAATACACCGGACGATTACGCGCGCTCGTTAACTCTCACTAAATGCCATGATTTGTGACCTGCACATTACGAGTTCCATTAACCAGAATAATGTTGCGTAGTCTCTCTACAACGTAGCCTTAGTCTGGCACCTCTCATAGAAAAGTATCAACGATGATTCTTCCTGTCCACGCAATAATTCGTAAGCACGTAGCGCATGTCATCACACATCACTACGATCTTGACCAAAACTCACTTCCAATGATAAGCATTGATTACCCACCAAATCGTACTCTGGGAGATCTGGCTATCACAGTTGCGTTCGATCTAGCCAGAACCTTACACAAATCACCACGACTAATTGCAGAAGAGTTGGCAACGGTACTTGGTCCGATAGATGGCGTTGCACGAATCTCAGCAACGCCGAATGGATACATAAATTTCTATCTTGACCGAGCAATGTTTGTTATTAAGAGCCTGTCTGAGCTGAACACCAGAGGTCTCGAGCCCAAAGCAAGGACACCTCTGATCAAAGGACAAAACCCAAAACCGTATTCTCAAAGAGGAGTCGGTGAAACATCTTATCCATTAAAGACTATCGTCGAACATACTGCAATAAATCCAAACAAGGCGGCACATATCGGTCATCTCAGAAATGCCACACTCGGAGACACACTTGTTCGCCTTCTACGGTTTCTTGGAATAACAGTGGAAACGCAAAACTACATTGACAACACAGGTGCGCAAGTAGCAGATGTTGTGGTCGGATTTCTCAAACTGGATAGACTGGACGACAAGACCATCAACCGATTACTCGAAGCTCCACGGTTCGATTATTACTGTTGGGACCTTTACGCTAGAGTAACAAGATGGTACGAGGGCGACCAAACACGGTTAGCATTTAGAGCCAGTGTCTTGCGAGAGCTTGAAGACGGTAATAACGACACCGCCAATCTTGCCAACTCCATTGCCAAACGTATTGTTCGTCGGCATTTGGAAACGATGGCCCGCATCAATGTCAAGTATGACTTACTAACCTGGGAAGGCCATATTTTACAACTTGAATTCTGGGCTCAAGCATTCAAGATACTTAAAGATGCAGGAGCTGTATTTCTACAACCCAACGGCCCGCTAGCGGGCTGTTGGGTTATGACAATCGATGAAGATAGAACAGACCCTGCTAACTCTGTATCGTCATCCGATAGCAGTAGAGAAGACAAAATTTCCGACGAACGTACTAAGGTAATCGTCCGGTCTGACGGGACGGTAACTTATATCGGCAAGGACATCGCCTACCAGTTCTGGAAGTTCGGTTTGCTTGGTAAAGATTTTTACTACCAGGGTTTTAATGACTCTGACACTAATCACCTCATGTGGACAACCAGCGCTAAACGTGTGAGCCAAACAGATATCGAAGGGCCGCCCGTCTTTGGTTATGGATCAACCGTGTACAATGTGATCGATACTCGACAGACCTACCTCCAAAAGTTAATCCAACAAGCACTCATAGCAATTCATCACAAGACTGAGGCAAAAAATTCGATCCACTTCTCGTATGAAATGGTCGCCTTATCGCGAGCGACCGCACTTGCGCTCGAACCTAATTCTGACGTGGACCTAAAACAACCGTTTGTTGAAGTATCTGGACGTAAGGGGCTCGGTGTTAAAGCCGACGACTTACTCGACCGAATAACTGAGACGGTAAAGACTGAAGTTTCAAAACGAAACCCAACCATCTCATCTGAAGAGCATGCTCAGATCGCCGAAACAATTGGTTCGGCTGCGGTGCGGTACCTCATGATTAAGTACTCAAGGACAAAAATTATCGTCTTTGATATTGATGAAGCACTTAGCTTTGAAGGTGAAAGTGGCCCCTACTTACAGTATGCGGTCGTTCGAGCCAACAACATCTTTCGCAAGCTCCGTGAGAAATATGGATTAGAAGAAAATCAACTCATCAGTACACTCAGTACAACTCAAGTATCTGGTCTCGAATCCGAAGACGAGGGTAACGATCTCTGGGATCTTGTACTTGAATCAGCTCGGCTCGACGAAATCGTCGAACAATCCGTTCGTACACTCGAACTGTCAACTTTAGCTAAATATACGTTTGAGCTGGCTCAAAGATTCAGCGCAATCTATCATCGATATCCCATATTGAATGAAGACAGGAAATACATACGGATATGGCGTGCTGTCACGGTTAGTTATTTCCGTCTTCAAATGACTCGTGCGCTTCAACTTATGGGTTGTGACGTGCCGTCACGAATGTAAAAACAGATATTTAGTTTCGCTTCCGAAGGTGCAGAACCTTTTACTCCCACCGGTCGGTAATTCTGGTAGCCGATGGCCCATCTAATCAGACTCACATTATCCGATGGTAACACCGGTAACCTCAAACGTCCGGTGCAGAATTACTGAGCATTAGTGCAAAACAACACTTATGATAGGTTCAGGCGTTAACAATTTCTCGGTCTTATCCGACTCAACTACGGAGGCGCTACCAATCCAAATAACCAGCCTACCTGCGAGACTCCACAATGTCCAAATTTCTCGTCTATATGTCTCTCGCTCACTTAACAAGAACAACTAGAGTCTCAATATGAGAAGTATTTGGAAACATATCGAACGCTTCCACATGGTCGAGTTTATAACCAGAACCAAGGAATCTCCGCACATCTCTGCTTAGCGTCGCCACGTCACAAGACACGTAGACGAGCCGCGCTGGACTCCATCGAATAACAGCATTAGTCGCGTCAGGAGACAGGCCGGTTCTCGGGGGATCGACTATTATTGTCCTCGCGGTCACACCATCACCACTACGGAGAAAGTCTTCGACCGGTGCACAGACCACCCGGATATTTTCACCAAAAGGTTCGGCATTGACTCGCAGGTCCTTTGTGCAAACCTTATGACTTTCCACAGCGGTCACGGGAACTCGACCAGTCACAGCCAGAGCCAGGCTAAATAACCCAACGCCAGCGTAAAGATCGATGACCTCTCCAGACGGTACTTGGTCAATGACACGTGTGACCAGCACAGAAATCAGATACCGATTAACCTGAAAAAATGAGCTCGCATGACGACGAATCGTAATTTCTGCATATTCAGCCACAACGGCTGTAAACACTTCCCTCAGCCGATCCGATACATATGGGATTCCTCCTAGTAGTATTGGTTGTTCTCTCCGATCCCTAGACATCGTAAGCCCTCTAACGCGTTCAGAATCTGTAATCTTGGTAAATGCGCCCCGATCTACCAGCGCTTTATGAGTGACTTCAAAGTGAAGTGAACACTCATCTCCAACCAAATTTTCCGACAAGTCAATAGCCTTGATGCCTGTGGATCCAATCGCACGAAGTCGAGTTGAAAGCCAGCTCAGAAGTGCGTCAGTCTGAGGCAGAAGCTGTCCAGTATTTGAAGCACTACACAGGCGGTGAGAATGTTCTCTGAGAAACCCTATTCTGCCTCCACGTACATGGAGCCTGGCACGCATACGGTACCCATACTCACGAGCCACAGCCACAGGAACAGAAGTCTGTATATTGACATGGCCGATCCTTCTTAACGCATCTGCTACGATCTCGCCTTTGAGGACCCGCTGTCGTTCGTACCTAATATGAGCGTACACGTGACCCCCGCATCTAGGGTCTTCTTCAACCGACCTCCTGTCTGAATGAGGTTCAAGTACATCGGTAACAAAGGCGTAAACAAGATCTGAGGTCTGATGCTCTACCCGGACACGAACACGCTCACCTGGAATTGCCCCACGCACCAACACCACTTTCCCATCGTGATGGGCAATCATCCGACCACCAACGGCAACTCTTTCTATCTGGAGGTCCAACTCGGGAAGTTTAGAGCGCAAACGGGTTATCCCTTCTCAGGAGTCAAAGCTCACTCGAGGGAGTCCCAAGCGATCACGAAGTAGCCGGTCTGTACAGTTTTCTAGTGCACGATCAAAGACTACCTGAATCATCCGGCTACGGAACGTCTCGAGCTCAATCTCTGCGGTCCGACGCAACATCTCAAGAAGCTCTATACCCGTCCCACGACGTGCGCCCGCCATCAAATCTGAATCCAAAGCATTAAGTCGCGCAATCAACCGGTTCCTGGCATCGCCGCGACTTACTCCAGCTACCACTCGTTGGGCATCAAGTTCGTTTATGATCCTACTTATTACCTGGTGCAATCCAGGCACCGCTTCAGTATCCGAACGTAGTTTCGTCAACTTGGTAATCACACGCTCGACGTGTGATGGAAGCCCACACCGCCGGAGTGTTAACTCGTCTTGACTATCACCCTCGTTCATTTTCGCATTAGTAGCAACGTTTCGAATACCTACAGCCTGTCGCCATTCATCAAAGAGGTACAACACATCGACCTCGCAGAACGCAATGGAAAGTGGCCTCCTACGTTGCTTCTTCGCATAGTAGCGCTTAAACCCTCTATCTACTCCCTGGAAAACAACCGAAAGGGGCACACCCTGTTCCTCCCAACCGGAAACTCGGTCAAACGTAGGGCCCACGATTCGGATCAAATGTCCGTCATTCTTCCGACATAGGTAAGCCTCAACTTGACGACAGTAGTCAGCAGGATCCATAAACTATCAGTGCTACGCTTCAGTGAATCTGATCAGGGAATGTTTCTGTTCCACACCAACCTGAGACCCTCAAGAGTAAGGTTGGGGTTCACATGCTGTATCGCTGGTGTTTCCGGGGCAATAACTTTCGCCATACCCCCTGTGGCTACACAAATCACAGCAAGGTTCGAAGTAGGCTCAAGTTCTCGCTGGATCCTTCTAACTATTCCCTCAACCATAGCAACGTAGCCGTAAAACAAGCCAGACTGCATCGAACCTATGGTCGTTCTCCCAATGACCTGCGGAGGTTTTTTTATTTCTACACGAGGTAAGCGTGCCGCGCGTTGAAAGAGTGCATCAACAGAGATTTCCACTCCTGGGCAAATAAGACCCCCTAGATATTCGCCACTTGCCGAAATAGCATCGAAAGTTGTAGCTGTTCCAAAATCAACCACAACCACTGGTCGACCATACTCTTTGCCATATAGTTGGAATGCTGCGACACTATTCACGACTCGGTCCGCTCCAACTTCATCTGGATTGTCATAAAGAATAGGCATGCCTGTACTTATCTCAGAGTCAACAGTAACTACGTTTTCACCGAAACACCGCAAGGACATTTCTTTGACTGTGTCAGTCAACGGTGGCACAACAGACGCAATGATCACACCTTGAATTCGAGATGCATCTATTCGCCGTTCTTCAAGAAGACGGCTCACGAGAACCTGAAATTCATCGGTAGTACGATCGCGCAACGTAGCCAAACGCCAGCTCTCAGTAAGTACATCGTCGTCAAACAGCCCAAAGACGATATTTGTATTGCCGACGTCGATTGCTAAAAGCATCAAGGACTCTCGTTCGTAATTCTCAGTTTAGTAACACTATAGCCATTTTATTTCACCAGATGTTACCTGCTCGATCAGCGAATCAACACGAACGAGTAACGCGCCTTGTTGATCGACTCCCTCCGTAACACCTTCACGGCAACCATTTGAACTGTTGAACTTAACACGCGCTCCGAGACAAGACGGTGACAACCTACGCCATCGGTCAATGATCATATCAATTTCACCCTCAAGTAAATCAGCATAGCACTGAGACATAACCGTTAGCACTTCAACGAGCACTGCGGATCGATCGACAGATCTTCCAAGTTCGATTTCAACAGATGTTGCCGTTTTCACCAAAGATCCAGGAAATGCCATCGCTCGAAGGTTAATGCCAAAACCCAAAATCACATAATTAATGGATCGACCACAACTTGAAGCTTCTGTCAGAATACCAGCTACTTTCCGCCACCGACGATTCGAATACATCGGGATAGATCCCTCCACAACAACATCATTCGGCCACTTCAGTAGTACTGGTAGACCCGTACTCCTCCGAATACCTTCGGCAACGGCAACACCGCCAATAAGAGTCAGCAACATCATTCTGGACACCGGACATGATCGACAAAGTATCGACACATAGAGACCTGCTTCTGGAGGTGAATACCATGATCGACCCTGCCGACCACGACCAGCCTTTTGTGTTCCACTAATGACCGTTGTCCCTTCTGGTGCACCACTAATGGCCAGGTGCGCAGCCACATCATTGGTTGAAAAAGTTTCCGACAGATACAACTCTCGTCCAAAAGACAGCGTAAGTTGCTCCTTGGCACGTTCGAATGCCGCCGCTATGTCCGCTGGTAGTGGTTCTCTCATTCAGAAGTTTTGGAAGAAAACTTGTAAGCTCACGAGTTAGTCCTCAGTGTCTCTCAGATCAATTTTGAAGCTGATATCAGCAACAGGTGCAGAATTAGTCAGGGCCCCGATCGATACGTACTCTGCACCGGTACGTGCTAAATCAAATATACGATCCAGTGTTACACCGCCAGATATCTCTATTCTGGCCAGACCACGTGTCCGACGCACAGCTTCTCGTATATCCTCAATCGCCATATTGTCGACCATGACAATTGAGGCACCTGCAACAACCGCCGCATCAACCTCAGCTAAATTACTAGCTTCAATTTCTATGGGCCGATCATTGTCCGATACCCTCATCCGCTGCATCGCCTCGGCAACACCTCCCACGAGTTTAATATGGTTGTCCTTTATAAGAATCCCATCATCAAGAGCCATTCGATGATTTGTGCCTCCACCAGCACGGACGGCGTATTTCTCAAGCATGCGCAAATTTGGTGTCGTTTTTCGCGTATCAAGAATAGTGATACCACCAGCGCTGGCCTCAACAAATTTTCTCGTAAGTGTCGCAATCCCCGATAGATGTTGTAGAAAGTTTAAGGCTGTTCGCTCAGCACTCAGTAGCGCGGTAGCATGGCCAGATACTGTTGCCACTCTTTCACCTGGTTCGCAAGTATCACCATCTAGACGATGGTATTCAATGACGGAACGAGGACCTGACTGTCTAAACGCCTCCGTAGCGACATCAAGGCCAGCCAACACACAACAAGACTTAACAAGAATAACGCCCTTCGCTTGCCACTCATCTTGTACAAGCACTTTTGTTGTGATGTCGCCTCGCTGCACATCTTCGCTCAGTGCCCGTCGCACTATGTCGCGGTAGAGTTCAGGCTCAAGAAACTTGGTAGACTGGAACGGCTCGACTTTCACCCACTGAGCTCCTGAAGAAGCTTCTCTAGTTTTGTTTGACGCAATGTGAGGCTGTAAGCTTGAGCCTCTGTGTCTTGAACCACTTTGGGATCCGCACGCGTTCTGAATGCCGCATTTGCCAGCTTACCTTCCAATGCTCCACGTTGTCTTGCAAGCTTCTTTAGCTCTCGCTCGATCCGATTAATTTCAGCCCCACGATCAACGATGCCAGCGAGCGGAACATGTACCTGCATGTTTTTCACCACTCGAGTCACCGTTTCAGAACTTCTTGGTACACTGGCGCTAAATTTGAAAGAATCGAGTCCTGCAAGTCTCCGAACATATTCACCATGCTCGGTAAGAAGAGCCTGCTCACAATCATCGGCTCCTTCAATCACAACATGAATCCTACTTGAAGGTCTAACTCCACGTTCTGCACGAACGGTCCTAATCGCCGTTATGAGTTCCTGCAGAAGCTTCATCGTCACAGCAGCATTTGTGTCAGTCCAAGCAGGTTCCTTCATCGGAAATAATGCTAGAGCGATGGTCTGGTGCTTCCCATCCACAGTACGTCCAGCCTCCGTCTCTTGAGGAAGCTTCTGCCAAATCTCTTCTGTTATGAACGGAATGAATGGGTGCAGCATCCTAAGCACTCGATCATGAACCTCAAATAGCACGGCCCTACTGGTGTCACGAATCTCCCCCGGTTCCTGCAGATGAGGTTTGACTAGTTCGATGTACCAATCTGCATATTCGTGCCAGAAGAAGTGAAACAACCGATCAGTAGCCACGTCAAACCTAAATCCCTCTAAGGCGTCTTCAACATCGCCTGCCACCTCGCTAACGCGGTGCAGGATCCATCGATGACATAGTTCTAACTGTTCTGGAGGGAACTCACTAAGTTGTCGCTCAATAACCTCTGGAAGGTTCATTAGAACAAATCTGGATGCGTTCCAGATCTTGTTTATGAACTGTCGATAACCTCTCAAACGCCCTTCTGACAGCGAAATATCCACTCCTGGTGACGCGAGAGCAGCCAGTGTAAAACGAAATCCGTCTGCTCCGATTTCTTCCATCAGCTCTAGCGGATTGATTACGTTCCCTTTTGACTTACTCATCTTTTGACCGTGTTCATCTCGCACCAGAGAAGTAATGTAAACTTTTTCAAATGGAACATATCCACCAAACTTGATACCTAACATAATCATTCGCGCAACCCAGAAAAAAATAATGTCGTGGGCGGTAATGAGCAAATTCGTAGGATAGTAACGTGCAAGATCCACCGTTGGTTCTGGCCAACCCATTGTAGAAAATGGCCACAATCCAGAGCTAAACCAGGTATCCAGCACATCTGTCTCCTGGCGTAACGCCTCCCCACATGCGCACCTTTGAGGTGCAACTTCTTGCACATACATCTCGCCACAAACATCACAGTACCAAGCGGGAATGCGGTGACCCCACCAGAGCTGACGAGAGATACACCAGTCGTGAACGTTGGTCATCCATTCGAAATAAGTTTTTGTCCAGTTCTCTGGGAAAAATTGGATTCGACCCTCTTTGACAAGCTGTATTGCGGGTTCAGCAAGTGGACCAATCTTGATGAACCATTGCTGGGAAACGAGTGGCTCGATAATGGTACCGCAGCGTTGGCAATGACCCACAGCGTGACGGTGCTCCTCGACCCGAACGAGCAACCCTTCGCGGTCCAACTGTTCGACTAAGCCAACTCGAGCTTCAAATCGATCTTGCCCAGCGTATGGTCCCGCCTCCTTAGTCATCCGCCCATCCTCGTCAATGACCGAGACTTGGGTCAAACCATGCCGTTGTCCCATCGCAAAATCATTTGGATCGTGTGCTGGCGTTACCTTGACGGCACCGGTTCCAAATTCAGGATCGACGAACTCGTCTGCAATAATCCTGAGCTCTCGATTAACTACCGGAAGCCGTACCCACTGACCAACGAGAGCGCAGTAACGCTTATCCTTAGGTTGTACCGCAACCCCGGTATCACCCAACATCGTTTCTGGTCTGGTAGTCGCAACAGTTACCGAACCCTTACCTGTCGCATACGGATAACGAATATAATAGAGCCTACCGTTCGTTTCTTTGTGCTCAACCTCTAGGTCCGAAAGAGCCGTACGGCACCGTGGACACCAACTCACCATGTACTTACCACGATAGATCAGACCCTCGTCATATAGCGAAACGAAGACGCGACGCACCGCAGTCGAAAGATTCTTTTCTAGAGTAAACCGTTCCCGAGACCAATCGACCGAAGATCCCAACATGCGCATCTGTCCTGTAATGGTCTTACGGCTTTCGGTCGCCCAGTCCCACACACGAGCCTCGAACGCTTTACGACCCAAGTCTTCTCTCGCCATGCCCTGAGCCAGCAACTGTTTCTCCACCACATTCTGTGTGGCAATGCCAGCATGATCAGTGCCTGGTAACCACAACACATCGAAACCCTGCATTCGTCTCCATCGCGCGACAATGTCAGGTAAGGTCTGATTAAGCGCGTGCCCAATGTGTAGCCAGCCTGTCACATTCGGTGGTGGGAGCACCATACTGAAAGGACGGCGTTTTGAGTTCGGATTGGCCTGAAACGCACCAATGCGTTCCCAGAAGTCGTACCACTTTTTGTCAACCGACGCGTGGTCAAAGACCTTAGGTAAGTCGTCCATACTCACGATCGTATCAGCACAGCTGGCTCCCAAACTAGAGAGCCTGAAATAGACTACCTGGTAAGGTAAAACCCACTCTCAAAGTCGACGTTCTATCCATTTGAACCAAGGCCATTTAGTAGCGATAGACCCTTGCGTATCAGTCGCTTATACTAAATAGCGCGGTTAGTATTGATCAAACGTATCCAACTCTATAGTAGAAAGATGTGGGGAATGTTATAAATTTGTCAAACTTTCTGCTACTAGTTTGTAACAACCTCTTTTTTATCTCGTTAGAATATAGCCAGAGACTTACTGACGGATAATTATTCTCTTTTGGATTCGTGCCGACAGCCGTGAGACCTCACCGTTTAACACAAATTTATCCAAAACCCAATGCTCGAGTACATATCCCAGTATCCGGTTTGCTCCAAGCCGCTTTCTCGGTTCAGTGCTACCATCAGATGATCTAACGATGAACAAACTGACTCACACGAGGCTATTGATTTGGAGACGTGCGGTGCTGCCGCTGATCGTTGGCGCAGTGGCCATTTGTACAGCGAAGTGCAGTTGGACAGCTAGCTCCTCAGCATCCGATGAATCTTATCGTAATCTCTGTTGATACACTCCGAGCCGATCACATGAGCCTCTACGGTTACCCTCGGAGTACAACACCCTACATAGATGCCTTTGCCGAAAGTGCCGTCATATTCGACCGTGCTCGGGCTCCATGGCCAAAAACCGTTCCAAGCATGTTGTCCATGTTCACAAGTCGCCCCCCTCACGTGACCGGTGTCATGTTCGGCTCGCGTGGGCACTATATTCAGGACCAAGAACTACTTCTCGCGGAGATCGCCAAAGAGCAAGGGTTACGAACTGGAGCGATTATATCCAACTCAGTACTCGGAGGCGCCACAAACTTTGGACAAGGATTCGACGATTACATTGAAACATATAAGATTTTACGTGGGAAGCTTGGATACCGGGCAGACACTGTCACCTCAGCCGCGATCCAATGGCTACGTGGTCAAGATTTGGACAAACCGTTTTTTCTTTGGGTTCATTACGTGGATCCACATGCTACCTACGATCCTCCATCTGAACATTCTGAAGTCTTTTTTAATGATGATCTCTACGACGCAACGAACTTACGTCTAAACGGTGACACCAATTTCAATCATGGGATCGCAGAACGCTACTGGCGCCGAAATGGGGGACAACGAGAACTCGGATGGTACGTTGCCAACTATGATGGGGAAATCTCTTACACTGATGCTGAAATCGGACGCCTTCTCGAAACAATCGAAGAACAAAATCTTCTCTCTAACTCTGCAGTTATTCTGACTGCTGACCACGGAGAGAGTCTGGGGGAACACAATTACTATTTCGAGCATGGATGGTATCCGTATAACGCAACGGCCTGGATTCCGTTTGTATTCTATTGGCCGGCAGTTTCAAATCCTGGAACTCGCATCACTTACCCTGTCAGCCTAGTTAATCTCGTGCCAACTATCGTTGAATTAATGAACTGGCACGTGGAAGACCCCATGCCTTTCCACGGCCATTCATTAATTCCGATTCTTCATGGTGACCGTGACCGCGTGGACGACTACGTGACCGTCGAAGCAGGCGAAGGAGGCCTTCAACCGAATGAGTTCCTGCGCTCCATCGAAAATGACCGTTGGAAGCTCATCCATGTAACCAATGGAAAATATCAACGCGGCATGCAGAAGATGCCGTACGAGCTTTACGAAGTCCGGTCGGATCCGATGGAAACGCACAACGTCGTGAGTAAACACCCCGAACTCGTCGAACTATTGAGAAAGCTTTTGGCAGAACGTACGGCAGTCCTAAGTCCAATAGGTAATAGATCACAAGCGCCCGCATACTCCAAGGAAGAGATCGAAAACCTCCGGGCACTCGGTTACATCCGATAGCCTTGTAATTTTCTTGGTCCAGCCTAGAAGAAGGTCGAGCTCACAATCCGTTTAACTTCTACCTGGCGCTGGACGCACGTGTTGTTGGATAAAATCGATAATTTCCTGCATGCGCGTACCCGGTTGAAAAACCTCAGAAATGCCATTTCCTTTTAACTTCAAAACATCAACATCTGGAATAATTCCACCGACCAGAACAAGGACATTGTCCAAGCCCTTCTCTTCAACAAGTTGCATTAGCCGCTGGCACGTATGGATATGAGATCCAGATAGAATCGATAAACCAATAACATCTGCATCCTCCTGAAGTGCAGCCTCAACGATTTGTTCAGGTGTTTGTCGGAGACCCGTGTAGATCACCTCCATCCCCGCATCACGTAGGGCCCTAGTTATAACTTTAGCACCTCGGTCGTGACCGTCTAGACCCGGCTTAGCGATAACAACACGCAGCTTACGCATATGTTGAAAAGTAACAACCTAAGTTATTACTAAGAACCCTGGTATTTGAAAGTCAAATCTAATCGTCAAATCTTAGAGTGTCGGTACTTCTTCATATTCGCCCCACACCTCACGGAGCACATCGCACATCTCCCCAATTGAGGCATAAGCACGCACGGCATCGAGTAATGGATACATCAGATTGTCTCGTCCAAATGCGGCCGACCGAAGTCTTTCGAGTGTTTCTTGCACTTTGTGTTCAACTCGCTCGTTCCGGAGGCGTGACAACCTGGCTATTTGCCGCTCAGTACTTGTCTCATCGATGGATAGGATAGGAACAGTTTTTTCGTTCGGCACGACATATTGATTGACTCCCACGATCATATTTTCGGTTCTTTCGATCTTTGCTTGAAAGCAGTACGCACTCTCAGCAATTTCTCGTTGAGGATAACCCTGCTCTATGGCCGCAACCATACCGCCTAAGTGATCGATCTTATCAAAATATTCGAGCGCGCCAGCCTCAAGCTCCAATGTTAATTTCTCAACAAAATACGAACCTCCCATCGGATCTGCGGTATCAACAATACCGGTTTCAGCGGCAATGACCTGCTGAGTCTTTAAGGCTAACATAGCGGCTTCTGCCGTCGGCAGTGCCAGTGCTTCATCTAGAGAATTTGTATGCAAAGAATTTGTCCCACCAAGAACTGCCGCTAAAGCCTGAAGAGCTGTTCTTACTACGTTGTTGTAAGGTTGTTGTGCCGTCAGCGAAACCCCGGCACTCTGCGTATGGAAGCGTAATTTAAAAGACCGTTCTTCCTTACTTCCAAACCTGTCACGCATGATCCGGGCCCAGATTTTACGAGCAGCTCGGTATTTGGCAATCTCCTCAAAGAAATTATTATGCGCATTAAAAAAGAATGAGATCCTGGGCACAAAATCATCGACTTTAAGTCCAGCTGCCACGCCATGTTGCACATACTCGATTCCATCCCGCAAAGTAAACGCGAGCTCCTGGAGTGCTGTCGCACCTGCCTCACGAATGTGGTACCCGCTCACCGAAATAGTGTTCCATTTTGGAACTTCATAGGCACAGAAATTCACAGTATCAGTAACTAGACGCATGGACGGCATCGGTGGATAGATATATTCTTTCTGTGCAATAAACTCTTTTAAGATATCGTTCTGAATCGTCCCAGACAACTTTTCCCAATCAGCACCTTGCTTCTCCGCTACCACTAGATACATGGCCAAAATCATCGCCGCCGGTGAGTTGATCGTCATTGATGTACTAATGTCAGCTACCGAGATACCGTCGAACAGTTGCTCCATATCCAACAACGAGGCAACATTCACACCACACTTGCCTACCTCTCCGAAAGATAATTTGTGATCAGGATCTCTCCCCATTAGCGTCGGTAGATCGAACGCCACACTCAGACCAGTGGCTCCCGCCTCCAATAGCTCCTTATATCGGCGATTGGTTTCCTCAGGCGTACCGAAGCCAGCAAATTGGCGAATCGTCCAAAGCTTGCCACCGTAACCGTCGCGGTGAATCCCTCTGGTATAGGGAAATTGACCTGGATGGTTCAGTTCACGAGAGTAATCGAACCCTAGAAGATTATCCGCCGTGTAGACTGGTTCGACCCGAGACCCTAAGATGGTCGTCGTGGGCGATCGTAAAGAAGCTGACACGCGTTCACGTTTTGAGAGAGGTGTCTTCCTACTAAGTCGTTCCTTCGGGGTAGCCGAATCATCGGCGCTAGGCTTCACTACCTTCTCCATGATCAGGTTAAAATCAGGATATCCATATGAATTGGAGCTACTAAACCACCACCCCCGTAAAAGACCGAAAACTTCAGTATTTCTCCACTCTCTGTAGGTATCCCGTTTAGTCTCAAGAAACTACTCTAAATGCGACCAGCTTCTTCGTCGCACTATCACCCGCTGCCGCTGAGATCTCCACCAAATACTCTCCAGGAGCCAAGGTTGCAAGAGACAAGGCGAGCTGGTGTGGTTGCCCTACTCCCTCTGACTGCATTGGAATCTCTGTCATTAGTACTCCCGATCGATTGAGTAAATTAACGGTGATGGTCGGCACTGAAAACTCACCAACGTAGGCCTCAAACCGAATCAATAGAGTGTCTGTACGACGGAAGATACGCCCTGGCGTCGGTATAGCCTCAAAATCCTTAGTCAGCATTCGCTCTTCTAATACATTCCGCGCACGGATGATGGCTGGCGTACTTAAGGCCACATCAACACCGGTCAGGTCAGGGATACTCACTTCTTGGATATCCTTATCTAATACCTCTCCGGCCGTACCCTCTACCGCAACCACCATATGCATCGCACCAGGTTCTGCATCAAACACAACCTGACCAAATGTGGCGTTAGTTCCGTCAGATTCATTCGAAAGTTTGGAGTTCTCTGGGACTCCAGAACGATCCATACGCGGAATACGACCATGAAAATAAGGATCCCCCACATCGTTGGTCGCTGTTACTGATACGCGGTCAAGTTCCTCATGACGTCCACCTGACACCTGAGGAATGGCTTCCCAAACGAATGTTACGCGGGTCTTTCCATTCTCGGCCCGTGCAGCTCCCACCCACGTTCGAACAAAACGACCGCGCCGTGGCTCAACGATGGCAGCGAGTGCAGCCTCAACTGCGGACGGCGGCCCAGGCTTTGTCAGCGGTGCCGTTGAACGAATAACATCCTCTGGGCTAAATGCCCAGTACCCTTTTCGCGCACGTACCTTTAATCCATTTCTTCTTACCCGTACCTTAATCTCATGAAACTTGCCGTCAGTGGGTGCTTGTGTGGAATTGTATCCAATTAGGTAGTACGTACTTGAATCACGAACCATTTGACGTAGGCCGTTCAAAAAATCGTTCTGACTCACGATGGCGCGACCGTCTGTCTGATCAGCCAGCGTGCGGAGTGTCGACAGAGTTGATTGAAGAGTCTGCGCATCAGTACGAAAACTCACAGTTGGTTGGCTAATATCGAATTCAAAGACTCCTAGTCCCCTTGGATCAACGGTATAAATTGCAGTATTGTTCCTATTAGCCACATCAAAGACCTGCTGCAAGCTCTCCATCATGTCGGCTGTGGCCATGAATTCAAGCGACCTCTCTAACTCGTTGTCCCCAGCAAACGCATCTAAACGACTCCTATTACCAAATGCCCCTCGCTCAGCATCACGATTACGAAGCTGCGGCGGAAGGTAATGCGTATAGCCTTCACTGAGGAGAAGCAGAGCTTTGCGACCTTCACGCAGCCCCCCTAGATACGTGATCAAGGCTTTAAGTGCTGACAATGAAACTTGATTGCGAATACGCTCAACGACCGATGTCGGGTAGTAAGAGTACCTGCGCTCAAAATCATTGAGTGGTTCATAGTCATATTTACGGCCATTGAATCGTTTAACTTCCTCAACGATCGCACTGTGATTTCTTGTCATTCGTACGGCGTCAAGTGGTGTCAGCGGATACATTATCGAAACCAGGTCTGTTGGCGCGAGCTGTGTTTGTAGAAAATTTATAAGCGGTTCACGAAGGCGCCTAGCGTTCTCGAGTCTGACGTGATAGTCATCAAAGAAAACAGCAAATACCCGGACATCCTCACGCCCAGCTTCACGCTCTTCATCAAAATCACTTCTGATGGCTCGGGCCGGTTCCGCTCCAGGCTCCTGTCTACCGCTGATTCGGACCAATCGAAACGATTCGATCGTCTGCGGAATGTCATCCTCAAATACCTCAAAGTCGTCAGACTCAAGATCCGTAATTGGATTACCTTCACCATCTGTAACAATAGCATCGACACGAACATAGTTGACCTGTGCACGAAAGTCTGGTGGCTGAGTCGTATCGTTCTCTGTTGGTTGATCTTGTGACTGTATTTGTCCCTTTAGAGAAAGGGTTACTGCGAGTGCAAAGACAACGAATATCCCTATCTTTCCAACTCTCACAATCATCGCACACTTCCCCACACGCTTAAACGCTCTGCGTTGGTCAGAAGGCCAACCAAAAGATGTACTGGTAATGATACCATCTGGTACTACGATGACGTGCTTAATAGAAACTCTGGGCCAGGTCCTAGATCTACAGCAAAGAATTAATTTTCTCGAAGATAGGTTTCAAGCGCCTGGCAGTTTGATCAATCTCCTCTGGTAGAACCCGAACATTGCCGACGACCGACATAAAGTTTGTATCAGCATCCCAGCGTGGAACAACGTGGACATGTAAGTGATCTACAATACCCGCACCAGCCGACCTACCTAAATTGAGACCCACATTCAGGCCATGCGGTGCGTAGGCCTCAGTCAGTGCGATCTCAGACTGTCTGGTCAGCTCTATAACTTCGTCGAGTTCAGTAGTCGTTGCCTCGGCGAGCGTGCCAAAGTGACGGTTTGGTACCACCATCAGATGACCGTTGTTATAAGGATAAAGATTAAGAATAACGAAACAGACGGAACCGCGGAATAACACCAGGGAAGATGGTCTTACAGGATCTTGCGCAGCACAGAACGTACATCCCGGACTTTCACCGGTACTCGTCACGTACGCTAACCTCCACGGAGACCAAAGATGTTCCACACGCGTGTCTTCGTCTGACAATTAGCGCTTAGTACTGAGACTCCGACCTCAGTGTGAGCATAACCCGTCTTGTCACTAACCAAGTGAGCATAAACTGCCCAGCCAGTAATCACTCCGTCGGTTCTGGATTCAATGGTGGCGGCTGACGGTTGATCAATTCCTTGAGCTCTTTACCTGGTTTAAAATAAGGAACCTTCTTCGACGGCACATCAACCCTGTCACCGGTCTTTGGATTACGTCCCTTACGGGGTTCCCGTTGACGTAATCTGAAACTTCCAAACCCTCGAAGCTCAATCTTCTCACCATGATGAAGAGCAGTGATAATACTTTTAAACACGGTCTCAACGATAATCTCGGAGTGCTTCTTAGTGAGGGCTGCAACCCGTGAGACTTCTTCAACAAGCGCTGCCTTGGTCATGAGACAAATCCTATTGATTCTGCTTGATGTGATCGCCAAGCGTATTATCGAACGACTCACCTTTAATACTATCGTCCTCCCATTCAACTTGGTAATCGTCGGACTTCAATGCACGAATACTCAGCCCAATTTTACGATCATCCTGACTGAGTTTAATGATCTTCACCTGTGTAGTCTGATCAACCTTGAGTTCAATTTTTTTCCCTTCCTCTGGTTCATCCAACTCAGAAACATGAATCAAACCCTTAATGCCTTCGGCTAGTTCCACGAACGCACCGAAGTTCGTTATACGCACCACATTCCCGTCAACCACATCACCGACCTTGTGATTCTCAAAAAACTCATCCCAAACATCAGTGGCCAGCTGTTTCATTCCGAGTGCCATACGTTGATTGTCAGGATCAATACTTAATACCATCGTTTCGATTTCATCGCCCTTCTTAAGTACCTCTGACGGATGTTTCAGCCGCTTACTCCACGACATATCAGAGATGTGAACTAAACCATCTATATCTTCTTCAACTTCTACGAATGCACCAAACTCAGTGAGATTACGAATAGTCCCGGTTATCCGTGTTCCAATTGGATATCGTTCAGCTAATTCCTTCCAAGGATTTACCTCGATTTGCTTAATACCAAGCGAGATACGACGAGCCTGAGGATCAACACCCAAGACCATTGCCTCTACCGTATCGTCAACGTTAAGGATCTTCGAAGGGTGCTTAACCCTCTTACTCCACGACATCTCAGATACGTGAATCAAACCCTCAACACCAGGTTCAAGTTCTACGAAGGCACCATAGTCAGTAAGGCTCACAACTTTCCCACTGACACGACCACCGACTGCGTACCGCTCATCGACCGCCGTCCAAGGGTCAGCAACAAGTTGCTTATATCCTAGTGATACACGCTCAGTGGCCGGATCGTATTTGAGAACTGTAACGTTAATCTCGTCATTAACTTTGAACAGTTCTGACGGGTGAGCAGCGCGCCCCCATGTCATGTCCGTGATGTGAAGTAAACCATCAAGGCCACCAAGATCGACGAACGCACCGTAGTCAGTAATATTCTTCACTACACCCCGTAAAACTTTTCCTTCAGCCAGAATCTGAAGCGTTTGTTTCTTCTTCTCTGCATTTTCTTCTTCTAGGAATACCTTTCGAGACAACACGATGTTGCCTCGCTTCTTGTTAACCTTAATAACACGCATGCGCAATTCCTGCCCACGCAACGCATCAAGGTTTCGCACAGGCCTGACGTCAGTCTGTGATCCAGGGAGGAAAGCTCGAACACCTATATCAACTACCAACCCGCCTTTGATCCGTTCAATAACCTTGCCGACGACAACCTTCTGCTCAGCGTAAGCTCGCTCAACCTCGTCCCAGATTTTCATCTTCTCGGCTTTTTCTCTCGAGAGCACTATGTTTCCATCACGATCCTCCGTCTTCTCGAGCAATACGTCCACCGTGTCACCCGACTGGACCGTTACCTTACCTTGATCGTCAACAAACTCCTGAATTGAGACAATCCCCTCTGATTTGTAACCAACGTCGACCACTACTTCTGATTCGCTGACTTTAAGTACTGTGCCCTTAATGACCTCACCTTCCGTTATGTTTCGGAAGCTCTTTTCGTACAAATCAAGAAGTCGAGCGTATTCTTGAGGATCGGACTCATCACTTGCCAAAAAATGCTTGATGGTAGAACCACTAGCCACTTTTGGTTTGTCTCCCTCTATCGGTTCCACCTTATTCTCATCTACCATAATCCTCGGCAGGTCCTCCCTCTTTAAGCTTTTACCGATTTTTGACTTACCCTATACGATCTCTAACATCCCGCAAAGTTACTTCAAATCCTGCACTAATGATTTCATTTACGCCCATATGTGATTCCCCATAACCACTGGACTATATGATACTTATCGGTAGCTCGTCAAACCGCAGAGTTTGTACAATGCTGAATTCGAAACAACCACAAGCAAGAAACCCAAACACCAGGCCAAGATGGGAACTACCGACTCAATCGAAGCTGAAAGCTAATTGTGAGCAACTAACCTTCTCGCAAGATCAAGCACAACCCCAGAAAACTCACCTCTGTCACCATCACCTATTTCACTCTAAACGCGTGGGGTCAAGCCAAAACAACAAAAGCTCTACTATCACGCCCAGAAAGTATCTGGAGTTTAACGTTACCCTTAAACAAGGAATCGGAAAGCGCCAAAACCTAAATAAAAGCGCCCTAGAACTAGGAACGGTCTCTTAACTTATCCCTCACAATTGTCATTACTTGGTGAACAACATCTTCAACGGAAACACCTGTGGTTTCTACAAGGAATGCGTCCGCCGCTTTCTTCAGTGGTGACACCTCGCGAGTACGATCCTTACGATCGCGCGCTTCGAGTGCATTCGCCACCTCCTCCCCTCTACTGCCACGGTGAGAAAGATCTGCCGCACGCCGTCTGGCTCGCTCATCCGGTGAAGCATCAAGGTAGATTTTTACATCAGCAAAGGGGAAAACGGTTGTCCCAATATCGCGACCTTCCATAACTAGCATACCGGCTGTTGCATAAGCCCGTTGGCATGAAACTAACCTTACTCTTACCTGCGGCAACCGCGCCACCTCCGCAGCAGCTATGTCAATCTCAGGTGCTCGGATGGCCTGAGTCACGTCGTGACCATCAACGATTACTTTGTTCGCGTTGAACTTAAACTCAGAACTAGACACCAATTCGGCCACAAGACTCTCATCGCCAAGGGAGATTCCAAGATCCTTAGCCTTTAATGCAACGGAACGATACATCGCCCCAGTGTCTACGTAAACACAGCACAGGCTTTTAGCAATTGCACGTGCCACAGTTCCTTTCCCTGCACCGGACGGTCCATCGATCGCGATAACAACGGTACGCATATAAGTTGAAACCTCGCGACTTCAAATGGATATCAGAGCTAGATTACTAGGTGCTGTGCTTTGGGCTTTCAATTTCAACATTTTGTCGTAGCTCTTCGTAGTGTTTCCACTTCTTTCACTGAGAGCTCACGAAACTGTCCTAACTTCAACCGCTTGTCTCTCACTGTTCCGATCTGAATTCTCCGTAATCGTGCAACTGAGTGTCCTACAGCTTGACACATCTTACGGATCTGTCGGTTTCGCCCTTCCCGTATAGACATTGTTATTACTGATTGGTTGCCGGTCTGACTTCGCCAGGTCCGCACTAATCGAACGGCGGCTCGTGCTGGTTTAGAAACATCAATTCTCACACCCCTGGACAATTTTCGTAACGTGTCTGGCGTAGGTATTCCTCTAATCCGAGCTTCATAGACACGCTCCACACTATGCCGAGGATGAGTCAAACGGGCCGCCAGATCGCCGTCATTGGTTAACAGCAAGAGGCCTTCCGAGTCGTAATCCAATCGACCAACAGGGTACACATACTCATCCACACCACTTAACAGATCAAGAACTGTCTTGCGTCCATGTGGATCATATCTAGTCGTAACATAACCGCGCGGTTTGTTCAGCAGGAAATACCGTCGTCGCACAGAACTGTTTATACGACGTCCATCTACACGAATCTCATCGCCCAATGGATCTGCACGAGAACCAAGGGTGTCAAATACCGCTCCGTTCACGGTTACCCGACCTTCCTGGATAAGCACTTCAGCCGCTCGACGAGATGCCACTCCAGCAGTCGAAAGAATCTTTTGGAGGCGAATATCTGACATCAAAGACAAGAAGTACTCTAGCTAGAGTACTTCTAACAGAGAGCACCTGCGTAAGATGCTCATACACTGAGTACACCCTAAAGATAAACCGAACTTAGGACTTGTCATTCAACAATTAAGATATCCTATTCCTGTCTCTTATCACCATCGGATAGCGACTCTTTATTGCACATTCTCTTCCGGCGTTTCGCTGTCAGCATTGTCTGGTCGTGGTGGTTTCTCTAAGTTTAGATCTTCTTCTGGTAATATCGACCCTATCAGCTCAACAGGATCAGCCATCCCAAGTGCCTCTGCCATTTCCCCCACCCTTGGTAGATCATTTAGATCCTTGAGACCAAACCGTTTCAGGAATTCTTGCGTCGTCGCATACAGAAACGGGCGACCAATGACCTGTTTGCGTCCAGTTATCTTGATGAGTTGATGCGTCAGTAATGTCCCAAGTACACCAGAAGTGTTAACACGGCGAATCTCCGCAATTTCTGGACCAGTGACAGGCTGTCTGTACGCTATAACTGCAAGCGTTTCGAGTGCTTGTACTGATAGTTTGTGTTTCGTGTGCTCATGAAACAACCGTCGCACCCACTCGTCCAGTTCAGGTCGCGTAACAATCTGGTAGCCACCTGCCACCACAACCATCTGGAGGCCTCCTGGACGCTGATAGTCTCTCTCTAGTGATTCCAGGGCCCGCTCGACGTCCTCCCTCGGTTCATTATCGAGTAACTTAAATAATGTCTTCGGCGTGATCGGATCGGGCGATGCGAAAATTAAGGCTTCGACAATCTGCTTCAGCTCATCGGCCACCTGTTCTCCGATAGCGTTTGACTCAGGGTTCTTCATCGGCATGAATCATCCAGATATTTCCTTCAAGCTTCTTGAACTGGTCTTCGTTTGTAGACGCGGATCGGCCCGAACAAAGTCTCCTGATATACACGCACAAGTTTCAAACGCAGCATCTCTAAGAGAGCGAGAAACGTTATGACAAAGTGAGCTCTCGATAAGACGTCGACGAAAAGGTCTTCAAATCCGTAGGATTCCGCATCGGACAATATGGCTAACATTTGCTCGATGCGTGTTTCCATAGAAATCTGTTCTTGGGGCAGCATCACTTGTTCAGGCAAACCTGCACGTTGAACTAAAGCCTGAAATGCTTGCAGTAGGCCAAACAAATCGACTTCAAGTTCTGGTTCAAAAGGCTTGTCGATTAGTTCTGCAACACGAGAGACTGGTCGCAACCACTGAGCACTTCGCAGCACCTCTCGTTCATGCAATAACTCGGCCGCTGCCTTAAACTTTTGGTGCTCTATCAGCCGTTGAATCAACACGTCACGTGGATCCTCTTCAGATTCGGCATCAATTGGATCAAGACGGGGCACTAACATGCGGGACTTGATGTGAATGAGTGTAGCTGCCATCAATAGAAACTCCCCTGCCACATCAAGATTTAGCTCCTTCATCAATTCAAGGTACTGGAGGTATTGCTCAGTAATGACCACCATTGAAATATCATAAATGCTTATCTCATTCTTCCTTATAAGATGCAGTAACAGATCAAGTGGTCCCTCAAACTTCTCCAGTCTAACCGGATATCCCTCCAAAACCGATTCAAACTCAATTGAAGATGTCATCAGTTCAGTATTCACCAACAGGTCGCTTAAACTCATAGTCGGAGTCTATCTGGACACGATCAATCAACTTTATTCGTAATTTAATTTCATCGCCTGACGAACATACTTCATCGTTTCACTAGCCGTTTGGCGTGCACGTTTGGATCCTTCGAACAGAATTTCTCGAATTAGTCCTGGCCTAACACATAGTTCAGCCCGCCGCGCTCGTATAGGCTCCAACACAACATTAATTGCACGAGCAAGTATTTCCTTTACTTCGACGTCTCCGACCATACCAGCACGGTAGCGTGTCTTAAGCTCATTGACCTCATCCGTATCGGGATTAAAAGCGTCATGATAGATAAATACTGGATTACCTTCGACCGTCCCAGGAATGTCGGCGCTAATACGTTTCGGGTCCGTGTACATTTTCATTACTTTCTTTCGAACTGTTCCCTCATCATCTGAGAGGTTAATGGTGTTGTTATAACTTTTGCTCATTTTCCGATTATCGAGTCCTGGTAGTCTCGGAAACTTTGTAAGGAGCGGCTGAGGTTCTACAAATAATTCGCCAAAAAAACTATGAAATCTTCGAACCACTTCTCTGGTCAATTCAAGATGCGGAACCTGATCATCACCAACCGGCACATGACTAGCTCCGTAGATAATCACATCCGCTCCTTGTAGCAGCGGATAACCTAAAAATCCAATTGTCGATAGATCTTTTTCGACAAGTTGTTCCATTTGCTCTTTATATGAAGGTACTCGTTCTAACCACGGAATCGGGATAACCATCGACAACAACAGATAGAGCTCTGCATGCTCAGGCACTAAAGACTGAACAAACAATGTGCTGCGTTCAGGGTCAACACCAGTCGCAATCCAGTCAGTAACATTGTCATAAGTGTAGCGGCTGATCTCGTCCGTTTTCGCATAATCGCTCGTGAGTGCGTGCCAGTCGGCAATAAAGTAGAGACACTCGTAAGAGTCCTGTAGATTGGTCCACTGACGTAACGCACCGACCAGATGACCTAGATGCAACTTTCCAGTCGGACGCATCCCGGAAACGACTCGAGGTTTCACGGAGTCAGCAATCGTAGGTGAACGTTGAGAAGCCACAATAGGGTGAAAAATGTAGTGAGAAATTACACGAAGTTAATATCAAACAACGATCCAAAGGATAAAACCTGCAGGGTAAGAAGAGCAAGTAAAGATCTCCTCATCAACAAACAGCGTAGATTGTAAGCGCTCTGAACATGTGATTTTATAGAATTCCCTTGACCAGTCATAGCTAGGAATTCGCTAGTTCCGATTCTCAGCAAAATACACCAACAACACATCGGAGCGCGCCGCACCAATTACCGGAACCAATTCCTCTCGCGTTGCTCGCCGAATATTCGAGACACTACCAAATTTCGTAAGGAGCGCTTGCCGCCGCCGCATCCCGATACCTGCCACAGAATCGAGCTCAGAACAAAGATCTCTGTTTTTTCTGGCACGTCTGTGAAACGTCACCGCAAATCGGTGTGCCTCATCTCTGATCCGCTGAATCAAGAGCAACGTCGAATCATTCGCATTTAACACAATCGGCTTTGAACTCTCGCGCGTAAAGATTACTTCTTCCTTCTTAGCAATGGCGATGGCCATTAAGTTCTCTAGGCCTAACTCAGCAAATGCTTCATATGCCGCGGAGAGCTGTCCCCTCCCCCCATCAATTAATACTAGGTCAGGAAAAGGTCCACCCTCTTCGAGCAATCGACGGTATCGTCGAAAGACAATCTCATGCATCGCTGCAAAATCATCAGGGTGATGAGACGGGAGTAGAACTTGAGTCAGAGACTTTACTGACGACCGAAACTTGGTTCCTCTTTTCGTATGCTGTACATCCTTGCCACGAATCTTGTACTTCCTATAATCTCTGCGCTTCATCCGACCATTTTCACACACCACCATGGAACCAACGGTCTCGCTTCCCTGGATCGTCGAAATATCAAAACATTCGATACGCCGGATTGTAGTCGCAAGTGACAATAATGCTTGCAGTGCCTCAAGAGCAACACGTGGTGCTGGAGCATCTGTAAGGAGTGCCTCGTAGGCGATAACTGCATTTCGTGTTGCCAGTTCCAATAACCCACGTTTCTCTCCACGCTTAGGCACAATAACCCGCACCTTTCGTTCGGCACGTGTAGACAGCCAGCTTTCTAACGCCTCCACATCAGCAACCTCGACGGGCACATGCACCTCAGGTGGGGCAACTCTCATTTCATAAAACTGCTGTACTGCGGTCTGAATAACATCCACTTCACGATCACTGCCACCGGAAGACTCTTCTTCAGTTGTTAGCTCAACGCGCTCAATAACTCGTCCACCGCGCATCTGGAACACCTGAACGACTGAAACAACTGGACCCAACTTCAGACCGAAAGCATCTCGGTCTCCCGACCGGACACTGACCATCTTTTGCTGTCGGTCACGCAGCATTTCAATCGTTCGAATGGCATCTCGGATCTGAGCAGCCTCTTCGTAACGCTCCGCCAATGAGGCTTCCGTCATGGTGACTGTCAGATCAGCAATCAGCTCGTCGTTACGGCCATCGAGAAACAACCGTGTACGCTCAACTGCCCGGGTATAGTCATCTTGACTACATATCGTTTCCACACACGGTGCGACACAACGCTTAATGTCGTACTCTAGGCAAGGTCTATCTCGCTTACCGTTAATGACTTCATTGCAGGATCTGATTCCAAAGAGTCGGTGCGTTAGTTTCATTGTCTTCCGCGCAAAAGACGCCGGTAGAAAAGGACCTGCATAGAAGTTACCGTCACGTGCAGTCCGCCGAGCAACTAACACCCGAGGGAACGACTCTTTCGTCGTTAATTGCAAATAAGGGTAATTTTTATCGTCACGCAGCAAGATATTATACTTTGGAGTTCTCTGCTTAATTAAGTGGGTCTCCAATGCTAGCGACTCGACTACCGAATCAGTTACAATAATCTCCAGTCGTTCCACTTCTTCCAATAGCGCATCAGTCTTTGGACTCGTCCCGTAGGCGCTTAGATAACTTCTTACACGGTTTCGTAAAGCACGTGCGCGACCAACATAAATTGTCACCCCTGCTTCATTAAAATATAAGTAGACACCAGGTTGCTCAGGTAATCTTGAGATCTGATCCTTGAGATCACGGATAGGCATGCGCTACACTGCAGACTTGAAAGCGGTTTTTAGACTCTGACCCCGTACACTAATTCTACGTTTCACAAATGTTGAAATTTGAACTTTCGTTAATCCTCATTATACTGCCTCGCCCCGTGAACCAACGATGACCCTTACAAGAACCATTGGCACGATCAGCATGTTCCCGCTTAACGCCATCATTAAGGCCAGCGTTGCACTGCGGATTCATCCAAATATTCTCACTCTCACGGGTGTCATCATAAACATCGCAGCGGCTTGGTCGCTGGCGCTGGGTCGGTTTTTCCTCGCAGGATTTCTCATGATCGTTGCCAATATCTTCGATTTCATCGATGGGAAAGTCGCAGATGAGCTAAATCTAAAGTCGAGATTTGGTGGGTTTTGGGATTCTGTTATGGATCGCTTCTCTGATATTTCACTCTTCATTGGCCTCATCTACCTTTACGCAGAACTTGGTAGAACAGATTACGTGATTATTGGTGCACTGGCCATGATGTTCTCTGTCATGACTAGTTACACTCGTGCCCGAGCGGAATCACTCATCGAAAAGTGTAAGGTCGGTTTCATGGAACGACCTGAGCGGATTGTTCTATTTATGATAGGGGCTTTCACGAACCGGATGGCTGCCGTGCTGTGGGTGATCCTTATCCTCTCGGGCGTGACTGTGGTGGACAGAATTTACTATACCTGGCACACACTCAGAGAATCTAAAACGGGACTTGCAACGTGAATCTGAAGCGAGTTATCAGCCCGCCTGGTCTAGTACTGTGGCACGCTCTATTTTGGACGTTCGAACGAACCACTTGGCAGTACGACTTGATGGTGTGCGCCATTCTCGCATTCGTATGGATGACACCACCCAATTGGCTAGGCGATCCCACAGCCCATGGGCCTGGGCTAATCGCTTGGTTACTCACAGTATTCAAGTAAGTGCCCCTAGGCACCTCGTTCTTAACTAAGCCAATTTTTGCTTACCTTATTACACAACGTCTCTCTCGTCGAGCTTGCCAAGATCAAAATCTTTTCCCGTAAAGTGGATATCGTGAGCTGCAATCTTGTCACGAAGCAAACGTCGACTTTCTCCGTAGTGGACGTCTGGTACTATCAAATGTCGAACACGATTCCTCATTCTATAAATCAGTATTAACGTAATCTCTTTTCCCTCTCGCCAACTAAGACCCCCAATCCGTGAGTAGGGAACAAATCCTCTCTCCGCCCAAATGCCTTTCTCATAAAATCCGCGGCCGATCCGAAGGTTTAACCTAAAAGCCCACGAATAGTACAGACACATCATGCCTTCGCCAAAAGCATCAGTTAAAGGTCGCCTCTGTACACCTAGCTTGAACAGAACAAGAAGGCCAAAAGAAACACCAAGAACGAGGAAAATATTATAGAGAGGTGGTTTCCGGCTTGGCCATATCAATAAGGCAGAGGAACGAAGTCTTAAGAACCGGCCAAAATCTAAAAGCGTGCGAAGATTTACGATGAGAAAGCCGACGCCAAGCAGTAACAAGATACCTGGTAGGATTCCCTGAGGAAACATCGTAGCTCCCACCACTTAACAACCATCATGCACGAGACTGGTATTCACCTGTTCCCGTATTGACACGGATCTTATCGCCGTTGCTAATAAAAGGGGGGACTTGAACAACCAACCCGGTCTCTAGCTTTGCCGGCTTAAGTTGTGCGGTAGCTGTCGCACCCTTAATAGCCGGTGCCGTATCCTCGACCGTTAGATCGACAGTCTGAGGCAACTCGATCCCAATAGGTGTTCCCTCGTAGAGCTCCACATGAATCACAGCGTTCGGTAAGAGGTAACTGACCACAGCACCCAACACTTCAGCTGAGATGTAAGTTTGCTCAAATGTGACCGTATCAATAAAGTGAAAGGCATCACCGTCACTGTACATAAACTGCATCTCACGTTCATCTAGTATCGCACGCTCTACGCTGTCTTCTGAACGAAACTTATGATCGCTCAACGTGCCACTTCGGATGTTCCGTAGACGAGACTGAACAAATCCACGTTTATTACCAGGAGTAAGGTGCTGGAGAGAAAGAATCCGAAACAATTCTGAGCCCAGCTTAATTCGCATACCCTTACGCAACCGGGTCGCTTGCAAGGAATCCATATAATCACTTTTTAATCGAGGGTGAACACTTTGCCCGAGTTAATCCTTTTTCTCCAAACACTGGCTTCCTGACCAATTCCTCACTCATCTAGCCAAGCACACGATCGTAACACAGCACGTCTTTAACAATTCCTACATTGCCATGAATCTCCGGTCCATTATCAACAGCATTAATCGACATTCCCCCACATGTGGTCAATATTCACTGCTATAATCATTCCGTTAGGTACACTTTTTAGTGCTCAGCAGTAAGGACGTTTCGTAAAAATCGTCCTGTATGTGAACCTTTCTCAAGTGCTACCTGTTCAGGAGTGCCTGTCGCAACGATACGTCCACCATCATTCCCTCCCTCAGGCCCGAGATCGACAATCCAGTCAGCGGTCTTAAGGACGTCGAGATTATGCTCGATCACGAGTAAGCTGTGACCTGACTCGAGGAGTTTTCTAAAGCTTGCTAAGAGTTTAGCGATATCATCAAAATGAAGTCCTGTTGTCGGTTCATCAAGAATATAAAGTGTCCGTTCGTCACTACGTGCGGAAAGGTGTGAAGCTATCTTAATCCGCTGCGCCTCACCACCAGACAGGGTCGTAGCTGGCTGCCCAAGACGAAGATATCCCAACCCAACCTCATCGAGTATCTTTAAACGTCGCACTATTTTCTGAGAGTTACCAAAGAATGAGATCGCTTCACGGATGGTCATGTCAAGCACTTGATCAATACTCCTCCCCCGATACCTTACCTCGAGCACTTGTGGTTTGAACCTCTTACCGTTGCACTGGTCACAAGGCACAAAGACATCCGCCAGAAACTGCATTTCCACACGTATTACACCCTCGCCTTCGCAGGTGTCGCATCTTCCACCAGGCACATTAAATGAGAAGTGCCCAGCTGTAAGACCACGTGAGCGTCCGTCCTTTGTCGACGCCAAGAGCTGGCGAATCGAGTCAAAGGCCTTCAAATACGTCACGGGATTTGACCGTGGACTCCGACCAATTGGTGTTTGATCCACTAATACAGCATTCCCAATGAACTCTAGTCCTTCGAGTTTTTCATGAGCGCCAACTCTCTTATTCCAGTCACCTTTAGTACGCCTGATCGCAGCATACAAAACGTCGTGCACCAGCGTAGATTTACCAGACCCACTAACACCGGTTACACACGTCAGAGTATTTAACGGAATAACTACGTCCACATTCTTTAAGTTATGTTGAGTCGCACCAAACAAACGAATTGACTGAGCAGTATGTTTACGCCGAGTGGCCGGTATGGGGACAACGAGTTCACCACGTAAGTATTTCGAAGTCAGAGATTTTTGCTCCTCAAGTAAGCCCTCAAACGATCCCTCGTACACCACGCGCCCCCCCTGATCGCCTGCACCTAATCCTAAATCCACTACATAATCCGCATTTCTGATCATCTCCGCATCGTGCTCAACAACGAGAACGGTATTACCTTGGTCCCGCAGCTGACAAAGTATCTTCATGAGTCTACGGTTATCACGTGGGTGCAGCCCGATCGACGGTTCATCAAGCACATACAACGTCCCGACGAGACCTGAACCGAGCGACGCCGCCAACTTAATACGTTGCAACTCACCCCCAGATAGTGATGAGGACAGCCGATCAAGAGTCAGATAGTCCAAACCAACCTCGTCCAGGTACAACAACCGCTTACGAATCTCTTTTACGATCTTGTCTGAGATAAATGATTCCCGTTCGGTCAGTTCAAGATACTCAAAGAATGTTTTTGCCTCGCGTGCGGTCAGTCCGCAAACGCTATCAATAGACCGACCGCAAATGACAACGTCACGTGCTTCTCGACGAAGTCTCGTACCACCGCAGCTAGGACAAGTGAAATATCCTCGATATCGACTAAGAAACACTCGAATATGAACCTTGTACTTCTTACGTTCTAAGCCTTTGAAAAATCCATTGATGCCCTCATAGTTCAGACCATCTCCTTCAATAATGAAAAATTTTTCTTCCTCTGTAAGCTCAAGCCAAGGTACATCTAATCTAATACGGCTGGCACGTGCTACCCGTTTTAGAATTGCTAGCTTTGGGCGGTAACGTGGTCTACTCCACGGCTCGATCGCGTTCTGTTGTATTGATTTGGTTCTATCAGGAACGACCTGATCCATGTCAAGCTCGACGATATTGCCAAATCCATGACAAGTCTGGCATGCGCCGAACGGACTGTTGAACGAAAAGAGCCTCGGTTGTGGCACCTCATACTGAATACCACAAGGTCGACATTCGAACCGTTCACTAAACAAGTAGATCTGACCACTAGAGTTTTGAACCGACCGATGATTGGAGCTACGCAGCCGTTTATTACTTGTAGTTGGCTCATCATGCCCTAACTGATTCACTTCCGTTGACTCAATTATTTCAGCAGCAAACGCTGCACCACCACCCTCACTGTAGGCAGTTTCAATGGAATCGGTTAGCCGTCCCAACATATCTGGCCCAACTTTAACTCTATCTACGACGACTTTGAGCGTTGAGACATCTGTTAGCATTGCTGGATCAATTTCGTCGAATCCGGTCGCCTGGCCGTCGACCATTATCCTGCCGAAACCCTTACGACGTAGTGTGTCGATAGTTGCTATTACTGTTTCGACCGCTATTCGATCTGAATCAGTACCAACGAAGCCAGACACATCCCCGGTTGGTTCGTTTAGGGAAGTTTTCGACGCCTCTGGCAATTCCTCTTCCCCTTCAATATCACCTCTTGTATTACTGAGGTTTGGAGAAGTTGCCACAACAGGCATGTCAAATCCCACCAAGAGTCGAGTTCCCGCCGACAATCTGGCCAGCATTTTTGCCGCAACTTCTGCAGTCTCCCGAACAATCTCGCTCCTACAGTTGCGACATATGGTTCGGCCCACTCTCGCGTACAACAACCGTACGTAGTCATGGATCTCAGTGGTCGTTGCAACAGTTGAGCGCGGATTCCTAAGACTGCCTTTTTGGCGAATTGCGATAGCGGGACAGATACCGTCGATCCGCTCTACATCTGGCTTTTCCATCCGTTCGAGAAATTGGCGAGCATACGCTGATAACGACTCTACGTATCGTCGTTGCCCCTCAGCATAGATGGTATCGAATGCTAATGTTGATTTCCCAGAACCACTCACACCCGTAACAACGATGAGCGCCTCCGTGGGAAGAGTCAGATCGACATTCTTGAGGTTGTGGACACGCGCACCGCGAATGAAAATTCGATTATCCCGGTCAGGGAGAAATTCTTGCATGAATAGATCGTACAGCTAATAGCATTTACCGACGTCTCAACCGAGCATTCTAACGACTGGTTACTTAATCTTTCAAGTAGCCAATCATTCGAACAAATGGGCGACTTTAATTGAGGTGAAGGACGATCCGGTTATCAGCGGTTGTCAGCCTTCTCTTTGTAGCACGAAAATTCTAAATCAGTTCTTTCACTTTTTCAGTTCTACCCTTGTATTCCTCAAAACCTACTGCCAGTTACCAATTTTAAAACTTGCCCGATACCGGACTTGCACAGCAGTACATGGAATAAGTTGAGAACGACCTTACCTTGAGATATAGATCGCCTTCGAAATACTCAACCATTTTAAGGATCCAAATCTCGTTTGCGTCCAACAGTGACCGATTCTCGACTCTACCGTGACATCTACGACCACGCCTCACCTGTGTTAAAATTTTTGTGAATACGACCATGACATCGACCCTTTCTTTGAAGTGCCGGCGTAGCTCAGTTGGTAGAGCAGCTGATTCGTAATCAGCAGGTCAGCGGTTCGAGTCCGCTCGCCGGCTTCACTTTTTCCTAATAAACGGTGGGGGCCCTTGCAACAATGTGAGTAGCTTTCGCTGGAACAATTGTGACTACCGGCAATAGTCGCTCATTACGCCACTATAGCTGTCGGCGGGAGGAAGACTCCGGACAGTCATCCGGTCTTCCGGTGAGAGATGATCGAACCAGCAAATCCCATAAGAAGCGAACTCGCCAGGTGTTGAGCTAGCCATCCGGGGTCCAAACTTGCCTCGTTCCGTTTCCGCAGATCGTACACTCCCCAATCAAGAAAGAAGTTCCCCGAGCGGAACCCGACGGCCGTTGCGACCTTTTCTCCAACGGCCACGGTCTGTCCCATCACGACAGGCGAAGTCCTTGTATCGCCTTCAACTGCCGGCGGTAATGATTCGGCAATTCGCTGAAAGCGTGGCGACAGATCACGCAAATGCCCCAGGCGATACAGAATGCCACAACTGTTGATAAAGTCGAACATGTACTGAATTTCTCCGTTATCGAGTCCACGTGAAGCACGGTATATCGTCGATTCCATGGGAGCGACAACGATAATGTCACCGGTTTCGTCGGGCCCATCGAAACGGAAATCCCCATGCGGTTTGTACCATCCACCTCGAATCTGACCCGGATACAAAACCGATGTAACCCTCAACAGATTGACCGGCGTTGTAAATATCAGTGGATCCTGGCACTCAGGGGAAATACTAGACGACTCCCAGGATTGCCCGTTGTACATCCAACTCACCCCGAATGAAGATTGTGCTTTGGATACAGAAGATGGCGATGTCGGTGAGGTTCTGTCACCGCAAGATACCACCGTGAGTCCAGCGACGACCACGATGAAGCGTGCATAGCACTGTGACTTAAAAGGAAAACGGGTAACCCAAGCAGCACACCGATGCGATGAGCGAACCATGCTCCTCACTGTAGGCGTAATTCAACGTCACTCCGGACGCAATGTCGTCGTGCTTTCGGCGACCGAGTCCACTTTGGTTCTACTATAGAAGATCGGAAAATACTTACCGCGGGCCCACAATTCGAACAAGTCTCGATAGTGTGAACTATCGGAATTGCCAGACTGACCGGGAGCATTTAACCCAACCGAATTATCCCAATCTGAGGTATCGGCAACAATCATGAACGACGCACCAGAAATTTGATTGTCTTGGTTACCTGTATTGTGTACCGTGCCGCTATAACCTCCACGCGGGAAAGGACCCACATCGAAGCGATCGCGTAAGTCGCCGCTGACCGCTGTTGTCATCGGATGTCTGATTAGAGCATGCTTGAAATCAACCTGGCCGTATTGCCAAAGGGACATATCCGGTCCGAGTTTCTCCGTCAGATCCGACAGGGTTTGAGCCAGGCTCTGGGCCAGAATCGCGTCACGTCTTACAAGAGGCGTTTTACCGAACCGACCGTCTGGTGCGACCAACCAATCGATTAGGCGCTTCGTGTTGATCCCCCTAATCATGCTCCGAGCCTTCATTGGAATCACTACCTCACTGACGTTCTCTCGTAATCGACGCTCAAACGTCACATAGATCGCTGCTTCCACTGACTCTTTGTCAAGAACGTGGTTCCAGCTCAATAAGCGATCTCGCAACTCGACCACCTGAGCATCGCCAAGATCGAGCTCCCGCAATAGCGGCACAATGTTACGACCGGCCACAGTTAGCTCATCATGTTGAAACCGCATCATGTCAACCACCGTCATATGACGACTCGAAGCTAGCATCTCCTCGACTCGCGCCGCTCGCATCTGATCACCCCAGGTATAGTGTAGCGCCTCCCAGTAGGGGTAACCGTCTGGCACGGTATAGTTGTTCGCCGTCCCGAAGAAACCTTTTTGTGGATTGTAGACGTGAGGTAGAGCTTTTATCGGTAGGTAACCATCCCACTCGTAGCGTCCATCACCCGGCACAGGCACTAACCCACTATGGAACGGCCGGATCGGTGAAACTCCTACGGCCTGATATCCGATGTTCTTGTCACGGTCCGCCCAGACCATGTTCTCAGACGGAATCCGACTGTAGTGGCACGCCTCGCGAAACTCCTCCCAGCTCTGGGCCTGATCCATTCGCAGACTGGCGAGATACGGTGCTGAACCATAGTCCAGCCAGGCGGCCCGCAGGGCATAGGCCTTGTGGTTAGGTCTATCCTCGTAGAGAACTGGCCCATGACGAGTGTACTTGAGCTCGACGTCAACTGGTGCCTCATCTTCAACTGGAATTCGATCGTTTATGATTGTCATCATCTCCCAGCGATCCAGGTAACGGTACTGATTCGGGTCTTCGGGATTTGTTTCATAGACGTAGAGATCTTCGTTGTCCTGACCAAAAACGGTCAGTCCCCAGGCACCTTTCTCATTGTGCCCGATTGACACGCCGGGAAGCACTGGTTCGCCGCCACCGATGACGTTCCAACCAGGACCGACCAAGTGCACCCAGTAGCGTAACGATGGCGCCCCCTGAGCTCGGTGAGGATCATTGGCCATTAGCGGGAACCCCGTCAGCGTGCGGTCACCGGCTACTACCCAGTTGTTGCTTCCGATCGCCTCGTAATCCTGTTGTTCCAAATCGATCTCGTTTGGAAGAGCGGATGCGAGTCGACCCAAAGCATTCCGACCGCCTCGATAATCCACAATAACGTCTTCCGGCTGAAACAGCACCCGCCGTCTGTGAGCCCTGTACAAATCGAGGATGTCGTTCTTTAACAACGATACATCGACAGCTGGATCGATCGTTAGATCCGGATCACCGTAGTAGTAATTCAACTCTTTAACTCTGTCTGTGCCCAATAATCCCACTAACCGTGCGGTATCGATCTCTTGGGTAACATTACCGACCAGTCCTTGATGACGAGAGATGACCACTTCCGGAGTCCAATGCTGGGGTTCAATCCCCAACAACTTGAACTCGATTGGCAAGAGTTCAGGATCTTTAACCGTCTGGTCGATGTACGCATTGATTCCACTGACAAACGCTGGGATTATCTGCTGCCCACGGTCGTGATAGTGATTCATCTCAGTGATCAAATCACCACGAAATTGGTGTAATCGCGCACCGATATCGCGCTCGAGTTCACGCCTACCGAGAATTTCGGCCACAGTGCCGGTGGCCTGCCGCCGCCAGATCTCAAACTGAAACAACCGGTCTCTCGCTGCAGCATAACCTTGAGCAAAGAAGAGATCTGTCTCGTAATCTGCGTAGATGTGATTAATACCCCACCGATCGGTGACTATCTCCACTGGGGCCCGCAACCCTTGCAGACCCAGTGTCTCTAACTGCGCTTCACCAACAGTATGACCGACGATCCCTACCGTCAGGGTAGTTAGCACAGTCGTCCAAATACGGGGGCTACTATTCATTAATCACATACCTTTCCTAATTCTGTTTTGCGCATCACGAACCACTATAGCAGCAGATTAACAGTTCGAATCCGCTTTCCAAGCTTAATAAAACTAGGTTTAAACAAAAACCAGTGCCCTGCTGATCCAACTCAGTTAGTGTTAAGATAAAAGAGTCGGAACGAGAGGTGCTGATGAGCACCCTTAATCCATTCACCCGCCGCCAGTGACCTAAAGGATACACAATCACCTCATCTCATCCCTAGCGTAAACTAAACATGAAAGACCGATGGGAATCGAAGAAAGCACCGCAAATACCTATTAAGAGTGTGGGCACATTGGTGGTTTCTAGGACCCTAAATGAGAACATCGAAGCCCGGCCAACAGAACAATGGTAGGATTCTGGATTGAGAGAGAGAGAGAGAGAGGGGGGCTCGCGTGTTCTCCGGTCAACGTACTCCCAAGTTACCGCTGCTTTTTGCTCTACTCCTTACCGGTATTGAACCAACCGTAACAACTCTTAAGGCCAGTGCTAACGACGTACTACTCGCCGACGCGGTGCAGAATGGCGACAAAGTTATAACCCTGGCGCTGAGACAAAAACGAGTAAATATCAACGCACCCCAGAGAGACGGAACAACTGCCTTACACTGGGCTGTGTATTTTAACGACACGGAAACGACGGCATTATTGATCCGAGCCGGTGCAGAAGTGAATCTGCCTAACAATTATGGTGTGACGCCGCTTGGACTTCAATCGCAGAACGGTGATGCGGCGATCATTCGGCAACTAATTGAAGCCGGTGCCGATCCCAACGATCCTCTACATGCGATCAATTCTGGCGAGACGCCCCTTATGTTGGCCGCACGTTCCGGACATGTTGATTCGGTTAAGGCCTTACTAACTGCTGGTGCCAACATAGATGCAACAGAAACCTGGAACGGACAATCGGCTCTCATGTGGGCTGCGGCCGAAGGTCATGCCCCTGTTGTACGGATTCTGATTGACCACGGTGCCAACATTAGCGCGCGGTCCCACAGCGGTGCAACGGCGCTTTTTTTTGGCGCGCGCAAGGGAAATATGGACACCGCCCGGTTCTTGCTGATGGCCGGCTCCAACGTGAACGAGAAACGACCTGACGGCGCGACGGCCCTACTCCTGGCGGTCATCAACGGGCACGAAGATCTTGTGGACCTGCTGCTCGAAAAAGGAGCAGACCCGAACGTTGAAGGGGATCGACGACCCTGACGGTTCAAGGTGTCCGAGCGGAACCAATGCCGCTCAAGTTCAGAAAGCTCGGCTACACTGAGCGTGAGTCTGAGGTCGTTACGGAAGGCAATATCTTTGGGAAGCCGCTACAGGCAGCTGTGCATGTCGCCAACTGGCACATCAGCGATCAGTTCATCGTCGTGAACATCGATAGGTTACGCGTAATCCGCGCGCTACTAGTTCACGGCGCCGATGTTAATGGCCGAAACTCAACGGAAGAGCCTCGATGGTCGGGTGCACGGTAACGACGACATCTGACGGGGGCCACGGCACTTCTTCTCGCGGTTAAGGCCGCTGATGTTGAGATAATGCGCCTACTCCTCAAGCATGGCGCTGACCCGACGATCAATACCGAAGACAACATCACTCCGCTTATGGCAGCAGCCGGTATCGCCTGGGCATCGAACCAGGACCGCGCCAGCCAGGAACAAGTACTCGAGACCGTCAAGCTACTCGCTGGAGAACTGAGTGCCGACGTCAACTTTATCAGTGATCTGGGTGAAACGGCGATGCATGCGGCAGCATATCGAGGTGCCAATGCCGTCGTCCAATACCTGTTCGAAAAAGGAGCAAGACTCGATGTAGTTGCTAAGGACGGACGGACTCCCTTGAGGGTTGCCGACGGCGTCGAATACGGTAATTCGTTTACTGCTCAACCACACACGGCGGAACTACTGCGTGAACTTGGTGCTATGGAAGTACCATGTCCGGCGCCATGCGCGGCCGCGATCCCGATAGAGGCACTTAGAAGATGAAACCTCCCGCCTTGGTACTGTTAATTGGTGTTATGTGTTACAGCGTCGTATTAACGTACGACGTACACGTGAGGGGGGCAGTACCGCTGACCGACAGCCTCATGACAACAGAGTCCTCTGTAGTTATTACTACGACTGCAGAACGTTCTCCGGAGGCCATTCTGCAGAAGTACTGCATCACCTGCCACAATCAGCGCGCTAGAGTTGGTGGACTCGCAATCGACACGCTTGACACGACGCGTGTAAGTGACCATGTAGACGTGTGGGAAAAGGTCGTGCGAAAGGTTCGAACAGGTGCGATGCCACCAGCCGGACTACCGCGACCGGACAAACCTGCGGTAAGCGAACTTGTCACATGGCTCGAGAGGGAACTCGACCATGCGGCATTAAAACGACCTAACCCTGGTCGCCCCACATTGCATCGTCTGAACCGTGCGGAGTATCGTAACGCGGTCCGTGATTTACTAGCAGTTGACATCGATCCATCACTACTGCCTGCAGACAACGCAGCGTATGGATTCGACAACAATGCCGATGCCTTGATCCTGTCCTCCGCATTAACGGAACGGTACCTGGGAGCGGTAGCGAAGATTAGCCAGATGGTTCTCGGACGACCCCGAGGAACTCCCGTGCCAGAGACGATTTTCATTCCAACCGACCGCAATCAAAACGCCCGAGCAAGTGACAATCTGCCGTTCGGATCACGAGGCGGAACCGCGTTCCTCTACTACTTTCCGGCTGATGGAGAATACCTGTTTGAGCTTCGGCCAAAGCAGGGAGGTGTTGACGGCGGATTTCAAGGTATAACCGAAGAGCCGCACAACCTTGACGTGAGTCTCGACAACATCAAAATTTGGGGTGGGATAGGACAAGCACCTAGTTTGACCACTGATGTTGATTTTGGTCATTCGGACTTGGTACGGGTAGGAGAAGAGCATCAGAATTTAGAGAGAGACGACCCGACCGGAGCATGGAGACCGAGTGCCGCAAACGAAAGAAAGCAGAAAATCCTAGAGAGTCTACGGTTCAAGGCTCCGGTGAAGGCCGGCTCCCATCTGGTTCAAGTTTATTTCGCCGCAAAGACATCGGCTTACGTTGAAGACCTGTTTGATCCGTACTTGCGCCGTGATCCTTATAGAGCGGCCAATGGTGAGCCGGCCATTTCGAGTGTAACAATTACTGGACCTCAACCTGGGACCGCGTCGGTCAGTGAATCGCCGAGTCGCCGTAGACTGTTTGTCTGTACTCCTGCATCGCCCAAGGAAGAACTCGGATGTGCAAAAACGATCATAGCGACGCTCGCGCGCCGTGCCTATCGACGACCGGTGACTGATTCCGACCTTGAGGTTCCACTCAACTTGTATCGCGATGGAGCAAGGAGAGGTGGGTTCGAGTCTGGTATCGACTTAGCACTTCGTGGCATCCTCGTCAGCCCAAACTTCCTGTTTCGGTTCGAAGAGCAGCCAACGTCAATTGCACCTGAAACGCCATACCGTATTTCGGATCTGGAACTGGCTTCACGCCTCTCGTTCTTCCTATGGAGCAGCATCCCCGACGACGAACTATTGGACGTCGCGACGAAGGAAGTACTGAACAAACCAGAAGTGTTACAGCAGCAGGTGCAACGTATGCTCGAAGACTCACGCTCGCAGGCATTGGTTGATAACTTTGCCGGCCAATGGCTGCACATCCGCAACGTGCCAGGACTTCAACCAAGTCCGGAACTGCTATTCCATTTTGACGACAATCTGCGTAATGCCTTCGAACGCGAGACCAAACTCTTTTTCGAGAGCATTGTTCAGGAGAACCGTAGCGTCCTTGACCTCTTGGATGCTGATTATACGTTCCTAAATGAGGGGGATTATATCTGAAAGTGGCGAACCCCAGAACAGGCATGGTAAACTCCAGTGCTGAAGACAAGCGTGGCCACCGGTGGTATCATGCACGCATGACGATGACACAAGATCTCGTGTTCCTGGTGCTCGAAGCTGCTGAGAAGCAGACGCCTAATAGCGGGATACACGAACTCGATCTGAGCCACGCAAAGGTCAAGCCAGAGGATCTCGATGAGGCATTGCAGTACTGCCTGGAACGCGGCTACATCGAACTGTGGAACGGCGAATCGCCTGATCGCTTCGGCGGGCGCAAGCAATGGTTGGTGAAGCGGCTTACCGCGGATGGCCACGACAAACTGCGGGCACTGCGCGGTCAAGCACCGCTCTAACGTGGAGATGTCATCTAGGCTTCGGCGGCATGACCTGACGCACGCGCACGGCCCGCACGAGGGCCTTAACCGCCGTCTTGAACGTCCCCTTGAGTCGCAAGTCCTCGCGTAGCTCCTTCGCGGTCGGCTGGTAGACCGGATGGACGACTTCGACCTCGCGGGGCGTTGGGTTCTTTGTCATTGCACAGACCTCCATTCGGCCATAGCCTTGCCGCCCTTGCTGCGGTTGCAGCCAGAGCAGAGCAGTTGCAGGTTGTCAGCGTGGTCCGTGCCGCCCCGCGACCGGGGCAAAATATGATCCACGTCCATCACGCGAAACGGAAAGTGCGTGTCACATCCGCCGCACACGCCTTCCTGCTCGCCATAGAGCCGGTGGCGGTGCGTCCGGTAGTTGGGGAGGATACCAAGGTCCGTGCGTACGGGAGGGGCGTCTAGGGCCGTGGCACCGCCCCACAAGGGGAGGTCCGTCGCAATCCGTTCATTGACGAGTTTGATCGCCAGCGGGGAGAGATCGATGCCTGCCCACTGGCGACCGAGCCGACGCGCCGCCACGAGCGTGGTCGCGCAGCCGCAAAACGGGTCCACGATCAGATCGCCCGCGTTGGAACTGGCTTGGATGATGCGCTCCAGGAGAGCCAATGGCTTCTGGGTCGGGTAGCCCGTGCGCTCGCGTGACACGTTGATGATTGGCTTGATATCATCCCATACGTCGCGCACGAAAACGTCAGCGTAATACCGATTGTCGGCGTCTGTTTTCGTCGTGAAAAATGGCTTCTCACAGTAGATCCGTTCTTGAATCGGATTGTGCCGGTAGCGTGGCCGGATGTAAAACAACAAGACATCATGCTTGCGCGGCCAGTGTTTCTTGCTCACTCCCCCCGTTCGGTAGCCCCAGACAATCTCGTTCCTGAAATTCTCGTGCCCGAAAATCCCGTCCAGAAGCAGCTTCAAATAGTGGCTGGCTGTCGAGTCGCAGTGGAGATAAAGCGAGCCGGTTAATTTAAGCAGCCGCCGCATTTCGAGCAACCGAACGGCCATCATGATGAGGTAGGACTGCATCCCCTTGCCGTGCGCTTGTCGCGCCGTCTCGATGACGGAGTAGGCAGCGGGGTTACGATCGGCCAGCTCGCCGTGTTCATGCACGTCAACATCATCGAGCGTCCAGGCATCCTTGAACGCCGCGCCCGCCGCCTTGGAGCCAATTGGAGCCTCATAGGTGCGGTTCGAGTTAAAGGGCGGGTCGAGATAGATCAAGGCCACGCACTCCGCGTTCATGCCGCGCATAACGGAGAGGTTGTCCCCCGTCCAGATCGTCTCGCTGGCGAAGTTGGCCGCCACAGGTTATGACCGCGCTCCGCTTGCCAGTCCGTTGCTTGCAATAAGTTCGCGGTAGCGGAGCTGCTTGCCGTCCATGCCGAGGCTGAGGGCCGTCAGTTGCGCGATGGTGTCCGCTTCACGGAGGTTCTGCTTGCCCGCGAACTCTTGGACGTAGCGGTCCAGGTGCTTCGGACTCAGCTTGTGGAACGTCCCCTTGTGGGCGCGTTTCAGCATGCTCCACAGTGACTCAATCCCGTTGGTGTGAATGTCGCCTTTGACGTACTCGGAGAGCGAGTGCGTGACCGTGGCGTGATTGAACGGCAAAGACTCGTAGGCGGTCGCATCGTCTGTGTAGACCGTCGCACCTGGCGCGGTATGCTCACGCACGAACCCTTGCAGCGTGGCCGCGTCCGTGGCCGTGACCACCGTGGCTGCGACGTGCTTTGTCGCACGGTCCTTGACGCCGACCACCGCCGTCTTGCCGACAGGCCCGCGGCCGATATCCGCCAGTTCCTTCCGCTTGGTGCTGCTCATGTTCCGGCGGCGACCGCCGACGTAGGTTTCGTCCGCTTCGACCGGGCCAGCAAACAGCTTCCCATCCTGAGACAGGGCGACCCTGAGCCGCTGCGCAAGAAACCACGCCGTTTTCTGTGTCACACCCAAGTCGCGGTGGAGCTTCATGCTCGACACGCTCTTGAGACTGGTCATGAGCAGGAAGGCCGCGATGAGCCAGTCCTGGTAGCTGACCTTCGCGCATTCCATCACGGTACCCGTCTTCACGCTAAATTTCTTCGTGCACTCCTTCTCCCGGCAGCGGTAGGGCATCGTCTTGTGCTGGCAGCCGGTTTGCACGTTCACCGACCCGCACGCGGGGCAGCACACGCCGTTCGGCCATCGCTGCTCAGTAAACCACTGCTCGGCAATCTCATCGTTGGGGAACATCCGAAGGATCTGCTTCAGCGTGATCCCCTTCCGGTAGGCTTTCCCTGGTGCGTTCTTCATCATAGAAACATCTTACAGGAAAGTGGCGAGAACGTCAAGCAGGTTTCGCCACTTTCAGATATAATCCCCTAAATGAGCGCCTCGCCAAGCACTATGGCATTAAGGGTGTGTACGGAGAACGATTCAGGCGCGTCTCGCTCGCAGGTAATAGTGTGCACCGCGGGTTACTTGGTCAGGGATCCATTCTCACAAGCACCTCGCGTCCGAATCGAACATCACCAGTGATCCGAGGAAAGTGGATCCTAGAAAATATTTTGGGCGCGCCACCACCACCGCCACCGCCACCGCCACCGCCAAATGTACCAGAGCTAATGGAAGATAGAGACCCACGTAAAGTGCTCCCGATGCGTGAACAATTGGCCGCACACCGAGCCAATCCTGCCTGTGCGGGCTGTCATGCTCAAATGGATCAATTGGGCTTCGCCCTTGAAAACTTTAATGCGATCGGCGAATGGAGAGAAATCTATTCGTCTGGCCTACCAATCGATGCGTCGGCAGAATTCCCAGACGGCACTAAATTCGACGGTCCAACCGAACTTCGTAAGGTGTTGTTGAATTACAGAGACGATTTTCTAACAACTGTGACCGATAGACTGCTAACTTACGCACTAGGTAGAGGGCTGGAAGCGACAGATGCACCTGCAGTTCGTCAGATCAAGCGAGAGGCCGCCCGCGCGAACTACCGCTTTGCTGCTCTGATTCAAGGCATCGCCGAAAGCATACCGTTTCAGATGAGAATGGCGCAAAAAGAACACGCAAACTGACCGTTGAACCTGTTTGTATATGTGGGAGACTGTTAAATGGTAATAAAGAAGTTAGCATTGCCCAGGCGAACATTCATTCGCGGAATTGGAGCAACGCTGGCGTTGCCGTTTCTTGACGCGATGATTCCCGCGATGTCAGCTCGGCCTCAAAGAACACCTCGGTTCTCCGCAATTTATGTAGGGAACGGTGCCAATATGTACGATTGGACACCACCCACTGAAGGAACCGGCTTCGAATTCTCGCCTATCCCTAGACCGCTCGAGCCGTTCAGGAATCGGACGCTGGTCTTCACTGGCCTCGATAATTTTCCAGCAACAGACCAGGGTGATTCTGGTGACCAACATCCGCGCGCTGCACCGGCGTTTATGAGCTCTACCCATCCCAAACAAACAGAAGGAGCAGATGTTCAGGCTGGAACAACGATTGATCAAATGATCGCTGAGCGAATCTGCCGTGACTCCAAACTCTCGTCCCTGGAGGTCTCAGTCGATCGAAACGACGTTGTTGGTGCATGCGACCACGGCTACGCGTGCGCCTACATGAACTCAATGTCCTGGAAAACAGTCACAACGCCACTCCCGGCTGAAACGAGTCCGCGATTCGTCTTCGAGCGATTGTTTGGCAGCGAGGACACTGCTGAAGAACGTCTGGCGCGAGTCCAGGAAGACCGAAGTATTCTTGACGGCCTATCGCACGAGATCTCCACCCTGGCAAGAAAACTTGGTGGTTACGACCGTGCGAAGCTCGTTGAATATCTCGATTCGATTCGAGACGTGGAACAGCGCATCGCGAAAGCCGAGTCGAACAACACGGATTTCGAAGTTCCGGATCGTCCCGTCGGGGTGCCTGAAACGTTCAAGGAGTACGCTGAACTAATGTTCGACCTACAAGTACTTGCATTCCAGGCTGACGTTACACGTGTGACGTCGTTCATGATGGCGCGAGAAAATATCACTCGTTCGTACAATGAGATTGGACTGCCAGAGGCGCATCACTCAATGTCACACCACGGTAATAATCCAGAAAAGATGAAGGACTTTTCGAAGCTGAACACTTATCACGTGGAGACCCTCACGTACTACGTGAACAAACTACAGTCGATTTCAGATGAAAATGGGACCCTGCTAGACAACACGGTAATCCTCTACGGCAGCGGTATGAGTGACGGTAACACACACAACAACTTCAGTGTGCCTGTCGTTGTCATAGGTGGGAAAGAGAACGGCCTCAAGGGAAACCGCCACCTCATATATCCAAAAGGCACCCCCACTAGCAAACTTGTCTTTGAGCCTCTTAGAGAAATTTGGGGTCAATGTGGAGAAGTTCGGTGACAGCACGGGTCACCTTCCACTATTACCTGGCGTTTAACGGCCCTCACGTGATCCGCGCTCGATGGTGTTGTGAGAGAGCCACCCACATCTGCTAGAAAGCGGTCTTGCCTCCTAACGCACATCGTGATTTCGTTGCGAGAGGACTACGCGTGTAAACTCTTCCGATTATTCGCGCGTCAGAATGCCCAACCGATATTAATAAGCCGAGGCACAGGGTATGCCCCGCCATTGAACAATCTTATAGCTCCAGCACCTATGCTAACGCTGAGGTGTTGCTTGGAACCCAGGAGCCACGCATATCCCACCTCGAAACCAACGCCGAGAGTCGAATCTTGATAAGTCCCCACTTCAAGGTCTTGGAGCTCCATCTCGGGGTCTCCAAGTGCACTCGACGGTAGGTCATTGTCTTGATCCATTTCACTTCGAGAAAGCCAGAAAAGGCCGAGTTTCGGAGCTACATAAAACCCTTTAAAAGGTATACCGCCAGGATAATACTTTAATGCGGTAGTCACGCTATAAAAGCCGCCACCCTCAGTCCAGGGAAATCCCGAACCAGACAACCCGAGAGCAACTGTTTTCGTAACCTTTCGTTCGTACTCCGCGTTAAACCATCCTAACAAGACCACCCCAAACGGATTCCCTGATATTACTTGATGATGATCTGACTAAGCACCGGCGTTGGTCTCCTGAGCAACAACATCTACAACAGGTAAGAAAAGAAATGGAATTAAAATTGCAACACGCAACCCATGACAACCAGACATAGCCACCGCCTTTATTTGCCCACACATACCAAGCTCCAATATCCGTATTCGTCACTCCAGAAAAGGGGCATTAATTAGTACCGAACTAGGTCAAGGATGCAAATAGAAGACCTTGTTCATGATCTTCCATTCCCCGTCGACTTTTAGCAGCGTAAACAAATCGGTAAAACGACGACCATTCCAATTCTCGCTTTCAAGCCTAACAGTCGCTACCGTGTGCTCAACATCGATGCTAGTTATACGTGCCTGAATTTCAGGTGCTGGGCTTCCTGCATCGACTCTGTCAAAAAGGTCCTGGATTGGACCAGCCGAAAGATTCGTGCCGACGTAACCGAAAATGGTGGCATCTTCATGAAATGCAGGTTTCATTTCGTCACCACTTCCAGACTTGGCGCCATCAACGTAGTGCTGAACCGTCCTGGTAATAGTGTCATAGTCACCTTTCACAGCAGCTTCGTCCTGGGCACAGACCGGTTGCGCCCCACTAGCAATCAAACAGACTACACCGAAGCCAATGGCGAACAGTCGCCATGTGTAAATAATTTTCGAATGGCGCAACATATCCTTCATCATTATCTCAGTCATGTATCCTCCTGTTTTACTTATGACAATTCTCGTAATTAGATCTTCCGTCTTCTCTAAACTGGTATGCCCTCTTCTAACAATTGCAGTGTTTGAGATCGCAAAACTTTGATTGCCCTAATTTTAACTAAGGATGCAAATAAAAGACCTTGTTCATGATCTTCCACTCGCCATCGACTTTTAGTAGTGTAAATAAATCGGTGAAACGACGACCATTCCAGTTTTCACTTTCAAGCCGCACAGTGGCCACTGTATGTTCGATGTCGGTACTGGTAACACGAGCTTGAAGTTCAATCGCTGGATTATCGTTGTCAACAAGATCGAATAATTGTTGAATAGGACCAGCAAAAAGATCGGCGCCAACATAACCGAAGATGGTGGCTTCTTTATGAAATGCGGGTTTCATTTCGTCGCCACTTCCAGACTTGGCACCATTAACATAATATTGGATGGTTCGTGCAATCGCATCATAATCACTGACGGCGGTCGGATCGGTACTCGCACTCATACGGTTCACTCCTTTTGGGGGCATTCGGCCACTGCTGAATATATTCGAAACATCTCTACCTGAAGTTGCTACCTCGAACTAATCTCTGATTCCACTGCGACTTTCTCTTGAGCTCGATAACCACTGAGGATGCCCTCTATACCGTAGTTTCCCTCGTGACAGGCGTATTCATAGATGGCATCCTCACTACGCCTCAATGGAATCATCGCCGTCCAGGATGCCGTGTAGTTTGCTGGATCATTAACGGTTAATTCATGTTGAATCGTATCCGGCCCAACTCTAGTGAAACGCTCGACCAGAAAGAGATCCTCAGCTGAGCCCCTAACTCTCTGGTACAAGGGACCCGGAGACTCGCTCTTACGAGAAAAATTTGTTGTCTCGACAACCAGCGTATCGCCGTCCCAGTAACCTCGTGCGTCTCCATGCCACTGCCGAATAACATCGCTCACATGCGGACGGTTATCAAGGGGAATAATTCGGACGTCGTGAATCATCTCGTGAAGCATCACAACATAGTCAGGAGTCTGAATAATCTGATAGTACGTATTATAACCAGCAAACAAATTTGGTATGCCGTACGTGATGCACCGCTCAGTCAAGCGGCGATCAGTCCAAGAGTCGCCTGGGTGGTCTCGGAGATAAGTTTGACGCGCCTCATTCTGTTGTCGAGCTCTAATCGTCAGCGGAGGGAGACGGCCGCTCGGAGGATCCACGATCAGTGACGTGCGATTATCAAAGTCCCGCTCGGCCATCCAAAACTGATTGTAATTACCAGTCGCCCTATCACGAGACGTGAAGTCCGTAACATCTCCGAGAGCCGCCTCAAATACACTATCGGAAAACGCAGCGTCGTCAGCATCATTAGAAAACAATCGACCCGCCCGCTCGATCAAATTCTCTAATTCGAAATCCGTCAAAACATCTCTCCCAACCAATTGATCCGGCCGCTCTAACGGTGTCGCACTATTGTTAGCCCATACCCCCTGAAGGTCTGGTTTGCCGTCCGGCATCCGTGGTAACACCCACTGGTCTACCTTAACACTCTCAACCTGACCTGCTCTTAGGAGCGGCGAATGCAAACCAACCGTCATCGCGCCCACTAACACGTAGACTGCCCCTTGGAATTGTGCCATTGCTGACCTCCTCCTTAGCTGAAGAGATTAGTTTAACTGACGCGCTGACTCCCTCCAGCCTCATATGATAGCATTGCAATTTTTACCAGATAGCCTCGTTGTGGTCAACGTAACTTGAAGATACATTGAGAGTGTCACTATTCAGAGGTTTTTTCTATCTAGACAATCGGCGATTTGTCATTAGACGTTAAGTAGTCGTAATGCTAGTCACGAGACGGATAAATCGATGTAACAATATTAAGATACGGGTATGTCTCTACAAGGAAGGGCTCAACCTAATGATACAAAAACTAACACTAATACTAGTATCCTCTTTAGTTCTACTTGGCACAGCTGATAGATATGCAGAGGCCCAACAATTCAGAGCAGAGGACTTTGAGCGTGGACCGCGCTTTAAGGTTACAGACGGCCAACAGATCGAAATCTGGAATCCAGCAAAACGGAAATTACTTGAAGGTGGCCCGATGATCGGTGGTACCGTCCGTGCGACTGACGCACGTACCTATTGTGCTATGGCCTCAGCTGGATATGACTTCGTTTGGGTCGAAATGCAGCATGAAGCCATCACTTGGGAACAGATCGCACGAATGTGGCGGACATGTCCAGGGCCAGCAGCGCCTGGCGCGCGCGTCGCATACACGAACGAACGTGAGATTCAACACGCAACCGACATGGGTGCCCTCGTTGTCGTCGTTCCAACAATTGACACAGTTGAAGAGGCGCAGGAAGCTATTAACTGGACTTACTTCCCACCGATCGGCAGGCGTAGTTTCGGTGGCGGCCAGGGTGCTAGCGAGCTATGGAGCAAGGTCCCCGGTGGTTACCGGGAAACGTGGAACGAGAACGTCGTTCTGATCCTGATGATCGAAACACTCGAGGGCGTGGAAAACGCACGCGAAATTGCTAAGTTACCTGGTGCGACGGCACTGTTCGCTGCGAGCGGCGACCTTGGGAACTTTTCAGGTTTTGCTGAGGGTGATGCCGAGTATGAAGCCCTCATTACAGAAGTCGAAACTGCCGCCGCGGAAGCTGGTATCCATGCGTGTGCTCCGCTCCGCTGGGCCGATCGCTCAGCGTACACCTGTTTCCAAGCAAGCACCGAGGCAGCCAATATCCGCCGTGGTGCTCAAGCCGAAATCCGCCAAACCGAAGAACTCTTTAAGAACACCGGCGCCGGCGTAGAACGTAAAACGCAACTGGGAACAACTCGGTTATTGGCGGACCTGGCAGCGCAATGTGACTCAATCACCTACGAAGCGGACTGCTACACTTCTGTTCAGAGAGCTGCAACTACTGCCGGCACAATGTCAGGCTCTAACCGGGCACAAATCGGACGGAAACTTTTAGAAATAATCAGTGAAAATCCTAATCATTCGGCGCGCATTCGAGAAATCGTTTCACGAACGGGTTTGACTCTAGAATAGATTTGGATGCGTTCTGATGCCAATCTTTGAGGCCCTTTGAAGGACCGTTGATGTATTTTTAGAATCGCCTCCATTCCGATGTGGGGTTCCTTCGTCAAGTTTGGCGTAAATGGAGTAAGCGAAAGTGCTCTAGATACTCCGCGAGTGCAGCTCTGCTACGGGTGGATATCAATAGATAACAGTCAGTGAACTCGGTGTGAGTAGCTTAGTGGCGCTAAGACCTGTCTGTCGCTCTTGTAGATTAACAACCAGATGCCAAAACTCTAGTCCCGATAATTAGTATACTGGAGGGGTAAATCGATATTAACTTCCTTCAATACAACGATAATTTCTTGGAGTGCATCACGTTTCTTTCCCGTTACTCTAAGCTTGTCGCCCTGGATAGCAACCTGCACTTTAATTTTGGTTTCCTTAATGATCTTAACCAGTTGTCGTGGGACGTTAGTATCAAGTCCCTGACGCACCCACACAATCTGCCACGCATCACTCACATTCACTTGAACTGGATCGCGCTTGAGAGATCCAATATTCACCTTGCGACCAGCGAGTTTACCAGCGAGAATATCGTACATCTGATTGAGCTGAAATTCGTTTGGCGCCCTCATAGTGATCTGAGCACCGTCTAACTCAAACTTGGCATCCTTTCCCTTAAAGTCAAACCGTGTATCGACTTCTCGGTTAGCTTGGTTGATCGCATTGGCGACCTCGCCCATATTGACCTCTGACACTACATCGAATGACGGCACTGAAACCTCAGTTCTCGTTCAAATGATTAATTAGACAGCCCGTGTAACACCCGGCAGTGCTTTCAACAACAAAGAATCACACAGCTATTGACTTCTGCTCAAGGACAACCGACATCTTCAATACACTACATAGCTGTGTTAAATGATGACTAGGCACCATCGGGCCCTGGAATTAAACCCGGAACTCGTATAAATCCCCAACTGTTTTTGACAACAAAACAGACTAGTGAAATCTTCTTTATGGATGGTACGGAAAGACGCTGCCAAACACTACCTTAAGCGAAACAACTTCAGTTTATTCCGGTAATGCGAATGTGAGAAGTGCGTTGCCAGCCGCAATGGCGATGAACTGGCGACCCTCGCTAAGATAAGTGATTGGGTTCGCGTAAATCGCACCCCCTGTCTGGAATCGCCAAAGTACATCTCCTGTCTGAGCGTCAGCCGCAAAGAAATCACCCTCCATTGTTCCAGAGAATACCAACCCGCCTGCTGTTGACATAAGCCCAGCCCACGGTGGTGAATGAACTTCGATTTCCCAAACTAGAGCGCCCGTCAAAGGGTTGAGAGCACGGAGAAAACCCTTCGGATCTTCTCCTGGAACAATACGCCGGCTGGCACCCATATAAATCTTACCTGGCTCAAAAGTTGCGTCGGCAAGATAGTAAATACCACCCTTTTCTCGAACGTTCTGATAAATAAGGTTGGTTTGTGGACTATAGCTGGGACTATACCAGTTAGCTGCGCCATCGTCGTCAGGGTAAACGAGAGCTCCCTCCTTACTCGGTATCGTCTCAGGAATCTCTATGGGTCGCCCACCTTCACCCAAACCAATAGCCCAAGTTTGTTTAGCAAATGGTTCACCTACAAGAAATTCTCCAGTGACCCGATCGAGTACATAGTAGAAAGCGTTCCGGTTCGGGAACAGAAGCAGTTTTCTCGGTTCTCCACCAAACTCAGCATCTAGAAGCACTGGGACCTGAGTTGAGTCGTAGTCATGAATATCATGTGGTAAAAACTGGAAGTGCCATTCCAACTCACCTGTATCTGGATCAAGGGCAATAAGTGATTCAGAATACAAATTATCGCCGCGTCGAACCTCTCCTATGAAGTCCGGCCCCGGGTTTCCCGTTCCCCAATACAGAAGGTTAAGTTCTGGATCGTAGGCTCCCGTCACCCATGTCGGAGCCCCACCTCGCTTCCAACTATCCCCGGACCAACTGTCATGCCCAGGCTCACCCGGACCAGGAACAGTCCAAAAGCGCCACAACCTTGTACCACTGACGGCATCATAAGCATCAAGAAACCCGCGGATACCGTACTCACCCCCGGCTATCCCAACAATGACCTTATCTTTCAGGGCAAGCGGTGCCACAGTGACCGCATGTCCCATCGCGTAGTCTGCCACCTCGACTTCCCAGCGCACTCGACCTGTCCGTGCGTCAAGCGCGATCAAATAAGCATCGACCGTACCCACGAACACTTGATCGTCCAGAAGTGCTACTCCTCGATTAACCAATCCACAACAAGCGACAATGCCCTCAGGGAGTGCCCGACGATAGCTCCATATTGGTCGACCCGTCCGTAGGTCGAGTGCCGTAACATCGCTCGGTGCTTCAGTTATGTACATAACGCCATCAACGACGAGTGGCGACACCTCGAACTTCTCAAGCGAACGTACTTGGTAGATCCATGAAGGTTGGAGTCGAGCAACGTTGTCACGGTTAATCTGGTCCAACGTAGAGTAACGTTGTGCTCCGTATGTTCCGGAGTAAGTTAACCAATTACCAGGCTCAGAGGCTGCATCGAGTATCCGCTCATATGGAACTTGAGCAACAACAGGTGTAGCCATTAACATCACGAACAGGAACGTTTTCATCTGAGTCCCTTAAGAGACACTAAGTACGCTACGAGATCATCTATCTGTTCTTTGGTAAGTTTCTCTCTATAGCTGTCCATCGGTGATCGCTGCCATTCCTTGTTAAGCTCATTGAGTTCGTCTTTCCAGAATGAATGAAGTCGACCAGCAAGATCTCTAAATTGGATCGAAAATGCGTCTTCATTCACTCGAATTCCCCTAAGGATATGTTCATCCTTCGTAATCACTCTGACCTGAAGAAAACTAGTTGGTAAAGAAATCTCAGGGTCAGTGAGCGCTTCTCGTAAATGAGTTGCGCTTCGGCGAGCACCTATATCATCGAGATCAGGACCAACCGCTCCTCCATGCCCTCCCACCGTGTGGCAGCGCTGGCAGTCGAGCGAAAGGTAGGCTGTTTCACCGCGGCTCTTATCTCCAGGAATATCCTCGGGCTCGACTTGGCCAAGTGTCCTAACGTAAGCGGCAATGCTTGAAATCTGGATAGGACTCAGGGCTGAACCAGGCATTCCAGTGCCGCGAATTCCACGACGAATTATGTTGAATAACGCTTGATCACTCGAAGCGCGCCGCAATTGCGGTTGAGCCAAGTTGGCGCCCCTTCCTCCGTTACCTTGAGGTCCATGGCAGCTACCACACTGACTTTCGTACAGTCTCCTTCCCTGTTCCATGTCAGTGACCTGAGCCACTCCAACGGTAGGAATCCAAAGAACGACAAGACTTGAAAGCACAAATCTAATAGTACCGACCACAAACCTTCCCCCGACTAACCCGTAGCACTTCTTCCGAAAAAATTTATAAAATCCTTATAGAAGAACCGTCAGCTACGGTCAAGGTATCAGCTTAGCGGAAACTGTTCAAGTCCTCACTCATCTCGATTAACTGTATCTGGAGAAAAAGCTGGAACGCAAATCGCTATGTATCCTGCCCCTCCGGGTTCCGGCGTACTATAGCGGATCCACTCTCCAGCATTCGCAACGACTGCTTGACCTTCTTGCACATCCAACCGAGCGGTTTGATAGTCAACACGAAGTAATCCACGCAAGACAACCGTGAACTCTTCAAACTCTGGGCGCTGCCTTGGTTCTTCCCAGCCTTCAGGGGAAATCATGTGAGCAACACTAATTCCAGAGTGTCCAGAATTAATGTGTCCTATGTATTCTTGGATCTGTTTTGATTTAGTTCCAACAGACTGAATGGGAGTAGGCCCTTCTATAAGTATTGGCATGGCTCGAACGAATCCTATGCGGTGCCGCAGAAATTCACCACGAGTATACCGTCTTAGCGGCCCAGTCTTTAGGTAAGCTTCATCTGCTTTTCATATTTCCGCACCTAACTTCAACTATCATACTGCTCAGAATTCGTTGACTTATTCCACGCGAGACAACATCTTATCCTCGTTCGGGCTACCTGTTAATACTCGTGCAGTCACAATGCCATGATTAGCTGACACATCTCCTTATCGAATGTCGCTCCTCTCTCCTAGCCGCTTAAGATCCGTGAATCGTCTCTTGGGATAAAATGATTACAGTATTTAACATGAGTAGCGAAGGCGTACGAATCCTGGAGGATCCCATGGCCAAAAACTATTGGCTAATGAAATGTGAGCCCACTGCATACACAATTGACGACCTCGCCCGTGACGGCTGGACGAGTTGGGAAGGGGTCCGAAACCACCAAGCCCGTACCTTCATGCGAGATAAGATGCAGGTGGGAGACGGCGTTCTCTTCTATTCTTCCAATTCTGATCCATCTGGTGTTACAGGGATCGCCAAAATTACAAAATCAGGCCATCCCGATCACTTTGCCTGGAAGAAAGGGCACAAGTACTTCGACGCCAGAAGTACAAAGACTTTTCCGATCTGGCACATGGTGGAGATTGCGTTCGTCGAACGCTTTGCAGCAACAGTGCCACTCAGCACACTGAAGGCCGATAGGCGCCTTACCCGCATGCTTGTAATCAAAAAAGGAAGTCGACTCTCCGTCCAACCAGTCAGGAAAGTCGAATTCGATATCGTGGTCAGCCACGGAAGAGAGATACCCTAGCAAGGCTTTCCGTCGCTACGGTGCACCTTTCAGTGTCCCCATCGCAAGTGTTGCCCAGCCAAGTATGAAGCAGAGACCACCAATAGGCGTAATTGCCCCTAACCAGCGGGTCCCAGTCACAGCAAGAAGATATAGGCTCCCAGAAAAGATGACGATTCCACCAATAAACAACCATCCCGATACGCCAACCCAAACATTCGGCCATCGTGCCGAGGCCCAAGCCACCGCTAACAACGCGACCGCATGCAGGAGGTGGTAGCGTATCCCCGTCTCGAAGACCGCAAGCATCTCTGGTGTTAGTCGCCCTCTAAGTCCGTGTGCCCCAAACGCCCCTAGCGTGACACCCAACCCGCATAGTACAGCGCCGATCGCGAACCAACTTGCTACCATAGACAATATAATACCGACTGTTCGTCTAATAACTCAACCGTTAACATCCTGATCGTAATGGTAACGTTGAGGTAGAATCAAAATGACAAATCTTCAATTCTCGGGCTTGCCTGGTTACACGAGACGATCATTCCTACACCCGTACTGGAAGTATTTACAGATTTCGTTTGACCATGGTGCTACCTCAGTACCGGGCGTATTGAAAATCTGAAGCGACATTTTGAGATTTCAATCAAATGGGTGTACTTCCCATTACATCCAGACACACCTCCCAATGGACGCTCCCTAGAAGATCTCTTCGCAAGAAACCGTTTAAACATGCAGGCAATGCAAACCCCGATGGAAGACATCATGCGAGCAGAAGGATTGCCATATAGTCAGCGAACAAACACTTACAACAGCCGACTTGCCCAGGAACTTGCCAAGTGGGCAGATGATCAATCGGGGTTCGAAACTATCCACCATCGGATCTACCAAGCCTATTTTGTCGAAGACCAAAATGTTTCTGATATTAACGTCTTGGTTAAATTGGCCAAAGATGTGGGCCCCCCAGAAAATGTCGCTCGGCAGGTTTTATTGGAGCGCCGATTTAGTGACGCCGTAGATAGGGATTGGGACAGATCTCGTCGCTATGGAATTTCAGGCGTGCCCACCTTTGTAATTGATCTGCAGCGCGTGGTAGGAGCACAGCCTTACGAAGCCCTTGAGCAGCTTCTGACCACCGCCCACATAATGCCAAAAACTAAGTTAAAAGAGGACGTCTAAAGATGCATCTCTGGAGAATGTTTGCGGCTGGCCTTTCTATCATTACCGCCACAGTGATCCTAGTGAGAACAACAGATCAAGCAACAACTCTTCTAGAAGACAGGTCTACCGTATTCAAGTTCGTCCCACATACGATTGCTACTGAATTGCGCGGTGGATACCAACCTCTAGTCACTGATATGAATCGCGATCACAGACCAGACATCGTCACCTTAGCTCTGAGCTAATCAGAACTAGTGTGGTACGAAAATCAAGACTGGCAGAAACACGTAATCTACAGTCCACTAGCCCGAATGGTCAACGTGGCCGCAAACGATATCGATAATGATGGTATTCCAGAACTAGCTCTCGCACACGGTTTCTCTTTGTCGTATAAACACAGCACGGGTATTATCTCCCTACTGACGCATCAGGGAGCTCCAACAGCATCATGGTCAATTCGTGAAATTGATCGCACACCGACTGCACATCGGCTGCTCAGGGCTAATATTGATGGGTCTGGAACAAACGTCCTAGTGAACGCGCCACTCTTCGGGTCAGATTCCTTGGCGCCAGAGTATCGAGATCGATTATCACTTTTCTGGTACAAACCTGGCATTTGGAAACGACAAGTCATAACCGATGCTGAAAAAGGGATCGTGCACGGCATCCATGCCGCACCGTGGCATGATTCGTCACGTGATTCCATCCTGAGTGCAAGTTTCCTCGGGATCCATGCACACGAGCTCAGTCACGGGCGCTGGACACGAATAGCTGTGGTTACTGGAGATTCAAGTCCGTGGCCAAACAGTGGTGCCAGCGAAATCCAAATCGGACATCTCAAACGAGAGCGCTTCCTAACAACAAACGAACCATGGCATGGTCATCAAGTCGTCGTCTACCGCCGGGATTGTAGACGCTCGATTCCTGGAAAGTGGACAAGACAAGTAATCGACTCGTCAGTGAAAGACGCACATGCCATTGTCACAGCAGATCTCGATGGCGATGGCTTTGATGAGATTGTAGTAGGCGAACGTAGCGGCGATCAGAACATCTATCTCTACCAACTAGACGATAAATCACATTCACGGTGGTCGAAACATATTCTCGACGATACTGAGATAGCTGCAGCTGGCTACGCTATCTCAGGCTTAAATGCTAATGGAAAACCAGACGTGGTTTGTATCGGCAGCAATACCGAAAACCTTAAATGGTATGACAATCAATCCCGGTCGTTCTGATGACGTTGATCAACATCATCAACTACTCTGAAAGTGCTAGAACTACCAACTCTGGCACAGGTGTGCCCCCAACTGTGAGGGCAATGTACTGTTTACCATCTAACATATAAGTCATGGGTGTTCCAATCGCACCCGCAGGAAGATCAACAGATACCATTTCTTTCCCTGTAGCCTTATCATAAGCAACGAGCCGAGGCCCACCGTCGGTACCTCCTGCAGTCAGTGCGAAGATTAATAGTGTTTTGGTGACGAGTGGTCCGGCCCGGCTGCTGTCACCGCCAAGTGGAGGTAGATCGAGGTTCTTCAAAGAAGGAAGATTGCGAAAACGATCGCCCCTTCCCATTGGCTTCATCCAGACATGCTCTCCCGTTTTGAGGTTGATTGCTGTCATTCGAGAATAGGGTGGTTTGAGGAGAGGTAACCCTTGGGGCATCTGTGGTCGGTGTGTTAGTCCTCCTCTGGCCTCGATTACCGAGAGCGTGGCGCGTTCATCTGGCTCCGGCCCACGAAAGTGTTTCACTGAAAAGCTATTAGTCGAAGGGATGTACAAGATCCCGGTCTCCGGGTCGAAGCCGGCTCCAGACCAGTTAGCTCCACCAGCGTTACTGGGTCGTTGAATGGTCCCCTGCATCGATTGAGGCGTAAACAGCGAGCCGAGGCGGTACGGCTGGACCGCTTTAAGGGCCAGCTTCCTGATATCTGGCGTGAAATCGACGAGGTCATCGACAGTGACACCTTGATATTCAAACGGTAACGGCTTGGTTGGAAAAGGTTGAGTTGGTGATGGCTGCTCGCCAGGAACATCGGTGTTCGTTGGAACCGGACGTTCCTCAATTGGCCATATTGGCTCTCCGGTTGTGCGGTCAAAGACGTACGTGAATCCCTGCTTGCTGACCTGAGCTAGAGCCTTGACCCATCCCTGTCCTTCCACCTCAATGTCGACTAGGTTGGGTGCGGCCGGAAAGTCATAGTCCCATAGTCCATGGTGCACTGCCTGGAAATGCCAGACTCGTTCTCCAGTGTCGATATCGACGGCGACGACACTTTCGGCAAATAAGTTATCACCTAATCGGTGTCCACCATAGTAGTCAGGCGCAGCGGTGTTTGTTGGTAGATAGATCAAACCGAGCTCTGGATCGGCACTCATCATCGTCCACACGCCGACCTTGCCGGTAACCCGCCACGAGTCGCCGACCCAGGTGTCATTTCCAAACTCGTCACCTTGGGGGATGGTATGAAACGTCCACTTAGTACGTCCCGTCCGGGGGTCGAAGCCTCGCATCCAACCTGGGGGCGCTTCCTTAGTGATATTGTAGGACGAGATCGAAGAAGGCGTGACGATCGTGTTACCTACTACGAGCGGTGGTGACTGAACCGAGTAAAGGAGCGCATTCAGCCAGTCGCGTTCACCTCTTATTGCTCGAGGAATACCCTCCATTAGATCTACGTGCCCGTCTACCCCGAAGTCGATACACGGTCGTCCATTTTTCGCATCAACGCAAACCAAATATCCATTGCCCGTCCCCCAAAAAATTCGTTCGTCAGTTCGACCTGGTCCGTTCGACCAATATGCAACCCCTCGCTGGTTCCACCTAGCCGTCATCGTAGTAGTGCCATCCTCATAGCTCTTAGGGTTATAAACCCAAAGTGTCTCTCCAGTTCTTGCATCAATCGCGGCGCCGACTGAAGTCGGCATGTTGACGAAGAGTCTACCTCCAACCATCAATGGTGTTGCCTTAAAATTAGTCAAGGTAGGAGGCTGTCCATCTCGCCAACGGTTAGAATCGCGCTGGTTTAACTCGTTTAAGATCAAACGGGAGTCAGCCCGCCATTCACCGCCATCGGGCATCTCAACGCTAAGGAAGGCATCAGCTGATTGCCATCGCCACACGATCTGGAGATCTCCAAAGTTGTCCGAGTCGATCTGTTTCAAAGGAGAATATTTCGTACTGCCAAGATCCCCACCATATGTAGGCCATTCACCGTTGGCCGGAGCCCCACGCTGTGCCGATACTGATAAATTTAATACCAGGAAGATCGATGTCAGGCCAATCGTCCAACGTAACAATCTCATCATTAACTCTTCGCTAATAGTTAGGTTGTCAGCCAACAAGCATTCAAACTTTATCTGCCGAACCATCATCAAGCATTGTACGAAACCTTCGCAACGCCTATATCACCCACAACTGTAAATCAGAAAACTCTTTCATGAAAACACAATGATAGTAGTCTTTATCACTCTTTCGAATCGAAAAAGAAGTCCGCTTCTTTTCGCTTAACGCGGAAACGTTGGCAATGCTAACGACATGCCTTCATCGAGTAGCGTATGCGCCGTATTCATGATCATCGCAAGCATGGAATAATATCCCAAAATACCAATAGCATCGATGACTCCTTTTTCTGCGAACAACGATACAGCGCGGGCATAAGTTCTATCACTAACACTCTGAGTATTTAATAACTCTGTACAGAAGTCATAAACCACGGCCTCATCGTCCATCATCTGATCAGGACGACGCCCATCAGCCACTGCATCGATAACGGATGAACCGAGTCCGGCTCGCTCGGCAATAGCCGAATGAACAGCCCACTCGTACTGTTGAGTCCAGTGACGAGCGGTAATTAAGATAACAAATTCACTAAGTCTCCCTGGTAACACATTGTTGAATCGAACATAGTCTCCCACGTTTCTGACGCGACTCAGCATCTCCGGACTACGAAGTAGCGGTACGAATGGTCCGAATGGACCTTTTGTCGTGTTGCGGGCTTTTTTGAATTCTTCTACCGCCTCCTTCTGAAGCTCAGTCATTTGATCTGCTGGTATGGGCGGCATGCGATCGTTGGCCATCACATTCATGGTAAATACGAGAATTATCATGGACGCGATAAGTTGAAGACAAGTTCTCAGCCGATTGTATCGATCACCCATGATCATCCTCCTCCATCTTGTTAATCCCACCTAAACTAGGTCACCTGTAAAATTGCTGCACAACGAAGTCATAAAAGTCTAACCGGTTGAACAAACCGCGACGGCTCAACGGAAACATCATTGCTAACAGCTTCCCCTGTCTTCATACTACGAATCGCCACTGAAACAGTGAGACTTACTTGACAAATGAGTCCTAATAAATCCCGCCATTGGATTGCTCTCGTGTACGTAGTCTTACTCGTACTATCAATCCCCTGGTATTGGTCGGCCAGCGATACCCGTCACCTATTTGGATTTCCCTTGTGGGTTTGGACGGTCATTGCCGTCTTGTTCATTGCAGCGTGCTTCACTGCTTGGGTTTACTTATCAAGTTGCAGCGACGAGTCAAACTGATGTCAAATCTCTTACCCTTTGGTGTCGGTGCCTGGTCATTTTTCTCACTCTATCTATTATCACTCCTACTCCTCGGCTGGCTCAGCTTTAAAGCTCGCCAGGAAAACAGCCTCAAAGATTTCTATCTAGGTGGACAAGGATTCAGTTTTGTTGTGCTCTTCATAACTCTCTACGCGACCCAATACAATGGTAATAGTTAGATCCACTCTGTTTATAAGGAAAAACCATTGTTTCGGTAGATTGTTCGCCGTTGAAGAAAGCAAAACCAGAATCAGCAGGTTGACCCTATTTAGGCTGAAGTGATTATTGATGTGGAATGTATTACTTCAAACTGAACCGTAACCCCTCTTCCCACTAACACATTAGTGCCGCTTCGCTAACATGCTATTCCCTGACACGTGCGCCACGGAGAATGTTCGCAATTGCATAGTTGCCTTCATGACACGCGTACTCATATAGGTCATAAGCTGGATCACGTAAGAGTGGCAATTCGATAGTCCATGGTTGCGTATAGACTTCTGGGTCCTCAATCGTTGCTTGCCAATCAAGAACATCCTCACTCAGTCGTGTAAACCGTTCAACCACACGCAAGTTACGGGACACCGGAACACCATGTACCTGCCCGGCGTTTTGGTTTGGAGCGATCCAGCCTTTCTCGGTAAAGTTTGTTGTCTCGACAACGAGCGTCTCTCCGTCCCAATGGCCACGTGAATCGCCCATCCAAAGGTCGATCCCCGATTGAATATGTGGGCGATCATCAAGAGGAATTATGCGGGTTTCACCAATCATTTCGTAGACAATCACAACGTAACCAGGAGTCTGAAGAATATGATTTCCGATGTTGTAGGTGTTTGGAAGCATCGAACCAGGGATCCCACGCGTAATACAACGTGTGTATGTGCTCATATTCTCGTAGGTATCAGTCTTATTTGCGATGAGATAATCACGTCTGGCTTCAGCCTCTGGTCGAAGAGGTACAAGTCCATTAGGTGGATCCACAACGAGCGACGTGCGCCGACTTTTTACTATTGATCGTGAATTGGCCCAAATAGCCCCGTTGTACCCGGCAAAGCGTCTACCTTCGGGAAGTCGTTTTATCTCTGTTCGGCCCGGAGCAATGGCGACCTCCCATCGGTCACTAGCATTCCGTTCAAGCTCCGTGACTTCTTCCTCACTGAAAAACGCCTTGTCTTCCAGTTTCTGGGGACGTTCAAGTGGCGTTGACGTTACATTTGTCCAGATGCCCTGAATGTCCGGTTGTCCATCCGGTGTACGTGGGGCCGACCAAGAATCTACGGACTGCGCTTCCGCCGACATTGGTGCACCAATAGTTACCATCACAGTCACAATTAGGTAAATTTTTGCAAGATGCATAGTATCCATCCGAAAATAATAGAAACTTTATTCCATATCCTCTCGCTGGTCATGACCGAGTTTCAATGTACCGCGCTCCTAATTTAGAAGGAACTTTTAAGTTAAACCGCGTGTGCTTCCACGAATCTCTATCATACCGCAGCACAACCTGCAGAACGTGTAAACAATAGAACTAGTTGAAGATTCGCCCAGTCAATCATCAATTCGAGATCACAACGAACGCCAGAAGACCAATGGGATGCTACGATGTATCTCGATGTCGAAGATCTCCAGACGCTCGCTCTTACAAGGATTGCTCGCCCAGATAATCCATGTAAGACCTCTGGCTAGAGAACAGCAATTGTACGGCAAGCCAAAACCCTTGTCGTCAGACGCGATAACCGATGACTGGCCTTCGTTTCTTGGTCCATCACACAACGCCGTCTCTATTGAAACACGGCTCAATCGAAACCTTCCTCCACCATTGCTCTGGGAGTTTCCCAAGGGCACCGGCTACGGTTCCCCCGCAATTGCAGACAATCGACTCGTCTTCATGCATCGCCAAGTCGACCACGAAATAGTGGAGTGTCTCCATCCGGAAACCGGAGCACCTTACTGGCAATACCAATACGCCACCTCCTACCGAGACCGATACGGGTACAACAACGGCCCTCGCTCAAGTCCAGTGATTGATACTAAAAGAGTTTACACGGTAGGAGCTGAGGGAAAACTACACTGTCTTGACTTGATCTCGGGACAAGTCATCTGGCAGCACAACCTCCAAGCCAATTACAAGATCCCCCAGGGATTCTTCGGAACTTCATCTACACCACTGGTAGATGATGGCCTACTGATTGTCAACGTTGGTGCACCTGGGGGACCATGTGTTGTCGGGTTAGATGTAACGACGGGACGTGAGGTCTGGCGTGTTGGTGATAAATGGGGACCAAGTTATGCATCCCCTGTACCTGCTAAGATTCATAGAAGGCGACGCATATTTATATTTGCGGGAGGTGATTCACGCCCACCTACCGGTGGACTGATGGCCATCGACCCAGAAACAGGCCGCTGCGACTTTGAATTCCCATGGCGCAGCCGCCTATATGAATCGGTAAACGCGTCCTGTCCAGTGGTTTTCGATAATAAAGTTTTCATATCGGCAAGTTATCGTACCGGAAGCGCCTTAATTGAGATAAGGCCAGACTTCACACCACGGGTTGTATGGACGACTAACGACTTTGGACTGCATTTCAATACAGCCATCTTCAGCGATGGATATCTTTACGGATTCGATGGCCGAAACCAAGGAGATGCCTCACTGGCATGCGTAGATGCTTCAACCGGAGTTGTAATTTGGAGAGAAATCCCTGAGTGGGTTGAGATGTTCGAACTTAACGGCCAAAAGCTTCGACGAACCATGGGTACAGCTCGCGGGTCGTTGCTAGCAGTCGACGGACATTTCCTCGCGCTTGGAGAGCTCGGTCACCTGCTCTGGATAGATCTCACACCGGACGGATATAAGGAGATTTCCAGAACATGGCTAGTCGAGGCTCGAGAATCCTGGACGCTTCCCGTACTCAGTCGTGGATTACTCTATGTCGTACAAAATACACGAGGGTTACTCCGTGGAACACCACCACGGCTACTCTGTTATGACTTGAGAACCTAGAATGGTTAGCCATAGCTAATATCCTACCCGTTGAACGGTTGGTTGGTCGCGACTAGCGTGCGTGGTAGGAATCAAATCCGTAACAGCAAAGTCCGAACATCGAAGTGGCACTTGATGATATGTTGCCGTCAGTCGATATAATTGTCACGAGCGCGACGGTCGTGTGCCCGCAACCTCCGTTTCCTTAGTCGGATACACTCAGGCGTAATCTCAACGAGTTCATCCTTATTGATAAATTCGATTGCTTGCTCGAGAGTCAACTGACGAGGAGACACAAGGCGGATCGCTTCTTCCGAGGTTGATGCCCGCATATTGGTGAGTTTCTTCTCTTTGGTCACGTTAACGTCCATGTCTAATGAACGCGCATTCTCCCCGACGATCATTCCCTCGTAAACCTCTGTACCAGGCTCGACGAAGATGTCACCACGACTCTGAAGGTTGTGTATAGCGAAGGCCGTTGCCTTCCCAGGCCGATCTGCTACAAGCACACCCGTCCCCCGTTCGCTTATTGGTCCGCACCACGGTTCCCAAGCTACGAACAAATGATTCATGATTCCGGTACCTCGTGTATCAGTTAAAAACTCTGACCGGAATCCAATCAATCCTCGCGTCGGTATTCGAAACTCGAGGCGTATACGACCACTCCCTTGATTTACCATCCTGGTCATCGCCGCACGGCGCGACCCCAACTTCGCAATCACAGCACCGTGAAACTCTTCAGCGACGTCAACAATGAGTTCTTCGACCGGCTCAACGATGTGATCGCCTTGTTTTTTGGTCAAGATTTCTGGTTTTGACACCTGCAATTCGTACCCTTCTCTCCTTATCATCTCAATAAGGATTGAAAGTTGGAACTCACCCCGACCGATGACTGTTACCTGATCAGTTGAATTGGTATCTTCCACGCGTATCGAAACGTTTCCGACTAGTTCTCGTGCCAACCGATCCCGAAGATTTCTCAAGGTAACATACTGTCCTTCCCGACCCGCTATCGGTGAAGTATTTACACCGAAAATCATTGACACAGTCGGTTCATCGATATGAATCGGGATCACCTTTACTTTAGCATTGAGATCAGTAATGGTTTCACCGATTGTTATACCACTGATGCCAGCGAGACAAACAATATCTCCGACCGCACCCTGCTCGATCTCAACGCGGCGAAGCCCGTCGAATGCGTATAACTTCGTTACCTTCGTCCGTTGTATTTCACCGTTGAGTTTCGCGATCATCACCTCAGCACCAACGTTAACGGTTCCGTTGAAGATACGTCCTATAGCAATCCGGCCAAGATAATCGCTCGAATCGAGATTCGAAACTAGGAGTTGCAGTGCCGCATCAGGATCACCCGTGGGTGCAGGCACATATTCAACGATCGCATCGAATAATGGAGATAGTGTTTTCCCAGGCTTCTCAATATCGGTACTTGCCGTTCCAATCTTTGAATCAATGTAGAGAACAGGGAAATTAAGTTGTTGGTCATTCGCACCCAGGTCAATGAATAGATCGTAGATTTCACTCAGGACTTCCACCGGCCTGATATCCTGCCGGTCGATTTTGTTTAAAACCACTACTGGCGCCAATCCTCGTTCAAGCGACTTTCGTAAAACGAAGCGTGTTTGTGGAAGGGGGCCCTCTGATGCATCTACTAGCAGAACAACGCCATCGACCATAGTCAATGTACGCTCCACTTCACCGCCAAAGTCGGCATGCCCTGGGGTGTCAACAATATTGATCGTCACATCCTTATAGCGAACGGCGGTATTCTTCGCCATGATGGTAATACCGCGCTCTCGTTCCAGGTCGATACTATCAAGTGCTCGTTCAACGACTTGCTCATTCGCACGAAAGACTCCACTTTGATGGAGCAGGGCATCCACAAGCGTTGTCTTGCCGTGGTCAACATGGGCAATGATTGCAACATTGCGCCGCTTAGGAATGCTAATCACTGACATATTCTTCTACGCAATCATCGGCTACAGGAAACATCGCAGGCGTTAATAGCTTCCTTCAGATCAACTACTCATTGACGGTCATCATCTTACAAATGGTTCTCACCACAACGATTCATTCGGTCTCTCGCAATTAGCAAGTTGGTGGCTAGAAGCCGTGAGGCCGCACTAATGACACTATGTTTTTACAAAGAAACGCTTGGCCTTTATTTCAAAGCGTGGGAGACTGCCTAGGGAGACGACGGTCACCGGTACAATGAATCCCAAAGAATCATGTAACCGCATGGCAGCCTGACGAGAAACTACCTCTTGGTCAGTCGTAGATGGATCCAGCTCAATCTCAATCGACAAGACTGGCAACGCATTGGTTCTCGATACCGTGGCACGGTACTCTACAATCTCATCAACTGCACGCAGCACTGCTTCAACAGCAGTTGGATAAACATTAACTCCACGAATAGTCAACATGTCATCGGCACGAGTTCTGATCCCACCCTCGAAACGTGCCATCGTCCGACCGCACTCGCACGGATTACACGTTCGTACTACAATGTCACCAGTCCGGTATCGTATAACCGGACTAGCGAACCGGCCAAGATTAGTAAGAACTAACTCCCCAGGGTTACCATCAGCCGTAGGTTTCTGGGTTTGTGGATCCAGCACCTCACCGATGAATCTGCACTCATTTAGGTGAAGTGACCCAGGTTGTTCCCAGCATTCGAAACTCACTGGACCAACCTCAGTAAGGCCATGGTGATCGATGACACGTGCTCCCCAGCCCTGCTCGATCCTTGCACGAGTCGCTGGGATATTTCCGCCTGGTTCTCCAGACACGATGATGACTCGAACAGAATTCTTGACCAAAATCCCCGTTGAACCACCTCGTTCACCTGCCACCTCAAGTAGACGTAAAGCGTAAGTTGGCGTGCAGCAGATAACGGTCGGTTCAACCACCTCGATTAGATCGAGTCGAGCATCGCTGGACATTCCTCCAGCAGGAATACAATGTAAGCCACACTGGACTGCTGCATCATAAGCTGTCCAGAATCCAAGAAATGGTCCGAAGGAAAACGGAAATAAAATTCGATCAGTTGACACGACAAGCGCACCACGATAGACGGATTGCCAGCACTCCAGCATCCACTGCCAGCTTTCAATCGTGTCGAGCCATCTTAGAGGTCGCCCTGTCGTGCCAGACGTTTGGTTGTAATGAGTATATCGACCGATAGATTCAGTTAGCACTGTTCCCCAAGGAGGAGCAGTCTCTTGATCCCTGATTAGTTCTGCTTTCGTCGTGAGTGGAAGCCTTACCAAATCCGAAGGAAAATCAAGTTCTTTAATGTCGATCCCCGCTGCAGAAAACTTTCTCGTGTAGAAAATGTTTCGTCCGTTAATTGTGCGAACGAGTTCGCCGAGCAGTTCAGCCTGCCGACTTATAATTTCGTTCCGACCCTGGGACTCGTCGGCTGACACAACACTACGATTAATCGCCATTGGCATCACGGGATATTGGTAAAACTGCCAACTCGAAAACGCCTGACAATTTCTGGTGAAAGTGCAATGGTCTTCATGGGTTCACTAACCCGTTTTCTCACGCACGCAACGGTCAGGCTTCCGGTCGCAATCAGCACCTCTCCTCTTGTTATTCTTGCGTCATATCTGATGATTTTTTCGCCGATCTCAGAAATCACTAGATAGACCTCAAACTGATCTTCGAAATGAAGGGGTTTGTGGAAGTCGAAGGACGCCGCGATCCGCGGAAAGCCTATTTCCGAACCTGCTGGTGCGATGCTTAACCCCGCTTCGCGCCACAGGGCGTGTTCAGCTTCTTCCAGATATCGGTAAAACCAGCTGAAATGCACCATGCCAGCAGCGTCGGTTTCATAGAACTGGACCCGTCTTGTGAGTCGATATTCACTTATCATGGCCTCTATTGTCGCACGAGCAATAAATCCAAAACATTTACTAAGAGAGAAGAACTCTTTTCAGCTCTCAATCTTCATGGATGTGGTTCGCTCTGAGAATGCTTTGAGCCCATTAAACAGGGGCTGGAGTTCACTAAAGACATTGCCAACCAGAGCATCCACCAGCCGCGGATGGAGTTCTGGATAAGCCCGAAGAAATTCGCTAAAACTGAAATTCTGGTTATAAAACGAACAAACAAGTTGGCGGAATTGATCAAGTGCCCATCCGAAATCTCTTGCATAACCATCAAAAGTCGATACGTTAATTTTCCCCTGATCTAGACCTCGGTGAATAGCATCCGCTGCCATTTCACCACTTTTCAGCGCCAGAAAGACCCCTGATGAAAAAACTGGATCTAGGAAAGAAAATGCGTCTCCAACAAGACAAAAACCGTCCCCGCCGATCTGCGTCGACCGGTAACTAAACTCACTCGTAACACGAACTGGGCCAAGATGAGTACTAGCCCGTAAGTGGTCCTTTATCCAAAAACACTCATTGGCTTCACGAAAAAAGATCTCCTGTGGATTTCGCGTTTCCCGATACAAATAACCCGCCTCTGCGACAACCCCAACACTAACAACGTCGCCCGGTAGTGGGATATACCAGAACCAACCTTTTTCGGGTATGTAGGCGACCGTTGTCGCTCCTGCATCAAGTCCTGGATCTCGTTTAGCGCCTTTAAAATAACTAAAAATCGACACTTTATTAAGATCGGGATCACGCACCTTCCATCCCAATTTCGATGACAATAAACTGTCACGTCCAGACGCATCAACAACAACATCTGCACGAAACATTTCGCTTCCTCCTCTCTGGAGCTCGCCTCTTACGCCAACCACTTGCTCACCGTGCGTTATAACATCCCGGACAGCAATGCCCTGTTTTATCTCAACGCCGTTGACTCTAGCGTTGTTCAATAACATCCGGTCAAAGCTACTTCTAAGGACCTGCCAAGTTGTTGCGCAGACGTGATCGATCGTCTCGAAGAAGTAAAATGGCTGAGACACCTTTCCCGTTGTAGAAACGAATTGCACTGAATACTTCTTGGGACACGCCGCCATCTCAAACCAGTCAAGAACACCAAGTCTCTTAAACGTGAACCAAGTGTAAGGTATCAACGACTCACCGACGTGGTACCTCGGAAAATTGTTTCGCTCCAAGAGAAGCACACGTCGGCCATGTTTAGCAAGAATGGTCGCAGCTGTGGTCCCCGCAGGTCCCCCACCGATGACAATGGCGTCGTGATTGTAGCTAGACATATCTATCAAAGAACGAATGGCAACAACTTGAAGATGGTGTCAGGCCTCGCATCTCTCTCCAGAGAGACATTAACAGATGTGATCCCCTTGAACCAACTATGCTAAAAGATCCGTTACACTGGGATCGTATCGAGGATAATTAATTCGTTGACAACAAGCTGGCCGTAAGGACAATTCCAAAGAAACACAATGTCTCCTCAGGATAAATACTACACCCAGGTCCCCAAGCACACTTGCCCTCCTTTGTACATTTAAACTGTCGAACCTTAACCGATGTTTCATTCGATCGAACACTTAACTGTAACGAATATTCTTGTGCTCGGGTAGGAAGAATCTAGGAAGGAATCCATCTACTCGCAATAAGCCTTCTCGCGACAAGACAATGGCGTCACTGTTAGAATTCGTAAGATAGCCGTCATCCTGTAGTGACACCCATATACTTCTGAACTGCTTCTGAACATCAACTCCGTATTTCTCATAAAAATAACTGAACCGTATCGATCCTAATTTTAATTGAAGAACAAGTTCACGAATAAGACGCTCCAGAGTGTTAGGACGATACGCCCGATTAAGCGGTAGCCGATCCTGCTGAACCGCTTCTGCGTACGCATTCCACGAATCGTAGTTTTGCATGTGAACTCCATTCACGTACCCAAATGAAGCCACGCCGAGACCCACGAGATCGGCACCCTGCCAGAGAGAGTCTCGATAAACGAATCTGGTACGAGAGTCCTTAACCGCAGTGTACGCGCTACCTACCTTATAGCCATTCCGTTCGAATGCTTCGAAGGCTTCGGCAACCCATCGTCGTTTAACAGCCCAGGATGTTACTGACTCGGCAAATTGCCCCGTACCCTGTAACTTGTCATTGCTGATCGTGGTATTGAAAGGTAATTCCATTTGGTAAATGGTTACGCTGTCCGGTGCGAGTGCAAGCGTCTTATCAATACATTCTTTCCAGTTCGCATCCGTCTCACCCAGCATACCAGCAATCAAATCAACGTTAATTTGTGGAAATGCAATCGAACGGGCAAACTCATAGGATCGAATGATCTCTGCGGAGCGATGAGCCCGCCCGTTGAGCTCAAGAAGGTGGTCATTGAAGTTTTCGATGCCAAGACTGAGCCGTGTCACACCAAGGTCACGAATGGCGGCGAGCTTAGGTTCAGTCAGGGTTCCAGGTTCACACTCGAAAGTAATCTCCTTTGCCGTTGACCAGGGCCTTACTCTTTTGAGCCGCGTAACTAACTCTGTAAGTTGCCGCACTGAAAGGAACGACGGGGTACCACCTCCAAAATAGACGAAGTCCAGTGGTCTTCCTGCAACGGCATCTTGCTGGGAGTATAACTCCCACTCACGACCAAGCACGTCTAGATAGCTTAGAATTTCGCTAGAGTTCTTGTCCGTATAGACACGAAAATAACAGAAGTGACAGCGCTTTCGACAGAACGGAATATGAAGATACAATCCTAGAACAGCTTCTGTAGGTCGTGACGCTAACGCTGTTTTAGCCGCAGTCTCAGCCATATCCGTCGTCCAGACAGAAAACGGTGGATAGTTAGCAACAAAGTAGCTACCGACCTCCGTGTCGTCGATTGGCGCTAGGTTCGTAGACTTACTCATACTGACAGACCACAGCCACCTTCACCTTGATGAGCGCTTAATGATATTGATAGTCAAGCTCGGGAAACTTCTTGCCATCACCAGATTTTTCTAGTTTACTCAGTTTGCAATTTCTACTCCGGCAGCAAAACAAGAACCCTCTGCCTCCCCTCGGCCCGTCTGGTTATTATATAGCCAGTAAATTCTTTTTGTTCATTAATGGCAACTTCTCTCATTTTGCTGGTAAATCTTTTTCAACGAATTTGTTATTGTTCATAGAATCTTGGCCTGATACGACGCCTGAGCAAAGACCGACCTTAAAAGGGCACGTTTTCCCATAGAGTCGTAATTTTTCGGCGTCGCTATTCCCTGAGAATAAAACATTCGGTTTACGTACCGTCATGTCCATTAGTACATTGGCCTTTGGTGGCCTCATATAACAACTCTAGGACGCATTGGTAACTACAGATAATCATTCAAGAGTTCGAACAACACTTTTGAGGTCGATCGCGACCTGGTCTAGTGTCTTGATCATTTGCTCGACTCCCGTAGCCGCCGAGATTCGGATGAAACAGATGCCTCTGGAAATTGAAGCAGTACGTCTTGATCCTAGGGACAGCATTTCACTCGATGGTGTGTTAAGCGAGGCAGTTTGGAAGCACGCGATTCCAGCCACGAACTTTCTTCAACAGGAACCTGACGAAGGAAATGTAGCAACCGAGCAAACTGAGGTACGGATCGTCTACGACAAGGACCAACTCTACATCGGCGTAATGCTCTACGATAGTGACCCATCCGGAATCATCGGATTCCAGAAGGAACGAGATGCTTGGTTGGGGTCTGACGACCGTTTCATGTGGATCCTTGATACGTTTCAGGACGGACGTAACAGTTACTTCTTTGAGACTAATCCGTCTGGACTCCTAAGTGATGGCTTACTCCAGGTTTCTGGTGGTAGAGGCAGAGTCAACAGGAGCTGGGATGGTATTTGGGACCTACGGGTCGCACAGACCGAACTAGGTTGGTCGGTTGAGGTTTGGATCCCGTTTCGTACAGTCAACTTCGATCCGGCATCAGAATCCTGGGGTATCAATTTCCAGCGAACAGTGAGACGTAAGAACGAGGAATCACTTTGGTCTGGTCATCGCCGAAATCAGGGAATTCGCCTTCCAATCCATGCCGGGCGTCTAAGTGGGCTGCAAGACATCTCACAAGGGCTAGGACTAGACGTCCGTCCTTATATTGCTGGTGCTTTACGGTCACCACCACAAGAAAATTTCACGCAAATTCCAACTCAGGTGGGAGTTGATCTCGAATACAATCTGACTGCCAACCTACGGGCTGCATTGACTGTTAACACCGACTTCGCAGAGACAGAAGTCGACCAGCGCCGTGTGAATCTCACGCGTTTTCCACTTTTTTATCCTGAGCAACGGCAGTTTTTTTTGGAAGGCTCAAATGTCTACCGCTTCGCGCCCTCCAGTGGCGTACGCCCATTCTTCAGCCGTCGCATTGGCCTGTCCGAAGGCGAAGCCATCCCAATCCGCTACGGCGCACGACTGGGTGGGCAAGTCGGTAACTACGATATCGGCTTCTTGCACGTTCAGACGGGTCAGCATGAACCCAATGAATTAAGCAGGGTCCCAAGCGAGGACTTCACAGTGGCTCGCTTCAAACGGAACATCTTCCAGCAGTCGTCTCTTGGAATGATCTACACGAGACGCTCGACGCGTGCATTACCCGGTAACTTCAACGGAGAACCTGTAGTCCCAACCCGTCAGACCGTCGGCTTTGATTTAGATCTTTTCACCACCACTTTTTTGGGTGACAAGAACCTTCAGTTCGAAGCGTTTTACGTCGTACACACCGATCCTGATATCAACGAAAAATCAAGACTGTCCGACCGAACCTCACGCGGTATTCGATTCAACTACCCAAACGACATCTGGCGCGGTCACGTTTCTCTGAGAGAGTTTGGTAACGAATGGGATCCTGCAGTGGGATTCGCTCCCCGTAATGGTTTTAGAAGACTTCAGCCAACGATTTACTACGAACCGCGTCCCAATCTCCCCAATGTGCGCCGACTTCTGTTCCGGGCTGACTTTGAATACCTCACTGACCTGAACAACAATCTAGAAACTGGCCAACTCGACATCCGTCTCTTCGGTGTCGAATTCGACAGCGGCGATCATTTCAACATCTCAACAATTGAGTCCTTCGAAGCCCTGAAAGCGCCATTTGAGATCTCAAATGACGTAATTATTCCCGTCGCCAATTACACGTTCCGTACCTGGCAACTCCATATCGGGACGGCCAGCCGGCGCCGAATCTCTGGCCGTGTTAATGCACGCCATGGTCAATTCTGGTCAGGAGACAGGAACAGCTATGCGTTCGGATTGACCATTCGTCCAGGAGCCGCAGTCCAGCTAAGAACTGAATTGGAACGGGCCGACATCGCCCTTTCAGGGGGTTCGTTCTCAACTAATCTAATACGACTGGAAGGTAACTGGCCTGCGACTCCTCGGTTCTCTCTGACCAGTAACATCCAGTACGATACGGTGACTCAGAGACTCGGATCATTTAGTCGAATCCGGTGGACTCTCCGCCCAGGCAGTGATCTCTATTTTGTTTATACACACAACTGGCTGTACGAGACAGGTCGGCCGTTTGATGAATCACGTGGCCTCGCAACCAAGATCAACTATACGCACAGGTTCTAGCGGCTAGCGAGACGAAACTAGCTATCCCTTACCTAGAAACCTACCATTCTGGCGATTGGTGCAAGAGGTTGTCTCATCACTCCGCTTCAAGTCTGCAAAACGTCAGCAACAGCCGAATGATAGATACAATAGTCACAATCCAAGCTTGCCTGTGGAATGTTATCTCCAACAAGACACCTATGAGCTTCAATTATGGTCGCTTCAATCCAGTCGTCCGTACCAACGTATGGAATAACAGCAATATCAAACTCTAGATGACCATCAAAGCGATGTGCTCCACGCTTTCCGTTGCAGTAGACAAAATATCCAGTGTCCGACACAGTCAGCCCGTTCCCACGTAGGAGCCACTGGTATACTTCCATTTGCCGCTTATAGGCTCGCTGCCACGGTGCATCGATCGTCACAGGCTGATCCTTGCTGGTTGCCTTATAGTCCACAACTACATAGGAACTGCTAGGAGTTATCCAAAGATCATCAATAGCACCAGTTAAAATAAAGTTTGTGTGTTTATGGTAGAGCTCAACCCCCTTAAAATTAATTCGCCATTGCTCAAGTTTCTCATGAACACATGGAATCGCATCTATCCCCGCCGCACGCATAAGTGGATGAGGTTCCCTACGGTTACGGTACTCGTCAAATTCTTTCTTTAGAAGATGATCAACGGCAGCATTTAAATTAAAGGGAAATCCTGGTGGTTGGCCAATCCCAAGTCGTCGATCAATGTAAAAGCAGCGTGGACAATTAATGAACAAGTCGAGCTTTGAGCGTGACAACCTGAAGGGAGTCGCTGCCGCTGGATCAAATAGGTTCTTCGTACGCTTACCCGTGTAGTACTGGGACATAGGTGTCTAAGGTAACAACCCACCGAACGAATTCACACTTGCCTTCGGGTCAAACCAATCCTTCTCAATGTTGTCTTGCAAAGAATGCCTTTAAATTCTCTCTAACAATGCACACACTCGAAAACCAAGCTTCGCTGCCTAACGCTAATGTCATGCCCGCATCGATCCTATCATTCGCATAAGCCCTCCGCAGACAACAACCTCAAGACGCCAACAGCATCACGACTACGACAAAGACTCAACCCTAAAACACACCTAACCTTATCTATTAGATACTCGATCCCTTGGACGGCCATAATGTTCCTTAGTAAACATTGGCTGTCTCTCGTATAATTACGTTGAGTATGTTGAGTATACAGAAGTTACCTCTTACGTGTCGCCGTAAGTTGAGCGAATTCGTATTTGTATCTGTGAGCGGCAAGTTAACCGACTTAACTAAAGAGCATTGTAAGAGTCGATTGTCTGCCGGTGGCCGATAACTTTAATTACGAATTAGAGTTTTAACGTTAGGGAAGAGCATAACTATGGGTAGCCATCTCGACTCCGTCCCCCTCTCTGGTCTCATCAGAATCCGGGACTTGATGTATTCCGTCGACAACCCATATCGCCTCGATCAGGGCGAGCTCAGCTTTGAAGCACCGGAGGCAATTAAGGACGCTCTGACTCGTGCAATCGCAGCTAATCACACACACTACGTGCAAACAAACGGTGTTCCACAACTACGCGAATTGCTTACAGAACGGCTACGGACGCGAGCGTCTATTCCAGTTGAAGCTTCGGATGAGGTACTGATCACAGCTGGTGGTATGCATGGGCTCTACTTGATATCACATGCTCTACTGGATCCAGGCGACGAAATCCTTGTTCCTGATCCTGTCTGGCCATCAACAACTGCTCACATTTTGACGACTCAGGCGGTTCCGATCGGTTGCCCTCTTCATGAGTCTCTTCGATGGCGTTACGACCTTGATGAACTTGAGTCGAAGATCACTCCCCGCACACGGGCTATTTTTCTGAATTCACCACATAATCCAACAGGTGGTGTGCTGACAAGGAAGGACCTCGGACATATAACTGATCTCGCTAGAGAACGAAACCTCTGGATCATCTCCGATGAAGCCTATGAAGACATTGTGTATGACGGCGCAGAACATGTGAGTCCAGCATCGTTACCTGATATGTACCCGCGAACGATACCTGTGTATACGTTTAGTAAGTCTTACGCGATTACAGGTCTCCGTCTGGGCTATCTGGCCGTTAAGGACCCAACTATCCGTGAGCGAGTGAGTAAATTACTATCTTTTACAGCAAGCAACGTATCATCAATCATCCAATATGGTGGGATCGGCGGATTGAAAGAACCCCAGGAATGGATCCCGAGGTTCCGGCAAGAGCTTCAGACACGACGTGACATTTTTTACAAAGGAATTGAGAGCCTCGATGGACTCTTAACAGGCAGCCCACCACAAGGTACATTCTACGCGTTCCTCAAGATTGACCCTAGTTGGCATCCTCCAACCACTAACAGTGTTAGTTACACATCGCGCTCATGGATGTTTGCAGAGTATCTGATTCAACATGGTCGAGTCGGATGCATACCTGGTGCCGACTTCGGATCACGTGGTGAAGGGTACATCCGTTTCTGTTTTTCGCGTGAACAGTCAGAACTTCTTGGAGCTCTTGAGGCAATCAAGAAACTGACTGCGATCAGAGACACAAATATGAGTAGCCTCGCTAGGTAACGGAACAAGATCCCCTCTCGGGGTTAACTTGGAATCAGTCTATTCGTGTAGGCGATTATAGTGTCTTAGAATTTCCTTCAACCTTTCATGAGAAATCGCCTCACTACGGTTATCATCTCGCCCGACCATCGTCTTACCGGCAACCAACGCATTAATAATCGCCTCTTCGGTGGCTTGGACTGTAGCGCTAAAAATGGAGCTAACTCGACGCCCGGCTACCATGCTAACACTTGCTGTCGGAGAAGCTGCCGCAGCCACAGCGTTGGCCGTTGAAAAAGCTATAAAGATATCTCCTGACCCATCTCCAGAAGTTCCACCGGTCCTTGCAATGCCTAATGACACACGCCTTGCCACACGCTTTAGCTGATGTGGTAGCAGAGGCGCATCAGTTGCAACGATAGCAATGATAGAACCCTGATCCCCTTCTAGGCTCTATTCCCTTAGCGTTTCTTCACCATGCTCATTCAAAAGCTCGAGACCGACCGGTACCCCATCGGCCCGAAGTTGAGAACGTCGGCCGAAGTTGGCTTGCACCAAAACACCTGCTGTGTATTCGTCACCATCGGTCAACACACGCGACGCAGTACCGATCCCACATTTGAACTCGTAGCAATTCATACCCGTTCCACCACCAACATTTCCTTCAGCGACTAACCCTCCTGATGCTGTTTCAAGGGCCGAAATAACGTGCTCAGCCTTAACGTGAAACCCATTAATATCATTCAATGTTCCATCGTAGGTCTCGCCACTACCGGCAGCGACCACGGCTGAAACATTACGTTCTTTTTCACCTGCCATGCAATAACAGCGTCTCGTACTGTGCCAACGCTGTGGGTGTTGGTAATTGAGATCGGTCCTTCGAGAAACCCAGACTCCTCCACCCACGTCGTTCCCGTCATCTCCCCGTTCCCATTAAGTGCAAACCAACCGCCGAAAACTGGATCGGCGGGATCCTCTCCGCGAGGAAAAAGAACGGTCACACCCGTTCGTACAGGTCCCACGCCGACCTCCAGAAGACCTTCCCCACGAATTAAAGTTGTGTGGCCCACTTTCACGCCGGAAACATCGGTGATCGCATTCGACGAACCCGGTTCTCCCTCAAAGAAGATACCAAGATCTCGACCACGTACCTTCGTCTGACTACTCGTAAAATTTCCACTGCAGAACACAACTACAACAAGAACTCCTACCCACGTGCAAATTGATAATTTCATCGTTCCTCCACACTCACCCCTGTTTAACAGTGCTTTACAGATGCGTAGGCACTAACTTTCAGGTCCACCACCACAATTCTGGCTACCCACCCTACCAACGGACAAATCGTACAACAAACGCTGAACCCTAGACCGTGGAAGCCCCTCGTTTGGATGTCTGACGACTCATCATTCGCTAACGTAGGCTACACCAGATACAATCGAGTGGTCCCGTGCTGAATTCCTCAACCATTTACTGATACCAGCGGAACATTCTATTTGGGTCGTAGCTCTTATCGTAGAGCGAATAAGCTATCGATAAAGACATGCCTGACCAAACACAACTTTTCCTGAATCCAAAGGTAGATCGTGTCGGTGAGTACACGGAATCTTCAAGAACTATCTTAAGTCACAGCGCTTTCCGACGAGCTCTAATGGAAATTAAGTCGTGGCCTGGCTACCAGCCGACCCCCCTCCGGGCTCTGCCTACCCTAGCTTCAACGGCTGGGGTCGGGTGCGTTTGGGTAAAAGATGAATCAACACGATTTGGACTAGGTAGCTTTAAGTCTCTCGGAGGCTCTTATGCTCTCTTCCGTGTGCTAGGAACGAAAATCAGAGAGTCTACTGGTGACGAAATAACAAGCGCCAGCGACCTCACAAAAGAACGATATCAAGATATCTTGTCAAACTTCACCGCGACATGCGCTACATCTGGCAATCACGGACTCTCTGTCGCATGGGGTGCAAAACGATTTGGTTGTCGTAGTGTTATTTATCTACCTGCAGGAGTCGCTCAAGCGAGAGAACGAGCACTTACCGCTGAAGGTGCCAAGATCGTGCGTGTGGCTGAAGGTTATAGTGACGCTGTTCGTCGTGCCGATGAAGACGCTCAGCGGGCCGGACGACATGTCATTTCGGATACAGCGTACCCAGGGTACCAGGAAATCCCACGCCACGTGATGCAGGGTTTTACTGTACTGGTAGGAGAAGCCCTCGAACAATTACCGTCAGACACACGCCCAACTCATGTGTTCGTACAAGCCGGAGTTGGAGGTCTTGCAGCTGCTGTTTGCGGTCACCTTTGGGAAAATTGGGGCAAAGAACGGCCACGCTTCATTGTCGTTGAACCGAGAAAGTCCGGCTGTCTTTACGCAAGTGCTGTAGCGGGAAAACCAACTGCACTTACGGGAAATCTAGACACCGTTATGTCGTGCCTGCAAGCCGCCGAGGTATCCACACTCGCTTGGGATATCCTTCAACCAGGGGCTGACGCCTTTATGACAATCCCAGACGATGCCGCACTCGATACGATGCGCCGCCTGGTGCAAGGCAGTGGTGATGATGATCCAGTTATCTCCGGTGCATCTGGAGCTGCTGGGCTGGCTGGGTTACTCTCAATAGCAAAAGATGAATACCTGAAACACCAGATCCAACTTGATGCGAACTCAAAGGTAATGCTGATCAATTCTGAAGGTGCAATCGATCGTGACACCTACGAAAATACTGTCAACCAGGGGACTCCGAGTTAATACCCATCCCCACACCCACTCCTAACATAATGATGCTAAGAAACCGTCATCCCTTCTGAGTTCTCGTTTCAGTACCATAAAGTTACTGTTCGGAGGTACTCTTATAGAGTAATCTTATCGCCTGGGGGAGGGTCGAAATATGACACGCGCAGTGCTGCAAATCTTGATCATGGTTTTCATAAGTGCACCTACCATAATTGGCGAGGTCGTCAGGCTCGAAATCGAATCCCGCGTTGATCTGGCCAGAGGAAAATCCTTCGGATCCACTGGGCCATACGAAAAAATATCAGGAACAGTCTATTTCGCGATCGATCCAAAGAACTCGGCCAACCGTATCATTACTGATATCGATTTTGCTCCACAGAATGCGGATGGCCTAGTCGAGTTCCATTCAGATTTCTTTCTCATCAAACCAAAGAGCATCGAACGCGGTAATGGTACTATCCTTTACGAAGTCTCCAACCGTGGCGGTAAAGCAATGTTGAGCTACTTTAATCGAAGCCCAAGAAGTCTCAATCCTGAGGCCGAGGTCGACATGGGAGACGGATTCCTCATGAATAATGGATTTACTCTCCTCTGGTTGGGTTGGCAATTCGACGTTCCCCTTCGAAATGAACTGATGCGCAATTATCCTCCCGTTGCGACTGACGGCAACAAAACAATCCTCGGTCTTGTGCGGAGCGAGGTCATCGTAACTAACAAAGTACCAGACGCTTCACTGGCAGATCGAAACCATATCGCCTATAAAGTCTCGGATCCAACTAGTGAGGTCAACGTTATGACCGTTCGGGACTCAGTTGATGGCCAAAGGCAGATGATCCCAAGAAACCAGTGGAGATTCGCACGTGTGGAAAACGGTCAAATTGTGGCTGACCGAAGTCGAGTCTCCCTAGACGGTGGGTTTAAACCTCACAAGATCTACGAAATCGTTTACCAGTCGCAGGATCCTCCGTTAGTTGGCCTTGGGCCAACAGCCGTCCGTGACATGATATCCAAACTTAAACATGGAACTACGGAAGACTTTTCGATCTCAGTCGGGACCATTGACCGCGCTTTAGCGTTTGGTATCTCTCAAAGTGGAAGATTCCTTCGTACTTTTCTATATTATGGGTTCAACGAAGACGAAGGACACCGCAGGGTTTTTGATGGAATTATCTCCCATGTTGCCGGGGGAGGAAGAGGCAGTTTCAACCATCGTTTTGCTCAACCCTCACGCGATGGTCATCCCTTCATGAATAAGTTTTACCCCACGGATATCTTTCCGTTTACCGATGTCGTTCAAAGTGACCCAGAAACCGATATGCGAGATGGTTTGCTGGCTCGAGTTGGCCCAGAATTCATGCCGAAGATTTTTTACACAAACTCATCTTACGAATACTGGGGTCGTGCAGCTTCACTTATCCACACCACGCTTGATGGTAAGGAAGATATCGCTTTGTTGGATAATGTACGAATCTACACCTTTGCGGGTTCTCAGCATGGGCCAGGTCGATTTCCTCCAGTGCAGACAATCGGACAGCAACTTAGTAATCCAAACGATTACTCCTGGTCTATGCGAAGCCTTGTACTGGCGATGAACCGTTGGGCCACGGAAGAAATACTCCCACCCTCAAGTAGCTACCCCAGAATTAGCGAGGGTGAGTTAGTTCTTCCAGGTGATCTCACATTTCCACAACTACCCAATGTTGGTCTGCCCTCTGAACCACATAAAGCCTACCGGGTAATTTATGGTCCAGAGTACGCAACCAAAGGGATTATAACAATTGAACCACCAGAGATTTTGTCTGAGTTTCCAGTAATGGTTCCACAGGTCGATAGCGACGGAAATGATGTCGGTGGTATAAAAATGCCTGAGGTTGCTGTACCACTCTCCACTTATACCGGCTGGAATTTATTCCGAAAAAATGCAGGTCCAAAAAGTGTGTTGTCGAGTATGCAGGGCTCGTACATTCCATTTCCACGGAGCGTAAGTGATCAAGAGCAAAGTGGTGACCCGAGGGCCTCTATTACGGAACGATACCATGACCGAAAACGGTATTTGGCTCTTGTGTCTAAGGCCGGAACGACACTGGTAGAGAACGGATATCTTCTACCTGACGACCTCCCGCTGATTCTCAGGCGCGCGGGCGAGCACTGGGACTACTTAATGACAGAGGACAAACCCCACTAAGTGGTGCTATCTCTATGTGGACGTTCCTTGTTTCGTGTATCGAATTTAGTGAATCCATGGAGATGGGAAATGTGAGAATATTAGGCCCTTGAAGGACGCTGTCCGGAATGTCTTTAGTTTCAGTATTGAAGGAGGTGCGGTGATGGTTTCTTCGTCAGTTACACGCCGGAATTTCTTGCAAGCCGCTGGAATGGGAGCGGCTGCAGTATGGACCCCTAAGGCGGTCAAAGGCTACACGAGAACGGAGATGAGCACGTTTGCTAGCGGTGGTCGCCTGGAAGTTGGTATTTCCAAATGGGATCTCGACACACCTGCTCTATTGGTTGATCTAAACAAGTTCGAGCGGAACCTCAAAACCATGCAGACAACAGTCGCTCGTAATGGCATTGCTAGTCGCCCACATGCGAAGACTCATAAGTGTCCAGCGATCGCCAGACTTCAGATTGATAGCGGTTCTGTTGGAATTTGCACAGCGAAAGTACACGAGACTCAGGCGCTGTTTGAACACGGAGTCAAGCAACTGTTGTGTACGCACGCAAACGTAACACCATACAAGATCCGACAAGCGATGAACCTACGAAAACGGTGTGAGGGTTTCATTCAGGCGGTAGATACTGAACAGAATGCCCGAGAGTTGGCCGAAGCCGCGCGCGAGGCTGGAATTGTGGCAGACGTCGTCGTAGATGTTGATCCTGGTGGACATCGAACTGGAATTACGGCGGGAACTCCTGCACTCGCGTTGGCTCAACTCGTAGATCAACTGCCTACTCTCCGTTTACGTGGCCTATTGTGTTACGACGGCGCTTCGCAACACGTCCACGGGTTCGAAAAACGAAAAGCCCAAACGCTAAATACCATGGAAGCGTCTGCAGAAACGTGCCTGCTGATGAAGCGCTCTGGACTCAACACAGAGATCTTCAGTGGAGGTGGAACAGGAAGTTATAATATCGATCACGAAACGTCTGGGTTTACTGATGTCCAGGTCGGAAGTTATATATTCATGGATGCTCAGTATCTGGCCATCGGTAGTGTCGACAACGGCGAAGTCTACAGCGACTTTGCCCCCTCGTTAACGATATTAACGACTGTCGTGAACGCACAGCATGAAGGGGTAGCAACAGCAGACGCTGGTGCCAAGGCCTGCACAATCAATCAACCGTATCCAATAGTCATGGGTGAAACTGGAATCTCCTACACTGGAAGATCTGACGAATTTGGCAAGATCGTCTACGACAACCCAAGTCGCGTTTACAAGGTGGGCGAGAAACTAGAGTTAATCGTGTCGCACTGTGACCCAGTTGTGAATCTCTACGATGAGATATACGGAATACGTAATGACCGTGTAGAAGTAATTTGGCCCATTGCCGCTAGAGGTTACTCATACTCAAGTTAGGTCGAATTGTTGGCTGGGCGATCACACTAGATTTGTGTCGCCCAGCCCTCAGCGTGCCGATCCCAGACCATAAGTTGATGGACACATCAGTCATCTAGAGTATGGCTGGGACTGGGGTCAGTATTTAGTGTGAACTACAATGCAGCCGGAGCATCGGCGAGTGCCACGTGGATCAAGCTTCAACTTTCCGTTTCAAATCTTCCACCTCGGCTCGTAGGCGTTGAATTTCTTCGGCTATCTTTGGAAGGCGGTTCAGATAGGCCTGCCTGGCTTTAATGTCCTTAAGTGGCCTCGCCGGAGTACCCCAGAAAACTTGACCAGCCGGTACTCTTTTTCTACTCGGTACGCCGCACTGTGCCCCAACAGTGGCTTTCTCATCGATCCGGCAATAGTCGGCAATCCCCACTTGACCACCAATGGTTGCCTGACGCCCGATGACCGAACTCCCCGCGATACCTGTTTGTGCAGATACAATGGCGTTAGCACCTATTCGAACGTTATGAGCAATCTGGCAAAGGTTGTCGATCTTTGCTCCCTCCTCCAAGATGGTGTTATCCAATGCCCCTCTATCGATACTCGTATTCGCACCGATCTCAACATCAGCCTCGATGATCACTCCACCCCGCTGTGGTACCTTGAGTTGACGTGTTCCATCAAACACAAATCCGAAACCATCTGACCCTACCACGCTACCAGAATGGATAGTTATACGGTCATGAATTTCGACACCCGAATAGAGAACAACCCCAGGAAAAATCGAACACCCTGAACCAATCCTACAATTCTTGCCGATGTAGCATCCGGGAAAGATTACAGTTGAATTACCGATCTGCACACCATCCTCAATCACTGTCCACGCACCTATTGCCACGTCCTTCTCAAGCCGTGCACTCTCTGCAATAATGGCTGTCGAATGGATTCCAACGAAAGGTCTTTCTGTGGGAATTAACCATGGAGCTGCCCGAGCAAAGGCCAGTCTTGGGTTCTCCACAAAAATCACAGTCCGATCGGTAAAAGTTCCTGAAGCCACGAGCACACACGTTGCACCGGTGTATTTGACGCGCTCTACATATCTCGACTCAGCATAAGCTAGATCTCCAGGTCCAGCGCGATCTAAGCTCGCAACTGACGTAACTTTTTCTAACGGATTCCCGCAAAGTGTTCCACCGATAAAGTCTGCAATTTCTTGAACTGTTTTTGTCATGACGATCTCCAACTTCGACAAAAAATATTCAACCCGAGTCCCACACGGTGTGAACCACGAGCGTCTCGTCGAAAAGACAATCTCCAGAGGTCACATCTACCTTTTTGAGAAACTAGGTGTTAAAAACTCTTTGACTCATCTTAATATTCTTAACTCGTAATCTCTTCCTTTGTGATCGCTGAATCAGAACTCCAGGAAAAGTACAGCTAACCGCTTTCAAACCAAAAGATTCCTTTTACCACTCTATGGTTCTATCCCTCTTACTCAATACCCGATTGACCTTTCCAACGTAGCCAGTGATCAGCCAGAACCAGCGCGACCATAGCCTCAGCCATGGGCACAAACCTCGGTAGAAGACATGGGTCGTGGCGACCCCTTGTCTGGATAGTTGTCACCTCACCAGACACCGTCACGGTTTCCTGCGTTAAGGGAATACTACTCGTCGGCTTCACCGCCGCCCGTAAAACGATGGGCATTCCCGTTGAAATTCCACCGAGCATCCCACCGTGGCGATTCGATCGGGTAGCAATTCGCCGCTCTTGTGCACCGACCTTCTTAAGATTTCCAGACTTTGACGAAGAGCGCTCTACGTAGAAAACATCGTTGTTGTCACTGCCTCTAAGTTTGGAGCAACCAAAACCGATGCCATACTCCACTCCAAGGACAGCCGGTAGACTAAAGAGTGCTTTCGCTAAGTCAGCCTTGAGCTTATCAAATACGGGTTCTCCTAGACCCGACGGTACACCGGTTGCAACAACCTCAGCTACACCCCCGATCGAGTCTCGTTCATTTCGTACCTTCTCGATCAATGCTACCATTTCAGCTGCCTTCTTCGGGTCAGGACACCGAACGATATTCGGTTCTCCAGACGGAAGATGTTCCACTTGATCGAGTGTAACGCTATCAGGAAAGTCAACAGCAGCTACAACATCACCGACCTGTCTAACATACCCAATCACCAAACCACCAAATTCACTAGAAATCAACTTCTTAGCGATGGCACCCGCAGCAACTCGAACAGTAGTTTCGCGAGCACTTGATCGACCACCACCTCGGTAATCTCGAAAACCGTACTTCGCATCAAAGGTGTAGTCGGCGTGCCCAGGACGGTACTTATCTTTAATCTCACTGTAGTCTGAGCTTCTCTGGTCAAGATTACGAATCAGAATGGCAATGCTCGTTCCCGTGGTTCGACCGTCGAAGATGCCAGAGAGAATCTCAGGTTCGTCAACTTCACTCCGCTGTGAAACAATAACGCTCTGGCCAGGACGCCGTCTCGCAAGATCCACTCGTAAATCTTCGACGCTAAGTGGGAGCCCAGGAGGACATCCGTCGACGATAACCACATAGCCAGGGCCATGAGCTTCGCCGGCCGTACTTACTCGAAAGGATTGTCCGAAAGTATTTCCCGCCATACGCTACCGATTCTACGCCACTAACCCACGCGACGTCGACCTAACCAAAACTCTCTAAACAGGCTTGACTCCATCATTCACGAAAATAACATTTCGTCACTGAAAACAGGCCTACCGCATCACTTAAGATTCCCCTATGCACCGCCTATTCACAAGTCTAAGTGATTAAGTTCTTAATCTCGACCGCAGGTAACTCATCGTCTGGGGTAAATCCAAAAACCCGGCTGAAGAAGTACAGCTCACTCTCAAGAGCCGATTTAATTGTGGTCCCCATACGAAATCCGTGTCCTTCTCCTTCGAACGGCACGTACGCGACTGGCAAACGCTTTCCTCTGAGAGCGTCAACCATTCGAATTGACTGATTTGGTGGAACGACCTTGTCATTCAACCCCTGAAAGAAAATCATTGGACTCGACAATTGATCAACAGAATTAATCGGCGAACGGGCCTTATAAAGATCAGCTTGCTCAGGATAAGGACCAACCAAAAATTCAAGATATCTCGATTCAAACTTATGAGTGTCAGCGGCTAATGCTTCCAGATTTGATACACCATAGTAAGAGGCACCAGCTTTGAAAAAATCTCTAAACGTCACTGCCGACAAAGTCGTATAGCCGCCAGCACTCCGACCTCGAATGGCTATACGATTGGGATCAACATATCCTGCGTTGATGAGATGCCTCGCGGCGTTCACACAATCATCGACGTCGACAACACCCCATAGACCCTTAAGACGTTCCCTGTAGACTCTTCCATAGCCAGCACTTCCACCATAATTAACATCGACGACTGCGAAACCACGACTGGTCCAGAACTGAACAGTCAGGTCCAACGTGGAATCAGCAGAACCAGTAGGTCCCCCATGACTGGCCACCAGTAATGGGGCTTTTTCTCCCTCTGGTGCATGATGATCGTCATTCTTCGGAGGATAAAAAAGAGCGTGGGCAGTCAGACCATTCTCTGTTGGAAACTCAATAGGTTGTGCAACAGACAAGTAGGCTTCATCTACCACAGAATTTGCCGACCGTTGAAGAATCTCCACTTCGCCTGAACCCAATTTCATAAGCACTAGTTCACGATGACGCCTTGGAGAACCCGCACGACATACGAGAGAGCCAGCCTTAATACGAATCCCTTCAAAATCAGTATACGGAGTCTCTATAGACTCGAGATACCCAGACTCCGTATAAAGCCTTGCAAGTGTGCCAAAGCCTAATTCTGAGTAAGAACAGATGATACGATCGACGGATTCAAAGGCGTAGGTCAACTTGCCAAAAGTCCACGGTGGTCTAGCGAATTCAGCATCCCGACTACAGATCGCCTCAAGTCCGAGATCTTTTAAGCGATAAAGATTCCACCAACCGGATCGGTCTGAAATAAAATACAGGGTCCCGTCAGGTGCCCATTGCGGCTGAAGAATTGATTCATTCAAACCACCAGCAACCTTCCGAGGGGCACTCACACTACCGTCGGGTTCGAGATCAGCAACCCATAGGTCCGTCCCATCCCATGGCATGTTGGGATGATGCCAAGACAACCAAGCCAACCGCTTAGAGTTTGGATGGATCACAGGTGACGCATAAAAATCATTCCCCTGTATCAACACCTTTTCGTCACCAGGGTTATCAAGATTTAACAAAACCAATGTATTTGTAGGTTCCTCTCTACCCCTACCATGGTCTTCACGTACAGCAATCAATCGATTAGTTCCTTGAATTACTGTTAGGTCTGCGTAGCGGAGATCGCTTCCAAAGGTAATGGGCGCAGGCTCCTGGTCAAAGATTTTCCGATAGATACGCTGATCATTAAAGTTGGTAAAATAGAGTACACCCTGGTCCACAGTGAACTCACCCCCACCGTACTCATGGACCCCAGACCTGGCATCGAACGGTGCCTGGATCACGTCAAAACACTGTCCACCTGAGGTTCGCTGCACAATGACATTACGTCCTTGCTCACGAGCACGCGATTCAAGCCAGTAGATATCCGTACCGTCGAAAATCGGAGAGGTCAGACTAATTGTTTCTTGGACTATGTGATCCGCAGTGATCGGTGATTTCCATGTTCCGAATGCGCTATTCATTCTTCTACACACTGACTCAGTGCTTCTCATGTTCACATTATGAGAGCGTAAGTAATCATTTTGAAGCAACTCGCTTGACACTCTGTTTCGTACACGAGGGAAAACATTCAGTGACGTGGTGTGACATTCTTCATAGGAGTCTGCCCGACTGCATCCTTGCGCTGCTTCCAACGGGCAAGTATGAACACTAAAAGTCCTAAGATTACCTCGTCAATCACTGGAATCGGATCTGGAAGAAATAGATCGAGCACGAAAAGTACAGCGACGATAGCCAATGCCTGAGAAGCCTTAAGCTGGGTAATGAGATTCTGCCAAACTCCGAAGGGCATCGTATTCATAGTCCATCACATGATACCGAAAATGCAGGCCGCGCGGAATGCCAGGACTCAAAAGGACTCGCTTTCTTGCTTAATACTCTTGTCTTCACGAGTTACCACCTTCCAAGAAGACTAATACCTTTGCGGAACAAACCGCCTAACGTGCCCACCTGTTTCGTATCAGACAAGGAACAAAAATTCTATCAAAGAATTCACAACCACTTTCAACATAAATACAACAACCGTGGCCATCCTACACTAACCTTCAGCCGTCTAATACCATCACATGGCAATTGTTGTCGCCTGAGGTTCTACACAGACCACAAACTTCGGCCTCGACAACTATGGAATCCCATGACTAATCTGTCCATCTTCGTCAAGAAAAGTTAAACTTGGTACACCGTTCGATGCCACACCTAAGACAATGCGTGCTCGAACCTCATCTGCTATGTTGATAACGGACGCACCCTCGACAACGCCCACCCGAAGACGAGCATAGCCATCATAATCGTACAACGTTAGCACTGGAGAACGGTCTTCACCAACGACAATACTGACTCTCCTCTCACCTGTTTTTCCGAACATACCCAATCTGGGTGCACCAGAACTATTCACTCCCAACTCAACACGACTCTGACCTTCCTGCAGAAAACTAAGCGTTGGTGATCCTCCAGGTGTGCCTAGTAAAATTGTTTGGTCGGGATCACCATTCAGCTCAAGCATCGGTCCGTTTTGATCAACCATGACTGTAGCAGAACCTATTCCATCCTCATCAAATAGTCGCACCTCAGGCGTTCCATCCGATAAGACTCCTAGTAATACACGCGCCTCACCATTTGAATCAACCAGAGAAAGCGAAACTGCGCCACGCTCGTCCTCCGCACTCAACACACCTCGAAGGTTCCCACTCCGATCTACCAAGTTAAGTTGCTCAGTTGTAATAGCGGTCGATTCACCTTGCGCTTGTAAGCCGCCAGAAAATATAACGTTGGCTACAGCACCTCCAAGAAATGAAGATGCCAGCAATATTCCGAGCGATAATCCCCACTTATCTTTCATCTTAGGTCACTCCATTCAAAGCCTAAATATAGCGAACCGACTTCTGGTAACTCTTCCGATATTAGTGGACGGCACAAAGTTCAAACGTTTACTAAAACACTCAAACGTGACGGTCTACAAGAATAGCAAGTAACCGTCGTTCTCACCCTATTAGCCTAAGGATGACGTACGGAACGATGACTAATTAGTGGGAACCCGTGCTAAAGAAAATAGTCCAAAATCTGTTCTCTAACCTAATCTTGAACAGACAATCCAAAAACGAAAATTCCAGCATACCTTCCGGACAGTGAAGGTTCTACTACGGTGCTGCATGAGGAGACGAGTTAGGGTGCCTACAAAGACTACTTCACTCTTTTACATTGTCGATTCAGTTTTCTTGGCGAGACGATGCTCAGCCGCTTGGACGGTATTCTGCATCAACATGGCCACAGTCGTTGGGCCCACACCACCAAGCCGCGGCGTAATCCAGCCGGCCACCTCACCGACGGATTCATCAACGTCGGCGAGTAACGTCCGCCCTTTCCACGAGATTCCTCCACTAACGACCGCTGCGCCAGGTTTGATCATCTCCGGTTTAATGAAGCCTGGAACTCCAACAGCGGCCACAACGATATCTGCCTTACGAGTGTACCGTTCAAGATCGACCACTCCACTATGAACGACGGTAACGGCAGCATTCGCGCCCCGCTTAAGCGTAAGAAGCAACGAGAGAGGACGTCCTAACGTCGGGCCACGTCCAACGATCACTACGTCGCGACCTTCTAACGGAACCTCATAGTAATTCAACATGGCTCTAATACCGGCTGGTGTACACGGAAGAGGTCCATTTTCTTGAAGAACAAGTTTACCTAGATTCACAGGATGTAGTCCGTCAGCGTCCTTAGCCGGATCCATTCGCATAAGTGCTTCATTGAAGTCAAACCTCGGTGGTAACGGGTGTTGAATTAGGAAGCCGTCCACATTAGGATTCTGATTCAATCTATCGATGGCTGCCAGCAGATCAGGCTGAGTTGCATCGACTGGAATTTCAACGTTGAACGATACAATACCAACCTGTTGGCATGTCTCGTGCTTCTTTCTCACGTAACCACCGCTCGCTTCATTATCTCCGACCAGAATGGTCCCGAGCCCTGGAGTAACACCACATTCTGTCATGCCCTTAATTTTTTCACTTACTTTGGTAAGCACAGCCTCTGCTACCGGCTTACCTTCTAATAACCGTGCTGCCATTACGCATACCCTCTCACACTTGTCTTTACAATAAATCCAAATTAACGCCAAGCAGCCCACCAAGACTCAAGCAATGTGGTAGGACCAAGCAACTCAGGACTTCTAATAGTAACCGAACATGACGCTAGGGACGGTTGCTCTATCTGTAACTTCTTACCTCTCAATACTTCGCACTTAATCTCATCGTTGTGGGTGACAACCCAGCGCAATAACATATCATTTCAACTTCTTCGCCATCGCTTTTACACGCAGAATTATGTTGAATCGTGCTTATCTCAAGGTACTCCATCCTCTGATAGCACCTGGCAAATCTGGCGACTGCCTTTCGATTTAGAACTAGAATGGTCTGAAAGAAACCATTCCTACCGCCATCAGGATGAGGACGATAGTAAGACCGAACCACAACTTGACTTGATCTGGTTTTCTGAACACCATACCAACAAGAGTCGCAATTACCACCCAGCAAAACAACTTCACTATAATCCAACCAGGAAACCCCAGTTCGAGGATCCCGAGAAGTCCGAACCCGCTAACAAAAACGAGTAAACTACAAATGCCAGAGCACATGACGGTACGGCGGCGGCGTTCTGGATAAGGAGCCGCAAAAGCTGCAAATGCGATACCAACCAAGAGGAATAAGGCAACTAGATGAAATACCTGAAAGATTTGATACTGCATCACGTACTCCAGGGGATCCGGCACGACGTAGCAGACAGAGTCCGGCCGTAGCATAGCACACACAGCTCGGTAACAAGGGGTAGACCGAATCTATATTGAAGATGTAAAGTTTCTCTATGAACCTTAACCGAACGGACGGGAGTGCCCGGACCAGACAAATTTCCAAACGAACACATTATACGACTGGTTCGAGCATCATGCCTAAGTTAGCGTTTCGTGATCAATACTATCGGAAGGAGATAGACTAATGATGGGCCTTCGGAGTCACACAGCGAATAAGTTCCAGCAATGGTCACCAAGGATAATCCTATTTGTCCTCTCGGTTGTAGTCGTAACCTTGACGGGATGCGGAGGAAACGGCCAACCCGAAAACGAGGTAATTAGCGTAACTGGAGGTACGATTACTGGCACCACATCTGGATTTGATGAAACAGTGAGAGTGTACAAAGGAATTCCATACGCTGCCGCACCAGTTCGAGGGTTTAGGTGGCAGCCACCACAACCCGTTGAACCTTGGGAAGGTACGCGTGAGGCTGCTACGTTCTCACCCGCTTGTACACAACTACTTAGGGACGTTGACTATTTTTATGGACCTGGTGCTGACGAGATGAGTGAGGACTGTCTATACGTTAATGTTTGGACAGCTGCAGCACCCAATGAATCGAATCCTGTAATGGTCTGGCTGCACCCTGGAGGGTTCAGCAACGGAACCGGATCGGATGAACGATTCGATGGTACTTTGTTAGCGGGCCGCGGTGTGGTACTGGTCAGTATCAACTATCGTCTGGGTCCAGCCGGATTCCTTGCTCACCCGCTACTCAGCGGAGAGAACGAGCATAATTCGTCAGGAAATTACGGTATCCTTGACCAAATTGCGGCACTCGACTGGATTCGAACTAACATAGCAGCTTTTGGTGGAAACCCTGAAAGCGTAACGATATTCGGTGCATCGGCTGGAGCAAGCAGTGTTGCTTATCTGATGGCTTCGCCGCTAGCCAAGGGACTCTTTCACCGAGCTATCGCTCAGAGTACGAGTAGTTTCACTGCCACATCACGAATCCGGACTCCCTCACTTCATGGTCGGTCTGCTGAGGAAGAAGGCGAGCTCTTCGTTGAAGCGTTTCTTGCAAATGCAACCGAACTGATTCTTGACCTTGGTGAAGATGTTCCGCTAACGCTGGATAACTTGCGTGTAATCCAAGCGGGAGTAATGCTCAGGGCTCTGCGAACTGAAGGATCCACATTCTCGGCTGCACCCAATGTTGATGGCTGGGTGCTAGAAGATAGCGTTTACGAAACATTCGCAGCTGGTCGACAAAGCGACGTACCGGTGATCTTTGGATGGACTGCTCAAGAAGGTAGTGGTCCTATGCTTGATGGTGTGACCTGGCAAACTCCACAGAACGTCGAAACTTACAACAGTCACGTCGATGATTTGCTAGGAGATCTCGCTTCAGAGCATCACCAACTCTACCCGGTCAGCACCGAGAAAGCATCACAGCGGGCCTTCGTTGAAAGCTATGGGGACCGCCAGTACGGTTGGTCAGGGTGGACTGGTGCTAAGTTGATGAACAATGTCTCATCAAGATCTTATCTCTATTACTTCACCCGCGTACCACCAGGTCCAAACAGTGAAAGTCTCGGAGCCTATCACTCGGTTGACGTTGCGTATGTCTTCGGGAACTTCGGTCTTGGCACCGCCCCCGTTTCCAACAGAGACTATGGAGATGTCGACCGTCAACTTGGTAATCAAATGATGTCTTATTGGATCAATTTCGCGGCAACTGGCGATCCCAACGGTGACGGCCTACCAGAATGGCCAGCGTACAGTCCTGATGCCGACAAGACTATGATCTTCGGTGATAGACCAGAAACACAGAATAGTGTTAGGAAAGCTCAATTGGACTTATTCGATCGGTACCAGGCAAACAGACGAGCCGCTTTTCAAGCAACCTCAGGTAACCCTTAACAGACGGTTAGTTCCTCATGCCCGCCAACACCAAGGGAGCCTGGGTGACTCCGCCTAGTTAGGCCTTACGCTTTTGAGATCCGTGACCTGGAGCACAATCAGATCGTAAAGCAACTAACCCAGCGTACACAGCCAGAGCCCGATTGGCCATCGCAACCGATGAATAGTACTTGCGTACCCCGTCATATCCTCGTTGTCCCAAATCGCGTGCGAACTCGGGCTCAGTGTAAATTCTGAGAAGCCCAGAAGCAAGACTCTCTATAACATTTGGTTCTACCAGTAATCCACCACCTGTTTTACGGATCAGTTCAACCGGGGTACCTCGATTCGATACCACAACCGGAACTCCACAAGCCATCGCCTCAATCAATGTGAGTCCCTTCGGGTCATCGTAGACGGCTGGGACCGCCAAAACATCCAGCGATCTCAAAAATTCGATCTTGCCTTGTCGGTCAAGCACCCCTTGGTAGCACACTTCCTGTTCCAAACCCCATTCACGTATTTGATCAAGAATAGCCTCCAGATAACCTTCATGTTCCGGCGCTAGGTACCCAGCGATCTTGAGGCAACAATTATTGAGTTGGCCGGTCTGACGAAGCCGTCTATATGCTTCGCACAGCAAGTGCAGACCCTTCTCCGGCGCCACCCGCCCAAAGAACCCAACCGCAAATGAACCAGGCAAACTATTTCTTAACTCTTCAAATCCAGTGAGCGTGATCCCAAGAGGCGCAACGCTAATTTTCTCTTTCGGGATATTTAGGTAATTCGTCATATGGTCTGCGTAATATTCGCTAACAGCAAGAAACGAGTCCACGCTCCCCACATGCCCTCGAATGAGCTCAAGTGCAGTAGACCGATACGGTTCAGGTAACCCACTTATGAAAATGTCTTCTCCTTGTAAGGTGCAACACACAGGACAATCCAGAACTTCCTTGAGAGGCCTTGCTAGAGATATCAACAACGAATTCGAAATGTCAATCACATCTGGCCGTGGTTGACTATTCAACCAATGTAGGAGTTTGGAAAACTCTTTCTGCTGAAACCCATTCTCGCCTTTTAGGATGGAGACGGTTATTCCTCCCAAGAGACGCGGTGAGGTCTGAATACCACGCCCTGAGGCCACACGAAGAAGCCAGGGCGCCTCCCATAAACGATCTACCAACCACGGTGTCTTACGAAACAGTGGCATGTACTGTTCTAGATATATGCTAATCCCACCGAAAAATACTCTTTTCTGGCAGACGTTGGGTTCATCGGTCGTCAGTGGAGTATAAGTAGGCACAAGAGTTATGTCATGCCCAGCATCCAAAAGCGCTGTAGCGAGCGCGTTGTCACGAATGCAAGTTCCACAGTACATCCCGCCGGCACCAGCCGTAATGTACGTGATCTTCACAAAGAGATCCTCTGAAGTAAGAAATAAGAATCAACGAACCTGAACGCATGAAAGCAAGATTATAGTCGACGTGCTGCGACCAACGAACCAAAAAGGTGGAAAGCTAGAAGGTGTACCGACCTGAATTCATCACACAAGTACGCGTACCAGGTATCAAAGATATCCAAGAATACCGTTGGTATGGAAACTCCCACACCAGGTAAAGACACCACCATCTAGAAGGACAATCAACCATTGCTATCAATCTTCATTTCTTGAAACAGGACTTGGCAGGATAACGTCTCAACGCACCCAGCACCGAGGACTAGTGGGACAACTTCAGCCGCCACAGCGGCACCCTCATGGTGTAAGCACGCACAAACCCTCAACAACGAATCGGCCGGCACCCTAGGACGAGTGCCAGCATTGAACAAAGGGATATATCTTCCACCTACTGCTGGGCCAGCAGTTTCTGACCCGCAATCATCAAACTAAGAAACGCGTCAGAGGTCTCTGCGACGATAGGCTCAGTAACCGAAAACTTGTCATCCGGTCCGTCGTACTCTCGAACAGTCAGTTCAGCTCCAGTCTCGGTGAGGTTATAGGTTCCCATCCCTTCACCCTCTCCATCTTTGAAAGTGTATTGCCCATCAACGCCAAAGCTATATGTTGTTCCAGCGGGATCCGAAGCGAAATTGATAGTGTCCTTAAAACGGCCGCTGGTTAGTGCTTCCAGCTCGAAACTAACTCGGTTCATCTCCAACCAGCTTACATTCATCTGAAGCTTTCCACTCTGGTACCCGTCGGCGGCCGCTGTGAAGAGCCATTGGCCGCCTTTCACACCGGCCATCCCGAAACGACCATCATCGTCAGTGGTAGCCGTTACCGGATTAAGAGGACCGGCCGATTCTGCTGTAACGGTTACACCTTCGAGCTTATTGCCCCAAGAATCCTCAACTTCACCACGAACTCGACCTTGTGCAAAACTCGGTTCGGCTAGCACCAAAGACAAGCCAACCACCCCAAACAACACAGCCCAATTACGAAAATCCCGATCCATGGTCATCCCCCCTATTTACCGGATTAACCCCCCTGTGGGCAGATACACCCACTCGAAGAAGCTCATCCACCTATTATCAACAGCTCCTCTCTGGGTAGCTTACACTGTCACCGTTCGATCGCCAAAAGATAAACACCATAATCTTCATCCCGGCGGACCCTTGTAGCCCAAATGATTCCAGGTCCTCGGCAATAAACCAATACAGTCTCATACAAGCCTGAATTTAAAAGACTTCGACCCGAACGAGACTCGTTCGGACTGGACCTGATGAAACCTCAAATTGCTGGCCCACAAACAGCAATAACTGATTCGTTTAAACTCTACTCCGCAACCTTATTACGAAGGACCCCGACGCCCTCCAATTCAATCTCAATCACTTCCCCAGGGTGCATCGTTTGAGTGCTCCCTGGAGTCCCGGTAAAAATCACATCTCCAGGTTCTAACGTCATGAATTTACTAACGTAGCTGATAACTTCATGTACGCCAAAAATTAAATCTGAGGTCCGCTGCGACTGGCGAGTTTCACCGTCAACACGTGTCTCGAGTAACAGATCACTGTAATTCAAACCCTGAACAATGACTGGCCCCATAGGACCAAATCCGTCTGACCCCTTGGCCCTAAACCACTGAAGGTCGTCCCGCTGCCAAGCCCGCTCACTAATGTCATTCCCAACCGTGACTCCGAACACGTAATCAGCAGCCGCTTCCACAGACACGTTCTTGGCCCGTTTACCGATAACGACAACCATCTCACCTTCGTAGTGCACATCCGTTGCACCAGGTGGAAACACAATCTCTGTCTCACTTGCAATTAATGACGTTGGGAACTTTGCGAACAATCCAGGATACTCGGCTATAGGGGAGTCTCTGAGGTGGCTCCTATAATTCAAGCCGACGGCAATCACCTTGCTAGGTTCACACGGAACGAGCAGCTGAACATCAGAGAGAGAAACAACCTGACCAGTCGGTTCAGTAGATTCGAAGATGGTATCTCGAAGCTCTCGAATGGTGTCCCCTTCAAGGATCCCGTAGTAAATACTCCCTCCATGAAGATACCGAACGTACTGAGTCGCGCTCTTTGAAATACCCGTCGTACTTAAACCAAACACAACTACACATGTAAAAAAAACCGTGACTCGCCTCATCATATCTCCATCTTCCATAACCGTTTGTAAGACCTGGAATAGCACCTTACCCCCTCTACTTGGTATACCAACAACATTCACCTAAGGAACAGAAATCCTAAACCCGATGGCGTAACATAATAGCAGAACAATGACTTCCGTCAGAAGTGTTATCGCCGCTCCTTCGAACCAGACATATTCCAACGTTACAGAGAGGCAGAGCATGACATCCTTCGTAACTCTCATGGAAGAATTCCTGAGGTTATTTGAGGAGGCCATTTCTCAGTCATTTACCGCATTTGAAGATACCTATAACATGTAGTCTCCAATTACATGCGTTGTTAGATTTTGGAAAACCTTATGAAGAAATCTGAACTGCTCCAGAATGATCACAAACACCTGATCCATTCACTCCACAATCGCAAGATCAACCAATACGGTCATGTTTGGGTCAAAGGAGACGGAGCTATCCTCACTGATGCGGACGGCAAACAATATATCGACGGACTTTCTGGATTATGGAACGTTACTTCTGGTCATGGTCGCAAAGAATTAGCAGAAACGACAAGGATTCAGATGGAAGAACTCGCGTACTGTTCAGGTTATGCGGGCAGTGCTAATCAGAGAGCGATCGAGCTGGCTAAAACACTGGCGGGACTAACCTATCCATCGATCAACCGGTTCTTCTTCACTTCTGGCGGGGGAGAAGCAAGCGAAAGTACATTCAAAATGGCTCGTTCTTATTTTAAATTGTGCGGCCAACCACAAAAAACGAAAGTCATTTCACGCCAGTGGGCCTACCATGGGGTGACACTTGCGGCAATGAGCGCAACTGGGATCACTAGTTATTGGCCGCTGTTTGAGCCACGTGTTCCAGGTTTTCTACATATTTCCTCACCCTATCCGTACCGATATAAAGCACCGGAAGGAATTAGCCAGGGAATCGCAGCGGCAAATGAACTGGAAGAGGCTATCCTACGAGAAGGCCCTGAGACAGTTGCCCTGTTTTTCGCTGAACCAGTTCAGGGTGCTGGTGGTGTCATCGTACCGCAGAACGACTACTTCCCACGTATTCGTGAAATCTGTAACAAATACGATGTACTGTTTGCTGCTGACGAGGTCATCACGGGTTTTGGTCGAACAGGTAAATTATTCGCACTCGATCATTGGGGAGTGGAACCAGACATTGTTCAGTTTGCCAAAGGAATAACTTCCGGCTATTTTCCGTTCGGAGGTATTGGGGTAAACGATGCAATCGCCAAGATACTAGATGATAGTGAGACTAGCTGGATGCATGCCTACACCTACAGTGCTCACCCAGTTGGTTGCGCGGTCGCACTCCGGAATCTTGAGATCATCAGGGAAGAGGCTCTCGTTGAACAGGCGGCTGAGAAAGGAACCTATCTCCTCAATAAACTTCGCGCTGCACTCGCTGATCATCCTCATGTAGGTGACGTGAGAGGTAAAGGTCTAATGTGCGCCATCGAAATCGTTCAGGACAAGATTACAAAGTCAGAGTTTCCGGCCACTGATAACATTGGTACGCGCATACATGAGGAAACGCAAAAACGAGGGTTAGTGAGTCGCCTGCGTGGCGATGTATACCCACTTGCTCCACCGATTGTAACTACCTACGAACAGCTAGACCGCTGCGTTGAAATTCTGGACGAGTCGGTTAGGGCGGTTCTCAGATAGATTCGGATGCCGAATACCTATTGCCGTTAACCCGAAGCAACCGAGAAGTTCGAATACTACGTTCGGAATTATTTCGAGCCCTAAGTTCTTGATCTTCATCTCTAGCGTATGCAGCACCTCGTCATCTTCGCCTATTTCGCCGTACTTCTGGTAATCGGCTGGATTGCTTCCAGACGCATTCATAACCTGACCGACTACTACATCGGCGGTAAGAACCTAGGGTACTGGGTCGCGGCCTTCTCAGCGCGAGCCAGCGGTGAATCGGCGTGGCTGTACCTTGGCCTTACTGGCCTTGGTGCCCTCGTAGGACTGCCAGCTTTATGGGTCGTGTTTGGTGAAACACTGGGCGTGGCGATCGCTTGGTTTCTTATGGCACAACCATTCAAACGCGCAACAGACGACTATCGTTCGATCACCATACCAGACTATCTAGTGAGTCGATTCAGTTCTGAAACGAGTTCGGCTCGAACACCTCATCTAATAAGGCTATGTGCCGCAAGCGCACTTATACTTTTCGTTACTATTTACGTCAGTGCTCAAATAGACGCAACGGGCAAAGCCTTCGACAATTTCCTAGGACTGAACTATTACGTAGGAGTTATCGTCGGCTTCGGCACTGTTGTGACCTATACGCTGTCCGGTGGTTTTCTTGCTGTGGCGTGGTCTGACCTTTTTCAGGGACTACTGATGTTAGTTGGGTTAACCGTACTCCCCATCACTGCCTTCGCCGCAGTGCCGGCAGGAACAAATCTTGGCCTCGAAGTCGCAGCAATGGGAGATGGTCTAATTTCTGTCTGGGGTCCCGATGGTTTCACTTTTTCGAACGTACTAATCATTATTAGCTACGCTGCCATCGGTCTGGGATTTCTCGGTTCTCCTCATGTGTTTGTACGGTTCATGGCGATTCGAGGTGAGAGCGAAATTCGTATGGGGCGCTGGATAGCTGTAACTTTCACAATACTAGCCGACAGTGGCGCTGTGCTATCTGGATTATTGGGTCGTTATCTACTGGTGGGAACCGATGGCAACTTTTCCTCACTCCTTGGGCCGAACGGTGAGCAAGTATTGCCAGAACTTGTTAATTATCTTTTCCCACCACTTCTCGCCAGCCTGTTCGTACTGGCCGTTCTGGCAGCGATTATGTCGTCCATTGACTCGCTGCTCGTGGTGGCATCAGCTGCAATTACTCGTGATTTCTATCAGCAAACAATCAAACCTCAGCTTAGCAGTGAATCACTTACCCGAATCTCTCGTTGGGTCATATTGGGATTGTCAGCAATAGCACTTGTCATTTCTTTGACGGTGTCGTACATGTATCCGGATCGGACGATATTCTGGTACATCATCTTTGGTTGGTCAGGAATCGCAGCAACGTTCTGCCCCATGATTGTACTTTCACTTGTCTGGCGGCGGTACAATGCACAGGGAGCTCTTACATCGATGCTTACAGGACTAATTTGTGTACCTCTGTTTAAATTTGGTGTTCCTTTAATTCCTCATTGGGGTCCAATCATTTCACAGGCTGAAGAAATGGCTCCATCCTTTCTGGCGGCCCTGCTTACCGGCATCCTGGCGACACTGCTTACCGACAGAAGCCACACCATAAGCTCCGGATAGCGCTGCTCTAGTTCCTCGTAGGCACTTTTGATCCCCACAGATTTAGTCATGCTTATTAGCTATGCAGGCTCGAACGAAGTCCTGCAGTCGACCGAGGTCGGTCTCTACCGTTATCTCTTGGCGAAGAGCCGGAATCTCATCTCGATTTGAGGCATACACTACAATGGGACGACCATAACGCAATGCTAGTTGAACCTCACCTGCGGTGCCAGGCCCTCCCGGTAGAGCAATGATCACGTCTGAACTCAGGACATTAATGTGATTACGCGACATCGATTCCGTACCTCGATTCCCGGTCAAGAAGAGGTGAGTGAAAATCCGAATCTCAACCGACTCATTTGGATAACCTGGTTGCGGACGGCACGTCGGGTCACTCTCTGTACAGGGAACAACCCCGATCACAAGCCCCTTTCGGTTCGAGACGTCACAAAAGGCCTTACTCACTGTTTGCATGACCCCACCTCCACCGCCAGTCAGTAGATGAAAACCCGCCTTGGCAAGCCAAAGACCTAACGCCCGTGCTCGTTCACAATGGACATTGTTTCCCGAACCCATGACGCCGATGATCGGTCTATGTGTCATTAACTGTCCCACCTTGTCTCAAGATTTAACTAAATTATTACTATGGGTGAATCCTTTAAGTGAACTAGTCGCCATCGTGGTATCTTACCTGGCCAATTGGTGTAACCCCTGAACTTGCAAGAATTCTGATAGACCTTCGTCGGTCGTGAAAGTTGAGGTCCAGATGACATTCGATCGGTCAATCATTCTAAGCACTGGTTTGTTGGTGGTTCTAGCTGTCACTACTAACCAAGCCCAGATCCGGGCCTCAGAGCCATCACGAGAAGCTCAAATTAAACAAGAAATCGAAAAGAAATTCTCTGAAGAGAAATTCCTGGAGGACCTTACCGTCGATGTTGAGGAACGGACGGTTACCCTAACCGGCAGCGTCCCCAGTGCCTGGGTTAAGGAACAAGCCATTGAAACGGCGCGTAAAGTGGCCGGCGTGGAGTGGTTGATAAGTGAACTAACGATCCCGAAGGCCGAGAGCGACGCGATCCTGGGGCAGCAAGTTGCCAATGAGATCTTACGATACGTCCTTTATACGATGTTTGATAGCGTCGACATTGGCGTCGACCAGGGGACGGTAATACTTGTCGGGCAGGTAACCGAACCACACAAGGCAAACGAAATCGTCCGGAGAGCCTCACGGGTAGCAGGCACCCAGGAAGTAAGAAACGAGATCGAGGTATTACCTGCGTCCCCAATGGATGATCGGCTTAGGCAGCTCATAGCAACTCAAATCTATCGCCACGACATGTTCAGGCGATACGCGAACCGTGCAAACCCACCGATTCACATTATTCTGAAAAATGGTCAGGTGACGTTAACTGGCGTGGCAGCCTCAAACATCGAAAAAGCTATCGCTGGGAGAATCGCGCGGCAAACATTCGGGGTATTTTCAGTCGAGAACAAGCTACAAATTATGTCGAGATAGCTAACGAATATCTGAACCTAACACTAGAGAACTAAACACGAGTACTGCAGCCCAGAACCCAACAAGCTCTGGAATCCTAGAAAGCAGACTACGCGATTGGCGCGCCTCTACGACTACGGTTCTGCAACCAGCGCCAATCCCAAACTTACGGCTTGGTAATCTCGATCGAAGCCGTGACCCACTGGTCACCAGCCGGAAGAGTCCAATCCACTGTTCCTGAAGGTCCCGCTGTGCTCCGTGGGGCATCTGACGCGGCTAACGCCACTGCACCCTGAGTAAAGCTACAACTCGACAGTGGTGGCCCACAACCGGTTGCTGGATCTGTCGAAGCATCGGGAAAGGATACGATGTTGAATCTCAACGAACCTGGCTCGTCTCCAAAAACCAAATTACCATTAAGGAACATCATGGCATCATTAGCTTCACTTAAGGCGATTCGTAGCACTCGGGAAGACTCCTGAATCGTCCTAATCATAGGAGCCGTAGGCGTGACGGAAGCTCCACGTCGGCTACTGGCCGCACCAATCGGAGAACTGGCATTCACGTTCGAATAACTGAGAACTGCTGCGGACGCCTGAAAATTACCTCCCCAGCTAAAGTTAGCATCAGTCTCTGAACCATTAGAAATCTTATAGAATACTGAAAGCTGGCACGCATACCCTCCAGCAGTTGCCAGGCAATTCGTTCCGTTGAAACCACCAAAGCCCGGCACCGAAGACCATCCCGATGGGCCCACTGTATTCGGGTTCGATTTGATACCGAGAATGGCGATAAGCAGATCACCTTCCTCGGTTCCAGGAGGAATCTGAATTGACAGGGAAGTGGAACCGTCCCCACCAGTCCCGCCGGTCATTGAATCTTCAAAACGTGGAGCTTCACATCCCATTAGGAGGCTAGCCCCAAAAAATATCAGAAACCATCCAGATAGAAATGATCGTCGTCCACCACACAGTACGAACACTCGCTGCTTAAGTAGAAAATATTTAGTACAGACAACTCGAGAAATCATTGAATATTCCGATCCGGCGTCAATCCAAAAGCCAACAACCTGACGCCAGTATCACTCCCGAATGAGCGGCATCAATTGATCAAACAGTCTCAGCAGTCACGTAGCTACTTTTTAATGAATTTGTCATTCCCAATCATGAAATTTGTCAGATCCTCACTAGAGAACTCAGCTATGAGTGGATCGCTAATCGAAAACTTATCATCCGCATCGTGTTCCCTCACAACTAGGGTTGCGGTAGTCTGTTCGATGCCGTAAGTTCCGTGTCCTTCTCCATCTGCATCTTCAATTTCAAAGGTTCCATCATCATCAAAATTGATCGTTGTGCCCGGAGGATCTGAAACAAAGGTAGTCTCATCCTCGAAAGACACTCCCCTTTGCAGTACCGACAGTTCAGCGGTTAAGGGACGGTTAACCGCTCCCGTCCTTACTCTAGTTCCGCTTTGTCGAACACCTTGGTAACCCGCCGCCCGAAAGGTAAAATTGTAACTTTCAGAATCAAGCCCCTCTATCAGGAACTCTCCGTTAGCACCAGTTGTCGCACTCCCAGGTGCGCCTCCCTCGGTACCCTCGGCCCGAACAGTAGCGCCCTCAATAGGATTCTCCCACTCATCGAACACTGTCCCAGTCATTCGGGCGTCTTGTGCAAAACTCGGCGCCGCCAGCGCGAGCATTAATACCCCGAGAGTCGATCCAATCAAACACGTTCGAAAACATCGATTCATCTCTACCTCCTCAGACCCACCTCTCGTAAGGCCTCTCATTCCAGTCGGGCCCTCGTCGCCGCGATCGTATACTGGTGTTAGCCCAGACGCAATGATTTCGGTATCGAGATGTCCCCACTGCACGGCTGCCAGAGAGGCTCATTCCTAAGTTCCAAAACTCTATTTCTGACTCTCTAACCTACTTTACCAACAAATCTGGGTAGTTATAACAGATTATTGGAGGTCACTTTTCCTCATTTTATCAGAAGATTTCAACCTGAAGCAAAACCACAAACCGAGCAATGAAAAAATCCTACCGTTCCAAAAAATTAGAATTTCCTTGTGATCAGAGTGGTCACGGTCTACATTTAGCATTCTGGGTCTGTTCAAAACATCAACCATTTCTAGCAAACAAAAACCATCGGCTTGTCAGTGAGGAGAAAACGGATCATGAAGGACCTACAGATGTTTTCTCGTGGCGCAGTTCTCTTCGTGCTCGTGCTTACACTTGGATGCGGGACTGGAACGCCTGAGAGTACCGACACTGAGGTTGAAGTGGCCACCAATGGTCCAGGGACATACCAGGTGGACCCATTTTGGCCAAAACCGCTTCCGAACAATTGGCTGCTTGGCGAGGTGTCAGGTGTAGCGATTGACTCACACGATCATGTCTGGATCATTCAGCGGCCCAATAGTCTGGAGCCAGCCGAACTTCAGGCGACGCAAGATCCTCCGGGCGCAGAGTGCTGTGCTCCTGCCCCTTCGGTGCTCGAGTTTGATGGTGAGGGAAACTTCATACAAGGATGGGGCGGTCCTGGTGAGGGATATGAATGGCCAAAGACGGAGCATGGAATTTTTGTCGACTACATGGACAATGTCTGGATCGGTGGAAACGGGAATGACGATCACCAGGTACTTAAATTCAGTCGTGATGGTACGTTCCTCCTTCAGATTGGCCAGGCCGGAGTTAATGAAGGGAGTAACAGCACGCAATTTCTTGGTAAGCCTGCCGACGTCGGAGTCGATCCGGAGACAAACGAGGTCTACATCGCTGATGGTTACGGAAATAAACGCGTCATCGTGTTTGACGCTGACACGGGAGAGTATCGTCGCCACTGGGGTGCTTATGGGAATGCACCAGACGATACACCGCCTGGTGATTACGACCCCGATGCACCGACCGCCCAACAATTTCGTAATCCTGTTCATTGCGTACGGATAGCCGACGATGGATTGGTGTACGTATGCGACCGAGCGAATAATCGGATTCAAGTTTTTCAAAAAGACGGCACATTTGTGAAGGAAGGGTTTATCGCGAAGCGGACCCTTGGTGCTGGTTCAGTATGGGATTTAGATCTGTCGACTGACCAAGTTTTGCTTTACAACGCCGATGGAGCTAATCAGAAGATTTGGACCTTAACGAAAGATGATCTGCAAATTGTCGGATCGTTCGGACGACATGGACGCTATGCTGGCCAGTTTCACTGGATCCACAACGTCGTCACCGATTCGCAGGGAAACATCTACACAACAGAAGTCAATACTGGCCGACGTGTTCAGAAATTCACCTATGAGAAACAAGTTTCCGCAAGCGAGTAACGTCGGAAGTTGAGTAACAGCAGCACTATAGTCGAAGTACCTACTGAAGCGAAAGGTCTTTAGCATCTAACCTCACTGAAAACAGTTTGCGTCCAGTCGCGTTCTGGAAATCGGCAACGAGGATCTGGGGAGTTACTGTCGTATCGACTGTGATGAGGAGAAAGGCATTTGGTTCACCTCCGTCGTAAATTAGTGCTGAATGAGGCACGTTGGCATTGTCCATGACATCTGACCCAATGGGTGATGTAATGAATTCCGAGATTCTGTACCCAGCGGTTCCGCTTGTTTCATGTCGCAAGACACGTGACCTATGGATGTCACCACCAATAAGAACAACTCCTGAAACATTTTCCTTCCCGATGAAACGAAATAATGCTTCTAGCTCGTACGGATAATTCGCCCAGTGATCGAGCTTGTTAGGTCGTACCGCTCCATTCCAAATTATCCCAGAAGCCAGGAGCTTAAAAGGTGCGGTCGATGCCTTAAGTTCTCGGCGCAACCATTCCCATTGTTTCTTTCCAAGTAAGGTTGTTTGATCCTCTGCAAACGGCGATGATTCTGTTCCTGCGAAATACCGAGTGTCGAGAAGAAACACTTCAACACCACCGCGTCGAAACTTCGTATAGATTCCTTCCTCTCCATCACCATACGACGGATTGCCGTGATATTCGATGAATGCCCGGCGAGAGTTCTCCTTGCCTTGGAGTCGACCGTCGGTGTCGTTAAGTCCGAAATCGTGATCGTCCCAGGTCGCATAGAATGATCTGTTGTGCAAAAGATCGGCAAAGGCAGTAACTGACGCAAACTCACCATATCGACTTCTCTGAACATCTAGCTCGGTCGAATCAATATAGGGTGTGTCTCCCAGTAACACGACGGCCTGTGGATCGATAGTGGATATTTTCCGCCACACGGCCGAAGACTCATCTCCCTCTTGAGCACAGGATCCGAAGACGAGACGGGTAAGTGTCGGGGTTCTTACTTCTTCAGGAGTTAAGAAGTAATTATCTTTATCGCCAGCAATCTGGTGGCCTTGATAGGTCGCCTCGTAAAAGTATTTCTTACCAGGCTGAAGTCCTGTGACTTGCCACACCAGACACATATCATTCTCCAACGTCGCCTCGGCTGTTGTTGCCACGAGTGCATCATGATCCCCGATACCCTTTGCGGTTAAGCGATAGACGCCAGGCTTAGAACACCTTGCCCAAATCTTTGCCCTGGAGGACGTTAAATGTCCTAGGAACGGTCCATGGGTTATCACAGGGCGACTCTCTTCAGAGATTAACTCAGTAGACGACAACATAAGTACCATCATTAACACTTTTATAACGGTTATGCTTCTCATAAAGGTCCTCAAGTCACCTTGTAGTTATGTCGTCAGTCGGGGTTCGAGCGGAACAAGAAAATAAAATACATCCTGCTTGTATCCTTTTGTATCCTTACCGTGGGCGGTCGCTCTTTTCCTGTCGATTGTCCGAAAGGCTGATCTAAAGCAACCATGAGCTCAGACAAAATAACACTAAAGCTCCTCAGGAAAACAGCCTTACTTCCATCGACCGCAATTATTATCCTTCTCGCAGATCCGGCCGCTTCTCTCGTCGCACAACAGACAACAAAGAGGGATGATCACCCAGATATTGAACTATTTCTCCAGATCGTACACCAAGACAAACAACTCGCTAACGAAGCACTCCTCAAGATCGCTCAGCAGTGGCGGATCGGCTATGCAGGGATCATCTGGGACATAGCACGACTCATCCGCCCACCAGGTCCACAACTTATCCGCTTTTTCCAGCTCATCAACTTCCTTGAGCAACAGACTGGCCAGCAATTCGGACACGACCTGGAACAATGGCAAGACTGGATCTGGGAACAACAGTACTATCCTCACCCTGACTACGCACTCTTCAAGGGGCTCTGGTATCGGCAAATCGATCCGCTCTTCGAAGACTTTTTCCCCAAAGAAACGAAATCCATCATCCGACTTGACGAGATAGACTGGGGCGGCGTTTCGGTCAATGGTATTCCACCTCTCGAGTACCCAGAACATCTTGATCCCACTAGGGCAACCTACCTGGATGGTAATGACCTTGTGTTCGGTATTACTGTGAATGGTAAAGCGCGAGCGTACCCGAAGCGAATCCTTGCCTGGCACGAGCTAGTTATCGATAAATTAGGTGGAACCGAACTGACTATCGTCTACTGTACTTTGTGTGGAACGGTTATCCCATACGACAGTGTTCCGGGTGGGAAACATCTGAAATTCGGCACAAGTGGTCTCTTATATCGGTCAAATAAGTTAATGTTTGATCACGAAACACTGAGTTTATGGAACACTTTCAAGGGATTGCCGGTCGTTGGAAAACTCGTTGACAGTGGCCTCCAATTAAAACCCTATCCAGTGGTAACAACAACGTGGAATGAATGGAGCAGTAAGCATCCCACTACCACGGTTCTTTCACTCGAAACTGGACATAAACGTGATTACTCCGAAGGAGCAGCATACCGAGATTATTTCAGTACTGACGACTTAATGTTTCGAGTCTCCAAAACTAATGACAGGTTGAGAAATAAACAGGAAATCCTCGGAATACTCCTTAATAATTCCAGTCATATTGAGAAACCGTCAACTCTAGCTATCACCGCTGATTTTCTTAAACGCAACCGCGTATTCCACACAAGATTCTCTGAACTGAACCTTGTCGTGGTGACAAGCAAAGGAGGTGCTAATCGCGTTTACGATGCACAAGATAACATCTTCGTACATCATGTCGATGAAAAAAACATTGTCGACGAAAATAATCGGGAGTGGCACATTACGGAAGATGGCCTTGTCCTAGTAGGTAATCCGAACACCCAGCATATCCGATTACCCGCACAAAGAGCATTCTGGTTTGGCTGGTACGCCCAGTTCCCAGACACAGCATTGATCGAGTAAAACTTGCACACTACTTTCAGCACTCCGAAGAAAACATTGCAATGCTATCCTAAGGACTAGTCAGAGTTATGCTAAGAGCTTTCTCTTGCAGTTGACTCTCATCTACTCTGTTAGTTTCTATCAAGCCACGAGGGACACAAAATGCTGATAAGAGCCCTTCCTTTGTTCGGAGTCTTACTACTTCCTACAACCGGATCAAGTCAGTCGGTAGATATACTCAGAAATATAGGACCGATCGCAGTGGGTGTCGAGGCAATGAGGCCAAACGCCGAACGTGATGGCCTTCCACAAGTGATGCTTCAAACTGCTGTTGGACTCCGTCTCCGGCAGCGGGGGATTCCAGTCGAAGAGCTTAAAACGGCCGTAGAAAATAGTCAGCCGATCTTGTACGTGGTTGTGGCGACGTTAAAGAGCGATAACAAATATGCGTATTGCGTTAGGATCCAACTGCGCCAACGAGTATCACTCTCTCAAGGAAACCTGTCTCACTTGTATTGGGAAAGGACAAAAACAGGGATGATTAACGAAAGCGACCTCAGAGATGTAATGAACACTGTCCTGGGTTTTGTAGACCTTTTCTGTAACGACTATCTTTGGGTCAATCCCTAGAAAGTAGCTTAGTCTTAGTCGAAAAAGATCATGACAGTCTGGTAACCTGCCGATCAGAGACGAGCGCCTGTTACTAAAAACCCTAGTTTTGTCCTTAATCGCCACGATTTGTCACTTCGGGCAATCTGATCACCGTGGGTGGTTCTCTGATAGATTACTTGGAAACATGTGGGATAATCCAAGTAGGAATGGATACACTCGGCGATGTATGTCGCCCTAGAAACAGTTCCCCTATGGTTGAATTTTGGCTTGGCTAAGTAATTTCTGGTGTTAAACGGGGCGTAGCGCAGCCTGGTAGCGCGCCTGCCTTGGGCGCAGGAGGTCCCGGGTTCGAATCCCGGCGCCCCGACCATAACGCCGATGGATCAATACAAACCTAAAGAGTTGATCACCACTAAATACAACTACCCCTTGGTTTGGTAAAGCGTGGTTCGAGTCACTATTTACAGAGAATTGTAGAAATGCTCAAAACCAACTCTCGCAATAATCATGAGATTTGAACTCAGAATGTTCCGACTCGTTAACAAGCTGGACCAGAATGTATCGTGAAAACAACAACTGGGAACAATCGAAGCCTTGTCACAATTTCCTTAGATGATGGGAGCCGTCACTGAGTAGATTCAATGTATTTATCAAGGATATTTCGGACATGATTCTAACAGAGAAATCGGATCGGAATAATCAACACTCTCAACGCAGCGTTTTAGTTTGTGGCTTCAATTCTACTCTCAAGGTAATACAACGCTACGCCTATCCATTGAACGCTCTCGTTTTCTGCATAGCTACAACGATCCTTGGATTGAGTTTGCCCTCAATAGCTCGGACGCCGATCAATAATCCAACTTACACGAGCAGTGGCCAGCTTATTCGCCCAACGAACTATCGTGAATGGGTTTATGTAACGAGCGGCCTTGGAATGACGTACGGCGCATCTCAATCTAAAGCTGAACAACTCCAACTATTCGACAACGTCTTTGTAACGCGCGAAGCGTACGAGGAATTCTTGCGTTCCGGTAAATGGATCGACCAGACAATGTTTGTTCTCGAAATCCGTCAAGCCAAGTTGAATATTTCGATCAATGAAGGCGGTCACACTCAAGGGAAAATCGCCGCACTTGAAGCTTCTGTGAAGGATCAAAGCCGATTTCCTGATGATGGTTGGGCCTACTTCACGTTTGACAGTCCACAAGGATTAGTCGATACAGCAGAACCACTTCCCACCAGCGAGTCCTGTTACTCATGTCATAGAACCCATGCGGCTTTCGACAACACGTTTCTCCAGTTCTATCCAACACTCTTAGACATCGCGCACCAACTGGGTACAGTCAATTCAACCTATGACTCAACACCCAAAGCACAAAGCCTCCGACTTAACGATCACGTGAAATGGGTAATGCGATGAACAGAAATAATACACTCGGGAAACAACTTGCTAAACTTCTAGATTGGGAAGATGCTCACATCGGCTTTGACACTGCAGTCGCCAACATCCCAACCAGAGCCCGTTCAAAGCAACCAGCAGGACTCCCGTATTCACCGTGGCAAATTCTTGAACACCTCCGACTCACTCAGAAAGATATCTTAGATTTCTGTTTGAACCCGAACTATAAGGGACTGAAGTGGCCAGACGACTACTGGCCTTTATCTCAGACCCCTTCCTCCTCCGAAAAATGGCACAAGAGTATTCTCCAATTTCGACAAGATCGGAAAACATTCAAAAAAATGGCCGCCGATCCGAAGCGAGATCTCACTGCTCTGATTCCTCATGGTAACGGCCAAACGTACCTGCGGGAAATAACTTTGGCAGCCGATCACTCAGCGTATCACATTGGGCAATTAGTCGCGGTTCGTCGACTTCTAGGTGTTTGGCAGTCACCCTAATTAATGACTCTTCTAAAAAGTTCAGCGATAATTCGAATCTACTTAGAAAATTAGGACGAACGATTTTTAAGCCAGGACAGTTGTTTAGAATCTAGATCCGACTATCAATCCTTTGCGGGTAGCTTAAATGAGAATGTGGTGCACGAGAATAATAATCCTCCCTATAGAATAGATCGCCATGAGATCACACTATAAACCCCGAACCGTTCAAGGATGGATTACATCTCTGACTTTCCTGGGCTTACTTGCTTTGACCCAACCACCTCTAGTTTTCGTCCTTGGAAACCGGATCGAACCCTGGATATTTGGCCTCCCTTTTCTCTACGTGTATCTACTGGTTCTCTACGCAGCAATGATTGGCGTCCTCATATGGGCTCGCAAGCAAGATCTTTGACAACAAACTGAAACATCTACCGCCTAGTCAGACACTTTAATGGCACCTTGGGTAGTCGCGACAAGCCTCATCGCTAGTTATTTACTCCTCATAATTGTTTTAGGGGTAATGGCAAACCGTCGCCTCACAGTCGATGTTGAAGATTTTTCCCTTTATGGCAGAAAGGCACGTTTCATTGTCCTTTACCTCACGATCGTAGCGACGTACCACTCGGCATTTGCATTTCTTGGATCGAGTGGTTTTTTCTACACTCATGGAATTGGTTTCTGGGATGCTGGTGCCTGGACTGTCCTCGTTGGTGGTATTACCTATGTCCTTGGTAGCCGAATTTGGGCTCTCGGCAAGCGCTTTGGTTACATCACTCCAGCCGAAATGCTCGCTGATTTTTATGAGAGCGAGTCAGTTCGTGTTGTTACCGCCTTCGTCTCAGTCGTATTCACGATTCTATACATTCAAGTTCAAGCCCAAGGTCTCGGATACATTATCTCTGTAGCTTCAAATGACCATATCTCTTATGAGCTTGGCACGCTCGTTCTGTTGGTTGCAGCAGCAGGTTATCTTATGGCCGGTGGATTACGTGCCGTCTATTGGACAGATGTCATCCAAGGTGTTTGGATGTATCTGGCTATTTGGATTGGCGCACTGGTTCTTGTCTACAAACTTTTCGGTGGTCCGATTGAACTCTGGAAACAAGTCGCCATCCACCGACCAGATCTCTTGACAGCACCTGGCCCCGAAGGATTCTTCACTCCTGGAATGTGGTTCGGTCTACTAATTGTCCTTTCATTTGGAATCGTCTTTCAACCACACATCATGCTTCGCTACTACACAGCTATCTCCGGAAACACTATTAAGTGGCTTGGGGCAACAACACCTATCTTTACTTATGACACTTTTTATTCCGGCTGCCCTTGTGGGTCTATCTGGGGCCCTTGTGATGCCAGAGCTCGAAATTCCAGACCGCGTGTTTCCAGAACTTCTCTTTCAGTATTCACCTCCATGGTTGACCGGCATAATCCTAGCTGGTGCAACAGCAGCCGCCATGTCAACACTAGATTCAATTCTTCATGCGAACATGATGGTACTGACACTAGATATTTATCAGCGATACCTAAAACCTGACGCGACACAAGCTCACTACATTCTTGTTGGCCGACTATCTGTCATCGTACTCTTAGCGATCGCGTACACTCTAGCTGTTACTAAGCTCGATTTTCTCGTTTTGCTCGTGGCGCTCTCTGGAGCAGGCGCACTCCAACTTATGCCAGCTGTGCTGGGGGTATGTTTCCCAACTCGTTCTCTTCTTACACGTTCTGGGATCCTGGCGGGAATCGCTACCGGCCTTGCGACGCTCTATGTCACGACAGTCATAGTTCCTCATCCATTTGGACTACACGCCGGGGTATGGTCACCATTGGCAAATGCACTGATTGCGCTTTCAGTGTCCCGCTTCACTCAACCACCATCTGCCCAGACCGTGCAACGTATCCACGGTGCCATTGAAGATTATGTTTACGGGAAAGGTGACGAAGGAATCATAACGAACAGAACCACGTAACTTCGAGGAAGAGTAATTCATTTACACTCTGAATTCCAGAGCCAAATCTTCGTTCACAACGCGTCAACCAGGTACCGGTCACTCGTCAAAAAAAGCCTTCGCGTACCACGATTCAGAAACAGACACCTCCCACCGTCCTGCATAAATGTCACCAACTTTGGTAAGCGTGTTATCGAAAACTGCAGTGTTTGTTGTAACCATTCCAGAGTTAGCGAGTTCTGCGAAACGTTCCCGAGAGACACGTTCAATCATGGAACCTGTCCTGAAAAATACTGGCGCCTGATTCACTAGCTCAGCACCAAGCATCTCTTGCAGCACTTTCATGCGCCGTACCAGGCTGTCGATAGAACAGCCAGAAACACCCGCAGCGGCCTCGTCCACACCAACAAAGAGAAAACGGCTGTATTGCCAATCGCGCCCAGCCGTAAGCTGAACACCATGAGCCGTCCATTGATCGATGAATACATCAACTTCTTCCAGTAAACGACTCCCTTCAGAATCGGTAAGTTCACGTTCGGCCGAAAATATCCAGAGCCTGGCGTTTCTAGGCAGTCGGTCAAAAGCTACACGCGGCATCATCGCCTCCCAGTTACCACAGCTATACTCCCAGGTTGCTCTGTCTGTCAATCAACAGACTTACCAGACCTAGTGACACGACCCCATTTTGAGGTCTTAAGCCTTAGATCCAACCAAGCAGACTAGGTTGTTATTAGAGTCACTTAACACAAGAACCTTGGTATAGTTGGTGCATGCGCTATCTGGTAACGGCCCGACTCAAGCCGGGCCAGGGGAAACCGCTGGCCGAAGCGATCCAGAGTCGAAGCCTTGGTCACGGTTCCGTCGCAGGTGACGAATATGTGAGAAATATGGAGTTCGCCCGAGCACTGGACGATCAATCCATTAAGTGGATTGAGACGTGCTTCTGTTTGATTCCGCTTGCCGAAGAGCGTCCCTACTGGGAGACATACTTCAAACTCGTTAAAGTGCAGGACGCACATTCCCGCAACCGATGCCTTGACCTAAACGGCACTAGGCCTTGGGCATGTGTTAACTGCGATTGCACGGCGCACCTTGAACAGCGAGTAAACTCCTGGGGAAAATCATTCTTGCAAACCCTCAGTGCTGTTAAACGGACTCTTTGACGTTTATAGCATCAAGAAATGGCATCATCTCACGTAACTCACTGCCAACCTTTTCGATGGAATGTTCCTGTTCTTTTCTTCGCTGTGCCATGAACCACGGGCGACCTGCCTGATCTTCTGCTATCCATTTACGCGCATAACTTCCATCACGGATCTCGTCAAGTACTTGCTGCATGGCCTGACGAGTCGCGTCCGTTATAATTCTCGGGCCACCAGTATAATCTCCATGCTCAGCAGTATCGCTAACAGAGTAACGCATGTAATTTAAGCCCCCACGATACATCAAATCAACGATGAGTTTCAGCTCGTGCATACACTCGAAGTATGCAATCTCAGGTTGGTAGCCAGCTTTGACTAACGTTTCAAAAGCGGCTTTTACAAGAGCACTGACACCGCCGCAAAGAACCGTCTGTTCACCAAATAGATCGGTCTCGGTTTCTTCGGCGAACGTAGTTTCGATAACACCTGCTCGCGTCAACCCAAGAGCCTTCGCATATGAGAGAGCCAATGCCTTCGCCTGGCCCGTAGAGTCCTGTTCAACCGCTAGCAGACCTGGCGTACCACCACCTTCTATATAGAGTTCGCGAACCCTATGCCCAGGGGCCTTAGGAGCAATCAACGTCACATCAACATTACGAGGAGGCGTAATAGTCCCGAATCGAATATTGAATCCGTGCGCAAACATCAGCATTTTCCCGGCACTCAAATGTGGAAGAATAGTTTCCTTGTAGAGGCTTGATTGTTTTGTATCAGGAATCAAAAGCATTAAAACGTCGGCCCAAGCAGAAGCATCTGAAGCAGGTGATACGACTACACCATCTGCTTGCGCTTTAGCGCGTGAACGACTGTCCTCGGGCAAGACTACCCGCACCGCAACGCCGCTCTCTTTAAGGTTAAGTGCGTGTGCGTGTCCCTGTGAACCATACCCAAAGACACTCACCTTCTTCGATTGAATAAGTGCCAAGTCTGCTGAATCGTCATAGTAAATTGTGGCCATAAACGAATCTCCAGAAGCTGTTAGTTAACGCTTAACTATTACATATCCAGTAACAATGCCGTCAGTTGGAATTCGTTCCATAACCGTGGTCAGTCCAAAAAATAGAAGAGAAAGAAGATTAACCCGTTTGGTGAAGCTAGGAGCCATCCTCACACGTTCTAACTCCACATACCAGCACTATAACGACGATTGCTCTAAGGCACTCGTCGTTCAAACAAAATCCCTAACACCAAGGATTTATACAGAGTGTGCAACATCGTCATCATCCACTACACTCATCACTGGACGACTAGCCGTTATACTTGATTTGCCGCGGGCCATCCCAACGCGTCCGGTTCTTACCATTTCGACCACTCCGTACGGTCGGAGCACTTCCAATAGACCATCGATCTTTTCTTCGGTGCCTGTGGTTTCAATCACAACAGAATCAGGTGCTACATCAACCACACGTGCTCGGAAGACCTCGACAAGTTGCATAACGTGCGGACGTGTCTCAGGAGACGTAGCGACCTTTATCATCGCCAAGTCCCTGAAAACTGATGGTCTCTTTGTAATATTGTCAACACGTAAAACATTTACTAGTTTGTATAAGTTCGCCTCTAATCGAAAAGCTCCATTCTCATCTGTATTCAATGAAATCGTCATCCGAGACACACCCTCTGTCTCGGTATGTCCGACCGTCAGGGACTCGATGTTAAAAGCCCGACGACGAAACAGCGAAGCAACCCGGTTCAGAACACCAGGTTTATCTTCTACATAGACAACGAACGTGTATAGCATTGGTCAGTTCCCGGTTAGAGATCGGCTGCCGTCTCAACGATTGGGCTCTGGCTCGGACGTCGAATCATCTTATCTAGGGCGGCGCCCGCCGGAACCATCGGATAGACGGTATCCTCCTGATCAACTTTAAAATTGATAACGACGGTACCTTCTTCCGCTCGTGCCGACTCGACAGTCGGAGCCACCTCACTACGCTCAGTCACCGTAGCACCACGCAATCCAAACGCTTCCGCCAACTTGGTGAAATCAGGATTCACTAGGGGAGTGGCCGCATAACGGCGTCCATAGAAAAATTCCTGCCACTGACGCACCATCCCGAGGTAGCCATTATTTATAATCGCAATATTAATCTTGATTTTTTCCTGTTTAATCGTCGCCAACTCGGCCATGGTCATCTGAAAACCACCATCACCAACGATAACCCAAACTTCTGTTTCCGGTCGTGCAAACTTGGCTCCAATCGCTGCTGGAAGAGCGAATCCCATCGTACCTAAACCACCAGAGGTAATGAGAGACCGTGGTTCCTCATGCTTGTAGTACTGAGCTTCCCACATCTGATGCTGTCCTACATCGGTTACAACAACTGCTTTGCCTTCCGTGGCACGCCAGATGTCATTTATTACGTGGGCTGCATACAATTGACCGCTATCGGGAAGGTTCTGAATGTCCCTCACGGCTACCCCACCCTTGAGTTTTCTAATCGATGTAAGCCAATCAGCACGATCACCGGATTCTACATGCGGCAAAAGTTCCTCAAGCACGGCGCGTAGGTCCCCTGCCATCGCGACGTCCACTTGAACATTCTTATTGAACTCAGCCGGATCGATGTCGATGTGAATCTTATGGGCCTTCGGTGCATACGTCTTAACATTTCCTGTCACTCGGTCATCGAAACGCATCCCCAATGCAACTAGGAGATCCGCCTCCTGAACCGCTGAGTTAACCCATGCCTCACCATGCATTCCCATCATTCCCAAATTTAAAGGATGCTGGGCGGGAAAACCGCCAATTCCGAGCAAAGTCATTGCCACCGGAATCTGTGCCCGTTCCGCAAGCTCACGTACGATCTTCGTTGCACCAGAAAGCATGACCCCATGCCCTGCGAATATCACAGGCCGACGGGCTCCATTAATGAGTTCAACTGCCTTTTGGTACATTTCAGCTGGCGCACGCAAGTCTGGCCGATAACCTGGTAGCTGTACTTGACTCAAACTCGGCACGAATTCGCAAGAGGCTTGCTGAGCATCCTTGGTGATATCAATCAGTACCGGTCCTGGACGACCAGAACTTGCTACATAGAAGGCTTCGTGGATAGTTGGTCCAATCTCATCTACGCGCGTCACTATGTAGTTATGCTTGGTAATTGGAAGCGTGACTCCCGTGACGTCGGTCTCTTGGAATGCGTCTGAACCCACCAATTTACTGCCAACCTGGCCAGTGATACAAACCACTGGGGATGAATCCAGCATCGCAGTTGCAATGCCAGTCACCATATTCGTTGCACCAGGACCAGAGGTTGCGATAGCGACACCCACACCACCACTAGCTCGAGCGAACCCATCGGCCATGTGAGTAGCACCTTGTTCATGGCGAACGAGGACATGCCGAATAGGATAATCCAGTAGTGCATCATACGCGGGCAAGATCGCACCACCAGGATAACCAAAAACAGTGGTTACTCCTTCTTGCACTAGAGTTTCCCAAATGATCTGCGCACCCGTTCTTACCATCGATACTCCATTGCTTAATTCGTGAATACTCATCAACTTACAGGCAACCTCGCTACAAAAGCATTCACCGACCCCTAAACTTCAACAACTCAACAAGAGCCCTGGCCCCCTAAAAAATCTTGCATAACCTCATTAAGTAACTGCACCAGTAGAAGCTGACCCGACCAGTCGAGCATACTTGGCCATTACCCCAGTTTCGTACCTTGGAGTGGGGGGTCGCCAGTCGGCTAGTCTTTGTCGGATTTCGTCATTGGAAAGTTCTATGTGGAGCTTCCTCTTCATTACATCAAAGACTATGATATCGCCGTCGCGAACAGCAGCAATGGGACCTCCACGAGCTGCTTCTGGAGCCACATGGCCGGCCATTAACCCACGAGTAGCACCAGAAAACCGACCGTCTGTCAACAAAGCTACCGAATCACCTAACCCCGCACCAACGATAGCGGCTGTTACGGCGAGCATCTCTCTCATACCGGGACCACCCTTTGGGCCTTCATAACGGATGACGACAACATCACCAGGCCGGATCCGCCCTTGGTCCACTTCATCGAATGCCGCTTCTTCAATCTCAAAAACACGTGCGGGACCTCTGTGCTTTGTCAGTGTGTGACCCGCAACTTTAACTACACAACCCTCGGGTGCAAGATTCCCTTTTAGGACAACAAGTCCTCCTGTCGGCTTGATTGGGTCATCAATAGCCCGAACTACTTCTTGTAGCGGTGTTTCTCGTGCCTCATCAGCCTCTTGACCAATTGTACGACCGGTAACTGTAGGAGCCTCACCGTGCAAAAGGCCAGCCATATGTAGTCGCTTGGCTATCAGCGCAATGCCACCGGCCCGATAGAGATCCGTCGCTACAAAACGACCATCTGGTTTGAGATCGGCGACAAGCGGCACACTTTCACTAATTCTATCGAAATCCTCTAACTCGAGTTTGACGTTTACCTCACGTGCAATAGCCAGTAAATGAAGAACCGCATTGGTAGATCCTCCAGTGGCGGCCACAGCGGCAATAGCATTCTCCAAAGACGCTCGGGTAATGATCTGGTGCGGATGAACATCTCGTCGAAGTAAGTCCATTACGAGAAGACCAGCCTGATACGCGACGTTATCCTTCTCACTTTCCATCGCAGGAACACTAGCGTAACCCATAGGGGTTAAACCAAGAAACTCTAGAACGGTCGCCATGGTGTTCGCTGTAAACTGTCCGCCGCAGGCACCAGGCCCAGGACAAGCGTTATCCTCTAGGGCGGACAACTGCTCGTCCGTAATCCGTCCAGCTGCGTGGGCACCGACGGCTTCGAACACGTCCTGAATGGTAACGTCATTCCCTTCCCACTTCCCAGGTGCTATGGAGCCACCATAAAGTACAAGTCCTGGTATATCTACCCGAGCTAAGGCCATGATGCCACCAGGGATTGTCTTGTCGCAGCCGACCAAGATGATCACACCATCGAAAAGATTGCCACGAGCAACTAGTTCTATTGAATCGGCAATAACCTCACGACTGACCAGAGAGGTGCGCATACCCTCGCTACCCATCGTTATACCATCAGATATGGAAACAGTATTGAACTCCATTGGAGTACCGCCAGCCGCTAGAATCCCTTTCTTGACACTCTTGGCTAATCGCCGAAGGTGAAAATTGCAAGGACCAATCTCAATCCAGGTGTTTGCAACCCCAACGATCGGTCGGTTTAGAGCTGCATCGTCAAACCCTGCGGCCTTGAGCATCGCCCTCGCTGGAGCTCGGCGCGGCCCTTCGGTGATCGCGGTACTTCGCTTTTTTCCAGAAATCGTTTTCATAGCTTAAACTTTTGACTTGATGTGCGATTCACAAATTCATATTCTACAGACGCCACACTCGAAACTCTAACGCGATCCAAACAACCTCATCTTAAGATTCGGCCGAAACCACTATCGGCCGTTTACAGAACCTGCTAGCGAACACCTTAGAACCGACCGATCCACCCGGAACTTTCAGTCTCCCCTCAAAGCAAAAGGGCCATCACCCCCGCGAGTGATAGCCCATAATCTTGAATCTTAATTGTGATGGCTACATCACCCGTCCACTCCCGGCACAACAACACCGGCCACGCTTAGAACTAACACCCCGACCCTTCGACGTGGACGAAAAGGCACGATAACAGCATGATCCAGACCCAAGCTTAATACCCCCTACACACGCCTAACACCAGGTAGCATTCTACTCCGTTAGACAGACTGTAAGTCAAATTTATAATATTTAAGATATCATAACAAATACTACTGATTAGACAGGTCGACCGAATACTCTGCTTAGGGTTCTCAAGAGCACGTTTTGACCACCGAGTAGTAGCCTATTGGTACTAACTCTTGATTCAGATGGGAAATCCCTCTTCTGATACCTTGCCCCTTGACATGCCGCCCGACAACAATACTAGTTTCATTGTCGCCCCTACACATATCCGACCTCAACACCCACCAGATACCTGTAAAATCTCTCCCAAAGCTTCTAGTGCTCAACATATACCACCTACACTTCGTTACACCTTAAATGACACGTCTCTTAGTAGGTGCAAGAACGGAATTGAAAGCAAGAGAAGATCGTTAGGATCAGCAAAACTCTAGCATCGACTGCTTTCTCGAGTTCCCAGACACACAATGTTTAATTGTTAAGAAGCAGTACTTACTTGGAAACATTGCAACCCAAGACCCCAACAAGTTATATTCACTCGGTAGCTGGGACATAGTTGCTCACGCCTTACTGCGGTCTGCTCCAGGCACTGTACCCCAACGATATCTGTGGTCGAAAACCGTTAAGCTGACTTTACGTTTTTTGATTCAGAAGTTCGTATAGATACACAGATCCCGTTCGCTCTAACTCTAGAATCAAAAAATCCTTGCTCATGATTTACTTGACACTAAATGAAACTAGTATCACAACGCCGACAAATAATGAAACTCGTGCTTCAGGATTAAATGCTACGGAATCTAGCACTAGTAGTAACGGTTATAGGACTACCAGCATCTCTCGCCGCTGACGTTCAACAGGGTCATTCAGGACATTCACTCCACAGACTAACGGCGGGTTTGGTGTCCGATCCCATTGTAGTTGATGGGAGGTTGACAGAACCTGCATGGAATCAGGCCGTGGCTGCCACGAATTTCATTCAAAGTGAGCCTAACGAAGGTGAGCCAGCCACCGAGCAAACTGAGGTGAAATTACTCACTGACGGCACGACTTTGTATATTGGGTTTTCTGCATACGACACTCAGGCTGACGAAATTGTCGTTGGTGAACTAAAGAAAGATTTTAATCCACGAACAGGTGACGCATTCGAGGTGATAATCGACACGTTTCTGGATCGGCGCAATGGCTACATGTTCGCTACCAACCCTATGGGTGCAAAATGGGATGCCCAGATGATGAACGAGGGGCGTGAGGTGAATTCTGATTGGGATGCAATATGGCGAACTGGTGCTCATATTGATGCAAATGGCTGGTACGCGGAACGGCGATTCCTCTTCATACATTGCGATTTTCAAACACTGATTCGCAGACCTGGGGTATCAATTTCCTCAGGCGACTACATCGTCGAAAAGAGGAAAGCTATTGGGCGCCGGTACCTCGTCACTACAGAATCACTCGGGTTTCTCTAGCTGGCACCCTTGAAAATCTAAGAGGACTTCGTGGTGGAACTGACCTTCGCATCAAACCTTACATGTTGGCAAGTGGCACCCAACTTTTCACTCAACCTGTTGTTGTTGGTGATACCGCGATGGGATTAGACCTGAAGTACGGATTGACCGCTGGTCTGACTCTCGATATGACGATCAACACTGACTTTTCACAAGTTGAGAGCGACGAACAACAGATCAATTTAACTCGGGTAAGCCTGTTTTTTCCAGAAAAACGAGAGTTCTTTCTCGAGAATTCCGGCGTATTTCAATTCGGGCCTGGAAACGAACGAGGTCAGGGCAGATCCCGTATCAGAAGCGGTCTAGGTGCCAGTTCGAGTTTCAGTCGATTAAATGAGATCGCTCAACCAGGGAATGACCTACGCTTGTTTTTCAGTCGCCGAATTGGTCTTGATGACAGCGGTGAAGCCATTCCGATCTTAGGCGGCCTGCGTTTGACGGGAAACACGGGTCGCTATTCCGTTGGAGTAATGAATATCCATCAGGGACAAGGCCCAAATACTCCCGCTACGCACTTCTCAGCCGTGAGGATCAGGCGTGCACTCCTAGCTAATTCCGATGTGGGCGTAGCAATGTTAAACAAACAAACTGCAGAAGGACACTATAACCGGGCCTTCGGAGCCGATGCCAATTTTAGATTTTTTCAGCACCTAAATCTCAATGCATACGTTGCAAAAACATTATCACCGCCTGAGGTCACGAAAGAAAGTGGTAGTGACCTTGCGACGCGTATCGGTCTCAACTATCCCGGATCATTTTGGATGGTCCGTGCGTCCTATCTGACGATTGGCGATCAATTCAACAACGAGCTTGGATTTGTACCTCGAGTAGGAATCGGGAAGTTCGACGGCTTCCTGGGAGCACACGTTCGGCCGAAGTCAACATCACGCTGGGCAAGAGAATTTTTCCCGCACTGGGAAGGTCACCGGATCACTCGACGTTCGGGCCAGCTAGATTCAGCCTACTACGATCATCACTTGATGATTCGATTCCAGAACGGAGGTATGGGAGAGATCGGCATCAATCAGAATGTTGAAGTTCTCACCCAACCGTTCACACTCCATAAAAATCGTGGGATCGTTCTTCTTCCGGGTCGATACGATTACGACGAGTTTTTCTTATGGTACAACCCCGATCCTGGAACGACCATCGGGTTAACTGGACGTTTTGCAATCGGTGAATTTTACAGCGGCCACGCTACATCGTATCGGATTGGCTCAATGGTTCGAGCCACCGCACGATTCAACGCCCACTTCAGTTTGACCCGTAATCTCATTAGACTTCCAGAGGGTTCATTCAACACTGATTTATTGGCAACTCGTATCAATGTTGATTTTTCGACACGAACGTTCTTAAACGCATTAATTCAGTACAATAGCGCTGCGCGCCAGTGGAGTTCGAATGTACGCTTCAACATCATTCATCGACCGCTCAGTGATATCTTTGTCGTCTACAATGATCAACGAAATTCTCAGACTGGCTGGCTCATGAATCGTTCTCTTGTCGTGAAGATGACTTACTTGGTGTCATTTTAAAATTGATGAGGTCGGTAACCCGTCGAAGCGATGTACGTTAAGAACAGTTTTTCGTAACCTGCAACGCTGCGGCTGGGATCGAACCGGCGGGTAGCGTATCCCGGTTGGCCACACGCTCCGGCTGCACAGCCTGTAAGAGACCTAGCAACCAATCAGGAGGTAAAACCTAACTCTGTTGTAAACTATCACTTACGACAGATACGCGCCCGTAGCTCAGTTGGATAGAGCATCGGCCTTCTAAGCCGAGGGTCGCAGGTTCGAATCCTGCCGGGCGCGCCATTTCTTGCCAGAACTCGCGAGTTTCGCCGTCGCATCGCCGAAGCACGCGGCACTTCGCCAGTTCGAAACGACCGGTCAGCCGGCGGGATTAGCTGACTGAAGTACGGTTTGACCATTCGCCTTGCTATCTCGCGTACGCCGATGGCACTGTGGTCGTGCCGTGAGGCCAGAGACCCTCCGCCAGTGTCGGGAAGCACTGGAGCGATCGCAGGCTGCGTTCGCTGCCGAGCTTGGCGTCTCGCCAGAAACCTATCGAGTGTGGGATTCTGGACGCCGGCCACCTCCTTCACGAATTATCGACCGAGCCCGCGCACTCGTCGCACATCGGAATGACCAGGAACTCCTCCCTCTTCGTGTTCTCGCTGTGTTGGTCGGTGTGCACGTTCGCACTCTCCGCAACGCAGCTCGAGACGGGCGGCTTGCCGTCACTTACGACACGCGAACGACGTTCCGACGCTTGCGAGGCCGCGCAATACTCGCCGATGCGCGGGTATTTCGAAGGTCCTACTATGCCAGGACAGTTCGAGACGAGGACCGTCGAACACCGCTCAACTGGTCGACGACTCCGATCGATTACGGGGAGATCAATAGTGCTCTGCCGCTCATTGGGATCGCGGGGTTCGATCCGAACATTCAAGACCGGTTGCCGCATCTCATCACCAAGCTCATCTAAGTGGAAATCTACAATCTTCACCGCCAGGAGTCACGGTGGGCTGTGTTTTTTTACAGACCTTCCTATTTACTCTAGCCCAGGCGTCACTTTTGATATTGACATCAAAGATGCTCTCAAAAGCGTAACTTTCGCAACCTACTCTAAATCTGAAGCAATAGAGAAAAAAAGAATCCCTTGCAGGGATTTGTCGACAACTTAAACACCAAATAAATACAATCGAATCACATGAAGAAGGTCAGACTGCCGAAGAGTTTTGAAATCCCCGTGCGGCGTTAATAAGTTTAGGGTCCTGCCTAGCTGAGCCTCTCTGAATGAGGCATAAAGCGAAATCTTCAATGGCGGTTCGGCTCAGCGATTTACCGATCTCAACCCCTGGTGCCTGTGCGCCGAACGTCTTCTTGTACCAGGCCCGCTCAACAACGGCTCTAAAGACGAAACGGAATCGGCCTATCGGTGTCGGGGTCTTGCATCCCGGTGGTCACCCTGAGAATGTGTTCGTGGATACCCAGGAACTAGGCACTCGACAGGCGCAGGCAACATCGTACCCGGTTGGACGAAAGTAGCCACCCGTAGGGTGGCTCAAGTGGCCGCGTAGCGGCCACGTCCAAAGGCCGCTTTGAGCGGCTCACAACTAAAGCCCCCGGCTTTGCCGGGGGATATTTACTACTATAGTGTGGCCTCCAACTTCCTCACGAGCTCCTGAGATGGCGCGATCGCCCGCAGCCATCCCTCGACAGTTTCCAACGGCTGACGCCTGGCCGAGTCCCATTCATCCCACTCCTCCACGTTGATCCTTCCTCCTACTTCGCATCCAGCGAAGCCGTTGCTGATCCCTTGGGGCCTGAGCTTTGTCTTCACCCGTGGCACGAAGACAATATGAGCTCTGTCCTGTGGGTCGGTGGTATGCACGAGATTGAGTGAATGGTCCGCACCAAGGTCAAGCCAAGCACAAATAAACTCATCCAAGCGGGATAGGACCTGGCTATCGTCGCGTGCGGCCGCGACACCGTACGCGGGCATGGGCCAGTCCAGCCGGGCGATGCCGGAGGGGGTGAACACCCTCTCTGGGCGAGCCTGACAGATCGGGAACACTTCGCGTAGCGTCTGGTAGTGGAAGTGCTTGATCGAATTCCCAGCGCCCAAACCGTTGAAAAAAGTCGTGTACTCGGGCGTCCTCAAGCGCCTGCCATGCTCGCAGAGCCAGAAGAGTACATCCCCGGGCCAATACGTTTGGTCGATGGGAACTTTCGTCCACAAAGTGACATGGCAGTGCCCGAGGGTAGCGTAATTGACACCGTAGACGAACTCCCTATCTCCCAGAACCATCGAGCAAAGGACTTCGTTGGGGTTGGCTGCGGCCGCGCTACACAGAAAGCACATTTCGAAACCCGGCTGTTTGCCCGCGGAGTGCTCATAGGCCCGACCGTCAAGCTTCTCGTATACAAACCTCGGATGCTGTGAAAGAATGCCGCGCTTTGTCAGGAAGGGAACGTTGCTCCTTTCCTTTCGGGCCGCACTGTGAATGAGCCAATGCCGGCCTAGGGGCGCGGCCAGGAACCTGGACTGGTCGTCAAGGTTCTTCCCCACGGACGGCGTACCCAGGACGAATCCAACTGCCCGCTGTTGTTCCCACAGGGCCGAGAGAGCAACTCCTAATCCCTTGTTTTCCGCGAGAGCTGTGACCATCTCGGCCAGTTCAGACTTCTCTTGCGCCGAAAGGACCGTGCCGGTGGGCCTGAAGTTCTGAATGCGGTCGCACATGGGCCTAGTGTTAACTGAGATCGTCGTAGCGGAACCCGTAGAGATAGTTGTAGTTCACCGCGATGTACACCCCGTTGCGACCCGAGCCGACATTCGACCGGCCAGGGAACGGAATCCGGGCACGGTAGCCGCCGGTGATGGCCAGCGCGAACTGGTCGAGCGTGTCGTCCGCGATCAAGAAGCTTGCGTTCGGTTCGAACACGTCGACGTCGCTGGCAAGCAGGTCGATGAACCCTTGATCGATTACGTTGTCGGTCCGGATCGACAAGTATGGCCCTGCGCCGACGTAGACGCCGTGGAAGGCCCCGCCGCGCTCGCCTTGGACCGTGAACGTCTTTCCCCACGACGGGGAGGCGAGTCCTTCCGCAAACTGCTGGCCGCTGCTGGACGTGTTTCGATCGAGGGTGTAGTGCAGCGGGCTGGCGAGATACTCCGCGGCGCGGACAGGGTCGAAGTTGTCGTCTCCGGGGTCGAAGATACTGGTGTCCTCGAACACCTGCAAGAGCCCGAACGGCAGAACGATCGTCCCGTAGCCGCGCTCCTTCTTAACGAGCTGCGATGCAATGTTCGCCGTATCGCCAATGCCACCAAGGGCAATCCGGCGGGCGTCAAAGCTCCAGTTTTGCGCGCCCGCGGTCGAGTTCACGGCAGCCGACAGCAGACTGGCTGCAACGATCCGTCCAATCGTCGACCGCCGTGCCAGAACGCGCCACATCATTACAACCTCCTTGACCGGGATTTCCGATTTGCTTGCCCCCGATGGTACCTTTATACGCCCGAGAGCCGCCGAGCGCACGAAATCCTGTTCGGCGTACAATCGTCCAGCTCCAGAGGCCGTCACCTCAGCCCACGCTGACGTGGAACCGACCGGAGCCGCTGCCTTCAGGGCATTTCTCGGCACTGTCAAGTTGGCGAAAATTCAGGTCGGCGGCCCCCAAGATAATGACACTGAACGCGCAGCCAGCCTATCATCTTGGGCGTCAGAAGGGTCCGCAACGCTCAACTTGACAGTGCCTTCTGGCCTGTTTCGGTGACCCCCAACACGCCGAGGACGGGCACCGCCACGCCGCGCCAGGCGGACCTTCAGATGGAACCCATCCAGAAAGAGGATCGCGTAGCGTTCCGACGACAGGTCGCGGCCCCGCCACGAGGCACACAGGGCCTTCAGCCGGCCTACCACCCGCGAGACGGCGCTCTTCGACAGATGCACGGCGCCCCGCAACGACGCCAGCGCCCGCTGGATGCGGCGGCTGTTCGTGCCCCCCCAGGTAACAGCCCAGGATGGCCTCGTCGACCTCGCGCATCCGCCGCGCATACCGCGGCAGCACCGCACTCTGAAACTCGCTCAGGGTCCCCTCCTTGCCAACGACCCGCGCGCGCGGCACCTGCAGGCGTCGCGTCCCGGCTGGTGTCGTGACCGTGCGGGTGACCCGGCCGTGCCGATAGCCGCACCGCGCGTCTGTGCGCTCGTGCCGCGCCGACCCCAAGGCCGACGCGACCTCTTCGTCGAGAACCTCCTCGATCGCCGTGCGCACCCGCTGGCGAAGCTGCTCTTGGATGTGCTGACGAGACTGAAGAATCGTCGCTTGGTCTGTGCTAGTGTTCTCCATGGCGTACTCCTCCGTCGGCGCTCCATGCGCCGATTTGCTTGGTCAGCAGGAGATTACGCCATCTTCCTTTTCTACAAGAGTCGGGACCCATCCGCGTTTTCTGCACGAGGTAGTTCCCCATGCTGTGCGCAATAATCGAGATCTTCGCTCGGCAGTGGGGCTGTCCCGTCTCCATCTCGTGCGTCTGAGTCTGAAGGACGTGCTGGTACAACGCCGACAACACGTGCGCCAGCTCGTCGGCGGAGCGCCGGGCGTCCAGACGGTCCGGGTAGTACCCGATCTTCAGGCCATCGGACGGCCAGGTGAACAGGACACACAGCCCGAGAGACGACCGCCCCGAGTACAGTGCGGAGCAGATCTGCCGGTACCGCCGCACTGCCTCTTGCCACGTCGTGTTGTAACCATGGATGAACAGCGTGACGTGCTTCTCTCGTTCATGATCCGAAGGGTCCTCAACAACTGGGAAGGCATCGGCCGCCGCACACAACTCTCTACGAAATACGGCCGGAGCGCGTCGCTCCCAGGACGAAAAGCGTTCGAGGCTCCCTCGCGAGCGGGTTGCCCAATAGCTGAGCCGAGACTCGCCGTCGCCCAGCCCGCCCTAACGGGCCAGAACGTTGCGATTCGTGATCATCCAGTATGCAGTTGCCACGCGACCTCCTTCGGAGCGACGCGATTATATGGCACGCCCGATGCCAAAAGTCGCGCGCGGGCGGCGCGGCAGGGTCACGGTCTACAATGACACCTCTGCCATGTCGTACTTCAGACCGACCGTCGATGCCCTTCGAGCCTACGAGCCAGGCGAACAACCGCCGCCAGACACCGACATCGTCAAGCTGAACACGAACGAGAACCCGTACCCGCCAAGTCCTCAGGCCCTGGCTGTGCTCCGTGAAATCGACCACGAGCGGCTCCGACGCTACCCGGACCCCTTCGCCGGCGAGTTTCGCCTGTCGGCCGCCGAGGTCCTCGGTGTCGAGCCAGACAGGATCCTTGTGGGCAATGGCAGTGACGACATTCTGACGATGCTCATCCGGTCGGTGGCTGACGGCGCGCGCGCTGTCGCGTATCCCGTGCCAACCTACGCGCTCTATCGCACGCTCGCCGAAATTCAGGGGGCCCCGGTCGTCGAAGTCCGCTCGGACGAGACCTACACTCTTCCCCTCGATGCTCTGGCCACGACCGGTGCGCCGTTGACGCTCGTTGCCAGCCCGAACAGCCCGTCGGGGAGGCGGGTACCCAACGACCTGATGCGCGAGTTGGCGTCGCGTGTCGATGGCGTCCTGGCGATCGACGAGGCCTATGTCGACTTCGCCACCGGGGATGCGCTGGCACTTGCGCGACGCTGTGACAACGTGGTCGTTGTACGAACACTATCGAAGGGCCACTCGCTCGCCGGTCTCCGTCTCGGCTTCGCCGTCGCGTCGCCGGCGTTCATCGCCGGGCTCGCCAAGGTCAAGGACAGCTACAACGTCGATGCGGTCGCCGCGCGCGTCGGCGCAGCGGCTTATCGTGATGTTGTCTACACACGAGATACGGTAGCGCGTATATGCGCCTCGCGGGAACGTCTGACCGATGACCTTTCGGTGCTGGGCTTCCGCGTCTGGCCCAGCGAGGCGAACTTCGTTCTGGTTCGCCCGGCGAACGGGCAGGCCCGGGATGTGTACGAACAGTTGAAGTCTCGCGGGATCCTCGTTCGGTACTTCGACATTCCAGGACTCAACGACAAGCTCCGGATCACCGTGGGCACCGAGTCTCAGAACGACCGCCTCGTCGACACCCTGAAGTCCCTGGCTACTCTCTGATGCTCGTTCCCCGGTTACGCCAGTTTTGTGAGCCGGTGTGCCGCCTCCTCGAGCGTAGAGAGGCTGCGGCAGAAAGCAAACCTCATGTGCGTGGCGCCTGAAGCCGGGCTCGCGTAGAAACCGTCGCCCGGTACGGCGGCTATTCCCGCGCCCTCGATAAGGAACACCGCGGCCTCCATCGGAGATTTCCCGCGCAAAGCCGGAACCGCCTGATAGTCAGCGAACAGATAGTACGCGCCCTGCGGCACCGCAAACTGAAAACCGACTTCGGTGAGCGCCGTCACCAGGGCCTGGCGCTTTCGGGCGTAGCGGCTCCGGAGGGTTTTGTCAACTTGATCAGGCGAAGGCGAGCTTCGCCCCGATCGAGTCCGGCTCCGCCGTCAGTCAGCAGGCACCCGTCACCACGTCCCACTCGATGAACGCCCATGTTCGCAGCAAGCGGTGATCCGCCGCCCGTAACAAGTGTCGACCCACTCGGAAGAGATTCTGGACGACGCCGTGGACGGACGCGAAGCGTTGCAGATGGCCCGCTGACTTGAAGCGCCGCATCTGGCGTTCACGTTGACGCGTCGGTTGGTGCGAGACTTCCGCGCAGTTGTTCGCATACTGAGCCGTGCAGTGGACCACCGATGGCATCACCGTGCGACACGCCGCCGGGTAACTACGGAGCTTGTCGGTGATCAGCCGGCGCGGCACCCAGCCTTGCCGTTTCAGCAATTTCCGAAAGAATCGCCCGGCCGCGCGACGATTTCGACGCGATTGCACCAGGATGTCGAGCACGTCTCCGTCCTCATCCACCGCGCGCCAGAGATACTGCTGGCGGCCGTTGAGCGTGACGAACAGTTCGTCGAGGTGCCACGTGTCGCCCTGTTGACCGCGCCGGCGCCGCAACGTCCGGGCATAGTCCGCGCCGAACGTCAGGCACCATTGGCGGATGGTCTCGTAGCTGACGGTGATGTGCCGCTGGGCCAACAGGTCTTCGACATCCCGGAAGCTGAGTGCGAATCGGTAGTAGAGCCATACGGCATGACTGATAATCTCAGACGGGAATCGGTAGCCGTGATAGCTCGGTGCCTGGCTGCTCATCCGCCCACTGTGCCATTCGCACTCTCGACCTGACAATGCCGTGCATGAATCAAAATTCGCCCGCCCCGACCCTGACCAGAGGCGTTTTACCGACCGATGCCGTACGCCTCTGGCCTACCCAGGGCGGTCATCTGATTCAGGAGGTTGCACGCGAGGAGCGCCTCGGCCACTCGCCCTTCTGGAGGGCGGGCTCGAAGGCCATCCCCGATGATCGATTTGTACCGGAAGAAGGCGTTCTCTGCCCGAGCTTGCCGCGGGTAACCCGCCTCCTGCTTCCACCGTCGCCGCCCGAGTGCCTTCACCATCCTGATCGTGCGATCGCGGGCGATCGACCGCCGTCCTCGTCGAGACACGCTCGAAGCCTTGGGCGGTGGAACGACCACGTGCGCGCTACGTGCACCCGCAGCATCGTAGAAGGCGATCGGGTCGTAGGCCGCGTCCCCCGTGACGCTCGCGAGGGCGCCTTCGACTGCCTCGCTCAGCGTGAGAGCCGTCGTCGCGTCGTCGGCATTCCCTTCGGTGAGGGCTTGGGCGACGATGACTCCCGATCGGTCGACACCCACAGGGAGCTGCTTCCAGCCTCGCTTGCCGCGTCGGCCATGGTTCACGGCGGCCCATTCCCCTTCGCCCACAATCGAGAGGCCCGTGCTGTCGACGATGAGATGCAGGCGTTCGTCGGGCGGAACTCCACGAAGCGTGAGGTCGAGGTGCTGGCTGCGCCGGGAGAGCGTCGGGTGATCGGGCGCGGAGCGGTCGATACCCATCATTCCAAAGAGCGAGTTCAAGCAGCCCTCGGCCTGGCGCAGCGGCAGGTGGCAGATGAGACGGAGCGTGAGCGCGGTTTCGATCGCGAGGGCGGAGTACTTGAACTGCCCTCCACGCGTGCCGACGCGGCCCGGCGCCCAGGCGTCGCTGGCCTCCGGTGCCAACCACAGGGTGCCGTCGCCCCGGCCGACGAGGGCGCGATCGTAGGAGGCCCCGTTCGCAACGCGGTGCTTCGTCTTGTACGTTGGATGGACTCGCGACTTCATCCTCTCAGTGTAGTCGTCGGCTCCATTCCCTCGAGCAGATCGAGCGGATCCCGGTCTTCGAACCTCTCAGGCCGAGAGGGATTCATGCACCAACGCCATCTTGAGTCGGTGTCGCGGGAATTGGGGATCACGGCGGCGCGGATGTCGCAGTGGCGCGATCAGTTTCTGGCCGCGGGCCAGGCGGGCCGGAAAAGCCGAGCGACGACTGCCCGGGACGAGGACAACCGGCGGCTCCAGGCCAAGATCGGCGAACTGCTGATGGAGAACGAGCTGCTGTACGCGAAAATGGGCCAGCTGGAGGCGGGCGTCCCTTTGGCCCGGCGGAGGTCGACGCGATGAGGAGCGCCCAGTCGATCTCCACCCGTCGGGCGTACGGCGTGCAGCGGATCTGCCGCGTGTGGAAGCACTCCAGGAGGGCGAGTGGCCGAGGCACTCCTCGCGTGCAACCTCCTGAATCAGATGACCGCCCTGGGCAGGCCAGAGTCGTACGGCATCGGTCGGTAAAACGCCTCTGGTCAGGATCGGGGCGGGCGAATTCTGATTCATGCACCAACGCCCCTGCTCCCCGTCGTGGAGCGTGGTGTCGAGGACTTCGATGAACCGCGGCGGACGTCGGGTCTTGCGTGTTGATCGCGTGGCCATAGTCGAGCTCGGCTTTCTTACTCGTGTTATCGGAGATCCGCGTCGTCACCTGGACGGGTCGGTGAAACCTTCATTATCTCCGTCTCGCCGTGCTGCCGCCAAGGGCGGCCAATAAATCGGGTAACATACCGCCCGATGTCGTTCCCCGATCTACGCCGGTTCATGGACCAGCTTCGGCAGGACGGGGATCTCGTCGAGATCCGGGCCGCAGTCGACGCCGACCAGGAGGCGGCCGAGATCCATCGCCGGGTCGTGGCGGCGGCTGGACCGGCGCTCTTCTTCACGAACGTCAACGGCGCCGAGTTTCCCCTGGTGACCAACCTGTTCGGTACGGCTCGTCGCGCCGAGCTGGCGTTCGGTGAGCGCCCACAGCGCCTGATCCGGCGCCTGGTGGATCTCGTGGAGACGGTTCTGCCCCCGACCCCGGCCAAGCTGTGGGGTGCCCGCGATCTTGGGCTCGCGCTGCTCAGGGTCGGGATGAGACGTGGCAGTGGTGGCCCCGTCACGGAGGTCGTGACCGGTGACGTCCGGCTCGATACGCTGCCGGCGCTCACGACCTGGCCCGACGACGGTGGTCCCTTCATCACGCTTCCGCTGGTCTTCACCGAGCACCCTGATGGCCGTGGCCACAACCTCGGGATGTACCGACTCCAGATTCACGACGCCTGCTCAACCGGGATGCACTGGCAGATCGGGAAGGGCGGCGGGTTTCACTACCAGGTCGCCGAGAGCCGTAACGATGTGTTGCCGGTCACCGTGTTTCTGGGTGGCCCTCCAGCGCTGATGCTCTCGGCGATCGCCCCCCTGCCGGAGAATGTGCCAGAGCTGATGCTGGCGTCCCTGATTGCCGGTGAGCGCTTGCGACTTTCGGACGGAGCCTGGACGCACCCACTGGTATCGACGGCCGAGTTTGCGTTGGTCGGCGAGGTGCAGCCGCACGTCCGACGGCCCGAGGGTCCGTTCGGTGATCACTACGGGTACTACTCGTTGCGGCACGACTATCCGGTGCTCGACGTGCGGACGGTCGCGCGCCGGCGTGATGCCATCTATCCGGCCACGGTCGTCGGCAAGCCCCGACAGGAAGACTTCTTTATCGGTGATCTATTGCAAGAGCTCCTGTCGCCGCTATTCCCGCTGGTCATGCCGGCGGTGGAGCAGTTGTGGTCGTATGGTGAAACCGGATACCACTCGCTGACCGCTGCAGTCGTCAAGCAACGATACGCCCGTGAGGCGATGGCCAGCGCGTTTCGCATTCTCGGTGAGGGTCAGCTCTCGCTCACGAAGTTCCTGCTGGTCACTGACCAGCCGGTCGACCTGAAAGACTTTCCCAGGACGCTAGAGCATGTGCTGGCACGAACCCACACCGAGACCGACCTGTACATCTTCTCCAACCTCTCAATGGACACGCTCGACTACACCGGTCCCGAGGTGAACCGAGGCTCCAAAGGTGTCTGGCTGGGGCTGGGTGATCCCGTTCGCGACCTCCCTCAGGAGTTCTCTGCGACCGACGTGCCGCGAGGCCTGACCGACGTGCTGGTGTTCTGCGGCGGGTGTCTCGTCGTGGGTGCCGGGTCATCCACCGACGATGCGGGCGCCCCAAGCCGAATCGCCTCACATCCGGCATTCGCTGGCTGGCCGCTCATTGTTGTCACCGATCAGCCGAGGCGGGCAACGAAGAGCCCGATCAACTTCCTGTGGACGACGTTTACCCGGTTCGAGCCGGCGGCCGACGTCTACGCAGCGTCAACTCGAGTTGTTCGGAATCACCTGGCGTATACATCGCCGGTCGTCATCGATGCGCGGATGAAGCCGGGGTTTCCAGCGGAGCTCACCTGTCGACCGGACATCGCCACGACCGTTTCGGAGCGCTGGCGCGAGTACTTCCCCGGACGTGCGGTCGAGATGGGCGACTCGGAGCGGGGGCACTTGGACTAGAGTCGAGTGTCGTAAAGGCGAGGGTCGAAGGTCGCTGGGGATCGTGAGTCATGGGTCGTGAGCGGTGGATCGACGACCCTGTCCCGGTCGGTTACTCTTATGGCGTTTTCGAGAAGAGGATTCCTGTGGGTGTGAAACCGTTGATCTGAAAACATCTAATAAATATAGGAATTTTTAACATATAGCGTGTTGAGTGTCACGATAATGCGAACGAATTATCGCCTCCTACCGGCGTTGGTGCATGAATCCCTCTCGGCCTGAGAGGTTCGAAGACCGGGATCCGCTCGATCTGCTCGAGGGAATGGAGCCGACGACTACACTGAGAGGATGAAGTCGCGAGTCCATCCAACGTACAAGACGAAGCACCGCGTTGCGAACGGGGCCTCCTACGATCGCGCCCTCGTCGGCCGGGGCGACGGCACCCTGTGGTTGGCACCGGAGGCCAGCGACGCCTGGGCGCCGGGCCGCGTCGGCACGCGTGGAGGGCAGTTCAAGTACTCCGCCCTCGCGATCGAAACCGCGCTCACGCTCCGTCTCATCTGCCACCTGCCGCTGCGCCAGGCCGAGGGCTGCTTGAACTCGCTCTTTGGAATGATGGGTATCGACCGCTCCGCGCCCGATCACCCGACGCTCTCCCGGCGCAGCCAGCACCTCGACCTCACGCTTCGTGGAGTTCCGCCCGACGAACGCCTGCATCTCATCGTCGACAGCACGGGCCTCTCGATTGTGGGCGAAGGGGAATGGGCCGCCGTGAACCATGGCCGACGCGGCAAGCGAGGCTGGAAGCAGCTCCCTGTGGGTGTCGACCGATCGGGAGTCATCGTCGCCCAAGCCCTCACCGAAGGGAATGCCGACGACGCGACGACGGCTCTCACGCTGAGCGAGGCAGTCGAAGGCGCCCTCGCGAGCGTCACGGGGGACGCGGCCTACGACCCGATCGCCTTCTACGATGCTGCGGGTGCACGTAGCGCGCACGTGGTCGTTCCACCGCCCAAGGCTTCGAGCGTGTCTCGACGAGGACGGCGGTCGATCGCCCGCGATCGCACGATCAGGATGGTGAAGGCACTCGGGCGGCGACGGTGGAAGCAGGAGGCGGGTTACCCGCGGCAAGCTCGGGCAGAGAACGCCTTCTTCCGGTACAAATCGATCATCGGGGATGGCCTTCGAGCCCGCCCTCCAGAAGGGCGAGTGGCCGAGGCGCTCCTCGCGTGCAACCTCCTGAATCAGATGACCGCCCTGGGTAGGCCAGAGGCGTACGGCATCGGTCGGTAAAACGCCTCTGGTCAGGGTCGGGGCGGGCGAATTTTGATTCATGCACCAACGCCGAAGAACGGGCTTGACTCCGATTCTTCATTCGCGCTTCAATAGACGATCACTTCGACACTAAACGCTCACGTTGGAGGTTTCATATGCGCATTCGTTTCAGTCGTTCTTTAGTGATGAGTGTGATGCTCGTAGCCCTGGCCCTCGTGCTCGTGTCGGCACCCGATGCCGAAGCACAAGACTCGCACTGGGGTGTGACCGCCAGCTTCGTTCCTTCGTGGAAAGCGATCCCTGAACTTCAGGAACTAGAACTTTGGGAGAGCCCAGACTTTGCGCCGGCCGGCAGCGAGTTCCGCATCGGCCTCGTACGAGGTAGTGATCATGGTGGCGATTGGAGCGTCATGTTCATCCGTAACACGATTAGAGCAGAGGGAACGGACGACATCTTTGTCGAGGATGATCGCTACGACCCGGCACTTCTTTACGGTACCAGCCTCATCGTCCCGAAGGCCCCCGTCATCAACGGGATCAAGTACGAGAAGTTCACACCCGTTATCACCATCCAAGACCGTGTGCAGATTGGGTTGACGTATGGCGGCGGTATTGGGGCCCTGCAAGGAGACGTCACAGAAACCATCCTTGAGTCTGATTACGGGACCCAGCCGCCTACGCAGACGGAAACCGTGAACCACCGGGAAGTGAAGGAGCTCTATGGCCTTAGCTTCGTTCCCATTGGCAGCGTCGAAGCGGCGGTCGCCGTGATCCTCGCACCGGGGCTCAAGGCGCGCATCAGCGGGGGCTTCAACTTCCCGAACACACAGATGTTTTCAGTCACCGTGAACTACTTGTTCGGGGGACGATGACGCCAGTCCGTGTAGGCAGTGCTCCGTCTGTCAGCCGGAGTGGTTTGACCCCAAAAAGATCCGTCGCAGGGGAACTGAATGCCGATTACTAGAGTCTGCTCATTGTGAGGTCCCCACCCGGCCGTGCAGATGAGGTTGTCGAGGATCGTGGTGGACAGCGGCTCGTTGATCTTGCCGTCGGCCCCGACCAGCGGTACGTGCCCGGTTCCGAACTCGGTGCAGCCGGCCACATAGCGCGCGGCGGCCGCCGTACTCTCGATGACCACCGCCCCGGCTTCGATCCCGCCGGCCACGTCGAGTGCCTTGGCCGCCGTACTCTCGATGGCCACGGCGCTGGGATGGGTCGTCGTGCCGCTGGGCTGGGCGAGGAGCGATCCCCCATAGGCGGCGAGGCCGGCGAGCAGGATGGTGATTAGCTGATGACGAGTGTGGCGCCCCAGATGCGGATCCATGTGGTGCCTTTCTGGGCTTCCGCCCGATAGGTGGCCAGGCTGGCCGGTAGGGTGAGCGGGCCGGAGGTGACGAGCGTGGGCGTGGTGGCGGTGACCGACACCGGCGTCCCGACGGCCGCGGCGGCCGTGAGCTCGACGACGGCGGCGAGGATGAGGGTGACGGCGCGGGTCGCGCGGTTGGCCCCGTCGGCGAGAGTCTCGCGCCCGAGGGTCGTCAGGCGCAGGATCATGCGACCCTCAGCACCGGCGCGACGACGACGGCCGTGAGGCCGCCGGCGACGGCGAGGGGCACGCCGAAGCCCTCCTGGACCTGGAGCGTGAGGTGGACGCTGGCGCGCTTCACGCGCTCGAGCTGGGCGCGGACCTCTGTCAGCTCGTCGAGGAGGAGCGTGGCGGTGTTATGAATCGTGATCCTGGCGGTGAAGGGGGCCTCCGGGGGCTCGACGTAGTCGTAGATGCTGGAGCGCGCACAGTGAGGTCGATCAAAAGTTTTAATCCGGGATAAGCCGGGATGACCCCGGGATGCGACTCGCGCGGTCGCAACGACGTACGGGGACGCGGCGGCCCCAGCGGGGGGCGGTGGGCCGGGTGCGGCTCTCCAACGTCACCAACGATGCAGTCGTCGGTGGCCCTCAGTCAGGTGGTGCTGGGTGGGCGGAAGGTCGCGATCCGGCGGCCGCGCGTCCGCCGCGACGGCGCGGAGCTGCGGATCCAGCGTGGCGCGTTGCGCGCGACGACGAGGCGTTCGTCGTCGATGCTCGGGTCGGTGTACGGTCGGTCGTGCAGCCTGGCGTGGATCACGCGCACCAGCTTGTGGGCGGTGGCAAGGATCCATCCCGGTATCCGACGCTCTGTGGGCTCAACGACTGACGCCGAGTCCAGCGCCGGGACGCCACGTTGCACCTGCCGGTGCAGGTCCACGCGCGCCGGGATGACCCCGGCTTAAAACTTGGGTCATGCCTAGCTGAGCCTCTCTGAATGAGAGCCGCAGCACCACGTCGCGCTTCCGGCTGGCGCTCCACCGCTGCCCCGGCGCCAGGGAGCCCGCCCCGGCCGCCGCCCCGTCGGCACGGACTCCAGTCGCCCTCCGGGCTCCCTCCGTCCGCGCCGATCCCTCTGCCTGTACCACGTCCCTCGACCGAACCATTTCCCCCACCTCCTTGGACATTGGATTCTCCCTTAATCCGTGTCCAAGAAAACCGAGGGCGCTTTACCGATCTGATCCCGTGGCCCTTCTATCTGTTTCAACGACTCAAATACTGCTTCTTGACAGCCTCTGCGGCCTTCTTGCTGGGGTGAAAATGTTGAAGAATGCGCATAACAGCCAAGGCGATCAACACTGCCCAAACGCCACCCAAGAGAAAAGCGACGATCAGTATTAAAGCATTTGTCAATAGGCCATTCAGAAACTGACGCACCTGATCGGCCGTATGAACCATAGTTGTCGTTATCGCAGCGTCTAAATCCTTTTTTTCTACAGGGTCATTTGGTTCATTCAGCCATTTGCCTCTGACCTGGTCACGTCGGTCAGTTTCGCGCTGTCCACTCTTTTCACTATCGAACCATTCCGGGTGTGCCTTGCGATACTCCTGTTCCCGTTCGTCGAAGAGATGGACGTCTAAGATGTCACTAATCACGAACAGGCTACGGAGACTCGAGCGACCGAGTGCCGACCGCCAGATGTTCTCGTTTCCGCTTAGCCATAAGTGACACGAGTCATCGCGCTCAAGCCATTCAGTCCAGTCGAGGTCCCGAAACTCAGGCCGTTCTGGATCGAACGTGCTGTAGAAAGCGTACCTGACCGCTTGATCGTCGCTGTTCGACATCTCGATACTCGGCTTACGGAACTTCTCTGCGATCGTTTCTCTCAATTCGGGAAAAGGCGAAGGCCGGTCCTTGTCCAAGGCCGCCCCAAGATTCTCATCGGCTGGACGCCATCTATCCAGTACGGCCTCGACATCAAAGACACGGTAGAGTCGATGGAGTGGCTTGTACAGTTTGGCAAGGACATAGGCCCATTCCGGTTCAACGGGTACGACCTGTGCCAGTTTCCAGCACCTCCTGAAGAATGCGGTGTATTCGGACTCCGCAAGTACACGAGAACTGTAACGTTCCTTGCTTTGCTCATATGGCACTGAAAGTCGTGGATTTCTAGCTAAGAACAACAGTATGTGTTTGAAACGATCGCTCGATACGCGTCGTTCAGGGGCAAACCGTGATTCCTCGTGCCCTTCCCAACAGTCGATAAGGGCTGCATAGAAGCCCGTCGTCAGATCTGGATTCTCACAGACGGCGCGAAGCTCCGCGAGTGATCCGCACCTGACGATATGCCACAGCAAATGTACGCCGTCGATATGCCGATAGATGCTCTCATGCACTACCTTGCCAGCGAAAAGTGATGGGTTGGCACAGGCGACGACTCTCGTGAACGAATGTCCCCGTCTGAACACCCGTTCGAGCACCGACCGTGATCGTCCGTGCTCAGCAAGCGAGAGGTCGATCAGCGGCATGTTTCGCCGGTAGAGGATGTATTCGAGGACATGGCTGTCCACGGGAGTCTCCGGTTGTCCCAGACGGTTGTACTTCACCGTTCTATTTCTCAGCCAATCGTGGGCTGCCAGCTCGCTGCATTGCGAGAGAAAGGCGGCGTTCCGGTACACGCTAGGATGAGACGGACGTTCACTTTCAAGTTTGAAGGGATTAGCGAAGAGCATTTGCTTTCCACGGCCTTGTTGTCCTGGAGATCCAATGGAGAACATAGGCGAGAATCATGTCGCTAACCCTGCCGGGGTGGTAAGTCGAACACCGCGCGGTCGTCGGACCACAGAAATCACCTGCCTTTTCACAGCGTCCGCCCCGTCCACATCACCTGCCCTAACACCACGGCCCTAGAACGTCCGTGCCGCCCACTTCGCCTCGCCGCTCGTTTGTCTACTCGGATAGCTTCTCCACCCGCAGCGGATTTGGCGGATTTGACTGTATACGGATGCGGTCGCCCGGTTCCACCCCGGGATGGCTGTTGAGGGGCTGCGTGGCTGTTAGCTGCCCTTTTTCCACGCCATCCGCCTGATAGATGAGCCTCCATTTGCCGTCCGGCAATGAGTTCACTTTGCTGACTGTTCCGGTTACCTCATCGTCGTTTGTGGTCGTCATTTGGGAGCCCTCTTTGATCAGAACGTCCGCGCCGCCCACTTCACCTCGCCGATGACTTCGGCGTCGGCTGGCCACCGCAGCGTGGGCCATTCCTTCTTGTCCGAGTTGTCGCTCACGAGCTGCCAGTTGCCCGCGCGATCCTTCCCCGCGCGTTTCACGATCAGCCCGTCGTCGGTGCGCGCGACGAAGATGTGTCCCTCGATGCGCCGCCGGCGGTTGAGATCGACCAGGATCGAACAGCCGTCGGCGAGCGTCGGTTCCATGGACGTGCCCTTGACGCCGATCACCTTGCACTGCCGGGCCACGAGGCCGTGCTTGCGGAGCCATGACCGGCGAAACCTGATCCGATCCTTCACCTGCTCGAAGTCGACGACGGCTCCGGCACCGGCCGCTGTGTCGAGTTCCATGACGTCCACGCTGTGGCCGTCCTCCTCGTCCGTCGTCACCGCGCTCGCGTCGTCCAGCTCGCTCACCTTGGCCGTGAGCCGGGCCGAGGGCGTGGGATCGTCCGTGAGGCCCGCCAGGTAGTCGAGCGAAATGTTGAGTTCCCGAGCGGCCTTCGTCGCGCCGTCGAACAGCAAAGACGAACGGCCGTTCTCAACGTGCGAGATCATCTGCTGGTTGTAGCGATCACCAAGCGCTACAGCTAGCTCAACCTTCTTCAGTCCCACGCGCCTTCTGGCCTCGGCCAAGCGCTCTCCGAGCATCGGCTGACTCTACCAACGGAGTTGGTGTTGACATACTAACTCAAACAGGTAAGCCACCGCCTCTGGCGGTGAGACGCGCAGAGGTTCGACCGTGGTAGGGGTGGGGCGAAGAATATGCGACGGTCTCCAATCATGAACTCCCCAGTTCAGAAAGGAGACCGTCATGCGAGAGTGGCAGAGCCAATCCCACGTCCGACGGTATTGCAGATATCACGTGGTGTGGGTGCCGAAGTATCGAAAACGAGCGGCGAGATGCGACGTGGGGTTGGGAGAATCGTCCGGGAGCTGTGTCAGCGGCACGGCGTGGAGTTGGTGGAGGGGCACGCGCTGCCGCCACCTGGAGCGCGCACAGTGAGGTCGATCAAAAGTTTAATCCGGGATAAGCCGGGATAATCCGGGATGACCCTGGGATGCGACTCTCGCGGTCGCAACGACTTCCGGGGACGCGGCGGCCCCAGCGGGGGTTCGGTGAGCGTCCTCTTCGCGAGCAGGCTGAGACGTCCGGGGTGCGGTCGATCAAAAGTTTTGAAACCCGGGATAACCCGGGATAAGTGGGATGCCGACTCCCGCGGCCTGGAACATCTCCAAAACGTCGGCTTCGAGACGCAGCCTGCGGCTGCCAGGGCACTCACGACCAGCACGACCGAGGCAGGGCTTCGCATGGTCTAAGTGCAGCCGCTGGCGCGCGGGGTCTGACGAGACATCATGGGGGATCTCCCGTATCTCACGCTCGCGCGTCCACACCACCGACGCCAGGCTGGGACGCCTCGCCTGGGTGTCCACGCGGCTCTCCATGATGACCGGGGGGAGCGCCCGCTGTGCCGCAGGCCGGATCGCAGGTCACATCTCGCAGGTCACATCTGATCCCGGGATAAGCCGGGATAATCCGGGATGACCCCGGGATGCGACTCTCGCGGTCGCAACGACGTACGGGGACGCGGCGGCCCCAGCGGGGGTCGGTGGGCCGGGTGCGGCTCTACAACGTCACCGACGATGCAGTCGTCGATGGCCCCCAGTCAGGTTGTGCTGGGTGGGCGGAAGGTCGCGATCCGGCGGCCGCGCCGGCGCGGAGCTGCGGATCCAGCGTGGCGCGTTGCGCTCGACGACGAGGCGTTCGTCGTCGATGCCCGGGTCGGTGTACGGTCGGTCGTGCAGCACGGCGTGGATCACGCGCACCAGCTTGTGGGCGGTGGCAAGGATCCATCCCGGTATCCGACGCTCTGTGGGCTCAACGACTGACGCCGAGTCCAGCGCCGGGACGCCACGTTGCACCTGCCGGTGCAGGTCCACGCGCGCCGCGCGTCATGGTCAGTTTCTGTGACGTGGGCTCGGCCGCCGCGCCGCGAGAAGTTCTTGAAGCGGCATATTCCGGGACTTGCCGGGATCCATCCCGGAATCCGACGCTCCGCGGACCCGACGACTGACAGGAGTCAGTCGTACATGGCTCTCTCAAAACCCCGGACCACCGAACCTGGCTCGCGAGACGATCACGCGGACACCGGCCGCCACCTCGCCCCAGGCGCGACTCACCTCCCCGGCGCCGCGCCCGTAACCGCTGAAATCGCCTGAATCCAACGAGGAAATCGGGGGCAACCCTCGAGCGATCCCGAAGTGCGAGCACTGCAGCGACTGGGTGGCGGAGAGAGTGGGATTCGAACCCACGGTAGAGTTTCGACGATCCCGAGATCGCGCCGGAGGGCGAGTGTGGCCGATGAGAACGCTCTCCTCCTCAGCGACTGTCCCGATCGGGCGCTCTCGGAACCCGTCAGTTTTTTCGACGGAGCGTCGCCATCGATCGTTCAGCGATCGGAGATCCGCAATTCCCGAGAGTGTTACCTATGTCTCCAGAATAATCTGTCACCCATGTGCCCGGAATGGACCTCTAGGAAGTGGCGCGCCCGCCAGGACTCGAACCTGGGACCCTCGGCTTCGAAGCCCCCCCGGCCCGCCGGGCGCCTCAGTCGGCGGGCCGCGCGCAGGCTTTCTCCGCCATCGTCTCGAGCTGCTGCAGCTCCTCGGTCGTCAGCTTGCGCAAGTCCCACGCCGCGGATGTCGTCGCGGCCACCGGCTCAGCGGTGTCTCGATCGTCGAGCCCGGTGACCGTCCGCAGATCCGCGAGGGCGGTGAGCGCCTGCCGGAGGTAGCGCGGGTCTCCATCCCGGCTGGTCACGACCGCCTCAGACACCGTGAGGCGCCCCCCCGCCGGCCCGCCGGGGGCGTCCTGCCGGCGCTGCCGCCGTTGGGTCCGCTCGCGCTTGCTCTGCTCCCAGGCCGCGAGCGCCTCGGTGACTACCAGCTCAAGGCGGTGCACCTGCCGGGCCTGCTGGACCGTCGCCTGGTGCCGAAGGTCGTCCATGACGTCGCGGGCGACCCGGCGGAGCATCTTGGAGACGGCGGGCTGACTGACCCCGAGCTCGGCGGCAATCTCCCGCTGGCTCGCCCCCTGGAGCGACCGCTGCCACGCCCGCGCCCGCCGCGTGAGGATGCGGGCCCGCGGCTCAGCGCCCCCTTTGCCCCCGCGCTCACGGGCCCGCGTGCCTCGTGCCATCAGGGCGTCCACCCGTGCCCCACGCCGTCCCCCCGCTTCGTGGCCTGCCGACCCGTGAAGCGTTCCCAGCGGTCGATCGCGGCCTGCACATACACCGGATCGATCTCCATCGCCACGCTGCGGCGCTGGGTCTTCTCGGCGGCAATAATGGCCGTCCCACTGCCCACAAACGGGTCGAAGACCCAGGCGCCGCGGGTGGTGTGATTGCGGATGGGCATCTCAAACAGCCGCACCGGTTTTTGGGTCCCGTGCCCCGTCACGGCGTTGTCGTCGGTGCGGGTGCCCCCCATCGCATTCAGGTTCGGCACCGACCAGACGGTCGTCTGCGTGCGGTCGCCCTGCCACCCCGCGGACGCCCCCCGCCGCACCGCATACCAACACGGCTCGTGCTGCCAGTGATAGTCGCCGCGGCTCAGCACGAAGTGTTGCTTGACCCAGAGGATCTGGGCCCGCAGATCGAATCCCGCCTGCTGCAACGCGGCCGCGACCGGGCCGCTCGAGAGCCCCGCATGCCAGACATAGGCCACCGCCCCAGGAAACAGCCGATACGCGTCCGCCCAATCGACCCGGTCGTCGTGCGCCACCCGCCCCACGGCCGTCCGCTGGGTGGGGTCGACCCGATGCCGCCACGCCGGGTCGTAGGCGACGCCATACGGCGGATCCGTGGTCAGGAGCGGCGGGACTTCCCCGTCGAGGACCCGGGCGACCTCCTCCGGCCGGGTCGCATCCCCACAGAGCAGACGGTGGGCCCCGAGGGCGAACAGATCCCCGCGGCGAATCGTCGTCGCCCGCGGCGCCACGACAGCGTGCTCCTCGGCCTCGGCCGGGACACCCAGGAGTGCCGCCAGTTCGTCGTCGGACCAGAGGCCTTCGACCGAGACCCCCTCCTCGAGGAGATCCCTGAGCACATCGTCGTCCCAGTCCAGATCCAGCTCGGCGATGCGATTGTCCGCCAGGGCCAACTGCCGCGCGCGCACATCGGTGTCGAGATCCAGATCGACCCGTTGGACGACGACCAGCCGCTCCCCTTCGGTCTGCACGGTCTCGACCGGCAGATCCAGCGCCCGTGCCTGCGCCAACGTCTTGTTCCCGGCCAGAATGCGCCCGGCGCGGTCCACGACAATCGACCGTCCGGCCCCATACTGGCGCAGGGAATCGCCCAACAGCTCGCGCCCCCGCGGCGTGCCCCGATTGGCGTTCCGGGCGTCCGGCGTCAGGTCTTCAGCCCGGCGAATCCGCTTCACCCCAGCCTGTCCGTCTCCTCCTCGTCCCACTGCATCCTCCTCGTCGGCGCCCGCCGGGCTAGAGCCCCCCCAGCGAGAGCCGGGCGACGATCTCCCGCACCTTCGTCGCGGTCGCCAGGACCTGCTCCTCGAGCTCCGGCGTGACCTCGAACGCATCTTGAACGCGGACGGCAACATCCTGGAGGTTCTCGAGCACACGCGGATCGAGCTGCGACGCGACGTGGCGGACCTGGCGCGCCACGCGCGCCACGAGTGCCACGAGCGCCGGGTCGACGGTCCCCGCCGCCTGCAGGGTCTGCTGCAGGTTGCCCACCAGCACCTTCACGGACCCCGGGGGAGGCGGGGGACCACTGCCCCACCAGTACACGGTGCCCGAGGCGTAGGCCACCCGACTGGCGTCCCCTGCCTCCACGAGGCGTTTGAGGACCCCGTGAATCGCGGCCATCGGATTGGCATGCCGGTCCAGCGCGTAGCCGAGCTGCCGGAGCTCCTCGCGGACCTCCTGCGGGGTCAGCGACCGTGTCGACGTACGTTGCAGGACGGTGCGGCAGGCATCGGCGAGGCTGCCAGCGAACGGTGCGGGCTCGTGCGTGAGCGCCGTGAGGGTCGCGATGGCCGCGTGGACCTGGGTGATCCGTCGGTCGAGCGCCGCCCGCTCCTCGACCAGGGTCCGGTAGTCGCGCCCCAGCTCGGCCAGCGTCGTGTGGTACGCGGGGGTGGGCACGTCCCCGAGTAAAACACACTATTTAAGCGAATGCAATCTCTGTTGCTTAATATTAGATTAATACTCGTCGCGTCATCCGACCGCGAGGACCGAGGGCGGGAACGAATCACGGTCGCGGGGCCTCTGAGGAATCCCGGACGACCGGCCGGTCTGCGAGGTACGCCACCAGCTGGTTCCCAGCCGTGCGCAGGTCGGCTTCGTTGACGATGCAGTACCGATCGAACACGGCGCGCGTCTTGTGCCCCGTCAGCACCATCGCCACGCGTTCCGGCACCCCGGCCCGGACCAGATTCCGTGCCGCTGTCCGTCGACAATCATGGAGCACGCGCCCGGCCACGCCGGCCAGCCGACACGCCCGCGGCCAGGCCCGCCCGGACCGCTAGGTGAAACATGCGGCTGAGCGCCGAGGTTTCTCGGTTGATGGTCGCCGCCGCGGCCCCCGCGAGCCGCCGCTGCTTCTGGTACGCGCGGATCGCTTCCGTTTGAATGGCCGCCGCCGCCCAGCCCCCGAAGGCTGACCGCAAGTGCGCCACCCGGCCCCGCGCCGTATTCAGGGTCCGCAGGCGCCGCACCACGTAGTCGTCGAGGTACCACGCGGCGAGGTGGTCAAACGTCAACGTCGGGGTTGGACCCGGACGCTCCCGGAGCCGCTGCGCCAGGAGCCGCTCGGCGACCGCACGGTCTGCCGAGCGGGCACTCTCACGATGCTCCCGGCCGTCCCACCGATACGCCACGTAATAGATGAGGCCCCGTCGATAGATCCGTCCCTTGTGCGCCATGCCCCGTCGTCCCTCCTTCTCTCATATGATGTCGTCAAGTGCGCCCCGCCGAAATCCGACCACAGCTTCGCTCGACACCGCCCAGAAGTGAAGCGATGTCTGGTAGGCTAAATCTTGTGCCACTCGAGGGCAGTCAGCCCGGTGCACAGTGCAGGACGGGCCCGGTGGTCCCGGTGGGAGAGCCTAGGATGTGAGCGTGGTCAACGCCCATGCCGATCGGTTATCAGAGATCTTGACCGGATGACCCAGATCGGGGGCGTGTCGAAGGAAATCGGTGGGTGCGGACAGTCCGCGCACACGCGCGTATAAGCGCCTCGTATAACCGATGCGGCCCACATTCTCTAGCCATTCAGGCCCAGTTTCCAGGCCTCTGCCCACGGCCGGCCTTCTAAGCCGAGGGTCGCAGGTTCGAATCCTGCCGGGCGCGCCAGTTCTCGCCAGATTCTGCCGACTGCGCAGGCTGGTGACCACTCCTGCGGTCACTTCTCGTCGTTCCGACCGGTCACATCGCACCGACGATTAGCGTGCTGAAGTACGGGTAGACAGATTCCGCTTCACTTTCAGCACCATCGACGGCATGGTGTGACCGTCATGGCGAGCGACCCTGCATCGTCGTCGCCTGTGGAAGAGGCCCTGAGGTCCGCAGCGGCACGATTCGCACGACTGGCAGATATACTGGAGCTCCAGGCCCTCGGCTTCGAACGCGCCGACCAGCCCGTTGGCCCGGAAGGCTCTCGAGCGCTGGCGGAGACCTGCCGACAGGCCGTCGGGGACCGGCAGAGACTCCTGCGCGCTCTCCCAGTGGATCTGCTCAACTGGTCAGACGTGGCCAAGCGTCAGGGGGCCCGGCACCCATGAGCCTGATGCGAACCTATCGTCGGGCTCTCGGATTGTCGCAGTCGGCGTTCACGGCGCAGTTGAACGTGCCGCTTGAGACCTACCGCCCATGGGACGCAGCGCCGCCCGCCACGCCAGTGCCACTGACCTGGGCCTCCGTTCCCGAGGACTATGACGTTCAACTCAAAGCGCTGCGCAGACACCTCGACATCAGCCAGACTGGATTCGCGCGCCTGGTCGGCGCCGCCGGTAAGGCCGTCGTCTATCAATGGGAAGCGCGGAAACGCACGCCCTCGCCTCTCTTCTGGCAGCGGGTCCATGAGCTTCAATCCGGGGTCCACCCTCCCCCGGTCCCATGATGACCCGCTGGAAGACAGCGTCCTGATTCGCCTCACCGAGACGGCACCCGCTCGGGTCGCGTCGACATCGGCACTGGAACCGCCGCTTCGAACCGGGGAGTCTTCGGCAGCCTGCTAGAGCCCAGGCGCGGGAACATCGAAATCCACGTTGAGGATTCTCGGCGTCCGGCGGGGCGTGCGGGTCGTCCCAGCGACATCGCGTCTCGCCACCCTGCCGCCCCACTCGTACGACTTCCATCCGATTGAGGCAGCCTGGGGCCTCGTCAAGAAGCGCATTCGCGCCTACGCCCCCCGCAACGCCTCAGTGTTGCGCCGTGTCAGGCAAGCCGCTCGCCCGTGGTGCCGCCGTTCGTGGTGCACGTCAAGCCGGTGGGCGCCCCGCACCCGGACCACGGCGCGCGGCACGTGGCCGCGCTGGTGCTGATTGTCGAGCCGGGGGGCGCCAGCCTCGCATCAATCCCGACCCGGTGGCCACGACCCTGGAACTGACGCCAGCGGAGACGCAGGTGGCGGTCTAGTTGGCGGAAGGCAAGCGCGAGCGCGACATGGCCAAGGCGACGGGGCATACGGACGCCGCCATCTACTGGCACCTGCAGCGGATCTACCAGAAGCACTCCCTAACAGCCGTCTCACGGAAGGAGCATCGTCCTGAAGGTCAACGACAAACGCCGCTGGCGGTCACGTTGACCGGTAGTGCTTTGTTCCCTCCTACGTTTATCGATGCCATGCATCCAACGCGATCGTGAATCAGCGGTCAAGATGAGTACCGACCCGCGCGCGAGCATGATCCGCCTGTCTTCCTTCGCAGTCCCTCCTACAGGCCTCAGTCGCATTTCCCAGTCATCGCCCAGCGATAGGGTGGCCACGGTATCGCCGAAACACTGCCGGTCCGCATGCAACGCGATTCCCTGCCCTGGGCGGTATTCATTGACGATCGCCTGGTCGGGAACCCGATCGAACAGCTTCGTTTCGGAGTACAGCCGGGACGCGATGTCCGCCACCCAATTCGGCAACGGTCCCAAGTCCATACCGGATGTAGCCGTTCGCGTTCGGTAGTCGTAGCGCCAACCGTAGTGCTGCACCCGCCGTTCCAAGTCTGTTCGCCAAGGCTTGGCATCGATGCATTCGATCAACGCGCGTTGATCGTGCTTATTGAGGAACCCGTAGAAATAGTACAGGCCGCATACCCCCGGAATCCTGTGCATCCCGCGCTCTTGAAGGCCGTAGTTGACGTGCTCCGGCAGCGGCAGCACTGGCGTGGAAGTGTCTGATTCGAACATGTTCAGCTGACCATTGGCGACCATCTTCTACTCCGTTTTAAGCCGAGCACACATGACGCTACCCCGTGCAGTTGGCATGCGATCTTCGAGCGCCACTCCTACTTCATTCAGAGCAGTCCCTAGTGCACCGCACTGGTCTCTAAAGGCTTTGCGTACAGCACGATCGTTGTGAGCGTCAGCCGCTACCATGATGCAAGAGTGTGATGGGAACACCCCAGCTATCAGTGTAGCAAAGTCGCCCAAGGCGGCGGGGTTGTCGCGCACCTGAACAAGCGCGTAGCCGAACGTAACCACGACATCGCAGTCGGAGAAATCCCGATCTGCTAACGCTATCGAGATATCGGCGAGATCGGAGAAGCCATGGAACTCGTATTGGACGGCGAAACGCTCCAGGAATAAGTGCGCCAGGTTGGATCATGGCGGGGGAATGATCGTATCCATAGTAATCCACTGGCCAGGGTCTCGTGTTTCCTGCGGATGCCACGTAGTCGTACATTACCCAGGAGAACACACCTGGCCCGCAACCGATGTCAAGACGAACAACCCGGCGATGGGCGGGGTCGAAGCCCAGCCGTGTCAAGGCGAGGGATAGCGCGCCATGATAATACTCGTACCGGAAGTGTTGCTGGTCATGCTCGACAACGTGTTGGCGAGTATATCCGATTGTCTTTCTTAGGGAGTCACCAGGACCTAATTTGGGCGGTGGAAGGTTCTTCGTGGTGGCGTCGCGCTATTGCGTTGAAGGTCGGTATGTAGCTGTCTTTAATGGACATTTCTCAGTCAGATGAGGATGTACGCCGGGATTTCCTATTTGCTTGCCCCAGATGGCACCTGGTTCCTCACACAAATGTATGCACGATTCTGGAATGATCTCGCCGATCACGCGTCGGCCTAAAGAGGAATAGGCCAGAAACCAGCCGGATTCAGGGGCTTCCGTAGCTGAATCGACCGCCTCGAAAGCTGGCGGCCTGGTACCACGCGCCCTCAAGTGCAGCCGGCGGTCCAGGCCCCCGCAACCACGTCTTAGATACCGGGTCATTGCTGACTCTCGCAAGTGGCTGATTCTACACAGTTTAAACGCGGAGAGGACTTACTCTCCTTGCATACATTCATGAGAGGAACCAGTTTTTGGACAGTACGGGAGCTATTGGGGTTCCGCCTTCGACGTGGTCAGCCACTTCGGTGCACACTCATCGAAGTATGCAAGAAGAGTCTCGTATCGAGACGCGAGCTTCGTATCTCCGTCGTCGATGAACTGACGGCAGTTGGCGCGAACGTTGTCATGCGCCCGTGAGACTCGATCGCGAAAGTCCGGGACCTCCCGGGATTGCTCTAGAAGTGTTCGGCCGAGGCCGTCAACGACTGTGTTGCCGTCGGTGTCTTGCCGGAGCATCAAAAGACATTTGTCGGCGATGCTGGCAGCGAATCTGGAGCCCACGTCGGAGACGTTCCACTACGCTTAACTGCTTCCAAGAACTCAACGCACTCCGGTCCAACGACGATACGCGGGAGTTTGGCTACTGTGCATTCAAGACGGTAGGCTGCTTCCAGGGCTTGGCCGTATATCTCTCCTGGTTCTATATCTATTCCGGTACCGATTTCCATACCACCTCGGATGGGGTGGTTCGTACTTAGTCCAATCAACCACATACTGCCGGCCGCGACGAGCGACCGAAACACGTCTACTACACCGGCAGCCGGATGCCGTGTCCAAGCCAAAGGAACTGCCGTGAAGATCGAATCCGACACGCCCCAACACAGGACGTTGCTAGTCATCGCAGCCAGCATCTCGGCACGTTGAGGTGAGGGTAAGAAGTCCTCACGGCCAGTGTGTTGGGTGGCTGCCTCAAAGAACGTTTTGAATAGGTTCCGAAATCCCTTCACGACACCGGCAGTGCTCTTGATGTTGTCGACTATATGCTGTCGTTCAACATGGTTATCGTTTAGTAGTGCTCCGGTGTGCTCTCGGAGCTTCTTGCTCTGTCCAAGAACGTCGAAGACTCCGATCATGTAGTAACCGAATGTGGCCTCGTCATCCTTAGCCATTACTGTTTGTTTCTCGCTCATGATGGTGCTATTGTTCGAAACTCCGTATGGTCCGGCAACGGTGAGTGTTTGTGGTTAACTGCACATAAACCGTGGTTTCTACGTCTGCCCAAGGGAGCTCAGACAAGTCGTCCCTCATGAGGTTGTGATTCTCCTTGTACAAACGACCCACGCGTTAGGTACCAGCCACCATTTCGCGGCGTTGTTGCACGAATCGTCACGGCCCCGCACGCTGCCCACCGACAGGATCCTCCCCTGTCGAGGCGATACGACACGGGTCGGCCGAGGGCGGTCATCCGATTGAGGATCGCACAGCCGAGGACGACCTCACTCCCCTGCCCGGCTGGCCTCCGGGCCCGGAGGCCCTCTCCGAGAATGGACGTGTCTCGGAAGCACGTGTGCTCCACCCGGCCCTGACGATGGGACCCTGACACCTGCTTCCAGCGGCGCCGGCCGCGCGTCTTCACCCACATGATCGTCCGATCCCGCGCGGGCGCCCGCGGGCCGTGACCAGAGACGTTTGCCGTCCTGGCCGGTGGGATGACGACCGTCGCACCCCGCGCCGTTGCCGTTTCGTCGACGGCGCCCGTGTCAGAGGCGGCGGCAGCGGTGACGCGCACGAGAGGGCCCTCGACCGCCGTGCGCCGATCCACGGCGGTGGTCGCATCGTCACTCGTCTTCTCGGTGAGCGTGTGGACACGGATCACACCTGACTGATCGACGCCACGGTGGAGCGTCCGCCAGCCACGCCGGCCGCAACCACCGTGTGTCGCGGCCGCCCACTCCCCTGCCCCGACGAGGGACAGACCCGTACTGTCAAGCACGAGATGAAGGCTCTCGCCGGGCGGGACCGATCGCAGATGGCGCCGCAGATGCTGACGGCGCCGAGAGCGCGTCGTATCGTCGGGAACGGAGAGGTCGAGACGCATGATCCCGAACAGCGCGGGCAGGAACCCTGCGGCCTGGCGCAGCGGGAGATGGGAGATGAGCCGCAGGGTCAGCGCGGTCTCGATGGCGAGATCCGAGTACCGCACCTGCCCACCCCGCCGGCCGCTCCGCCTGGCCGTCCAGGCAGCGAACGCTTCCGAGGACACCCACACCGTCACATCGCCGCGGCGAACGAGGGCCTGGTGATAGGCCGGCCAGTTCGCCACGCGGTACTGCGTCTTATACGTGGGATGGACCTTCGACTGCATCCCGGTCGTGTGGCTCCTGCGGAGGATTACGAGAAGTGCAGGCCACGCCGCCCCACCACAGTGGTTCTTCATGCAACAACGCCGATCTCCGGCGCGAGGTCCTTAATGAACGACGGTATGGTCACGGTGACGAACGTTCAGCTGACCCACCCCCGAGAACTTGGGCTCGCGTTCCGTCGCGAGCCCGCCATGCTGGGCATCAGGTTCGGGCAGTCAACCTGCACTGGTCAGTGCGAGCTGAGGGCATTCATTACGTAGGGAAGAACCGCGCCGAACGAGCTCGCCTGAAAAACTCCATCGCCTCATCTCGGGAGCCTTCTTTACCTTGCCCCGTCTTGACTGCCGTGATGTTCCGGGCTGACGCGGCCTTCTTCTTTCCCGCGGTCGTCTTCCGGGCTGGCGCGGCTTTCTTCTTTCCCGCGGTCGTTCTCCTGGCCGACGCGGCTTTCTTCTTCACCGCCCTGCGTTTCTTTGCCACGTCAGCTCCTCTCGCACAAGAATAAAACGTGAGTATAGCAGACCGTCCCTGAGTCGCGACACAGCGCGAAGTCCCGTTAGCAGGCGTTCGCACGCTAAATGGAGGTAGTTCGGCGGCACGGCTGGTCTCTGTCGGGAGCCTGTCAGCTTGTGTCATCTCGTTGCACACCAAGTGGTGTCGGTATCTGCGAAACCGGCCCGGATCAGTAATACAATCAGCCTGTTTCCTGTCTAGCCCCAGGAGGACTTAATGGCTCGCTGTCTGCGTCGGCGTGCTCGGCTCGTATGCGCACGCTGTCCGAACGCAGAGCAGTCTGCGCTGGACTAGTCCCATGACAGTCATGACGCGACGTCGGTGGCTGCACTCCACCTCGGCTTTAGCGTTAGCGCCAGCGATATCCCTTCGCACCCGCGCCGTCACTCAGGCAACCGCCTGGCGCGATCGCAAAAAGAGCGTGGCGGTGCGCGGACTGAACATGGCTTATTACGAGAGCGGTGAACTGAAAGGAATGACCACAGCGGTGGTCATTCCTCCGCACAATCTGCAGAATCTGGCGAGAAATGGCGCGCCCGGCAGGATTCGAACCTGCGACCCTCGACTTAGTGCATGATGGAACGACCGGCTCCGATTCGCAGTTCGTGAGTACGCTGCGAGTTCGAGCCCTGCATCCCGCAGAGCCCTGTGCGAAAGGCGCTGGTCATGAAGAAGGTACGGTTCGTCGGTCTCGATGTGCATGCAGACACGATCGCGGTCGCCGTGGCTGAGCCGGGCGGGACGGTGCGATCCATGGGGGTGATTCCGAATCGACCGGAATCCATCCGCAGGCTGGTGAAGCAGCTGGGATCACCCGAGCAATGGTATTGTCAAGTTGAGGCTGACGGCTGTTTTTGATGCCCAGCATGCTGGGCCCGCGACGAGCTAGGGCCCAGCATCTTGGGAGGTGATCGACGTGATTTTCGTCAACTTGACAATGCCTCATGAAGGGCCTCGATGCGTTCTTAGAGCGCGACCAGGACCGGGCCCTGTTCGACCTGGCGCCACGGGGAGAAATTCAGAATGGCAGATGCGGTTTATGCAGCAGTTGCTAGTGCTCATCGTGACTTGTACGTCAGACACGCGTTCTACTTACTTGCTGTGGTGGGCGCTGCTGTAGGATTCGCGCTCAACCAGACCCAGGGGGAGGTGCCGCTTAGTCGCAGATACCCTTGGGATTGGCGATGTCTAGTTGGTTTCTGAGTTTCTATTTCGGTCTTCGTCAGCTGAGGAGTGTCATGGCGACACTTCATGTAAACTCCCACCTACTCACAGTCGAATCCGGTTACCATCCGGAGTGGTCACACATTCCGGAGGCACCAGAGGTCCTCAGGGAAAAGGTTAAACAGTACGGAACGCGTGCCGGTAGATTCCATTTGTTGCAGGTCCGGGCACTACTGGCAGGGGTATTCTTCTACGTGGTTTGGCATATTCTAGAGATGTACTTACGCCAGCCCCCTACTTTCTAATCCGTCGCTTCGCGGCGGGACTCCATCCTCCCCCAAGGGCGGCACACCCACGGCCAGTCCTAAAGACGGTACTGTCAAGTGCAGTGGGAGCGTGGCAGACTTGGCCGATGAACCGCGACACGCTGAGCGACCATGGCTATCGATTGCCCCCCGCGATCATCAGCCACGCCGTCTGGCTGTCTCACCGCGTCGGTGTGAGCGTTCGCGCTGTCGAAGATCTCCTGGCCCACCGCGGCCGCACGGTGTCCTACGCAGCGATCCGGCTGTGGTGCCTCACGGTTGGTTCAGTAGACGCGCGCCGGCTCACGCGTCGACAGGGCCGGCTGGACGACATTCGGGCCCCTAGACGAGGGCTTCGTCACCCTCCAGGGACAGCGGGGCGCGCTCTGGCGTGCCGTCGACCACGAGGGTGACGTCCTCTCGATAGCCTCGTCCAGTCGCGTCGCGACTGTCGGGCGGCGACACGCTTGTTCCGCACGCTGTGGCAGGGGCAGGCGCGTCCGCCGGGGCGGGTGGTCACCGACACGCTGCGCCGCGACAGGGCTGCGCACCGAGCTGGCATGCCCGTCCTATCCGAATGTCGGGCCGCCGCGAACCGGACCGCCACCGTGCACTTCGCGTCGCGGTCGCAGATGACGACATGGTGCGCCCGACGGACCCCCTCCTCCGGATCAGGCAGGTGCCTGGCCCCCGGCGCCATGAAGACCCCGTCGGGTCTTCAGATCGATGAGGAAGAGCCTGTCGTCAGTGGTGCGCCCGAGCGGCGTCCACACGTCTGTCGTGAAGAAGTCCCTGCCAGCTCCCTCCGGGCCTCACTGCGCACGCAAGAACGTTCGCCACGAGGTGGGCCGACCCGATGCCGGGCGTCTCCCGTGGTCCTTGCGCACCGTGCCGATCGTGCTTGCCGCCACCCGATGCCCGAGCGTTCTCAGTGCGCCGTGAATGCGGCAGTCGTCCCAGCGGTCGTTCTCACAAGCCCTCCGGACCATCAGGTCGCTGCTTGCCTGCCTCAGGCCAGGCCGGGCCACCCGCCGGGCCACGTCAGTCCACTTCCAGGCGATCAGACGGCGATGCCAGCGCATCAGCGTATCGGGGGTGACGCGCGTGGCGACGGCGTCGAGCGCCCGTCGCCCGAGGAGCCTGGCCGTCGCCGCCAGTCGACGACGCTGACCGTCAGGCAGCCGGAGCTTCCGGCCACCACGCGGCTCGTTGAGGCCCCGGTTCTCCTTGACCAGGGAGGCGATAACGTCCTGCTGAGGCCTCTGCCCCCAGCCAGAAACCGTCAGCAGAAGCCGCGGGAGAGGGAGAGTCGCGGCCGTCATTCAGCCCTTGTAGGCACTCTCAATTCTCACGCGCACAGGCAGGTACGGACCGATCCATTTTTTGCACAAGGCGGGGCTGTTGAAGTGCGACTATCGCCACGCCGCGTGACCCGACCGTGGCAGTGCCCCTGGAGTCGTGAGGTGCGCCCGCTGGCTCAGACCTACTCCCAGCGCCGGTTGACTTTGACGTGCGTCCCCCCAATCGCGCCGTTCTGCCAGTGACCGGCCGCGCTGACATCAGGCCAGCAGCCCTGACCAGCGCCGCGACCGAATTGTTGGACCATTCGGTGATGATCTCTACATCGTAGATCTGCGGTCGGCAAGGAATGACCATCAGGTCGGCAACCCGAACTAGGGCCGCTGCGCAGCATTCATTTCGCTTTTCCGGTCTGCCAGCGTCCGCTGGATGTCCTGAGCAACTTCACCGACCTCGCGCGCCACTCGGGGCTCATGCCCAAGCTCCCGTTCCAGCGCCGTCGTCAGCGGCAACAGAAGAGGCGCCGACGGCGATGTCTGGATGAGCTCGCACGTGCGCTGCGGTCCGAGGTCCACGCTGAAGTCCATCAGGGCCATAAGGCCCTCCCTTGAGATAGAACCCAACTCCGGGAGAATGGCAAGAACCGCCTCGACGGCATGCTCGCCCGCGGACCGATCGCCGCCTGCGAGGAGCGCCTTGGCTTGAATTACGTGGCCGCGCAATTGCTGTTCTGGCGATCCCCTGTGACGTCTATTGATTACCCGGCCGGCCGTCTCGACAGCTTTCTCATATTGGCGGGTTTTGAGCTCAATGTCCGCTCGCCAGAGCAGTGCCCCCTTGACCTCCACACTAAATACAGAGGAATCGCTCTCCCAGAAACGACGGATTACCTCGTCGCAGGCTTCCAGCGCGTCCTGCGGCCGGTTCAGATTGCTGAGGACGGCCCCTCTGTTACCAAGGGCGGTCGCAACCCGCTCAAGAAGGGCCTGGGTCTTGCTCTCCCCGAAACGCCGGACCACCTCGTCGCAGACTTCCAGCGCGTCCTGCGGCCGGTTCAACACGCCGAGGACGGCCCCTCTGTTCACAAGGGCGCCCGCAACCCGTTCAAGGAGGGCCGGGGTCTTGCTCTCCCCGAAACGACGGACCACCTCGTCGCAGGCTTCCAGCGCGTCCTGCGGCCGGTTCAACACGCCGAGGACGGCCCCTCTGTTACCAAGGGCGGTCGCAACCCGTTCAAGGAGGGCCGGGGTCTCGCTCTTCCCGAAACGACGGACCACCTCGTCGCAGGCTTCCAGCACGTCCTGCGGCCGCTTCAACACGCCGAGGACGGCCCCTCTGTTCACAAGGGCGCCCGCAACCCGTTCAAGGAGGGCCGGGGTCTCGCTCTTTCCGAAACGACGGACCACCTCGTCGCAGGCTTCCAGCGCGTCCTGCGGCCGCTTCAACACGCCGAGGACGGCCCCTCTGTTCACGAGGGCGGTCGCAACCCGTTCAAGGAGGGCCGGGATCTCGCTCTTCCCGAAACGACAGACCACCTCGTCGCAGACTTCCAGCGCGTCCTGCGGCCGGTTCAACACGCCGAGGACGGCCCCTCTGTTCACAAGGGCGCCCGCAACCCGTTCAAGGAGGGCCGGGGTCTTGCTCTCCCCGAAACGACGGACCACCTCGTCGCAGGCTTCCAGCGCGTCCTGCGGCCGGTTCAACACGCCGAGGACGGCCCCTCTGTTCACGAGGGCGGTCGCAACCCGTTCAAGGAGGGCCGGGGTCTCGCTCTTCCCGAAACGACAGACCACCTCGTCAGAGGCCTCCAGCGCGTCCTGCGGCCGCTTCAGATCGCGGAGAACGGTCCCTTTGTTCACAAGAGCCTTTGCGGCCCATACCAGAACGGCGGGAATCTCACTCTCCCCGAAGCGACGGATTACCTCGTCGTAGGCCTCCACGGTGTCTTCCGCGCGGTTCCGACCATTCAACGCGGCTGTTGTCTCAAAAAGCTCCCTCGCCGCCGTCTCGGCCGATTCGCCGGGACTCCCTTGAGACCGCTCTGCCCGATCGTCATCCGCCCGCATGCCGGCCGCAGTGGTTTGCGCCACATCCGCAGGCGCCGAGCCCTGACAGGAAACCGCTACGACACCTGCGGGCATCATCGCCAGCAACTCGCCGCGGCACTTGGCTACGCTCGGCAACTCCATCAACCTCGCAAGTGCGATCCGATGCAGCGACCGCATCTCCGCACCTGGGCCGGCTGCGTCATGGACCATTCGAGCGCTGATGTCCTTCAGCTCGGGCGGTGAGTAGTACGACTGCATGAAGCGGATGAGTGCTTCGACCAACTGGCCTGGCCCGCGACGGCGCCGAAGCGGGCCACGATCGAGATCACCCGCGGACTCCCCCCGGTTAGGATCTCCAGCGAACGAACCGTCTCTGGCGCTAGGCGGCGGCCGGACACGGTCTCCCACAGAACGGCGCATTGTTTCGTGTCGAGGGGGCGCAGCGGGCGGATCCGGAAGAGGTCGTACAGGGCGCGGTCCGGGTGGTCTATCTCGTCGAAGTGGCTGGTCGCGCTCGCGAACACGATGATCCGCGGCTCGGTCTGGAGGATCTTTCGCAACCGCCAGCCCGCATCGGGATCGGCCATGTCCCCGAACAACATGTTCACGTTCTCGACCATCAGCACGAGCCGCTTGCCCTCCCGGTCTGCGAAGTCCAGCAGCGCGCCGAGACAACGATCGGCCAGCGCCAACAGGTCTGACGCCTCCTCCCGGCGCGGAGCTTGAGTCGCCAGGTTGGTCAGACACTCCAGCCAGAATTCCCCGACAGTGGCGACCTCGTAGCTCTCCTCTGCGAAGACGACCGGGAAGCAGCGCGGCGCCAGCGCGGCATCCCTGCGTACCTCGGCCGCGACCCGCAGGAGCAGACTCGTCTTCCCGCTGCCCCGCGGGCCGATCACGAGCTGGTGCGGATTCGAGCATCCGGTGCACTCGCGCAGGACCTCGACGAGCAGTTCGAACTCCGTCGTTCGCACGCAGTACGACGCCACGAGCTCGTCGTCGGTGAGAAACCCCGGGTTGTACTTGCGAGTGAGCGCGGTCATCCCGTCATGCCCCCCTGCGAGCCCGACCGCCGCGCGACGGGGACGAAATGTCGGCCATGCCGGTCGCGCCACCAATCCTCGAGCAGGCCCGAGACGAAACGGTAGCCGTCTCCCCGTGGCTCCAGATACCCGTCGTGTTCGAGCACTCGAAGCACGTCGTCAATCGGCACCGGATGATCGGCCACCGCCCAGACCCGGAAGTGCTCGCTGTAGCGGTCGATGGCGCCGCGCTGCAGCACGCCGTCATTGACCGCGGCTTCGGTCAATAGAGAGAGCGCGGCCCGATAGCCATCGGGTCCGAGGACCAGCTTCAGCCGGCTCTCGTAGTGATCCATATCCGCCTGCCCGCGAATGCTGAGCATCTCGCCGTTGTACACGCGCTCGACATCTTCGAGCGAGACACGGCGCCGACCGGCCAGGCGCTGATCCTCATCCAAGCTGTCGAAGAACCGCTGCACGTGGTGGGGAACCAGACACCACAGCCGTCGGCACATCTCCTTACGCGCGGCGAGGGGCAGGTCGAGGTGGTAGGTCTCCGCGAGCGCGGCAAGGCAGTCGAGTACGGTCTTCTCGGTCCAGGGCTTCAGATCCAGGGGAGAGAAGATGTTTGCATGGGCACTGAGCCCCGCCTGTCGCAGGATCGGCTCCAGCCCGACGCTGCCGGAGAGGATGAAGCATATCCGGTCTCGGTAGTCCTGGCCGTTCTTGCGTAGCCAACTCAGGAATTCGTCGACATCCTTTTTCCCACCGGCGTGATGCGGTAGTCGTGATCCTTAAGCATTCGATTGACGAGGATCGGAAGCTCGTCGATCGCGAGCACCACCGGCCGCTCATTCTTCGCCAAGGCCGCGCAGATCGCATCGCCCTTCTGCTGCCAGCTTCCGCGGTCGATCCCGGCCCGCAGCTTCACGCGCACCTCGGCGACGGCCAGTGTATCGATTCGATCGTCGACCTCGCGCAGGACATTGGAGAACCCGGACTTGATTCGGTCCCATGCACTCTGTATGTGCCGTGACTCAACCCCGATCTCGACTACGGCGTCCGCCGCCGTACCGACACCCTCCAGATCGACGAAGACCGTCTCGAATCACCCCGCGGCCGCCAGGCGGCGCAGTAGTTCCCGAACCAAGCTCGTCTTGCCAATCCGTCGTTGCGCGGTCAGCAACGTATGGGTTCCGTTCCACACTCGATCCGTGAGCACGTCGAGCTCAGCTTCCCGGTCGAAGAAGCGATCCCCATCGACCCCGCCTTCTTCAATCCTGCCATTATCATTTCCAACGGTATTGTTGCCATCAATTAATGATTGCAAACAGTTTTGTTGTCAAGTCTGGGCTCGCTGCTCATGGCTTCCCGTCGTACTGTCCAAGAACCCGATCGACGCCGTCCGACGGGCTGATTCTACGCTGGACGCTCGCCCCGTCCGTCGCCTTTTCCCCACGTGTTGCAGTTCCTCGTCGTGGCCGTCGCGGACCGGGCCGCCCACGGGTCATGGACACGATCCGCTGGCGCATCGTCCGGATGGCCCCCGAGAACCGCGCGTGGGGCGATGCCCGTCTTCGGGGGGGGGGGGGGGCTCGGCCACCTCGGTCATCAGGTCGCACGAGGCCCCCTCGCCACCGTGCGCAAGGAGCGCGCCCTAGACCCAGCCCCCGACCGCAAGAAGCGCACGACCACCACGAACAGAATCACCAGGGCTCGACCATCGCCTGATCCTGCCGCTGTCGACGGCCCCGCCACCCCGTGGTCGCGTCCCGTGGCGCCAGCGGCTCGGTGGGATGTTGCACGACTCCTATCGGTCAGCCGCGTGCTACATGACCGGCCGTCACCCCCACGATCTCGTTTTTGGACCGTACGGGCGGCAGGCACGGGCCGCATGGCGGTTGTGCTTCCGCAGGGCGCGCTCTTCCGGAAGGGTGCCGAGGGCGCCATTCGGCAGCACCTCTTGGAGCGCGATCTCATCGAAGTAGTCATTGGGTTGGGCCCGAACATCTTCTATGGCACAGGGCTCGCGCCCGCGATTGTCGTCCTCCGTCGGGCGAAGCTTGCCACGCAGAAGGGACAGGTTCTGATAGCGGACGCCTCGACCATGTTCCGGAAAGGTCGAGCCCAGAACTTTCTCGATCCCGACCACCGCGAACACATCGTTGCCTGGGTGCACGCACTCAACGATCGGCGTCGGCGGCATCCTGCGGGTTGCAGAATTCGATTGCGTTCTGCAACTCGTAGATCCGCGTATTGGCGAGGTCCGCGACCTTCGCGACCGTCAGAAGGTCATCGCGGCCGAATGCGGGAGTGCGATCCCAGGTGGAACCGCGGCGGAAAAGGCGGGTGATGTGGACGCTGTAGAACACACCTTCGTCCGTGGGGGTGTTCTGCCAGATGGTGGCGGTGATCCTGCCGACTCGGATCTCCGCGACGGGCTTGCCGTTGGTGTTGTTTGCCATTTCGTTTCTCCTGTCCAGGTTGCTCATCCCCTTCCGCTCATGTAGAGCTGGCGGAAGGGGATGAGCAACCTGGACAGGAGGCCGTGCGGGAGCGGTGCAGGAGGACTAGGAGCGCAGTAGCAGCGAACGTGACAGGGATACCGGAGGTCAGCGTAGCGACCTGGCGCGGCGCGGTGCGCGCTACCCCGACTGCCGCCGCGGAGCAGGGCTAATGGCGCACAACAAGTGAGGATGGGCATTCGGGCCGGCAGGCTGCTTGGATGGAGATCCAGTGATGATCTCTACCGAAGGTATTCTTTGGCGAGATATCCAATCTCACCGCAGGCTTGCGTCATTTCGGATGAACCAGGGGGAGTGTTGTCGTGGCAGGCTGAATTCACGGCCTTCTTTAACGCTTCCAGCTTCCCGGGGTGAGACGGGTCCTTCGTCAAGGAACGGCTCGACGCGGGGACATAGCCACTCCGGCATCTTGCCTTCAAAGTCACTGAGGGTGGCGTTCCGGTCACCTTGGTTGCGCTTGTCCTTGACGAGTATTTCCTTGCAGAACAGCTCACCGGCGTCACGAAGCTGGATTCCGCATTCCTTCCGGACATTGGGGTGACCACCTTTCGCCATAGACTTGGCTCGATTGACTTTAGCCATCAGTGTGTCGCTCGTGTTTTCGATGATCGTGCCTGTCTGTGGTGAATCAACATAGAGCTGGGCCTTCAAAATCCAGAGATGGCGATGCCGGAACTCGATGTCCTCCCAGGCCGCGTGATCCTGGGTTAGAACGATAACCTGAATCGGGCGCTTGAGAAGTTCCTCAAGCACTGTCGAATTGAAGTGAACGCGGTAGTCGTCGTCGCTGGAGAGCACAGGGTCGTCCAGCACGATGAATCCGGAGCCCTCGTGCTAGGCGCGAGCGAGAAAGAGCGCCAGCCCAAGGCAATGAAGCTGGGACTGGCTGAAGATCGCAATAACGTCGCGCATCTTCGGCGAAGATCGGTCTGGATTAGCAGAAAGGCCGGCCTTGAAATCGATGGTCCGTTTGGCGCCTTTGCACGGCTGGACGGCCGAGAAGAATGTTGGTTCATCCGGCCGCAAACGCTCCCACCATGTCTGGATGACGTCGCTGTATGCCGCGAACTTGTCGTCGAACACAGCCTCCTTGGCCTTATCGATTTGTTTTGGGATCTACCTACTTGACGATCCTTGATTGGTTCTGTATAATGGCTTTTGTTGATATTGCGAGAAACAGCCATGACCCTACCTGAGTTTGCACAAACCTTCGGAACCGTTCGAGCGTGTCTGTCCCACCTTGAGGCTATCCGGTGGAAGGATGGCCCGTATTGCCCACGCTGCGGGAGCCTGGGGAAGATCTACCATTACGCCGATGGGCAGCGCCACCGGTGCTCCGACTGCAAGCGCGTATTTCGTCTCATTACTGGCACCATCTTTGGGGACAGTCCAGTCAAGCTACTTCCTAAGTGGTTCCTAGCCATCTACCTGGAAACTACACACTCCAAGGGCATCGCTTCAACTCAGTTAGCCAAGCATCTGGGCGTGACACAACAGACTGCCTGGTTCATGCTCCAGCGCATTCGCAACGCTGTGGCGAAAGGCGGCACGAACGGGATGCTCGGCGGGCATGTCGAGGTTGATGAGACCTACATCGGTGGAAAGGAACGAAACAAGCACGCCTGGAAGCGAACGACTGGAACGCAAGGACGGAGCACAAAGACCAAGACGGTTGCCTTCGGCATACGGGAGCGGGGCGGTGACACCCGCGCGTTTCAGGTCCGGTCCACCAAGGGGAAAGACATCACCCCCCTGATGATTCAGCACGTGGCGCTGGGGTCGCAGGTGCACGCCGATGACAACAGGGCGTACGGGGCACTAGACGGGTTCTATGCGGTAGACCGCGTGAATCACTCGGCTGGTGAATATGTAAGAGGGAATACGCATACCAACAGCATCGAGAGCGTGTGGGCCATGACTAAACGGGTCTACGTTGGGACGCACCACTGGTGGAGTCGGAAGCACACCCAGCTCTACCTCAATGCCGTGTGCTACCGGCAAAACAGACGGCTGAACGGTAAGAAAGGAACCGTGAACGATGCGCTCGGTCGTGGCCTGACAAACGATGCACGGCTGAGCTATAAGGACCTCATCGCATGAAGGCTGCACCCAAGACTGACCCGCTTTCTGCCTTCAATAAGGTTCTTAAACACACGACTGTTAAGTATCTTGACCGGCCCAGGGCGTACCCGTTCGTGAAGTGGGCGGGAGGAAAGCGGTCCCTTGTCCCTGAGATCGTCAAGGTCCTGCCAGAGAAGTTCGGAGATTATTGGGAGCCATTCCTTGGGGGCGGTGCGGTGTTCTTTGCGCTCGACAGCCGCATTCGCAAAGCGCATCTGTCAGACGTAAACCTTGACTTGATCATCGCCTATCGGATAATTCACGCACGGACAGATGCAGTTATTGAGGCGTTGCAGGCGCACAAACGGAAGCACAACCGTCGCCATTACCTATATGTCCGCAACAAGATGCACGATGAACAAGACCCAGTTCTGCTCGCCGCTCGGTTCATCTATCTCAACAAGACGTGCTTCAACGGGCTCTATCGAGTCAACAAGCACGGACAGTTCAACGTTCCGATTGGGCGACATACAAACCCGACGATCTGTGATATTGAGAACCTACGGGCGGTGTCAGACGTGCTGGCCAAGGCCACGATCACGGCCAGGTCATTTGACCGCATCGAACCAAAGGCCGGCGACCTCGTATACTGTGACCCACCCTATGCTGGGACCTTCACCGGCTACACCGGTGAAGGCTTTAACGCCGACGATCAAAAGGCCCTTCGGGATTCCTGTCGACAGTGGCGCAAGGCTGGGGCACACGTCATCGTGTCTAATAGCGATACGGAGAGTATCAGGCGTCTGTATCGAGACTTCACCCGTCACACGGTCTCTGCTCCACGTAGCATCAATAGCGATGGGAATGGGCGCGGCAAGGGACCTCAACTGTTGATTGTCGGGTAATGGCCACTGGCGCAAACCGATCTGGGCGGCGGCTGGAAGACTTCGTGGCGGACGTGCTGAACGAACGTGAGTACCTGTTGGTGCCGCCCGTTCGGTTCTTTCCAGCTCGGGAGCTGGAACAGCCCATCTACACGCGCCAGTGCGAGATCGGAAAAGACATCTACGGCAAGAAACGGCGCGTGGATGCCATTCTCTACCACCCACGCCTCTACTCTAAGTGTTTGGTGATTCAGTGTAAGTGGCAGGCATCAGGTGGGAGCGTTGAAGAGAAGTACCCGTTCGAGGTTTTGTCTATCTCGCAGAATCAGTTTGACACCATCATCATTCTTGACGGGGACGGCTACTCCGCTGGCGCTAAGCAGTGGCTGACCAACCAGGCCGGAAAGAACCGACTACTCCACGTGTTCACGCAAGGGGAGTTCGCTCGGTTCGTAAGTCACGGTCGGTTGTAAACAGTGAGCAACGCACCGTTCGATCCTTCATCAGTATCTAAGATGTTTGTGCCGACAGATCCCGAATTAACAGAACGCCTGTACAGAATGGTCGATGGATCATTGCCGATATCACGTGCGAGCCAACTCTCTATACGGAAGTCAGCGCTGAGATTGCCGACTGATGGCGAAAGCATTACTGCTACTAGGATCGTCAAGTGGGTAGTTCCCTTTGTTTTAGTGCTGCCTTAAGCTCTTTGAGCACCTTGGCGCGGGCGCGGGCCTCAATCAGGCCATTGCGCAAGGCTGCTGGCTCTTTGGTGACGTCAAGGAAGTCCTGTCAGCCCGCAGTGTCTGATTGGAGATCAATCACGGCAGCCAGGGCGGAAACGAGGGCCTTGACCGGACTTGTATAGGTTGCGACGGCAAGGCGAAGCGATTCCTGTGCTGAGGAGAGAGCAGCGAAGGCTGTGCGAAGCGCGGGCGGGTCGAGATCGGAGAGCGAGGACGTCTGTATTTCGACCAGAGCCTTTGCAGCAGCAGCCGCGTGATGGGCGGCGCGGGACGCGCGGAGGAGCTTCCTTAGGCTTGCAAGCCATGGCTGAATGAGGTTATCAGCCTGCTCGTCAAGCAATGTCCTGAGCCGCGGGATCGTGAAGCCATCGGCGCGACGCCTGCTGCGCGCCTGCTTCACCACACCAGGCAGGATGTCTGCCGCTGCGGTCGCCACAACGGCCGGCAGCGCCGCCAGTTGGCCGAGAGCGGATTGCACGGCTGCGTTGCAACCTTCAAAAAGCGACACGCGCGCGATTGGTCAAGTCGCCCCGGCTTCGTCTCATGCCGCCACGTCGAACAGCGTCTTGATGCACTGAATCTGTTGCCTGAACATCCGAACCGCTCACCCACCTCGCCTGCCCCTTCCGGATCATGTGCAGGGCTTCGTAGCCCTGGATCGTCCGCCGCGCCGCGTGGCACTGCGCACCGCGGTAACAGGCGCTGATTCATAGCGGTCGAGCCCGACCAGTGGGTAGTGGTCTAGTTTGAAATGCGCGGCCCCTGGACAGGTCGCCCCGATGTGCGACAATTGGGTTGTGCCGACTCGGGCGAAAAAAAAGCGGCCGCGCGATCCAAATCAGTTGGGCAAGCTCGTCGTCGACATTGCGACGGGTGCAGCCCAGGACGCCGCCCCTCCTGGTCCACAGCGGGCGGGTGGCCTTAAGGGCGGTCCGGCCAGGGCGAACCGGCTGACACCGGAGGAGCGGACAGAAATCGCGAAACTGGCTGCCCAGGCACGCTGGAAGAAGTAACCCGCTACTGCTGCTGGCGCTCCGCAACATCCTCGCTGAAATCTAGAATGATCTGGATTTCGGGCACCTTCCCCTCGTTCATGTCGTTGTATACAACCACGTCGGTGTTCAACTGAGCGCACTCGCCGACGATGTGCTCCCGACGTTGCGCAAAGGCTTTCTCCATGTGCTCATGGGGAGCGAATCCCATGATTGCCCAGAACGACTGTGGCTTTCCGTCCTTGGTGGTCCGGACGGCATGGTTGACCCGATAGCGGTGGCCTTTGTGGGTGTCCAGCTCCTGCGCTAGGGCCTTGGACATCTGGTTCGCGAGGGCCTCGCACGGGTCGATGGGGGGTGGCGTTGCGAGCAAGCCCTGGCTGATGGCCCAGTCAACGGCGTCCCGAGTACGAGATGGTGCCTGTTCGTGCTCTGTCTCGTACAGATGGAAAATGGCCTGGAGTTTCTCGTTTTTCGTCATTGGTCCAACCTTGGTGTTTTTACAACGACACAGGAATGGTCTGCCCCCATCCATCGGCCATCGCCGAGGGCAGCACGAATTGCCGTATTTTGACGAGGTGGCGCGTGAGGTAATCCCAGCGGTCCATCCGCTTCTGCATCTGCCCAACGATCAGACCGGGGTGCCGCTGATGGAGCTTCGCAAACGCCACAACGTCCTTCTCGTAGTAATACGGCTTCTTTCGCAGCAGGAACGAATCAAGCCCGTCTCGCGGAGCACAGAAATCCGCCGCCGCCGCATTCGCAGCGATTTCCTCTGGGAGAATCGTGATCCCCGCGCGGAGTGCTCCGGCCAGGTCTTCGTCGATCACTTCCTCGTCCTGGCCGTCTCTTCGAAGCACGTGCTCAATCTCGTGGCGCAGGACGAACCAGAAGTTGTCGATGGTGTCCCGCTGCAGCGACATGCCGATGACGGGTGAGCCGTCGATCCAAAAACACACTCCGTCAATTTTCGCCTTGGGCAGCTTCTCAACAACGACATAGCGGATGCCGCACTCGGCCATGATTCTCGGCACGTGGCGCGCCTCCTCGGGAGCGCGAAGCAACAACTCCAACTCGCCAATGGCCGTCTTCAATGCCCGTTCGGAGTACACCGGCACCGTGATTGACCTGGCAATCTGCCGCACCCGAAAGAGCCAGGCGAGCTGGGGTGCCGGAATCTCTCGTTCCTCGTACCGGCTCTTCTTCGCCGCGTGCGCCAGGTACGGGATTTCATCGGCCGCGTCGACTTGAAAAAACCGGACCAGTTGTTCCTCCATGAGCGGCGTGTCGGCCTGTGCAATCCACGCCCGCTTGATCATTTCGCGAACCGGATACTGAGACTGCATATTGCCGAGCGAGGCCACGCTTGGCGCCGGTACGCGCGCATGAGCCATGTCGTAGGCGAGCTGCAGCCGGGCGAAAAAGTCGCCGTCCGTATCGAAAGCGTCGGCCAGCGCCCGCGCCATGTCGGGACTGATGTTGCGCTTCCCGGACAGGATCATGTTGACGCCCTGCTCGGGGACACCAAGGACAAAGGCGAGGTCGCGCTGCAGCCAACCCCGCTCCTCCATCTCTTCCTTGATGTAGAAGCCCGGATGCTTTACCCATGTTGCATTCATGGCAGTCATTTGAATCCCCAATTCAGTGGTAGTCCTCCACGCCAAGCACAGTCATTCTGTTCGGCTTCGCCTTCGTGTCGATGGTGAACACCAGGCGCCACTGCTTGTTGAGCCGAATGGATCGTTGATCGCCAGGACGGCTCAGTTTTTCGTAATGTAGGCTCCTCCAGTTCCGCAGGGTTCGTTCATCAGACGCCGCCCGAAGGAAGACCAGCTTGTCCCTGAGAGAATTGATCACCGCGATTGGCAACCGAGTCTCGGCCGCGCGGTCTGTCTCGGCAAGCGCCAGTTTCGCGTCCCGAAAATCGATTTCCGTCTACCACCAGCCGCAGTATATCCAGCCGTAGCCGAATTGTCAATGAACGACTGAACGTATGGAGTTAAATTTACTTTTATTCTTGACAAATAACGTCTCCCAGCATACTCTGGGCTCATGAATCGGTTGACCACGGAGAAGCGAATTGCGTTGGTGGCGGCCCTCGTCGAGGGTTGTGGGCTTCGCGCAACGGCTCGGATGACCGGTGTGGCCCGGATGACCGTCGAGAAGCTGCTGCGCGACCTGGGCGCGGCCTGCGCCCAGTACCAGGACGAGCACCTGCGGAACCTGACGTGTCGCCGGATCGAGTGCGACGAGATTTGGAGCTTCGTCTACGCGAAGCAGAAGAACGTCGAGCGAGCGAAGAACGCCCCGGAGGGTGCAGGCGACGTGTGGACCTGGACGGCCATTGATGCCGACACTAAGCTCGTGCCGTCGTGGCGGATCGGCCCCCGTGATCTGGCGACCGCGTACGACTTCATGCACGATCTGGCTGAGCGGCTGCGGCATCGGGTGCAGTTGACGACGGACGGACACCGGCCGTATCTGGAGGCAGTTGAATCGGCGTTCAACCTGGACGTGGACTACGCGATGCTCCAGAAGATCTACGGGGCCGACGATACCGAGAAGCGGTACAGTCCGGCCAGGTGCAAGGGCGCGGTCCCGCATGTCGTGACGGGCGAGCCCGACCCGAAGCACATCAGCACGTCCTACGTCGAGCGGCAGAACCTCACGATGCGGATGTCGATTCGGCGGTTCACGCGGCTGACCAACGCCTTCAGCAAGAAGCTAGAGATGCACGCGCACTCGGTGGCCCTGCACTTCATGCACTACAACTTCGTGAAGATCCACTCGTCCCTGCGGACGACGCCGGCTCAGGCGGCGGACGTGACGGATCGGCTGTGGGAAATCTCGGATCTGGTCGCCCTGCTGGAGCGCCAGGAGCGCGAGAGGTCAAACTAGACCACTACCGACCAGTGGGCTGTCGAGGTGCACATCGGCCGCATGTAGAAAGCGAAACATCTCACTCGTTCCTTAGCTCGATCGTGTGACCCATTTGGCTTTCATGCCGCCCGCCGTGAGCCGGTCGACGAACAGATCGAACGGCCGGCCCGTCAGCCGCTGGTGTGCCAGCCTCCGTCCTCGGCTCGTCGCCAGAGCGACCTGGAACACATCCTTGGCCAGGACCACCGCTACCATCGCTACTTCCATGTCGGACTCTACCCTCGTTCAGTGACTGATCTCCCACCGCTTGCTCCCCATTGATGCGAAACCAGAGTCGGAAGGAGTCTAACCCCGGGGTGGTTCAGGCTGGGTTAATCGCCGCATGGCGAACATTGACTGCGTGCCTCGCGCCGTGGCGCAAAGCCGCCGTGACCGTAAGGCGATCATATGGCTAGGCGGTCGTTTTTCGTGCTGAGTTTTTCGAGCAGTCCCGTGCGGCGTGGCGGGCGCTGCTGGCAGGCCGCGCGCAGGGCCGCCTCGTCAGCCGCGATCAGCATCTTCGAGCGTGCTCGAGTCACGCCGGTGTACAGTAGCTCGGGTCCGGCGAGTTCGTGCGCCTGGGGGGGCAGCACCAGCAGCACCGACTCGAATTCGCTGCCCTGCGAGCGATGCACCGTCATCGCCCAGGCCGTGTCATGGCTTGGCAGTGCCGCCAGCGGCACACTCCGGGGTTCCTGGGGGCTGGGAAACCACGCCATGACTCCGCACTCATCTTTTCTGTCCAGCAGCACGCCGACATCGCCGTTGAAGAGTCCGCTGTGTGGGTCGTTGGCCGTCACCAGCACGGGGCGACCATGGGTCCATTCGCCGGCAGGTCGTCCCTCGCGGCGCAGCCTCGCCTCGACCCGGGCATTGATGCCTGCGACGCCGTAGTGGCCCCGCCGCAGCGCGCACAGGATACGCACGCGCGCCAGCGCGGCCAAGGCCGGTGCCGGCTCCGGTGCCCGGACCACCTCCATGATCTGCGGCCAGACGCGGCCCAGGGCGTCGTCTATCTGTTCGGACGCGTAGTGGGCCAGTTCCTCTCGATACACGGTGCTGGTCAGCGTCTCCACCGCCGCCTCGTCGTCGTACTGGCGAATGGCCGCCGCGAGGCGGCTGATCCCCGGATGCGACTCGAACCGGTAGTTATGGTCCAGTTCGACGTGGCACCTGTGCAGGGCCCCACCATCGGCCGCGATAATCATGTCAGCTAGCACGCGACCCGGCTGCACACTCTCCAATTGGCGATGGTCGCCGAGCACGACAAGGCGGGTGCCGCGCCCCATGGCAGACAGCAGCCGGTCCCACAGGGCTAGATCCAGCATCGACGCTTCGTCGACGACCACCACGTCAGCAGGTAAGGGGTTGCCGGCATGGAACCGGCAGCGGTCGGTACGCGGATTCCAGCCCAGGAGTCGGTGCAGCGTGCGCGCCTGGCCGGCAGCGCGCTCCAGTGGGAGACGAACAGGTGCCAGCAGTCCGTCGAGCGTCTGGGCGGTCTGGCCGATGGCCTCGCCCAGCCGCGCGGCAGCCTTCCCGGTGGGTGCCGCCAGCGCGACGCGGAGTCCCGGGTGGCGGTTCGCCAGGAGGGCCAGCAGGCGCGCCGCCGTGGTGGTCTTGCCCGTCCCGGGACCGCCGGTCACCAGCGTGAGCGCCCGTCGGAGGCCCAGCCCCGCCGCGCGCCGCTGGGCGGATTGTGGGTCAGGAAAGAGCTGCGCGAGATCGTCAGCCGCCTCTGGGGCCGCAGGCTCGGCGGGCGTGCGGCTGACGGCAACATCCTCATGGGCCAACGCTCGCAGTCTAGTGGCCACCCGGGTCTCGGCCTGATCCAGGCGCCAGGACTGCAGCCGCGTGCCGCGTACAACCAGCGGAGCTGGACGGGTGTCGTCCGTGCCATTCGTGACGGCGGGGCTGGATGCCAGCAGTCCGGCTTCTTCGTCGCTCAGCTCGAGCGAGGTGTGACCGGCGGCCCACGCGCTGAAGAAGCGACTGAGTACTGGTGTGGCGGCGTCGGGCAAGCCCCATCGGCGCGTCAATAGTTGGATGGCAGCCCGGCTCATGTCAGCCCTCCGCGGCCAGGGCTCAGAAACAACCGGTCGAGTTCCTGCAGCAACGGTTCGGGCGGGGTGACCTCGAGCACCCCCTGACTCGTTCCCGGGAGCACACCACGTACGAACAGCAGACTGCCCGACACGGCCGCCCCACCGGAGTCGTAGAGCCGCAAGTAGCGGCGTAACGCCACCAGATAGAGATGCACCTGCAACAGATAGTGCTGTTCCGCCGCGCAGCGCCACAGGGCCCGCTGGCGATAGTCGGCGACACGTGGTCCCAGGAAATTACTCTTCCAGTCCACGACGCCCCAGCGGCCATCGGCCAGCACCAAGCGGTCGATGTATCCAGTGAGCATGCCTGACATCTCTTGGCTTGGCAGGCCAGCCAAGTCCTGGGCGTAGTGGCGTTCATCGGCGGTACGGGCGTGACGGGCGAAGAGGTCCGACAGGGCTTGCCCGGTGATGCCGGCCCGCCCCAGCGGCAGCAGAAACTCCCATTCAGACAGAGTCTTGTTCGAGGCGGCCGTGTCGAGGCGCGCATCCAGGCCGTCGAGGCGCGTGGTCTTCAGCGCGGCGAGCGTGTGCCGCACCGCATCCACAGCCTGGGCGGAATAGAGCCGGTGTCGTCGTAAGCCCCGGTCGACCAGCACCGCCGTGTCTTCGTGGAAGTCCCATTGCTCCAGCAGCTCGTGCAAGCAATTGCCGGCGTGGGTTCCGCGAGCGAAGGTGGCCAAGGGCACGGCGGCGTCCTTGGCGTCGGCGACTGCGCCGATGGCGCCGGCGTCCTCGGGTTCCACCACGACGTCGCGGCGTTCCCGCTCGTCATGCCGCCCATGGGCCAGTTGCGAGAAGCTGGTTAAGTGCCAGGCATGGAGATCGAGCACGGGGGCGGGACGCGCGTGCAGGGACGTCTCGTCATGTCCACGGTCGGTCCAGACCGTCTCGGTGGGCGAGGGCGGGGCAGACACGGTCATCACGCGTGGGCACGCCGCGTGGAACCGGCGCAGGGTGTCGCCATGTTCGCAGGTGGCGACATCCTTCTTCCGATCGGTCACGTCCCGGTACCAGTCTTCCAGGCTGTCGACTTGGTCGTCGGTGCGGAGCAGCCAATCAAGCGACGTTGGGGGCAGAGGCGATTTCCTCGTGTAGCCCAGGGGGCCGGCGAGCAGCGTCACGCGGCGACGGGCGCGGGTCAGCGCCACGTAGGCCAGCCGGACGTCTTCCCGGAGACGCTCGGCCGTATAGGCGCGGTGTTCCGCACGATTGTCCCGTTGTGTGCCGTCGGCCAGCACCCAGCCGTGGTTGCGGCGGACGAGCAGACGGTCGGTGACACGGGCATCCGGCCGCACTGACCACAAGTAGGGGCAAAACACAAAGTCGAATTCCAGCCCCTTGGCCCGGTGTACCGTGACGATCTGGACGGCGTCGCCGTCTTCTTCCAACCGATGCAGGCGTTCATCCGCTGCGCTGCCGTCCGACATCCGCTCGCCCTCGAACCACTGCAGGAGCTTGACGGGCGCATGCTGGCCCTCGGCTTCACGGGCTTGCAACAGTTCGACCAGATGCCGCAAGTCGGTCAGGTGCCGTGCGCCCGCAGGCGCGCGGGCCAGTCGCAGGGTGGCACGGGAATCTGCTTCCAGACGAGCCATCACCGCGGCAATCCCTTGGCGATGCCAGAGGTCGTTCCATGTCATGAAATTGGCCAGCCATGCATCGGCGTCCGCCGTGGTGAGCGTGGCTAGCATGGCCGAGTCGTAGCCAAACAGACGGGTCGCCATCGCGGCGCGTCGCCACCCGGGGTGGGTGGGCGACAGGATCGCCTTTAGAACGGCCGCGAGGTCGGAGGCCGTGTCGCTCTGCATGACGTCCCCGTCGTCGCGAACCACGCTCGGCACGCGTCGGGCCCGCAACGCCTCGTGGACCAGCCCGGCCTCGATGTTGGTGCAGGTCAGCACGGCCACGTGTGATGGATTGACCCGTGTCGCGTCGGTTCCCATCGTTCGGCCAAGTAGATCCACGATAGCCGTGGCGGTGCACGCGGCCGCGCGCAACCGACGCGGCTGGGCACGAGCCCAGTCCTCGGTGTCGGCGTCGGGGACCACCCAGGCGACCAGCCGTCCGTGCCTGTCCTCCGGCAAGGGCAGGTCCTCGTCCTGGTGAGCCGCGGTCGCCGCTGGATAGGTCAGGTCGGGGGTGCCGAAAGCGCTGGGGCGTCCGAACAGGGTATTGAGCGCTGTCACCAAGCCAGGGGCCGACCGATAGGTCGTGGCCAGACTGCTGACGCGCGCGTCATTCGTCGGGCGGGCCGAGAAGTACGCAGAGAGGTCTCCGCCGCGAAAACTGTAAATGGCCTGCTTCGGGTCGCCCACCAGGATGAGCCGCCCCGCTCCAGTTCCACGGTCGAAGATGGCCCTGAAAATGTCCAGTTGTTGCTGGTCGGTGTCCTGACTCTCGTCAATCAGGCCCACCGTCCACTTGTCCGACAGCCGCTGGGCGAGAACCGCGCGGTTGGGCCCCGCGCATAGCGCGCGATGCAGGTCCTGAATCAAGCCGTCGTAGGTGACGGTGTTACTACGGCGCAGACTGTGCGTGTATCGGTGCCCAGCGGCCTGGTTCAGGTGCGCCAACCAAGCCCACCCGGTCGCGCCGAGGCTGGCCTCCACCGCCACGGCAGCGGCCACAATCGGCAACGCGCCTGCCTCGTCCGAGGCAGCCCTGCTCACCGCGCCTCTCCGGCCAAACCAGGATGTCGCACCCGCGAGTCGCGTGGAGACCTGAAAAATATCAGCCGGGGGCTGCTGTGGGTCCAGGGTCTCAACCGTCGCGTGCCAAGTGTCCAGCTGCGCGATCGAATCTTCGCCAGGATTCTGCGCCGACCTATTGAGGCTCACTGCGTCCCGGCCGGCGATCTCCTGCAGTCGGTGAATGTCGGCGCGGGTCGCCTGCAGGGCTTCGAGCGCCTTCGCCACCCCGTCTTGTGCGTTCTGCAGCGAGAGTGGCTCCGGCTCCATGCGGGTGGATGGCCGGCGGGTCAACGAGCGCCAAGCCTTCAGATCGTCCTCGACTGACCACGTCCCGCAGGCGGCCACCGCGGCTAGCAACGAATCGGCGCCGAGATCGGTGCGCCACGTATCTTTGACGGCATCCGACTGCGCCTCGCCGGGGTCCGGTAGGACCTCGAACCCGGCAGGCATCCCGCATAAGAACCCCTCGGCTCCGAGCACTTGCTTGCAGAAGGCATGAATGGTCGAGACCGCGAGCTGGTCGCTTTCATCCAGTGCCAGCCGCAGCCGCAGTACGGCCGTGTGGCGCTCAGGGTCGGGGAGAGCCTCAAGGCGGTCTAGCAGCAGAAGAATGCCCTGCTGGTGCTCGGCGGGCTGGGTGCCTGCATCGGCATGCCCGACCAGGGTTGCTAACTGACGGCGGGTCTGCTCGCCCAGTTCGCGGGCTGCGTCCTCGGTAAACGTGACCAGTAACAGGTCGCCGATGCCACTGACCACCCCGTCCACCAGCAGGCGAGGGACCAGATGCGAGATGGTCCAGGTTTTGCCGGTGCCCGCGCTAGCTTCAATAACTGACAGGCCGGTGGGCACGTCGGTCGTACGCAGGTCGAAATTAGCCACCGTCTGCCTCGTGCCGCGACGGGGTCGCTGTGGTCGCAAACCAGGCCTCCACCGGGCCGAAGACGGCTGCGGCCACGCGTCGCCACTCGTCGAAGATCTTCTCCGCGAAGGGGTCCCGATCGCGCCACGTCAGCCGCGCAGAGGCACTGTCGCCTTCACCCGGCGGGCCCTGGGGTTGCTGGTGCCAGGCCTTCATAGCTTTGTCGGTTTCGTTGAGGCCACGTTGACCAGCGGCGAACACCGCAAAGCTCGTCTTCGGCCCGAATGGCAACGGATACCGCCGTGCGTGTGCGCACAGGTGCAGCAGATGGTCGAGCGCGGCGCGCGCCTGATCTGGGGCCAGGGCCGGCCGGCGGTCCACCCTCGTGCGCTCCCCCTCTCTCGACACCACCACGGTGTCGCCTCGCATGCCGCAGGCGGCGGCAAAGGTCGCACGGACCCACACATCGAGACGATGATGGGCGGCGGCCTTCAGATCTGTGGGCCTGACCAGCACGTGCAGCCGGCGGTCAGGGGTGACGGCAATGTTGCCGGCCACCGGCGGGCACCCGTCTCGGTACACCAAGCGCTGGGGCTGCAGCCGGCCACCCGCCTCGTGCAGAGCGTGGCGGGCCAGGGACTCGGCTTCCTGCACCGCCCGTCTGCCCATCGCGGCGCCCAGGATCCCATACGGCAGCAACCGGTTGGCCGCCAGGCGTTCTTCCAGAAACGAGGTCCGTCCTTCGAGTACGGCATCAATGACCGTCGTCTGCAGTTGCCACCGGTCCAGGGCCGCTGGGGCGGCCACCGGCTCCCGGTCCAGGGCGAACGGATCGTCCCCGGCCTGAGGGATCTCGACTCCTAGAGACCCCAGCCAAGCCGACCAGGGATCTTTGAGGATCCGGATCATCTCGTGCAACTCGAGGTCGGCCGACTGGACCGCTTCGGGCAGCTCGAACACGCCGACCTGAAACGGTGCGGCCTCTTCCTGCCGCTGCTGGCACGCGCGGGCAATCTCAAGGTGGCCAGTGTCGAACGAGGCGCGCGGGCCGGTAAAGCAGGCCGTGTTGAATGGTTGCAGCGGGTGGTCTTCGATCAGGTCCCGGTACGTGGTTTCCCGGATGTCGACACGGTCGGAGACGGTGGCCGCGGCCACCCGCAGGAATTCATCGACGCAGGCCGAGAGCGGTTCGTCCTTATTGCTGCGGATATTGCGGGCCGTGGCCGTTACGATCACGCGGTCGCCGGCCGCCAAGAGCGCGTCGAGAAACAGCTGCCGGTCTTCACGCACCGGATCCCGATCGCCGCGGCGCGGCGCCGCGGCCAGCAGATCCCAAGCGGGCGCCCTGGCCCGTCGCGGAAAGGCGGCATCGTGCAAGCCCATTATCGCCAGCACGCGGCAGGGAATAGCGCGCATCGGCTTGAAGCCGCCCATGGCCATGTTCCCGCCGACCCGGGAGACCGCGCGCCCCTCCTCCTGAGTCACCTGCTCCAACCAGTCGGCCACGGCGGCGGCATCCATGTCGACCTCGCACGCATGGTCCGTTTCGGCGGCGCGAAGTTGCCCGACCAGATCCACGGCCGCGGTCGAGTCGAACCGACGATCGCCGGCAGCCAATACCTGGTCCAGCACCCGGTCCAGGCGGTCGGCCCACTGGCCGGGACTGGCTTCACGCTGCCAATCGTCCAGCAGGCACACCAAGCCGTCCAGCCAGTCCAGTGACGCACTCAGCGTAGCTGCTGGGTCGGCACCCAGGTCGCCCGACACGGGCAGGGCCGGGCGCTGGTGCCCGTCCGACGCGGTGTCCGCGTCACCCAGCCACACGCCCGCCAGTAATCGGTCCAGCCCTTCGCGCCACGTCCCCGTGCCCTGGTCGCCGGCGTCCATCGCCCGACGATGGGCCGCGTTGAGCCCCCACGTAATCCCCGAGGCACGCACGCGATCGGCGAGCGTGGCCGGGTCAATGCCCAGCGATTCGACGCGGGCGGCGACGGCAGGGAGTGCCAGCAACGCCAATCCCTCGCTCAGGGGCACGCGGCCGGCGGCCACGCGCAGCAGCGTGTGCATCCCGCGCACCAAGAGCTCGCTGCGATCGATCCGCCGCTCCGCGAGCCGCAGCGGCAACGAGGGGTCACCGTCCCGTAAGATCGCCTCGGCGAGCGGTCCGTAGAGGTCCAGCTGGGGGGCGAGAATCAAGACCTCGCTTGCCCGTAATTCGGGGAGGCTCTCGAACGCGTCCAATAATTCATCTCGCAGCACTTCCACCTCGCGTCGGGCCCCGTGGCAGCGATGCACACGCACCGAACGATCCGCCGTGACCGGCGGGACGGTCGTGGCGGCACCCGGCTGCCGCGCCGCGCGAATGTCTGCCTGCAGACGGGCGAGGAGTCTGTCCGACCGGGGCTCGGGGAGCGCGATGACGTCGTACTCCTGGCCTTCGGTGACCAGTGCCTCCTCGAAACTGCGAAAGCTGTCGACGGCTTGCTTGCCCAGATGGGACAGCAAGGGGTGCCCTTCCCAGGCAAGGTCCACAGCCTGCCCGGCCCGCATCTGCGTGCGACCGGCGCGAAGGTCGCCGAGGTATTCAGTCGACGGGAGCAGGGCGCGCAGGCAGACCCTGGTTCTGGTCGCCAGCGCGCGTAACAACGGTAGTAGAGTCGGGGGCAGAGGCCCGCTGGCCAGGACCTCCAGTGACGTCGGCACGTCACCCTGGCCCGCGTGGATGCGCGTCTCGAGATCGCGCAGGCGCACAGCCGGATGGGGGTGGTCGGCCAACCCGGCGGAGAGACGCCGCCACAGGTCCCGCTGCCAGGCCTCATCGCCCTGAGCAGACTCGGGCAGAGCGTCCCAGGCTTCGCCCCGGTCCCAGGCGGCAATCATCTCCGGTCGAAAATACAGATACTGGTCGAAGCGATCGGCCACGTCGCGGGCTAGCGCGTGCCGTGCCCGGCTGTCCACGCACGCTGGCCCCAGGCGAGGAGTATCGCCTTCCTCGACCATGGCCGCCAGCAACGGTACCAATCGCCACGCCAAGCCCTGCGGGCGCCAGGAGGGATGGAGCGGGTCTAACCCGATCAGCTGGGCCATATGTTCGATAAAGGCGCCAGGCAGGAGGAACGCTACGCCCATGGCCACCCCGCCACGCCGGGCCAGCGCGGCCTTGGTGCGGTCCACCAGGGGCAGCGACGGCATCAGCACGGGCACCACGACGCCGGCGGCATTCCCCGGACTACCCAGCGAGTCGACCAGGTCGTCGAGGAGCAGGGTCGCGTCAGACGCGTACTTCAGTTCCAGGGCCATGGCCGTGTGCAACTCGGATGATCGCGAGGCGGTTGGCGACGGTAACCGGGCGACCCAGTCGTGAGAGGCCAACTTCTCTTGCGCCGCGTCGGCGGGGCGCGCCTTGGTAAACGCCGCGAGACGCATAGCCCGACCGACTGCAGCCCGGCGCTGAGCACGCTCATACTTCTATCGGGTCCGCCTCGACCGACGCCGCGCCGGGCGGCCTGTCATGCCGCAACCAACGTGCGAGCGCCTTGGTGGGATCAGCGATCTCCTCGATCGATCCGTACCACGCGGCCTCCCAGCCAGCCGCCGGCAGGCCAGTGAACAACATCAAGTTAAGCGGGTACATTTCGCTGTCGGTGCACCGGCGAAAATCGTCTCGGAACAGGAACACCGGCTTCTCCCACGCGATCGCTAGGCCCAGCTCCACCATGACGCCCTCATCCGGCGGACAGCCGTTGACCACCGCGAACAGTCCATCGGCCTCGCGAACGTCCCGGAGATCGGCCTGCCCGATCCGATACGCCCAGCCCGCACTCGCCCGGTCGATCTGGTTGTTGCGGGCGAACGGCTCCCACACGTCGGCCCCCATCGACTCCAGCGCCCTCACAAGCTCGTGGAGCGGTCCGCCACGCTGTTGCGCGGAGAAGCCATAGGGGTTCGCCAAATAGAGGGTTTTCTTCGCGGTCATGTGCACATGCGCGGAGGTCGGCAACGGCGCCATCGTAGAGGCGCCAGCCACGGGTGTCAAGAGAGCCTGTGATCGCGTGTCGCCCCGCTGTTGAGCGCGATGCCGCGTCGTACGAGGCGGAGGGGTGATGCGGTGCGCGGGGCGGCGGGACTGGCCGCGTGGGGCCGCCGACGGGCTGGTACCGCCGGCGCCTGCTGCGCCAGATAGGCGACCAGCTGGTCCCCGGCGTCGAGCAGTTCCTGCTCATTGATGATGTTGTAGCGGTCGAAGATGGCGCGGCTCTTGTGTCCGGTCAGGAGCATGGCGACCCGCTCGGGGACGCTGGCGCGGATCAGGTTGCGCGCGGCGGTGCGCCGGCAATCGTGGAGGAAGCGGGTCGGCACCCCAGCCGACTGACAGGCGGTGCGCCACGCCGTGCGCCACCGGCGGACGGGGATGCCGTCGCGGTGGAAGACGAGCGGGCTGTCGGGGTCGCGGCGTGCCCGCCGTCTGTTCAGCGCGTTCGCAATGGGTTGTGAGATCGGGAGTATCCGCCCGACCAGCGTCTTCGAGCGCGCGGGCGAGAGCCGGATGACGCCGCCCGCCTCGTCAATTTCCTCCCAGGTGAGGCCGAGGAGTTCATTCTTGCGCCAGCCGGAGTAGTAGGCGAGGTCGAGGATGTCCTGCCACGGGGCGGGGAGATGGGCGCGGACGACGAGGTACTCGGGGTGCTCGAAGAAGCCCTGGCGGGGGGGATGCTCGCGGAGCCGATCGGGGAAGCCGGGCACAGTGTCGAGCCAGCCCCAGTGGACAGCGAGCGTGCCCATGCGGTGGAGCGCCGAGGTCTCCCGGTTGATGGTGCCGGTGGCGGCCCCGGCGGCGCGCCGGATCAGTTGGTACTGGCGGATCTGGGAGGTGGTCAACGTGGCGGCCCGCGCGACGCGGCCGAAGAACGCAGCGAGATGGGCGACCCGGCCGCGGGCGGTGCTGTGGGACCGGAACTGCCGGACCTGATAGTCCTGGAGGTAGGCGTCGCTGAGATCTCCCAGGGTCGGCCCCTGGGGGCCGAACGTGCGCGGCGGCGGCGGCGCCGCGCGTAAGTCCCCGGGGGGGGGGGTGGTCGAGCCGGTTTCGTGCGGGGTCATGGGCTGGGTCCCTCCTTGGTGGCAGCCGCGGGCAGACGGCATTCGTCCACATTCGCTCTGGTGGGCGCGACAGGCAAGGGAAATGTGCGAGGGCGACGGGACGGCGATGTGTGGGAAGCCACGAGTGGCGGCCGAGTGCACATGTACGGAGCGCGAGGTCGGCCGGTGCTCCCGCCCCACCGTGCGGCCCGGCAGGACCGTGCACGACGAGCGCGACCACGGCGACCCGAGGTCAGCCTCCGGGCCTCCCTCCGTCAGAGGGTGACGCCGTAGTCGCCGGGTTGGCGGCCGGAGCGAAACGCGTGATAGGCCAAGGCCATGGCGACGACCGTATCGGGCGGATGGCCGTTCCCGAACAGATCATCGACCCGGCAGTACTTGTGCTCGCGATAGACGGGGTCGAGCCGCGGCAGCGTGAGGTCGTGGCGCTCCAGGGCCGCGATGTAGTTGCGGAAGAGGTCGACCCGGTCACGGCCGACCATGGTGACGCCCTGGAGCTGACGGTGCGCTGCGAGCGCCGGGAATTCCCCGATGGCCGACCCGGCACCGGTGGCATCGTGCACCGCGGGTCCTGGAAACTCATCCAGCAGCGCGCCGACTCGCTCGGTCATTTCCGGCCACGGTCGCCGTTGGATGCGGTAGACGGCGACGAGCTGGAGCGGCGTGGTATCGCAGCGCACGACGGCGGCGACGGTGTCGTGGCGCTTCTGGGCCCAGTCGATGCCGGTGCAGTACCACGCCCCGGCCGGATCAGGCCAAGCTCGCTCGGCGGGGGGTCCCGGCTGGCCGCGCCAGCCGTGTTCGAGATCGCCCGCTGAGATGTGTGTACCGAGCGTGGTGTCGAACATCCGCTCCACGGCGACCGGGTCCGAAGGCGCGTCCTTCGGCGCTGGGTTCCTGGAGTTCGTACTCGACGGCCCACATGGTCGGGGACAGCTCGGCGCGCTTGCGGGTGACCTGGTCCTCGGTCAGCCACCCGTGGGGTGCGAGCGTTTCCCGATAGCACCATTCGTAGACGGGCCACCCCTGCGCGGCCGCCCGCTGCAGGACGGCGGTCATCGTGCCGTCCGGATGCTGGTGGGTCGAGGCGATCACCGTCTGGGCTCGGACGTCCCCCTGATCCATCGGCTGGCCCTGGGAGGCTTCCAGAATCGGGAGCTTCATCATCGTCGATCTCGTCGAGCAACAGCCGCGTGGGGTGGGCCCCGCGCACGGCGGTCTGTGAGGCTGTTAGGGCCTGGATCGTGTTGCCCCAGGCCAAGGTGGTCTTGTTGAACGTGGGTGCGCTGGCCAACCACGCCCGGGGGACCTGTCCGGCGGCCCACAGGCGGTGCAGGCGTTCGACCACCCGCGCCGACTGTTGCCCGGAGCCACCCAAGATGATGACGTCGGTTTCAAACAGGATCGCGTTGGCAGCCGCGAGCAGCGCGAGCAGGGACGTTTTGCCCCCGAAGCCACGGGACGCGACCCAGACCGTTACCGGCGCCCGGGCAAAGTAGCTCTCGCAGAAGGCCTCCGCCGGCGTGCGATGCGCGGCGCAGCAGCGGGTGCGAGGGATGCGCACCCCGAAGGTGTCCTCCACGTAGCACAGCAGGTCGTCGTTGGTGCCGAATGGCACGGCCCGCCGACGCAGTTCAGCGCGGATGGCGGTCGGGGTCAGGATCGCCCGCAGGCGATCCAGCGTCTGTGAGTTCGGCAAGGACTTGCTCCAGGGTGTCCCGACTGAGTCGCGTCAGCACGCGGGCGTCACCCGGCGGGGGGTGATGAGGGCACCGCGGGTCCGGGGCCGCTGGGCCCGCGGTCGCGGTAGATGTCCGGTCGCTTCGCTTTGAGGAGAAACATCAGCAGGGCGTCGCTGAACGCGCGGACGTGCGTGACCGCGTGTCCCTTGTAGAAGATGGGCTTGTCGATGCCGACCATCGCCCGGCGGCGGGCTTCGGTCTCCAGGGCCGTCCCGCTACCAGCGAACGGGTCGTAGATCGCCTCCCGGGGCTCCGTGTGGTTGCGGATCGGGGTCTCGAAGAGTGCCACCGGCTTCTGTGTGGCGTGCCCCGTGTCCGCATCCGCGCCGATCGCGTGGCCCCCAAACGGGTTGCGGTTGGGAATCGCCCAGACGGTGGACTGCGTCCGATCGCCCTGCCACCGCGACGTCCGACCGGTGCGCACGGCGTACCAACAGGGCTCATGCCCATAGTGACAATCCCCCCGGCTCAGGGCGAAGTGCTGCTTCTGCCAGATGATCTGCACGCGCAGATCGAACCCGGCGGCCTGGAGGGACGCGGCCACCGTCGAGGCGTAGAGGCCCGCGTGCCAGGCGTAGACGACGTCACCCGTGAAGAGGCGGTACGCCGCGGTCCAGTCCGCGCGGTGGTCATTCGCCACCCGCCCGACGGCATGGGACGCTCCCCCATCCACGGCCGCGCGCTGCACGAAGACCGGCCGGGTGCCGTCCGTGGTCACCACGACGGCCTCGCGGTACCCGACTTGCGTCGCGGCGTCTTGCATCCCGTTCCCGGCGAGGATCGTGCGCGCCTCGTCGATGACACCCGACCGGGCGGCACCAACGCGGCCGAGCGAAGCCTTCAGGAAGTCGATGCCGCGGAACGTATGCGTCCGGGGATTGTCGGTGAGCGGCATCAGCGTGTCAAGGGGCACGACCTCGACCGTGACGGCGGGGTCGGCCGTCGGCGTGGGGGCGGCGTCTGCTCCAGCAGGCGCCGTGTCTCGCGCGTGCGTGCCGGTCGTGTCGTCGTGATCCGTCGCCATGAGGCCTCCTTGCACCATCCACGTCGCCGCCGCCAGGGCGATGGGGCGGGGCGCTGATGGTGCGCGCATCGTGGATCACAAATCGAAGCACGGGACCAGATTGGAATGTGTGGCTCGCGCGAGGGCGAGATCGCCGCGGTGTCCAGAGAAGCCTTAGGGCCGCGACCGGGCTGTCCGGACCTTCGTGGCGGTCGTGGACGCCCCCCACAAGGGGATAGGCCACGCGCACAAAGACCGCCGTGAGTATATCCGCACTGGGCGCCGTAGCGGCCTCGCTTTCCCACGTCCTGACGATGCGGCGGCCATGATAGGTGAGAGGCGCGCCGTCGTAGGCCTCCAGCGCCGCCAGAATGCGTCGATGCACACGACGGTACCCCCCCCCCCCCCCCCCAGGCATGTAGCGTTGTTGAATCGCCGGCAGGCGGGCCCCGGGGGGCAATGCGCGCGTGCACGCCGGAAAGTCGCGGGAGGCGGCGCCGCTCAGCCGCGTAGCGATCGGCCGTGCGGTCGTCGCTGGACGGCGGCTCGCCCTCCATGCGGTCCGTGATGGCATTCACGGAGGCTTCCAGCGCGTTGCACCCCGCTGGGGTGTCCGGTCGTGTAGGGACGTAGGGCCTTCTAAGCCGAGGGTCGCAGGTTCGAATCCTGCCGGGCGCGCCAGTTTCCCAAAGAATTCGCCGATTGTCCCCTCTGCCTGGGCACCAGAGGCGAAGGTACAGGCGAACACAGTGACCGGTCGTCCCCACAGATTGGCTGACTGAAGTACGCCGAGCGCCACCCCCGCGCTTCACACCGGCCGGCACCGATGGTATGGTGTGACGTCGTGGAGCTACGCACGCTACGTGAGTGCCGGATCGCGTTGGGAAAGTCGCAGGCGGCGTTCGCCGCCCTGCTCAGTGTGTCAGCCGAGTCGCACCGGACGTGGGATGTCGGGCGGTGGGCCACGCCGCCCCTGGTCATGGTGCGCGCTAGGGTGATCGCCACGCATCGCGATGATCACGAACTCCTGCCGTTACCCGTGCTCGCGCGGCTCATCGGCGTGCACGTCAAGACGCTGCGATCAGCGGCCCGAGACGGCCGGCTGCCGGTGACCTATGACACCCGGACCACCTTTCGCCACCTCCGGGCCCGTGCGACTCCCGCCGCGGCCAGGGCGTTTCGGCGGTCGTACTATCGGCGGATGGTCCACCCAGATGATCGTCGCACGCCATTGACCTGGGCCAGCGTTCCACGCGACTACGCTGAGCAGATTCGCGCGCTTCGTCGCGCGCGCGGCCTGAGCCAGGCGCAATTGGCCACGCTGGTGGGCGCGGCGCGGAAAGCCGTCGTCTATCAATGGGAGGCGGAGAAACGCACGCCGTCGCCCGTGTTCTGGCAACGCCTCACCACGTTCTTCACGACAGCGGCCAGCCCGTGACAACAGGATCGGCGTCAGCCAAGCACAGCGTGCAGCCCTGATTGGCGCAGCGAACAACACCGTCGTCTATTAGTGGGAGGCGGCGCGAACACGGGTGCCCCCCCCCTGGTGCGCCACCGCATCGTGGGCCTCGGCTGCGGCGCAACCTCGCATCAGCCATGAGGCCACTGGAGCCGTCCGTTGGCCTGTGCGGTCGCGCGACGCCCTATCGGGCGTCGCGTCCTGAACCAACGCGAGTTTTGCCGTGCCCACGTGCCGGCGATACTCACTGCGGAGCGCATCGATCCTCTGCCATTCGCCGCTCGCGGCGCGGGAGTGCCAGTAGTACTGTCAAGTGAACAAGCCTGGACCAGGATGCGGCGAACTCCTCAGCGGATCAGGCCGCGGTCACCTTCGGGCGCGGCCCCGCGTGTCGGGCACGAGACGACACGGGTCCTGTCGCTGCCTCTGCAAGCGTGTTCGGAAGCATCTCCGCGCCGCCCGCCCGTCCCGACGGGGGTGGACGAGAAGGTCACTCCGGTCACTGTCGCGATCAACGGGTAGCCCCAGCTACTGGGGCTACCCGTTGATCGCGACGCAGCCTGCGTCCTCCAGACACCACGTAGCTCCGAGTCGACCGTGCCGTCGCTTCACCCGCCGGGCGTCCTCGGGGCCGACCTTCCCGCACCCTTGCCGAAGAGTGTCGTACGATACGATGCGGCCGCGGTCGGCCAGCAGATCCTCGACGTCCTGAAAACTCAGGCCGTATCTGTGATACAATCGGACGACGTGGCTGATGCTTTCAGGCGGAACGCGCTGCCGAAGGTCGCGGGATCGTTGAATGTGCAGCCCGGCATTGTGCCGCACGGAGCGTGACCCTGACAAAGCCCTGGAGAGGAATCCCCGATGAGTGACATGCGTCGAGTCCACGCCGAGCAACTGGTGTCGTCGCTGGAGCTGTCGCTGCCCCCGGTGGCCCTCGCGTTCTGTGACGTCGTGCCCGACGACGTGCCGATGTTTAAGGGGGTGGTTCCCGCGGGATGCGCGTTCTGGTCGCAGGCCACGTCGCGCACCTTCGCGACAGCCGCCCGTGACCACGCCCTGTGCGCGATTGGCATCCACACGCACAATCTCTCGGGCGCGGCGGCCTCGCAGCCGGATGAGTTGCAAGCCTCGCTCAAGGCCATGATGGAACTCGATTACGTACGCGAGGACGAAATCGCCGCCATTCCGGTCATGCAGCACAAGCTGGCCCATGCGCTCTACGGGCCGCTCGCGGACTTCCCGGTCCAGCCTGAGGTCGTCCTGGTGTTCGCCCACGCGCAACACGGACTCATCCTGAGTGAGGCCGTCGCGCGGGTCGATGGCGGCACCCCCCCGGCGATGGGGCGACCGGCGTGTGCCATCGTCCCGCACGTGCTCAATCAACAGCGCGCAGCCTTGAGCCTGGGGTGCTGTGGGGCGCGCGCCTACCTCGATGCGTTGACAGACGATGTGGCGCTATGGGCCCTGCCGGCACGTCGTCTCGACCAGTACTGTGGGCAGATTGCCGCATTCGCTCGCGCGAACAGGACGCTCACGACGTTTCATCAGCGGCGGCGGCAGGATGTCGAGTCGGGCCAGCGACCGACGGTTCAGCAGTCGCTCGAGCGGCTGTCGTGAACCGTACCAGGGTTCTTGGAGACCTCATTGCTTGGGAGGATGGGGTCTATGGGGGCCTAACCGCCACCTCGAGCTCGTGTCCCTCCCGAACCGTTGCAACGATTAGCATCTGCTTGGCCATCGGTCGAATGGGGCTCCGCAGGTACAGCGCGACCGCCCACGACCATTGGGGCAAGCAGCGATGCATCGAAAACGGCATGCACCGTGGAACGACCTTCTCGACACAAACCCCCGAAGCGCTCAACAGGTCGGTCAGCGACACGTGTGTGAAGACCGTGACGTGCGTGTAGTCAGCAACGTACTCGGTCGAACAGTCGCGGAAGTTCGGTTGGACGAGGATGACTCGCCCTCCAGGACGCAGCCCCCGTCCCATCTCCTTCAGGGTGAACGTGATCTCCTGCCGTGTCAGATGCCCCAGTAGATTGCTGGCGAACACGACGTCGAAGCGTCCGGCCTCGAACTGGCCGCGCGTCGAACACGGCACCGTCAACGGACACGTAGCGCTGGAGATACTTCGCGACCGCCGTCCAGACCCGATCCCGCCTGGCGAGATAGATCATCCGAATACCGAAGTACTCCTGGGACTCGTCCATTCGCTCGGCCAGCCCCGTGTCCTTCGTCATGCCGGTCCCGCTTCCAACCCTGACGATGCCCTCACGGCACAGCCGCCATGGCCCGTCTCAACCGGACCAGTAACACGCCCGCGCCTATCGGCGTTGGTGCACGACTCCGGAGTGAGGGTGCGAGGGGGCAGACCAGACTGGATGGATGAAGTCGAGAGTCCATCCCACGTACAAGACACAGTCCCACGTCCAGAACTGGGCCGCCTCTGATCGCGCTCTGGCCTGTCGAGGCGACATCACCCTCTGGGTGTGCCCGGCGGCCATCGCCGCCTGGGACCCTGACAGAGCGGGCACGCGAGGCGCGCCGCGGAAGTGCTCGGACCTCGCGATCGAGTCCGCCTTGACGCGGCGGCTTCTCTTCCATCGCCCGCGCCGTCAGACAGCGGGCTGTCTCACGTCGCGCTTCGTGCTGCTGGGACTCGACCTTCGGGCGCCTGATCACACGACGCTGTCCCGTCGTGGCCAACACCTCGACCTCAGGCTTCGGGGCGTTCCACGGCGCGCAGGCCTTCATCGCATCATCGACAGCACTGGCCTGTCGATTGCCGGCGAGGGTGACTGGGCCACTGCGCGCCATGGAGGCCGTGGCACGCGCGGGTGGAAGCAACTCCCTGTGGGTGTTGATCACACACCGGTGTGATCGTCGCTCACGCGCGCACGGACGCGACGGTCGATGACGCACCGGTGGTTGGGACCGTGGCGTGCCCGTTTCGATTCGTGCCCCAACGCCGCCTGCTCCGCACCCGTGCGTTCGTTGAATGAGATGCGGTGACGTGCTGCACCTGCTGAGAACGATCCGGAGCGAAAGATTTCACGGGCCAAGAGCGCGGTGCCCTCAACAAGGTGACAATGCCCATCGTACCGCGCAATTGCACGCGGTTTGATGCGGCGAACCACCTGGGTCAGCCCCTCGGACGGTCTCTGATTTCGCTCTCCGGGCCTTCTGCGAAGTCCGTAGAAAAACTCCATTTATACGATTAAACGTTGCTGCTTGCTATCCCGCAGTTCGGCGATCGGTTCCGGCAAGCCCGTGACGATGCGGGCGGTTTCCATGCTGACATGAACGATCCGGCGGATCGCCGCAATCAGATCCCGTGGATCGTCAAACCAGCCGTTGGGATCGTTGACGATGCCGCTCTCCTTGTCCTGCGTGATTCGGTAGCGGTCGATGAACCACTCTAGCGGCGTCCGCCCGTTGACCTGATACGTGTGCACCGAGGCAGGGATACCGCGCAGGCTCACATGCTCGTTGACGGCGAGGACCGTCTTTTCATCGTCAGCAAATCGCATGGCCCGGTCGCCAATCCGGAAATGCGACGGGCGTGGGTCTCCGGAGTGCGCGAACGCGACCTCCAGCGAATACTCTGCACAGGTCTCATAGCCGAGATGCAGTTCCGCGAGTTCGCGGCCTGCAGCAGCGAAAGCATGGAAATCTGGCGCGAGCGGAATGCGCGGCAGTTCCTTCGCCAGATCGTTGGCGAAGCGTTCCCGGTAGGCGGACGCGTGCAGAACGCCGTAGACGTAATCGAAGATCGCGTCCTTGGTGATCGTGTTGTCGTTGTAGCGCACGCGGAAGGCGCGCAAGGCCGTGTCTGAGATGTTGTCGATGCGCTCCCGGCCCGATTCGATCCCCGGAAGCTCACGCTGCACCTCCGCCCGCTCCCGATACCGGGAGCGCGGGAAGCACTGGGCACCAGCTGCTTCAAGGTTAAGATCCGGCAGCGTATCGACCACGAAGACAGAGAACGGTTTATCCGACCCCCCGCCCGGCACACAGATCGCGCGGTTTTCGCTGGTTTTGTCGGGGAAAATATCCCTCGTTTGCCCTGGGTCTTGCGAGAACGTGTAGTCGGCATATAGATACTGCTTCACAAAAGGTCGATAGCTCACTTCTCGAACGTTTCCGTTGGAAAACTCTGTAGAAACCCGTTGTCTGACACGGCGTTTCAGTTCCCGACCCCACCGTACATGCGAGGAATGACGGCCTGTGATCTCGTGAATGACCTCGTCCGAGGGTGAGCCATTCTTGAATTCGTCCAACTCCCGCCGAGCACCGAGATAGTCGTCCACCATCTTGCGGGCATTCTTCGTACAGGCATCGCGCGAGAAGTTGTATAGATACACATCTTTGCCGGTCTTGTAGCCATTGCTGAACAGCGTGAAGACCGCCTCATCCGTTCTACCGGCCTTTGCGGTCTTTGAACCCACCGGATAGAGTCTTTGGAATTCCTCGCTTCGCTGGCCGATCCAGTCGTGATGCCGATCGGGCGTGATCGTTCGCCAATCCTCGATGCCAGCGATCGACCCCGCCTCGCGCAGGACCGCCAGCTTCTCCTCACGTCTGAGATAGTCGCCGATATCGCGGTAGAGGATGCGGCAGCCGTCATGAACGGCTTCCGGGTTGCGGACCAGAATCGTGATCGCGACCGGTGCACGAGAGCCTTGACCGAATACCTTGCCTCCCTCTTGTCGCGAACGTTCGCCTTGCGTCCGCTGGTTTCCCCGTAGATTCAGCACATAGATTGAACTGAACTCCTCGGCCAGGCAGGCGCGAACGCCAGAGTCCACGTTGCCGCCGACCCAAGAGCCGTTGGTGACGAGCGCGATCACGCCCTGTTCGCCGATCCGGTCCGACGCCCAGCGGATTGCCATCTTGTAGGTGTCATAGAGGCTGTTTTTCAGCGTCACCGTGGACCGTGCGGCATAGGTTTTTGCGACGCGCCGCTCAAGTTCTGGATAGTCGACGTTGGGGTTGTCGTCCGCCGAGCTCTTCTGCCCTGCCGACCATGGTGGATTACCGACGATGACCTGGATCGGTAGATCCTGCTGGCGTTCCACACGTGCACTGTTGACCGGAAGCCAATTCTTCGGGAAGCCGGTCCTGTCGGTGTGCAGATTGAACGTATCGGTCAAGACGATGCCCTTGAAAGGCTTATACGCGCTCTCCACTCCGCGCCGGCCATGGAAGGCTTCCTCGATGTGGATGGCGGCGATGTAATAGGCGAGCAGAACGATCTCGTTGGCGTGCAGCTCGTCACGGTACTTCCGGGTGAGACCGTCATCCCGGATCAGCGTCGATTGCAGCAGCCGGACGAGGAAGATGCCGGTACCCGTGAACGGGTCGAGGACATGCACGTCCTCGTCGCTCAGGCTTCGCCCGAACTCCCGGCGCACCACGTGATCGGCGCTGTTCAAGATGAAATCCACGATCTCAACCGGCGTGTAGACGATGCCGAGGCGGTCCGCGTCCTTCTTGAGGGCCGTGGCGAAGAACTTCTCGTAGAGTTCCATCAGCACGTGCTGGCGCGCCCTGCTGTTGTCGAGGCCGCGCGAGCGAAGCCGCACGCTTTCGTAGAAGCGCTCCAGATCCCGCGTTTCGTTCTCCAGACCGAACTCCCCGAAATCCTGCCGCAGGGCGTCCAGCGCCCGTGCTACCGGGTTGCCAGCGGCAAAATCGTACTGCTCGAACAACGCCTCGAAGACCGGTCGCGTCAAGATGTGCTGCGCCATCATCTCGATGGCGTTGTCGCGGGTAATCGAATCGTTGATCGAGACCTTGAGTCCTTCGTGGAAGGCGTCGAACCATTCGCGCAAGGTTTCGTTATCGGAACTGGCCAGAAGATTCTCGATCCGGTGGACAAGCCGCGAGAAGATGTCGGCCACGTCCTTAGCCCAGGTTTCCCAGTACTTCCGGTCGCCGCATTTCCCGACGACCTTGGCGAAGATCGCGCCGGGTGGCAGATCCAGCGGCGGAAAGGGCCGTTCGAGAGGGCTGGAACCATCACCCGGACCGTCGATCCCGTCGCCGCTGAAGATGATCCGATCCGTCGGCGTGTCGTTGAGGTCGATCTTGTTGATCTCGGCATCGAACCGGTCGTCGTGCGAGCGCAGCGCGCGCAAGACGCCCCAGACGACAGCGAACCGTTCGTCGTCGTCAAGGGCTTTGTCCGGTTCAACGCCCTCCGGAACGGCGACCGGCAGCACGATGTAGCCGTACTCTTTGCCCTCCGCTTTCCGCATGGCGCGGCCCACGGCCTGCACGACGTCGACCTGCGATTTTCGGGAGGCCATGAAGAGCACGGCGTCCAGTGCGGACACGTCGATGCCCTCGGAAAGGCACCGGGCGTTCGAGAGAATGCGGCACGTTCCCCCGGAATCGCCCTTGAGCCATTCGATACAGCGCTTGCGTTCGAGCGCGTGGTGCTGTCCATCGACGTGGCGCGTCTCACTGCGGAACGCACCCGGTTGTTCTGCTTCCGGCAACTGCCCGATGGCTTGCCCGACGATGTTGTCCCATTGAGCCACCAGGTGCTTCGAGAATTTAATGGTGTTGGTGAACGCAATCGCGCGGGTCAGGCGGGAAATCGGTCCATCGCCGGGACGCTTGTTCTCCGGGTTCTGCAACGCGCGCCAGCAACCGACGATCTTCGCCGCGTCGCTGATGTTAATCTTGCTGTCGCCCGAAGCCAGATGCGCCTGCAACGCGGCGTCAACGTGTTGCTCGGACAGGGCGAGAACCACCACCTTGTAGTCGGACAGCAGGTCCTGCTCGACCGCCCGGGAGAAGGCAAGGCGGTGAAACTCCGGCCCATAGATCGCCGGACCGTCCATGGAGAGTACTTCTGTCTCATGGCTTGCCGCCTTCGCCTTCGCCGCTTCTGTGTAGAGACGCGGCGTGGCGGTCATGTAGAGGCGTTTCGCGGCCCGAATTCTTTGAGCGTCGTGAACCAGCACGAAGGGCGAGGTCGAGTCGCCGGGACGCTCGATGCCCGTCGTCCTGTGGGCCTCATCGCAAACAACAATATCGAACGCCGGTGCTCCGTCGTCTTGCGCGCGCTTCACGATGTCGAGCGAGTGGTAGGTGCAAAAGACCACGGTTATCGCGTCCGGTCGCGATAACCTCAACCCCGCGCGGGCGCCCGCGGGCCGTGACCAGAGACGTTTGCCGTCCTGGCCGGTGGGATGACGACCGTCGCACCCCGCGCCGTTGCCGTTTCGTCGACGGCGCCCGTGTCAGAGGCGGCGGCAGCGGTGACGCGCACGAGAGGGCCTCGACCGCCGTGCGCAGATCCACGGCGGTGGTCGCATCGTCACCCGTCTTCTCGGTGAGCGTGTGGACACGGATCACACCTGACTGATCGACGCCACGGTGGAGCGTCCGCCAGCCACGCCGGCCGCAACCACCGTGTGTCGCGGCCGCCCACTCCCCTGCCCCGACGAGGGACAGACCCGTACTGTCAAGCACGAGATGAAGGCTCTCGCCGGGCGGGACCGGCCGCAGATGGCGCCGCAGATGCTGACGGCGCCGAGAGCGCGTCGTATCGTCGGGAACGGAGAGGTCGAGACGCATGATCCCGAACAGCGCGTGCAGGAACCCTGCGGCCTGGCGCAGCGGGAGATGGGAGATGAGCCGCAGGGTCAGCGCGGTCTCGATGGCGAGATCCGAGTACCGCACCTGCCCACCCCGCCGGCCGCTCCGCCTGGCCGTCCAGGCAGCGATTGCTTCCGAGGACACCCACACGGTCACATCGTCGCGGCGAACGAGGGCCTGGTGATAGGCCGGCCAGTTCGCCACGCGGTACTGCGTCTTATACGTGGGATGGACCTTCGACTGCATCCCGGTCGTGTGGCTCCTGCGGAGGGTCACGAGAAGTGCAGGCCACGCCGCCCCACCCACAGAAGGCCATTCATGCAACAACGCCGCCAGCAGCTGGTGCCATGACTTTCCACGTGGGACGCCGTACCGCGCGTGCAGTATCTCCTCAATGAGATCGACCATCGGTCCTGGTGCAGAAATGACCCCCAGCTCTCGGAGCGTGTTGGCGACCTGCGATGCCAGCTGGTTCGTCTTCAGCCCGTAGGTCGAGGGCGCCAGTCCACGCTCGTGTAACGCAGAGCAGACGGAAAGCCCGGGCTCCGGGGCGCTTCGCCCTAGGAAGGGTTCGACGAGCTTTCCCTTATCGAAGGCAGTGTTCGGCAAGACCGGCGCCAGCAGCGACTGGAGTAGCGGCGCCTGGTACTTAAGCCACCGGCTGCGGCGTACCGATGTGACATCCTCCGAGACGCACAAGAAGTGGCAGGCGCCCCATCGTTCGGCGAGGTTCTCCTGCGACTTCTTCTTTGCAATGTTCACGGCTCGGGTCGTCGTCGGCCGCTACGTCGGCATCTGCTCGCTCGCACTGCTCGCCGCGACGGGGCTGGTCTTCTGGAGCAACCAGGCGGTGCCGGAGCTGCAGCAGGTGAGCAAGTACCCAATTGGACCTGCCACGCGCTGGCGAAACCAAGCAAGCCTTCATGCGCGACGTGCTCGCACCTCTGGTGACGGAAGAGACGCTGGAATACCAAAGTCTGAAAAACGACATCTTCGGCCAATAAGCTTCGTCGGCTGTCTGAATCGTACCGGGTTTCTCGGAGACCTCATTTTTTGGGAGCTGCCGCACGGGACGACGCCCCGACACCTGGGGCCAAGAAACGGAGTCGCCGCGGCGACGTGTGGTAGAGTCGCCAGGGCATCAGAGGTGGACCCTATCGGCTGGACAGCTGATCGACATCGTTAAGTGGAATCTTCTGCGTCACATTCCCGTCAAGATGAGAGGGGGCAGAAGATGACGAAGAGGAAACGACGAAATCATTCACCAGTTTTTAAAGCCAAGGTCGCGTTGGCCGCATTACGAGGAGAGCGTACCTTGGCCGATCTCGCCGAGCAGTTCGAGGTGCACCCGAATCAGATCCAGGACTGGAAGAAGAAGCTGGTGGCGGATGCCGAGCATGTGTTCGGCGCCGGTGCGGTCGAGGCTGAGCATTCCGAGCAGGAGACCCAGCAGCTCCACGCCAAGATCGGTCAGCTGACGATGGAGAAGGATTTTTTATCCAAAGCGCTCGGTCGAGACCGGTCGTCACGACCCGGAACCCCACCAACCCCAGAATCCACGTACAATTCCGCTGCGATCCCACCGGTCCTCCCTTGTTGTTTGCACATCAAGAGAAGATGGCACCGGATGGTCCGGTGTACGTGGGATCGCGCTGAGGACCCGGCCGCCGAGCAGGCCCCCCCAAGAGCGGGGCCCGCGTAGGCGGCCGGGTCCTCAGCTCAAATGCGTGTACTCAAATCGACGAAGAACCAGAAAAGGACTATCCCTATGCCGCCGATCATGCAAAAGCAACAAGACCCGCTTCCGGAAGTGGTGATGCCTCGATGCGGTGTTGAGAAACTCCTGAAAGGTCAGAAGGCGCTGGTGACCGGCGCCAATTCCGGCATCGGAAAGGCCATCGCTTTGGCTCTGGGTCAGGCAGGAGCGGATGTGGCCGTCAATTACGTTTCCCGAAAAGAAACGGCCGAAGCCGTGGTGAAGGAGATTGAATCCTCAGGCTCCCGCGCGCTGGCGATCCGGGCGGATGTGTCCAAGGAAGACCAGGTCAAGGAAATGTTTAAGACGATGATCGGCTCATTCGGAACGATCGATATTCTCGTCAATAACGCCGGTTTGCAGAAGGACGCGCCGTTCGACGAGCTTTCGCTCGCGGATTGGCAGCTGGTGATTGATGTCAATCTGACCGGACAATTTCTATGCGCCCGAGAGGCCGTTCGAGAATTTAAGCGTAGAGGCGTGGTGAAAGCGGTTTCGTGTGCCGCGGGAAAAATTGTTTCGGTAAGTTCCGTCCACGAGATCATCCCTTGGGCGGGCCATGTTAACTACGCCGCATCGAAGGGCGGGGTCATGATGATGACGAAAAGCTTGTCGCAGGAAGTAGCGAGTCAGCGGATTCGTGTCAACAGTATCGCCCCCGGCGCCGTTCGAACGCCCATAAATACAGCGGCATGGCAGACGCCCCAGGCGCATGCAGAGCTGATGAAGTTGATTCCTTACAACCGGATCGGAGAACCCGAAGAAATCGGGAGGGCCGTTGCGTGGCTTGCCTCGGACCAAGCCGATTACATTAACGGGATCACGCTCTTCATTGACGGGGGAATGACGCTCTATCCGGGATTCGAAACGGGAGGCTAAACAATGGGAACCGTTACGACAAAGAAAAAGACCGCGCAAAAGACCGTACGATCAAAAGTGTCAATCAACAGAAGAGACTCCGACGGCTACAAACCCATCGAGGACTACGGCATCATCGGTGACATGCACACGATCGCGCTGGTGGCCAAAGACGGCTCGATTGACTGGTGCTGCCTGCCGCGTTTTGATTCTCCCAGTATTTTTGCCGGCATTCTCGATTCTAAAACAGGCGGGTTCTTCAAGATTTCTCCGGTGCGGCCGGCGGTCCAGAAACAGATGTATGTGCCACAGACCTGTGTGCTGGTCACGCGTTTTTTGAGTGAGGAGGGGGTCGGTGAGGTTGTGGATCTCATGCCCGTCCAGGAAGGGAAAGAGGCGCAATGCCGCTATCATCAGATTGTCCGCCGCGTGCGCGTCGTCCGGGGTACGGTGCATTTCAGGTTGGAATGTTTCCCGGCCTTTGATTATGCGCGTGCGCGCCATACCTTGAAGCTTTCCAGGGATGGAGCGCTTTTTACCTCGACGTCGGGGCAGATCGGACTCATGAGCCCCGTGGCCATGAAGGGCAAAGAGGGCGGCGTCGAAGCGGAGTTCGAACTAAAAATCGGTCAGGAACTCACCTTCACACTCACTTATGCGCACCATAAGAGCGACACGGAGCTCTTTACGCGTGGTCTGGATTGGGATGCTATTTTTTCGCGGAACGTGGCTTTCTGGAGAACATGGTTGAAAGGATGCAAGTACGGGGGGCGTTGGCGAGAGATGATCGAGCGTTCGGCGCTCACCCTGAAACTGCTCACTTACGCCCCTACGGGCGCGATTGTCGCCGCTCCCACTTGCAGCCTACCGGAAGAAATCGGCGGCATTCGGAATTGGGATTACCGGTACACCTGGATACGCGACGCGGCCTTCACCGTCTACGGGTTTATCCGGCTGGGACTGACTCACGAGGCCGAACAGTTCATGCAATGGATCCTCGCAAGAGCGCATGAAGAAGAAAAGGACGGCTCCCTGCAGATCATGTACGGGATCAACGGAGAACACAGCCTGGTTGAAAAAGAACTTCGCCATCTGGAAGGCTACCGCGGGTCCGGGCCTGTGCGAATCGGGAACGCCGCTTACAACCAGCTACAGCTCGACATCTACGGAGAACTCATGGATTCGGTGTATCTGGCCAACAAGTACGGTAAGCCCATCTCCTACGAGGTATGGCGCCATCTGAGGCGGCTCTTGGATTACGTCTGCAAGAACTGGAGATTGAAAGATGAAGGGATATGGGAGGTCCGCGGGGGTCGGAAGCATTTCGTTTATTCAAAGCTTATGTGCTGGGTCGCGCTTGACCGCGGGATTCGCCTCGCCGATAAAAGAAGCTTTCCCTCGGACCGGACTCGCTGGCGAAAGACGCGCGACACCATTTATGAAGAAATCATGATGAAGGGATGGAACGCCAAGCGCGGCGCCTTCGTTCAGCATTACGGCACGGGAGCGCTTGACGCCTCTAATCTCCTTATGCCGCTCACCTTTTTTATAGCGCCGACAGATCCCCGGATGCTGAAGACCCTCGACGCTACGCTCGATACGCTTGTCTCGGACAGCCTTGTTTACCGGTATCAGATAGGCAAGGGCGCCTCGGACGGGCTTTCCGGAGAAGAAGGAACCTTTTCAATATGCACGTTCTGGCTTGTGGAATGTTTGACGCGCGCCGGACGGGTCAATGAAGCGAGGCTCATTTTTGAGAAAATGCTGTCTTACGCGAATCATCTCGGTCTTTATTCCGAGGAAATCGGACCGAGAGGCGAAGCACTCGGCAATTATCCCCAGGCGTTTACTCACCTGAGTCTGATCAGCGCGGCTTTCAATCTGAACCGAGCGCTGGGTGAGTGAGGTACGATTGTGACGCGTCAGGCTGTCGGAGGGGCACTGAAGCCCCTATATGTCAAGACACTCCTTCAGGCGGCCTGGATGATCTCTTGACGAGCGCGGAAGTCGGTCATGACGCGCTGGTAAATCTCGCGCGAGGAAGCGTTTCAGGCAGCAGATGATGTCGCGTTTGGTCCGGCCAGCGGCGATGCGTCGGGCGACGTAGTCGCGGGTCGGTTGGTGGAATTGCATCCGGACGATGACGGCTCGATAGAGGGCCGCGTTGGCGTGTCGGTGGCCGCCTCGATTGAGGCGGTGCCGACCGGTGGTCATCCCAGACGAGGCCGGGATCGGGCAGGCGCCGCAGAGCTTCGCGAAGGCGGCCTCCGAACGAATCCGGTCGGGGTTATCGCCGAAGATGATCAACAGCTCAGCCGCGGTGTGGGCGCCCACACCGAAGCCCTCGCAGAGGGTCGGTGATGTCGCGGTGGTGAGACGCGCGAGGTGCTGGTCGTGCAGTGCGATTTCCTCGGCGAGAGCCATCCACCGACGGGCGAGCGACCGGAGGGTGTGCTTGGCGGACGCGATGGGCGTATCGATGGGGCCCGGTCGGAGTCCGGCGCAGCGCGTGAGCAGGCCGTGATCGGTGAGATCGTGGAGGGCTTCTCGCAGGACGGGCGGGGCCTGCACGATGATCTGCTTCAGCGTGTTCATCGCCGTGGTGCGCGCTTTCATGGCGGTATCCCGTGTGATCTTGAGCTGGCGGATCATCTCGACGCTTGTACCTACGGAAAACCTCATACGCACGGTTCGCGTGACCGATCGCGCGGACGTGGGGCCGGCGAACGATGGCAACGTGAGCATCGCGGACGTGCACTCCGTGAACGTCGACGAGTGGCTGGCGTCCTTCGGACGTTCCTCCGGCCGCCGAGCGGCGTGCACGGTCTTCCGGCGGCGACCGTCCATGGCGGTCGTCAGGCCGCGTGACGATGGTAGCTGTGGTGCAGGCCGCCCACGTGCGGCATCGCCATGACCTCGCCCGGTGCAGCAGGCTCGACGCGTCGGCTCACGGGCGCATCCTTGCCCAACGAGAGATGCGTGCGCCAGAGATGGTAGTAGTCGATGTACGATCGCAGTATTCGGTGGAGTGATCGCTCATTGAGCACGATCACGTGGTCGACGCACTCTCGGCGCATCGATCCGATCAGTCGGTCGACATACGGGTTCTGCCACGGACTCTGGGGAGCCGTCAGGACCTCGTATGGTGCGAAAAAGCGGCCGAGGCTAGGTCGGTGCTGGTCGAGTCTCCCAAGTAGTCTCAGGCTATGCCGCCTGCGCTGCAGTTCCTCGTCCTCACGTTCGCTGGCTGGGTGAACCGTCACCAAGACGATCTGATCGACTATCTCCGGGAGGAGAATCGGGTCCTCCGAGAACACCTGGGCCCTCGGCCGCTTCGCCTGACGGACGCCCAGCGTCGTCGACTCGCTGTGCGCGGTCACAAACTCGGCCGGCGGGTCTTGACGCAGGTCGCGGGCATCGTCACCCCGGATACGATCCTGCGTTGGTACCGGAGACTGATCGCCAAGAAATACGATGGCAGCGCCCGCCGACGTCGAGGTCGACCAATGACCCGACAAGACGTCGCCGAGCTCGTGGTCAGGATGGCGGTCGACAATCCGCGGTGGGGCTACACGCGGATCCGCGGCGCGCTCTCGAACCTCGGCCACACTATCGCCCGGACCACGGTGAAGCGGATCCTGCACGACCACGGAGTCGACCCGGCGCCCGAGCGGAGCCGGCACATGCCCTGGAAGACGTTCCTGCAGGCGCACTGGGAGGGCCTGGCGGCCTGCGATCTGTTCACCGTCGAGGTGTTGACGCTGGCGGGGCTCAGGCGGTACCTCGTCTTCTTCGTGATCGAGCTGAGATCCCGCCGCGTGACCATCGCCGGGATCCACCCGCAGCCGGGCGGCGCGTGGATGGAGCAGCAGGCCCGCAATTTGACCGACCCGGTCGATGGCTGTTTACGCAGGGCGCGCCATCTGATTCACGACCGCGATCCCCTCTATACGCGGGTCTTTGACGAGATCCTGGAGAGCGCCGGTGTTCAGCCGATTCGGCTGCCGCCGAAGAGTCCCAATCTCAACGCCTATGCCGAGCGGTTCGTCAGGTCGATCAAAGAGGAGTGTCTCACACGCGTGGTCCCGCTCGGCGAGGGGCATCTGCGTCGTCTCGTCTACGAGTACCTAGAACACTACCATCGCGAGAGAAACCACCAGGGACTCGACAACCAGCTCCTGCAACGACCACCACCTCCGCGAAGGCCGGACGCCGACGTTCGGCGGCGGGTACGCCTCGGAGGATTACTCAGTTTCTACCATCGAGAGGCCGCATGAGGAGTCGACCGATTAAACGCACCTTACGGGTGAGCGACGACCGACAGTTCAATAGCCAGGACCGTAGGTCAGTCAACTTGTGGGTCAGGCCGTTGCCCACCGGCCCTCTATCGTGCATCGGCTTGGGGCGGCGTCCTGTTCATTCTTCCTAGCCCTATGCAGAACCTCGGTGCTCCTTGCCTGTAAATGACCCGAGAACACGGCAAAGATTGCACAGAATAGGTACTAGTTCCTCTTCGCTGTAAGGCACTGTCTCGATTGCAGCTTCGTGCTTTAGGATCGCCCAGGGATATCGGCAGAATAGATTCACTGCTTCGGGAATCGTTTCGATTACCTTTTTAATATCTGTCTTCTGCTCCTTGGCGAAATAGACCAGGCGGTGTTGCACCGGACGCGGGATACGCGCAAACCCATGTGTAAGCGTATGGTTCAGGAATAGCTTGTCCGGCTCTTCGTCCGGGTCCTCTTTGTTTTCTGTCTCGTAGGTGGCTAGGTCTATTGGCGTGTCCCCTATGTAGTACGTATAGGTCCCAAGACACTTAAGGTACAGCTCTGAAGCATGGTACAGAAGGAAAAGCACGACGTGGGTCGGACGTTCTTCCGACGATGCCGGCCTGTTAAGACTCAATGCTGCCTTTAAGAACTCCTTCGCTCGTAGCATCAAGTGTAGTTCTGGTGGAGGATACACCGAAGCGTTGCATCGCTTACAGGCGATTCCGTACACCGGACCGAAATGCCCAACGAGACGTGGATGTTCGGGTCTCTCTACGCGAACGAACGGCGTCTCGCACCGCCTGCACGCTGTAGCTTCTGCAAGCCACTCATTGACAGACTCGTTCTCCTTTTTACGAGCCTCGACCGCATGAATATACTGCGGGAGCAACTCTTCGATTGCTCTCATTGCTGGCAGCGCGAGGGCGAGATGCTGACCGCGTCGCGAGAGCGTGGTGTGATCGGGTGCCGTGAGATCGACGCCCAGCATCCCGAAGATCGATGTCAAGAAGCCCTCGGTCTGACGCAACGGTCAGTGGAAGATGAGACTGAGCGTCAGGGCGGTTTCGATGGCGAGATCGGAATACTGGAGTTGCCCGCTCCGCCTGCCGACGCCAGCCGCTGCCCACGTGGCGATCGCGTCTGGCGTGAGCCAGAGGGTGACGTCGCCCCGCCGCACGAGGGCTCGGTCGTACTCGGCCCAGTTCCCGACGCGATACGTTGTCGTGTACTTCGGATGCACGCTCGACTTCACATCGAGATCATGACCCGCCGGCGGTCGCGATGGTCAACATGCCGGCCCCTGCTCGCCCACCGCGCTGAATCCGCGCACCAACGCCGCGCGAAGGCGTCAGCGCCAGCAGGTTTCGCGCTGCCATCACCCCTGATAGACCACCCGCCAGATCCGGCCGGTCTTGTCGTTCGCGATGTAGAGGCTGCCGTCCGGGCCCTGGGCAACGCCCGAGGGCCGGTAAGTGGCGTCGTCGCGCTCCATCAGCGGCACCTGACCGGCGAAGCCGTCGGCGAAGATCTCGTAGTCGCCGGTCGTCGGCTCGGCGCCGGTGAATGGGACGAAAACGACGTTGTAGCCGCCCTGCGGCAGCGGCGCGCGGTTCCACGAGCCGTGGAAGACGATGAACGCGCCACCCTGGTAGCGCGCCGGGAACATCGCCCCGGCGTAGAACATCAGGTCGTTCGGCGCCCAGTGGCCGGGGAAGCCGATGAGCGGCGGCGGGTACTCGTCGCACCGGCCGACCATCTCGCCGTCACCGCCGTACTCCGGATTGAGCACCCGCTGGCCCTGCTGCCAGTCGTGGAAGCAGTAGGGCCAGCCGAAGTTCGAGCCTTCTTCGACCTTCAGGAACTCCTCCGACGGCAGCTCGGCGTTCTGCTCGTCGGTAAACCGACCGGGCCACAAGGTGTTGAGCTGATCCCGCCCGTGCTGGACCAGGTAGAGCCCGCCCTCGGCCGGGTGCCACGCCATGGCGAAGTTCTGCCGCATTCCAGTCGCGTAGTGCTCGCCCGTCGCCTGCGTCTGATCGGCCGCGGCCTCGTCGAACTTCCAGACGCCGCCATGCTGATCGAGCATCGCACAGGGGTCCTCGCCCAGCTCCTCCGGGACGCGGCCGCCCGGCTGGCAGGCGTTCGACGGCGCTCCGACGTTGACGAACATCCCGCCTTCGCCGTCGAAGGCGATTCCCTTGGCGCGGTGGCCATCCTGGTCCGGCAGCGTGACGAGGACCTCCAGGGTCGTCTCCGGCACGAGCGAGTCGGCGAGCATCCGGTAGCGCTCGATCGCAACGTCGCGGCCGAGGTAGAGGTAGCCGCCGTGCAGCTTCATTGCCGTGCCCCCGTCCTCGCCGAATCGCTCCTCGATGTCCATGCGGCCGTCGCCGTCGGTGTCGCGCAGCGCCACGATGCCGCCCAGTGTGTCCTGCTGGTTCCGGATGGCGACGTAGATGTCGCCGTTCGGCGCCACGGTCAGATGCCGCGCGGCGCCGAGGCCGTCGGCCACGACTAGCGCACAGAAGCCGTCGGGCAGCGTGATCCCGCCGTTGTCGGGGTCGCAGGCGGGGAGACTCGCTGACGGGGTGGCCTTTTCAGGCTCCGGAACCGGGGGCTGTCCGCACGCAGCGGCGAGGGCCGCCAGAACGAAGCCGATGATGATTAGTCGCTTCATGATTGCTCCCTTTGGGGGTATCCATTTCACCGGACCAGTTTAACGCCGCGATTCTACAGGGGCGATTCGCTTGAGGGCGTTCCAAGCTCGGCGGGTGCCCGCGCACATACGGCGGGGCACTGTCAAGTTGATGAGAGGCGGGCGTGACGATCCCTCGATGGCTCGGTATCTCTCGTCGTTCAGCAGGCACACGTTACCGTATCCCATTCGGCGAAGGCCCGCAACCATCATCCGCGAGGCCAATATGATCGCGGCCTCGGTCTTCCCTGAGCCCGTGGCGTCTTCGATGATGACGAGCTGAGGACCGTCCGTCAGTGGCTCTTCTGCCGCACGCTGCTGCATCGCCCTCGGCGGCTCGGGATAGATGACTGGGCGTGCTGCCGGCCGATGCGGGCGCAGCCCCTTGCGGTCGATGGCCTCGTCGGCTCTCTCGAGCACACGCTGCCAGTAGTCAGGCAACGGTATCTCGATCGGCTCGAACGTAAAGATCTCGCTGTCGGATCCCACCCAGTCGGCGAGAGTGGTGAGGCCAGACAGGCGCCAGGACCACTGTGTCACGTGCTGGTGCCGGGTCAGCGAGGGGAGCGGATCAGGCTCGATCAGCTCTCTGACCCGACCAAACATCGCCCGGGCCACGCCCACGCATGCAGCACCGAGCTCCGGATCACGAACAGCCTTGTCCGATCCGGCGTTAACCTCATAGTGCCCGTCTGGTGGTTTCCCATGATGGCCGGCGATGGCGGCGATGATGGGCGCAAGATCATCTTGTTCGAGATGAGGAAACAACTCCTTCAGGTCCCCAGCCATGCCGTCCGCCCGGAGGAGGATCGCCGTGTTGCGCCAATGACCGCGATCGGGTTCTTGCCCCCTCTGGCCGAGCACGCGCTGCGGCCAGAGATCCGGAACCTTGGCCTGGAAACCGCGTGATACCTTGCCCACGTCATGCATCGCCACCAGAAACGCCGCCGTCTTCACTACGTGCTCGGGACGCCCAGCCAAGAGAGCCGCTTCACGGGCGAGAGCCGTTGGATTCGCCCGTTGCCACTGCAGGGCGACGGCCGCCACATCTAGCAGGTGGTGCAGTAACGGTTTGTGACGCGGGTCACCGTGCGGTCGTGTCTTGCCCCAAAAGATGAGGACGTCATCGTCGGTCACGCGAGGGACTCCCGTTCGTCAGGACCGATCTTAGTCGCTGTGCCATGCATGCCCTACTCTCCCCGGCCACCAGCGGGTTGGGGAGCGACGTCGACTCCGCTATCATCAGGCTCCCCCGTGCGCGCTGTCCCGTCTCCATGAGCACCTTCGTCGCCATTGACTTCGAGACCGCCACTCACCGGCGGGACAGCGCCTGCGCGGTCGGCCTAGCGGTCAGTCGTAACGGCCGAATCGTGGCCATACGGTCGTTTCTGATCCGGCCCCCGACGACGCACTTCTCGTTCACCGAAATCCATGGCCTGCGGTGGGAGGATGTCCGAGATGCGCCCACCTTCGGCGAGCTATGGCCGACGCTGCGCGCGTGGATCGATGACGCCAAGTTTATCGCCGCCCACAACGCGTCATTCGACCGCGGTGTCCTGGGCGCGTGTTGCGCCACATCGGGTGTTCGCGCGCCTCGACTGCCGTTCACCTGCACCGTTCGACTGACCCGCGCGCAATGGAGCATCTACCCAACCGCGCTGCCAGACGTCTGCCGCCACCTTCGCATTCCACTGCGTCACCATGACGCGAAATCCGATGCGGAGGCGTGTGCGCGCATCGTACTCGCGGCCGAAGCTGAGGGCTGGCGCATGTACCGAGGATCGCTTGACCATTCGGGCGGCGATGGCATCGTGCCGCGGCAATCGGATGGGTGAGATTTACAACTTCGCCGCCGCAAGACCACCAGATGCCCGTACTGTCCAAGAACCCGATCGACCCCGTCCCGACGGGCTGATGGGTGCTTCCGCCATCAACTGTTGCTACCCCGCCCTTATCTCGTTCTAACCAAACCGCTTAGACTAGATATTCAGTGCCAGAGAGGTGCCAGCGTCAAAATCGGCTGGAAGTATCTGGATGATTAGGGCTTAAGCTCTCTTCACCAACACTTGATGACGGAAGCACCCATCGACGGGCGGCTATGCCTCGGACTTCGTTTTCAACTCCGCGTCATGTTCCGTCAGAAACGCTCGAATGTCATCGGTCCTGGCCAGACGCTCTTCTGCTCGTAGACCTCGTGCTTGTTCAACCACACAGACGACTGGGCGAGCACAAACACCAAATCGTGCTTCGCCGGATTCCACAGGTTCGGGTGCATGTAGCAGATGTTCCCGCTCGTATACATATGTTTGCTGTGCGTAACGGCAGGCGAAATCACCGTGACCTTAGGTATTTCGAAGGGATACCCAACGAAGGTCACACGAAGTACGTATATCTGACCCACTGAAGTCTGCAGCAGCGCTTTGATACAGATGCCGCCACCAATCGTCGGGTAGGTCTCGATATTGGGGAATTGAGCCATCGCTCGCTGGATTTCCCACCGGATGCGCTGCAAGTCCATGACGGCTTCAATCCCTGGCGTGCTCGCCGCCGAGATCTTCGCGCATCGTGAGGGGTTTGCGACCACCCCTCTCAGCATGCGTAGTCTCGTTCTTGGCGCGGACCTCGCCGTTGGGGAGGATCTCGATCTCCACTTCATCCTCTCGTTCCAGGATCGCCTCAAGCTCAGAAATTAACGGCCGGTTGCCCATGATGATCTCCTTGAACCAGACTGCTGTATCGTACAACTGTCATATCGCACGATATGGCACTCTACCACCGAAGAGCGCGACTGACTAAGGTCGAATTCCCGAGGACGGCAGCCGGACAAGGCGGCCAGGCGCCGGCACTGACGCCCCTATGTGTCAAGACACTCGTTTAGGCGGCCTGAATGATCTCCTGGCGAGCGCGGTAATCGGTCATGACGCGTTGGTAGATCTCTCGCGCAAGGAAGCGTTTGAGGCACCGGATGATCTCGCATTTGGTCCGGCCATTGGCGGTACGTCGGGCGACGTAGTCGCGGGTGGGTTGGTGGAATCGCATGCGGACGATGACGGCTCGATAGAGGGCGGCGTTGGCCTGTCGGTGGCCGCCTCGATTGAGGCGGTGCCGGCCGGTGGTCATCCCGGACGAGGCCGGGATCGGGCACGCGCCGCAGAGCTTCGCGAACGCGGCTTCCGAACGAATCCGGTCGGGGTTATCGCCGAAGATGATCAACAGCTCGGCGGCGGTGTGGGCGCCCACACCGAAGCCCTCGCGGGGCGTTGTTGCACGAATCGTGACTGGCCCGCACGCTGCCCACCGACAGGATCCTCCCCTGTCGAGGCGATACGACACGGGTCGGCCGAGGGCGGTCATCCGATTGAGGATCGCACAGCCGAGGACGACCTCACTCCCCTGCCCGGCTGGCCTCCGGGCCCGGAGGCCCTCTCCGATCATCGATTGGTACCGCAAGCACGCATGCTCCACCCGCGCCTGGAGATAGTAGCCGGCCTCCTGCTTCCAGCGGCGCCGGCCGCGCGTCTTCACCCACATGATCGTCCGATCCCGCGCGGGCGCCCGCGGGCCGTGACCAGAGACGTTTGCCGTCCTGGCCGGTGGGATGACGACCGTCGCACCCCGCGCCGTTGCCGTTTCGTCGACGGCGCCCGTGTCAGAGGCGGCGGCAGCGGTGACGCGCACGAGAGGGCCCTCGACCGCCGTGCGCCGATCCACGGCGGTGGTCGCATCGTCACCCGTCTTCTCGGTGAGCGTGTGGACACGGATCACACCTGACTGATCGACGCCACGGTGGAGCGTCCGCCAGCCACGCCGGCCGCAACCACCGTGTGTCGCGGCCGCCCACTCCCCTGCCCCGACGAGGGACAGACCCGTACTGTCAAGCACGAGATGAAGGCTCTCGCCGGGCGGGACCGATCGCAGATGGCGCCGCAGATGCTGACGGCGCCGAGAGCGCGTCGTATCGTCGGGAACGGAGAGGTCGAGACGCATGATCCCGAACAGCGCGTGCAGGAACCCTGCGGCCTGGCGCAGCGGGAGATGGGAGATGAGCCGCAGGGTCAGCGCGGTCTCGATGGCGAGATCCGAGTACCGCACCTGCCCACCCCGCCGGCCGCTCCGCCTGGCCGTCCAGGCAGCGATTGCTTCCGAGGACACCCACACGGTCACATCGTCGCGGCGAACGAGGGCCTGGTGATAGGCCGGCCAGTTCGCCACGCGGTACTGCGTCTTATACGTGGGATGGACCTTCGACTGCATCCCGGTCGTGTGGCTCCTGCGGAGGGTCACGAGAAGTGCAGGCCACGCCGCCCCACCCGCAGAGGGTCTTCATGCAACAACGCCATGAGTAGAGACGGTATCTTGAGGGGGACGAGGATGACGAACACCTTGAGGTGCTGACTAACTCGCTCGGGAATCTCTGTCTCTTGAGCGGACCTGCTAATAGTTCAGCTGCCCAGAACCCGTTTGACAAGAAGCGTGCCGGATACTCAGAGGTGACTGCGCTCGCTCGGCAGATCAAGAAACACGCAGGGCCGTGGAATCTCGCGGCCATCCAGGCGCGCTCTAAGGCGTTATCTGAGCAAGCCTTGGAGATATGGGCGTGGTCTAAGGCGTGAGGAACCCCGCGCGAGACGACACAAATCCTTGACCTGTAGCCCGGCCTCGGCGTGGTGATCGGTGCTCGCTGCCGCCGTCAGGCCCCTACGGGCGGGCTGGCACTCAGTGCTGCGGCGGAGCGTTTGCCTGGACTCGCAGTCCTATGCCCAGGCGCGGTGGCCTGATTCAACGAATCCAGTCTCCGAAGAACGTGGTATGGTTCAGGATGGTTCCGGCAGTGCGTGATCGGGCGACAGCTTGAAACGGAGGATCTCCCAGAATGCCGACATGCTTTGTGATTCAGCCGTTCAACTCCAAGTTCGACAAGAGATACCGGGACGTCTACAAGCCTGCTCTGGAGAAGGCTGGACTCGATCCCTATCGCGTCGATCAGGATCCCAGCACCGAAGGGGTCATGGACTCCATAGAACAGCAGATCCGCGACGCGACGATCTGTCTCGCCGACATCACGACCGACAATCCTAACGTGTGGTATGAACTCGGGTACGCATTTGCAGCGGGCCGTTCCGTAGTCATGGTTTGCTCGAGCGAACGTGAAGGCAAACTCCCCTTCGATGTTCAGCATCAGACCGTCATCAAGTACGAGCCGGAATCGGGGAGCGACTTCGTCAAACTCGGCGAGGAGATCTCGACGCGGGCGAAGGCACTCGTCAAGAAGAATGCTGTAAGAGATGTCGTCGAAGCGCAACAGGTGGCCCCAACAGGCGGCCTGAATCAAGCGGAGATTTCCGTACTCGCCATCGCGGCCGCCGAGACGGCCATACCAGGGAAGCGGGTAAGTGCTTGGTCCCTTCGTCAGGACGCCGAACGCGCGGGTCTAACCGGTATCGGTTTTGTAGTCGCGCTCCGCAGTCTTCAGCGAAAGCGGTTCGTAGATTTCGTCAGGTACGAGTGATGAGGATGGCGGGTACGATGCCGTCGACGTCACCGACGATGCGTGGACCTGGATTGACAGCAACGATTCGCTATTCTCCCTGTTCCGCGAAAAAAAGGCCGTCCCCGAACTCACCGAAGACGATATCCCATTCTAACGGACTGCCGTGGAGAACGCGGCTTCACCGCAATCGGTTTCTACGCATATGGCCGTAACGTAGGATCAAGCACGGCGTGTTCGCGGCTCCGACACGTCGCGGCCCAACAGGCGACGCATCAGGGAGCTAGACAGCACCAAGGATGTGTCGTAAACGGCCGTTTGCGACACGAGGGCGATGACACCGTCCGGCGCGCGCCGCCGAGCGCGAGGGCGATGTGACGCCACGCGTGGAGATCGGGCGTGTCGCCGGCAGTCGATCAAGAGCACCCGTAGCTGGCCGTGTTCTCGTGACACGGGACACAGAGGGCTTCGCAGTTACTCAGCGTGCTTGCCCCACCAACGCTCTCTGCCGTGACGTGATGCGCGTGCCACTTACCCTCCGTCAGAGCTGCGTTGCATCGGCCGCCATGCCCGCACACTTGTCGCGTGCATTCGCACTTGCCTCCCGCCCGCTGCCACGCCTGATCTTGAATGTCCTTAGAGAACGGCATCTGTCTACCCTCCGACTTCGATCCTAGCAGCCCGTGGTGAAAGTCTTTCGTTATAGGGATCGACACGATCGATCTTGCGTACTACACTGTCGCGTATGGCCATGGGGAAACGGCGTCGGCGGGCACGCCAATCGACGATGTGGGTCGCCACGACGGACTTGCCGAGGAGCGCGGGGCACCCATTCTACGAGCGGCTGAATCGGGTGCTCGACGACGCGGACTTCGACACCTTCGTCGAGGTCCAATGCGCGCAGTTTTATGCCGACGACGGCGGTCTTGCCCACCGGACCACGGCCAGAGCACCGCTTGTTCCGACCGTGCTTGTTCCGCTCTTTTCCGCCGACAAACGTCTCATCGGTTTCGACGGGGCCAGCGAACCGCTGCTGCGTCCGTCCCCACGATTCACGGATACGATGCGCCAGGTGCCACGCGGTTTTCTGCGTGATGCCAAGGTCTCGGTGGAGCTTCATGCTTGAGGTTCCCTTGATCCCGGTGGCCATCAGGTAGAACGCGATGGCCCAGATACGAAGTCCCAGATTCGAGCCTTGCATCGGCGTGCCGGTCTTGACCGAGAAGTCCTTCCGGCAGTCACGACAGCGGTACGGTTGCGGCTTGCGCGTCCGTCGCTCCTGGACGTTGAGAAAGCCGCACGCCTGGCAGGCAACCCCGTTCGGCCAACGGCTCTGCACGAACCAGCGTTCGGCGGTCGCATCGTCCGGGAACATGCTGGTCACGCCCAACAGGGAGAGCCTGTGACGGTAGTGCTTGCCGGGTGCGTTGTGGGCCATGTCTTTGCCTCCGATTTATAAGACTATTTTACCCAATCGGTCCACGAGCGTTAAGGGTAAAATCGTATATAATCCCCGGTATTCCCGTAGGTATTCAAGTATATTATTGCCTTATCATGGGGGTCCTGCCGTGCAGGCAAGGTGAATACAAAATGAGAACTGCTATGGTGATACTTGCCAGCTCGCCGCTGCTGCTGCTGTCGGTGTCCCAGTTGCAGCTTCATTCCCAGGTTGGCGAGGTCTTTTCCGGAGAAGTTGTGGGCGTCACTGACGGCGATACCGTGCGCGTCATGCGTGACCGGACGCCCGTTCGCGTGCGCCTGGATGGTATCGACGCGCCAGAAACTCGCCAACCCTTCTTTCAGCGGGCGAAACAGCTCACGTCAAGTTTCGTGTTCGGACAGGTGGCACGTGTTGAGGTGAAGGACATCGATCAATACGGTCGACTCGTGGCCCGCGTGTACGTCGACGAGCTCGACCTCAGTCTGGCCCTCGTCGAACAAGGCTTGGCGTGGCACTTCACGCGTTACTCCGACGACCAGACACTTGCTGAGGCCGAACGAACTGCCCGCGCTGCAGGCTTGGGTTTATGGCGCGAGCCCAACCCGGTCCCGCCGTGGGAGTTCCGGCGAGGTTCCTCTGTAACGCCAGACGTGCCGGTTGAGGGCCAGCTTCACGGGAACGCCAGGTCTCGCGTGTTCCACCGGCCTGACTGTCCCAACTACGACTGTCCGAACTGCGTCGTGCCCTTTGACTCGCCTGAGGCAGCCGTGGCTGTCGGATTTCGACCGGCGGGTGACTGTCATGACCTGTCGTCCCAGGCAAGGTAGCCTGCACCTGTCGCCGGCTGCCGCTGATGTCGACGACGTACCCCATTATAAAGACAGGCGTTCGAATATGCCCCACCGGTCGTGGATGCTGTCGCACAACCACCCACATGCACAGGGCGCCCTCGAATCGGGAAGAAGGGAGTCAGCCACCGCGTGATGCTGATCACCGGCTGACCGCATTGTCAACTTGATCGCTTTGATCACTGGAAGGCGGTCTTCACCCTGGGGCGTTGGTGCACAAGTCGAAACTGACCGACAGCATCCCAACCGATGATGCTCACCGACCAATGACGTACGAGTTCGGCCGGCCCATGGCGGTCATCGTATTGCTCTGGTGCACGCGAGCAGTGTCTCGGTCGTTCGCCCGACAGGTATCTTGGCTCGCAGGCCATCGCCGATCATCGACTGGCCTCGGAACAACGCGTGCTCAACTCGTGCCTGCTGCTGGTCGCGTGACGTCTGCTTCCACCGGCACCGTCCGATTCCCTTCCCCGTGCTGATCGTGCGATCCCGAACGCTGGGCCGCGGCCCGCGAGGGGATACGCTCGCCGTCTGGCGCGTACCCGTGGTCGGCTGCGTCGGCCCGCCCTGTTGCCACGTGTGCCACTACCGCTGGCCGGCCCGGTCGTGTTGACCTGGGCGCCGGCGTCGAGCAGTTCCTGTTCATTGATGATGTTGTAGCGGTCGAAGATGGCGCGGCTCTTGTGCCCGGTCAGGAGCATGGCGACCCGCTCGGGGACGCTGGCGCGGATCAGGTTGCGGGCGGCGGTGCGGCCGAAGAACGCGGTGAGATGGGCGACCCGGCCGCGGGCGGTGCTGTGGGACCGGAACTGCCGGACCTGATAGTCCTGGAGGTAGGCGTCGCTGAGATCTCCCAGGGTCGGTCCCTGGGGGCCAAACGTGCGCGGCGGCGGCGCCGTCGCGCGTAAGTCCCCGGGGGGGGTGGTCGAGCCGGTCTTGTGCGGGGTCATGGGCTGGGACCCTCCTTGTGGTGGCGGCCGCGGGCAGACGGCGTCCGTCCACATTCGCTCTGGTGGGCGCGACAGGCAAGGGAAATGTGCGAGGGCGACGGGACGGCGATGTGTGGGGAGCCACGAGTGGCGGCCGAGTGCACATATACGGAGCGCGAGGTCGACCGGTGCTCGTGGCCCACCTCTCCAATAAACCATGATCCCGACGTGGCCTGGCGGCAGTGGGGCGGCGCGCGCGAGCGGAACATCGGATGGCGGATCGACGACGTCTTCGCATCGCCGGCTGCGATGAGGCGCATACACGAGGCCTTTCTCTGGCCCAACGAACGGGGGTCCGACCATTGCCCGGTCGGGGTCGATATCGACCTCTAGCAGAGACGTTGGATCGAAGAAGAACATGTTTTGTCAACTTGCCGGACGCGGGCCGGGCCGTCGGCCAAGATCCGAACTTGGGCGGCTGCTCACAAAGCACACGTCACCACGTTCCGTTCGGCGAACACTCGGGTACGGAGCGCGCGGTGATGAGCGTCCCGTAGGAGGTGCCGGCCGACGCGGAAGAGATTCTGGACGACGCCGTGGACCGACGCGAAGCGTTGGAGGGGCGCGATCGATGTGAAGCCGCGCATCTGGCGCTCGCGGTGGCGGGTCGGTTGATGAGACACTTCGACGCGATTGTTCGCATACGGGGCTGGGCCGTGCAGGACCGACGGGATCAGGGGACGGCAGGCGGCTTGATAGATATGTTGCAACTTTCAAAAAGAGGCAGGAGAGCGATGGGTCGGGTCAAGCAGGCGCTGTCTCATGCAACCACGCCGAACAGCTTCTTGATGAACTGAATCTGTCGCCGACCACCCGAACCGCTCACCCACCTCGCTTGCCCCTTCCGGATCATGTGCATGGCCTCGTAGCCTTGGATCGTTCGCCGCGCCGCGTGGAATGCACGAAAGCCCTGATTGGCCGGCACGCGTCGTTTGATCGCTCGATGATCCGGCTCCACGATGTTGGTCAAGTATTGCACAGACCGGTGGCGGCAACGGCGTCGCAGGATTCCTGCCTTTTTCATCCCCGCAATTGCCGAGCCGTAGAGACAGGCCTGGTCGGTGTTGATGACGCGGGGCTGAGGATGCGACGGATCAGTCAGCGCCTTGCGGAACAAGCGTGTGGCCGTAGCGGCATCGCGCCACCTCGAGAGCACGAAGTCGATCGTGGCGCCGCTGGAATCGATGGCTCGGTAGAGGTAGCACCAACGGCCCTTGACACGAACGGAGGTCTCATCGACACGCCAGGACTTATTGGTTGGCTTGAGATGATGGCGCAGCCGTTCCTTCAGTTCGGGACCGTAGCGCTGGACCCAGTGCCAAATTGTCGTGTGGTCCACTTCCAGGCCGCGCTCGCTGAGCAGTTCTTCGACATCGCGGAACGAGAGCGAGTACCGCAGGTACCAGCGCACGGCGCACAGAATCAGTGCGGGCTCCGTTTGCCGCCACTTGAAGATCGCCGGTCGGATTGCCTTCTTCATCATCCCTTTAGGCTACCAGTCGCCGCCGGCCACAGTTGCAACACAACCCTCACAACGGCTGCGATCGAGAGCGTAAGTAGGAGAACAAGTCTGCGGTTCATGCGAATTCGAAGATGTGACGATGGGTGTTCTTAATCATACCGGAACAGAATAGATGAAGGGCTCGGCAGCTGGGCGTTATAAGATCCGGTGGTCGACGGAGCGAATACTGAGAGTCTGCGGGATGCCAACGAACTCTGATCGGAGCCCTCTCCCGGCAGCTGAGAACCGGACGATGGCCTTGGCTGTCGCGGCCGCGCTTCTGCTCCTGGGCAACTTCTGGCTGTACGAAACGAGGGACGTCGTCTTTGGTGGACGGGTCCCACCAGACTTCCGCGCCTACCACCTCGCGGGGGAGGTCTTTGGTCGTGGGTTGAATCCGTATCTCGATCACTCCGCCGCTCACCCGGATTTGGCCCGCGCAGCGGGCTGGAACCCCGGATACTCGAGCTTTCTGTACCCACCGACGTTTCTACCCGTCTACGCCCTAGTCGCTCGCCTCGACGTGAAGATCGCGGCGCGGGCGTGGACCGGGCTCTCGCTGCTGCTTCTCGCCGGCGCTGCGCTGACCGCCGCTCTCGACCGGGGCCGAAATAGTGTTCGCGTCGCGCTGGTCACCTTGCTGCTCGCGTTGCTCTCGAGCCCACTCGTCGTGCACGTACAGCGCGGCCAGATCGACCTGGCGCTGGCCAGCATCGCGGTGATCGCGCTGGTCGCGTGTCGGCGCGACTACCGATGGGCAGCGGCCGTGCTGCTGGCGATCGTGGCGCTCGCGAAGATTGGTCCGGCCGTCCTGTTGATCTCGTTCGTCGTGCCTTGCCGCGATTGGGGTTTCGCCACTCGCTTCGCGCTCGCATCGCTTGGCCTGGTTGGGGGGTCGCTTCTTGTCGTCTCTCCGACGTTATATAGCTTCTACGTGACGGACATCTTGCCGTGGTTGAGTGCCGGCGAGACGTCGTTTCAGAGTCAGACGCTGATCAGGGTTGCTGTCAGCGGCGGTCCGGTCATGGTCTACTCGACGACCTTGGGAGGGTTGGCCGCGTTCACCTGGTGGGCGGCGCGATCTTCCCATCTCATGTCGAGCTCGCCGTCTTTGCATGCGTGGCGACTTTTCTTGGCTAACGTCCTGGTCATGCTCGTGGTCTCGGCCATTGCCTGGGGCACCGCCTACGTGTGGACCCTGATACCGCTGGCTGTCGTGCTGACCGACAGATTCGGTCACCGGTGGCGATATGCCGATATTGCGCTGTCCGTGGCAGCTGTGCTCCTGCACGCCCGCGTCGAGCAGCACATTCCGATCATTAACGCTGCGAACCTACTGGGAGCGCTCCTCGCGCTCCTGGCGCTGGTGTGGATGGGCTCGACAGAATCGGTGGGGTCTGAATCGGCCGAACTACGAGGCGACGCGCCGCCCGAGCCGTGACGCGTCCACGAAATTCCCGCCGTCTCCAGCTGGGCTGCTAAGTGCCAGCGTACTCCTCCGACCGCACGGCTCGAACCTCGGTCATCTGGGCTCTGCTCGTCAGCGTATTGCTGTCGGGGCTGCTAATGATGTGTCACAAGAATAGCCTTACACTTTCCGACCTTGTGTAGGATCTCCTCTACTGTGGCGGTCCAGATGAAGGGTGTCGGCTCTTGGTTGTAGTTTCTTAGGTAGCTCTCGATCGCGGCGATCAGCTCGGCGTTGCCTTGGTGCACAACTCGCGATCTCGGTCAATCATTGCCCTCCACCCCGAGATCCGAGGTCCCGCATGACGAGTGTCACGCGCACCCAGCGGAAGTACGTCCAGAAGCCCTCCCGTGTCCGGAATGGGCGGGAGTACGAGACGGGTCTCCGCGCGCGCGGGAGTCTGACCGTCTGGCTCGGACTCACCGAGGGCAAGCTCGCCAACTGGAACTCGCCGAGGCCGACGCGCAGGACGCCAGGGACTCCCGCAAGCGGCACCTCGCTGTGGATGCGCACCCCAGTGACGGGGTCGCCGGCGAGCTCACGAGCACGCGGGCTCGAGACGCGTCCCGGGTGGCGTCACTCGTCGGCCAGATCGAGCGTCCCCTCGCCTCGGCTACGGCCGCCGCCGCGTACGCCACCGGCGACGTCTAGAAGACGCTGGAGAATCACCGTGCTCATCGATCGCCGAAGGTGCTGAGACCGCCACGCAAGGGCGCGCAGCGCGCGCGCGACTCCGCGGGCACGCGACCGCGGCATCGTCACATCCGAGCACGATCACGTGTGGGGAAACGGAAGGGGTACGTCGCATCGGGCGACAGCAGGCGACGCAAGGGGGAGACGACGTTCCACCGCGACAAAGGCCATCCTGGGCGCAGCGAGGCGAGCGTGGGGACTGGCGTCCCAGAGAGTCGAGGTGAGGGTGGGGGGCACGATCCTGAACACCATGACGGCGCGCGGGATCCCCGATGGCGAGATGATCGGATAACCGGCAGGCGGAGTCACGGGAAACTCTCAGCCCTCAATGGAGTTGTGCACCAAGGCAGTGCCTTGCCGCTGGGTTGGGATCGTTGACGGTCAGTTTCGAGTCATGCACCAGCGCCGTATATGCCCGCCGGGGACAACCCGATGGTGATGTCGCCTCGACAGACCAGCGCGCGATCAGAGGCGGCCCAGTTCTGGACGTGGGACTGTGTCTTGTACGTGGGATGGACTCTCGACTTCATCCATCCAGTCTGGTCTGCCCCCTCGCACCCTCACTCCGGAGTCGTGCACCAACGGCACGAGGCACTGCAGGGCCTGTGGAAACGGAAACATACCGAGCGAGCGTACCAGAGGTGGGTCGCGACCATGAAGGCGGCGGCTCAACGGAGGTGGAATCACGGTGCCTGACGGATCTGATCGAGTTCTTGGACACTACGGGCTCTATCTTTTCTATCTCGGGGTTCTGACAGCATCCGTCGCCGTCGGTCTGGGACTGGCCCCGCTGGGCGTCGCGCTGCTGCTGTCGCGTCGGCTTCGTCTAGGGGTTCAGGTGTGAGCGCGGAGATACGGTCACGCATTCGACGGTGGCAGAGCAATGAGGTCTGGCACCGCCGGGCTCTGATGATGCTGGCGGTCGGGCTGATCTTCGCCCACGTCATCGGGCTCCTCGTGACCACCGGTCTGGACGGTCCGATGGTGCAGGGCGATGCCCGATCGTACTTCGCCTATATGCCGTCCTTGCTGCTGGACAGGGATCTCGACCTGCGGAACCAGTTCGCGGTCCTTCGCCCCGAGGGCGATACGCAGTATCCGTTCGGTGTTGGACGGGGCGGGCGAGCCCGCAACCCGTTTCCGATCGCACCAGCGCTGCTCTGGCTGCCGGGCTACACGGTCGGTGTCGGTGTCGACGCGCTACGCGGCCAGACCGCCACCGACGTGCTGCTTGGGTATGGCGTCGGCGCAGCACGTGCGGGCCTGCGTCCCCTCTTAATTTGGGGAACCGGGGTCATCCTCGGCTATTGTGGCCAGGGCCTGACGTCGTTGTGGATTCAGGGAAGCTGGTTGTTGCCCCCCGGGGGAGTTGGCGCGCTCGCCACCTCGTCGATCGCGGCGCTCGGCGGCATCCTGTTCTCGCTCGGGCACCGCGGGTGGATCAGCTGGACGCCGATCGTCTTGCCAGGCCTCGTTGGATTGGTGGTCCTGGCGCGCCGAGCGGAGACGCCCCACGCCCGCACATTTTCGTGGGCGGGCCTCGTCGGCATCGGTGGCATGCTCGTGATCGACCTCATCCACCCCTTCGGCGAGGGAGCGGGGTTCGGAGGGCGGCGCTACGTGTCGCTCAGCCCGTTGATCGCGCTGGGACTGGCAGCGCTGCTTGGGCGGCACGCCGGTCCGCGCACCAACGCGATCGCATGGGTGTTATTGCCCATCCTCACCGTCTGGAACATCTGGCTCTTGGTGTCGTACGAGCTGCTCATCATCCGACACGACGTGTACCCAACGCTCCTGCAGACCGTCCAGCATGCGGTGGGTCTCGGGCCACTCTGATCGCGTTTTTATCATGCAGTGCAGCTCCTAGGCAGAAACGTTGGCATCCACCACGGTCGTCATGCTCACCTCGTCGTACCCTCGGTTCCCGGGAGATGGGATCGGGACGTTCGTCGAACCGATAGCCCACGGCGTACTGTCCAAAAACTAGATCGTGGGGTTGACGGCCGGTCATGGGCGTTGGTGCACAAATCAAGTGTGAGGTTGAGAGGGACCCAGAGGAGACTGGAGGGATGAAGTCGAGAGTCCATCCGAACTACAAGACGAAATACCGCGTCCGAAACTGGGCGTCCTACGAGCGAGCCCTGATCGGGCGGGGCAACATCACCATCTGGTTGTCCAGGGCAGCCATCGCAGCCTGGAAACCTGAGGGAACGCGCACGCGGGGCGCGCCCCCGAAGTACTCGGACCTCGCGATCGAAACCGCCCTGACGCTGCGGCTCCTCTTCCATCTGCCGCTCCGTCAGGCGGAAGGCTTTCTCACCTCACTCTTCCATTTGATGGGCCTTGACCGGCGGTCGCCCGACCACACGACGCTGTCCCGGCGCGGGCAGCATCTCAACCTCACACTCCGACGCGTTCCCAGGCGCGCCGACCATCGACAGCACTGGCCTGTCGATGGTCGCCGCGAGGGTGAGTGGGCGGCGGCGAAACACGGACGACGCGGGCGGCGCGGGTGGAAGAAGCTTCATCTGGGAGTCGACCAAGCGGGAGTGATCGTCGCTCAGGCGTTGACCGATGCCGCGGTGGATGACGCGAGTACGGGCATCGATCTGATCGAGACCATTGCCAGCAGCGCGCGGACGGTCACGGCGGACGCGGCCTACGACACGCTCGCCTTCTACGAGACAGCCAAGCTGTCCCGACGCAACCCGCGGTCGAGCGCTCGCGATGGGACGATCAGAAGGATCAGCAAGATTGGGCGCCGTCGATGGAAGAAGGAGGTCGGCTATCATCGACAGGCCCGCGTCAAGAACGCGTTCTTCCGGTACAAGTCGATTCTCGGCGATCGACTTCGAAGTCGGACTCGCGCAGCGCAAGCTGTCGAATCGGTGCGTGCGTGCCACGTGCTCAATCGAATGACCGAGCTTGGTCGACCAGAGTCGTTCGCGATCGATCGGTGACGAACCTACGCGTGGGAGCGCTCGGGGCCAGTTTCGATTTGGGGATTATATCTGAAAGTGGCGAACCCCAGAACAGGCATGGTAAACTCCAGTGCTGAAGACAAGCGTGGCCACCGGTGGTATCATGCACGCATGACGATGACACAAGATCTCGTGTTCCTGGTGCTCGAAGCTGCTGAGAAGCAGACGCCTAATAGCGGGATACACGAACTCGATCTGAGCCACGCAAAGGTCAAGCCAGAGGATCTCGATGAGGCATTGCAGTACTGCCTGGAACGCGGCTACATCGAACTGTGGAACGGCGAATCGCCTGATCGCTTCGGCGGGCGCAAGCAATGGTTGGTGAAGCGGCTTACCGCGGATGGCCACGACAAACTGCGGGCACTGCGCGGTCAAGCACCGCTCTAACGTGGAGATGTCATCTAGGCTTCGGCGGCATGACCTGACGCACGCGCACGGCCCGCACGAGGGCCTTAACCGCCGTCTTGAACGTCCCCTTGAGTCGCAAGTCCTCGCGTAGCTCCTTCGCGGTCGGCTGGTAGACCGGATGGACGACTTCGACCTCGCGGGGCGTTGGGTTCTTTGTCATTGCACAGACCTCCATTCGGCCATAGCCTTGCCGCCCTTGCTGCGGTTGCAGCCAGAGCAGAGCAGTTGCAGGTTGTCAGCGTGGTCCGTGCCGCCCCGCGACCGGGGCAAAATATGATCCACGTCCATCACGCGAAACGGAAAGTGCGTGTCACATCCGCCGCACACGCCTTCCTGCTCGCCATAGAGCCGGTGGCGGTGCGTCCGGTAGTTGGGGAGGATACCAAGGTCCGTGCGTACGGGAGGGGCGTCTAGGGCCGTGGCACCGCCCCACAAGGGGAGGTCCGTCGCAATCCGTTCATTGACGAGTTTGATCGCCAGCGGGGAGAGATCGATGCCTGCCCACTGGCGACCGAGCCGACGCGCCGCCACGAGCGTGGTCGCGCAGCCGCAAAACGGGTCCACGATCAGATCGCCCGCGTTGGAACTGGCTTGGATGATGCGCTCCAGGAGAGCCAATGGCTTCTGGGTCGGGTAGCCCGTGCGCTCGCGTGACACGTTGATGATTGGCTTGATATCATCCCATACGTCGCGCACGAAAACGTCAGCGTAATACCGATTGTCGGCGTCTGTTTTCGTCGTGAAAAATGGCTTCTCACAGTAGATCCGTTCTTGAATCGGATTGTGCCGGTAGCGTGGCCGGATGTAAAACAACAAGACATCATGCTTGCGCGGCCAGTGTTTCTTGCTCACTCCCCCCGTTCGGTAGCCCCAGACAATCTCGTTCCTGAAATTCTCGTGCCCGAAAATCCCGTCCAGAAGCAGCTTCAAATAGTGGCTGGCTGTCGAGTCGCAGTGGAGATAAAGCGAGCCGGTTAATTTAAGCAGCCGCCGCATTTCGAGCAACCGAACGGCCATCATGATGAGGTAGGACTGCATCCCCTTGCCGTGCGCTTGTCGCGCCGTCTCGATGACGGAGTAGGCAGCGGGGTTACGATCGGCCAGCTCGCCGTGTTCATGCACGTCAACATCATCGAGCGTCCAGGCATCCTTGAACGCCGCGCCCGCCGCCTTGGAGCCAATTGGAGCCTCATAGGTGCGGTTCGAGTTAAAGGGCGGGTCGAGATAGATCAAGTCCACGCACTCCGCGTTCATGCCGCGCATAACGGAGAGGTTGTCCCCCGTCCAGATCGTCTCGCTGGCGAAGTTGGCCGCCACAGGTTATGACCGCGCTCCGCTTGCCAGTCCGTTGCTTGCAATAAGTTCGCGGTAGCGGAGCTGCTTGCCGTCCATGCCGAGGCTGAGGGCCGTCAGTTGCGCGATGGTGTCCGCTTCACGGAGGTTCTGCTTGCCCGCGAACTCTTGGACGTAGCGGTCCAGGTGCTTCGGACTCAGCTTGTGGAACGTCCCCTTGTGGGCGCGTTTCAGCATGCTCCACAGTGACTCAATCCCGTTGGTGTGAATGTCGCCTTTGACGTACTCGGAGAGCGAGTGCGTGACCGTGGCGTGATTGAACGGCAAAGACTCGTAGGCGGTCGCATCGTCTGTGTAGACCGTCGCACCTGGCGCGGTATGCTCACGCACGAACCCTTGCAGCGTGGCCGCGTCCGTGGCCGTGACCACCGTGGCTGCGACGTGCTTTGTCGCACGGTCCTTGACGCCGACCACCGCCGTCTTGCCGACAGGCCCGCGGCCGATATCCGCCAGTTCCTTCCGCTTGGTGCTGCTCATGTTCCGGCGGCGACCGCCGACGTAGGTTTCGTCCGCTTCGACCGGGCCAGCAAACAGCTTCCCATCCTGAGACAGGGCGACCCTGAGCCGCTGCGCAAGAAACCACGCCGTTTTCTGTGTCACACCCAAGTCGCGGTGGAGCTTCATGCTCGACACGCTCTTGAGACTGGTCATGAGCAGGAAGGCCGCGATGAGCCAGTCCTGGTAGCTGACCTTCGCGCATTCCATCACGGTACCCGTCTTCACGCTAAATTTCTTCGTGCACTCCTTCTCCCGGCAGCGGTAGGGCATCGTCTTGTGCTGGCAGCCGGTTTGCACGTTCACCGACCCGCACGCGGGGCAGCACACGCCGTTCGGCCATCGCTGCTCAGTAAACCACTGCTCGGCAATCTCATCGTTGGGGAACATCCGAAGGATCTGCTTCAGCGTGATCCCCTTCCGGTAGGCTTTCCCTGGTGCGTTCTTCATCATAGAAACATCTTACAGGAAAGTGGCGAGAACGTCAAGCAGGTTTCGCCACTTTCAGATATAATCCCCTTCGATTTACGCAACAACGCCCCGGTTGACGGCGACGTGCGTCCCCCTAATCGCGCCGTTCTGCCAGTGACCGGCCACGCTGACCTCAGGCCAACAGCCCTGACCAGCGCCGCGATCGAATTGTTGGACCATTCGCGGTGCTCGGCTGCCGCGGAGACGAGACCGCTGTGGGTGCGTCTCGCGCGACCGGCGCGCCGGTAGCTGCTGTCACTTCTGCGCGTAAATGACAAACCCGAGGGGGAATCGGGTTTGCTGAAACTCGAACAAAGCGAAGAAGGGATTGAGAATATTGAGAAGCACTCGGGATCGCCCCCCTGCGTTGATCATCTCCCAGATCGCCTGCACACGGCTTCCGTGATGGTGCACTTCGACATGACTGAATCGACGAAAGAGGTATTCGAGTGAATCCCAGGTGAAGCGGTAGTAGTCCTTGGGGTCGGGATGATAGCGGGAGAGAAACCGTGTGGAAGCGATACACACCCCGCCCGGCTTCAGAACATGGAGGACTCGATCAATGGCCCGTTGCGGGTCGTACAAGTGCTCGAGAATCTCAATGGCAATAACCGTATCGAACGAGTCAGATTCCCACTCGAATGAATGGATGTCGCAACAGATATCCGGGTTGGTTGTCTCCGTAATGTCCAGTCGCAGGTAGTGGGCGTGGGGAATCTGTCGGAGGTATGGAGCACCCTTTGCGCCTACGTCGAGAACATGTCCAGTCTTTAAGCGGGCGAAGTGACTTCTGAGCTGCCGGTCGAGGCTAAGCCTGGTGACTGACGGCATGCGCAGGGTCGGAATGCGAGGCCAGACGGAGCTACGCAAGAACATCGCGCAGTCATTATAGCTTCATTGCCTTCACCGCCCGTCTAGCGTGACGCGCATGATGCGTATCGCGATGATCATCCAACGGTTTCGACCGGCCTTTTCTGGGCAAGGTATCCAGGTCGAAATCCTGACGCAGGCGTTGGCTCGGTGAGGCATCGACGTCAGCATCATCACGGCTGCTGCGGGCCGTGACCGTTCAGTCGAGCGTCCCGAGGGCTATTCAGTCGGGTACTGTCAAGTGCAGTGGGAGCGTGGCAGACTTGGCCGATGAACCGCGACACGCTGAGCGACCATGGCTATCGATTGCCCCCCGCGATCATCAGCCACGCCGTCTGGCTGTCTCACCGCGTCGGTGTGAGCGTTCGCGCTGTCGAAGATCTCCTGGCCCACCGCGGCCGCACGGTGTCCTACGCAGCGATCCGGCTGTGGTGCCTCACGGTTGGTTCAGTAGACGCGCGCCGGCTCACGCGTCGACAGGGCCGGCTGGACGACATTCGGGCCCCTGGACGAGGACTTCATCACCCTCCAGAGACAGCGGCGTTCTCTCTGGCGTGCCGTCGACCACGAGGGTGACGTCCTCTCGATAGCCTCGTCCAGTCGCGTCGCGACTGTCGGGCGGTGACACGCTTGTTTCGCACGCTGTTGCAGGGGCAGGCGCGTCCGCCGGGGCGGGTGGTCACCGACACGCTGCGCCGCGACCGAGCTGCACACCGAGCGGTCCTGCCATCCGTCGCCCAGCGCCAGGAGCGATACGAGCACCGTCGTGCCGACGTCTCCCACCAGCCCACACGGCACCGCGCGCGACACCTGCGCCGGGTCAACTCTCCCGGGCAGGCACAACGATTCTTGTCCGTGCATGGCCTCGTGCTGAATCTCTTCCGGGTCGGGCGACATCTCCTGCGGTCGGCGCACCACCGCTTGCTCCGAAGGCGGGCGTTCGCCGAATGGGATGCGGTGACGTGTGCCTGCTGAACAACGAGGGATACCGAGCCATCAAGGGATCGTCACGTCCGCCTCTCATCAACTTGACAGGCGTCACGCGAGGGATCGACGCGGCCTCAGATGTGCTCATGGCGGGCTGCCCGGGACACGGTCGTCGTCTCGAACGAGCGCGAACCACCCTGGCGTGACCTCGATCGACCGCGTGAATTCCGGTAAGTACCGCTGAAGATGGGCCTCCACGCCGCGCTGACGACGCAGTGCCGTCAACGGCGTCTGGCCATCCGCACGCATGAGCACGTAGCGAAGATCAGTTGGCACGTAGGCGTCGAAGGCTTCGTCGTCAGCTAGGGTGCTCGCCAGGTCCGCGTCTGCCGCAACTTGCTCGAAGTACTGCTGCGACAGATCCGGTAGCAACAGGTGATCGGCACGGTTCTCGGCCATCAACCTGAGCAGCGGTTGATACGGCACATAGACCTGGCCAGGGTGCGCTCGCACAAAGGCGTACCCTGATGCCTCTGCGTCTCGCGGGAGGTCCCGGATGATGGCCGGCAGCCCGGCAACTTGGGGCGCGGCGCTGACACCCACGATGGTCAGGGCTGCGAGCAGCGCGAGTGTGACGGCTGACCTCCCGGTTGTCCGAAGAAACCGCGGGTTGACTTCAGCCACCTGCACGACCGCGAGGAGGGCACCGAGAACGACAAAGTAGATCGTGTAGGTGAGCGTCGGCATGCTACCGCCAATCTTCATCCGACCAAGCATCGACGTTGGCACGCAGAACAGACCAACGAAGACCGGGACGAGCCATGGATTCTCACATGCCCATCGCCTGAACCTATCGGGACCCGTGGACAGCGAGAAGCGATAGCCTCCCCAGACAGCGATGATGGTGAGCGGCAAGAAGGACCGCGGCATGATGTCACGAATCGTGTGGACAAATACGACGAACGCGTCGTCGAAGCGCCAAGGGTGCTCTGACGGAACGACGAGCGTCTGATAGAGCATGGCCCGTACGTCCGTGAGGGTTGCCACCAGGATGGTCGCGCCGAGACCCACGAGGACGATCATGCTCGCATAGCGTCTCATCGCTCGGCCGCCGTCGGCGAGCCAGACGTAGGCCGGCAGGGCGAGAAGAACCGGCAAGACCACCTGTTTGGAACCCGCTGCCAGGACCGCCGCGACGGCCGACGCAACCAGCCACCGTGTCTCCGACCGCCGTTTCGTGTCCACGAGAGGAAGGCAGGCAAGTGCGGCAAACGCGACCGCCGGTGTGTCGGCGTGAATGCTCACGGCCACCGCGTGTACGACGTCCGACCAAGAGGCGAAGAGGACAAAATAGGATGACACATCCGTGAGACACCGTCTTCCGAGGACCGGACGTCCTGAGCAGCAACGCCGCCGGCAGGAGGTAGAGGAGAAAGCTGAGAGTGACCCCGGCGCGAATGGCTAAAGACGGGGTGGACAGCAGCGTCACCGGCAGATACGTGAGCGCCGCGATGGGCCCGTAGATGTGACCGAGCATCGGTCCGTCGCCCGGCAGGTAGTACAGGTCGTAGCCTCGTGTCAAAGCCGCTGGCGGAGCAAGGCGGACATCGTTCCAACCGAGCGACGGCGACTCCAGGATCGGTCCGAGGACGAGGAGACCTGCCAATACACCAAAGACCGGTAGCAGAAGCGCGAGAAACCGTTCCGACCGGTCGAGCGCATGCCACCGAGCCCCCAAGCGTCTGTCTGCCATGGCTAGGACCGTTCCTCATCAGTCGTTGGAATCCGAGACGATCGGCGCGTCGTGCGGGTATTCATGCTTGGGACGGGCCTCCTTGCCGAAGAGCTCTCCGCACTCGCCGAGGACATGGGGGGGTGCACGTCGAGGCCTTCGTCGAGAACCTGGACCGCCAGAAGGATGGCACCGCACTCTGCGGGCGACCCCTCATCTGGGTCGACCAGCTGCCGACGAACGCGCCATGTGTGTGCGCGTTGTCAACGACAAAGCGAAAGACATACATCGAACAAGTACAGGACCGAGCGCAGTTCGTAAACCTCGTGCACCCGAGCAGCACAATCCTACCGCGAACCACGCTGGGTGTCTCCCATCCGACCGCGGCGGCGGCGCAGCCGCCGCGTTGTTGCACGAATCGTCACGGGCCCGCACGATGCCCACCGACAGGATCCTCACCTGTCGACGCGATACGACACGGGTCGGCCGAGGGCGATCATCCGATTGAGGATCTCACAGCCGAGGACGACCTCACTCCCCTGCCCAGCTGGGCTCCGGGCGCGAAGATCATCGCCGATAATGGACGTGTCGCGGAAGCACGTGTTCTCCACCCGGCCCTGACGATGGGACCCTGACACCTGCTTCCAACGGCGCCGGCCAAGCTGCTGCACCAACGTGACCGTCCGATCCCGCGCGGGCGCCCGCGGGCCGTGACCAGAGATGTTCGCCGTCCTGGCCGGTGGGATGATGACTGTCGCACCCCGCGCCGTCGCCGTTTCGTGGCGTTGTTGCATGAATAAATTTTGGCCCGCAACTATCCCCCACCCGCGGGCCCTCACCGACCGATGGCGTACGAGTCTGGCCGTCCCAGGTCGGTCATCTGATTCAAGACGTTGCACGCGACGAGTGCTTCGGCGACCTGCCCCGCGGGACTGCGAGCCCGAAGCGCACCCCCAAAGATCGACGTGTACCGGAAGCAGGCATGCTCCACGCGGGCCTGCTGATGGGAGGCAGACGCTGTCTTCCACCGACGGCGTCCGATCTCCTTGACCTTCTTGATCGTGCGATCGCGAGCGCTCGACCGCGGCCCCCGGCGCGACACGGTGGCTGGCGTGGCTGGCGGAACCACGACCTGCGCATCACGTGCGCCCGCGGATTCGGAGAAGGCGACCGTGTCGTACGCCGCGTCCGCCGTGACGCGGGCGATGTCGCCGACCACAGCCTCGATCAGATCGGTGCCAGTCGTGGCGTCATCGACATTCGCGTCGGTCAAGGCGTGGGCGATGATCACACCCGAACCGTCGACTCCGAGATGTCGCTTCTTCCAGCCTCGCCTTCCCCGGCCTCCATGTTGCACCGCGGCCCATTCACCGTCGCCCACGATCGAGAGTCCGGTGCGGTCGACGATGAGATGCGTGCCCGCGCCCGCCGGAGCGCGACGAACCGTGGGGTCGAGATGCTGACCACGCCGTGAGAGCGTCGTGTGATCGGGGGCCGAGAGGTCAAGGTCCAACATCCAGAAGATCGACGTCAAGACGCCCTCAGTCTGGCGCAGTGGCAGGTGGAAGATGCGACGGAGCGTCAGCGCGGTTTCGATCGCGAGGTCCGAGTACTGCAGCGGCCCTCCACGCTGGCCGCTCCGCCTGGCCGTCCAGGCAGCGATCGCTTCCGAGGACAACCACACCGTCACATCGCCGCGGCGAACGAGGGCCTGATTATAGGCCGGCCAGTTACCGACGTGGTATTGCGTCTTATCCTTCGGATGGGCCTTCGACTGCATCCCGGTCGTGTGGCTCCTGCGGAGGGTCACGAGAAGTGCAGGCCACGCCGCCCCACCCACAGTGGTTCTTCATGCAACAACGCCTCACCAAGCCGCCGTGGATCAGGGAGCCGACGCCCTTCGTGTCATAACCTACATATCCTGGACAACGGGCCGGAGTTCATCGCGGCCGCCATCTTGCGCTGGCTCGGCGACGCGGGCATTGACGCGGCGTTGATCGATCCCGGGAAGCCATGCCAGAATGCGACCGACGAATCCTTCAATGGGAAGCTCCGCGACGAGTGTCTGAGCCTCCAGTGATTTCGGAACCGTATGGATGCGAAGGTGGGGATCGAGCCGTGGCGACGGCACTACTTGCCTACCCCAGGCGGGCCAAGCAGGATGACGTTCTCACCGCGGTCGAAGAACCCCAGCTCGTGCAGGCTCTCGATCTGCTCCCCGTCGAGCCCCAGGGCCTTGACCAGCTCGTCAACCTTCCGCGTCGACACCCCGTGGACGTACGCCTCCTGCACGACGGCGCGCAGCGACGGGTCGTCGCTGCCAGAGCGCACCTTCGGCACCGACAATTCGATCGTCCCGACCCGCGTATCCCAGCTCCGGGTCCGACTCCCGTTGCGATATCCCGTCCGCTCGTCAGTACGCTCATGCCTTTCGGCGCCGACCAGTCGTTCATGAGCCGACGCCGGCGCTCGAACAGGTCCGACCGCGCGTAGGCCGCCTCGCCTCAGGCCGGGCTCGACATCGCCGACGTCAGCACAGGCTTCTCCCCCACATTTTGGACGACGAAAACCTGCACCTTGTTCATACCCGATGTAAGTACATCCTCCGGGATCATGCTAGCAAACACCCACTCGTCGTGTTCCACGTATGACTGTGTCGTCGCGACGACAACACCGTTCACCGCAATCGCCACGCTGACCCGTGTGTCGATGACGTCCGTCATTGATCCCCGGACGAAGAGCGGAAGCGTGGCGCTCTCCACGTCGACGTCGTCAAACATAGAAGGTCGCTCGAGACGAACCAATGCTTCGGTCCCCGCGCGGACCTCAAGTGTCGAGAGTGAGAGTCCGACGAGAGACGCGTGCGGCCCCAGCGCATACAACCCTGATTCAAAATGCGACAGCTTCTGGTCGACTCCCGCATAACGACCGTCCAGGTCAGGTTCCAGTTTCTCGAGTCTGATCCGGGTTGTGTTTCGTTGGACGAACGTCTTTTCCAGTCTCTCGGGTTGGGCCAATTGGACAAGCGAGCGGCCGTCCACGTCGTATGGCACGGTCGTGGACAAGACACTCGCGATCGTCGGCACGATGTCGATGGTTTCGACGTTTCGGTCGCTGACATCACCCGAGACTTGACCCGGGTATTTGATGATGAGGGGGACAAGCATCACGTCCGCTTCCGTCCCTTCTCTGAACGTACGGCGGGGTAGCCCGTGTTGAAAGCTAGCGCCGTGGTCGGCGGTGAGGATAATGAGGGCGTCATCGTAGATGCCCTGAGTCTTGAGACGGTCCACGAGCCGACCGACGAACCGATCCACGAATCCAACCTGTAGCAGATGTCGCTGCTGCAAGACCAGCGGGAGCCACGGATCGCTCTTCAAGAACAGCCTCTCTCCCTCTTCTCTATGTCCCTGATAGTCCGGCGCGCTATAGCGGTGTCCCGACGGTACGTACTGAAACGGCATATGGGGTGTCAGCGTGTGGAGAAAATATAGGTGTCCCTGACTGTCAGGTGTAATCGTCTCGAGGAACCTATCAAACTCGGAGATCCGGTCGTTCGTGCGTCGTTCGCCTTCCTCGTTTCGGAACAAACGTCTCATCGTCGCGAAGTCCCTCCAGTCCCCGAGAATCGGAGGCAGCTGCGCCGCGACAGTCTCGGGCGAGATGATGTGCAAATAGACGATACCGAGGTCGGCGACCAATGCGCCCAGACTGTCGTGTACTTCAAGATCATAGGTGCAGCTGTTCGCCGGGCAGAGCTGAAGAAATCGACCGAATACAGTCATACGATAGCTCTCGCTGAGCATCGTAAACAGGCTGTTTGGGAAATAGCGCCGCGTCGGCACGGCGTTCGGTTCGATCGGATACTTGCCGGACACGATGGCGGGAACCGCCCAAATGGTTTGGGAAGAAACCGTGCTCGCGTTGCGATACCAGGTTGCGTTGCCGGCAAGACGTGCGAAGTTCGGATAGCGCACACTGTCGATCTCGTGGCGATGGTCCAACAGGGAGCTGACCGGAAACTCGTCGAAGATCACGAGAACGATCGGTGGAGCGTTCGTAATGCTCGCCTGGGTGAACAGAGCGTCAGTTCGCACCATCGCTGTTCGGACATCAGGGTTCATCAGAAAGACCGCGGGAACAACGACTACGGCCGGGCTCAATAGCGTCACGAAGCTTCGAACACCGTCGAACCGGCGATAGGCTAGCGTGGCGGATCCCGCGATCAGCAGTGCCAGGGCGATTGACGAGCCAGCGGCCAGACCGTCCTCTCGCTTCAAGATCGGCATTAGCAGCACACTGCCGAATCCCGTGAGCAACATACCGTGCGCGACGTCGGCGACGGTCGGACTGAACCTGATGAGGATCATCTCAATCGCAACGAGCACAGTCGGCAGCACCAGGCAGATAACGCCCACCAGTGAGACCAGATCCAACACGGTGGTGTTTCGAGCGACAAAGAAAGGCGGTTCTTGAGACACGACGTCGAAGATCGGTTGGGCTATCGCGAGTGCCGAGAGAGTGAAGATGTGGAGTGCCTGAGCAAACGTCAGGCCCGTCACGCGAGCAAATGCGCTCAGGATCGTACGCCAGAGGCTCACGGCACGGCGCCCTGCCCACGAGTGCGCCGCACGATGGCCGTTCCACCCCACCAGTACTACGAGCAGACCTGCTGAAGGGACCAGCCACAAAACTGCCACTAAACGGACGAGCCAGTAGTTTGCAGTCGCGAGCAAAAAGTCCAATGTCTCCGGATGCTCCGGAAACAACTGCGTGGGCACCAGAGCGCCTGGGGTTTCCCCATCGACGGCATACTGGATGTTGAGACTGGCGCCTCCACCTTCTTGCCTGTACCGCACGAGGATTTCGTGCGCACCCGCGCTCAGCGTGATCGTCTCACCAACAGTGTGCATACCCACCGCGATGTTGCGCCGGAGAATGCGTTGACCGTCGACCGCGACATCAACCCGATCGTCCCCGCCTGCATACAGTTCGACCGTGGTCGCTCGAGGTAGAAACCAGAATCCGTCCCACTGCACACTGAAGAAGCGACGTGGTAGCGATGGGTCCTCATCCAGAAAGGCGAGGCTGACCTCAGCGGAGCGGTCCTGGAACAGTGGTTCACCGGAAAAGTCGCTGTTGGAGTAGAAGGTGCGAACCAGACCGGTAGGCGGCGCGATCAGCCCGTGCATAGCTCCGCTGAGGACCGTCAGCGTCGCCACGACACACAGATACCACCGAACCGGATGGCGCCGGGTGACGTCCACTATCAGCGTGCGTAATCCATCTCGCGGCACCTTACGCCTCCCGGCCGGTCGACCCCACTTGCTCAGCTCGCATGCTTGGGGCGGAGGTAGTACATCCACCTCGTTCCAGACTGCAGACCTTCCGTCTCGGCGATGACACAATGCTCGGTCACGCAGGCTTCGAAACGGTCCTGTGCGTAGCCGAACTATAGCATCGCCAGGCGCAACGAATTCGATGACGAGGTCGGCCCAGAAGCTTGCAAACCAGGCGCTCGAGGGTATTGTCAGGTTGAGGCGACGAGTGGCAGAATAGGCCGATGAGGAGCCCGCCGGCCAGCGATCACGGCTATCGATTCCCGCCCGACATCATCAGCCACGTGGTCTGGCTCTCCCATCGGTTCTGCCGCAGCTTCCGCGCTGCCGAGGATCGCCTCGCGCAGCGCGGCGTGACGGTCACCTCCGAGACGAGTCGGCCGTGGGGCCAGCGGTTCGGTCCGGTCTACGCGCGGCGGCGGCGGCGTCAACGCGGGCGGCTGGGAGACCCCTGGCCTCTCGACGAGGTGTGCGTCACGATCCAGGGTCGCCGCCAGTATCTGTGGCACGCGGTCGACGAGGACGGTGACGTCCTGGACATCCTCGTGCCCTCGCACCGGAATCGGCGAGCAGCCGTCCGATGCTTTCGGACGCTGCTAAACCCCCAGGGCCGTCTCCCTCGACGACTGATCGCCGACCAGCGGCGCGCCTACGCCGCCGCGGGCCGCACCGTGATGCCGTCGGTGGTCCACGTCACTGATGCGGAGGTCTCTCATCACCCGACACGACCGCGGGAGCGCCAGATGCGACGGTTCACGTCGGCCGCTCAGCTCCAACGATTCGCGTCGGTGCACGGGATCGTGCAGCCTCTCGTCCGAGTCAGTCGACACCTCCTGCGGTCGGCGCACCACCGCCTGCTCCGCACCCGCGCGTTCGTTGAATGGAATGCGGTGACGTGCGCCTGCTGAGAACGATCCGAAGCGAAAGATGTCACGGGGCAAGAGCGCGCTGCCCTCACCAAGGTGACAATGCACTCCCGCTTTAACTAGACATATAGCCGAGGTCGTGAAGGAGAGCCACGGCCTGTTCATTCTGGGTGAAGCGAGCCACGTGTCTGGCGTGTTCCGGCTGTTGCCAGCGGCCGACCGAGGCGTCGTCCATGGGTCTCACCGCGCCCTTCCAGGCGGGATGCACCCGCACCGATGCGTGCCTGTACCAGTCGAGGATTTGCCGGTCCACGGGTTCGCCGAGAAACGCACACAGATGGTTGAGAGTTGCGGAGAATTCTCGCACCAGATCCTCGTACCGAACGAGGACGACCTGCGGGTGTGTTCTGAAGCGCAGCCCTGCCGACACCATCTCGACCCACCTGTCAGCAGCATAGTAGTACTCGTTCGGGCGTCTTAGATGTCGAGAGGTGATCGCATCTCGCCCATCCCGAACAATATGAATCAGCCTGACGTTTGCCCCAAAGTGCTCCAAGATGGCGCCAAAGTTCATCACATTGCTTGGGGTCTTCTCACACCAGCGGGTCGCGGTTGATCGCGGTCGAGAGAGGGCGAGCGGCGCATACACGCGGCGGAGCTGAAAGTCAGCGGGAGACACTGACCTACGGCCCGATCTCGGCGGGCAAAACGCAGACGTTTCGTGTGGGATCGCGTGGATGTGATGATGGGCTGACAGCACGGCCAAAAGCATGGTCGTCCCTGACCGCTGCGCCCCGCCAATAATGATCGGCGGGTGCTGGAACCGGTGGCTCCCCAAGCGGTACACCGTGCCGACCACCCACGAAACCGGCTGGTATGACGCTCTGAGCAGGTGCCACGGTATCGATGTCTGAGAGACGCGGGGCAAATGGCAAGACCTCCTAGTCGCCGCGCGCCAGAAAATGGTCGCCTGGTCAGTCGGCGAAACACCAGTTCGTACAGTTGCAGGGTCCCGCCTATTCCCCTGTGCGGGGTGTTCTATTCAGCGGGCGGCCCGATGTCGGACCGCGTACGTCATCGACTGGCGAGGGAAAGATGGATCAGGATGGCGGGCGAGTCAAGTAATGTTTATTATACCACCTTCAACGCCAGCGGACATCTGATTGCGACTGAGGGATACGATGAGGGGAAACGATTACAGATTCAGCTGTAAGATATTGCTATAGAATGAGTTACATCGTCTCTATGGCAGAGGCCCAGTCGTCCATCAGGCGGCGCCGACGCTCGAAGGGATCGCTGCGCGCGTAGGCCGCCCCTGTAGGGTTCTGTATCGTATGGGCGAGCGCGGCCTCGACCACTTCGCGTGGGTGTGCTCGTCCGTTCCGCGGCCCAGTCCCGGAAGCTCGACCGGAACCCATGCGGCACAGCGGCGATGCCGAGTTCTTTGATCAATGCTGACAGCGTCATGTCGGAGGGTACTGTCAAGTTGACGAAAAGCTGATCGATCTACCCCCAAGATACTGGGCTCGAGCCCGTCGTGAACACGCCATACTGGGCATCAGAAACGGTCATCAACCTCAACTTGACTGTGAGCATCATTCCGCTGCCTGCCGAGGTCGCTCGGTGAAGCGTTGTTGCACGAATCGTGACTGGCCCGCACGATGCCCACCCCGCCGGCCGCTCCGCCTGGCCGTCCAGGCAGCGATCGCTTCCGAGGACAACCACACCGTCACATCGCCGCGGCGAACGAGGGCCTGGTGATAGGCCGGCCAGTTCGCCACGCGGTACTGCGTCTTATACGTGGGATGGACTTTCGACTGCATCCCGGTAGTGTGGCTCCTGCGGAGGGTCACGAGAAGTGCAGGCCACGCCGCCCCACCCACAGAAGGCCATTCATGCAACAACGCCGGCCAGCGGCGCTCTCTCTGGCGTGCCGTCGAAAGAGGGCAACGTCCTCGAGAGCCTCGTCCAGGCGCGTCGCGACTGTCGGGCGGCGACACGCTTGTTCCGCACGCTGTTGCAGCGGCAGGCGCGTCCGCCGGGGCGGGTGGTCACCGACACGCTGCGCCGCGACCGGGCTGCGCACCGAGCGGTCCTGCCGCCCGTCGCCCAGCGCACGGACCGATACGCGCACAATCGCGCCGAAATCTCTCACCAGCCCACACGGCACCGCACGCGACACCTGCGCCGGGTCAACTCTCCCGGGCAGGCACAACGATGCTTGTCCGTGCATGGACTCGTCCGCACCCTCGTCGGCGGTGGCCGTCACCTGGTGCGAGCGGTGCACCAGCGGGAACGACGAAGACGCTCTTTTCTCATTGGGGATGCCGTCACGCTCGCCGCCTGACGCGAACTGCGATCACGATCCCGGGTACCGGCGCGCTCGACGAACGCTCACTTGACAGTACCTCCACAATAGCTATCGGATGTCCACCTCGGCGCTGCCTCCGCCCACACTCGTTGCCGACGACGATGGACTCGACCGACTCGTCCAGGCCCTCGCTCCCTGTCCGGTCGTCGCCGTCGACACCGAATCCAACAGCCTGCACGCCTATCGGGAGTGCGTGTGCCTCATCCAGTTCTCCACGCCGGATGCTGACTTCATCGTTGATGCGATCGGGCTGCCAGACCTGAGTCGACTGGCACCCGTCTTCGCCAATCCCACGCAGCAGAAGGTGTTTCATGCCGCCGAATACGACATCGTCTGCCTCAGGCGCAGCCACGGGTTCGAGTTCACGAACATCTTCGACACCATGAGCGTGGCGCGCACACTGGGGTGGCCGAAGGTCGGTCTGGCCGCCATTGTCGACACCCACTTCGGCGTGACGCTGAGCAAGAAGTATCAGCGTACCGACTGGAAACGCCGCCCCCTGACACCGGCACAGCTGGACTATGCGCGGCTCGACACGCACTACCTCCTGCGGTTGCGCGACCAGCAGCTCCAGACGCTGACCGAGTCCGGGCACTGGCCGGAGGCACTCGAGGAGTTCGCCCGGCTGGCGCGCCTGGGGCGCAACGCCGGCGGCCCGGGGCCGGACCCGGCCGCATTCTGGCGCGTCACGGGCGCGCGCGATCTCCCCCCCGCACAGGCCGCCGTCCTTCAGGCCCTCTTTGCGTACCGCGACGCACGGGCCGAGCGCGTGGACCAGCCTCCGTTCAAGATCATGGGAGAATCCACGCTCCTGGCGCTCGCACGCCAGTGCCCGCGCGGCGCCGGCGACCTGCAGGGTCTCCCCGGGATGACGCCGGAACAGATCCGCCGCCACGGGTCAGGCGTGCTCCAGGCGGTTCAGCAGGGGCTCGGCGCCCCTGCTCAGTTCCCGCCACGGGTCGAGCGAGAGGCCGACGACGTGCGCAAGCGATACAGCCGTCTGCACACGTGGCGCAAGCATCGGGCGCGAACCCGCGGCGTCGAGTCGGATGTCATCCTCCCGCGCACCGTGCTCATGGACCTGGCCCGTCGCGCACCGAACACCCACGAGAAACTCGCGGACATCCCCGACTTCGGTCCCTGGCGCCGCGGTCAGTACGCGGCAGAGATTCTGGCCCTGTTGGCACCTCCCGCGGATTCGCGAAGGGGATCCGACACGAAGCACAGCACGCCCGGTCAAGCGAGCCAGAACGTTCGCTCGTAGATCGTGCCGCCCTCGGCCCGGTACCGCCTCTCAAAAGTGGTCTGCGTCAACAGTGCCCTCGTTGATGAACTTACCCTGCATTACGAACACTGTCGAAGCGTCGTCGTCGACAACGATGGCGTCGATCTGTTTGTCGTCCGGCCCGTCCGTCACGTCTTCCACAGTTCCGATCGTGTCTCGGCGGTGGATGTTCTGGACGTATCACGCGACAAATCGCTGGCCGTCGTTGTCGAAGTGGTCCTGACAGTAGGGGGATTGGATGTCCTTTTTGATCTGGTTGTACATGGTTCCAATCCTGTGCCGCGCGTGAAGCGCGGAGGGCGCTGCATCCTAACTCTCGAGCGCGTCTGGCTTCCGTCGCAAGCCTACGTCGTGAGAAGGGATAGTATCACGTCGGCTAGGCAGGCCGGCGAAGACCGCCGGATCGAAGGCGATGATATCATGGGGATGCGGAGTGACCGCCGCGGTCACATTGCCGACGGGAACACGGACTCGGCAGCCTCGCGCCGAGGCGCTCGTCACCCCGGACGACCCGCAGCATCGTGTGATTTTCTGGTCACACGTGATCGTGGGAAATCGACCGATCGTGCTCGTCAACAGCGTGGAGTCGCTTCACTAAATGCGCAATCAGGTTGCCTCAAAGTCATTGGCACGGCCCGCACCGTGATGCCGTCGGTGGTCCACGTCACTGATCAGGACGCGAACACTCGCGCGGAGGTCTCCCACCACCCGACACGACCGCGGGAGCGCCAGATGCGGCGGTTCACGTCGGCCGCTCAGCTCCAACGATTCGCGTCGGTGCACGGGATCGTACAGCCTCTCTTCCGAGTCAGTCGACACCTCCTGCGGTCGGCGCACCACCGCCTGCTCCGCACCCGCGCGTTCGTTGAATGGGATGCGGTGACGTGCGCCTGCTGAGAACGATCCGGAACGAAAGATTTCACGGGGCAAGAGCGCGCTGCCCTCACCAAGGTGACAATGCCTCTGCAAGACATAGAATCAGACACGGGATACGACACACGGGCACGGGCGCCGTCCGCGTCTCGAAAGCCTATGGCTCCCAGTCGCCAGCTGCCTTGGTGTTCGGACTCCTCGCGTCGATCGTGGCGTGTTCGGGCTCGTCGACGGCACCGTCGCCTATCCTGACGACGAACACTGAACTAACTCCAGCGCGTTTGACTATTGATTTCCGGTCGAGCGCCTTCGACGTCGGCGAGACGGGGCAGTTCCGCGCGAACCTGGTTCTGTCGAATGGTGCGACGCGTGAGGATGTCGCCGCCGAGTGGCAGTCAAGCAACACGGTCGTCGCGACGGTCAGCGACACTGGCGTGGTCACGGCGTGGCAGCCTGGGACATTCGATCTCCGTGCCACGGCCGAAGGACTCACGGCGCGCTTAACGGGCTTTCACGTGGCCACGCCTGTTGACTCGCGGTTCGATGACACGTTTTGGCGCCAGATGGTCTACAACGAGTTCGACAACGGAGGCTACGCAAGAACGACGCTCGTATTGCCGAACACAAGCCCAGACATTTATGTCGTGGACGCGCCAAAACGTGTCATCTTCCTCATCGCGGCGGCTGTGCCTCGGCTCGTCCAGCAGTTGACCGGCGCCTCCTACGTCGGAACGACCTACGCCGACTCAACACGTCCGATGAGCCCCTATCATGGTATTGCCGTTGTGCTAGACGACTCCCTTGACCGACCTAGTTATTGCGGACAGGCATCGGTCGGGTTGCTGGAAGGGCTCATCAGCCTGCGGCCAGACTGTAGTTCGTACGAGCAGCACCTCTTTGACAACCTGTTTGCCCACGAGTTCGGTCATGCGATGGGTTTTTGGCATACGGACCCGAACTCCACCAATTCGACGGGACAGGACTGCATGTCGGGCGGCGGCTTGTTCGGGAGGAATGCGTGCAACAGTGGAAGAGGATTCACGCCGCGCGAGCAATACCACGCGCAACTCGCCTACAGGGTTGGCCGTGGCATACCATATTGCGGCTGGCCGTTGGGGAAGGGGTGCTACGGACAGTCCTCGGCTTTCGACTCTCCGATCGGGTCGTCGTTCATGGTGGACTGAGAGTGCAGCAACTCGTCGCCTTTACGTTCGTCAGAGGCATGTGGGGTTTCGGCGACGATGACCCCCCAACCACAATGAGGATGGACCATGCAACACCCGATACAGAGGACCTTCACGATATCCAAGATCAAACCGCGCCAGACATCCCCAAACGGACACCCCTACCTAGACTGCGAGACGGACGCCGGCATCGTGGCCTTCTGGGGCAGCGACCACAATCTGCGCAACATCCAGGCGATAGAAGAGTACACCCTTCCCGTCACGGTTACCTGCGACTGCATCCGGTCGAACTGGTCACAACACACCCTGTGGGTCCCTGAGGCTCACACGATCGAGTTGGGGCCCGGCTAAGGTCCCCCAGTAACCACTTGATGAAGACGGCCCGTTCCGACAACAGTATGCTGAAACAGGCGGGACTCAAAGAGTCGTGATGCATCGCTTCCTCATCGTGATCGAGAACCCCGGCGGGAACTTCTTCCGCGTACTCACCGGACCTGCCGGGCTGTGTTGCCACTGGCGAAACCAGAGAAGAAACCGAACGACGGATGTACGAGGCCATCTAGTTGCACGTCGAAGGCCTCCGTGAAGACAAGCAACCCGTGCCTGCCTTGGTGCACAACTCGCGATCTCGGTCAATCATTGCCCTCCACCCCGAGATCCGAGGTCCCGCATGACGAGTGTCACGCGCACCCAGCGGAAGTACGTCCAGACGGCCTCCCGTGTCCGGAATGGGCGGGAGTACGAGACGGGTCTCCGCGCGCGCGAGAGTCTGACCGTCTGACTCGGACTCTCCGATGGCAAGCTCGCCAACTGGAACTCGCCGAGGCCGACGCGCAGGACGCCAGGCCGACTGAGGGCGTCCTGCGCGCGCTGCTGACGCTCCTGACTTTGGACAACGACGTGCCCGACCACCGCACGATCTCGAGGCGCCAGGCGAGGCTGGGGACGGTGGCTTCCTCCGAGCGGCGAACCGTGACGCCCGTCCACCTCCGCATCGACCGCCGCGGTCTTGCAGTGCACGTCGGCCAGTGGCGCCCTCCGCCGAACGCCAGGGACTCCCGCAAGCGGCGACCTCGCTGTGGATGCGCACCCCAGTGACGGGGTCGCCGGCGAGCTCACGAGCACGCGGGCTCGAGACGCGTCCCGGGTGGCGTCACTCGTCGGCCAGATCGAGCGTCCCCTCGCCTCGGCTACGGCCGCCGCCGCGTACGCCACCGGCGACGTCTAGAAGACGCTGGAGAATCACCGTGCTCATCGATCGCCGAAGGTGCTGAGACCGCCACGCAAGGGCGCGCAGCGCGCGCGCGACTCCGCGGGCACGCGACCGCGGCATCGTCACATCCGAGCACGATCACGTGTGGGGAAACGGAAGGGGTACGTCGCATCGGGCGACAGCAGGCGACGCAAGGGGGAGACGACGTTCCACCGCGACAAAGGCCATCCTGGGCGCAGCGAGGCGAGCGTGGGGACTGGCGTCCCAGAGAGTCGAGGTGAGGGTGGGGGGCACGATCCTGAACACCATGACGGCGCGCGGGATCCCCGATGGCGAGATGATCGGATAACCGGCAGGCGGAGTCACGGGAAACTCTCAGCCCTCAATGGAGTTGTGCCCCAAGGCACGTCACCGCGGCAGAGGACCCCTCCATCTCATCGTCGACAGCACGGGACTGCCGATGGTGGGCGAAGGCGCATGGGCGGCGGTGAACCACGGTGGACGCGGCCACCGAGGCGGGAAGAAGCGGCCTCTTGCTGTTGATCGAGCGGGCGTGATCGTCGCGCACGCGCTGACCGAGCCGACGGGGGATGACGCGACCCTTGGCATCGACCTCATGGAGACGGTCGACAATGCGATCGCACGGGTGACCGCTGACGCGCAGCCTACGCCAAGTTGACAGTGCCACCGAGAGGCCGCACGAGGGGCCCTGATTATCTGCACCTTACGGAATGCGTCAACCACGCAGTCGGGTCAAGGCTATCAGCTTGCAGGAGGCCCAACCCGCGTTTCTTGGAGCGCGTCTCGGTAGGCCTTCGCATACAGGACAGCAAGCTCCGTCTTGGCGTCTTCATAGTGGTGGGCATCGTAAATGGTGGCCCTGAGCCGACTCTGTTGTCTTCTCCACAAGCGGTCAGCTCTTCGAATAAAATGTCGGAACCGTGAACCTGCGCGTTCAAGATCGCCAGAGAGCTGCTCAAGCTGTTCCAGGGCCTTGCTCCGGCTCGAGATAGTCTCCTGCGTGGTGCGGACTCTCTTCAGCAATTCACGATCGTGTAACTCCACGGGCGTTCCAGTTCGCGACGCGTCCTGAATGGTCTCCTTCGCTACAACGTACGTTCTGTAGATCGCGAGCTGCGCCCTACTCATGCTGCGACGAGGAATCTCAGCTTGGCGTCGGAACCGTTCGACCGCATCCGTCGCTGTAAGATGTTTGGCCAACAATTCGGCCGTTATCGGGTCGACGGTTTGGGCGCAGCATTCGTACACCGCAACACGGATCGCGGAAGCCGACAGACGCCGGACTCTGCGGGAAGACCGACTCCGTGACAAAACCAAGTCACGATTCATGGGAAGTCCGGATGAATTGCTCTATTTTGTCCGCCACGAGGCGCTCAGACTCGATCTCCAGTCGGTCATACAGCTCGTTGAGTGGATCGACAGGCGCCCGGCGCCAGCGCCGAAACCACGCCAGCCGACGAAACACACCTGAAAGAAATCGGCTATGTATCATTCAGAGCCCTGGATACGCCCCCAAGGGCTGGAGGTAGAAGTCCTCTCTGAGTCGGCCTTCACCACGGTTCAATTCCACGCCTGAGAGATTAGGGTCGAAGTAATAAGCAACTGCGTGGACGCACTCCTCACTCGCTGCCCGAGTCAATTCGTTCGAAAAAGTGGTTCTCAATCCTTCGAGGTCAACCGGACCGCTCATAGGTAACACTTGGAAGGAGTCTGAGCCACGTATTACGACCGTGAACAGGAACCTATTGCTGGAACCAAGTTGGCAGCTCGGCAGCCAAGAAGATCTCTTATCCTCTAGCTCCTTGCGAAGTCGCTCATTTTCTTCCTGGGCCGTCACAAGGTCCGCCTTCTCTAAGTCCAGTTGCCTCCGAGCTTCGTCTAGTTGCTTCTTGATATCATCAGCGTCCGGTCCTTGGTATCCAGCTACAACGGTCAGCAGCAGCATCACGAAGAGCAAGAAAGAACGCCAACTCGGCAAGCGTCAAGCCGAGCACACTCTCTGAATCATCCATGACTCCTCATGCTTTCGACCCGCTTGGTCAGCAAGGTGGTCACCTCGTCCACGACAGCATTCATCGCCTTCGCATCCTGAATAAGGTTTGAAAGTAGAGAGGCGACATCATCGTGTGCGGACTTCGATTCAGACCCGATTCTCTCGACTACCTGACGAGTCTGCTCAGGTAGCAACTTGCAGGTTCTGTACAATGCTCCTCAGAGCTTCCTGGGTTCCACTCAACTGGCTCTGGAGGGCAGCCGTTTTTTCGTCAACCGCTTGCTTCATCGAGCAAGCCGACGTCGTGAGCGCGCTCGTGAGACTACGGCTCGCTTGGTCCCACTGCTGAGCACTCTTCGAGAGGAGTTCTTCGACCCTATTGCCCGTGTTTGTGATCCCATCGCTTCCCTCCTTGGCCGCCGCACACAGATCAGCGACGTGGCGCGTGGCGTCGCCAACTGCCTGGTCAAGAGCCTGGACGTGCTTGTTCATTGCCGACAGGACTGACTGCAGCCGCTTGGGATAGGTTGTTTCAACTTCCGTAAGGATCTGCGACCCGCGTTCAAGTCCACCTAAAAACTTCTGGAAGGCCAACTCCTCTCGGCTGAACAACTCTTCCCTAGCGCCAACGAACTCCTGAATCAGAGACACTAGCTTCCGCTGGGCCGAGTCGAATTCGGATGCATTCCTCCGTAACTCGCCGGCCAGGGACTGAAAGACCTGCTGCTCCTCCTCTGCTGGATCAGTGGTGATTAAGATCTGGCGTGAGACCAGACCGACAGCCGTAGTCATGATTGCGGCGCCAACCTGACCCAGCAGCAGATCCAGGTCGATGTCCCCAGAGACGAGATCAGCCCCGCCCCGCAAGAATAAGTTAAAGAGTGCGATAAGGGTCAGGAGGAAGCCAAGGATGTACGGCGAGGTCTTAATGCCAGGCGAGTGAGACACAAAGTAGGTAGCCTGCGATACCCATAAAGCCAAACTGTAGGCGACGATCGGAGCTGACGGAAGCAGCACCCATGCCCAAATTGATCCCCAATCGGTGACGATTGCCGCGAGGCCGAGTACAAGAGCCGCGAAGAACAGCCATAAAGCTTGAGTAGGGCCAAGGTCTCGGAGAAACGTTCCTGAATCCACGGCACTTAACCCGTTCGGTGACTCAGTGAGGCGTTGTTGCACGAATCGTGACTGGCCCGCACGCTGCCACCCGACAGGATCCTCCCCTGTCGAGGCGATACGACACGGGTCGGCCGAGGGCGGTCATCCGATTGAGGATCGCACAGCCGAGGACGACCTCACTCCCCTGCCCGGCTGGCCTCCGGGCCCGGAGGCCCTCTCCGATCATCGATTGGTACCGCAAGCACGCATGCTCCACCCGCGCCTGGAGATAGTAGCCGGCCTCCTGCTTCCAGCGGCGCCGGCCGCGCGTCTTCACCCACATGATCGTCCGATCCCGCGCGGGCGCCCGCGGGCCGTGACCAGAGACGTTTGCCGTCCTGGCCGGTGGGATGACGACCGTCGCACCCCGCGCCGTTGCCGTTTCGTCGACGGCGCCCGTGTCAGAGGCGGCGGCAGCGGTGACGCGCACGAGAGGGCCCTCGACCGCCGTGAGCCGATCCACGGCGGTGGTCGCATCGTCACCCGTCTTCTCGGTGAGCGTGTGGACACGGATCACACCTGACTGATCGACGCCACGGTGGAGCGTCCGCCAGCCACGCCGGCCGCAACCACCGTGTGTCGCGGGTCGCCCATGCGCCTTCGCCCACCATCGACAGTCCCGTGCTGTCAAGCACGAGATGAAGGCTCTCGCCGGGCGGGACCGATCGCAGATGGCGCCGCAGATGCTGACGGCGCCGAGAGCGCGTCGTCTAGTCGGGAACGGAGAGGTCGAGACGCATGATCCCGAACAGCGCGGGCAGGAACCCTGCGGCCTGGCGCAGCGGGAGATGGGAGATGAGCCGCAGGGTCAGCGCGGTCTCGATGGCGAGATCCGAGTACCGCACCTGCCCACCCCGCCGGCCGCTCCGCCTGGCCGTCCAGGCAGCGATCACTTCCGAGGACACCCACACCGTCACATCGCCGCGGCGAACGAGGGCCTGGTGATAGGCCGGCCAGTTCGCCACGCGATATTTCGTCTTGTATGTGGGATGGACCTTCGACTGCATCCCGGTAGTGTGACTCCTGCGGAGGCGAGAAGGACGGGCCAAACCGCCCCACCCGCAGGGGCCCAACACGACCGACGGATGTGTCTGGGTCCGCCATTTCTCAACCGTCGAAGGACTCCGCCAGGCGCTCCTCGCTTTCAAGGAGACATAATCAACCGCTTGCGCTCCACTTGCCATCGTCGGTATAGCACGAACAAGCTTCGGCGCCAGCTGCTTGCCACAACGCGTCCAAAGATCTCCTCAGAAGAGGCCGGATATCCGCTTTCAGATCGACCAGTTGTACAGGTGGGAGCACGATCTGATCTTCCGCGAAATTCCCGACGTAGTAGCCGCTGCCACCAACATCGTGCGCTGGAACTAGCCGGCGTAATTTTTCGCCCAGAAGTGCCATGAGAACTGAGATCGGTGGCTGAATCTGCAGTTCTTCATACAGTCGACAGGCGCCGTCCAGAAAGGTCACAAGTGTCTTGCAGAAATATGGACCAAGCAAGCCGTCTGATCTCTTTCCTCGCCCTATCATCATTGAGCTATCAACCGATTCAATAACGCCGTTGCGAAAAAGCTGCAAGAATCCAGACGTCGAACCATCACGCCCATGGACATATCGAAGGAGACCATCAGTATTGAAGAACGTCCTATTGAATCCTGTTGAACCAAACGGCGGCAGAGAAGTGCGCTGGGGATAGAGACGACCAACGTCGATTGTTGTTGTTCCCATCTTTGCGTCGAATGGCACGACATGAACGCAAACAAGTTGCCCACTCGACATAGTGACTGGAGCGTGTCCTGCTGCTAGTCGTTCGAGTCTCTGTGTCTGGAACTCAACAGCGGCGGATTGAAGTGAGTCCAGATGTTTCCTGTCCTCGGCGTTCCTTCTTGATGCTCGTTCCCGAAGGATTGCAGTTATGGCGTCCGTGAGCTTCTTCTCGAGGGCCCGCTGTTCGCCCGTCTTGATTGCTCCAGGCTCGTCAGAGCATTTGTACGTAACAACTCGGTGGCCTCTAAGATCGAATGGAAGCCGTGTGGGGTCGCCAAACGCCGTGTTCATTACCATGACTACTCGATCCCAGCTCAACTGCGACATAGCGAAGCCAAGTTCCAACGGCACATTGGGGTTAGGGCTATGGCGCTTCGCGTGATGCGAAGTCACAAGAGAGACGTCCGGCACGAATATATCGGCCTTCGCGATCTTCGCGATCTTCGCGAAGATCGTAGCCGCGATTCCTGGACTTCCAGCAACCCCTGCAGTGTCCCTATCAATAACTGGATCGACACCAACGGACGCGTCGGATCGCACCGCCTGGGCGGCTTGCTCCAACGCGTCCAGAATGAAAGCTCGGTTCGTCCTGTCCGGAAGGTCGGACTGCCAAGAGTAAAAGATCGTCTGATGCATCTTCTCGGTCATGCCGGGCTCATTTTACTTGCCGATGGTGCCAGCGCCCCTGGTTGTGGAAGGCAATCGAAGGAGCTACCTTTCGCGTCATAATACTCCCGGAGGGGCGATCTGCTTGAACGATCTCATCATACAAGGCGGGGGTTTTCGTTATGAGTGAGAACAAATAGTGTCAACTGTTATAGCGTCCTCATTGATCCGGCGGGACTGGATGATCGCTGACTAGGGCTCCGCAGCGGAGATCAGCCCACACCCGTCCGCTGCGTGCGGACGCGCGACGCTACGCATGGCGACACTTACACAATGCATTTGTCTCAAGCGGAACAAGTCGCTCTGCAATGGAGTTCGAAACGTCGCCCCATCCATGTCACGCCATGCGAAGAACGACAACTACTCCAGCAGCGCATCCGGCGTATCCGAATAGAACTGAATGCTGATCCGTGTAGCCATGTCATCGGAGAGCTCAAAAAGCTGTTTCCTCGCCGAAACCGGCAACAGCACTGTATCGGCTCCCTTCTCGACGATACCGACGGCGTTGGCGAGAGGCTCAACAGAGCCACCGAGATTCAACGCGCCGACGACGATCAAGGCTCCTTTGGTGCTCTTCCCGAGCGATCCGCTCCAGAGCGCCATCAACGCCAACAAGCCAAGCGACGCGCCGGTTCTATCGTTGTCCACGGCCCTGAGCTGTACCGAGGGTACTGTCAAGTGCAGTGGGAGCGTGGCAGACTTGGCCGATGAACCGCGACACGCTGAGCGACCATGGCTATCGATTGCCCCCCCGCGATCATCAGCCACGCCGTCTGGCTGTCTCACCGCGTCGGTGTGAGCGTTCGCGCTGTCGAAGATCTCCTGGCCCACCGCGGCCGCACGGTGTCCTACGCAGCGATCCGGCTGTGGTGCCTCACGGTTGGTTCAGTCGACGCGCGCCGGCTCACGCGTCGACAGGGCCGGCTGGGCGACATCGGGCCCCTGGACGAGGGCTTCATCACCCTCCAGGGCCAGCGGCGCTCTCTCTGGCGTGCCGTCGATCACGAGGGTGACGTCCTCTCGATAGCCTCGTCCAGTCGCGTCGCGACTGTCGGGCGGCGACACGCTTGTTCCGCACGCTGTGGCAGGGGCAGGCGCGTCCGCCGGGGCGGGTGGTCACCGACACGCTGCGCCGCGACCGGGCTGCACACCGAGCGGTCCTGCCGTCCGTCGCCCAGCGCACGGACCGATACGAGCACAACCGCGCAGAGGTTTCGCATCAACCCACACGCCACCGCGCGCGACACCTGCGCCGGGTCAACTCTCCCGGGCAGGCACAACGATGCTTGTCCGTGCATGGACTCGTCCGCACCCGCTTCCGCGGTGGCCGTCACCTGGTGCGAGCGGTGCACCAGCGGGAACGACGAAGACGCTCTTTTCTCATTAGGGATGCCGTCACGACCGCCGCCTGACGCGAACTGCGATCACGATCCCGGGTACCGGCGCGCTCGACGAACGCTCACTTGACAGTACCTCCGAGGACACCCACAATGTCACATCGCCACGTCGAACGAGGGCCTGATTGTAGGTCGGCCAGTTCGCCATGCGGTACTTCGTCTTATACGGGGGATGAACCTTCGACTGCATCCCTGCAGTGTGACTCCTGCGGAGACGAGCAGGGCGGGCCAACCCACCCACCCGCAGAAGGTCTATCATGCAACAACGCCGGGGAGAGGGTGTGAGCGTTCCCGAGCGGGCAGGGCGGATCGTGAGCTACCTGTGGGCGCTCGCGGCGGCGGTCGTGTTCGTGCTGTGGCTCCAAGATCCAGGTCTCTTTGCGCGAGAATCCGTCGCGGCGCGGATTGAGAGCTGGGGAGCGTGGATGTTTGCTGGCTTCATCGGGATATCGCTGGTGCGAGGCTTCCTCCTGGTTCCGAGCACGCCGGTGATTCTCACCGGCGGCGTGCTTTTCCCAGAGTCGCTGCCGATGGTGTTTGCGATCTCAATCGTGGGTATCGTCGTGTCGGCTACCGCGATCTATCTCTTGCCGGGCGTGGGCGGATACGACGATCTTCTGGAACGGAGGTACCCGGAGAAGATCGCCCGAGTGAAGACGCTTCTCGCAAAACCCTATGCCTTCTGGGCTGTGGTCGGGTGGTCCTTCTGTCCTTTCGTGCCGACTGACGTCATCTGCTATGCAGCGGGCCTGCTGGGGATGTCGTATCGGCGCGTGATCGTCGCCCTCCTCCTGGGAGAGGTGCCGCTGGTTCTTGGGTACCTGTTTCTTACACAGCTCGCGTCTGACCTTCTCGGGTAGTTGACGACCGGTGTGCCGATGTTGGCCGCTGGCACGCGCTCGCAACGATGGCAAACCCGTAGTGTCCAAGAACTCGATCAGAGCTGTCAGGCACCGTGATTCCACCTCCGTTAAGCCGCCGCCTTCATGGTCGCGACCCACCTCTGGTACGCTCGCTCGGTATGTTTCCGTTTCCACAGGCCCTGCCGTGCCCCGTCGTCGCCGTTGCTGGGTGGATCAACTAGCAGCAACGCGACGTCATCGACTATCGCCAGGAAGAAACCCGCGTCCTTCGCGAGCAGTGCACCCCGCGGCGGTTGCGGTTCACCGATGTGCAGCGTCGCCGCTTGGCGGCGCAAGCCCAGGCCCTCGGTCGCCGGACGCTCTGCGCCCTCGGAACGCTCGTCACGCCTGACACCCTCCTGCGGTGGCATCGACAATTGATCGCGAGGAAGTACGACGGCAGCCAGCGCCGTGGCCCGGGGCACCCGCCGCTCATGCAAGAAATCCGACGACTCCTCGTACGGATGGCCATCGAGAACCGTGCCTGAGGATACACGCGCATCCGCGGTGCCCTCGACAACCTCGGACACCAAGTGGTCCGGGGCACCAGCGCGAACGTGCTCAAAGAACGCGGTTTAGAACCGGCCCCCGTGCGCACGAAACGCCGGACGTGGCGTGAGTTTCTCGGCGCTCACGGGGACGCCCTCGCCGCGGCCGACTTCTTCACGGTCGAGGTCTGGACGCCACGCGGCCTGGCTCGGTTCACCGTAATCGTGTTGATCAAACTGGCCACGCGCCGGGTCCACATCGCCGGCCTGACCGCCGAGCCAGAGGGGCCCTGGGGCACGCAGCTCATCCGAAACGCCACCGATGCCGAGGATGGATTCCTCCGGGGCACGCGGATGCTTATGCACGACTGCAATCCACGCTTCAGCCACAATGTGCGGGACACACTCGTGGCCGGGGGCGTGGCCCCCGTGCGGCGCCCCGCACGCTCGCCCACCCATGAACGCGTTCGCGGAACGCTTCGTGCGCACCATCAAGGAATCCTGCCTCGATCGCCTGGTTCTCATCGGCGAGGGATCACTGCGGCGAGCGGGCCGCGAGTTCGTCGAACACTATCACCACGAACGGCATCATCAAGGACTGGGCAATCGCCTCACCCTGCCGTCGGCCACGCCCGGATCACGAGACGGACCCCTCCAGTGTCGCCGGCGTCTCGTGGGCACGTTGAAGGGCATTGTCAGACTAATTAGGCTGGACCCAAAGAACCTGCAATCAAGGACTCTCAGACTGCAAGTTGACGCCGGTCGGCCATCACGCGTCATCGCCCGCGTCAGGCACTCACGCGCCGCCCTGCGATCCCGCCGGTTCGTGACAACACCCTCTACCACGTCGCCGTCGTGATCCACAGCGCGCCATAGATCATGGGTCGTCCCGTTGATCCGGACACACACCTCATCAAGATGCCAACGCCACAGCGAATAGAATCTATAATGAACACGGCGTTTCCGGATCTCCGCGGCAAACACTGGACCAACGCGGGTCCACCAGTACCGCACGGTCTCATGGCCGATGTCGAGGCCGCGCTCACACAGACGATCTTCGCCCTGTCTCAGCGAGAAGGGGTCGCGGATATACATCATGACCGCGAGGCGGATGACCTCAGGCGAACTGTTGAAAGAACGACAGGGATGGTGCATCACCAGAGGTGATGAGGCCGTACGGCCCGGCTCAAGCCGATTTACTTTGACAATGCCCCTTCAGAGCCTCCAGCGCCTGGACGCTGACCGGGGGCGCTGCCAGTGTGAGCTTGGGGACGAGGGATTCGTCGAAGGTCTTGCCCTGCAGACTCTCCGCGCCCTTGCGCAGGTAGGTGCGACCCGCCCAGTATGAGGACGTGCGACAGTTCCTGTACGACGCTCATCGCCGTTTCAGACGTCGGCGTCTTGGTGCCATGGACCGCCACGTTGCCCGCCAGCCGGATGTATTCGGCCTTTTGCCACACGACCTCGGGCACAAGCTCACGGAACGCAGGGTCGCTGATGTGACCGTCCAGGTTCGTGACCTTCGGTGGCGTCAGCGCCTTCTCGACCTTGTAGACACGCGTGAGCAGGCGCTCCAGTGCGTGACGGGCATGGAAGCAGGACGCCCGGGGGTCGCCGAAGACATGCCGCTCCGCGAAACTCGCACTCTCCGCCGCGTGCGGGAATTCCTGTCTCAGGAACGCGAAGTTCTCGGAGATGTCCATTGAGGCTCAGAGGTCTCCCCGGAAGGTGCGGGATTGCAAGGAGGCGAAGAGGGTGTCGAGTTCCGCCATGTGGGTACGCTGGCTGGCTTTCTGGTGTTCGACGGATTTGACGATGGCGGCGAAGCGGTGTTGGATGTCGAGGGGAGAAAGATGGATCTGAAGCTCCTTCAAGCGCCCCAGGCTTATACGGCCACGCGTTTGACCTCGCACCAGCTGGAGGGCCATTGAAACCGTGCACGGATTATTCAGGAGCCAACAGACGTAGATCGCATCCACCTTTGTCATGTCGACCCTCATGAGAATGCAGTCAGCCTTGTTAAGAGCGCGCGCCATGGCCAAAGGGACGATGCAGGCACGAAGATTAGGATCTCCCATAGTCCCAATAATCACATCGCCGGGCTGGCAGTGATTGCGCGACAGGCTGGCGAAGTGCTCTTCGGAGATGAAGGCAAGGTCATCATTCCGTATCTCGCCGACCCCGATGTTCTGGAGTCGAATTACCCTCACGCCGCTCTCAACATAGTGAGAAGACTTCAGGTTCGAGCCAAAGGGGCCGTCCCTGAGTTCCTCGGAAATCGCGGACAACGAGGTCGGTGGCCACCCCATGGGATTGGTGACGGGGTCGCCGAACATGTCGAGGAAGGTGGATTGGAGGAGGGAGTCGAGCTGGGCGAGAGCCTCGCGGCGCTTGGCCCGCACGGCGTCCGCCGCATCCAGAATCCCCGCAATCCGCTTCTGCTCGGCGAGCGGCGGCAGGGGGATCTTCGACGCCTTGACTTTGGTATCCGACACAGCCGGCTAGTTCGCCCCTATCGCGACATCGACCATCCGCTGCACAAACACGCCAGTCTTGACCCAGTGAAACAGGAACCTTGAATCGAGCTTGTCCCTATCGTGGCGGAGGACGCAGTAGCCAGTCGATGCTGTCATACCATGATGTGCACCATTGACCAGAGCGACCCCGTTCAGGTTGGGGCGCACGGTAGCAACGAGAACGTCGTCGGTCTCTACCAACTGCCGTGCCCTACTGGGGGCGTCAGAGCACTCGTAGCGCTCGATTGACACAATGGACTTGGCGTCCTTGTCCATGGAACTGAGGTCGATGTAGTCGAAGCTTCCGACACCGCTGGACTTTGGATTCCAGGTCTGGCACTTGCCGACATAATCGCCGATCGGATACTCCTTCAACTCACCCCAACAACCTCTCTAGCTCCTCACGCCCCTTCGCGATGTCCTTCTCTAACGCCGCTAGCCGTCTCAGGATCACCTTCGGCGGGTCGTACTTCACCGCCTCGTAACTTGACCTCCTTGTAGCGGTTGATGGAGAGGTCGTAGTCGTTGCCCGCGATCTCAGTCTTGGTCACGAGGAAACTCTGATCCGTCCGCGGCCGCTTGTGCTCCGCCTCGCGGTGCTTCCAGCGGGCGAGGATGTCGTCAAGGTCGCTCTTTTCCGGCTGCGGTGTGCGCTTGTCGTCCAACGAGTACCCGTCCGTCTGCATGTCGTAGAACCAGACGTGGTCGGTGCCGCCGGAGTTGGTCTTGGTGAAGAGCAGGATGGCGGTGGAGACCCCGGCGTAGGGTTTGAAGACGCCCGAGGGCATGGAGACGATGGCGTCGAGCTTCTGCTCCTCGACCAGAATCCTGCGCAGGGTCCTGTGCGCGTTGCTCGACCCGAAGAGTACGCCGTCGGGCACGATGACGGCGGCGCGGCCGCCGGGCTGGAGCAGGCGCAGGAACAGGGTCAGGAACAACAGCTCGGTCTTCTTCGTCTTGACGACCTGCTGCAAGTCCTTGGCGGTGGACTCGTAGTCGAGACTGCCCGCAAACGGCGGATTGGCGAAGACCAAGGAGTACTTCTCCGCGTCATCATCGTCGGTCTGGGCCAGCGAGTCCTTGTAGCGGATGTCTGGGTTCTCCACGCCGTGCAGCAGCATGTTCATGCTGCCGATGCGCAGCATGGTGTTGTCGAAGTCGTAGCCGTGGAACGTGCTCCCGTTGAAGTGGCGCCGCGCCGCGGCGTCCTTGTAGATGGTGTCGCTGTGGTGCTCCACCAGGTGCTCAGACGCGGCCACGAGGAAGCCCGCCGTGCCGCAGGCCGGGTCGCAGATCACGTCCTTGGGCGTGGGGGCGGTCATGTCCACCATCAGACGGATGATGTGGCGCGGCGTGCGGAACTGGCCGTTCTGTCCGGCGGTGGCAATCTTGCCGAGCATGTACTCGTAGAGGTCGCCCTTGGTGTCGCTGTCGGCCATGTCGATGCCATCGAGTTGGTCGACGACGTTGGCCAGCACACGGGCCGTGGGCATCATGAAGAGGGCATCCTTCATGTGGTGGCTGTACGTTGTGGCCCCCTCGCCGGCGGCCTCGCCCTTCTGCCCGAGCGACTTGATAAAGGGGAACACCCCGTCGCGCACCGTCTCAAACAGCTGCTCCGGCGCGGCCTCTTTGAAGCGCGACCAGCGCAGCCTGTCCTGCTTGGCGGTGAATATCGGATCTTCGATGGGCTTGCCGGCGCGCGCGGCCTTGGCCTCTTTGAGCGTGTGCAACTCGTCGAGCCGCTTGATGAAGAGCAGGTAGGTGAGCTGCTCGATGACCGAGAGCGGATTCGAGATGCCGCCGGACCACATCGTGTTCCAGATACTGTCCACTTTGGACTTGAGTTCGCCGGTGATCATGATTGCGTCTCCCCCGGTCTCTATTGAGTCATCGAACACCCGCCACTAATCTGACCAAGCACAACTCCGGGAAGTAACGGCGGGCGGGAGCGAGTCCGCGCGACGGCGACCATCACAGCCAGAGCACGGGGGCCGGATCGCGTGCGATCACCGGGTCTGGCGTCCCGTTCGTCAGGCCGCGCAGGATCGCTTGCGACACCAAGCCTCGGTCGAACGGATCCCGATGATGCGGTGGCAGCAGGACGTCGTGCACCGCGTCCCGTTCGTCGTACGGCAGCGGTTCGATCTGCAGCCGCGGGCGACGACTGGCGACGAACAACTCCGGGGATTCGGGAAGCGGCAACCGGCCAAGTCGATACTTGACCGTGATCTCCCACACCGAGAGAGCGCTGAGGTACACGGTGTTCGAGGGGGGACGACACTCCGTCCTGGCGCGCAGCGGCAGCCGTGGATCATCGGACAAGAACCAGAGAAACGTGCAGGTGTCGAGCAGGAGCGTCATGGCGACACTCCTGGCCAACGCTCCGGGACGTGCCAGTGGGCTCCAATCCGCGGTTCGAGCGCCTGCTGCGCGCGGATGCCGTGGCCGCCGAGCCCCCGTGTGACCAGCGGCGCTTTCTTCTCAGTCCGCTGGTACTTTGCGCCGACCAGCGACGAGTTGTCCGGCGGATAGACCCCACCTGTTTGTTGCACCAACACGCGGGACTCGCACAACCCCTCAACGACCCCCGAAAGGATCTTCGCCTCTTCTGGCTGGATCGCGATGAACAACACCGCTGTGTCGTCCTTGGACTGCAGGATCCGTGCTCGGGGCGTGTCATAGGTGCCGCGCTCTGCGCGGACGCTCAGCAACTGCAGTTCGTCGTTCGGTGCCATGCCGTGGATGGCGGCCTTGACCTCTTCCTCATGCACCGACCGGTTGCCCCAGTAGTGCGGCTTGCCGCGCCGCCCATCGACGAGTTCGATCTCGAACGTCTCTCCGCTACAGCTCCGCTTGACAGCTTCCGCCGTCATGAGCGTCTCTGGATGATTGCCACCGACTGGCCTGATCCCGTACTGGCACTGCAGCGCGCCACCGGAATGCTCAGGCCACGACAGGATAGCGGCGAGCGGCTCATTGGCCGTGACCCGCAAGAGGTTCGGCAGTGTTTCGGGATCACGCGCCGCTTTAATCTGCCGAACATCTAGATCAAGCGAGTGGCTGTCCCCCCACCCCGCACGATTCAGCGTGAAGTCGATCAGCTCCTTGCTCATCTGCCAGCAGCCATCAGGGACTTCTCGGCCCGTGCCACGAGTGCGTCCTGGTCGCATAGGTGTGGTGCCTGGAGGCGCGCGATCACGTCGCCCAGTGTCGTTGCTCACTGCTATTCGGCGGGCGATCCTTCTGATCGTAGAACACCCTCAGCCTGTCGGCGCACTGTCGATTCACTTGTTCAAGGGCATCGGCTGATGCCCTCTCCGCTGGTTCGCTCCAGTGGTCGGCACCGCCGCCCTCAAACGCGTCAAGAAGATCCTCCGGAAGTGGCTCAAAGAAGCTGTCCGGAACCACAAAGTCAGGGTCGGTGCCGATTGGTCGAGGCTCCGGCGGCGGCTGTGGCAACGGGCGAATCTCGGCGATGGGGACGTTGCGCCGGCAGAGGATCACGGTCTCGCCACGTTCAACGCTGTCGAGGTACTGCGAGAGATGCGACTTGGCATCGGCGAGGTTCACCTTGATCATATAGTTAGATTATTGACTACAAATATGACTAACATCCAGTGGTCGATGCTGCGGTCGATCTGAGCCTGTGCGACCCATGACGAGATCGCTCGCCACGCGTGAGGCCGACGCTGAGCTGGGCTTCATGGCGCGGCTGCTCGCGCTGTGCAGTCTGCCGCGTACCGACCCCGGCGACCAGCACGAGTTCAAGCGCGTCAACGGTCCGTACACGCTCTACATGACGGCAACGGCCGGCAACAAACTCCCCTACGGCTCCCGGCCGCGCCTACGCCTGGCGTGGGTCTGCGCCGAAGCGGTACGGACGCAATCGCGCGAGCTGTTACTCGGCGATTCGCTCTCGGAATTCAAGCGGCGACAAGCACACTCGGCTCCGCAACCAGATGAAGCGGCTCTTCTATTCCCAAGTCGTATTGAGATACGAGGACGCGCACGGCGAGCGATTTATCGCGTCACGAATAGCGGATAGCGGGGAGTTCTAGTGGGATGCCAAACACCCAAGCCAAGCCTCGTTATGGGAGAGCAAAATCGAGCTTGGCGAGAAGTTCTTTCACGAGATCATCAGCAACACGGTCCCGATCAACATGCACATCCTCAAGAGCCTCAAGAGGTCGCCGCTTGGACTCGACCTGTACCTGTGGCTCACCTACCGGACCTTCAACCTCACGCGCCCGCTCCGTCTCACGTGGCGGCAGCTCTACCGGCAGTTCGGCGCGGATCCGGCCAAGGCCACCGAGCAAGGCACCGTTGATAATTTCCGCCGGGACTGTTTGCGCGAGCTGAAGAAGATCCAGCACGCGTGGCCGGACCTGCACTATCGGACGGTTAAGGGCGCGTTGCTGCTCTCGCCCTCGCCGCCGCGCCTCGCGCCGTCGCCACGGCGTCTCGCCGAAGAGCTATCAGCGTTAGGCCGGTTCGCCCATCCCCACATCGCCCGGCGTGGGCTTGCGTTGGCGGACCTAAAACATTTGTGGTGGCGTCTGCGGGTCGATTGTCTCTTTCGCCTCAATCACCGCTTCCCAACATGGACCGCCGACACGCTGTCCGCTCATGTCACTCTCTCGGCACTGTGCCGCCCTCTCGATGGCCCGGAGTAGATTGCTGAGCTGTTCCTCGTTCTGTTCGTCCGTCTTGTCGCTCTCTGGTTTGCACCAGCGCGCGCAACTCGTCCGACGCGGCCCCCAGCATGACCTGATAGGCGACCATCGCGCTCTGGCGCGTGTCGGCATCCGGCGCGACCGTGGTTTTCCCGACGTCGCCCTTCTGGGAGAGGATGGCCATTGTAGTCATGCGTACAATCCCACAAATAGAAATGCTAGCATGTACGCTTTGGTTCTTCAATCTGCGGGATCCCGATCGACGACACAGCGGCGATCTACTGTGAGGGTGGCGGAGCGCCATGGAGGCGGAAGATCTCGCTAGGAACGGTAATAACATACCTTGACTGTTCATGCCCAATGCCGTGCACTTTGGGCATGAACAGTCAAGGTATGTTATTACCGTCGCTTCGGCTCACGTGGCGACAGCTCTACCGGCAGTTCGGTGTGGACCAGGCCAAGGCAAGCAAAGTCGCTCAGCAGGCGTTCCGCCGGGATTGTCTACGCGAGTTGAAGAAAATTAAGATAGCCTGGCCGGACCTGCACTACACGACGGCCAAGGGCGCGTTGATTCTTTCACCCTCGCCGCCACGCATCGCGCCGTCGCAACTACGGCTTGTGGACACTTAAGCGGGAACGCCGATGCAGGGACTCGCTGTCATCGCTGCCCTCCTAGCCATCGGCTACGGTTTTGGCATGGCTGGCGTCCTCGGCAGTCTGACCGGCCTCGTCTCTGCACTCGGCGTTGGTAGCGGCTTGGCTATCGCTATAGCGGAGTCCGGTACTGGCGTCGCAGCATCGGGCGGCGTGCGCGCCGCACAACGGATTGGTGGCTTCCTCGCCGCTGGCGCGTGCCTTACAGGCGCGGTCTGGGGCGGTTGGACCGTCGGGTGGCTCTGGGGTCTAGGAGGGTACATTGCGGGCGCAGCCGCAGGCGAGGTCCTTGCTCATTGCCACGGCCTCGGCCGAGACAGTCGGCCATGTTTCTAAGCCGGTGGTTGATCGTCTTGCCGCGCGTGAATTGCCAGATGTAACGCAGGCACCTGCCCAGAGTCCTGTGACAACCCGTTCCTCAGCCACGGGTTGGGCTCAGTATTGGGGCATTACGGGGAGCTGAATCCAGGAGTCAGCGTCCACGTCGCTGAGCCCGCTGGGGGGTCGCGCGGCGCTGGTATCCGAATTGGTGGATATCCATGTGCGGAATCGCGGGTGAGTTCGCGTTCGAGCGGGAACAGGTCACGGCAGCCGCCAGCGGGATGATTGCTGCCATGCGCCACCGCGGACCGGACAGCAACGGCCACTACGTCAGTCCCGCCAAGAACATCCTGCTTGTCACAATACCCGCCTCGCGATCGTCGACGTCGGAGACGGCACGCAGCCGCTCACGAATGAGGACGGGTCCGTCTGGATCACGTTCAACGGGGAGATCTACGGATTCGCCGCCCTCGCGCGGCAACTGGAACACCGGGGCCATCGTCTTCGGACCCGGTGCGACACCGAAGTCATCGTGCATTTGTACGAGGAGCATGGGGAGGCGTTCGTCGAGCACCTGCGCGGCGAATTCGCCTTCGCGCTGTACGACCAGCAACAACACACCCTCTGGCTCGGCCGTGATCGGTTCGGCGTCAAGCCGCTGTACTACGCATGGTCGCCCCGATCTCTTCTGTTCGGCTCTGAAATCAAGGCCATTTTCAGCAATCCGGTCATCAAGCGAGCACTCAACCCGTCGTTCATCTACTCCTATCTCCACGGGCTCCTGCCGCCAGACGAGACCGCGTTCGTCGGGGTCCGTCAGGTCGAGCCCGGGTGCCTGTTGCGCGTGACGGCTGCGGGTGTTGAGCCGCGCCGATACTGGCGGCCTCGGTTCGCTGAGACGCCGGATGCCGCCGATGCGCCGGTGGCTGATCGAGAGTCCGTCGAGGAGTTCCGCCGGCTGTTTGCCGAAGCCGTCGATCTGCGCCTGCAGGGCGACCAGAACCCGGGGGTCTACCTCTCAGGCGGGTTGGACTCGACGGCGGTCGCGACCCAGGCCGCTCGATTGTCCGACCGCCCCGTGAAGGCGTTCACCGTCGCGTTTGACGATCCCAACTACGACGAGTCGGCGCGCGCGGCCGCGACGGCGCAGCAGCACACGCTCGACCACCATGTGGTGACGATTCCTACGGCCGGGCTCGCACCGCATTTCGTGCGATCGCTCTGGCACTGCGAAATGCCGGTGGTGAACGGGCATGGGGCGGCCAAATTGCTGCTTTCCGGTTTGGCGTCGCAACACGTGAAGTCCGTGCTCACGGGCGAGGGGGCCGACGAGTTACTGGCCGGATACGATCTCTTTCGCCACCAAGCCCTGCTCGAACGCGTACGCCACGAACCGCGGAACCGTGCCCTTCGTGCCCAGATGCATCGGTTCCTCGGTTCCGCGGATTGGCTGTCTGGCACCGTCAGCGCCAAAGACTACGCGGAGTACGACCGCGTGGTTGAGCTCTTTGGCGCGTATCCCTATCCCGCTCTGCGGGCGTTGAAGAGAGGGCGTTCAACTCGCGCCGTGCTGTCGCGGGAGTGTCTCAGTGGCATCGGCGATTTCGATCCGCTTGAGCACCTCGCTACGACGTGGAGTTCGCGTCGCCTCGCAGGACTTCTTGTTTCAGGACACAGCTGCCCAGCTACATCTTGAATTGCCTCGGCGACCGCGTGGAGATGGCGAACTCCGTCGAGGGCCGCGTGCCGTTTCTCGACCACAAGCTCGCGGAGTTTGCCTGTGGGCTCCCGAGTACGCTGAAGGTCCGCGACGGACAGGGGAAGGTTCTCTTGCGCGAGGCCATTGGCCAGTCCCACCCCGCGTACCGTGCCGCAAAGAAGGTTTTCCTCTCGCCCGCGGCGACCCTGGATCTCCAGAACGGGCAGTCGCCGCTGGCTCGGTATCTCGACCGACGCGTGATAGAAGAATGCGGGATCTTCAGTCCCGCGATGTTGATGGCCTTGAAGCACGCTCAGCCGTGGCTCAGGAAGGGGTCCACTCGCCGCGTGCTCTGTGAAGGACTGCTGACATTCGCGATTTCGGTCCATGCCCTTCATGAGCTGTTCTGTTCCAACTTCATGGCCTCCGGGCAGCGATTCGAAAAACACTGACAATCATTGGTCAGCTCGTTGCCGTACGAGTTACCGGCGGCCGATACCCGACATACCAATAGCGATGATCGTCGGTCAGCCAAGTTTCGGGTCAGGCCACCGCCTACCGGTATCCACCGGTGTCACTGAGCGATCCCGATAGGCAGAGCAGGACTGAGGGCTTCAGCGCTGTTCAGGTCGGAGAGTTCACTCCTGACCAATAAGGCAGTTAACGGGCCCGAGGCAGGTGTCTAATTAGCGTATGCCCTATCCTCACGTCAGGGAGTGGGCGCTGATGCGTCAGAATAGAGTTTTAATTTAAATTTATGGGCACATCACATCCAGGGCTAATGAGTTCTTCCTGACAGACTGGAGGCAGGACCCAGCCATGCCCGGTCACCGCATCGGCTTCGACTAAACCCTGCTACCTCAATGTTTGACCGTCTGAGCTGCTTCGCCGAGAAGGTCACGGCGCACCTGCTGCGGAGGCGGCTGATGGATTGGCGACATCGGCGACCGCGTCGGCGACGGTCAGGGCGTAGGGCGTCGAGATTGAGCTTTGCCAAGGCGACGGTTAGGCCCCCCGATTGATGGCGTTGGTCCTCACGGGGGGCGTGGTAGATCGCTCGCCACATGGCCCGCTTCCGCTCCCGGTCGACGCCCTCGCTCATCAGTCGCTCTTCATTCGATCTGGTCAAGAAAATCGATTACGTCCATTACCGGAATTCCGTACCTGTGCGCCTTGTGTGCTTTCCCAGACTGACTTGAGAGATCGGCCGCAACCAAGAGATCGCACCCTTTCTTCGTGACCGATGCCACCGGCTGCATCCCGGTACATGCTGCACGTTTCTCCAGTACGTGTCTGGAAATCGATTCACCGTCCACAATCGCCTCGCCGGTGAAACAGACACGCAGCCCTTTACAAAGATTGCCTGTGGCCTGAAGTTTGGTCACATCGGGCATGACAACATCGGTGATATCCAGGGCATCCATGACCTGGTTGATGAGCCGCTGCTCGGCCTCGGTGATGACTCCATCACGTTCGGCTGCGGCAATGATCGACGCCAGATAGGAGCGGTGCGCTTCGTCGCGACGTACACTGGAAATACCGAGGCTATCGGCCAGTTCGTTAATCGCTGTGCGCTCCTGCTCGTCAATATGGTGATCGTCGAGGACCCAATCCAGTGCATCAAGGTACTGAAGCAGTGCTTCATCGGAGTACGGATAACGAGCGCAAGAGACGACACGGGCCAGTTCGCTGATCCCGGCATCTGCCGCTCCCCGGCGCAGGGTGCGTGGATTCAGAGTGTGGGGAAGGTGTCCAACTGTTGCTGCGTTCAGATCGCATTGTTCGCCGACGGCGATCTTGTGAGCGAGCTCAGCCATCGCGCGGGCGTCGGCGAGTGCACGGTGCTGGATGTCAAGCGTGATTCTAAACCGGTCGCATGCGACACTGAGTTTCTCGCCGGTCGCCCTGTAGGTACACAGCCCAGAACCGACATCAAAAGGCACCCCAAGCCGTGCGAACTCGTACGCCAGCATCCGTGAATCGAAGGGGAGGTTGTGCGCGACCAAGACCGCGTGATGAATCCGGCGCGCTAACGCTGCGGCGACTTCGCTGAACACGGGCGCAGCCTCGACCATGGACGCTGTGATCCCGTGCAAGCCGACCGGCCCGAGATCTCGTTCGGGGTTGATCAGCGTGTCGTACTCATCGACCGGTTCCCACGTCTTGGGATCGAGCGTGAGTGCAGCGATCTCGACAATGCGATCATGCCGGCCAAGGCCGGTGGTTTCGCAATCGATGACGACGAATGAATTCATACCACATTTTTAGCCACGTTTGCGCGAATAGGTGACTTCTACCCCTGTAGCTAAACAAACCAAACGAGTGTCATCTTCGGTGTCAATATCGAGATCTTTGCCCGCAAGACCTTGCCGCTCTGCCAAATAAAAAAGAGAGCCCCTCTTTGTTTTGCTTTTTGTGTCGTTGGCGACGCCACCTTTCCAACCGAGGGGCACCAAAGCCCCTTCTCTAACTCTTTTGGCCAATTCTGGCTCTTTGTCGGCTCTTTACCTCCCGAGTTCCCAACACCAGATGAGCCCGGCGTCAGGACCTCGCCACCGGTGGTCCATGTCGACGAACTCCCGAATAGGGTGTTGAATGCTGCGCTTTAGATGCATGCCACCTCCCCTTAACTTCCACGTTTTCAGGGACCGACCGACCCTAAACGCTCCTGGCGCCGCCGCCGAGAGCATTACCGGCTTGGGCCGTTCCAGCCCCGCGTCTGCTCGCAGTGCTGGATGATCTGTTGGACCCGGGTTAGACCTTTTCCAACAAGTCGGCGAGCGCCTTGTAGTCCGCTGCGATGTGTGCGTACTGCGTCGTCAAGAGCCCTACCTGCGTGTCGAGTTGCTGCAGCTGCGCGTGCAAGGCGGCGGCTTGTTTCTCGTGCTGCGCCGCGAAGTCTTGCACCAGCTGCGCGAGATCGTCGACCTGCGTGCTCAACATGTCCTGTGCCTCGGCGCGCTGCTGCTGACGTACCGCTCATTCTTGTCATGTAAACGACTGGGAATAAATGATTTACTACACAACATAGTAGCCCAGTCCCCGCATTCCTACCTCATTCGTGGCGGGGTTCAGGGGACCCCTGAGCGGATTGCCCGTGTCGCGTAAGGGACCGGTGGGGGGAGTTGCGATGCAACACACACGGACGCTGCTCGACTGGATCGGCGCGTTGACGGTGACGCAGGGGCGCCTCGCCGGGCAACCGTTCGTCGTGCTGCCGTGGCAGCGGCGATTCCTCCGGGGCGCGTTCGCGGACGGCGTCTCGAGCGCGGCCGTGTCGATGGGGCGCGGCAACGGCAAGTCGGCGTTTACGGCGGCGATTGTGACGGCGGCCATTGCGGGACCATTGGCGCGGGCGCGCGCCGACGTGGTGTGCGTGGCGTCGAGCTTCACGCAGGCGCGAATCATCTACGAGCACACCCTGGCGTTCCTGCAGCCGTGGATCGAGACCGAGCCGTCCCGGTGGCGGATTCAGGATTCGGCGAACCGGGCGGTCATCGAGGATCGGCACACCGGGACGCGCGTCCGGTGCATCGGATCGGACCCGAGGCGGGCGCATGGCCTGGCTCCGTTGCTGGTGCTCGCGGACGAACCGGCGCAGTGGCCGGTGAACATCTCGGAGCGGATGCGGGCCGCGCTCGACACGGCGCTCGGGAAGATCCCGCAGAGCCGGTTCATCGCGCTCGGGACTCGCCCAGCCGACGAAGGGCATTGGTTCGCGCACCTGCTCCGTGGAGGGCCGGGCATCTACCGCCAGAGTCACGCGGCCAGACGCGACGATCCGCCGTTCAGGAAACAGACATGGCGGCGAGCGAATCCGTCCTTGCCGCTGATGCCGGATCTTGAAGCGGCGATTCGGACGGAAGCCACACGGGCGACGCGGGACTCGGCGCTGCTCCCGGCGTTTCAGGCGCTTCGGTTGAACTTGGGCACCTCGGACACCGAACGGGCGGCGCTGCTGTCGGCCGGAACCTGGGAGCGGATCGAGGGTGACGACGCGGCGCGGATGGGACCGTGCATCTGGGGCATCGACGCAGGGGCGACGGCGGCCATGACCGCGTGCGCCGCGTTCTGGCCCGACACCGGCCGCGTGGAGACCGTCGCCGCGTTTCCGAGTGACCCGTCGTTAGCCGACCGGGGACTGCGGGATGGCGTGGGGGATCTGTACGCGGACATGGCGGTGCGTGGCGAACTCGTCACGCTCGGCGGGCACGTCGTACCGCTCGACGCCTTCCTGCGCGTCGCGCGGGATCGGTTCGACACGCCGACGGCGATTGTGGCGGATCGCTGGAGAGACGGCGAGTTGCGGGATGCGCTGGACGCGGCCGGCATTCCCCGCTGCGCCTTTCTCTTGCGGGGCCAAGGTTTCAAGGATGGGGCGGAAGATGTCCGGGCGTTTCGGACGGCGTGCTTAACCGGCCGCGTCACACCGATCGTGTCGCTGCTCTTGCGGGCGGCCATGCGCGAAGCGACGGTGATCGCCGATCCGGCTGGCAACGAGAAGTTGGCGAAGGCGAGTGAAGGCGGGCGACGGTTCCGGGCGCGGGATGACGCCGCGGCAGCGGCGATTCTGGCCGTGAGCGCTGGGGTGCGACACGAACGCCCGAGGCCGACGCGCGGCGTGTATCTCGGGGTGGCGTGATGGCCGGGCAACGGGGACGCCCGGTGTATCGGGATCGCCGGTGGACGCACGCGCGATCCGTCGCGCTGGCCCGTTCGGGCTGGCGCTGCGATGCCTGCGGCGGCGCGGGCCGCTTGGAAGTGCATCATCGGCGGCCGCTTGCGCTGGGTGGCGCGGCCTTCGAGATCGGGAACCTGGAGGTGCGCTGTCGGCGGTGTCATTTCGCGATGCATCATCCGCCACGCCGCACCCCGTGGGATCGATTGGTGAACGAACTCCTGAACGAAGGGATACAGACATGACGAACGGACAGAAGCTCCAACTCCGGCTGAGTGAGATCCGGCAGACGCTCAACGAGCTGTCGGGACTCGACACCCCGACGGACGCCCAGCGGACCGAGATGGACACGCTGGCGACGGAATACCGCGCGAAGGAAACCCAGTGGCGGGCGGCCACCATCGCGGAGGCCGACGCGCTGGAGACGCGCGCCGATGATGGCGAAGGGGCCGAGCGCCGGGTACTGGTCGAGCGCGCCGAGCTGCGGCAGTACGTGCACGCGGCCGCGAACGGCGTGCCGGTGGCGGGCGCGGAAGCCGAACTGAACGCGGCGCTGGACCTGCGTGGGGCCGGCGGCGTGGCGGTGCCGTGGGAGGCGCTGCTCTCGCACGAGGTGGAACACCGCGCGGACGCGGCGACCAGCGTGAGCGCGACGGATCACGGCGTGACGCAGCGCACGATTGTGGGCCGCGTCTTCGCGCGCACGGCGGCGGCATTCTTGGGCGTGTCGATGCCGACGGTCCCGACGGGTGATCAGAACTTTCCGGTCCTGACGGCCGGCACGTCGGCGGCCACCAAGAATCCCGGCGTGGCCCAGGACGCGGCGGCGGCGACGTTCACGGCGAATCAACTGGGGCCGACGCGCTTGACGGCGCGGTATCTGTTCCGGGTCGAGGATCTGCGGCGCGTGGCCGGGATGGAAGCGGCGTTGCGGGCCGACTTGCGCGAGGTCATGGGCGCGGCGATGGATGCGACGATCCTCAACGGCCAGGCGAGCGCGCCGGACATCAACGGGTTCATCGATGCCGGGACGATCGCCGCGCCCACCATGCCCACGGCCGTCGTCACCATTGCGAGCGCCATCGAGACGGTGGCGAGCGCGGTGGATGGGAAGTACGCGAACGGGTTGCCCGACGTGCGGTTGCTGGTTGGCCCGAAGACGTACGCCACGCTGGCGGCGCTGCTGTCCGAGAACAGCGAACCGGTCGCGCTGTCGGTGTTGCGGCGCGAGAGTGGTGGTCTCCGAGTGTCGGGCCACGTGCCCGCGCCGGTCTCGACCGTGCAGCAGGCGGTCGTGTCCCGGACGGCGGGCGGCGGCCCGAGCGCGGTCGCTCCGATCTGGCAAGGGTTGGAGCTGATTCGTGATCCGTATTCTGGCGCGGCGAAAGGCGACGTGTCGGTCACGGCGATTATGCTCTGGAATTTCCAGGTGATACGTACGGACGCCTACGCGCGGGCGGCGTTCAAGCTGGCGGCCTAAGGATGACCCCCAACGAGTACCGGTTTGCGGCCGTCGAGATCCGGGCGAGTACGACCGGTCCCGGCCGTGTCGAAGGCGTCGCCATCCGCTACGGCGACGAAGCGACGTTGCCGGGGTTTCGAGAGCGGTTCCAGGCCGGCGCGTTCGGCGACGTGGCAGCGCTCGACGTGGTCGCCAACCTGCAGCATCGACGTGACCGGCCACTCGCCCGGACCGGTGGGGGCGGGTTGACGTTCACTGACGAGGCGACGGCGCTCAGGGCAGGGCTTGACTTGCCGGCGACACGAGACGGTGAGGATGCGGCCGCCCTGTTGCGTCGTGGGGTGCTGCGGGGATTCTCGCTCGAATTTCGCGTCGAGGGGGAACGCTTCGAGGCCGGGGTGCGGATCGTCGAGCGGGCCTCGTTGCGGGGGCTCGCGCTAGTGGACACGCCCGCGTACGGCGAGAGTCTGGCGGCGATTGCCGAACGCGCGGCAGCGGCTGAGCGTCGGCCTCGGAGGCGGCGCATATGGCTGTAACCGAGGCCCAGGCGGCGCTGCATCTGCGCCTCGTGGCGGACGAAGCGAGCTACGCCGGCTCCGCGTACGAAGGGCTGGTGCCTCGCCCGCTCGCGGCGGCCGTCGCCCTGGTGACGCGGCACGCGCCCGACGCACCGGACGACATCAAGGACGAAGCGACGCTCCGGTGTTTCGGCTGGCTGTTCGATAGCGGCTCGTTCGGCGGCGACGAACGGCTGGCCGTGAGTTCGGCGGGTGCGCTCATCAAGTCCGGGGCCGCGTCCCTGCTCAAACCCTGGCGCGTGCATCGCGCGGGGGCGTGTTAGTCCATGTGGCCCTTTACCCGACGCACCGAACACCGTCAGGCGTCCTATACCGATGGCATCGTGTCGGCGATCCTCGCGCGCGCCAGTGGCACGCATGCGGACGTAGCGGCGACGGCGGCCGTCGAAGCGGCAGCGGGCGCGCTCAGTCGCGCCTTCGCCAGTGCCGAGATCACGCCGAACACGCCAGCGACGCGCGGGATCACGCCCGACGTGCTGGCCCAGATCGGCCGTGCCCTGATCGTCCCCGGCGAGATCGTCCTGCTCATCGCCGTCCGCGAGGGCCGGGTTCATCTCCTGCCTGCTGCCTCGTTTGACGTGACGGGCGCGGCCGATGCGTCTACCTGGCGGTACCGGTGCGAGCTCTCTGGCCCGTCGGGCTCGACGACGATCGTGCGTCCGTCCGCGGGCGTGATTCACTGTCGCTACTCGACTGATCCGGCGCGGCCGTGGGTGGGCGTTGGGCCGCTCGACCGGGCGCGGTTGTCAGGCCGGCTCAGTGCCGAACTCGAAGCGGCGCTCGGTGACGAAGCCTCGGGCACGAGGGGCTACGTGCTGCCCGTGCCGAGCGATGGCCAGGATGACAGCGTGTCGGACCTGCGGCGCGACATCGGATCGCTCCACGGCCGGACGGCGCTCGTCGAAACGGCGATGGCCGGTTGGGGCGACGGGCGGATGGCCGCCCCGCGTGGTGATTACGAGCCCAAGCGCATCGGGGCCAATCCCCCAGTGTCGTTGGCGACGCTCAGATCCGACGCGGCGCTCGCTGTCCTCTCGGCGTGTGGGGTCCCCGTCGAACTCGTCACGCCGGGCGACGGGACCGGGCAGCGCGAAGGGTGGCGGCGCTTCCTGTATGGCACGGTCCAGCCGCTCGCGGCCTGCGTCGCCACTGAGTTAGCCGTGAAGCTCGACACGCCAACCGTGACGCTCGGGTTCGACAAGCTCTTTGCGTCGGATCTGTCGGGGCGGGCGCGGGCGTTCCAGTCGCTCGTGAGCGGCGGTATGTCCGTGGACCAGGCGGCGGCGCTGGCCGGGCTGCTGGCCGAAGATTGATGGTGTGCGACATATCGTGCCGAGAACCTTTTTGGACCAATAGGAACGAGCCTCATGACGACGAAACTGATCAAGCTCCACGAAGTCACGCGGATCACCTCGCTGTCCCGTTCGACGATCTACCAGGCGATGATTGACGGTCGGTTCCCAAAGCCGCTCAAGACCGGGGCGCGTGGCGTCGCCTGGCTGGAACAAGAAGTGCTCGATTGGATCGCTACTCGTCCGCGCACGGGGTCCGACGAGCCCCGTTTAACCCCTGCGCGCTGAGGTGTCTGACAAGCGTGCATCAAGGAAAGCTTCTATCTCCCGAATTGACGCAAGCGAAAAGGACGATATAGTTTGCCTGGATGTGGGAATTTCTGGGAAAGATCTTGGACCCGCAATTCCAGGGGCGGGCAATGACAAAATTTCGACGATTTACGCGACGGATCGGAATAGAGTTATTGCCCCTCGATGTGAAGTGTGGATCTTTCGAAGAAAGCGGGGTGGTTCATGTCAGTTTTTTGAGCCACACACTTTCCAGGATGAGCTTGCGTTTCTATGTGGAAAAGCCTAAGCCTGACTGGCCGGGGCCTGATAGGCAAGAGGGAAGTTACGTTCCCCATGAATCGTTTTCTACTTTGACGACTTTTCCTTCCGACATAGCTCCGTTGAGACTGGACCAAAACGCTGAAACTGATGGCTATTTGCTTTTTCGTTACCCAATAAGACGGGACTCTCAACTTGAGATTTTAGAAGAACGCACGCGCGTGAGGAAGCTTGTCAAGGTAGACAAGCATTTCGATGACGCTTTGCAGCTTATAGAGGAATCAGAAAGTAAGGAGTTTTGAAGCTCGAAGATAATCCATCGCAGGGCATAGCCGACCCCCAAGGCGGATAGGGATGACAGGAGCCAGTAAACGATCCTCTGCTTCCTGAGAGCGCCATTCTCTCAAGCTTCAGCTGGTCCGAAAACCACCAGGCAGGTCAGGCTGTTCCTTTGTCTCCTTGGCCTTCGGCATGCGTTTGAACGTCACGCTCGTCTGCCGCGGCGGCGGGGCATCGAGCTTGCGGCCGTCAAGCAACTCGCCGACGGGCATGAGTTGAAGGCGTGGATGCTTCCCCCACGCCGACTCGTAGAACCCCGCGCTGGCGGCCTCCGTACGCATTCTCGCCGTGGGTTCCTCCAGGGACAACAGGACCCCATTGCCGCTTGTTCGCGGTCCATGACGCCCCGCAGATCCCGCACATAGGGCGCGTGAAGCTTCCCCGCCTTCACCGAGATCACGATCTGCTTGGTTGCGCCTCCCGGTCCCTCGTCGTGAAAGTACAATCGGCCATCGATGCCCTTGTCCGCGCCCTTCTTCTGTTCTACGGGCCGTGCGCCGATCAGACCGAGCGCCCACCATTGAAACTGATAGGGGTCGGACGCGGCCAGTGCGCGGGCATCCGGCAACGAGACCGGTTCGCCGATCACCTCGTACGTGTTCGTCACCTGGTCTCCGTACGCATCCCGCAAGCGGTGTTTGATCAGGGTCGTTGCCAGGCTCGTAATGTCAATCCCAATCCAGTGGCGCTTAAGCTGCTGCGCGGCGGCAATCGTGGTGCCACAGCCGCAGAACGGATCAAGCACCGTGTCGCCTTCGTTGCTACTGGCGGTGAGGATGCGTTCAAGAAGGGCTTCCGGCTTTTGTGTTGGATAGCCGAGACGTTCGGCAGCACCCGAAGGAATCGGAGGCACGTCGGTCCACACATCCTGGAGCGGAACCCCTGGCATTTCATCAAGGTATCGCTTGTATCTGGGTTTTCCGGATCGGTCCGAATAGATCAGTCTACCACCACGCTCGAACGTGATCATGTTCTCTCTTGAGTACGCCCAGATCCGACCCTTGGGTGGAGCGTGCCCGTCATAAACCCAACTCGGCTTTGGATTCATGTACTCATCGTTCAGATCGGCTCTCCACTCCCGTGAGTCCTTCGGTCGCTTCACGCGCCACTCATAGCGCGTGTCGCCGCCGGCCCTAGCCGCAGTCAGATTGTCACTAGCGAATTGTCGCCCCGTGCCGCGCTCTACATGCTTGTAGAACTCGTCAATGTAGTCTGGATCGTATGGCGTATATTGGGCGTTCCATATCCAACCCTGAGACTTCCTATACAGCAACAAAACGTCGTGCAACCTCCCACAACGCTTCATCCCCTGGCGAGTATCAGAATGAGCAGCGCTTCGTTTCCAGACAATCTCATTGAGAAACTGTTGGGGCTCAAACACCGCGTCCAAGAGCAGCTTCAGGTAGTGGCTGGCAGTGGGGTCACAGTGCAGGTAGATACTGCCGGTTGGCTTCAACACTCGCCGTAGCTCCACGAGACGCGGAGCCATCATCGACAAGTAGGCCAACATGTCATTGTTGCCGAGCAGCGTCCGAAACGCCTGCATCGCCTGGGACACGTCGCCACCGCGTTCAACGACATCCTGATACGCCCGCGCGGCCGCCTCATCCCACCGCCACGTATCCTCGAACGCCTTGATCTGCGCGGCGGCTTGCGTGCCGTCGCGCTCGACAAACAGCACGTTGTAGTTCTGGTTGCTCTTGAAGGGAGGGTCGAGATAGACGAGATCCACGCTCTCGTCCGCGATGTAGCGGCGCAGCACGTCCAAGTTGTCGCCATAGTAGAGCGTATTCATTGCGGCCGATTGTAGCGTAGGCATCGCAGCCGACGATGCTCTTTCAGCGTCGGTTGGGGTCAAGAGCGCGTCACCCGAGCCAACCTTGTGCCGACACAGGCGGTGCGGCGTTCACCGGCTGAGCGGGGATCACCTGCTCCCCCCGCTGAGGTAGGCCGCCCAGTCGTCCATGAGCCGTCGGCGGCGCTCGAACAGATCCGACCGCGCGTAGGCCGCCACGGTCGGGTCGCGCACGACATGCGCGAGTGTGGCTTCAATCACGTCGTGTCGGGCGTCGGTCTGTTCGGCCGCCCAGTCTCGGAACGAGCTTCGGAACCCATGCGGCACCGCTGAAATCCCGAGCCTCCTGATCATTTTCGCGAGCGCAAAACTCGTATACGGCCTATCGAGCAAGTTCGGGAACACCAACCCGGTGGCGTTACGAAACGTCTGCGCGTCGTTCAGAATCGCCACCGCCGATTCGGACAGCGGCACGCGATGCTCGCGCTGCGCCTTCATGCGGATGCCGGGGATGGTCCACATGCCTGCATCGCAATCAATTTCGTCCCACGTCGCCAGACGCACTTCTCCGGATCGGGCCACCGTCAACACCAGGAACTCGAAGACAAGCTTCAGGGGCTGCCTCGCCCCGGACGCTCGCACGGTCTGGATCGCCGCCGCCACCTCACCGTGAGGCAGTGCCCGCATGTGGTGGACGACGATTCGTTGTCGGCCGAGCGCCTGGCCTAACACATCGCCGGCCGGGTTGTCGGGCCGGTACTCCATCGCAACTGCCCACTTCATCACGGCGCCGATCCGCTGGCGCACAAGCTGCGCGGTCTTGGGCTTTGCGCGCCAGATCGGCGTGAGGACAGCGAGCACGTCGCGCGTCGTGACCTCACCGACCGCCAACACACCGATGCGCGGGAACGCATGGGCACGCAAGCTTCTCAGCCAGTCCCTCGCCGTCTTGGGATTGCGCCAGTCTGCGCGCTGCTGTTCCCACACGCGGAGCGCGGCTTCTTCAAAGGTCGGCATCGCCTGGCGTCGCCGCCTGTCCACCAACGGGTCTCCGCCCGACCGGGCCAGCTTGCGGTTGGCGAACGCCGCCTCACGTGCCTCGGCGAGCGACACAAGCGGGAAGCCGCCCAGACCGAGTTCCCGGCGACGGCCGTGGATCACGAGGCGTTGCACCCAGCACCGTGCGCCGCTCGGGAGCACGAGCAGGTAGAGGCCCTGCCCATCGCAGTATCGGCCAGGCTTCGTCGCCGTGCGGACAAAGGCGGCGCTGAGCGCCTTGTCGGGATGCCGCCCGTGTTTGCGTCCTGGATGGGGATGGTCAATGCGTGTGGCCACCATATCTACACCCCTATCTATTCCCCTTATATATTCCTGGAATACGTGACAGTGTATCGGATCTTGATGGATGAACATACGCCATCAACACATATATAACTCAATTAGTTAATTGACTTTATTGGAACTGTTAGGGCTTAGCAGGAATAACGAGGCTGCTGGTGATCCACGTCCCCCTGCGCGGAGAGCGCGGCCAAGGCGTCCATCAAGCGTGTTTCGATCTCGGTCACGGACCAATCCCCGCTGAACGTCCCACGGGGCAACACCACGTACCTCGTCCCGTCCGCTTCCTCGTGGAGCCACACGCCCCACGTCTACGCCTGCAGTTGGTCGAGGGCGCGCTGTTCCTGCGCGATCCCGCGCCGGTAGGTCTCCTGCGTCTCGAGCAGACGCTGCACGCGGCTCGACTGCCACTGCATCAGCCCCCAGCTCCCGCCCAAGATGCCGAGAAAGAGACTCAGGCCGATCACCAGGGGCCGGAACCAGGCGCGCCGGATCGCTACGCGTGGGCGGCGTGACATTTTTTGCGTGGGGGCTCGAAGGGGGCCGGCACCGGCCCACTCGCCAGGTCCAATGTAGCACAGTGGGTAAACTGGCTTACTGAGAAGACGCCGGGGCACGTGGGGTGACGCGCGTCACCTTGGACCGGATGGACGTGGACCGGGCGTCTGCGAAGCCAGACAGTAGGAGACATTCCCGCATACTAGCACCCACCACTGGTTGTGTAAACAAGATCATTACGGGCCATTAGGGTCGACAGTAGGAGGCGGTTGAGCGGGGCTCTAGCGCTACGGGGTCACCCCCGTAACAGCCCATCGTCTCGAATGCGAGAGCCGCATTGACTCCCCAGTAGTCCACTGACGACAGCGCCTGATAGCTTCGGCTCCGTACTTCTTGCAGAGCCGTTGCATGAACAACGGCTCAACGGAATGGACATAGGCAAGCATGCCTCGTAGCTAGAGGATCGGATGTGTTGCAACCTTCAAAAAGCGACACGCGCGCGATTGGTCAAGTCGCCCCGGCTTCGTCTCATGCCGCCACGTCGAACAGCGTCTTGATGCACTGAATCTGTTGCCGAACCTCCGAACCGCTCCCCCACCTCGCCTGCCCCTTCCGGATCATGTGCAGGGCTTCGTCGCCCTGGATCGTCCGCCGCGCCGCGTGGAATGCACGAACGCCCGGCTTGGCTGTCACGCGCCGTTTGATCGCTCGATGATCCGGCTCCACGATGTTGGTCACGTAGGGGACCGGCCGATGTCGGCAGCGGGCGCGCAAGGTGCCTTCCTCTTGCACTGCGGGAATCGCCGAGCCGTAGAGACGGGCCTGATCGGTGTTGATGACACGGGGCTGCGGATGCGAGGGATCGCTGAGCGCCTGGCGACACAGCCGTTTGGCGACCGCGGCCTCACGGAGCACTGACAGGACGCAGTCAATGGTGGCGCCTGTGGCATCAAGAGCACGAGACAAGTCGCACCAGCCGCCCGTGACGCGAACATCGGGTTCATCACCACGCCAGGATTTGTGGGTGGGCTTGAGCTGCCGGCGCCGCCGCTCCTCCAGTGCCGGCCCGTCGCGCTGAACCCCTCGCCAGATGGTCGTGTGATCCGCCTCCAGGCCGCGCTCGCGGAACAGCGCTTCGACAGCGCGGCACGAGAGCGAGTCCCGAAGGTCCCCGCGCACGGCGCACAGCATCAGCTTGGGCTCCGTGTGTCGCCACTTGCAGCTCGCCAGTCGGATTGCCTGCTTCATGATTTCTTCAGGTCACCAGCCCCCGTCGGCCACAGGTGCAACACAACCCACGAAGATCACGAAGGGCTGGTCAACCTCGCGCTTTACGGCGGCCGGCAGCGATGGCATGGTGTGACGTCGTGGAGCCACGAACGCTGCGCGAGTGCCGGCTCGCGTTGGGGAAGTCGCAAGCGGCGTGTGCGGCCCTGCTCGGTGTGTCCCCCGAGTCGTACCGGACGTGGGATGCCGGGCGGCGTGCCCGACGACTACGACGAGCAGATTCGCGCGCTTCGTTGCGCACGCGGATTGAGCCAGGGGCAATTGGCCACGCTGGTGGGCGCGGCGCGGAAGGCCGTCGTCTACGACTTATTGAAACGGCCAACGCTCACCGAGCAAGATTGGGCACGATGTACGTCTTCAGCATTTCGACGAGCTTCGCGCAGTTGTCGCTGGAGGCCTGGAGCTTCCCGGCGATGCCGGGGCCCAACTGAATGTTCACCGTGAGGCGAGAGCCTTCCTTTGGTGACACCCAATCAAAGTCTGTGGTGCGGACTTCCCACCCATCGATCCGCTTACGCAGTCGAATACAGTCGAAACGGTTTTCAGTGGCAAACTTCTTTGCCTCGCTGATGGTGCCTTCGTTACAGAGCCACAGAGAATCAAACACTCGACGTGTCTCGTCCCGGTACTCGCTCACAAAGAGGAACGCCGGCTCGATCTGGACAATCTCGGTGTAGAATCTGACGACGATTTCAGCGCGTTCCATCAGTGGTTCAGTGAAGCCAAGCGCTCTCAGATAGTCGCTCCAGTCGTCTCTCATGATTTCTTCTGCTCTCGTCTGGCTCTCTCATGCCTTCTCCTGGCTCAACCGTGGCCAAGGTCGTTCGCTGGCCACGGTTGAGCCAGGAGAAGAGGGACAACGATGGGGGTTCGATGCCTCAAGGTGAAAAACGTGAGTCCACCGCATGTGCATGGTCGCGAATGTGGCCGCTCTTACTGTTCGTCCATGCGTCGAGGAGACGTCTGTAGGGACACGGCAGGAACAGCGTGTCGTCACCCGCCACGGTTGCCGCGAACTGTGTGATTTCTTCCCGATGCCGAGCCTTTGCCCGCTCGCCGACCGGTTTGCGGGTTGCCGGCCAATGTTCTGGCTCTGCATAGAGGTAGAAGAGGATAGGCGTCAGATCGCGACGCTCGTTCGAGCGCTGCACTTCGATCCGGAGCGCAAACGCATGCTTGAAGAGCTGCGAGGCATCCAGATGAGCGTAGCATCTTGGGTCGCTGCGCAGACTGTCGCGAATGCTCTCGTACCCTGTCATGTTCTCGCCCCAGACCGGACGCCAATAGGCATCGCTCAACCGTGAGGCTGGCTTGGGTCGGTAGGGCTCGAACCGCTTGGATTCGATACCGATCAGCGCCGATGGCGTCTCGACCAGACAATCGAGAACGGGATGATGCCCGCCGCGCCACGGGAAGCGAATTTCGGCTTCGAGGGCGAGTGAACGGGCCGGCCAGGATTCGCTCTCGCAACCCGGCAGCGGCAGCAAGTCCGACGCCCGGTTGAGAAAGAAGCCGAATGCGTTGGCGGCGAGGGCAGCGGAGGATTCCGGGTTGTCGAACTTCCCGGTGCCGATTTCGTTGCCAGGGGCCGCCTCGAAGATGACCTCAATGTCCGAACCCGGAACCCCAGGCAGAAACCTTCCGGTCATGCCTGTGTGCCTTCCGGGTCTGGGAGCACGGAGTGCAACGCCTCGAAGGCAGCACGAATCTTCTGCCCCGTATCGGTCAATTCCCCATGATCGCAGCGAGCACGCACGTCGGCGCCGTCGGCGAACGGCAACGCCTCGAACCAATCGGGAAACGCCAGTACATCGAGCGACATCGACAGTCCGCCTATTCGAGATCCGACGTCGAACCGCTTCAGGTCTTTGCGCGCTCGGGCCAAGCCATCCTGCAGATCAAGCGCTCGACAGTAACGGGCCGGCGCGACGACCAGCAGCGACACATGGCGGGCATCCATCACCGAACCACGCTGGAGCGGGAGCTGGTTCCTGTGCATCCGGCAGAAGACGTACGCAGCACCATAGCGAAGAACCTGCTGCACCGCTTCAACGGGATGGTTGCTCCGCCATTTCAGTTCGACCAGGCGCGCATGCCTCGTGGGATCGCTCCAGTGCACGAGATCGACGTGGCTGTGCCTGTTCCTGGAAGGGTCGCCGATCCCCGATGCGGTGGGACACTGATTGAACCATCCGTGCAGGTGTCCATTCGCCGCGAGCATGACGACGGCTTGCTCGAGCATCGTCTCGTTGGACGTGTTGTGGGACGCAATGTCGGTGGCTCGCCGGAGTTCCCAAAGCCGTTTGGAAGTTGACGACGGGTTCGGACAGTTCATGGTCATTCGGCGGTAGATTTCGCCGATGTCCTCGAGATCCGTCGTTCTGTCGAACAGGCTTGCCATCTCGAACCATTATACCGGTATACTGGCCCTCCTCAGCAGCAGCGGCAGCGTGTAACGAGACACGCATCTCCAGTGCCGGTCCAGGCCCGATCTCCTGGGCTGCACAAGAAACAATCGCGACATCGAACTCCGAAAGAGGTGGGCTTGATCCGACGTCCACACTCGGCGTGCCGCAGGCAAGTCGCGAGGCTGGGTGGCAGCCAACAGCACTGGATGAAACGTCAGTCTACACGGTGATGTACCGGAGGCAGATCCGCCCCTGGATCAACTCATCGAGGGCGGCAAGGTGCTTGCTTTGAACATGCCGGCCGGCACGAATCCCGCGCTCGCCTGGGCCATCGGCGTGATGCTCAAAAATGCGTGGCTGCAATCGCTGTTGCGTCGACCGGCGACGATGAAAGACTCGCCCGCCGCTACATGCGGCCAGCCGTCTTTCTCTGTAACGAATATCAGGCGTTCGCCAGCGTCGGCGAGGACGACCCGATCCCGTCCTATCCGAATATCGGGCCGCCGCGAATCTGGAATCGTCGCCTGTCCGGCTCTAGTCGAGTGCGACCAGCGCTGCATCCACATGCAGATCCTCGACCACCGGACACCTCTGGCGGTTGAACCCCTCTCCACCCATCTGGTGCGTCCGGTTCGTTGGCCCCTGCTGCGCATCGGTCAGCCAACAGTGCAACCTCGCCGCGAACAGGTCTGGCCAGACGTCGTCCAGAATCTCTCGTTCCGAGTCGGCGTCCCCGTCTTCCGGCACGCGGTCCACGTGAGGCGCCCGTCGCAGGTCCTCGACGACCTGCTCGGCGAGAGCAGTGGTGTCGTCTCGCGTGGCCCGGGCGCGGGAGGGTGCCCCCGGTCGGATGATGACCGCTGACCGATTGATAGCGCCCCTCGTTCCGCCGTTCTCGCGTCATGATCTGAGGAGGCCGCCGAGTCGCTCAGTGCCCCGACGCGCCCCCTCCGTGGACCGCGGCGCGGAATCGAGCGTCTCGTGCCCGCACCCCTGGGGCGGTCGCTTCCGGTGGGAGTGCTGAAGGTCTTCTCCACCAGCGCGACGCAACGACGCGTCGCCGACGAACCTCATCCGGGTCAACCACTCGGACGTGATCGACAGCACAACTCGCGCCGCGTGAGCGGTGCAGGTCGGGGCCTGCCTCGGGGTCCGGATGACCCGCACGCCTACGGCCTGTAGGATGCGCCGGACCGCCACCGTGCACTTCGCGGCGCGGTCGCAGATGACGACATGGTGCGCCCGACGGACCCCCTCCTCCGGATCAGGCAGGTGCCTGGCCCCCGGCGCCATGAAGACCCCGTCGGGTCTTCAGATCGATGAGGAAGAGCCTGTCGTAGTTCCACCGTCCAAGACCGCGAGGGGGTCTCGGCGTCGGCCGCGGTCGCGCGCGCGCGATCGCACGATCACGGACGTGAGGACGCGCGGCCGGCGCCGCTGGAAGCAGGAGGCCGGCTACCAGCTCCAGGCGCGGGTGGAGCATGCGTGCTTTCGGGACCAATCGATGATCGGGGACCGGCTGCGCGCCCGGTCCCGAGGCGGGCGAGTGGCCGAGTCCACGATCGCGGGTCACGTCCTGAACCAGAGGCCCGAGCGCGGTCGGCCAGAGTCGTACAGTCTTGGTCGGTGACTTGCCGCTGGGTTGGGATCGTTGACGGTCAGTTTCGAGTCATGCACCAGCGCCGCTTGTCGCTGGCCCGTCGCAGTTGGATGGTCACACAGTGCCTGATGGGTCTATTCCTTTTGCGATCACGCGCGACTCGAGCGTACGGAAATCGATCGTGAAGCCAACTCCCAGTTCCTGATCCCGCACCCGACGACGAGGTTACCATACCGACTGAAGGCCAGCCGCCCTCCTGAACGATTGGTTCAGAAGGAGACATCAGCTCTGGGCTAAACGGCAGGGACGGCTCCGTTTCATAGATCGTCTCCCACCGTGCTTCAAGAAGTCTCGAAATGCGTGGCGAGACGGTCGTACGCTTCGCAGTTCCTCAGTTGTCGACGATGGGTCTGTCAAGCGTGCCACGATAGGTCCGCGGATCCCACGGACCGGCGTAGGTCGCCTGATCTTCCGGCAGGGGAACACGATAGAGCACGTAGGAATCATCCGCATAGAGCCTCTCCATCCTCTCCGGCGGTTGACCATTGCCGGTCGAGTGATCGACGACAACATGGGTCACGCCGAACTTGGCCACGAGGCCTTCGAGCTCCTGCCAGCGCTCTGGCGACGGGACCGCGAAGAACCGCTCGATACGCTTGAGGCGGTCGAACCATTCGAGAAGATCCTGATCCCGGTAGGGATGGGATTTCCACGTCGCGACCACCGGCGCGGTTGCGGCGATCCGAAAGCCAGAAAAGCCGGCCCGTGACGGATGGACGAGATAAACGTCGCTGGGCGTCGCATGCTCGCGCACGTAGGCCATCACCCCTGCCTCCGGCCGGGCGTCACGCGCTTTGAAGTAGCTACGCTGAAAAAAAGTCCCGCTCACCACGCACACGGCGAGGACCACCCAGCAGGAGATACGAACAATCTTCAGGCGATCGAGTGATAGTCGTTCCGTCACGTGCCCCACGAGGAGGATCGAGGCGATCGGCACGAGGACCACGGAGACGCGCCATGGGGCGATTAGAGCCAACGGAGTATGGTCACTAGCGATCTGGGCCAACGTAAGCCCAAGCCCTCCCAGGAACGGGACGATCAGGACGCCGATCACACGACGCCCTGCCACGAGGAGACCAACGGACATCAAGATGAGTTTCAGGTACGCACTCGGCGTAAGCCACACAAACCAAAGCGAATGGTGCGGAATCCGCTCGTTCACGAGACGTTCGACCGCCCGCATCCACGTTTCCGAGGACGAGGGTGCGAGCGCGATCAGGTTGTAGAGCACGACCGGCAGCACAGTTCCCAAGGCCAATGTACCGATCAGGATCGCTCGCCGAGCACCATAGCCCCGCTGGATCGAGACGACCATGTACGCGGCGGTGAACAACCCGGCCGGCAGGAGGTAGGCCGAGTGAAAAGCCGTGCTGATGCGAGGGCTAGGACGGCCAGGAACCAACGGTCATGAAGAAACAAGGCAACCGAGAACAAAATGAAGGCGCCGAAGGCTGCCGGCTGGAGGTAGTCCTCCAGAATATACTGCTGCGCCAGGCCCGTCGTGAACGGCGAGAAGAAACGTTTGTTGATGAGAAGCCAGCCGAACTCCTGAAACACCCGGGAATGAAGCACCGTGAGTGCCGTGAACCAGATGAGCAGCCGTCCGCGCGTCGGCGTGCACTGGAAGCGGTATAGTGTGATTCTCAACAGTCCGGCCAGGTAGACCGCCTGGAGCAACGCGAACTCCAGGTAGAACAGTCTGGGACTGGTCCACTCGAGGGTGAGATACACGAGAGACGAGAACACCGGCAGCGGGTCGGGCGTCGAGACGAGCCAATCTGTGTCGAGTGTCCCAGCGTTGGCCTGGGCGAAGCCGTGCAGGAATTTGGTGACCTGGTTGCCGGAGTAGAGCGGTGCCTGGGTGACACTGAGGCTGAATAGCACGGTGCCAGCGAAGCAGGTGGGTACGAACCATCGCCACGCCCACCGGTCGGGGGAAGCATCTTCATGCGGTCCAGCGGTCGAGGAACGACCCTGAAGATCAGTGGGCATGGTGGCCCACGGCACTGTCAACTTGGCGTAGGCAGCGCAGTTCTCCTCCCTCGAGGCGCACGTCACCGCATCCCATTCGACGAAGGCCCGCGTGCGCAGTAGGCGGTGGTGAGCCGACCGTAGCACATGTCGGCCAACCCTGATAGAGATTCTGCACCACGCCGTGGACGGACGCGAAGCGTTGCAGATGAGCCGCAGACTTGAACCGCCGCATCTGGCGCTCCCGCTGTCGGGTTGCTTGATGCGACACCTCCGCGCGGTTGTTCGCATACTGATTCGTACAGTGAACCACCGACGGCATCACCGTGCGGCACGCAGCCGGGTAACTGCAGAGCTTGTCGGTGATCAGCCGTCGAGGTACACATCCTTGGCGTTTCAGTAACTTCCGGAAGAATCGTACCGCCGCGCGCCGCTTCCGCCGCGCTCGGCGAGGAGGTCCTCGACGTCCCGAAAACTGAGGCTGAACCGGTGAGTAGGCCGGGGGAATTGCACTCCCAGCCTCTCGTAGAACGGTACGTGAACCTCTCAGCTCATACCGCTCCCTTCAGGCGAACACACCTGGCATCCCTGGAGATGACACATGGTTTTGCCTTCATCCGCATCTCCTCCTGAGAGAGCCCCGTTGGATACGGACAAGACCGCCCGACGTCGCCCCTTCGCTCCATCGCCAGCACAGCGACTTCCTCACTACGACGAGCGACTCCGTCCCAGGGCCTCGCATCGGTACTCAGGTGCTTGTGAGGTCGCCACTTGACCGGCTCACTTCGCATCGAGACGACGGGTTCCCGCCGTGCCATAGAGACGCCTGGACCAGGCTCACGCCACCTGCCCGCCGGACACCGCCTGGGCCGCCTTCAGGGGGCCACCCCCAGACTTCTCCCGACGGTATCACCCTCCATCGGTTGCGATGTCCTGTGCTGGGTCACGACGAGTCACCGGTGGTTCACTTGCGTTCGTCTTTCTGATCCACACCTGCCGAGTCAGGCTCGACGTCTCCCCAACGCGCACGACCGCCACTCGTACTGACCGCCGCTGGGGGTGGGTTGAAGCCGGCTCCTGACCGCCGACTTCGATGGGCCTTCCGTCATCTTCCCTACAGCGTGCTGCGGCGCACGGTGAGACAGCCAGACGGCGTGGCTGATGATCTCAGACGGGAATCGGTAGCCGTGATAGCTTGGCGTCTGGCTGCTCATCCGCACACTTTGCCACCCGCGCCCTCAACCTGACTGTGCCCTTCAGCACTCCCACCGGAAGCGACCGCCCCAGGGGTGCGGGCACGAGACGCTCGATTCCGCGCCGCGGTCCACGGAGGGGGCGCGTCGGGGCACTGAGCGACTCGGCGGCCTCCTCAGATCATGACGCGAGAACGGCGGAACGAGGGGCGCTATCAATCGGTCAGCGGTCATCATCCGACCGGGGGCACCCTCCCGCGCCCGGGCCACGCGAGACGACACCACTGCTCTCGCCGAGCAGGTCGTCGAGGACCTGCGACGGGCGCCTCACGTGGACCGCGTGCCGGAAGACGGGGACGCCGACTCGGAACGAGAGATTCTGGACGACGTCTGGCCAGACCTGTTCGCGGCGAGGTTGCACTGTTGGCTGACCGATGCGCAGCAGGGGCCAACGAACCGGACGCACCAGATGGGTGGAGAGGGGTTCAACCGCCAGAGGTGTCCGGTGGTCGAGGATCTGCATGTGGATGCAGCGCTGGTCGCACTCGACTAGAGCCGGACAGGCGACGATTCCAGATTCGCGGCGGCCCGATATTCGGATAGGACGGGATCGGTGTGATAGCGGGGTCGCTGGTGGCCCTCAGTCCCAACATCGCCTATTGCTCGGTTTTCGTGAGGGACCTACCTACTTGACGATCCTAAGTAGGGGCCTAGCTGTTCAGATGCCACGCGAGGACTGCGGATCCTTGCAACTCCAAGGGAATGAATTTCGCCAGCCATCCGAACCGGAGTGCCGCTGAACTGCAAACGAGCTGGCCCCCCTGACCGCGAAGGAACCGGACGAGGTCCAGCGGGCAGGCGTAGTAGACGGCATCCCGGTCACCTCCGCAGGCTGAATCAAGTTGTGGCATGCGGTACAAGAAGCGCTGGCCGCCGCTGAACCGCTTCCGCGCCATGAGGCGGACGTTTCTCCACCACCAGCGCATCGCATCGGCACGATGGCGGACCCCAAACGCCAAGCGCGTCCGGCCGCGCACGGTATCCTCCAGCGGGGTCCACAGCGAGGCATGATTGGGCAGGCCGCAGATGAGGTGTCCGGAAGACGGAGCACCCGGAGCATCTCTCGCACGGCCCGCTCAACATCCGGGAAGTGTTCGATCACCTCGAAGCTGATCACGACGTCGAACGTCCCTGAGGCGAAGGGCAGGTCCAGGGCATCCCCCACCACGGGTCTGAGCAGCCCCTTCTTCATGCCCGGAGACGCCATCCGCAAGTCCAGGGCCACGGCGCGGGCGCCGGGAGAACAGCTCAGAAAGGCCTTGAGCGCGATCCCCGCGCCCGCCCCCACTTCCAGGACGTGGGGGCGCGGCGCGAGTAGCGTGGCGTCGAGTACATCACGGTAGCGACGGTAGTAGCCGTGCGCATACCGGACCCTGGGCGCGTACGCGCCCAAGGTCCGGTAGAACGTTGTCAACCGGCGACGCACCTCCGCGTCGGGCAGCGTTCCCGAGGGCAACAGCGGGATCGGGGATCGCGTCTCGACCATCCTTTACTCTGTTACACTAGTCCATGCGTGATGTTGGGGGGTCTGAGAGGCGTGAGGCCGCGACGACGGGATCACTCAAACGACCATGCCGCCATCACTGTTGAGGACATCAACACCAATTTGACAGGGGATTATATCCCTAGGTACGGTAAAAACATAGTTGATTAAACACCTCGTGCTTCAAGGTAGTTCCCTTGCGGCACTCAATGGGTGTGACCAAAGTGGTCGCGCTCGTAATCCCCAGGGGCAATCGGATCGCACTCGACGGAGCAAGGGAAGCTGGCCGCTATCACCTTCCCGATGTTCACCTTGCTCGTGCCGTTACCCCAGACTGCGAGAAGGCCACCGCCTTAAATGTAGCAGACGAGCCGTTCGTTTCCGTCCCGGCTTCCACGATGTTCAATCCCTGTCAGCGCGAATGTCTGGCGCTTCATCGGCGCTACCCCTAGTGCGGCGAACTGGTTGATCCAGCTCCCCTACTTCTGCTCGACAATCCGCCCAGCCAGCGAACCGCCGTGAGCGTCTGTTCGCACCGGTCCCGGTCAGAGTAGTATTGGATAGCCTCCGGCGCGGCACTCGTGGCCACAAAGCCTTGTAGGGTGTCGGCCTCCGTGTCTGCCACCACGGCGGCACGGACACGCTTCGTGGTCCTGTCCTTGACGCCGACCACCACCGTCTTACCGACCGGCCCGCGGCCCGCGTGGAGCTTCCGCTTGGCGTGTTTGTCCTTCTCCTTGCCGCCGATGAACGTCTCGTCGACTTCGACCGGACCCGCCATCTTCTCTGGCGTGGTCGCCGTGAGGGTGGCGCGGAGCCGGTGCAAGAGGTGCCATGCACTTTTCTGGGGGATCGTCAGCTCCCGGTGGAGCTTCATGCTGCTGATGCCCTTGAGGTTCGTGGACAACAGGTAGATGGCGATGGCCCAGTGCTGAAAGCCGAGCTTTGACGACTGCATGACCGTCCCTGTCCACACGCTGAACCGCTTCGCACACGCCTTCTCCCGGCAGCGGAATGGCATCGTTTTGTGCTGACAGCCGACCTGCACGTTGAGGCTCCCGCAGTAATGACACGCCATGCCGTGCGGCCAGCGCGTTTTCACGAACCATCACTCAGCGGTTTCATTGTTGGGGAACTTGCGAAACAGAGCCTCGAGGCTCATGCCCTGACGGTAGTGTTTGCCCAGTGCTGACTGACTCATGGATACATGACGATGCCAAAACGGGCGGGACGTCAAGTGCTTTTGGTGTAAAATGGCCGTACAGGGAAACGCCCCGGCTGCCACCGGGGCGTCAACAACAACCAAACCCACACGCCAGCGGAGGAAAGGCATACCTGGGAGGACTACACCAAGTGGAGCCAGGGAATCAATCGGCTGGCCGTTCGATTCCGATGTCATGCAGGTAGGCGCATTCGCAATGATCGCCGCCATCATGATCGCCGACATCTACTTCGTGTGGTGCTGGGCAGCGAAGCGACTGGAACACGATCCGAAGGCTTTTAACGACGAATAGCCCAGCCGTCGGCACTTTGATATATAATCCCCTTACGGTACCACTCGCCGGTAAGCTCACCGAAACGATGTGCGCATGGTCGTAATTGTGATCGGGATACACCGCAGTGGAACGTCAGCGCTGGCTGGTCTACTGCATCAGAACGGGGTCTCGATGGGAAAGGATCGTCACTTCCGTCCGAGGCTTTTGCCGCAGAACCCAAAGGGGTTTTCCGAGAATATCCAGTTCAGGCGAGTCAACGATCAGCTCCTCGAAGCTTCCGGCTACAGAGTCAAGTCATGGAATCCGACGATTCCGGACGTGACACCCAGTGTCTTTCACCGCTGGCGCATGCGGCGGCTTCTGACCCGGTATGACCGCCGATGTGGGGATTGGGGCTGGAAGGATCCACGCACCTGTCTCACGCTCGAGCCGTGGCTGGACGAGCTGAGAGATCCGAACCTTCTGACGAAGGTGAGGGCTGTGTACATCTTCCGAACGCCCCTCAGCGTCGCCAACTCCATGGTCCGGAGAGGCAATACAGACCTGGAATCGGCGATCGCTCTTTGGACGACTTACAATCATGTCGCCCTGCAGGCGGTCGATCAGTATAGGACGCCGTGCGTCTACACCAGTTTCGAGGATCTGTGCCGATCCCCAGAGCGGACGGCTCAGCGAATCTTCGGATTCCTCGGACGAAACTACGATCGGGAGAGACTTCCCGAACTCATCGACCCCCAGCTGGACCGGAGCTCAACTCCAGACACCGAGCTGACCCCAAGCTCGCAGCCCCGGGACCAGACCGCACGTCTCGAAGCCGAACTGAGACACCGATGTACTTCATCAGTCGAGACGGCTTGACGGCGCTTCGCTCGCCGGCGCGAGCTCCGGTTCGACCGGGCGACTCGGCGGCGAGAAGACGACCTGTCCCAGGCATCGATACAGCTCGGCCGCTCGTCGCTTTTCACTCCCACCAGGAGCCGGCCGGACTGTCGCGCGGCAAATGCGCCCAAGCAGCTGTAGAATCAAGGTCGCTCGGAGCGCCGTAGCGCCCACCGCAGAGTGATGCTTCCGATAGTAAATACTCATGCTGCGATAGGACCGTAAGCGGAACTGCTCGGCGATTGCATCATTCGGATGATTCCGCGAGCTGCGTCCTTCATCGTGGACAACGCTGATGTCGTCGATCACCCATGACGACCACCCCGCCTTGGCCAATCGACGGAACAGGTCGACCTCCTCGGCAAACATATGAAACTGCTCATCGAACAATCTGACTTCCTCCAGCGCTGACCGGTCGAAGACCACGCACGCGCCCTTGAGACACTCGGCCGGCAAGCATGAGGCCGCTGGCTCAGTAGCGTCCGTCTGGCGACGAGCGCGGGACAAAGACAGTCGTTCCCAGGACGTCCGTGGGAGGTCGTAGCCAACCCGGACTATCCGACCGGATCCATCAGTCATGTGCGGAGACACCGCGGCCGCCCGGGCGATCGATCGGAAAACACTCACCAGGTGTCGCAGGCAGGACCATGACACCAGTGCATCGTTGTTGACGGCCGCCAGATACTGACCCCTGGCGGCCGAGAACCCGGTGTTGACCGCCGCGCCGAACCCCCGGTTCGAAGTATGAGCAATGAGTCTGACGCCGGGAAACCGCCGACATACCGAGTCGACGGTGTCATCATCAGAACCGTCATCGACCACCAACACCTCAGCGACGATCGAACGCTCGGAGCCAAGCAGGTGCTCGAGCGCGGCCATGGTCAACTCCCGGCCGTTCCAAGTCGGAATGATGACCGACAGGTCCGTCGATTCGTCACCCATGGTCCCAAACAGTCGTCGTCGACCGCCTCCGAGAAGAAGACTGGCCCCTTTTTATCAGTGTCGGCAATCAGATACTATTCTCAATCTCTGCGTAAGGCGTCGGCAGTGGGACAAGTGATGGGGTTCGCCTGCCCCTCGCCCACCGCCAGCAACCGTAAAGGGCAAAGAGAACATCGCGACCATGCTTTCCGAGTTACGTATTCTCGTAGCTATCGTGCTTGCCGGTGCGCTCTGGAGTCAAGCCCATTCTTAGTTGAAACTCTTCACGACTCCTGACTTACGCAGCTTTCTTCTTCGACGTCGCCGTGTCGATCTTCAGTTCTCGCTTCAGCCCGGCACGGAGCGTGGGCAGGTGGCGGTAGCCCATCACCTTCCGCACGCGCGGTTCGATGTCGAGGAGTGCGGTCGCCAGCCCGAGGTGGCGTTGGCTCGAGTTCTGCCAGTGATCGACCTTCGCACAGCGTTCCTCGACGAGCGCATTGATGGACTCGAGACCGTTCGTCGTTTTCAGCGACCGGCCCAGCACGCTATACAGCCCGAGACGATGCAGCGTTAGGGTCTCGTCCAGCCCTTCCGCCAGACTGCCGGCCGCCGATTGGTTCCTGTCCTCCAGCTCGCGATGGAGTGTCTCGAGCGCCGTGCGGGCCTCGTCGTACTCGAGACGGTTGTAGGCGCGCTGGAGGCGCTGGCGCCAGGAGGCCTGCTCCTGCTTGGCCAGGTAACTGACCACGTGTTCGCGCTTGTGCCACTGGCACCGGTGGACCAGGGCCCGGTCCCGGAAGGCCTTCCGAACGGTCGCCCGGAGCCCCTTCTCGCGGCGTTGGTACACGAATCGTCACGGGCCCGCGCGATGCCCACCGACAGGATCCTCACGTGCCGATGCGATATGACATTGGTACTGTCAAGTGCAGTGGGAGCGTGGCAGACTTGGCCGATGAACCGCGACACGCTGAGCGACCATGGCTATCGATTGCCCCCCGCGATCATCAGCCACGCCGTCTGGCTGTCTCACCGCGTCGGTGTGAGCGTTCGCGCTGTCGAAGATCTCCTGACCCACCGCGGCCGCACGGTGTCCTACGCAGCGACCCGGCTGTGGTGCCTCACGGTTGGTTCAGTAGACGCGCGCCGGCTCACGCGTCGACAGGGCCGGCTGGGCGACATCGGGCCCCTGGACGAGGGCTTCATCACCCTCCAGGGCCAGCGGCGCTCTCTCTGGCGTGCCGTCGATCACGAGGGTGACGTCCTCTCGATAGCCTCGTCCAGTCGCGTCGCGACTGTCGGACGGCGACACGCTTGTTCCGCACGCTGTTGCAGGGGCAGGCGCGTCCGCCGGGGCGGGTGGTCACCGACACGCTGCGCCGCGACCGGGCTGCACACCGAGCGGTCCTGCCGTCCGTCGCCCAGCGCACGGACCGATACGAGCACCATCGTGCCGACGTCTCCCACCAGCCCACACGGCACCGCGCGCGACACCTGCGCCGGGTCAACTCTCCCGGGCAGGCACAACGATGCTTGTCCGTGCATGGACTCGTCCGCACCCTCGTCGGCGGTGGCCGTCACCTGGTGCGAGCGGTGCACCAGCGGGAACGACGAAGACGCTCTTTTCTCATTGGGGATGCCGTCACGACCGCCGCCTGACGCGAACTGCGATCACGATCCCGAGTACCGGCGCGCTCGACGACCGCTCACTTGACTGTACCGCTCAAATGGTCGCGCTCAGACGCCGCGGATGTGTCTCGGATGAGGATCTACCTGACGTAGCCAAGGGAGCGGAGCCGTTCAAGACTCTCCTCCGACAGTTCCACAGGAGCGCGATCCCGGGGTGCCTGCGGGCGGCGGGGCCCAAGCGCTGCTCGCATGGCTTCGACGCGCGCCCGGTGGCGCGATGCGAGGTTCGTCTCTTCCCCCGGGTCCGATTGAAGGTCATAGAGCTCGACAGTGCCGCGGTCGTCCTCAATGAGCTTCCACTCACCCTCCTCGATCGAGCGCAACTCGCGGCGGTAGCGGTCGTCGTCCCCGCGTAGGGCCATCGAAGGGTATGACCAGGCTCGCAAAATAGACGGGTCGGCGTCCAGCCCCCGACCATCCATGTCCATGCTTCCGTCGACCCCTGCATGGGCCAGTACAACCGGCGCGATGTCCACGAGTTGCATGCTCCGCGACCACCTGGTCCCGACCACAGGTGCATCCTGAAAACCCGAGTCACGCGGCAGCTTGAGAATCAGTGGGACACGAATCATGACATCGTAGAGTGAACTGCTGTGCCCAACGAGATCGTGTTCTCCGAACGCCTCGCCATGGTCCGACGTAATCACCAACAACATCTCGTCCCAGGATGGGTGCTGCTGCAGACGCTCGATCAAACGCGACAGGTGGGTGTCGAGAAAGAGGAGCTCCCCGTGATAGCGAGTGACTGAGTCCGTGGGAGTGCCATCAGATACTTGACGAAGAAACGCTTCCGGGGGAGCGTACGGGCCGTGGGCGTCCATGTAGTTGACGAAAAGGAGAAAGCCTGACTGACCAGCCCTATCGACAAGGGTAATCGCATCGTCAGTAATGGCGTCCGCGGTCCGATAGCGCACTCGACGGGCGGACAGCCAGGTGATAGCGCCGGCACGATTCACCGCGCGCGCGAGAAGACGCCACGGCGATCGCCGCGCAAACTGACACGCAACCTCTGGATGGGAACGATAGATGTCGAACCCGCGGTCGAGTCCGAGACCTAATTCTCTGGAGACCGGCCCGAAGTTGCCGCTCACGCCGTGCGTTAAATAGCCAGCGAGCGACAACCGCTCCGCGACCGTAGGAACACGCGGGTCCAATCCGTATCCGAAGCGTGGTGGTGCCGGGTCATCCAACGACGGCCGGTGGGCGCCGTGGTTGACGGGAAACAGCCCCGTAAACAGCGATGCGTGGGCGGATAGCGAATCTGGAGCATTCGTGATCGCCCGCTCGACGACGACGGCCTGCTCCTGCGCGAACTTCGTCAGACGGGGCATGGTGTTCTTGGGGTAGCCGTACAAAGGCAACTGGTCGGCCCGGAGAGTGTCGAGCACAACCAACACGACCGGCGGGTGTGTCCGCAACGGCCGGCCAGCCGCCAACTTCTCGAGACCACTTTGCTGTCCCACCGCCACCACCGAGATGGTCGCGGCACCGGTGACAGCCAGCAGGAGGCACACCCAGCCCCTATTCGACACGACTGGGCGCGAAAACCAACGGGGCAAGCTGAGGTACGCCGAAATCGCCACAATCGCCAACACCGTGATCGTGAGCAGTGGCTGCCACGGAGTCTCCAAGCCGTCGTATTCGCGGAGCGTGAAGAAGCCGAGGCGCATGGAGAAAAGGGTCCCAACGACTCCACCCACGAGGACAGACTCGCGCTGCCGAAACGGACGACCGAGGGCCAGCAGTATCACCAGAGCAGCGACGGCCCACACCGCCCATGTGCCCGCCAACCCCGAGAGAATCGTGCTTAGAGGAACGCACGGCAACCCAAACAGCCAGATCCGTGCGGCCACCCGCTCGGAGGTGCGAGCCACCGCCAAGCCTCCGACCACGAGAGCGACCCCAAGCAGCACCACCAGGTGACCCGCGACCACCGCGGGCACCGGGGTTGTCCCGGTCGTCCACCAGAAGCCGACTGTTTCCAACGCAAGAGCGAGCACACCGGCCAACGCGCAACGCGTGAGCAGCGTCGATCTAGTCATCGGACTGACTGCCTCACCCCAGCGACAGGTGAGGCCGGAACGTGCCTCATCACCTCACTCAGGTCTGGCCATTCTAGTGTGGTGAGTTCAACAGGTCTATTCACCGAGGCTGGCGATGCGCGCGGAGGGGCGCCCGATTCGGTGGCACCCGCCGTCGTTCTCGCCGCTTGGATTATCATCGGCCTCACACCCTTTGCGAAACGCACGTAGAGAGAACTCGATCTTCGCCGGCGTGATCGGTCTCGTGACGACCTGGACCGGCTACATCCGCTCCGCCGGACTCGACCCCCACACTCTCTGGCTCGAACCCGATGCCACGGTCCGCTCTGAGCTTCGCGCTTTTGGCGTCGTCCCAGGCGAAGAATTTCACTCAGGACAGCGTATCCTAATGTGTGCCCAACAGGCACACATTGGCGTCTGCTAAGCGGATGGTAAGAGATTCCGTTTCGTGAGGTGACCCTAAATTGCTTAGGCCCACCCCGCCGGCTGTGCCTCACACGGTGTTGATGTCAATGAGCCGTTCCAAGCCGGCAAAGTCGCCGCGCTGAGTTTCTGCTTGGAAGCCCAAGCGCGACGCGTGTGGCTGGGCTTGTGAGCGAGGAAGGATCACCGATGAAGCGCGACGAAGACCAAGAACAAACTCTCATTTTTGTGGACATGCTGGGCTTTGCGGCGCTCATCGAGAAGCATCCTTGCCGCATCGAGGACGCCCCGCCCACTGATGACGGCTATGAGGTTGTGCACACTGCGCCCACGCAAAGCCAGTTCAACCTGTTCGACCAGGTGCTCGATCGCTCTATCTCTATCCAGCAGCAGCCTGATGGCGGCATCACCGCCATGTTCTTCTCAGACTGCGCCTTCCTGAACCCTGGCAACTCCGTGCGAGCTGCGCTGATAGCAACAGATCTGATGCGGAAGTTCATCAAGGTTGGTGTCCCTGTACGGATGGGGATTGGTAAAGGGACGTTCTACTCATTCGGCTACTCGACGGATACAGGCGGGGACTCGATGCTGGTCAGCAAATCACGATTTATCGGCACGGCCGTAGTACGGGCGCATGCCGCCGAACAATGCGGCGGGAAGGGCATGCGGATCTTTGTGCATCCTAAAGTTGACGACCTGGACAGTCACGCTGACTTTAAGATCTTGCCGGTACCGAAGGCATTCAAAGCCGCGAAGTGGGAACTCGACTACCTGTGTCGGTCGAGATCGGGACAAGAGAGGTCAACAGTGGATGCATGTGACCGCGATCTGTTCAGTCGGGTCGCAGCCATGAAGGACCCGAAGGCCAAACTGTCCATCAGGAAGCATTACGTGGCCACGCTGAAAGCGCTAAACCGAATGCGCGAGTCTCGTGGTCGACGGCTCGTCAACCTGCGAGGGCTGAAATAAATATGGGATTGCCGTGGACAACTAGTGTGCCGTGCGGGAAGTTTCTTCGCGCCACGTACCGCGAACATAGGTCGTACTGTCCAAGAACCCGATCGACGCCGTCCGACGGGCTGATTCTACGCTGGACGCTCGCCGGGTCGCGACGTTCGTGACCGCCGAGAGCCTCTGCTAGGCTCGCCCCGTCTGTCGCCTTTTCCCCAAGTGTTTCAGTCCCTCGCCGTGGCCGTCGCGGGCTGGGCCGCCGCCCACGGGTCCGGACACGATCCGCCGGCTCATCGTCCGGATGGCCCCCGAGAACCGCGCGTGGGGCGACACCCGTCTTCGGGGTGCCCGCGGCCACCTCGGTCATCAGGTCGCGCGGGGCACCCTCGCCAACGTGCGCAAGGAGCGCGGCCTAGAACCCGCCCCCGACCGCAAGAAGCGCACGACCTGGCGGGAGTGTCTCGCGGCCCACTGGGACGTGCTCGCCGCCGCCGACTTCGTTCACTGTCGAGGTCTGGACGCCACGCGGCCTGACTCGCTTCACCGTGCTGGTCCTGATGCACCTAGCCAGCCGCCGCGTTCAGATCGCGGGCATCAGCGCCGAGCCCCGACGGGCCGTGGGTCACCCAGCTCATGCGAAACGCCAAGGCCGAGGACGGATGCCTGCGACACATCCGGGTCCTCCTCCATGACCGCGACACGCTCCCCCCGGCCGGGCGCGAGTTCGTCGCGCACGACCACCACGAACGGAATCATCAGGGGCTCGACCATCGCCTGATCCTGCCGCTGTCGACGGCACCGCCACCCCGTGGTCGCGTCCAGTGCCGCCAGCGGCTCGGTGGGATGTTGCACTACTCCTATCGGTCAGCAACGTGATACATGACCGGCCGTCAACCCCACGATCTCGTTTTTGGACCGTACGCCACTGGGAACTCAGGCGGTGCGGTGGCACTCAACTACGCGACGGTCGGCATCACGACGCCCCGCATGGTAAAGGGTAAAACTCGCCTTGTGGACGCCACTTTCCTCGCGATGTCCGAGCATCCTCCCTTTTAACACCCCGGTACATAAGTAGCGGGTCAACGGGGACGGAGGTGAGTCACGCGGGTGCGCGGCGTCCCAGTCGCGGGCGAGTTATTGAGCGGAGTTCATCAGCCTACTCTGCCGGTCACCGCCTCAACGTGACCATGCCGTCTACGCAACGTCCTTCTTCGCGATCCCCGTCGCCAGGGCGATCATCGATGCGATGTCCGACAGGTTCGAGGGAACCACGAACGTGTTGCCAGCCTTCGCGAGCCGACCGAATTCCTCGATGTATTGCTCGGCGATTCTCAGCTGCATGGCCTTGTCCCCCCCAGCGGTCTCCAGCGCGATCGCCACCCTGCGGATGCCCTCCGCGGTCGCAGTGGACACGCTGAGAATAGCCTCGGCCTCCCCCTCCGCCTCGTTGATCTTCTTCTGCTTGGCGGCCTCCGACTGCTTGATGACCTGCTGCTTGCCACCCTCGGCCTCGTTAATCTTAGCGTCCCGCTCACCCTCGGACGTGAGGATCACCGCCCGCTTCTCCCGCTCTGCGCGCATCTGCTTCTCCATGGCCGAGAGCACGTCCTGCGGTGGATTGATGTTCTTGATCTCGTAGCGAAGCACCTTAACGCCCCAAGGGTCGGAAGCCTTGTCGAGCTCCATGACCACCGAGGTGTTGATCGTGCCGCGCTCCTCAAACGTGCGATCGAGGTCGATTTTTCCGATCTCGCTCCGCAGGGTCGTCTGGGCGAGCTGGCCGATGGCAAAGATGTAGTCGCCGATTCCGTAGGAGGCGCGTTGGGCGTCGAGTACTTTCAGGTAGAGAACCCCGTCCACACCTACCTGAACGTTGTCCCTGGTGATACAGATCTGCTCCTGGATGTCGACCGCGCTCTCCTTGAGGTTGTGCTTATATGCGACCCTCTCAACGAAAGGGATGAGGATATGGAACCCGGCCTTTATCGTTTTCCGGTACTTACCCAGGTATTCCACGACGTACGCGCTCTGCTGAGGAACCACGATTGCGGTCTTCGCAATGACCATGACAACCAGCACGACGACGACAGTAGCGACGATCAACGGTTCCACGGTGTCCCTCCTGGAAATCGCTTACAAGTTTTTCCGGATCGACAAGACCAGTCCGTCGACGCGCTCCACCCGGCATCGGTCTCTCACATGAAGATTCATCTCGCCGGTGTTCCGGGCGCTCCATGTCGAACCCCGCAGCTCAGCCTGGCCCGTGGCTCCGGCGGCGATCGGTTCGGTAGCGACGGCGATCTCCCCCTCCAGCTTGTCCACGTCGTGTTCGCGCGTCTTGATCTTTCTCCGAAGTCGAGCCCGGAAGAGGACGAGCGTCCCGATGGACAGCGATGCGAAGAGCAACCACTGCGCGGAGACGGGAATGCTCACCCCCGAGAGGCCCAGTAGACCCAAGATGACGGCGGCGGCGGCAAAGAATACGAGATAGACATCCGTCGATACGATCATCTCGGAGATGAGGAGTATCGCTCCGATGACTAGCCAACCCCACCAGGACATGATTCACCCCGCCTCGGGATCCGTACGCCGGATGTCGAGTGCCATGAACCTCTCATTGCAAAGACGATGAACGGCGTAGCGTTTAGTGTAGCGCGGATCGGTGGGCGATTCAACGGGGACGGGGGTTACCGCTCGCTGTCTAAAGACCAGCTCAGTCAGCAATCAGCACTTTTCCCTGGAGTTTTGGCGTCCACATAAGTGCGATTCCCGTTGGGGACGCCACTTTTTCCTTGCAAACAGGAACCGCTGGCCATACCGGTGTTCTCGCGGCCGTTTTCATCCAGTGACAGCTTGGATGAGTCGGCTGGTCCAGGAAGGAAAGAAGCGTAGTAAGAGTGACGTCACAATGACAACGGTCCAGAGGATCAAGAATACCTGATTGACTCGCTGGCCTACGAAACGGCAACCCGTGGCCACGCACAGTGGCGTTGTTGCACGAATCGTGACTGGCCCGCGAGATCTTTCAGCGCGTGATGGCAGACTACCGAGCGCGCCAAGCCGCAGACTTGGCGGCCTGAACGAGTGTCTTGACATATAGGGGCGTCAGTCCATCGGCCGACAGCGATCTCACACCGATCGTCGAAAGGAATGCCCTGTTTTCAGTCCGGCGACGAACACCACGAGGGCGACGGCTCCCACGAAAAACAACGTGTCTCCGGGTATGCGCATCCACCGCAGGGTTTGCATGAGATCGGTCTGCATGAACTCGCTGCTCCGTGCATACCAGTACCCGTGTTCGACCGACGCCCACGTCTGCATCAACCCCACCGGCAGCAGACTCAGCACACACATCGCCAGCAAGCCACCATTCAACGCCCAGAACGACAGCCGCAACCAGCCGTCTTTCCATGCACGACCTGGGACCAGGACGCGCAGACAGAGCAGCATCAGGCCGATGCCCAGCATGCCATACACCCCAAACAAGGCCGCGTGAGCGTGGAGCGGTGTCGTGTTGAGCCCTTGCATGTAGTAGAGGGCAATCGGCGGGTTGATCATGAAGCCGAACAGCCCCGCTCCCACCATGTTCCAGAACGCCACCGCGACGAAAAAGTAGATCGGCCACTTGTAGCGCTGCACCCACGGAGAGCTCTTTGACCGCCGCAGGTCGGTCGTGGCATCGAAGCCGACCAAACACAACGGGACGACTTCCAAGGCACTGAACACCGATCCCCAGGCGAGCGCCACCGTGGGCGTGCCGGAGAAATAGAGATGATGACAAGTGCCAATGATGCCGCCCGACAGAAAGATCGTGGCTGACAGCAGCGCAGCCGCTGCCGCCACGCCTGGACGAACAAGATTCAGTCGCATAAAGATGAAGGCAATCACCGTGGTGGCAAAGACTTCAAAGAACCCTTCCACCCACAAGTGCACGACCCACCACCGCCAATACTCGACCATCGAGAGCGGCGTATGTCGTCCCCAGGTCAATCCCGCGCCGTAGAACAGTGCAATGGCAGCGGTCGACACCGCGAGCAGGGCGACGAGTTGTTTTTGTTCCCCCGACTGGCGCAAGGCCGGGCGTAAGACGCGAAGCATCAAGAAGAGCCACAGCAAGAGGCTTGCGAACAAGGCGATTTGCCACGCGCGTCCTAAGTCCACGTATTCGTAGCCCTGATGGCCGAAGTAGAACGACACGGTGTCGGACATCATGTTCTGGATGCTCAGCCATTCGCCGGCCAACGACCCCACGACAACCAGCAATAATGCGCCGAACAACACGTTGACACCCACCCGTTGCCCTCTCGGTTCCTGCTCGCTCACCAAGGGGCCAATGAACAGCCCGGCGGCCAACCACGCGGTGGCGATCCAGAAGAGTCCCGTCTGGATGTGCCAGGTGCGAGTCACGCTGTACGGCAACCACTCGGACAGTGGGACACCATAGAACCCATCGCCCTCCACGCCATAGTGCGCCGTGATGACGCCGAGCAGCATTTGCACCAGGATCAAGGCAGAGACCACCCCGAAGTACTTGATCGTGGCTCGCTGCGAGGGCGTGGCGTCCCAGCGAGCCAACGGATCGATCGCCGGGGGGACGGGTTCATCCTCGTCACGTCGACGAGACGCATACCACCACGCCATCCCAGAGATGCCGGCCAGCAGCATGATGATGCTCACGCCGGTCCACACCACAGCCTCACCTGTGGCACGGTTCCCGACCAGCGGCTCGTACGGCCAGTTGCTGGTGTACGTGATGTCATCGTCAGGCCGATTCGTGGACGCCGCCCACGATGTCCAGAAGAAGAACGCGGCGAGCCGACGTAAGCGATCGGGGTCCGTTACCGCGCCGGCCGGGATGGCATAGTCAGCCCGTCCGTTTGCGAATACGGTCGAATAGTGGGCGAGGTTGGACGCAAAGGCGTCGGCGCGAATGGGATCGACTGTGATGGTGTTGGTTGTGGGATCGTAGGTGTTGGTGCGCATCAATGTTGACACACGACTAGTCAACAGCGCCTGCCGCTCTCCCTCCAACTGTTCAAAGTCCGCACCGAACTCTGTCTGCGCCCACCGGTTGAGGATGAAGAGTGCTTCGCGGTGCAGCCAATCTGCCGTCCAGTCAGGCGCGACGTAACTGCCATGGCCCCAGATTGAACCCACTTCCATGCCGCCAAGCGCTTGCCAGACATTCTGCCCCGCCCCGATGTCACCATCCTCGATGAGGATCGCGCCATCCGTGGTGAGCACCGTCGCCGCAATCGGCGGGGCTTCTTGATAGATGCGAGCGCCGATCCAGCCGAGGACCGTAAACGACACGACGATCACTAGGGCAAACGATATCCACAGGCGTTTCATCTCGATCCTCGTCCCTGAAAGGTGACTAGCGAGCGTCCGTTTCGCACTTCATCGTGTGATTCACTCATTCGTCATCCTCGGATGCACGGCGATCCAGCCCTCGCGTTCGGAAGCGGCGGGATCGTCAACGACTGCGAGGCCATCAGCCGCGGCCTTCGCTGAAAACAGGCAGAGCACCGCGTCCAGGGCATCAGCGCTGTCTTGGCAGGGTTCTGTCACATCTAGAAGAGGCACCGGCATGTTGCTAGACGTGTCCTGTTGCTTATCCATGAATTGCCAACGACCACGCGTCGAACGCTCGGTGCTTCCGCCATCAACTGTTGCTACCCCGCCCTTACCTCGTTCTAACCAAACCGCTTAGACTAGATACTCAGTGCCAGAGAGGTGCCAGCGTCAAAATCGGCTGGAAGTATCTGGATGATTAGGGCTTAAGCTCTCTTCACCAACACTTGATGACGGAAGCACCGAATGGTATCAGACTGCCCCACCCGGTGCCATCTTAGAACTCCCAGTTCATATTTTATGAACCGATCAACACACTGAGGCTTATGTATCGAACCGGCGTTGTTGCACGAATCGTCACGGCCCCGCACGCTGCCCACCGACAGGATCCTCCCCTGTCGAGGCGATACGACACGGGTCGGCCGAGGGCGGTCATCCGATTGAGGATCGCACAGCCGAGGACGACCTCACTCCCCTGCCCGGCTGGCCTCCGGGCCCGGAGGCCCTCTCCGATCATCGATTGGTACCGCAAGCACGCATGCTCCACCCGCGCCTGGAGATAGTAGCCGGCCTCCTGCTTCCAGCGGCGCCGGCCGCGCGTCTTCACCCACATGATCGTCCGATCCCGCGCGGGCGCCCGCGGGCCGTGACCAGAGACGTTTGCCGTCCTGGCCGGTGGGATGACGACCGTCGCACCCCGCGCCGTTGCCGTTTCGTCGACGGCGCCCGTGTCAGAGGCGGCGGCAGCGGTGACGCGCACGAGAGGGCCTCGACCGCCGTGCGCCGATCCACGGCGGTGGTCGCATCGTCACCCGTCTTCTCGGTGAGCGTGTGGACACGGATCACACCTGACTGATCGACGCCACGGTGGAGCGTCCGCCAGCCACGCCGGCCGCAACCACCGTGTGTCGCGGCCGCCCACTCCCCTGCCCCGACGAGGGACAGACCCGTACTGTCAAGCACGAGATGAAGGCTCTCGCCGGGCGGGACCGATCGCAGATGGCGCCGCAGATGCTGACGGCGCCGAGAGCGCGTCGTATCGTCGGGAACGGAGAGGTCGAGACGCATGATCCCGAACAGCGCGGGCAGGAACCCTGCGGCCTGGCGCAGCGGGAGATGGGAGATGAGCCGCAGGGTCAGCGCGGTCTCGATGGCGAGATCCGAGTACCGCACCTGCCCACCCCGCCGGCCGCTCCGCCTGGCCGTCCAGGCAGCGAACGCTTCCGAGGACACCCACACCGTCACATCGCCGCGGCGAACGAGGGCCTGGTGATAGGCCGGCCAGTTCGCCACGCGGTACTGCGTCTTATACGTGGGATGAACCTTCGACTCATCCCGGTCGTGTGACTCCTGCGGAGGCGAGAAGGACGGGCCAAACCACACCACCCACAGAAGGTCATTCATGCACCAACGCCGCGCCGGGCCAGCGCGGCCTTGGTGCGGTCCACCAGGGGCAGCGACGGCATCAGCACGGGCACCACGACGCCGGCGGCATTCCCCGGACTACCCAGCGAGTCGACCAGGTCGTCGAGGAGCAGGGTCGCGTCAGACGCGTACTTCAGTTCCAGGGCCATGGCCGTGTGCAACTCGGATGATCGCGAGGCGGTTGGCGACGGTAACCGGGCGACCCAGTCGTGAGAGGCCAACTTCTCTTGCGCCGCGTCGGCGGGGCGCGCCTTGGTAAACGCCGCGAGACGCATAGCCCGACCGACTGCAGCCCGGCGCTGAGCACGCTCATACTTCTATCGGGTCCGCCTCGACCGACGCCGCGCCGGGCGGCCTGTCATGCCGCAACCAACGTGCGAGCGCCTTGGTGGGATCAGCGATCTCCTCGATCGATCCGTACCACGCGGCCTCCCAGCCAGCCGCCGGCAGGCCAGTGAACAACATCAAGTTAAGCGGGTACATTTCGCTGTCGGTGCACCGGCGAAAATCGTCTCGGAACAGGAACACCGGCTTCTCCCACGCGATCGCTAGGCCCAGCTCCACCATGACGCCCTCATCCGGCGGACAGCCGTTGACCACCGCGAACAGTCCATCGGCCTCGCGAACGTCCCGGAGATCGGCCTGCCCGATCCGATACGCCCAGCCCGCACTCGCCCGGTCGATCTGGTTGTTGCGGGCGAACGGCTCCCACACGTCGGCCCCCATCGACTCCAGCGCCCTCACAAGCTCGTGGAGCGGTCCGCCACGCTGTTGCGCGGAGAAGCCATAGGGGTTCGCCAAATAGAGGGTTTTCTTCGCGGTCATGTGCACATGCGCGGAGGTCGGCAACGGCGCCATCGTAGAGGCGCCAGCCACGGGTGTCAAGAGAGCCTGTGATCGCGTGTCGCCCCGCTGTTGAGCGCGATGCCGCGTCGTACGAGGCGGAGGGGTGATGCGGTGCGCGGGGCGGCGGGACTGGCCGCGTGGGGCCGCCGACGGGCTGGTACCGCCGGCGCCTGCTGCGCCAGATAGGCGACCAGCTGGTCCCCGGCGTCGAGCAGTTCCTGCTCATTGATGATGTTGTAGCGGTCGAAGATGGCGCGGCTCTTGTGTCCGGTCAGGAGCATGGCGACCCGCTCGGGGACGCTGGCGCGGATCAGGTTGCGCGCGGCGGTGCGCCGGCAATCGTGGAGGAAGCGGGTCGGCACCCCAGCCGACTGACAGGCGGTGCGCCACGCCGTGCGCCACCGGCGGACGGGGATGCCGTCGCGGTGGAAGACGAGCGGGCTGTCGGGGTCGCGGCGTGCCCGCCGTCTGTTCAGCGCGTTCGCAATGGGTTGTGAGATCGGGAGTATCCGCCCGACCAGCGTCTTCGAGCGCGCGGGCGAGAGCCGGATGACGCCGCCCGCCTCGTCAATTTCCTCCCAGGTGAGGCCGAGGAGTTCATTCTTGCGCCAGCCGGAGTAGTAGGCGAGGTCGAGGATGTCCTGCCACGGGGCGGGGAGATGGGCGCGGACGACGAGGTACTCGGGGTGCTCGAAGAAGCCCTGGCGGGGGGGATGCTCGCGGAGCCGATCGGGGAAGCCGGGCACAGTGTCGAGCCAGCCCCAGTGGACAGCGAGCGTGCCCATGCGGTGGAGCGCCGAGGTCTCCCGGTTGATGGTGCCGGTGGCGGCCCCGGCGGCGCGCCGGATCAGTTGGTACTGGCGGATCTGGGAGGTGGTCAACGTGGCGGCCCGCGCGACGCGGCCGAAGAACGCAGCGAGATGGGCGACCCGGCCGCGGGCGGTGCTGTGGGACCGGAACTGCCGGACCTGATAGTCCTGGAGGTAGGCGTCGCTGAGATCTCCCAGGGTCGGCCCCTGGGGGCCGAACGTGCGCGGCGGCGGCGGCGCCGCGCGTAAGTCCCCGGGGGGGGGGGTGGTCGAGCCGGTTTCGTGCGGGGTCATGGGCTGGGTCCCTCCTTGGTGGCAGCCGCGGGCAGACGGCATTCGTCCACATTCGCTCTGGTGGGCGCGACAGGCAAGGGAAATGTGCGAGGGCGACGGGACGGCGATGTGTGGGAAGCCACGAGTGGCGGCCGAGTGCACATGTACGGAGCGCGAGGTCGGCCGGTGCTCCCGCCCCACCGTGCGGCCCGGCAGGACCGTGCACGACGAGCGCGACCACGGCGACCCGAGGTCAGCCTCCGGGCCTCCCTCCGTCAGAGGGTGACGCCGTAGTCGCCGGGTTGGCGGCCGGAGCGAAACGCGTGATAGGCCAAGGCCATGGCGACGACCGTATCGGGCGGATGGCCGTTCCCGAACAGATCATCGACCCGGCAGTACTTGTGCTCGCGATAGACGGGGTCGAGCCGCGGCAGCGTGAGGTCGTGGCGCTCCAGGGCCGCGATGTAGTTGCGGAAGAGGTCGACCCGGTCACGGCCGACCATGGTGACGCCCTGGAGCTGACGGTGCGCTGCGAGCGCCGGGAATTCCCCGATGGCCGACCCGGCACCGGTGGCATCGTGCACCGCGGGTCCTGGAAACTCATCCAGCAGCGCGCCGACTCGCTCGGTCATTTCCGGCCACGGTCGCCGTTGGATGCGGTAGACGGCGACGAGCTGGAGCGGCGTGGTATCGCAGCGCACGACGGCGGCGACGGTGTCGTGGCGCTTCTGGGCCCAGTCGATGCCGGTGCAGTACCACGCCCCGGCCGGATCAGGCCAAGCTCGCTCGGCGGGGGGTCCCGGCTGGCCGCGCCAGCCGTGTTCGAGATCGCCCGCTGAGATGTGTGTACCGAGCGTGGTGTCGAACATCCGCTCCACGGCGACCGGGTCCGAAGGCGCGTCCTTCGGCGCTGGGTTCCTGGAGTTCGTACTCGACGGCCCACATGGTCGGGGACAGCTCGGCGCGCTTGCGGGTGACCTGGTCCTCGGTCAGCCACCCGTGGGGTGCGAGCGTTTCCCGATAGCACCATTCGTAGACGGGCCACCCCTGCGCGGCCGCCCGCTGCAGGACGGCGGTCATCGTGCCGTCCGGATGCTGGTGGGTCGAGGCGATCACCGTCTGGGCTCGGACGTCCCCCTGATCCATCGGCTGGCCCTGCGCGGCGTCGAGAATCGGCAGGCGCATTTCGTCGGCCTCGTCGAGTCGCAGGCGGGCCGGGTGCGCGCCACGGACGGCGGTCTGCGAGGCCGTGAGCGCGGTAATCGTGTTCCCCCAGAGGAGCCGGGTGGTGTAGAGGCCCGGGGGGGCCCTCGAGGAGATGCGTGGGTGCGGCGGGCGCGCGCCAATGTGTGCCCATCGCGTCCAGGACCCGGGCCGACTGCTGCCCGGAGCCGCCCAGTACCGTCACGCTGACTTCCAACGTGAAGGGCCTCGGTGAGCGCGAGCAGGGACGTTTTGCCCCCGAAGCCACGGGACGCGATCCACAACGCGACCGGGGCGCGGGCGAACAAGGCCTCACAGAAAGCCGCCGCCGGCGCCCCGGTCGCGTCGGGATCGTGGCCTGGTGGCGCGAGGTCTCCGGGCGCGGTGAGAGGGTCAGTCCTGTGCCCACCCCAGGCGGCGGAGGTGAGGCACGACGCACCACCCCATCCCTTGTGCGGATGGTGCAATCTCAGGTGCGGGCGGACGGCTCGGCCTCAACCGAATTGATCTATTATGAGAGAGTGATCTACCATGAGAAAGTGATCGTGAAAAGAATCTCTTCCGTGGGGCTTCTTGTCCTGGTGCTGGCGGGGGTGCCGAGTCCGGCGCAAGGGCAGGGCTGGTATCTGGGGAGCGAACTGGGCGCGCACGTGGTCCCGGCCCTGGACATCACCGGGCTGTCCAACGACCGAGCGAGTGTGTGCGACGAGTTCATCAATCCGCAGTATGCAACGGTGACGCAGACGGCGGGATATGAAACGTACAATTGCACGGGACCGGATCGCAGCGACAACTGGGTCAACCAGTTCGCCAAGGCGACGGGCCTGCACACCGGCTGGGTGCTGGGATATCGCTTCGGGGCCGACGCCTCGGGCTCGCGGTGGCGCCACGTGCGGACGGAGGTGGAATACTTCTACCGCGCCACCGCCTACGACCAGACCGTCGCCGTGCCCGGCCTCAGCGCTGGCTCGGGCAGCGTCACCGCCGACAAACTGAATCAAGAGATCCAGACGGCGTCGGACTACCTCGGTCGCGTGACCTCGCACACCCTGTTCGCGAACCTGTATTGGGACGTTCGGACCCGCAGTCGGTTCACGCCCTATGTCGGTGCGGGGGTTGGGAGCGGGTCGACTGCGATGACCTATGGCAGTCTGTGGTCGAGGAATGCCAATCCTACCGCGATTGCCACCGGCGAGGGGCTGCCCAACGCGGGCGATATTCGCCAGAATCTCGCGGCCACGACAAGCAGTTTCCAGGGCGTCCTGTCCGACAGGCTGGTTAGCCAGCAGGTGCTGGTCGGGGTGAACTACGCACTCACGGACGGGCTCACGGTGGGCGTCAAGGGCCGCTGGGTTCGCACCGGGGCCTTCGAGAGTGACGAGGCCCTGGTGTGGGATCCGCTGCGCAGTCACGTCCCCAATCTGCGGCGCGATGGGAGCGAACCCGTCTCGGGGCAGCTTCTGACCGACGCCAGCGCGCTCTGGAGCGTGGGCTTGAGTCTCACGTACCACTTCTAAGACGGTGGGAGACCGTGCTGCCCAGGCGTCCAGCGCAAGCAGGCGGTTGGCCACGTGATCGGTGATGGCCACCAGGCGATGACCCGCCGAAGACGACCTGCTGCACACGCGATGTCGGCGACCACCCCGACACCACTGCTGAATAGCCTCGAGGAGACGGTGATATCCCGTTGGGCCAGGAGATCTTCGGCATCTCGGAAGCTCAAACAAAAACGGACGACGCATACACCGCCATAGGAAGGCAGTGACGCACTGTCCTGTCGGGCACGACGCGTGCCCGACAGGACAGTGCGTCGACAAGGTCATGCCCGCTTCTGCTTCAACGGTTGTTTCAGCGAGGCATTATATGTTGTGGTTTGGAGATTATCACTCGTGGCCGGAGGTCGCTGGCTCCACGGATCCGACTGGCCGGCGTGGGCCGGTGCGCAGTGCCGAGGCCGAGCAGGGTTTGAAACGTCGCCATGGGCTGGCGCCGGCGATTGTGACGGAAGACGAACTCGTCGAGGTAGACGGGAAGTTGGGGGCGGCTGGCGGCGTTGGGACCCCCCGTCACCCCGCGACCCCATCGGTTATCGTCGCGAGGCGATGGGGTCGCGAAAGTGGTCGAACGGGCGCCAGTTTTCGGCGGAAGCGGCCGCGGAATCACTCGGTAAATATAACCGCTTGGTATAACCGATCAGACACAGGGCCTTCTAAGCCGAGGGTCGCAGGTTCGAATCCTGCCGGGCGCGCCAGTTTCCGAAAGAATTCGCTGATTGTGCCCACTGCCTGGGCACCGGGGGTGAAAGTACAGGCGAACAAAGTGACCGGTCGCCCCCAAAGATTGGCTGACTGAAGTACGCCGAGCGCCACCCCCGCGCTTCACAACGGCCGGCGCCGATGGCATGGTGTGACGTCGTGGACCCCCGTACGCTGCGTGCATGCCGGATCGCGCTGGGCCAGTCGCTGGCGGCGTTCGCGGCGACGCTCGGTGCGTCTCCCGAGTCGTACCGGACGTGGGATGCCGGGCGGCGAGCACCGCCGCCGAAGGTGCTCGCACGAGCCCGTGCGCTGGCGACGCATCGCGACGACCACGCGCTCCTTCCGCTACCTGTGCTCGCGCTGCTCATCGGCGTGCACGTCAAAACGCGGCGGGAGTCGCGGCCAGGGCGTTTCGGCGGTCGTACTATCGGCGGATGGTCCACCCAGATGATCGTCGCACGCCATTGACCTGGGCCAGCGTTCCACGCGACTACGCTGAGCAGATTCGCGCGCTTCGTCGCGCGCGCGGCCTGAGCCAGGCGCAATTGGCCACGCTGGTGGGCGCGACGCGGAAGGCCGTCGTCTACCAATGGGAGACGGGGAAACGCATGCCGTCGCCCGTGTTCTGGCGACGACTCGCCGCGCTCCACCAGTGAGTGTGGCGCAGGCGACCAGTGGAGACGATCCCCTAACCACTCGGAGGCGGAACGAATGCGGGTCGTGAGCTGGAACGTCAACGGGATTCGCGCGGGTGTCCGGCACGGGTTCGTGGACTTTGTGGACCGATCCGCCGCCGATATCGTCGGCGTCCAGGAGGTCCGCGCACGGCCCGAGGACATCCCACCGGCCGCCCGTCGGCCGCCGGGCTGGCACACCGCGTTCACGGTCGCCGAGCGGCGGGGCTATAGCGGTGTCGGCCTCTACTCGAAGCTCCAGCCCGTCCGGGTGGACACCTCCCTGCGCGTACCGCGGTTCGACCGAGAGGGGCGGTTCATGGCCGCGCACTTCCAGACCGCCCGCGGGCGGTTCGTGGTGGTCAACGGCTACTTCCCCAGAGGGAAGCGGCCCGGACCGGGACAACAGCCGGGTCGGCTACAAACTCGACTTCTCTCGGACAGTCTTTACCCGGGCGCAAGCGCTCAGACGCCGAGGCCCGGTCGATGCCCAGCGCCTGAAACCGCTGCACCTTCTCAGCCTGCCGCCGCGGCCATCGGGGCGCCGGACCGGGCACCGCCGGAGCTGGCGCAGGAAATCGAGCGCCATCTCGCGCTCCCTGCCCGGCCGCCGTCCGTAGCTCATTCTTTTTCAAAGCCCTGGCTCGTAAACTTCAGTGCCCGGCTGTTCTCCGTGACCGTGCGCACAACGTGATCCGGGGCTCCCTCCGGCACCTCGGCTTCGATCTCGAGGGTCACCGTGACCTTCGCTCTTACCAAGCCGGAAAGATGCGCGATCACCTCGTCTGCAATCCGGCTCGCGTCGCGGCCGACCCTTTCGGAATCAAGCGGCGCGGTCCCATGAAACCGTGTCGGTCGCGGCACTAGCGGTGTGTCCGCCGGAACCTCACCGGAACCGGAGCCTCCGCCTGGAACCGGGCTTTCTCCACCCGTCCCTGCGCCGGCGCCGTCTCCGCCGCGAGGCGGCTGTGCCCTCTCGGCATCAAGCTGTTGACGCGCGATCTCCGGCTTGACGAGCAACCCGGGAGTATCCGCATCCGGCACTGAAACGACGTGCCCCCCACGTAAACCACGGTAGCGCTTGGCCTCATCGTCGAAGCTGTCCGCGAGCGCATACGCATCCTGCTCCCAGGTGAGCAGGGCGACACCGGCGCTGATCGCGTTCAACAGCACCGGCGAGTCTCTGAGGCGCGGCAGATAGAGGTACCGCGCAAAGTCCTCGACGATCTGTTTGATCGACACGTGATCGCCGCGCCAGAGAGGCACGCGGTCAAGCTCCATGCGCAGCCGCGTGGCGGCAAAGCCGGTCACCAGTAGCTCATCACCTTTCAGCTTCTTGCTCGCCCTGGCTGCGAGCGCATGCTGGCCCGACAGCCTCATGGCCTGCCACTCCATCGAGGCGTCGGGACGGGCCTGAACCGGAACCAGGAGCCACTGGTACGTCTCCGGGAGCCGGGCTGTCACCGCGCTGGACGCGGCTTCCTTTTGGGTTTCGGCCTGCTTGACCTGGTGAGGCGACAGGTCGAGGTGTTCCTGCTCCCCGAGTATCGATTCCCATGCCAAATACCGCCGGACCGCCTCATCGAGATCCTGCAGCCGTGTTTTGTCCGGGGCTAGAAACACGAGGGTGTTACGACACATCCTTGGCGCACTCCCCCTCGATTCCAGGATGGCTTGCGCCGCGGTCTCTGCGGGATTTCCCTGCTCTTTGCTGTAGGGCGTGTCGCTTCCGAGCACCACGAGTCGTGCATCGAGATCATCCGAAACATCCTGCCCGGATTGCGGGAGGGGATGCACGCGAGTGAAGTCGCCCGTGTCGCGGAGATCCGATCGGAGGCGCGCACCGAGCTCCTGCACCACCTTGTCGGGGTTGCGCTTCAACTGCTCGGCACGATCCTCTGCCAGTTTCGTGACGGTTGGCTGTGTGGAGTACCAGTAACGAGGACCATCCTGGTAGAGGTACGTTGCCGCACCGGCCAGACGCCGCAGCGCGTCGCCGAAGACCGCTGGAGACTCCCCCGGCATGACACAGCCGAGTTTGACGCGACGGTCCTCAAGACCCCGATGCGCTGCATCGGCGGTGGGGGCGGATCCAAGATAAATCGCTCGCGCGACGCGTCTGGACGCGTGGAACTTTCCGAGGTTCGGCACCGCGCTGTCAATCCGTCGCGGCAGCGAGCTGGGCCCGTCCACGTCTTTCTCGATCACCGGCACCCAGTTGTCGGGGAGATACCGGGTCAGCTCGAACTGTACGCGTGGATCGTCGATCGCGATGTTCGCCGGCAGAATCAGCGGATTCCTGTCGTCTTTCTCCCACAGGCTGTGAATTACAGCCGCCATCAACCGCAACACGCCACGCGTGCGCTGGAATTTCACCAGCGTCAACCAATCCGTGTACAGGCGATCGAAAATCTCGGGATGTATCGGATAGGCCGCCTTGATCCGTGTCTCGTAGTCCGCGTCCCGACACTCAGGCGGGAACTCTTGATGCTGTGTCCGATAGAACTCGGCAAAGGCGCGAGCGACCACATCCCGATCTCTGAATTGGACAGGATCGGTAAACGGCTCGAAAAGACGTCGCCGCACAATCTCGAAGCTTTCCTCGGCACTGGCCGGACGCCAGGACGATTCGATACGCCCGACGACGTTCCGCAACCGATCGAGGGCCTCCCGGCCGCGTTGCCCGACGACCTCGACGTCATCCGCCTGGGTGTGGGGGGACCCGGCTGTGTCCGAGGCTGGCAAGCTGATCACGAGCAGGCAGTGGTTGGCGAGTTTGGCCGATTCTGTGAGTACCTGGGCAAAACTGAATTGAGTCTCGAAACCGCCGGCGGGGAGGTCGCTCTGGTCGTGCAGTTGGCGAGCGTAGGCCACCCACTCGTCGATGAGGACCAGGCAGGGGCCGTATTTATTGAAGAGTTCCCGCAGGGCATCGCCTGGACTTGTCGCCTTTTCGTCGTCGGCTGCGATGCGCGCGAACGCTTGCTTGCCACCCAGTTGCCACGCCAACTCACCCCAAAGTGTTCGGACGACCGTGCCATCCGGTTTGGTGACCGGGTTCCCTGGGGAGATCTTGTTCCCAACCAACACAACGCGGCGCACCGCCGCAAGCTCCGAGGCCTCCGCCTCCTGCAAAATGGGGTCGATCCCATCCAGTTTTCCGGAGGCTGTCCCGGAGAACAAGTGATACAGCGCCAGCATGGAGTGGGTCTTGCCACCGCCGAAGTTCGTCTGGAGCTGAACGACGGGATCGCCGCCTCTGCCCGCGAGGCGGCGGATGGCCCCCACCAACAGCCCCTGCAGGCTTTCCGTCAGATACGTACGCCGGAAGAACTCGACGGGGTCTCGATACTCGTCTGTGCCTTCCCCCAGATGCACCTGCCAGAGATCGGCGGCGAACTCGGCTTGTTGGTAGCGCCCGCTCGCGACGTCCCGGTGAGGGGTGACGATTTCCCGCCAGGGCTTCAGGCTGGCCGCCGCGGCGCTTTCAATCGCCGTTCCCGCCTGCTTGCGCCGCTCTCCGCGCGTCTGTTCGTCGAAGCGTACTCGCAGCAGTTCCAGCTTGCGCTTCTCGAGCGCTTCGGACTGCGGCGCGGATACCGCGGCAAGGAGTCGGCCCACCGAATCCAGCGCGCGATAGGCGTCATCGCTGGAAAAACTCTCCTGGTGTGCCCACTTGTTGCGGTGGCCGCGCAACTCGCTGACCAGACTCCGCTCCGCCGGCCCTAGAATCTCTCGAAAGACATCGTGCCAGGTGTCCCACATCAGCTTGAGCAGCCCGGCCACGTCCAACTCAGGGATAGACTTGCTCCCCAACACGCGATCTTCCCCGTAGTCGCGCACTCGGTGGGCGTCCAATTTTCGCGACTCCTGGGCGCCTTGGACCTCACGTTCGACAAACGGTCTCAGGCCCGCTTTGAGCAAATCGAGCGCTTTACCGACCCGCTCGTGATTCGTTATCGCCATACGTTACTCCTGAGCCTCGGGAGGACTCGGCGGTTAAGTGTCCTCGTTTGCGAAGAGCGAAGTCTGTTCAACTTCGGCCTTCTGCTCTTCTCGCACCAGTTGAATGATCTCCGGCCAGCTCTGCACCAGGCTGTTGTAGGAGAGCGCCGCTGCCGTGCGTTTCTTACGCTCGCATAGCGTATACAGGCGGTAACACAACTCGCGCGCCGTCTCGGCCTTGGCGCCGAGTGGAGCAGCAAGTTCGGCCGCGGCGCTTTCGCCGCCGGCCTCCAGCGCGCGCATGAGGTGATGCACCATCTCCCAAGTGGTCAATCTCGGATCGGTCGTTGGGTCCCAGGCTGGAGGCAGTTCCTCGGGCCGCAGCAGTCGGACCTTCCCCGCTCTTGAGGTCAAAATCCCCGCCTCCACCATGCCCGTAACGCTCGTGTTCTTGGCCTTGGAGAGCATCTCGGCGATGCCGTACTCGCCTTCGTCGAAGCCAAACTGCTCGAACCAGGCGACCGCGTTCCGTTCAACAAACCGTTCATTGCTGGCAAGGAGCTGGCCTACGTCGCGGAGGCCGTAACGCTCGGCAATGTCTCCAGTGATGGCCATTTCACGCAGCGCTGTTCGCAGCTGCTCGAAGAACAATTCGGCATCAAGCGCGTCCTGCTGACGCCGTCGTGCACGGCGGCCCTTGAGATGGCTGTCTTGCTGGCCGGCGTGGGCCCGGGTGACGAGGTCATTCTGCCTTCATTCACTTTCGTCTCTACCGCAAACGCGGTGATGCGAGCCGGCGCGAAGCCGACCTTTGTCGACATCCGGGCGGACACTCTCAATCTGGACGAGATGGCGTGCGAGTCGGCTGTCACGGAGCGGACGCGAGCGATCGTGGCGGTCCACTATGCTGGTGTCGCTTGTGAGATGAACCGAATCCTTGACATCGCAAAGCAGCATCGGCTGGAGGTGATCGAGGATGCTGCACAGGGGGTTAACGCGTTCTACCACGGCCAGGCGCTGGGGACCCTCGCACCGTTGGCAGCCTACAGTTTTCACGAAACGAAAAACTACACGTGCGGCGAGGGTGGGGCGCTGTGTCTGAACGCTGAACAATACGTGGAGCGGGCCGAGATTCTGCGTGACAAGGGCACGAACCGCAGCAAGTTTCTGCGAGGCGAAGTAGACAAGTACACCTGGGTCAACATCGGCAGCTCGTATGTGCCAAGCGAAATCGCCTCAGCGTTCCTCTGCGGTCAGCTCGAAATGCTCGAACCGATCGCTCTGCGCCGGCAGGAGATCGACGCTGGATAGCGAGAGCGGCTTGCTACCCTTGAGTCGGAAGGACACCTAGCGCTACCGGCCCGTACCCGGAGGCTGCGAGAGCAACCACCACATGTTCTACGTGCTGCTGCCAAGTGGTGAAACCCGGGACGCGCTGCTGGCCTATTTGAAAGAACGAGGTATCACGGCGTCCTTTCATTACGTACCCTTGCACACGTCGCCGATGGGTCGGCTGCTCGGCTGGCACGAAGGGGTGCTGCCGGTCACCGAGGAGATGAGCCGTCGCTTGCTTCGCTTGCCGTTCTTTTGCGAGATCAGCTCGGATGATCAGGACTACGTGGCGCAGGCAATGGTGGCGTTCTTCCGAGAAAGCACTAAACGCAGCGCTGTGACACAACCGCTGTCGACATAGCTGTGCGGGTAGAGAGTTCGATGTCCACGACCACCCCAGCGACTACGGCGTCGACGAGTGCACCCGACGCTGAAGACATGCTGCATCCGCGCTACTCGGTCGTCATTCCTGTCTACTGCTCGGCGCCGCTGCTGCCCACATTGGTCGAGCGTCTCGATGCCTTCTTTGCCCATTACCCCTGGTCGCACGAGGTGATCTTCGTCAACGACGGCAGTCCCGACGAGAGCTGGGAGGTGCTCGAACGCCTCAAAGCTGAGCGGGACGACATCGTGATCATCGATCTGTTGCGCAACTATGGACAGCACAGCGCTGTGTTCTGCGGGCTGCAGCACGCCCGCGGTGACTTCGTCATCACGATGGATGATGATCTGCAGAATCCACCGGAGGAGTTGATTCACCTGGTCCGAAAAGCCGAAGAGGGACACGATGTTGTCTTCGGCGCATTTCATCAAAAGATGCACGGTCCGTTCAGGCGCCTCGGCTCGCGAGTTGTGAGCTGGCTGAACGTCAACCTGTTCAACAAGCCGCGCGGCCTGGTGCTCACGAATTTCCGAATCATCCGCCGGGAAGTCGTCGACGCCGTGGTTTCGGTGAAGACGACGTTCCCGTACATACCGGGGCTGGTCCTGATGTCGGCGGTGACTCATGGACAATTGGTCGTCGGCGCTGTAACCACAGTAAGTTATTGTAATTACAACTACTTACAAATTCACGTGCGGTCGTTTCCTCTCAACCTGTCCCTCGTTCGCGCCCGGATTCTAGCGGGCAAAAAACACTGTCCAGGGACGGATCGGGATCGTTCCCAAGGGTAAGGCGATCGCGGATCAGCGACGGACCGCACCCGGCGGAGCGAGCCGGGGCCGGTGCTGCTCGTCGAAGCACGGGTGGTCCTGGTCGTGAGCGGGCCAGTGAAGCGGAACAGCGCGACGGTGCAAAGGTGTGCTCTACGTCGAAGTCATCCCATAGCTCGAGGCGACGGTCGATGGCGGAGCGAGCGCTGCTGAGATCAGGGAGTGGGGACGGGTGGGCGTTCAACCGCCGCCCGATAGACCCGAATGCCAAGCTCACGGGTGTCCTGCGAGCCGGGGATCACGTTCGCCGGAACGAACGGCCGGTCAACGCCGATATGAACGTCGACACGGTCTCGTCCACCCAGCATCGCCGCGGGCAGCAAGACGTTGATCGTTTGTCGGCCGGCGACGTCACGTACGAAGGAACGAGCGACCTGATCGCCGACGGTGATGGTGAGCGTCCTGGGTGCGTCCTCGAACAGGTTCGCGGGGGCAGAGAAGTCGAGGTGGAGCACGGCGGCCGTCCGAGGGTTCAGGAATGACAACGTGGCGGTTTGCTGCGTCCAGCGCCAGGACGACCCGTCGGCTGTTTCCTGGGCGTACCAGCCGTCGGTGAACTCGAACAGGAACAGGCGCACCTTGTCCTCGGTCGTGACGAGCCAGCCGTCGTATTCCGCGTGAGCGTTAAGGGTCGCCGCGATCGGAGAGCCGTCGCCGGGCTCGAAAAACGGAAGCCCCAGCTCCGACACGCCCCAAACGATGGACATGGCAGCGCCTCCGCTGCCCACACCGAGGAGGAACGTCCGCCGCGAGAAACCGCGCATGTTGGCCATGGTCATACCGCCGCTGTGAGCGTGTCGGCCAGACGCAGGCAGAGCGCGACAATCGTCAGCGTCGGGTTCGCGTAGCCGCCGGTGGGGAACACAGACGATCCGGCCACGAACAGGTTGTCGTATCCGTGAACCCGGCAGTGCCGGTCGACGACGGAGTTCGAGGGGCTCGTGCCCATCCGGGTCGTCCCCATGATGTGACCGCCGCCGCTCGGCCGCTGGTACAGGCGTTCGTTGTTGATGCGCACGCGACCCTTCCCCGAGGCAATCAGCGATTCCCCCAGGAGGCGCAGCGTCTTCTCCACGTTGAGGAAGTCCCCGGCGCCGATGACGCAACGGACAGCAGGCCGGTACAGGCCGGCGGCGTCGCGTTCGCCGGTCAACTGGACGCTGTTCGGTTCCGATGGCGCCATCTCGGATCGCACGTGGCAGCGATAGTGATAAAAAGGCTTCCCGTACTCGCCGGCGAGATACTGGACCATCGCATGGTCGGTCGATCGGTTATAACACTGCACGCTGCACCCGAGCATGCCGTGCCGCCGCATCTGCTCATCGTCGGGCACCAGCGCGTGGCGGGCGCGCCCGAAATCAGCCGGCCGCGATTGCTGATCGAGGTCGTCGTCGAGAACCACCTCACCCACGGAGAAGAGGTGTGGATGCTCCATCAGATACTTGCCCGCCAAGCCGCTCTCGTTGCCGACCGGGACCGCGCCGTCCGCGCGGGGCTGCAGGAACAACTGTGCATTGCTGATGCCGCCGCCCGCGAGGACGACGTTCTGCCGGGGATCGATCTCGAGCCGCTCCGTAACGCCCGAAGCATGGTGAAAACACTCGACTTGCCGGACCGCGCTGCGCGACGCCTTGGCGTCGAGGCCGACCACCGACGTTCCGAGCGCAACGTCAACCAGCGAGGAGATGCTCAGGGCCTCCCGGTACTTGCGCCCGAAGCGCGTCGGACGGGTGCCTAGCGAGAAGGGGCGGTAGGCGAACCCGGGCGCCAGCGACGTCTCGACATCGAGGATGGAAGGCTCGCGGTCTACGACGGTGGCGGCGCGCCGATAGTACGGCACCAGATCGGACTTCGCGATGGGCCATCGAACACCGGCAGCCGGGTTGTCGAAGTCCACCTCCATCAGCGTCGCACACCAACCCGACCAAACCCTCGACGTGCCGCCCAGCGCGCGGACGGAGTGCTGATCCCACCAGCCGTTCCTGAAGTGCCCATAGTTGACGGCGTTCGGCATGTCGTCCCGCGGCTCGGTCACGGTTCCGGTCTCGAACAGCAGGACTGTCCGGTTTGCCTTGGCGAGTTCCAGGGAGAGCGTGATGCCGGCCGGACCGGCGCCGATCACGTAGTAGTCGTAAGGCCGGCTGGGCAGGCGGTCAGTCAGGAACATTGAATCGCTAAGAGGATATCAGGTGCCGGTCGACGAGGCCAGATGCAACGCGGCCCTGGTGGCAGGAACGGCAGGCTCCACCGGGTTCCCGCATGACGTCATCGTGGTCGTCGAGCCGAGCGACGAGGGAAAGCATGACTACGAGACTGTTCACACTCCGGCGCCGTGATGCGTATGACCGCGCTGTCCCGCTCGGCCGTCTACGCGCTGATGGCCGAATCACGGTTCCCGAAGCCGATCCGCATCCGCAGCCGGGTGGTTCGGTGGGTCAAGCAGGAAGTGCTCGACTTCATCGCCAGCCGTCCCCGCGTCGGCTCCGAGCGGCGTTGGTGCACGAATCGTCACGGACCCGCACGATGCTCACCGACAGGATCCTCACCTGCCGATGCGATATGACACGGGTCGGCCGAGGGCGGTCATCCGATTCAGGATCGCACAGCCGAGGACGGCCTCACTCCCCTGCCCAGCTGGACTCCGGGCGCGAAGATCATCGCCGATGATGGACCTGTCGCGGAAGAACGTATTTTCCACCCGGCCCTGACGATGGACAGACCTGTGCTGTCAAGCACGAGATGGAGGCCCTCGCCGGGCGGGACCAGTCACAAACGGCGCCGCAGATGCTGACTGCGCCGGGAGCGCGTCGTATCGTCGGGGGCGGAGAGGTCGAGGCGCATCCTCCCGAACAGGGCGTGCAGGAACCCTTCGGCCTGGCGCAGCGGGAGATGGGAGAGGAGCCGCAGGGTCAGGGCGGTCTCGATGGCGAGATCCGAGTACCGCTGCCTGGACACCCACACCGTCACATTGCCGCGGCGAACGAGGGCCCGGTTGTAGGCCGGCCAGTTCGCCACGCGATATTTCGTCTTGTACGGGGGATGGACCTTCAACTGCATCCCTGTAGTGTGGCTCCTGAGGAGGGTCACGAGAAGTGCAGGCCAAACCGCCCCACCCCCCCTCAGGGTCTTCATGCAACAACGCCATCCATGACCGCGACCCGCTCTTCCGGCCGGCCGTGCGCGACACGCTCCCCCCGGCCGATGTCACCCCCATCCGACGCCCCGCCCGCGCGCCGAACCTGCACGCCTATACGGAGTGCTTCGTGCGCACCATCAAGGAATCCTGCCTCGAGCGCCTGGTCCTGATCGGCGAGGTCTCGCGGCGTCCGCGAGTTCGTCGCGCACTACCACCACGAACGGAATCACCAGAGGCTCGACAATCGCTTGATCCGGCCGCTGTCGACGGCACCGCCACCCCGTGGTCGCGTCCAGTGCCGCCAGCAGCTCGGTGGGATGTTGCACGACTACTATCGGTCAGCAGCGTGATACATGACCGGCCGTCAACCCCACGATCTAGTTTTTGGCCCGTACGGCCTCGAAGCCCCGTTAAATCATCCCGGCGACACACGCCTGCGTGCGCAGGCGGGCGACGGGGTCGATCCGCGCGGTGTGGTGGCGGCAGTCCCAACAGCGCAGACGGATCGCGAGTTCTGCCACGCGCATGCAGGAATGAGTGCGTGGATGGGTCAGCACTATCGGTGCAATACGCGACGCAACGGGGCAGAACGTTACGTGTTCGAGACTGGAGGCATGAAGGAGTGCGAATTAGAACGGCGGAGCACGCACACGATTCAAGATGGCCTCAATTCCCGCGTACTCGGACGGAATGACTAGACTCCAGTTCGTCCACCATGGCGGCGAGATACTCCATGAATGGCCGCCCCTCGTACGCTTCATAGTCCTCGATTGCCTCGGTAGCCAGGACGTCGAAGTAACGGTCGAGGATGGTGGCACGTTCGTGCGCCAGCGGTGGCGTGCAGTAGCATTGCTCGCTCCACACGACCTCATCGTTGTCCCTCAGCACCGCCCGGTGCAGCGAGTCGACCATCTCCTGGCCGTCTGGTTGCTGCGCGGCGATCGACCCATCGTCGAGCTGGCGACGTAGCGCCTCCGCGGTGGCTGGCTTGAACTGGGCGGTTACGCGGTAGATCACCAGGTCATCCTCGGACGGGATATCGGCGTGACCGGGACACCTCTCTCGCCGGTCGCGGCCGCCGTGACCGCAGCCTTGATGTGAGTTGATTCTACCCCGCATCACGTCAGTGTGGGGTCCTGACCACGATCCTCGGGCAGACGAGGCCGACGGGCCCACGGTCTTGGTGCGTGGACGAGAACAATCGCGCCGAAGTCTCCCATCAGCCCACACGGCAACGCGAGCGACAAATGCGACGGTTCAAATCTCCCGGGCAGACGCAGCGATTCTTGTTCGTGCATGGACTCGTCCGCAACCTTTTCCACGTTGGCCGTCACCTGGTGCGAGCGGAGCATCATCGGGAGCTCCGAAGTTGCCCTTTCCTCATGTGGAATGCAGTCACGATCGCCGCCTAACTCGAGCTGAGACCACGATCCCGAGTACCAGCTCGCTCAAGGAACGCTAGCTTGACAGTACCCTGTCCAGTCAGCTTGTATACATCACAGGTGGCGTGACAGCCGCTTGTTGAGCCTTATTTCGCTCCCTGGATTCGTTGCCCTGAGATACCGGATGCGTCCCTCGACGGACTTTCTCACCTTCAGGTCTCGAGGGTCGGTCACATCGATTCGCCCCAGGTTCCATACAGCCAGTCGGATTATGTTCCGTCTAAATCGTGGCACGCTGGGTGACTTGCCGATTACCGAGAATCCGGTAACCGTTTGCAGACCTGAGGGACCCATGATCTCAAGTTTCTTCCGCGAGATGTTGAATTCTGCTCGGTGTAGGAAACTCACGACGGCATTGACGCCCCTATATGTCAAGACGATCGTTTAGGCGGCCTGAATGTCTGCTTGGCGCGCTCGATAGTCTGTCATGACCCGCTGGTAGCTCTCGCGGGCGAGGAAGCGTTTGAGGCACCGGATGATATCGCGTTTGGTCCGGCCGCCAGCAGTCCGTCGTGCGACGTAGTCGACGGTCGGCTGGTGGAATCGCATGCGGACGATGACGGCTCGATAGAGGGCGACGTTGGCCTGTCGGTGGCCACCCCGATTGAGGCGATGCCGGCCGATGTCACCCCCATCCGACTCCCCGCCCGCTCGCCGAACTTGAACGCCTACACGGAGCGCTTCGTGCGCACCATCAAGGAATCCTGCCTCGAGCGCCTGGTCCCGATCGGCGAGGGCTCGCGGCGTCGCGGCGTCGCGGCGTCGCGGCGTCGCGGCGTCCGCGAGTGCGTCGCGCACGACCACCACGAACGGAATCACCAGGGGCGCGACAATCGCCTGATCCGTCCGCTGTCGACGGCACCGCCACCCCTTGGTCGCGTCCAGTGCCGCCAGCGGCTCGGTGGGATGTTGCACTACGACGATCGGTCAGCAGCGTGATACATGACCGGCCGTCAACCCCACGATCTAGTTTTTGGACAGTACGGGCATCGCCCGTCTCGGTGCAACGCGGGACTTTCACCACGGACTGCTAGCGCAACAAATCGAAGATATAGCTGTATTTGAACGTGAGGGTGCGTCCCGCGCCGGTCGGGATCTCGCTGCCCAGCCCCTGGATGTCGTTGTAGACGACGAAGAGCCCGGTGTTGGCGTCCGACAGCAGGCCGAACCGAAGATTCGACGACCAGAGATCGGCGCGGTCGTTGTACTGGACAAGCGCCTGAAAGAACATCCTGGTAGTGAAGGAATACGACACGCGGACGCGGGCGAGGTTGGTTATAAAATCGCCACCAGGAAGCCGGAGGTCATTGTAGCTCCACTCGAAAGTGGCGCTGAGTGCCTCGCCGGCACGGGCCGCAATCGACGGGGTGATCGTCACGCGGTCACCGCCGAACAGCCCGCCGATGATGGTGTTGATGTTGGCACTGACCGGCGCACCCAAGTTGGTGTTACCGGCGATCTGGGCTTCTTTGTGGTCGTAGGTGCCCGGCGGAACAATGATACCGGGGAATATCTCGAACGACTCGAACACCCCTTCCCGGGAGAGGTTCATGCCGGTGTGGATCTCGTAGCCGTTCCGCCACTCGGTGTGATTGTCGATGTGCGTGAACTGCGTCTCGTGTCGGCCGGTCTCGAAGTCAAACACGGTGTTGTGATTCACGTGTGGTCGGAACTCGTGGACGCCCATGAAGTTCTCGGGACGGAACGTCGTGAATACACTGGCGTTCATCCGCCGATAGCTCTGACGTGCGAGGAACCCCACCTCCGGGTTGAAGTTCGGAGCCACCTCGGTGTAACCGAGGCTGAGACGGGCCCGCTCGGACTGGTGCTGTGCGCTGAGGCCGTACGCATGCGAGTCGCCCACCAAAAACCCGGGCGTCTCGGTTGCCGCGGCAAACCCGCTGACCGTGCCGCCCTCTCCGATCCCCCAGCGTCCATCGAGCGCATAGGTGCGGTTGTAGTCGCCATCGCCTCCCAGGCTGCCGGTCGCCTGCCGATTGACGAGAATGGCGCCGATGTTCGAGCGGTTGGCGAGGTCCTGCCGCACGCGGGCAACCGTGAAGTTCTGGCCCGGGCTTCCATTCGCGCCCACCGACGCGGTCTGCATGTTCAGGAACCCGACGTTGGTGTTGCTCCCGACCTTTCCGGACAGCCGACCGCCGCCGACAATCGGAATCTGCTCGCCGCTGTCACCGAGGCCGATGCGACGGCTAAAGAAGATGTCGACCGCCCCCTGTTGCCCGACGGAAAACAGCCCGGCGTTCTCGAGAAAGAATGGCCGCTTCTCCGGAAAGAACAAGGTGAACCGGTCGAGGTTGATCTGCTGGTCGTCTACCTCCACCTGTGCGAAATCGGTGTTGTAGGTCAGGTCGAGCGTCATGCTCGGTGTCACGCTGTACTTCAGGTCGGCACCCAGGTCGCCTGTATTGACGTTGCGTCGGTCTTCAGTCCGACGCAACGATTCACCCAGGACGTACGGCGTGAACTGCAAGTTTCGCTGTGGCGGAACCTCGACGCCTTGGAGCTCCCCGGCGAGTGAGAGCCGATTGATGTTGTATTGACGCGGGAGAGGCGACCAATACGCCTGCTCGTTCCGACTTCGAATGTTGCGTTGGAAGTTCACGCCCCAGCTCTGCACCTCGTTCCGCGGATAGCGGAGCGTGCGGAATGGAATCGCGACCTCGGCGGTCCACCCGATGTCGGTCACACTCGTGACTACCTGCCATGCGCCATCCCAGTTGAGGTTGAAGCCGCCACCCGAACCCCGTTGCTGCCGACTGTTGCTGGGACGTCCGCTGCCGCCACCGCCGAACCGGCCGCTGCCCTGCCCCTCGTTCGTCACCTGGCCGTCGTACTCGATCCCGGCCGGGTTGGTCCCAAAAACGAATCCGTTCTGCCCGTCGAGATAGGTGTCGAGGATAATCTGAAAGCTGTCGGTCTCCGTCATGTCGGTATCACGACGGCTGTCGGCAACGATGATCGTGGCCGAGTCTTCGGTATAGCACACCACTCCGAAATAGATCGTGTCGGCGGTATAGGCGATGCGCACCTCGGTGCGCTCTGACGCTGGCTGTCCCTCAAACGGCCGACTCTGCACGAATCCGGTCGCGAGCACAGCGTCGGCGTAGGCCGGGTCATTGAGCACATCACCATCCATGACGGGCCCCTCACCGACCGGCACGCCGCGAACCAGAGGGAACCCGGCCGCCGTCAGCTCACGCGCCTCGGACTGCTGGGCAACGAGCGGCGCGGCCTGAAGCAGCCACCACACACCAAGAACCGACGCACACCACAGACGACGCATGGACACAGTCAAGGATATGGACTCTCCGGCCAAGCGGGACATCGCCCTGCTGAACGATGCCTGGAGCGATACCTAACGGCGTCCACCCGGATGCATTCTCCCGGTTCCAGACTTCCATCTTGGCGCCGGTTTCGACCAGCAACTGGACTGCCGAGGGGGCCAGCTTGTACGCCACACCGTGCATTGCCGTCTCGCCGTTGTTGTCGACCGCGTTGACGTTCCCGCCAAGTTCCAGAAACACCCTAATGGCTTCGACCACTTCTCCGTCGGATCCGGGATCCTCGCCCGGGAAACGCGTGCCCACACCGGCAGCAACCAGCAGCGGTGTCGTATTGTCTGCGTTCGCCAAGAACGGGTCGGCGCCGAGATCCGCCAGAAGGTGCATCAGTTCAGCATCCGCGGTTCTGGCGGCCATGAGGAACGGCGTGGCGTCGATCATGTTGAGGTCCGTTGTCCCGACATTCGCACGCCGGGTTATCCAAACATTTAAGGTCGCCTCCACGCGCGACGAGCCCCTTCACGAAATCCAGGCTTCCCATCGTGCCGGATCCTTCCGGAGCCGGATCGTTCCCACCGGTGCCAGGCTTACGCGCCCAGCTGATCAAATGCAAGGCCGTCCATCCCTTGGAACTCGTGTTCGGATCGGCTTCCCGGTCGAGAAAGTATGACGCCAGCTCGTAGTGGGCGTTGGCAACCGCAAGCATCAAACCGGGATTTCCGATTTGCCTGCTCCAGATGGCCCCTTTATACACCAGAAGGCCGCCCAGCGCACGAAACTCTTGTTCGTCACAGCATCGTCCCGCTTCAGAGGCCGTCAGCTCAGCCCGTGGTGAGGCGTTGGTGCACGAATCGAAACGGGCACGCCACGGTCCCAACCACCGGTGCGTCATCGACCGACGGCGTAGGACGCTGGGCGGCCCATGTCGGGCATCGCATTCAGCAGAGTGCCCGCGAGCTGCGCTTCGACCGTTCTCCCACCGAGTGTCCTGGCTCGAAGACCATCGCCGATGATCGACTGACACCTGAAGAATGCGTTCTCGACTCGCGCTTGCTGATGGTCGCGTGACGTCTTCTTCCACCGTCGCCGTCCGAGGCTCTTCACCGTGTTGATTGTGTGATCACGAGCGCTCGGCCGCGGCCTCCATGGTGCGCAGTGGCCCAGTCACCCTCGCCGGCAATCGACAGGCCAGTGCTGTCGATGATGCGATGAAGGCCTGCGCGCCGTGGAACGCCCCGAAGCCTGAGGTCGAGGTGTTGGCCACGACGGGACAGCGTCGTGTGATCAGGCGCCCGAAGGTCGAGTCCCAGCAGCACGAAGCGCGACGTGAGACAGCCCGCTGTCTGACGGCGCGGGCGATGGAAGAGAAGCCGCCGCGTCAAGGCGGACTCGATCGCGAGGTCCGAGCACTTCCGCGGCGCGCCTCGCGTGCCCGCTCTGTCAGGGTCCCAGGCGGCGATGGCCGCCGGGCACACCCAGAGGGTGATGTCGCCTCGACAGGCCAGAGCGCGATCAGAGGCGGCCCAGTTCTGGACGTGGGACTGTGTCTTGTACGTGGGATGGACTCTCGACTTCATCCATCCAGTCTGGTCTGCCCCCTCGCACCCTCACTCCGGAGTCGTGCACCAACGCCCCTTACGCGGTGCTGCGTCGGACGAGGCGGAGGGGTGATGCGGTGCGCGGGCTGGCCGGGTGCGAGCGCCCGCGGGGCGCCTGCGCCTGCCGCGCCAGATAGTCAACGCGCCGCGAACTCCGCTCGATCGCACGACCCTTGCTATTCAGGGCCCTCCCGGCGCCGGAAAGACGTATGTGGACGCGCGGATGATTCGTGCTGCTGTGGAGGCTGGTCAGCGGGTTGGCGTCACAGCGACGAGCCACAAAGTCATTCAGAACCTTCTGAGTGAAGTGCACGCACAAGCCACGTATGAAGGCGAGCGACTCTCGATCGGTCGTCGGGCGGAATCCGATGACCTCCCCCAGAGGTGACGGGCTATCGGAACACCGAGCGGGCGCTCGCGGCGTTGGCCGACGGCGAGATTCAGATCCTGGGCGGAACGGCCTGGTTGTGGTCCCACGAGCAGGCCACGGCCACGGTCGACACGCTGTTCATCGACGAGGCGGGACAGATGTCATTGGCCACTGTCCTCGCCGTCGCACCCGCGGCCCGCAATGTGGTGCTCCTCGGGGATCCCCAGCAACTCGACCAGCCGCAGAAGGCCAGTCATCCAGACGGCGTGGACGTCTCGGCCCTCGCCCACACCCCGCCAACCAAGTACTGCAACACACCGACGGGTTCGATGGTGCCGGATTGTGGTGGGTGCCGGTTGACCATGCCGGAAATCGCAATATCTCAGAAGAGGAAGTGGCGATTGTCGAGCGGCTGATCGATCAGTTGGCACGCCCCGGCGCCAGGTGGATTGATGAGGCCAGTGAGGCGCAACCACTCCAGCCGAGCGACATTCGCGTGGTAGCATCCTAATAATGCGCAGGTGAATCGCCTGATGGCACGCTTAGCGCCCCGAGGCGTCGAGGTGGGAACGGTCGACAAATTTCAGGGTCAGACCTGTCAGCTGTTATCTATTCGATGACCTCCTCCAGCCCTGACGATACTCCGCGAGGCATGGAGTGTCTTTTTTCGCTGAACCGGCTGAACGTGGCTACCTCCAGGGCACGCTGTGCCGTGTTCATCGTCGCCAGTCACCGACTGCTGGGATCCGAGTGCCGAACACCGCACCAGATGCGCTTGGCGAACGGCGTGTGCCGATTTGTCGAACTGGCTCGCCAGACGACGTAACATCAGTGACACGTGAGCCCCCGACGCAACTCGGCGAGTCATGAAACCGACCACGGTCGAGATAAGGGCGCTGAAGCGCCGGGATCCTGTTCTCGCGAAGGCCATGAGCGGCCTCCCGCCCTTTCCAGATTTTCCGGTCGGGAAGTTGTTGCACGGCTCGCACTTCCACGCCCTGGCCCGCTCCATCATCTACCAACAGCTTGCGACCGCCGCCGCCACCACCATCTATGGTCGCGTCAGGAGTCTGACGCCGGGGCCCCGTTTCCCTGTGCCCGAGCACGTATTGGCCTTGTCTGACGAAGAACTTCGAGGGGCTGGCCTCTCGGGAAACAAGGCGCGAGCACTCAAGAATCTCGCGGAGAAGACCGTGAGTAGTGAGCTCGGACTGAGAAATATCGGGCGCCTCGCGGACGATGAGGTCACCCGAAGGCTCACGACGGTCTGGGGTATCGGAGAATGGACGACACAAATGTTTCTCATCTTCAAGCTCGGTCGACCCGACGTGATGCCTGTCGGGGACCTCGGGGTTCAGGAGGGCCTTCGGATCCTAGATGGGCTGGATGAGCGTCCCGCGCCGGAGCGCCTCATGGCTCGCTCCGAGGTCTGGCGTCCACTTCGGAGCGTCGCCGCGTGGTTTCTCTGGCGTCTCACGGATAAGCGATAATGTGACGCGTCGTGCACTGTTTGTCGTCAGCGGTCCCTTCTGAACTCAATCCTCTCTCGGGTGATTTGTTTTTGGCTCACGTTGAGCTCGCTGACACCCCGGCGTCCCCCCTTGCTGAGTAGCCCCTAGGTATCGCGTCCGATCACCCGGAAAGGAGATCGGACGTGAAGAAGCGCTCTCCTGAAACGCAGATCATCGGGTTCCTGCGGGAGGCCGCGCGCGGTCGCTTAATCTTAGGTCCGTGAAGAAACTCGTCCAGCTCGACCTTGACTCCAGGTTCTACATCTCCACACCGAGTACACACCGACGGCTGTCCCAGTTAATCCCGATCGCCACCAGCACCGCCTGAGTCTGGATGGACCCGTCTAGCTGTATCTTCTCGTCGCTTGCATCCGGCATGAGATGCGATACACCTCGTCGAGACGCTGTTTTGGGTGGGGAATTATCCAGGATACTAGCCAGGCCGGTGATTAGTCCCTGGGTTTCTTGACGATATGCTTGCTGGGATCGGGGCGCTTAGCATTCTTGAATATCGCCTTCGCAATCTGCTCGGCGGTCGCGTGAATCTCAACCCTGCGCGTGATCGGGCGGCCAGATTTTGGATTCGGTTTGCTCATCTCTGAACTCCGAGGAATTGGTTCATTTTGGTGTAGGTCTGAATTCCTTCGCTACGGAAGTCGAGTTCAACGCTCCGCCCGGCAAATTGCAAATCTGCTCGATCATGTGCCGGTTAATCTGAATCGCACGAGCCATATCGTCGGGGGTCTTGAGCCCGCTAGACAAGAGGAGATTTGCTGCTCGATTTAACAGTTGCGGCTCTTCAGGCGGTATCGTGTCGTCGTACGGTTCGGCGCGGCGCCACTTCCGAAACGAAATCGTCTTAAACAGGTTTGTTGCCTGCTCTTCATCGATGACCCCCAAGTGCTTACACCTATACACCATCGCCTGAATGGAGACTTTCCAGCGGCGCTTCATAGGCAGGAAGGCGTCAATCCTCGTGCTGAACAGTTCGTCCAAGAACGAGTTCAAGGGAAGCAAAAAAGCGCCAGCAAACAAGTCGGCTTCGTGTTCGATCCTTTTTAGAGTCTTCTTATCCTCAAGGTCCTCAAGCCCGGCCCAGCGGTGCAGAATAAGATGGCCGAGCTCGTGAGCGGCATCGAACCGTGCGCGGGAACATGATGTTTTCTCTGAAGAAAGGAATACGAGCGCCTTGTTGCCGTTCCAGAATGAGAATGCCTCTACCTTTTCGTCAGGAATCACGCGACGACAAACAAGGACCCCTTTATTCTCAAGCAGAGATACCATATTCGAGATCGGTCCAGAACCGAGCCTCCACATCTCGCGGCACTGAGAAGCCGCCGATTCAATCTCCTCATCAGTGTATCGACTACTCTCACTCACCGGTTCCAGGGCCAAAGGCAAATCGAGGCTGGGATAATTCACGAACTCGTCTAAGTACCTCGCCGTTCGTGCGAACCAACTACCAAAGACCTCACATGCCATGTTCCGGCGCTTCGTATCTGACCCGATGGCTCGATGAAAGTGGATGCTGGCATTGCCGAACTCGGGTGCAGGGTCGCCCGAGAAATACGACAGCGGTTGATTAACTGCACTCGAGACCCGTTCCATGACTGGAGGTTCAGGGACAGTAAGACCCTGTTCGTACATTGAGATCGACTGTCGTGTGACCCCGACACGTCTCGCCAGTTCAGTTTGCGTGAGTCGCATCGCAACTCGCGCATCGTGAAGCTTCGACGTGTTAAGGCGCCGCGCTGCGGTGACCGCCTTAGACGACTTCGGTACTAGTGGAATAGGATGTTTATCCGCCATGGTCCTTAAGCCACTTCGCGATTTGCTCTTTCAGGGTGATGGTGGCCTTGAAGCTCGTATCCTCGACCGGTGAACCTGGGTGCGTTACATCCTGCGGGAGATCTAGCAGGTTTCCAGTCCGGGAGATGTAGCAGTGCCTACTCTTCGCGTTGGGGATTCCGAGATGAATGAACCCGAGCTCTTGGTGACCGTGAAATAGCAATATGGCGGGACGACCCGTGACACCGTCCTCCTCCATCTCAGGAAAGAGAATCGGACCGTTAAACAGTCGTGCGTTTTCTCGGAACTTGACATCCCTCGGCTGACATCGCGGGTTAGCGACTTGACTGATGATGATTCTGGATTGCGGCGGGAAAATCTCCAAGTACTTCCCGGTAGGATTAGGCCTGCCAAACGATGCCCATCTGTAATCGACGTTCCACCTCCCAGACCGGATCAGGTTTTCGACTGCGTGGTCAACTGCCCAGGTTATGAGCCGACCTCGGTTGAACGTTGCACTTGGAACACGGAGGAACGGGATTTCATTCACGATGTCTCTAACCGCCGCGTAAGCAGACCTGAACACAGGCGGCAAAAGGACTTGATCTTTCAGTGGGACTTGGTCAACCAAGAAGGCCTTTGTTCCTACGATGTCCATTATAATCCTCCACGGCCCGCTTGATCTCTATCTATGCAAGACTATACGAAAATATAAGAAATTTGTCAAGCGACTCGTGCGTGCCGTTTTTGGCACAGTAGCGTTTAAGTTGTAAGCTCCCGATACCGCAGCCGTTTGCCGTCCATGCCTCGGACCACCTGCCTCATCTGGTCGATGGTATCTAGCCCGCGAATGTTGTGGCGACCGGCGAATTCCTGCACGTAGCGGTCTAGGTGCTTGACGCTCATCTGATGGAACGTGCCGTGAAATCCCAGTTTCAGAAGTGATCAGAAAGATTCGATGCCGTTGGTGTGTGCCATGCCGTTTATGAACTGGCCTGCGCTGTGCTTTACGGAGGTGTGATTCGGCAGGCCTCGATTGGAGCCATGCTCATCGGTGTAGATCGCCGTCGAGTCTTGAACGCGTTCCGCAATGAATCCGAACAAGGTGAGCTGGTCGGTGTTCTCGACAACCTCGGGCACGGCAACGATGCCAGAGTGTTCAGAATCCTGCCCACAAGCGGCTTCAGATGAACCATGCGGTTCAACGGCGCTCGAATGACCACGTCCATCTCCACAGCTCCTGGTATGCCAATCATCCATCGAACCCTCCCCGCCCTCTACAGTAATCTCCCGAGGAAGGTTGTCTCACAGATTATTGGCACGGGGGGGGGGCAACGGCCTACGACGTGACGCACGATCCCGGCGAGCCAACGCGCCACGTCGGAATGAGTTTCGAGTCGGTATCGATAACCCGGCTCCACAATGATCATGTCGAGGCCAGACTACCGTGAGGCTGTATCATCTCCATTACATTGATCCCGTTCGGCATGACCTCTACGTTATTCGGCGTCTTGCCAGATTCAAATATCGACTGCCAGAACTCGTAATTCTGTTTGCCCCCAAAGATTGAGTTCGACAAGTCCTTATTCACCCAGATGGAGAGTCGCTTCAAATTCTCCACGTAATTCTCGATATTGTCCCAACACGGATCGGGGATCGGATACTGAAACAGTTTGGTCTCATTGATGGGTTTTCCGGTTGTGATGAAGTAGTTCTTAACGATCTGCCCAGCGTACCGCACCCGGTTATAGAGAATCTCTTCCTTCGCCATCCGAAACGCACGCAAATGTGGCTCAGGAACACTCTTACCCTTCTGGATACTATTCTCGATTCGCCGCGTGCCGATAGAGTGACTGAACTGTCCAACGAACACTTTCTCAGCGATGACGTTCATCAAGCGAACGATCTGTTCTACTTCTAGCCGCCTGGGGTTGGAGCCTTCCTCCACGCGATCGTGGAACGGGGTTGTCAGCGTGTCGCTGTGGATAAAGAAGGAATAGAACGTCTTCTCCACAGTGCTATAGCTGATCGGCATCTCCGTTCCACGACCGCCGTAGTCGATATAGCCCCGAAGTTTGTTCTCCTGATTGGTGGTGACACTGTTGCGAACCCAGTCCACGATATAGCGTTTCATCTCCTTTCTTTCGCCCGTGAAATGATTCACTAGATCGCGTTCTGAGAATCCCTCGTCTTCCTCGGCCAAGCCTCGCTCTCTACGAAAACGATCCATTCGGTCCCCAAGCAGCGAACTCCCGAGGCTTCTCTGCACCGACTTGTCAAAGGCGACCTGTCGAAGCGTAGTGCCAGCGTGAGTGTTTGCCGTGAGAAGAACATCTCTAGTCTGGATTTAGAAACACGCGCACCGGAAGATTTCGCGAACCCAGGAGGATTTGCGCAGCCGCTTTGTGCTGACCGTCGAATACCCGCACCTTGACCGAGGTCCCCTCATCGTCGGTATCAATCCACCCCAATGCAACATGAAGCTGAGGTAACTTCTTGTGAAACTCTTCGATCAGTTTCTTCAAATTCTTGCCTATCGCACGCGGGTTGATGTGATCGTCGTGATGAAGATACTCAATCGGAAGGTTCAGAAATGTGTAGTCGAATCCTGATAATTCGACGCTGTAAATGGGAACGTCGACGATGTCGTTTCGACCAATCTCGGCGAAAGATGTCTTGAGCACGTTGTCGCGAACAGCGATCCTTAATTCAAACTTACCACCGTCATTCTGCTTCAGAATGTCCCCAAGGTATGAGGCGCGGTTCTGATCAGTGATTGACTCAGCAACTTGATCGAACGACGCCAAGATGCGTGCGACACGGAGATCGCTGGCCTGCTTGGAGCGGTTGCATGATTCATGAGTCACCGCGAAGTTCTCAGGACTACCCTTGCCGCCGACTGTCGTGGGTTCGATATGATCAATGTCGATGGCGTTGCCGTGGACGACGAGATCGACGCCTTTGCCACAGATGAAGCAATTACCCACTTGGCTACCAAGCAAGCGAACGATTAGCTCCTGCCGCTGTTGGTTATCGAGCTTGTTCAAATAAAGTGAACCCATTGAGACTCTCCCGGTCAATCGAAGTAGATTGCGAGCAGTCAACCTCGACGGTCTAGTTCCTCTTCATTTGTACAGCCCAGCACCTGACAGTGAGTGGTTATAAAGAGGGTTGCGCAAAAGGGAGCCGATTGTAGCGCCCTTGGTCCTCGTCTCGGCGAGTCGACATGCATACTACCACTGCTGCCAGCGGATGCATCGGCGGAAGTCTGGACTTGCACGTCGGCGTTCTGACTGCCAGCCGTTTCTGGCCCTGCCAGATGTTATCTGACCCGTTGAGACCTGACCTGATCGTCGATTTCCTCAGCAAATACGTATTTGCGGATGTTTCTGTTCAGGCCTGATCAGCTTAGAAGGCCGATACTCTATCCAACTAAGCTACGGGCGCACCGTCTTCGTCTGTCGTTAAGTCCCAGTATGGTCAGATACTTGCTGGGCCGGACCGCCGGCATCATCGTCGCATCGGGCGGTGTTGCTCAGGCGGCCACAACCACTGACATTCTGAGGCGTCGGCCGACTAATGGGACACTACGGGGTCGCACGGCCGCCCGAGCTGAGTTGACGGCCTCTGAAGCGGGACGATGTTGTGACGAACAAGAGTTTCGTGCGCTGGGCGGCCTTCGGGTGTGTTAAAGGGGCCATCTGGGGCAGGCAAATCGGAAATCCCGGATAAGTACCAGATGTCAAAGCCGAATCAAAGACGCCTCATCAGCTCTGGGTCATCCTTCGAAAGTGAGATCGGATATTCCCGAGCAGTCTTGCAAGGAGACTGGGTCTTCGTGTCTGGCACGACAGGGTTCGATTATTCGTCCATGACGATTTCCGGCAGCGTCACCGAGCAGCAGGTAGCGCAAGTTAGGTATCGCCGGCTTTGGTGAGGTACTGTCAAGTGCAGTGGGAGCGTGGCAGACTTGGCCAATGAACCGCGACACGCTGAGCGACCATGGCTATCGATTGCCCCCCGCGATCATCAGCCACGCCGTCTGGCTGTCTCACCGCGTCGGTGTGAGCGTTCGCGCTGTCGAAGATCTCCTGGCCCACCGCGGCCGCACGGTGTCCTACGCAGCGATCCGGCTGTGGTGCCTCACGGTTGGTTCAGTAGACGCGCGCCGGCTCACGCGTCGACAGGGCCGGCTGGGCGACATCGGGCCCCTGGACGAGGGCTTCATCACCCTCCAGGGCCAGCGGCGCTCTCTCTGGCGTGCCGTCGATCACGAGGGTGACGTCCTCTCGATAGCCTCGTCCAGTCGCGTCGCGACTGTCGGACGGCGACACGCTTGTTCCGCACGCTGTGGCAGGGGCAGGCGCGTCCGCCGGGGCGGGTGGTCACCGACACGCTGCGCCGCGACCGGGCTGCACACCGAGCGGTCCTGCCGTCCGTCGCCCAGCGCACGGACCGATACGAGCACCATCGTGCCGACGTCTCCCACCAGCCCACACGGCACCGCGCGCGACACCTGCGCCGGGTCAACTCTCCCGGGCAGGCACAACGATGCTTGTCCGTGCATGGACTCGTCCGCACCCTCGTCGGCGGTGGCCGTCACCTGGTGCGAGCGGTGCACCAGCGGGAACGACGAAGACGCTCTTTTCTCATTGGGGATGCCGTCACGACCGCCGCCTGACGCGAACTGCGATCACGATCCCGAGTACCGGCGCGCTCGATGAACGCTCCCTTGACAGTACCAGCGTGGGTGCGGTCAAGCCACGAAGTCGTACGCCCAGACGTGATGGCACTACTCGGGACGACGGCGAATGCAGGACCCGTCAGCCAGCCACAACCGGCCTCGTTTCGGCTGTTTCTGCAGCACGTTGAGGCCCTTGCTAAGCGGAAGATTTCACGACAACCACCTAGCTCTTTAGTTCCGCTTTCTCGAAGGCAAGCTGAATGCGACAGCGTCGAAGCGCTAGATTCGACACCGCACTCGCCGCGTACTGCACGCCTTCGGGGAAGTCTGAAGCGACCAAGATCCCCCGGACGATCCCTTTACATTCCTTCTGGTACCAACCCATGTAGCGGGCAACCTGTCCAATGGCTGAGTCCTTGGCCTCGCCGACCTTGAGTTCGACAACGACTGTCGCTCCGTCGGCGCCCCTGCCGTGGATGTCCACGCGGCCCACGTCAATCTTGACCTGTCGCGCCACGACCTTCAGACCCGGTTCAAGGGAGTCCAATTGGTGTGCAAGCTGGTCCTCGATGTCCCGCTCAAGACCGATCGACGCCTCTACCGCCTGCGCGGCATCCTCGATATCCTCTGCTTCGTCCGGCGTCCAAATATTCGGCCCATGAGATCCTTCGTCGTACAGCTCGAACGTCCCGTCGGCGTTTTTGTAGAGGAACCGCTTAGCGTATGGGTGGTGAAGGTAGGACTTCGGGTTGTTGATCGCGCACGCGTAGAGGTGGGCCGTCAACGTGGACGGCTGCCAAATGCCAGGATACCGTTCGTCGACGCACTGCCGAATCACTTCTTTAGACAAAGCGCCCTCGCTCTGCTCGAAAGCCTCCTTGATCGCCTGTTTCATCGTCGCCATTGCGTCCGCCTCCCACTGCGCCCACGCGTGGCGCACACCTAATCATCTTCTTCGACAGACGGACCGCTGACGCTAGCTGCTGCTCGACGCTCCCTCGTGGAACTCGTGCAGGGCATTGATGTGCTGCTGGCCGTCGATGACCTCGAAACGTTCGCCGCTGCAAACCTCAGGACAGATGACGAACAAAAAGCAATAATGCGACAAGAATGGAACTCTAGTCAAGGTCAGTGCCGCCTGGGTGATGCACCGCCACGTCTTGGCGCTTGAATCGTGTTCCTAAGTGTTCCACTGATATTGGCCGCACGAAGAACTTAAGTTATTATGTGTTCCTGAGTGTTCCGAATGAAGGTGGCATGGCTGAGATCAAATACCGAGCGACATTGAGCCTTGGAGGGCCAAACCGTTCCGTCTGGTCCGTAATCTTCCGTCACCCATTTCGGATGGATGACAGGGGAAACTAGGTCGGAGGGTCCGCCGCAGCCTCAGGACCACGGACAAAGAACTCGCCCAGAAGATGGTTGACGAGGCGAACCAGTTGCTCTCCGATCGCAAGTAGTGGAGCCCGGCTATGAGGGAGCAGGCCTCACGCACATTCGCGGGCGAGATCGTAGCGACGTTTTATGACAATCTCGTCCCACTGGTACGTAACGGCTGGCAGTTGCGCAACGCGGTCATTTCGCTGCCGACACCTGATACCGGTTACACCCGCGTGCTTTCCCTTGGCACGACCGGAGCCGGGAAGACCACGCTGGTGCGCCAGCTGATCGGCACGGGCAGGAAAGGTGAAAAGTTTCCCTCGACAGCGCCGGCCAGAACGACGACATGCAACATCGAAATCATCACCGCCGACTCGCGGGAGTTTGAAATAGCAGTTTCATTCCTCCCAAAGGATTTGGTTCGCCAGTACGTCGAGGAATGCGTGACGGCTGCCGCGATCAGCACCCTGAAACGAGAGCCGCACGAGCGCACCGTTCAACGCTTTCTGGAACATAACGACCAGCGGTTCCGTCTGACCTACATCCTGGGCACGCTCGACGCCGACGCGGATGACGAGGAGATCGAAGATGCCGGCGAGGAATTCGAACTCGCCGACGCCGCGACCTCAGAGGATCGCGAGCGCTTTGCCGTAGCGATCCAGGAATACCTCACCCGCATATCCTCTGTGGCAAATGTGGTTAGCCGGAAGCTCGAAAGCACACTAAATTTTTCGCTCGACAGCGCCTCACAGAACGACCGCGATACTTTCGAGGAACTACTTGAGGATGATCTTCGTGACCAAGACGATTTCCATGAGCTAGTGGATGATGTCCTGGACGCTATCGAATCCCGTTTCGATTTGCTCGCCGATGGCGAGTTACACCGAGAAGAATCTGAGTGGCCCAAGCGCTGGGCGTACCACTCTGGCGACCGGGAAGATTTTCTCCGCCGCGCCAGCCAGTTTACCAGCAACCAAGCACCGCAGTTCGGTAGGTTGCTCACGCCGCTGGTCGAAGGCATCCGCGTGCGAGGCCCGTTCCGGCCCGCGTGGTGGGCAGCTGACGCACCCAAGCTCGTGCTGATGGATGGCAGGGCTTGGGGCACGCTGCAGACACAGCTTCGAGCCTCTCGACGCGCGCGACCAGCCGCTACCAGATCGCTGACGCGATCCTCCTTGTCGACAACGCTCCGCAGCCGATGGTCGGTGCCCCGAACTCGGCGCTTCGCAGCATTGTCTCCCATGGTCAGCAGTCGAGACTCGTGGCGGTCTTCACTCATTTCGACCAAATGCGCGGCCCGAACCTTCCCAACCGCAACGCCAAGGAGCAGCATATCTTGGCATCGCTGGATCAATCGATCGCCGCTATCGGCAAGGAGATGGGCCTGGACCGAAGCGTCGAGAATGCGCTGAAGACGATGACTTCAGATCGAGCCTTTTTCCTCTCTAACCTGCAGAATCAGATTCCAGACCCGCCTAACAAACACTCGGAGCGCATCACAGCCGACCGTCTCCGATGTCTGCTAAAGACGCTGGAGCAGCTCGGTACCCCCCCCTATTCCAGATAGCGTCACGTCCGTCTACGATGACGCCAATCTCGTGCTCGCGATTCACAGGGCGGTGGTCCAGTTCCGCGAGCGATGGCAGATCATACTTCCAATTGAGCACTGGCAAGGGTGAAGGCGCTGACACGGCAGCTCGGTCATCTCGGCGAAAACAAGTACAGCACGCTCCGGCCTGTTGCCAACCTGATCGATCTCCTGCAAGCTCGCGTGCGGCCGTTTCTGGGCTCACCTCTGCGCTGGGAGTCTACGCACGGAGCTACGGATGAAATGATGACTTTCGCCGTCAACAAGATCGTGCAGGAAGTGTCCCGCCGCCTGCACGAATGGGTCGAGCAACGGATAGTGCAGGATCAGATCATTAGTTGGCGAAAGGCCTATGCCCATCGCGGTATTGGCTCGGGCCGGACGCGCCGCCGCGACGTCGAATTCATCTACAGTGAGGCCGTACCCATTCCCGGACAGATCGCCGATCCGCCCAGCAACGAGTTCTTGAGAGAAATCCGGATCCTGATCCGTGATTCCATCAGACACGCAGGTGGCAAGCTGGAAGGATTGTCAAGCCTCAAGGCTGAGGTCTACGCTGAGTCCGAACAACTCGAGGCCGAGGCCTGCGCCGAATTCGAAGCCGATCCGGCGCACCGTGAGGACGGGAGCTTGACATGACCATTGTTGTTGGTATCGTCGCCGAGGGTTGCTGCCGCAGCAACCCTCGGCGACTTCATCTGGTACACCGTCGGAGTGCGGCACACCATGGTTGCGGGTCTGGTGCACGGGGCGTTGCTGCTGACTGCAGTAGGCGGCGCGATCGGCGCGGCCAGCGACCGCCTCGCCAAGGGGCTTTCGATCGGTACGCTGGCCGGCCTTGGCGGGGCCCTCAGCTACTACGTCCTCATCGTCGTGATGGACTCGCGCACCTACGGCACGGCGATCCTAGGCGCCTGGGTGATCATGTGGCTCCTGTTAGCCGCCCTTGACGGACGATGGCTGCGGGCACCGAATCGGCGGGGCTGGAAGGAGGTCGCGACGCGAGGTGTTGTGGCCGCTGTCGCCGCGGGCATCGCGTTCGCGCTGCTCCGCAACGACCTCTGGGGACGGCTGCCGGTGGACGGTCGCAACTACCTGCTGCAGTTTGCGATGTGGGCGCTGGCTTGGGCTCCGGGCTTGCTCGCGCTCACGTGGCCAGCGTCAACATCGACCGGGGCGCAAGCGTGACGAGCCCGCGCCGCCGGCCCGCCCGATGGGCGACGGCCTCTGGGAAATCCGAACGGACCTGCCGACGAAACGGACGGCGCGCGGGCTGCTGTGCCTCTACCGCCAGCACTTGGTGATGCTGCACGGGTTCATCAAGAAAACGCGGGCAACGCCAGATTCGGATCTGGCAACGGCGCGAACACGTCAGAAGGAGTTGGAACGATGCGCAAGACGCATATGGGATCGAGCATCGATGCTTTCCTGAAGAAGGAAGGCATCTTCGAGGAAACGCAGGCGCAGACGATCAAGGAGGTCGTCGCATGGCAGCTCGCGGAGACCATGAAGCAGCAGAACATCTCCAAGAACAAGATGGCGACACTGCTGAAGACGAGCCGCACCCAGGTGGACCGGCTGCTCGACCCGAAAAACGACATCACGCTCGGCAGCCTGCAACGGGCCGCCGCAATGGTCGGGCGCCGCGTGAACGTCGAGTTGGTGTAGGAGCGCTCTTGAATTAGCACAGATATAGAAATATGCCGCAATTCGACACGCACAAATACATCAAGAACCTCGGCGAGGAATTGATGCTCGCATATCGCAGCGCTGGACAAGCAACAACGCCCGGACTAAAAGGGCAAGCTAGGGAAAATGCCGTCAGGACAAAACTTGAATCCATTCTGGCAAGTGGAGTCGGCGTAGGAACCGGTTGTGTCATCGACAGCGAAGGCAACGCGTCTGGACAAATGGACCTGATACTCTACGAACGACACTTTTGTCCGGTGTTCAATGTGGAAGACGTCTTTTACTATCCGTGTGAATCGATGATCGCCGTCGGTTCGCTAAAAAGCACAATTGAAAAAAAAAGAATTGGGCGACATATACAGCGATATCGCGTCGGTAAGACGATTAAAAAAAACTCGTCGAACCACAAAGAAGGATTACCGCCAGGTAAGGTGGAAGTCCGAACCTTCCTTGAAAAGATCACGCGTGTCACGAACGGCAGTTGGAAAACAATACAGAATTCATCCTCTTCCGGTCAGATTTACGCCTTCGGATTCGGTCAATTTTTCGGGGCCAAGCCTGAGACGATGATCGAGCATACTGTCGATCTGTACGGCCAGGTGCCGGAAGAATTGAGGCCAAACGTCGTTTTGACTCTCAACCAGGAAATGCTGGCACCAGCCGCAGGCGAGCAAATGTCATATACCGCGTTGGGTTGCTCTGGAGTTACTTTCGTGAAACCCGACAATAGCCTTGAATACCTGCTCGTATTGCTGTTCAGCATTATACAAAGCGGAATAACGTCTCCAGGATACGCATTCGAGAGATATGTGGTGCCGCCTCCAATGACCAGGATCCATACATTCATGCCATCAAGATGAAGCAGGCACCGCCGCGCCGTCTTCCGGTCAAGGTCCAGCTCGCGAGCAATCGCTCGGATCGATGCCCGACGACGGACCTTCCCCCACCGCTCCTTTCCCAGCATCTCAACCTCCCCGAGCGCTCGCCGGTCGAGGTCGATCGTCCGCTCTGTCGTCAACATCCTGCCCCTCCCCTCAGCACGTGGGGTGGGGAGTTTTCAATGACCACGCATGGGGATTATTGGGTGACCCGTGACACCAGATACGGACGCATCGTCCGCTCGCGAGAAGCAGACCCACGACACTCGCGCCGCCGCGTATGGAATTGGTCGCGACGAGTCCAGCTCGAGCCGCCTTGCCGGATGCAATCTGCTAGCTCGCCTTCTCGAACCAGTAGCAGACGAGATCGGCTTCCGCCGGTACGCGCCAGGCGTAAGTCGCGAACATCCGGGACACGTACTCCTCGCCCAGGTGCGTGATCAGGAGCTTGCCGCCCAGGTACCGTCCGCGTAAGGTGCGTTTAATCGGCTGACCGCTCATGCGGCCTGCCGGTGGTAGAAATTGAGCAATCCGCCCAGACGCTCCCGCCGCTGAACGTCGGCGGCCAGGCTCACCGGCGGTGGCGGTCGTGGCAGGAGCTGGTTGTCGAGTCCCTGGTGGTTTCGCTCGCGATGGTCGTGGTCGACGTACTCGCCCACGAGGAGACGCAGGTGCCCTTCGCCGAGGGGGACGACGCGACTGAGACACTCCTCTTTCGTAGAGCGGACGAACCGCTCGGCATCAGCGTTGAGATTGGGACTCTTCGGCGGGAGACGGATCGGCTGGACACCCCCGCCCTCGAGGATCTCGCCAAAGACCCGCGTGTCGAACGGGTCGCGGTCGTGCATCAGATAGCGGGCGCGGCGCAAGCAGCCATCGACCGGGTCCGTCAAATTGCGGGCCATCTGCTCCATCCACGCGCCGTACGGCTGCGGATGGATCCCGGCGATGGTCACGCGGCGGGACGGCAGCGCGATCACGAAGAAGACCAGGTACCGCTGGAGCCCGGCCAGCGTGAGCCCCTCGACGGTGAACAGATCGCAGACCGTGAGGCCCTCCCAGTGCGCCTGCAGGAACGTCTTCCAGGGCAGGCGCCGGCTCCGCTCGGGAGCCGGGTCGATCCCGTGGTCGTGCAGGATCCGCTTCACCGTGGTCCGAGCGATCTCGTGGCCGATGTTCGAGAGCGCCCCGCGGATCCGTGCGTACCCCCACTGGGGATTCTCGACCGCCATCCGGACCACGCGCGCGGCCACGTCACGTCGCGGCATCGGCCGGCCTCGACCGCGGCGGGCGCTGCCGTCGTATGTCTGGGCGATCAATCTCCGGTACCAGCGGAGAATCGTGTCAGGCGTGACGATGCCGGCGACCTGCATCACGACGCGCCGTCCGAGTTTCTGGCCGCGCACAGTGAGTCGACGGCGTTGGGCATCGGTCAGGCGAAGCGGCCGCGGGCCCAGGTGCTCCCGGAGAACCCGATTCTCCTCCCGGAGATACGCGATCAGATCGTCTTGGTGGCGGTTCACCCAGCCAGCGAACGTGAGAACGAGGACCTGTAGCGCAGGCGGCATGGCCTGAGATTACTTGGAGACTCGACCAGCACTGACCGGACCTCGGCCCATTAAACGCACCTTACGGGGGCGGGACGATAGCGTTTCGCCAGCACGCGGTGCACGACGTTCTTGTCGATGTCGACCCCGAACGTCTGCGAGATGATGCGCGCAATCCGCGGGCACCCGAATCGAGGATTGCGCGATTTGAGCTCGACGATGGCGCGGATGAGCGACTCGCTCGGCCCCTTTGGGCCCGGCTTCTTCGGTCGCGCGCTTGAGGAAAACAATCGGCGGTACTTGCCGCGCACCAGCGCCTGATGGAAGGTCAGCAACGTGGACGGGCGCAGTCCGATGGCGACCTTGCGAATCCGTCCCGGACTCAGGAAAAGCGCCCCGAATCCGCATAGGAGCCGATCGCCCACTCTGAGGTTCGGCGCACGCTGGCGCGAACGGCGTAGCACGATCAGCTGCTGCTTGAGCAGGAGATTCTCAGCGATGACGGCTCACACGCCGCCGGGTCTGCAGAGCTTCGCGGCTGTGACGGCCAGGTGAAGCAGGGGGAGCAGGAGATCCTTCATGCGCGAGACAGCGTAGGTCAGAACTCAGGCGCCACGCAATGGTGTCCCAGGCCTCGATTTAGCGACCGAATTCGGAATTCGAGACCCACCCGCGGACTCCCGCGATGCAGGCAGGACTCGCCACGCGGCGGGGCTGACCCTGCGGGACATCTTCGTGTCTCTGCGGAGCCTTGTTTCGTCGCTGAGCGACGTGCTGACGGTCGCTAACTCGCGCAGGATGGCCGCTGCTGCCATCATGATACATGCCGGTTGCGGCGTAACAACACTTGATGACGGAAGCACCGATCGCCCGCTAAATGAAGACGAAACGAGATAACTAACCGGCATTACCCGTAGGGTCGGATGCGTGCAAAGGAGACGCGGCGCGCCGTGACCCGGCCATTTGCGCGAAGGTGGTCGGGAGCCTTGTTGTTCGTCTGTCATTACTCTCGCGTCTTCAGTACCACATCCTGACGCCGGCCAAGAGCGACATCTCCGAGGGTCGTTGCCCGGCGCTGCGCGGGCCGTCGACTGTCCCACCCACCACCTTCCACCACGACACCCCGATGTAGGGCGCGAACTCGCGGCGGATTTCGTAGCGCAGCCGCAGGCCAGCTTCGGCCGACGAGAGCCCGGCACCGAGACCGAGCGCCTCGACCTCTTGGAACGCGAAATCAAGCGCGGTTCGCGGCTGGAGTACGAGCCGCTGGGTGAAGAGCAGCTCGTATTCCGCTTCCAAGCGAGCTGTCACGTCGCCTGTGTGGCTGATGAAGGCGGCCGCCTCCACCTCGAACCAGTACGGTGCGAGCCCTTGCACCCCGATGACGACGTGGGTCCGGGACACGTCGGACGCGATGTCCTGGCGCACCCCAAGCTGCAGGTCGAAGAACGGACTGATCATCCGGCTGTAGAGCGCCTGGACCTCCACGCCCTCCACCTGCTCGCCGGTCACCCCCTCGGCCACGGCCTTCCCCCAGAACTTGCTGGTGTCGGTGCCGACCCAGCCCTGGAGATCCAGCAGATAGCCCTTCTCGCCACCGGAGGTACGCCCCTCCAGGCGCTCGGCCTGGACAAACGTAGAGACTTGAGGGTCGAGCATGGACCCGGCCCACTCAACGGGCGCTCCCGTTTGTGGCGTCTCCTGGGCGGCCGCCGAACCCGCCAGGGCGAGCACGGCCACGGCGTACGCAAGCGTCACGTGCTTCATGAGCGCTCTCCTTCGTAGGGCGACACCTCGACGACACGGAACATGCCCATGCTCATGTGGTAGAGGAAGTGGCAGTGAAACGCCCACCGCCCGGGGGCATCCGCGTTGATCAGCACCGAGAGCCGCTCTGCGGGCTTGACGCTGATGGTGTGCTTCCGCGGCCGGAACTCGCCGTGCCCGTTTTCAAGCTCCATCCACATGCCGTGCAGGTGGATCGGGTGCTCCATCATGGTGTCGTTGACCATCGTGAGCCGAATGCGCTCGCCGTGCTCGAACGGAATTGGCCCGGTCACCTCGGAGAACTTCTGGCCATCAAACGACCACATGTAGCGCTCCATGTTACCGGTCAGGTGCAGCTCGATCTCGCGGTCTGGCGACCGTTGGTTGTAGGGCGTGAGCGCTCGAAGATCGGTGTAGAGGAGCACCCGATGCCCGACGCCCTGGAGCCCGGTACCGGGCTCCCCGAGCCGGTTGCGCTGCACCTCGGCCACGTCCGTGTTACCGGGCCCGTGCGAATCGGGCCCGTGACGAGCCACGACGGGACCCGCCGCCGCCATCCCCTCCATGCCGTGGCCGTCTGCCATCGGCATGTGCATCTCTCGCATGTTCATGCCGCCTGTGGCGTCTGACTGGTCGATCGCCATGCCCATGTCGACCATCGTGCGCAGCGGCGGCTCGCGGAGCGCTGGCACTGCGGCGGTCATCCCCTCGCGGGGGGCCAATGTGCCCAGGGCGTAGCCGGTGCGATCCATCGACTCGGCAAAAACGGGGTAGGCTCGCCCCTCGATCGGCTCGACGATCACGTCGAAGGTCTCGGCCACGGCCATCTGCAGCTCGTCCACCGTGACCGGCTCGACATGCTGCCCGTCGGCCTGAACGACGGTCATCGGGAGCCCCGGAATTCGCAGGTTGAAGTAGGTTAGCGCCGCGGCGTTAATGAACCGGAGACGCACACGCTCGCCCGGCCTGAACAGTCCGGTCCACCCTGTTTCCGGCCCCTGCCCGTTCATGAGGTAGGTGTAGTGGTGCCCCGTCACGTCGGCGATGTCGGTCGGCATCATGCGCATCCGGCCCCACAGCAGACGGTCCTCTACGGTGGCGCCGACACCGTTGCGCGACACGTCGCGGAAGAAATCCCCCACCGTTCGTCGCCGGAAGTTCGAGTAGCCTGCCTGCTTCTTGAGCCTCGCGAGCACGGAGTACGGGTTCTCGAACATCCAGTCGGCCAGGACGATGACGTGCTCGCGGTCGTACGCCACAGGGTCGGTCCCGGCGGGATCGACGATCAGCGGTCCATGGTGCCCGAGCTGTTCCTGCAAGCCCGTGTGGCTGTGGTACCAGTAGGTGCCGGTCTGCGTGACCGGATAGCGATAGACGAACGTCTCGCCCGGCGGAATGCCGGGAAACGAGACGCCTGGCACGCCGTCCATCTCGAACGGCAGCAGAATGCCGTGCCAGTGGATCGACGTCGGCTCGTCCAGCTCGTTGCGCACGCGGAGGGTGACCGCCTCACCCGCGCGAAAGCGCAGCAAGGGGGCAGGCATGCTGCCGTTGACGGTCACAGCCACGCTCTGCCGTCCGTCGATCTGGATCGCGGTTCGCCCAACCACGAGGTCGAGCTCCCGAGACCCGGCGACCAACTCGGGGCCCTGCAGGCCGTCTGGGATACTCGCCCAGGCTGGAAGCAGACCCTGCAGGGCCGCCAGCGCACCAGTCGAGGCCGCCGTTCGCAATACCTCTCTTCGAGTCATCATCTGCACATCTCCCGTCACGCCCGACTCGCTCCACCGTGGACGCCCACCGGGCGGATAAGTGAACCGGTATCAACGGCGGCGAACCGGCATGATCAGCGGGCGCACGACCGCCCGCGCTCACGCGCGGCTAGCCACACTGGATGACTGGAAAGATCAGATGCGGAGAATAAGAGAACGAGTCGGAGGCGAAACATCCTTGTCGTCGGGCGAGTTCCACGCGGCGACAGGCGAGCGCTGCGCCAGAACGGCCATCAGGGCTCGAGAGAAAACGACCGAGAGGACCTCATCGGCCGCCCCCGGTAGCCTTTTGGCAGTCCGGCTGTACAACTCAACCGAGGCGACATCGTGGCTACAGATGTGATGACCGGTCATCCGCTGGCCCGCCATGTCCATGCCGGCTTGGTGATGCCCCGCCGTCACCATCGCATGCTGCGCGCCGGCCGCGCAGGTCAAGCCGCAGACAACTCCCACGACGGACGGCGCCGTCAGCGTGAGCACGACGACGATCACGGCCAGATGCCTGCTACCCATAGCTACGATCAATATACCACGCCGACCACCACGGGCGCTAGAGCCAGTGATGCAGCCACCACTGCTCGAGGCGTTGTTGGGTGCTTGCGCCGGTCGCTGTTGATCGGTCGCCTTCACCTCCGAGATCTTGGGCGAAAACCGCGGGTTCCCCCCAGGTACACTTGAGCGATGCACGCGATCGACGGGATGGCCTGCGCCAAGCGCGGGTGTGACAACCGTGGAAAACTGGGCCTCAACATCGTGGGCCACGGCTCGTTTCCGACGAAGTGGGGCCGACGCTGGCGGTGCCGCTGCACGGTCTGCGGGGGAACGGTCAGCACGAACACGGGGACCGCGTACAGCGGCCTTCGCTGCGCGCGTAGGGAAGTTCGACCAGGTCGCGAGCCTGCGCGTCGAGGCGTTGGTGCGCGGATGCGGGCAGGCCTACGCGCTTCAAACCGTCGCGCCCGTCACCTACCGATGCGGTACGAGACGGGTCTGCCAAGATCGGTCATCCGGTTCAGAACGTTACACGCGAGCACGGCCTCACGCCGTTGCCCCGATGAACTGCGTGCCCGAAGACAGTCGCCGACGATCGACTTGTACCGGAAGAACGCATTCTCCACGCGCGCGGGCTGATGGTCACCAGACGCCTTCTTCCACCGTCGCCGTCCGAGCGCCTTCACCCTCCTGATCGTCCGATCGCGGGCACCTGATCGGGTGCCCCGTCGAGACAACGACGCGGTCTTGGTCGGCGGCACCACGCCCCTCGCTCCTCGCGCACCGGCCGCACCATAGCACGCGAGCGTGTCGTAGGCCGGATCCGCCGTCACTCTGGTGAGGTGTCCATCCACCTCGTCGACCAGACTGATCCCCGTAATCGCGTCATCGGCCGTCGGCTCAGTCAGCGCGCAGGCCACGATCACACGGGACCCTCCCACGCCGAGATGGAGCTTCCTCCAGCCGCGTCGCCCTCGGCCCCCATGTGTCGCCGCGGCCCACTCACCTTCGCCGACGATGGACAGTCCGGTGCTGTCAACGATGAGGTGCAGGCTGGTGCCCGGGCGGGCGCGCCGAAGCGCGAGGGCGAGATGCTGACCGCGTCGCGAGAGCGTGGTGTGATCGGGTGCCGTGAGATCGACGCCCAGCATCCCGAAGATCGATGTCAAGAAGCCCTCGGTCTGACGCAACGGTCAGTGGAAGATGAGACTGAGCGTCAGGGCGGTTTCGATGGCGAGATCGGAATACTGGAGTTGCCCGCTCCGCCTGCCGACGCCAGCCGCTGCCCACGTGGCGATCGCGTCTGGCGTGAGCCAGAGGGTGACGTCGCCCCGCCGCACGAGGGCTCGGTCGTACTCGGCCCAGTTCCCGACGCGATACGTTGTCGTGTACTTCGGATGCACGCTCGACTTCACATCGAGATCATGACCCGCCGGCGGTCGCGATGGTCAACATGCCGGCCCCTGCTCGCCCACCGCGCTGAATCAGCGCACCAACGCCTTTCGCTGGCCTCGGCGAAGTCAGTGAAGTCGCGTAATTGGTCGAAAAACCTGTCTTGATCGAACTTGTAGTCGAACATCCCTCTTGCTCCAACAATCACCCGGCGATTTCCTACATTAGATGATAAATCCCGACATATCGGACGCCGCAGAACGGAGACACAGGGGTTCCGTTGACCACCGTGGCGATTTCGCGGCACCAGCAGGCCCAGGCATCGTAGGCGGTTGCGTTCCTCTCGGTGATTGGAATGCCGTACGTAGCGAACGTTATGTTCTGGAGGGGCAGAAAGGACGACTTCGCGAATGCTTTGGCGATCTTCAGGTCGAGCACAGGATAGCGTGTCGGATCCAGAAACATCAGGATCTTGCTTACGAACGAGATCTGACTGAACTGGCGGAGCTGCAGTTTCTTGATGCTTTGGAAGAGATCTAACCGCCCCGACCGCATCAGCTGCGCGAACTGATCAAGCTTGGGTTCCCGCTCGGGATCGGGAATTGTCTTCCTGAAGTCACTTACCCTGAAATCTCTGATCGGTTGCCTGGCGTACCCCCAGTACAGAACATTCGACAGGCCGTCTTTAACTGCCGAGAAGTCTTTGCTGCGCAATAACGTGCCGATGTATTGCTCGACAGCAAGCATGCTGTCATGGTGGATAGGTTTCTCCTCGGTGAAGTCATAGGTCACTGCCGGAAAGTCGTAATCCTCGATGGCTTCGCACAATAAAGCGGCGTACTGCTTCAGTGGTAAGCCTCGGCACGATCTTGCTTCGGCCTTCCTCAACCGCTCTAGCCGGTTCAGGCTCATCCATCTGATGCCGTTCTCGTCTCTGTGCCGCGCTGCAACGTCACTGTTGATGAGCTCGACGATCGTTCCTTCGCGCATCCTACGTTGGCCGTCGGATGACAGTTCCACATACACGGTTTCGCCATTTGCAAGCGTCATGGACGCGAGCACCGGAGGCTCGACGTTCACGCCCATCAAATCCTGAGGCTGTTCCTGCAGGCTCCCTGGCCTTTGCGTGCGCGAACGAGCCTCAGTCGCAGCCGTATACTTCGGCATGGGTGAACTCTCCGTCTATCGAGCCTCGAGCCTGGACCGGCTGTGCTATTCCGCCTCGTTCACGGGACGACGAGAAGCGGTGACCAAGGTCGTCGAAGGTCGGACACCGCTCGCAACCGCGTCCTAGACTCCCTCGGGTTCCGTCTCGGCCCACACGGTGAAGCGTGGTGCCGCCCACGATGCCGAGCACCAGCGTTCTTCCTCAGTTTTCGTGCTGCCGTGACCCGTCTATCCTCATAGGTCTCCCTATCGACATCCACTCCTTCGCATTCGTGGCAAACTTGACCCCTGGATCGCCCAACGGCAAAGACTTGTGTCGGTGTGTGTTGAGATTTGCTTCCAAGTCCAATAGTGTGCTCTCCCACTCTTTGTTCGTTGCAAAACCGAACCAAAAATCTCTCCCGACTTCATTCCTGGCACCTACGACATAGCGATGGCCTTCGAATATACCGGGCCCTGCAATCCTGAATTCAGCCAGGCCTCTGGCGAGAGCCACGCCAACAAAATCACACCAGGCGACACACACAACCGTGCCGTCTGTGGTGATCTGTTGGAACCCCTGCTTTGCCTTACGGCGTAGATCTCGTACTAGCTTCTCCGCCGCCACCTGAGCGGTCGTCCAGCCAGTGCGACGTAGCTCTATGGTACTTAGCGTCTGTATCGTCTTAACTTCAAACTCTTTATCGCGTACTAAGAAGTCTCCAACACGATCGTCCTTCGCGCTCTTCTGGCACACTGCGACCGCTCCTGGGTGATGCACTACCGCCTCGGCCATGAGTTCCGCTTGATAGCGACCGTGCATCAGCTCGAACGCATCCGACACGTGTCGCAATATGCTAATGTTTAGTGACGGTCTACATCTCCTAATCGCCGACGCTAATCTCCAAAGATCCACCAGAGCATACGCGCCACCGCGTTGCGTCGCGTAGGTCGCCCACGTCGACATCAACCGCTTCTCGTTCGACTTGAGCAGCCATCGAACCTCGTTCGCGTCTATAGGATCAATTTCGATTCCGGCGTAACCCTGCCTACCGTAGTCTTCGGCCAGTACGACTTGATCAGGTTGTTCGAAAATAGCGATCCCGTTCGGCTGATCACGGTCGGGCATGGTCGGGGCCTTCATTCCCAGCGGGTGTTCCCATTACCTCCCAGCAGGCGCCAATGGCCTCAGTCTACGGCGTTGGTGCGCGGATGCGGGCAGGCCTACGCGCTTCAAACCGTCGCGCCCGTCACCTACCGATGCGGTACGAGACGGGTCTGCCAAGATCGGTCATCCGGTTCAGAACGTTACACGCGAGCACGGCCTCACGCCGTTGCCCCGATGAACTGCGTGCCCGAAGACAGTCGCCGACGATCGACTTGTACCGGAAGAACGCATTCTCCACGCGCGCGGGCTGATGGTCACCAGACGCCTTCTTCCACCGTCGCCGTCCGAGCGCCTTCACCCTCCTGATCGTCCGATCGCGGGCACCTAGAAGTGGACCCCGAAATCTGGACAGCGGCTTAAGTGAAATCTTCATCGTGTTTCAAGCCGCCGTGCCGAAGCCGATTGCGCCGGGCGTTGGGGCACGGACACCCGCGCCCTCGGTGCGCCACGATCGACCTCCTGGCCATCGTGGCGACCGCAGGTGCATGATCTCGACATGACGTCGAGCGTGCATCCACAGTACACGACAACATACCCCGTCGGGCATTGGCCGGCATACGACCGAGCGCTGGTCCAGCGAGGCGAGATCACCGTATGGTTGGCCCCGGATGGGATCGCCGCTTGGGAGGCCGTGGGCGTCGGCAACCGTGGCGGGCAGCGGCCGTATTCCGATCTCGCCATCGAACCCGCGCTGACGCTCCGGCTCATCTTCCCCCTGCCCCTGCGGCAGACGGAAGGCTGCTTGACGTCGCTCGTCGGGAGGCTGGGTCTCGCCCTGTCCGCGCCCGATCACACCACGCGCTCCCGGCGTGGCCAGCAGCTCGACCTCCCGCTGCGTCGCGCCCCCACGGGTGCCGGCCTGCATCTCATTGTCGACAGCACGGGCCTCTCGATCGTGGGCGCGGGTGACTGGGCCGCGGCAAAACATGGAGGACGGCGGAGGCGAGGCTGGAAGAAGCTGCATCTCGGTGTCGACCGATCAGGTGTGATCGTCGCCCGGGCCCTGACGGAGGCGAGCGTCGACGAGGCGTTGTTGCATGAATGACCTTCTGTGGGTGGTGCGGGGGCGTTCGGCGCGTTGCGCGCCGTGGTGGCGAATAAAGCCGCCCGGTGGCTGTGGGCCACGTTCCTTGCCGCCGTCAGTAGCGGATGGGCTACGCTGGCGGCGGCGTGGAACTCATGAAAGGTTCTTCGTATACGCGGTGTTCAGACGGCCGCTCGTGGCGGTTGTGGGAAAACCTGTAAGGTCTGCCTTCGGCTGAACCCGCCTACTCGCTGTCGCTGGCGGCGTTGAGGCGACGGCCCTTAAGCGCGGCACTTCACGACGGTTTCAAACAGCGGTCAAGGAACTGTGTGCGCCGCGTGCCACTCCCGCGCGCGGCGCTGCGCCTCGCGCAGGTCCGCAGGCGTCATCCGCTCGGCTAGGCGGTCGCGCGCACCAACCGACCGTTCACGATCCGCGCCGGATGATCTGGAGGCGGCGAGGTTCAACCACATATGGGCTTCCGCTCTGTCCTGCGGGACGCCTTTGCCGGTAACGTACCTGACTCCGAGGCCGAACTGGGCGTGGGCGTAGCCCTGCTCGGCGGCTTTGCGCCACCAGGCGACGGCTTCCGCGTCGTCCTGCGGGACGCCCAGACCGGTGTCGTACATGACTCCGAGGTTGAACTGCGCGTCGGCGATGCCCTGCTCGGCGGCCAGGCGGTACCAGATGACCGCTGCAGCGGCGTCCTGCGGGACGCCCAGACCGGTGTCGTACATGACCCCGATGGCGAACTGCGCATCGGCGTGGCCCTGCTCGGCGGCCAGCCGGTACCACTGGACGGCTTCCGCGTCATCCTCCGGGACACCGCGACCGCTGGCGTACATGCCTCCGAGGCCGTACTGCGCCCCGGCGTAACCCTGCTCCGCAGCTTTGCGATACCAGGCGACCGCTTCAGCATCATCCTGTGGGACGCCGTCGCCGTCGGCGTACATCAGCCCGAGGTTGTACTGCGAGAGGGCGTTACCGGCCTCGGCACTGGCACGGATGTCTGCGAGAAGCTTCGCATGGAGAGCTTCGACTTTGGCTAGTAAGTCTTCGGAGGCTCGTGGAAGCTGTTGTTCATCCTGCGCCAAGACCGGCGAACTAAGCACCGAGAGACTGAGGACGGTAACCGCAACGGTGGTGAGTACAGCGTGGCGACTCATGCGTCCCCTTAGTCGAGGCCCCTGCGGATTGCCTTCTCCGTCGACGAACACCCGGCGAGTATACTATCAGTCGCATCGGCCTCGCGCCGGTCAATCGTCAGCCGGTAGGCTCGGCGCACGGCATTGTCAGACTAATGAGGCTGGACCCAAAGACCCTGCAATCAAGGACTCTCAGACTGCAAGGTGACGCCACTCGGCCAGGGCGGCGGCTCGGCCGTGTTTGACAATGTCGCGGCGATTGAGCTGGCGTGGGTGGTTGCAATGGGTGTGGATCGAGGCCTGGACGGAGGTGAATGTCTGCAGGGTCTTGATGTCTCTGACCCGAGCCATGGCCCCGTCCGCCTTCGACAGGGTTGATGTGAGTGTTCCGCCCGGTTGTTGCGCCAGCGCCTGGGCTCTTGGCCACCCTCATGGCCGATCACCTGCATCGCCGCACGAGATGACGGGAGCCTGTCCGTGACGATCGACGCCGGTCGGCCATCACGCGTCATCGCCCGCGTCAGGCACTCACGCGCCGCCCTGCGATCCCGCCGGTTCGTGACAACACCCTCTACCACGTCGCCGTCGTGATCCACAGCGCGCCATAGATCATGGGTCGTCCCGTTGATCCGGACACACACCTCATCAAGATGCCAACGCCACAGCGAATAGAATCTATAATGAACACGGCGTTTCCGGATCTCCGCGGCAAACACTGGACCAACGCGGGTCCACCAGTACCGCACGGTCTCATGGCCGATGTCGAGGCCGCGCTCACACAGCAGATCTTCGACCTGTCTCAGCGATACGGGGTCGCGGACATACATCATGACCGCGAGGCGGATGACCTCAGGCGAACTGTTGAAAGAACGACAGGGATGGTGCATCACCAGAGGTGATGAGGCCGTACGGCCCGGCTCAAGCCGATTTACTTTGACAATGCCATATGGACGGTACTGTCAAGTGCAGTGGGAGCGTGGCAGACTTGGCGGATGAACCGCGACACGCTGAGCGACCATGGCTATCGATTGCCCCCCGCGATCATCAGCCACGCCGTCTGGCCGTCTCACCACGTCGGTGTGAGCGTTCGCGCTGTCGAAGATCTCGACCCACCGCGGCCGCACGGTGTCCTACGCAGCGACCCGGCTGTGGTGCCTCACGGTTGGTTCAGTCGACGCGCGCCGGCTCACGCGTCGACAGGGCCGCCTGGGCGACATTCGGGCCCCTGGACGAGGGCTTCGTCACCCTCCAGGGCCAGCGGCGCTCTCTCTGGCGTGCCGTCGACCAAGAGAGTGACGTCCTCTCGATAGCCTCGTCCAGTCGCGTCGCGACTGTCGGGCGGCGACACGCTTGTTCCGCACGCTGTGGCAGGGGCAGGCGCGTCCGCCGGGGCGGGTGGTCACCGACACGCTGCGCAGCGACAGGGCTGCACCTCCGCCCGCTCCCGATACCGGTAGCGCGGAATGCCCTTTACGTCAACCGTGCCGTATGTATTGGCCTCTCTTGAAAAGCGCGCTCACCGTTCCGCATTATCCTTCGCCCTGACTGCTTTCAGAAACCCCTCGCGGTCGTCGCGCTTTCGGCGAACCCGCCAAGCATCGCCCTGTCCGCCACCCTGAAGCTGCTGGACCTCATCCCAATTCTCGCGCCAACGCGCGTTGTCCACCCAGATTTCTTCATGGTTTGTCATCCTGCTATCAATTAACGGCCACGCTCACTTGCATCACTGATGCATCGGGTCTTCATGCAACAACGCCTCCCGGAACGACGACCGGTTCCATGCCGTGGTGGCCGGCGACCGCGTGGTGACCTGCTCGCCGCCAGCTATGTCGGACAGGCAGACCTGCCGTGGGTCCTCTCTCGACTAAGAAAATCCGACTCTACCGAAGCCGACCTTCAACCCGATCAATCGCCTAACGGAAAACCGATAGGATTCGCCTCGATCAGCTCGATAACATGACGAATACCAATTGCGACGACGATCCCAGGGTTTTCCTGAACGTATAGCCCTACTGGTTTACCTTCTGGATCAGTGATTCTGTTCCGGTTCTGGTCAACAACGGGTTGCAGTGACGCTGCAGGATAATTTGCAACAACCCCAGCCACGCGTAAGTCGGTTGCCGAGCCACCCACTGGAGCAAACACCACCGGACCACCGCTGAATCCAGTATTTCCGTGCGCGTCCAGGTAAATCTTGGATACATCCCCGAATTCGAGAGCGCTCACTATGCCGGACTTAACAAACGGGAGTGGAAGGCCCCGATTGATCTTTTCGCCACCAGAGTCCATTCCATATGGATATCCAAGAAAGAACACTTGCTGTCCGTAGATCAGGTTTGCTTGTGATGCAGCCAAATCAAGAGACGGCGATATACGGATCGGACACGAAAGTACCGCGACGTCTGCGTCGCCGTCGCCGATTCCCACAACATCTACAGTCAAGTTTTTCCATTGCTCTTCGTGAAACACACGGATGCTATCTCCAGAATCAATCCCCTTCACAACGTGGCGAGCTGTGACCAGGTATTGCTTGGAGGCATGATCGATGGTAAAAGCAGTGCCGGTAGAATCTCTCCACGCGATGTGAAAGACTCTGGATAATACGTTCGTAGTAACCATGGGTGTCGCTCCCAAGGTAGCTCCATAACCGCCCGGTTCGCCACCCGACGCCCCTGCTCCCCCTACAATCATCCCGGCAACGAGAAGGCACATCCAGATGCGGCGGCGCGTCCGTCGTTCACGCCATCGATTCTCAAGTCCTAGGTCAGCGAACACGTGGCCGCTGCAGCATGAGATCTGCATCACTTCACACCGACGGCTGCGGCTGGTATCGCTCGACGGTGATCCGGCCTTCGTCCTACGCTATCTGCACGTTCCGGCGCCTGGACTGCCCAGCTGCACGAGCGCAACAGCTACGACCGGGCGGGGGCATTGCGCGAGCTCGAGATCAGGGGTTGCTGGATCAGGCGGAGCACGGACACGGACGACGCGCCGGACCCGCAGGGTCTGTCGGAGGAGTTGTCAAATGTGAGTCGTCGCGCAAGGGTCGGTCGAACAGTGCGCGCAGCGCACATGCCGACGGCAGTCAACGTTCGGAGGTGTCGCAACCATTCTTCCGACCGCGCCGCACCCGCTGGCGAAGGAGCCGCAGGCGGACTGGACGCGCCTGGACGAGATCCCAAGTGGTCTGTCGACGCAGCCAGAACTCGGCATTGGACCAGCCCGCCTTCTCAAGCCGAATGGCCATCTCCGAGGAGATGGCCGCGTGGCCGTTCAGAACCCGCGAGAGGGTGTGACGAGTGGTCTGTCGCGACACCGGCAGCACCTTCTCAAGCCGAATGGCCATCTCCGAGGAGATGGCCGCGTGGCCGTTCAGAACCCGCGAGAGGGTGTGACGAGCGACACCCAGCACCTTCGCCGCTTCGGTCACGTTCAAACCGAGCGGATCCAGGCAGTTCTCGCGGATACTGCGGCCGGGATGCGGGGGATTGCTCATCGCCATGTTGCTGCCTCCTGCTAGTGGTAGTCGATCAGGTCGACGTCGTAGGCATCGCCATCTTCGAAGCGGAAGATCACCCGCCAGTTGCCGGAAATTGCAATGCTCCAGTACCCCTTCAATCCGCCCTTCAGCCGGTGAAGCCGGTAGCCGGGCAGGTCGAGGTCCGAGGGCTTGCGGGCATCGTCAATGTCCGCCAAGGCGAGCGCGAGACGATCCGCCAAGTCGGGACCCACTCGGCTCGGATCGCTGCGCTCGTACATGCGCTTCAGGCCACGATGACGAAACCTTCGGATCATGAGGGACTGTACAGCGTGCCGGTACACATGTCAATTTGAAATCCCGTCGGACCGCCAACACCTGCTCCTCATCGGCAAACGCTCCCGACTTCCGGTTGTCATTCCGATCCGCGAGGCGAAGCGGCTGGGCGCGGCATTTCCGGACGCCGTGTGCGTGATGCTGGCCATCGTCGCCGTCGCCCCTGGGAACATCGCCAATGAACGCACGCGGATGTCAGAGATCACGTTCGGCCGCACCAGGAATCGCAGCGTGCGTGGCACCTTGAACGATTTCGTATTCCTGGCCCGATCCGTGGACGCGCGGCAGACCAAACCCGAGGCGCCGGAGGAGCTGATGCGGTTCCTCTCGCAGACCCCAATCCTTCCACTGGACGGGGCGAACCCTATCGAGTCAACACGAGCCGCGTTTGGATTTCAATCGGTGCCGTGACGACCTGGCGGCGGATCGCTCCGGCGGCTCGATTGTCCGGAAGAGCTTGGGCGCGTCAAGATTGCCAGCCGGCGCGCTCCCTGGTCTGGTAATTGTCGGAGCTTCGCCTGGATTACGTTTGCGGCTACTTCTCTGTAGCTCAAAGCCAGAAACCATCGAACGCGCGCTACGCTCGAATGGTCCCGAAGGCATTGTCAAAGTAAATCGGCTTGAGCCGGGACGTACGGCCTCATCACCTCTGGTGATGCACCATCCCTGTCGTTCTTTCAACAGTTCGCCTGAGGTCATCCGCCTCGCGGTCATGATGTATGTCCGCGACCCCGTATCGCTGAGACAGGTCGAAGATCTGCTGTGTGAGCGCGGCCTCGACATCGGCCATGAGACCGTGCGGTACTGGTGGACCCGCGTTGGTCCAGTGTTTGCCGCGGAGATCCGGAAACGCCGTGTTCATTATAGATTCTATTCGCTGTGGCGTTGGCATCTTGATGAGGTGTGTGTCCGGATCAACGGGACGACCCATGATCTATGGCGCGCTGTGGATCACGACGGCGACGTGGTAGAGGGTGTTGTCACGAACCGGCGGGATCGCAGGGCGGCGCGTGAGTGCCTGACGCGGGCGATGACGCGTGATGGCCGACCGGCGTCGATCGTCACGGACAGGCTCCCGTCATCTCGTGCGGCGATGCAGGTGATCGGCCATGAGGGTGGCCAAGAGCCCAGGCGCTGGCGCAACAACCGGGCGGAACACTCACATCAACCCTGTCGAAGGCGGGACGGGGCCATGGCTCGGGTCAGAGACATCAAGACCCTGCAGACATTCACCTCCGTCCAGGCCTCGATCCACACCCATTGCAACCACCCACGCCAGCTCAATCGCCGCGACATTGTCAAACACGGCCGAGCCGCCGCCCTGGCCGAGTGGCGTCACCTTGCAGTCTGAGAGTCCTTGATTGCAGGGTCTTTGGGTCCAGCCTCATTAGTCTGACAATGCCCTGAAAGCAGCGGCTCCAGTCGGTTTCCCGTCGAGCGCGGCCCCAGACTGACGGGAGTTGGGAGCAGAATAACGTGCGCTGAAGAAATCTGGCGTGCGAAGAGGCGCGTTGGTGTATAAAGGCCCTGATCCGATCGGCAAAATGGAAATCCCGGTTTATAGGTCAAGGAAGCGCCAATTTCTTGTTCTCCAGTTGGCACGAAACATGCATTCTCTATAATAGAACAACTTTATAAGGTGTCAGAATGCATTACTATTGTTCGGATTGGGGTCCATCAATCGTTAAATACTTTATAGGCACGTTGGTAATCCTCCAATGTGTCCAAACAGTAGGTGCGTCCCCTGGTGATGACAAGTCGGCCGCAACTGCTGCCACTAGACAGGCGGTTACCGAACGTGATCCAGACTTTCTCTTCGGTTCACCAAAAGGTTGGATCGGCATTCGCGGAGGACGGTTCTTTTCACGAGAGGACAGTCAGATCTTTGACTTTACCAGGGACTTGCTAACAGTTGATAAGGGCGATTTCGATTGGCCTATTGTCGGATTCGATTTAGGTCTTACCCTCAATCCTCAAACCGATGCACTATTTGCCATCGAACTCGGCAAAACTTCGATTGGCTCTGAGTTCCGTGAATTCGTCGACGAATACGATATTGGGATCACGCAGGTGTCAAGACTGGCTGACATAGAACTCAGTGGAAGTCTCAAACGTTACCTGACGTCTCGTGGGCGTAAGGTGAGCCAGTATGCCTGGATCCCAAGTACTCTTATCCCTTACGTGGGAGCCGGTGGTGGATTACTTTGGTACAAATTCAGCCAATCTGGTGATTTTGTCGACTTTAGTGATCTATCGATCTTTACTGATGACTTCCAATCGAGTGGGTGGACATTTGGCGCTCATGTCTTTGGTGGTGTTGACATCAAACTCAGTAGAAAGGTATTTCTGACAACACAAGTTCGATACCGTTGGGCTGCTACCCAGCTTAACCGTGACTTCGTCGGTTTTGATTCTATCGATCTTGATGGAGTCAAGATCACGGCTGGTGTACTTCTATTATTTTAGGTACGTTACGGAAGTGACGTAACCAGACTCAGAACCTGACTGGGTAGAACTCTCTGAGTTGATGCAAGAAGCAACATCGGACAGGTTCGTCGAGCACGAATTCGTGGTCAGGATAATATAACGACGGTTAATCACTAAGAAAGCCTAAAATCAGAGAGGATGAGCTCATGAAGATTAACTGGAGGTCAAACAACTTCAATTTTGTGATTTTGTTTAGCTTTATTGTAAGTCTGCTAATTGCTAGGCCTCTGGAAGCATACGAGCACCAAATTGTTCCATCAGTGATCGATAATAGGCAAGAAACCGCTGACGCGCGTTGGGTGCCTTGGCTTGGATGTTGGCAGTCTCTTGATGACCAGTTTGGCGCGCTCAAAGCTTCTCGAGAAAATCAACCAGAGCCCAACACTGCGGTGGCCAATGGCGTCAAAGACGGGTCCCTTGTTTGTCTTAGTCCTGCCAAACACAATGAAGGGATCGAACTCGAAATCTTGGTGGGCAACCGAAGCTTCCTCAAGAAAACAATTCGTGCCGATGGACTGCGTCATCGGATAGAGGAATCCGATTGCAGCGGCTGGCAATCCAGCGAATGGTCGAGAAATGGTTATCGATTCTTTACTAAATCTGAACTTGATTGTGAGGATCTATCTCATCGATCGGTCTCTGGAATTAGTTTCATGAAAAGTCCTAGCATCTGGGTCGACGTCCAGGTTGTCGAAACGGGTGGCCATCAAGCGCTCACTGTGCATCGGTATCGCCCTGTCTCTAAACAGGGAACAACGGATAGCAGTACGTCGCTCCCTAGTTCAGGCAACATTCATAGGCTCTACGCGTCCCGTACTGCAATTGCAACTCCATTCACGGTGCCTGAGATACTGGAGGCAAGTGAAAAACTTCCTACGGAGGGCTTAAAAACTGCCTTAATTGAAACAAATACTACTTTCGATCTTAACAGCAAGACTCTCGTTGAACTCGACGAAGCAGGCGTACCAGAGAGCATCATCGATCTCATGGTCGCCACTTCGTTTCCAAACGCATTCGTTGTAGACCACTACCAAGTCTCTAATGATGTACCCTTTAGAACCAGAAGCGACAGATACTTCGGGGCGTACGGATACCTTCCTTACGATATTTGGTACCCCCACTACTTGGCCCCTTTCGGCTATTCCTATTGGTGGGGTCCCTACCATCCTTTATACGTTGGCTGGGGTCATAATAGTCATCTTTTTTGGCACAACAACCGTGTCGGGCGCTTGCCCAATCGATACGTAAGGGGTCGTGGCTATCTCCAACGGCAACACGTCAAAAGTGCTAACTCGACCAGTCGCGTCATTAACGGTAAGGGCTACATGAGCATACGTCGACGCGGTGCCACTTCAGCGGTCGGAGGCACAATCAAACGACGAGGAACCTCTTCTCCAAACGTGCCAACTGTCAGACCTCGATCCAACTCAACTGGCCGTTCTTCAGGAGCTGGTATGGCTGGCCGAGGTTATTCAAAGGGGGGGACGGCTTCTGGAAGAGGTGCCAAAGCCCGGAGGCGATAATGACGTAATCCGCCTGTTTCCATCTCGCTTATCTTGACCTTGGAGCAACGGCTGACTGACGAATTCAACGCCAGTCAGTCGTCGCTTCGACTATAAGCGAAGATTTGGCGGAGACGAACTTGTCGTCGTCCTCGAACAAACTCCAAAACCCAAACAAACCTACGAATACCTACTTCTGGCAACATCGCGGACGGGCACGCTTCAATCAGAAGTCTCCGAAGGGCATTGTCAAAGTAAATCGGCTTGAGCCGGGACGTACGGCCTCATCACCTCTGGTGATGCACCATCCCTGTCGTTCTTTCAACAGTTCGCCTGAGGTCATCCGCCTCGCGGTCATGATGTATGTCCGCGACCCCGTATCGCTGAGACAGGTCGAAGATCTGCTGTGTGAGCGCGGCCTCGACATCGGCCATGAGACCGTGCGGTACTGGTGGACCCGCGTTGGTCCAGTGTTTGCCGCGGAGATCCGGAAACGCCGTGTTCATTATAGATTCTATTCGCTGTGGCGTTGGCATCTTGATGAGGTGTGTGTCCGGATCAACGGGACGACCCATGATCTATGGCGCGCTGTGGATCACGACGGCGACGTGGTAGAGGGTGTTGTCACGAACCGGCGGGATCGCAGGGCGGCGCGTGAGTGCCTGACGCGGGCGATGACGCGTGATGGCCGACCGGCGTCGATCGTCACGGACAGGCTCCCGTCATCTCGTGCGGCGATGCAGGTGATCGGCCATGAGGGTGGCCAAGAGCCCAGGCGCTGGCGCAACAACCGGGCGGAACACTCACATCAACCCTGTCGAAGGCGGGACGGGGCCATGGCTCGGGTCAGAGACATCAAGACCCTGCAGACATTCACCTCCGTCCAGGCCTCGATCCACACCCATTGCAACCACCCACGCCAGCTCAATCGCCGCGACATTGTCAAACACGGCCGAGCCGCCGCCCTGGCCGAGTGGCGTCACCTTGCAGTCTGAGAGTCCTTGATTGCAGGGTCTTTGGGTCCAGCCTCATTAGTCTGACAATGCCCCTTCGACTTCATCTCTGTAGTGTGGCTCCTGCGGAGGATTACGAGAAGTGCAAGCCAAGCCGCCCTACCCGCCAGAGGGTCTTCATGCAACAACGCCCAGGTTGGCGGCTCACTCGCTCATGCCGTCCCGGCCGCTCAGAGCCAGGCGAACTTCGCAGCGAACAGCCCCGCCATTGCGATCAACCCCGACGAGCACTCGCGCCCGCGTCCCGCCAGCACCTTGATGAGCACGTAGGTCAGGACGCCGATCCCGATGCCGTCCGCGATGGAGAACGTGAGCGGAATGGCGAGGGCGGTCACCACGGCGGCGGCCGACTCGGTCAGGTCAGCCCAGTCGAGATGCGCCAGGGCGCGCGCCATCAGACACGCCACGTAGAGGATAGCTGGCGCCGTGGCGTAGGTGGGAATGGACTCGGCCAGCGGCGCGAAGAACAGACAGGCGAGGAACAGCACCGCGACGATAACCGCCGTCAGCCCCGTCCGCCCACCAGCCGCGGTCCCCGCCGCGCTCTCGATGTAGCTGGTCACCGGCGACGTCCCCAGGAGGGCGCCGCCCACCGTGCCCGTGGCATCGGCGATCAGCGCCCGGTTGATGCGCGGCAGCCGCCCGGCCGCGTCGAGGAGATGTGCCTGCTGCGCGACGCCGATCAGCGTACCGGTCGTGTCGAACACGTCGACGATCAGAAACGTCAGTATGACCGCGATCATCCCTGTCTGCAGGGCTCCGGTGATGTCGAGCGCCAGCAGCGTCGGTGTGGGATCGGGGGGCAGCGCGACGATGCCCTGCCAGCCCGACACGCCCAGGGCGATGCCCGCAGCGGTGACCCCGAGAATGCCGATGAGCACGGCGCCTGGCACGCGGCGCGCAGCGAGCGCCACGATCGCACTGAACCCGAGCACCGCCAGCACCGGTGCTGGCGTCATCAGATCACCGGTGGTAACTAGGGTTGCCGGACTTGCCTGAATGATACCGGCGTTCCGCAGAGCGATGATGCCGAGAAACAGGCCGATGCCGGCCGAAATCGCCAGTTTCAGTCCCTGGGGGATCGCCTCGATGAGCCACCGGCGGACCGGCAGGACGCTCAGCCCCAGAAACAGCAGCCCGGCGACGAACACCGCACCGAGCGCGACCTCCCACTCGTAGCCGAGGCCGAGCACGACGCCGTAGCTGAAGAACGCGTTGAGCCCCATCCCAGGCGCCAAGGCGACAGGGTAGTTGGCATACAGCCCCATGACCAGGGTGCTGAGCGCCGTCGCGAGACAGGTCGCGACGAAGACGGCGTCGAACGACATGCCGGCCTCAGCGAGGATCTGCGGATTGACGAAGGCGATGTAAACCATCGTCAAGAACGTTGTGGCGCCCGCTGCCACCTCGGTGCGGACATCGGACCCGTGCTGGACGATTCCGAAATAGCGGTCCAGGAATGGTGTCATCAGAACCTGATGATAGCATTGGGCGTTGGTGCACAACCCTTCGGCGGCGACGAGGCCGCTGTAGGCTCTCGTGCCACGGTGACCGCTGCGGGTGCACGATCTCGACATGCGATCAATGGTCCATCCGCAGTACAAGACGAAGTATCGCGTGGGGAATTGGTCAGCGTACGAGCAGGCCTTGGTCCAGCGAGGGGACGTGACGCTGTGGCGCTCTGCCGACGCCACGCGGCAGGCTGCTTGCGGTCGGTCTTGTCGGTGATGGGTGTCGATCTCGACGCCCCCGACCACCCCACGCTCTCCCGACGCAGTCAGTCTCTCGCGGTTGCATGCCGCCGCCCACCATCGACAGTCTCGTGCTGTCGACGAGGAGATGGAGGGGTCCGCTCGATGCCACCCGACAGGATCCTCACCGGCCGATGCGAGATGACAACGGGTCGGCCGAGGGCGGTCATCCGATTCAGGATCGCATAGCCGAGGGCGGCCTCACTCCCCTGCCCAGCTGAACGCCGGGCGCGCAGACCATCGCCGATGATGGACGTGTCGCGGAAGAACGTGTTCTCCACCCGGCCCTGACGATGGGACCCTGACGCCTACTTCCAGCGACGCCGTTCGAGCGTCTTAACCAACATGATCGTCCGATCCCGCGCGGGCGACCGCGGGCCGTGACCAGAGACGTTCGCCGTCCTGGCCGGTGGGATGACGACTGTCGCGCCCCGCGCCCGCGAGGTTTCGTAGAGAGCGACCGTGTCAGAGGCCGCATCAGCGGTGACGCGCACGAGAGGGCCATCGACGGCGTCGAGCAGATCGAGGGCGGTGGTCGCATCGTCACCCGTCGCCCCGGTCAGCGTGTGGACACGGATCACGCCTGACTGATCGACGCCACGGTGGAGCGTCCGCCAGCCACGCCTGCCGCAGCCACCATGTGTCGCGGCCGCCCACTCCCCTGCCCCGACGAGGGACAGACCCGGGCTGTCGAGCACGAGATGGAGGCCCTCGTCCCCTCGTCGGTCGGGACCAGTCGCAGACGACGCGTCAGATGCTGACTGCGCCGGGAGCGCATCGTATCGTCTGGGACGGAGAGGTCGAGGCGCATCATCCCGAACAGGGCGTGCAGAAACCCTTCGCCCTGGCCCAGCGGGAGATGGGAGAGGAGCCGCAGGGCCATGGCGGTTTCGATGGCAAGATCCGAGTACCGCCGCTGCCCACCCCGCCGGCCGCTCCGCCTGGCCGTCCAGGCAGCGATCGCTTCCGAGGACACCCACACCGTCACATCGCCGCGGCGAACGAGGGCCTGGTGATAGGCCGGCCAGTTCGCCACGCGGTACTGCGTCTTAATACGTGGGATGGACCTTCGACTGCATCCCTGCAGTGTGGCTCCTGCGGCGGGTCACGAGAAGTGCGAACCACGCCACCCCACCCACAGTGGTTCTTCATGCAACAACGCCGGTCGCCGTGACGGCGTCGAACGTCTCGATAATGCGCGTCGGGCGCTGTCCGGCCGCCTCGGCCGCCGCGACAAGATGGGCGGCGATACGAGCCTGCGCCACCATCTGGCCATCGAGCGTCGCGTCGAGCGTACGCGCGACGTTGGCCAGCGAGATTTCGCCCATCTCGGCGAAGCTCGCCGACAGGATCTCCGCGAGGTGCACTGCGGCCGCTTCCGCCTCGTCGCGCAGGGCGGTCGCAGAGTTGTAGAGCAGCGTGGCGGAGGTCACCGTGATCGTGACGGCCAGGAGCACCACGAACGCGAGGAACGCCCGGACCGCGAGGCGTACCCGCGTCCGCGCCCCGATGCCGGCGGCCGGGATGGCCGGCATATTGGTCGTGACACGGCTCATCTTGAGATCTCTGCGTGGCCGCGGGACATCAGAGCCGCCACATCACCCACAGCTGCGCGATGTTGTCGTCGTTGGCCGCGCCAAGCTTGTTCCGCCAGTACTGGTACTCGACGCCGAGAAAGAGCTGGTTGGTGGCGCCAGTCACCGCCTTGCCAACATCCCACCCGAGCTGCGGCTGCGCCAGGATCCAGCCCTTCACGGCATCACCAAACTCGTTGATCGTGGCGCCGATGTACTCGGCATGGCCGGTGAACCAGAACGACTGGCGGCCGATGTCGAAGGCGGCGCCCCAACTGACGTCGAACATAAAGCTGTCGCTCGTCCGGGGCGCCCCGCCGCGAGCGGCGCCGCTGCTGGCATCGATGAAGGCGGTCAGGTCGGTGTTCAGAAACACGAAGCCTGGTACGCCCCAGGAGAGCCGCACGCCGGGCAGATACTTCAGGACGTTGGCATCGCCGTCGACGTTGATGCCGCCGATGAAGGCGACGTCCCTGACGGGCCCACCGCCGATCACCCGGTTCGACAGCTTCCCGAGGCTCAGCGTCGGATACCACTCGCCGTAGAAGTTCTTGTCGTTGAAGCCATCGGCGGCGCCGTCGTCGAGGATGTCGACGAAGACAAAGCTGTCGCCGAATGCCCAGCTTGACGCCTGCTGCACGGTGACGATGGACGTATACGCCCGCTCTCCCGAGAACGGATTGGTGAGCTTGCCGTACTGATAGTGGAACTCGGTCTGGGCGACCGCCGCGATCGGTGCCGCCAGAATCAGCGCCGCGCCGGCCGCCCATCGACGGAGCGATCGGGTGTACGCCATGTTCATGTAGAGAGCAGCAGAGGGGCGGGCGGCATCAGTCAACGCGGTCATGGCTGGTACGCCCGCAACACCTTGAGCAGGGCCCCTCATCGTCGGCCCAGGCCGTCTGGATCGTCCGTAGCGCCGATTCGGCGGTCGGCGCCTGTCGGGCGAGCACCCGGTTCTGCTTCTTCAGCAGCCCCCGATCGACCGCATGGTCTAGGAACTTGAACAGGTAATCGTAGTAGCCGTCGACGTTTAGCAAGACGCACTGTTTTCCATGCAACTCGAGCGGCTGTTGCGCCCACGTCAGCGCTTCGAAGATCTCCTCGATCGTCCCGAAGCCACCGGGAAGGGCGAGACAGGCGTGGGCCAGCGATTGCATCTTGTGCTTCCGTTCATGCATCGTGTCGACCACGTACAGGCGCCTCGGGCCCTCGTGGGCGAGGTCCTGATATGTCAGCTGCCGCGGGACGACACCGGTGACGAAACCGCCGTTCCTCAGGACGCCCATTAGTCCGACACGGGCACCGCCGTAGACCAGCCCGATGTTATCGGCCACCATCAGGCGGCCCAGCGTCATGGCCTCGTCGATATACCGCTGCTCCCGTCCAAGGTTGCCGTCCAGGTAGACACAGATGTGCTTCGCCTCGTCCAGCCCCTCGGTTGACGCACGCTCGGTGTCCCGGTTCGGTGTTCCGTCGGTAGACATCGCGTCAGCTCTCCTCGTACCGCTCCGGCATGAACACGAACTCGAAGGACGCGTCGACTCCGAGCTCAGCAACGTCCTGGCCGAGATGGCTCGACCTGATGCAACACGCGGACGCCCGCAGTCACCAGGGTGGTGTTGACCAGCACGTGGTTCATCGCCACCGTGACGGCGGCGCTCCCCAGGGCAAGCGGCGATCCGCCGTGAGGCCGAACCAGAGGATGAAGACCCACAGGGGTGAGGTTTTTGTGGAGGCGGTCCGGCATGGAGGACAAGACGCGCGTTCCCTGGCGCGCGTGCCGTTTCCTGGCGGCAATCAGAAGGACGCACATCCCCCCCCCCATCCGTTGATGAAGTCGAAACGGCTGACGTCGACAATTCCCCGCTATTCCTTGTGGCTGGCGTGATCTCTGACAATCAATTCGACCGCGCCGCGCCGCCGTCACGCTCCGCCGCTCTTGCATTGTCCATGTCGCCACCTGACGCGTTGGCCGGTCGTGAACGGAACGCGTCAGCCCGACGACGGCGACAGATCGTGTTCCATGGTCAACCGATTCCGACCGTTCGCGAACTCGTAAGAGAGACGGTCGGCGAACGTCTTGATCAGGTGTAGCCACAGGCCGCCGACTGCCCGATCCTCCAGCGATGACGTGACGTCGGCCGGTCCCCCCGCGTTGGATCGAACGGTTGTCCGTTGTCCTCCATGGTCAGGACCAGCATATCGGCGTGGACCTGCAGCATGATGTCGATCTCCGTGGGCACATCTTTGAGGCCGTGCATCACGGTGTTGGTGATCAGTTCGTCGAGCGCCAAATTGATGACGAAGACTCTCTGTTGGGGCAAGCTGTTGGCGTCCCCGAACGCCTCCACCATGCTTGACAATTCGCGGACCTTCGACAAGCGCACCGGTATTGACACGTGAAATTATCAGACACCGGATCTTGTCCCGCCCGGAAGGACTCGTGCTGTCATTCACCCACCTGGTGTCATCCTCTGACGTGATGTTCCTTGCGTCGGAGCCCCAGAAATCAAGGGGCGGCAACCGGACCTGATGGTACATTACTACTGCCTAGAGCGCTTTTCAAATAGGCCTTGTACTACCTGGGACGGTCGTGGTACTTCTGCGCGCACGGATGCAGGAGGACTGATACGTGCTTATTCGATGGATCTGCGAGAGCGGGTGCTACTCGACAGCGATGCCGGGATGAAGGCGGCCGATGTGGCGGCGAAGTACCGCGTGAGCGGGTCGTGGGTGCGGCTATTGAAACAGCGGCGGCGCAAAACGGGCGCGGTGGCGCCTCGCGTCCAGCGACATGGACGGCGCTGCATGCTCGAGCCGCACCTGCACACCTTGGCCGATCTGATTGCGGCGCACCCGGATCGCACGCTGGCTGAGCTGAAGGACACCCTCGCCACGCCCGCGAGTGTGCCGACGATCTGGCGCGCCGTGCGGGCCCTCGGCCTGACCGTTAAAAAAAACGGTCCGCCCGTCCGAACACGACCGGCCTGACGTCGAGGCAGCGCGGGTCGCGTGGCGCGCGCGTCCACGACCACGCCCCCTGCGGGCGCTGGCAGACCAGCACGTTTCTCGCCGCGTTGCGGGTCACGGGGCTGACCGCACCGGGTGTCTTCGACGGCGCGATCGATGGCGAGAGCTTCCGCGCCTACATCGAACAGATCCTGGTGCCGACCCTGCAGCCCGGCGACATCGTCATCGCCGACAACGGCGTTGTTGCACGAATCGTCACGGCCCCGCACGCTGCCCACCGACAGGATCCTCCCCTGTCGAGGCGATACGACACGGGTCGGCCGAGGGCGGTCATCCGATTGAGGATCGCACAGCCGAGGACGACCTCACTCCCCTGCCCGGCTGGCCTCCGGGCCCGGAGGCCCTCTCCGAGAATGGACGTGTCTCGGAAGCACGTGTGCTCCACCCGGCCCTGACGATGGGACCCTGACACCTGCTTCCAGCGGCGCCGGCCGCGCGTCTTCACCCACATGATCGTCCGATCCCGCGCGGGCGCCCGCGGGCCGTGACCAGAGACGTTTGCCGTCCTGGCCGGTGGGATGACGACCGTCGCACCCCGCGCCGTTGCCGTTTCGTCGACGGCGCCCGTGTCAGAGGCGGCGGCAGCGGTGACGCGCACGAGAGGGCCCTCGACCGCCGTGAGCCGATCCACGGCGGTGGTCGCATCGTCACCCGTCTTCTCGGTGAGCGTGTGGACACGGATCACACCTGACTGATCGACGCCACGGTGGAGCGTCCGCCAGCCACGCCGGCCGCAACCACCGTGTGTCGCGGCCGCCCACTCCCCTGCCCCGACGAGGGACAGACCCGTACTGTCAAGCACGAGATGAAGGCTCTCGCCGGGCGGGACCGATCGCAGATGGCGCCGCAGATGCTGACGGCGCCGAGAGCGCGTCGTATCGTCGGGAACGGAGAGGTCGAGACGCATGATCCCGAACAGCGCGGGCAGGAACCCTGCGGCCTGGCGCAGCGGGAGATGGGAGATGAGCCGCAGGGTCAGCGCGGTCTCGATGGCGAGATCCGAGTACCGCACCTGCCCACCCCGCCGGCCGCTCCGCCTGGCCGTCCAGGCAGCGAACGCTTCCGAGGACACCCACACCGTCACATCGCCGCGGCGAACGAGGGCCTGGTGATAGGCCGGCCAGTTCGCCACGCGGTACTGCGTCTTATACGTGGGATGAACCTTCGACTCATCCCGGTCGTGTGACTCCTGCGGAGGCGAGAAGGACGGGCCAAACCACACCACCCACAGAAGGTCATTCATGCACCAACGCCGCGGCTCGGTGGGATGTTGCACTCCTCCTATCGGTCAGCAGCGTGATACATGACCGGCCGTCACCCCCACGATCAAGCTTTTGGACAGTACACCGTTCCGCCGCCGGCCGTGTAGGTGCTGGCGAACATTTGTTGCGCTTATAGGGTCACACCTCATAACTGCCCATAAGCATCAAAACTAGGCAGCATCGCGTGCGCGATATCCGGCTCTCACTCGGGCGCAGCGGCGTCCAGGGCCTGCCGTGCGTCGAGAATGTCCCGGACGAGCTGCTCGACATCGCGCTCGTCGATGAACGGTGAGAGGATGAAGCTCTTCAGGCCAACCATCGGCTCCCCGTAGTCGGTCTCCCGGTAGCAGTCGGTCATGGAGATGCGAACGCCTTCGCCGCGCATCGCCCGCTCGTATAGATACCGGAACAACCGGCGGTTGTAGTCGTTGTGGCGCAGCAGCTCGTCCCGCGCAGCGGGGTCGGTCCGCTCGCGATCCCGGACCGTCCAAGTGTCCACGCCGTCGGGATAGACCCGAAAGACGGTGACCGTGCCGACGCCGTCGTCGTTGAGGACCGTCGTGCAGTCGTGGCCCTCTAGGTGCTCGCGGAGCGTTTCAGCCATCTCCACGAGGTGGCCGAGTAGGACGCGCAGGCCCACATATCCGAATAGCTGTAGGTTGGCGTAGGCCGCGAGCACCCCCGAACCGCCGCGTGACGTCTCCAGCGTGAACACCCCGGGATGGCGCTCGCCGCTCTGGAACAGGTACGGCATCTGTTCCCGGCCGCGGACGAGAAGCTGCATGTCGGCGCGGTCGCGGGCCAGGAACAGGCTTGAAATGTAGGGGGTGAACCCGGTCTTGTGGAAGTCGATGCCGACCGAGTCGGCCTGGTGCAACTTGGAGATACGCCGACGCGCCGACGCCAGCGCGCGCACGGTGCGCGGCCGGAAGCCGAGCGGGTTCGCTTCGAAGTCGTAGTCGTTGAACACCGACCAGGCCCAGCCGATGACGGCGTCGGCGTGGATGTGCGGCCTGTAGTCGAGGTCGTACTCCTTCACCAGCCGGTCGCGCAGGTCGGCGATGGCGTCTAGGTCGTCGACGCCGAACGCGTCGGTCGTGCCCATCGTCGCCACCAGCGCCACGATGCGCCGCCCCTGGTCGAGCGCCTCTCGGGCGACCGCCTCCAGCCGGTCGACGCGGATGTCGTTCTCCAGGTGGGTCGGTACCGCAACGACGCTCTTCTCGCCGAGACCGAGCCAGCCGGCGACGTTCAAGCGGCAGTAGTGGCTCTGCGCGGAGGCCAGGATTATGCCGCCGCCCGGCACGCCGTTGTCCATCGCGTCCGGGAACGCCTTTTCGATGCCAAGCTTCGCGCCGTAGAGCACCGTCCCGGTCCCGCCGAACGTGAACACGCCGGCCGCCCGCGCCGGGTCGTACCCGACGAGCCGCGACGCCATTGCCACGACCGCCGCCTCGGTCAACATGAGGCCATACGACATATCGTCGGAGACCAGATTCGGATTGTAGATGGCCGGCAGCAGCGACCCGATGACGCTGGGAATCGACGGCGGCGGAACGACGTTGATCTGCGTCCGCGGATGTCCCCAAATAGGCATGCCTTCGAGCTGGCCGACTAGCTGGCGGGCTACCTCCTCGACGCTACGCCCTTCCTCGGACAGCTCGGCCCGTTCCGCGGCCGCGTAGTCGAGCGTCCGCGGCCGGCCGAGCAACGGCACCTCGGATTTCAGGTCATCGACCTGATCGAGCGCGCGGAGGATCGAGAAGACGAAATAGGCGTCGTGTTTTCGGTCCGAAACCGGTGCGGGGAAGGTGTCCCGCAATCTGGCGAGGAGTTCCTGGTAGGGTCGCTGTGTCACACCGCCCGGCTGAAGCATCATACTTCCATTCTAGCGTCGGCGCCGAACCAATCCGCGGCGTTGTTGCACGAATCGTGACTGGCCCGCACGCTGCCCACCGACAGGATCCTCCCCTGCCGACGCGATACGACACGGGTCGGCCGAGGGCGATCATCCGATTGAGGATCTCACAGCCGAGGACGACCTCACTCCCCTGCCCAGCTGGGCTCCGGGCGCGAAGGCTCTCTCCGTTTGCGACATACGGGCACGGGCGCCGTCCGGTACGCGCCGCCGTGTGTCGTATCCCGTGTCTGATTCTATGTCTTGCAGTCGTCGTGCGCGTGGGCCAGTGCCGTGCGCCGTTCACGCCCACTTCCACCCGCCAGGTCCTCCCTGCGGCTCATCGCCAAGATAGGCACCGACATGACACGGTGGCCTTCACGTCCTGGCGGGGCCAGCGACCTCGTAGATCGCACGAATTGTCGATTCGATAAAGTCGATCGCCTCTTCAACTAACGGCCGGTCGATCGGCCAGCGTTCGCCAGGGTTTCCGGGATCCAAGTCAGCCTCGTGTGCGATCTTGTTCCTGCAATCCATTATTGCACAGAGTTGGTGCCTTGGTGCACAACTCGCGATCTCGGTCAATCATTGCCCTCCACCCCGAGATCCGAGGTCCCGCATGACGAGTGTCACGCGCACCCAGCGGAAGTACGTCCAGACGGCCTCCCGTGTCCGGAATGGGCGGGAGTACGAGACGGGTCTCCGCGCGCGCGAGAGTCTGACCGTCTGACTCGGACTCTCCGATGGCAAGCTCGCCAACTGGAACTCGCCGAGGCCGACTGAGGGCGTCCTGCGCGCGCTGCTGACGCTCCTGACTTTGGACAACGACGTGCCCGACCACCGCACGATCTCGAGGCGCCAGGCGAGGCTGGGGACGGTGGCTTCCTCCGAGCGGCGAACCGTGACGCCCGTCCACCTCCGCATCGACCGCCGCGGTCTTGCAGTGCACGTCGGCCAGTGGCGCCCTCCGCCGAACGCCAGGGACTCCCGCAAGCGGCGACCTCGCTGTGGATGCGCACCCCAGTGACGGGGTCGCCGGCGAGCTCACGAGCACGCGGGCTCGAGACGCGTCCCGGGTGGCGTCACTCGTCGGCCAGATCGAGCGTCCCCTCGCCTCGGCTACGGCCGCCGCCGCGTACGCCACCGGCGACGTCTAGAAGACGCTGGAGAATCACCGTGCTCATCGATCGCCGAAGGTGCTGAGACCGCCACGCAAGGGCGCGCAGCGCGCGCGCGACCGCGGCATCGTCACATCCGAGCACGATCACGTGTGGGGAAACGGAAGGGGTACGTCGCATCGGGCGACAGCAGGCGACGCAAGGGGGAGACGACGTTCCACCGCGACAAAGGCCATCCTGGGCGCAGCGAGGCGAGCGTGGGGACTGGCGTCCCAGAGAGTCGAGGTGAGGGTGGGGGGCACGATCCTGAACACCATGACGGCGCGCGGGATCCCCGATGGCGAAATGATCGGATGACCGGCAGGCGGAGTCACGGGAGACTCTCAGCCCTCAATGGAGTTGTGCACCAAGGCAGCTTCGGGTCCTTCATGGCTGCGACCCGACTGAACAGATCGCGGTCACATGCATCCACTGTTGACCTCTCTTGTCCCGATCTCGACCGACACAGGTAGTCGAGTTCCCACTTCGCGGCTTTGAATGCCTTCGGTACCGGCAAGATCTTAAAGTCAGCGTGACTGTCCAGGTCGTCAACTTTAGGATGCACAAAGATCCGCATGCCCTTCCCGCCGCATTGTTCGGCGGCATGCGCCCGTACTACGGCCGTGCCGATAAATCGTGATTTGCTGACCAGCATCGAGTCCCCGCCTGTATCCGTCGAGTAGCCGAATGAGTAGAACGTCCCTTTACCAATCCCCATCCGTACAGGGACACCAACCTTGATGAACTTCCGCATCAGATCTGTTGCTATCAGCGCAGCTCGCACGGAGTTGCCAGGGTTCAGGAAGGCGCAGTCTGAGAAGAACATGGCGGTGATGCCGCCATCAGGCTGCTGCTGGATAGAGATAGAGCGATCGAGCACCTGGTCGAACAGGTTGAACTGGCTTTGCGTGGGCGCAGTGTGCACAACCTCATAGCCGTCATCAGTGGGCGGGGCGTCCTCGATGCGGCAAGGATGCTTCTCGATGAGCGCCGCAAAGCCCAGCATGTCCACAAAAATGAGAGTTTGTTCTTGGTCTTCGTCGCGCTTCATCGGTGATCCCTCCTCGCTCACAAGCCGCGACGACGGCCGCGAACAGCCGAGGTATGGGACGCCCTCGCGACCCATGCCGCCGGCCAGGCCGACGCCTGCCGCCACGGGGCAGAGCTGGTCGATCGCACCAGGCACCGGCAATCCAACTCGCTGTCGCAAGGTCTCGCTGGATGTTAGTCGTGTTTATAGTCAATAATCTAACCATATGATCAAAGTGAACCTCGCCGATGCCAAGGCGCGTCTCTCGCAGCACCTCGACAGCGTCGAACGTGGCGAGACCGTGATCCTCTGCCGGCGCAACGTCCCCATCGCCGAGATTCGCCCGTTGCCACAGCCACCGACGGAGCCTCGCCCAATCGGCACCGACCCTGACTTTGTGGTTCCGGATAGCTTCTTTGAGCCACTTCCGGAGGATCTTCTTGACGCGTTTGAGGGCGGCGGGGCCGACCACTGGAGCGAATCGACTGGGCTGGAAGAGGGTGACGCCTTTGAGCAGCCGAAACGGCAGTGCGCCAACAGGCTCAGGGCGTTCTACGACCAGAAGAATCACCCCTCGCATCACGAGGACCTGCCGACGAGCCTGACCGACGTGATCGCGCGCCTCCAGGCACCGCGTTCCGGCGACCAGGAACCACTCGTGGCACGGGCCGAGAAGTACCTGATGGCTGCTGGCAGATGAGCAGGGAGCTGATCGACTGCACGCTGAATCGTGCGGGGTGGGGAAACAGCCACTCGCTTGATCTCGATGTGCGGCAGATTGTGGTGCGTGATCCCGAAACACTGCCGAACCTCTTGCGGGTCACGGCCACTGCGCCGCTCGCCGAGATCCTGTCGTGGCCTGAGCGTTCCGGTGGCGCGCTGCAGTGCCAGTACGCGCTCAGGCCAGTCGGTGGCAATCATCCAGAGACGCTCATGACGGCGGAAGCTGTCAAGCGGAGCTGTAGCGGAGAGACGTTCGAGATCGAACTCGTCGATGGGTGGCCAGGCGAGCCGTACTACTGGGGCAACCGGTCGGTGCATGAGGAAGAGGTCGAGGCCGCCATCCACGGCACGGCGCCGAACGGCGAGCTACAGTTGCTGAGCGTTCGCGCAGAGCGCGACGCCTATGACACGTCCCGAGCACGGATCCTGAAGGGGATTATATCTGAAAGTGGCGAACCCCAGAACAGGCATGGTAAACTCCAGTGCTGAAGACAAGCGTGGCCACCGGTGGTATCATGCACGCATGACGATGACACAAGATCTCGTGTTCCTGGTGCTCGAAGCTGCTGAGAAGCAGACGCCTAATAGCGGGATACACGAACTCGATCTGAGCCACGCAAAGGTCAAGCCAGAGGATCTCGATGAGGCATTGCAGTACTGCCTGGAACGCGGCTACATCGAACTGTGGAACGGCGAATCGCCTGATCGCTTCGGCGGGCGCAAGCAATGGTTGGTGAAGCGGCTTACCGCGGATGGCCACGACAAACTGCGGGCACTGCGCGGTCAAGCACCGCTCTAACGTGGAGATGTCATCTAGGCTTCGGCGGCATGACCTGACGCACGCGCACGGCCCGCACGAGGGCCTTAACCGCCGTCTTGAACGTCCCCTTGAGTCGCAAGTCCTCGCGTAGCTCCTTCGCGGTCGGCTGGTAGACCGGATGGACGACTTCGACCTCGCGGGGCGTTGGGTTCTTTGTCATTGCACAGACCTCCATTCGGCCATAGCCTTGCCGCCCTTGCTGCGGTTGCAGCCAGAGCAGAGCAGTTGCAGGTTGTCAGCGTGGTCCGTGCCGCCCCGCGACCGGGGCAAAATATGATCCACGTCCATCACGCGAAACGGAAAGTGCGTGTCACATCCGCCGCACACGCCTTCCTGCTCGCCATAGAGCCGGTGGCGGTGCGTCCGGTAGTTGGGGAGGATACCAAGGTCCGTGCGTACGGGAGGGGCGTCTAGGGCCGTGGCACCGCCCCACAAGGGGAGGTCCGTCGCAATCCGTTCATTGACGAGTTTGATCGCCAGCGGGGAGAGATCGATGCCTGCCCACTGGCGACCGAGCCGACGCGCCGCCACGAGCGTGGTCGCGCAGCCGCAAAACGGGTCCACGATCAGATCGCCCGCGTTGGAACTGGCTTGGATGATGCGCTCCAGGAGAGCCAATGGCTTCTGGGTCGGGTAGCCCGTGCGCTCGCGTGACACGTTGATGATTGGCTTGATATCATCCCATACGTCGCGCACGAAAACGTCAGCGTAATACCGATTGTCGGCGTCTGTTTTCGTCGTGAAAAATGGCTTCTCACAGTAGATCCGTTCTTGAATCGGATTGTGCCGGTAGCGTGGCCGGATGTAAAACAACAAGACATCATGCTTGCGCGGCCAGTGTTTCTTGCTCACTCCCCCCGTTCGGTAGCCCCAGACAATCTCGTTCCTGAAATTCTCGTGCCCGAAAATCCCGTCCAGAAGCAGCTTCAAATAGTGGCTGGCTGTCGAGTCGCAGTGGAGATAAAGCGAGCCGGTTAATTTAAGCAGCCGCCGCATTTCGAGCAACCGAACGGCCATCATGATGAGGTAGGACTGCATCCCCTTGCCGTGCGCTTGTCGCGCCGTCTCGATGACGGAGTAGGCAGCGGGGTTACGATCGGCCAGCTCGCCGTGTTCATGCACGTCAACATCATCGAGCGTCCAGGCATCCTTGAACGCCGCGCCCGCCGCCTTGGAGCCAATTGGAGCCTCATAGGTGCGGTTCGAGTTAAAGGGCGGGTCGAGATAGATCAAGTCCACGCACTCCGCGTTCATGCCGCGCATAACGGAGAGGTTGTCCCCCGTCCAGATCGTCTCGCTGGCGAAGTTGGCCGCCACAGGTTATGACCGCGCTCCGCTTGCCAGTCCGTTGCTTGCAATAAGTTCGCGGTAGCGGAGCTGCTTGCCGTCCATGCCGAGGCTGAGGGCCGTCAGTTGCGCGATGGTGTCCGCTTCACGGAGGTTCTGCTTGCCCGCGAACTCTTGGACGTAGCGGTCCAGGTGCTTCGGACTCAGCTTGTGGAACGTCCCCTTGTGGGCGCGTTTCAGCATGCTCCACAGTGACTCAATCCCGTTGGTGTGAATGTCGCCTTTGACGTACTCGGAGAGCGAGTGCGTGACCGTGGCGTGATTGAACGGCAAAGACTCGTAGGCGGTCGCATCGTCTGTGTAGACCGTCGCACCTGGCGCGGTATGCTCACGCACGAACCCTTGCAGCGTGGCCGCGTCCGTGGCCGTGACCACCGTGGCTGCGACGTGCTTTGTCGCACGGTCCTTGACGCCGACCACCGCCGTCTTGCCGACAGGCCCGCGGCCGATATCCGCCAGTTCCTTCCGCTTGGTGCTGCTCATGTTCCGGCGGCGACCGCCGACGTAGGTTTCGTCCGCTTCGACCGGGCCAGCAAACAGCTTCCCATCCTGAGACAGGGCGACCCTGAGCCGCTGCGCAAGAAACCACGCCGTTTTCTGTGTCACACCCAAGTCGCGGTGGAGCTTCATGCTCGACACGCTCTTGAGACTGGTCATGAGCAGGAAGGCCGCGATGAGCCAGTCCTGGTAGCTGACCTTCGCGCATTCCATCACGGTACCCGTCTTCACGCTAAATTTCTTCGTGCACTCCTTCTCCCGGCAGCGGTAGGGCATCGTCTTGTGCTGGCAGCCGGTTTGCACGTTCACCGACCCGCACGCGGGGCAGCACACGCCGTTCGGCCATCGCTGCTCAGTAAACCACTGCTCGGCAATCTCATCGTTGGGGAACATCCGAAGGATCTGCTTCAGCGTGATCCCCTTCCGGTAGGCTTTCCCTGGTGCGTTCTTCATCATAGAAACATCTTACAGGAAAGTGGCGAGAACGTCAAGCAGGTTTCGCCACTTTCAGATATAATCCCCATCCTGAAATCAAAGGACGATACAGCGGTGTTGTTCGTCGCGATCCAACCAGAGGAGGCGAAGATCCTTTCGGACGTCGTTGAGTGGTTGCGCGAGTCCCGCGTGTTGATACACACGGGTGAGGTCCATCCGCCGGACAGTTCGTCGATGGTCGGCGTGAATTACCAACGGACTGACCAGAAAGCGCCGCGGGTCACACGGTGGCTCGGCGGCCCCGGCACGCGCGCGCAGCAGGCGCTCGAACGACGGATTGGAGCCCCGCACGTCCCTGTACGTTGGTCAGGAGGATCGCCATGACGCTCCTGCTCGACACCTGCACGTTTCTCTGGCTCTTGTCCGATGATCCACGGCTGCCGTTGCGCACCCGGAGGGAGTGTCGTGCCCCCTCGAACGCAGTGTACCTCAGCGCTCTCTCGGTGTGGGAGATCATGATCAAGTATCGACTTGGCCGGTTGCCGCTTCCCGAATCCCCGGAGTTGTTCGTCGCCAGTCGGCGCCAGCGGCTGCAGATCGACCCCTCTGCCGTACGACGAACGAGACGCGACACACGACGTACGGCGTTGGTGCGCTGATTGGCGTTGTTGCACGAATCGTGACTGGCCCGCACGATGCCCACCGACAGGATCCTCACCTATCGAGGCGATACGACACGGGTCGGCCGAGGGCGGTCATCCGATTGAGGATCGCACAGCCGAGGACGACCTCACTCCCCTGCCCGGCTGGCCTCCGGGCCCGGAGGCCCTCTCCGATCATGGACGTGTCTCGGAAGCACGTGTGCTCCACCCGGCCCTGACGATGGGACCCTGACACCTTCTTCCAGCGGCGCCGGCCGAGCTGCTGCACCAACGTGACCGTCCGATCCCGCGCGGGCGACCGCGGGCCGTGGCCAGATATGTTCGCCGTCTTGGCCGGTGGGATGACGACTGTCGCACCCCGCGCCGTCGCCGTTTCGTAGACGGCGACCGTGTCAGAGGCGGCGTCAGCAGTGACGCGAACGAGAGGGCCCTTGACCGCGGTGAACAGATCGAGGGCAGTGGTCGCATCATCACCCGTCGCCTCGGTCAGCGTGTGGACACGGATCACGCCTGACTGATCGACGCCACGGTGGAGCTTCCGCCAGCCACGTCTGCCGCAGCCACCGTGTGTCGCGGCCGCCCACTCCCCTGCCCCGACGATGGACAGACCCGTGCTGTCAAGCACGAGATGGAGGCCCTCGCCGGGCGGGACCGATCGCAGATGGCGCCCCAGATGCTGACTGCCCCGGGAGCGCGTCGTCTAGTCGGGAGCGGAGAGATCGCCGTCCTGGACGACTACGACGATCAGTGGGCCAGCTCCCGGGATCTTGTGGGTGACGCGGTCTGAGAACCATTGCATATAGATATATCATTTGATATCATTTAGCATCATGACATAAAAGATTTATGGAAGCGAATACTGGGTGGCTCTCCCTCGACGAAACGGCAGCCTATTTGAGTATCGGTAAAACAGCGCTCTACACACTTGCGCGCGAGGGACGCATCCCGGCCCGGAAAATCGGCAAGAAGTGGGTTTTCGAGAAGGCGGGGCTAGATGCCTGGGTTCGCACGAAGCAGCCGTTGGAATTTTTCTTCTTCAATCTTGATTTCGACATCGAAGGCAACGCGTTCCTGCGAGAGCCACAGCACGACGGCTATCTGCGCACCTATGAATTCTTTCACGCCGGTAAGAACAAGGCGATCCTTCAGATTCCCGTCGGCTGCGGCAAGACTGGTCTGGCCGCTCTACTTCCCCTCGGTCTCGCCGAGGGGCGCGTCATAGTCATCGCGCCCAACCTCACGATCAAAAACGGCCTTTACGACGCGATGGACATAACGAACCGCCAGAAATGCTTCTGGCGTAAGACGGGTGTGCTGAGCAAAGACCAGATGGTTGCGGGACCACTGGCCTGCACGCTGGAGACCGGCAACATCTCAGTTGCAACCAAGTCCCACATCGTCATCACGAATATCCAGCAGCTCGCTACCAACGTCGACAAATGGCTTACTCAGTTTCCTGACGATTTCTTCGACATGATCATCGTCGACGAAGCGCACCATAGCGCAGCCGCAAGCTGGCAAAAGGTTATCGAGCGCTTTCCGTCCGCAAAGGTCATTCACCTGACGGCAACGCCGTTTCGGAGCGATCGCCAGGAAATTGATGGCGAACTGGTCTTCCGATACTCGTTCAGAAGCGCGACGCTGAAAGGCTATATCAAGCGACTGAAGGCGAGTTATGTCGCTCCCTCAGAAATCGAGCTGGGATTTCGCGACGATCGCGGCCGTGCCTACAGTCTCGACGAGGTTCTCAAGCTTAAGGAAGAGGACTGGTTCAGCCGGGGTGTCGCGCTTGCGCGTCCCTGTAACCAGCACATCGTCGATAGCAGCCTGGAGAAGCTGGAGGAGCTTCGGCAAAGCGGGACCCGCCATCAACTGATCGCGGTGGCATGCTCGATCAACCATGCGCGGGACATCCGGTCGTTGTACCAGGAGCGCGGGTTCAACGCGGATGTCATTCACAGCAAACAGAGCAACGACGAACAGGCGGCGATCCTCAACGCGCTTCACAACGGAACGCTGGATTGCATCGTCCAGGTCCAGATGCTGGGTGAGGGATTCGACCATCCGAAGCTGAGCGTCGCAGCGATCTTCCGGCCGTTCAGGACCTTAGCGCCATACGTCCAATTCGTCGGCAGGATCATGCGCGTTGTAGTTCAGAACGACCGGACGCATCCCGACAACGTCGGCCATATCGTGACGCATCTCGGTATGAATCTCGATGAGCGCCTGAAGGAATTCAAGCAGTTCGAAAATGACGACCAAGCCTTCTGGGACAAAGTCATCGGCGGCGACGAACCCGAAGTGCCCAAGTCGATACTCGACGGTTCGGCGAGGCTGACAGCCGAGGAACGCCTCGTCGTTCATGGAGAGATCGTCGAATCGCTGTGGGAGGAGGATTTCACCACCGTCGAGGATCAGCAAATCGTCGAAGATTTTCGCGACCGCCTGAAGCTCTTCGGCCTCGACCCCGACCAGGCCGAGGAAATGGTCAAGAAAGCGCGCAGCGTAGCCGTCCGAAAACGTGCTCCATCAGAGCCGTTCCTAGTCCAGCCGCAACGCGAATGGGGAGAGGCGAAGAAACGACTCTACGAACAGGCACAACGCTTGGCGAAGCTCCTGCTCAATCATGTCGAGCTCTCGATGGCCGGAACCGAGCTGACCTACAAGTACAAGTCCCTGAACATCACGGGGAAGAACAACTATGTGTCGGCTCTCATGATGGTCAATCACGAAATCAACAAGCGACTGGGGAAAGAGCGGAATCAAGCAAGCACTGACGAATTCAGACAGGTTTTGGATAACCTTGATGACCTTCTCCAAACGCTCGTCCGGCGCGTACACAAAGCGAAGACGGAATATGAACAGAAGGAAAGCTAGAGGGCCTGTGCCGTCACTGATCGGCGGCGCGAATGGTAGACCGAAACGCGTACCCGTGCAGCGGCAAAGCAAGTGCTCACGATGTCATGTGCCATTCGTGGCCGGCGAAACCTGTGTCGCGATCCCGAAACTGGGCGGCGCATATTCTACAGCCAAGCGGGTTTGCGACGAATGCTTTGAGAGAATCCTTGAAAAGACTGCGGAAGACTTTGAGGAGATCAGAACGCTCTAGAAGTTCCAAGCAAGGCCTGGACGATGCACCAGGCTCTGGTTTCTCGGAGACCTAATTTCTTCAAGGATGGGGTCTCTGGGACCTCCAAGTCTGTTTTCACCGGAGGTGCGAGAGCGCGCGGTTCGGATGGTCGAGGAGCACCGGAAGAAGGAGTTCGTCAATAGAAATACTGGAGAAGCCGATGGGCCGAAGTCAGGAATCAGCCTCTGGTCCGGACGCAGGCCTCGGCGAGTCCCTCGACGCGAATCGACTCGAACGTTGGGTCGCTACGAGGTCCACTTGGATTGGTAGCTTGAAGGCGTCCTCTCGATGCTGAGCGGCGCTGGTGCATGACTCGAAACTGACCGTCAACGATCCCAACCCAGCGGCAAGTCACCGACCAAGACTGTACGACTCTGGCCGACCGCGCTCGGGCCTCTGGTTCAGGACGTGACCCGCGCCCACGGACTCGGCCACTCGCCCGCCTCGGGACCGGGCCCGGAGGCCCTCTCCGAGAATGGACGTGTCTCGGAAGCACGTGTGCTCCACCCGGCCCTGACGATGGGACCCTGACACCTGCTTCCAGCGGCGCCGGCCGCGCGTCTTCACCCACATGATCGTCCGATCCCGCGCGGGCGCCCGCGGGCCGTGACCAGAGACGTTTGCCGTCCTGGCCGGTGGGATGACGACCGTCGCACCCCGCGCCGTTGCCGTTTCGTCGACGGCGCCCGTGTCAGAGGCGGCGGCAGCGGTGACGCGCACGAGAGGGCCCTCGACCGCCGTGAGCCGATCCACGGCGGTGGTCGCATCGTCACCCGTCTTCTCGGTGAGCGTGTGGACACGGATCACACCTGACTGATCGACGCCACGGTGGAGCGTCCGCCAGCCACGCCGGCCGCAACCACCGTGTGTCGCGGGTCGCCCATGCGCCTTCGCCCACCATCGACAGTCCCGTGCTGTCGACGATGAGATGGATGGGGCCACTCGATGGGAGGCGGCGGCATGCAACCGCGAGAGACTGACTGCGTCGGGAGAGCGTGGGGTGGTCGGGGGCGTCGAGATCGACACCCAGCACCGACAAGACCGACCGCAAGCAGCCTGCCGCGTGGCGCAAGGGCCACCGGACGACACGGCGGAGCGTCAACGCCGTCTCGATCGCACAGTCCGAGAACGGCTTCGGCGCGCCGGGTCGACCGGACGGCGACGGGCGCCACGCGGCCGTGGCGTCGGCAGAGAGCCTACAGCGGCACGTCCCCTCGCTGGACCAAGGCCTGCTCGTACGCTGACCAATTCCCCACGCGATACTTCGTCTTGTACTGCGGATGGACCATTGATCGCATGTCGAGATCGTGCACCCGCAGCGGTCACCGTGGCCAGAGAGCCTACAGCGGCCTCGTCGCCGCCGAAGGGTTGTGCACCACCGCCTCATTGACGGGTCGCCGCGGTCGTGCGAAGATCTCGTCTTTCCGAATCGGAGGATCGTCCATGCCACTCGCACAGCAGGCCCTGGCCCAGCTCGATAGCGCGCAGGAGTTCTTCAACCGCTCCACACGGAGCCTAACGGAGGAGCACTCCGGCGTGAGGCCCGCGCCGGGCATGATGACCGCCGCGCAGCAGGTGGCCCACGCCGCACACACCATCGGTTGGTTTATCGAGGGGACGTTCCGACCGGAAGGATTCGACACCGACTTCGACGCGCACGCCAAAATCGTGGAGGGCTACGCGTCGCTCGCCGCCGCGCGCGCCTGGTTCGACAAGGCTGTCGCTGCCGCGAAGGCGACGCTGTCCACCAAGAGCGATGCTGAGTTGATGGCCCCGATCGCGCCGGGACCGATCATGGGCGGTGCGCCGCGCATGGCCGTCCTCAGCGCAATCACCGACCACACCGCTCACCATCGCGGTGCGTTGACGGTCTATGCCCGAGTGCGCGGGATCGTCCCGCCCATGCCGTACGCGGATCAGCTTTAGCCAGGATTTCCTTTTTGACCGTCCTGGTACGGGCGGGGTAGCCGATCCACGGCCGCGATGCAGCGGTTCTTGGACTACTGCCACCCTCGATACCCCTTTCGCTGGTATTGTCAAGTTGCGGCTGACGGCCGTTGTTGATGCCCAGCATGGTGGGTTCGCGACGAGCTCAAGCCCCGTATCTTGGGGGTCGATCGACATGCTTTTCGTCACCTTGACAATACCCTCGGGATAGCGACATGCGCGCGCTGTATCTCACCGGCACCGTCCTGTTGACGCTGGTCTGGCTCCTGGCGCGCGGCTTCGCGCCGACCAGCGGGCTCACGCGCAGCTACTACTATCCGCTCCCGCGGGACGCCAACCCGTGCGCGCTCGAAACCAGGATGCTCCCGGTCGTCGAGGAGCCCGCCGCCGGCGTCGACCTCGCCTTCCTCGAAGAGCTCCACCGGCCGGGCAGCGACTACTTCGTCCGTTGGCGCGGCGTCTGGTTCTCGCCGCGCCCGGAGCGGATCGATTTCCGCGCCGGCGCCGACGACGGCGTGATCGTGCGGATAGACGGCGAGGTCGTGCTCGAGCGCCATCCCGCCGTCGGCATGCACACGGAGATGCGCAGCGTGGCGCTGGAGGCCGGCGCGCACGCCCTGCAGATCGACCACTGGCAGCGCGGGGCGGCGCGGCACCTCAACGTGCAATCGTCGCCGGCGGGCGGCGAGCCTGAGCCCATCCGCCCCGGCCGTCTCTTCCCGGCCGACCCCGGCGCGCTCGGCTACTGGCTTCGCGGGGCGGCGGTGCAGTTGGCGTGGCCGGTGCTGCTCGTCTGGGCCGCCGGACCTGCGACCTGGCTGGGGCGCAAGGTTTGGCGGAGGGCAGCGGCGCTGACCGCGCGGGAGGTGGGCGCGCGCCTGCGGGTCGTGACGCTCCCCGCCTTCCTCGGCCCCGCCCAAGTCCTGTTGTTCGGGCCGTGGACGGTGCATGCGACGAACCGGGCCGAGTTCCTGGCGCCGTTCTGGAGTCTGGCGCCGCGCTGGATTGGGCTGCTCGGGCTCGTCACCGGCCTGCTGGTGGCCATCGGGCTCCTCCTGCCGCCGCGCGGGTTCCGGCGCTACGCCGCCGGGCTCTGCGCCGCCGGCGTACTGCTCTGGGCGCAGGGAAACCTGCTGGTCGCGGACTACGGCCTGCTGGACGGGGGCGGCCTCGACCTGACGCCGCCCGCCGGGCGCGTCCCGTTCGAGGCCGCCCTGTGGATCGGCGTGCTCGCGCTCGCCCTCGGCTTCGCCGGCGCCGTCAGCCGCGCCGCGCCCACGGCGAGCGCGCTCCTGGTGGGGCTGCAGGCCGCGGTCCTTCTCCTGCCGCCGCTCGCGCCGGCCGCGCCCCGGCCGGAGTCCGGCGGCGCGGCGGAGAGCTGGCGCCTGCCCCCGGCCGCGATCTACGAGCTCTCCGCCAACCGCAATCTCATCCACATCGTGCTCGACATGTTCCCGTCGCACATCTTCGCCGAGATCCGGGACGACGACCGGTCGGCCTTCGATCGCGGATGGTCTGGGTTCACCTTCTTCCGGGAGCATCTCGGCGCGTTCCGGAGCACGCTGGGGAGCATGCCGGCGATGCTCACTGGGGTTCCGTGGCGCAACGAGATGCGGTTCGACCGCTATGCCAGGCGGCACCCCTCGGTCTTCCACGCCCTCGGCCGGCACGGCTATCGACTCCGGTCCCTGACCGCCCACTCCCCCGATCACCCGAGCGACCGGTTCCCCGGGGCAGAGGGCGCCGTCCGGTACACGATCCCCTCTCCGTACGGCAGCTACCGCGACTACGTCGACAGCGCGTCGGCCCAGTTGCTCGACCTGTCGCTGTTCCGGCACGCGCCGCACGGCGTCAAGGCGCGCATCTACCGGGACGATCGATGGCTGTTCCAACAGTGGATCGAGGCCCGCCGGGGTGCGGTGGCGACGGCGTGGCGCTCGTTCGGGGACACGGTGTTTCTGCAGGAGTTCACGAGTCGGATCACCGCCGCCGGCGACGCCCCCGTGTACTCGTTCCTGCACCTGATCACGCCGCACCCGCCCATCTCCACCGATGCGGAGTGCGTCTACCCCGGCCGGCGGCTGCGGCTGACCCGCGCGGGCTACCTGGCGCAGGCGCAGTGCGCGTTGCGGGTGGTGCGGACGCTGCTCGATCGCCTGCGCGACCTCGGCCTCTACGACCGCAGCGCCATCATCGTCACCTCCGATCACGGCCTGACGCCCTTCCCGACTGCGGACCATCCGCTCCGCGGCCTCGGATCTCCGGCCGGGCAGTCGCTCCATCTCATCGAGTCCTACGCCACGCCGCTACTCCTGATCAAGCCCTTCGGCGCGCAGGGTCCCTTGCAGACGTCGGACGCCCCGACCGCGATCACCGACCTGCCCGCCACCCTGCTCGACCTCGCCGGCCTGCCGAACACCCTGGAGACCGGAACGTCGGCCCTGGCGCTCGATCCGGCGCGGTCCCGCGAGCGGACCTACGCGCATCACTCCTGGGGCGGACGGAACACCCGCCGCACGAGCCGCTGGTTCGACGTGCTGCACCTGTTCTCGGTGAACGGGCGGGTGACCGACCCGGCGGCGTGGCGCTACCGGAGGGCAATCTTCGAGCCGGCGGACGATCGCGTCGCCCAACGCGGGGCGCATCGCATCGGTCTCTGGGCGGACAAGGACGCGGCGGAGCCGGCCGCCGGACGCCGCACCTACGTGAGCGGCGAGTACGCGGCCTTCTTCGTTCCCGCCGACACCGGGCGCGTTACCTTCGACGTCCGCAAGGCGCCGGCCCTCGCGGCGCAGACGGTGACGGTGCGGGTCGACGGCCGGGTCGTCGACCGGCGGTCGCTCACCGACGACGCGTGGCACACGCTCGACTACGCGGTCGAGCCGCGCGATGCGGACAACAGCCCGCTCTGCGTCGAGCTGCTGGTCAGCCCGGCGTGGCGGACGGCCGACGACAACCCCCGCGGCGTCCTGCTGCGGGGCGACCTCTGAACGACGCCCCGCACGCGGCCCGACGACTAGGGGAACTCACCGCCATGCTTGCCAGAGAGCTTTCGTCCCAGCGGCAGTCGTGGGTGGTGCGGACCGGTCAGCATCAGGAACTCGAACCCCAACTTTGCAACAGCGTCGTTCACGCCGGCCGCACGCGTCATTACGCCGCGTCGGACCGTGATTCGTACTATGGACTCGAATCACAGCCGGAATCACGGTGGCCGTAGCGCCGTCGCATCGGAGACCGCCGTCCTTGCTGGACCAATCGCGCTCCCCGGCAAGAGCAGCCAGACCGATATTGCGCCGCGCGTGATGCCGGGATTGATCAGGGTTCGATGACCCGTTGACAGACAGGCCATCCAGACGTCGGGAGTCGGCGGCTCTCCGCGCGCGGCGTCGCTGGGTTCAGGGACTGACACCGGATGGTTCCGAATCGTCCCGGCGCGCTAAGGACCGACGCGGCGTCACAACGGCACCCGGCCTGCCCACCCGCGCCGATACACCACCGGGGCCGGCCGTCGCGATGGCACCGGAACCGGCGCTGTCGCCTCGTCTGGAGGTCCTGGTTCGTGAGCTCTTCTCCCCTACGATCGAACCGGTCCCCCAGGCCCCGCTTACGATTGTGCTGCGGCCGCGGCGAGACTGCTGGGTCTCGCTCAGGATCGACGGCGAGTCGGTGATGCGGCGCGTCATGCGCGCTGGAGCTTGGGGCGGCTGGGCGTTCTTAGGCAGCGCCGGGCATTATGATCGGACTAGGTACTGTACGTCTCCGTGCAATCGCGATTCTCATTTGCCGAGGGTCTGCCGTCCAAAGCCCTCGATCAGCAAACCAGCAAAGCACATGGCAGGAGAGACTCCTGCCCTTGGAGGAAGCGGACGCACGACGGCGTTCAACCGCGTCACAGTCAGCCAAACTTCGGGCCGGCCTGGACAGCAACGGACAGTCTCCAGCACTTTTGGTCATCACCGAGGGCGCGACGGACGCTCGAGACAGTTCCGTCAAAATTGACGGAACGCCGATTCTGCAACACCCCCGCGTACTGTCTGGCACCCAAGAAGTACGGCACCTCGGGCCTGGCGGGTCCGCTCGCTACAGATTCGCCTTGACTAGGGGTTCTCCTCCGCAACGGCGATCGTGACGATTGCTCCCGGCGTTGTTGCCTGAATCGTCACTGGCCCGAGCTGGGCCGCATCAACCAGTCGCGCTCTTGTCGGTTCTTGAAGGGTGCCACACATCCCGCGAGGTGGCCGTTCGGGGTAGCGCGCGCGCTGTTCGCCGACGTTGCTTTTTGAAGGCGTCGAACAGCGACCAGCTGCCCAGGAACGGCTTGATGTCCGGCTCCCGCAAGGCCGTGTGAAAGGAATCGGCTCGCCGTGGGCGCCGGCCGCCGGGGCGCTTGAGGTAGCCGCGGTAGCCGTCGATAAGCACGCGCTGCAGCTCACACCAGCGGAGCACATAGAACCGATCGTCTCCGTACTTTTGGAGTCGAACGAACACGCAGAGCAGCTCGCCGGCTGGCGGGGCGGTGGGTCGTCCGATCCGCTGCACTCCAGCCTCGCACCGCACGTCCGCAAAGGTCCGGATGTCGAACTGCCACGAGGGTCCGGCGATCGCCTTCACTTGGACGAGCGCCGTCTGCCCACTCCCTCCCGTCGCCACTATGTCGTAGTCGGGCACGTTTCCGGCGAACGTGGCGGTCAATAGCCCCTGTCGCGACAACTCGGCTGCGACCAAGTACTCACCGACTTGCTTCGTGAGTTGGATCTGCCGGCCGGTTGCCATGCTGGTCTGAGTATAGAACGCGTTCTATGGTCTGGTCCAGCCGTTCCATCCACGATGCTCAGTCGTGGACGGTGTGCGACGGTCTCTCGGTCAGCGCGTGCGGAAGTCCAGGACCGGTCAGGGTCTATCCCAAGAGCAGCTGGCCGAACGCGCCGATCTGCACTGGACCCACATCAGCGGCATCGAGCGTGGCCAGTACGACCTAAGGTACTGTCAAGTGCAGTGGGAGCGTGGCAGACTTGGCCGATGAACCGCGACACGCTGAGCGACCATGGCTATCGATTGCCCCCCCGCGATCATCAGCCACGCCGTCTGGCTGTCTCACCGCGTCGGTGTGAGCGTTCGCGCTGTCGAAGATCTCCTGGCCCACCGCGGCCGCACGGTGTCCTACGCAGCGACCCGGCTGTGGTGCCTCACGGTTGGTTCAGTAGACACGCGCCGGCTCACGCGTCGAACAGGGCCGGCTGGGCGACATCGGGCCCCTGGACGAGGGCTTCGTCACCCTCCAGGACCAGCGGCGCTCTCTCTGGCGTGCCGTCGATCAAGCGGGTGACGTCCTCGATAGCCGCGTCCAGTCGCGTCGCGACTGTCGGGCGGCGACACGCTTGTTCCGCACGCTGTGGCAGGGGCAGGCGCGTCCGCCCGGGCGGGTGGTCACCGACACGCTGCGCCGCGACAGGCCTGCACACCGAGCGGTCCTGCCGTCGGTCGCCCAGCGCACGGACCGATACGAGCACAACCGCGCAGAGGTTTCGCATCAACCCACACGCCACCGCGCGCGACACCTGCGCCGGTTCAAAACCGCTGCGCACGCGCAGCGGTTTCTCTCGGTCCACGGACTCGTGCTGAATCTCTTCCGGGTCGGGCGACATCTCCTGCGGTCGGCGCACTACCGCTTGCTCCGAAGGCGGGCGTTCGCCGAATGGGATGCGGTGACGTGTGCCTGCTGAACGACGAGGGATACCGAGCCATCAAGGGATCGTCACGCCCGCCTCTCATCAACTTGACAGCGCCACAAAAAGAGTCCCGATGGTGGATTCCACTGATCACAGCCGGGTCAGCTCTCGTCGGAGCGATATTTGGGGCCTTCATCGGAACCTTGGGAAGCTGACCTCAAGCGAGTCGGTTGTGTCCTTGAGACGGCCGAGGGGCTGGCGTCGGCTCAAACTCCAAAATTGGACCCCGCCAGCCCCGCTGTACTCGTTCGTCGACTGGTGCGCGTCCACGGGGCGGCCATTCACTACACCCAACCGGGCCAGTCGGACCAGCAGGCCTCCCGGTCAAGCAACTATGCCGCCGCCTCTACTTCGGGTGCGCGATGATGGTGTGGAGAAGGTAGGCGTCCCCTTCGATGGTGAAATAGAAACGCCAGGATCGATTGACCCTGGCTTGCCACAAGCCCGTGGACTCATCGTATTTCTTGGCGTGCAGCGACGGATGCTGAAGGTTGTCGGCGAGGAACCGCTCCTGCTTGTCGAATGCACGCTGCACATCCGTCGGCGCGGTTGAATAGTCTTTCTCGAACCTGGCGGTGTGAATGAGCCGCATCTACCTGCGGCTCGCCTTCCTCGCTCGACGCGCCCCGGCAATCTTGTGGAGCGACGCCGTCGCCTGCTCCGCGGTGTCGAACGGCCCGGAGTACCTGCCGCTCCTGAAATCCTCCATACTTTCCCGAAACGCCGCGTGCACGCGGCTGTCGATGAGCGTCTTCGGCGTCATGACGACTCTGCCCTGCTGTTCCTCGACCTCAAGGTAGTCGCCGGGCTTGAGCCCGAGACGGTCGTGCAGCTTCTTGGGGATCACGACCTGGCGGCTCACGCCCAACTTGACGGCAGTCGGTGCTTCGGATTGTGTTTTCATATATTTATATTTTACAACTAGAGCGAGCATCGGTCAACGGATGTGCGTCATCGAGGACCACGGAGACCCGAGGCGATCACGTAAGGCCCTCGGTTCGATAACGATCGGGACGTCACTGAACAGGCAGGGTCCTCCTAGCGAGGAGCGTTGCCACAATGTTGCCACGACCGGGGTCGACTCGGGAGGACTCCAGGAGACTGGAGGGGACGACCACATGGCTGGAACGTGATGACCGACAAAGACGTATCACCAGAAGTCATTTGTCATCAGTAACTTAGAAAATCACGTGGTTCGGGTTCGACTCCAGCCGCCACGCAGCGGCGAGCTGTTGCCGGGGGGGGGGCTTACGCGGTGGTACGTCGCACGAGGCGGAGGGGCGGCGGGTCCGGCCGCGTGGGACCGCCGACGGGCTGGAACCGCCTGCGCCTGCTGCGCCAGATAGGCGACGAGTTGGTCTCCGGCGTCGAGCAGTTCCTGCTCATTGATGATGTTGTAGCGGTCGAAGATGGCGCGGCTCTTGTGTCCGGTCAGGAGCATGGCGACCCGCTCGGGGACGCTGGCGCGGATCAGGTTGCGCCCGGCGGTGCGGCGGCAGTCGTGAAGGAAGCGGGTCGGCACCCCAGCGGCCTGACAGGCGGTGCGCCATGCCGTGCGCCAGCGGCGGACGGGGATGCCATCGCGGTGGAAGACGAGTGGGCTGGCGGGGTCGCGGCGTGCCCGCCGTCGCGCCAGGGCCTCGGCAATGGGGTGTGAGATGGGGAGTATCCGTCCCACCAACGTCTTTGAGCGCCCTGGCGAGAGTCGGATGACGCCACCGGCCACGTCAATCTCCTCCCAGGTGAGGCCGAGGATTTCATTCTTGCGCCAGCCGGAGTAGTAGGCGAGGTCGTGCCTTGGTGCACAACTCGCGATCTCGGTCAATCATTGCCCTCCACCCCGAGATCCGAGGTCCCGCATGACGAGTGTCACGCGCACCCAGCGGAAGTACGTCCAGACGGCCTCCCGTGTCCGGAATGGGCGGGAGTACGAGACGGGTCTCCGCGCGCGCGGGAGTCTGACCGTCTGACTCGGACTCTCCGATGGCAAGCTCGCCAACTGGAACTCGCCGAGGCCGACGCGCAGGACGCCAGGGACTCCCGCAAGCGGCACCTCGCTGTGGATGCGCACCCCAGTGACGGGGTCGCCGGCGAGCTCACGAGCACGCGGGCTCGAGACGCGTCCCGGGTGGCGTCACTCGTCGGCCAGATCGAGCGTCCCCTCGCCTCGGCCACGGCCGCCGCCGCGGGCACGCGACCGCGGCATCGTCACATCCGAGCACGATCACGTGTGGGGAAACGGAAGGGGTACGTCGCATCGGGCGACAGCAGGCGACGCAAGGGGGAGACGACGTTCCACCGCGACAAGGCCATCCTGGGCGCAGCGAGGCGAGCGTGGGGACTGGCGTCCCAGAGAGTCGAGGTGAGGGTGGGGGGCACGATCCTGAACACCATGACGGCCTGTAGGATGCGCCGGACCGCCACCGTGCACTTCGCGTCGCGGTCGCAGATGACGACATGGTGCGCCCGACGGACCCCCTCCTCCGGATCAGGCAGGTGCCTGGCCCCCGGCGCCATGAAGACCCCGTCGGGTCTTCAGATCGATGAGGAAGAGCCTGTCGTCAGTGGTGCGCCCGAGCGGCGTCCACACGTCTGTCGTGAAGAAGTCCCTGCCAGCTCCCTCCGGGCCTCACTGCGCACGCAAGAACGTTCGCCACGAGGTGGGCCGACCCGATGCCGGGCGTCTCCCGTGGTCCTTGCGCACCGTGCCGATCGTGCTTGCCGCCACCCGATGCCCGAGCGTTCTCAGTGCGCCGTGAATGCGGCAGTCGTCCCAGCGGTCGTTCTCACAAGCCCTCCGGACCATCAGGTCGCTGCTTGCCTGCCTCAGGCCAGGCCGGGCCACCCGCCGGGCCACGTCAGTCCACTTCCAGGCGATCAGACGGCGATGCCAGCGCATCAGCGTATCGGGGGTGACGCGCGTGGCGACGGCGTCGAGCGCCCGTCGCCCGAGGAGCCTGGCCGTCGCCGCCAGTCGACGACGCTGACCGTCAGGCAGCCGGAGCTTCCGGCCACCACGCGGCTCGTTGAGGCCCCGGTTCTCCTTGACCAGGGAGGCGATAACGTCCTGCTGAGGCCTCTGCCCCCAGCCAGAAACCGTCAGCAGAAGCCGCGGGAGAGGGAGAGTCGCGGCCGTCATTCAGCCCTTGTAGGCACTCTCAATTCTCACGCGCACAGGCAGGTACGGACCGATCCATTTTTTGCACAAGGCGGTCGCGTGGGCCGCGACGCGCGCACACATCTGCGAGACTCCCGGGGGTCAACGGCACCACCTAACGTCTCCGCGGATTGAGCTTATTGTTATATCTCTCAAGCTTGCTTAGACGCACTGGTACCTTTCCGGTCCGTTGTGCGGTCAAGAATCGAGCGTTCATCCAAAGAACCTCAGTCCGTAAGAAGCTCGACCCGGTCGTGTCTCGTGTCTGCGTTTCGATCAGGCGCTTCTCCCATCCGTCTTCCGGCCGGAGGAGCTTCTCGTAAACCTTAGTTTCGTAGGCGCTTATCAAGAGCATGCATCTTGCCTTTTTGCACTGCTCCAGCAATTTCACATGAAACTCCAGATCCCGCGCATCAATGGCGTAGCCGTGTTCTCGCTTAGTGAAATACGGCGGATCCAAATACATCAACGTGGCGGGCCTGTCGGCAAACATTGCAACAAGCTCACAGGCATCTCGATTCTCAATTCGTACACCCCGCAGCCGCTCTACTGTCCTTTCAAGACGTTCCGGCAGGTTGTACCAGCGGTTGACGCGTGCCTCCCGGCCACCCCTCGCGTACGACTGGGAGAATGAGAAACCGCTGCAACCGCCAGCGACGGCGGCATTGACAGTCATCATGGAGCGGACGAGAAATCTGCGAGCCCGTTCGAGCGGGTCGCCGATTCTCTCGCCATTCCGAGCAAGTTCGAACTCCGCGCGCGCGTAGGGCGTGAGCGCAATCGAACGACACAAAGCTTTCGAGTTGCACCTCAGCTGCTCGAAGAAGTTAACGATCTCGCCGTCAGCGTCGTTGATGATCTCAATGGCCACGGGAGGCTTGGCCAGAGTAACGGCGGCCGATCCACAAAAGCCCTCAACCCAGGCGTTGTGTGGCGGCAAGTCTTGCACGATCCTACGAGCGATCCTGAGTTTGGCGCCGTAATACCCAAATGGGGATTTGGCGCGCATTGAGTTCTCGTTATGCGCGGGTAAGACGGCTGCCATAGACGATCCCTAACTCCGGACTGGGGCTGTCATACCGCACCTTAGAACGTTAGACTCCACAGTCCATTGCGAGGAGGAACCCAACACAGCTGTATACGGATCGACGACCAGCTTCAGCCCCTCAAGGTCAAACCCCCGGCTCCGATCGACCGGCAGAAGGTAGAGATAATAGTGCTGTCCGAGCACCTTTGCTACATCAACCTCCCGTTGACTCCAATAAAACGTAAAGGTCTTGGGCGAGACAGCCTTTACTTCAATATACCGAGGCACCTGTCCCCAGTCTTGACCCACCGTGATGCTCCTAATGTCGTATCCAGCCGCCATATTCTTGAGTGCGACGTGCGTCACTTCCCCAGCAAGATCTGGCCCGACACGTCTCTTTTCGAATGTCATCATCTCGATTTCGGCTGCATGTCCTAGTTCGTTCCGTGATCGAATCGCAAGGTCAAGAGCCGCAGGTGGTGTCTGGCCGGCCGAATCGCGCGCTGCAGAATAGACCCAGAGATGCTGGTCCGAGAGGACGTGTTCGCCTCCATCGGTGCGGTAGAACACCAACTTCAACTCCATAAGAAAGTTGCGGCTCGCTTGCCCCTGCGATCGTTTTTGAGCGGGCGAAGCATAAGATACTTCACCGTTCTTAATCTCGAATCGCCGGAGAAAGCGATAAGCCTCCGAGCGATAGCGATTTCTTGTTCGGATGAGCCGGTACAATAAGTACTTTGTAAAATCACCAGTCCGCACGTTCGGCACTTCAGCCGCTACCCGCAGTACCGAATCACCACTCGACTTGACTAGTCCCAAGCAACGGCAGAAGTTGAGCGTAGGATTAAACCCCTCCGCGCGCCTCGAAAAGACCTTCTCGATCTGCTCCTCGGTTCCTAAAGAACTAGCCTGGGTCACCCCTACCAACTCGACGACCGCGCGAAGCGTCACGCCATCAAACGCGCTGGCCACGGAATATCCGCTCATAGGCTTCAATGTCCTCATCGAACGTGAACATGTCCAATCCGTAGATCGGGTACTCCTTATCGATAATCCGACTCATTCGATTAGCTTTCCGGCGAAGGTTTTCGAGGATGTCAGAATCAATAGTGTGCGCGTACTGTAAGAAATCATAGTGGACCACTGTTTCCTCTGAGCCTCCGATGCGGTGAATTCGATCGAGAGACTGCAGGTACTGCGCGCAGTTGTAGGACAAGTCGTAGTAGATCGCGTGCGAGCAAGCCTTGTGTAGCGAGATCGACTCCGCGCAAGCTGCCGGATTCGCCACAAGAACGTCGATGCCGCTGTCTGTTTGGAGAAACTCTCGAATAAACCCCTCCCTCATCATCTCATCGTCTACATTTGCAGCGTACGTTGGAGTTGCGCCGTAGATCAGCCGCACTCCGATCCCCAGGCCACTGAGCGTGGATTCAATCTTTTCGAGTGTACGCACGAAGTTTGACCACACGACGACCTTCTCACCTTCGTCCCACAACTTGCGCACGAGCTCCGAGAGCACATCGAGCTTCCCAGGCGTCTCAAGTTCGTCGTAATGTTGCACGATGTCCGCGACTGAGATCGGCCCCCCAAGTAAGTCTTCTTCGTAGTCAACAATTGCGCCGCCAAGGAGTGCCGTGTACGAAAGGCACTGGCGAAGTCTCATCATTCGTCCACGGCGTAAGTGCATCACAGCGTCGAGATCGCGAAAGTAATCCTCTTGCGTGGCAGCCTGGATCTTGCCGACGATCGAGTCGTACACGAATCGCTCATGCTCTTTCATTAAGACCAACGTCGGCTCATGAAACTGCTGGGGGGCCAGACCTAAGTCTTCTTTTCTGACTCTGTAGAAAAGTGGCCCCACAGAGTCGGTCATGACCTCAACAGCTTCGTCGACTTGGCCATGCTCGCTGAATACGGCGATCCGTGTCCTGTCGGTTGGCGTGATCGGGGAAACCACAGGCCAGAGGACATCAAACAAATTGAACGCATCGGTGAAGCTTCGAGGAAAGGGCGTCCCTGTGAGGATGCAGCGCCTATCCGCGAGGCTAGCAGCCTGTCGGACTTAGGCCCGGGTTTTATAATAGGGCTTGTCGAGTTGAGGAGGTCGAAGTAGATGCCGAAGTTCGTACAGCGGCACCAGTCGCAGCTGTATTTGCTGCCGCCGGACCTGCGCGATTGGCTGCCGGAGGACGATCTGGCGCACTTCGTGGTTGAGGCGGTGGAACGGGTGCCGCTGGAGCGGTTCCAGGTGAACGAACGGGGCACCGGATCGGCGCAGTATCACCCGCGGATGATGCTGGCGTTGCTGGTGTACTGCTACGCGAACGGGATCTTCGGCTCGCGTCGGATCGAGCGCGCGACGTATCGGGACATTGGCGTTCGGTACGTGGCGGCGAACTGTCACCCGGACCACGACACGATCTGCACGTTCCGGCGCAGCAACTTCGATGCGGTAGCGGAGGCGTTCCTGCAGGTACTGCTGCTGGCGAAGGAGCTGCAGCTGCTGCGTGTTGGGACGGTGAGCGTGGACGGGACGAAGGTGGACGCGAACGCGAATAAGCGCAACAGCCTCCGCTACGACCGGGCGGGGGCATTGCGCGAGCAGTTGCGAGGCGAGATCGAGGGGTTGCTGGATCAGGCGGAGCACGCCGACACGGACGACGCGCCGGACCCGCAGGGTCTGTCGGAGGAGTTGTCGCGGCGGGACAAGCTGCGGGTGAAGCTGGACCGTGCGTGCGCGGAGTTGGAACGGCGTGCGCAGGCGCGTGCGGACTCGGAGCGGGTGGAGTACGAGCGCAAGGTGGCGGCGCGGGAGCGGCGTACGGGATCGCGCAAGGGTCGGCACATCAAGCCGCCGACGGAAGCGCCGGAGGCGAAGGAGCAGATCAACCTGACGGACGCGGACAGTGCGCTGATGCGCAAGAGCCGGCGCCATGAGTACCGCCAGGCGTACAACGCGCAGGCGGCGGTGGATGCCGACGGCAGTCAGTTGGTGTTGGGGGCTCGGGTGAGCGTGTGCGCGAGCGACCGCAACGAGTTGGTGGCAGATGTGGATGCGATCCCGGCGGCGTTGGGCGCGGCGGATCGGGTGCTGGCGGACAGCGGCTACGCGACGGGCAGCGAGGTGTCGCAACTGGCAGGTCGCGGTGTGGAGGTGTTGGTGGCGACGGGGGCGGAAGGCCAACGGCGCCAGCACGACTTCCGACCGGAGCCGCCGCACCCGCTGGCGAAGGAGCCGCAGGCGGACTGGATCAAGTCGATGCAGCAGAAGATGGCACTGCCGGAGCACCGGGCGCATTACCGTTTGCGCAAGCAGACGGTGGAGCCGGTGTTCGGGATCGTGAAGCAGGCGATGGGCTTCCGGCAGTTTCTGCTGCGGGGTCTCGAGAAGGTGGAGGGCGAATGGGCCTTGGTAACGCTGGCGTATAACTGCCGACGCTTGCACAACCTCAGGCTGGCATGACGGGGCTATAAGGAGCGGAACTCGGCGTGTTCGCGACCCACCAGAGGCGTCAGAAAGGCCTCCAGGCGCCGTCAGCGACCGATGGCCAGGATACAGTCCCCGTTTCGGTCGAAGCGCGGCCCTCCCGGCACAGAGACACAGGGCGTCGTTCACACAGGTGCCAAGTCGCTTCCGCGCGCGTTTGCCACGCCCAAGTCCGACAGGCTGCTAGCCACCTCCAGAACAGCCACAGCCCAAGCTCCGTCGATGCGTTTGATGTAGTGAGCCTCGTCTATAACGAGCAAGAAACGAACATCTTGCTGCGCAAAAAGCAGGCGCACATGGTCCACATCGCGCTGCAAGGTCTGAAACGAGGTTAAATATAGATCCTTGACGGACTGTCGGTTGACTAAGTACTCGGCTCTCCGTTCCTCGATATCTCCGCCGGCGAGTATCACGTGCGCGGGAGAACGACCTAACGTCTCTTTATATTCAGTGCGCCAGGGGCCGAAACACGCTGGAGGTCCAACAACGAACAGCGCATCGATAAGTCCGACCTCCCGAAGCCACTGAAAGACGGTGAGCACGACCGAAGTCTTTCCGCTGCCTGGAACCGAGAAGTTCGCGGCATTCCCTACGGTTATGAGATGCAAGGCGGCCTTGCGTTGGTGCTCCTTCAGCCGCCGCGGCACTCTACTTTCAAGGAATGCAAAGAATTCTTGCGAGCCCTTGGGCTTGTGTTGACCCTCCTTGAACGCGCGTCCGTACTTCCACGCTGCTCGGAGCACCTCGGTGGCATCGACACTCGCCGCCACCGCAGCTCTCACACTTTCATCAAGATCCACCGCGAATTCGCAGCTCGCGAGGTAGCTGACGACTTTTTCCACGAGACCACGGCCAGAACCCATCGAGGAGACGAACCGATTCTCGGACGACCCGGCGGCGAAGCCCCAGAAAGCCAACTGGCTTTCGTGCCTTGGCGCAAGGTCATCCGCTGTTGCTTCAAGCATCAACCGACTGTCTTCAATCGACAGGCGAATCATGTTCCTGGTTGGTCAGCTTCTTGTATTTCTTTTTCCGCTGGTAGATCTCTGATTCAAGCTCGCTTGCCTTCTCCTGAATCTTGGTTGTTAGAGTGCGAGCCGTCTCGAAATCACTCACGAGCATCGTAGACAAGTCCATGTCTTTGTGGGTGAGCTTCTTGTGGGCCGCCTCCAATAGAGTTAGAGGCGTTTCCTTCTCAGCGAGCGCCTCGTGACTCCTAATAGCCTTCTTCAAGTGCTAAAGGATTTCGCGTCGGTTCTTGGTAGCCCATTGTCTGTCTACCTCTTCACGTCCCAGGGGCCGCTTGAATTCGTCAACGCACTCCGCCTTCGAGAGCCGCGACTCAACCTTGCGCGCGATCTTTTTGATCTCCTGCTTACCGTCAGGCGTTCGACAGTACTTAGCGAGGTTCCGCATGACCATGTGAGCCTTTGGCATGTCACGGAGATACCTCAGGCGAATGATGTCAAAGGCGGCCTCCTCGATCTCGCCTATCTCTTCCTCTTGGATTCTATATTCGAGGCGTTTCTTTTCGCTCTTGAAATATCGTGAAAGAGTATTGCTGTAGTCCACAAACGACTGCCACCGACCTCCTTTATCGGTTATGCCGGCCGAGGCAGTCAGATACTGTCCCTCGCGGCCGAACTGTCTCAGATACCTGTCTACACAATCCAGAGGTGTGAGGCACTTCTTTTCGAAGCTGCTCACCTCGTCCTTGAGCTTGGCACCCGTTAGTTCGGTGTATCTAGGATCATCACGCAGCTGTTCCTCGAGACTGAGCCCCAGCTCGATCTTTCGCTTCATTGATAGGGCACGATCAAAACCGTAGTACTCTGACTTGCCGTCGCTTTGTAGCTGGTAGCGATTCTCGAGTTTCTCGATTTCAACAAGGCTTGGTGGGCCGCCTGGTTCATTCAGGCCCGGCAAGATGACCACCTTCATGAACGGGTATTTGTCGTCCTCTGGAAAATCTAACTTCAGTTGGTCAATCACCATCTTCCGGCGATTCCCGTTAATCAAGAAGCCGTCGCAGGTGATGATCGCGGGCTCTCGTTGTCCGCCGTGCATGATTGACTTCCGCAGGCTCACAGTCTTTTCTGGATCTTTGTGATTCAGAAACGTTCTGAGAGTTTCCTGGCTCTTATCGTCCGTCTCGTCGAGAACCCCAATATTGCCTCGGTAGTCGAGCACGTCGGAGGCGATACGCCCGTTGTCCTTGCGGAAGCGCAGTAATTCGATTGGCACCTGCCACACTGTTCTCTCATGCTTATCGATGTAGTCGCTACGAAAGTTAATTACTGTCTTGGAGGGTTTCGCAGTGTCGACTCGCTGGGCTCGAATATCGGCCGCAAAATCCTCGATGATTGCACGAGTTACCGGTTTTGTGATTTCAGCCATACGGTCTCTCTGTTTTGGGTGAGCTGGTTATCCAGCTGACTCAGGTGACCCCTACATCTTGTGGTATCGTCGATGGCCTCGCACGACATCTTGGTAGTGTCTCCGTTTCACTTTCTCGGCTTGTACTTCGTTCCAGCGGTCGGCCCTGGCTTCTTCGGGGCGGGTGTCCGTTACAAGAGTTGTCTGTCGTGGGCGCCTGGCGGAAAGGAGGTGTCCCATGAGAACTGGTTTGATGTCCGACTTCGGTCGACCGATTACTAGCTCTAAGTAACTAGGGGTCGTGGAGGTATTGTCAAGTTGAGGCTGACGGCTGTTTTTGATGCCCAGCATGCTGGGCCCGCGACGAGCTAGGGCCCAGCATCTTGGGAGGTGATCGACGTGATTTTCGTCAACTTGACAATGCCTCATGAAGGGCCTCGATGCGTTCTTAGAGCGCGACCAGGACCGGGCCCTGTTCGACCTGGCGCCACGGGGAGAAATTCAGAATGGCAGATGCGGTTTATGCAGCAGTTGCTAGTGCTCATCGTGACTTGTACGTCAGACACGCGTTCTACTTACTTGCTGTGGTGGGCGCTGCTGTAGGATTCGCGCTCAACCAGACCCAGGGGGAGGTGCCGCTTAGTCGCAGATACCCTTGGGATTGGCGATGTCTAGTTGGTTTCTGAGTTTCTATTTCGGTCTTCGTCAGCTGAGGAGTGTCATGGCGACACTTCATGTAAACTCCCACCTACTCACAGTCGAATCCGGTTACCATCCGGAGTGGTCACACATTCCGGAGGCACCAGAGGTCCTCAGGGAAAAGGTTAAACAGTACGGAACGCGTGCCGGTAGATTCCATTTGTTGCAGGTCCGGGCACTACTGGCAGGGGTATTCTTCTACGTGGTTTGGCATATTCTAGAGATGTACTTACGCCAGCCCCCTACTTTCTAATCCGTCGCTTCGCGGCGGGACTCCATCCTCCCCCAAGGGCGGCACACCCACGGCCAGTCCTAAAGACGGTACTGTCAAGTGCAGTGGGAGCGTGGCAGACTTGGCCGATGAACCGCGACACGCTGAGCGACCATGGCTATCGATTGCCCCCCGCGATCATCAGCCACGCCGTCTGGCTGTCTCACCGCGTCGGTGTGAGCGTTCGCGCTGTCGAAGATCTCCTGGCCCACCGCGGCCGCACGGTGTCCTACGCAGCGATCCGGCTGTGGTGCCTCACGGTTGGTTCAGTAGACGCGCGCCGGCTCACGCGTCGACAGGGCCGGCTGGACGACATTCGGGCCCCTAGACGAGGGCTTCGTCACCCTCCAGGGACAGCGGGGCGCGCTCTGGCGTGCCGTCGACCACGAGGGTGACGTCCTCTCGATAGCCTCGTCCAGTCGCGTCGCGACTGTCGGGCGGCGACACGCTTGTTCCGCACGCTGTGGCAGGGGCAGGCGCGTCCGCCGGGGCGGGTGGTCACCGACACGCTGCGCAGTTACTCCGCCGCCTGTCGCACGGTGATGCCGTCGGTGCTTCACTTTTTACCGATCAGTACGCGAATAACCGCGCGGAGGTCTCCCATCACCCGACCCGACCGCGGGAGCGCCAGATGCGGCAGTTCACGTCGGCCGGTCAGCTCCAACGGTTCGCGTCGGTGCACGGGATCGTGCAGCATCTCTTCCGAGTCAGTCGACACCTCCTGCGGTCGGCTCACCACCGCCTGCTCCGCACTCGCGCGTTCGTTGAATGGGATGCGGTGACGTGCGCCTGCTGAGAACGATCCAGAGCGTCGATTTCACGAGGCAAGAGTGCGCTACCCTCAACAAGTTGACAATACCTGCCGCGGTCGGCCAGCAGATCCTCGACATCCTGGAAGCTCAGGCCGTATCTGTGATACACCCAGGCGGCGTGGCTGATGCTGTTAGACGGAACGCGCTGCCGAAGGTCGCGGGATCGTCGAATGTGCAGCCCGGCATTGTGCCGCACGGAGCGTGACCCTGACAAAACCCCGGGTACTCTTCGTGCTGGCGCAGCGGGCGCACGGGGCCGCCATCGATGGCGCGATAGTTCAGTCCATCGGGCAGCCCGCTGCCGATTTCACGCGGCATGAGACTGAACGAGGCTCCCGCATGCGGTCTTCCCGTACCGGTCCTGCCACGGCTCGGCGCGCCGGTCCGTGGCAGGCGATGACACCGGCGTGAATGGCGACAAGTCCCACGTCCGGCATGGGCCGCCAGTGAGTGCGACCACCGCCTCTGGCCGCGAGGTGCTGGCTGGCCTCGTCGAGCGAGTGACCTTACACAACTCCGAGACCGGCTTCTGCGTCCTGCGCGTCGTCAAGGCCCGTGGCCACCGCGATTTCGTCACTGCGGTGGGCCCTGCGGCAACGATTTCGGCCGGCGAATGGATCACCGCCTCGGGCGAATGGACCAACGACCGGACCCATGGGCTGCAATTCCGCGCGCGTTTCCTGCAGGCTTCCGCCCCGTCATCAATCGAAGGCATCGAAAAATATCTCGGCTCCGCCATGATCCGGGGTATCGGTCCGGTCTATGCCAGGCGCATGGTGAGGCTGTTCGGCACGGACGTGTTCGACATCATCGAGGCCCATCCGGCGCGTCTGCGCGAGGTCGAGGGGATCGGTCCGAAGCGGGCCGACCGGATCACCACGGCCTGGGCGGACCAGAAGAGGATCCGCGAGATCATGGTGTTCCTCCACCAGCACGGCGTCGGCACGGCCCGCGCGGTGCGCATCTTCAAGACCTACGGCGCCGATGCCGTGCAGGTCATGAGCGAGAATCCCTACCGGCTGGCTCGCGACATCCGGGGCATCGGCTTCCGTACCGCCGATCTGATCGCGGAACGACTCGGCATCGACAAGACCGCGATGATCCGGGTGCGCACCGGGATCGCGTTCGCGCTGACCGAAGCCATGGGCGACGGCCATTGCGGGTTACCGGCCGCAGAGCTGACCACGCTTGCGGTGAAGCTGCTCGAGGTGCCGGAAGACCTCATCGCCTCGGCGCTCGAGCAGGAACTGGCGGAGCAGACCGTGACCGCCGACAGCGTGGCCGGCACCCCCTGTGTTTTTCTGAGCGGGCTCTATCATGCCGAACGGGCGGTCGCTGGACACCTGCGCCGTGTGACCGGTGGACCCTTGCCTTGGCCGGAAATCGACACGGCCAAGGCGCTGCCCTGGGCCGAGGCCCGCACCGGCCTCACGCTGGCCGATAGTCAGGCCGCGGCCGTGCGCCTCGTGCTGCGCTCGAAGGCGACCGTGATCACCGGCGGTCCCGGCGTGGGCAAGACCACCATCGTCAAGACCATCCTGCGGATCCTGCAGGCCAAGGCCGTGACACTCCTGCTGTGCGCACCCACGGGCCGGGCCGCCAAGCGCATGTCGGAGGCCACCGGCATGGAGGCCAAGACCATCCACCGGCTGCTGGAGGTCGATCCCAAGACCTTCGGCTTCCGCCGCCGCGAGGACAACCCGCTCGAGTGCGACCTGCTCGTGGTGGACGAAACTTCGATGGTCGATGTTCTGTTGATGCAAGCGCTGCTGAAGGCCGTGCCCGATCATGCTGCGGTACTGCTCGTCGGCGACATCGACCAGTTGCCCTCGGTCGGCCCCGGCCAAGTGCTCGCGGACATTATCCGCTCCGGTGCGATCCCGGTCGTGCGCCTCACTGACGTATTCCGGCAGGCGGCCCAGAGCCGGATCGTCACCAATGCGCATCGGATCAACGCGGGCCTGATGCCGGAGTTCGACGTGGGCGATGGCGAGAGCGACTTCTACTTCGTGCCGGCCGAGGACCCCGCACAGGCAGTGGAGCACATCCTGACCCTCGTCCGCGAGCGCATTCCCCGCCGGTTTGGCCTCGATCCGGTGCGCGACATCCAGGTGCTGTGCCCGATGAACCGGGGCGGCGTCGGCGCGCGGTCGCTCAATATTGAGCTGCAGGCGGCGTTGAACCCCGCTGGCAAGGAGCAGGTCGAGCGCTTTGGCCGGACTTTTTCGCCCGGCGACAAGGCCATGCAGATCGAGAACGACTACGACAAGGACGTCTACAACGGCGACATCGGCACCGTGGAAGGCGTCAATGTCGAGGAGGGCGAGCTGACCGCCGCGTTCGATGGCCGTCGCGTCACGTACGGCTTCGGCGAACTGGACCGGCTGGTGCTGGCGTATGCGGCGACGATCCACAAGAGCCAGGGCTCGGAATACCCCGCCGTGGTCATCCCGGTGCTGACGCAGCACTACGCCATGCTGCAGCGCAATCTGCTCTACACCGGCATCACACGGGGTAAACGGCTCGTCGTGCTGGCCGGCCAAAAGAAGGCCGCCGCCATCGCGGTGAAGAACGTCTCTGGCCGGCGGCGCTGGTCGAAACTTGATGAGTGGCTGGCTGCGTCGCCGACGTCATAACCGCGCTGGGTCGGGTAGACCAGGGTCGTTGCTGACCCTGGCCCCCCACAGATCCGGACGTGCGGATTCTGCCGCATCCGGCTCCTCGACAGACAGCTGGTACGCGCCGTCGCGTACCAGCTGGTCCAGGAAGCCAGGCGATGGCCACCACCATCCCTAAGGCTTGTCTGGCCAGTTCGGCTATCCGTTGTCGTGACGTGGAGACGGGACCCAACCTCGGTGTGTTGGCCGTCTTTCCCTCCAACGGTGCCCCCCTGCCGGTGCCCCCTTCCCTCCACGGGGTCTCGTGGGCTCAATTCCCCCGCTTCGGCGGTACTATGAGACACTCCGACTCCTCGCCGCCCATCCCCCCGCGCTTCGTTGCCTTCACCCGGCGGTACCATCCGAGCACCTGCGGTTCGCTCCGTCGGACGCCAGGTGCGACGTCCACGGCCTCGGGCTTGGGTGAGCCGGTGCCCGCGCCCCGGCGGTCTTTAAGATGGAGACGACGAGGCCTCCCGAGTTCCCGGGAACCCCACCCGCACGCATGCCACGCACTCCGACCCCGGCGAGGTCGCCGCCTCTACGGCCTCTGAGACGCGGCGAGATGACCTTCCGTCCAACGCAAGACGTCGGCCCTCTCGCACTCAATGCATTTCCGGCAACTTCAATTCATGATCGCGCATATCAGCACTCGTCGCGACAGCATCGAGGAGGAGACCATGCACGAGGCCAACGTGCTCGTGGCCTGGAGCGCCATCTCTGAGCGTTTCTCGGATCACGGCGACCACCTTTCAGCCGAGGTTATCGAATACTTTCACCCCAAGCGTGTGCCGTAGCGGCGTCACCCCGCCTGGAAAAGAGCCCCCCAGAGCCAACATCGCTTCACAGTTCGCTCGACTACCCGCCACACGGGCCTCGGCGTCCAGAACAGCTTCATATTTGACACATTGGAAGAGGCCACGAATTACCTCACCGACCGGCGCGCTTGCACCCTTGACCTCCACCGCGATTCGTCTGTTGCTGTCGGAAAAGAGCATGTCGAGTGAATCGCCGGAGTAAACCGAACACAACCCTTCCAACCCGTGAGGACGGCCCGGAATACTTAGAAACGCACGTTGTAGAGAAGCGTGACGTTGCGCCCCCTTTCCGGCACATGCGCCTTGATGAGCGACAGATGATTCCGGTACAGCTCGTCGGTCACGTTGTCGAGCCTCGCCGTGACCGTGCTGGTCGTCTGGCCCGTCACGAACGAGTACGACGCAAACAGCTTGAGGAGCTGATGTCCCTCGGTCGGCTCCTCGACGCCGGACACACGATTCTGCGTCGTGGTGGCCCGCACCTCGCCGCCGACCTGGAACGCGTTCACCTGATACCGCAGTCCGACGCGGCCCCGCAGCGGCGGTATCCGCGGCAGCGGTAACCCCTCGTTCTTGAGCTGACCGTGGACGTAGTCCAAGCCGACCTCGGCACTGAGCCGCGCGGTGAGCCGCACGTCGGCGTGTGCCTCGATCCCCTGCAGCCGCGCGTCGCTCCCCAAGAACTCCACGATCGCCAGCTCTTCCTCGTGAGCCTCCTCCTCGTGCGTGTGCCCAGCCGGTTCGCGCCCGCCGAAGCGCGCGACGAACGCCTCCTCGCGCGCCTCGAACTCTTCGTCGTCCATCTGCCGACGAAAGATAAAGTTGCGAATATCATTGCGGAAGTAGGTCGCTTCGGCCGACGCGCGCGGGCCGCGGGCCCGCAGTGACAGGTCGAACCCGAGCGCGGTCTCCGACTTGAGGTCGGGATTGCCGACCTCAAGTGCGAAGTTGCCGTGGTGCTGGCCGAAGAAGTACAGCTCCTCGAGCGCCGGGTTGCGCGCGGCGTGCGCCAGGCTGAACGCCACCGTCAGGCGATCATCCGCGGCGGCGGGCCGGACGAGCAGCCCGACCGATCCCGAGCCATTCGTGAAGGCGCGCGACGGATCGCTCGCACTCTGTGGCGTGAACCGCGTGTGATCGAGGCGCCCGCCAAACTGCACCGACACGTGCGGCCACGTCACCTCCTCATAGAGGAACACCGCAAACCCGCGTTCGTCGACCGGTGGCGACAACGCTTCGGCACCCGCCGCCACAAAGCTCCGGTCGAGCCCCCAGGCCCCGAGGCTGCCCTTCATCCGGCCGATGGCGCGGTGCGACCCCATCAGCTCGACATCGGTGGTGTGGTTCGTGAACGACGTGCCGATCTCGTCACCCTCAAGTTCATCGTGCTGATAGAGCCGCACACCGAGCGTGGCCCGGACACTGTCGAAAACGCCCTCGAGCGACTTGGAGCCGCCCCGCAGCGTGACGGCGTGCCGCCGCGGCGTGAGCTGGAGACGGCCCTCCTCGACGACCGGAATGCCGTACTGCGTGTCGTCGTACCCGTAGCTGCCGCCGACGTACCCGCGCGCGCCCGTCCAGCTCAGTCCCACACTCCCGAAGCCGTTACGCGACTGCGAGTTCCCGACCGGGCCGGCCGGCGTATGCACGTCACCCGACCGGCGCCCGCCGCCGCTGACGTGCAGCGCGACCGTCCCGTTGCCGACGTGCAGATCAGCCGCGCCGGCCGCCTCGCGGGCGGCCGAGCCGAGGTCGAACGTGACATTGCCGCCGACGCCCTCCTCGGGCTCGGTGGGAATCTCGTCGGTGATGATGTTGACCAGCCCGCCGATCGCGTTGGCCCCATACAGCAGCGTGGCAGGGCCACGGACGACCTCGATGCGCGTGACGGCCGCCAAATTCACATTCACGCCGTGATCGCCCGACTGGCTCGACAGGTCGCCAAGGCGCTGGCCGTCCTGCAGGATGAGCACGCGATCGCCGTCAAGGCCGCGCACCACCGGCCGCGCCGGCGCCGGCCCGAAGCTCCTGGAGGCCATCCCCGGCTGATTCTCCAGCGTGGCCCCGAGCGACATTTCAAGCGTCTGCGTCAGCTCCTGGCCCGCCAGCACCGTCGTAGGCTGAAACGCCTCGAACTGGCTGCGCGCCTGCGCCGACACCGATACGACCTCCTCGAAGTGCAGCTCAGGATCGATGAGCAGATCACGAGGCTGACCGGCCTGCGCTTCGGTGCGGCGCGACGAGAAGCCCGGCGCCACCACGAACAGGTGATAGATGCTTGGGGCTACGGCCTCAAAGCTGAACGTGCCGTCGGCGGCCGACGTGGTGGTGCGGCCCAGTTCCTCGATCACCACGACGACGCCGGGAATCGGATCGCCAGACAGCGAGTTGAGTACCCGACCTGACAGCGTGACGCCGTTCTGCGCCGCCGCGCGCGTCGCAGACGACAGCGCGGCAGACAGCACGACGCACACAACGAGTACGGTGCGGATCATGGTGACCTCCGAAATGAGTGGTGATACGAACCGGCCGATGGCCGGCTGCGATAACGACCGGCTCAGATCAGAGAGGGTGGCCCGCGAAGCGGGGGCTGTGCGGCCCGCGCCCGCGACAGTGCCCCGAAGCCGTCAACGAGTGCTAGCCGTGCTACGGCGACGTGAGGCGCATGGTGAGAGACGCGGACAGGGGGTGTCCACCCCGAGCGAGCCCATTGGCAGACCTGACACAGCGGCTGGGGCGACTGGGCGGTCGACCCGGCACCTTCGACTCGGTGTGCCAACGCGTCCGAACCGGTGTGGCCGTGGGTTGGTGCTTCGACGAGGCCCGTCCCCACGCTCGCCACAAGCACGCATACGAGAGCGAGCACCTGGGCCCTGGAGCGGAACCGGCGAAGCATAACGATTAAAGCGTACACGTAGCCTTCCGACCTGTCAATCCAGTGCCAACCAGGGGGCCAGCCGTAGCCAGCCCCAGGAGATCCAGCGACTGGGAACCGCGTCCTATCCGAATATCGGGCCGCCGCGAATCTGGAATCGTCGCCTGTCCGGCTCTAGTCGAGTGCGACCAGCGCTGCATCCACATGCAGATCCTCGACCACCGGACACCTCTGGCGGTTGAACCCCTCTCCACCCATCTGGTGCGTCCGGTTCGTTGGCCCCTGCTGCGCATCGGTCAGCCAACAGTGCAACCTCGCCGCGAACAGGTCTGGCCAGACGTCGTCCAGAATCTCTCGTTCCGAGTCGGCGTCCCCGTCTTCCGGCACGCGGTCCACGTGAGGCGCCCGTCGCAGGTCCTCGACGACCTGCTCGGCGAGAGCAGTGGTGTCGTCTCGCGTGGCCCGGGCGCGGGAGGGTGCCCCCGGTCGGATGATGACCGCTGACCGATTGATAGCGCCCCTCGTTCCGCCGTTCTCGCGTCATGATCTGAGGAGGCCGCCGAGTCGCTCAGTGCCCCGACGCGCCCCCTCCGTGGACCGCGGCGCGGAATCGAGCGTCTCGTGCCCGCACCCCTGGGGCGGTCGCTTCCGGTGGGAGTGCTGAAGGTCTTCTCCACCAGCGCGACGCAACGACGCGTCGCCGACGAACCTCATCCGGGTCAACCACTCGGACGTGATCGACAGCACAACTCGCGCCGCGTGAGCGGTGCAGGTCGGGGCCTGCCTCGGGGTCCGGATGACCCGCACGCCTACGGCCTGTAGGATGCGCCGGACCGCCACCGTGCACTTCGCGGCGCGGTCGCAGATGACGACATGGTGCGCCCGACGGACCCCCTCCTCCGGATCAGGCAGGTGCCTGGCCCCCGGCGCCATGAAGACCCCGTCGGGTCTTCAGATCGATGAGGAAGAGCCTGTCGTCAGTGGTGCGCCCGAGCGGCGTCCACACGTCTGTCGTGAAGAAGTCCCTGCCAGCGCCCGCGGGCGGTGGTGCACAACCCTTCGGCGGCGACGAGGCCGCTGTAGGCTCTCTGGCCACGGTGACCGCTGCGGGTGCACGATCTCGACATGCGATCAATGGTCCATCCGCAGTACAAGACGAAGTATCGCGTGGGGAATTGGTCAGCGTACGAGCAGGCCTTGGTCCAGCGAGGGGACGTGACGCTGTGGCGCTCTGCCGACGCCACGGCCGCGTGCTACGAAGCGGCGGAGATGCGTGACGCGCCTGGCGTCGTGCCACCGGCCAAGACCGCGAGGGGGTCTCGGCGTCGGCCGCGGTCGCGCGCGCGCGATCGCACGATCACGGACGTGAGGACGCGCAGCCGGCGCCGCTGGAAGCAGGAGGCCGGCTACCAGCTCCAGGCGCGGGTGGAGCATGCGTGCTTTCGGGACCAATCGATGATCGGGGACCGGCTGCGCGCCCGGTCCCGAGGCGGGCGAGTGGCCGAGTCCATGATCGCGGGTCACGTCCTGAACCAGAGGCCCGAGCGCGGTCGGCCAGAGTCGTGCAGTCTTGGTCGGTGACTTGCCGCTGGGTTGGGATCGTTGACGGTCAGTTTCGAGTCATGCACCAGCGCCGCAGCAGGATGGCACCGTCCACACGCGGCAACGCCTGGTAGGCCTTCCGTAGCGTTGTGCCGATCTTTCTCGCCTTGTTTGTGACCCGGTCTGCCTCCTGTTCGACTAGGTGTTCGTTCGTGTCCACCCATTGCGGAGCCCAGTGTTTCACCTCAAGGACGCGAACCCCTGGCGGACCGATCACGACAATGTCGATTTCGTCCGACTGAAGCTGATGGGTAACGGAGAACGCCAAATTGCCAAGCAGAATCCATCGGTCACCACCTGATTCCGCCTGCAGCCGGCTCTTGAGATGTGCTAAGGCCTTCAGTTCGCTCTCGTTCGCTACCGGTCCACAAGATGAAAGAAGGTGACTTTCATAATCTCGTTTCTTGATACTCACCGCTCACGCCTGCTTCTTGGTGTGTCAGACGGCGTGACTGATGGTGGCAGCGGGAAAGCGGTATCCACGATAGCTGGGCAGCAGTGATCTCGTCATCGGCCCACGTTGCCATCCCAGGCCTCAGCTTGACAATGCCGGATGGACAGGCTGGGATTTGAGTCGTTCGTCCTGCTGTGGCCGCTGACCTACCTCGGTGCGGTGGTGATGTGGTTTTACGTGTATGGCAAAGCCCGTGCCTGGTGGTACTGCTACCACGCTCTGCTGCTGGCTGTGTGCGGCGCCCACCTGGCGATCGTGCTGACGAGCGCCCGTGAGTTGTGGCCGCTCTTGGTGGTCCAAAGCTGGCAGCTTGGTGGCTTTGTCATCTACGCGCTCGGGATTCTGCCCTTTAACCGTATTGATTGTGGCGGCACCGCTCTTGCGAGACCGAGTCCAGCAGAAGCGAAGTGCTGTAGAAAGCATCCTGACTGGGGACGCCCGGTTGCCGGCGTGAGCATCGCGATCACGCAAATTTCAGCGACTGCCGCCGGCCAGCGACCCATCCGTGTGCGTGTCTGTTTCAGCGCTTCCTGAGTGATATCGGTAGCGCAGGGCGTTACGCGGGTTATGCACGAACTGCTCGCGGCCCCGCGCGGATCGCTCCGCAAACCGCCAGCGTATTTCACCCTCCGCTGATCATCGCGCCGCCTCCAGGGTTTGGGTGCGGCGGATGAAAAGACAAGCTAATCGTGATATCTTCGAGCAGATGCACCGGAATGACAGGAGAGCGTCTTGAGGCGTTGCGGAGGATGAGAAGACAGCCTACAACGGCAGCGGGGCCACCATGGTCGGTGCCGCGTGGCGCGGTGTTTCTGGTCGCGCTGTTGACGATGGCCTGTCAGGCGGCGACGGACGTCGAGGAACGAGCTGGGGAGTCGGTGCCGGCAGTCATTGACCAAGGCGATCTCCCGAGCATCAGAGCGCGAGGCACACTCCGCGTGCTGGTGGGCGCAAGCGGCGAAGAGGAGTTTCTTCCGAGGCAGGGGATGCCAGCATCCCTGGACAAGACCCTGGCGGAAGAGCTCGCCGGGCGCCTGGGCGTCGACATGGAGTTCGTCCTCGTCGACCGCCGCGACGAGCTCATCCCGATGCTGGTGGAGGGGAAGGGCGATCTCGTGGCCGCTCAGCTCACGGTCACCGACAAGCGAGAGCACCAGGTTGCGTTCGCGCGACCAACAGCAACTGTTGAGGAATGGGTCGTTGGACAAAGGGGCGCCGAGAACCTTCCTCGATCTCAGGTAGCGCTCGCGGGACGTGAGGTCCACGTCCGGCCGAGCTCGTCGTTCGCGGAGACCTTGGAAGCGCTGCAGGGCTCGGACATCGCCACGTTAAAGGTGGTCTTCGTAGAAGAGCATCTGGACGCCGAGTCGATCGTCTATGAAGTGACACAGGGCAAGCGACCGCTCACCGTCGTCGATAGCCATACCCTCGATGCTATCCAGGCGTATACCGACGCCGTTGAGCCTTTGTTCAAGATCGCCGAGGAACGCCAGATCGCCTGGGCCGTCCGCCGGCAGAACCCAGAGCTGCTGGCAGCCACCAACACCTTCCTCGTCGAGAAGTCCTTGACCGGACATACCAATGCACGCTTCCTTGGCGATCTCGAGGGCATCCGGGAACGGGGCGTGCTGCGGGTGCTCACCCGCAACAATCCAGTGACCTATTATCTTTACCGAGGTCGGCCGATGGGCTTCGACTTCGAGTTGGCGAAGCTCATCGCCGAGGATCTCGACGTGCGTCTGGCGATGGTTGTGCCACCTTCCCGTGACCAGCTGATCCCGTGGCTCTTGGAAGGCCGTGGCGACATCATTGCAGCCTCGTTCACGATCACCGAGGAGCGCGGCGCGCACGTGGCATTCAGTCAGCCATATCTCTTCGTCGATGAGATGGTCGTGAGCCAGGCGGGGGATCCCCCGATGACCAGCCTGGCTGACCTGAAGAGCACGACGCTCCACGTGCGCAGGTCGTCGAGTTACTACGACACGCTCGAGCGCCTGCAGGGCGACTACGGCCCGTTCACGATCGTCGAGGCCCCCGAAGATCTCGAAACCGAGCAGCTCATCGGCATGGTCGCTCGTGGCGAGATACCGCTCACTGTGAGCGACAGTCACATTCTCAACGTCGAGCTGACGTATCGTGACGAGATCGTTGGCGCGCTGACGCTCTCTCGCGGCGGAGACGGCGAGAAGGCGATCGCCTTTGCCGTACGCCCGCAGAATACCGAGCTCGCAGCGTACCTCGATGGTTTCGTGAAGAAGACCTATCGCGGCCTGGAATACAACCTGGCGAGGAAAGCCTATTTCGAGAACAAGCACCGGATCGCGGTTGCGACAACGCGTCGGACCGGCGTGAGCGGCGAGCTGTCACCCTACGACGGCGTCATCAAGAAGTACTCCGAAAGCTACGGGCTCGACTGGCGGCTGATGACGGCCCAGGCGTTTCACGAGAGCGGCTTCGATCCGAACGCGAAGAGCTCGGTCGGCGCGTTAGGGCTCTTCCAGGTCATGCCCGCGACCGGACAGGAAATGGGCATCACGGAGCTGGTCGATCCGCCAGAGGGCGGGGTGCGTGCCGGGATTATGTACCTTGATCGGCAGATCAAGCGCATGGATCCCACGATCCCCTTCAGGCAGCGGGTGCGCTTCGCCCTAGCCGCCTACAACGTTGGGTACGGTCACCTCGTCGATGCACGGCGCCTCGCGGCTGAGATCGGGCTGGATCCCGATCGCTGGTTTGGCAACGTCGAGAACGCCATCGCTCTACTGGAGGATCCCCAGTATCACACGAAGGCGCGCTACGGCTATTGCCGTGGCACGGAGCCGGCCCTGTACGTCTCTCGTATCCAGAACACGTACGACAACTACGTCAAGATCGTGCAGTAGCGCACGTGGGAGCACTGGGTCAGCCAGATCTCCAGGGTGCTTCCGGCAGGAGTATCCGATCTTCGACGTCCCGATGGACCATGCGATCTTTCGAAGCCTGCTCCAGGTGGATGACATCCCTCGGATCCCCTCCATTCAGTACGGAGGCAGAGCGACGGCGGCACGTCGGACCAAGGCGACTCGAGCGAAGCCAGCGTTTTCGAGGCATCGCCGATGCTTGCGCCATTCGCTGTTGATCAGGCAGCCGATCTGTGTTCGTGTGGCCACGAGAACGATGACAGCGCGGCTGGGCTCGTGTGCATGAGCTGGACGGCACCGGGAACGCGTACGACCGCCACATGGAATGCGTAGAGAGCGCCCGGCGCCGTGAAGATGTCGCTCCAGTTCATTGGCGCGTTCACCAAGCCGGCTTGCATCGCTGGCGTCCGGGTCTCTCGACCGCACTTCAACGCCCTGTGCGGCCGGATGACATTGTAAGAGACGCGCAAGAGATCGACGTGCCCGCAGAGCTGGTCGGTGCCACGGGCGTGGCAGGTCGGGTAGACCAGGGTCGTTGCTGACCCTGATCGATGCGATTGACGGCGACCTCACGAGCGTCACGGCCGATTGATCCCGCCAGTCGTGCCCTGGTGGTCACGGTAGGTGGGGTGCCGCGACGCCTCGTCAAATCATGCCGGCGACAAACGGCTGCGTGGGCAGGCGGGCGACGGCGTCGATCCGCGCGGTGCGGTGGCGGCAGTCCCGACAGCGCAGGCGGAGCGCGAGTTCGGCCACGCGCATGTGGGATGGGTGCGTGGGTGGGTCAGCACTTCGGCGGGGTCCACGCATGTCTGACGACCGCAGGTGTCGCACGTCGCGACGAACAGCCACCCGCCGTCGGCGTAGTCACCCAGCCGCATCTTACTGAAAATCCTCTAGCTCGGGAATGCGCCCGTAGGCGATCTTGGCGCCCACGTCGCCGCCGGTCTCGCCGCACTGACCGTAGCCGATGAGGGTGCGCCCATAGCGGCGGTTAATGGCGTCGACGGCCGCGGTCAGGCGGAACGCGCTGCCGAAGGCCGCGGAATCGTCGAATGTGCAGCCCGGCATTGTGCCGCGCGGAGCGTGATCCTGACAAAGCCACGGCGACCATGTTTTTGGCCATTTCAAGATCGGGTTGGCCGAAAGTGGTACGACGCTACTCGAAGGAATGCTCAACGGATTCGAAACCTACGACTGCGATCTGAATCCGCTCGTGGCGAAGATCGCGCGGGCCAAGACCGCGCTCCTGACCGTGCCGCGAGGCGTTCCCACAGCTCAGTCGTTCCGAATGCACCTTGTTTTTCGGAGTTCGATGTCGCGATTGTTTCTTGTGCAGCCCAGGAGATCGGGCCTGGACCGGCACTGGAGATGCGTGTCTCGTTACACGCTGCCGCTGCTGCTGAGGAGGGCCAGTATACCGGTATAATGGTTCGAGATGGCAAGCCTGTTCGACAGAACGACGGATCTCGAGGACATCGGCGAAATCTACCGCCGAATGACCATGAACTGTCCGAACCCGTCGTCAACTTCCAAACGGCTTTGGGAACTCCGGCGAGCCACCGACATTGCGTCCCACAACACGTCCAACGAGACGATGCTCGAGCAAGCCGTCGTCATGCTCGCGGCGAATGGACACCTGCACGGATGGTTCAATCAGTGTCCCACCGCATCGGGGATCGGCGACCCTTCCAGGAACAGGCACAGCCACGTCGATCTCGTGCACTGGAGCGATCCCACGAGGCATGCGCGCCTGGTCGAAAGGTTTCTGCCTGGGGTTCCGGGTTCGGACATTGAGGCCATCTTCGAGGCGGCCCCTGGCAACGAAATCGGCACCGGGAAGTTCGACAACCCGGAATCCTCCGCTGCCCTCGCCGCCAACGCATTCGGCTTCTTTCTCAACCGGGCGTCGGACTTGCTGCCGCTGCCGGGTTGCGAGAGCGAATCCTGGCCGGCCCGTTCACTCGCCCTCGAAGCCGAAATTCGCTTCCCGTGGCGCGGCGGGCATCATCCCGTTCTCGATTGTCTGGTCGAGACGCCATCGGCGCTGATCGGTATCGAATCCAAGCGGTTCGAGCCCTACCGACCCAAGCCAGCCTCACGGTTGAGCGATGCCTATTGGCGTCCGGTCTGGGGCGAGAACATGACAGGGTACGAGAGCATTCGCGACAGTCTGCGCAGCGACCCAAGATGCTACGCTCATCTGGATGCCTCGCAGCTCTTCAAGCATGCGTTTGCGCTCCGGATCGAAGTGCAGCGCTCGAACGAGCGTCGCGATCTGACGCCTATCCTCTTCTACCTCTATGCAGAGCCAGAACATTGGCCGGCAACCCGCAAACCGGTCGGCGAGCGGGCAAAGGCTCGGCATCGGGAAGAAATCACACAGTTCGCGGCAACCGTGGCGGGTGACGACACGCTGTTCCTGCCGTGTCCCTACAGACGTCTCCTCGACGCATGGACGAACAGTAAGAGCGGCCACATTCGCGACCATGCACATGCGGTGGACTCACGTTTTTCACCTTGAGGCATCGAACTGTGCCGCAGCGCAGGATGGAGAGTTGGCTGTCGTTCCGCGCACGACTCGAACGCCGATCACCATGCCAACTTCCAGCGTGCATCTGATTCGGGCGGGGTCAGAGAACTCTCGGACGTGCATCACGTGACATGTTGGTTCCCGTTCCACCTCTCGCTGAACAGCACCGCATCGTCGCTAAGGCGATGAACTGATGGCGCTCTTCGATCGACTAAAGACAAGCCTCGCCACCGTCGCCGTTGCCGCCGCTGCAACCCTCGGCGACTTCATCTGGTACACCGTCAGAGTGCGGCACACCATGGTTGCGGGTCTGGTGCACGGGGCGTTGCTGCTGACGGCCGTCGGCGGCGCGGCCAGTGGACGCCTCGCCAAAGGGCTTCCGCTCGGAACGCTAGCCGGTCTTGGCGGGGCCTTCAGCTACTACGTCCTCACCGTCGTGCTGGATTCGCGCCCATACGGCTCGGCGATTCCAGGCGCCTGGGCGATAATGTGGCTCCTGTTAGCCACCCTTGACGGACGATGGCCGCTGCGGGGCGTTGGTGCACGAATCGTCACGGGCCCACACGATGCCCACCGACAGGATCCTCACCGGCCGATGCGAGATGACACTGGTCGGCCGAGGGCGGTCATCCGATTCAGGATCTCACAGCCGAGGACGGCCTCACTCCCCTGCCCGGCTGGGATCCGGGCGCGAAGACCAACTCCGATGATGGACGTGTCGCGGAAGAACGTATTTTCCACCCGGCCCTGACGATGGTCCCCCGACACCTTCTTCCAACGGCGCCGGCCGAGCTGCTTCACCACCGTGACCGTCCGATCCCGCGCGGGCGACCGCGGGCCGTGACCAGAGACGTTCGCCGTCCTGGCCGGTGGGATGACGACTGTCGCACCCCCGCGCCCGCGAGGCTTCGTAGACGGCGACCGTGTCAGAGGCCGCATCAGCGGTGACGCGCACGAGAGGGCCTTGACGGCGTCGAGCAGATCGAGGACAGTGGTCGCATCATCACCCGTCGCCCCGGTCAGCATGTGGACACGGATCACGCCTGACTGATCGACGCCACGGTGGAGCTTCCGCCAGCCACGCCTGCCGCAGCCACCGTGTGTCGCGGCCGCCCACTCACCTGCCCCGACGATGGACAGACCCGTGCTGCCGAGCACGAGATGGAGGCCCTCGCCGGGCGGGACCAGTCGCAGACGGCGCCGCAAATGCTGACTGCGTCGGGAGCGCGTCGTATCGTCGGGGGCGGAGAGGTCGAGGCGCCTCATCCCGAACAGGGCGTGCAGGAACCCTTCGGCCTGGCGCAGCGGGAGATGGGAGAGGAGCCGCAGGGTCAGGGCGGTCTCGATGGCGAGATCCGAGTACCGCCGCCTGGACACCCACACCGTCACATCGCCACGTCGAACGAGGGCCAGGTTGTAGGCCGGCCAGTTCGCCACGCGATATTTCGTCTTGTATGTGGGATGGACCTTCGACTGCATCCCTGTAGTGTGGCTCCTGCGGCGAGTCACGAGAAGTGCGGGCCAAACCGCGCCACCACACACCCCCCAGGGTCTTCATGCAACAACGCCCCACCGGGCCGGGAGCCGGGGTCAGGACGCCGTCAGACGGCGCATCCCGCCGGCCAGCAGCAGCAGCGCGAGCGCGCCAGCCGCCGGCACAGGGCCGGCACCGGCGTCAGACCCGCTGATGGAGAACTGGTCGGCCGCTGCGCTGGGGTTGCCGGCGGCGTCCTCGGCGGCCCCGGTCATGATCGTAGCGGTATAGCTCGCCCCGCTCCCGCTCACAGAAACCGCGGAACCCGCCTCCGATACTCCCGGTACGCGTCACCGTACTGCCCCTCCAGCCACGGCTCCTCGGTGAGCGGCGCAACGACGAACACCAGCGCAAGCAGCAGATGCGCGATCCACAGGAACACAGAGTTCGCGATCACGCCCACGCCAATGAAGAACACGATGTCACCGACATACTGTGGGTTCCGCGTGAACCGGCAGGGTCCGTCGGACACGAACCCACCCTTCAGTCCAGACGTGTTCTTCCAGCCCACCGTGACCATACCCCACGCCGCCAGCATGCCGCCGAGCAACGCCAACGGGATCCCGACGACGAACCGGAGGGGGCTCTGGAAGACCCAGGAGTTCCAGCGCATGAGGAGGAGCAGGAGGTTGATGCCACACACCGCGTAGAAGCCGGCCCAGGTCAGGAAGTACTGCCAGGAACGACGACCCGGTGGCGGCCAGATTCGCCTCTCCGGGACGGCCGCGGACCAGACTGTTCCCGCCAACGAGGCAATGAGGATGGCGACGGCGAAGAGAATGTTTGACATATCGGGGCAGATCCTACCGGTTCCGGGTTCGGCGCCACGGCCACCAGCAGCCGGCGGTACTACGAGCTGGCTTTCTTCGCCTCGTCCTCGTCGACGGGCACAACGTACTGCTCAGCCTCGTCCGGGTCCAGTTTGGCCGGTGCGGCGTCTTTCTTCTTCTTCTTGATCACGCTGACGCCGCTGGCGGGTTGGACGAATCGGTCCGCGCGGGAATACTCTGTCGGTGGCATAGCGACACACTCCTACTCATCTTCATCGAGCACGAGGTCAACGAGTCACTTTTTTAATCGGCCTGCTAGAGATGGGAGTGCACGGTCCCCTGAAGGTCGACCGGCGCACCGAACACGGCGGCCACGCGAGGCTGGCCGATCAGGCCATGCCGATGTGGACCTGGCCATGATCACTGGGCTCCCAGGCATCCGGCTCGTTCCGCGCGCTGACCTGACACTGTATCAGCTAGACCATTGGAGGCAAACACGAAGTCGAGCTGCCGGGTGACCGTGGCTGGCATGCGGCGATGCGTGCGGTACGCGGGAGCTCGTTGTGGCCACATTGGGTGGGCTGGCTCATGACACCTAACGGCCCTCTGTCGCTGTTTCCGGGCCGCTCGTTTCGTGGTCTCTTCCGGAGTCGGCCGCTAAGCTCAGGAGTGACCAAGAATATGGCACAACAGTCGACCCCATTCCCGTTCGTCGATCTCGACCAACTCCTCGCGCATCCAAAGACTCGTAAGCGCGAAGATCTTGGACGCATCCTCCAGTCGCCGCAGAGCGAGGATTGGCTCACATGGAACGTGCTGCGAGCGATCCAGCACCGAGCTTCCTGGTGGCCAGCACTTGTGAGCCTAGCGAAGGGGCAAGCGCTCGAGTTGGACGACTCGGTGGCATCTGGCAGATCTCCGACCGTTGATCTTTGGCGTCGGGTTTTCACGCCGCCTGCCTATGAGCACGCGAGCCGTAGGCGCATGGCGAATTCGAGCAAGGCTGAGTGGCAGAAACGGGCAGACAATCCGAGGGTATTGTCAGGTTGAGGCGACGAGTGGCAGAATAGGCCGATGAGGAGCCCGCCGGCCAGCGATCACGGCTATCGATTCCCGCCCGACATCATCAGCCACGCGGTCGGGCTCTCCCATCAGTTCTGCCGCAGCTTCCGCGCTGCCGAAGATCGCCTCGCACAGCGCGGCGTGACGGTCACCTCCGAGACGAGTCGGCCGTGGGGCCAGCGGTTCGGTCCGGTCTACGCGCGGCGGCGGCGGCGGCGCGGGCGGCTGGGAGACCCCTGGCCTCTCGACGAGGTGTGCGTCACGATCCAGGGTCGCCACCAGTATCTGTGGCACGCGGTCGACGAGGACGGTGACGTCCTGGACATCCTCGTGCCCTCGCACCGGAATCGGCGAGCAGCCGTCCGATGCTTTCGGACGCTGCTAAACCCCCAGGGCCGTCTCCCTCGACGACTGATCGCCGACCAGCGGCGCGCCTACGCCGCCGCGGGCCGCACCGTGATGCCGTCGGTGGTCCACGTCACTGATGCGGAGGTCTCTCATCACCCGACACGACCGCGGGAGCGCCAGATGCGACGGTTCACGTCGGCCGCTCAGCTCCAACGGTTCGCGTCGGTGCACGGGATCGTGCAGCCTCTCGTCCGAGTCAGTCGACACCTCCTGCGGTCGGCGCACCACCGCCTGCTCCGCACCCGCGCGTTCGTTGAATGGAATGCGGTGACGTGCGCCTGCTGAGAACGATCCGGAGCGAAAGATGTCACGGGGCAAGAGCGCGCTGCCCTCACCAAGGTGACAATGCGGACAACTGGTCTGATGCGCGGCGTTGATACCGTCACCCTGCCGCTCCTCCTGACGCTGAGCCTGTCAGGCGCCGTCGGCTGCACCTCGCCGGACGCGACGCTCAGCGACGCATCTCCGGGGTTGACGCTGGACATGTTTCGACGCGGGGATGCGCCGTGCTACGACCGCGCCGTGCAGCCCCAGACCGCCGTGGTCGACACCCACGTACACGTCCGCCCGTTCGGCGGCCCCGCCATCCCATTCGAGGAGGTCGTACAGTATTTCGAGGAGACCGGCGTCCTATTCGCCACCATCGCTGGCATCGGCCAGATGCTCCCGGTGACCTCCTCCTGCACCTACTACCTGGACTGCCCAGGCACGCGGGTGACGCCGACGCTGAAGAACGACTTCGTCAACGCCGCCCACTACGTGACGCAGACCCCGGCCGGCACCCACCTGACGCTCGCGATGACGTTCCCGGACCTATCGCAGCCAGCGTCGATCCTTTCCGGGATGCACCTCCTGGAGCACGAATACCCAGACGCCTTCACGTGGATGGGCGAGGTCAACCTCGTGAAGCAGGCGCTGTTCGACAATGGGCACGACCCGGTCCCGTCAGCTATCATCAGCGACTGGGCCCCCTTTATGGCGCGGCTGCGGGCGAGCGGCATGCCGCTCGCCCTCCATGCGGACCTCGGAAACGACGACGCCCCGACCCGCTATCTGCCGCTGATGGAGGAAGTGCTGCGCCGGTATCCCGAGAACGCGATCGTCTGGGTCCACATGGGCCTGTCGCGCGAGCTTACCGCCATGGCCGCCACCCGGCACGTTGCGCTGATGATGTCGATGCTGGATCGCCACCCGAACCTGATGCTGGACCTCTCCTGGCGCGTGCTGAACGACGCCTACTTCGCGACCCCGGCAGACCGGGCGGTGTATGTGCCGTTTCTGAACGCCTACTCCGACCGGATGCTGCCGGGCACGGACTTCTTAGCGTCGCGGGACAAGGATGTCGATGTCTACCGCACGGAGCTGGAGGTCACGAGCCGTATCAATCGGTATCTGAGCGATACCGCCTTCCGGAACATCGCCCTCGGTGCGAACTACTTCCGGTTGCTCGCGCTCGAGTATGAGGCCCCGCGCGTGTGCGCAGATTGACCCCGGCCGTCTACGCGGAGGCTGTCAAGCGCCTCGAATGGGGCGATGGGAGATAGGCCGTCCACCATGGGTCCATCCCCCCCCCCACCCCAGCGCGCGCGCTCGCGCGGAGCAAACCAGCGTGCTTGGATGTCGGAGGACGCGTATCGCGCGGCGGCGACTGACCGCTCTTCGCCCATGCCTATCCGGCACGCCCCAGCACCCGGGCTAATTGCAGCAGCGCCAGCCACGAGATCACCAGCACGACGATCACGCCCAGTACATTCGTAAGACGTGAGTTGCGGTGTGTCCCCATGATCCTCGTCTTGTTGGCGACCATGAGCAGCAAGATCAGCGTGAGTGGGAGTACGAGACCGTTCCCCGCCTGCGCCAGCAGGATGACGTAGTACGGCGAGCCACCCAGCGCGATGGCGCAGAACACGCCGGTGGCGAGCACGAATCCCCAGAGCAGACGGAATCGGCCGCTCCGAAGGTCCGGCGGCCACCCGAGCGCTCCGCCCGCCGCGTAGGCGGCGGCGAGCGGGGCGGTGATCGCCGAGGTCAGCCCGGCCGCGAAGAGCCCGAGGCCGAAGAAGACCGGCGCGGCGCGACCGAGGAGCGGTTCCAGGCGTTCGGCGACCGCGGCGGCGTTCGCCGCGTCCGCTCCCTGTCCGAGGAGCGGTGAGGCGGCGACGACGACTGCCGCCGTGATGAGGCCGCCGAGAACCACCGAGAACACCGTATCCCGGCGGCTTTCCCGAATATTCTCGTCGTTGCGGCTGGCGTCGGGCCAGCGTTCCAGCGCGGTGCTGGCGTGGAGGAACAGGTTGTAGGAGAGGAAGGTCGTGCCGATGAGCGCCAAGACAGTCAGCAGCGAACCAGGGGGCAGGCGGGGGATCAAGACCCCGGCGATCAGGTCGCCGATGTCCGGGGCGGTGAGCCCCGCGACCGCGCAGAACACAATGCTCATCAGCCCGACCAGACAAACCAGCGTGTTCTGGATTGTCTGGTAGGTTCCGGTCAGCAACAGCCCGGCGGCCAGCCCGCCGACGACGAGCGCCAGCGCCTCCTGCGGTAGCCCAGAAAGCAGGCTCAGGCCGAGCGACGCCCCGATCAGGTTGCCGGTCTGGAACGCCGCGTTCCCCACCAGGATCGTGACCGTGATCAGGCCGAGTGCGCCCACCCGGATCCGCCGGTTGTCGAGGCTGTCGCGGATGGCTTCCGCGAGCCCACGCCGCCCGGCGAGACCCACGCGGGCCGCCATATCCTGGAGGATGACCGTGGCGGCCACCGAGAACAGGACGGCCCACAGAAGCGTCACGCCATAGCCAGCGCCGGCGCGGCTGGCGGTGACGATGGTTCCGGGACCGATGAACGCCGCGGTGACCAGCAGGCCAGGTCCGAAGCGGAACCTTTTCATCTCAGTGTCCTCCACGCTCCGCGGGCCCCTTCATTGACGCCCGCATCTCCGCCCGCGGTAGGAGACGCCGGGTGCCACACGGCCACTCACATTTGCCCAGTTGTGATTATCGAAACTTCCCCGCCCCTCGATGAGCTCCGACGATGAGCGGCCCCATCATACTCCTCTACAGAGGAGGTGAGCATGCGACTGGGACGCCCGACTGTTTCACTTTCTTCAGGGACAGGACACGGGGACTTCGAAGACCTGGATTCGGAACGGCTTGGCACGTGTCGGAGCTGGGTGAGGGTTGCAACACTTCGTTGTGCCGAGCCATGTATCGAAAAGTAATCCCAAGTATCTGCCAGATGTTCGCCAGGGTATACGCCAACCCGACACCTTCCTCGGGCTCGCTGGAGCGCAGCGGTGATCCTCGACGGCGGCAAGGGGCTAAGGCGATGCTTGTCAGCGTTGTTCAGGTCTTGCAGTATCTACAAGGCATCGTCATTGCGGCGGGCCGGCCGATGGACGTACGGCTGCTGCTGCTCGACTAATCTGGCAATGTTGTTCGACACGCCGTCTATCATCCGGCCCACCCGTTTGTCGTAGCCGGACTTGCTCTCGAAGATCGGAAACTGGTGTTTGCGGCTGTCCTTTAGCTTCTCTGCATTACCGCTGAGTATCACGAGCTCATGAACGAGATGATCGAGCGACGAGCGCAGCTGGTAGACGATCACCGCATCGGCAACGGTTGTGTACGTCAAGTTATGCAAAATCGGATTCATGGCTGAGGCTGTGATCGACTAAATCTAGGCGGCCGTCCGCATCAACTCCTTCTTCTGCCCCTTCAGATATTTGAACCGCCCCGGGTTTCCGAGAGGCTCCATATTTTGGGAGGATGGGCTCCATGGGGAGGTTTTGGCAACTTGCCGGACGCGGGCCGGGTCGCCGGCCAAGATCCGAACTTGGGCGGCTGCTCACGAAGCACACGTCACCACGTTCCATTCGGCGAACGCTCGGGTGCGGAGCGCGCGGTGATGAGCGGCTCGTAGGAGGTGTCGGCCGACGCGGAAGAGATTCTGGACGACGCCGTGGACCGACGCGAAGCGTTGGAGGGGCGCGATCGATATGAAGCCGCGCATCCGGCGCGCGCGGTGGCGAGTCGGTTGATGAGACACTTCGACGCGATTGTTCGCATACGGGGCTGGGCCGTGCAGGACCGACGGGATCAGGGGACGGCAGTCGGCTTGATCGCTCGGCAGCTTGTCGGTGATTAGGCAGCGAGGGATGGCGCCCTGTGCGTTCAAGAGCTTGCGGAAGAATCGGATCGCAGCTCGCCGATTCCGTCGGGATTGCACGAGGATGTCGATCACATCCCCATCCTCGTCAACCGCCCGCCACAAGTACTGCGTCCGGCCCTGCATCCGCACGAACAGCTCATCGAGATACCACGTATCTCCCTGGCGCCCCCGCCGCCGTCGCGCATACTCCAGCCCGAACGTCCGGCACCCTTGGCGGATCGTCTCGTACGTGACGGTGATGCCGCGCTCGGCGAGGAGGTCCTCGACGTCCCGAAAACTGAGGCTGAACCGGTGAGTAGGCCGGGGGAATATTGCACCCCCAGCCTCTCGTAGAACGGTACGTGAACCTCTCGGCTCATACCGCTCCCCTCAGGCGAACACGCCTGGCATCCCGCAGTGCCTGCTTGGAGATGACAAATGGTTGTGCCTTCATCCGCATCTCCTTCTGGAGAGCCCAGTTGGATACGGACAAGACCGCCCGACGTCGCTCCATCGCCAGTACAGCGACTTCCTCACTACGACGAGCGACTCCGTCCCAGTGCCTCGCATCGGTACTCAGGTGCTTGTGGGGTCGCCACGTGAACGGCTCCCTTCGCATCGAGACGACGGGTTCCCGCAGTGCCATAGAGACGCCTGGACCAGGCTCCCGCCACCTGCACGCCGGACACCGCCTGGGCAGCCTTCAGGGCACCTTCCAGACTGCTCCCGACGGTCTCACCCTCCATCGGTTTCGATGTCCTGTACTGGTTCACGACGAGTCCACGGTGGTTCACTTGCGTTCGTCTTTCTGATCCACACCTGCCGAGTCAGGCTCGACGTTTCCCCAACGCGCACGACCGCCACTCTTCATGACAGCCGCTTGGGGTGGGTTGAAGCCGGCTCCTGACCGCCGACTTCGACGGGCCTTCCGTCATCTTCCCTACAGCGTGCTGCGGCGCACGGTGAGACAGCCAGACCGCGTGGCTGATGATGTCGGGCGGGAATCGATATCCTCGGTAGCTCGGCATACGGCTACTGTGCCACGTCGGCACTCAAGTTGACAAAACCCTGCTGGCTGCTCAAGATACGAGCAAAGCGAGAAGGTCCTCGCCCCTTGAATCGGAGCGCGCTGGACCATGATGCCGCCGGGACGGAACCACTTGAGGTCGGGAGATGTCGTGCCCTCACCGGGAACCCATCAACAGTTGAAAGCCTTTCTGTGCGACACGTTAGGCGCTTTCCCGTGGCGGATCCATGTCTCGGACTGGACCGGCCAGCAATACTCGCTGGGGCTGGGCGAACCGCACTGGCGAGGCCTCCCGCTCGAGGTGCACCTCAGGTCCAAGGCTGCGGGACACGACTTGCTGTCCTTGAACGCCCTCGCCTTCCTGGACCGCTTTGTGCGGAGCGAGGTGGACCTCCGCGGGAACCTGTACCTGCTGTCGGATATCCGGAACCACGCCAAGCTTTCAGTGCCGTTCTGGCAACTCGTCCCTCAACTGCTGAAGAGTAAGGCTCTCTTGTTCCAGGGCGTCTCTCGCGCCCGCGTGAACATCAAATCCCACTACGACATCCCGCAGGAAGCGCTGAACGTCTATCTCGATACGGTGTACATGTCGTATTCCTGCGGCATGTTCGAGCGCCCGGACCATCTGGACGTCGAAGAACTGACCCAAGTGGGCCACGGGCGGGGCGACACCTATGATTCGCTCGAGAAGGCACAGTGGAGGAAGTTCAAGGACGCCGTGGATTTCGTCGATCCGAGAGACGGAGAGACGCTGCTAGACGTCGGGTGTGGATACGGCGGTCAGCTGCTTGTCGGACTGGGACACTACCCGTTCGGGACCGTGGTCGGCTGGACCCACTCCCACAATCAGGTCGTCGAAAGCACCAAGATGCTGTCGCGATATCGGCCGGATCGCTGGGAGATACACGAAGGGGACTTTCGACAGGAAGCGCGAGTCTTCGACCATGTAACGTCGACGGGCATGATCAGTCACGTGGGTCCGAGGGGGTTGATTCCCTACGTCAGAAAGATTCGAAGTCTCATCAAGACTGACGGGCGCTATGTGCATCATGCGCTGATGACTCCCCACACCGGTCGTTCGCTCGATTCGAGCGTCGGCATTGCCTTCAATAAGAAGTACGTCTGGCCTGGGTTTCATTGGTTCACGCTGGGCGCTCACGTCAAGGCGCTGGAAGAGAACGGCTTCAAAGTCGTCAGGCTCGTGAACCTCTCCCCCCACTACGGCAAGACCACTGCGGCCTGGTACGAGCGCATGATGAAGAATCAGGGAACCATGGTGCGGAATCTCGGTGAGGCCACCTGCCGCGCTTGGCAGATCTATCTCGCCGGTTCCTCCGCCGGATTTCTCAATGACACCATGCAGGTCTATCGGATGTATTGCCGGGCCGTGTGAAGGGCTGGGGCCCGTTCCTCGGCAACCTGCGGCTCGGCGTGAGGGTGACGGATACCACGACAGCGAGCGCCTCAGTACGGCACTGGCCCGAAGAGCGACGGGAAGAGCCACAGCACGCACCTCTCATGAGATGATACGAATGATAAGGTTTCCATGTTGGCTGAGTGGACTCGGCGCGGGGGGCGCGAGGGACCTGGGCGAAAAGTTTCCGCCCAACTTTTTCGGTGTGTGGGGTGACTGTTCTGTTTCTACTGCACGATACATGCACCGCGCGTGCGCGCGCGGTGTGTACGTACTCTGTCTCTGGGTGGTCACGCTGGCGCCGTCGTGGCGTCATGGAGCGGTCACAGCGCTCACTCGGGCATCCTAGAGGCCGTACAGCGAAACGCCCCAGATTTATCACACGGCGTGGCGCCCTTGTGGTAGCGGGGCCTGGGCGGAAACTTTTTCCCTAGGGAAAGCGCATCCTGCAGGAAACCTTACCATTCCTATCATTCCCTGCTCAAGTGAGGGCTTGGACCTCGGGCCGCTGCCGGGCGGCCGCCGTGATGATGAGGCAGCAGCGTTCGGGCGCCTCGGCCTGGCGGGCGAAGAGGCGGACCAGCGTCTGGTCGTCCAGCTCCCGCGCGATCAGCATCGGGCGGCCGACGGCGGCGCCGATACCGTGCACCGCGGCCTGCACCAGCATGCTGTAGAGGCGGAAGCCCGAGGCCTGCGACAGGTCCGGCGTGGGCAGGCCCTGGCGGGCGAACCAGTAAGACCAGTCCGCATCCCAGCCCAGGTCGTAGAGCAACGGCCAGTCCTTCAGGTCGGCCGGGCCGCGGAGCCGGCCACGCGCCGCGAGCAGGGCGGGGCTGCAGACGGGGAGGAGCTGCTCCTCGTAGAGCGTCTCCTCGAGCAGGGTGTCCGCGACGTGCTCGCCACCGCCGACTTCGTTCACTGTCGAGGTCTGGACGCCACGCGGCCTGACTCGCTTCACCGTGCTGGTCCTGATGCACCTAGCCAGCCGCCGCGTTCAGATCGCGGGCATCAGCGCCGAGCCCGACGGGCCGTGGGTCACCCAGCTCATGAGAAACGCCAAGGCCGAGGACGGATGCCTGCGACACATCCGGGTCCTCCTCCATGACCGCGACACGCTCCCCCCGGCCGATGTCACCCCCATCCGACGCCCCGTGGTCGCGTCCCGTGCCGCCAGCGGCTGGTGGGATGTTGCACTCCTCCTATCGGTCAGCAGCGTGATACATGACCGGCCGTCACCCCCACGATCAAGCTTTTGGACAGTACACCGTTCCGCCGCCGGCCGTGTAGGTGCTGGCGAACATTTGTTGCGCTTATAGGGTCACACCTCATAACTGCCCATAAGCATCAAAACTAGGCAGCATCGCGTGCGCGATATCCGGCTCTCACTCGGGCGCAGCGGCGTCCAGGGCCTGCCGTGCGTCGAGAATGTCCCGGACGAGCTGCTCGACATCGCGCTCGTCGATGAACGGTGAGAGGATGAAGCTCTTCAGGCCAACCATCGGCTCCCCGTAGTCGGTCTCCCGGTAGCAGTCGGTCATGGAGATGCGAACGCCTTCGCCGCGCATCGCCCGCTCGTATAGATACCGGAACAACCGGCGGTTGTAGTCGTTGTGGCGCAGCAGCTCGTCCCGCGCAGCGGGGTCGGTCCGCTCGCGATCCCGGACCGTCCAAGTGTCCACGCCGTCGGGATAGACCCGAAAGACGGTGACCGTGCCGACGCCGTCGTCGTTGAGGACCGTCGTGCAGTCGTGGCCCTCTAGGTGCTCGCGGAGCGTTTCAGCCATCTCCACGAGGTGGCCGAGTAGGACGCGCAGGCCCACATATCCGAATAGCTGTAGGTTGGCGTAGGCCGCGAGCACCCCCGAACCGCCGCGTGACGTCTCCAGCGTGAACACCCCGGGATGGCGCTCGCCGCTCTGGAACAGGTACGGCATCTGTTCCCGGCCGCGGACGAGAAGCTGCATGTCGGCGCGGTCGCGGGCCAGGAACAGGCTTGAAATGTAGGGGGTGAACCCGGTCTTGTGGAAGTCGATGCCGACCGAGTCGGCCTGGTGCAACTTGGAGATACGCCGACGCGCCGACGCCAGCGCGCGCACGGTGCGCGGCCGGAAGCCGAGCGGGTTCGCTTCGAAGTCGTAGTCGTTGAACACCGACCAGGCCCAGCCGATGACGGCGTCGGCGGGGATGTGCGGCCTGTAGTCGAGGTCGTACTCCTTCACCAGCCGGTCGCGCAGGTCAGCGATGGCGTCTAGGTCGTCGACGCCGAACGCGTCGGTCGTGCCCATCGTCGCCACCAGCGCCACGATGCGCCGCCCCTGGTCGAGCGCCTCTCGGGCGACCGCCTCCAGCCGGTCGACGCGGATGTCGTTCTCCAGGTGGGTCGGTACCGCAACGACGCTCTTCTCGCCGAGACCGAGCCAGCCGGCGACGTTCAAGCGGCAGTAGTGGCTCTGCGCGGAGGCCAGGATTATGCCGCCGCCCGGCACGCCGTTGTCCATCGCGTCCGGGAACGCCTTTTCGATGCCAAGCTTCGCGCGGTAGAGCACCGTCCCGGTCCCGCCGAACGTGAACACGCCGGCCGCCCGCGCCGGGTCGTACCCGACGAGCCGCGACGCCATTGCCACGACCGCCGCCTCGGTCAACATGAGGCCATACGACATATCGTCGGAGACCAGATTCGGATTGTAGATGGCCGGCAGCAGCGACCCGATGACGCTGGGAATCGACGGCGGCGGAACGACGTTGATCTGCGTCCGCGGATGTCCCCAAATAGGCATGCCTTCGAGCTGGCCGACTAGCTGGCGGGCTACCTCCTCGACGCTACGCCCTTCCTCGGACAGCTCGGCCCGTTCCGCGGCCGCGTAGTCGAGCGTCCGCGGCCGGCCGAGCAACGGCACCTCGGATTTCAGGTCATCGACCTGATCGAGCGCGCGGAGGATCGAGAAGACGAAATAGGCGTCGTGTTTTCGGTCCGAAACCGGTGCGGGGAAGGTGTCCCGCAATCTGGCGAGGAGTTCCTGGTAGGGTCGCTGTGTCACACCGCCCGGCTGAAGCATCATACTTCCATTCTAGCGTCGGCGCCGAACCAATCCGCGGCGTTGTTGCACGAATCGTGACTGGCCCGCACGCTGCCCACCGACAGGATCCTCCCCTGCCGACGCGATACGACACGGGTCGGCCGAGGGCGATCATCCGATTGAGGATCTCACAGCCGAGGACGACCTCACTCCCCTGCCCAGCTGGGCTCCGGGCGCGAAGGCTCTCTCCGTTTGCGACATACGGGCACGGGCGCCGTCCGGTACGCGCCGCCGTGTGTCGTATCCCGTGTCTGATTCTATGTCTTGCAGTCGTCGTGCGCGTGGGCCAGTGCCGTGCGCCGTTCACGCCCACTTCCACCCGCCAGGTCCTCCCTGCGGCTCATCGCCAAGATAGGCACCGACATGACACGGTGGCCTTCACGTCCTGGCGGGGCCAGCGACCTCGTAGATCGCACGAATTGTCGATTCGATAAAGTCGATCGCCTCTTCAACTAACGGCCGGTCGATCGGCCAGCGTTCGCCAGGGTTTCCGGGATCCAAGTCAGCCTCGTGTGCGATCTTGTTCCTGCAATCCATTATTGCACAGAGTTGGGCCTTCATCGCTTCAACGTCCTCATTCCGTCTTAGCGCGACGGCCTGCCAGAGATCGCCCGTCGAGACAAGGCGAATGGCATCCGCGATCTTGTCTGGATGCTAAAAGCTAAGCCACCCGTGTACCGACGAGGGGGCGGAGGCTTTCAAGAAACGCACGCGGAATTGCCGCCCGTGCGTCCGGTCGTTGATCCATTCACCTGAGGCGGTGATCCATTCGCCGGCCGAAATCATCGCGGCGTGGCCCACCGCGGTGACGAAATCGCGGTGGCCGCGGGCCTTGATACGGAGCACGCAGAAGCCGGTCTCTGGGTTGTGGAAGGTGACCCGCTCGACGAGGCCGGCCAATTACCTCGCGGCCAGGTGCGCCGTCTCGTCCGCCGGCTTGGTCGGTGGGGGTGCGGTCGCGGTGGTCAGCGGACGGGTTCGGGCCGGGGGTCATGGGCGTGAACTGTCATCGGAGCCTGTGACGCGATGACCTGCTTCAATGCCGTGCACGGCACTTCCAAGTTTATGAGAGGCGGGCGTGACGATCCCTTGATGGCTCGGTATCCCTCGTCGTTCAGCAGGCACACGTCACCGCATCCCATTCGGCGAACGCCCGCCTTCGGAGCAAGCGGTAGTGCGCCGACCGCAGGAGATGTCGCCCGACCCGGAAGAGATTCAGCACGAGTCCGTGGACCGAGAGAAACCGCTGCGCGTGCGCAGCGGTTTTGAACCGGCGCAGGTGTCGCTCGCGCTGTCGCGTCGGTTGATGCGAAACCTCTGCGCGGTTGTGCTCGTATCGGTCCGTGCCCTGGGCGACCGACGGCAGGACCGCTCGGTGTGCAGGCCTGTCGCTGCGCAGCGTGTCGGTGACCAATCGCACGGGCTGACGCTCTTGGCCCTTCAATAGCTTGTGGCACTGACGCCGCTATATGTCAAGACACACATTCAGGCAGCGTGTGCGACGTCTCGACGAGCGCGGAAGTCTATCATGACGCACTGGTAGATCTCGCGCGCGAGGAAACGTTTGAGGCACCGGATGATCTCACGTTTGGTGCGGCCGTCGACTCGACGATCGCCCGAACCGACTCGTCCTCGTCATGAAAGCGGACGGGGATGGCGCGGTCGCGCCATGGGTCTTCGATCTGGTCACCGCGATCGGTGGCGAAGACGAGCTCCGCATCTCTGACTGCAGCCGGCCGCCGCTAGCCTCTAGCACCTACTAGACGAGAGCAACCTGCTCCGTGGTCGGTTCCGCTCAGCAGTACCACGGCTCGTTGAGAAACGGCACTTCGACGCGCTGCGGCGGCCACGTGGACGTTGGAGCCAGCGACGCACCACCACCTGCGCGCGCCAGATCCCACACATCGGCAAAGATCTCGCGCCGGCTGGCCGTGAGCCGTCGTCCCACGAGCCGGCCGATCGCGTCAGCGAGCGCGTCGACCTTCGGATCGACATGGTCCCACGGATGGATCAGCCGCACCGGATCGAACGGCTTCACGATCGTCCGAACCTCGTCGAGCTCGAGCAGACGCGAGCCCGCCGGCACCAGGAGACGGATCGCGAGCTGGATCGGCGCGACGTGATCAATCAGGTCGAGTCGCCGGATCTCGGCCAACAGCTCACCATATGCCGCCAGCGTGGTCCAAGGGGTAAAGGCCACAAACGTCGGCACCAGCACCACACCGACCTCGCAGCAGAGCGCGACGGCGCGCTCGACGTCGGCACGCCGGTGGCCCTTGGCGAGCCGCGTCAGGATCGTGTCGTCGAACGATTCGACGGCGCTCGTGATGAACACGCACCCGGTGTCACGCAGCCGCCCGAGCTCGGCGGCGTGACGCAGCAGGTGCTCAACCTTGATCGTCACGTCGTACGTCAGGTCGGGAAACTCGCGTGCCAGGTCATGCACGACGCGCATCGCGTGACGGACGCCGTTGAAGAAGTCCGGGTCGCCGAACGTCATGTGCTCGGCGCCCCGCGCCACCTGCGCCCGGATGTCGGCCAGCACCACCTCAGGGGGCACGATGCGGAACCGACCGTCGTAGACCGGCACGACCGGACAGTGCCGGCACCGATGCTTGCACCCACGACTCGCCTCCGTGTAGCCGACGACCTTGCGTGTCGGCCCGCACTGCAGCGTGGCGTATCGTTCGAGCGCGGGCAGCCCGCCGCGTTCCGGCGTGATGAACGCGAGGCGCGGCAGCCGGTCGGCGATCCCCTCGGATCGTTGGCCGGACGTCTCGGCCCCACGCACGGCGATCTCGACGAGATCGGCCTCGAACTCGCCTCCCAAAATGTGACCGACGCCCAGCGACCGCAACCCCGTCGCGTTCAACGGGGCATACAACCCATAGCAGCAGAGCACGGCGTCCGGGTTGAGGGCCCGCACCCGCTTGATGACCGGCACGGCGAGGCGCGTGGCCGTATGCATGGGCAGATGGAAAGCCACCAGATTGGCTTCGGCCAGCTCCACGCGAAACGGCTCGCGCGACAGGTCGACACAAGTCACCTCGACGCCGGCCCGCCTCAGCCATGCCGCCGGCGAAGCCAGGCCGAAAGGCTGGCGACCGAGCTCGTAGGTTGCAATCAGGACGGTGTGCATCGGCTCGTATAGGCCGGGATTTCCATTTTGCCTGTCCCGGATGGCACCGTTATACACCCGACCGCCGCCGCGCGCACGAAATTCTGTTCGGCGCACAATCGTCCAGCTCCAGAGACTGTCACTCAGCCCGCGCTGACGTGCGACCGACTGGAACCGCTTGCGCGAGCTTCGCCAACAAGTCGTGGTCGCGAACTAGTATGAGGCCGGCGTCGAACGTGATGCGCGATCCCTGAACGCAACCTTCAGAAAGCCGTTGAACGTGAACCGAAAGGGCTCGGTTTGTAATTCACCCGTTGGGTGTCACCCTCCGTGGCTTGGTTTCTCTCGCAACATCCGCGACAATAAAGGCGTGACGACTGATCGGGTGGCCAAAAGTACCACGGTCAAATCGGAAATCCGGGCTTGATTCAGCTCAGAGAGGGGCATGAATCTTGTTCAGTGGCGGAAGGGCGCCGTCGCAGAGTTCGCATTGGTTCAGCCAACCTCTCTCATGGGCGCTCAAGCTGAGCGGGTCCTCTATGCAGAATACGCTCAGGAGCGAGGCCCTCCCCAATGGCGTCATCTCTCGGTGCCAAGCAGCATCAAGATGCTGCGTAACTCTGCTCCTGAGATTCACGGCTTGTCCCAAGTAGATGATGTCCGAGCTCGCGTTGGTGAGCACATAGCAGCCAGGCGTTTCCGGAAGCGACGCCGCCGTGGGATAATCAAAGGCACTGATGAAGGTGGGAGACGGAATGAGCGAAACAACTTTCACAGCTGAATCTCCCCGGATTGAGTCTGTGTGTTGATCGCGGCGGCCAGTGCCTGAGCGTACTTCCGAAGAGCAGCCTGGTTGAGGCCCGATGCAGTATCGCCACGATGCCAGAACTGTGGCTGGGCCATTCCGAGGAACTCAGTCGGTAGGTTGTCGAAGCCGTGCTTCAGTAGCGCAACAATGGTGTGCTGCTTAAAGTCCTGGCGATTGGCGAGATGGAGGAAGACTGTAGGCGACGCGGCGTGGAAAAGATGCAGACCGATTGTCTTGAAGAGCACGGTCACTTCGTCGTCGCCGTCGGCCAGCACCTGACTAATGGCAGCCCAATAATTCAGGAGGGCCTTCTGTTGCTTTTCAATAGTCCAGGTCAGTGCTGAGATGGGATTCGATGGCACGAGAACATGTTTCTTTAGGGATGTAACGAAGCTCTTCTGGTTGATCGTGGTGAACTTCGCCTCGTCCTCGCTGGGATTCGCCATCAGTATCTTGCCCTTCCACGGCGAGCTGTCGCTCGTGTTCAGGTGCCGGACAACCGCGAGTGCGCGGTGATCTTCTCCCCGCTCTACTTGGCGCTGAATCCAGCGGGGCAGAACGGGAGTGTGCTTGAAGGTAGTCATATCTGTAAGCCTGGCGACGATCTGCTGTTCGATGGCTGCGTCTACTGACTTCTGGGTGGTATTAACTACCAGGAAATGACACATCTGGCTGATCTCATCAAGTCCCACCGCGATGTTGACCGGCACTTGGAACTCGTTCATGTCCGAGTCCTTCTCGGCCGCGAGGACGAGGCCGCTGATCTGATGCTGGCCGTCAACGACGTTAAACGGGCCGACTCGCTCCGTATCGATCGTGAGCGTGCTACTTCCTTCGTCAAACGGTAGGACCTGGTCAGTTGCGAGGAAGATCGAGGTTGGCAGGAACGCTTCCAGAACCTTGTGCGCATCAAGGAGGTAGTCGGCGAGGTGCTTGGCTCTTGTCTCATTGAGCAACCGTTGATAGCCCACACCTCCGGCCGCATCGAGTGTGTCTATTTTGTAGAAGCCAGGGAGCCGTAAGTCCTTGACCCGTAATGAAGGGGAATGATAAGTTTAACTTGATGCACTGGCGCGCCTGATTGACCCTTCCATCGTCACGACAAATATCAGGCTGGTCCGACCATCGGGCCACCTGCTGTCAAGGCAGGAGCGTCGTGTTCGAGAGTCACCAGATCACTCTTCAGTGTCCGAAGTGCCGCTGTAAAAGCTACCACCGCCGCGGATGGTTGCAGACCAATCCGACACTCACCTGTGCGCAGTGCGGCGTCAAGATCGTCATCAAGGCTGATGACCTTCGCCGGGGACTGGAAGGCTTTGAGCGCGAGATCCAGAACATTGTGCACGACCTTAAGTTCTGATTTGGTCATAATGGTTGATCTGTACTTTATCTCACGAGTGATATATACTCTGGTTCCTCCGCGGTGTCGTGGGCGCTGGCAAGAGCATTACGATGCTGCTACGAACGGTAGCCTAGGGGCTGTGGAGAACCAGTCCACAGCCCCTAGGCATGTCTTACGAACTAATTCATCGACAGCTTTCGCTTGATCTAGAATAACGTCCATGTTCATAGGGCGCCCCCTTTTCCGCCAAGCACCCCCGACACTAGGTATATTACCTGAAAACTGTTATGAGAAAGCGCCCAGACTACGGAGACGCCACCCCGGAAGACCTCGCGCGCGTGGTTCTGCGCCCTACGAACGCGCGGCAGACGGCAGGCCGTTCGGCGCAATCAGGTCGAGATACGTTAGCCGCTTCCCAATCAGACCCCGCGCCAGGACGGTCATCTGCGTCTCCGTATCCGCGCCGCGTACGTTGTGCTTCCGCGCGAACTCGGTGACGTAGCGCTGAAGATGCTTAGGGCTGAGCCTGTGGAAGGTGCCCTTGTGCGCGCGCTTCAGCATGGACCAGAAGGATTCGATCCCGTTGGTATGAGCCATGTTCGCTGACGTACTCTCCCAATGAGTGCCTGACCGTTTCGTGACGCGGGAGACCGTCGTACCCGCCGTGGTCGTCGGTGTAGACCGTCGCCCCTCGTTCCACGTTGGCTGCCACGAATCCCTGTAGCGTCTGGGCGTTGGTGTGCTCGATGACGCGCGCGGTCACGTGGTTCGTCTTCCGATCCTTCGCACCGATGACGGCGGTCTTGCCGACAGGTCCGCGACCAGCATGGAGCTTATTTCGTTCGTGCTTGTTCCGCTCCTTGCCGCCGATGTAGGTTTCGTCTACTTCGACCGGGCCGGAAAATGGGGACCCGTCCGCGTCACGCCACGCGTCGCGAATCCTGTGCAGCATGAACCAGGCGGTCGGTTGGGATACGCCGATGTCGCGATGGAGCTTCATACTGGAAATGCTTTTCAGGTTAGTGATTTCGAGATACATCGCAAAGGCCCACTTTCGCAGCGGGACATGCGATCGTTCCAGTATGGTGCCCGTTCTGACGCTGAAGTAGGACCGGCAGTCCGTGCACCAGTAGGGCATCGGTGTAGCGTTCGGGACGGGTCGCGTCTCTATGCTTCCACAGTGCCCGCAACAGCGCCCATTCGGCCATACCTGGCGCTCGAACCATGCGGCGGACGCTTCTTCTGTGGGGAACATCTGTCCCAATTCAAGGAGCGTGATACCCTTCCGAAAGGATTGTCCAGGAGCTGAATGTCGTGACATAGTGTGCGTGCCTTTTGCCTGTAGGTGTATGGATTCGGACCACTCCCGTCAAGTTAAACTTATAATTCAAATTTTAAATTGTAACGCAGCTCGCTAATTTTCCAGCTCAGTAGCTCAGTGTATCTTTTCACTCCGGTGTAACATGATAATATTCTTGGGCACTCTAGAAAATTGCCCAAAAGAGTTTCTCCGGACGTCACCTAGACCAGGAACGGAGTAATGGATTTTGACCTCTATAATTACTTGGGTTATTCGGGTTCTTGCCACAATCTCATTGGTTGCTTTCCTTGCAACTGCCACCGAGGCCAGCGAGTGGCCCAGTTGGCGAGGCTCACTACAGAACGGTTTCTCTAATGAGACTGACTTAATTTCCAACTGGTCTACTGATGGTGAAAATCTTATATGGCGTGCCGACTTCGTGGGCCGGTCAACACCTGTGGTATTCAACGGAAAAGTCTGCACAAACGGTCGAACGGGCACCGGAAAAACGAAACAAGCCATAGTGTCATGTTGGAACGCTGAAAACGGTGAACTACTGTGGGAACGTCACCTTAACGTGTACAACACAACTGTGCCCTTCAACCGTGTAGGGTGGGCTAGTGTTGTAGGCGATCAGGAAACCGGCTACCTGTACGCCCACGTAGTAGATGGCCGCCTGATTTGCTTCGGTGAGAAAGGCCAGACCGTCTGGGAGTGGCGACTTGGTGAAGACTTTGGTCGTGCCTCAGGTTACGGTGGCCGTACTCATACGCCTATACTCGATGAAGACCGCTTGGTTCTCTCCGTCATCGGCGCGCACTGGGGCGATCACGCAGGACCACCGCGTCACCGCTATTTTGCCTTTGACAAGCGGACAGGTGATATCGTGTGGATTGCTAAACCGAGTAACAACAGGCCAAAAGATCTCAATACTCAGTCACCACCAGTTTCTGCAGTCATAAATAGTCAGCGTCTCCTGATCGGTGGTTACGCGGACGGCTGGATCTACGCAATCAAGGCTCGTACTGGAGAAAAGGTTTGGGAATTTCATCTCAGCCAGAGAGGTATCAACACATCGATTGTCGTTGATCGCACAACGGTTTACGCAACCCACAGCGAGGAAAATGTTGATGAGGGAACAATGGGTCGGCTCGTCGCTATCGACGCCACTGGCCTCGGTGACATCACATATACCCATGAGAAATGGCGTGTGAATGAACTCGCTGTGGGATTTTCTTCACCTCTGATTTATGAGGATCGTCTGTACGTTGTGGATAATTCCGCCAACCTGTACGCAATTGAAACTACGGATGGCAGAATCGCCTGGCAACACAATCTTGGAACAGTTGGTAAAGCATCGCCCGTGTGGGCTGACAACAAGATCTACATGACTGAAGTTAATGGTAACGTGCACATCCTCGAGCCAGGTCCTGACGGTGTGAAACAACTCGATGTGGAACACATCGAAGTAGAAACTGGCCGATATGCTGAGATCTATGGTTCATTCGCCGTCGCCTATGGGCGCTTATATTTCACCTCAGAGGAAGGTATCTACTGCCTAGGTTATAAGGATGAATTTGTCAGAGGTAAAACTGTTCTGCCGGAGTTGGTCGAGGATCCAGCCCCTGCCAGCACTGTAACCTCACTAATCCAGATCGTCCCTGCCGAGACAATTATCACGGCAGGCGATGCAGCTACCTTCAGTCTCCGTGCGTTCGATAGAAATGGTCGATTCTTGCGAGAGGAGCAAGCTACTTGGTCTCTCGATGGAGTGAGAGGCGAGATCCGCTCTGATGGTACACTGACGACTGATGATAACAGTGGAAACCACGGTGGAAAGGTCATTGCAGAAGTTGGTAACCTAACGGCCACTGCTCAGGTACGTGTGACTGGCCCTCTACCTTGGTCGGAAAACTTTGAGACGGGCCGTCCATCTAGTTGGATTGGTGGTGGCCCGAGCATACAGGTCGTCGATGAGGGAGGAGAACAACTACTCCGGAAGGGACCTTCGCCGGCCGGAATTCACCGTCACGCGCTTTATATCGGACCAGAGTCGATGTCGTCGTACACGCTACAAGCCGATGTCATGACGACAGTACAAGGACGCCGGAAGGCCGACGTCGGCTTAATTAATAGTGGTTACACTCTCGACCTGCAGGGAAATAATCAACGACTCGAGGTTCGGGCTTGGGCTGCCGAACTGCGACTAGGTGAACGAATGACCTTCGAGTGGGAAACCGAGGTGTGGTACACGATGAAACTTCGGGTTGATGCTGAAGGAAGCAGCTCGACCATCCGTGGGAAAGTCTGGGAGAGAGACACACAAGAACCGGACCAATGGACGATTACGGTCGAAGACCCAATGGCTATTCAACAAGGTAGCCCAGGTCTCATAGGCTACTCTCCTGTAAATGTTTTTTTCGACAATGTTAGTGTGATGGAGAACCAATGAACAGAAAACCCCTTTCCTCACTCCCGATCATACGAAACCAGCGTGAGCGAGTTAACCAAATAGAAAAAAATAACAGAGTGGTTCACGTTTCTCTTCGCTTGGCCGTGATTGTTCTCATGGTGATAGCAACACCTCTGAACGTTCTGGCTCAGGGACGAGCGATGTTCGGCATCTCTCCATCACGCAATATGGTGTCAAGCGATACCGGTTTACCAAGAACTTGGGATATAGAGAGTGGTGAAAACATCAAGTGGTCGGCCCCAGTTGGATCGCAATCTTACGGAGGACCAGTGGTCGCCGACGGCAAAGTGTTCGTCGGCACAAACAACGAGGGACGGCGGAATCCAAAACTAGAAAATGACCGTGGTGTCCTCATGGCATTCGACGCTGAAAATGGTGAATTCCTTTGGCAAATGACCCATGAGAAACTTTCGGCAGGTCGTGTTAACGACTGGCCACTACAAGGAATCTGCTCAACGCCGTACGTTGAAAACGATCGATTGTACTATGTCTCTAATCGGGCCACCGTCGTCTGCCTTGACACGGAAGGGTTCCGTGACGGAGAAAACGATGGTCCCTTAACGAATGAACAAACAACCGAAGCTATTGATGGTGATGTCATTTGGTCGTACGACATGATCGCAGAGCTTGACGTTTTTCCACACAACTTAGCCACAGGTTCGCCACTCATTGTGGGAGATATTCTATACACAGTAACGAGTAACGGTGTGGACGAGGGGCACCTAAACGTGCCTGCACCACAAGCACCTAACTTTATCGCACTGAATAAAAACACAGGTGAATTAATCTGGGAGAGCACGGTCGTCGGCGAAAACCTACTGCACGGAAGCTGGACAAACCCAGCCTATGCAATGATCAATGGAACAGCTCAGGTCGTCCTGCCAGGTGGTGATGGCTGGATCTACAGTTTCTCAGCAGAGACGGGAGAAATGATTTGGAAGTTTGACTGTAACCCGGAGGGATCAGAATGGACCCTTGGTGGTCGAGGTACCAAGAATAACATCCTTTCGACTCCAGTGATCTACGACAAGAAAGTCTACATAGGAGTGGGACAAGATCCTGAACACGGTGAAGCCCCGGGACATTTCTGGGTAATCGATGCGACAGGATCTGGGGATGTAACATCAACAGGAACAGTTTGGCATCGCGGTGGCGATGACTTTTATCGGACCATGTCCACCGCGGCAATCACTGATGAAGTCCTCTATATTGCCGATCTCTCAGGTTTCCTTTATGCACTCGATCCACAAACCGGCGAACACTTTTGGACGTACGATGCCTACGCCGCTGTTTGGGGTTCACCCTTCGTGGCTGACGGGAAGATTTATCTAGGCGATGAAGATGGGGACGTCGCCGTACTTAAGACTGGCAAGCAAATGGAACTCCTACACGAAACAAACATGGGTAGCTCTCTCTACACAACACCAGTGAGTAGGAATGGTATCCTATATATCCTGACTCGCAACCAACTCTTCGCTGTTGCAAACGGTGTCTCACTCGATAAAACCAACGACGATTTCTAGTAATGACTTGGCAGGATCATTCAACGTTCACACTAAGCTCTTTAATATCGTTTATCCTTAACGTGTTGAAGTGGCAACATCAGCAAGAGCAACCTAATTAAACGCTCACTTAAAGTTTTCCCTATTACCGGAGCGGAGGGATAGGCAATGACGTTAACAGGTTCAACAAAACTAACCCTTGGTGTGCAGGCGCCGGATTTCAAACTATTCGATGCCAGCGGTAAAGAATTCATTATGAGTGAAGCTTCTAACACACCAGCGACAGTCATCGTCTTTATGTGCAATCACTGTCCATACGTAAAGCACCTCAAGAAATCTCTAGCAATCTTCGCTCGTGAATACAAGGCTCGGGAGGTCGCTGTTATTGGTATCAATCCCAATGATGCCGAAAAATTCCCCGAAGACGGTCCTTCACAAATGACTAGAGACATGGAAACATTCGACTATACCTTCCCTTACTTGGTAGACTCGACTCAGGAAGTCGCTAAAGCTTACCAAGCCATCTGCACACCTGGCTTTTACGTGTTCGATGACCGGTTACGGCTGGCTTATAGGGGCCAATTTGACGATAGCCGCCCTGACAACGATAAACCAGTTACCGGAAATGACCTTCGTTCTGCAGTGAACGCGATTCTAGATCGTCGTCCTATCAGGAGATCACAGGCACCAAGCGTTGGCTGTAGCATTAAATGGAAGGCGAATAATGCACCTGATTATTCCCGTCTGAAATCCTAGATTCTACGATCTACCGTCTCGCCTCAGGTCTCAAAGTCGTTTCCAACCGCTCACTGTCGCGCAAGAAAACCACCTGCACCAGAACACCAGCCTTAAGAGCGTTGAGAACGTAAGTGTAGTCATAAATATTCGTGATTCTCTGATTGGCTAATTCAATAATCACATCACCTTCCCGGAGTCCTGCCTCATCAGCTGGCCCACCATCTATAACTCCTGCAAGGAGAAGTCCCTCGGTTGCAGAGGTGTAGTCAGGGATCGTGCCAGTAGAAATTCGTAAATTTGTCCTTTCTACAGATCGAAGATGCCGTTCTACTTCGATAAACTCTGGAGGCTCATTCAAGTTAGCAAGCCTCTCACTGACCAAGACCGCAAACTCTGCAATCCGATCTAGATCATGGTAATTGATGGTTGAAGCTATATCGCTGGGGCGATGGTAATCGTCATGACTCCCTGTAAAGAAGCCCACGCTTGGAACATTCATCCGGTTGAAGCTTAGGATATCTGTTGGAAGATACGGATCCCTTATCAAGCTAAGATCGAATGTAAAGCTCATATTCGTATCCTTAATCAACTTTGTCCAAATCGTACTCGTCCCAACACCTTGAACGGTAAGTTTCGTATCACGCATTCTTCCGACCATGTCAAAATTCAGATACGCAACAACTTGATCCATTCGTACAGCTTGCATCTTGACGAAATCGGCCGACCCCAGTAACCCGAGCTCCTCACCCGACCAAAACGCCAGAACCACACCACGCTGACGAGGTATCCGAATTAGTTCTGCACCTGCACTTAGCACAACCGCAACGCCAGAGGCATTATCATCTGCTCCGTAATGAATGTCTGTCCGGTCGTCAGTCTCGGCAAGTGTTTTACCATGTTCACCACGACCAAGGTGATCGTAGTGGGCGCCTAGGATCAAGTATGGTTTTACTGGAATGTTCCCGGACGTATCCAGCGGTGGTAAATAGCCAACAACGTTAAAAGCTGTCTTCGTTTCTCGGTCTACTTTGACATCAAGCGTCATCTCGAGTCCTGGTATGTTAAAACCCGTGCCCTGGAGACTAGCAGTTTTGAGAGATTTCCTCGCCTTACTTAGGGTCATATCTGGAACATTTCTAAAAATCATCTCAGCCACGTCACTACTTATCCGAGCAGCCGCTATTCCAGAGTCCGACAACACGGGATCAGAAATCCTTGAAACGTGTTGGTCGCCTTGAGGTGAATGCTCGTCAGTAACTACAAGAAATCCCTTCGCACCTCTCTCGCGCGCTGTAAATACTTTGCGGCGAAGTGCTGAATGACGGGACATTGCAACTCGAAGATCTTGATTAACCTCTTCTGGAAAGCGGTCTAACACCATGACAATCTTTCCTGTAACATCAAGCGTGCCAAAACTATCGTAGCTAATACCATCTGTTTCTGGAACCAAGAGACCATAGCCCGCAAACACCACTGAACTAGTTACACTGGCATCGTCAGAAAACGGAAGAGCATGCACTGATTGATTATCCTTCCAACGACGGACCTCATCACCGATGATACTCAGACTTGAACCACCATCACTGACACTCGCGGCAAACTCAAAGGGAAGCTTAAAGGTACTATGGCCGGGTAATGACTGAGCTCCGAGCTTTTCTAACTCCCTGACAATGTAACTAGCCGCTCGCTGTGCTCCAAGCGTACCGGTTAGACGACCTTCGAATCGGTCAGATGCAAGCATCTCAACATGACTTGTTGTGCGACTCTTCTGAGCGCCTCTAATTGTCGAGATTAGCTGGGCTGGTAGAACGAGAACGAAGAACAGAACAACAATATTCCGAAAACGAAAAACGAACTTGTGCCTAGAACCCAAGCTCTTCATCACCACACATCTCTCAATCTAAGCAATCGTTTCGGTCAAGAAGTTTCCCAGCAGAAATCTCTACAACTGCCTGAAACATGTAATCTGTGTACGATCCTCACAAAACCAGTAAAATCTGTTACTTTTGGTCAATGCTACACAGAAACTTGAGGTCCTATGCCCCCTTTTAGGGGGGCACTAGACAGGATCCTTCGACATTATGCATACTCGAGACCGTCAAGAGTAGCCCGTCACCAAACTTTAAGGGGACAGGCACTGAGTTCAGAACGTCGCGGACTGCCTTCCGGGTCTAAGAATTTTATTGTTGATCCGAACGGTTTGATCGTACTGTCATCTCAATACGAATGCCGGTTACTGTGAAGGAGTACCCCAATGTCTCTACACGGTCTTGTCGCAATCATCGTAGCACTTTTCGTAGCCTTCTCTGGAAGCGGCCTTTCTGCTCAAGATAACAATCCTTCGGTAATTATAGAGACTAGCCTAGGAACCATAACAATCAAACTTGACCAGGCTAACGCACCAAAGAGCGTTGAAAATTTCCTAGCGTACGTAAGTTCTGGATTTTACGATGACACAGTCTTCCACCGGGTTATACGTGGCTTCATGATTCAAGGTGGTGGCATGACTGCTGACTTGAACCGCAAAGCTACAGAAGCGCCGATTGAGAATGAAGCGACTAACGGTTTAAAAAATGTCAGAGGCACAATCGCAATGGCGCGTACGGCGGATGTCAATAGCGCCACGGCCCAGTTTTTCATTAATATCGCTGACAACCGGTCACTCGATCACCGGAGCACTGCCCCACAAGAGTTCGGATACGCGGTCTTTGGACAAGTGACCGATGGGTTGGATGTGGTTGACAAAATAGAAGCGGTGGAAACCGGAACTCAAGGAGCATACCGAGACGTACCTAACGAGACAGTTTTTATTGAGTCCGTCAGTGTAGAGACTCCTTAACTTTTTCTGTGTGTTTGACATCTACTACAACTGGTGTGGGATAGGAGTAAGAGGCTAGCCCACTCCATGTTCTCCTGCTCCCTCAGCCTGACGAGCCACCTTCTCTTTGTCACTTTGGTCTGGATCCCTATCTAATTCCAAACCATCGACATGAGTGAAAGCAATCACCACTATGGTTGAGTCCTCCATTGGAACACAAGATCGTGAAGCTCTAGAAACACAACTTTTAAGGATCATCGACCAGTTGGTTAATGAACTACGTGGGAATACTTTTCGTATTTCTGTGAGTCTAGGTGACTCACTCGAGCGTGATCTAGGAATTAGTAGTCTTGAACGTGTCGAATTAGCGCTACGCCTTGAAAAATCGTTCGGTGTTCGACTCACTGATTCAGTAATGATCAATGCAGACAGCCCACAAGATCTTTTGAGCGCCCTCTTGACCTCAGAATCGATTGGTAGTGTGAAACTACCAGAACCTGTGGTTACCGTCGGTGCCACTCTATCAGTCCCAGATTCCGTTTGTACATTAATAGATGTGTTGAAATGGCATGCCAACATCCACCCAGATCGAACTCATATCTTCCTGTATCAAGAAAATGATGCCGAACGATCGATCACGTACGGTGAGCTCTGGCGACGGTCCAACCTGATAGCCTTAGGTCTGAAAGAACGAAGTATACGTCGTGGCGAAAGTGTTGCGATAATGCTTCGCACTGAAGAAGATTTTTTCTTCGCATTTTTCGGAACTCTTCTTGCAGGTGCAGTTCCCGTCCCTATGTACCCTCCATTTCGCGCTGACCGAATCGGCGAGTACGCAAGTCGACAGGTCGCGATTCTGCGCAATGCCCAGGCGAGAGTGATGATAACCTTCGAAGCATCTGAGCTCATTGCAACACTCCTTCGGCCTCAGATTCCATCTCTAACTGCAATCGTAACGGTCAGAGACCTTACAGAGTTCTCAGGACTCGATTCAAAAACTACAATCCCTCTTACAGCCGTCTGGCCAACAGCTGACAATCCTGCTCTCATCCAATATACGTCAGGTAGTACTGGTGATCCGAAGGGTGTATTGTTGTCTCACTCAAACCTTTTAGCGAACATTAGAGCCCTTCGTCAAGCTCTCAACATCAAACCTGACGATATAGCGGTCAGTTGGTTACCCCTTTACCATGACATGGGATTAATCGGAGCCTGGCTGGGACCTCTCTACTTCGGAACACCAATCGTCATCATGTCACCTCTCACTTTCCTTGCATTTCCACCCCGCTGGTTGTGGGCTATCCATGCACACCGCGCCACTATATCTGTAGCACCAAACTTCGCCTTTGATCTCTGTGTACGAAAGATTAATGACCACGAAATCAGAGAACTAGATTTAGGTTCCCTACGAATCTTACTTAACGGTTCTGAAGCGATCGTACCCGAGACCATTCAGCGTTTTACTAAACGCTTCATGCACTATGGGTTCAAGGCTGAGGCAATTTGCCCGGTCTATGGTCTAGCAGAATGTTCTGTCGGTCTTACCGTCTCGCCTCTGGGGCGTCTCCCTCGAATAGATCGAGTTACCAGGAAATCGCTCCAACAAACTGGTCGGGCAGAACCGGCTGACATTAATGATCCGCTACCTCTGCAGTTCGTCTCGTGCGGAACTCCCTTACCAGAGCACGAGATTCAAATCACAAACGGTAAAGGGTGTCCTGTTGAAGAGCGAGTCGTAGGACATGTACTGTTTCGCGGGCCATCCGTTACCCGTGGGTATTTTCGTAATCCAGACACCACAAATAAGGTGTTGCGTTCAGATGGATGGATGGATTCCGGAGATCTTGGCTACTGGGCAGACAATGAACTATTCGTTACCGGACGTTTAAAAGACTTAATCATCAAAGCAGGCCGTAATTTATACCCACATGAAATTGAAGAGTTAGTTGGATCAATCTCAGGAATCCGAAAGGGTTGTGTGGCGGCATTTGGTGTGCAGGATACCACTCTAGGTACCGAACGACTTATCCTCATCGCGGAAACACGGGAAACATCAGCTGAGCGTCGTAAACAGATCCACTCAACTATCACCGAACAAATGATGTCAGTTCTTGGCATCGCACCGGACTCGGTCGTATTCAGTCCGCCAGGCTCAATCCTAAAGACTTCTAGTGGAAAAATTAGACATGCTGCTACACGCGATGCCTACCTAAATGGACGTTTGGTGCAGGCAAGACATCGACTGATAACACAGTGGAGCCACATAATTCTTAAAAGCGTTTCAAGCAGCTTCGGTATATTGTTGACTCGACTTGGTTCTGTCTTATTCACCGGGTACGTCGTTTCGTTGCTCGTTTTGACTCTTCCCCTACTCTGGGGATCATTACTAGTAACCAACAGTAAGAGAATCGCCGATCGGTTCATTCGAGTATGGTCAAGAGTCATACTCTTCTTGGCTGGCTGCCGAATAAATATTGAAGGCGTTGAAAACTTACAAAATCTAGGAACAAGTGTCTTGATAGCTAATCACGCTAGCTACTTAGACGCTATCGTGCTCATAGCGGCCTTACCACTAGAGTTCCGCTTCGTCGTAAAACAACATCTAACCTCATATCCAATACTTGGGCGCGTAATTCGAAAAGCTCAACACCTGACAATTAAAAAAACTGATTTTTCACAACGAATGGCAGGCGCCGATGAGGTCGTAGATGCCCTCCAAGACGGAATGTCACTGTTCCTCTTTCCAGAGGGCACCTTTGTGGGCACCCCGGGGTTGCTTCCATTCCGGCTGGGAGCATTCCGGGCAGCGGTAGAAGCCCAAAAACCAATTATCCCTATCGCGATCCGCGGAACCAGACACATAATAAATGCTGGCACCTGGTTCTTGAGGCCTGGCAAAGCGATTCTGATCGTCGGCACCCCAATTAAACCCAACGAAAAAACTTGGTCAGAAATGATTCGATTGCGTGATCAAGCCAAAGCCGCAATCGGCAAAGCTTCTGGCGAATAATCCCACACTACACGCTAATCACCACTTGTTCGAGGGAACCCTGGCTGCCGTAATGAACACACAGTCGTTTGGAACTGGCAGTCACATTTAATTTATTCACAAGTGATCATAAGTCGACGTTTTCATCAGCCAACCGTTTCAAATCCTCACCCGCCAATCTATAGACCGTCCAATGATCCATTGGAACTGCTTTGATTCGCCGATACGTTTTGATCGCGAGCTCGTTCCAGTTAAGCACGGCCCACTCAAGTCTCTGACAGCCGCTCTCGCCGGCCAGCCGAGCCAGGTGCACCAGCAATCTATGACCGAAGCCCTTTCCTCGATGCTCCTCCTTCACGTACAGATCTTCAAGGTAGATTCCTGGCTTCCCAAGGAATGTAGAGAAATTCCGAAAATACAGAGCGAAGCCCACTGGCAAGCCACCGTACTCTCCGACGATTGCCTCCGCAACGGCACGATCCGAAAATAGAGCCTCATGAACATCTGTCTCGGTGGCTACCACTTCATGTGAAAGACGCTCATACTCGGCCAGCTCTTTGATAAGAGACAGGAGAAGTGGCACATCAGATTCTGTCGCCGCTTTGATCTTAAATAAACATTCGCCCAAAGATTGTCACCTAACAATTACAGGTTAAATAACGTTATCAATACTCCTATCGACCGATACTACAGAATTAATGCTGATCCCGTAACGAACAACTTCACGCTCTATTCGACATCCGTACAGCATTCACGTTCTGAAAAGCAAAGATACCGCTACCCCTTCTGATCAGGTTCACAAGATTTAGATCTCCAGAACTTGAGCAAGCCCGTGTTCCAAATCGGCAATGAGGTCGTCCACATCTTCGATGCCAATTGAGAGCCGAAGAAGATCGCGTGGAACTAAGCTTCTTGGTCCCTCAACTGCTGCACGATGCTCAACAAGACTCTCAACTCCTCCAAAGGAGGTCGCATTTTTGAACAACTTAAGCGCTCCAGCCACTTTCTTGGCCGCTTGCTCACCCCCAGACACACGGAAAGAAACCAAGGGTCCGCATCCACCATGCATCTGCTGCATGGCGATCTCGTGATGGGGATGGCTGGAAAGGCCAGGATAGAAAACTTGAGTAACAGCTTGATGTCTCGCTAGTTCTTCAGCGACTCTTCGTGCGCCAGACGAGCTAATTGGCACACGCACGTAGAGCGTACGCATACCACGCAATAACAACCATGCTTCGAACGGACCAATCACCGTACCACGGTTAACCCTCTCCCATTTAATTTGTTCCCACATATCATCCTCTCGAGCGGTAACGAGTGCACCAGCCAACACGTCAGAGTGCCCATTAAGTTGTTTCGTGGCCGAGTGAATCACTAGGTCCACACCGAACTCAATAGGCTTACAGAGGACCGGCGTTGCAAGTGTTCCATCCGCAACAACGGTCGCACCAGCCGCATGAGCGATCTCAGCTGTGGCTGCAATGTCAGTGATATCGCACGTGGGATTGGCGGGTGTTTCAAGCCAAACGATCTTAGTTCGACCTGGTCGAAGGGCCATCCTCAATGCATCGAGGTCCCCGTTAGGAATAAAATCAAGCTGGATCCTTCCTCGACTCATCAGAGACTCCAGCCAAACTCGAATTGTCCAGTACATCATTCGGGGCGCGATAACATGATCTCCCGGAGACAATGTCTCAAAGACCGTTGTTCCTGCGGCCATACCTGAGCTAAACAACAACGAGGCCTTTCCACCTTCAAGCTGTGCCAAAAGTGCCTCCGCCTGATCGTAGGTCGGATTTTGATCACGTGTATAAACGCGACCATCTGGACAACTACTGTCAGCCGAGCGCTCATAAATTTTTGAAGGGTAAATCGCCGGAACGACTGATCGTGTAGATGGTTCAATCCATCCCAACGCCTGCGCCGCCAAAGTTGAAGGTTTCAAAGGTGATCGATGTTCGTCGGTCATTATTGTTGTGCTCCGAGATAAGACTAAGTGTGGGTTAGTCCGATATCAACTGTGATGTTTCTCCATTTCTCCTGCCGAAAACGGAAAAAACTAAACACTGCTCGACTGATGTGCCCACTCAGGATTGCCATCCAAATGTCATTGGGTTGAAGAGTACGACTTGCCTGTATTACTACGCAAATTCCGAGGGGAACCATAATCTGCGAGACCAAAGATATATAGAGTGGACTTCTGGTATCACCTGTGCCCTGGAGAGCACCCGTGTAGGTTAGGGCAACCGTGACGAACAATCCTGAAAACGCCAAGTATCCTAGCAGCTGCCGTCCGATCCCCACTATGAGTCCATCGGTCATCCCAAAGATTGCGAACAGATATTCTGGAATGCTAAGAAAAAACACACCAATGATACACGCAACCACAAGACCAATACAGGAGGCGACCTGTGCAGCTCGAATACTCCGCTCTGGACAACCCGCTCCAAGATTCTGTCCAGCTATCGCCGCTGTTGCACCCATCAAGCCAACTGATGTCCAGGTAATCAAAGAGAACAGTTCGGAATAAGCCACCGCGTATACCGCCTGTGTCTCCGCGCTATACTCGAGTGAACCAATGAACCTCAATAACAAGACACCAGCAATGTTCATCACAACACCTTGGAAACCAGCCGGTAGTCCAAACCTGAACAGTTCTCGTATTACAGGGAGGTCAGGTCGCCAGTCCATTAAATTCGAAAACTGAATAACGAGGCGACGGGAGAAAAATAGCCAGACAAACACAGTACTCACGATACCATCTGCCATGACCGTTGCCATGGCAGCACCACGTGTCCCGAATGCTGGAATAGGCCCAAGACCAGGGATAAGAATCCCATTTAGAATAATGTTCAAAACCGTGAGCGCAATGCCTAGATATAGTGGTGTCCTTGCATCACCGGCCGCCCTTAAAGCACCGGCACACATAAAGAACATCAGCAGGCCAATACTAAAAACGAACATAATCCTGAGATAAGGGAGAGCTTCAGCCCTAACATCTGGTGAGGGATTCACTATGTCGAGTAGATGGGGTGCGAAAATATAACCAAGTGGTGCCATCACACCGATGGCCAGCAAGACTGAGAGCAGAAAAGCTTGATAGACACACCGATTGACCTTGTCTGGTTCACTGGCCCCAGTAAAACGGGCCACCAGTACTGCCATACCCGTATAGACTGAGGAAATAAAAACAATAACGACAAGTAATATCTGGAAACTGATACCAATCGCCGCATTCCCAACATGACCAACGAATTGGCCAACCATGATCTGATCAGCGATTCCCTGAAGACCACCCAACAAATTCAGTAACATTGTAGGCCAAGCAAGTTTCCAAACCGCCCTTGCAATTGAACCCTCAATCAGGCTTCGATCGAATTGTGTCGTAGGTTGAGTCAACTTGATGATCCGAGTCTGTCAAACGATCCCGCAACTATCACTATTCAAAAGGTATGACCAACTATGGAATCTTACTCCAACAACCGTTAGACTTCAGCGAGCTCGTTGTTCGCTCAAAAAGATCCAATGCAGACTCTTGGACTCTCTCGACTCTCTTCCCGATCCCAGGGGGATTGGTGACATGGATGCTTGCCTGGAGAGTTCAAACGAGCGGCAATTCCCCTATCGCTTTGCCCTAATTTGCACAAATCATACATAGTACCGACCATCCGAACAGGAGGTCTAGCTGAGCACGCCGATCAGGCTTTATTACCTTGTGGTAAGGTGGAATCGGTAGAAGCCGTTGGGCAAGCACCGTTGGGGGAAGAAGCAGAACAAATCCCGAGCGTCAGCTCGCTGACACCCTTGTATACTCCGATCATCGCTTTTAGCCTTCACTTCATTGCCGGTGTCGAAGATTCTCGATCAGACTTCCGTGCCACAGACACAAAAGTTGCCAAAGTTTTAGAGATTAAATTGGAGGCATGAATATTGGCCAAGCGCAGCCGCCGAACCCGAAAAACTCCCCTATTCGAGCAACCCGGTTCCACTGAAGTCGACACCCTAGTTACTTCGAAACCACACCGCGATGAAAATGCGCTGGCCCTCCACGAAACCGTGCAGACCCAATATCTAAACTATGCACTCTCCGTCATCACTTCACGCGCACTACCTGATGTCCGCGATGGTCTCAAACCCGTTCAGCGCCGTATTCTTTACACCATGTGGCAGCAGAACCTAACGGCTGAGACCAGGTTTCGCAAATGCGCAAAAATTGTCGGCGACGTGATGGGAAACTATCACCCACACGGCGATGTTGCCCTTTACGAAACATTGGTCCGAATGGCTCAACCATTTGCTCTACGTTACCCACTCGTTGAGGGTTCAGGCAACTTCGGTTCGCTAGACGGCGACAATGCAGCCGCCATGCGCTATACGGAGTGTCGACTGGCTAAACCGAGCACAGAATTACTATCGGAACTCAAGCAAGAAACCGTAAGCTTTCGGCCGAACTACGATGGAACCAAATTTGAACCTGTCGTTCTTCCTGCCAGGTTGCCAAATCTACTTATTAACGGTGCAACGGGAATTGCCGTAGGTATGGCCACTAACATCCCACCACACAGTCTGAACGAGATCTGCACTGCTCTTCTAAAGCTCTTGGAAAATTCCAATCTCAGCAGTGTCCAACTTTGCCGATACGTAAAGGGGCCAGAGTTCCCTACCGGCGGACAGATTCTTAATTCATTCGACGAAATAAAAACTATCTACGAGACCGGTTCAGGCTCTATCCGCTTACGAGGAACTTGGGAATCTGGACCTGCCACTCGTTCATTCAAGACATTGTACATTACCAGTGTTCCATATACCGTGAGTAAGGCACAGCTAGTTGCACGGATCACCGACGTGGCGCTGTCACTGAAGCTACCGCCGTTACTCGATGTTAAGGACATCTCAACCGACGATGTAAAAATAGCACTAGAACTTAAACCAGATGCTGATGAAAAAAAGGTTATGTCCTACCTGTTTAAGCACACACCACTCCAAACAAGCTTTATGGTCAACCTTACGTGTCTAGTTCCGACAGACAACCCAGAAATTAGCCGACCAGAGCGCGTGAATCTCAAGTCAGCACTTTGGTACTTTCTTCGCTTCAGACTTGAGGTTACAACCAAGAGACTAGAATATGAACTCACGTCCCTCAAAACACGAATCCACATCCTCGAAGGATTTAAACAAGTCTTTGATGCTCTTGACGAAGTCATCAAACTCATCCGTCGATCTGACGGAAAAAAAGATTCCGCTGACAAAATCAAACGCAGATTTAATCTTGATTTAGAGCAAGTCAACGCTATTCTAGAACTAAGAATATATCGCTTAGCGCGACTAGAAATTCTCGTTATTCGGGATGAACTCACAGCGAAGCGTAAACGAGCTCTGCAAATTCGTGGATTCCTTAAGCACGAGAGTCGTCGGTGGTTGCTTGTACGCGATGAAATTCAAGAAATTCAAGAAACGTACGCTGACCCAACAAAGGACTCACGAAGAACAACGATTAAAAGTGATCCCCAGGAAATCGAATTTAGTGCTGACGATTTCATCGTTGATGAAGATAACGTCGTATTAATTTCACGTGACGGATGGATAAAGCGCCAAAAGGAATTGCGGGATGCTGCGAGCACCCGTTTACGAGAGGGTGATTCCCTACTCGCAGTTCTGCGGGGTAGTACCCGTGCATGCGTTGTATTTTTCTCCACTTCTGGTGTCGCCTATACGAGTCGGATTGTCGATATCCCCGCATCAACAGGGCACGGTGAACCGATCCAGCGATTATTCAAGCTGAAGGATGGCGAGAAAATCGTCGCAGCACTCAGCCTGGATGAACGTATAGCACCGAATATTTCTACCGCTAAGAAGGATCGCATACCAGCAACTCATGCTGTGGCGGTATCTAGTGATGGATATGCTCTTCGCTTCGGCCTAGACTCATTTGCAGAACCCAGTACCCGTGCAGGTCGACGATTCACCAGACTTAATGAAAATGCCGAGGTAGTTGGGGTGGCGAAGACAGAGGGTACCGAAGTGATAATTGCCGCAACCCGTCAAGCACGAGCGATACTATGCAGGATCAACGGGGTCAATTATCTTTCTGGGCCCGGCAAAGGCGTGATTTTACTTAAGATCTTAGGTGGGGTGGACCGGGTAATCGGCTTCATCCTATCAAGTGGTAACCGCCGAGACTTACTGACTGTTGAAACTAGTCGAGGTGCTACACAGACAATTAGCACGGCCAAGTATGAAGTGACAAACCGAGGAGGGAAAGGTCGTGAATTACTACAGCGCGGTCGATTCACCAAGGTCCTCACTCCAGTTACGGAAGATCTCCATCTAATTGCAGTTGAACCAGGCAAAACCGTTAGTAGGGACAGAATCTCTGACTGAAAGGTAACAAACTGACTCTACCATTGACGACACTGCGCAGTTCAAATGTCAACTGTGAATCCAGCCCATTAAACCTATCGACATATGATTCTGATCCATGCGATCATGAACGCTAGATATACGAAACTGGAGAGATTCACACTGTCCGTCCAGAGCAACGTCGATCAAGATATTTTTACCATTACATCCATGTAATGTTGTGAGCTCGTGTTTTTTTTGCTCCGAATAATTCAGGCTCCTAAAACCTTAATTGCTCAAAAGTGTGACTCTTCCATGATGATGAGCAGGGTACCGTTCGCCGCGCTATGACCTCAACATATACAACAAAAGACATAACGGTTTTACAGGGACTGGAGCCCGTCCGAAAGCATCCTGGAATGTACATTGGCGGAGTCGGATCCACAGGACTGCATCATCTACTTTGGGAACTTATTGATAACTCAGTCGACGAGGCCATAAATGGCCATGCGTCAAACATTGGCGTAATCCTCCATGTTGATAGAACGTCTTTGACAGTGACCGACGATGGACGAGGAATCCCAGTCGATAAACAAGCAAAAACAGGTAAGAGCGCATTAGAAATCATCTTTAGCACCTTGCATGCAGGCGGAAAATTTGAGAGCCGTGCTTATAAGACTTCTGGTGGTCTTCACGGTGTTGGGGCAAGTGTCGTAAACGCACTCTCTAAGGAACTGGTCGCATCCTCTAAGCGTAACGGGTTTGAGTGGCGGCAGCGTTTCAAAGAGGGCAAGCCGGTCGGTCCAGTTGAAAAAGTTGGTTCCGTCCGTGGAACTGGTACGAGCGTATTCTTCCGGCCAAGTCCAACTATATTTCCAAAAGTTGAGTTCGATCCTGACGTTATCCGTAATCGGTTGGAAGTGACAAGCTACTTACACAAGGGCATAAAGGTCATTTTTGAAGATAAAGCCACTAAACACAAGCACGTCTTCGAAAGTAGTAATGGACTCATTGATTATTTGCAGAGGCTAATCATGGGTCGAACCGCCAGTCCAGTACACGACGCTCCATTTACACTACTTAAGCACCATGAAGATAGCGGCCTACAGATCAATCTAGTACTGAAGTGGACTCAGTCAACGGATGAGTATCTCCTTAGCTTTGCGAACGGTATCCCGACCGGTTCAGGAGGTACCCACGAAAATGGACTACGGTCAAGCCTGAGCAAAGGTTTGCGGAACTTTATCGAAACACACAAACTGTTAACTAAAGGAGTAACTATTGCCGCTGAAGATATCCGGGAAGGACTTATCGGTGTATTGAGTGTATTTATGCGTGACCCTCAATTCGAGGGACAAACCAAGGATCGTCTGAACAATCCTGAACTACTTACACTTGTCGACTCAATAGTTCGCCCTGCCTTGGAGCACTGGTTGCATACCAATATCAGCGCGGCTGAATCAATTGTTAGCCGTATCATCCTGGCAGCCCGTGCACGCGAGGCTAGCCGCGCGGTACAGCAAGAGGTGTCACGGAGAGGCGCTTCAACTAGTCGTATTAATCTGCCGGTAAAACTCAGCGACTGTACAACTCCTGGCGCTAGAAGCTCTGAACTGTTTATTGTAGAGGGTGACTCGGCTGGTGGTTCAGCGAAACAGGGCCGTGATCGCGTTCGGCAAGCTATCTTACCGCTTCGTGGCAAGGTACTGAACGTCGAAAGCGCGTCACTTGCAAAAGTAATGGAAAACAACGAGCTGAACGATCTAATTACCTCCCTAGGATGCGGATTTGGGAAAACATTCAATCTGTCGCGCCTACGATATGGAAAAGTCATCATCCTAGCTGATGCGGACTCCGACGGGAATCACATTGCTACACTCTTATTAACTTTCATTTACCGCCACCTGCCACAACTCATAACAAACGGAAAGATCTACCTGGCACAGCCACCGCTCTACCGGATCGACGTCGGAAAAGAGACCTACTGGGCACTCGACGAGCCCCAGCGTGACGTTATTCTTAAACGGGTAAGTTCAGAAAACGGTCAACCTATACCTGAAATAACTCGTTTCAAGGGCCTAGGTGAAATGATGCCAAAAATTCTGTGGGAAACCACCCTAAACCCAGAAACCAGGCGACTATTACGTATTGATATCACTAATCCAATCGCCACTGATCGGATCATCAACGAGTTGATGGGAAGAGATCCCTCTGCTCGGTTTAGATTCATCATGGAACGGGCGGCAGGGGCGGAAAAATTGGATCTCTAAATTTTCGAACTCAGGTGCCCAAGGACGAAATTAGTTGAATTATGCTAAGGTCGCGGCTAAAATATTTCTAGTGGATAAGGACGACAGGGCGTGAGTAGTTTCGTAACATCTTTGACAAGCAGGACAAAAACTAGCAGTTGCAATGGCATAGCGTGCTTGTTGGGCCTGTTCCTGTCGTTACATCTTGGGTTGTCATCCGCAGGTGCTGAACAGACTCACCTCGGTTCAATTGGTGGAACGGTTACTGACCCATCAGGAGCAGTGATCATTGACGCGGAAATAAAGCTCACTCATGAACAAACCAACCTAACGCGCAGGACTATTTCTGCATCAGACGGTGCGTTCAGCATTTCACAGCTCGAACCTGGCACTTATCAACTACAAGTTGAACTCACGGGCTACAAGACATTCCTAAGTCGTGCCACCGTGCAGGTTAATCACCACCTTAGAATCGAGGTCTCACTAGAAATCGGAAATCTAAACGAACAAATTATCGTCTCGGCCCCAGCAACGCTAATCGAACAAGATTCCGTAGCGCTGGGTACAATCATTAACAATAGACAAATCATAAGCTTGCCACTCGACGGACGGAATTTCCTCTTGCTGTCGTTAATTGCACCAGGCACATCCCCGGCAGCGCAAGGTTCGGCTGGTTCAGTTCGTGGAGACTTCACATTCAGCGTCAATGGGGCACGTGAGGATATGAATTCTTTCCTTCTCGACGGCGCCCTCAACATCGATCCTAAACTCAACACGCCTAGCGTCCACTCGCCAGTGGATGCCATTGGCGAATTTCAGGTGTTGACGAGCACCTATGACGCAGCATTCGGTCAACATGCAGGTGGACACGTGAACGTGATCACGAAGTCTGGAACCAATCAGATAAATGGTACGCTGTACGAATTCTTCCGAAGTCAAACCATGAACGCGAGAAACTCCTTCGCCTCGCGAGCCACTGAGGACCCCGATTACAACCGTAACCAGTTCGGTGCTTCGTTGGGTGGACCCTTGATCCAAAATCGAACCTTTTTCTTCGTGAATTACGAAGGCTCAAGACTCTCGGAGGGAATCACACGCGTGACGAATGTTCCTACATTGGCAGAACGAACAGGTGACTTTTCTCAGAGCGCATTGCCAAAACCGATTGATCCATGGACGGGACAACCCTTTCCAAATGGGAAGATCCCTCAACCTTACTTAAATCCCATCGGAGTGGCGATTGCTGGACTTTACCCAGCACCAAATCGTAGCGTAACATCTGAAAATTTCGTTTCTTCTCCAACACTGCGCGATCGGAAAAATCACTTTAATATCCGATTAGATCGCGCTCTCGGCAGTGACTCACAGCTAACCACTAGATATAGCGTAAGTGACCGACGGTTATTCGAGCCGTTCTCAGGGCAGGGCTTCTCTGCTGTTCCTGGTTTTGGAACGAACGTACCTAGGCGAGCACAAAATTTAATGATCAGCAACACGTCCGTCCTGTCCTCAACTCTTGTTAATGATGTCCGTGTAGTTTTTAATAGAGTCTCAGGAGGTTCCTTTCACGAAAACACTGGAACTAGTATTAATCGGACTATCGGCCTCCCTGAACTCTCAGACAACCCGAGAGACTGGGGATTAAGCTTTATAACAGTCTCTGGCTTTTCCCCCCTCGGCGACGAGTTCAACAACCCGCAGCAAAGCACGACCAATACGTTCCAAATCCGTGACACGCTAACTTACGCGCACGGAGGTCATCTGCTAAAGTTTGGCTTCGACGCACGTACTATTCGGCAGGATGCCTTTCGAGACGTACAATCTAGAGGACTCATGACGTTTTCAAGCATGCCATCCATCACGGGTAACTCACTAGCTGACTTGTTGATGGGATTGCCGTTACTGACGGGTGGAGCCGTGCTGGATAACTCGCAACGTCTCCGCACCGAAAGCTACAGCTTGTTCGTCCACGACAATCTACGCCTAAGCCCGAACCTAACGTTGTCTGCCGGACTACGCTACGAATACAACTCACCCCCAGTAGACGTAGATGATCGCGCTAATACCTACGACCCCACCACACAATCTCTAATCCAAGTGGGAACGAGAGGTATTCCCAGAGCCGCGTACAGTGCCGATAAGAACAACTTTTCCCCTAGAGTTGGTCTCTCTTGGTCACCAACAGCTGATGGTAAGACAGTTCTCCGAGGCGGTTACGGTATCTACTACGACACCTCATCGCTCGCACCGAATGAAGGGTTGTATTTCAATCCTCCATTCTTCGACTTCAGTTTATATTTCCCAGTCCAAGGACTGCCACTAACTCTGTACGACCCTTTTCCGGAATTTTTCCCAATTCCAATTCCCTCATCAGCACTGGCATTCCAACGGGACATGCGGACACCGTATCTCCAACGTTGGAGCGCCAACGTGCAACGGCAACTCGGTTCGAGTCGTAGCTTGGAATTCGGGTACGTCGGTTCACGTGGTAGCAATCTCATAGGAGCACGTGACATCAATCAGGCAACTCCGAGCCCACAACCATTCAACCTAAGACCCGTCCCCCATTTTGCCGACATCGTTTCTCTTGAATCCCGTGGAAGCTCTCTCTATAACAGCTTGCAGATCAAGTTCATCCAGCGGCTCGACTCTGGATTTTCACTGCTATCGACCTATACACTCGGAAAATCAACAGACGATGTATCAAATTTCTTTCCGAGCACTGGCGATCCGAATTTTCCGCAGGACAGCAATAATCCAGAAGCGGAACAGGGACGCTCAAACTTCGATGTTAGGCACCGAATCGCCCTAATTTTTCTTTATGAACTGCCCTTCGGAAGTGGACACCGATACCTCAATAACGGAGGTTGGACATCTCGGCTCTTCGAGAACTGGCAACTTGTTGGCATGACGACGTTACAGAGCGGTCGACCGTTTACCGTGGCACTCCGACCAGAAATTGACAACAGCAACACTGGTCGGGCAGCTCTCGGATTCGGAGCCAATGATCGTCCGAATCTGGTTGGTGATCCGAACCTTTCTAACCGTTCTGCTAGTCAGTGGTTCAACACCGGAGCGTTCGCCCTTCCTCCCTTCGGGCACTTCGGTGACGCAGGGCGTAATATCCTGGATGGCCCAGGATTTCAAAATGCGAGCATAGCTTTACTTAAACAGATACCTCTTAATGAGGATGTCAGACTGCAGCTTCGATTTGAAGCTTTTAATCTCCTAAACCGTGTCAATCTTCATCTACCAGATAATTTTTTTGGATCGCCGACCTTTGGACGGATTCTCTCGTCTGGATCCCCACGCCGACTACAACTCGGTCTGAAACTGCTATTTTGAACTTGATCTCGGCGAGGCGTACGGTGAATTAGAACCGACAACAAACGACGTCTAAGTCCGTACTGTTAGGACATTCGGTCCTAAGAATTGAATATTTTAAGAATTTATGATGGATCTGCCGATGCTCGACACAGGTTCGATTCTGGAGGTGCACGAGTGCATCGATTACCCACCCTGGTAGCAATGACATCAACTCTTGTTTTGTCTTGCCACCTCCTTCATTGGAATCTTTTCCTTCACGCTGAACGAGGTAACGCTCAGACGTCCTTCGCAACTCCTGTGAAGGAGATAACTACATTATCAGGACATACCTGTCGAGCGAAAAACGTGCGGACTACCCGTCTTGATTCTTTAAATGGACCTGTCTCGAACACATCATCTCCTTCAACAAGTTCAACACAAACCCGAAACGAATCTAAAAACATCTTCGTCGAAACTCTATCTTCATCCGCCACGTACCTCGGTCAGAATCAAAACCTTACTCTCGAATACCTCATATCTAAACCCTGGCTAAACAATACCCAACGGAACTTAGATGTATCGGAGAACGATTGGCCGCAGTTTCGAGGAAATGCACAACTCACTGGAGCCTCAGATTCCATGGTTCCGAGTGAACTGAAACTTCTTTGGACGTACGATGCAGGTGAAACAATTGACTCATCCGCTGCGATTGTGAACGGAATGGTCTATGTTGGAACCTATAATGGAGAACTTCTCGTTATTGACCTTGAAACAGGTAAGTTGCAATGGACATACCAAGCGAGTGTTGTCGGCATTGGGGAATCATCTCCGGCTGTTGACAAGGATACCGTTTACATAGGAGACCTATCAGGCGTCATCCACGCGGTTTCATTAACCAACGGTAAGGCAAAGTGGACTTTCCAGACGGACGGTGAAATTCGATCCTCCCCAGTCCTGGTCGACGACCGCGTACTAATTGGATCGTACGATGGACATCTTTATGCCCTGACGACCAGCGGTGGCAAGCTCATATGGAAGTTTGAAACAAGCAATTACGTGCACGGTACCCCAGCTATAGCTGATGGAATTGCTTACTTCGGAGGCTGCGATGAGTTATTCCGTGGGATAAGAATAGCTGACGGCAAGGAGATTTTTAGCCTGTCCTCAGGAGCATATACTGCCGCTTCTCCAGCACTACATAACGGTTTCGCGTACTATGGGACGTTCAACAATGAAGTTCTCAGCCTTGATCTCAGTCGTCGCCGGGTTCTATGGCGTTACGAGCACCCTGATCGCCACTTCCCATTTTACTCCTCACCACTGGTGACCGATGACAGAATCGTCATTGGCGGACGAGATCGGATGATTCATGCGATCGATGCCAGAACGGGTGAAGCACTGTGGACCTTTATGACGCGATCACGGGTAGACTCTTCACCCGCTTCCGCCAACGGACGTGTTTACGTGGGTTCAAATGACGGACGACTGTACGTTCTCGATTTAGAACACGGCAAGAAACTGTGGGAATTCGAGGTCGGTGCACCGTTCTCAACCTCGGTAGCTATCGCAGACGGAAAAATCGTGCTTGGATCACAGGACGGACAGCTCTACTGCTTTGGGTAAGCTAAGAACAGCGCCCGTACAGAAGCAGGAAAAGGTGATTTCCAACCGATTCGGCCGCAGTCGATTTAATACGGAGGAGGAAGTAGATTATGTCATCGAAAAGGTGACACAAGTTGTAACCCATTTACGTGGAAGCTCTTCGTTACTACAGCTCCCAACCGAGAAAAATGATGACCAACTAGAAAGTTGATGGTAACTCAAACTAATTCCAGCAAGCATTTTCGAATAAGATCTTAATCTAGGAGGATCCATAATTTGTACACGATCTTACGTGCTCTACATATTAGTTTTTGGCTAGGAATCGTAGCAATCTTGTCAGCCTGCGGTGGACTTCAACCCTCAAGCAACGAACCGAAACATACCTTCCTGAGTCTCGGGACAGCCCCCCCAGGAGGAGCTTTCTTCGTCGTCGGTAGCGCCCTTGCCGAAGTTTTGAACACAAAGAGTGACGATTTGCATTCGAGTACCACAGCCGAAGCTACAAGCGGCTCACAGGAAAATATCAGGCGCCTAGTCAATGGCGAACTAAATTTTGCACTCTCGAATTCTGCTATTACCTATTTCGCTGTACGCGGCATAGAAGGTTGGGATCGTGCCTACCCAATACGAACGGTGATGACTCTCGCACCAAATGTCGCTCTGTTCATTACATCGTCCAACTCCGGAGTGGTTAATCTAGCCAATCTTAAGGGTAAGCGGGTAGTAGTCGGACCGGCTGGTGCAGGCTTTGAGTTCTTCATTAAGCCACTACTGGCTGCACATGACATCAGTTACGAAGATTTCTCACCACTGAATGCAACTCAACAAGCAGCGGTCGATATGCTGACAGATGGTTCAGCCACTGCAGCATTTCTAGGTGGTGCTGTACCAACAGCATCAATTACGCAGGCTTCGATGTCTCAGGATATCCTCTTTCTCCCATTTGATGAAAAAAGTATGGAACAGCTCATCAAAGATTACCTGTTCTTCAGACCAGCAATAATTCCAGCAAAAACTTATAGAGGCCAAACGGAAGATTTTCACTGTCTTGATGTAGGTTCGATGCATCTGATCACAACTGTAGAACAGTCTCAAGATTTAGTTTATAACGTCACAAAGATACTGTACGAGAATCGTGAGCAGGTCGTTGCGAAACATCCTGCTGGTCGTGCAATTAATGCAATGAATGCCATCAGGAATACTGGGACTGAGTTTCATCCTGGTGCGATTCGCTACTACAAGGAGATTGGCATCTGGTTGGACTAACCCCCCACCACAGTCGCACAATTTTCGACATTCGTGGGCACGTAACCTGTCTACTGAGTGTTGTCCTATGTATATACACAATAGTAGAGGTAAATTATCCAGTTCTTACACCACAGGCACGACTCGCCCTCTTCGCAACTCTTGGGTTAATACTCTGTTTCTTAAATATTCCTTTGCACCCTAGCCTTCAACATAAGAAGGCTGCTCAAGTATTGGACCTGCTACTGATAGTTCTAACCCTCCTTTGCTGCGGATTCATATTCGTGCAAAACGAACCGCTATTCGAATCTTGGTGGCTAACCGGAAGGTCGCTCGGAAACCGAGCGGGGCTCGAGACAATAGTAGACTCCACCATCGGAACCATTGGACTTATGCTTGTTATGGAAGCTGCTCGCCGATCGCTCGGGATCGCACTTCCATTACTATCGTTAACGTTCCTCATTTATGCCTACTTCGGTTTCGCTCTACCTTCCTGGTTATTTCCTCATCGTGGATATAGCATCGAACGAATCGTTTCGCAGACATTTCTACATACACAGGGCATCTTTGGCATTGCTCTAAATGTGATGTTTACCTACGTGTTCCTGTTCGTTATCTTCGGAGCATTCTTAGAAGCGACGGGTGCAATGCGATTCATTATCGCGTTCGCTCAAAAGGTATTTGGTCACAAACCGGCAGGCCCCGCCAAGGTTGCGGTATTGTGCAGTGGAATAATGGGATCATTGTCAGGTAGTGCAGTAGCGAACACAGCAACTACCGGAACGTTTACTATCCCAATGATGCGGAGTGCTGGATTTCGTCCAGTGACAGCAGCTGGTATTCAGGCAGCGGCTAGCTCAGGTGGTGCACTAATGCCACCGGTCATGGGGGCTGGTGCATACATGATGCTTGAGATCATCGAACCTCAGGTGACCTATCTTGAAATAATTCGAGCTGCCTTGATACCTGCTGTTCTTTACTACATGTCCCTTCTGTTAATTGTTCACTTCCATGCTAGACGTTTTGCGATGGATAGGTCTTCTGTTGAGCCACAACTGGATTCTCAGGTATCTGATGCGTCTTCAAGTGACATTAGACTACACTCGTTCGACTCAGGATCTCATTTCGACGGACTGGTATTTGCGACAAGCTTCAGTGCTCTTTTGTTGTTCCTTGTCCTGAGTTATACGCCGTTTCGCGCTGTGACGTTTTCGCTGCTAGTGCTCCTGACTGTCAGTGCCCTTAATAAGCGAACGCGGCTAACGTTGCAAGATACGGCCGATGCCCTCATTAAATCTGCTCGTAACATCGTACCACTCATAGCAGCCGCGGCATGTGTTGGAATAGTCATCGGGACCGTAACGCTCACTGGCATTGGAACACGACTCCCAGCCACGATCTTACCTCTAGCTGAGGCAAGTCTTTTACTTGCTTTGATCCTGATCATGGCATCATCGATCATTCTTGGAATGGGTCTACCATCGGCAGCGTGCTACCTTTTAATGGCCACATTGATCGGACCTGTACTTAGTAACCTTGGCGTCGTACCACTCGCCGCACATCTTTTCATCTTCTACTTCGGTATGATGTCCATGGTGACGCCACCGGTAGCACTTGCCGCGTATACAGCTGCGTCGATTGCAGGAACAAACATTATGAGTACAGGTGTTGCTGCGTTTCGCTTTGCACTTGTTGGTTTCACACTACCCTACATGTTTGTATATCGACCACAACTCCTGATGCTGGATCCTTCGGGTGGAAAAGCTACGGTCTGGAGTACGGTGCTTTCGTTGGGAATAGCAATCCTTGGTGTCACTTCGTTCGCAACTGCCATTACTGGATACTTTCGAAATCCACTTTCCATCTCATCACGCCTACTGATGTTCTGCGCTGCCGCACTGCTACTAACCCCTGGACCCACAACTAGTATTGCAGGGTTCCAGATTCCGTTCCTCAACGTTCTAGGTGTCTTCTTGTTTAGTAGCGTACTCACGTTAAACGCACTAAGAAAGAATCACGGCTAAAAACCCCCTGCCCAGTAGGAACTAAGCGTATTAACACCTGTGTCTGCAATCTAAGATAAACAGTGTCCAAACATCCTCAATAATCGCAGTACGTGGAAATCATTAAACAGAGCAACTCTTGCGCAGCCACAAACGAGGAAGTGGCTAACACATCGGGGCCATTCAACCCTCAAGCATGACCATAGACAGATCAATCAACAGTGCCAACTTATGAGATCATGGTCTATGTTAAGATCCTCCTCGTACCAAGCGTCGATACAACTGCGGCTGTTAATTCGTATCCGTCGCACTGAGTTTTGTCTGAACTAGGTAGGATAACTCCCGTGAGTCATTGTCCACAGTTTGGCGTTTGGTTGTCGCTCCTATCCACTGTCCTGACTCTGAATGTTTCTGCTTCACAGAGCACGACTGGTCCGAAGGCAGAAGGTATGGATCGATCGGCTGCCGGGTCAAGCTCAGAAATTTCACGCCCTAAGTTCACAATAGCTACGACGGAACAGTTTGATGTGAGGTCTATTCCTAAATACCTGGGCAGCCACGACGAAATCTACGAATATATCGACTCGAATCTAGCTCAACACCTGAAGAACCTCCGCCGTTGGGTCAGCCAGCCATCTGTAAGTGCCGAGAATCGCGGTATTCATGAAATGGCCGAAATGCTCAAGAACGATCTAAAAGAGCTTGGCTTCGACGAAGCAGAGGTAGTGCCAACGTCTGGTCACCCAGGCGTATGGGGCTACTATGATGCGGATGCCGAACAGACGCTAGCGATCTACATGATGTATGACGTCCAACCCGTAGATCAGGAGAACTGGCAAGTGGACGCCTTTGGCGGAGTGATAGTCGAAGCTCCATTGGGTCGCGTGCTAATGGCACGCGGTGCAATAAATCAAAAGGGACCTGAAAGAGCATTCTTGAACGCTCTAGACGCCGTCCTCGGGAGTGGTGAACAACTGCCAATGAATTTGATGATTCTCGCTGAAGGCGAAGAGGAGCTGGGTTCGACCCATTATCCAGAACTGGTCGAGCAGTATGCCGATCGGCTCCGAACCGCCACCGGAGTACTCTTTCCTCGAACGAGCCAAACACCAGATGGTTCAGTATCGCTGGCGCTGGGTACCAAGGGAATTGTCTATTTTGAACTCGAAGCCAGAGGAAGTGCGCTTGGTGGCCCGACTACAGCAGAAATCCACGGTTCGTTCAAAGCGATAACAGACTCCCCAGTATGGCGACTCACCCAAGCACTTACGAGCATGACAACTTCTGACGGTAACACTATCTTAGTACCTGGTTACTACGACGCAATCCGTCCACCAACACTCGAGGAGCAGCGCCTTGTGAACGGAATGCTTGGAGCGTGGACTGAAAGTGAATCAACGATACGTGAGAGCCTTAGTGTAGAACGCTGGATGGATGGGATCAGCGGACGCGAATCATTAATGGAATATCTATTCGGCACTTCTCTGAATATCGACGGACTCTGGTCTGGGTACATAGGACCTGGTACTAAAACGATCCTCCCGCACACTGCTACGGCAAAATTAGACTCAAGATTAGTGCCGAACCAGACTCCCGAGGAATCACTCAAATTAATTCGTCAACATCTCGACAAACAGGGGTTTTCAGACATTGAAATCCGACGATTGGCAGGATATCCTCCAGCACAGACATCGGTTAAGTCTTCTTTGGTCCGTGCGGCCATCAGTGTGTTTGCCAAGTATGATCAACTGCCTGCTGTTGCACCCCGAGTAGCTGGAAGTGCTCCCTACTACGTCTTCACTGAAGGGCTAAACTTACCCTTGATTTCTGCTGGTCTCGGTCACGGCTCTGGAATGCACGCTCCCAACGAGTACATGGTCATAGAACCAAGAAATGGTTCAACAATTGCCGGACTTGCTGAAGTTGAGAAATTTTATGTGGATCTACTCTACGCCATCGCTGAGGCAAAATGACCCCGACGTGAGGCTTAATTGCTTCGACAAGGCAATGTACGTCCAATCAGAACTCGAAGGGAAGTACTGCTAATCGGATCAGTCTCACATGCTTCAATGACTATTACTTATTTCTCTGAACCAACTTATCACTTTTGACGCTAGCTTTCAGCAGAACCGTTAAACATACTTCGATCCGAAGAGAGGGAGATCATGAAACTCTCAACGCAACTGGCAAGCATGGCAGCAGTAGAGCTCGCAGCGCGAATCAGACGTAGAGAAATTTCTCCGGTAGAAGTCGTGGAGACGTTTATTGAGCGTATCGAAAAACGAAACAAGAGTATGAACGCCTTTGTCTATTTTGGTTACGAAGATGCAAGGAATCGAGCTAAGAAAGCCGAAACCGCACTTATGGCTGGCGACTTACTAGGCCCCCTCCACGGTGTACCAACCGCCATGAAGGATCTTTTCGATTTTAAACCAGGTTGGGTAAGCACTTTTGGCGGTGTTCGAGCCTTCAAGGACTTTGTTGCGGATTCCTATTGCACCTACGCCGAGCGTATAGAGAAGGCAGGTGCAATACTACTTGGGGGAAAAAAAACAAACAGCCCTACCATGGGTTTTAGAGGCGCCTGTGACAACTACCTATTCGGTCCGTCCAAGAATCCATTCAATTTATCAAAAAATACCGGTGGATCCTCTGGAGGAAGTGCAGCAGCGGTTGCGGATCGTCTGGTACCTCTTGCAGAAGGAACGGACGGTGGAGGTTCCATTCGTATTCCAGCGGCATGGTGTGGTGTTTATGGATACAAAGCTTCTTTTGGACGCGTTCCACTCATACTGAGACCGAATGCCTTCGAAGGTAGCACTCCTTTTATTTTTGAGGGTCCGATAACTAGAACTGTAGAGGACGCGGCATTAGCACTTACGGCTCTAACTGGCTACGACTCGCGTGATCTATTTAGCCTCGATCAGAAAGTTGACTTTAGGACCTCAACTGAACGTTCAATAAAGGGATGGAAAATTGCATATAGTCCGAACTTTGATGTCTTCCCAGTGGACCGAAAGATTGAGGAGAAAGTTGGTAAAACCGTGAGAGCATTTGAAGAAGCAGGCGCTCATGTTGATGAGGTGAAGGTCGGGATCAAACGTCCTCAACAAGTGTTGAGTGACGTTTGGTGCCGACTGATTATGCCCATAAATGTAGCAATGTTTGAGAACTTTAAGGCTACTGGACTAGATCTTCTCAAAGATCACAAAAACGACTTTCCTCAACAATATCTGGAATGGGTAGAAAAGGGATACAGAATGTCCACTGCAGACTTTTGTAAAGACCAAGAAATACGAACAGAAGTCTATGATGCCATCGAGAGTGTTTTTGAAAAATACGATCTCTTGGTAACGCCCACAGTGGCATGTCTCCAAGTGGATAACGCAAGTGATGGTAATACTATGGGCCCTATGGAAATCAACGGTGAGACAATTGACCCACTGATCAGTTGGTGTCTAACTTACTTCATCAATTTCTCTGGGCATCCCGCAGCTTCAATTCCGGCCGGACTGACAGATGATAAGTTGCCTGTCGGGATGCAAATTATCGGTCGACGTTACGCAGATACTGATGTGCTAGCGGCAAGTGCCGCCTTTGAAAGAATCAGGCCTTGGAATGACATCTATGACATCTGTGCAAGTAGAGCACTCTAGTGGAACGCTGATACTCGCTGTTGCCAGCTTGGAGACACTCGACTGGCTCTGTAGCCATCTTTTATGAACTACAACCCGAAAACACGTTTTGTAATTCGACCACCCCTTGTATGACTAAATATCTGGAGCAACTAATGACACTCAAAACAAACATGACGTGGACTACGCTCACCGTTCTTTTTTGCACATTCGGAACAATTGCTGCGAGTGAATTAAATACGCTCGGACAAGAACAAGACTGGTACCCATCACAGTGGGGAGCTACCGATCAAAAAGGAGCCGCGAACCGTCTGAACCAAGAAAAAGTACTTCAAGCAAAGAATCTCATTCAAAACGGGAAGATATATCAGTTGGGACACCTGTATGAAGCCGGAATGCCACTCTTCGGTGATCGTCATTATAGTCTTCGCATTCCTTTTCCAGCTCAGCCATTAGGTAAAAATCAGGTGACCTACAACGAGGAAATCTTCAGTGGTGAACTGGGACAAGTCGGCACCCAATTCGATGGCCTCGGACACATTGGCATTGGAGATCTTTATTATAACGGAAATTCGAGACGAGAATTCGGAAGCGCAGAGGGGCTCACCAAACTTGGCGTCGAAAATGCAGGAGTGTTTGTGAGTCGAGGTGTTCTACTAGATGTCGCTGGCTATAAGGGGGTCACCATGTTGGGTGACACCTACGAAATTACTGCAGAGGATATCAATGGTACACTGCAGCACCAGAACATAGAGATTCACCCGGGTGATGTTGTGCTCATTCACACTGGTTGGGGTTCACTTTGGATGAATGATAATGATCGATATACTCGGTCGGAACCCGGTATCGGACTTGAAGCTGCAAAGTTTCTTGCGGGTCAAGAAATTGTGATGGTCGGTGCCGATAATTGGAGCACCGAAGTCATCCCAAATCCGGATGAGTCACTTGCCTTCCCAGTTCATCAATTGCTCCTGGCGAAAAATGGTATCTATAACCTCGAAAATCTCATCACAGAAGATCTAGCGAGGGATAAAGTCTACGAGTTTGCATTTATGTTCGCACCTCTCCGTCTCAAGGGTGCTACAGGATCTCCTGGAAATCCCATAGCGATCCATTAGGAGTGTAAAAGTAGAAACCTCAAGAGCCCAGAAACTTACTAAACAGAAACTGTCTCTCCTTGCAAGCACGAATGTCGTTTCGGTTAACAGTATGGTACGATGGGAATCATCTGTCAGACGAGAGATACAGTGGTACTTGAAGTAGATGACCTTGTGGATCCGACGGTCTCGAGAAGTATTATTACAATCGTGTGTTAGATGTTGGTACCTAAAACCATAATTAAACACTTGGAGTTGATCATGATACGAGGATTGCTTTTATGCACTTTGATCCTCTTTAGCTCTTCACTCGCGAGTGCTCAGTCAACTATCGCAGGTCTCACTCAGGATGATCTCGTCAATGGTGAACGGCTGTTCGAAGGTCAATGTGCCCGCTGTCATGGAATCGGTGGTACCGGTGGCGAAGGTCCTCCCTTGTCAAGACCTAGACTACGGCATGCTGTCGACGATGAAGTCCTCTTTACGCTTATTAAGGAAGGTATTCCGGGAACTGGAATGCCAGACACGTGGCAAATGAGCGACGCGGAAATCTGGCAGGTGGCCGGCTATGTCCGATCACTGGGAAGGACCGCACCGGAGTCCATTTCAGGAAACCCTGACCAGGGCCAGATACTCTACGATGTGACCGGTTGCGCAAGCTGTCATATTGTCAATGGAAACGGAGAGGGTCTTGGTCCAGAGTTGACTGAAATCGGAGCACTGCGGGGTTCTGATTACCTTCGTGAAGCATTGATAGACCCCAGTGCCACACTTCCAAAGGGTACTATCCCCTACTATACCTCGGGGTATTTAGAATACTTACCAGTTCTGATTGTGACCAGAGATGGGCAACAGGTGCTCGGCATTCGGATCAACGAAGATACATTCACAATTCAGATCCGTGACGGCAACGGAAGATTTCGGTCCTTTAGGAAACACGAACTAACGAAAATCGAACACCAGCCTGATAAGAGCCCGATGCCCAATTATCGTGACCAACTATCAGCCACTCAACTGGACGATTTGATTGCATACCTCGTGAATTTGAGAGGTGAACCATGAAACGTATCATCCTCCTTTTAATAGCTTCGTTCGTGGCCGCACAGGCGGCGTTTGCTCAGGTACCGTATGAACGGCTTCGTGATGCCCAGGATCAACCTGAAAGCTGGTTAACGTACTCTGGCAGCTACCGGTCTGATCGCTTCTCAAATCTTGACCAAATAACACCTGAAAATACTGCCAACTTAAGAACAGCTTGGATATATCAGGTTCCTGATCTAAACATTGTCGAAACCACACCGCTGGTGGTAGACGATGTGATGTATATCACTGAGCCGCACAGCCGTGTAGTAGCTCTCGACGCTAGATCTGGTCGCCTTCTTTGGAAATGGTCACCGACCATGTCCAAAGATCTCCGCTTCATTGGATTCCCACCAGTTAATCGTGGCGTTGCAATTCTTGATGATACCGTGTTTGTCGGGACGCTCGATGCCCACCTCGTAGCACTAGACGCGAGGTCTGGTGCCGTTCGCTGGGATATCATTGTCGCTGACAACTCAACTGGCCACTCACTGACCGTAGCACCTCTTGCAATAGACGGAAAAATTGTTGTTGGGATTAGTGGTGGCGAAGCTGGCATCCGTGGCTTCCTCGACGCCTATGATGCGAAAACCGGCGAGAGGAAGTGGCGATTTTGGACCATTCCAGATCCAGACGATCCTGGTGCAGATACATGGGGAGGCGAAAGCTGGCGGACAGGTGGAGGTGCAACTTGGTTGACCGGGTCTTTTGATCCAGAACTCAATCTAATTTATTGGGGTGTCGGAAACCCGGCACCAGACTGGAATGGAGACGCCCGCCCTGGAGACAACCTCTACACTTGTTCACTTATTGCTGTCGATGCGGACACCGGAGAGCTCCGTTGGCACTTTCAGTATACACCGCACGACGTCCATGACTGGGACGCCAACCAAATCCCGGTACTGTTGGATACGACAATCGATGAACAGTCACGCAAACTAGTGGCAATGGCTAACAGAAACGGTTTCTACTATTTACTAGACCGTGAGACAGGTGAATTTCTTCTGGGTACGGAATACGCCAAACAGACGTGGGCTGAGGGTCTAGACACTCTGGGTCGTCCAATTGTTAAACCTGGCGTAGAACCAAGTGTCGAAGGAACCCTTGTCTATCCAAGCCTCCAAGGTGCGACAAATTGGTTCAGCCCGTCGTACAGCTCACAGACAGGACTCCTTTACGTTTCCGTCCGAGAGATGGGGTCACTTTATTTCAAGGGCGAGGCTGAATACATTCCAGGCACTTTCTTTACAGCAGGTGGTGAACAAGCATTGAGTGGAGACGATGCCTCAGGGGCTGTTCGAGCTCTTGACGTCAAGACAGGGGAAGTAAGGTGGAACTTCCCACTCTATTCACCACCATGGGCCGGCGTACTGTCAACGGCCGGTGGTTTGGTGTTTGGGGGTACAGAAGAGGGGAACTTCTTCGCTCTCGACGCTTTGACTGGCGATGTAGCGTGGGAGTTCCAAACGGGCGGTAGCATCAGGGCTAACCCTATTTCCTTCAGCCTCGATGACAAACAGCACATAGCAATCGCTGCCGGGCAAGCGATATTTGTGTTTACCTTACCGTAACTTAGTCACTTCACCCGATGGTGCTTCGAACATTCTAAGTCGTCAATCACTAGGCGGCGGGACGAAAAATTCAAACTATTATCAAGTGTCCAGAATTTCACTTTCAACGGAAAGGTACCCCACGAAACCAAATGTGCGGAATAGCTGGTTATTTCGATAAGAGACCAGGTGGTCAAGCCTCCGTCGGTGGCCTCATCCTATCGATGCTCACCGCGCTAGAACGACGAGGACCAGACTCGGCTGGAGTCGCCCTTTATGGAGCATCACCCGGAGTGGTGCTACGGACTAAACTTGGGGAAAGCGGTGATCTTGTAAAGCGAGCAACCGCTGTTACGAACCTGGTGCGGACGTTCGCCAAAGTCACTAACCAGCAGATACAAGATCGCTTCTTACGACTCGTAGTGGACTCCTTACAAGATGTACGGTGCCTGGAACGTGCTATCGAATCGGTTCATCCAGATATTGAGTTAGTAAGTGCCGGACGTTGTCTGGAGCTTGTGAAACAGGTGGGAACGCCAGCCGATCTCGAAACCTCATTCGCCGTGTCTCAATTTAAGGGCACGCACGGAATTGGTCACACGCGCCTCTCCACAGAGAGCCGTGTCGATCTTTCTCACTCACAACCTTTCTGGTCTCATGGCACATTAGATCTAAGTCTGGTACACAACGGCCACATTACTAACTACCACAAACTTCGTCGACAGTACGAACAGAATGGAATCCGTTTCTACACTGACAATGACTCTGAAATTATTGGCATCTACCTCTCTCGACAGATGGAATCCGGCCTCGGATTCGAAGAAGCTCTCCTCTCGTCGCTAGACGATCTAGACGGGAGCTTCTCGTACGTGGCTGCGACAGCAACTTCATTCGGCTACGCGAGGGATTGTTTTTGTCTAAAACCTCTAATCGTCACAGAAAATGATGCCTTCGTAGCCATCGCCACTGAAGAGATCGCCTTAAATCATACCTTCACAGAAAAATTAGATAGCCGTGAACCCACAAATAAACACGTAAGGGTGTGGACGGTTCCTGGTAAAAGCGAGAACTCTGATGCGTGAGTAACACTATGTGTATAGTGGACTGTTCAAACAAAACGACGCGACAAATCAATCGTGAGATTCGTCGATACATCGAGACAAGTCAACCAGAAATCTTGCTTAAACATTCGGGAGGTCGCCACAACCTTGCTGTCGCGATACTCGATCCTGTCCGGATTATTATCGAGGAAAGTGTCGGATACTATTGTGCAGGATTGATCGACGGTCCCACTGTCGAAATTCGAGGCTCAGCAGGTTGGGGTTTGGCTGAAGGTATGATGAGGGGTACCGTAACCGTAGACGGAAATGCCGGAAACGGTGCGGCGGCGGCTATCCGTGGGGGAACAGTTGTTGTTCGGGGAGACGCCGCGGCGCGCGCCGGTATCTCTATGAAGGGTGGACGTCTGATCATTCAAGGAAATGCAGGGTACATGAGTGGATTCATGGCCCAGAAAGGAACGATCATTATCCTCGGTGACGCCCATGGAGCGCTCGCTGACTCCATGTACGAAACTCAAGTGTTCATTGCAGGTCGAATTACCGACCTTGGAAATGACGCCGTTATCGAAAAACCCAGTAAAGCTGAATTGCAAGAAATCGATTCCACACTAGATCGTTTCGCTCTCCCAAGACCGAAGAACTTCCAGAAGATAATCTCTGGCCGTAAACTCTGGAACTTTGATAAAAGAGACTATGACTCATGGAAAGAAGCCCTCTAGAGGTGCTGCGTCCGAGTGGAATTTTCTCACGGGACGTCATCGAAGACATTCAGATTAAAGCTGAGCTCGGACGCTACCGAATTCGTGGCTTCGGAACATTGCGCCAGCGTCCTCTTCCTTCGTTCGACGACCTCACTTTTATTCCTGGCACCCTAACCAGAGTTCCACTTGAGGGTTATCGGGAAAAGTGTGTCACTAAAACGATCTTGGGTAGCCGTTTCGCTGAACATCCCATAGAACTCGACATCCCAGTCATGATAACTGGAATGAGTTATGGAGCACTTTCGTACAACGCTAAAGTGGCTCTCGCACAAGGCGCTACCAAAGCTGGAACATCAACAACTACTGGTGATGGCGGAATGCTACCGGCTGAACGTGAGTATTCAAAGGTGCTCATCTACGAAGTGCTGCCGAGCAGGTACGGCTTGGATGTCCATCACCTGAAATCAGCAGATGGTATCGAAATCACCGTTGGACAAGGTGCGAAACCAAGTACGGGAGGATTACTACTCGGCGCAAAAGTCTCTAAAACCATCGCGAAGATGCGGGACCTGCCGGAAGGAGTTGATCAACGGAGCCCATGCCGTCACCCTGAGTTTCTCGGGCCTGATGATTTGATCCTTAAGATTGAAGAATTCCGTGAGGCCACGGATTGGCAAGTTCCAGTTTTTGTCAAAATGGGAGCGACTCGTACGTACGACGACGTAAAGTTGGCTGCTAAAGTCGGTGCCGACGTTATCGTGGTAGACGGTATGGAAGGTGGTACTGGGGCTTCACCAGATCTTCTTATGGACCATACTGGAATCCCAACATTGGCAGCAGTTTGTGAAGCAAGGCGTGCTTTAGAAGAGTTAGGTCTATACGGGAAGGTTGGACTAATAATCGCCGGAGGCATTCGAAACGGAACCGACGCAGCAAAGGCAATCGCACTCGGAGCTGATGCCATTTACATTGGCACGGCTGCACTAATCGCACTGAATTGCAACAAACCTACTTATCTAGAGGATTACCGGAAGCTCGGCACAGAAGCCGGTGCCTGCCATCACTGTCACACGGGTCTTTGTCCTGTCGGAATTACGACACAGGATCCTCAGCTCATGGAACGACTACCGATCCCAGACGCATCTGAACGGGTGGCAAATTTTCTCCAGGCAATGACTCTCGAAATTCAGATGCTGGCACGGGCTTGCGGAAAGAGAAACGTTCACGACTTGGAACCGGAAGACCTTCGAGCCCTCACCATCGAATCCTCAGCCATCACCGGTCTACCGCTCGTCGGGACCAACTGGGTTCCTGGACGTTGAGTGCTGGATCTCACGGTAGGTGTGGACGAGTTAGTTCTTCACCGCGGCTCACATCGGAGAGAAAAAATCTGATCATATCTAATTAGACATTCTATAGCAGTTGACGGCAGGCTCGAAGTGAGGAAGTAATCCATGATGAAAGAAGAAGTCAAAAACAGACTTGAAAAAGACAAAGCGAGTTACCTGTTAGCACAGTACGTAGACATCCACGGCACTCCACGATGCAAAGGGATTCCAGCGCGGGCATTTGACAATTTCGTTAATGGAAGTGCTGGATTCGCTGGTGCCGCAGTCTGGGGAATGGGTCAAGGACCACACTCTAATGACATGATCGCCATTCCAGATCTAGATACTTATACGCCACTACTCTGGGAAGATGGGGTGGTTCGCTTTGCCTGTGACATACAAGTGAACGGAAAGGAATGGCCTTACTGTTCGCGTACCATCCTCAAGCGAGCCATCAATGACCTCTACCGTGAGGGCTACGTGATGATGGTAGGAATCGAAGCCGAACATATGCTAGTTACACGTAAAGACGACGGGACTTTGAGGCCATTTAATCCTGATGGATTCGACACAATGAAAAAACCCTGTTATGACTTCAAGAGTCTGGCAGCCAACATGAAATATCTACGAACCTTGATCGACTATATGGAAAGACTCGGCTGGGGACCTTACGCTTCTGATCACGAAGATGGTAATGGTCAGTACGAAGTTAATTGGAATTTTTCTGATGCACTTACTTTAGCCGACCGGTACACTTTCTTCAAAATGATGACCAGTCAAGTCGCACGTCGGTTCGGAGCAATTGCTACACATATGCCAAAACCCTTTGCTCATCTTACAGGCAACGGTAGCCATCTCCATTTTTCGCTCTGGGATCCGACTGAAAAGACCAATCTTTTTCGAGATGACAAGGATAAACGTGGTCTTGGTATGTCAAAGCTTGCCTACCACTTCCTCGGAGGACTAATTTCTCATGCGCCAGCTCTCACATGCCTGGTGGCACCTACGGTGAACTGTTACAAACGTCTATCGGTTGGTGAATTGTTGACAGGGGGTTCATCAGGTTTTTCATGGACTCCAGCATGCATTAGCTACGGTGGCAACAACAGAACTCAAATGTTTCGGGCTCCTGAATCTGGTCGATTCGAATGTCGCACGGTTTCTGGTGCCGTCAACCCATACCTAGGCATAGCCGCTTTCATAACTGCTGGACTTGATGGTCTTCGGAAGAAAATTGATCCTGGTGAACCGAATACTACTAACCTTTACGACCTCACCTTAGAGGAGATAGCACAGCGGAACTTGCGGTTCATTCCTCAGAGCCTAGATGAGGCTCTCGGTGAATTCGAAAAAGATGAAGTGATACAATCCTCCTTGGGACCTGCACTAACGAATGAATTCCTACAGGTAAAAAAACGGGAATGGATCCAATACCATAGCAGGATCTCACCTTGGGAAGAGGAGGAATATCTAACCCGTTTTTAAGTTCAACTAATGCAGCAATGAAAATGTCTTCAACAACTGCAGTCCCGGCACTCTAATCAACAAAGGAGATTCTAGTGGAACGGCGGACCATTAATCCATGGACTTGGCAGGATCAGCACGGATTCGAACAGGCGATTGAAATCGCTGGAGCTAGCCGTACGCTCATCTGTTCCGGTCAGACAGCAATTGATAAAAATGGGCATTCAGCTCACGCAGGAGACATTGGAGCCCAAACAAAACTCGCCCTCGACAACTTGGAAACAGTGCTGACTAAAGCAAGTTTTACTCTATCTGACGTTGTACGGATGACCATCTACACTACGGATGTTGACGCATATATTGGAAAAGGAGGTTCAGAATCACTCACGATTCGGTTAAACTCAGCCGGCTGTAAATCGGCACAAACACTGATAGGCGTGGCCAGATTGGCCTTCCCAGAATTGATGGTTGAGATCGAAGCAACGGCAATGAAGTGACTCGATTACAACAAATTCTGGGAAGTGTGTCTCACAAAACCGACGCCATGCTTAAAGATAACGAACCGAGAATTTTCATTTTCTGCTTTTCTGGATTTTAAAAATATTTCTTACTGAAAACCATTGTTCGAGTCAGATGAGAGTACTATCCGTTAATCCCAGCAAGGTCGAGTAAGAAGGCATAGTTCAAGGCAGTCTCACGGTAGCGCTTGTAGCGTCCTGATGCGCCACTATGACCAGCGTCCATATTCGTTTTCAAGATCACCAGATTTTGATCTGATTTTACTGCTCGTAACTTAGCGACCCATTTCGCTGGCTCCCAATACTGCACCTGAGAATCATGCAACCCAGCCGTAACTAGGATATATGGATATCGCTTATACTCAACGTTGTCGTAGGGTGAATACGAAAGCATGTAATCAAAATATTCTCGATCATTTGGATTACCCCATTCATCGTATTCACCTGTCGTCAATGGAACATCTTCGTCAAGCATCGTAGTAACCACATCAACAAATGGCACCAGTGCAAGCACACCTTTAAAAAGTTCAGGACGCATGTTCAAGACCGCACCTACTAAGAGACCTCCAGCGCTACCGCCCATGGCAAATAGACGATCTGAGCTCGAGTAGCCCTCTTGAATGAGGTGATCAGCACAAGCAATGAAGTCAGTAAAAGTGTTCTTCTTGTTGAGAAGCTTTCCATCTTCATACCAAGACCGACCGAGTTCCTGTCCCCCTCTGACATGCGCGATTGCGTATGTGAAACCACGATCAATCAGACTTAATCGGGGAGAACTAAAAGTTGAATCGAGACTAAGACCATAGGAACCATAGCCGTAAAGTAACAACGGCCTTCCCCCATCCCGCATAAATTCTTTTCGATACACCAGCGAAATTGGAATTTTTGTTCCATCAGCAGCTGTCGCATACACACGATCAGTCACGTAGTCAGTAGCGTTAAATCTACCTAGAATCTCATCACGTTTTAGTAAAACATTTTTTCTCGATATCATGTCGTAGTCATAAATGGAATTTGGCGTGGTCATCGACGTGTAGCCATATCGAAGGACATGCGTGTTCTGCTCTGGATTATCACCAATATATGTAGAGTAAGTCTGTTCCTGGAAGTTAAGATAGCGCTCTCTCTGACCAGACCATTCCTGGATGCAAATCCTGGTTAGTCCTGCCTCTCTCTCATGAAGCACCAAATGATCCTTAAAGATCTCTATGCCGGCTAACAGTACACCTGGCCGGTGAGAAACAACCTCATGCCAATGTGATACCCCAGTGTGTTTTATCGATGTTTCTATTAATCTAAAATTTTTCGCGTTGAGATTAGTACGAACGTAAAACTTATCCCCTTTGTGATCCACATGGTATTCGTGCTCACGAGATCGAGATAAGAATAATGTGAAGGACCCAGTAGAGCCATCAGCCTCCAAATCCAAGAACCGATACTCTGTTGAAACCGTTTGAGTCGATACCACCATCATGTACTTCTTAGATTTAGTTTTGAATACTGATGTAGTAAAGGTCTCGTCCGTCTCTTCGTACACGAGTTCGTCTTCTGACACGTCTGTTCCAAGTGAGTGACGGTAAACGCAATTCGGTCTTAAAGTTTTTGGATCCTGTTTTACGTAGAAAAGCGTACGGTTGTCGTTTGCCCAGGCTATGTTGCTGGTCACGTTTGGAATAACATCGGGGAGAAACTCGCCTGTCTCTAGATTCCTGAACTGAATGGAACAAATCAGACGTCCCACAGTGTCCACCGCATAGGCTAGGATGTTTTGACTGGAGCTAATCGCATGGTTCTCAACAGCATAGAAATCATACCCTTTCGCCATGACGTTAACATCGAGTATCGTTTGCTCCGCACCATCCAAAGTTTCTTTTTTGCGACAATAGATTGGATATTCTTTTGATTCCTCGAAGCGCATGTAGTAGTAGTAATTTCCCTGCCTATAGGGTACAGACATGTCAGCCTGTTTAATCCGCTCCTTGATCTCTTTAAACAACAACTCTTGTAAGGGTTCAGTATGCGCCATCACGCTCTTGCAATAATTATTTTCCTCCTTAAGGTGGTTGACGACTTCTTGTGTATGCCGCTCGCAAAGCCAATAATAGGGATCAACTCTAACTTGGCCGTGTTTTACTAGCTTTGTCAGAGAAACTCTTGCCAGTGGGGGCTTGACTCTATTCGCTGCACGTCTTGACGAGGTATTTTGTAAAGCCACTAGGATTTCATTGCTCGTAGAGGATACTGGCTACTCACCGATCTGCCAGTGAAGAAAACTGAGAGTATCCACCATTTCGTCGATCCGTTGGCTGACAGGCTGTCCACCAGAATGGCCGGCGGCAGTATGGTACCTGAGCAAGATGGGTCTCTCTGATTCACCGTTCGCTTGAAGTAGTGCCGTCATCTTCCTAGCATGCAATGGTGCTACTCGTGTGTCACCATCACCGGTAATAAACAATGTTGCCGGATAATTAGCAGCATCGGTCACGTTATGGTACGGAGAGTAGTCGAGAAGGTACCTGAACTGCTCAGGATCGTCGCTCGATCCGTACTCAGGTATCCAGAAACTAGCGACAAGAAACTTATGATAGCGAATCATATCTAGAAGAGGATAGGTACACACCACAGCACCAAACAGCTCAGGTCGTTGATTCGCAACCGCACCAACAAGAAGCCCTCCGTTACTCCCACCCTGAATCGCTAGCCGTTCTACACGAGTGTAATTCTCAGAAATTAAGTGCTCTGCTGCTGCGATAAAGTCGTCAAAAACATTCTGCTTGTTTTTCAACATTCCACCACGATGCCACTCTTCACCAAATTCTCCACCGCCGCGTAAATTGGCAACAGCGTATATACCTCCCATGTGAATCCAGGCCGCAGCAAACGCCGAAAAGTTCGGAACCCTGCTCACATTGAAGCCGCCATAACCGGTTAAAAGTGTCAGTCTATTGCTATCACGTTCAAGATTCATAGGATGAATAATAAACATCGGAACCATCGTGCCGTCCTTAGATTTATAGTAAGTCTGCCTTACCTCAGTATTCTCTATGTCAATAGGTAATTCCGTTACCGCCCATTTTTCTTGTCTTTCGGTTTCAACGTCATACTGGTAGATCGTCGGTGGCATATGAAATGATGAAAAAGTAAAAAACATCTCGTTACTAGTCCACGACCCACGGCCATCACCTACTGAACCGACGCTATCGAAACTTATATCCCTAATCCTGGTCCCATCTGTCTGATAAAATGAAGCTCTGAGTTGAACATCCTTGAGGTACGAGACAAAAAGTTTCCCCCCAACTGCAGAAACGTCTTCTAATACCACATCCTTTCGTTCAGGAATTATTTCCTTCCAATAATCTACTGACGGTCGAGTTAAATCAGCGACCACAATACGTTTGTTTGGTGCCTTCAAGTTAGTGACGACAACAAGCTCATCACCAGCGAAGATAGCAAATGAAATTGACTCGCCGTCGCTGATGACAGTCTCAAAGGGTCTATCAGTCAACAGATCCTTCACGTATATTTCTGTCGGACCAGAAGATCCCTCGATCACGTGCACCATAAGCCACCGACCGTTATCCGAAAGAGCGCAAATGGGAATGTCTTGCTGTGTATATCCTTCACCAAAGAGCACACGATCTCTGGCATGGTCGGTGCCAAATTCATGATAGTAAACTCTCGGATCGGCATATCCGTAGCTACTGTAATAGAAACCCGCCTTATCCGGCGTTAACACAACACTTCCATAGCGACCCGCTGGAAGCACATCTTCTAAATCCTGCCGACTATCTACATCCATTGCTCGAACAGCGATCTCATCTACACCTCCTTCACGAACTCCGTATACAACAAGCCGCCCGTCATCTGAAATATCAAGAAACATCACACTCGTGGCGTGATCATCACTCATTGGGTGTGGATCAATGAGAACTTGATCTGCACCGTCATACCCTTCACGAAAATACAGGACAGAGAGATTCTGGTTGGCCTTCCGCCGACTAAAAAAATATCTGCCTCCTTTTTCTCTTGGTACATCAATTGTGTCAATCTCAAGAAATTGACGGACCATTTCCCTCAATTCTCCTCGTCCAGAACGCGCATGCAGAAGTGAATCCGTGTACTTGTTTTGAGCGTCGATCCATGTGCGCGTTTCAGCAGAGTCTTGATCTTCTAACCATCGGTACGGATCTCCTATCTCAATTCCATGCAGAACTTCATTCATATCTTGGACCCTAGAAGGCGGCGTCTCGAGTTCCAGGTCAGGCGGGTTCGAGCAATCCACCAAGATGAAAACCCAACCAACCAAAAACACTTGTAGAACTCGAGTCAACCACAATGGAAACGACAGAGACGGTTTCACTCAATCTCCAGTTGGCCCGACAGATCTAAAGGTCTGCGCGCCAATTCCTCGAGACCACTAGTGGCTCGAGGAATTGGCCGGATCTCTCGCTGCCAGTCAATTCACGTAAGGAAGAACAAGCCCATCCAATGCGAGCATGTACCAAAGCAGAAATAAATTAGAAGCTGCTCCTGCGCAGCAATGTGTACAAAAGTACAAGTAGCTTTTACTTAAATCACTACCTTGGAATGATCGGAAGTGTAACAACGGACGGGCGATCTCCCTCATGAAAGATCGTCTGCTGAGCTGTAACCATTCCAGAACTGTTGAACGTCTGTTCGCCTGTATTCAGATTCCGGTTGAAGCGGGGAAAGTTGCTGCTGGAAATATATAAACGAATCCTGTGACCACGCTTAAATAAATTACTTGTTGCCCATAAATCGATTGTGTATTTGTAGATCTTGCCGGGTTCAATAAACTCGGCATTTGTTGTATCGCTGCGAAAGCGCGCACGCGTGATCCCGTCAGTAATAAATCGTGCATAACCAGATGGATCAACATCGATGAGCATCGCAGTGAAATCTGTGTCACGTGCTGTCGAACTAGCATAGAGGTCAACTGTGACGTGTCCCGTCACTTCTATCTCTCGTTCGAGAGGTGGGGTCGAGTAAATGAGCACATCGGTGCGACCTTCATTGGGCCGCTGATCGAATGGCCCTGGCGGAACAGCATCCCCGCAACAAAGCCTACCGCCGAGTGTCCACACGGGATTCGCTGGATCATAGGAATAACGGTCCGGCTCTTCTCCTTCCGGTGCTTCCACGCTAAGGACCCCATCGCCCCTAATCGAATTCGCACCGTTCGTCGAGTGAAGATAATATTGTGTGTACTCAGTCCTATCGAGCGGCCACTCATTTTCATTACGCCATAGGTTCTCACCCATGACAAATAGTCGAATCGGAGCTCCAGTGGCGTAATCATTTTGACTATCCTTGAGCGCGTAGTCGAACCATTCAAGCGCGACCTGGTCCATATCTACAACCGCCTGCTCACCAAAGACAACGTCACCGATTTTTCCCTCGGCTGACGTTGCGGCATGTGCCCAAGGCCCCATCAGCATTCGCTGACCTGCCCGAGCTTCCGGCGTCTTAGCACTCGAACGAAGCCCCGTGAAGTTCTTAATTGACCCCTTCAAGAAAATATCATGCCACCCCATTCCATGAAGACCCTTAACGCTCATCTCTGAGTAGTAGTCAGAAATCTTCCAGCGCTTCCAGAACTCATCTTCTGTTTCGTGCTCAACCCAATCATCGAAATAGGGCGCAAGTTCATCAGGATTTGGTAGATTCATTAACTTGTAATCTTCTACAGGTAACTGCCAAGTCCAATCGGTAAACCTGGCCCGCTCACTCACTTTGCGTCTTAGAGTATCTGCCGCCAAACTTGAGGTCCAGGAACTTGTAAACCACTGCATCAGGGCGCCGTTTTGGTAGGTCCAACCATCATAATACTCACTCGCTGTCACGTACGGAAAGATTGCCTGAAGGTGTGGAGGCGCCGCCATAGCCGCGAGCATCTGCGTCGCTCCGACATAAGAACCTCCGAACATTCCTACACGTCCATTCGAATAAGCAAGAGCGGCTACCCACTCCACAGTGTCATAGCCATCGTTTGACTCATAAAGAAACGGATAAAATTCTCCTCCGGAATCATAGCGGCCACGAGTGTCCTGAAAAACAACCACGTAGCCGTGCGAGGCCAATACGGGTCCAGACTGTCGACCACCGTCACGGTCATATGGCGTTCTTTGAAGTATTACTGGAAATTGGCCATCCGCCTTTGGTCGATAAATGTCAGCCGTCAGTTGCACTCCATCACGCATCTCGGCCTTGATCCCACGCTCAATAACTACCTCATACGGACCTTGTTCGGCCGCGAGCACAGTTTCCACTCGAGAAGCCCACAGAAAACTGTGCAATAGAAAAAGAATTGTTACCCACCGTAATTCACTGGATTGAATTTTCATTGCTCCAGACCTCACAAGGCATTTGATTTCAACAGCCGACAGTAACCCTACACCCCACCAGTTTCTCAGACTCAGTGGGAAAGAGTTTCCGGTACAAAAAAACCTGCGCGCGGCAGTTGATGCAACAACCGCCGCGCAAAAACCACAACGAAAACGAAGATTGAAAATCTCGTCATCGGCAACTCTGAATTGAGTACAACGGACGTCACAAACACTAATCAATACCAAACGCTAGTAGCACATTACCAGTTACCCCTCCCGCAATGGCGTAGCCCGACCCGGTGTAGAGCATCCCGCCAAGGACGGTTGGTCCCGGACCATTCAGTGCTCCGCCTTTGGCTTCGACGGCATTGACCGTCTCGAACTTCTGAGCCGTATCGTACTCCCAAATAATAGTCCCGTCGTTAGTCGAGTACGCTCGGAGCATACCGTCCATGGCACCTGAAAACACAACGCCTGGAATTGCAGTAGCAGCTCCATTATGACCAGAGCTGCACCCATTTGCAGTACCTTCGTGACAACGATCGTCTGGTGGCGTTGGCGTGTACCACGCCAGCTCACCTGTCCCTACACGAATTGCCGCCACCCCACCAGTTGGACGAGGTGCCTCCTCCGGTATATCCAGTCCACGGTGTTCTTCTGGTTGGAACAAAATGGGAAAATAAACGAGTCGGCCATCGCTAGCGCCACCGAAAGTGATAACTCCACGATCACTTGCCCCGGGATAAAGTTGCCAGATCACCGCTCCTTCACGATCAGGATCAAGGGCGTAAACTCGGCCAGTTTGCTGACCAACAATGAGAATCGTCCGGCCGTCTGTAAGTCTATGGAGCATGACTGCCTGGACGTCAACATCAATATTCTCCGTGAGTTGATCAGGATCTGGACAGTTAAGAAACAGCGGATCCTGATAATCAGTCGGCTCTGGATTTCTGGCTCGACTTTTCTGATTTATTCGACCTGGACAATTTATAAGGAAGGTGTCATTGGGCGTTAGTTGGTGCCACCACAGGCGCTCCCCAGTCTCAAGATCAAGGGCAATAACGGAGTCAGTATCATTAGCAGAAGGTTGAGTGTACCCGTTTCCACTGCCAACGTACAACACCCCTCGGGCAGCATCAATCACTGGTGAGTTCCAAACGGCTCCTCCAGCTGGTGCCCGTTGTTGGACACCCTCAGAGTTCTTTGTCGTTGGCTTGGGTTCTTCAGCAACCGAATAACTCTTCCAAAGTTGTTCGCCCGTATGGGCATTATACGCCACCACACTGCCTCGGAACGTGCAGCACTCGTACCAAGAAAATCGACCTGCCGCTTCTTCGAGCGAAGAAACGGGTACGTAGAGTCGGTCCCCATGAAGTTTCGGAGCACCAGTGACCCTGGCGATCGGGTGGTCATCGGCCTGCTGCGTCCACAGCAGGTCACCGGTTTCGGCATTCACCGCATACGCGTTTGCCTTGACATCTCCAAAGTAAGCAGCGTACTGGGCGCTTCCGTGGCCAGTAATGGAACCAATCGTAATTGAAGACCGGACGCCACCTTTGGCCTCAAATGACCAGTACACGCACCCGCTGGCCGCATCGAGTGAGTAGACAAACCCAGTATCAGAACCCACAAAAATCCGGCCGCCGACGATTGTCGGTGAACCTGAGGCAGCTGAAGCTCCTCCCGGGTACCCAAATGCCCACTTTAATGTCAGGCGCGGTACCTGATCAGGGCTTAATCCGGCAGCCTCGGCTGGTTGAAAACGTGAATTCCCTACGTCTGGGCTCCAGCCATTCCACACGGCACCCGCAAACGGATCATCGAACGATTGACTCGGACACTGATTGGGCATCTCCGAGGCGTCCCCGCCCACTGCTCCCAGCACTCGGGCCGCGGCCCATTCTGCTGCATCACGCTTTTCTTGATCGGTCATTTTTCCGGCACTCGCCCCATAAGCGCCATTGGACCATCCGTGAGTGCATCCAGGATTCGTTCTGGTGTGAACTGTCGAAGAGTTTCTCGATCGGGGGCTCGAGTGCTGGGATCTGGATCCCCATGACAAGCTGCACAGTACTCCTCAAAGTAAAAAGAGCCACGTATCGGTTGAGCCAGGCTAGTCACGGGTATTAAGACCATGGCCACCATCAGCGAGATACTGAAAGTTTTTAGCATGCCGTCCTCCATTATTTAGGCAAGGATCTTACACGATCATCAGCACTTTGCTAGCTACGCCGAAACCCGCAAGACCGCTTACCAACGGGCTCGGTTGGCGCAATATAGCGCCAGATAACAAATCAAAAAAGTCTCCAAATCCACTCGGTACCATATCTAAGCTCTATTCGGCTTTTAGAGACGGAAGGAGTGGCGAACGAAGCGCCACCATTGTAGCCATTACCGAGGTCACTAATCCCGTCAATGCAATAGCCACGAGAAATCCACCGAGTGAGGCGACTGACATTCGGTCTCCTCTTTCGAACAAGGCCGGCACAATAGCCAGAAGGGCGCAGACAGTACCAATCATCAAACCGAGAAATAATAGAAATGCGTTTTCGGCAAGCACGATAATGGAGAGGTGTCTGGCATTGTACCCCACCGCACGAAGTAGAGCAAGTTCACGGTGCCGCTCGAGCACGTTGCGGAGTAAAACTGCCGCGAGTCCAAAAGTCCCTAGCAGTAGTCCGAAACCACCGAGCAATTGAAACGTCTGTAGGTACGTATTCTCTACTCGGTGAAAAGCCGCCAGTTGCTCGCTCGCCGAGACCACATCGAACCCGAAATCTGAAAGTCGGTCTTCCAATGCCACGGTCACGGCCGCCTCTTCTTCCGGAGGAGTGTCCAGTAGGAAGAAACGGTACCCTTCCTGATCTGGGAATAGATCAAGAAAGTGATTCTCAGAAATGATCAACTCGCGTTGGAAGATACTATCTGACAATGCTGCAACGATGCGCAAGCGGATGGGGTGATCGGTCTCTCTATTTATGAGGAACTCGTCGCCCACATCCAAGTGAAGTACCCAGGTGAGCGACGTCGCATCAGCAATTGCTGGAATAGCACCATCCGGTTGCTCTCGGTCAAGTAACAACCATGGATTTTTTCTTTCGGCCTCACTCCTTGCTAGGGAATTCCTAAAAGTAAATCGACCACTTTTCAGGAACTCACCTGTTGGAGCTAGAATCCTTGGATTCTTTGCCTGGTAAAGATTTAGACAGCTCACATCTTCGCCGGGTCGCACACGGAATCTCTCAAAGAATATCTTGCCGACGATATCGTCTCCAAGATCGCCCAAATAAAGCTCTTCAATTCCTTCGTCCGTCCCCAGATCATGGATTATCGGCAATACCGAGTCGGCCAGCAATGTGTACCCGCCAGTACCAGATGTTCGGTCGAGTAACACCTCGTGGCCTTCCCGACGAAATGCATCAACTGCAACAATTATGAATGTGGCTGAAGTAATCAAACCAATACAAAGCAGGCTTCGACCTGGATGGTACCTCGCATTCCGAAAACCTATGTGCATTAATGACCATGTCCCTGTTACTAACGGGCGACCCGCAACTTCATAGTGGAGCCAGGCCCACACCGCAGTTAACAAGGCACACAAAAACAACATGCCTGCTCCGAAAAATCCTGAAGTATTACTTATTAGCCCGAGTAAGCTGCCCCCAAGTAAAACTAGTCCCATAATCGAAAGAATGACAGCTACCACTAACAACGAAAGCCTTCTGTAAAGTCTAGAAAAGAGAGTGCCTGAGGATTCGTCCACCCTGCAAATATTCTCCTGCAGATCTTCACGAAGACCGCTCACGGCGTCAGGTAACGATCCTGCTAGAAGGGTTCGTGGCGTTGCACGACTGAGCATTTTCAGTGTTAACGCAATCGATGCAAGTGCCGCAATGATCCCTCCTATAGCTCCAAAAAACAAAGAGTAGGGTGACACATGCAACTCAAGGGCGGTGGTCCCCACTGCGTCCACCCACCACGTTCGGAGACCGTGCATGATAACGTCGGCATAGACAATCGCACCAACCATCCCCACAGCACTTCCAACAGCCGAAAGAATGAGAGCCTCACTCCAAAAAACGATTCGAATTCTAGGGGATGAAAATCCGAATGCTCGAAGCATGCCAATTTCTTTTAGCCGTTGCTCCACTCCCAACCTGAAAAACAAGCTGGTTAGGAGAAGCGCCGATACCACAAGGAAGAAGCTGAAGTAGGTAAAGTACTCTCCAAAATCAGTTACACCTGCCGAAGCCTCGAGAGCCAATGCCCGTGCTGGATACACGACAAAACCGTTTGCAACTGGATCGATTGATGCACGGAGCTCCTCAGTAAACATCGTAAGTGTCGGTTCAAGTAAACCTTCAGGAGGCAAGAACCGCAAAGATGTCAATTGACCCCAACGGGATTTCCACAAATCTTGGCCAACCGCTAATGAGATAAATCCCTTCGGTGTTGTGCGATACCGATCCCAGTAATCCTCGTCTTGTGGCCGAATCAAGGCCAAATTTATTGGAAACGGCGGATCCCACTGAAAAACACTGTCCGCCTTCGTAATTCCAGGGTACTCTGGAGCGAGGTCTTGATCAGCTGCAGCTCCTGCAAGGGGTACCACCCCCGTCAACTGAAATTTCGTTTCCCGCGTTAATAAACGTCCCTCATCCGCCCAAACATAGTACTCGACCGAAAGAAGATCTCCCAAGTCAGCCCCAAGTTCATCAGCAGTCCACTCGTTGACGACAATCAATGGAAAACCTGAGCCCTCCGACCCAGAACCCCGAGATAACGAACCCGATGTTAGGGATTCAGAAACCCTATCTAAATCCAACGCGGTAAGAAGTGAATATGGAATCTCACGATCACCGAGACGGATACGATTCACGAGATACGTCAGAATCGGCTGAACGTCGGTTCCTAATCGGTGAGCTGTCGATAGCGCAGTTTCAGTCAATGCATCGGTCAAAAATCCCGCATCACTTTCCATAAGAATGGCACCGTGCGTTTCTAACGCGCGTAACTTGATGCCAAGATCTTCAAGACTCACGAGTTTTCTCAAACTGTCTTCTACGAAAGTAATGTCAGAACTTGCTGAGCCACTTCGATTTTCAAATCGACGATCAATATTGCCTAGGAGGACCATGTTAACTTGGCGCTGGCGATCTAAATCCCGCTGCAACCGCTTAAGGGACATAAAAATTGAGCGAGAAGGAGCCTGCTGCGGGTGAATTGAAAACTCTCCCAACTCCTCCGGCGAAAGGACTGCCTGGCTCGAAAGCCTGAAGGTTCGACCCACGTCGTCTTTCTGGCCATGCAACGAGCCGAGTGGGATAGCCGACGGCCTTTCCACCCGAACGAGAAGAGCGTCACCAAGCGCGTTACCAAGTTCGCGCGCCAGTCCTTGACTGAGCAATACGTCGTTATTGCCAGTTACTCGGTCGGTTGAATCGCGCCTATGAAACCGCCAGAACCGTTCGTCCACGCCGTAGACCTGCACGCCAGCGGCACGACGACCACTACCTTGGTGAGTGACAAATCCCTCAAGAATTATCAACGGGGCGGTATTGCTTAGAGTACCAACGACATCACCATCGGACGCCGAATGAAGCTGGTCGGCTAGGTCTTCTCGAAAAAATCCTCCAGACGTCACAACATGGTCCACTTCTCCTAAACGAAGTAGAGCTAGGCCATGCAAACTGTCTCGAACCGAGCTACCAACCAAAAGTGCACCGGCGAGCACGGCAACCGCAACACCAACCCCAGCGGTAACTGCCAAATTCGTTCGCCAGAAATGCGTGAGATTCCGATAGACCAATCTGCGGACATTCATGGCAACCGTGAAACTACCTTTCTGTAAGCCGATGATCAATCAACTCAAATCGTCTGGAGCATTTTCCCGCTAGTTCAGGATTATGGGTAACGATGATGAGGATTACTTCCCTCTGCCCGCACAACTCTAGAAGAATTGACGCTACGATTCCGGCTGAGTCACGGTCGAGATTACCGGTTGGTTCGTCACAAAGGAGAAGCAGTGGGTTGCGGATCAAAGCTCTCGCGATCGCAACTCTTTGCTTTTCTCCTCCAGAAAGCTCGGCGGGCAGATGGTCGAGTCTCTCCTTCAGGCCTACTTGACCTAACAGACTGGTGGCCCTGTCGACACCCCCTTGAAATGCATCACCCACTAGAGTCGGGATCAGAACGTTCTCGAGTACCGTACACTGAGGTAAGAGTAAATGGTCCTGGAATACAAAGCCGATAAACTGGTTCCGAAACATCGCCAGTTCTCTCTCACTCAGTTGGAATGGGTTTTTCCCATCGAGTAAGACACTCCCTGAGTTTGGCGTCTCAAGTGCTCCAAGAATGTAGAGGAGTGTGCTCTTGCCGCTACCGGACGGCCCCATGATCGATGCTGCCTCACCGCGCGAGAGCGTTAGCGTTACGCGGGACAGGATTTCTAGCTGACCACGCGGTGTTGAGTAGTGTTTGGTTATGTTGGAAACTTCAAGCAAAGGGATGCTCTTCTTGGACTAGTGTAACTCCTACAGGTTCACTTCTAGTAGTCTCACGAGTTCTTCACCAAGACACACGCTGAAGCTATAACACCCGATCTAAAAATTTCTTGGTCATCGCCTTTACGAAGTCATTCGTTAAGTTCGGCCGACACCTACGACATCTGAAACGCTCTCGGTCGAAAGAGAAAATCCACAATATTGCCTTCATGAGGTTGAAGCCAGTTGAGCTGAGTTGTCGGGATCGCACCTAGGTTCAATCGATCGATATTCGTCGCATCAAGAAGCGCTCGTCGAAATGAACTATTCTCAGTGATACCAGTCGCTACAAGAGTTGGACCTATCGAGTTAATGATCCGATCTTCCGGGCACTGGACAACGGTTACAAACGGGTACATGTATTCTTTGTTGGCAATTGACGCACCTGGGGTCTCGCAATGTACTACCGTGGGCCTTAAATAGTCGCACCGCTCAAGACTCACAAGTCGATCCCCGTCTCTGTACTTAGCCGTGATTTCTTCCGCTCCAGACTCCTGTAGGGCCACATCGATGTCCTTCGAGATAGCCGCTGCCTGGCCTGGTACCGTAAAAGCCGCCAGAACAGCCTCCGGATCATCTGGAGGAAGTGGACCCATGGGACCTACTCTGGTAGCCAACGCCTCAGCGATCTCCCGCGTATGCCGAGGCGCCCAAATGCTTGAGCAATTGACACAGCTACGCCCACTGTTGACAACCACGCTATCAACCATGAGATCTATATAATTCTCCCATTCATCGATAGTGTCATCGCCGAAGATGATTTTGCTGAATCCAGGGCCGTGCACCTGGACTGCTGGGTTATTTTTATATAGCTCCACCGTTGGCGCTCCCCCGAAGATGAGGCTCCGTGAACAGTTATTGACAACCGCCGCACCAATCTCTCCTAATCCAGGATAGAGTGCAATCGCCTGCTTAGGTACTCCTGCTTGAAAGAAGGCTTGAGTCATCCTCCATGGCGTCCAGGGTTCTTGTGGACCGGGTTTAAGCATTAGCCCTATCTGAAGTGGGATAACCGGCAACCAAAGGCTATGTACCCCCGGCGAGTTAGACGGAAGCACGCTGCCAAGTACAGGAGTCGTAGCCTGATAACTTCGCATTACTCCATCTTCCTGTCCAAATCCATCTGTCAGGATCTGCCAATCGAGGTTCCGGGTAAGCGCTTCAAGAATTTCGTCCAACTGGTCAAGTACATATCTAAGCTTTAGAACGTTCATCCGACACATATGCTCGGGTAATCCTGTTGTGGCGGACTGTTGCCGTACAAATTCATCGGGTGTTTGTGTTCCTTCACCCAACGGCAACGACTCTGAAGTAAACAGGGTCGCTGCTTTCTTAACCATCTTCAATAATTCGATGCAGGGAACCTCCCGCAGAACGTCTCGCGCCCGACAAGCATGTCGCGCGTCTCTCGCGATCAACCCAGGATTAGCCTGACTAACTTCGGCAACCGGCTCTCCAGTAGCAAAATGCACGACTCTTTCTACTTGGAGGCTCTTGTAGGGCTCGCCCCAGCGTAAAACCGGAAAATGAACCACTGGATCCTTAATCCGAAACTCACTCTACAGTGATGTTAATGACAGCAGACAGACCTGCAAGCGTCCGATGTTCTGCATCACCGGCTTGCATGCAGAAGCTATGGTCACCAGGTTCTAACTGCATCTCGATTTCTGTTGATGCATCCCCGAAGTGGATCCAAGGATCGCCTTGGGGAACAATCTCCCCAGCCGGTAAACACTCCGTATCAACGCCAAGATGATGGTGGCCAGCTCCTCCGTGGATCTCACCATCGCCAACCGGTTCAATAACAAAATTCTCAGCACCAAACATGAAGGCGACCGGACTCTGTACCGTTGCCCCATCCGCGGGTTCAACGAAGAATACTTTGGGAGTGGCATTCTCGACTTCCTCAGGGGACGCTTCTGGTTGTGGTGCACTTTCTGGTTCTGGAGCAGGACCTTCACCCCCACAACCAACCACTGAAAGAGCTGCCGTAAGACAAATCACGCCGAAAAAGATTTCACTTTCCGTTAGCATCTGGTTAGGCTCTTGACACATTGGTATCTACCTCCATTACTAGTAGGGCGTTGGCTGAAACTCGCGACGTCAAGGTACCTCAATACGAGGTAGCAATCAGATCCTGGTCATATCTCAAAACTAGTCAACACGAACAACAGACCATTACACACTAGTACACACCCACCGTTGTCGTCGTAGCCAAGCGACTAAATGGTCGTACGCCACTTACACCATCCCAATGATACATTTCACAGGGAGGTTCACGTTCTCCTTCATCACGTTCCTCAAAGCGAGGCATAAAAAATTCTTTTGTTAAAGTCGTCAACATGACCCTCCCCGTTTCTCCGTATTCGACTACTCTGTCAGAATCATCAGCATCAACCACCTGTAGTACTGCGCGAGGGTGTGGAGCATAATAAGTAATCTTGTAATCATTGTGCGGCCCACTCGGAGAACTCGCCGCTAATCCCATAAGGGTATTGCCGTACGTAGGTGTCATATAGACGCCGTCGAGTAATTCCTCACGCGCGAAACGGTTCCACTGTGGCGTAAACTCAGTACCACCCGAGAAAATACCCGTGATACCCGCTTGCTTAAGGTTCGATCCATCCTTTTCAAAACGCGTAGCAAGGGCTTCAAGTAACTTTGGGGTGGTAAACAGGCACTTTATGTCATGTTGAGCCGAAAGTATAGCAACGGCCTGGTCGACAACGTGTTCCTGATAGGCCCTCAAATGTTCCATCCAACCCTTCTGGATAAGCTTAACAACCCATCGTGGATCAAGATCAACACAAAAACAAATGCCACCACGATACTGAGCGAGGTGCTCGACGGCAAGGCGCAACCGACGGGGACCACTGGGGCCTAGCATAAGCCAGTTCGACCCTCGCGGAAAATGCTCGTCCGGAAGAGTCTGGGAAAACAGTTCGTAGTCGACACGAAAGTCATTGATGCTAATCCGGCTCTTGGGAACACCCGTTGTGCCACCGGTCTCAAACACGTAAACCGGCTGGTCAGCATAGGCGCGTGGCACCCATCGGCTAACTGGACCACCTCGCAGTAAGTCACCCTCAAAATGTCCAAATTTCTCTAAATCGTTAAATGTGCGGATCTGCTTGCGAGGGTCCCAACCGGCCCTGTTGGCCCAATCCAGCCAGAAGGGACAGCCCGTTGCCGGGTCGAAATGCCAGGCTACGACTTCGCAGACCCACTCATCTAAAGCTTCACCCAGCGCTTGAGCCGCCACTCGGTTAGAACGGGTCTCTGTACTCATTTATGGTGAGAATCTTACACTAACTCGCATCTGGATTCTGACGACCACGTTCAGCGGGACTGGTCAACCTTCGCAGCGAAGATGAAATCGCTTTCGGTTAACCCATCGATCTTGTGTGTCCAGATTGTTACTTTAACCTCTCCCCATGCCAGATGAATATCTGGATGGTGATCTTGCTGCTCCGCAAGTTCTCCAATGTGCCACGTGAAATCTAGGGCTTCACGGAAATTCTTAAATCGGAAAACCTTTTCGAGATGATGTTCATTCATTACGTTCCAATTATTTCCCAATTTTTCATGCAAACTTTGAATACCAGTACCCTTTAAAGGAGGAACACCGCCCCGGCAGGGAACACACTGCTTTGATGCAAGTTGGTTCACAGCAACTTCCTTTCTAGCATAACCACAAATCGGAGCACTGACTTTGACACTGATCTCTTAGAAGTGCCTGCACTGAAGGATGATACTGACTGACTAAACCAGGTTACCTTTAGAAAACCCCACCTCTGCAGAAACAACTTAATTTATAGAGAACTATCTCATAATATTTCTCTTCCGTTGCGAAGACTATACAATGGGCCGAACTTGAAAACACTTACGTTCTTGACCGCCGCGTTTCCCGGATGGGTACTTGTTGCAAGCCTACTTGCTCTCTTCTGGCCACATCTCTTCACATGGTTCAATGGTCCACTGATTACGATTGGACTAGGCGTCATCATGCTGAGCATGGGGATGACGTTGGAGTTCGAGGATTTCCGGCGTATAGCGAGAAACCGGTACCAGGTTCTGCCAGGCGTTGTGCTCCAGTATACAGTCATGCCAGCTCTTGGCTGGAGTCTCTCCTACCTCTTCGCCCTACCGACTCCTTTCGCTGTGGGGTTAATTCTAGTTTCCTGTTGTCCAGGAGGAACGGCTTCAAATGTAATAGCCTTTCTGGCTCGGGCTGATGTCGCGCTCTCGGTAACGATGACATCCCTCTCTACATTGCTTGCGGTCGCACTAACACCAACGCTTGCAGCGCTCTTGGCTGGAAGCCGCGTAGACGTGCCGGTTAGTGGACTCCTTCTAAGCACAGTACAAATCGTAATCCTTCCCGTCATCGCAGGTGTATCGGTGAACCGCTACCTTCCTTCAGCCACAAAAAAAATACTCCCGATTGCACCACTGGTTGCCGTCATTATGATCACTCTCATCGTCGCTTCAGTGATCGGCAGCGGCCGTCAACAAGTTCTAGACGCTGGCTTCCGACTTGTAATAGCCGTCTTTTCACTGCACGCAGCAGGTTTTATGTTCGGGTACCTTGGCGGCCAACTTCTAATCGGTCAAATTCTCACATCTCGAACAATCTCAATCGAGGTTGGTATGCAGAATTCTGGGCTAGGGGTCGTCTTAGCACAGCAGAACTTTACGAGCCCGCTAGTTGCTATTCCAAGCGCGATCTCGAGTGTTTTCCATTCTCTCATCGGGAGCCTTGTCGCTGCAGTCTGGCGCACATTCAAAGCGGCAGAGGCAACACTCCCCATAAACAGTAGAGCACCCTCCAAAGGCCCGTAGCAACGTGTTCTGACTCAACCAAAAGAGCATCCACTACTACAACAGTACATGTTGTCGCCTGCATACAATCCTAAGTTGTGAATCGTGAGAACCCAGACAGTTTTACGCCTCTGTCAGAGCCCTCTTAATGACGCTACGAACGGCGTCCGGAAGGGTTAGTGCTAGCGCGGCTTGGTGACCTTGGGGTGACATCTTCTTCCATGTCTTACGAATAATTCTAACGATTTTATCTTCGTCGTGCTGCTTGGCAAAATCTGAAAAATGATTCTCAAGAAAGACCAAACAGATGACATCCTCAAGAACTTGGACCTCTGGATCTAGTTTGAGTTTCTCCTTCCGCAAAAGGGTCTTTACGCGTTCCACGGTCTGCTCATCATAGTCAGAGTCTTTGAGAATCTCTCCCGCTCTATCAGCATGAAACTCTGCCGCCCGCGCTCGCCAGACCTTGTAACCAGATCGATCCATTGGATAATCGCTTCTTGGAATGGTCCACCTGAGGATATGCTGACATCGCGCGGCGAGTCGCAATGCCTCAGGGGCTTCTGGCATCATTTTTACTAGCCACGCCGTCATACGTTGCGCGTACAGCAGCTCTTTGGGGCGCTCGACTCCGTTAAAAAATTCGAGTCTTGGATCGTCCGAGTTCGCCGTATCAAAACGAGCAATAGCTAACTCAAAACGTTGTCGGGCAGACCCATTTTCAGACCCCAACATAGCCCTCTTGTTTCAAGTGTACGAGGATCTGCTGTGCTGCTAGTTCAGGGGTAATATCGGTTGTATCAATAACCAGGTGAGCGTCTGACGGTTCCTCATAGGGATCCGAAATTCCCGTAAATTCCTTAATGATTCCTGCTCGGGCTTTGGCGTATAAACCTTTTCTATCTCGTTGTTCACAGATCTCCAGCGGTGTCGCGACGTGTACCAGGATAAAACCACCCAAGGGACTTACCATACCCCGAACCTGTTTTCTAACCGCGTCGTAAGGTGCTATCGGCGCACAGAGAGCAATTCCACCGTTCTTGGTTATCTCTGAAGCAACGTACCCAATCCGATTAATGTTGAGATCACGATGTTCTCTGGAAAAACCAAGTTCCGATGAGAGGTGTCGGCGGACAATGTCGCCGTCCAGAAGTGTAACAGGCCGTCCTCCCATTTCGAGGAACTTAACCAATAGAACATTAGCAATGGTTGACTTCCCTGAACCCGAAAGCCCCGTGAACAAAACCGTAAAACCCTGTCGATTACGTGGAGGGTGACTTCGTCTCAATTCATCAGCCACGTCAGGAAAAGTAAACCATGGTGGAATATCTCGACCTTCTGCAAGATGATGTCTTAGGTCTGTACCCGATATGTTTAAAGCGTGTTTTCCTGTCGGCACCTCGTCCTGAGCAACGTATGAATCAAGCTCTTGGACGTATACCATCATCTTGAACGGCACCATCCTTACACCTACCTCTTCCTCATACTTCCTGAGGAGATCCTGTGCTTCGTAAGGCCCGTAAAAAGGATTCCCCGCTGAGTCACTACCGGGACCAGCGTGGTCCCGACCGACGATCAGGTGACTACAGCCATAGTTCTTACGAATGATGGCATGCCATACCACCTCCCGAGGTCCAGCCATTCGCATGGCCAGTGGAAGAAGTGAAAGCATAGCCGTCTTCTTGGGATACCGATCAATAAGGGCCTGATAGCAACGGACTCGGGTATAGTGATCAACATCACCAGGCTTAGTCATTCCGACAACTGGGTGAATCAGTAGGTTAGCTTTTGCCTCCCTAGCTGCTCGGAGCGTGATCTCCTGATGCGCACGATGCATCGGATTTCTAGTCTGGAATGCTACGACCTCTCGCCAGTCTCGCTTGCTGAACTCAGTCCGCAGGTTAGCAGGCGTGTGTCTCAATTGCTGATAGTCGTAATGTGATACCTCCTGAAGTCCTTCGAGACGTCCCCCGACATAAAATGTTTTTGTTGAGTCAAGAAGATAGGAAACACCTGGATGATCTTGATTAACCGAACTAAACACGGCTTCAGCTTCAGCCTTACGATCTGGCTGCCAAACGTCCTCCACATGCAGGACGGCGAGCATCACACCTTCTTCATCCCTCAATGCCAGAACAGAATCGAGCTTTAAGGTCTTAGCCACTTCCTCGGTTACGTCTAACATTACTGGCACTGGCCATAAAAGACCATTGCTTAGCCGCATCGACTGGCATACACCCTCATAGTCAATCCGGGTCATGTAACCACTGAGCGGTGAAAATCCACCATTTAGTAAAAGCTCAAGATCGCACAACTGGCGCCCTGTAAGGTCATGGGATGGCCAATCCCGCGACCCTGCCTTTATTTCGATCGCTCGTTCACGATCAACAATGAGATCGACCAGTTTTCCCCCATGGGGATCAGGAAAGGTCTCTTTCACCACATAATCTCCAGAAAAATTAGGAAAATCTACAAGGCCTTGACCGTTGGATATAAGTGGTCCAAAAGATCAAGGTAACTACATCACTCGTTACTCATTCTGCATAGGCACAATCAACTGCCAATGTGTCTTTCCGTGGAGCCAAAGTCTTCGAAAGGAGATATGCTCACCTGGAACACTTGCGGTAACTGGATATGCTCCATTTCAACCCGCTCCTACTAGACTACCCTCATATTATACCTTAAGCTGATCGGATTTTACTGACTAACAGAGCTGCGTGAGATAAAGCTTCAGTGCGAGTGCGTTAGTTTGTCTTATTCTATCTCTATAGTTTTTAATGCTGGCTATGTTTAAGGAAGCAACGAAGATAAGGTAGGGTAACCTTGTGGGAAAATTTTTGAGCCGTTTCTTCCAAAGTCACAAAACATTGAATAACCCTATCATTGTTGTTTCGGGTCTTCCACGATCTGGTACGTCCATGATGATGGGCATGCTGGAAAGTGGAGGACTCGATCTTTTGACTGACGGTATCAGAACGGCCGATGAAGACAACCCTAAGGGATACTACGAATTTGAGCGCGTAAAGGGACTCGACAAGACCGAAGACACATCGTGGCTTAGGTCTGCCCAGAACAAAGGAGTGAAGATCATTTCGTTCCTGTTACAGCACTTACCTGATACCTACAGCTACAAGATTATCTTTATGCGCCGCAGTATCAACGAAGTACTCGCTTCACAGAGCACGATGCTCTCGCGGCGGGCCGAGTCGCCAGGTAAAGTTAATGACACGGATATGGCTAAAATGTTTTCGCAGAATCTGAAAAAGATCGAAGTACTCATCGCTAAACGAACTAATTGTGACGTAATGTACGTCGATTACCGGGAGGCCCTCGATTCGCCGACAACGGTAGCGAAAAAGGTTAATCATTTTCTTGGCGGAACTCTGGATGTCGAAAAAATGTCCCAAGTAATCGACGGACGACTGTATCGTAATCGAGCTAATCCTAAGAATTAAGGTAAAGCTCTAGGCAATTATCAGAATCCAAACTGTTGTAACCGGAGTGAGCGGTGAAGTGTTCCATCCGTAAATTGCCAATAGTAATGTTGATCGTTGGTTTGCTGCTGTTTGCATCAGGCACGGCGGATGCGTACGTAGGCCCAGGTGCCGGCTTTGCCTTCGTTTCCTCCTTCTTTATCCTCATTTTCACGATGTTCCTAGCCTTCCTTACGATGCTAACCTGGCCATTTCGGCTAGTGATGCAACGTATCCGTGGAAGAAAAGCACATGCAGCAAGCCGCGTTCAGCAAGTCGTCATCCTTGGCTTAGATGGACAGGACCCGGAATTGACTCAGCAATTCATGAACAAAGGTCTACTTCCAAATTTTTCACGATTGAAAGAAAAAGGGACATTTCTACCCTTAGAGACGACGCTGCTCGCCGAATCGCCGGTTGCATGGACATCATTTCAGACTGGCTGCAACCCCGGCAAGCACCGAATATTTGATTTTCTAGTCCCAAATCGTAAGTCATACCTTCCAGAACTGTCTTCGGCCAAAGTAAGCTCATCCAAACGAACACTCAGTATCGGACGTATCCGTATCCCGATAGGAAAACCGAACATTCAAGGCGGTCGTAGGAGTCAAACCTTTTGGAAGATTCTCGGAGCACATGGAATCTTTAGCACAATTCTCCGAGTCCCGATCACATTCCCTCCAGAGAAATTCAACGGAGTAATGTTGTCGGCGATGAGTGTGCCGGATCTGAAAGGGACTCAAGGGACCTACTATTACTTCACTAGTGATCCACTTGAACGGATACAACTTACTAGCGGAGAGCGCTTTCCGATTGAGCTCAACGATGGAACGGCCAAGGGAGTGATTCATGGACCAGAGAATACTTTAAGCCGTACTGGCGGTGAAATGCATCTTCCATTCGAGATAAAAATAGGAAAAGGCCAACTTTTGTCAAAAATTCAACTCGCTGGTAAAACGTATCCTCTAAAGCTCAAGGATTACACGCCGTGGATTCCTTTAGGATTCAGAGCCGGACCAGGAATCAAGGTCCAGGGCATTGTGCGTTTCTACCTTCTTGAAACCTCGCCGCACGTGAAACTGTATATGACGCCAATCAATATCGATCCTGAAAAACCCGCTTTACCAATCTCGTACCCCTTCACGTACGCCATTTACTTAGCCAAAACACAGGGACGCTATTCAACTCTAGGTCTGGCCGAAGACACGTCGGCTTTAAATGAAAATGTGGTAGACGAAGATGCTTTCCTAGCGCAAACCTATCTGATTCATCAGGAACGTGAACGCATGTTTTTTGATGCACTTAATAAAACAACTCGAGGTGCGACTGTTTGTGTATTCGACATTACGGACCGCCTTCAACATATGTTTTTTCGTCATCTCGACCGTAGCCATCCGGCTAATCGCGGACGAAATGTCACGAAACACCGTGATGCCATAAAGAAACTGTACCGGGATATGGACGACCTCGTCGGACGAACCATGAACCTGTTAGACGATAAAACAGTACTCATCGTCATGTCTGATCATGGCTTCAAATCTTTTAGACGCGGTGTCAATCTAAACAGCTGGCTCCATCAAAATGGATTTCTGGCCGTTAAGCATAAACCTACTGGAATAGATATGTTCCAAGATGTTGATTGGGAAAATACGAAGGCTTACGCCGTTGGTTTCGGTGGTATCTACTTAAATGTTGTTGGCAGGGAAGCTCAAGGAACCGTGACGCCAGGAGAGGCAGCTGAGAGCGTCAAACTGGAAATTAGAGAAGGGTTGCAACGCCTATACGACGAAAAAGAAGATGTCTACCCAGTTAAATCGGTTTATGACTCGAAAAAAGTGTACACGGGCCCTTATGTATCAGATGCTCCTGATCTTATCGTTGGGTTTCGTCCAGGGCATAGGGTCGCCTGGGGATCAGTCACAGGTAGTATTAGCGACGAGATCATCGAAGACAACGACCGCTATTGGAGTGGAGATCATAATTTCAATCCGCCTGATGTCCCTGGAATGTTCTTCTGCAATTGGAAGATTGCAACTAAAACCCCCAGCATTCTTGATCTCGGTCCCACAGTGCTGGACTTGTTTGGCGTGCCCATACCGCCCTATTGTGACGGTAAGTCTCTGATCCCGAGAATTACAAAACCCAAGGTAATTAGTGAAACGTCCGATGACCAATCACAGTTAAAGCAAGTGGCCATTCGATGAACAAGAAAAAGAAAAGGCTGGTTCGTCTGATCATCTACTCTGTTTTAGCAACGACCTGTGTATCGGTCGCGTTTACCATCGAAACAAACGAAAATCGGAGAGTCATTATCATAGGAATCGATGGCCTGGATCCAAAGCTGCTCGAACGTTTCATCGCTGACGGCCGCCTACCGAACTTTAAACAGCTCGTTTCACAAGGCGACCTCAAACCCCTCGAGACCAGTATGCCTCCCCTCAGTCCGGTTGCATGGTCGAACTTCATAACGGGAATGAAGTCTGGTGGCCATGGGATCTTCGATTTCATTCATCGCGATCCGGAAACATATCTCCCGTACGACTCAATCTACAGAGTTGGCCAACCCGGTCGCAGCCTAGGATTCGGAACATGGGTCATTCCTTTCTCTGGCGGAGAAGTAGAGCTCTTAAGAAAGGGACAAGCTTTTTGGGAAATTCTTGAAGACGAAGGTGTACCTACTACCATTTTCCGAATGCCAGTCAACTTCCCTCCGGTTAAAACAAATGGTCGGTCTCTCTCAGGTATGGGAACACCTGATATCCTCGGTACGCATGGAACATTCTCCTTCTATACGGATTCCCCACTCGACAATGCAACCGAGATCTCTGGTGGAGCAGTTTACCTCGTAGACGTTATCGGCAACCGAGTAAAAGAAAAACTCAGAGGACCGCCAAATACTTTCCGGAGATTCCCTAAGTCGTCCTCATCATCTCGTTATGGCCTCAGTCAACCTGGAGAGCCTCAATACGAGAATCCTGAGCTAGCTGTTGATTTCGAAGTGTTTCTGGATCCTGATAATGCCGCGGCAAAATTTGTCGTTCAAGATACTGAATTCATCCTGAACGAAGGTGAGTGGAGCGATTGGATCGAGGTGAACTTCGAAGCCGTACCTTACGTCGTAAACATAAGTGCAGTCGCCCATTTCTATTTGAAACAAGTGAGGCCTGACTTCAAGCTTTACGTAACGCCACTCCAAATTAGCCTGAAGAATCCTGCACTACCGATATCAACCCCAGAAGGCTGGGCCAGTGAACTCTACAACGAACTCGGTCACATTTACACACAAGAACTCCCCGAAGATACCAAGGCATTCACAACCGGTATTTTCTCGGGTCAAGAATTTTGGGAACAATCACAGCTCATTTACAAAGAACGACGCAGGGCACTCGATTACATGCTCGACTCCTTCGAAGATGAGGGACTGCTGTTTTTCTACTTTTCCTCAGTAGATCAAGGAACTCACATGCTCTACCACTACATGGATGAGGCTCACCCAGCATTCACCCGAGAGGCTCAGCTGTTCGATGGAATCGGAACCCTCTACGAAGAGATGGATGAGGCCATTGGGAGAGTTCTTGAAGAAGTGGATAACGATACAACCTTGATCGTTATGTCAGACCACGGATTCTCTCCGTTCTACTGGGGAGTAAATCTGAACACGTGGTTACTCGAAAACGGCTACGTAACATTAAAGAATCCAGCGAATCAGGGCCAACTACCTCTTTACCTTAACGTTGACTGGTCCGCCACAAAGGCCTATGCGGCTGGACTCAACGGTCTTTACATTAATCTCAAGGGTCGTGAACGAAACGGCATCGTCGAGCCAGGGCTAGAGTACGAACAACTACTCACCCAACTGGAAATAGACTTGCTGGCTATGCGAGACGACCGGACAGGCCAACAAGCTGTTACACTGGCTCTCCGAGCCGATCAAGAGTTTGAAGGAGACTATCCATCGGTCGGTCCAGATCTCGTGGTTGGTTACAATTGGGGTTATCGTAGTTCCTGGGAAAACCCGTTGGGTGAATTTCCACCAGAGATCTTCGTGGACAATGACGACCCTTGGAGTGGTGACCACGCCATCGACTATCGACTGGTTCCGGGTGTCCTTCTCACCAATCAACGAATCACACTTAAGGAACCAACACTCTACGATCTCACAGTCGCCGTTCTCGACGAATTCGGCGTCTCGCCCCTACCCGAAATGATAGGTGAGGATTGCCTAGAGCCAAGAAAATAGTGCGAGTTCCTCTTCTTGATTTGACAGCCATCCCGGCTCTGCTAACTCTTAGGCAATCAACAATGTCTACCCAACAAGAGAAATGTTGAAGACGATGAACCCATAAGGTAGTTATAAGATGTCCGTGTAATCGACTTTAGTTAGAGGAGGTTGGCTAACATGTTCGGATCCAGGATCAAGATTGATAAAACCCTCCTTACCAGAGCCACGAAATACTCTGCGATTGCGGGTTACTCTTCTGTTGAAGAATTCGTGAACCATGCACTGGAAAAAGAACTCGTCCAACTCGAGGGAGCTGACTCTGAAGAAGAGATAAAAAAACGACTCAAAGGTTTAGGGTACATCTCGTAGGTAACAGAAAAAGTCGCAGCGCGTTGGTCGTCTACTGAAAAGACACGTCGATATGCGGCACTCGAAGATTAGCAAACAAAAGAGGAAATGATAGCGCTTACCCAAACAATCAACGCTACCCTTACTTTCATTTTCGACATAATCTCGTGGCCGTTACAGGCATTAGACCCTATTTGGGCGATGGCCGTGATCTCACTGTTGGTTGGTCCGTTAATGGTCTGGATCTTTGGAAAAATCTCAAATCAAGAAGCCATCAAGTTAATCCGAGATCGGATCAGAGGTAATTTGATCGGGGTTCGCTTGTTTCAAAACAATGTGCGCGTTGTGCTCACTTTGCAAGGAATGATCGCACGTGACACCCTTCGATTCATGGCGCACGCGCTATTTCCAATGCTAGTTCTCCTAATACCTCTTGTCCTGGTGATGACTCAACTTAACCTCCGGTTCTCGGCACGCCCCTTACGACCGGGAGAAAACGCTGTCGTAAAGGTCCAGGTTCGGAATGATGCTGCGCTTCTTGAACGAATACAACTCGAGCCGTCCCAAGGAGTCACTATTGAAACACCCGCTGTACGAATCCCTTCCAAACGCGAGGTCGCCTGGCGCGTAAGGGCCGAAGTCGCCGGATCGCATTCTCTCGTAGTTCAGATAGGCAACGACTCGATAAAAAAGGGTCTGATTGCTGGTAGCGGTTGGACGACCGTATCAGGACTACGAACCGGGCGAAGTCTCTGGGAAATCCTTCTATATCCAGGCGAAAAACCAATACCAAGTTCAGTAGTCGTGGAATCCATAGAGATTAACTATCCGTCACTCGATCTGATAATCTTGGGTTGGAATTTCCAGTGGTTAGTCTTGTTCCTAGTCCTATCTATGGGCTCAGGTTTCGCATTCAAAGGCGTCTTGGGAGTCGAGGTCTAGCACCTCCCTTTAACTCAGGGAACATGCGACGACACTTCTTACTACTTGACGGATAGGGCTCTTACCAGTTATAAAATAGGGGTAAGATGATGAATGTGAACGTTTACCGGTGCTCCTGTTGCTGTTGTACGGAGGTCCAATTGGGCCCCCGCGCCGACGGTCGTTGTGTGTACCAAGATTTCTAAGACTGACACCAATAACTGACACGAACGACAAAAGGCCCGGGTGGTTAGAAACCGCCCGGGCCTTTTGTCGTTTTTGCGATCGAGAGGCGGCCATGCTTGAAGAAAGTCCGATTCGGTCTGTAGTAAAAGCCATTTCCTGGCGTGTCTTGGCCTCGACAGCTACGATTATCCTAGTACTAATTTTTACGGGAGAGCTAGCTACAGCGATGACAGTAGGTGCTTTCGAAATGTTTATGAAGATGATCCTCTACTTCGTCCACGAACGAGTATGGAATAAATTCACTCTCGGACGTAGGGAATTGCAAGGAATATCCTCATGAGAAATACAGTTACTGGCCTTTCTGATGGCGTATCAAAGAACAAGCTGAGACAATACGCACAGTCGATGGAAGGGTGGGCAGCCCTTGATATCCTCAAGTGGGCATCGACTTCCTTTTCCAAACGAGTAACTTGTGCCACAGGGTTCGGACCAGAGGGGTGCGTCCTCATCGATCTAATCGGGCGACACCAGCTCCCAATCGACTTATTCACGCTGGACACAGGGTTACTTTTTCAAGAAACCTATACGCTCAAGAACCAGGTCGAACATCGCTACGGGATCGTCATACGAAGTATAAAGCCAAAGTTGACCGTCCAGGAACAAGCCAACAAGCTAGGTCCAAATCTCTGGGATGCCAAACCAGACCTCTGTTGCGAAATTCGAAAGGTAGCTCCTCTTCGAGAAACACTCTCAGCGTTTGAAGCTTGGATCACAGCTATCCGCCGCGAACAGACCGCTACGCGAGCGAATGCTCAGGTAGTTGAGTGGGATGAAAATTTCCAACTGATCAAAGTAAACCCCCTTGCTCTGTGGTCAAACGAAGAAGTATGGAAATACCTACACGAACACAAGGTTCCATATAACTCCCTCCATGATGAGAACTACCCTAGCATCGGCTGCACACCGTGCACCAGTCCAGTTAAGCCCGGAGAGGGTTTGCGCAGTGGGCGATGGCGGGGCAAGTCTAAGTCAGAGTGTGGACTCCATGATTCACAAAGAATCTCGGCTTGATTCCAACAAACTGGCAACACTCAAACCTTGGTAGAATCAAATATGAAGGCGCGTTGGATGAAATGAGAGAAGACGACCTTTATCCATTGTTTGCGAAACTTGCCGGCCGCAAAGTAGTCTTGGTAGGCGGTGGTAAAGTTGCAGCATCGAAGCTCCCAGCACTTTTGACAGCGGCAGCTGAAGTCACCGTGGTCGCACCAAGGATTCGGCGGGACATCCAGGGACCCAAAGTTAAGCTTGTGCGCCGGGCGTTCGTGTCTCAAGATTTGAATGGGGCTTGGTTTGTGATTGCAGCAGCACCGCAGCAGATAAACAGAGAGGTTTCAATCGCTGCGGAAGAGCGGCAGCTTTTCGTAAATGCTGTCGATGACCCAGCTAATGCTACCGCTTACTTGGGAGGAGTCGTTCGAAACAGTGGTGTCACTGTTGCAATATCGACGAACGGTCGTTCGCCCGCACTCGTTGGTCTTATACGAGAGGGGTTCGAAGCAGTACTCCCCTCTGCAGATCTGGAATCGTGGACAATTCAAGCACAAGCTACAAGAAAAGATTGGCAGGTTCGGATGGTTCCAATCGCTGATCGACGTCCCTTACTACTCCAAGCACTCAACCGCCTGTACGAAGAATCGGCCAAACAACGGAACCCGGATAACCACACACCACGAGTGAATCGATGAAGAAAACGGGACTTGTGTCAATCATCGGAGCAGGTCCCGGAGATCCGGAACTACTAACTCAGAAGGCCGTTCGTCGCTTGAATCAGGCGGACTTTGTCTTGCATGATGCCCTGATTCCTCAGGAAATACTTGATCTCGCTCCACAGGCACGACGCTTCTTGGTGGGTCGCCGAGTCGGCCAACCACGACCCAGCCACGAAACTGTTAATCAACTCCTTATCCATGCTGCGACGTGGGGCAAGCGGTTAGTGAGACTCAAGGGTGGCGATCCATTCGTTCTTGGACGTGGAGGTGAGGAATTGCAGTTCCTCAGAAAGATGGGGATTCCTTTCGAAGTTATCCCCGGAATCAGTTCCGCGATCGCAGCGCCGGCATTTGCTGGGATTCCGGTCACTCATCGCGGACTTGCTTCAGGTTTTACGGTAGTATCCGGTCATGCTGAGTCGGCGTATCTCCAAATTCTCAAAGCAATTGTCCCAAATTCATTAACTCTGATTGTTCTAATGGGCATCAAACGCAGAGCTGAACTAGTGAGCGTCCTATTAGCTCAGGGGTGGAAACAAGTGACGCCAACCGCGGTCGTATTCGGAGCCTGCACACCACAGGGCCACACATGGATAGGAACTCTAGAGAACCTCGGTATGGCTCCATGCGAATCGTTCCCTGATATTCCAGGAACGATTATCGTCGGTGACGTTGTTTCCCTGAGTCCGATCGCTAAAGGAGACACAGGCGAACTTACTCCTTTGCTAGCTACAGCTAGTCGTGGACATTAAATTGCCCGGAGGTATGATGACGCTGACCCAGCATCTAACGTGGAAAGAAAGACTGGCCGACAAGATCGATCCTACTCTGGCAAGAGAAATCGAAGTCTATGAAAGCCAGATAGCACTGAAGCGTAAAGGCAAGCTCGACGACAAAGTGTTTGCGGAGACGCGGCTCCGTCGAGGTGTATATGGCCAACGATACGACAGTGGCCAGCGAAACGATGGAAAGGGTGTTCAGCAACTTGAATATCCATCAGAAGAACTGACCAAAGGCCCAGAAACACTGTGGGACGCACCAGGTATGCAGCGGATCAAGATTCCATTCGGAGGTTTGAATCCAAAACAAATGGACTTACTAGCTGACCTGGCTGAGGAATATTCAGACGAAGTGTGCCACGTGACTACGCGCCAAGATGTCCAACTCCATTATATACATATTGACGACACACCGTCCTTAATGCGACGTCTAGCTGCTACTGGAATAACCACCCGTGAGGCATGTGGTAACTCCGTCCGTAACGTTACTGCGTGTCCATTGGCAGGCGTGTGTCGTGATGAACCTTTCGACGTTACACCTTATGCGCAGGCGTGCTCGAGATTTCTACTCGGACATCCAGACTGCCAGGATTTTGGTCGAAAGTTCAAGATGGCATTTTCTGGGTGTAAGCAGCATGCCTGTGGATTGGTCAACATGCACGACTTCGGAGCCATCGCGGTCAAGAAGTTTAAAAACGGTGTCGAACGGAGGGGCTTCGAACTGCACGTTGGAGGCGGCCTTGGAGCCGTACCGCATGAGGCAAAGCTGTTCGATGCCTTTCTAGCAGAAGAGGAATTATTGCCGACAGCGCAGGCAATTGCTCGTGTTTTTGCACGACTTGGCGAGAAACGTAACAGAGCTCGTGCGCGTATTAAGTTCTTAGTTAACCGACTAGGTATTGATGAATTCCGCCGAGTCGTTTTAGAAGAGCGAGCAAAGTTACCACACGACGAACAGTGGACAACCTACCTGTCTGGACTAGCTAAATACAGTGAAAAACCTCTCAGACTCGACTCACCCTTAAACGGAAAAGAAAGGCCAAACGGTTTCGATGAGTGGTGTACAACGAACGTTTACCGGCAGCGCCAATCTGGCTATAGCGTTGTGGACGTGACATTGCCGCTCGGAGATCTAACCTCACGACAGATGCGAAAACTTGCTGATATTGCACGTCGCTACGTCGGAGATTCTGTGCGCACAACGGTTGAACAAAACATCGCGCTACGGTGGGTACGCGACAGCGATCTACCCGATGTTTATAATGAACTAAAAACCATCGGTCTTAGTCAGTCAGGTGCCAAGACGATTGTTGATATCACAGCATGTCCAGGAACAGATACCTGCAAACTGGGTATCGCTTCATCACGTGGGTTAGCAGCAGAACTCCGAATGCGTCTGATGGCAAAGTCGGTTGACCTGGACGAAGCCGTTCGAGCACTTCACATTAAGATCAGCGGCTGCATGAACTCCTGTGGACACCATCATATCGCGGATATTGGTTTCTACGGTGTTAGTAGAAACATTGGAGGTTATACCGTACCCCACTTCCAACTTGTACTTGGTGGAAAATGGACAGAAAACGCAGGCTCGTATGGTTTAGCTATCGGTGCAATCCCATCTAAAAATATCCCTGATGCTGTTTCACGCCTCACCCATCGATTTGTCAGTGACAGACGCCAAGGGGAAACATTTCAGAATTTCATCCAACGGCTCGGTAGAAAGGCGTTGAAAGAATTGGTCGATGATCTAACTAGGGTGCCCACTTACGAGGACGACCGTAGCCACTACTCGGATTGGGGAGATCCTCGTGAGTTCACTATCGGCGATATGGGCATAGGCGAATGTGCCGGTGAGGTGGTGTCACTTGCAGACTTCGACATCGCTGCTGCCGAAGGTCAGGTATTTGAAGCACAACTTCACCTCGAGGACGGAAACTATCAGAAAGCAGATGAAATGTCTTTCGGTGCCATGCTGTTGGCCGCGAGGGGCCTTATCAAGACAGAGTATGTAGACATCAGCGACGACCCCAACCAAATCGTCGAGTTATTCAAGGAGCGCTTTTATAACACTCAACTCTTCTTCGACAAGTATGCTGGCGGTAAGTTTGCCCAGTACCTCTTTCGTAGACACGCAGCCGAACATCCGTCCAAAACCCAAGAGACGTCACGCCGTCTAATAGAAGAAGCGCAACTGTTTCTCGAGGCGACGCACGCCTGTCACACTCGTTTACTAGCCCAGCGAATGGACAAAACAGCAACCCGTCAGTAGCGTGAACACAAATGTACTTCAGTTCAACCGCACGGTGTGGGGGACTCGTAATGTTCCTAAACTTCCGCACAATAATTCCATACCAAGCTCGTAGTCTGACATGCCTCTAGCTGAAAAATGCCAACTAGGAGGAACTCTTCTGTGAAAAACGCCATCGATGAAATTCAACGGATCAAACTCAAGCTCTTTATTGAAGATAGCAGAGGCTCGAACTCACCACAACCAAGAGATTTCATCCCAATCTTCCATGAATGGATACAAAAAAGTGCTGTTAATGGTGTACTGATCGACATCGCGAATTATGATCACCTCCCCGATGGACCAGGAGTAATGCTTATCACTCACGAAGGTAACTACTGTATCGAACGCCGGAATGGCTGTTTAGGCTTACAGTATTCCCGTAAGTATCCAATCGAAGCACCTCTACCTCAACGTTTGACGGCTATATGGCGGATCTTACTGAAGGCCGCTCAGCTCTTAAAAGAGGAACCACAGCTCAGTGGGCGCGTCGAATTTCGTGGCGATGAGATTCAGATCATAGCAAATGACCGACTCCTCGCGCCCAATACAGAAGTCTCACTAACGAACTTACAGCCGGTGCTAACCGAGTTTCTCAATAAGCTTTACGGACCCAGCCATTATCAAATCTTTCGTGATGCAGATCCACGGGAACTCCTGACTCTGACGGTCAAGAGCCTTCAACCCGTACCCTTCCAAACACTCCTTGACCGTACCTGCGCCTGATATCCACCAGATAGACCAACTAATGGCCCTGTATTCGTTAAATTCATAGCATTAATATATTTAATTATAGTTTTTATTGCCATTAGGGAATATTGTGCTAGAGTGTGCCGTGCATTTTGAAGCATTAAAAATCTTCTGTGATGTGATTCGCCATCAAAGTTTCTCACGTGGCGCCTCAGCGAATGCAATAAGCCAATCAGCAGCGAGCCAGGCTATTCGCCAGCTTGAGACACGCTTAGGTGCCGACCTGATTGATCGTTCAAAGCGACCTTGTCAGCTCACTGAAGAGGGTCAACTCTTCTTTGAGGGCTGCCAGGACATAATCGCGCGGTTCCAGGAACTGGAAAATAACGTCCGTCAGCGAATGTCACCAACTGGTTTTACTGTTCGTGTGGCGGCGATATATTCGATTGGTTTGCATGATATGGGCCAATATGTTGATCGCTTTCGGGCTTCCGTCCCAGGAGTGGATGTAGAACTGGAATACATGCACCCTAATCAAGTTTACGAACATGTACTAACTGACCAAACTCATTTTGGATTAATTTCGTTTGCTAATCCTGGACGTAAGTTAACAGCAATACCTTGGCGAACCGAACCGATGGTGGTCGCTTGTCTACCTAACCACCATTTAATCAAAAACAGAGAAGACAAAGAAAAAGGAATCGATCCCGCTTTGTTGAACGGTGAATATTTCGTCAGCTTTGACCGTGGATTAACAATTCGCCGCGAAACGGATCGCTTTTTGCGTCAGCACGATATTGACGTCGAGATTGTCGCCGAGTTTGACAATATCGAAACGATTAAGCAAGCCGTTGAAGAAGGTACTGGCATTGCATTACTACCAGAACCCACGCTACGACGAGAAATTGTGCGTCGTACTCTGCTTTCCCTCCCCTTAACAGCATCATCTAGGAATGGACAATTCGTTCGTCCCCTGAGCATTATCCGTCGACGAGGACGGCGACTCAATATGGCAGTGAACGAATTCATTAAGCTTCTCTGCCAGGGAAACATCTCATGAGGAAATTTCTGAATCGATGACCAAAGTGGAAAAGAGAAGCACAGTGATAAAGACAATGTGCGTATCGAACTTATTGCACACCATCAACAATAATTCTTTACCTGACTAAACAAAGTAGCCCAGAACACCATGAGCAACGCGAGCACCCATTCAACCTCGAGACAGCTTCCTCTCAAACCACAAGGTTTGTACGACCCACGGTTTGAGCACGATGCTTGTGGCGTTGGGTTTGTAGTGAATATTAAGGGAAAGAAATCTCATCAGCTTGTCCGGCAGGCGTTTGAGGTAGTGGTCAACCTACTCCATCGCGGCGCCTGTGGTTGCGAACCCAATACAGGTGACGGAGCTGGCATGCTCATTCAGATTCCAGACAAGTTCTTCCGGAAGATTACAGAACCTCTGGGGATCTCTCTTCCCAAAGTCGGCGAGTACGGTGTGGGAACAGTCTTTCTGCCACGCGACATGAATCAGTGTAAAGAAATTAAGTCTTTATTTGAACGACTCGTAACTGAAGAAGGTTGCCTGGTACTCGGTTGGCGAGACTTACCGACCAACGATAGCCTACTCGGAAATACGGCGCGTACTTGCGAACCTCTGTTCAAACAAATCTTTGTCTGTCAAGAACAGCAAGTGAATAGCGTCCCCCCCCGGACGCTAAAACAGCATAGCGGGCAGCAAGTTGCCCAGACCTATTTTGAACGAAAGTTATATGTGATTCGTAAGCGCATGGAACACGCTGTCGACAGATCATCCCTTTCCGAGAAGCGGTCTTTCTACGTTCCCAGTCTTTCCTCAAATACCCTGATCTACAAAGGCATGCTGATCGCGGATCAAATGGAGACTATGTTTCCGGATCTGGCCGATCCAGACGTGGAATCTGCGCTTGCCTTGGTCCATCAACGTTTCAGTACAAACACGTTCCCATCATGGCCACTGGCTCACCCTTATCGTTACATAGCGCATAACGGTGAGATCAATACGCTCCGCAGCAACATCAACTGGATGCATGCACGTGAAGCAATGTGCCAATCCAGTATCCTTGGTGATGACCTATCTAAGATCCTGCCAATCGTCCGCGAAGGTGGAAGTGACACCGCGACCTTCGACAACGTACTTGAATTCCTCGTAATGGCAGGTCGTTCACTACCCCACGCAGTCCTGATGATGATTCCTGAACCCTGGAGTAAACACGAGGCAATGAGCGCCGAGCGTAAGGCTTTCTACGAATACCACAGCTGTCTGATGGAACCGTGGGACGGCCCGGCTTCGATTGCTTTTACTGACGGCACAATGATTGGGGCCGTACTTGACCGGAATGGACTTCGTCCATCGCGCTATTACGTGACCAAAGATGACCTCGTGATAATGGCATCGGAGGTGGGCATCCTAGATATTCCACCAGAAAACATCCTGCTCAAAGAGCGCCTCCATCCAGGTCGAATCTTTCTTGTTGACACCTCACAGGGACGAATCATCGACGATGAAGAAATCAAACGGAACCTTACGGAAGAACACCCCTATGGCGAATGGCTTAAAAAACATCTCCTTAAGCTAGTAGACCTCCCGACCGTGACCAGTCACACCTCACCGGATCACGAGACTATTTTAAGGCGACAGAAAATCTTCGGTTACACGGAAGAGGATCTGCGGTTATTGATCGGCCCCTCGACTCTTGACGGTCAAGAACCGATTGGATCGATGGGGACTGATACCGCTCTGGCGATTCTGTCAGATCGACCTCGACTGCTTTACGACTACTTCAAGCAGCTATTCGCACAAGTAACGAATCCACCTCTCGATTCAATTAGAGAACAACTCGTTACATCTATGGAGTCAACAATAGGTTCAGAGAAAAATTTACTCGAGCCTGAAATAGAATCTTGCCATCAAATTAAAATTACTCACCCGATCCTCGACAACGACGAACTTGCCACGCTTCGAAACATCAAAGACTCAACATTCCGTTCTGTCACGTTGCCGATGTTGTACTCACTAAGCGATGGCGACGAAGGCCTTAAACGTGCAATGGACCAACTATGCCATCAAGCTAGCCAAGCAATCGTTGACGGATTCACGATGATTATTCTCTCTGATCGGGATGTTGATCGCACGAATGCACCCATTCCCAGTCTCCTGGCAACCGCTGGGGTTCACCACCACTTAGTACGTGAAGGCACACGGACAAAATGTGGACTTTTAGTGGAATCCGGTGAAGCACGTGAAGTCCACCACATGGCACTACTGATCGGATACGGAGCCGGTGCAATCAATCCCTACCTAACCTTCGAGACTATGGATGACATGATCCAACAGGGTCAACTCACAAACATCGATTACCGTACAGCGGTTAAGAACTACGTCCAGGCAATGACTAAAGGTATCTTAAAAGTCATGTCAAAAATGGGGATTTCTACGCTACAAAGTTACCGCGGAGCGCAGATCTTCGAAGCAATTGGTCTCAGTCAGCCATTTGTCGATCGCTATTTCACCTGGACCGCGTCGAGAATTGGTGGAATTGGAATCGAAATGATCGAGGCAGAAGTGAGGCGGCGACACAAGAAAGCCTTTCCAGAACGGCCAATAAACGACTCCAAGTTGGACGCCGGTGGTGAATACCAGTGGCGCCGTGACGGCGAATACCACTTATTCAACCCAGAAACTGTGTTTAAACTACAGCACGCTACCCGTAGTAATCAGTACACGGTTTTCAAAGATTACACGACTCTGGTCGATGATCAGAGCCGGCGGAGAGCAACATTGCGTGGCTTATTTACTCTTAAACTAGCGAACCGGCCGGTCCCGATTGAAGAAGTCGAACTTGCTGAAAATATCTTGCGCCGATTCGCGACCGGAGCCATGTCGTACGGATCAATCAGCCAGGAAGTCCATGAAACTCTGGCAATTGCAATGAACCGTCTCGGTGCCAAGTCGAATACAGGGGAAGGCGGCGAAGATCCGGCACGTTACACTCCTGATGCCAGTGGAGACCAGAGACGTAGTGCAATCAAGCAGGTAGCATCAGGTCGGTTTGGGGTCACAAGTGAATATCTGGTTAATGCTGATGACCTCCAGATCAAGATAGCGCAGGGTGCCAAACCCGGGGAGGGTGGACAGCTGCCTGGCTTCAAGGTGTACCCCTGGATTGCGAAGGTACGCTATGCAACCCCTGGTGTTGGTCTCATCTCACCACCACCACACCACGACATTTATTCAATTGAAGACCTAGCACAATTGATCCACGACCTCAAAAACTCAAACCCAAGGGCTCGAATTCACGTAAAGCTAGTAGCTGAAGTGGGCGTTGGGACCATTGCTGCTGGAGTTTCTAAGGCCCATTCGGACGTCGTCCTAATATCTGGGCACGATGGCGGAACCGGAGCATCACCGCTGACCAGTATCAAGCATGCAGGCGTCCCCTGGGAACTAGGCCTTGCAGAAACCCAGCAAGTATTAGTGATGAACGACCTTCGTGACCGTATCGTCGTTCAAGTGGACGGACAGATGAAGACAGGACGAGACGTGATCATCGCAGCCCTGTTGGGTGCCGAAGAGTATGGCTTTTCGACGGCCCCGCTAATCGTGTCCGGCTGCATAATGATGCGTGTGTGTCACCTCGATACTTGTCCGGTTGGTATCGCGACACAAAATCCTGAATTACGAAAGAACTTCTCAGGTAAACCAGAATTTGTTGAAAACTTCTTTCGATTCCTGGCACAAGAAGTTAGAGAACTCATGGCAGAAATGGGTTTCCGAACTATGAACGAAATGATCGGTCGAGTCGATCGAATAGATGTAGTACCGGCAATTGATCACTGGAAGACGAAGGGTGTCGACTTTACTCAGATTCTCCATCAACCAGTTGTCTCAGATAACGTCAAACGCCGATGCGTTAAAACTCAGGATCACGGCCTCGACAAGGCACTCGATAACACCCTGATAGATATGTGTGCTGATGCGATAGAGAACAGAACACCTGTTGAAGTGAATCTACCTATTAGGAATGTAAACCGAACGGTTGGCACAATGCTCGGTTCTGTGGTCACGAAGCGATACGGTAGGGAAGGACTCCCAGAAGACACTATCCGCATTAACTATACCGGATCGGCCGGACAGAGTTACGGTGCCTTTCTACCCCGTGGAATCACGATGACGCTCGAAGGTGACTCCAACGACTACTGGGGCAAGGGACTTTCTGGCGGTAAACTTGTAATATATCCTTCCCGCCAGGCCACATTCGTTGCAGAAGAAAACATCATCATTGGAAACGTTGCTTTGTACGGTGCAACTGCCGGTGAAGCATATGTCCGCGGTGTAGCTGGTGAACGCTTCGCTGTACGTAATAGTGGTGTCCGAGCCGTGGTTGAAAGCGTTGGCGATCATGGCTGCGAGTACATGACAGGTGGACGGGTTGTCGTTCTAGGCCGAACGGGTCGAAACTTTGCAGCAGGGATGAGCGGCGGAATCGCATATGTACTCGATCTTGATGGCGATTTCGAATTGCGATGTAACCTGGAGATGGTTGACCTAGAACCCTTAGTTGAACCCGAGGACATTGAAACGACTCGAGACTTGATTTCACGACATTGGCAACTGACAAAAAGTGAACGTGCAGCAAGTGTGATAGCTGATTGGCCCGCAACGCAATCAAGATTCATCAAAGTAATGCCACGTGACTATAAGCGCGTTCTGGAAGCCGAAGCGAAAGCTCGTGCCGAGGAACGTGAGCCAGAATTCACTGAGCTTGTGGGGACAGCGTACTAAGCACAGATAAGACAACCCTATGGAAAGTTCCATAGAACCGCTGACGTAGGCCTTAGAGACCGAGAAGGTTTTTGTCATAAAGCAGGGTGTGAGGATCTCCGAGGCCAGCTAGAGTATCCCTTATGGGTAAGCTGAAAGGGTTTTTGGAAATTCAACGTAAGAAACCACCGAGTCGTCCGGTGCAGGAACGGCTCCGTGATTGGAAAGAGGTGTATCTCCCATACAACGAGGAAGTGCTTAAGGCGCAGGGAGCACGATGCATGGACTGTGGAATTCCATTCTGCCATCAGGGTTGTCCACTGGGGAATCTGATCCCAGACTGGAACGACTTTGTTTACCGAGACAGGTGGCGTAGTGCTATCGACCGCCTTCACGGCACAAATAATTTCCCTGAGTGGACCGGTCGACTGTGCCCAGCTCCATGTGAGAGCTCTTGTGTCCTCGAAATCAATAATGATGCCGTCACGATCAAGGCCATCGAACTGTCAATCGTGGAAAGAGCATTCGAAGAAGGATGGATCAAATCAAGCCCTCCAAGTGTACGAACTGGAAAGCGTGTTGGCATCGTCGGTTCAGGACCTGCAGGCCTCGCAGCGGCCCAACAACTCAATCTGGCCGGTCACTTAGTTACCGTATTTGAACGCTCTGATCGAATTGGGGGATTGCTGCGATACGGTATCCCAGAATTTAAAATGGAAAAACGGTTCTTGAATCGTCGCCTCTCGACAATGGACCAGGAAGGTATAGTGTTTCGCCCGGGCATCAACATCGGAGTGGATGTACCAGCCACTGAACTAAATAGGGACTTTGATGCCCTTCTGCTTGCCGGTGGCTCCTCGTGTCCAAGAGATCTCATGATTGAAGGTCGTGAGCTCGGCGGTATTCACTTTGCTATGGATTACCTTACGGTTCAGAACAGGCGCTGCGAAGGTGATGCGATTCCGTCTGATCAGTTCATCACAGCTAAAGGAAAGCGAGTTGTTATCATTGGTGGTGGAGATACGGGCGCTGATTGCTTAGGCACCGTACACAGACAAGGTGCGCGTTCTGTACACCAATTCGAACTTCTCCCACAACCACCTGACCAGCGTGCCCCAGAAAATCCGTGGCCGGAGTGGCCGAATATCTTCCGGACTTCTGGTGCACATGAAGAAGGTGGTGAACGATTCTATGCAGTCTCGACTCAGCGTTTCACTGGCAACGAGCAAAATCAAGTGACTCGATTGCATGCCGTAAAAGTCGATAAGGTTCGACAGGATGACCGTATCGAATTCAAAACAATCCCAGGAACTGAATTCGAACTAGACGTTGATCTGGTTCTCCTGGCACTCGGCTTCCTCGGACCTGAGCGTACAGGACTCTTGACAGAACTTGGTGTTAAATTGACGGATCGTGGGAATGTTTGGCGTGATGAAAACTGGATGACGAGTATCCCAGGTGTGTTTACAGCCGGCGACATGCAACGTGGCCAATCTCTGATCGTTTGGGCCATCGCTGAAGGACGAAGTGCCGCGTGCGGTGTCGACAAGTACCTAATGGGAAAATCAGAACTTCCGGCACCTCTCCCCTAGGACACTGATATCAATGCTTGAATCTTGAAATCGGCAAGAGGTACGAATAGCTGCTTCTAGACGGCTGTTGCTCCAAAGGAATTAGAACCTAAATCTTTCTAGGAAAACGAAAATGAAGTTCGCTGCAAACCCAACACTTAGTCATCAACTTCCCCAACCAGACACTTCAGGAAGTCAGCATGGTTTGGTCCGTCTACTTCAGTCAGCACGAGAAGAGCTCACTAGTGCAACAAGAGAAGCTAGAGGTGGGATAAAAGCTCTTGAACACTTTTCTGGACACGTTGACGCGTTGATTGGCCAGATCTACCTAGATCTCCGGGTACGTCCCAGTGTCCCATGGGCGATCATTGCTTTGGGTGGCTACGGCCGTCGGCATCTGTGTTTACACTCTGATATCGATTTATTGATCGTCTTTGACGGTGCCATTAGGGATACCGAAGAGCAGTCCCTGAAATCACTGCTGCATCCGCTATGGGATTTGAAGTTGCAGATCGGTCATCAGGTCAGAGAGCTGAGCGAACTTTCCCGGGTGGAACGTGATAACCCAGAATTCCTACTAGCAGCACTCGACGCCAGATTCCTAGCGGGTGAGGATGTCGTTTTCGAAAGGTTTCGAGATCTCTGCAACCGATCTGGGACGGAGTGGAGCGCGCAGGCTCTTGACTCGTTGTTACAACTGATTGAACAGCGACATACCCAGTTTAATAAAACGATTTACCAACTCGAACCAGATATCAAAGAAGCTCCGGGAGCACTCCGTGACGTAACTGCGATCCGTTCAATAGCAGCCCTGGCTGATCTGAATCTAAGACGTGGGCTAACTTCAGACATAGAACGATTGGATGAAGCAGAGGATCTCTTGCTGAGGCTGCGTTCCATCCTTCACCTGGAGAGTGGACGTAACCTAAACGTCTTGAGCTATGTTCTCCAAGAAAAGGCCGCTGAACTCTTCGGCTGCCCAGGATCACGATCATATCAGCAGGCAGAAGCGCTAATGAGTGCATACTTTCATCACGCTCGAACCATTTCTAGACTTCTTGACGCTTCGGTCATGGCAATACGTTCACCATATGTAGCTGTAACCACAGAACTTATCGGAAAGAACCTTGAACTAACGCCAGACGGGATCCGTTTTGTTGATACCGCCCGCGCTGCCCTGCAACCACGTACCTGGCTCCAAGCTTTTCAAACTGCTGTCGACAGAAATCTCCCAGTCTCAGAAGAAGCACTCTCTTGTATTGAACGACATTGTTATCGCTATTCACCTGAGGAGTTTTTCCCAACCGAAGAAGAACAGCATCAGTTTCTACGTTTTCTTCACCCTCGCATTGGCCTTTATGCACGATTATCGGACATGCACAACTGCGGATTACTTGGTCGGATGTTCCCAGAATTTCATAAGATCTATTGTCGAGTAATTCGAGATTTCTATCACAAATTCACAGTTGATGAACATACCCTTTTAACAATCCAGAATCTTGAGTCACTCTGCGTTCAAAAGAACAAGGCTCGGGAACGATTTGCAACTGTCTTTCGAGAGCTCCATTCGCCTGACCTATTAGTCCTGGCGTTACTGTTTCACGATGTTGGGAAATGGAAGGCAGATAGTCATGCGGAAGAAAGTGTGCGTATGGTTCTTGGTCCTCTCACACGTCTACAATTACCAAGAGATGCTATTCGAACAGTAAAGTTCTTGATCAGGAACCATTTGCAAATGTCACGTGTTGCTTTTCGGCGAGACACCGAAGATCCTGAAGTTGTTCGACAATTTGCTAACTTGGTGGGAACCGAAAGCAATCTGCAGATGCTGTGCTTGATGACTCTGGTTGACATCGAGGCAGTCAACCCAGACACATTGACGCCGTGGAAGGAAGAACTGCTGTGGCGGCTCTACGTTGACACCTACAACCACCTGACACGTGGCTATGGTGACGAAATAATCAATCGAGAAGAGGCAAATCTCACACAACTGCAGGCAAAGCGGCCAACAGACATAAGCGAAAGTGAACTTAGTGCCTTCCTAGAAGGCTTACCGCAAAGATATCTACAGCTTGTTGAGGGAGAAACGGTGTTTCGACACGTACGTTTGGCTCGTAATATCCACCCAACAGAGGTCCATTGTTTTTTAGAAGAGACTGGAAACGTCTGGGAGTTAAGTATAATATCTCTGGACAAACCTCACCTCTTTTCAGATATATGCGAGGTGCTTTCATACTTTGGAATGGACATTCTCCGCGGACAAGCAATGACCAGTCCAAGTGGTTTCGTTTTGGATATTTTTCAGCTTACCGATCAAGGAGCGTCTTTTCGGCTAAACGACCAAGCAACTTCGCAGTTTTCACAGCTACTTGAAGACGTCATAGCCAACCGTACCGACCTAAGGGCAGCTCTCCGAGCGAAGGAACAGAAACTCGTGCGTCGCCAAGGTCGCGACTTGGTAAGTACTGTTGTACATTTCGACAATGATCATTCGCCACGCTACACTATCGTCGAGATCATTACAGAAAACACGAAGGGACTGCTCTACCGTATAAGCCGCGTAATCTCGGAACAGCACTGCGACATCGACTTAGTTCTCATTTCAACTGAGGGACATGAAGCCGTGGACGTGTTTCACATAACTAAAAGCCCATTCAAACTGACAGAAGTAGAACAATTAGAACTTAGGAATAAACTCCAAGAAGCACTTGAGAACTGATATGAAACTCATCAAGAGTATCGTACGCCCCAACAAGGTAGACGACGTTAAGGACGTTTTAGCAAAACTTAATATCTCTGGTATGACCGTTACCGAAGTGAGAGGACATGGTAGGCAGAAAGGACACTCGGCGGTCTACAGAGGAAGGGAATATGAAGTGAGTTTGCTACCCAAGATGGAGATCGACGTCGTCGTATCAGATGAAGTAGTCGACGAAGTGATCGAGGCAATAGTCAGGGTAGCTCGGACAGGCGAAATCGGCGATGGTCGAGTTTTCGTAATTCCAGTCGAGCAGGGACATATCATTCGTACCGGCGAAAAGGACGACTGAAGCTGCCCCTGTATTGAACGTGTCATAATGCCGGACAAGGTTGCGTGTAACTTCAGGACGTTCCACCACGTAACCTAATGTAACTCGGTACCAGTAGGAGTCATTACGATGAACACAAAAGAGGTCATGTCTCTCATCAAAGAAAAATCCGTTCAGGTAGTTGATCTACGTTTTGTGGACCTACCAGGACTGTGGCAGCATTTTACGATATCGACAAAGCAATTCTCAGAAGACATCTTCGAGGATGGTATTGGATTTGATGGATCCAGTATCCGAGGTTTTCAAGCCATTCAAGAAAGCGACATGCTGTTGATTCCAGACCCAACCACAGCATTCATAGACCCATTCGCCACTACCCAGACGCTTATTCTTATCTGTGACGTGCGTGATCCCGTGACTGGAGAAGCTTACTCACGTGATCCGCGTCACATCGCGACAAAAGCAGAACAATATCTAAAATCATCCGGAATTGCTGATACCGCATACTTCGGTCCAGAGCCAGAATTTTTCATCTTGGATGATGTCCGTTTTAGCCAAAGTTACGATCACGGTTTCTACTTCATTGATTCCAAAGAAGGATTCTGGAATTCTGGACGCGAAGAGCATCCAAATCTTGGACACAAACCACGTTACAAAGAAGGGTACTTTCCCGTGCCACCAATGGACAGCAATCAAGACATCCGTACTGAGATGATGCTCATGCTAGAACAGATCGGTGTCTCCGCTGAAGTACACCACCACGAGGTTGGAACAGCCGGACAGGCGGAGATAGATATACAGTTCGACTCACTAAGAAATATAGGCGATAAGCTTCTCAAATATAAGTACGTTGTCAAGAACGTTGCGAAACAACACAACAAGACAGTCACCTTGATGCCAAAACCTATCTTCCAGGACAATGGTTCTGGCATGCACGTACATCAAAGTCTCTGGAAGAACAATAAGAATATCTTTTTTGAAGCCGGGACTTATGCTGATATGAGCAGGACTGCCTTGTACTACATCGGGGGAATTTTAAAACACGCACCAGCCTTGCTGGCGTTCTGTGCACCAACTACTAATTCCTATCGACGCCTGGTCCCTGGCTATGAGGCGCCGATCAATTTGATCTATTCGCAACGGAACCGTAGCGCATGTGTCCGGATCCCAGTCTATTCAAGCAGTGAAAAAGCAAAACGCATCGAAGTTCGGTTCCCTGACAATGCAGCAAACGGATATCTAGCGTTTAGTGCCCTGTTGATGGCCGGTTTAGATGGTATTCAGAACAAGATCACACCACCTGCCCCTCTGGACAAGGATCTCTATGATCTTCCAGCGGCTGAACTTGCTAAGGTTGCTAAGACGCCCGGTAGTCTAGCTGAGGCACTCGATGCTCTTGAACAAGATCACGATTTTTTGCTCAAGGGAGATGTTTTCACACGCGACGTCATTGAAACATGGTTGGAATATAAGCGAACGAGAGAAGTGGATGAGATACGCTTGCGACCACATCCGTGGGAATTCGCTCTGTACTTTGACATTTAACAGCAAGTCAAGAATTAGTCATCGGCCATCAACTGTACCATCTGCTTAACCGTATGGTGCACTTACTCATGGTAACCCTAGCAGATGGTAAGGCGTGCGCGCGTCTCCAGCTCAACCACTCAGAAACACGCTTTCCTACTTGTGCTATTTCTTCTGGCTTGTTGTCAGAAAATAGAAATCAACAGATAGAATCCTCTTTTAAACAAAGGATGCACCAAAGAAAAATCATCCTGTGATTGCCGACAGGTTCCGCACGAATTACTTGTAGGGCACAATCTGTCGGCTCGAACACTTGTCGAGTAGTCGATGGTTACGTTGAACCACCACCCATTTTCACCATCGGATCTTTTCCTGGGACCCGATCTGTCTGAAGAACGTGCAAGTCACTACCTGGAGGAACGAGGATTCCGTGAACCAGCCGCTGCTGATCGAAATATTCAACTCATGGCAGATGGGTTACTAACTCGACAGGCACTCAGCTTAATTGCCACTCCGTTGCTTGATTGTTTAACTCAATCTCCAGATCCAGATGCTGCTCTCGTTGGTTTTTCACGATATCTGGCAACTCGTGTACCTAAAAGATCATTCCTTCGGTATCTTCGTGATGACCCCAGCACACTTCAAATCCTAACTCATCTACTCGGCACATCTCCGTTTCTTACCGAAATTCTGATTCGAAATCCTGAGTACCTCCATTGGCTACAACAACAACTCGAGAAACCCCCTCCGAGCATGCTCGATTACGTAGCTGAATTGGATGAACTCTTGGTAACTACAGGCAACGCAAAACAACAACTTGACGCACTCAAGCGCTTGCAGCGACGAGAACTACTTCGGATCGCCGGTCGAGATATCCTTGGTAGGGACTCGCTGCAAGCGGTAACCTTTCAACTATCTAACTTGGCGACCATCGTCACTGATGGAGCGTTGAGGATTTCCTGTGAACAAAACTTGAACGCGGCAAGACTCGAAAGATTACCTGGAACTTTCGCTGTCATCGCTATGGGCAAGTTAGGAGGCCAAGAACTAAACTACAGCTCTGATATCGATTTAATTTACGTGTACGATCCGGATCTGCCGGAGGAACTAAAGAGTCATCACTTTTTCAAAAAACTTGGCCGCACTCTAACCGCTGCCCTAACAGACTATTCCGCAGAAAGCTACCTTTATAGGGTTGACTTGCGCCTAAGGCCAATGGGACGACGTGGCAGTATCGCTTGCTCACTCTCTCAGTGTCAGCATTACTACGAAACATGGGGAGAAACATTCGAGCGGTTTGCCCTTATCAAGGCCAGGCCAATCGCCGGTGACACCACTCTCGGCGAACGGTTTATAGAAATGGTTCGGCCATTCGTTTACCGACGGTATCTCGACCACGCCGCACTAGAGGAGATGTCTAACTACAAGTCACGAATGGATCGAACACACGTACGTCCTGGTGAAATGGAACGAAACGTCAAACTTGGTCCAGGAGGAATCCGAGAAGTTGAGCTCTTCACCCAGGTACTTCAACTCCTCTACGGCGGCAGTCATCCAGAACTTCAGAAGTTTAATACACTGACTTCTCTTGACAACTTGTGTAACGCAGGTTTTATTTCTAAAACAGTACGAGAAAACCTTGCACATGCTTACACTTTTCTGAGAACAGTTGAACATCGACTTCAGATCGTCCAGCAGAACCAGACTCATTCAGTTGCAGAAAACACCACCGAGCGAGAGATTTTTGCCCGGCGGATGGGCTTTCGGACCTTCAGTTCACTGGAAACTGAGCTTAGGAATCAGCGTAACCATGTGCGTACAGTGCATCGGACGCTGTTCGAAAGTAATGAAGAACAAGCAAGTCTCCACAGTCGACAGTTCCTACGTATCCTCAGTGGTGAACTCTCCGACCGGGAAACACTTGAATATCTCAAGATCTACCAATTTCAAGATCGTAACCAGGTGCTCAACATCATACGTGCCCTAGATCAAGTCCCCTCTATTGGACACGCCAAATCCGCGACGCGTAATATCTTGGCTAATTTACTTTCGACCCTTATGCGACAAGTTAAGCGATACCATGAACCGGAACAAATTTTGAACAGATTCGAGCGAGTTGCCACTCAGACGGGAGTCGCTTCGTCTTTTTTTCGGAGCCTTCTAGAAAATGACCAGATCCGTGACACACTGCTGACCATTTTGGACGCAGGAGAACTACCCGCTCAACGCCTCGTTCGCCATCCAGAATTGTTTGATTTTCTAGTGGACCCAGGGAGGGATCTGGCTACCGTCTTTAGCGAGGTTCAGGCTGGCCTCACCGAGATAAAAAATCATAAGTTGCAAGAGTGTATGAAACAAGTTCGACGTGTCAAGTCCATTGAAGAAACCAAAATTCTATTCGAATGGCTTTCTGGTGGCACCCTGGAATCACTACAACAGAAGCTATCTTCGCTAGCAGACTGTTGTGTGGAACGAAGCACGCGATCGTACTTATTACAGCAATCTACAGATGCCAAACACCAAGTGCTAGAACAGCAACAGTGGGCTGTTCTAGCACTTGGAAAACTCGGTGGGCGTGAACTCACAATTCACTCTGATCTTGATCTTGTGTTTCTTTACGAGGGTGACCCTCAAGATGTCGAGACATTTACGGTTTACCAATCCTTTGCGCGATCGATACAAGAATTCCTTGAGGAAACAACCAGTGAGGGTTTCGCGTATCGAATCGATACCCGTCTCCGTCCAGAAGGAAGCAAAGGAGCATTTGCTCTGCCACGATGTGCCTTCGAGAGCTACCTCCAGAATCGCGCTGAACTCTGGGAACGGCTAGCTTGGACCAGGTACCGATTCTTAATTGGTTCTCAAGAAATGGCTGCAAAGATCGATGCCGCCGTTTCTGGATTCGTCTACAACTCCTGGGATGATCGTATTCCATCCTATATGGAAACAATCAGACTCCGTATGGAACAAGAACTAGCTCAGGAGACAACTCAACCAAGGTTTAATTTCAAAATAGGTAAGGGTGGATTAGCCGATATCGACTTTTTGCTGCAGTTAATCCAAGTCCATGAGGGTCGTGAGCGACCAGAATTTCAAGTGACAGGAACACAATGTCTGCTCGCACACTTACCAGAAAATCCATTCATCAACGAACAGGAACTGAAACAACTCCAAGAAGCGTACCGGTTCCTCCGAGCACTTGAAGTTCTCGTGCGAGTCGAATCGGACTCCAGCATTAATTGGATTTCGAAGAATACCGATCGAATGGAGTCGATTGGTCAACGCCTGGGCTTGTCGCACCCAGCTGGAAAAGCACTCCTCGATCACTACCGTCAAGTGACAGACGAGGTTCGAGCAACATACATGAAAGTTATGCAGAGATTACCAAGACAATGACTCCCCAACTTTATGACTATTGATAGTTATCCATACAGGTCTGTTACTTGGAACATTTCTCTTCTAGTCTATTTGATGAAGAAACTTCCAAAAACTGCTGCCGCCCTCACAGCTCTATTCCCGATACTGGGTGAGGAGTGTACGGTTCTTCTAAGAATGCGCACTCATCTGGCGTCAGAGTGATATCCAAGGCTTCGACAACCTCGTCAAGTTGTTCAATCGTTGATGTCCCAACGATGGGTGATGTAATCCCCGGTTGATTAAGGATCCAGGCAAGTGCGATCTGCGCTGAAGAGACCTTCCGCTTATCAGCGATTTCGACCGCACGATCCACAATCTTAAAGTCAGAATCTGTGTAGTAGAATCGGTGTGCTAAATCATCACTCTTTGCACGCTTCGTCGGCCCAGACACTTTGGTTCGCCGATTGCCAGCCAAGAAACCACGCGCAAGCGGGCTCCAAGGAATAATACCTATTCCTTCGGCACGGCACAGTGGAAGCATCTCTCGCTCCTCTTCTCTATAAATCAGATTATAGTGGTTCTGCATCGATACGAAGCGAGTCCATCCATTACGGTCGGCAAGATTCAAGGCTTTGACGAATTGCCAAGCATACATGCTCGAAGCTCCAATGTAGCGTGCTTTACCGGCTTGCACAATGTCGCTAAGAGCTCTCAGTGTTTCTTCAATGGGTGTTTGGGTATCCCAGCGGTGAATTTGGTAAAGATCAACATAGTCAACGTTAAGTCGGGTCAGTGATGCATCAATGGCATCGAACAGATGCTTACGCGAAAGACCACGATCGTTGGGACCCTCCCCCATCGCATAGTATGCTTTCGTAGCGATCACCACTTGATCTCGTCTAGTCAGTGCTTTCAGTGCACGCCCTAAGATCTCTTCGCTAGCACCTAATGAGTACATATCGGCGGTGTCGAAAAAGTTTATGCCGTGATCAAGAGCACGTTTGACAAACTTCTGGCCTTGCTCAGGTGGTAAAACCCAATCACGCCAACTCGGCGATCCATAGGTCATCATGCCAAGACAAAGACTGGAAACCTTTAATCCAGTTTTTCCGAGATTCACGTAATCCATAACTGAAAAATTTGACTATAAGGTTTAGTTCACAAAAAAGAACTCTCAAGGAACAGTATGGTAGTGCCCGTGTTCCTCAGACCAGATACGCTGCACACCAGGAGCTTCACTACTGACAAGACTTCTGATGAAAATTGTAACGCCGATTAGCATAACCACTGCAAGAACAACCCAAACAATGTTGGATGCTATTCCACTCTTTCCCTCACAGCACGACTTGTATTTGATGCCACTTCCACACGGGCACGGATCATTTCGACCAACTTTCCCGCTAGCAGTAACATAGGCCATCGCTAGAGCCTCCTACCATCTTTAAAAACTCACCGACACAGAATCAGATCGAAGACAGATCCAAAATAGGATTCTACTAGTATACTCTCCAAACCTTCGATCAATGGACTGTTCGGCTTGTACTTACCAAAGCTACTGACAAGCCTAGGTAATTTTAACCCAGGTATTCTTATCTCTCAGAATGCCATAGCAGTTAATATACACACTATGATTCACGATGCACATTGCCACTTCTTTTCTTCGCGATTTTTTGAAACACTTGCAAGGGAAAAAGGCGATCTCTCCGAGAGTAGTAAGACAGATGCAATAAGTTTGACACTAGGCTGGGATCCCCCTGGACACCCTCACGAATTAGCCGACCGGTGGGTGGCGGAGCTTGACAAAAACGGGGTCACAAGGGCAGCTCTAATAGCCAGTATCCCTGGCGATGAGGAGTCTGTTGCCATCGCGGTAAACCGTCACCCGCAACGGTTTGTCGGTATGTTCATGCTAGACCCAACCGAACACACAGCTGAATACCGAACAAGGCGAGCGTTCGAAGAATTGGGTCTTCGTTGTGTTTGTCTTTTTCCAGCCATGCACCACTACAGACTGGATGACAAGCGTGCTTTCAAGATCTTTGAGTTAACGGCGAGTCGCCCGGATACTGCCGTTTTCGTCCATTGCGGTGCGTTGTCAGTTGGGATACGAAAGAAACTGGGCCTTGCTAGCCGGTTTGACATGCGATTGGGTGATCCTCTAGCACTCCATTTAATTGCCTCGACTTACCCAAATCTTCCAATCATCATTCCGCACTTTGGTGCTGGTTTTTTTCACCAAACATTGATGGTGGCCGATCTGTGTCCAAACATCTACCTTGACACATCTAGCTCTAACGCCTGGATCAAGTACCAACCCGGAATAACGCTTGCCAATGTTTTTCGCCACGCACTTGACGTCGTGGGACCCCAGCGACTCTTATTTGGAACCGATTCCTCTTTTTTCCCGAGAGGTTGGCATCGTACTGTGTGGGAGGATCAAAAAAAGATTTTAGAAACTTTCGGCCTCGATAGAGTGGATACGGACAGAATATTTTGTCATAACTTCGAAACTGTATTTGGGTCACTCGCTCTTTGACGTGATAGCCTTACGCAAATACAATGCACCAAGAAGACTTTCAATGCTTAGCAAAGTCAACTGACGCTAGTGACTCACCAATTGTATCTCTCGCGTACGAAGCCCCTTTGGTTCGGGTGGGTGCTGTTGACGCCTTGCCAGTGGAAATGCGCAAACGACGTCCTCGCTACCCCCTGACACGACACCTCTCGCTATCACAACTGAATTTGACGCGCTTGAAATTCAGCCACACCCTATCCCTGGAGTGACTGTGCAGTTAACAAAAGTTTTACGAACAAGAGGCGATATTCTAACAGCTCACTGGTAGTACCGAAATGAAACGCTAGAGACTATAGTACTAACAGACAGGATTAGTGAAACGTATATCGTCGATTCGGCACAGAAAAAGAGGTACTTAGTAGTGAGGGATGCTAACGGTCTTCCAGTTACAAGTACTCAAAACAATCAGGACGGTATAAGGTTACCTGCAAATCAAACTGTGAAAGTCTGGGCTAAATTTGAAGCACCATCTGATGACGTAGGCCGAATCTCCGTCTGTGTTCGGAACCTTTCACCATTCCACGACACACCCATCGGTCACTAAGTAACTCAGATATTCGAACGTTGTATCACGAGTTACGTGTGAACTATTTTTCGGTCACCAACACTAACTTACCAATATGTGTACTCGCTTCCATGATGGCATGAGCCGCTTCGGCTTCTTTAAGTGGAATCGTCTTATGCACGACGGGACACACTGTGCCCGCAACGATAAGAGGCCATACTCGTAGTTTCAAGGCTTCTGCAATAGTGCCCTTTTCTTCAACGCTTCTCGCCCGTAGAGTCGAGCCGGTTAGGACTAACCGCCGTCGAATCACATCCGTAAGATTAATCTCTGCCTTAACTCCACCCTGAAGCCCAATTATTACGAGGCGCCCATCAGTGGCAAGACTTTGTAGATTGGGACGGAGATACGTTCCGCCGACTATATCGAGAATCACATTGACGCCTTTCCCTTGAGTAAGGATCTTGATGACTTCTGAAAAATTCTCAGTACGATAGTTAATTGCTCGTTCGGCACCTAGCTGCTCACATGCAGTACATTTGGTCGCTGATCCTGTCGTCGTGAAAACCCTAGCACCAAAAGCATTCCCGAGCATGATAGCCGTGGTTCCAACACCACTGGAGCCACCGTGAACAAGGAGGGTATCACCAACATTAAGGTGACCAAGATCAAAGACATTCGTCCAAACAGTGAAAAATGTCTCTGGAATTGCCGCAGCAGAACGAAAGTCAAGACCCTGTGGAATATGCAAACATTGAGGTACAGGTGCTACACAGTACTCAGCATAGCCACCACCTGCTACGAGAGCACAAACGTCAGCTCCGATCGATAGTTCTGATACTCCAGGACCAGTGGCGACAACTGTGCCGGCCACTTCAAGTCCAGGAATATCAGATACTCCAGGAGGTGGGGGGTATTGACCATGGCGCTGCATCACGTCGGCCCGATTCACTCCTGAAGCTCTTACTCTAATCAAGACTTCTCCTGGTCCTGGCACTGGAACTGCACGTCGAACTGGTCTGAGCACACTCGATGGGCCAGGGTTACTAATCTCAACCGCTGTCATCATTTCTGGTATCCTCGTCATCTTAGTCTGTTCCTCTCAATTACGGACGCTTCTTTTAGGCTCCGATCTATCGAATCACATAAGCTCAAAAGTACCATCGGAACTTGTGACCTGAATTCATTCTGTTGAGTATAATCGGTCTTCATTCTCACATCAGCCCCACACTTTTTCCTTAGGTTCAGCCAAATCTTCTAAATGTGTAAGGATAGGTTCAAGCCAACTCGCGAGGAGGAGTTGCTCTCACGAAGTCATAGAACTACACTACGGCCGTCCTTCGATGTACCGACTGGCTAGATTGGTTACTGTTAGACGGTCTTTACCAGGCGAAGGATCCGAGGTATCAGGAAATGCGCTTAGTACTAATTGGCTACGGACGTATGGGACGATTGGTTGAACAATTGAGTGAACCGTATGGCTTCGAGGTCGTAGATCGCTTGGACATCTCTAACAATGAGAATGGTAAGGGTATAAGTGCCGAGCGGCTAACGGATGTTGACGTCGCTATCGATTTTTCAACGGGACAAGCCGTTGTTCAGAATCTTCCAAAATTGGCAGCTTTAGGGATTAATCTGGTTATTGGAACCACTGATTGGCACGCGCACGAGGCGAATCTTAGACAAATCGTAACTGCCTCGTCGATCGGAGTTGTCGTGGCTCCAAATTTTTCTCTTGGCGTTAATATCTTTCAAGCAATCGTCGAGCATTCTGCTCGACTGTTGCAGCAGAACAAGAACTATGGTGCATGGTTACACGAGATCCATCATATAAACAAGTTAGATGCACCCTCTGGTACGGCGTTGGGACTAGTAAATACTATGAAACACGCTGGATACAAACAACCTATCGATGTTGCCTCAAGCCGGGTAGGCTCTACACCAGGCATCCATACAGTAGGATTTGATGGACCATCCGAAAGCATAACTTTGACACACACAACACGTGATCGTTCAACGTTTGCTCATGGAGCCCTCGAAGCCGCCCGATGGGTCCATGGAAAACGTGGTTGGTTCACAATGCGAGATGTACTCAATCTAAGCGAGTTTTGAAGACAATCTAGTTAGATAGAAGCTGAAGAGGAAAAGATTAATGAGGGAAAATTGGATCGGCTGCGGAACAGCATTAGTTACCCCATTCGCCACAACTGGTAATTTGGACGAATCGGCGGTGCGTCGGTTGACTCGTCGACAGATAGAGGGAGGCGTTCAGTTTTTAGTTCCGTGTGCAACAACAGGGGAAAGTCCAACTTTGTCAAATACCGAGCGATTACGTATCGTCGAACTCGTCGTGGACGAAGCCGCTGAATCCATTCCTGTACTAGCCGCAGCAGGTGGTTACGATACACATGAAGTAATCAACCTAGGCCGAGACATGGAGCGAGCGGGAGCCAGCGGATTGCTGTCTGTAACTCCCTACTACAACAAACCAACCTCTGAAGGATTATATCGACATTTTTCTATGATCGCTGAAAGTACGTCTCTTCCAATCGTTCTCTACAATGTACCTGGACGTACGGGTTGCAATATCGATGTCACTATGCTCGTCAGATTGACCACGATTCCCAACATCGTTGGAATTAAGGAAGCTTCAGCAAACATGAGTCAGATGTGCGAAATCTGCCAAGCCGTACCAAGCGATTTCAGCGTGCTTTCAGGCGACGATGCGCTGACCCTACCACTGATGGCAATTGGTGGAACTGGCGTAATCTCTGTCACTTCCAATGAGGCACCCGGAGAGATGGTTAGGATGGTCGAAGCAGCCGGGCGTGGCGATTTTGTGACCGCAAGGACTCTACACACAAGATTACTCCCTCTGATGCTTGTCAACTTCATCGAGTCGAATCCAATTCCGGTCAAGGCGGCCATGGCAAAAATGGGGTTGCTCGAAGAAATCTATCGACTACCATTGGTGTCGCCACTTGAGTCATCACGTGTCAGAATTAATAAAGTATTGAAGAACCTTGATCTTTTGGACATCCGTTTGAAACAAGTAACATCGACAAAATAACGGCTTTCGATTTCAATAAATGGTGCGTAACTGGGCGGGTCATTATGACTATCCAAAACTCGGAGCTTGCAGAACGTATAGAAGAATTCTTTGGGCAAGGAGTCGAAGGCGACCGTGAAGCGGCTCGTTCGACCTTTGTGCTCCTACGTGAACGTCTCTCAAGTGGTCATGTACGAGCTGCTGAACCAGATCTTACCTCACCGACTGGCTGGCGTGTTAACACCTGGGTCAAGCAGGGTATCCTGCTTGGTTTTAGGTGGGGAAATGTGGTGAGAATGGCACTTGGGCCTGAATGCTCTTCGTTCTTAGACAAAGACATACTGCCCTTGAAACATCTCGAACCATCTGATGGTGTCCGTGTAGTACCTGGTGGTTCGTCGATCCGCGATGGAGCCTATGTAGGTCATGGCGTCATTTGCATGCCACCCATGTATATCAACATCGGTGCATACGTGGATGATGACAGTCTCATCGATTCTCATGCACTAATCGGTTCTTGTGCGCAAATTGGCCGCCGCGTTCACATAAGCGCAGGCGTACAAATCGGTGGAGTACTCGAGCCGGTCGGAGCGCTCCCTGTGATCATCGAAGACGAAGTCCTCGTTGGCGGTAATACTGGTATTTATGAAGGCGCTGTGATCAAAACTAGAGCAGTGATCGCCGCAGGAACAATTTTGACGGGTTCTACACCCGTATTTGATCTACCGAAAGATCGCGTACTCAAACCTCACGCGGGAACGCATACAATCATTCCGGAGGGTGCTGTAGTTGTTCCAGGAGCTCGGGCTATTACTAGCCACCCTGGGAAGAAGTGGGGACTATCACTCACGACTCCTGTCATCGTGAAATACCGAGACGACCGCACTGACACACGAACCGAATTAGAAAAATGGCTCCGGTAGACGTCGTATCGCTCTCCCGCACACTTATCGATATTGACTCAACAACCGGCCGTGAATTCGAAGTTGCTCAGTGGCTAAGTGCGTGGCTCAGAACCAGAGGTTACGTTGTTACTGAACAACCTGTTGATGGCAACCGCTTTAATATCTCCGCTACTCTTGGTAAGCCTCACGTAGTCCTTTCGACTCACATGGATTGTGTCCCACCCTTCTTTACTAGTAGAGAGGCACACGGTGTCTTGTACGGGAGAGGTGCCTGCGACGCCAAGGGGATTCTCGCTGCGCAACTCTTAGCAGCCGAGACTTTTCGGAAAATTGGTGAACATCGTGTTGGCCTCCTATTTGTGGTTGGCGAAGAGCGTGGTAGCGATGGAGCACGAGTCGCCAACTTAATGAAACAGGATTCACGGTATATTATCAATGGCGAACCCACTGACAATAAGCTAGGAATCGCGACACGTGGGCTATTCCGTGTTACGTTAAAAGCTACCGGCCGGACAGCTCATTCGTCGCATCCTGAACTAGGTGAATCGGCTATCGAAAAACTGGTCGACGCACTAGTGGTCCTTCGTACGGTTAATCTGCCAACAGACGAATTACTTGGTCAAACTTACTACAGCGTGGGCCTTATCTCTGGTGGTATCGCCCCGAATGTGATTCCAGACAGGGCGGAAGCCGAAGTAGCGTTTCGATCAGTAGGTCCCGCCAGAGATATCCACTCATGCCTCAGCACACTTAATGGTACAGTTGATGTCGAACAGATCCTTGAAATCCCACCTGTAACGCTGACCACGCTACCAGAATTTAAAACAGCAATCTTTCCATTCACAACCGATATCCCATTCTTATCTTCATGGGGAAAACCGCTCTTACTTGGACCTGGTTCAATTCTTGTGGCCCACTCGGACGAAGAACAAGTGCAGACAGATGACCTGTACAAAGCGATTGAAAATTACATCCGTCTTGTACAGACTCTCTTACTATCAACATGATCCTTAGTGCACGCAGTGAGATCTGAGGACGAATTCCTCAATCTACTTTGGTAATCATCTAATAGGGTTTTTGTGGTATCTAGCGTGTTAGTTCGATGCCCCTGGGCAAATTCAGACTGCCTATCAGCTCATTATCATGATTCCGAGTGGGGCGTACCCATGCACAAAGACCGCAAGTTATTTGAAATGCTTACACTTGAGGGGGCGCAAGCCGGTTTAAGTTGGATCACCGTACTTAAAAAACGAGAAAACTATCGCCAAGCTTTCGACAACTTCGATGAGGGAAAAATCGCCCGCTACAACCAAGAAACCGTAAATTACCTGTTATCTAATAAGGGAATCATAAGAAATCGCCTCAAAATTACTGGCACCATTCGAAACGCTCAAGCCTTTCTTCGCATTCAAGATGAGTTCGGAACGTTCGACGCCTACATTTGGCAATTCGTGGATGGGGTTCCAAAAATTAATACCTGGCAGGTCGCGAGTCAGGTTCCCACCAAAACGGCAGAATCGGATGCCATGAGGACAGACCTAAAGAAAAGGGGTTTCACGTTCGTCGGATCAACGATTTGCTATGCATTCATGCAAGCAACAGGAATGGTGAACGATCACCTAACCAACTGTTTCCGCCACCAACAAGTTCTTTCTGAAGAACGCTAATGGCCGCAGTGAACGTAGGATGCTTACCTTGAAAAACACTTTCTTGTCATTACACATTACGCGGCAGGGCGTCGCGACCACTTGGATCGACACAAAACCGAGCAGTAAAGTCTTTCGACAGCGATTCCAATTTAGGGTTCAACGCTGCTCACAGACTCTGGATCATACGCAAGATTTTGTGACAACCAACGCTCAACCTCCTTAACACTAATACTCTTTCGCTTAGCGTACGCATATGTCTGATCTTGGCCAACACGTCCAACGGTGAAATAGCGAGCCTCCGAATGTCCAAAATAAAGACCGCTAACACTTGCAGCAGGAACCATTGCGTACGACTCACTCAAGGTGATTCCAGTCTGTGTCGCTTCCAGGAGCTTAAAGAGCTTACCCTTCTCGCTGTGATCGGGACAGGCTGGATAACCAAACGCCGGTCTGATACCGCGATATTTCTCTGCAATAAGATCCGTATTGCTCAAAATCTCATTATTACCATAACCCCAATCGCGGCGTACTTGTGCGTGCAAGCACTCCGAAAAAGCCTCAACCAGGCGATCCGCTAGGGCCTTTATCATAATGGCGTGATAAACGTCATGATCTCGCTCGTACTTCGTTACTAACTCATCCACGCCAACTCCAGTAGTTACCGCAAAAGCACCAAAATAATCAATCACACCACTTTCGAGTGGCGCAATGAAGTCTGCAAGAGATCTGTTCGGTTTACCGTCGCTGATAATCTCCTGCTGACGTAGCATGTTGAATCTGAGGAGCTCTCTATTCTTACTTCCCAAGTGAGAGACCAGCGGCTCATAAACAATAATGTCATCTCCCTCACTGTTGACAGGCCAAAACCCATAAACACCTCTAGCTTCAAGAAGATTCTCCTTTATAATTCTCTCCAAGAGTTTCTTTGCATTTTCATACAATTCTCGTGCGACCTTTCCATACGTAGGATGATCAAAGATCGTTGGAAACCTTCCCTTAAGTTCCCAGGCTGAAAAGAAAAATGTCCAATCGATGTAACCTGCGACCTCCTTAAGGGAGAAATTCGTCAGAACACGGCGACCTGTGAAAGAGGGAGTTTTGATATCTTCGTCAGGCCAGTCAAACTTCAGTCGATTCGCGAGCGCCGCTTCATAGGGAAGAATGGGTTTTTTTCGCTTCACGACATACTGTTCACGTAACTTCTCTTGACGTCTACGATTGACCTCCACGTACTCACGGTTCTTAGTTGAGCTCAATAGACTAGACACAACGTCTATCACTCTTGATGCATCGATGACATGAATGGTGGCCTCGTCGTACTCTGGAGCAATTTTCACTGCCGTATGTTGTGGACTTGTCGTCGCGCCTCCAATGATCAAAGGCACCTTGAAACCTAGACGTTCCATCTCCTTTGACACGAACACCATCTCGTCAAGCGACGGTGTGATCAGACCGCTGAGGCCAATCACATTAGCCTTCTTGTCAATCGCCGTTTGTAAGATCCGATCACACGGAACCATGACCCCAAGGTCAATCACCTCGTAATTATTGCATCTGAGAACGACAGCAACGATGTTTTTCCCAATGTCATGAACATCGCCTTTAACGGTTGCTATAACAACGGTCCCGCGTGCCTGCACTACACCGCCGGATTTAATTTGTGCTTCTTCCATAAACGGTTCGAGATACGCAACCGCTTTCTTCATCACACGTGCACTCTTAACAACCTGAGGTAGGAACATTTTCCCCTCGCCGAACAAGTCACCAACGATTTTCATTCCACTCATTAGCGGACCTTCAATAACTTCGATCGGGTTTCCACGACCTATTCTCAACTCTTCTACGTCTCCGTCTATAAAATCTGAGATACCGTGTACGAGTGCGTATGAGAGGCGTTGTTCAACGTTCTCTGTTCTCCATGAAAGATCGACCGTCGGCTTCACTCCCACATCTTGCACATTCTCGGCATACTGAACCATCTGATCAGTCGCATCTGGACGCCTGTTGAAAATGATATCTTCAACCCTTTCCAATAAATCATTCGGAATGTCTTTGTATACGACAAGCTGACCAGCATTCACAATTCCCATATCCATACCGGCCTGAATCGCGTGATACAAGAACGCCGAGTGAATGGCTTCTCTCACAACATTATTACCACGGAACGAAAATGACAAATTACTAACACCACCACTAATCTTTGCGTTTAGACACGTCTTCTTGATGATTCGGATGGCTTGAATGTAGGAGGTCGCATAATCGTTGTGCTCTTCAAGCCCCGTGGCAATCGCCAAGATATTCGGATCAAAGATGATGTCTAGAGGATCGAATCCAACCTTCTCCGTCAATAATTTATAAGAACGCTGGCAGATATCGACCTTTCGTTCGATGGTGTCAGCCTGACCACTTTCATCAAATGCCATGACAATCACAGCAGCCCCGTACCTTCTCGCAAGATTCGCCTTTCGGATAAAATCCTCTTCTCCCTCTTTCAGGCTAATTGAATTCACGATGGATTTACCTTGAACGCACTTAAGTCCAGCTTCAATCACTGACCACCTAGAACTATCAATCACCACTGGCACACGCGAAATGTCAGGTTCCATAGCGATAAAGTTTAAAAACTTTACCATCGCCTGTTCAGAGTCAAGCATAGCCTCATCTACATTCACATCAATAAGATTGGCGCCGCCGCGTACCTGCTCAAGTGCTACACCGGCCGCTTCAGCATAGTTACCTGCTTTGATCAATCGAGAAAACTTGGTAGAGCCAGTCACGTTCGTTCGCTCACCGATCATCTGAAAATTACTGTCTGGTCTGATCGTTAAAACTTCAAGGCCTGAAAATTGAGTGTACCTTTGGGAACTGGATGTTGAAGTCTGGATATTGGAACTAACAACTCGTGGCTTAATTCCATCAACCGCTTGTGAAATCGCACGAATGTGATCCGGGGTTGTTCCACAGCAGCCACCCAACATATTGACGAAGCCACTCGTAGCAAATTCCTTGAGCAGCTGGCTAGTTTCATGAGGCTGCTCACCGTACTCACCAAAAGCGTTTGGCAACCCGGCATTTGGATAACATGTGATATAGGCGCTTGAGATTCGTGAAAGTTCCGCTAAGTACGGACGCATGTCACGAGCACCAAGCGCACAGTTAATACCGATACTTAGAACTGTGGCATGGGATATTGACACATAAAATGCATCGATTGTTTGACCAGACAGTGTTCGTCCACTACGGTCGGTAATCGTAACCGATAGCATCAAGGGTAAACGTGTCCCTTTTCGCTCGAACGCTTCCTCTATTGCCGCGATCGCTGCTTTAGCATTAAGTGTGTCAAATATTGTTTCCAGCAGAAGTAGATCACAACCACCATCAATTAGTCCATATACTTGCTCGACGTACGAATCGCAAAGCTGATCGAAAGTTGTAGTACGAATACTTGGATCATCAACATCTGGTGAGATTGATAGTGTACGATTCGTTGGCCCTATAGCACCTGCCACAAATCTTGGCTTGTGTGGCGTTCGTGCCGTCCATTCCATAGCAGCCTTCTTAGCCAACAGCGCCGCTGCAGCGTTGAGTTCATATACTATCGGCTCTAGGCCATAGTCAGATTGCGCTACGGATGTCCCATTGAACGTATTCGTCTCAACGATGTCACTGCCGGCCTCTAAATACTGATTATGGATTTCCTGGATCAGGTCTGGACGGGTAAGAACAAGTAAATCATTGTCGCCCTTGAGTGGTTTGTGGTGATGTTTAAAACGATCACCTCGAAAATCTGATTCCTCAAGAGGATGCCGTTGAATCATCGTACCCATAGCACCATCTAAAATCAGGATCCGTTCGGCGAGAAGGCGTTCAAGAAGATCAAGATTGGTAGGTTTCATAATCCCTACTGCTTTTCGAAAGATACGGCTCTTACATCTCTTGAGAGTTTTCGTCGAACGAAAACTCTCAGATCGGAACATCGTAGCCTAGGCAGCTTGATGTAATCAACGAGTCGATCAACTGAGTAATGCGAGCCTACCTTAAAAGATGAAACCATCAAATATTTCTTCCCGCATCGGTAAGACCTTCTACCCTCTTTACGACGAACTTCCCATGAAAAATCATCCATTGCCAAACGTGGGCAGAGGTTGCTAAGCTCGGAGGATGGCACATGTGAGATCTTCCTTCGTATTAGTCCTAGCGCTTATAGTAGAAACAACTGCTCTCACGGGCCAAGATCAAGGACCAATGTTTCGGTCCGGGACCAATATTGTTGATCTCTACGTCACGGTCACCGATAGAGAAAACCGCCTGGTGCCAGATTTGACACTGGATGATTTCGAAATACTTGACAATAACCAAATTCAAGAGATTACCGTCTTCCAAAACGAAATTCTTCCTTTCACCGTAGTAGTCATGCTCGATACAAGTGCCAGCATGGCATCACGCATCGACCTGCTCAAGGCTGCGGCCGAACAATTTCTGATCCGAATGCTTCCAATGGATAGCGGAAAAGTTGGCGCATTCAACGACAAGATTGAGACGTTCCCACATGAGTTTACGTCAGACCGCGACCGACTAATTACTTCACTGGATGAACTAGATTATGGCAACCCCACACACTTGTACGATGCAATCGCGGTAAGTCTCGATGAACTCAGGAGTGTCGATGGACGAAGAGTCGTTTTAGTGTTCACTGATGGCCGAGATACTGGTAGTGAAATGCGTTCAAGTACTGTTCTCGACCGTACACACACCGAAGAAGTAATGATCTATGCAATTGGATTAGAAGCAGACTACTTTAATGGAGTACGAAGGATTCGAAGTAATCCGGATCGAAACCTCAGAAAGTTCGCAGAACAAACGGGTGGCGGTTACTTTAAGCTGACTCAAGCCGACGAGTTAGGTTCAACTTTCACACGAGTCGTTCAGGAACTCCATAGTCAATATGTCATTGGGTTCACCCCGACGGTTGCGGATGGGAAATTACACGAACTAGATGTCCGCGTCAAATCCAGTGGGATGACGGCGCGTGCTCGGCAAAGTTACATCGCACCCTCCAAATAGTCTGGTAGACGAGATTGAAATCTGAGTAACTTCGCAAGCTCAGTGGTAACTCGAGACAAGGGAAGTAAGCCAGGTTATGATAGCTAGATTGAATTAGGGAAGCCTTATGCCGAGCCGTAGGGTTGTGGTCTTGCTGGTCACCTTGTGCGTGATTCCATGGATCGTATCCTGCTCACACAAGCTCGACCCACCAGCCGTTCTCTTGATCTCCATCGATACACTACGTCCAGATCATCTAGGCCTGTATGGTTACGCACGGTCGACCTCCCCGAAGATAGATCATTGGTTTTCTAACGCGGCGGTCTTTGAGCGTTCTTATTCAACAGAAGCTAATACCTCGCCAAGCATGATAAGCGTTTTGACTGGACAACTACCTCAGGAACATGGCGTTCGTATGCTGCTTCAGCTACTTCCCAGTCGAACTCCGTTACTCACTGACATGTTGCCTTCAAAGTACCAAACAGCTGGCATCGTCGCTAATACTGTTTTAACCGACGAAGCGATCGGTATAGCAAACCGTTTTGATTATTACGATGATTACCTCGACGATATCGAACCCTACCGAGATATATACGAAAGGAACGCACGCCGTACAACTGATGCGGCCCTACACTGGTTAAAGAATGAATATAATCCACAAGAGCCTAGTTTTCTGTGGATTCACTATATTGATCCACACGGGCCCTATCATCCTCCGAATGAATGGGAACCTTCTTTTAATCACGATGCTCCAGTCGTATTCGACCTTCAGAAAATGCCAGGCTATCAGAGGGAACCTGGTGTGAATGATGGTTTAACATACGTGGACCGTTACGATGAAGAAATCGCCTATCTAGATAGTCAAATCGGACGACTAATGGAAGGCTATGCGAAAATGATAAACATCGATAAAGCTCTAGTGATTCTTACGGCCGACCACGGTGAGAGCATGATGGAACACGAAAAGTGGTTCACGCATGGCTACCACGTTTATGAGGAGATTGTCCGCGTACCATTGTTGATCAGAGGCCCTGGTGTTACCACTGGGAAGGTCCCTGGTGTGACTTCTGGAATAGATATTGCGCCTACGATTCTTCGATTTGTAGATATAGAACCGCACGACTTTATGAAAGGACTTGACCTACGCGAGGTTCGACGAATCCCTACAGAACGGGTGGTCTTCACTGAAGGAACCTGGGAGAAACATCAGTGGCGAGCGGCCATCCAGACAGACCGAAAGTGGATGCTACGCATAAAGCGTGGTGAAAGAACGGTCACCAAGAGGCGATTCTACGACTTAACAACGGACCCGAACGAACTACACCCCATGGCATGGGAAACACAGAGTGATGCATCGAGTCGTTTGCTTGATCTTTATTTGATCGATCCAGATCCCGGAGGATTGCCTGCACAGTATGTAAAGGGTTTTAACATAAAAGCACCGAAAGTTGCGCCGCATGCTTCAGATGAAGCAATGAAACGATTGCGCTCTCTGGGATACGTACAATGATGCTCTCAGAAAGGTCATTCCGCCGTTGAAAACTTCGTTCTTTCCCAACGCCCATTGCCAATGTAGAATCCGATGATTTCACCCTCCTGACGGTACCGAAACGATAGTCCTCGTCACAACTTCTGACACCATGCCCCCACGACCACTTTCAACACGCGCAAATTAGGACAGTAATGGATTAACGCGGGAATTTTTGAAGAGACTCTGCACCAATGAGTTAGACGAGTGATTGGATCTCTTCGACTAGCAGATAGCGTTCCTGCCGCCACGGCCATCCACCCGTCGAGTCAAAGGCCGCGTCACCAAAATGTCGAGTTCGGAATAGGAATCCTATGAATCGGTTGAGCAGGTGAAGCAAAACCTTCTACCAAGCGGGATCGCGTCCACACAAATTTTGGTAGCGGTACGGGGAATCGAACCCCGGTCCCGTGGCTGAGAACCACGTATCCTGACCCCTAGACGATACCGCCACATGAAGAACATCGCGATTCTAGCCCCCCCCCCCCTCTCTTCTGGAAGGTCAATCGAATCACCATAGCAGATACTTATGGTGGTTAAGTCTCGATCTACTCTATCAACTGTTATTATGTAACCGTGGCACGATTCCTTGCATTCACGATTATCATTATCACCATTGCTCTTGGAACCCTGTTTCTATTGTCTCATAGAGCATCAGGACCAGTAATTGATATTAGTCAACCGGTTCGGGTCGTCGGTCTAACCGCCACACTCGACCTTGCGATCGAGGCACCACGGGGAGACATCTCAAGAATCAATGTAGCGGTCGAACAGGATTCGAGATCGCTTCCACTCTTTTCCCTGAGTGACCCAAGAGAGGCTGTCTTAAACCAGGAAACACCAAATCGAATACGTGTCAGTCGTTCGTTTGGTCAACAAGATCTGCCAACCCTTCAACCTGGTGTCGCAACGCTTATTGTTTCAGCAGCCCGACCAATTTTATTTGGCTTAAGCGAAAAGATTACTACTATCAAGCATAAACTGACCGTTGACTTTGATCCTCCACGGTTAACAGCTCTATCTACTTTCCACTACATAAATCATGGCGGATCAGAAATGGTCATCTACCAAGTCGTAGCCCCGGACGTCGTCGAATCAGGGGTGCGCGTTGGAGAGCTGGCTTACCCAGGCTATCCAGCTGCAAACGCTGGCGTGACTGGAGCCGATGAAACTGTTAAGGTATCCTTTTTCGGACTTCTCTTTGACCAAGAACTCAGTACACCTATTGAGTTATATGCCATTGACGAAGCAGGTAACGAGGGACGCGCACAATTCGATTACCGTATCCTTCCGCAAGCTTTTAAACGAACACGAATCAATTTGAATGATGTGTTCCTGCAACGCGTCGTTCCAAAAATTCTTGAGCGTTCTCCAGTATTTCGAGAAAAGATGCCAAGTGGTGAAAATCTTCTATCCCAGTACTTAAGAATTAATGGAGATATGCGACGAGAAAATACAGAGACCATAAACTCAGTAACTGCCGACACTGCTCCACGAAAGTTGTGGCAAGGTCCATTCCATCAACTCCACGGCTCACAGGTTGAGTCTCCGTTTGCTGCGCATCGGACCTATTTTTATGAGGGAAACGAGGTGGATCAGCAGATCCATCTGGGAGTTGATCTCGCTGTCACCGCAAACATTCCGATCACGGCTGCTAACCACGGCAAGGTAATATATGCAGGCTACCTCGGGATCTACGGAAACTCTTTACTCATCGACCATGGGATGAACCTACAGTCACTTTATGCGCACATATCATCTTTTACGGTCACTAACGGTGATCCTGTTGTAAAGGATGAACGGCTCGGCTTCAGTGGTATGAGTGGGCTAGCGGGTGGTGATCACCTGCACTTCACCATGTTGCTACAAGGGCAACCGGTAAGTCCCATCGAATGGTGGGATCCACATTGGATTGAGGACCGAATTACACGAAAGTTGCGTGAAGCCACTAGACTAGTGTCCAGTGAGCACCAACCATAAGAGTTTGCACGACTCAGCAGCGTATGATATTCATGGGTGATTCACTTCCTAACTTTGTTTGAGGAGACTTTTAATGGCCTTACAAAAAATGCTGATGCTTGTCTTGATGCCTTTATTCGCAATTGCAGTAGCTTGTGGCGGCGGAGAGACTCCCCAAGAACCTCTGAGTTCTGAGACTACACCGGCTGTGGCACCAGTCGATGAGGCAACCGCTGGAAATCTAGCTGGCACGGTAGCACTCGAGGGAACACCACCTGCAGCTGAACAAATCCGAATGAACTCCGACCCGGTCTGCCTGAAAGAGGCAACCGATACCGAGACTGAGTATTTCGCTGTTGGTAACGACGGAGGCCTGGGTAATGTCTTCGTGTACGTGAAAGAAGGTCTCGACGATCGTAGTTTTCCAGCGCCGAGCGAATCCCTCACACTGACTCAGGAGGGCTGCCGCTACCAGCCACACGTATTCGGGATCCAAGTTGGCCAAACACTAGAAGTCCTTAACGGAGACCCAACGCTGCATAATATTCATGCAACTCCAGAACTCAACGATGAATTCAATACCGGTCAACCGATTGAAGGAATGAAATTTGAACGTACGTTCACCAGTGCTGAAGTAATGGTTCCTTTCAGATGCGACGTTCATGGGTGGATGAACGCCTATGCAGGCGTACTCAACCATCCGTACTTCGCGGTAAGCGACAATACCGGCGCATTTGATATCAGTACACTCCCTCCTGGCAATTACGTCATAGAGGCATGGCACGAGAAGCTAGGCACACAGACACAAAATGTAACGATCGGTGAGAACGAGACAAAAGAAATCTCATTCCAGTTTAGCGTTTCTTAAACTCGATGGCGAGTCGGAGTTGGGCGATGAATCGCCCAGCTCCGACTCAGGCCTTTCAGATTCATCTCTTTAGTGTATAGGGGCCGGAAGTCCACTATCGTAGTCAGATTAATTTAGCAGAAGCCGTGCTCGGTACAGGCTGAGAACAACGGATAAGAATGCCGAGAATGCATGCGGAAAACGAGAAACACTCATGTGACGTGGAACATCGACAGAAAGACTCCGGAATTCCTGATTCTGTTCGCTTATCTCGCCCACCCGTATCCATGGTTTGGCTTCATCGCTATACGATGGGCGTCGCCGTAACTTCGCTTCTCCTAATCATTGCGGGAAGTCTCGTCACAAGCACCGGATCCGGACTGGCTGTTCCTGATTGGCCGACTAGTTACGGCTATTTCATGTTCTCGTTTCCATTCTCAAAAATGGTTGGTGGTGTATTCTACGAGCATGTTCATCGCCTGATTGCTAGTACCGTTGGATTGTTGACCGTCCTCTTAACAGTTTGGGTCTGGTGTATCGAGTCACGTCCCTTGGTCAAGAGACTTGCATTGATCACATTAACGGTCGTTGTAATCCAAGGTATCCTTGGTGGCATTACGGTTCTTTATTTTCTCCCCGCACCTATTTCGATCACTCATGCAGGACTGGCTCACATTTTCTTCTGCCTCATTGTGAGTTTAACCATCTTTACATCACGAGGTTGGCTGAGTTCATACCATCAGAACAGCTCTAGAATTCATTCTGGTAACCTTATTCGAAACAACACTCTCACCTTACAGCGTGTAGCAATCGCTACTACGTTGATAATCTACATACAGATCATTGTCGGGGCGACAATGCGACACACTGGGGCTGGCTTGGCGATTCCTGATTATCCACTCGCCTTTGGAAAACTTATTCCACCTCACTGGGATCAAGCGATTTATATTCACTTTGCTCATCGTGTTGGAGCGCTCGTAACTTTGATCGCCGTTCTCGTAACTGCCAGGTGCGTGTGGGTCCAACGCCAGGTACGAAAAGAGCTCATACAACCCCTGCTAATCATGATCGTGCTTGCCCTGTCACAGATTGTTCTCGGCGGATGGACCATTCTAAGCGGCAAATCATTGCCAGTCAATACTGCTCATGTTTCAACCGGTGCATTATTACTTGCGTTTTCTCTTTCAGTTGCCTTACGAGCGTGCCGAAGTATGTTTTCTGACAATGAACTCGTATCGTCTACTATGGCCATAGGAAACGCTCAGTCCGCTGAACGAAAATCGCCAGCTGTGTCCTCACAAAATCAACATGGGTTTGGTCTATGAAATCCAGAACTATAACCTTTTTGACAATCCGAACTCTGGCTTCAGATTTTGTCGAATTAGCGAAACCACGGCTTAACGCTCTCGTAATTGCAACAACTGCCGTTGGTTACTATATGGGGACCGACAATAATATAAACGTCCTAACTTTCATACATACACTCATTGGCACCGCTCTCGTCGCAGGTGGAGCATCCGCGATCAACCAGGTGTTAGAACGAGACGTTGACACGCTAATGCAGCGTACGAAACTGAGGCCAATACCATGCGGTCGATTGCGACCAGCCGAAGGTATGGGCTTTGGCCTGATCCTATCAATGCTCGGACTATTCCAGCTAGCGTTTGGTGCGAACATTCTGTCTTCAGCCCTTGCACTAGCGACACTCGTCGCTTACATCAGCGTGTACACACCTCTTAAACGTCTGAGTTCTTCCGCAACAATCATTGGGGCTGTGCCGGGAGCATTTCCACCTGTTATTGGATGGGTTGCGGCCAGAGGCACATTAACAGCTGAGGCAGTGACATTATTTGCTATCGTGTTTCTCTGGCAAGTACCTCACTTTTTCGCGGTGGCATGGATCTGGCGTGAAGACTTTAAAAAGGCTGGATTCCTATTTTTGCCTGTCATAGACGACAGCGGTCAACGGACAGCTCGACAGATCATCCTCTTCTCAATCGCACTCTTTCCTGTGAGCTTGACGCCGACATTGATGGGTTTTACTGGTAACACCTATCTGGCAGGCGCTAGTTTCCTGAGCAGCAGTTTCATAATCATTGCATTCCGTTTTGCCATGGACCGAACATCAAGACGAGCGCGCTCACTGTTTCTGGGGTCTCTGGCATATTTACCATTGTTATGGGGGTTAATGATTGCCGAACGTGCCCTATAGTGCACTTGAGATCTCAAATCTGAGCCACCAGTACGGAAGTCGTACCGCACTGAATGCTGTGAATTTTACAATGTTTCCAGGAGAGATCTTAGGACTGCTCGGACCGAATGGAAGTGGTAAGACAACGTTGTTCAAGATCATCTCTACCTTGATCAGCCCGACAAATGGCTCGGTCCGCGTGTTTGGACATGACGTCGTCTTAGAACCAGACCTCGTGCGTCGAAAGATTGGGGTCGTATTCCAGTCACCTGCACTCGATCTGAAACTTAAAGTTCATGAAAACTTACGGCATCATGGACACCTCTATGGCCTCCGCGGCGACCCTTTAACCCAAAGGATTCATAGCGCACTGGAACAGGTGAAACTCACTGACCGGGCAGCAGATCTGATGAGCAAACTTTCAGGAGGTCTGCGGCGTCGCGCAGAATTAGCTAAAGCATTGTTGACCATGCCGAAACTCCTCATTCTTGACGAACCTGGTACTGGTCTTGACCCCGGTGCACGGCATGACTTCTGGGAACACCTCGATCGGCTTCGAACACAAGAGCAGAGAACTATTATTGTGACAACGCATTTAATGGATGAAGCCGCCAGGTGCGATCGCGTCGGCATACTGTACAATGGAAACTTAATGGCTCTCGGATCCCCATCCGCACTTACAACTGCTGTTGGGGCAGATGTTATTTTTATCTCAACTCAAGATCGAAATGGGTTAGCCAAAAAGATCCATGAGCGATTTGGGGAACAGGTTGAGATTTTAGAAGACCGCCTCCGTATGGAGCGTCGACGCCCCCACGAATTCGTCACGGATTTGGTCGAAGCATTCCCTGGTGAAATTGATGCCGTGTCTTTCGGAAAGCCCACACTTGAGGATGTATTTATGCATCACACTGGCCAACAACTCGATTAAGGCTATTGTCACTTGATCTCTTAAGTTTTGAATACTGCCTAGACGAATGGTTCTCGCCACATACACACTCTGGCTTCGTGATATCGTACGATTCTACCGACAGCGTAGTCGCATCGTCGGCGCCCTCGGTTCGCCAATCGTTTTTTGGCTACTACTCGGTTCTGGCCTCGGCGAATCATTTCGAATTGAATCAAACGTCTTACTGGATGGAGGATACCTAGAGTACTTCTTTACTGGAACGCTAGCACTAATCGTACTCTTTACAGCAATCTTCTCAACGATCTCAGTCATCGAAGACCGCAGTGAAGGATTCTTGCAAAGTGTATTAGTCGCACCAGTCCCGCGTACAGCGATCGTGCTTGGCAAGATCCTCGGCGGTACGACGCTCGCGTTCATTCAAGCCTCCGTCTTTCTCCTATTGGCACCAATGGCAAACATAGAATTAAGTCTCGTGGCTTTACCGTCACTCGCCCTAGTACTGGTGCTCATGGGGTTTACAGTAACGGGGTTAGGTTTTCTACTAGCCTGGTCACTTAATTCGACACAAGGCTTCCACGCAATTATGAACTTACTTTTGATTCCGATGTGGCTACTCTCGGGTGCAGTCTTTCCAGCTGCCGGTGCTGCGCCATGGGTGCAAGCTATAATGATCGTTAATCCTATGACTTACGGAGTGTCGGCCTTGAGAACGGTCCTTTCCGGCGATCCCGAATCCATAATCTCGCTAACTGGTGAGCCTACTATCGGCGTATCAGTACTGTTTATGATAGCTTTTGGGATGCTGGTGCTAGGGGCTGATATACTTGCAGTGCGAAGTAACAGAACAATTTAAACTGGGCCCCTCGTTCAAATCATTAGCGACCCGGTGTTAGGAACACACAAATTCGTGAGACAGATATCCTGGTATGCTCAGTCTCTCAGACTTACCTCATCTTAATGCAGCACTAAACAGCATAGCAACGATCCTACTTACGGCTGGCTATATTCTGATCCGTAAGCGGCACATTTCACAGCACAAATTATGCATGCTTCTCGCATTGGCTGCCTCTGCTCTTTTCCTCACCTCTTATGTTGTTTATCACGTAAATGTTGGCTCCAAACCATTCATTGGAAACGGCTCAATCCGAATCTTTTATTTTACAATCCTTATCAGTCATGTTGCCCTGGCGGTATTGGTTCTGCCCCTTGCACTCGTGACCCTATCGAACGCTTTGCGTGACCGCTTCAGTCAGCATGTTGCCATCGCTAGATGGACATTACCCATCTGGCTATACGTCTCGGTAACAGGGGTGATCGTCTACCTCATGCTTTACCAAATTTAATACGCTGGACTCGCAAACGGCCTTACAAGACGACTGAACTTCGATCCACAAATAATTCATCATCACTCAAAAAGAAGCCCATTCATTGAAAAATTATGTGCCTGTGGGCTATACTATGGCCCCGGTTAAAGGGACCTGGCACGTTCACTTTTTTAATCGCAGTCAGCCATGGAAACCTTCCTTCATCCACGTTGCCGTTACCTCGCCGCCTCGATAATTTGCCTTGGCTTGATGGTCACTACAGTTAAGGCACAGGGGCTAGTCCGTGGCGTAGTTCGGGATGCTGGCGGTCAGCCAATTGTCGGTGCAAGTGTCAGGGGAGACTGTCTCGAATTCGATCGCACTGTTGAGATAACGACGAACCAAAACGGTCAATTTTCGATACTTAGTATGCATGAAAACACTTGGATGCTAACAATCGAAGCTCCTGGATTCCATCCTATCCGGGCACTGGCCAGAGGGCGAATTCGGTACAACTCACCCGTTGAATTTCGATTACAGGTTTGGGTAATGGAGGTCGACCGAATGAAAACGGTCGTACCAACAACTGGCCTACTGGCTGGTATCAAGGCAGAAGAGATTCGATTAGACCTGGACGCGGCCGACGCACTGCACGCTGTTCGCCAGTATGATCGAGCAATTAAAGCTTACCAAGCAATCCTAGCGAAAGTTCCATTGCTGACGACGGTGAATCTTCAAGTTGGACATGTTTACCGGGAAATAAAGCAGTACGATAAGGCCCGTGTAGCGTACGAAAGAGTACTGAAGAGTGATCCTACAAACGAAGAAGCAAGAACTGCTCTAAACACAACCGTTCCGGGGCAATGAGAAATGACATACTTTTACTAGAATAATTCTGGCCTATGTGAAACATCATTTAGTAAACGATATCCCTTCGAAAGACTGCTGATAACTCTTTAGAGAGACCTGTAGCCTGGCTAAAACCTATAGTTTAAGTGCCGTTCCCAGATGAACTTTCAGAGAGCGGACGTCCGATCGATCCGTTCTGTGGCAATTCTGGGCGCTGGCACTATGGGTTCTCAAATCGCAGCACACATGGCAAATGCCGGAGTGCCTGTATTGCTGCTTGACCTAAACGTACACGTGGCTAAGGAAGGTCTCGAACGCACACGCAAGTTAAAATCAGAGCCATTTTTCACGACAGACGTACCAAAACTTATATCACTTGGTGGGTTTGACCAGGATCTTGACAAGATTTCTGATTACGATTGGATTATTGAAGCAATTGTAGAAAACCTTCAGAAAAAAAAGACTCTTATTAAGGCAGTTGAAACTCATCGACATCCAACAGCTATTGTTAGTTCAAATACATCTGGAATTCGAGTTTCAACCATTGCCGAAAGTTGCTCTGACAACTTCCGACGATACTGGCTCGGAACTCACTTCTTTAACCCACCTCGATATCTTAGGTTACTAGAAGTAATACCTACGCAAGATACAGACCCGTCGGTCGTCGAAAAAATCAAATCATTTGCTAACTACTCTCTTGGTAAGAGTGTAATTGTTGCAAGGGATACGCCAAATTTCATTGCAAATAATATCGGCCTGCACGGAATAATGCGTACGCTCCAAGTGCTCGAAAACGGCAACCTAACGATCGAAGAGATCGACGCAATAACGGGACCAGTCATCGGTCGTCCGAAAAGTGCAACCTTCCGCACGATTGACATGGTAGGAATCGATGTTCTGAGTGCTACAGTGAAAAATCTGTCTGACCGACTTGAAGACGACGCAGATCGTCTCGCATTCTCACTTCCTCCATTTATACAGAAAATGCTCGAACGGGATTGGATTGGAGAAAAATCAGGACAGGGCTTCTACCGAAAAACTATTAGTCCCAACGGCAGCGAGATTCTAGTGCTGGACCCTGTCAAACTTGAGTACCGGACAAAACTAATCCCTCACCTAGACCGACTGGAAGCAACTCGCCACATCAAAGCTCCTAGCGAGCGACTCCGTGCACTCTTCCTTGGCCGAGACTCGATCGGTGACTTTATGCGTGCAACTCTGGGTTCAACGCTCGTTTATGCAGCCACGGTAGCCCCAACCATCGCACACTCCATCGATGATGTAGACCGTGCCATGCATTGGGGTTTTGGTTGGAACCTTGGCCCATTCGAAATCTGGGATGTCATCGGAATCGAAAATGTACTCACCGCATGTGAGGTAGTCACTCCACCTCAACTAATAGGTGAAATCCTTGAACGCGGTCGAGGCAACGTCCATTCGAACGCTCGCTTCAGAAAGGGTCTTATCGACCCTGAGGCTTCAGACCCTCAGCTGCTACGGAAGGCCAAGAACTCGCTTCGAATTGTCAGAACAAATCCAAGCGCAAGCTTGGTCGACATCGGAGACGGAATTTTGGCGCTTGAATTCCACTCGAAGATAAACACTATTGATCTGGATACGGTTCAGATGCTAAGCGACGCTGTCAAAGAAGCATCGAAACATTTTTGTGGCTTGATCGTAGGAAACGATGCAACAAATTTCTCGGCAGGTGCAAATTTGGTGCACTTGTTAGAAAACATTCAGGAAAGTCGATGGGAATCAATTGATCGCATGGTCCGTTCATTCCAATCTGCCAACACCGGCCTACGATATGCCCATGTACCAGTGGTCATAGCAACTTCTGGTTTAGCTCTTGGAGGAGGTTGTGAAATTGCATTACACGGATATCGTGTACAAGCGGCCGCAGAAACCTACATGGGTTTAGTTGAGGTGGCTGTTGGTTTGATTCCTGCGGGGGGTGGTGTTAAAGAAATGCTCGTGCGCAGTATAGAAACTGACAATACACTCCTTAGTCTTCAGAGCACATTCGAGACTATCGGATTCGCCAAAGTGTCGAGCAGTGGTCCTGACGCAAGACGATTGGGCTACCTTCGGACAATAGACGGTTTCACAATGAACAGACAAAATCTCATGGTCGATGCCAAGACTCTAATCCTGTCGTGTCTGAATAAAGGATATCATCGACCACAATCCAATTACGAAATTCGAGTAGGAGGTGAGAGTTCACTGGCTGCGTTGAAACTAGGTATTCATTTAACCTGGCGCGCTGGTCGAATCAGTGACCACGATGCGTCGATCGCTCGTAAGCTTGCAAATATTCTGTCCGGTGGTGCGCTTGCTCATCCAACGTCCGTCTCTGAACAATATCTCCTCGATTTAGAGCGTGAGGCGTTCTTAAGTCTCTGTGGCGAACGAAAAACTCAGGAACGGATTAAACACACCCTAACAACGGGTAAGACGCTTCGAAATTAGTGAAACGACTGAATTAAAAGTAAGTTCGCACCTCAATTCAACGTATTCAAAGCGATTTGACTGGATACAATCAACAATGGGAATTCTGTAAGACACACTTGTTCAATTAATGCTACCGAGTGGTAAGATTTCTGATGTCTTATCTGTTTAATAACGTTCCAGTGATTCTCGATCTCCCATGAGAGATGCAATCATCGTTTCGGCAGTTCGTACGCCCGTCGGAAAAGCCCCCAAGGGAACACTACGGACGACCAGACCAGACGAAATGGCAGCAGTCGTGATTGCCGAAGCATTACACCGTGCGCCTGGGCTTGAACCAGCAGAGATCGACGACATAATCTTGGGTTGTGCAATACCTGAAGCTGAACAGGGAATGAACGTCGCCAGAATTGCAAGCCTTCGCGCGGGTATCCCAATCGAAGCTTCTGCGGTCACCATAAACCGCTTCTGCTCATCAGGTCTTCAAGCAATCGCCTTTGCGTCCGAGCGAATCATGTGCGGTTCAGCTGAAACGATTATCGCAGGCGGAACTGAGTCAATGAGTTTACTACCCATGGGTGGCCACAATATCTTACCTAATCCGAAACTCGTTGAAACGTATCCTGATGTCTACCTCAGTACGGGTCTCGTAGCTGAAATACACGCACGTGAAGCCTCTATCTCGAGAGAAGAACAAGATGCCTTTGCTTTCCGCAGTCACCGCCTCGCAATCGAAGCAATTGACGCCGGTCGGTTCACTGATGAAACGATCCCGTTGATCGTTACTCAGAAAGAATCAGGTGAATCTGAAAACAAACCAAAGTTCAGCCAGATCACGTTCAGTAAAGACGAAGGGCCGCGTCATGATACGTCTCTTGAAAGTCTGGCGAAACTAAAACCAGCGTTTCACATTAACGGCACTATCACAGCTGGAAATTCCTCTCAAATAAGCGACGGAGCCTCGGCAGTTGCCATTACTTCTAGTGAGCGAGCAACGCGTACAGGTCTACACCCCTTGGGTAGATTCGTCGCCTTTGCGACCGCAGGAGTTCAGCCTGAGCGATTTGGTATTGGGCCCGTTCCAGCAATCAATAAGGTATTAAAGCTAGCGGGTTTAAAGCTTGACCAGATCGACTTGATCGAGTTAAACGAAGCATTCGCTGCACAAGTAATCGCCTGCTTACGTTTAATCTCAGTCGATCCAGACCGTCTAAATGTCAACGGTGGTGCTATAGCGCTAGGCCATCCACTTGGGTGTACAGGTGCCAAACTAACAACCACTCTGCTTTATGAACTAAAACGACGAGGTGGACGCTACGGTATAGTAACAATGTGCGTTGGTGGAGGTATGGGAGCAGCAGCAATATTTGAACGTGTATAAATGAAAACTCCACTTGCACCGATTCTATGTACAACCTGTTGAGAATCAAAGTATTAGGCAAATGTTTTGGTTGTGACTAAAGAGGCTTATCATGACCGCTAAAATGTCAAGACCGATTCAGCAAGGTGGATCTTGGCTCGTCACTGAAATGATACCAGATTCAATCCTTACCCCTGAACGGCTTACAGATGAACATCGTTTGATCGGCCAGACAGCGAGACAATTTGTTGAAAATGAGCTGTTACCAAACCGGGAGAAACTTGAAAACAAGGATTGGTTTCTCGCCCGTCAATTACTACGGCAGTGTGGGGACCTCGGTCTGCTAGGTACCGACGTACCAGAATCTTACGGTGGTACCCAGCTCGACAAGGCCGCATCGATCGTGGTCGGTGGAATCATTGGAGAAGAAGGATCGTTTGGAGCTATGTTCGGGGTACAGACCGGCCTAACTATTATGTCAATCCGCTGTTTTGGTACTGAAGAACAGAAGCAAAAATATCTTCCGAAGCTAGTAAGTGGTGAAATGGTTGGAGCATATTGTCTAAGTGAATCAGGGTCAGGTTCGGACGCATTAGCTGCTAAAACACGAGCTGACCATCACCCCAATGGAGGTTTCGTACTTAACGGCGAAAAGATGTGGATCACTAACGGCGGCTTTGCAGATGTCTTCATTGTCTTTGCAAAACTCGGTGGTGAAGAATTCACAGCGTTCATCGTCGAACGAAATGTTCAGGGAGTAAGTAGTGGTAAAGAGGAACGTAAGATGGGCCTGTACGGCTCTTCCACAACTTCTGTTATTTTTCAAAATGCCAAGACACCTCAGGAGAGCCTGCTCGGAAACATTGGTAAGGGACATAAGGTTGCCTTCAACATCTTAAACTATGCCCGGTTTAAGCTTGGTGCCGCCGCAACCGGTAGTTCACTTGCAGCCATTGGTGAGGCTGCTAGATATGCTAATCAGCGTAAACAGTTCGGCCAAGCGATTGGAAAGTTTGGAGCTATCAAGCACAAGCTTGGCGAAATGACGGCACAAGCTTACGCTGCCGAAAGTATGATCTACCGTGTTGCTGGATTGCTAGACAGAACACTCAAGAAGAATAGTCTCGATGATAACACTACCTTGCTTGCGGCCCTTGAGGATTTTTCTGTTGAGTCATCAATTGTTAAGGTTGCCAACAGCGAGATGTTGAACTACGTACTCGATGAAAATATTCAGATTCATGGGGGGAACGGATTCGTAAGAGATTATCCAGCAGAACAACGTTATCGCGATTCACGCGTTAATAGAATTTTTGAGGGAACGAACGAAATCAATCGACTGTTGATACCTGCCACATTGATACGACAAACTCTCAAGGGAAATATCTCACTGATTCAATCTTCGAAGACGTATGTCCACGAAATCCACAAACAAAAATTGTCAGATTCAACTGAAAATAACATTTTTGAAGTTGAGTTGCGGTCGGTCTCAGCGTTTAAACAAGTCGCACTTATGGTTATAAACGCTTCGATGAAGCGCTATGGTGATAGACTAAACGATGAACAAGAAGTGCTGTTATTTGCGGCTGATATAATAATAGATACATTCAGATCTGAAAGTGCTGTACTTCGGACACTCCAAGCCTTCACTGACAAAAAACCAACGGCTGAATTACAAGCAGCCGCAATGCGGATTGTGGTCGATAGTTCAATTAGCAAGATCGAGGTCTCGGCGCGTCAGGTTCTGGCAACAATGTTCGAGGGTGACGCACTTCGCGCGCACTTAGAAGAATTAAAGGGCCTCGTAAATGTGAAACCGATCAACGCTGTAGAGTTGCGCCGTCGTCTTGCCGAGGCAACAATGGAAAATGGGAAATACATTTTTTGTGTTTAGTATATCTTTTCTGATGAATCTTCTATCCACGCTAAAACCGTTAGCGGAACATGGCCGTTGCTCTTATAGAACCATCCAGGCTGGAAATGGAGAAGATGAACTCTGGACTTTACATGCTGGAATCAACTCTCGTCCGATCGGTCACTTTACAGCAACGAAATCTACCAGGGCTTCGTTTTCAGGACTCATCTCAACCCTGATACTCTCAGTGGTCGCCCTAAGTTGCAGCGTTAACCCTCCGGATGACGCTGCTTATTTAGCCAAAATCCTTGTGCACAGAGAAAATAAGGATCTGATATTTCTGAAAGAACAGTCTTCTCCCGTTCCAATCGAACGACGTTCCACAATGCTGCCACTCTCGTACTTTCCACCTGGACTCGACTATAGAGTACCAGCGCAGTTGCTTGTTGCAGAAGAAAAGCCCGTGTTCAAGATCCCCACTTCCGGTGGAAAAGTCAGGTCAATGCAGAGGGTTGGTGTACTAGAATTTACACTGAAAGGACAGTCACTGACGTTATCAGCACTAATCGAAACAGAGAACAGGTCCCTCGATCGATTGTTCGTGCCGTTCGCCGACATGACCACGGGGTTGGAAACGTACCAAGCAGGTCGTTATCTTGATCTGGACCGTACAGTGACAGGTGTCTATGATCTCGATTTTAATTATGCCTATCAACCGTACTGCTACTACGATGAACAGTACGATTGTCCTTTCCCTCCGCCAGAAAACCGTATTCCAGTGGCGGTTCACGCTGGAGAGAGACTTCCTCTGTCCGGTTCCTAAAGCTGCTACAGCGTAAGAAACAGTATGTCTCTCCGAGCTGTTATTTTTGATTTTGATGGCGTTATTGCCAATAGCGAACCTTTTCATCTTCGTTCTTATCAGGAGGTACTCGCAAACGCTGGCATCACATTGACATCCACCAACTACTATGACCGGTATCTAGGTTATGACGACGTCGGTGTATTTAGAATGGTGATGAGGGACCTGAATCGAGAACTCGACGACGAAGACTTGCGCGAATTTATCGTTGAAAAATATGAACGTTTCAACGTACTGATTAACAATGAAAATGCCATAATTCCTGAGGCGGTTACGTGCGTACGACACTTGGCGAAAGAACTCCCTCTAGCGATTGCTTCCGGTGCCTTGCTGAGGGAAATAGAGCCGATCATCAAAAAGGCAGGAATTCAAGATTGTTTCAAAACAATTGTTTCAGCTGATGCTGGCATTCCTAGCAAACCTGCACCTGATCCATATCTACGAGCGGTCGAGCTACTTGAGACTCATAGGTCGAAAAGATTCGAACAGACATCCCATACGGAATCAAGAATACAACAATCTATAAATTCACACTATGTAGCTATCGAAGACTCACACTGGGGTATCGAATCAGCCATATCAGCCGGTTTGCGCTGCGTGGCTGTCACACAAACCTACGGTCCAACTCAACTTGGACGTGCCGACCTGATTGTACCTGATCTCTCCGTCCTAACAGTGGCCATGCTTCGTGATCTGTGCCGAAGAAATTACTAATACTTTTCACAAACCTTTGGCTGTACTAAGATCAAACTCCAGGATCCGTATTCCTTGCACGCCCGATCTCATCATACAGAAACGCAGACGCAATAATACCTGAGTGAAAATTCCCAAGGTCGAGTTTTTCGTTCGGCGCATGGGCATTCTCATCGGGTAACCCAATACCAAAAAGAACAGATGGCACACCAAGTATTTCTTGGAAAGTGGAGACTACAGGGATCGATCCACCTTCTCTGTTAAAAACAGGTCTCTGACCAAATCCTCGTTCGATCGCTCGGCTCGCCGCTTGAACAAATCGATTATCAAAATCTGTCATCCAAGGTTTACCGCCATGCATTCGTGTAATTCTTAACTCTACGCTCTTGGGTGTAAGCTTTTTCAGATGATCTTCAAAGAGTGACGCGATCTTGTCCGGATCCTGATCTGGTACTAAGCGCATACTCACTTTAGCCATCGCCACAGCCGGTATGACGGTCTTCGCTCCTTCACCAGTAAATCCAGAAAACAATCCATTTACCTCGAATGTTGGTCTAGCCCAAATACGCTCCAGTGTTGTGTAGGTCCGCTCACCGAAAAGTTTCGGTGCCCCAAGTTCCATACGGTACCGCCTTTCGTTGAACGGAAGTTTCTTGAATTCAACTCGCTCTTCTTCCTTCAATGGTCGCACATCATCATAAAAACATGGGATTCTGATTCGACCGCCACGATCTTTCATCTGTGCCAGTATTTGGGCAAGCACGAACGCAGGATTAGCTACCGCACCTCCGAACGATCCTGAGTGCAGATCAGTCTTCGTACCCTGTAAATCAATCTGAAAATAAATTAGTCCACGAAGACCGTAACAAATCGAAGGAACGCCACGGTCAAACATTGGTGAATCAGAGATTAGGACCACATCGGCCATGAGACAATCCCTGTGATCCCGGACGAACTGATCCAAATGTGCACTGCCCACTTCCTCTTCACCCTCCAAAATGAATTTGATGTTAACGGGTAATTGTTCCGTCTTTCTCAGATGTGCTTCGACTGCCTTGAGATGCATCAATACTTGTCCTTTATCATCCGCAGCACCTCTCGCATAAATTTCACCTTCTCTGATAGTCGCGGTGAAAGGAGGAGATTCCCAAAGTTCAAGTGGGTCAACTGGCTGCACATCATAGTGACCATAGAAAAGAATCGTCTGGCGATCTGGGGCACCAATCCATTCGCCATAAACAACGGGATTACCAGGTGTTTCTATTAGCTGTATGTTCTGTAGTCCGATACGACGCATCTCCGAAGCCGTCCAGTCAGCGCATCTCCTAACGTCAGCTGCATGCTCTGGTAGCGCACTGATGCTTGGAATTGCCAGATAACTCTTCAGTTCTTCGACGTATCTGTCACGATTAGCGTTAATGAAATCGATGATTGAATTCATGTAACCACCTCGGTATAGTCTGAACTATTTTCGAAGCAGGATTTTATGTAACACTGGTATTTGATCTTACAGTGAATTCTTGATCGGTAGCTCTTCCCGATTGGCCCATTCTTTCCATGAACCAATGTAGTTGCGCACACTAGGATAACCGAGTAGGCGCAAGGCAAGATAGCTGTGGGCCGCACGATAACCCCCTTGGCAGTATGTGATTACTTCACAGCCTGGCGCAACACCAACCTTCTGGTACATATCTTTCAATTCATGGGCAGTTTTGAATGCACCAGCAGGGTCAAGGTTTCGCGTCCATTCAACATGGATCGCACCAGGAATCGCCCCAGCCCACGGTCTCGCCAAGATACTCCCCCTCGCTGCGTGTGTCGACGACAACCACGCCTTCATGACCAATCCGGTCGCGAACATGGCACCACGTAGCCAATCGCTCGTCAGTCCGTCTGATCTTCCAAACATGACTAATCGGAACCATTGCATCAATCGTGACTGGCCAACCCGCACTTTTCCAAGCCGTAAAACCTCCATCAAGCATCTGGACATCCGTATGTCCAAAGAATTCAAGAAACCAAAAAGCCCGTGCCGCTCGCATCCCAGAACGATCATCATAGACGACAACCCGACAATCCTCTGACACGCCCCGTCCCTCGAATATGTGCACAATCACCCACAAAAACGCCTCAAGTGGAGCTGGATCAGTGTCGATTAAACTAACACCGAACAAGTCGATATGAACCGCAGTCTGAATATGACCTGCCGCGAAAACATCGGCAGGACGGAGATCAAGAACCAGAGTACGCTTATCGCCAATGAGCAGTCGTTCAGAGCCTAACTCTAGATTCTCGGCGCTCAGTCGATGCTTCCTGGATTTCTGTACATGGCCACGCTTGCTCGACTTAAATCGTCGCATACTCAAACCCAGAAGCGCTCCAAGATCGTCTGCCGCGATTAGAAGCTGTGGATTCTCGTAACCTTTTGGATTCTTAATTTTGGCTGACTCGTGCACAAGCATATCCACTAAATTGGCCCAACCCAAATATTATCTCTGGGAGCCCAAATCACTGCTAATGAAGCACATTCTCTAGATATATTGACGATATGTAATATATTGTAGGGCTCGGGGCTTGGACAAAATTGGCATATGGTTGACGCATTCTTAATCGCATGGCAATTATAACCTGTGCCGAATTGTCCATCTGACATGGTAAGTAACGCATTCACTCCTGACGAACGTCGAGTTCTTGCATCATACTTCACAAATCTTGAAAGCTCGGTATTTGCTCTTATTAACCTTCCAGAGGTTGTTAAGGGAGCATTGTTCGCCAGGTACTCACGTTCTACTAAATCCGTACGCCGACTCTTTTTGGATGAGTTTCATGAAACTCTCCGTGTTCACGACACACCGAACCCAACAGTCGGAACAGAACGTGCGGAGAAGCTCTATGAACGTGTGCTGAACGATTACGGAGACGATTCAGTTGCCCAACTCGGTGGAGTCCACATTGCATGCGAGGGTGTGTCTAACATACTAACGAAGGTCATCGAGCGTGGACGCTTGATGTCTTATCTAGAACAGTCGACTAGGTATGTTCCGTACATGGATCGACCGGGTAAACAGTGGAAATATCACATACCGACTGAAATTAGAAACTCTTCCCTCGAAAAATCTTATATACACTGCCTAAACTTCGCTTTTGAAACTTATAAGAAGTGGTTTGAACCAGTACAAGAATACTATCGAATTCGTCATCCAAAACCGTCCACTGACACCGAAGCTGTGTACCGAGCAGCGATTCGTGCCAAGGCTCTCGATACTTTACGAGGTCTACTACCCGCAGCGACGCAGTCAAACGTTGGAATCTACGGTTCTGGACAAGCATTTGAATCGCTACTCCTTCACATGAAATCACATCCTCTAACCGAAGTCCGAAAGTGCTACGATCTCATGCTTGTGGAACTTAGGAAGGTCATACCTGCCTTCCTTACCCGAGTCGATCGACCGAACCGTGGTGAACGTTGGAGTAAGTATCTAGCTGAACGTAGAATCGCTACAGAAGAAATTTCGAAGCGACTGCTCGATAAAGTCGAAGGAAAGCAACGACCAGAGGTCATCCTAACAGACTACGATCCAGAGGGAGAGATCAAAGTAATTGCGGCAGCTCTTTACGCCTCATGCCACATCCCAGACGACCAACTTCTCGCCATCGTCAGGACAATGAGCATAAATGATCGACTCGCTATACTACAAGCGTACGCCGGGAAACGTGATAATAGGAGACACAAACCAGGCCGTGCGTTCGAAAGAACAACGTATTCGTTCGATATCTTATCTGACTACGGCGCCTTTCGTGACTTGCAGCGCCATCGCTTGCTGACAATAGAATGGCAAGAGTTAACACCAACTCATGGCTATGTTGAACCAGCCACTATAAAAGAAGTTGGAGCCTCAGACGATTGGCAGCGTGTTATGGAGGACTGCAATGATCTTTATCAATCGATTAGCAATGAGATCTCATCATGTGTAGCTCAATATGTAATCCCTATGGCCTACCGGTTACGATTTCACCTGCATATGAATGCTCGTGAGGCCATGCATGTCATTGAACTCCGGACAACGCCACAGGGTCACCCGGCCTATCGTCGAGTCTGTCAGACACTACATACGCTGATCGCTGAGCAAGCGGGCCATAGAGCACTCGCTGACGCGATGATATTCGCTAATCACTCTGGGGTCACTCTGGAGAGATTACAAGCTGAACGTGAGACAAACAAGCGACGTCAGCAACGCCTCCACAGAAGTAAGTAGGTCGCCATTCACTGTCACGAGAAACTCACTCTTCCTGTTTGGCTAGATATCGTGAGTACTCTTCAACAAAAGTGAGACTATCAAAGGATTTCATCCGATCAAGAAACAGAATGCCGTTTAAATGATCGATCTCATGTTGAACAACCCTAGCTGGAAGTCCATGAGCTGTCATATCGACCGTCTTACCTTCACGATCCAAAGCACATACACGGACTTCTTGAACCCTTGCAACGCGTCCACGTACATCAGGAATACTTAAGCACCCCTCCCAATCTTCCTCCATTGTCTCGGTAAGCGGAGTGAGCTCAGGATTAATGAACACCATCTTAGGCAATGGTTCGTCCTCTCTGTCGGTACCGGCTACAAAAAGTCGAAGACTCTCATGCACCTGTGGTGCTGCTAAACCAATTCCCTGATACTCTGCTAAAGTATCGAACATGTCATCGATCAGCTTCTGTACAGAACCGCTCCTAATATCAGTCGGGTCTAGCGACCTTGCGTGTGAACGAAGAACCGGATGCCCCATTCGTGCAACTTTGAGTATGGACATTGCGTTTGATTATACGTTACCTTCGGCGTGATATTGCCTCTCCGGCTGAAGGTTTTTGACCCGGTTCGCAGTCATGCATCTCCACGACAAAGATGACGGCTATCGATTCTGCCCCATGTGCGGGGGGCAACTCAAAAATAGACTTATCAAAGCAAGTGAACCAAAAAGACCTGCCTGCATAGCGTGTGGCTTTATCCTTTACTTGGATCCGAAGCTAGCAGTTGGAACGATCATCCAGACCAAAGACAACCGTATCGTTCTCGTCCGGCGGGCGCTCGACCCAGGATACGGCAAGTGGGTATTTCCAGGAGGATATGTAGATCGTGGTGAATATCTACCGTCCGCCGCTATTCGCGAGGCACGTGAAGAATGTGGCCTCGATATTCACATCGATGGCCTCGTCAATATCTATTCCTATCCTGACCGTACACCAATCATTGTCGTCTACGCAGCTTCCACGATTGGCGGCACTCTCTGTACGAACGAGGAATGCTTAGAGGCAGCACTCGTTGAGATAGACAAGTTACCCTGGGACCAACTAGCGTTTCGTAGTACGCGGGAGGCCTTGTGCGATTACTTGAATGGTGTCCTACATCCGTACAAATCTTGACAAATTCAATCCCTGATAATCTCTAGTCGATCTTTTGCATCTCTGAAACTCAACATTCATCCTGGTCACAACACTGAACAGTTCTTGAAAAAATCAAGTCGTTCAGCAATTTACCTTACCACTCATGCCTAGTGATTTCTGTCCAGTCGGAAAATGGAAAACCTCCTGGGCAGCATTCGTGACAGCTTCAGCAACCAAATCACCCATAGGAAGATTCCTTTCAGCATATTCGACCTCATCGAGTTTCGCCTTCGTTGACGGATGTTTTGGTGTAAACAACTGGCAGCAATCTTCATCTGGAATGATTGAAATAGGATATGTACCAAGCTGCCGACTCTCAAAAGAAATCTCCTCTTTGTCTAATCCGACGAGCGGACGCAACACTAGCATCGATGTAACGTTATTAATAACCGAGAGATTTTCTAATGTTTGCGACGCCACCTGCCCTACCGCCTCCCCAGTAACTAGAGCACGTGCTCCAACCTTCCTTGCTAGGCGATCAGCAATTCTCATCATGATGCGCCGATAGATAATAACTCGCATAGGTGGAGGCACCGTAACAACCACTCGCCGTTGGATTTCACCAAATGCGACCATGTACAACCTCGAGTCAAGCTGGTGCCTCGTTAGGAGATGGATGATTTCTTTAGTCTTTTCCTGCGACACACTTGAAACGATCGGATAACTATGAAAATGGAGGAACCATACTCTACAACCGCGCTTCATCATTCTGTATGCTGCAACAGGAGAATCGATCCCACCAGACATCAGACAAAGGACCCGTCCACTCACACCTGTCGGGAGTCCTCCTCGCCCCTTCTCTTTATTAAAGTAATAGAATGCCTCACTCTGAAGAAGTTCTATGTGAACCGTTAGTTCTGGATTCGATAAAGATACAGGCCATCCACGCGCAGCCTTAATGCGACCACCGACCTCACGTTCAATTTCTGGTGAGGTGAGAGGAAATCGTTTATCGGCTCTCTTTGCCGATACACGAAAGCTCGATGCTTGCTGGCCATCGAGAGCCTTAAGAATTGCCTCAATGATTTCCCCGAGATCAAGATTAATCTTTCCAGCTCTAGAAAAATTTGCAATCCCAAAAAGATTTCCTACCCTATTTCTGATCTCATCCCAAGCAACTGTTGGTCCAAGTTGCATCTCTATTCGCCCCATCAAAGTACGCACGCTAACAACATCAAGGTCAGCCGTTGCCGCACGAAGATTCCTAACGAGCCGTCTGACGAACCATGGACGGTTCAACCCTTTTAGCGCAATCTCCTGGTAGTGAATAATTACGGAACGCATAACAAACATTGTTAGTTGTTATTTTTCAGTTAAATTCGTGACAACGACTCTAATGCAGCCTCGGCAGCATAATAACCACTCACAACCGCACTTTCGATCGTGCCAGGCAACCCAGTATCAGTCCAATCACCAGCCAAATAGAAACCAGAAATTGCGGTTTTAGTGCCAGGTCGTTTGGGTTGACCTATGGCAAGAGAGAAAGTCGCTCGTTTCTCGCGTACCACCATCGCGTGAATTAGTCGAGCATCTCTCGTTTCAGGCAATGAATCAATTAAATCTTGTTTCGCAATCGAAATAAGTTCGGCATTCGATCGCGAAACAAGAAAATCTGCACCACTTGAAACAAGTGATAGATGTGAGGAATTAACGCCAAACACGGCACTTTTATCAAACACCCAGTGCATCGTACGACCCAACAAACCCACAAATGGAGTAGCTAGAGACGGTCGATCGAACCACAGATTCACTGTAACGATTGGTGACGGTGACATTGCCGAAGCTGCGTTCAAAACCGAACCTAATGAGAGAGGACACTCCGTTGGATTCGGAAACAAACTAGAGAGAGAAAACCAGGGCACCGCACTAATCACAACACGGCTCAGAAGCTTTTCACCGCGGACTCTCACGCCACTAACTGTACCGGCGTTTAACATCACCTGGGCTGGAGCACCAACCCTGACTTCACCACCATGGGTTTCAATAAATGTACGGGCTGGTTCCGTGTAAAGTTGATCCAAGGGTCGACTGGGTATCCCAATAGCTGAATCCTGTTGATGAGGCCCCAATAGTTCGGCTAACACCCGCGTAAACATCGGCGAAGCCGCGTGAGATGGTGACTGATTCAGAGCTGCATAGGCCAAGGGGTTCCAGAGCAACTCTCTCAATCGAGGTGTTTGTCCATTCCTAACTAGCCAGTCCTCAACCGTCTCTTCAGAAGAAGCCTGTACGACAAAATCGTTGTTTTTGAACCGGCGTCTGGCGCGCCATACAGGATGAATGATTCGAAGCGCCGAGAGTCGGTCACGTAGTGTAAGCGCTTCCCAGTCAAGTACGGCGCCGAGTAAATTTAGTGGTGGTGGTGCTGGCGGGCACCTGAACCGGGTTCGTTGACCATCAGAATCAACCAACATCACATCAAGATCGTGCTGAAGCTGCACGTGACTCGTAGACCCAATCATCGAGAGAAAACGAAATGTCTTCCGGCAGCATCCAAATAGCACGTGTTGGCCGTTATCCACAGACTCGCCACTAAAGCGGTCAATGAACGCTGTTGCTCGACCACCCAATTGCTGTCTAGTTTCTAGTACGATCACCCTCACACCACGTGAGGCTAAATCAACAGCTGCACTTAGACCGGCAAATCCGGCACCTATAATCGTGACATCAAACATCTCTGGCTTCTGAATAGTACTGAAACTTAGACACTCGTCTCTTAATACCGGATATTCCAAGATTCTAGAATCCTGAAATAAGCATTAACGGCCTATTTGTATCCCAATCCTACGTTATTACTCTTCTTAATTCTTAGGGTGTGAACATTATTCGTATCCAAGTAACAGCGGTGATCAGAGCTCGCCTCAGACGAGAAACAAAAATCACTCGTGAAAACACATCATAGCCCCTTCGCTCAATCCGTTTTAGGATACTAAAATAGGTCGCACCCATGATTTCAGCCGCTACGAGTCGTCTTGCATCTTCAGGAGGCAGTGCGCTCCGAGCCCGCTCGTAATATTCACGAGCCCGATTACATTCATACTTCAGTAGATCAGCTACTGGCTTAGAGATTTTTGCAGCTCGCAGATCACCCTCCGTACAACCAAATCTGCGTAGATCTTCAAGCGGTAAGTACAATCGACCCCGCATAAGATCGACATGAATATCACGGACGATGTTCGTAAGTTGAAGAGCGATTCCAAGATTTACAGCGTATTCGTGTACACTCTTATTTCGATAACCAAAAATCTCAACACAAATGAGGCCAACAGCCGACGCAACACGAACGCAGTACTCGTATAACTCGTCAAATGTTTCGTAACGTTGTACACTGATATCCATCCAAACGCCGTCGATGACTGCTTCAAATGCCTGCCGCGGCAAACTAAATCGCTGAACGAACGGCTTCAAACGGCTACCCTCTCCGGTCTCAGGAACACCTTGTCCGTAACAAGCGGAAAGTTCACGTCGCCAACGCGCTAAGACTTCCCTTGTCTGGATTTCTACGTTCAGCCAGGAGGTTAAATCACCGACAGGATTATCAACTGTATCGTCAACAGCCCTAAAAAAATCCCAGACTGCCACGATGGCCTTGCGCTTCTCCGCTGGTAGAACGAGAAACGAGTAATAGAAATTAGTGTCTCGACTCAAGGGAATCCTAGAAAGCCCAGAATGTTGAAGACAGTGCGGTCAAGATTTGTGAGTAGCTTTAAATTTCGTCATCTGTCCCTCATTCTAGGTCCTCAGGCCTCATTACCTAATCTTATCTTTACTCCAAGTCACAGCTTGCCACAAAATCGGCAGACTGTCTGGAAAAGTCAATACTGGTCGGTCCCTAAAGACATCAGATCCAGACTGCTCCACACGGTCGAGGATCCTGCTCCCACACAGCCACGTGAGACGAAGCTCAAAACCCATCCGTCCTGGTAATCCGTCACAAACACTGCGACCGTCAGCAAATAGTGCACGAGTACGCCTACATACCCTTGCTAACGCACACCGCCATTCCTCGGTGAAGCGGTTGGCCTCCAGATCTTCTTCCAAGGCACCACACTCTTCTTGGTCAGTCACCGGTACGTAGATCCGACCCCGACGAAAATCGCTCTTCAAATCCTGCCAGAGATTCGTTAACTGTAAAGCGGAACAGAGACAATCTGATGCTCGATCCAGAGCTTGATCCTCACAACCTGCAATGCGAAGCATCAGGCGACCCACAGGATTTGCCGAACGGCTACAGTAGTTGAGCAATTCGTCCCACGTAGCATACCGATACGTCGTGATATCCTGACGAAATGCATCTAAGAGATCTTCAAAGAGCGCCACGGGAAGCTTACAGACCCGAATTGTGTGGCCCAGGGCGAGAAACAATGCTTCCTGCTGGACACCAGATACTTCCAGTCGGTTGTGAAATGTTGGTGCTACACTTACAGTTGCGCACGCATGTAGGCATTTCAGCCACTGATCCAGGAGGAATTCACGCTCGTCTGGCGATCGATTACCTTCATCAGCAAAATCGTCGGCCACGCGTGCAAAAGCGTAGACAGCCATGACATGGGGACGCAACCGGCGGGGCAAGAACCTTGATGCGACCGGAAAGTTTTCGTAATGTTCCCGAGCTAAGCTCGCACAAGCCTTATAGGCTCTAGCGAGTCGATCATCCGTAGAATACACAGGTGACTATTCTAACAATCCTGACCAAGCTACGGGTACACTTCCGCTAAGGCGGTCAAAGCTGCCCGTAAAGCTGACATTTTAAACTAATGCGCGATTTCCTTGCGGTTCTCATCGTTCTATTACTGCTAGTCGTTGCGATGAGCTTGGTGGCTGGACTCAAGACACATCATAGACGTCGAGAAGAAACCCTTTCCGCAGTCAGAAAACGCGGTCGAACCATCGTAGTTGAGGTTCCAGCTGAACGCGAATTAAAGGTCTTCAGTAAAGACTACAACCATTTTTATTATGGAGAACACGTGATCCCGAAAAACCAAATACAAGCGGTTCGTGTGCTAATCAACGGCTCACCTATCGCCGCCTACGCCTCTCGGCGCTTTCCGTCAGCCGTCGTCCTTCCACCAACGTCCTTCAACGATAAAGATAAAGGCATTGTAAAAGACCAGTGGGATGTCGAAATCAAGACAACCAAAGGAACGACCTTGGTCGAGTGTGGAGCAATTCGTGAGCGAGTGTCTCAAGAACTGGCAAGGAAGATTTTCGAAGAAGTGAAAACAGACGTCGACGCACTATGATCAACCCTACCACTCAATCTCGGAGAGCCCCTCTCGACTGTTAACCGTACGGGCGAGAACGAATAATAAGTCGGAAAGACGATTCACGTACGTGACCAAGATCGGTACAGTTACGGCTAATCCAAGTGCTACTACACGACGTTCCACACGACGACAAACGCTCCGTGCAAGGTGAAGATTGGCAGCAGCAGGGGAACCATTGGCCAAAATGAAACGTCGAAGTGGCGGCAATTTTTCATCAAGGTGATCGATCCACTCTTCCATTCGCTGTACATTTTGATCACCAACTCTTGTTTTGGTGACACGCTCAGCAATCCGACCACTAGGATCAGCAACTTGAGCACCGAGAGCAAAGAGATCCCGCTGCAACTCTATAACTATTTCAACGAGATCGGAGTCTAAGCCAATTGCCAATGCCATACCCAGGTGTGCACTCAGCTCATCAACTTCTCCGGACACATCAACCAAAGGGTCACCCTTGGAGACACGTGTGCCGTCGAAAAGACTCGTATCGCCGGTGTCTCCTGTCCTGGTATAGAGGGCCACGATTTGATTATAGTGTTTTAACTGACGTGCTTACTAGTCACTCACAATAAGTAGGACGGTGTCTGAGCAAATGCCAAAGAAACGACCACTATACCATTCGAAGACATTAAAAGTGTCACTGCCAACATCAGATGAACGACAATATTTTCGACGACGACTGCTAACCTGGTATCGACGTAATGGACGCACCCTACCCTGGAGAGAAACAAAGGATCCTTACCGAATCCTCGTATCAGAGATAATGCTTCAGCAGACCCAAGTAGATCGTGTTAAACCAAAGTACGACGAATGGATCATCAAATATCCCACAATTAGCTTGCTAGCTTCCGCATCTGAGAAAGCTGTTGTAAAATTGTGGTACCCACTCGGCTACAACATCAGACCTTTACGTCTTCGTAATATCGCACGGGAAGCTGTCGCACGCCATGGTGGCACCTTACCATCAGACGAAAAAACACTGCGGTCTTTTAAGGGCATCGGTCAGTATACGGCGGGTGCCATCCTGAGCTTCGCCTTTGGCCAACGGACTCCAATTGTGGACACCAACGTCGCACGCTTACTATTTCGTATCTTCATCGCGAAAGGTAATCCACGGACACACCGAACGCAACAACAACTCTGGAGAATTTCAAAAACGCTTTTGCCTATACGTCATGTTTTCGATTTCAACCAAGCCTTGATGGACTTTGGTGCAATGGTCTGCGTTGCACGCAGACCACAATGTCCTGTGTGCCCATTAAATAAAATGTGTCGAACCTTTCCATATAATCAAAGCCATCAAAGAAAATTCTAAGTGGTCACTCCCATCAATTCGATCGTCGTTGTAGCAGCCGTTGTCAAGAATAATGAAACTTACTTGATCACTCAGCGTCAGAAGGGTACCCACCTAGAAGATTACTGGGAGTTTCCAGGCGGAAAGTGTGACCCTGGAGAAACTCACGAAATATGTCTGCGGCGTGAAATTCGTGAAGAGCTAGGCGTTGATATTACGATTGGACACGAACTATTCTCCACAACACACGGGTACAATGATCGAATCGTACGCATTCATTTCTATCAATGCAACATGAACGGAATACCTCAACCTCTCCTCAATCAGCCGGTCCGTTGGGTAACACGAGATTGTCTTTCAAAACTGAAGTTTCCTCCGGCCGACAAAGAATTAATCACCCTAATCGTTAAGAATGACTCCTGCGACCTTCGCGACAAACTTACCTAATAAACAGAAGTTTATCCTCTAGCTGGTACAACTCTAACGAACGGTGGTTCCGTAATGACGGCAGTGAGACGGTGATCTTCGTGGACGACCTCTACGACTGAACCCGGCACTGCCAGATTTCGGTGAACATAGCCGAGAGCTATCGGCTTTCTAAGATTTCTTGAAAAAGCTACGCTTGTTAGCCAACCAACTTCTCGTCCCCCGCTATGCAACAGTACACCTCTCTGAGGAAGAATCGTCGTTTCGAATGTTAATCCTACAAGTTTTCGTAAAACCTTCCCCTGTCCACGATGCAGAATTCTAGCGATCATTTCCTGGCCAACATAGCATCCTTTGGTATAACTAATGGCTCGATCCTCAATGCCTGCCTCGAGGGGAATCGTTGTCTCATCCATGTCGACCTTGAACAACGGTCTCCCAACCTCTATTCGAAGCACCTCAAGCGTCTCGGAGTTCACATCAATGGCACCACTAGTTAATAACGTCTTGTGAAAACGGCTCAACAGTCTGATTTCCACGTAGAGATGGAATCCGATTCCACCCAAATCGTTGATTCTAGCCACAATTACTGAAGTTCCGTGAACACTGTAACGACAATTCCCATATTCCTCGTACGAGGCTATCTGCTTGACCGTCGGATTGTTGGTGGAATTATTAGATGCAAGGGCTGTTGCTAACACAAGCGCGGATTTCGGTCCGTACAACCCAAGTGATGCCAACGTATTGGTCCAATCAGTAATCTGGACATCCTCAGTAAAGATTAACTCTTGTAGTTTCTCAATCAAAGCATCCTTGACTTCAGGATGCACCTCAAGAAGTATCGCATCATCGAGAGCAAGCACCTGGAGGTCTGCGATCATCCTACCCTGAGGTGTAAGAAAAGCCGCATAACAACCAGTCCCTGGCACTAGTCTGCCAATATCGTTTGTCAGCAGCCCTTGGAGGTAGTCGATGCGATCAGCGCCAAATACCGCAATCTTCCCTCGGTCAGAACTATCAACAACGCCAGCTCCATCACGAACCGCTTTGTATTGGTCTAAAGAAAACGTCATCACTGTGAGAACACCATTTAGTGTACGAACTTGGGACCTAGACCTACGTTAGATGATATGCTCAAATGAGATGTGGATGCTACGAAGACTTGTCGTCGCCCTTATTTTCGCTACGATCTGGTCCGAACCAACCTTTCCTCAGGAAAACCCATCACCGGAACCCGGCGAGACGACTTTTACGGTCTTTATACAATCGACTCCCATTGGTCTCGAACGTACTAATGTGACCCGAACGCCGACTGGTTGGACGATCACCTCGAACAGCCAACTCTCTTCCCCCCTGGACATCTCAAGTCATGTCTTCGAAATGAGGTACAGTGCTGACTGGCACCCACTTGAACTCAAGATTGACGCAACCGTGAAAGGTCGGCCGTACGAATTACATACAACCTTTGAAGAAAATATCGCGACAAATAAAATTCAAGAATCTGGTCAAACGAAAACACATACGAATCCAATATCCGCTGAAACACTCGTGCTTCCTGTTAACTTTTTTGCTGCGTACGAAGCTCTGGCTGTCCGCCTGTCAAGTATTGAGGTAGGTGGCGAGTTTCCAGTTTACGTACCACCTCTGGGTGAAATAAAGGCAAAGTTAACTAGCTTCTCTGACGATGAGATCCTAACTGCCACCGAGCTAATTAATGCCCGCCGTTATGAAGTGACTTTCCTTAGTCCAGAGCTACCTATCGAAGCTGAAATATGGGCAAGTGACAATCACCGTCTTTTACGAGTAAAAATTCCGACCGCATCAATCGATATGGCCCGCCTAGATATTTCTTCCACTGCAGCTCGTTTAGTGCGTGTACGAAATGCTGGAGATTTTGATGTTAGAGTTCCTGCATCTGGTTTCAGTCTTGGTGCAACGATAACTAAACCAGTTGAAGATAAATTAATAGAAGGAGAGCGTTTACCGGCGGTACTATTAGTTCCAGGGTCAGATTCGGTCGACCGCGATGAAACCGTGTACGGGATACCTATCTTTGGTCAAATCGCAGGGGCACTGGCAGACACTGGTTTTCTGGTTGCTCGTTACGACAGGAGAGGTGTAGGTCAGAGTGGTGGTCGAACCGAAAGGGCTACTCTCGCTGACTACGCTAAGGACGCCCAATCGATGGTGAAATACCTCGATAAGCGCAAAGATCTAGATGACAAGCGAATCGTCGTCATTGGACATGGTGAGGGTGGCTGGGTCTCTCTACTAGCAGCCGCGAGAGAGAAGAAAATCGCAGCACTTGTGCTCATTGCAACTCCTGGTACATTGGGTGCCGACCTGATCCTTGAACAACAACGACTAGCACTCGACCGTATGCAGGTTTCTGAAGACGAAAAACAAATAAAAATTAAACTCCAAAAACAAATTCAAGAAGCAGTTATATCTAGGAATGGGTGGGCAGATATTCCTACTGATATTCGTCGGCAGGCAGATACACCATGGTTTCGAAGCTTACTCACCTTCGACCCAGGCAATGTAATGCGAAAACTCAAGCAACCGATCATGATTGTTCAAGGGAAACTAGACAAACAGGTCCCACCCCACCACGCTGACCGACTAGAACAAGTCGCACGGGCACGAACAATCAAAGTTTCAAGAGCTGCATACGCTGATTTCAAGGTAGCACGTCTTGATGGTATTAACCATTTACTCGTGCCTTCCACAACAGGCGAAATCGACGAGTACGCGAGTCTGACACACAAGACCGTGAGCGCAGATGTCGTATCTGCTATTACCGAATGGCTGTCCGAAATACTCCCTCAAAGGTAATGAATAGCGCGGAGCATCTTAGATTGATTTGTCTTACAACACACGAATATTAGTAATACTTTCCCGTGGAATCTCATGGGTCATAAAGAATTCATTAGTCTCTTAGCACAACTAGACGCTAGTCCAACATTTGTAAAATGAGTTTTCGGAAACTCAGTATAATCCAACAGGTCGATGCACTATGTGGATCTTACGCACGGCAACAAGTGCTCAGCCAGACTCGCTTCCGTTTCGTATCACACTTGGAAAATCTAAGATACTCGGGAGAGCCATGTCCGCTGATTTTATTGTAGACACAGCAACGGTTTCTCGAAAGCACTGCAGACTGACAAACACTGGTGGTCAGCTCATTGTTGAAGATCTCAACAGTACTAACGGCACATTTATCAACAATCACCGTATAGATTCATCAGTACTCGTATCAGGTGATCGATTACGGGTTGGACCTGTGGACCTAATCGTCTCGCACGAACCCTAACTTGAAATAGTAGAATTGCTAATTCAAGAACTCGCGTTGCTTACAGAATCCTAACGCACTGGTTCGCGGTAAACAATCGTTGATATATTAACCGATGAGGACCGCACTTCACGACACTCGTCAACAGAAAGTGTCGTTGCCAATGTGGATCGCAAACCATTAGGCAGAACAAAAAGAGAATCGTCCAAACAGGAACAAGTTAATTGACCCTTACCTTCTTGGTTTGGCCGGCCTAATCTCCACTCGACTAGGTAAACTCCGTCCAGAATGTGAAAGAAGATCAGTAACGACCTTGGCAACATCATCAACTGAGAGTTTCCACTCTGTACTCGCATCCGACTTGCTTCCTGCAAAAATCGTATCTACCGAACCAGGTGCGACGCAGCTGACACGAATGTCATCGTGGCGTAACTCCTGCATCAGAGCTTCGCTGAAGGCGTTCAATCCAGCCTTCGAGGCGCAATAGGCCGCTGCCCCAGCAAATGGATGTGTGCCCGCAAGACTGCTAACATTGATGATCCAACCACCGAGACGACGACGGAGGAGCGGAATCGCCGCACGGCAGCAATAGAAGACACCGCTAAGGTTCGTGTCTATAATCTCTCGCCACTCCTCTGGTGACTGTGCAAAGACATCGGAACGTGGCCCGACTGCTGCGTTGTTGATTAGGATATCAAGCCCTCCGAACCGCTCAACGGTCACATCAAACAGCCGCTGAACTTCTACCTGATTACGAACATCGGTCCTTAAGAACTCAAAACTTCCAGTTTGAATAAATCTCGCTGAATCTGAGCTCGTCAGAGCTTCAATTTTTGATCGCGCTGTCAGTAGGGCTTGGTCTGTACGGGAGCTGATCATCACATTGACTCCATGAGAAATCAAAGCCGAAGCAATTCCAAACCCTATGCCTCGTGAGCCCCCAGTCACAATGGCGACCTTATTAGCGAGTTGAGGTGTACCACTCATGCAAATAGAATACTTCTGCATCCAAAGAAAGTGAAGTCGAAGATATAAGATTGGAGATTGATATTTGAAATATCGAGCAGCCGATTAAAAACTTTCGACTTCTGTTTGCTTTTTCATTGATTCACCGTCAACATTACCGCCATGTCCATCGTCTCTATTATTGGCGCCAGCGAACTCGGCGGGGCACTTGCTCACAAGCTTGCCATACGCGATCGAATTGATGAGATTAGATTGATCGATCCAACGATAGGTGTAGCAGCTGGAAAAACTTTAGACATTCAGCAGGCAGGCCCAATTGAAGGCTTTCGAACTCGTCTCGTATCATCCACTGAACTCAGTACTGTACAAGGTTCGACGGTAATCTCACTGACTGGTTTCGCCAAACCATCAGCTACGGTTGTACAGGACCAACGCACTCGATCACTTCTAAAACAACTAATAGACTTTGAAAAGGACGCTGTCATGGTCTGTGCAGGTGCCTCAGACCGACAAGCAATTGAGACCGGACTTAGAGAAATAAAGATTCCACGGACTAAGTTAATCGGATCTGCACCCTCTGCTCTAACGTCTGCTGTTCGATCTATGATAGCGGTCGAGGTCGGCAAGTCACCATCTGATGTGTCAGTGGGTGTGTTAGGTATGCCTCCTGCCAACACAGTAATTCTCTGGAGTGAAGCCACTATCGCCGGCCAAAAATTGATGCAGGTAATGGAACCCAAGACATTGGCTCGGCTAAAAGCACAAGCGGCACGGCTATGGCCACCAGGTCCTTTCTCCCTAGCATCAGCAGCCAGCCGCATCTGTGAAGCAGTCGCTACTGGAGGCTCTGATCGAGCATATCCCTGCTTTATTGGTCTCGACGGGGAAATGGGGGCACGTGATGTAGTCACTACTATAACAGTGCTGCTTCATCGATGGGGTGTCAACCAGATAGTCATCCCGTCGCTAAGTGCCTATGAAAATGTTCAGCACCAAAATGCGCTGGAGGCAGGGTAAGCTAATGACTCTGACAATTATCATCTCGTTATTTGAACCCCTGGTAGATATGGACACACCACTAAGCAATCTGCCTATCGAAAACCGCGGCAAATTCTTCAATAACTGCTGTCTCAACGCTATCTATCGCGAGTGACCGGCCCATCAGTTTGTCAAAAGAAGTCACACTGTAACTGGTAAGGCCGCACGGAATGATCAGGTTGAAGTAATCGAGATCAGTGGATACGTTGAGTGCGAATCCGTGGCATGTAATCCAGCGAGAGATCCTAACACCAATCGCACCAACCTTATCACTTCCAGACCACACACCTGTTAGGCCTCTGACACGCCCCACTCTAAGACCGAAGACTTCGGCAGTACGAATTAATACCTCTTCTAAATCCCTTACATAACGATGTACATCACATCGGTCTGGCCTAAGGTCAACGATTGGGTAGCAAACTAATTGACCCGGGCCATGGTAAGTCACGTCTCCTCCACGTCCTGTATCAAATAATGACACCCCACGCGCTGCAAGTGTCGCTGGGGAGGCAAGTATATTTGCGCGGTGACGGCGCGCATTGGCTCCTCGAGTTATGACATGTGGATGTTGTAGCAGCAATAGAACATCTGAAACACGGCCGCAATGCCGCGCCTCGACAAGTTCTTCCTGTATTTCCAGTGCCCTACCGTACGGTGTCATACCCAACCGGCGGATTTCAAGCGGACGCATAGACATTAACTCCTTGGTCAGACCTCATATCTATTCATCATTGACTAAGGAATTAGACCAAACATAAATTAGTCTGAGTGGTCTTCGAGTTCATAGCAATCTGCACACTAGCACGGCACAATCCAGATCCTTTCAACAACTCTCAGGTGTCAGCGTATCAACGGCACCACTATATTCCTACGAGATCTGGATTCTCCACTTTGTCTCTAATAGATGAAAGAAAGTGATCGGCCGTTGCACCATCGATCAGACGGTGGTCAAAACCGAGCGTGAGATAAGCCCTTAGCCTCACGACAACGTCATCGTTCACAACAACAGGCCGTTTCTGAATGGCTCCGACACACAAGATGGCCACTTGGGGTTGATTGATGATTGGTATCCCAAACGACGAACCAAAGGCACCAGGGTTTGTGATGGTAAACGTGCCTCCCTCTACATCTTCAGGCTTCAAACTCTTACCCCTAGCACGCTCAGCCAGATCTCTAATCGCCAAGCTCAAGCCAGCGATGTCTAATTTATCAGCTCGTTTAATTACGGGAACAATAAGTCCATTCTCTAGGGCAACGGCAATCCCGAGATTAATCTCCTTACGGTATACAACCCTGTCTCCATCAAGTGAGGCGTTGACCAGCGGAACTATTCGGAGCGCGTGGACTACAGCCTGAGCGACAAAGGCAAGGTAAGTCAACTTCCCTTGACCGTCAGCAGCCACATCCGCTTCACGGAGCGATGCAACTTGTGAAAAATCAACCTCGAAAACCGAATGGACATGCGCCGATGTACGACGACTTAAAATCATGCGTTCGGCAATCTTACGTCTCATGACTGTCATGGGAGCAACCCTAATCTGCTCACCAGGCCCGAACGTAACGCCGCCCATCTCAGTTATTTTTGAAGAAACAGCCGGAGTAGAGGTAGTGCCGACCTCCACATGCTTCAGAATATCCTCCTTAGTTATCCGCCCACTAACGCCAGTGCCTTGTACTTCAGTCAGATCAACGCCGTGTTCTCGAGCAATACTTCGAACGAAAGGCGAGGCACGTTGTACCCTTTTTCGACCCGTTTCCTTCTTTAGAGTCATTCGCGAATCGTCAAGAGAAGATGGAGATACTTCAATACTTATTTCTTCAATATCAGATACTGGCTCTTCACCAACAGTGGTAACTACCGCCACAACGGTACCAACCGCAACCGTTTCACCTTCTTTGACCCTAATCTCTGTTAGGATGCCCTCTGCCGGCGACGGAATCTCCGCATCAACCTTCTCAGTAGTAATCTCAAACAGCGGCTCGTCGCGACCGATCGTGGCACCCACCTGCTTGATCCACCTAACGACAGTTCCCTCAGCGATTGACTCACCTAGCTGAGGCATCAGGATATTGGTTGGCATCGCTCAGTCCTCAACAATCCACCAGATAATGATCACGTACGGTCAGCAGCAGTCGCCAATTCGATGACGACCAAAAGGCCGCTGGCCTGCGCTGCGAAAAAACACGAGCCTTTGGATATCTTAAAAGGTAAGGTGCAGAATCAGCCTTAGCTCGCTTTACTGACAGGTCAATCAAGGAAAGAATATCAACGATTCACGAACTGACGCAGAGCACGCGCCCAGCCATTCTCTACCGAATCCAAAACACCAAACCTCACCGAAGAGAAGATACCACCAAACAAACAGATCAACCGCTTCGGGTCAGACGCCAAGACGCCAGATACTACGCCAATACGGTGGTCCCCGACGACCCAACCTAGCCAACAGAACCAGCGCATGTGGCCAGTGTGAGAGAACTTGAAGGTAGTTCCCCCCCCCATGCAACGAAATCACGCTAGCCGTCCTTGGCAAATTCCAGGTCGCACACCGATTGCCGATGTTGATTCCCCAAAGCAGGACCCTAACGGTCACCACCGGGCAGACCAGACCCGTCAGCCAGTCCGCCCGCCGGTGATGCAGCCCATCACACGCCCCGTACGCCACTCTCCCCCCCTCGGACTGACGTGCAATACGCGTGTACCCCCCGCTACAACTTCAGTGTGGTAGCAAGACAGTGTCCTTTAGTTGCTTGGCAATCCTTGCCTTCACAACTGTCTTTGCTGGGATCTTGATTGTTTCACCGGTGGCAGGATTACGTCCCATACGGGCCTTGCGCTTTTGGACGACCAGCTTAACCATACCCGGTAAAACGAATTCACCCGATCGGTTCAATTCCTTCTCGGCGAGCGTAACTAGCTCGTCGAAAAATTCGCGCGCCACTGTGCGCTTTACCTCAAATCGCTCAGCGAAGTGCGAGAAGAGCTCTGACTTGCCCATCCTACGGGCCTCGGCCATCGACGTCCCCCTGACTTAAGCGCGCTGATGTCTCCCCCGCCAGGCGGCCGCGCACGCAGACGGCACTTGCGGGAACCCCTATAAAAACGCCGTATCCTAACGCGCGTGTCTAGCCCTGTCAATCGCAAGTTCAGTGGCTACCCGAGGTAGAATCTACGACATGGCACATACTACCCTGGAAACCTTCCCTAACCCTAGGCCTGAACGGGATTATGAGATCACCATCCGGTGCCCTGAGTTTACGTCAGTTTGCCCCAAAACTGGCCTCCCGGATTTTGGCGAAATCAGAATAACCTACATTCCGGACCGTCGATGTCTAGAGCTCAAGGCACTAAAATACTACCTCATTGAATTCCGCAATCGTGGCATTTTTTACGAGCACGTCGTTAATCAGATTCTCGATGACCTGACCTCCGCAGTCGAGCCTCGCCAAATGACTGTGACCGGTGATTTCTCACTGCGGGGTGGCATCAAAACTGAGATCACCGCTACCTACAATCACTCTCAGTCGCGCTGAGCTATGCTCAGACCCCGTGGTGCGGTCCACCCCGAAGGCTTTACCTTACAGATGGAATAATTTACATCAATCAGCATCCATGTCAAACGAGCCGAAGAACTCCATGATACCTGTCGGTAAACTCCAAACAAACCATTTGCAAGAACTGCTAACTAACCTGCCACAGCAAGACAGTCAGGTCCTAATCGGTCCTCGCGTAGGTGAAGACGCAGCGGTCATTGAAATCGGCGATCGCTGTCTCGTTGTGGCAACCGATCCCGTCACTTTTGCTACCGAACACATCGGTTCTTACGTGGTTCATGTTAATGCTAACGACGTGTCAGTTTCTGGGGCAAGACCGCGCTGGTTTTTCGTTGTACTTCTCATACCAGAACGTACTGCAACGGTAACCTTCGTGAATGCGATCATAGGCGAAATTCGAAAAACCTGCGATAGCCTAGGCGTAACGGTCTGTGGCGGTCACAGTGAAGTGACGGCCCAAGTCGACCGCCCAATTCTCATTGGCCAAATGCTTGGTGAAGTCGCCAAGACAGACCTCATCAGGAAGGCAAATATTCAGGTAGGTGACGAGGTTTTACTGACCCAGGGTGTGACAATCGAGGGTACTGCAATTCTTGCGCGTGAAAAAAATGGAACTTAGAAATAGTATCCCATCCGTCGTGATCGAACGTGCGAAACGATTCTTGCTCGACCCTGGAATCAGTGTTGTCGAGGCGGCACTCACCGCCACAAAGGCCGGGCGGGTCACAGGTATGCACACCCGACTGAAGGTGGCTTAGTAACCGGCCTCTGCGAGCTCGCTACAGCATCTGGTAAGGGATTAAGAGTCTACAGAGACGCCATTCCTGTTTTTCCTGAAACACGAACCATTTGTGAATACTTCAATATAGATCATTTCAGACTAATTGCATCTGGGGCATTGCTTATTACCACACCACCGTCTGACACCCGTAACATAATGACCGCTCTGAGAACGAAAGGTATTCCGATTTCTTCCATTGCTAAAGTATTACCTTCTAGTCACGGTACGACACTCTGTGTGGACGGAAAAGAAGAAAAGCTGTCTCCTGTCGACAGAGACAAAATTTCAAAAGTCTTGAGCTGATACTGATTCACAGGTAACTTTTTAACCAGATAGCGTACTCCACAGACAATTTGATGTAAGGTGACGAAATGGGCTTCTGGCTAGTTGAAAAGATTGCCGTCCGAGTGGTGGGTATCTTCCTTCTTACTGCAGGTGTTGTCTGCTCGGGAATGGTTGAACCGCCAGAGCTAATCATCGCCGTCGACGAATTAGCACCGATGGGAACCGCATGGATCGAGAAACTTGATCACGCACGGCTTCTATCCGTAATGCAACTCGTCGGACTCAAAGAATCTCGTTCACCCATCCGTGTCGTCTTCGCCGCTGAGTCCTCAGAATTGGCCCGCCGCACACCACATTGGATCTCTGGTTTCGCTGATACAGAAAATGAGGCGATCGTCCTTTTTCCCGATCGAACTCCTACCTACCCGCATGATTCCATTGACACACTTTTACAACACGAAGTTGCTCACATTCTCATTACGAGGGCAGCGAAGGGTCGCTCGATTCCGCGTTGGTTCAATGAAGGTCTTGCGATGGCAGCGGAACGAACTTGGGCTTTCGAGGATCGTACGCGGCTTGCCTGGGGAATCGTCTGGGGTGGACGTGTATCCATTGCAGAGTTAAGCGAACTGTTTGAGGGAAACCGCCAAGCAACCGCACGAGCTTATGGCTTATCCGGTGCGTTTGTACACGATCTACTCCGAACGTACGGCTCAGACCTAGCCGCTAGAATACTCTCCCTTATCGCTCGTGATTGGTCGTTCGAAAACGCCTTCTACGAAACAACGGGTGACCCACTTGTCTGGGCGGAAGACAGATTCTGGACTCGCCAACGATTATGGGAACGGTGGGTCCCTATCCTAACACGACCATTTGTCCTTTGGATGGGGGTAACACTCTTAGCGCTTTACGCGATCTTTATGCATCGTCAAAAACGAGCGGCCCAAAGACAGAAGTGGAATGAAGAAGAGGAACTAGAAAGGTCGCTTCGCTGGAAGCCCAAGGAAGGAGAGTCCACTATCCACTGACCACACAATTGATAGCCGGCTCACTAGGAAACCTTCTTGGTTTGTGATCATCTTCGTTGATTTATATTTCATTACCGCGCACTCGATTGACGCCAAGGATTTTTATTCGCAGTTTTATGTTAGGTGAAGTTCCACAAGGTGTAGGCTGCCACGATCGTTCCTACAACAGCGGAACCGTAGCAGAGGATAGCAATGAGACCAGTGAGATGTTTTACTTGGAATAAATCATAGATCGTGTAGCGGAAGCGATGAGCCCAGTGAAAAAGTGGGAGGCAAATAAAGACCAATAAATATATGCGCGTTATTGGATGTTCCACTAGAGTGTGAAGAAAATCATAAGTTGGCTCTGTTAACCACCCTAGTGGAAAAGCCAGACCGCTAAGAAACATATGGATGGGAAACAGAAGCGCTGCCACATTTCCGCCGGCGCCAAACAAAGTCCACCAAAAGGGTGTGAAATCTTTTGCCATCTACCCTCTCAATAGCACGTACATAACAACTGCAGATGATATCAACCAAGCCAGAAAATGAGCACCCACAATTATGGCGTCTGGAATCTGTTTCTCTCCAAACCGTAACACCACCGCCGTAGGAACAAGGCGAAACCATGTTATGGTATGGTAGAGAACAAAGAGTAAAGCAACCACATTAACAACAACGAACACAGGTGATCCCAAGCGATCCACAAAGGCGGCGTAGGCTTCTGGGCCCTGACCTAGTGCATGGATCTGCCAAAGAGACAACGCAGCAAAGAAAGCCACGAATACACTCGTCAGCTCACGGACAACAAACAGAAAATAAGAGCGATCCTTGAGCCACCACAAGATTGGTATCGGACGCCTGTACGGTTTTGGTTGATACTCCGTGTAGTCGGGATTACCACTCATTTTGTTCCCCAGGGGAGAAGCACTGACTTAACCCAGTTAGTGACATTTGCCACTTTGTATAGCTGGATCGCTTTGGCCGGATCAACGTTCTTCGGACACACCTCTGTGCACTCACCGACAAACGTACACCCCCACATACCTTCGTGGTCACTCAGAAGATCCATACGCTCAGGTGCTCCCTGATCACGAGAATCCATATTGTACCGCTGAGCAAGCGCGATGGCGGCAGGTCCAATGAAGTTAGGCTCAAGGCCTACTACAGGGCACGCGGAGTAACACAACATGCAATTAATACACATACTGAACTGCTTGTATGCCTCGAGCTCGGCTGGAGTTTGGCGATGCTCACCATCCGAAAGGGCCCGCTCCTCCTCTCGTATAATCCACGGTTTCACATGTCGGAGTTTCTGTAAAAAGCTCGTAATGTCCACAACAAGATCCCGTATAACTGGAAAAAACTGCAATGGTTCGATCCGAATGGGGCCACGAGTATACTCAGATAAGGGAGCCGCACAAGTGAGCGTAGCCTTGCCGTTCACCATCATTCCGCAACTACCGCACACGCCCATACGACACGACCATCGATACGTTAACGAACCATCAACCTGGTCTTTGATGTAATTGAGAGCATCTAGTATCACCCAGTCTTCCCGAAAAGGAACAGTGTAACTCTGGAAGGTTGGTTCAGATTCTTCTTCGGGACGATACCGCGAAACGGTCAGGGCAACTGTGTCTGTCATCTCACTACCTTCCATATACACGCTGCCCAGGCGGCCAGCGTGTAATACTCACTGGTGAATACTCGAGGCGTGGTGAACCATCCTCTGCCCGATAGCACAACGAGTGCCTCAGAAACCGCTGATCGTCTCTCTCAGGATACTCTGTACGCTGATGAGCACCGCGCGATTCGGTCCGTTCTTTCGCGGATTTAACAATTGTCTCCGCCAGATCCAGCATGTATCCTAGCTCGATAGCCGCAGTTAACTCAGTGTTAAACGTATGACTACTGTCGTCAAGCAGGAGATTAGTCGCCCGATCCTGGAGTTCTTTCAACTCCTGTTCAGCTTCTTCAAGCCTGGAACCTGTCCTATAAATTCCAGCACTCTTTTCCATAGCTTCCTGCATCTTGGTCCGGACCGAAGCAATTCGTTCTTTACCTCCACTTCGCCGTAAATACTTTTCACTAATCCGTCGCTCTTCGTCCCGACCTTGAGCCTCAACAGCTGCACTTGACTCTTTCTGGGACTCAGTAAAAATTGCCGCGCTTCGCCCAGCTCTTGCACCAAAGACAAGACATTCGGTTAGTGAATTCGAACCTAATCGGTTCGCACCGTTCAAGCTCACACAGGCGACCTCACCGGCCGCATAAAGCCCAGGCAGCGGTGTCGCCCCAAAGAGATCAGTATGAACGCCTCCCATCATGTAATGAACAACCGGTCGAACCGGAATCATCTCTTTAACCGGATCGAGGTTTGCATACTTAAGGCACAACTCTCGAACAAAAGGTAACTTCTTATCGATCTGGCTCTCACCGACATGTCGAATATCGAGGTTCACGTAAGGACCGTACGGACCATCGAATGTACGTCCCTTCTGCTGTTCTTTGACAAAGGCCTGGGACAGGCGATCACGCGGACCGAGCTCCATAGCTCGTAACACTGGTTTAGGTTCAGGTTTCCCAAGGTCGTAATCCTGGAGATAGCGGTAGCCATCCTTATTGAGAAGCCATCCCCCTTCAGCTCGGGTCGCCTCAGTAATGAGGATGCCTGTAGCTGGCAGCCCAGTAGGATGGTACTGGACGAATTCCATGTCCTTCAATGGCACTCCCGCGCGGTACGCCAAAGCCATCCCGTCGCCGTTCTTGATGTTTGCATTAGTCGTAAACGGGAAGATCTTGCCGCAACCTCCTGTACAAAGGATAACCGCCTTTGCCTTGATCGTTTGAATTCTTCCCGTTGCCAACTCGATCGCGACAACTCCCTGGCAGCGACCACCGTCGACCAGAAGCTTCGTCACGAACCATTCGTCGTATCTATGAACCGCTTCATACTTTAGGGTGGTCTGGAACAACGTATGAAGCATATGGAAGCCAGTTTTGTCCGCAGCAAACCACGTCCGCTGCGCCTTCATTCCACCGAACGGTCGGACCGCAATGTTGCCTTCTTGGTCACGACTCCAGGGACACCCCCAGTGCTCAAGTTGCAATAATTCATTAGGAGCTTCTTTAACAAATACTTCAACCGCAGCCTGGTCGCAGAGCCAGTCGGCACCAGAAATGGTGTCGTACGCGTGATCGTCGAGGCTGTCACCTACCTTAATAACTGCAGCCGCACCACCTTCAGCTGATACGGTATGGCTACGCATAGGGTAGACCTTCGATATGACACCAATGCTTAGACCAGGTCGCGCCTCAGCGGCAGAAATGGCCGCGCGCAGTCCAGCTCCACCACCACCTACAATAAGTAAATCCATCACTCAACCTTAAGTTTCTGACCTCACACCATACCAACCCCACAGCTTAACCCACTACATGGCACCACCTCAAGAAGGAACATGGTTCTCATTCGTAGTCAAGATACAGGTTCCAAAACAGCAAAATCTTAATAGAATAACTTTTAATTCAGCTTACAACTGAAACTAGTACTGTCACTACTCCTACTTGTGCTTGTACTTTTACTGACTGGTTATCAATCTCAGGACAACCTGAAACCAAGAGCACCTTTATTAATTAAACTTACCTAAGAGTGAGGGGATGTCGTCAAGTAATAAAAATGTGAGTCTCTACTGATGCCTCTGAAACAAAATTACGATGTGATTATAATAGGTGGTGGCCATAATGGACTTGTTACAGCAGCTTACCTTTCAAGAGCAGGGGAAAAAGTACTCTTACTCGAACGTCGCCATCTAGTCGGTGGAGCGGCAGTCACTGAAGAGATTTTTCCTGGTTTCAAGTTCTCTGTCTGCTCTTATCTCGTCTCTCTATTACGCCCAGAAATCATTCGCGAACTCAACCTTAAGCGTCATGGCCTAGAGATCCTTCCTCTAGACGGAACGTTTACGCCCATGCTTGACAACAACTATCTGTGGCGCGTAAATGACCTCTCCAAAACACGAAGGGAGATCGCTAGACATTCACCGGTTGACGCCAAGGCCTACGATGATTACGGCGATGCGATGATTAGGATGGCGTGCTTCGTGAAACCTCTTTTGAGTATGACACCTCTTGATCCATTCTCTAATAATCTTCGCTCTCTATCCAATTTCTTATCGATTGCAAAACGTTTCCGCTCACTCGACACTCATGATCAAGACAACTTTATTCAGTTGATGACGACATCAGCGATTGATTTTCTTGAAAAGTGGTTTCAGACAGACGTGCTGAAAGCGACGTTAGCCGCGTCAGGTATCATTGGAACACTACTAGGAGTTCGATCGCCTGGTACAGCGTACGTTCTACTACACCATTACATGGGAGAGATCGATGGAACTTTCCGTTCCTGGGGATTACCTCGCGGTGGAACCGGTTCGGTTTCTTCTGCGATCGCGAGTGCCGCTCAAGAATCAGGCGCTGAAATACGTACGCTGTCAGTCGTTACTAATATCGTGGTGAAGAAAAACAAGGCTACCGGAGTCATTTTAGAAAACGGTGACTATATTTCCTCAGATCTGGTGGTATCGAGCACAGACCCACACCGAACGTTCTTGAAAATGGTCGGATCTGAATACCTACCGAATGACTTTGTGAATGATCTTCGTCGTTACAAGTTTCGTGGTTCATCCGGTAAGGTCAACCTGGCACTGGATTCCCTTCCAAGGTTTACCTGCTTACCCGAATTGGGACCACACTTGCGGGGGAGCATCTCTATTTCACCCAGTATCGATTATTTAGAACGTGCCTATGACGAAGCAAAGTACGGACAGTTCTCCAGCCGACCATACATCGATATTGTCATTCCAAGTCTAACCGATCCTTCAGTCGCTCCTCCTGGAAAACACGTCATGTCTTGCTTCGTTCAGTATGCACCATACGACCTCAGGACCGGCAATTGGGACGAGCAGCGCCAAAAATTCGGAGATGTAGTCATTGACACGATTGCGGAATACGCTCCCAACATCAAGAATATAATCCTTCACCGCCAGATACTCACTCCACTTGATCTGGAAAGAGAATTTGGGTTAACTGAAGGTAATATCTTCCATGGGGAACTGACACGCGAACAGTTGTTCTTTCTACGACCTGTTCCTGGTTGGGCAAGTTATCGATCGCCAATCAAGAATCTCTATCTTTGTGGTTCAGGAACTCATCCCGGGGGCGGAATCATGGGTGCCCCCGGACGAAACGCTGCTCGAGTGATACTTAAAACCTAGAATTCGAGAAGGATCAAGACTACTGCCTGCTTTCTCTAGAGTGTTAGAACTCCTGATTCTCGTTCTTAACGACGGCTATGCCTAAGACACGTGATGTCGTTATCATCGGGGGCGGACTGAATGGCCTCATAACCGCATTTTACCTCGCAAAAAATGGCTTTAAACCACTTGTGCTCGAGCACCGAAATGTGGTCGGAGACACACTAATTACAGATGAGTTCCATCCAGGATTTAAATGCTCGACACTTCTACACACTGCCGGCCCAATACACCCAGACCTCATCAGAGATCTCGCACTTCACCGCCATGGACTTCAAATAATCCAACCGGAGCTTAGTGTCTTTGCACCACATCCTGATGGTCGTGCATTACTTCTTTACGATTCAGTGAACCGATCGATCTCTGAGATTAAAAAATTTTCTTCGAACGACGCATCACGCTACTCTGAATTTCAACTTATCGTCTCCAAGCTCAGTCAATTTATTGAAAATTCTGTTTTTGCAACACCTCAACCGCTCAATCAATCCATGCTGACTGATGTCTGGAATCTACTGAGAACGACAAAACAATTTCGATCACTTGGACGTGAAAATGGTTATCGATTACTCCGATGGATACCGATGCCAGTAGCAGATCTAGTCACAGAGTGGTTTGAGACAGACTTATTACAAGCCGTCGTCGCGGCCGGAGGAATCGTGGGAACCTTTATGGGTCCACGATCACCGGGAACTGGCCTTTCAATGCTACTTCAAGCAAGCACTAATAGGTGCCCCCTTTGGAGTACGTCCCTTGTTGTTGGCGGATTAGGAGCAATGAGTCAGGCCATCGCCTCAGCAGCGAAGGGTGTCGGGGCAGAAATTAGAACTAACTCTGACGTGAGTAAAATCGTTATCAGAGATGGCTCAGTGTCTGGCGTGGTGGTCGCCGGAGGCGAAGAAATTTCGTCCAAGATCGTCGTCTCTAACGCTGACCCAAAGAAAACATTTCTCCATTGTATCGATCCCATGCATCTTGATTCAGACTTTACCAGCAAAATCCGACGCTTCCGGTACGCCGGAACTGCCGCAAAAGTTAACCTCGCACTTGGAGACCTTCCTGACTTTAAAGCGCTTTTACCTCTCTCAAATGTCAATGTCACTACTGCGCTCTCAGGTCGAATTCACATTGGCCCTGACCTGGATTACCTTGAGAGGGCGTATGATTCGGCGAAATACGGTGATTTTTCAGAACAACCTTACCTCGACATAACTATTCCAACCGTGACCGATCCATCACTTGCTCCAACCGGTTGCCATGTCATGTCTATTTATATGCAGTTTGCACCTTACACACTGAAAGGAAAAACTTGGGCCGATAGCACCCAATTACTAGCAGATAAGATCATCCGCACAGTTTCAACGTACGTTCCAAAACTAGAAAACTTGATCCTGGGTCGACAGGTGATTACCCCACTCGATCTTGAAACTACGTACGGATTAACTGGCGGCCACATCTTTCATGGTGAACCGACTTTCGAGCACCTCTTTAACATTCGTTCTGCCTTTGGCTGGAAACGATTTCGTACACCCATCAAGGGATTGTACTTCTGTGACTCTAGTATGCATCCTGCCGATGGAATCACTGGTGGAAACAGTGCCAACGTGAGTCGAGAAATTATTAAAACCCTGGGGAAAAAACTCTAAGATAAATACCAGACTCGTAGCTAAAAGTCACAGACTTGAGGTGCCAACCAATAACCAAGATATGGTGTGAGAATTTTAAGAATCGGATAGAATGTAGACTGTTAACTAAGCCTAAGAAAATGGGAGAGCCGTGACCGACACCTTGAAGAAAGAAGCTAAAATCACGTATGCGACGATGAGCACAGATCAGATGAAAGATCTGCACGACGGGATCGATACGGCAATTGGACAAGTCAAGTCCAGATTTGGTAAAACCCACTCGATGTTCATCAACGGACAAGCTGTTGAATCAGAAAAGCTGTTCACCGACACGAGTCCGATCGACACAGGAATCGTTCTTGGACATTTTCAGCAAGGTACTCCGCAGAACGCAAGAGATGCCGTCGCCGCTGCACGTGCAGCCGCTCCAGCTTGGAGCATGAGACCTTGGGACGAGCGGGTAGCGATGGTCCGAAAACTTGCTGAGAGGATTCGTGCAAATCGCTGGGAACTTTCTGCACTTATGGGATACGAGGCGGGAAAGAACCGCCTCGAGTGTGTAGGTGATGTCGAGGAAGCAGCTGAGCTTATCGCTTACTACTGTGACCAGTTCGAAGAACACAGTGGATTCAAGCAATCTATGGGAAAGCTCACACCTGATGAGGAAAATATTAGCGTCCTTCGTCCGTACGGTGTCTGGGCAGTCATCTCTCCGTTTAATTTTCCTCTGGCACTCGCAGCTGGCCCTGCCGGTGGAGCACTAGTTTCTGGTAATACGGTCGTCTTTAAACCGGCGAGCGACACTCCATTTGTCGGTTTGAGGTTGTACGAGCTGACAGTGGAAGCTGGGTTGCCGGCTGGAGTATTTAATTTTGTCACGGGTAATGGCAACACCGTTGGTCAGGAACTCGTCGCCAGCCCTGACATAGACGGGATTGTCTTCACTGGGTCAAAAGAAGTTGGGATGAAGTTAATTCGCGATAATGGGATTCGACCCATACCCCGACCACTAGTTATTGAAATGGGCGGTAAGAATCCGGCGTTAGTGATGGGTTCTGCTGACCTTGATAAGGCAGCTGACGGCGTAATGCGCTCAGCATTTGGCGCGCAGGGCCAAAAGTGTTCAGCCTGCTCCCGAGCGTACGTCTTGTCCGATGTGGTGAAAGAATTTGTAGAAAAAGTTACGGAGAAGACAAAACGCCTTACGGTTGGGAACCCACTCGAACGTAATGTTTGGCTGGGACCCCTGATCAATAAAGCCGCTGTTGAAACATATGAGGGTGCGATCGAACAAATCAAGAAGGATGGTGGTCGGATCTTGACTGGTGGTCAACGACTAACAGGGAAACCATTCAACAATGGCTACTTCGTTGAACCGACCCTGGTCGACGGTTTACCAAACAACCACCCGTTCTTTTCCGAAGAATTATTCGTACCCATTACGCTTATATTCGGAATTGGCTCACTGGACGAAGCAATCAAACTCGCAAATCGCACCGAATACGGGTTAACGGCCGGTATCTTTTCAAACGACGAAAGCGAGATCGCAAAGTTTTTCGACCGAGTTGAGGCTGGTACTGTTTACGCTAACCGCCGAGCAGGAGCCACAACGGGAGCGTGGCCTGGTATCAATCCGTTCGGTGGGTGGAAAGCAAGCGGATCGACCGGTCGCGGTAGTGGCGGACCATACTATGTGCAGCAATTTCTTAGAGAACAGAGTCGTGTCCGGATCCTGTAAAGCAGGTCCTCTATTCGCGAGGTACCCTTCTGCCAGTTCAACGAAAGTCGCTTCCGATCGAAGTGCAGAAAAGACACGGAACGCTCTCGCACGGTTTGTAAACTGCCAAATCTGGAGATTAATAATAGCCTGAAGTGAAACTCGTTGAGATTTCTTCTCTAATTCCGCTTCTGTTTTCTCTTGCCCCCTGGCTTCTGCCGCCTCTTGCGCGATCGGAGCCTTGAGCTAAGTACCTTAAACCTATTTTCATCACCAATGACAAGGAGTGGCTGATCCGGGGCTTGCAACACGTTGAAAAATGCTCCAGTAGTTGTTCGCGCGTAGATTTGACGTCCATCAGTCAGCAACGTCACAGGCCCTCCACCCCCTATCGCATCAAACAACCGCACACCAAAGTGGTCTCTTAGTGTATTCAGAAGCAAGCGAATCTTATGTACAGAGAACCCGCGGCGACGAAGATCCCCAAGTACCAAGAGCTCATACAGATCGATAGGCGAGTACCGGCGTTCTGTAAAACCACCTGCGTTAGTACGCCGTGGAGCGATTGCCGGATGGAGGACACGATGTGAATCCCACCATTGAAGCTGACGGGCACTCAGACCGGTCCTTGCTGCAACCTCTCTGGAACTGTAACTCTTTTTCAGTTGCAAAGCTCTCTATGTCCATTCCTAATGAGTTGAACTCTTTCAGCGAATACAAAAACGCTCTTTCCCTTAGTAGAGGTCAGCGTTGGCTCGAACCTAATAGGCACCAAACCGACTGGGAGACGTCGAATCCAATACGGGATCCGAATTTCCGTCGAGCAGAAAATTTGCCACGAGTTCTGCTGTGAGTGGCGCCAACAACACACCTGTTCGATAGTGGCCTGTTGCGTACATCAGATTCGGAACAATCGCAGAGGCTCCGACTATTGGAAGATCATCTGGCGTACCAGGTCGGAGACCGACTCTCACCGTCTTGAAGCCAGCATCTCTAACTCGAGGTACTAAATTGCGCACAGCTTCAAGAAGCTCACTTACACCAGCCACCGTAGACCGTTCATCGAACCCGACGTTCTCAACTGTTGCACCAACAAGTAAAGATCCGTCGGTCCACGGCACCAAGTAACAATTAGACGACCAGAGGATCCGCTGCAACTGAGAAACTGGCCACTCAAGAGGCAAGAGCTGCCCACGAACCGGTCTTACTGGTAACCGTGGCACACCAATAACGTCAATCTGAGACGACCAACTACCGGCTGCTATCACAGCGATCCCTGCTGTCATGGTGTCAGTTTTGGTTTCTATTCGAATCGAACCATGTTCGAACAAAATACGCGTTGCCGTTCGCAACGAGATAAAACTCGCACCGTGTGACACCGCTGCCCTCTGCACTGCTTGCGTGAGATCAGCAGCTGCAACAAAACCATACTCTGGAACTAGCAATCCTCCACGCACGCACTCGGTCAGCCCAGGTTCTATCTCACGAGTAGCATGGCCACTCAGTTGCTCAGCCGAGACACCTAAGTCAGTAAGTCGGGCTGAAACTGCTTCTAACCCACTAGTAGACTGTTCGTCAACGGCGACCTCTAATGCACCATTTCGCACGTACTGCACTTCTGTTCCAGATTCCTCAACCACCCGCGCGATGAACTCGTTATAGAGCCGAAGACTCCGAACCCCTAACTGGGCCAGCAAAATAGGATAGTTGCTCTCGATGCCAGGTGCAAGGACTCCCGCAGACGCCTGAGTTGCGCCACAGCCGACATCGCGGCTATCGATAACACAAACGCGCGCGCCGCGTCGTGCTAGTTCGTGTGCGACTGAGCACCCAATAATCCCAGCTCCTAGAACGACTACGTCATTTAAACGTTTCATGTTTTTAGCCTGTTCAAGTCTATGAAGCGAGAGAAGGACTGTCCAGTAGAACGTCTCCCCTGCCAGACGGTGGCTCGTCGCTAGCGAATGAAAATTGACGCTATTGTGGCCAACAAAGTAATTGTACTAGCGGCTGGTGTTTATCCGCTCAACAACCCGAGGCCTCGCCCTCCGGCCCGTGTTATATTGCGCCCATGGTTATGGATGATATAGTCCGAGCTGTTCTTGCTCGAGAGGAAGTTGCACGCTACATCGGCAGTGTTCATGGCAAGGTACAGCTCGATGTCAAGCAACGTATTCAAGCCTACCTTGACGAACTGTGTACTACCCAACGTTATCCTCTGTATCGGGCACTCCAGCATCCCCTCTACCCCATTCTTCGAAAGATCGACCGATTACAGGAACACGTTGAAATCGCGAGAGCTGCAACACGGAACGGACGGGTTATCTACGCTTCCAACCACAAGAGTCACACGGACTACCTCGTCGAACCGCTTGTGCTAGACGATAACGGCGTCCGCCCCCCGGTCATCGCAGCAGGAATCAACCTGTTCGGAGGGCCACTAGGACTAATCCATCGTTATGTAACCGGGGCAATACCTATCCGTCGAAATACCAAGGACCCCGCTTACCTCATAACTCTCAAAGCGTATATCGCCGAGGTATTACAACGCCACGACCTACTACTTTATCTGGAGGGTGGGCGTAGTTACAGTGGTGCACTGAAACCACTAAAAACCAGCTTGCTTCATGCTGCTCTCCTTGCACAACGCTCTGACCTTGTCATTGTTCCTATTGCCATAGCTTACGATCTCGTCTTGGAGGATCACGTGCTGGCCAAGCAAGGTGTTAAACGCCGTCAGCGACGATTCACTTACGAGATCGCAGAAATGGTGCGGGACGCCGTTGGCTATCAATCGAGAGCATTCGTAACATTTGGACAGCCTATTCCTACGGCACACTGCGATCCCGGCTCTCGCCTTGACATAATGCGACTTTCCCACCAAATTAGAGACGCGATTGGTAGGCTTTACAAGGTGCTTCCTACTGCAGTTCTAGCGGCTGCGATACGTCCGTCAATCACCAGTTCAGCCCTTAAGACACGTATTGATGACCTGCTCGATACACTGCGCCTGGTGAAAGCAAATCTCGATGTAACCAGTGGGCAGCAAGTCATTGAACAGGCGGCCGCTCCACTCGTAGCGCGTGGGGTCATCGTAGTCGAAGGAGACCGATATCGTATCCGCGACCGCATCGTACTACGCTATTATGCTCGCACTATTCAACACCTGCTGACTTCTTCTAGTAACACTATTCGCCTACACTGATACTCAAGGCTCACCTAAGGTAGTCTTTAGCCAATTTTTTGACAAGATCATCAAATTGGACTCCTCATGTCCGGTACGAGATTAATTACTCGTTCTGTTTCGAGAAACGTTCTTTACTGACGCATTCTTAAAAAAAGATCGGCGTTTTTCGTTTGTGCGACTAAGTCCATCAGTTTCCAATGATCGAATAACTGATAACGATGAAATTAGGTGGGTAACCGTCAACAGAACATTCGAGCAAGGTCTGAGAGGGTGTCACGACAAGTTAGTACATCCGCCAAATTGACGTATTCTTCGATGCTATGAAGCCCAGCTCCCCCAGGTCCGAACAACACACACGGAATACCCGCTTTTCCCAAGACCGCTGCATCCGTCCAAAATGATGTTCCAGTCACGCTCACTGGCCAACGACCTCTTAGAACTTGTGCTAGAACCTTTGGAAGTTCATGATTTGGATCAATCTCGTACGGTGGCCTAGCGAATATTAGGCGAGCTGACCCTTCGAATTCGTTATCCTCCTCAAGAAGGGCCACAAGGATATCCCTAATCTCTTGGAGTACCAACTCCTCCGACTCGCCTTTGAGAGTCCGTCGTTCCAACTCGAGCACACATCGATCGGGATAGACGCTTGGCTCCCGACCTCCGACGATCCTGGACGCATGTAAGGAGGCCGTCCCCATCAATGGATGAGGTGGGCGAGCTTGTAAGTTTCTATCAAGTTCCTCAAGCTTTGAGAGAACCCGTCCCATTCGAACAATAGCATCGCGTCCATCTTTTGGCCTACTACCGTGCGCAGCAATCCCACGTGTTTCTATCTCAATCCACACGAACCCCCTGTGCCCAACGGCGATTGACAATTCCGTCGGTTCAGTGACAACCGCCGCATCTGCATGCCAACGAGTAACCATTGCTTCAGCGCCAAGACTAGAATGTTCTTCATCCACGACGGTAGCAACAATCAGACGACCCGTCTCAAGTCCACCCGACTCGACCAAATTTCTGGCCGCACCAATCATCGCAGCTAATCCTCCTTTCATATCCTGTGCACCTCGGCCGTACAAACGACCATCTTTCTCAATTGGCACAAAGGGAGAACGCATTCCCTCCACACCAACTGTATCTGTATGCCCGCACAACATTAGCGATCGTCCTGGTGATCGTCCTTCAAGGACACCCACAACGTTAGGCCGACCGGGTTCGATCTCATCGACTTCAACGTTTAGACCAATTGTACGAAGTTCGGCTGCGATTGCCTCAGCTATAACTGACTCACCCGTTGCTCCGGACTCTAGTGACGGGTTAACCGAATTGATCGCGACCAATTTACGAAGCAACAGAAGTGTTTGATCCATTCGTCACCTTCGTGTCAGTTTTCTACCCAATCGGCAATAAATACATTCGTTTCACCATCGGTCTGTGCACGACGATTAGACGCAAATACAAGTTCAGTTCCTTCAGGTGAGAACATCGGAAAACCATCGAAAGCAGCATCAAACGTCACTCGCTCGAGACCCGAACCATCAACATGAATAAGAAATAGGTCGAAGTTTCGCCCACGAGCGTTATGCCAATTTGAGGAGAAGATAATTCGTTGTCCATCGGGATGCCAAAATGGTGCAAAATTAGCCCCGCCGAGTTTTGTCACCTGTCTGAGATTACTACCATCAGCATTCATGACAAAAATCTCGAGATTCGTGGGACGCCAAAGGCCCTGCCCCAACAGCGACTGAAACTTCTCAAGCTCAGTTCCGGGAGAAATTTCATGACCACGAAACACAATCTGTTCACCGTCAGGTGAGAAAAACGCTCCTCCGTCTGGGCCTAAACGATTAGTTAACCGCCTCACTTCTGATCCGTCCCCATTCATCGAATAGATTTCCAGATCATCATCACGAGCACTGGTAAACACAATCCGTCCATTTAGGTCGACTGTCGCCTCCGCATCGTAGCCGGGCGTGTCGGTCAACCGCGTCAGACTTGAACCGTCCGACGTGGCACGGAAAATATCATAACCTTCGTCAACTGGCCAGACGTACCCGTGTTCCAAACTAGGTCTTGTAGGACACTCTCCAGACATCAAATGGGTTGAAGCATAAAGTATGGACTCACCGTCTGGATAAAAGTACCCGCAACTTGTCCGACCCGCTCCATTACTCACCATCACGGTATTCAGACCATCTCGATCCATTGTAAACATTTGATCACAGAGTAAAGAATCACGCGTCGACTGAAAGATAAGCCTTGATCCATCAAAACTGAAATATGCTTCAGCATTTTCACCGCCGAACGTCAATTGCCTAACATTCGTCAATCGAGACTCAACATCGTCATTCCCAGCGATCGTCCTTAAACTTTCCCTTTCCTGTGTTTCGCACACAACTAACGCACACACCAATAACTCAACGAGAATTCCTAATCTCAAGAAACTGCTGCACATCTTATATTTTCTCCATTTAATATCGGAGCGTTCATTCCAGCGCGCACTCACATCGATCAAAATTGTCGTCCCGACGACTATCCATACAGCACATACAGTGTTGACTACGGGTTACCTAAAGGCTCCAGCAATCCGGTTGTTAGCCACGGTACATAGGTGATCAGTAGAACACCAAAAGCCAAAATTATCAGCATTGGTAAGGATGCGCGGTATACCTGCACTAGTGTTCGATCAAAACGGTAAGAGGCGAGAAACAAATTTAGTCCAACCGGTGGTGTTAGATAACCTAATTCGAGATTGGCAATAAAGATAATCCCGAGATGAACTGGGTGGATACCAAATGCTGCGCCCAGAGGAACGATCAGAGGAACGATCACGGCTGTCGCCGAGAAAATATCCATCAGACACCCGACCACAAGCAAGAAAAGATTAAGTCCGAGAAGAAACATCACTCGTGATTCAATATGCGTGGTCGTCCACTCTAACAATCGCGCTGGAACCTGAGCATCCACGAGATAGTTAGTAAAACCAACGGCCACACCTAAGATCACGATTACTCCACCGATGAGGACTACACATTCACCAAATGCCCTTCTTAGCCCGTGTCGGAACGACAGATCTCTATGAATGAAACTCTGGATTACGAATGCGTAGAAAGCAGCTAAAGCTGCGGTTTCTACGAGAGTTGCCCAACCGTTAAAGAACGCGACCAGCACGACAACCGGCAAGCAAAGTTCCCACTTTCCCGCCCACACGGCCGCGACTACCTCGGCTGACTGAAAACGTGTACGCCCCGCGCCTGTAACAACACCCTCACGAATTCCCCATCCAGCAATGAGGGCAATCAATAATATTCCCGGTAGAATGCCGCCTATAAATAGCTCTTTAGGAGGCACTTGCGCAATAATGGCGTACAGAATTAAGGGAAGTGCTGGTGGTAATAACAGACCTAGAGAGCCTGAGGCTGTCAGTAGGCCAAGCGAGAACTTCTCACGGTATCCGTCACGAAGCAGTGCCGGAAACAATAATCCACCCAGAGCCAAAATCGTAACACCAGATCCACCCGTAAAAACCGTGAAGAATGCACAGACCACTACGCACACCACAGCAGTTCCTCCAGGGATCCATCCGAAAAGTGCTCGGAACACTCGCAGCAACCTTTGTGAAGCGTCGCCTTCCGCGAGCAGGAAGCCGGTTAGTGTAAATAGCGGTAGGGCAGCTAGCGTTGGTGATACTGACAGACCGTATGTGCTAATCAGAACGGCTACAGGCGGAATTCCGTCAGCTAGAAACAGCAAGACGGCCGCACCTCCCAAGACCGTGAAGATCGGGGCACCGAGGAAAGCAGCGACTACGATGACGAACAACCCGGTCCATATTGAGATGCCTTCGAATATCTCGATGAATTGTCCAACCCAGAGACCCAAGATGATCCCTGTTCCAGCTACAGCTCGTCCAAACCAATCCTGGGATGCACATAACACGAGCCGAAGCGCTATTAATCCGAATGAACATGGAAGGATGAGTTGAGCTATCCAGACGGGGATATCTGCCGCTATGATTGTCCCCATTTCACGATCACCGAGGACGAGCTCAACACCACCCCTCGCAAGTAGTATTGAAACTGCAGCACCAACCGCAGCAACTGCAATCTCGATCACGCGACGCAGAGAACCGTCAGGAATGAAACTAGCGGTTGCCAGCGCAATTAGTCTTCGATGGCGAGCTGCAAGTGCGGCACCTAGGAAACCAACCCAGAGCGTTAGGTGTTGCACGAATGGTCCAGACCCAGGTATACCAACATTGAAAACAATTCGTACAAGAATCTCCGCGATAGGTAACAGCACCATGGCTGCCAACAGACAACTCGCTACGAACTCTTCAGTACAACCTAGGACACGAGCCATCCACGAATCTTCCGGTAACCACCGAGTTCGACCCACTTGTTCCATTTTTTCAACCAAGTAATCTTCGTGTTTTTACTTCAGAGGTCTATCACAACCGCAGGCGAGAAACCATCCCGACCAATAAAACACATTGCTCTCTCAATTAAGAATGAAAATTGATGTCTGAAATCAGCATGCTTCTGTGCCTTGGTATGTCTCGATCGTATCCAGCGACCTGAATAAGGCAACGAATTCTCAAATATTACCGGCTTCAAACATAATCCAATTTAAATTCGTACGGTCACGCCAATTCTTGACCCTCTGTCACTATCGTTGGGTGACGGCGTCCGTGTAAGGTTGCCTGCTCGAAGGCGTGTGCCACCTGCAACACAGCGAAATCTTGAAAGGGCCGACCAACGATCTGCAGCCCGATTGGTAACCCTTGAGGAGTGAAACCCGCTGGTACTGAGATAGCCGGTAGACCAGTGAGAGTAATAGCGTAGCATGTTGCCATCCAATCGACATACGTGTTCATTACGGTGCCGTCGATCTCCTTCACCCATTCCACATCCAGAGGAAACGGAACCACCTGGGAAACAGGAAGAATCAAGTACTCATAGTTGTCTAAAAACATGACAATACGTTCCCGCAGTTCGGTCCGGAGAGTGTTCGCAGCCGCAACATCCTGCTTTGTTAACTTTAAACCTTGCTCGGTGTTCAAGATCACGGTGTCCTTCATAAGATTCCGATGACTCTCAAGATCGTCATGAAGCCAATTAGCATAAATCCAAGCACGAAGTATTTGAAAAATTTGATCTGCACCAGAAAAGTCTGGTTCATCATCCTCCACAAAACAACCGAGCTCTTCAAACACTGGGCGCGCTTCGTTACACACGTCATTGACAATCGGTTGAACGGGATATCGTCCTAGGTTTTGACTCCACGCGACCCTGGTACCACGAAAACTACGATCCAATGATCGAAGAAATACTTCCCCAGGATCTCCTAGGCCAATGGGATCTCGTACATCAGGTCCAGCCATCACAGACAAAAGGAATGCTATATCGCTGACTGTGCGAGCCATCGGTCCGACAACCTGTAAAGAGTTCCACGGAGGGGCTCCCAGCTGTGGCACACGACCTGGCGACGGACGAAATCCAACAACGTTGCAGAAACTTGCTGGGTTTCGCAGCGAGCCACCCAAGTCGCTACCATCGGCCATCGGCAACATACCGCAAGCTAAGGCTACCGCAGCACCACCACTACTACCACCACATGTTTTTGAAGGATCGTACGGATTTCGTGTCACACCGAAGACCTCGTTGAATGTCTGAGATCCGGCTCCAAATTCCGGAGTGTTTGTCTTCCCGATGATGATGGCGCCAGCCCGTTTAAGCCGCTCAACAAATAGGGCATCAGCGTCTGGCACGAAGTCTTTATAAATGCGAGAACCGTAAGTTGTTCGGATACCTTTTGTAAGTGCAAGGTCTTTAACTGCCAACGGCATCCCGTGACATCGACCAACCAATTCTCCACGTTCGAGAGCATCGTCTGCCTTTCGAGCCGCAGTAAGTAGTTCATCTCTTGGTCTTAGAGTTGGTATAGCATTGACGAACGAGTTTGTTCGCGCTATTTGATCAAGAAAGGTTTCCATGACGCGCGCAGCCGTAACATCGCCACGTTGTATTCGCTGCGCCAGCACCTGCGCATCCCAAAAACACAAATCCCTACCTAATTGCGCATCCGTCATTCCAATTTCCCTGCCAGCTATGCCAGTAAGAATTCTTTGAACTGGGGTGACCAATTTAGGACGGCCGATTAATTCAGAATCCTAAGTATCCGTCTATGCCAACGCAATCCTTCCGTAGACATAATTTATACTCAGCGCGGGCTAGTTGATCTGTTTCGCCTGAAGTTCTCTCGTTCACGGATGGCCATGTTGAAAATATCATCTGGAACCATCACTCCTTGCATCGACGATGCGAGTGACTCAGCAGTTTTTCTGAAGTCCGTCTCGGCCGTAGTGCTCTCCATAGACGTAACAGTAAGGCCACGTCGCTCCATTTGTTTGATTGATGCTTGATCTTGCTTCGAAACATCAGTTACAAGTTGTTGCTCGACACGCCGTGATGCCTCCAATAATCGATTACGATCCTCTTCACTTAAGCGATTCCACGCCCGGCGAGTTACAACTGTAGCTCCCAGCGCTGGTCCAAGCGCAACATCAAGCATGTAGGGTGTACTCTTGTACCATTGAAGTAACATTGCTAAGTAAGGCGGACTCGGGTAAGCCTCAATCAAGCCCGTCTGAAGGCCCATCAAGACACTGTTGAGTGTCAATGCTACCGGTCTAAATCCGTTATTCTTGTACCATTGCACCATTTTATCGTCACCAGCCGAGGTAAACAGTTTAACCGCCTTAAGATCATCCATACTCTTGACTGGCGTTGTCGTAAACACATGGACCCAACCACCGTGACCCCAATTCAGTAGGACTAACCCCTTCTCTTCCAGTAGGCGCCTAAGCGTTGGTGTTAACTTGTCCAAAAGATAATAGAGTTCTTCATCTGATTCGAAAAAGAACGGAATACCAAGGACATTGAATGCCTCATCTATATCAGTCAAGCCTGGAAGGGTCAGTGCAGCGGCCTGAAGCTGGTTGATCCGCATTCTTCGAACCACATCGGCCTCGGTACCTTGTTGTCCTCCAGCAAAGATCACTAATCTAACTCGGTCCTGGGTCGACTTGCGCCAGTCTGCACCCATCTGTCTGAGAGCTTTATCCCAAACCGATCCTTCAGGCACAAATGTTGACAACCTGATCTGGACCTCCTGGCCAATTATCCCCATTGGTACAAACAACAACGATAGCGTGACGACAACGCGAAGTAATGTCATCGTGAAATCTCCTCTTGCCCTGGCATATTGAAGAATAGTTCGTCGATAGATTTAAGAAGGTGACGAGCCCGCTTTTGCGTAATCAGATTCAGAAGACGCACACTCTTCTCCTTATTCGGATCAATCTTTATTGCCTTCTCGAGCAAGTCCTGAAACTCGGCACGGTTGCGAGTTGCGACTGAGACGGTGCTAGCAAAAGTTACGTACGGGCCAGCGTGATCTCCTCCAGAGAGTTTGACCGCGCGCTCAAAATGCTCACGAGCCCGCTTGGGTGATCCACCCATGGTCTCAGGCATACCCTCTAGCACTATCAGGGCTTCGTGTATTGCACCACGGGAGTAATCTTCGTCGAGCCTAAGCGCCCGAAACATTAATGCTCTCACGGCTGGTAGATCAACTGCGAGCTCTGGCCTGTCGAGTCCCAAAGAAATTGCCAGTCCCCACGAGGCACCAAGCCAGTATAAGACCGGTACGTCGCCTACTGTTGCCGACATCAGACTTTTCTCGGGCTCAAACATCAACCGCTCTGTGACGCCTGGATGTTCAAGCTCTAAACAACGAAGACAGTAATCTCTCCCTCTCACGTACATCTTTAGGGCCCGGTCCCGTAGTTCGACGGCAGCTGCATAGTTTTCCAGTTCGATCAAGTCGGCATCCGTCTGAAGAAATGCGTTCGCGTACTGGGTAAAACCACTACACGCCGACAGTAAAAGTCCTGCATTTTCCGGTGATGTTTCAAGAAGTGTCTCAAGTGTCTTGAGAGAGAACGGAAGCGCGCTTCGGACAAGTTCAGGGTCTTCATCTGAAGCATAGACACTAGCACTCTCGGCCAGCGTATCGGCCAACGAATTGATCGCCATGGTCTTGATTGAGCAACCTGAACCAACCAATATTGTTAGGGTTAGGACTGTCCAAATTCGACCCTGTCCGTAGTATCGCTTCATTTGAGCCATAATCTCTTCTCTAGCATAGCCTGTGCGGCCAGGACGTGTCTTGGAGGATACTCTATTACATGGAAATTTTTTCGATGATACCGGCCGGCTGTTTTCTGATGGGGAGCCGAGAAGGTCAGGAAGATGAGCGCCCAATTCACCGGGTGTGGGTGGACACTTTTAAACTAAGTATTTATCCAGTGACTAGACGTGAATATACTGATTTCATTAAAGAAACTGGCCACGAAATCCCACGAGATTGGACAGTGCCGGCATTTTCAAATCCAGAACTTCCAGTCGTTGGTGTGAGTTGGGACGATGCTCAGGACTATTGCGACTGGCGATCTACAGGGGAACGAACAGTGCGGCTTCCAACCGAAGCAGAATGGGAACGTGCAGCGCGCGGTACACAAGAGATGTGGCGTTATCCGTGGGGCAACAGTATCCCAAAGTGGATCCCAAAAGATGGTCAGGGTCCTCTTGAGGGTCCGTGGCCGGTCTGGCTTGGGGAATCAAACGAATTTGGCATCTACGGAATTGCAACAAATATTCACGAATGGTGTAACGATTGGCACTCGAGGGATTTTTATCGTACCTCTCAAAACCGAAATCCGACGGGACCAGTAGAGGGAGCGCGTCGTGTTTCACGTGGAGGGGCCTGGCGACATGCACTCACGATAAGTCGAACCGCCGCGCGTAGTAAGCTAGACCCTGCATTTCGATATTCTGACTACGGATTTCGCGTAGCACACAGCGTAATCTAGTATCTTAAAATCTGGATCCAGGGAACCTTAAGGTCTAACAGGTAAAATTGACTCGATGCGATGACAGAACAACGAAGGAACAAACTTGAGCTCAAAACTCACCGGCACCAGTATAACTGAACTCACCTTGACGTTAGAAATTGCTCGTGCCGTTCATGACGCAGGTGGTCGAGCGGTAATCATCGGTGGTTGGGTTCGGGATCGGTTGCTCAACAAGCAATCGAAAGATATCGATTTAGAAATTTACAACCTGCCGGAACCACAACTACGAACAATGTTAGAGCGTATCGATAACGTGAGTGTGGTTGGTGAAGCCTTCGCAGTTTTTAAAGTAGGAGCCGTCGACGTTGCTTTACCCAGGAGAGACTCGAAGACCGGTCGTGGTCATCGAGGATTTAGGATCACTGGTGAACCAGACCTATCGATCGATGAAGCCGCCAGACGGCGTGATTTCACAATCAATACTATTGCTTGGGATCCACTCACTGAAGAGTACCTAGATCCTGTCGGTGGACTGGCAGATCTCGAAAAAAAAACACTACGAGCGGTAGACCTTCGGACATTTGGTGACGACAGCTTACGAGTTCTAAGAGCTATTCAATTCGCAGCACGCTTTGAACTCGAAGTCGATGAACCGACCAAGACCCTCTGTAGTAGAATTTGCCTCGATGATCTGCCAGCCGAACGAGTCTGGGGAGAATTTGACAAGTTGTTGCGACAGGCCGTCCGACCGTCAATCGGTTTCCACCTCGCGTTTGGGCTCGGTGTAGTACAGCAACTCTTTCCTGAACTCTCAGCCTTAGTTGAATGTCCGCAGGAACCTGAATGGCATCCAGAGGGTGACGTATGGACTCACACCCTTATGGTCATCGATCGAGCACGCGAAGTGATGGATGACCTAGAAAATCCGAAGCAAGTGACGATTATGCTCGGCGCCGTTTGTCATGACTTTGGTAAACCGACTACCACCGCCTGGAGAGATGGCCGTCTCCGATCTTTCAATCACGAAGAAGCTGGTGTTGCGCCAACTCTCACGTTTCTCGATCGCCTCAAGGTGAACTGTATCGATGGGTACGACGTTCGACGACAGGTAACTGGTCTTGTCGCACACCACCTTAAGCCCGGTATGTGGCACAAAGCTCAGGGTAATGTCGGAGACGGAGCGTTCAGGCGGCTTTCACGGAAAGTCGATCTCGAACTACTCGCCAGATTAGCAAAAGCTGACTGTCTGGGTCGATCAGGAGTTTTTGATTGTTCGGGGATGGATTGGTTCCTTTCGAGAGCACGGGCTCTGGGTGTCGAGCACTCTCCGCCGGCGGCACTGCTCAAGGGTCGTCACCTACTCGCACTTAACCAACAACCTAGTCCGCGCATCGGTCGAATATTATCAGAAGTTTACGACCAACAATTGGACGGTTCCATCACGAACGTTGAAGAAGCTATCGAAACAGCGAAGAAAATCATGAGAAGAAAACCCGAGTAACAAGTCCGGTCATTATTGCTTAATCTTCAAGTCGACTTAAAGTCTGCATGTCATTAAGAGTGATGTTCCCACCACTAAGAATTGCAACCGTCAAGCCATCCCTCTGGGCGGTCCTTCCCTGGAATGCGGCAACTGTGGCAGCTCCGCTAGGCTCGACAACTAATTTCGTACGATGAAAGAGCCATGACATGGTCCTTGCGAGTGCCTCATCTTCGACGGTAATTAATTCGTCGACGAATGCCTGGACGTGTGCGAACGTTAAGTCGCCTGGCCGAATCGGCAGCAAGCCGTCAGCAATACTGAATGTCTTATCAAGTGTCGTCGGTTGACCGCAATCAACTGATGTTTTCATCTTGGCCGCACCACGTGGCTCAACCCCAATGATCCGTACGGACGGCCTACGCTGCTTAATGGCCGCTGATACACCTGCAATCAACCCACCACCACCAATTTGAACAAGAACCTCTGAAACATGCGGACAAGCCTCAAGGATTTCAAGACCAATCGTTCCCTGCCCAGCTATGATCCAGGGGTGATCGAACGGAGGTACGATGGTTAAACCACGGTCGACTGCTTCAGTCTCTGCACGTACCTTTCGTTGAATAGAGGTTTTTCCCTCAAGAATGACTTCCCCACCCTGCTCACGTACCCCATCTACTTTAATCTGTGGAACGGATGTAGGCATCACAATAACGGCTGGAGCACCAAGCCTCCGTGCAGCAATTGCAACAGCCCGGCCATGATTACCCGATGAATATGTAATCACCCCACGTTTTCGGTCCTCTTCGCTAAGCTGTGCAATCATATTAAACGCGCCGCGGATCTTGAATGCGCCACCTAACTGCAAGTTTTCACATTTTAGAAATAGACTAGTTTGAAGTGTGTCCGACGCATCAACGAGTGGGGTCAGACGGATAACATCACGAAGACGCGAAACCGCATCTTCAATAAGAGCAAGGGAAACAAAGCTAGAACCTTCTACTGTCGACACCATGAACCCTTTCGTTCTTATTAATTACCCGCCTCTGTTTCTTGAATCCCTTGTGAGTGTAGTTCCGGCAGTATACTAGCTCCAGAGCTTACACAAGCACTAACAAATCGAGCAACTGAGAATCTGACATTCTACTAGAAACGTCCATAGTCCACGAAGGTCACCACCACGAACGAAGCAGGGAACAGTTTACTGAACATATGTGCCTCTAATGAGACGAGACTCTTTGCAGGACTTAGCCGTTGCCGCGATGTTTGGGAGTATGCTGCTCCTGATCAGTCCAGCGGTCGTCAAAGCGCAGCAAGATGAACCAATCGGTTTTTTCGTTGTAGATGTACGGGGCTCTCTACCAATGTACGGTCAGAATGGACAACTTGCCACAAGTGAAGGACTTCTCTCAGTACAACTTCCCTCACGGGGAATCGGCATTGAGCTTGGAAGCCATTTTTATCCTGTCCGTTGGCGTTGGTTAACACTCGGCGTCGGAGTTAGTTTGTTAACTTCTGCAGGAAACAGGGTTCCTTCTGAAAAAGACCCCATAGCAGATGGCCCGACCGTAAAAATGACTTTTACTACCGCCTCACCACAACTCTCACTCAACTTCGGTAAAAGGGAAGGGTGGAGCTATCTCAGTGGAGGACTTGGAATTTCCCAACTTACAATTGCGACTGAACCAGCACAAAACAGTGGAACACAGTGGCAGTCGAGAACGATCAACTACGGAGGTGGTGCGAGGTGGTTCATCAAAAAGCACTTGGCATTCAATATGGACCTTCGGTTCTACTCCATCCGCCCACTGGCAGCAACGAATACCAACCCCGCAATGCCGAGGATGAAACTCGTTGCTTTTAACGTGGGCGTATCATTCAGATAGGAAGTATCCTCGTGCTAAACATCTCATTCACTCAATCTCTATCCGTACAGACCAATCTCAATCACTGACTTAACCCTGCCCTTCCTCGGTGTGAAGCTTGAGGAACTCTAGGGTTCGCGGCCACGCCTGTTCAGTTGCTTTCATGTTGGCCCCATCACGATCTTCTTGAGCGCGGAGAAATCCGTGACCCGCGGCCTCATAAATATTCGGCTCATAGGTTTTTCCGAGCTTAGCCATCTCACTCACTGCCATTGGAATGGTGGTATTAACTCGCGCATCATCTTCACCATACAAACCAAGCACGGCCGCATTGATCTCCTTGTACACTTCCGGATCGTCCGGCGACGTCCCATAGTAAACGATCGCCGCGTCGAGTTTCGGCTGCGCAACCGCATAAGCGAAGCTGGTCATGCCCCCCCAACAAAATCCGATCGAGGCGAGCTTCCCGCTCACAGCTGACAATCCGAGCACGTGGTCTCTCGCAAGATTCAGCTGACTAATCGTTTCTTTAGGCGTAAGCGACCTGACCAATTTCACTACTTCGTCTCGAGTACTAACCGAATCGGTTCCACCCCCGCCAGGGCCTTTACCTGAAAGCAAGTCTGGGGCGATCGCAACAAAACCAGCCGCTGCGAGCTGGTCAGCCACTCCCCGAATCCAGTCAGTTAAGCCATAAATTTCATGGACCACAAGAACGGCAGGAGCATTATCAGCACGTTCGGGATACACCAGCCAGGCATTGATCGACTGGTCACTCCCTGGTATCTCGATATCCACCCACTCTCCATGGCGAGGCGATGATTCAAGTGCCGCGAGTGCTCCCACCTCGGAGGCTGGAAGTGAACTTCTAGCCGATTGTACCTCACTCTCTATCTCAGTTTCAGGCACCGTTTCTCCGGGTGGAGGAGTTGCACATGAGCTCGACAAGCTCATTGAAAGAACTATCGACAGAAAAACCATTTCTTTGATACCGCGCAGGTTCACGCAATCCTCCTAAACACGAAAAATCCTTGAAAAACAACAGCCCGGTTACCCGATATTATATCAACTCCCGTAAATGTTGCGATTTTGAAGCATAATGCCCTAGTGCTTCGGAGTACATTATTGGACTTCTTCGATGATCGGATCCAATCCTCATCGGTCTTCCTGACCTATGACAACGGACTAGTAACTCGTTCGTTCACTTACAACGATGTTCGAATGATGGCGCTCACGTTCGCTCAGGTTCTCCGCGCTGCAGGCATTCGTAAACATGACAAAGTAGTCTTCTGGGGTGAAAACCGTCCTGAGTGGGTGATGGCCTTTTGGGGCTGCGTGCTAGAAGGTGTGATTGTAGTTCCTCTCGACTATCGGGCTTCAGTAGATTTGTTCAAGCGAGTAATGAACATCGTTAAGGCGCGTGCAATCGTTGTGGGCGATGAGGTCGTACTCCCAACTCTAAACGAATCAATTAAGATCTGGAACTTTGCTGAACTTGTGTCACCAAATTCGACCTTCTCGAAACAGAGAAAAAGTGACGAACACATCTTTCAAAAACAAAAAAACAGTGTGGAACAAAGTGATGTCGTTGAAATTATCTTCACTTCCGGCGCAACAGCTGATCCAAAGGGAGTCGTCATCACACACCGAAATATACTGGCGAACATTGTTCCAGTCGAGCGAGAACTCACAAAATACAGTAAATACGGCCGACCTTTTTTCCCGTTACGATTTCTGAATCTACTCCCCTTGAGTCACTTGTTCGGACAGTCAATGGCTACCTTTATTCCGCCAATGCTCCAGGGAATTGTCGTTTTCATCCACGGATATAGACCTAATGAGATCGTTCATCAACTTAAGCTGCGGAGAGTCTCAGTACTTATATGTGTTCCTAAAATTCTTGATGTGCTCCGTAACCATGTTGTCAGGTTACTTCCAGCATCTGCCGAAATACAGAACCGTAGATCTAGCATAGTGTCCAGGTGGTGGCGACACCGAAATGTACACAGACTACTTGGGTGGAAATTCTGGAGCGTTGTGGTTGGTGCAGCACCACTCGACACACAACTAGAGGAATTCTGGTCACAACTTGGGTTTCTGGTAATCCAAGGGTACGGACTAACAGAAACTGCACCAATCGTTACATTGAACCATCCGTTCAAAGCTCGAAAGGGTACTGTTGGCGTACCAATCGCTGGTGTGGAGATAAGAATTGCCCCAGACGGAGAAATCTTGGTACGGGGAGAGAATGTATCCCCTGGTTATTACGGAGCAACTGAAGAAACAGCCGAAGCATTCAGAGACGGCTGGTTTCATACCGGAGATATTGGTGCCATGGACGACGACGGACGACTACTCGTTCGGGGTCGGAAGAAAGAAGTGATCATCACACCTGAAGGACTTAATGTTTTCCCTGAAGATATTGAGCGGACTATTAACGACGTAACCGGAGTCCACGAATCCGCTGTTGTAGGTAAAAAAGTTGGAGGTGATGAACGAGTTCACGCAGTACTTGTACTCGAATCTGGCGTTGAGTCCCAAGAGGTCATAAGACAGGCTAACGAGAATCTTGAGGATCACCAAAGGATCCGCGGGTTCTCCGTCTGGGCCGGACAAGAACTCCCTCGAACCGATGGAACAAAAAAGCTTAAGCGACGAGAGGTCAGGAGATGGGTGGAATCTGGTGAAACACCGGAGACAGTGTCTCAATCAACTCAAAATGTCGTTGAGACAATCGTTAGACGTTTCGTTGGTGAACGGACGGTAAATGGTGAAACAACACTAGATGAGCTAGGTCTAAGTTCTCTAGAGCGTGTGGAGATAATGATGGCGTTGGAAGAACATCTCGATACATCAATCGACGAGATGTCATTTTCTGGAGCAGCCAAGATTAAAGACATTCAGGACCTTGGCGAACACCCATCTAAAGCAGACTCTCAAATTACCCGACTCCCCTTCTCATTCCCAAACTGGAACCGAGGCTGGATCGCTCGCACAGTCCGCAGAGTCAGTCTCGCGACATGGATTCTTCCATTAACCAGGCTATTCGCTTGGGCTAAAGTCGAGGGATTATCAAATCTCGACTTGATTGATGGACCAGTACTGTTTGCTGCGAATCACCAGAGTCACATGGATACCCCGGTTCTCCTGTCGGCACTTTCAGGTCGTCACCGCTACCAAGTTGCCCCAGCAATGGCTAAAGAATTTTTTGCAGCGCACTTCCATCCAACCCACCACAGACGACGCGACCGGATAACCAACAGTCTAAACTATTACTTAGCCGCCCTATTTTTTAACGCATTTCCACTTCCTCAACGTGAGGCTGGAACCCGACGGACTCTCCGCTACATTGGTGAACTTATCAGTGATGGCTTTTCCGTACTTATCTTCCCGGAAGGTCGACGGGCCGATACAGCAGAAATCGGTCGATTTTTACCAGGAATCGGGATGATCTCATCTCGCCTGAACGTCCCTGTCATTCCTGTTCGACTCGAAGGAATGGGACGAATTCTACACCACAGTTGGCGTATGGCCCGTCCAGGCCATGTCCGTGTTGTAATTGGACCACCACTTTACTTGACAGGTGACGACTACGTAAAGTCAACTAAGCAGGTGGAAGATGCTGTCAAAGCATTGTGACCAGAGTATCGAGAGCTATTGTTTACTGGTTCGGTAGTGCCTCGGGGTTTGTTGCGAATCGCTCTCTAGTGTGCAAAACTGATAAGTGACTTGAGGAGAAAACTTGAGTAAGGATGATTTGATCGACGTGCAGGGCGTCGTGGCTGCTGTGCACAGTGGCGGGTTGTACCGGGTTCAGGCAGACACTGGCCATGAGGTGCTTGCACAGTTGAGTGGGCGAATGCGACGCTTCCGTATTAAGGTCGTACCTGGAGACCGTGTTACGGTAGGAGTTTCACCATACGACCCAGCCCGTGGCATCATAACTTTCCGCGCTCGCTAAACACACAAACGCTTCGTTTGACGCACACTCATTAGACAGATAGCGGAAATGTTATCTCAGCCAGGCATTCCGCCCCATCTCAATCTCTTGCTACCATCCCGTATATGTGTGTTCAAGAAAAATTGTGAGAGTAGAATTCAGAGTCTGCGTCCGGTACACTGGACTAGAAAAAGTTGGGCGTTCGTTTACGAAATCCAGCAGCACGTCCTTTCTAATCTCTGAATTGCCAACCTTAGGCTTGTTTTCTGATCCATGACTTTTCATAAACCTTGGTCGTAGCTGGAAGGAACACTAGCAAAACGAAGCAGTGTGTGAGCCAATTGTCAGACATATTTCACAATTGAGTCCGCTACTCGCTTAATTCGCGAGCGAGATCAGCCCACTCTCCGTCGGGAGCAAGCTTCTGGTAGATGCGCCAGTGAGGTTTGGCGTCCTTAGACTTACCGAGTTTCTCAAAAGTGACTGCTATATAGAAATGCCCCGCAGCGTAGGTCGGGTTAAGATCAAGCGCATCTTGATAGCACTTCACAGCTTCATTGTATTGACCGAGATCGTGATGAATGTTCCCAAGATTGAAACAAGCCTCAAAGCAGTCGGACTCCAGACTCAAAGCACGCTGGTAGAGCGCCTGCGCTTCAACCAGTGCGTTTCGTGCATAGTGAATGTTTCCAAGGTTAATGAGTGCAGGTACAAGATTTGGCTCCACGTTTAACGCCCTTCGGTAAGAAATGATTGCCTGCTCCTACTGTAACTCATCCCCTTCATCTAGTTCTGAAGCCTCTCGGAAGTAACGGGTTGCCAGATCAGATTCCCGATCGTCAACGGTGGACCAGACCCGAGAAGGCTCAAGTAATCTGGATATTGAAGACCGCCGATCTGAAAGTTTGATAACCTTCGCTGGTTGTGCGTCACCCTTCGCCGGCTGAAAGTCCAAAGCAAGTTGACCTTCACGGTTAGAAAATAGTGACCGTAGAATCGCACGAAACGGCACACGGCGTTGGAGTTCAGTGTTTACCTGCTTGATGACCAAGAGATCACGAAAACGGTAGTAAACATCTACGTTAGTTCGAGCTACCGATCGAATCAACCCGCACTTATCAAGATACCGAAGTCGATCATCTTGAACAAAAGGATAGAGTTCCCGGATGTCACGTAGACCATACAACTGCTGCTTTAGATTGTCTGCTGTTGGCAGTCCAGCCAACTTACAAAAATCCTCCTCACTCAGAATTCGCACACTACCAGCAAATTGTGAGTTAACTTCCTCTGCCTTCTTAACCTTGTTGCTCTTTTCTGACTGATAACTTTGCTGAGAACTAGGTTTTCGAATCCCAGCTTTTGGAAATCCTTCAGCACCTACGACCAATATGTTCGTCTGCGAAGTCACTTGATCGACAGATGTACCGCCCAGACGCTCCACGAGGACCTGGGCTTCTCTTCGACCTAGCGAGGCGAGCTTGCCAGTAAAAGCTACTGTTCTGCCGCTAAAAGGAGAACTGTCCACAAAAAACCATCCGTCTGAAAAAAAGGTTTAAGCAGTCGATCTCGTTGCTAACTCAACCGCCATTAAACCCGAACGACGAGATCAATGGAGATGAATGAGAATAGGTGCAATGTCAAGTTAGTCAATCCATTCTCAGGCCATATCAACTCTAAATTCGCTAATAACTAACGAATAGTGGACTTACTCGCCTCGAAGTGGAAGAATCAGAGTGTCACTTAAGAAGCATGTTTGATTACACTTTCTACGAAGACAACTATGAATCGTTCGACATTGTCAGAGACAGGTTATGAGACCAATCTCTAAGGAGTCATTCGAATGTTGCATCGTTGAGTAAATGACTGCGTCGGCGACTGATCCGGAAGAAGTGGGAATCCTTGTCCTAATAAAAATACTACCAAGAGTTACTATTCTTGAACGTGAGAGCTCTTAGTCACAAAGGAGAAAATTTTCCATGAGCAATTACCCACTGTTAAGTCTGCTTATTGTCCTTGCGTTGACCCTGCCGCACACGATCGCTGCACAACAACAAGTCATTATTGAAGGCACACTGGTCGATAGTAAATGTTTCCTAAGTATGCAAGAGGACGATAATAACCACATGGGTATGGGAGAATGTGGAGCGATGTGTTTAAGGATGGGGCAACCTGCGGCCCTAGTCACAACAGATAATACGTTTCACACCATCATAGCCCCCTCGTCAGACCTTGCATCACACGTGGGACACACCATGCGTGTCACCGGGACACTTCACAATGGTGCAATTATGGCTATAAAAGTTGAGATGAACACCGACGGAGACTGGACAGAGGTGAAACTCAACGCGATGATGTAGATGATCGAAAGGTAGTCTTTTCAACTGAAAAATTCAGACCGGATCTGGTCGCAGGAGTACCTCTCTCGATTCTAATGATGGATACGTGCCTTCCAAACACAATGTTCCAATTGACCAAGAATCAGAAACTAGTGAAGCGTCTCACTAAGAAATTCCTCCCAGGCTTCAAAATATTTGCTACCACCGACCAAGTATGTGTCGTTGTGCGAAGCACCAGGAAACACGAAGAAACGTTTGGGAGGTGACGCTAACTCGAAAAGTAATCGGCCGTGTGAAACGGGTACGAGTTCATCTCGATCGCCGTGCAGAATAAGCTTCGGGACACGAATCTTTTGGATCTTCTGTTCGTTGTCCAATCGAGTACGAATCAGGAATGATGGTACGAATGGGTACGACGAGCGAGCCATAGCGCGCACCGACCGAAAGGCAGCCTCCAACACTAACCCACTGACTCGTCGCCTGAGTGCAACCTCAACCGCCACTGAGGCACCGAGAGACTGACCGAAAAGTACGATGCTCTCTGGTGTAAAGCCGCGCGCAGTCACCGCATCGTAGATCGTAACCCCATCAACATAAAGACCCTCTTCACTTGGTGTGCCCTCGCTGAGACCATATCCTCGATAGTCAACAAGCACAATGTCGCACCCCAACCTCCTAATCAGTTCCCGAACATTATCCAAGCGATGACTAATGTTGCCTGCGTTACCGTGATACCAAATCAGAACTCGCTCGCCATCTCCGTGGATCCACCATCCATGGAGCACAATCCCATTCGTCGAAGCTAAACGTAACACTTCAGCATTCAATCCGAACACGCCTGGTTGTGCTTCGAGTAATCTTGTAGGGAAAAAGATAAATCGCTGTTCCTGGGACAGAAGGACTGTAACAATGAGTACCCACAAAAGTAGTACCAATCCCAGACCACAGACTACCATCCCGCCCCTCCTGCGGTTTCGTCGGTGACACGCCACTAACGTTTTCCTCGGCCAAGGTACTGACCTACGGGTTGGACGAGAACATCCTACCGACAATTAACTCAGACGTACTCCTTCGCCACGGCAACGATAACTCAAATCCTCAGAGCACCTGCCTACGTTTGTCACTGGGATGTTATTCTCTCATCCCAATCTTGCATATTCTGCAGCGATAGGAGTCCTTGGACCGGCCGTGAACAGGTTCAACCACCGTGAAAGAACTTACAAACCCACCCTAACCCACAACGTCACAGATTGTTCTGAATGTAAACATTTTCGCCCGAAGAGCTGGTATAAGCTGGGTAACCGCCGTAATTGTAGATTGACGATTCGCCCGTGGATCTTCGTGATGGCCATCATGCATCACAACAATATCACCAGCCGAGACACGTCTGGCGAGGCGCTTAGCTAGACTCTGAGGATCTGAAGTACGGTACCAATTCCAATCCCATAGTCCCCATCCCCAACCGACAAGAGCATGATCGATCCTCGCCAAACCAGCCGACATCTGACCACTTCGCCAGCCGGCGTGCGGACGGAACACCCGGCATGGCCGTGAGCCAGTTAGCTCTTCAATTCGATCTGCTGCCACTGTGAGCCGCCTAGCTAGCACTTCCGGGCTCATCAACATGAACCTCCTTGTACCAGCGTGTAGGCCCACTCCGTGTCCTTCGGCAAACATACGACGGATGATCGGAGAACTCTCAGCGGTTACATGTTTGTCGATCAAGAAAAACGTTGCCACGGCACGCTCTCTAGCTAAAACATCAAGTAATTCCGGCGTGACACTTACATTAGGACCATCATCAAACGTTAGGTAGATCGTCGGTGGACCGTCTCCTAAGTCCACGTGCCAGACTGACTGGGCTGGAGTCAACACATCAAGCAGAAATGGAAACGGTGCCGTATGCGCCAAAATCATGATTCCGAAACCAGCGGCCGCCAGAAGAAACATAATGGTACCCTATCACTCACTTAAGGATCCGTGTTAAGAATGCCTAGCATATTACAGGCCCCTTAAAAGTTAGATGGCAGCAGTCAACAACGTTATATCTCAATTAACTATTGTAGGGGTCTTCCTACTCCTAACACCTGGATGTGTAGTAGAGCGCTTTACGGAACTTCCAAGCTCACACGGCTCCGTTACGGACACAACGAGGGAGCAAGAACTTCGCCAGCAGATGGTGGAACGTCAGCTTCGTGTTCGTGATATCTATGATTCACGAGTACTCGCTGCGATGGCGACGGTACCGCGTCACCGATTCGTTCCACCATCCCTGCAACTCTGGGCATACGAAGACCGACCACTTCCCATTGGCTACCGCCAAACGATCTCTCAGCCATACATCGTTGCCTACATGACCCAGGAGCTTGAGGTTTCACCAGAGGACACCGTACTGGAAATCGGTACGGGCTCTGGTTATCAAGCGGCTATCCTAGCTGAGCTGGTGCAGGAAGTGTACACAATAGAGATCGTGCCGGAACTTGCGGCACGGGCTGAACTGACACTCCGCGACCTTGGCTATGAAAACGTTCACATCAAGCTAGGAGACGGTTACCGAGGCTGGCCAGAACATGGCCCATTCGATGGCATTCTCGTCACCGCTGCCCCCGACCACGTTCCTCAATCCTTGGTAGATCAACTTGCAGTCAACGGTAAACTAGTAATCCCTGTTGGAAAGGAACGGCAGAATATGACCGTTATCGAAAAAACCGATGGTGGGGTAGTCAAACAGGAAACGATCCCTGTAGTTTTTGTACCCATGACCGGAGAAGCCGCTAGAGAATGATCCACTTACGGAATTTGTTCAAATCGACACATCGGCATATATCTCCGCCTAGAACCCAGCTAGCCATGAGCGTCTATTGTCTTCGATGAGGAAATTACGGGGCCACAGCGCCAACCGCTAGTGGCTGAGGCTGCTCATAACTCGCAATAGATATCTGTGCTGCCGCCTGTTCGGCGGCTAACAGAAATGCCTGTGCCGCTGGCGAATCGGGTTCAGCCTTTACTATTGGTACACCCGTATCGCCTCCTATTCGGACCGGCTCGTAGAGTGGAATCCGCCCGAGTGATGGAACTCCGAGTTCTTTCGCAAGTTGCTCACCACCACCCTTACCAAAGATTTCGCTCTCATTCTTGCAGCCCGGACAAACAAAGCAACTCATGTTCTCTATGATCCCAAGTGTCGGCACGTTGAGTTTCTGATACATTCTTATTGCTCTGCGTGTATCGGAAAGTGCTACCGCCTGTGGTGTGGTTACCACAATTGCTCCAGCTAACAACACCGTTTGAGTCAGGCTCAGTGCCACGTCTCCAGTACCAGGTGGCAGATCCACTACCAGGTAATCGAGTTCTCCCCACTGCACCTCTTGGAAAAATTGTCGAATAACCCCATGTAACATTGGTCCACGCCAGATGACCGGAGCATCTTCGCTTGTCAGAAACCCCATTGACACTACACGGATTCCGTGCTTTTCGGCTGGAATGATCTTTTTTCCGTCCGTCTGAAGCTCAGTCTGAATACCAAGCATAACTGGAACGTTCGGTCCATAAATGTCGCCGTCGATCATACCAACCCGCCCACCGTACTTCGCTAACGCCATCGCGAGGTTCACGGCAACCGTGGTCTTGCCAACTCCACCCTTACCAGCACCAACAGCGATTACGTTCTTGACACCTGGCATAGGTGCTTGACTTGCCCCAGGTGCGGATACCGAACGAACGTTGGCAGTCATTACAACGTCGACACTCGAAATCCCTGGCAGCTGCATGACGGCAGCCTGTGCTTGTTCACGCATTTCATCCTTAACCGGACATGCCGGTGTCGTTAGTTCAATGACAAACGCAACCTTGTCATCATCTATCTTTAAATCCTTAACGAATCCCAGACTAACAATATCCCTATGGAGATCCGGATCTTTGACAGCTTTGAGAACTTCGAAAATTGCCGACTCATCGATCTTCATAATAGTCATAATGTGAAATTATCTTTCAGATTTTCTTTTCGGCAAGATCGCCAATAATCGGTAACTTAAACTTTTCGCCACTGTAGGCCTTAAACATCAGAAACAACCAAAGCACCAACGTTGCAGGAACAAGAAGAATATTGAACAGTGCTCCTATGAGCCATCCTATCAGTGGAACGGTCCATAGGACGTTGCTTAAGATCGTGATGGCAAAAATAACCAAGAACAACATCGTTGACTGTAAGGCGTGGAATCGAACAAACTTGCTATCTTCCTCAATCAGTAAGAACAAAATGCCTGTGAAGAATCCAAACAAATAAGTTAGAGCGGCAGCGAGATTGGGATCCAGGCCGGTGCTCGCCTTACCTTGATCGTTCAACTCAGTATTCACTTGCATCCCTCCAGATCGATCGGGTATTGAGTGATGGCAACTGTATTGGTCGTTCATTGCTTCTACTGGATGGCCACACGAACTTCAACAAACATCGATGGCGCATACGGCAGGGCAACAGGAACGCTAAGTCGTGTTCCGTGTTGAACTCTCGGCGGTACCGATACCTGTATCGAGTGACAGTACAGCCCCTCGCCTCTACCCCAACACAGAGTGCAGGGATCCATCCAGACTTCACCGCGACCTCCACAAATCGGACAAGTGTGTCGCACGGGCACATCGACCGGAATCCTCACACCACGAAAAGCCTCGGCAGCCGTAAGTATCACTTCCGTTGGTAACGACAACTCCCGTTGCTCGAATCCAAAAAAGTCCTTCTTTATCCGACCGAGCATCCGAGCCATCGAAGGGAAATCAATAGCGACCTCGTCGGTAAACCAGTCATTCCCGTCGGTCCTGTACTCAGACACACTTGTACCGAAGAATTTACTTCGATCATAGGCCACCCGTCGATTCTTCGCGTTCAACGCCCCGTTCTCCGGTCCGAAGTGCTCTAACGCACTAGGTATCTATCAAAGGCGAAAAGGTCTAATGATGTTTGGGGAACGGATGAGATTAGCGAGCGCCCAACCTCGAAAGCATTTCCTGCCTGAGCGAATCTTCGAGTTCCGAAAAATCCAAACCCATTTCGCAGTCATCGCACAAAACTTCCAGAACGGTCGGTTGGCTCTCTTCAGATACCCCTACGTGCATATCCTCTACCTGCATGACGTGCATCTGCAGAGTTTTTACCAGGAAATTTCGTTCGTTTCCGCAGCTGGCACATCTCAACGCCATTGTATCCGACTCCTCTCGGCCCATTTCTTGTCCCGGACAACTCAGAGTGATTGTACGAGATGCCAAGAACCGAAGCAACGAGAACTTCAATCGCGACCGTTACCCCTTATAGAGTCGCAGTGTACCACCAACAGATGGAGAAAACACAACATACTTTGCCTGTCCACAGTTCGAATTGATAGATACTGACGCCTCGAACGTCTTGGCAGAGTTCTTATTTCCATGTAGGCGTGACCACTTTTAGATCAGGCATGAAAAAGCTGAGCTCTCTACCATCTTCTAATCAAGATACAGTCTCAATATGTGGAGAGTCATCACCTATGTAGACCAGAACTCCTTCCACCGCAATCTCAGGAAATAATTCGCGAATAGCCAGAACGTATAGGTCTAATTGAGTCCTATGTTCTAACTGAGGACTACCGGTCTTGAACTCGACCACCGTGAGAGATCCGTTTGATCTCTTCACAAGGCAATCAATCGTTCCTCGTAGGATAGATTTGGTACCAGCAACCGACTCCATCTGTCCATCTGAACTTCCCTCTAGTTTAAGAGAGAACGGCATCTCGAAAAGGCAAGGATCCCTCATGATTGACATTATGTCTGACTGATCAAGAATTGATAAATAAGCATTCACTACACGGCTGACAAGCGCGTCACAATTATCAGTCGCTACCTTCTCATCTGTTCGAAGTAATCTTGTCGCATAATGTTTGATTTCTTCACGAGCAGTGACACCAGCATGTAAGAAAGGTAGCAACCGATGGACAAGCGTTCCAAAAATGAGATTCGAGGCATGGTGCGATTGATGACTACGATCAGGATCGAGATGATTGGCACTCGTCTCGATCCATCCCGTCACGGTCAGACGACCGTCCTTGACATCAGAAGTGGGACGACTCAGTGCGACCCGTCCTCCCATGGTCACGGATTTAGTAACTGGTAAAGGTAAGTTCTTGGCACAACCTTGCCTTGTGTAAGTCCCTTTTGGTCGGCAAACTCCAAAGTCGTGCGGATTACCACTCGGTCCCACCCATCTAACTACTGCTTCTGATCCATTAGCACACCCAGCGGCTAAAAAAACAGGTAACAGAGATTTAGGCAAGACCTCTGCGAGACTGCCACGACCCATCTTAACCTCGCCCTTAGACATCACCGCAGACATATAGAACCGATCACGCGCACGCGTTGCAGCAACGTATAGTAGACGTTTGGTTTCCTCAAACTCTTTCTTCTGGTCCTCCGTATCGGTCGCTGATCTGAACGACCCAACAACTACCGATGGATTACCATCTCCTCGATCAAGTGATACTCGGATAGGCTGAGGCACATTACTCGTACCTCGAGAAAGATCTACAAGAAATACAACCGGAAACTCGAGCCCCTTCGCCGAATGGACAGTCATCAAGTTAACAGCTTGCACTGCATCCACGACAGCATTTGATTCGTCAACTGATAGTTGATCTAGGTATTCGGCAATGCGTGAGAGCGTCGCGTAACCACGGTTCTGAATTCTTCGGACTAAGCTGCGTATCTTCTTAAGATTCTCTCTACCTTGGACTTCTCTAGAACCTCTCAACTCATATGCATAGGCTGAGTCTGACAAAACGCGATCAATCAATTCAGCTGGCGTTATACGATCGACCAGTGAAAACCAGCGACGAGCGCAACTGCGCAAGCAAGTTATTACGCGCTGATCTTCCAAGCCCAACAGGTCAAATTTCTGGAGTGGTTTAGGATCTGTAATGACTGCGGATAGCTCTGGTGAAAGCTTACAAAGAGCCTCGTCGGAGAGCCGAACAAATCGCGAACGAAGGAAAGCGGCCGCCTTGAGTTCAGATTCCGGTTCAGCCAGGAACCGTATTATGGCGTAGAAATCTTTAATCTCATCAGCGTCGAAAAAGCCCAACCCCTTATAGATATGAGTCGGAATCTTGCGTACTTCCAACGCACGCTCTATTTCCGTGTGACTGCCACGCGACCTAAATAAGATAGCGATGTCACCAGCATTTATCTGCCTTATGACACCTGTGTCTCTATCACGGACAACTTCGTTTTCCCTGAGGCGCTCGATCTCTGACGCAACTGCCTCAGCACACTGCTTAAAGCTATCGCCAACTGCCATCCCGAGAGTTAGATGGTCAGGACGAGCCGTTTGATGCGTTTGCTGAAACCCTACTTGGTCTTTATCTAGGTGGTCCAGCGGAAAACGATCGCTTAAATCATAGGTGAACGCATCATCTCGAATCGGCACCTTATCGACCGCCGTGAATAAGTCGTTGATAAATTTCAACAACTTGGGCGTTGCACAAAAGCTGTGACTGATAGATCGCCGTACATTCCCTGTTGACCGTAGATGTTCAATATGTTTCCCAGCCTGGCGCAGTAGCTTAACCTCTGCATCACGAAACTGGTAGATCGACTGCTTGGGATCTCCAACAATGAATATCGACGGCTGAACAGGAGCATCGTGTACAAGACCGAATCCTTCACCCCACGACTGCATCAGGAGCGACACGAGCTCCCACTGCGCCCGACTCGTATCTTGAAACTCATCCATAAGGATGTGATGGTAGCGTGACTCGAGTCTGTAACGGCTCTGAGCAAATTCGTCCATTTGTCTAAGCAAGTGAAGTGCTCGTTCAAGCACTTCTGAAAAATCAAGAATGGCACGGGAGTCCAGAGATCGCTTGTACTCCGATAGGGCGATGTTAAACATACGCCGTACGCCGCGCACCAACACAAAATTAAGATTGCGATCACAATGAATGATGGCATCACGAACGGCCGGTCCGACCGAAATCACAGCATCGTGGTGATTCTTTAAAGCACCGGACCCAGAATAGTGGATCCGACTGTACGCTTGAATTCTGTTTCTCGGTTGTCCTTTCTGAGTCAAAAAATGGTCACGGATCCGTTCGATAATGCCACGGGCTGTCGAACTATTGACCTGTTGAATATCAGTCAACTGTTGAAGATCAGCCCGAAGAATCCTAAACCGTGGGTGACCTACAGGCCCATCGTTAAAAAATTTTTCCAACCCGTTAGGAGCCGTCTCAAGGATATCTCGGAGACGACTGAGTGACTGCCGACAGATATCTTCACCCGTGAGATTAAAAGGACCAGACACAAGGAATTGATGTAGAGCCCAGGGAGTAACAAGTCTCCGTCGCAGAAGTTCAGCTAGTCCATCTCTGGCTCGCACTGAACCAAGCTGATCCAGAACCATGGCTATATCATCATCTTGGGGTACTAAATCGCTACAGATCTTAAGCGTTCGATCTAGTGCATGCTTCATCAATCGAGGAATCTCTACCTCATCAGCCATCGTGAAGCCGGGATCAATATCTGCCTCTAATGGAAATTCACGGAGCAGTGAAAGACAGAAGGCATCGATAGTGCTGACAGAAATTTCTCCAAGTCGGCGACGTAACTTACGCCACCTAGTGGCATCAACATCAGAACGGCTTGCGGCAACACGGAGCTCGTCGACAATTCGGCCTCGCATCTCAGATGCGGCCTTACGCGTGAAGGTAATGGCTAGGATGTGTGAAGGGTCAACACCGGCACGGAGGAGATTTATATAGCGTTCAACAAGGACCGAAGTCTTACCAGTACCTGCCGACGCTTCGAGAACCACATTGTTCCTGAAATCCGCAGCAAAACCTCGAGCATCCACATCTGAAAATACAGGTTGCTCTTGGCCGTTAGCTTTCACCTACGTAGTCCTTTCGACACACGGTGGAATAGTGGCAACTTCGACAAAGGCTCAGCTCGGCTGGTCGAGGCGGAAAGTCGCCCCGTTCGATACCATTAATCGCATTGAGAAAGCGTTCCTGCCCAGCTGATAAGGCAGCTTCGAGATCGTCACGATGCGCAATTGAGACGGAGAAACGTGGTCCACCGAATGCAATGTAAATCGCTTCGTTGACCTTCCACTTTCGACCCTGCCGACCATCGAGATGTTGTTCCGCACATACACTGTAGAGGGGTAGCTGGATAGCGCGTGTCGGCTTTGGGGAACGACCAATCTTATAATCAACAAGCCGTAACGTTCCATTAGTACGTAAGTCAATCCGATCCACCGTACCACGTAGACGAACACGCCTACTACCCTCATGGCTCTTGAATTCGAATTCTCCTTCGATCGAATACTCCAGAAGGCGCTCCATTACATCATCAGGTTGCTCCGCCTCCAGTCTGAACAGTCGATCAGCCAACCCAATCGCCGTCGGCGAACCCAAGAGTCGATTCCGCTCTAGGGCACGAACACCTACTGGTAATCCTGTAAGCAGCTCATCGACAACGGCTGTGAATTTCTCTAATGCTTGGGGAAGATTGTCTAAACTAATTGCACCGTATCCATCATCCTGCCAATCCTTGAAAAACTTTCGGAAAGCCTCATGTACGAATAAACCATGCCTTAGACGCTCCCTAGTCAGTTCGTCACTGGGTTCATCTTCGATAAACAAGACAGAGGCCGCGAAATACTTAAACGGACAGTCGAGGTAACGCTCAACCGCCCTGACGCCATATGTCCGTGGCCGCTGACATCCAACTGACCCATGAAACACTGGTTCCTGTGCAGGTGAGCGTGTCCGCCGAAGTTCCAACCAAGCTGCTGCACTCTCTTCCACAACCCAAGGCTCAGTCGGCTCCGATGAGAATGTTTCATCAACACTGACAACCGCTTCAGATCTCACTTTTTCCTGCTCGATTGAAAATCCCACATCAGCCACGTCCTCCAATAACGTAGAAGGACGAACAATAGAGTCCTCTTCAAGGGTGAACGTCGAAAGAGCTAACCGCTCAGTGGGAAGACGTATGAGATCTTGAAATGCGGCTCTAGCAGCATTGAGACACTCAGATTCATGTGGCCAACCGAGCATATTCATCAGCGATGATGGATAGAATATATTTCGTCGTGGGTGCTCAGGCCACTCACCATCCACGAGTCCCACGATACGCACTTGTGAGAAGTTTCCGTAACGAGCCGCCCGTGAATCAACAAAATGCATGCCAACTGACCCAGTTCGTGGTGTAAACGTTTGTCCTTCGCTCCACCGGCGAATGATCGCAACCAAACTCCCAAACTTACACTGCGCACGATCGTGCTGAGCGTGTGCATCGCGGAGACCTTGTATAGCACCGTGAATAGCAGCCTTGGCTCTCAAATTTCGTTCCCGTAGTGAATCCCCAAGCAGCTCTGGGGCCTGATGCTTTGATAGAAAATCAAGTAAGACGTCAAGCAGCTCATCAGCCGGTCCTTCATCTTCGAGCGAAGACAGACACTCAGCAAGGCGAAGTGCAACATTTCCAGCATAGCCCGCGAGTCTGAAATCCTCATTTGCCCTCTCGACTGCACCGATGTCAGCCCATTCCGTTACAAGTCGTGCTAACAGCTGTCTGTCACCGATATATTGCGACTTCCGAAGCTGACGATCTAAGGCAGCTACTTCAACTGAGCTGACACGCCTACACTCCTGTTCAAATGCGAAATGTGGGGACTTCAAGAGTTCTACAATTGACGCTCGATTGTATCCAGAGGTTACGAACGTAAAGACAAGGTCAAGAGCCGCAGCATACGGTTCTGCCGCCAGTGGTAACGCATCGAACGTCTGAAACGAAACTCCTAGGGAGTCGAAAACGTTACGGGCTAGATAAAGGTAGGGCAGTGGACCTTGAAAGACGATAGCAGCTCGATCACTGATTTCCGCCTGCAATTCATCTGAAAAATCCGCCTCATGCATCAGGTTCCCTGCTAACACTGATTAATCTCTTGACAGAACTAGCAATTGCTACAAGTTCCTCTTTCCTATCTCGACTCGTAAAGTACAGGTCGCTAGAACCGATGTCTGGAACAACCAGTATAGGAAATCGTGCGGTATGATCGCTCTCTTGTTCCTCAACAATTCCAGGAAGCAAATCATGTAGACGCTCACGAAAGCCTGCTGTCAGAAGGCCTTCAGTTGCAATGACATCCACCTGTTCCAGACCAGGTAAGTGTTGAAGGAGTTCAAAGTCAGCCACCCAAAGACCAGCCGATTCGGCGACCCTATCGGGAACTGTAACCACCACCTGGCGAAAAGGGCGGGCCGCTGGCACTTCACGAAGCAACGCCCGGAGACCATGTTCGTCCAGATGCTGCGAGGCTAGCACACGATTCTCGTAGGCGCGAAACGCCGCGACAAGGAAATGAGTTTGAGTCAGCAAGCGTCGCGCACCCCGATCCAAATCGGCCCCAAGTTTCAGATCACGGATGATTACTCTTTCAAAAGTGTCAATAGTGAGCCCCTGTCTTCGTAAATCGTCGTAGAGCGCGAGGGCCTCAACTACCAGTCCTGGTCTGAGCTTGAAAGGTGGTTCAGCACCCGCAGCTACAGCATCAAGCGTAGCCGCCCGACCGTACACGTCTCGCTCGAATTCCGTCAACCGCGCTGGAGCAGAAGAAAGACGACCATGCATGTGACTGTACCAATCATTGCGGGTAACTAGCTCAGGTAAAGTCAAAACCTTCCGTCCTTCAAACAGGTCCTCACAAAGCACAAGGTTTTCCAATGTTTGCCGCAATTGCTGGGCCGCTGCCCGTGTGGGGACTATTACCGCACAGTTTCGTACTTGCCAAGCGTCTGAATGGCACGCTGTACGCGCAATTGCACGTTGAAATGATTGAAGATCAGAAACGTTCAGAAGGCGCATGCGGCGAGAATTATTCACCTGGGTACCATTAGGATATGCGGAAGTACTAGAATTTCGCCTGTCAGAAGTTGAACCATGAAAACTAATTAGTCGATGACAACGATAATACAGACGGCAGTGAGTGGTTAACCTTCTCCTGTGGCCACTCGTTGAAATCGCGTCGTCTTATTCGTAACATAGAGAATATTGATTGGTCCCCAGTGCACATGTTTGAGTTCGAGAGGAAGTTTAATGTTGCGGAATATCTGAAAACCGTCAAATGCACCCGACGAATATTGATAACCCAAAACTATCTAGACATGTAGAGAATCTGACGCAATTGAGGGGTGAAATAAATCTGCCCTTGAAAGCGTTGCCGTCCCTTACGGCACGTATTCACTCAGTGAAGCTAGTGCCAACGGTCGTAACTATCACCGAAAAAATAATTTAGAATCCATACTTGCTCCGTAGAAACGAAGGAAACTCATGGGCTTAAGTGCTCATACAGAACCAAAACCATTCGCTAAAAACTCTTATGCGCAGTGCATGAAGGGCTCTAGACTCTTAGTGTTACTCACTCGAATCGCACTAGTGTGCCTGCCCTCTGGTACTCAAGCAACTGAAAGATTCAACCTGGACTTCTGGACGAAAACTACTACGCAAGTAACATACATATCCTCCGAAATCTGAGACTGTGGAAAAACTGTGCAAGGCCCGTGAATTTCCTGTTGGAACGTAGAAACAAAAATGTTTTTCCTGAAAAAATCACTCAGAAGATCTTTGCTGGGAACCCTACAAGTCACTTTCGTTCTTTCCTTCGCTTGACGCAACTTTTGAAACTATTACAATGGCTCTTGTCTGACGATGATGTCATCAACTACTCATCACACCTAACGATCGCCACTGTGGTCCATCGCTTCGAAGAAGTCATCAACGGGAATGAGTACATAATTGAGGTGCACCTTGTCGATTCGAATAAGTGGCGAGCATATCTCATTCGCATTCCAAGTGGTCCAACAGCACTGATGCCCTTCTACGGGTCAACGCCGGTCGAGGCAGCACAACAATTAAGAAACTGGCTAGCACTTGCCCACAGCACCCCATCAAATCCGGTATAGTAGCACTCTGCTTAGTGCTAGGACCATTACGACCCGTGTGCCTCTAACGACGCTCATTGCTAGGTCCGTTGAAAATGGGCTTTCGATCCGAGAGGGACAATGATGTGCCGAACGTTGAAAACCACGCATGCGCTCCTCCTGCTGTGGATATTGGCCGGTCAGCCCCTCCTTGGAGCTGCCGATTCGGAAGAACGCCCTCGTGTACATCTGATAACGACTGGTGGTACGATAGCGAACCGCACAGGGGACCGTCTCACTCCAGCTGACCTCCTTCGCTCAATTCCCACGTTGAACCTCTACGTTCGAGTAGCGACAGAGCAGTTTGCCAACGTACCGAGTAGTTCTCTGACATTAGATCAATGGGTGACACTCTCCCAACGTATTAATGAATTATTCGAGAAGGACCCAGATCTCTCTGGTATTGTCGTCACTAGCGGAACAGACACACTCGAAGAAATTGCCTACTTCCTGCATCTCACCGTGAAGAGTAAACGGCCAGTCGTAGTAGTCGGATCGATGCGAAGCCCAGAAATATTGGGCTACGACGGCGCGGCGAACCTACTTGAAGCTTTCCGAGTGGCTGCGGAATCTTCATCACAAGGTAGAGGAGTTCTCGTAGTACTAAACAGCGAAATAAACTCTGCTCGTGAAGTAACCAAGGTAAGAACACAAGGTTTAAACACGTTTGGAACACGTGGATACGGCTTGCTTGGAGTTGTTAACAGCGACCGTATCGTCTTCTACCGAAACCTCGAACGACGGCACACGATCACCAGTGAGTTCAACATTGCTAGTGTCGAAACACTCCCTAGGGTCGATATTCTGATGGTCTACCAAGACGCATCAGGTGATTTGATCAGCGCGTCAGTCGAAGCTGGTGCACGCGGAATTGTAATCGCCTCGGCTGGAGCCGGCTCAGTAAGTGACTCGCAGCGACGGGCGATCCGCTTTGCCCGTAGCCGAGAAGTATTCGTAGTTTTCAGTACGAGGACTGGGGGCGGACATGTATCCATGAACTCACCGGCGGACGGGGCTGGCAGGATAGGTCAGCAGTTAGCCTATCGGATTCCTGGTGAAGACTTAGCTCCCCTAAAAGCAAGAATTCTCCTCATGCTGGCACTCACCAAGACAAGAAATGGCGAAGAAATCGCTCGAATGTTCAGAGAATACTAATCTCCAGGTCCACCACTCCGTCAGCATCTCAGCTTGTATACGCCAAATTCAATGGGTGCATTCATGAAGGGGTCATGACGAACTGCGATCCCAAATCCTAGATCTTGTAAGTCAGGTCCAAGATCTCAGCCTCTCACATCCATTGTCCTTGAATGTTTTTCGTATGCAGATGATGCTAACCGTTGCCAAAGTCTTCTCACAGTGCCAAAATTCATGGAGGCTTTCTGAATCGCGGAACAAATGCGAATAATCCTCATCGGTGGTGGTGAAGTCGGGTATGCGCTCGCCAAGTCCCTCGAGTCCCACAACGAGGTTGCAGTTGTTGACAGCAATCCAGCACAAGCCGACCGCTTTAATTCACTTGACGTCGAGTTTGACGTTGGTAGCGGCACAAGTGGCGAACTACTCCGTAGAATCCATGCTGAAACCAGCGAGTTTGTGATCGCCTGTACAGGCTCTGATGAAGTCAATATTGTAGCCTGTTCGCTCGCGAGTCAGCTCGGTGCTCGCCAAACGATTTGCTTCGTGTCAAGTAATGATTTCCTGCAGGACGCCGATACCTCAGAGGGTCTCCGAAAAAACTTCGGCATCGGTCGTATTGTCTGGCCAGAAGCCCAGTTAGCAGCCGCGATCGAGCGGATCATTATGGCACCTGGTGCCATCGATGCAGAGGCGTTCGCAGGCGGTGAGATCCGATTACTTGAATACCGACTCGAGGATAGATCACCACTGGCGAACCGTACGGTAGCCCATGCAAATTTGCCGACCGGTGTAATTATCGTCGCAGTTAAACACAATGATGTAACGTCGGTGCCCCACGGATACACACGGTTGACCTCTGGTGACAAGGTCGTCCTCATGGGCGCAAGAAAGGCCATGGAAACTTTACAGGCAAGAGTTTTTCCGAAGACTGTCACTTCGAAGCAGATACATATGCCAAGACTCGTGACAATCATAGGCGGCGGAGACGTTGGATTTAACCTGGCTCAGCACCTCGAAAAGGCATCAGGGATCCAACTGCGATTAATCGAGCGCGACCAACGCCGTGCCCAAATGTTGGCATCTGCTCTAAATCGAGCTCTTATCCTAAATGGTGACGGTATTGACCTAGAGTTACTCCAGGCGGAGGAAATCGGTAGTAGTGAAGTCGTTGTCTCTGTAATCGACAATGACGAGAGAAATCTTCTCGCATCCCTCTTAGCACGACAACTCGGCGTAGGAAAGATCATTACTCGGGTAAGCAAAACGTCCAATCGCAAGTTGTTTGAACGAGTTGGTATCGACGTCGCGCTCTCGGCTAAAGGAGCAGCTGTCGCATCCATTGTCCATCAGATAACTGGAGGAAAGGACAGTCTCCTAGCCGTACTCGAGGAGGGCCAGGCCAAAGTGATCGAACTGACGGTTCCCTCTAATTACGAAACAAAAGCACTTCGAAACTTTAAGGTGCCCTCTGATTCAATAGTAGGGACCATACTGCGCGATCATGAGGTTATCGTGCCGAGCGGGAACGATAAGGTCAACCCTGGTGACCGTCTACTCGTCTGCTGCACAGAATCATCAGAACATCTCGTCCGAGAATTATTCACTACTGAAAGAACCTGACGTATCAATGCGATTTCCCCTCATCGCTTATCTCGTCGGCAGCATCCTTCGGGTGTTCGGTACCACGTTAGTTGCACCCATCGGTGTGGCACTGTTCTATGGTGAAGGGTGGGATGCCATTGGGTTTGCATTGGCCGGCCTTACCGCCATATGTCTTGGACAGGCATCCAGACACGCCAGTGGAAAGGCCACAAGCGACCTCCGCCGCATCGAAGCACTGGCGGCCGTTGCAATCACGTGGCTATCCGTCGCACTGATAGGAGCAATTCCCTACACCTGGGCTGGCTTACCGCTTATTGACAGTTTTTTTGAATCGATGTCCGGCTTCACAACCACTGGGGCTACGATTCTTAGTGACTTTTCTATTCTCGGACGAGGCCTCCTGTTCTGGCGCTCTCTAACACAATGGCTCGGTGGTATGGGAGTTCTCATATTGTTCGTGGCAATCCTTCCACGATTGGCCATTGGAATGCGCAAGTTTTTCTTCGACCAGGTTTTAGCGTCGACTGACGAAAGACTGACACCTCATATCCGAAGGACTGCCTCAATCCTCTGGCGATTGTACGCAGCGCTCACTCTCCTAGAAGCTGTAGCCTTACGTATAGCTGGTATGCCCCTCTACGACGCCGTGTGTCACTCAATGACCACACTGGCTGCTGGTGGGTTTTCACCGAACCCAGAATCGATCATGGGATATCAGAATCCGGCTCTTGAGTGGATTATCTGCTCCTTTATGTTTCTTGCAGGGGCAAACTTCGCACTGCAGTATCTGACATTACATGGTCGAATCAAGGCTCTTTTCGGCAACGACGAGTTCAGAGCTTACACGAGTATCGGCATCCTATCGGCCCTACTCATCACATTGTTCATCTGGCAAAACACTGAGGGCGACTTCTTCATCGCATTGCGACAAGGATTGTTCCAAGCGCTTTCCATCTTAACGACAACGGGCTACGCAAGCGCCGATTACACTCAGTGGAATGATCAAGCGCAGATGATACTACTTCTACTTATGTTTGTTGGTGGCTGCGCAGGGTCAGCTGCTGGAGGTCCGAAGGTTCTCAGGTATCTTCTGATCTCCCGCTATACCCTGCTGGAACTCAGACGAACACTTCATCCTCGCGCGATACTCTCGGTAAAACTTGGTACCAAGGTCGTTCCCGATGACGTGATGCGAACGGTAATCGTCTTCTTTCTTTTTTATTTCCTTACGTTTGCCCTGTACGTGACCATCATTGTTGGCCTCGGTACCGATCTAGTAACAGGAATCACAGCAACCATCGCGACCCTTGGTAACGTTGGTCCCGGACTCAATCTCGTTGGACCCATGAGTAATTACGGGCACCTCCATCCAGTGAGCAAACTGGTCCTGACTAGTGCTATGTGGATCGGACGGCTGGAGGTGTTGACCGTCCTCGCCCTGCTAAGGCCTGAGGTTTGGAAGACGATACATTGGAAGAGTAGCTAGTTACACACCGCGGTAAAGGGCAGAGACCCGCATCCTGCTCAAACTTAGCGCTTATCTTGAACCTAAGTCCCCGTGTGTAGCCTGACTTGTAGTGCTTATAATCTTACGCCGGATTTCTCATTAACGACCGAAGTGAGTTGGTGGACCAGACGGGAGTCGAACCCGTGACCTCGTGAATGCCATTCACGCGCGCTCCCAACTGCGCCACTGGCCCGCTTATTGAACGAAGTAATCTGTTGCTACATCTTACGTCAATCAGCTGAAGGGGGCAGCTGCTTGATGAGCCGATCATAGTCCGCCTGAGTGTCGATATCCAGAAACGCTCCTTGATCTTGAACTTCCACATCGACGATCGCTGTCTCGTAGGCTCGGATTACAGCTTTTGCTCCCAGCTGTGGGTCTGCACTCCTCAACTCGCCAAACACCGACCGATCGAAAATAACAGGGTGGCCGTGGCGTCCCCTACAAGCTGGACGCACAACAGGCGCACCAGAACATCGATAAGCGTTGATTACTGACCTGACCGTTTCGGTCGAGACCAATGGTACATCAACAAGAGTTACAAGCATCGCCCGAACACCAGGATGATCTATGACGCGCAGTGCTGTGAGAAGGGAAGAAAGCTGCCCCTCACCGGGATCTGGGTTCTCGATGAGCTGGAGTGTCATGCCATCTCCTTCAACAGCTGTTCGAATGGCTAGCGAATCTTTTCCGGTCACAACCAACAAATCATCCACAGGCGCCTCACGCAACGTCCGAATAATTCTGGTCAAAAATATCTCGCCAACTATATCTGTCGGAAGCAGCGCTTTCGGTCGTCCCATTCGCGAAGACGCGCCGGCGGCAAGAATTGCGGCTGGAATCATGGCCTTTTAACCTGTACATTATGAACCATCAGTGCTCGGACAACCCAGTTCAGCACTGACTATACATCAAAGGGGCAGAGCCGCGTCGCGGCGCAGAGTGCCTCGTGCTAAGATGCCGATATGTCAGGAAATGGGAAACGTATGCGCTGTCAGCGTTGTGGAACACAAATGGACATGAGAGACCCCGCTCCGGGAGCAGCTTTTACTGCAGACCAGTTTTGGGTATGCCCAAAATGCGGTCGACACTTCTGGACAACCTACCCGCCACCAAAGCAGGTAAAACCGCCTCTGCCGGCTTCTTCTGGATAGGTTAATTGTGCCTATGTCCTCGAATATGGCCGACAAATTATTTCCGTTTTGTAAAGTAGAATCTTCATAGTGAAGGGCAGACCCAGCCAGCCTGGCAACTGTTAAGAGAAACTGACTCAGGTGAATCGACGATCAAGGCAGCCCTCCTGACTCGCTTCTGGCCCCTTATGACCCCTCACGCGGTTGACTTCTACTCTAGAACCTCCTACAGTTACGCTAGAGTTTAGTGTAGTTTGGGCGGCTTTAGCCAGTCGCCTGACCCCAGGGAATCTTCTCTCGGGGTAATGTTTATCGGAGGAAACGGTATGCCAACGGGTACGATTGCAAGGCTTTTGATTGACAAAGGGTTTGGTTTCATCCGTGACGAAGCAGGGATCGAGCATTTTTTCCACCGAAGCGCCGTGCGTGGGGCAGTCTTCGAGTTACTCCGTGAGGGTCAGCAGGTAGAATTCACACCCGAGGAATCTGGAAAGGGACCACGCGCAGGGGATATCCGGCTCGTCGAAAGCTAGACTTAGACGTGTAGACAGCCAGCCGACTCCGATCTTGGAGACCGGCTGAGCAGTGAGTTCATCGTTCGGTGCACTCGGTTCCTGTGGTCGGTGGAATTTGTTGAAGGTGACTTCTCCGTTCCATACTCGTGGGTTTTATCTCTGGCACCAAGTTGGCCGTATCAACGTGTCCTCACATGGATGCAGTCTGCAGTAGATAACCTTTCACAATACGGTTGCCCGCGGTAGCGCTTAGGCAATAACGATCGCTTCAGGGTTGAAGTCTTCTCCATTCGTGCGTAACTTCATCCGATGGTGGATAATGCCTCTGGAAGCGAACGGGGTCCGGTGGCCCTCCCGGTCTTCAAAATCGGTTGCCCCCCGCTAACGCGGGGGGGCTGGGTTCGACTCCCAGGCGCTTCCGCCATGCTTCAGGACCACTCATAAACACTTCTCTTCGGTAATTTGGCCTGCGCTCTAATCAAAACACTCAATCCAAATGTCTCTGGTGTCTAGTCAACAAGGAGTTCAAGGAATAATCCCGTGTCACGAAGATCTCCAAAGACAACATCGGCACCACTCTCCCACAACGTTTGCTCATCGAACCAACCGGTTGCAACAGCTACAGCTTTCGAACCGGTCGAAATGGCGCACGCCACATCAAGTGGTGTGTCACCAACGATTAGAATATCGTTTGGTGTAACCATCGGTGCACCTTGCTCTTGAGCGTGTCTAATAGCCACCTCCACTAATGTGTCTCGTTCCGGCGCGTCGTCCCCATACGCACCAAATGGAAAATAGTGCCATAGATCAAAATGTTCGAGCTTAATTCTCGCAGCCTTTGCAAGGTTACCCGTAAGTAACCCAATGGTTACATCATCGCGTTTGCTAATTATGTCCAATAACTCGCGAACACCAGGCATAACCCCTTTCCGTGGTCCCGGTAGAAGGATCTCTTGTGCGAGTCGTACACAATATTTCTCGTGAAAACAGGCTCGTACAGCTGGGCTAACTTCAAGACCTAACCTCGCTATCGCTGCGTCGAGAATTATGGTGTCTGTACCACCAGCCATTGAAATGCCAGTGAATCCATCTTGGACTTGGAACATCTCTTCAAAAGTACGGGTCATTGCTCGCAACCCGGCACAACCTGAGAGAACGAGAGTGCCATCGACGTCAAACAGAACAAGCTTCGACATATATCAGAAACTCAAAAGTTTTCTGCTGTCACCTAGCACGGATATCTGTCTCGTACATTCGACACTACGATACAAACTGACGTAGTATTACGCACCAAGCAGCCTGTTAATCTCGGCAACGATCCGAGCACTAGTGAGAAGTGCCACTGTCTCCACTCGGACAGCGGCTATGTTTGCCAGGACGCAGAATGAAGCTAGTGCGGTGTGGAAACCCACGGGGATAGCCTGCGTATCAACACCACCACCTATAACTGCGGTTAGCATTGTTACAATTATGGCAAGGGTTCCAGTCGAGAACACCGGTTTACGTACTCGCGAAAAGTCATCTATGAAGTGACCAGAAAGACCTCCATCCATCACGGCCTCACGCACGGCGCGGCCTCTACCAATAAAGTAGAACATGGTCATCGAATGCGCCAGTAAGGTCATCAATGTAAGAAATATCGAAATCGTCGTGTGCTGAAATACCTGCGCCGGCGTATTGGCGATAAAACCAATTACGAATGTCACGATTAGGCCAACCGTGGACAACGAGGTTCCTGTTATGAGCGCAGCGGACACAACCACATCATACCAGTCACTCGTGGATCGTGAACCCCATTACAACTCACGAACCCTGGTTTCCGCAGAAATTTGCATCATTCACCAAACAGGCAACAACCAGGCACTATCGGAGCATCGGTATGGCTGAGCAACCATCGACTTTCGTGCTGTCCTGGCTACCGAGATTACTTGACAATCTCGGAAATCAGCCGGCAGCGCTAGACCTTGCCATGGGCACCGGACGGCACAGTCTTGCATTAGCGGCCACCGGCTTCAAGACGTTCGGGGTAGACCGCGATTGGAAATGTGCCCGCTTGACTGCGCGTCAAGCGGCACAACGAGGACTCAGCCTTGCTGTCTGGGTGACGGACCTCGAGTATCGACTTCTACCAATCAAGCGATTCGAATTAGTCATCTGCACGAACTACTTACAACGTAATTTGTGGGGCCCCTTGCAGAATACGGTAAAATCTGGAGGTTTCATCGTGTATGAAACGTACACGGTTGCACAACTAAGGCACCGAGCAGGACCACGCTCACCTCAACACCTCTTGCAACAAGGAGAACTAAAGGATGCCTTCCGGAATTGGCAACAGTGGACCTACGAAGAATTGGACGATGTGGTAGGTATCGCAAGGCTTGTCGCCCGAAAGCCCCTACAGGCTGGAAAGTCAGAATAGGCTTGGGAGTTGCGATATGGTTTCAACTGATTTTGAACTACCAAATGCTGGACTACGCCTGAAGGCCTCAGCACCGAACTACAGAGCTCATCATTCAAGCACTGACGCGACGAACTTGCTTAGAAGACCGGCCTGCAGCTCGACTAGGTTTTGCCTGACGCTTGACTAATGCATGGTACTCGCGTTCGAGTAGCTCTAAGTGGTCCCGCTCTTCATCAGCAAACTCTAGGAATATCCGTTTTCCTTCGGACTCCTCAAAGCGCTCCCCATATCGCTTAAAAAAGCGATGTGAACCTCTTTCGCAACGTATACCAATCTTCAGCGCTTGCTTGTCATTAACACCCTTGGTCAATTCATCTGCACCAGCTGCAAACAAACCATTCGCAGCACCCTTGAAAAACAAAAAAGGTGGTCGCGAATCGAGTTGTGGATCTGCCGCCACCAATTGCTTGTAGCGGGCTTCAAGGGTTGCGAGATGTTTACCTTCCTCGACCGCAAGTTTCTTAAAGACACGCTTACCGCGCGGATCGTTGGTGATACTCGCAGCGCGGGAATAGAATTCCAATCCACTTCGTTCGGTTGCAATGGCAATACGTAGAGCATCACGTGCGAACAACTGCTCGGTAGTCACGCTTCCCGTTTTCCGCCGACCAACTTGGCATTCGTCACAAGTGCCATAGATCTGCAATACGCTTTGTCGAGATGCGAAACCACGTGCAGCCGCGATTTCCTCAATTAGCGTCTCGATATCAGAACTTAAGAACTCAGAAGACCGATTACACTGCTTGCAGATCAAGTGAAAGTGCCGCGGGTGACGGTATGAGTGCTCGAATCTGAACCGTCCTTCACCAAAATCTAACTTACTCGCTATGCCTGCCTCTACCATCCATTGCAAGGTACGATAGACAGTCGCCCGACTGATCTTTTGGTCCTCCCCACGAATGAGGTCCACTAAGTCATCGGCACTCAAAGGACTCTCCTGACAGAGGAACATATTAACGATAAGCTCGCGCTTACTCGACCGCTTACTGCCCTTTGGCCGCATACTATCCAAATAGACAGATCTTGGTTCCATGTTGATTAACCGTTCCGACCCGCGGCCATACTCACACCGGCGAGCACCATACTAAGGTCACTGACCAACAGAAAATGGAACCCACCTGGAGTGAAGAATGCCGGCCTCATTCAGAAAGTTTGACGCTGCACACTAAACGCTGAACGATGAACCGCAACCACACGTCGACTTAGCAGTCGGATTTTTTATGGTGAACCCACCACCCGTCAGATTGTCAACGAAATCAACTTCCGCACCACCCAGATACCGTAAGCTGATGGGATCTACGAATAGTTTGACTCCGTTTGATTCGAATACCTTGTCAGCCGCAGTGTCGCCTTCTCCCTCTTCAATCATCAAACCGTATTGGAAACCTGAGCATCCTCCACCTTGAACAAATACCCTCAGCCCCGCGGCTGATTTTTTTTCCTCGGTAAGCAGCTCACTGATCTTCGACGACGCAGCGGACGTCACGGTTATTAATTCAGCCATACTCAGCACCTCCCCCAGTAGATTTTACCTAAAATCAGATTATAGCCGTGCTCTATCAATAGTTTCAAGACACTAGAAGGGAATTCTAGCTATTGAAAACATCGCAACCATATGCAAAAAAAGACTTTATATTTTTTAGCTTGTGCTGCCATGGTCCGCGAGTGGATACTGACTTACATGGATATCTCATACCAAATTAATGATCGCAGCTTTGGCCTGTTGTTAAGTTACGATCAGTGAGGGTGAAACCTGTTTTGTTACCGATACCGAATTACTGTGCATCTGTTCGTCAACATTGAGACTCCTACCTTCTTACCCAGAATATAGTGATGTCTACAGACCATCTCCTCAGGCAAGGTGAAAAGCTATGGGACCGGATCCGTAAAGAGCATCCTAAGCTCGAGACGACTATTGAACTTCAGCGCCAACTTGTTACACAGGTGATCGGGATTGTGAGAGTCCTTGAAGAAAACAGCTTGCCTAAAATGTCGCTCGGCCCAGCCTACATCATTAGCAAGTTAGCGAGAGGTACACCGGTTCTACGCGGTGAAGTAGTTCCCATTCCTGTCTCGGTACTCAGTCCATTCATCGTTGCATTCTGCAATCAAATGGCACATGGAGGTGTAGGTGAGGTGGCGCTGCACGTCCGCGACTCCCTAAAGTGTGGTCGGATCGATATAGGCTCACTACTACATTCTTCCCTTGAACGCGACCAAGACGCTATCAGAATCAAGGCTCTACACCTGGATCTTTCTCCAGATCTCGTTTGGCTTGTCGCCGAAATGAGTGTTGGCCCACTCGCACACATCCTACAGCATCGTTTTCTGTTCGAACGTGAAAATCAAACTACGAATCACGACGTCGCACAGGCAGTCAAGGTTTGGGATCGTGGATACTGTCCAGCTTGTGGTTCATGGCCCGCACTTGCTGAAACATACCAAAACCGTCGGGCCCTACGATGTTCGTTTTGTGGAAGTGACTGGCAACTAAGTACTTCAAGGTGCACCTATTGTCAGGAGTCAGCTGAAAAATTCGTCATCGACGTTCCAGACGCAAAGCGTCCGGAACGTCGACTTGAACTATGCGGAAATTGTCAAGGCTATCTAAAGTGTATCGAACTAGTCGATGCCACGCCGTTCACTTTACTACCGATAGAAGATCTTGCATCGTCCAATCTGGACGCCGTGGCCACAGATCGCGGATACATCCGACCTTCACTCTCTCGACTAGAAATGGAATCCGCCGAACCTTGCCAGTGAAGATATTTGGACAAGGAACCATGCAAATCTTACAAAGCTTAGTCATCACCGTCTTCGCGCTCTTCGTAGTATTGACTCTACAGATGGCTGCTCAAGAAAGAGACATACGTGGCCGGTTGTTTCCACCAGAGAACTTGGGTTTATTGGAAACACCGGATCGAGATGTGTGGCAAAAACCCGACGAGATTATGGACGCGCTTGGAATTGTGAACGGTGCTGTGGTTGCCGACGTAGGGGCAGGTGGCGGGTGGTTCACCGTAAGACTAGCTAGAAGGGTTGGCCCGACCGGCATTGTCTATGCTGAAGATATTCAACCGCGGATGATTGATGCTATTGAGCTCCGTGTTATACGTGAAGGCTTAGGTAATGTTCGCACAACCCTCGGTACACCGGGAGATCCAAAGTTGCCAGTCGGAGCGCTTAATGCGGTACTCATTGTTGATACGTACCACGAAATCGAGGATCCGGTGACACTTTTACTTAACGTTACACAGGCCTTGAAACCGAATGGTCTCGTTGGAATTGTCGATTATAAAACAGATGGTGGAGGTCCTGGACCTCCAATAGAAGAACGAGTGGATTCAGCAGTGATCCTGCGTGATGCAGAAACAGCTGGACTTCAACTCCTTAGGCGGGAGAACTTCTTGACTTACCAGTATCTTTTGGTCCTCAGCAAGTGATTTAGGAGCGAATTATTAAAGAAGCACGATTGGGATCGCAACCACTTATTTGATCCACTGAATTTTTCAAGAATTTAGTTACATGAAAACGACTCTAACGATTGCCGGAAGTGACTCCTGTGCTGGTGCGGGGATTCAGGCCGACCTTAAGACATTCGTCGCACACGGCGTCTATGGAACAAGCGTTGTTACAGCGGTCACTGCGCAGAACAGTTTTGGTATCAGTAAAATACACGCGGTGCCTTCTGACATCGTATTCGCACAAGTTGAAGCTGTAATGCGTGACCTTGGCGCAGATTCGGCAAAGACTGGCGTACTCGCAACCGCCGCCAACGTCAAAGCCGTAGTGACCGCCATCGAAAGATTTCAGATTCCACTGGTTGTAGTTGATCCGGTGATCATGTCTCACAACGGTGATCGCCTGCTCGAAGATGAAGCTATCGTATTACTCAAAACTGAACTCTTCCGACGAGCGTACGTCGTAACGCCAAACATCAGAGAGGCTGAGATTCTTTTGGGAAGATCGATCAATTCTCCAGATGACGTCCATGACGCGGCTCAACAGATCCACTCGCTTGGCCCAGCCGCTGTCATCATTAAAGGAGGTCATCTCCCGGGACCAGAAGTAATCGACGTTTTATACGACGGTATTTCGTTGATGGAACTGAAATGTCTTCGTGTTAACAGCCTCAAAACACATGGTACTGGCTGTGCGTTTGGTGCCGCAGTCGCGGCCAATTTGGCACTTGGCCTCGATCTCCAGAATTCCGCACGCTCGGCCCAGGAGTACACGGCCCAGGCAATACGAGGAAGAATCAGGATCGGACCCGGGTATGGCGCCCTTAATCATTTCTGGAACAAGTGATGGACTATACTCTAGGTGTGAGTTCACCAGCGTTCGCCGTAACAAAGGATCCGTTAGATCTCAAATTACTCGTGCATGTGGTCACTGCTCATTTACCTGCGACGACCGGAGCAGGTATCGGGGCTATAAACTCGTTTCTGGGTATCGTCCGAGGCGAGAACATGGGACGTCGGGTACTGCGACTGGAGTATGAGGCTTACGAGCCGTTAACCCTACGATCGTTCCGCCAGTTAGAGCAAGAGGTAAGTGTAAGGTGGCCACTGGTACAACTAGCTATACACCACAGACTTGGTCGCCTCGAAGTTGGCGAGATTAGCGTCGCAATCGCAGCTGCCGCCTCACATCGAGCAGAAACATTCTCTGTGTGCCGTTATGCGATTGAACGGGTGAAACAAATCGCACCTATTTGGAAGCACGAGTTTTTTGCTGGAGGGGACGTCTGGATCGAAGGGGCCACCGCCGATCCTGACGATGAGGCTGCACGACAGCGTGCGTACAAGCTAGCATGCACGTAAATGTTCGATTATTTGCGCGACTGCGAGATATCGCAGGTACCGGAGAACTTGAGCGTGAGGTCCCGACAGACGCCACGGTTGCTGTGGTGTGGCAAACCCTGGTTGCTGAATTTCCAGAACTCGACCAATACGCCAAGTCCATCTCAAGCGCAGTTAATACAGAGTACTCAAAAATGAATACAGTCTTAAACGAAGATGACGAGGTGGCGTTTCTCCCACCGGTATCTGGGGGATCGTCCTTAGGTTGAGGTATGGCCACCAACCAACTACTGATAATAGACCTAAGATTAATCTAAATCGAAAAGTTCCAGTGACGCCCATGTTCGAAAAGCTTAATGCGGTCGCAGTTAAGTACGAAAAACTGATGTCACTAATCAGTGACGCTGCAGTGCAGGCTGACGCCGCAGAATACCGTACATACACTAAGTCCTTGTCGGAAATTCAAGTACTCGTCGAAAAATTTCGTGAGTACAAAGCTCTCTTAATAGAAATCGCGCAAGTGCAGGAACTAATTGAAAGTAGTGACGGAGAAATCCGTGAACTTGCCCAGCAAGAGTCGTACAGACTTGAACCACAGCGTGAAACTCTACTGAGCGATATTAAAATTTTACTGGTACCTAAGGACCCGAACAACGAAAAGAACGTCGTTTTAGAGATTCGAGCCGGCACTGGCGGTGGGGAAGCTGCCCTATTTGCGGCTAATCTGTTTCGCATGTACAACAAATTCTCTGAGCGGCAAGGTTGGCATCTTGACATATTGTCGGTTAGCGAAACCGGTGTGGGCGGTCTAAAAGAAACTATCGCACTCATCGAGGGACATCAAGTCTACAGTCGCTTGAAGTACGAAAGCGGCGTTCACCGAGTCCAACGCGTGCCAGAGACTGAAGCGAGTGGCCGTATCCATACATCCACCGCAACAGTGGCTGTACTGCCAGAAGCAAAAGAAGTCGACATCAAAATTGATGCAAAGGAGCTTCGAATCGACACGTTTTGTTCTAGTGGACCAGGCGGACAAAGTGTCAATACCACCTACTCTGCCGTCCGAATTACCCACTTACCAACCGGTACGGTCGTCTCACAGCAGGATGAAAAATCACAAATCAAGAATAAGGCAAAAGCAATGAAAGTTCTACGATCTCGTCTGTACGAAATGGAGCAGCGCAAACAGCAGGAGGCGATCGCTAAAGACCGCCGAAGCCAGGTTGGTACCGGTGAACGTTCAGAAAAAATCCGAACCTACAACTTTCCTCAGAACCGAATCACTGACCATCGAATAAATTTCACGACGCACCGACTCAGTGAAGTTCTCGGTGGAGATTTAGTTGAAATTATCGACAGGCTGATCGCCCACTATCAGTCTGAGAAACTCAGAGAAGCTGAAGAGCTAACATCCTAGCCATGACTGTGAACAATTATGTAATGGCTGCGAGGGACCGGTTCGTCCTAGCTGGTATCTACCTAGAAACGGCCATTTTGGATGCAGAACTGCTCGCACGCCATGTACTAGAATGGGATCGTTCAACATATTTCTCGAATCGGAACAACGCGGCGCCATTGTCATTCAAACGCCGGTACGCTCAACTCGTCGAGCGTCGCGAGCGGCGTGAACCTGTTCCATTCATCACAGGTAACCGTGAGTTCTGGGGTTTGGATTTCGAGATAACTCGTAACGTACTCATTCCGCGTCCAGAAACTGAACTTATCATAGAGCAAGCGATCGCTGTCACCGCAGATAAACCCCTCTCAAAACCCATATCCATTATTGACGCTGGAACAGGCTGCGGCTGCTTGGCAACCGCGTTGGCAGTCGAGATACCAAACGCATTCATCACTGCGACAGACATCTCAAAATCTGCGCTGAGTGTTGCTCGACGGAATGCCACTCGACATGGTGTCTCTCATCGCATAAGGTGGGTGGAAACAAGTTTTCTGGCGGACCTCCGTGAAGTGCAAGATCTGATTGTTTCTAACCCTCCCTACATCCCAACAGGAGCCGCTTCCAACCTACCACCGGAAGTACGCGATTACGAACCAAGGATTGCGCTCCTCAGTGGTATCGACGGCCTTGATGGATTGCGTGAAGTCGTTAGCCAGGCTGAAACTTGCTTGGTGGGTGGTGGTTGGTTAATTGTAGAGTTTGGAATCAACCAGGAGACAGCACTCCAAGAGCTAGTGGCCGACCGACCTGCCCTTTCCATGGTCAGGATCTGCAGAGACTTGCAGGGAATTGGTCGAACAGCAGTCATCCAACACGTATAGCAAGGGCCCATGGAATATTCCGTTATAGAATTACACAAACATCGCAGTGGACACGATTAGCTCCTAGGAATTTTTATGGCTGAATGTTTGTTCTGTAAAATTGCGACCGGGGAAATACCCGCTTCGATTGTCTATCAGAACGAACGACTGGTAGCATTTCGAGACATTAACCCCCAGGCTCCTCTGCACATCTTGGTCATCCCACTGCGTCACATCGCAACGCTCAACGATCTAACACCAAAAGAAGAGCCTCTCGTTGGTGAAATGATCCAGCGGGCCGTCACCATCGCAAGGGAACAGGGCTATGCAGAGAATGGATACCGGATCGCCTTAAACTGTAATCGCGACGCCGGTCAATCCGTGTTTCACATCCACGTCCATCTCCTGGCGGGTCGATCAATGACTTGGCCTCCAGGGTAATAGCACGACACACATTTTTTCACCCTGCTCATGGTACTTTGAATTGCCGCCAGAACTCAAAGATAGGCCAGCAACTCAGTGAGGCTTCTGATTATCGGTACCCCGTCGACTGATTCAGAAGGAACACCCGCACGCGCAAGGAGGATCGCACGCATGCCGACTTGATGGGCACCATTGATATCCTGCTTCACGCTATCACCAACCATTACAGCGTCACTCGCATCAACCCTAACAAGTTTCAAGGCCGCCTTAAAGATACTCGGATGCGGTTTCACCCACCCATGTTGCAAAGATGACACCCTAGAAGTAATTAAGCCATTCAACTGGAAATGATCTTCGAATGAGGTAAGACAGCGATGTGTGTTCGAGATAAGTCCTACGCTGAGACCCAGTGAGTTAAGTTGTCGTAAGACTGGTAGCACGTCTTCGTAAAGCAAAAAATGTTGACATCGTGCCCACTCTTCGTAGATCTCTCGAGCACAAGCATCAAGTCCTTGTCCCCTTCCTCCCATCTGTTCGATAACTTTCCTTGCATATTCGACGAAGAGCTCAGGATTGTATACATCTTCCTGAGTCTGATCGAGTAAAGCCGAGGCATGAGCAACAGCCTGCTCGAAGCATGACGGATTAACCGACACTCCGTGCCGTTCACAAAACCGCCGATAACCATCACCGTCGAAGGTTGGCCCTGGGTAAATCAAAGTAAAATCTACGTCAAAAAAAACAGCCTTAGTCATCTTCTTCCTACCGATCCACCACTGTGGGTCTCCCAAGAATTTGGCGCGTGCTTCAACTCGTCTATCAGCATAGACCACTTCAGAAGAACTAAGGATTGACAATGGCCAGTTGAGCCCAAAAGGAGCATCTTCTGCGAAGCAACAACATGATGTTAGCACTATTCTTCAACATCCTAGGGTATTGTTCCCGCATAATGCTAGCTCGATTCCAACAACGTATTGAAACAAGTCAAGTGTTATGAATTCTTTGAATGGGCACGAGATGTTCTTGTAGAAACCAACCGATCGGAACATGAAAATGGAGTTTTACTTCCTTTGAGAATTCATACTCATAGACCTACTTATAGAGGCGAGCGTTGCCTAATTCTGGATTCTGCCAGCCTAATGGTCCTTTGAACTACAATAGGCGAAACATCTTTGGTCACTTGACGACCAGACCCTAGCATGCCTAACTGGAAAAAAACTCTCAATCTCCCTCAGACGGCCTTCCCGATGAAGGCCAACCTACAAGTCACTGAACCGCTTACGCTCGCCCGGTGGGAATCAATCAAGCTCTACGAACGAATTCGTGAGTCACGTGCCGGAGAACCGAAATTCGTGTTACATGACGGACCACCCTATGCAAACGGTCGGGTTCATTTAGGAACTGCTCTCAACAAGATCTTGAAGGATTTTGTTGTCAAAGCACGCACGATGGCCGGTCTCGATGCCCCTTATGTTCCAGGTTGGGATTGTCATGGACTCCCCATTGAACTGAAAGTCGATCAGAGACTTGGATCTAAGAAACAGGAGATGAGTACTGCTGACTTTCGCCGGGAGTGCCGAAAGTATGCAGAGAGATTCGTCGACCTCCAGCGGGAGGATTTTAAACGCCTAGCAGTCTTTGGTGATTGGCGCCGCCCGTATCTAACGATGAACTACGGCTACCAAGCAGCGATTGTGCGTGTACTCGGACGTTTTGTCACAAAAGGAATGGTCTACAAGGGGAAAAAACCCGTGCACTGGTGTATCAGTTGTCAGACTGCACTGGCCGAAGCCGAGGTTGACTACAAACCGCACGTATCTCCTTCAATATTCGTTGAGTTCCCACTCTCATCAGAAGGTGTTTCTAGATTATCAGCACTCGCACCTCGCCTTGCTAATCGCAAGGTATCTGCTCTCATTTGGACCACAACTCCGTGGACAATCCCATCGAACATGGCCGTCGCATTTCATCCTGATTTCGAATATGGCGCGTACAAATCAAATGAAACTGTGATCATAATTGCCGATCAACTGGTCCGCCAGGTTAGTAAAGAAATTGACCGACCCCTCCAGGAGCGAATCACAACACTCAAAGGCCGTATGTTGGAAGGGTTACGCTTCCGACACCCACTGTACGACCGAGATTCAGTTGCGGTCCTCGGCGATTATGTGACGTTGGACCAAGGGACGGGTATTGTTCATACAGCTCCCGGTCATGGTGCAGACGACTTCCATACTGGTATCAAATACGGATTAGATATCTACACCCCTGTCGACTCGAGTGGACATTTCACCAGTGCTGTGGAGCTGTTTGGTGGAACAATGGTTTTTGATTCAAACTCAAACATCGAAAAAGCACTCGAGCTAAGAGGTCACCTTTGGCATCGCAAAGTGTTTGAACACGCATATCCGCATTGCTGGCGCTGCCATAATCCAGTTATTTTTCTCGCGACGTCCCAATGGTTTATCGCCATGAATTCGCAACAGCTTCGCCAACGAGCACTTCAAACAATTGGCAAGGTGCAATGGTTCCCTGCCTGGGGTGAAGAGAGGATCCGCGGCATGCTGGCAACTCGACCCGATTGGTGTATCTCACGCCAGAGAGCGTGGGGAGTCCCAATTCCCGCAATTTATTGCACAGCATGTGGTAAAGCTATCCTTACGACAGATTTAACAGAAAGAGCAGCCACCATTTTCGAGCAGTACGGCGCCGACGCATGGTATGAGCGAGATTTAACCGAATTCCTACCATCAGATCTCCTCTGCCCCTCTTGCGGTGAACGTAATTTCGACCGCGAGCAAGATACACTCGATGTTTGGTTTGACTCAGGATCGAGCAACGAGGGATTGTTGACCGTTCATCCCGAATTGAACTGGCCATTTGATCTTTACCTAGAGGGTAGTGACCAGTACCGGGGATGGTTTCATAGCTCCCTCCTCGTGGGACTAACAACCAGAAATGCGTCACCTTTTAGACAAGTTGTCACACACGGCTTTGTTGTAGATGAACAGGGTCGGAAAATGTCGAAATCTATTGGCAACATAGTCGAGCCTCAAAAGATCATTGAGCAGGCCGGTGCCGAGATCTTACGACTCTGGGTCGCAATGGTCGACTACCGGGAAGAGGTTCGCATTGGCAAGGAGATCCTCGCCCGGGTCATCGAGGCGTACCGAAAGATTCGAAACACCTTACGCATTCTGGTAGCAAATCTCTACGACTTCGATCCAGTAGTTGACGGATTACATATCCGCAAACTACAAGAAGTAGATCGATATGCATTGGCCCGTTATGCTGAAACTGGTACTCGGATTCTGCAAGCGTACGACCGGTACGACTTCCAGACAATATTCCACACGACGAACCAGTTTCTGACCGTTGATCTAAGCGCATTTTATGTGGACGTCTCAAAAGACCATTTGTACACGTTTGATCCCAACTCACAAGAAAGACGCTCAACTCAAACTGCCATCTACCGAACGGTCGATGGTCTCACGAGACTCCTAGCTCCGATTCTACCAGTAACCACAGACGAGCTATGGCAAACTTTACCAGGGAAACGAGAAGACTCTGTCCACCTCGCAGACTTCCCCACTGATCTTGAGGAGATGGTCGATCAGGATTTACTAGCCCGTTGGAACCGCTTGATTGGTGTGCGTGAGGTTGTGAACGGTGAACTTGAACGGCTTCGACAAAAGAAAATGATCGGCACTTCACTGGAGGCTAAAGTGAAGATCCGAGCTAGCGGTGATACCTCAGTTTTACTCGAACGCTATCGCCACGATCTCGCGATGCTTTTCATTACCTCAGCCGTTGAAGTGAAAACAGTAGTTCCCGCATCATCCTCGACTATAAATCAATCAGTCGCAAACAATGTCTTTACCGAAGTGGAAGGTTCAGCCCAGATCGAAATCAGTCGAGCTGACGGAACAAAGTGCGCGCGTTGTTGGCGGTATGTTAAATTGATGTCATCCAAGACACACATGGGCGATCTCTGTAATCGCTGTGTTGATGCTCTGCCCGAAACCATTGGTGACATTGATTGATTGGGGATTTAACGCAAACGCTACTGAGGAGGTACGAATTTACAAAATCCGACGAACGCTACTAACTGGATTTTATAAATCGCGGCGACTCATCACGATAATTGCTGCATCCATCGCTGTGCTTGACCACGGGACGAAGATCTTGGTTCAGGAATTCGTACCGCTACATACGAGTATTGCGATCGTGCCAAGCGTGCTTGACTTTACTCACGCAAGGAATACGGGAGTTGCTTTTGGGATCTTAAACACAGTCGGTTTTCCATTTAAGTCAACAGTGATGCTCGTAATCGCGGCGGCGGCACTGAGTGTAATTATAGTCTATGCGGCGGGTTCCACCTCGAATGGTCGCATCGCACAAGTCGGATTAGGTTTGATCATCGGTGGTGCACTCGGTAACCTAATTGATCGTGCAATGACAGGTTACGTCGTCGACTTTATTGACGTCTATTGGCAAAGCTACCATTTCTGGACCTTCAACCTTGCTGATTCGGCAATCACGGTTGGCGCAGCGTTCCTGATTATCGATACGTTGATGACTGGACAAAATGTATCCGCAACTACTTGAATTTGGACCACTCAACGTCTATACGTACGGTGTATTGCTTGCAGCCGCCTATTTAATTGGCCTAAAGGTAGCACTCATACGTGCACACGACCGTGGACTAGATTCCAACCGGGTAATGGATCTTGGCATATACATCATTGTAAGCGCCCTAATTGGTGCCAAATTGATGCTTTTAGTCGTTGAATTCGAGCACTTTTCTCTGAGACCTTCTGACCTATGGTTCTTAATACGATCAGGCGGAGTTTTCTACGGAGGATTATTACTTGCCGGCCCGGTGGCACTTTGGTATCTACGTCGCCATCGAATGCAGACCTGGACGGTATGTGATGTTTTTGCACCAGGCATTGCCTTGGGACATGCCATTGGCCGTATCGGATGTCTGATGGCCGGGTGCTGTTTCGGTAAGCCGACGAACGTGCCCTGGGGAATCACCTTTACAAACCCACTCGCTGCCAGCAATGTAGGTACACCACTCAACGTGCAGCTGCATCCCACTCAGGTGTACGAATCTGGAGGGGAACTATTGATTCTCGTGTTTTTACTCTTAACCGAACACCGCGGACGACCGTTTGCTGGCCGTACATTCTGGAGTTATCTACTGCTCTACGCCGTCCTACGCTTTATCACCGAGGTCTATCGCGGTGATCCACGAGGAATAGTGTTTGAGACTCTTTCGACATCACAGTTCATTTCCATCCTGCTCGTACCATTAAGTCTCGTGATGCTAATCTCCTTAAATCGACGAGCTTCGTCAACATAACCGCAAACGGCCACGTGATTCTTACTACCTACTTGCGTACCCCATGAAAATCCTGATGACTACGTGTTAACCTGTGGGCGCTGCGTCAGAACCTATGAGTAACACCGGTAAGAATGTGAGCAAGGAATTTGATAGCACGGCCAGACAGGCGTCAGTTGTTGAACTAACTGTTCCGAGTGAAAAAGCTGGCCTGAGATTAGACAAATTTTTTGCCGCACTCCTACCTCAGCACTCTCGTTCACGGATACGCTGTTTGATCAAAGACGGATTGGCACGTGTCGGCTCAAGAATTGGTCGACCGAGTATGCTCGTTAAGGTTGGTGACGTAGTTACACTCGTGATCCCCGCCCCGATATCGCCAGTTCCCAAATCCGAAGCGGTCCCGCTTGAAATTCTCTACGAGGATCTTGATCTGCTCGTTGTCAACAAACCCGCTGGTATGGTCGTGCACCCAGCAGCCGGTCACGCTACTGGAACCCTCGTCAATGCCTTGTTGCATCACGTTTCCGATCTGAGTGGGATCGGTGGACAGCAGCGTCCCGGCATCGTACATCGTCTGGATAAAGGCACATCTGGACTGATCGTTGTTGCTAAGCACGACGCTTCACATAAACACCTATCGCGTCAGTTCCGTGAACGGGGGGTACGAAAAGAGTATTCGGCACTAGTCTGGGGCATCGTCCAGGCAGGCCGACATATCGACAGTCCGCTAGGTCGAGATCCCGTGAACCGCCAACAGATATCAACTAGAGCAAGGTGCACACGCACTGCAGTCACCACGGTCATTAAGGTTAAGGCTATGCGCGAGGTATCTCTAATACAAGTTACCATTAGCACCGGTCGCACACATCAAATCCGCGTGCACCTGAGCAGCATCGGTCATCCAGTGGTGGGCGACGCACTCTACGGCACTCGGCGGCGCCAAGTACCGACAAATCTACAACCCCTGACGAAATTAACCAGACCGTTCCTGCATGCCACTCGTTTGACCTTTACTCATCCCCGCAACGAGCGCCGTGTAGAATTCACTTCAGAGCTACCTCAGGATCTTCAGGAGACACTAGCGAAACTGTAAGTTTCTTAAGGCGTAGGACATCCCTCAACTGACCCCAACTTAAGAATGATTTAAGGTCTTCAGGAGTTCCTACTGAACCGTATCGATGACCAACACGTCACCGGCAGAGCCTCCGCAATCTGGTGAAGTTGGGTCAGGCTTGAGTGCGATGTTAAGCACCTCATCCACGGTCGATACGAGATGAATGGTCATCCCGCGTCGAAGTTCCTCACTTAGATCCTCGTTGACGTGCTTTTCGTTCTGCTTCGGTAAGATGACTTCGAGCACACCGTGACGCCTCGCCGCCAACACCTTTTCCTTGATACCTCCAACGGGCAAAATGTGCCCCGATAGCGTGATCTCGCCCGTCATTGCTAGATCGCCACGAGCTGGGCGTCCAGTCATTTCAGAGGTTAAGGCGACGATCATCGTGACTCCCGCTGAAGGACCATCCTTTGGAATGGCACCTGAGGGCACATGAAGGTGGATCTCAGTGTTTTGATAAAACTCTGGATCAACACTGAAACGACTAGCATTCGCTCTGAACCAGGACAGTGCCGCCCACGCTGATTCCTTCATAACATCACCCAAATGTCCTGTAACAGTCAGCGAACCAGCACCCCGCATTCGTGTCGCCTCCACAAACAGTACATCACCACCTGAAGGAGTCCACGCCAAGCCAACCGCTACACCAGGATCTTTAGTTCGTTCCTCTATCTCTTCTCGGAAGAAACTTGGGGAACCGAGCATCTCTGCTACCGACTCCACCGTGACATTCACTATCTCTTCAAGTCCTTCGGCCCGTCTGCGAGCAATCTTTCGACACAGTGCGCCAATCTCACGTTCGAGATTCCGGACACCGGCCTCTCTCGTATAGCCACGAATCACAGATCGGATGGCGGCTTCACTGAAGTTGACCTGCTCAGGTGTCAATCCATGATTCTTGATCTGTTTTGCCACTAGATGTTCCTGGGCAATATCGAATTTTTCTTCCTCGGTATACCCAGGGAGCTCGAGTACCTCCATTCGGTCACGAAGCGCTGGAGGAGTTGGATCAAGCACGTTCGCAGTGGTAATAAATAGCACCTCGGAAAGATCAAATGGCACGTCGAGGTAGTGATCCCGGAAGGTGTGATTCTGCTCTGGATCCAAAACCTCCAGAAGGGCAGATGCCGGATCTCCACGAAAATCGGCTCCGAGTTTGTCGATCTCGTCCAGAATAAATACGGGATTCTTAACCTCGGCTCTCCGTAAACCCTGGATGATCTGACCAGGCAGCGCACCGATGTAGGTACGACGGTGTCCGCGGATCTCTGCCTCGTCTCTCATTCCGCCGAGAGAGATCCTGACGAACTTCCGATGAAGAGCCGTAGCGATCGACTTGGCAAGCGACGTTTTCCCAACGCCGGGTGGACCAACAAAACAGAGAATTGGCCCCTTGACATCAGGATTAAGTTTCCGAACGGCGAGATATTCTAGGATACGGTCCTTGGCTTTTTCGAGATCAGAGTGGTCGACATCAAGAATCGCCTTCGCTCGACCCAAATCGATCACTTCCTCCGTACGTTTGATCCAAGGGAGTGCAATAAGCCAATCCAAGTAAGTCCGAGAAACAGTATATTCAGCCGCAGCCGCTGGCATCTTAGATAAGCGCCCCAATTCTCTCTGCGCCTCCTTACAGACGTTCTCTGGCATACCAGCCGCCTCGATCTTCTTTCCTAACTCTTCGATCTCTTTAGTCTGATCGTCACCCTCCCCAAGTTCCTTCTGAATGGCCTTAAGTTGTTCGCGCAAAAGATACTCGCGCTGATTTTTCCCCACCTCCGATTGAACTTGTGACTGAATTTTTGAACGGAGCTCGAGTACCTCCTGCTCCTTAATCAGCAGGCGATTCAGGTAATCCATGCGGGCGCGTACATCAAGAGTCTCAAGTACCTCCTGCTTGGCACTCGTTGTGATCATTGCCAAATTTGATGCAACAAAGTCAGCCAACTTGCCTGGGTCAGAAATATTTGTTGCAAGCGTCTGTAAATCATCAGATAGAAACGCCGATAGTGAGACTACTTGCTGAAAATTTGCCTTAACATTTCGGTGTAACGCATCAAGCTCCAGCTGCTCCTCGTCTCGGACAATTTCCACAGGGGAACTTACTTCAGCCCGTAGGTAAGGCTTAGTTGAAATTACGCGATCGAGCCGCAAGCGGGCAAGCCCTTGAACGATCAACCGTAAACTGCCGTCTGGCAATTTAAACATCTTGTGGATGTAAGTCGCCGTTCCAATATGGCAGAGAGCTTCGTACGTAGGTTCCTCAGTCGACGCATCCCGCTGAGTGAACACTCCAACCAACTTGCTACCACGGACTACTTCGTCGATCAGGCGAACAGAAGATTCTCTAGCCACAGCAAGTGGCATGAATGAACTCGGAAACAAAACAGCATCTCGAAGCGGGAGTACTGGAAGGTCGCGCGGAATTGAAAGTGGTCGGTTTTGCCCTGAAGAATCTTGAATACTGAGAGACTCGTTTTGATCGCTCATGTCTGCGATCCTGCTCCATCCAACCAAGGCGCTTCAATGATCCACACTCGGTACATTTCTTTTGACCAGCTGTACCGTTAATTCGATATCCTGCGAATAAACCGAAAGGGCACCGCGGCGCTGGGTTAGTGCGCACTCCCTTTGCTTTGCTACCTCACGAACTTCTTCACAACTCTTGCACCGGACCGCCAACAATAGAGCCCGAAGGCGCTGCTGAGAAATTTCATCGCCGCACTCGAAACAATAGCCGTACGATCCTGCCTCCAAACGCGACAGGGCCGTACCAATCTTAGTCAGTGTTTCCGTCTTCATCTGAAGTAGTGCAAATTCAATGTCACTCTGGATACCCGCTTCAGAATTTTCCGCATCGTCCAGTACACCGTGAACTAGAGCTCCCTTCGACTCCGTACGAACATCACGCATCTTTTCGTTGACCTCACTCAGAATTTCTTCACGGTGCTCCTCAAGGATACGGCTCAACTCTTCATAGCGCTGCCGACCCATCCGACTCCTACCTGTCGTTCCCATGATAACGACTCCTTGACTTTATAAATTAGAGCCTCAATTGGATCTTCTCTAATCATCCGTTTTCGAGATGTGCCTCCCCAGCAGGCAAGTTAGCTAGTCTCTAATTTTCCAAGCAAATCAAACAATGCACGATCATCGATCGACCAGGGAAAGACATAAAGTGACCCGCAGTTAAGAAGGTCATGAAGGACTAGCCTCCAACCAGCATCTTGCCTACACTTCATTGGGTGAGCCGCTGGCAATCAATCTAATATCTAACCCTTTCGCAACACGTTAATGTGTGTTGTCCAACCTCGAGGATGATTCCCTATCAATAATTAGTCCGTACACACATTAGACGACGGTACCTGGTCCAAGGTTCGGACCAGGATAACATTTTCGCCCCTACATGTGACACAAGTCTGTCAGTTACGTCAAGATCTAGTGGCATCTCTGCTACACGATTTGATAAGAGAATGCGAGTGAAGTCAATAAACGTCAACGCAATATTTCTCTTAAATATTGATACCAAATAAGTTATGAATAAATGCTTCCACTTTCTAGCGAAAGGAGCCGATCGCAAAATCGTGAAAGCGAAGGACCGGAAGCATCAGCTGACGGAACTTAGCCTATTTCTGAACACCACCTTGAAGGATGTAAAGCACACGGTCTGAATTACAGAAGTTCTGGATGTGATTGGAGGCTGTCAAGATTACCGACGCTAAAACTTCATGCTGTCAATGTCGCGATCTTTGCACTCCGTTCAAACATAGGGTTCCGCATGATAACGGACCTTATGGCGTGAAGACGAGGCAACGTCGGCTGTTAAACTCCGTCTCTATATTTACAAACATGCTTCCCCAACCTTCAAGGCGACGTTTCTGAACAGCTAGTTTAAGTGGTCCCCTCAAACCCTGTTGACCGACTCAACGTGGTGTGCGAAGCTGGAGTTGCACATCGAGCTCAATGAAAGGTCAGGCTTGCCCTCTTTGTGGCCATCAGAAGGCCCGGCGAACGTGTCCCGCGTTGGCACGGCCGCTTTGTCCTCGCTGCTGCGGAACAAAGCGGCTTGTCGAGATTCGTTGTCCATCCGACTGTGGTTATTTAGAAACCTCGCGTGTCCACCCACCGGCGGTCACCCAGCGCCGGCAAGAGCGTGACCTGAGGTTCTTAATACCTATTCATCCACGATTTAGGTGAACCCCAATATCGTCTCTTTATGTTCGTCCAGAAGTTTTTACGTGACTACAGGTCCACGATCGTACCAACAATCGTCGATGTTGACGTCGCAGCGGCCACTGGTGCTCTGGCTGCCACTTTCGAAACGTCTGGACGTGGGATAATCTATGAGCATCAACCTTCCTCAATCTCTGCGCAGCACCTAACCACAAAACTAAAAGCCTCACTCGATCAAGCCTTAAAACAAGACCACACGTTAACCAACCAAAACCCCGCAGTAGTTCTCCGACGAACCGAACGTGCAGCACAAGATGCGCAAAAGTTTTTTGACGCCGACCGAACATCTTATCTGGATTTAATAGATCGTGTCTGTCGGGAAACTACCTCTCAATCGCCTTCAGAGCAACCTACCACTACTCCAACGGCTGAACCCCACTCTGGGCTTATCATTCCCTAATTGTCGACAACATACTTCCACTCAGCATGCTATAATCTCTCTGTTATCATGTGCCGCCTTCGTAAGACACGGCACACATTCAAAGATTGAGATGAAGTAGCTAAGAGTAAAGAAATAGGGTACCTAGCTATGGCAAGACGCTGTGAGATTTGTGGTCGGGGACCGGTTAGCGGTCGGAACATCAGCCACGCACACAATGTGACACGCCGTCGGTTCCAGCCAAATCTTCAGAGGGTGCGGGTTCTTCTGAAAGGTGGAGTACGTCGTTTGCGTGTCTGCACTCGTTGTATAAGGTCGAACAAAGTGACGAAAGCAGCGTAGCAATCAAGCAAGTTATCCCTTCCATGTTCGGATCTCGATAATGCGAACAGCGATAACTACCGACACGGCGCCCAAGGCAATTGGCCCCTATTCTCAGGCAATCCGTGCTGGTCGGTTCTTGTTCGTATCGGGACAAGTGGCCATCGAACCAGCGACTGGAAATCTCCTGACCGGAAGTATCGAGAACCAAACGCATCAGACCATGTGTAACCTGGGAGAGATTTTGAAGGCAGCTGGTGTAACTTACAATAGCGTCTTACGAACAACAGTCTTTCTTGTCGACATGAACGATTTTTCCGCCATGAACACTGTCTACGCCACCTACTTTGGATCGCCACCACCGGCCCGTACGACCATCCAGGTAGCGAAACTTCCCAAAGATGCACGCGTGGAAGTTGATGCGATCGCGCTACTTGAAAACAGTTAAGCGCAGTCAATGTTTCCTACCTCGTCGTTCGCTTCACCTCTAGAACACCGCGCACTCCCCGAATCGATTTGAGGGCCGCTTGCAAGTGCCTCAGGTTGGAGATCTCCACTGTAAGGTTAATTTGGCCACGTCGATTTTCAGTCGTCACAGCTTCTACATTCTTGATGTTAACTTTCGCTCCGGCAATCTTGGACGTAACATCTGCTAAGAGACCCTGTCGATCTTCACTCTGAATCGTGAGTTGGACTATATACGGGTCAGAATCGGCGCTTTTGTCCCAAATGACGTCAATCCGCCGCTCAGGCTCATATAGAAAATTTACAACGTTACGGCACTGTTCCCGATGAACCGAAACACCCCTGCCACGGGTTATGTAACCGACGATCTTTTCACCACGGATAGGATTGCAGCATCTGGCTCGGAAAACCATAAGATCCTCGAGTCCACGGACTGAAATCTTGTCGCCACCGGACCAAAAAGCGCGCCTCACCACTGAAGCGATGCCCGCTCCTAGAGGTTCTTTCTTAAGTTGATCCTGCGACGAGATCTTCGCTAGGACCTGTCTAGCTCCTAGCTTGCCATACCCAATCGCAGCCAACAGATCATCAACCTTCTGGTTCTCAAAATGAACTGCTGCTTTACTGAGTACGTCTGCGGAAAACAACGCCCTGGAATCAAGTCGCTGTCGGCGGGCTTCTCTTTCGAACAGTTTACGCCCCAATTCGATCGCTCGAATCTTTTCTGCGGTGTGGATGAAATACTTGATCTTGTTGCGAGCTCGAGACGTCACTACGAAGCTGAGCCAATCGCGACTCGGTCGATGACGAATCGCCGTTACCACCTCAATAATGTCACCGTTACTTAGCTGACTCCGCACCGAAACCATACGACCGTTGACGCGAGCACCCACACAACGATGTCCTACATCCGTGTGCACCGAATACGCGAAGTCAATGACCGTCGCACCACGGGGAAGCGTTTTGACTTCACCCTTTGGGGTGAACGTGTACACCTCCTCAGGGTAAAGATCGATCTTCAGATTGTGGATGAACTCTCGTGGATCAGTAATTTCCTGTTGAGAATCAAGCACCTGACGAAGCCAACGAAAATAATGTTCATCCGCATTGGAACCAATGCGACCCTCCTTATACTTCCAGTGTGCTGCAATACCTTCCTGGGCAATATGATGCATACCTTCCGTTCGAACCTGTACCTCAAAAAGAACACCACGACCACTAACCACTGACGTATGAAGTGATTGATAACCGTTTGGCCGTGGCATGGCGATAAAGTCCTTGAACCGACCAGGTACAGGCGACCATGTATGATGGATGATCCCGAGTGCGGCGTAACACCCTCTAACGCTCGGTGTAACGACCCGAAGTGCAATTAGATCATAAACCTGCTCAAGATCGAGTCGCTGACGCTGTAGCTTCTGGTGGATGCTGTAAAGGCGCTTGGTCCGCCCCTCGATATTAATCACGGGTATCTCAGCCTCTTGAAGCTTAGCCTCAATCGTTTTACGAAGTTGTTCAACCGTCTCTTCCATTGCGAGGCGTTTACGCTCAACCAGTACCCCAAGCGTCTTATGAGCCATTGGCTCAAGGTACCTGAATGCGAGCTCCTCCAATTCGTTTCGAACCTTGCCCATCCCAAGCCGGTAAGCAATCGGAGCGTAAATGTCGATAGTCTCCTGAGCAATCTTGACCTGATGCTCTTCCGGAAGGTGGAGAAGTGTGCGCATGTTGTGCAATCGGTCAGCAAGCTTCAGCAATATGACACGGACGTCATCAACCATCGCCAGTAGCATTCTTCGAAAATTTTCTGCCTGGCGTTCTTCGGTAGACGCAAGCGGGAGCGTGCCTAGTTTTGTAACCCCCTCAACCAAATGCGCAATTTCAGAACCAAACAAATCACGGATCCGATCGATCGACGTCCGGGTATCTTCGACGACGTCATGCAAAAGTCCCGCACAGATAGCCACGATATCCAATTTCATGTCGGCCATCAAGACTGCTACCTCAAGAGGGTGGCTTAAATACGGCTCACCTGAACGACGAGTCTGGCCTTTGTGACCAATTGCGGAAAAATCGTACGCACGGCGCAGAAGCTCCGTGTCAGCCTCTGGATTATTCGTCCTGACCTTTTGGATAAGTTCTTCAAATTGGACCATAAAAACAGTGCCTAATCCGTTGAAACCCTAAGCTCCAATCTCACGGCCCATCATATGAAGTGGACCGCCGCTGGTCAAGAATTGCGCTGGCATGGCTCAGGACAAGGCCGCCAACCTGCTCCACCCTAAACATTCTTACGGACATGCTTGACTTGCAGATTTTCTGTTCACTATACTGTTCCGGTTTTTAGGGTTATACAAGGTGGGCGGTTCTTCCAACCGTGAGAATCCTCAGACTCGGGTTCCCAGGGGTGCGGAAAGGGGAAAGTCAATGGATACGCGATCCGTGCTGGTGCGAATGGTGGTCGTCGTGGGGCTGCTCTTACCCCTCGCTTCCTGTACTTGGTTTAAGGAATTGCAGGCCGTGAAGCGCTTCAAAGAAGCTCACATCCTCTACCAACGGCAAGACTACAGAAACGCTGCGCTTGCATACGAAGAAGTAATAGCCGGAGATCCTGATTTGACTACCGCTTACTTCTACTTGGCCAATAGCTACGACAACTTGTACAAGCCATCCCGCCGAGGTGAGGAAGAGAACGACGGCTTCCTAAATAAAGCAATTGAGAACTACAAGTTGGCGGTAAGCCACGAGCAGGACCAAAACATGCAAGTGCTGTCAATGCAGTACCTCGTCGCTGCGTACGGCTCTGACAAGCTTAATGATCCGAGCTCAGCTGAGCCGGTACTGCTAGAGATGATCGATCTTGACCCTTCAGACACAGCCAATTACTTCGCGTTGGCGAAACTTTATGAAGATGCTGGACAGTATGGCTTGGCGGAAAGTAGTCTCACTGACGCGCGGGAGGTACGGCCAAATGACTCCGCAGTGTATCTCCAGTTAGCTGGCTTCTTTAACCGTCAGGGAGAATTCGAAAGAACTATCGAAGCCTTAGAAACCCGTGCATCTTACGACCCAGAAAACCCCGAGGCTTATTACACAATTGCCACTTACTTCTGGGAAAAAGCGTTTCGCGATTTCCGCTTAACGGACGACGAGAAATTGGTGCACGTCCATAGCGGATTGGACGCCGTGGAGAAAGCGCTGGATTTGAGGGGTAACTACGCAGAAGCACTCGTCTATAAGAATATTCTTCTCCGCATGGAAGCCAATATGGAAGACGACCTGGACAGGCAAAAGGCGCTAATTGCGGAAGCTGATGAACTTCGCGACCGAGCAGAGCAGATCCAAAAACAGCAGCAGGGGGAAGCGGCAGCAGGAGCTAGCTAACAGGCGCTAGCTTCTTCCTCATTACCCCAATGAACCGGTCGGCCTCAACACAGAGTGGCCGGCCTGTTATTTTCTGAACAGCGCGCGCGGCCCATTCAACGGAGACAGAGCTGAGTCACATGGGTGCGCGGCATCCCACTCACGAGCAAGGCAGAAGACAGAAAGCAGCAGAAGCCGGAAGGCTTCGCCTTGCCGTCCTGGAACCTAACGTAACACCTTTCAACCGAGCCTAATCCTGGCGTCCTTCAGCATCGCGACGAGAGCGGCCTTGACCCCCTCTGGGGTGCTGACCGGTTCAGCAAACGCCAGCCGGACCGGTCGCGGTCCTTCTGCGGTTACAGCCGACATCTCGAAGCCGTACCGGTCGACGTCGGTCATGCTGGCGGCCGTAATGTCGGCCGCTTTTGAGAACGCCTTGCAGTAGAGCGTCATCGCATCAGAGTGGTCATTGTTCATGTGAGCGATGACGTCGACGGCCAATGCGGCGAGCGGGTCCGGTTCAGCGGCGTGCCAGTCAGCCGCGTCCACCCAGGACATCCGTCCATATCCGCCGATGTACCGGATCGACTCCACACGTAGCTTCCAGAACGCGAAGTCGCGGAAGTCGGCATAATAGGTGGCGTTCGAGTGTGTGGTCAAGAACGCCGCACGGGCAGTCCCACCATCTCCCTCTACTTGGGTACAGAGACCGAGCAGTGTCACACGGCCGTTCGCCAGTGGATCCTGGGAGCCCCCTTCCACCACCAGCAGTGACGCCCGGGGATCGTGCTGGAGGTTCCTGGTGTGCTCGGCCATCGTGCTCACGAGAAAGACGGGGTTACCGTTGTCAAAAGCAACCGTCACGAACGAGCCATAGGGGTACCCGACCGGACCTAGAGCTAGAGTGCATAATGTGCCAGTCGTCACGCGCGCCACTAAGGTCCGCGCCCGCTCGGCGTGCGTGGGTGTCGGGATGTTGACATCGTACAGCAATTCCGGTGCGTCCCCAGAGGGCCTGGCGTGGGCATCATTGGTCATTGTGGAGGCCTTCTCTTGTATATGGGGGACGAGGTTTTAGCGAACTGGTCTTCAGACTAGCCCTGAAGCTCCGGAGAAGAAGTCTGAAGCGTAGCGCGTCAACCCGTTCAAACGGGGACCGGAGCCCACAGAGGACTCGCGTGTGGAACAATCGCTGACAGGAGGCCATTCAGCTTACGATTATCTTGTAAGCCCCCTCCAACAACTAAGCTTCAGTCATCCACAGGAGCGACTCCAGCGGCTCTTCACAGCCAGCCTTACTGATGATTAAGAAGAGAGTGTCTCACCACCCCCCTGCTCCCCCACAGGTTTTAGCGTTCTTAATACCTAACTGCGTAATACGTTCGGACGACCTGAGCCTGGCATGGCGTTTCACACCAGCCAGCGAATACACCCTTGCGGTCAGAATATTCTTAGAACTGGAAACTCAGAATTTTTGGATTGGCACGGCACCCGCAGAAGAGACTTGACCGCCCCCTCCTCCAAAGAAGAGGGGGCGGTCAAGTCTCTTGAGATCACTTCAGGTTCCACTCTCAGGCGGCCCTAGCGCTCGTCCGTAGATCCATCACATGGGGTGTGGTGTCGCGGGTCTCCTTCGTCCAGCGCCCGCGGGGCACAATGGCCACACCCCCCCCCAACAGCCTCAGTTGCCAATAGGAGCGGCTCCAGCAGCCCTTCTCATGCCTTCAGTCACAATCCCAACTTTATTGACACCAGCACCTCTTGCCGCATCGATGACCTCAATAATTTCACCGTAGCGAAGATTCCCCGCTCCAGCAACGAACATCGTCTTTTCTCTCCGCTGCTCAAAGATGTCCCGGAGCCGTCGCTCCAATTCGGGAAGCGACACGTCTTGCTTGTTGATTGAGATCCTCCGATCGGCTGTGTACTCGAGGACAATCTGAGTACTCTGAGCGTCCGCCTGCTGCGCCCCTCGTGTCTCTAGAGGTAGGTTGATATCGAGACCCCGCTGGGCTAGTGGTAAGGCCGCTAGGAAGATAACGATCAAAACTAACAGCACATCGATAAACGGCGTGATGTTAATTTCCGAAGACTGCTCGGGTGGATCTCCCTTGATGATATCCTCAGCACCGTACCGCTTGCGCTTTCCACTCATCAGTTACCTCCCGCTCGGCCACTACGAAGCTTCCGTTCCGTAATTAAACCGATATCCTCGATACCGGCCCGTTGAAGCTGATCCATGATGGCCATAACCGAACCATACGTCGCGTCCTCGTCCGCCTTGATGAGAAGGATCCGCTCAAGCTTTCGGTCCAGCGCTGACTGGATCCTCGCCAACAGCTCAGTTTCCCGAATCGGCACCTGATCCACGTAGAACCGCCCATCAGCAGTCACCGCCAGAACGGTCTGCTCGTCATTCTCGGGTTTATCGTTCGTGTTCGCCGCTTCCGGCAGCGTTACGTCAACGCCCTTCTGCAAGAGCGGTGCGATGATCATGATGATAATCAGCAACACCAACATGACGTCACACATCGGCGTCACATTTATCTCTGAGTTATAGCCGCCTGTCTTTTTTCCTACATTCATAGCCATAGCGAATACCTCCTACAGCTCGGTCAAATCCAACTTAGGACTTCTTGATAAAGTAGTCGACCAGCTCCGACGAAGAATTGTCCATTTCGACGTTAAAGTATTCGATACGGCCTGACAGATAGTTATAGAACCACACTGCCGGAATTGCCACGAACAATCCAATAGCGGTCCCAACAAGTGCCTCCGCGATTCCCGCCGACACAGCACCCAGTCCACCTGATCCCGTGGCCGCGATACCTTGGAAAGCATTAATAACACCTAGCGTTGTTCCGAGGAGACCGACAAACACCGCGGTAGCTCCGATAGTCGCAAGCGAACCGAGTCCCTTTTTCAGATCGGCTGCCGTCAGTACCGCCGCACGCTGAATAGCACGACGGACGCTATCCACCACATCTTCGCGACTGAGCGTCGCACCGCTATCCTGCTGGGATTGGTACTCCTGCAACCCAGCCAAAACGACCTTACTCAAGTGGCTGTACTTAAAGTTCTTAGACTGCGACACAACGACGGCGTCCTTCAGTCGACCGTCCTTCAAGTGCTTAGCAACTTGCGGCGCGAAAAGCTTAGACTGTTTTCGCGCTTGAGTAAATGTGTAGAGTCTCTCAAAGAAAACACCCACCGACCACATCGACATAATCGCCAACACCAACATAAGAAGCTTAACCGCCGTACCCATCTGCGCCCATAGATCTAAAAATTCCACAGCATCCCCCTAGAGACTAACTCGACATTCTGTCGAGTCTAGTGTAGTCCGGATCTTTACCTACTGCAGCGTGAAGTTAACCGTTACGGTCATAACGACAGCAACAGGCACACCATTAAGCAATGTCGGCGTGTACTGCCATTGCCGCACAGCGGTCAATGCCGCCTCATCAAGCAGGGGCACCGACCTCAATATTGTCGTTTCCGTTACAGAGCCGTCCGGTCCAATTATGGCCTCGATGATCACTATACCTTGAACGCGTGCCGACTGCGCTACGTCCGGGTAGACCGGAGCCACATCCCTGATCTTCTCCGGTGGTCTGATGTTCCCACCAACCCGCACCGGCGCATCAGGCGTCGGTGGAGGTGGCGGTGCTAAGGCGTTCCCACCAAGGATTCCCGCAACTACACCGCCAGCTACACCCCCTTCCACACCAGCAACACTACTGAGGTCAAAACCAGTCTCGGGGATAATCGCCTCAGGGGCTTCAATAGGTGCCGCCTGCGGATTAATATCAACGACTGGCGGTGGCTTTGCTTGAGCTGCCTCAGGAGGTGGTGGAGGCGGAGGAGGCGGAGGAGGCGGTGGTGCTGCCACAAACGCCATCATGCTCGGCGGTGTCGGTAACACATCCGCAGCAAGAAGCGGGATGATGATAATGGCACCTATTCCAGCGACATGCGCCGCGATCGACACGGGAACCGTATACCACTTCCGCGAACCCACTTGAATAGTCGGGTTAGTTATTTCCCCAAACATTTCAGCCACGGCCACCTCCTGACTCTATATTGTCCTCCGCCACCGCGTAACGGAGCGCCGATTATATGCAGACGAAAATTCCACTGTCAACGTATACCCACACCCGGGGGCTTCCGGCCTGAACCGAAGCCACCACAGGCAGGGCCCCGAACAATTCGGCTACCTTCCTCACCGGGCGGAATTCTACCCATGCGTTCTACGGAAGTCAACAAATCTATCAGTACTAACCTGGGCTCACCCAAGCTACGATCAGTGGTGCAAAAATGACTGAGACAATACTCATCAATTTAATCAATATGTTAAGGCTTGGACCAGCCGTATCCTTAAACGGGTCTCCCACTGTGTCCCCAATCACTGCAGCTTTATGCGGCTCGGATCCCTTTCCTCCATGATTCCCCTCCTCTATATACTTCTTCGCGTTATCCCAAACTCCACCCGCATTTGCCATCATTAGCGCCATCAGCACGCCAGTGACGAGAGCTCCGCTCAGGAGCCCAGCGAGACCGGATATCCCGAGAAGAAATCCGGTTGCGACCGGCGCCGTAACTGCAAGCACGCCAGGAAGAATCATCTCTCTAATAGCAGCTCTCGTAGAAATTGCAACGCATCGGGCAGAATCGGGTTCAGCATTTCCTTCCATCAATCCTGTAATCTCCCGAAATTGCCGACGAACTTCCTCGATCATCTTTGCTGCAGTCCGTCCCACCGCATTCATCGTTAACGCTGCGAAGATAAAAGGCAGCATGCCTCCGATCAACATGCCAATCAACACGTTTGGGTTATCAAGCGAAAGGCTGAGAAATTGATCATCAAACACCTGGCTACCACCTGCGGCCTCGACGGCATCCGAAGCCTTAGCCCTAAAAGTGCTAAATAAAGCCAGCGCCGTCAATGCAGCCGACCCGATGGCGAATCCCTTCCCCATGGCGGCAGTAGTGTTACCGACGGCATCGAGTGCGTCAGTTCGCTGACGAACATACGGCTCGCACTTGCTCATTTCCGCGATCCCGCCAGCGTTGTCTGCCACCGGGCCGTACGCGTCAACACCAAGGCTGATACCAAGAGTGGACAGCATGCCAACTGCTGCAATGGCGATGCCATAGAGTGCCGCGAACGCAAAGCTGAAGTGGATAGCCAGGGCAATCACAAGAATGGGTAATCCACAAGACATCATTCCGACACCAAGACCCGCAATGATATTAGTCGCTGAACCAGTCTCTGACTGCTGTGCAATGTGGCGTGCAGGGGGTTTGTCTTTCCCGGTGTAGTACTCAGTAATCTGTCCAATCGCAACACCGGCTGCCAAGCCCAAAATAACACACCATAGAATCGCCAGTGGAATGCCCAGTAGAAACACAAGCGCACCAGCGGCAATGATCACTAAGAAGGATGCAGTGATCAGGCCTCGCTGCAATGCCTCACCGATCTTACTTTCATCGTCAGTACTAACCGCAAACGTCCCTAGAATCGACGAGACGATGCCGACGCCAGCCAGCAGAACCGGAAATAAAACCAACGATTGCTGTAGCGCCTCAAAGCCGGAGGCCTCCGTTCCCCAAAGGTTGTTCGCTGCTTGAGCACCAAGTGCCCATGCGAGAGCAATCGACGAAATGATGCTCCCCACGTACGACTCAAACAGGTCCGCCCCCATTCCGGCCACGTCACCAACGTTGTCTCCTACGCTGTCCGCGATCGTGGCTGGATTACGCGGGTCGTCCTCGGGAATCCCTGCTTCAATCTTGCCCGACAGATCACCTCCGACATCGGCAGCCTTCGTGTAAATGCCTCCCCCGACACGAGCGAATAAAGCGATCGACGAAGCGCCGAGCGAAAAACCAAACAAAGCTTCAATCGCTATCCGACCATTACCGTCGAGTCCCCCAAAAGCGATGTACAGTACTGAAATCCCGAGCGTGCCGAGAGCCACAACTGTCAGCCCCATAACTGCTCCGCTAGAGAACGCCACACGCAGCGCAGCCGCCAGGCTGGTCGTCGCCGCGTAGGTCGTCCGCACGGCCGCACTGGTCGCTGTCCGCATGCCAATCCAACCCGCTGTGGCTGACAGAGAGGCACCAACAAGAAAACTCACCCCAGTAAGCCATGCAGTCTGCGGCAGAAAGAGAACGAGCACGATGAACATAACCGTGACAAAACCCGCTAGCACACTGTACTCCGTCCGCAGGAATGCCATAGCACCAGCGCGAATCAGCGCAGCGATTCTCTGCATGTGCTCACTTCCTGCATCTTGACGATTGATACTTCGAATTAAAAATCCAGCAAAGAGCGCAGCAACAACCGGAGCACCTAATCCAAACACAAGAAAAAGCTGACGATCCATTTAATCTATTTCCTCCATCTACCTTAGTTTAATGCGTAACACCAATCTTGAACTTCTGCGCACTTGGATTGCAGATAGTCACCGAATTTAAATTCATGCGTCCGATTTAGCTATCTTATCTGGAATGCGGAGCTGGCCCGACACAGCCATCCCACCGGTCAGAAAAATCTTGACTCCCTCTTGGACAGTGAGTTGGGGAAACGATGCAAGCGCCCTCGGATAGATTAGCACATCGCCTAAGTATAAATGGTTAGTCGGAACGTAGACAGCAACCAGTGGTTCCGGACCGCGACCACGATCAAGGGTGAATTCTTTCGTTAGAAACCCAAGTACGAAACCCCGTGCTGGATCCTCGATAAGAACCACCCTCTTGAAACCAAATTCATTCTCGGGAGAAAACGCCGCGACCAGCTGCTTGACCGGCCCGTAGATTGCACGAAATATCGGCAAACGGAGTAGCGACTCTTCAGCACGCTGTAACATGCGCTTACCGAACATATTGGCAGCCAACACCCCTACAAGCAATATTCCAAATAATGTAGTCAGTAACCCTAATCCTGGAACTTCTCTCCCTAGAAAACGAGCATAAAGAGGAGCCATAACCCCATCGATCAATTCAAAAATCCAGACGAACGCAAAGATACTGATAGCGAGTGGCACAATGATAACGAAGCCAGCAACGAAGCTGCGACGAAGCCAATGCATCGGTAATCTACGTCATCCTTGGTTGACCAAAAGTCACGACGCGACCAACCATATCGCTATGCTACCTGCCAGGCCGAACCGATAGAAAGCAAATACGTCAAGCGAATACCTTCCCACAAAACTGATGAAATAACTTATCGTGAAATAACCGACAATGGCGGATGTTGCCACGCCGACGGCAAACAAGAGCAATTCCTCCGTCAGAAAATTTTGCCCAGAGATAATCCACCCCTCCATGCCAGCTGCTCCGAGAACAGCCGGAACACCCAGGAGGAAAGCGACCCTAGCTGCAGCATCCCGCTGCAAACCAAACCACATCGCGGCAGCCACAACGGCGCCAGAACGTGAAACTCCAGGAATCAGTGCCGTCATTTGAGCCAAGCCGAGACCAAACGCCTCCGGCATGGTTAATGTGTTCTCATCGCGCGACTGGGAACCTTTGCGTTCTACTTTCAACAGAACGACCCCACCAATTGTTAACGCCGCAGCGACGACAACAGGCGTCCGCAGTGTGCTAACAATTGCATCACCAAAAACCAATCCGACGAACCCTATTGGAACAGTTGCCAGAGTGATCCTTCGCAGCAACTGAGCCGCGGGGACTGGGGCCCTGTTAAACACAAACGGAAGACTCATTAGCATATCCGCCAACTTACGCCGAAAGTAAACCACAATCGCCAGTAACGTACCCACATGACAAGAGATGTCGAACAACAGACCGAACTGGGCCAGATCCCAGCCGAATACGCGTCTGGCTATGAGAAGATGCGCTGAACTAGAAATCGGAAGAAATTCGGTTAGCCCCTGAACGACTCCGAGGACCATCGCGGAAAGAATCGTCAGGATGCCCGAACCTTTTGCGAATGTCTCTTTGAGCTTGCAGCGGCCAGAACCTGCGAAGAGGCTAGCGGGACTCTGTGCAGCGGCCGACGTTCATGCAAGAAGATTGCAACCATTGCAGCAACGAAAATGGTTGAGTAGGTGCCCACGATGATACCGACCAGCATCGTAAACGCAAACCCACGTAGCACCTCACCCCCGAAGAGGAAGAGCGCGAGCACGGCCATCGAGGTGGTGCCTGAAGTGATAACAGTCCGACCCAGTGTGTGGTTAATGCTAGTGTTGATCACCTGATCAAACGAATCACGCCTCATGAAACGAAGGTTCTCTCGAACTCGATCAAAGATAACGATCGTATCATTCACTGAATAACCGGTAATCGCTAAAATGGCCGCTACGACGTTGAGAGATAGCTCATAACCAAAGAACAATAAAAACGATATAGTGATTAGGACATCGTGAGCAACGGCAACTACTGCACCCACCGCAAAACTAAAACGAAATCTCAGGCCAATGTAAATCAGGATCCCTGCCATTGCTAACAAAAAGGCATATATTCCTCTCCGCTGCAAATCTCGACCAATCACCGGTCCAACAATCTCTTGCGACAGAAGTTCGTAGGGACCTAGCTCTGCCTGCTCAATAGCACCAACGACAGCGACCGCACCCTCCTCAAGACTCGCACCTTCCTCATGTTCAATCTGAGGTAACCGAATCAGCATCTCGTTCGCACTGCTCTCCCCGTACTGCTGAACCACCTTCTCACCAGGCACACTGCCGATCGCATCGCGTACGGTTTCTTCTGTTACCGCTTGCTCAAACCTAAGAATAACGATCGTGCCACCAGAAAAATCGATTCCCAATGGGAGACTATCCCTGACGACAATCGTACTAATACCTGCGAATATGAGCGCCGCAGACAGAGCAAACGCGTGCCAACGCCAACGGATGAAGTTGAAGTTCGAATTCTGAAAAACCTGTACCGACATCTGAGCACCAAATAGGCAAGAGCCAACAAAAGTAACAGCTGCCAGTAACGAACGAAGTCAAGCGACTAATCGTCCAAAGGCCCGTTCATTTCTTATATGCTCAATCTACTTACGCGACGTTGAGACAATATAAGTTCGAACAAGCTGCGAGAAACAAATACAGCTGTAAACACATTAGAAATCAGTCCAAAAAACAGTGTTGTGGCAAATCCTTTGATTGGTCCTGAACCAAATTGAAAAAGGCATGCAGCAGCAATGAGAGACGCCACATGGGTATCGAGAATCGTTATAAACACACGATTGAATCCGGCTGCTACGGCCGCTCGCACTGTCTTTCCCGTCCTTAACTCCTCCTTGATCCGTTCGAAGATTAAAACGTTTGAGTCCACACCCATACCGATAATCAGAATGAAACCGGCAATGCCTGGTAGAGTTAGTACGGCATCTATGTAGGCCATAAACCCAAGGAGGATAACTAGGTTTAGCGCCAGTGCCAGAATCGCGTTGATGCCAGCCAGCTTGTAGTACGCAAGCATGAAGAAAGCCACAAGCGCCAATCCCGTCAGGGATGCCGTCACACCCGCCCGAATGGAATCAACCCCCAGGGTCGGACCCACCGTACGTTCCTCCAGGTATGTCAGCGAGGCTGGGAGCGCACCCGACCGCAGTTTCAAAGCCAAATCCGCTGCCTCCTGTTGAGTGAACTGACCCGTAATCTCACCTTCATCCGTTATCCGACTCTGAATAGTGGGAGCCGTTTGAACCTGATTGTCAAGAATTACTGCGAGTTGTCTCCCGATATTTTGGCTAGTTACCTGCCCAAACTTGCGTGCACCGTCACGGTTAAGTGAGAAGCTAACGGCCGGTTGGTTATTCTCGTCAAGCGTTTGACGTGCAGACCGGAGATCGCGTCCGGTAACGGCCGCTACCCGTCGAACAAGGTAGTACACCGTGTTCGGTGTTCCACTGAGAACATTGTCCACACCAGACACAACTTCCATGTCAGATGATGCTTCATCACCACCCGGAAGCAGCCGTGCCAGAGCCTCACGCGAAGGAGCGGGACCTTCCTCGACCAATTTCAGTTCAAGGAGAGCAGTCGACCGAATTATTTCCTTTGCGCGACCAACATCACTCACCCCTGGCAATTGAACTAGAATTTGGTCACCAGTTCCCCCATGTGGGGCTACCATCGGCTCAGTCACGCCTAGCTCATTAACGCGACGTTCAATCGTCTGAAGAGCCTGCCGCACTGATTCATCCCTTAAGAACTGCTCGACATTGGGCAACAGTGTAAACGTGTACGATCTTCCATCAACAGACGCGGCATAACTTGCCTGCAGTTGTTCGTCCGTGACTTCAAGGAACTCAGTCTCTCGATCTTGAGGCACGTCCTCAATCCGTAGCTGCGTTGCATCTAACACTGTCATTGATCCAACCGTTATGTCACGTAACTCAAACTCCTTCCGAAGCTGCTCCATACTCGCCTCAGTCTCCACTCGTAACGCATCATCTGTCTGCACACGGAGAATCAAATGCACCCCGCCTCTTAGATCCAAACCCAACCGTACACGCTCACTCGGTGGATAAATCGCCCAGGCAGCGAGACCTGTAAGGAGGATGATCAAAACGAATTTCCAGCGGAGGTTAGTCCTCATAACTTCTCGAAATGCTCCTAGGCCAGTACCTCACTGATGACAAGCGCATCATAGACACCCGACCGCAGAGTCGCACAAAGTATTCAGACGTTTCTGGATTCGGTCACGACAGGCTCCTGACCCTGGTACCCGCCAATGGCAACCCGTGAAATCTCAACCCTGACCTTGTCAGCGATCTGTAGCTGGACAGACCGCTCATTCAACTTGGTGATAGTACCGTATATACCGCTCGTTGTAACAATTCGGTCACCGACTTTAAGTGAAGCCTGAAATTCTTGGACTTTCCGCTGTCGCTTCTTCATCGGCATCAGGATAATGAAGTAGAAAATGCCCAGAATCATCGCGAACGGCAGGAACTGTACGAAAAGGCTACCTCCTCCTTCGGGTGGAGTAGCCATGGCAAGTAGTGCCAAACGTGCGTATAAGTCAGTTTCGACCATGGATCTATTACTCGCCGTTCACCCGCATGTGGACTGACTGGATCCCCACCCCTAGCTAGCACGATGATGCCAGCAACCGGCGTGGGGCTCAAAGCTGCCTCCCAATCGCACGGGGGGGCTACGGGCGGCGGGAGGATATCTGGTGGTACGCTTGTCTGAACCTTCCGAACGTGCCGGAAACAATAGCCTCTCTAATCTGTCGCATGGTGTCAAGGTAAAACCACAGATTGTGGAGCGTATTAAGAGTTGCCGCAGTCATTTCTCTGTTCATGAAAAGGTGCCTCAAGTACGCCCGTGAAAAATGTCTACATGTGTAACAACTACAAGATGGATCAGGAGGGAGCTGATCATCGGCATAACGTGAGTGCTTGATAACGAGGCGACCTTGCCGCGTAAAAAGCTGACCATTTCGAGCGTTTCTAGTAGGTAAAACACAATCAAACAGATCGATGCCTCGGGCAACCGCCTCTACAAGATCCTCTGGAGTACCGCTGCCCATCAGGTAGCGTGGCAAATCCACAGGGAGTATGTCAGCAGTCTGGGCCACCAAGTCGTATGTCATCTCAGCTGGTTCACCAAGACCGAGTCCTCCGATAGCATAGGCATCAAAGCCTACTTCCAATGTCTCATGCGTACTTATCTCTCGAAGTTTCGGATAGACACCACCTTGAACGATCCCAAACTGGACTTGGCTGGGATTCGTGACTAGGACGTCTGCCGCTCCTTGGCACCGGTTTTTGACCGACAAGAATCGATCCCTGCCGCGACGCGCCCAGCGAAGCGTACGTTCCATGGAAATACGAGCTTCATCAATAGTTGCTGGGTATGCCGTGCACTCATCCAGAACCATAGCGATATCGGAACCAAGTCGTAGCTGAATCTCCGTAGCGTTCTCCGGTGTTAATGAATGATTGCTACCATCCAGGTATGAGCGAAATCGGGCACCCTCTTCGTCAATAGTTCTCATCGAACCGAGACTAAGCAGTTGGTAGCCACCGCTGTCTGTAAGAATCGGACGTGACCAACCAATGAAACGATGTAACCCACCGCAACGCGCAACAAAATCATCGCCGGGGCGCAGGTGCAAGTGGTAGGTATTTGCAAGAAGAATTTCAGTTCCCACATCTAAAAGATCACGATGGGTCAGCGCCTTGACTGCGCCCCGAGTTCCAACAGGAAGAAATGCAGGTGTGGCGACAACTCCGTGAGCAGTCGTCATTTCACCGCGGCGCGCAGTGCCATCTCGGTTTGTGACTTTGAATTCGAAGGTCTCACTCACTGGGGTATACTGATTGTAGAATTACCGGCACCCTAAAACGTTCTTGCGATGGCCGTGAACTCCCGGCCACCTTGTACCCTTAACACGAAACCCTAGGAACGCAAGTGAAACGACTCCGCGTCGGTGTGATCTACGGTGGTCGATCGAGTGAGCATGAGGTGTCAGTGGCATCGGCGACCTCAGTAATAAACAATCTCGATCGCACTCGGTATGAACCAATCCCACTCCTCATCGAAAAAGATGGTCGGTGGACTCTCCCAGATGAACAACCAACTGCCACATCCGCTGCAGAAGTCATCGCACGTACGCCTTCTGATGCAACGCAACCCCACCAGCTCACTCACGAAACACATTTAGTGGGACGACCGGGTAAGGCAACTTTGTTGACCATCAGCAGCGATGATACCGGACCTGAGTGTGCCCCAGGTGTCACAAGAGCCCTTATTACCAGTTTGGCGCTCGATTTAATCTTTCCCGTGTTGCACGGTCCGTATGGTGAGGACGGTACGGTACAAGGATTGCTAGAGTTGGCCAACATCCCCTATGTGGGCGCCCCAGTTTTAGCGTCAGCACTAGGAATGGATAAAGCGATCATGAAAGTTCTCTTTGCGACACGACGGCTCCCAGTAGTCAAGCATGTGATTGTTTGGAGAAGCGACTGGAAAGTCGACCGAGCGCGAGCGATGACCGCCGTGACTAAACACCTATCATTCCCAATGTTCGTAAAACCGACTAATCTCGGCTCGAGCATTGGGATCACTAAAGCAAAAACTTCATCAAAGCTAGAAGGCGCACTCAACTACGCAAGTGAATTTGACCGAAAGATTATAGTCGAGGAAGCGGTACCGAATGCCCGTGAGATCGAGTGCGCAGTACTTGGAAACGATCGGCCGGAAACATCCGTGCCGGGCGAAATCCTCCCAACTCAGGAGTTCTACAACTACCAAGCCAAGTACCTCGATACGAATTCCAGGCTATTAATCCCCGCCCCACTGACCGAAAAACAAACAAAGAAAATCCGCCGGCTCGCCCTTGAAACTTTCCGGGCCATCGAAGGAGCGGGAATGGCTCGCGTGGACTTTCTCATGACCCGCAATAGCGGAAGGATTTATGTTAATGAAGTAAATACCATCCCGGGATTCACCACCATCAGTATGTATGCCAAGTTATGGGAGGCTAGCGGCGTTCGCTACCCAATCCTCCTCGACCGACTCATTGATCTTGCGCTGGAACGTCACGCTGAAAAACAACAGTTGCGCACGAGCCTACCGTTAAGTTATTGAAGGAGATCCCTAACTGAGAAAATAATCTCGTCTCCTCTGTCACGAACAACAACATGGATTTTTTATCTTTGGGATTGTTGATGACCGGTCGATGATGTTTTTTGTGAGCAAAAAAAACTTAACTAAAGTGCAGTTTGTACTTGACAGATTACTTCTCTCATCCATATTCTACATCTTGTATGAAGGCGGATCGCTCACTCCACCTGTTGGGATATCCCGGCACCGGACACTAAGTTGAGCAGCCACATGCCAAGGGGGACGAATGGCTAAAAAGGCTAAAGCTAAAGGCGCGAAGAAGAAGTAAGTCGTCTTCATTCGCAAGAAAAGGGGGCGACCGTCGTCCCCTTTTCTCTGTACAGCGGCAAGGAATAAGTCCCTCTCAAGAGATCTCCATACTTAGTAGCGTTAATCTTCAAGACGGCTCATCGTTATGCCGTCCCACACGCGTACGCGCTGGATCGTATCCCCTTCCCGAAGCTCATCGGCAACTTCGATACCGTCGACAACCTTACCAAATGCCGTATAGCGGGCATCAAGCTGAGGCTGGGGAGATAGGGTGATGAAGAACTGGCTCCCTCCAGTGTCCGACCCGTCGAGCGCCATACCAACAGTGCCACGAAGGTAAGGTATCTGATTGATTTCATCCCGAATCGTATAGCCAGGTCCACCTTCACCGTCACCTCTGGGGTCACCAGCCTGAACCAAGGAATTCGGTAGAACACGATGGAATACTAGACCATCAAAGAATCCATCGACCGACAGAGTTATAAAGTTATCAACGGTCATCGGTGCATCAAGCACCGCTAGCTCCACCTCGATAACGCCCTTGTCAGTCTCAATATAAACGTGGGGTGAGACGGTGGGACTAACAAGATGTTTTGCTTCGTAAACACTTTCCGAAAAACGAACAGGTACAGGCCTGATCAACGTGGTTGCGTCAGTTGGATCCTCTAGCTGAGAAAGCTGCGTAGCTGCGCGTACTCGAACAGCCCAATCTGGATCCGACAACGCCGTCTTCAGAATACTGATTACCTCAGGTCCCCTGTACTTTGCAAGAGCACTCAAAATCGCAGCTTTCGCCACATATGATGAATCATCCCTGCCACGCTCATACGCCTCAATTAAAGCTGGTAACCCTTCATCTGGCTTAAGCTCTCCGATGAGCCTGGCGGCAGTCATGCGAACGGCAAGATCAGGGCTTTTCAGATTGTCTAGAAGTACCTTTGTTGCGTTGACAGCCTTTAGCTTTACGAAGGTAGACAGCACCGAGGGAACTACTCTAAGGTCGGCATCACCTAACATCGCAGTCAGTCGCGGCAATACCCGGTCTGAGTTCAACACGCCCAGAGTTTCTGCTAGCGCAGAACGGACCCTCCAGTCCTTGTCTTCATCGAGGCTGGACAACACGATAACGAAGTTCTCCGGATCGAGTTGAGCGAGACTTCGCGTCGCCACAGCCCGCATGGCAGGAAGAGGATGAGAGAGAAAATCGAGCAGTACAGTCGCCGACTCTTCCCCACCAACAACACCCAGAGCCCTAATTGATTCCAGCACCACATCCTGATCAATTCCTTGAATCTGAATCAGTCTTAAAAGTGCTCGTTCAGCCTTTGGATGTCCAGTTTCGGCAAGAGCTCGAACCGCAGCATGCATGACTCGTGTGTCTCTCCGCTGAGGATCTAGAAGCGCCAACAGAATGTCTACAGCCTCATCGTCGGCCGGCACACCTAATCCCGCCGCAGCAAACGCAACCCCGTAGGAACCCTGAACCTCAGCCAGAAGCTTGAGTGCCTTCCGCGCACGGGGATCCTCAAGTTTCTGTAACGCGTACGGAACAGGCCACCACCAAAGGATAGGTCCACCGTCTTCGTTGAGAATCGCAGCGGCCAGTGGTTCGTACGCATCAAGCCGTGCCAAAGCGTACAACCCCAGTCGGAACGCTTCGACCCTCGGTCCCAACGGGTAAGAAAGATCTTCTGGGGCTATATCGAACGCGGCGGTCACGTGGGATGCCACCATGTTACCTACCGCTTCAGCAGCTGAAGGATCACCAATTAACCCCAGCGCTTCAGCGGCCCGCCCCTGAACAATCGGAGAGGGATCTAAAAGCGCTTGAACGAGTGGCTCAACAGCAGTACTGTCGCCAAGCAACCCCAGTGCAAATGCCGACATCTGTCTTACTTGCGCCACGGGGTCGGAAAGAACTCTCACCAATGGTTCAACACCCTCGGCGGAACGTACTCTCCCTATTCCTAAGGCCGCCCGGCGGCGTACAAGAACACTCGAATCATCGAGCAACTGAGTAAGATCAGGCACAGCTGGTGGTAAAACATCAAGGACACCAGCCTTATCCTCCAATGACTGAACCAAACCCAACTTCAAGACCGGATCGCGCAAGAGTCGCTGGTCCTCTAATCTGAGAATCCACGCAGTTTTCTCCTCGAAGCTTGGGGCTGGCTCTGGCAATACAGGCGGCGGGGCACACGCCATCAAACCCAAGCTCACGGCAAGCAACAGTTGGATATACTGCATCGTTCGGGGGCCACCTTCACCGGAAAGAACTCCACTAAAGGAACCGAAGACCGGAACTAACCGTAGATGGCTAGGCACCGCCGGAGGGGAAGGCATCCCCTTTTGACCAGCAAATTTCCTCGTGTGATCGCTAATAGCCAAAGCAGAATGTAAATACACAAAGGCAGCCAAAGGCTATACTGACCTCCAATGATCATATCACGCACGTCTTACCTGGCAGAGACTATCACCGCTACCAGTCGTCGGAGCTATTCGCTATACTCGGAACATCTTGGATTACCGCTATCTTGCTATTGAAGGTCCGTTGGGAGCCGGCAAATCAGCACTTGCGGAGCGGCTTGCCGCGAAACTCAATGGCAAAATTGTGTCCGACGAAAGAGAAAATCCATTCTTGGCTGACTTCTACGCCGGCAGATCGGGTGCGGCTTTTCAGACTCAGCTTTTCTCGTTGCTGGTACGCCATCGGCAACAAGTCAAGCTCCGACAAGTCGATCTGTTCAACCAGCTTACAATTTGTAACTACCTGTTCGATAAGGACAAGATATATGCCTATCTCAACTTGGATGACAATGAGCTCTTCATCTATCAACGACTCTACGACCTACTCGCCCAAGATATTTCTTCTCCAGATCTTCTGGTTTACCTACAAACACCGACTGAGGCGCTACGTAAGCGCCTAAAAGATCGAACTAGGCGAGATCCTAAACAACAGAAACCGTCCGACGACTATTTAGGAGAACTCAACGAGGCGTACAACCACTTTTTCTTTCACTACAACAGCACACCCCTTCTCGTAGTCGAGACTTCGCATTTCGACCCAGGCTGGGATGATGAAGCTCTTGAAGATTTGATCAGGCAGCTTAAATCTATGCGCCAGGGCACACGTTATTATGTTCCTTGGACGAACTCTTAGTCCTGACCGGTCGTCTGTAGATGATGCGGGATGAAAATGTGCTTACAATAGTCAATCCTTGACCTGTCCTTACCTAAAACCGTAAGCTCGCTTACCTATGGTATGGTTCAACAGGAAACGGAGACCCATCGCACCACCTACTGGTCCAAGTCGAATTCCTGAGGGCCTGTGGGTTAAATGTCCAGCCTGCGCTGAGATCCTTTACAAGAAGGACCTGGTGGCGAATTTGAACGTCTGCACGAAGTGCGCCTACCATTTTCAACTTAGTGCAAAGACTCGTTTACAACTACTACTCGACGAGCAAGAGTGGGAGGAGCATGACTCCGAACTGATTTCAACCGACCCACTTAACTTCACGGATACGAAAACCTACAAACAGCGCCTGAAAGACGGTGAAGTTACTACCGAGTTGAAGGATGCCGTCATAGTCGCAAGCGGTCGTCTTGACGGGTTTCCCCTCATTGTCGTTGCCATGGAATACGCGTTCATTGGTGGAAGCATGGGCATCGTCGTTGGCGAGAAAATTACCCGTGCAATTGAGCGCGCTCTCAAACAAAACCTTCCGCTCTTGATTGTGACTTGCTCAGGAGGGGCACGTATGATGGAAGGCGCATTGTCATTGATGCAGATGGCCAAGATCGCCGCCGCACTTGCACGACTCGACCGGGCAAATTTACCGTACATTGCGGTGCTGACGGATCCAACGACTGGCGGTGTAACTGCCAGCTTTGCGATGCTCAGCGATATCAGTATAGCGGAACCACGTGCCTTGATTGGATTTGCAGGTCCCCGCGTTATCGAGCAGACAATAAAGCAGAAGTTACCGAAAGATTTCCAGCGCAGCGAATTTTTGTTAGAGCACGGCATGCTCGACATGGTGGTAGATCGCCGCGAACTGAAACAGACCATCGGACGCACACTTCGATTCATGTGTAAAGGCCTAACAACCGCTAAAGCACCAGAAACCCTCGCGGCGGACTGAATCGGTCGACCGCCACCCTGTTGAAACTATGTGTCTGATCCGATTCACGACAAATACATCTCCGTCTCTGAGCCACTCCGATGATAGATCCCATCGACTACCTTTTCAGACTCGAACAGTTCGGAATTAAGTTCGGACTAGAGAACATCCAGACCCTGTGCGAGGAACTAAGTCAACCACAGAAAAATTTTCGTTCCGTAATCGTAGCTGGGACCAATGGTAAAGGGTCCCTCATGGCCATGTTGGATACGGCACTCCGGGCAGCTGGTTACCGAACAGGTTGTTACACGTCTCCCCACCTGATCAAACTCGAAGAGCGGTTCGTCATTAACGGACGGGCCGTATCAACAAACGCACTGCGTCGTGAAGCATCGATAGTTTACGATGCGATTGAATTACTTAGAAAACAAGGAAGACTCGCAGCAGCGCCTACGTTCTTCGAGGCGACAACTGCAGTAGCACTCAGTTTGTTTCGGCGTGCTGGTATCGAGTTAGCCTTACTAGAAGTTGGTCTCGGGGGACGTCTGGATGCAACAAATGTCGTATTGCCCATAGCGGCAGCCATCACATCGATCGATCTGGATCACGAGCGCTACCTAGGTACTAATATTCGCGACATCGCTCGAGAAAAGGCCGGTGTGATCAAACCTGGTATGGTAGCTGTTGTGGGAGAGAGCAAAGCTGATGCCATCGAAGTTTTCGAAGAGAAATGCGCTGAACATTCAGCGCATTTCGTGCAAGCCAGAACAGACGTTAGGTTGCACTCAAAAATGCAGGCCGGACGGCTAGAAATGTTCCTCTCAACACCAACACGGCGTTATGAACCATTCACTCTCGCACTCAGGGGCCGCCATCAAGTCGATAATGCTATCGTCGCCATACGCCTACTCGAAGAACTGGGTACTCTCGGTTTATTAATTTCACCAGACGCAATCGTACACGGCTTGTCTAATGCCGTGTGGCGAGGGCGACTCGAACTTCTAGATATTGCCAAAGGAGGCAAACTCTTACTAGATGCTGCTCACAATCCTGCAGCAGCTCGCGCACTCGCTGCTTACTTAACCGAGGTCCATCCCACCGGATTACCAATAGTTTTCGCCACGATGAAAGATAAAAATACCGCGGTAATGTTAGAAGCACTCGCGCCGTGTGCGACCCAATTCGTCTGTCCTATCTTAAAGACGTCCCGTGCCACACCCGCCGAGGAAACTGCCGATCTGGCCAAACGGATTGTACCTCGTGTAACGGTCGATGTTGCACAAAATTGCTGGTCTGCCGTTGAGAAAGCGTGGCAGATGAGTGGAACCGTCTGCGCGGCAGGATCGCTCTTCCTTATTGGCGAGCTCCTTGATACGCTCGAACACATTGAAGATGTTAATCCTGTCTGAACATACTAAGAGCTCAGGAACGTGCGTGACGCCATTCACCGAATGACTCGCCTGACATCGGCTGTCTTCTTCTGTTTGTTGCTCGCGTCGAGCATCAGCGAGGCACAAACTATTCCTGGCTGTAATTCCCTCCAGTTTAGGATCGAGCAGATCGACGAAAGTCACATCCGTTTAACCGGTGAAGTCGAGATAGAGTGTGAGGAGGCGAAGTACTACGCCGATGAAGTCGACCTGTACACTGACACTAACACGCTGATCGCCAATGGTAACGTCGTTTTCACCTCTGGCCGAAGCCGAATTGCCGCCGATCATGTCGAGTTCAATACTCAAACACGTACTGGAACATTTCACCAGGCGTTTGGAACGTCATTCCTTGGCGATCAAGTGGATCGCAGCATGTTCGGTAACTCGGAACCAGAAGCATATTTCTGGGGTGTAACACTTGAGAAACTCAGTGAAACCAAATACCGCATCACGAACGGTGGTTTCACCACTTGTGTCCAACCGACTCCACGCTGGGAGGTATCAGCAAGTACCTTCACGCTGAACCTTGACGACTACGCGATCCTTAAAAATGCAGTCCTAAAGGTCAAAGGAGTACCGGTGTTTTATATGCCAACCTTCTATCTTCCTATTCAGGAAGATGACCGCGCAACCGGGTTCCTTATTCCTTCTTTCGGAACGTCAACCTTTAAGGGTTCTGCACTCAGCAATGCTTTCTTCTGGGCGGTCAACCGAAGTCACGACGTAACCTTGCTACACGATTGGTTCTCTGAAGTCGGACAAGGTGCTGGAACTGAATACCGGTACGTACTTGGGCAGAGATCGCAGGGAGAGACACGTGCATACTTTCTGGATGAGCACGACCCTGTTCGACGCAGTTATCAACTCAGAGGCAGTGCAATGCAAAGCCTGGGCCAGTCTCTGGTAGCCCGGGCGCAGGTAAGGTACTTCTCCGACATGGACGTCCAGCAGCTCTTCAACAATAGTATCCGTGAACGCTCGCGACGTGATCGGACGTTCGGTGGCAATATCACTGGTACTTGGGGATCGTCCACACTTACCGGCAGCGTCGATTGGAGAGAAACTTTCTTCGGAGGTGACAAATCGACACTTAATGGTGGCGCTCCGCGCGTTTCCTTCAGACGAGCGGAACGACCTATCGGCAACCTACCGATTTACTTCTCGTTTGGAAGCGGGTACTCGAATCTGCTACGTCAACGGCGAGATGATGGAGTAACAAAAGGTGACTCTGGTCTCACGCGCCTTGACGTGAACCCAGTGGCACGTGTGCCCTTTACAAGCTGGCCGTTTTTGACGATCAACTCAACGTTAGGCTGGAAGGCGACATACTGGACAGAACGAAAGGACGAGGAGACCAAGGAACAGGTGGTCGGTGGAATAACACGACGCTATTTCGATTTAGAGACACGGATTACTGGTCCAAGTTTTGTTCGGATCTTTGACACTAGTGGTACTGGATACGCTGAGCGACTTAAACACGTCATTGAACCATGGGTGGCCTTGCAGCGTATAACGGCTGTTGACAACTTTGATCAGATCGTCCGACTTGAAAGTACTGATTCAGTTGTTGGAACGACACGAATTGGCTATGGTCTAAATAACCGGCTCTACGCGAGACGTGGTGCAAGCGCGAGAGAAATCCTCAACATCGCTATTACTCAGAGCTACTACTCCAACGCACGAGCGGCCCAGTTCGACCGACGGTTCAGGACGAGCTTCAACAAGACGAACCCGAGCCATTTCTCACCAGCGGCTTTGCTTGTCCGAGCTACACCAACCAACCGGATTAGCGGGATGCTCAGGGCCGAGTATGACACCCAATTTATGGCTCTTAGAACAATTGGCCTTGACGCAACCGTGTCCGCAGGCGAGGGGCTGCGGGCGTCTGGCGGGTGGAGCCAGCGGCGTTTTATCGAAGGCCTTCGTGGATTCGACAACCCAAATCGACTTGACCACTACGTGAACGGCTCAGCGAATTGGCGGACGTCTGGAAATAAGGTTGGTGCCCGCTACAACTTCAACTACGATATCCGCCGCGGTAAATTTCTCCAGCAAAGAATTCTTGCCTACTACAATGCTCAGTGCTGTGGTCTCATTGTGGAGTATCAAACATTCGATTTTCGACGACTTGGTAAGCGAGCGAGGGCACCCAGAGATAATCGATTCAATATTTCCTTCACACTGGCAGGAATCGGTACGTTTTCGAATTTTCTTGGCGCCTTCGGCGGTGGCTTCGGTGATGGAGCAAACAACTATTGAAGGGACTGATTTTAAGTGGTGGGAAGGGTAGTCGGCTTCGACCGCTTACCTATACGAGTGCCAAGCAACTCGTACCAATAGCCAACAAACCTGTACTTTTTTATGGCATTGAAGCGCTGGTAGCCGCAGGGATCCAAGACATCGGGATCGTGGTTGGCGACACACAAGCGGAAATTCGAGCCGCCGTTGGTGATGGTTCGAACTGGGACATTAAGGTAACTTATATCGAACAGGATGCGCCTCGAGGACTGGCACATGCTGTTTTAATCAGTGAGCCATTTATCGGTTGTGACCCGTTCGTGGTGTACCTCGGTGATAACCTTCTTAACAAAGGCATCAACTCCCTGGTCCAAGAATTTGTAATCCAGCGTCCAGCCGCTCAGATTCTTCTGGCCAAAGTACCAGACCCAAAGATGTTCGGTGTTGCCGAAGTCTTGAATGATCGCGTCATACGCCTCGTCGAAAAACCTCGTGAACCAAAAAGTGACTTCGCGTTGGTGGGTGTATATATGTTTGGCCCAGAAATTTTTGATTCGGTCAAGCGAATCAAACCAAGTTTTCGTGATGAACTAGAAATTACCGATGCAATCCAGGATTTGATTGACCGTAACCTTATTGTAAGACCACATGTAGTGACAGGTTGGTGGAAGGATACAGGAAAATTTGAAGACGTGTTAGAAGCCAACCGACTAATACTCGATACTGTTGATACACGGATTGACGGTACGGTCGACTTGGAATCAAAAATCGAAGGTAAGGTGATCCTAGAATCTGGTGCTATTGTCAAACACTCCATAGTAAGAGGTCCCGTCATCATCGGCACTCGAGCTCAAATTGCCCATGCCTACATAGGTCCGTTCACTTCTATTATGAATGACGTTAAGATTAAAGGATCAGAAGTGGAACACAGTATCATCTTAGAAGGTAGTGTTATTAGCGATCTCGCTATCCGCGTCATCGATAGCCTCATTGGAAAGGATGTTCGTATCTACCGACAGCCTGCTAAACCAACCTCATACCGCTTCGTACTCGGTGATAATTCGGAAGTCGGTATACGCTAGTGACGTTCTAGCTAACTGAATATCTCTCGGTACCAACTATAAAGAGGAGTCACAATTGTGACGAATCCAACTCAGCGAAAATTCACTACCGGCGGTACATCTCCAGTCATCGATGGAGTTAAAACAAAGAAGCTGACCGTAATTCCAGATGAGCGCGGTTGGTTGATGGAAATTCTTCGCGCTGACGAATCAACACTTTTCAAGAAATTCGGACAGGTTTATGTCTCGGCTACATATCCTAGTGTAGTGAAAGCATGGCACTACCACAAACAACAAATCGACAACTTCGCTTGTATCGCTGGGAAGATCAAACTCGTAATTATCGACACTCGCAACGGTTCACCAACTGAGGGTGTCGTTAACGAATTTTTTCTTGGCCCTTTAAATCCAACTCTGGTGCAAATACCAAATCTCACCTACCACGGGTGGAAATGTGTCGGGACAGACCCCGGACTTGTGATCAACGTTCCGAGTGAGCCTTACAACCACGAAGATCCCGATGAGTTCAGATTAGAACCGCACGGAACACTCCCATATGACTGGTCACGAAAAGATGGCTAAAGTACTCGTGACCGGCGGGGCAGGATTTATTGGTGGAAATTTTGTGCGCCATGCACTGGCCGAGCACTCCCAATGGCATATCACAACGCTGGACAAACTTACCTACGCCGGTCGTATTGAAACCTTACACGACGTGATGGACAACCCGCGGCACGCTTTCGTACATGGCGACGTCTGTGACTTTTCTGTAGTGGCTCCCTTGGTACAAGAGGCCAACATCATCGTCCATTTTGCCGCTGAGACTCACGTAGATCGGTCGATCAAAAGTGCACGTGAGTTTATAAATACCGACATCTATGGAACTTTTGTGCTGCTTGAAGCAGCAAGGTCAGCAGACCACCTTCAGCGCTTCATTCAGATCTCAACTGATGAGGTTTATGGTAATGTTCCAAATGGTGCCAGTCGGGAAGCTGACGAATTAAGGCCAACTAACCCATACGCCGCTAGTAAAACCGCAGCAGACCGCCTAGCATACAGCTACTGGGCCACTCATAACGTACCAGTTATCATCACACGAGCTTCAAATAACTATGGTCCGTACCAGTTCCCAGAAAAAGTCATTCCGCTTTTCGTAACAAACGCGATCGACAATCTTGCGGTTCCCCTTTACGGTAATGGCCAGAACATCCGCGACTGGCTCCACGTAAGCGATCACTGCCGAGCCTTAGACCTTGTCATAGAGAGAGGGCAACTCGGTGAGGTGTACAACATCGGTGGCGAAAACGAAATCTCTAATCTTAATCTTACGCACCAAATTCTTAGCCTCGCAGACCGTCCAGAAACTTTAATTCAATTGGTACGTGATCGACCAGGACACGACCAACGATATTTTCTAGACATAACGAAAGTCAGGTCTCTAGGTTGGCAACCGGAAACCACATTCACAGACGGTCTGAAAGACACTGTTCGATGGTACCAAGAAAACGAGTGGTGGTGGCGATCTATCAAGGCGCAAGATCTAAGTTTCCAGACCGACTAACAGAACCAGTATGGTCAGAAAATTTAACTAGAACAACTACCTAGTCTGTACCAATTTATGAGGTGAGGACCCAATTAGCTGACATGCCGGAAACAATTCTCGTCACTGGAGCAACTGGTTTCGTGGGGCACTCCCTATTGGAACAGTTGAACCAACAAGGTCTCCCGGTCATCGCTTGGCGAAACACCACAACTCAGGCGAACAGTAGCACCCGCCAAACCACTCCCTGGAAACAAGCAATCCGGCACGTTGAGGTAACGTGGTGTCAGGTTGATCTACTTGACCGCAATGCCGTTACAGCCGCCATTGCCGAAACCAATCCAAAAGTTATCTATCACTTAGCGACGGTAGCAGACGTTGGAAATTCGTGGCGGCACGCTTCTCGAACGTTAGCGGTTAATGTCCTTGGTACCAACAACCTTTTAGCAGCTCTTCGTAGCACAAGGGTTGACACAAAGATCTTCATTCCCGGATCGGCGATGATCTATGGTCAATCGAGTGAAATGTTAAGTGAAGACGCACCACTCAACCCAGTAAGTCCGTACGCCATGAGCAAGCTCGCTCGAACTGCTTGTAAGAGAATACGCTACAGAGCATCCTCAAACAGTCCTGTTGACCCGCTCGTTCGCTCACATAGGTCCACACCAAAAACCATACTATGCCGCCTCGAACTTCGCCCGCCAAATCGCCGAGATCGAGGCCGAACATACTGAACCCACCATCCACGTTGGAAATCTCAACTCGCAGCGTGACCTTACTGATGTACGCGATATAGTCCGAGCGTATCAATTACTCGTTAAGTGTGGCAGGTATGGACGGATCTATAACGTCTGTTCTGGAAACGCTTACCGACTAGGAGATATCCTCGATAGCCTGCTAAGCTACTCGAAGGTTCGCGTGAAGATTCATGTTGATTCATCCCTCATTCGCCCAAGCGACAATCCGTTGATTCTGGGTAATCCCAGTCGAATCAGAGACGAAATAGGTTGGAACCCAGAAATTCCGATTGAACGCACACTTCAAGACTTGTTGAACTATTGGAGGAGTGTAACCGAAAATACAAGACCCATGAGCGGAAATTCTCGAACCTAGAAAATGTTCTTACACAAACAAATAACATCTCTCCAACAAAGACTAACAGAGAACATCCAGCCACATATGAATGTTTCTCCACTGCTCAAAGTTTGGTTCCATAACCCACTGACCACGAGAATAGAATAAGAATCCCTAATGTAGACATGCGCCAACAAAACGTCTGATGGAGAGACTCATCGGATATTTGACAAACTATTGCGGTTGCATCAGACGGTGGATACGTTCCTCAGTGGGTGGATGGGTGCTAAACAGCGACAGCAACCTACCACGGGTGAATGGTTTCACAATAAGCATATGCACAGTCGCCGGATTAGCGTCCATCGGCAAACGGCGACTAGCATCCTCAATCTTTCGAAGAGCATCTGCCAACCCGTAAGGGCTACGGACGATCTGAGCAGCCGCCTTGTCTGCAGCAAACTCCCTCGAGCGTGAAATCGCTGCCTGAATTAACATTGCAGAGAGCGGCGCCACAATGATAGTTGCCAGTAAGGTAATAGGACTCGAACCACCACGATCATCCCGAACCACCCCATCCACCAAATAGAGCGGCAAACTGAGCCATTCTGGCTACCATCATAATTGTGGCTGCGATTGTGGCCGCGACTGAACTGATCAGGATGTCCCTGTGCTTCACATGCGCTAGCTCATGCGCGATCACCCCTTCCAGCTCTTCCTCGGGTTGAGTAAACTTAGGATTCCATCCGTAGCGACGACTGCCGCATGTTGGGGATTCCGACCAGTAGCAAAAGCGTTAGGTGACCCATTTGGAATGACATAGATTTTCGGCATGGGCAACATGGCCTGCCTTGCCAACCGCTCAGTCATCAGAAAGAGCGGGTGCTGAACGTCTACCTGCCTGGCCTTATACATCTTCAACACGATCTTGTCAGAGAACCAGTACGAACCGAAATTCATCAATGCAGCAAACCCAAATGCCACTAATAGACCATTCACACCGCCGATCAGCTCGCCGATGGCGAGTAACAACCCACTCATCAAGCCGAGCAGCAAAACCGTCTTTATTGAATTTGCCATATTTTCACCTTTGTCGTGGCCGAGCTTCGTTAGCCCTCAGGCGGACAATTCCATGCTGGATTCGTTTTGCGTGAATTTGATTACTTCACCTTTGTCCACGCAGTGTGACAACTTCTCATTTCACTTCGATCCTGACCGATTGGGCACGGAAATAAGCAGTCTAGATATTCGAATGCAGGTTCACTATCTTCAATGATTATTTAATCAAACTTGCCCGACGGCCACAGGCCGCTCATAATGACATGGAGTATGCGAACTTTGTCTTTTGCCCTGCTCGCGGTCTTAGTGGGTTCAACAGTGACCTTGTTAGCTCAGCCTCAGCAACCCGTACCTCAACCGTTCCCGAGACCAAGCGAACCTTCGCCTGGGTCAGATCCATCACAAAATGAAATCACACGAGAGGCAAGACCCTCGGACTCCACACCCCCCTCCGTGCAAAGTGAAACGACTCCTAAGACCAGATCCTCAGAAAATATGCCGGCAGCTTCTCCTAACGCACCAACCGAAGCCACTCTTGGACTACCTATCTACCCAACTGCGGTTTTCCTTACGTCATACGATGCGGGACGGGGTCAGAGGTACTATTTATTCGGTACGAACGTACCGTTTGATGAAATGGTCGTCTACTACAAAATTGTCTTGGATGAGGGTGGAGATCTGATCTTCGAGGCACCAGCGACCCACATGTTCGAAGTTGGTCGTTTTCGGGAAGAAACGATGGCATTTCCACCGGGTGTCACAATAAAGGATTACACGTGGAACGGATCAGAAGGTTACTTAGCAGTACCTCCAGGTGCCGAACCCACCTACTTCTCTACAGTCATTCAAATCGTTCCACCACCCCGAGAGGGTACCACTAGATAATCAAAATCACTCACGAGAGAGACCTACTTCGCAGAAACGTAGCTTTCTGGATTCTCTTGAAATTCCGCTGACTTCTCATCCATCCCAATTGTGAAAACGTCGGTCTCACTTAACCCACGTTCCGCCGCGTAGTCACGAATCTGCTGAGTAAGCTCCATACTACAGAACCTGGGACCGCACATCGAACAGAAGTGAGCAACTTTAGCACCCTCAGCAGGTAGTGTCTCGTCGTGGTATTGACGAGCCGTCACGGGATCTAGTGACAAGTTAAACTGGTCTTCCCAGCAGAATGCAAACCGAGCTTTGGACAACGCGTCATCCCACGTCTGAGCACGAGGGTGTCGCTTGGCCAAATCCGCAGCATGGGCAGCGACCTTGTACGCGATCACGCCGGCCTTTACATCTTCACGATTTGGTAACCCAAGATGTTCTTTGGGAGTAACGTAACAAAGCATTGCAGTACCGTACCAACCGATCATGGCAGCACCAATAGCGGACGTAATGTGGTCGTACCCTGGTGCGATGTCAGTCGTTAACGGACCAAGAGTGTAGAACGGCGCTTCATCGCACCACTCCAGCTGCTTTTCCATGTTTTCTTTGATTAGATGCATTGGTACATGTCCGGGTCCCTCGTTCATAACCTGTACATCATATTCCCAGGCGATCCGCGTCAACTCTCCCTGCGTCTGCAACTCCGCAAACTGGGCTTCGTCGTTTGCATCCGCAATCGAGCCAGGTCTCAGTCCGTCACCCAAGGAGAATGAAACGTCGTACCGCCGCATGATTTCACAAATTTCACGGAAATGACTGTACGCAAAATTTTCCTTGTGGTGAACAAGACACCACTTCGCCATAATCGAACCGCCGCGAGAAACAATGCCTGTCACCCGCCTGGCAGTCAACTGAATGTAACGAAGTAGAACGCCGGCATGGACCGTGAAATAGTCCACGCCTTGTTCTGCCTGTTCGATGAGAGTGTCTCGATAAATCTCCCATGTGAGATCTTCAGGTCTACCGCCAACTTTTTCGAGCGCTTGGTAGAGAGGTACAGTGCCAATCGGTACCGCAGAATTACGTAAGATACACTCACGCGTCTCGTGGATGTCTTTCCCTGTTGACAAATCCATAACAGTGTCAGCACCCCAAAGCGTCGCCCACCGGAGCTTTTCCACTTCTGATTCTATTGTTGAACTGACTGCCGAGTTACCAATATTGGCGTTGATCTTAACCAGAAAATTTCTTCCGATAATCATGGGTTCCAGTTCGGTGTGATTAATATTGGCTGGAATAATTGCACGTCCACGTGCGACTTCTGATCGGACGAATTCACGATCGAACCCCTCACGGGTCGCAACAAACTCCATCTCTGGAGTAATCAAACCCCGTCGAGCGTAATGAAGTTGAGTGGCCGCCCGGCTACCACAGAGAACAGTTCTTGAAAATGAAGTTGACATTGCCTTGTTGGAACATGAATTAGCTGTGGACGAATTCCCTACTTCCGAAACCCCGTCACGTGCAAGAATCCAGTCACGCCGGAGCTCCGGTAGACCAGTTTTAACGTTGTACTCCTGGGGTCCGCTGGTATCATAGACTCTCAGCGGCGGTTCACCTCCAGAAAGGACAATCTCTCGCATCGGCACCTTCACACCATGTAGACCCTCACCATTCACATAAATCTTCCGAGAGTTTGGAAAAGCAGAACCAAATTCAGAGGCCGGACGAGACAACGGTGAAGCCGTAACGGTCATAAGTTAAATTCCTCTCAAACACACATCATTCCCAAGAGAGCTGTCGTCAACAAAATCTGGGATCAGATTCCTACCGTCGTAGCCGACTGCACAAAAAATCGCTCAAACAAACCGTGTAACCGCTCGTGGTTCCACAGAAAGTATCCATTAGAAATCAGGAGAGGCGGGAAGGGTTACGCCGCACTCCCTAAGCCGGTCTCTACCGGTATCAGGTTCCAAGGGTGGATTCTCAATCCCTGACGGAACTAACCCTAGCTCCTCGCTAGACTATATCACGCCTAGTAGGCAATTAGACTTGCGGTTGAGCCGCTAAGCAGGAGACCTGCTAGGCTTATTCTAGTTACTTCAGTAGCCTTTCAGAGGGAACTTTTCAAAAATCGTCCCGAAGAACAGCCCGTTTGCAACCGCTTTATTGTCTCTACAATCTGGTGCATTTGTGAGCCCTAAAACTATAGTCCCTATAATTTTTGGTTTTGATGCTCCACTAGTACGGAAAATGGAACAAACTCACAGTAGACTATGCAATCGCTTACTATACATCACTAGATTCGCACGCTCTCAGGGACCCCCTGTAGTACAATTTCACTATGCGCATTGCACTCGGCTCAGACCACGCCGGCGTAAAACTCAAAGCGGAAGTTAAACAGGTACTCGATGAGCTAAATGTCGCTTACAAGGATTTCGGAACTGCGTCAGAAGCATCAGTCGATTATCCAGACTACGCCTTCCAAGCCGCCGCAGCTGTCGCTGCTGGAAACTTTGATCGTGGAATCCTCATTTGCGGTACTGGGGTAGGAATGGTCATTGCTGCCAATAAGATCCACGGTGTACGTGCCGCACAGGTAATCGATCCAGAAGGTGCGCGGCTCAGTCGTGAACACAACGACGCTAATATCCTTGCACTCGGTGCACGTCTGACACCCCGAGGTCCCACACGAGAAATCGTCAAGACTTTTCTGAATACAAGTTTTGCTGGAGGGCGCCACAAGCGGCGCGTCGACAAGATTATCGCCTTGGAGAACTCGAACAGTCGATAGCATCGTCATGACCCCTTCGGTCGAGACTATCCGTAAACTTAAGAGGTACGATGTCACGAACCCTTAACGAATTCGTTAGTAGTCTTAGGCGCTCGGTATCTAAGACCGACCCAGAAATTGCTCAAGCGATTCGAGACGAATTACATCGACAGAACGTGGGATTAGAACTGATAGCATCAGAAAATTTTGTGAGTACTGCGGTACTTGAGGTAATGGGATCTGTTCTGACGAATAAGTATGCTGAAGGATACCCTGATCGACGGTACTACGGAGGGTGCGAGTTCGTTGATATAGCTGAATCACTGGCGATTTCACGAGCCAAGGCACTTTTTGCCGCGGAACACGCAAATGTTCAACCCCATTCTGGCGCTCAGGCCAATATGGCAGCTTACTTTGCACTGCTCAACCCTGGCGACACAGCACTTGGCATGAAACTCGCCCATGGTGGGCACTTAACTCATGGGCACTCACTTAACTTCTCAGGCAAACTTTACACAATCATCCCTTATGGCGTGCAACGTGAAGATGAACGAATAGACTATACTGAGTTAGAGAGTCTGGCCTTTCAACATAAGCCGAAAATGATTATCGTGGGTGCGAGTGCCTATCCACGTACGATCGACTTCGAGCACATCCACAGAATTGCCAACGATGTTGGCGCCTTAATGGTTACCGACATGGCCCACATCGCCGGTCTCGTTGCAGCCGGACTCCATCCCTCTCCAATTCCACATTCGGCCATAGTCACGACCACGACTCACAAGACACTCCGTGGTCCTCGTGGCGGCCTGGTGTTGAGCCGTATGGAGCACGCAAAAGCCGTCGATAAGGCGCTTTTCCCCGGCGTACAGGGTGGACCGTTAATGCACATCATTGCTGCCAAGGCTGTCTGTTTTAAGGAAGCTGCGGCGCCGAACTTCACTGACTACCAGCGTCAGATCGTGACAAATGCTAAATGCTTAGCCGCCACGTTAGCGGGTGCCGGATTCCGACTGGTCAGTGGTGGAACCGACACCCATCTTATATTGATCGATGTCTTCTCGAAGGGCCTAACCGGCAAAGTCGCAGAGACCGCACTAGACAAAGCTGGAATCACAGTAAACAAGAACGCGATTCCCTTTGATAAGAACCCCCCTGCCGTAGCTAGCGGTATTCGTCTTGGAACACCAGCGGTTACTACACGCGGCATGCGAGAAACAGAGATGGAGCTGATTGGCGAATTGATCGGTCGAGTCCTTGCGGCGCCCGAAACAGACAAAGTGATTAGTATGGTGCGGCTGGAGGTCGAAAAACTGTGCAAGAAATTTCCTCTGTACCAAGACGGCCGAGCTTAGCCGAACGCGTGGCCGATGCGTTTGCCGTCCCAGGCTCACTAGCCGGGGTGGTCCCAGGGTTTGAACCCAGAACCAGCCAGCGTGAGATGGCCGGAGCTGTAGCGGACATCTTCGAAGAAGGTGGCGTTCTATTGGCTGAGGCGGGAACTGGGATCGGCAAAACTCTGGCCTATCTCGTCCCGGCCATCTTGAGTCAACAGCGGGTACTCGTGTCGACGGGAACCAAGAACCTCCAAGAACAAATCTTTTTTAAGGATCTTCCGATCCTACGCGAAGCGTTACCTACTCCATTTAAGGCCACGTACATTAAAGGCCGTAGCAATTACCTCTGTCTCCACCGTTTCGAGTCGTTAAATTCAAGTATCGTTTTGCGAGGACCGGAAGAGCAGAAATACCTCAATGCAATAGAAACGTGGGCGAAGCATACTGAAACAGGTGACCGATCTGAACTTGACGATCTACCGGAGGACCTATCTTTCTGGAATGACGTCTCGGCCACGAGTGAAAACTGTATCGGCACGGAGTGCCCGCGCTATGACGAATGCTTCGTAACCCGCGTGCGGCAGCGCGCCGCGGAATCCGATCTCATCATCGTCAACCATCACCTACTCTGCGCGGATGCGGCTGTCAGACAGAGTTCATATGGCGAAGTAATTCCTTCCTGCAGATACGTGATAATAGACGAAGCCCACCAACTCGAAGACGTAGCGACACAATACTTCGGTATCTCAATTAGCAACTACCGCCTTGATGAACTAGTCCGCGACGGGCGCCGCGTCTTGGGAAACGATCTGATCCTTGATCGTGAACAAGCCAGTGAGCTCCGTGATGTATTGGCGCGAATAGAAGAAAGGGCAAGGTCATTTTTCAGCACCTGCACAATAGAACGTGGTCGTGAGGAAAAATTACGGATTGACGCGAGCACACTCAGGATCATCTCAAATCAAGGGTGTTCACTGGTTGGAACATTAAGAACACTGGAAACAACAATTGCCCTTCTCAGCGGCGCAACAGAGGATGTACTGGCGTTATCCAGACGAACAGCCGAGCTGCAGGATCAACTGCAATTCTTGCTGCGTGCATCCGACAGAAACTACGTGTACGTCCTCGAGGTGCGGGGTCGCGGTGTATTCCTGCGGGCATCTCCAATAGATGTCTCCTCAATCGTACGTGAATTATTACTTGATCGAATGCATGCCACTGTTCTCACTTCTGCGACACTAGCAATCGAAGGTTCTTTTGACTACATGAAAAGCAGGCTTGGTGTCGACTGTGCACAGCAAAGACGTTTGCCATCGGAATTTGACTTTTCGCGTCAGGCGATTCTTTACCTCCCACAAACTCTTCCCGACCCACGATCGTCGACCTTCGGTGCGGCCGCCGGCAAGGAAGTCGTGGAGATTTTGAAATGTACTGCGGGTCGAGCCTTTGTACTCTTTACCAGCTACGCTACTCTCCGGGAGGTTGAAGCGATTGTAGAAGCGAATCTGAACTATTCCTTATTTGTCCAAGGTTCGGCTCCGCGATCAGCACTTCTTCGAGAATTTCGGGCGACGTCAAATGCTGTTCTTCTCGCTACTTCAAGCCTTTGGCAAGGTGTCGATGTTTCTGGCGAAGCCCTGAGCTGCGTGATTATCGACAAGTTGCCCTTTGCGTCACCTGCTGATCCAGTGACCGCTGCCCGTATTGAGAATATTGCCTCTCGCGGAGGGAACCCTTTTTTCGAATACCAGGTGCCTCTGGCTATTCTGACGCTACAGCAGGGTCTTGGCCGCCTTATCCGCCACCGCCGTGACCGTGGAGTGCTCGCAATTCTCGATCCTAGAATCCAGACGAGGGGATACGGCCAGCGATTTATAGCATCGCTTCCGCCAGCCCCAGTGACGCATAATCTTTTCGAAGTGCAGAGGTTTCTTGATGGCTAGTGGTAACTCAACCGGTGAATACATATGTAGGATGCGTGTCTACCATCAACTAACACACCTCACTATCAGAGGAATCGAACCGTCTAATCTGGCTGTTAGTTACAAATTGAAAAACTTGCTCGTGATTTGTTTGCTAATGACCGCCTTTCCATCATACTCGAACGCACAAACTACTGGCGTGGTCAATGGTTTCGTATTCGACCAACAAAATAACGCCCTTGCCGGCGTCCAAATTATCTTTAATTCTCAGGACACCGAAGGTTTTAGCGTAGAGACCACGAGTAACAGTACCGGTAAATTCTCACAGTCTGATCTGCTTCCAGGTCACTACGTGATCACGGCCGAAACAGAAGATCTAGGGGTGCATAGCTTCCGAGTACGTGTTTACCCGGGTCAGAGTGTCCAAGTGAACTTCAAGCTCGAGCAAGGTAAGCATCTCGCTCCTTGGCAGGATGGTCTCGTGGATCAATCAAAACTAACGGACATGTTCGATGAGGGTGTTTCAGAAAACCGAATGGGGAACTTCGGGCGAGCTATCACGAAGTTTCAAGAAGCGCTCCGAATCTATCCGAGATGTATAGACTGCCACTATAACATCGGTATCGCTTACACTCGATTAGAGGACTACCTGAGTGCAGAAACAGCCTTCAAGAAAGCCATCGAGATAAGACCAGATTTTGCAACTAGTTACTATGGACTCGCAGCCGTTTACGACAAGCAAGAAAAGACGGAGGAAGCAACTAGAGCAAGAAGTCAGGCCAGTCGTCTAGCCTTGGAGGCCATGGCCATCAGTAAAACCAACGCACGAAACATCTTCAGTCAGGCCATCATTTTCTTCAATGCTAGAAACGTCACTGAAGCGATGAGGCAGTTCCAGCAAGCGGAGAAACTTGATCCAAGTCTCGTGAGTGTACACTACTGGCTGGGGCTTACTAACCTGGCGGAAGGGAATCAAAGTGCAGCTGAGAAAAGATTTGAGCGGTATCTCCTACTCGTACCAAACGGCCAGTACACTAACGAAGCGACCGAAGCTCTAGGGAAGATACGACACTAGTTATGGCAGCAGCTCCTTCGCACCAAGAACCAGAGCATCACGAATCGACCGCCGACCCTGAGCTAACGGCTACTATCGCAGCAAACCTTTCGGTAGTCCGTTCGAGAATTGCACGGGCGGCCCAAACCGTTAGACGGGATCCAGGAGACATTCGATTGATCGCTGTTTCAAAGACGTTTGGCTTTGAACATGTTCATGCGGCAGTCGCGGCTGGTCAGAATGACTTTGGTGAAAACCGTGTGCAAGAAGCTATGCAGAAAATCGATAAATCGACTGAACTAGGAATTAGGTGGCATTTAGTGGGCCACTTGCAATCAAACAAAGCCAAGAAGGCCGTCACACCGTTCGCCTGGATTCACTCCGTCGATAGCCTCGTTCTGCTCCGGAGACTCGAGGCAGCGGCATATGAACAGGGGGCGGTCCCTAACTTAATGATCCAGGTAGCTCTGGGAGGAGAGCCGACAAAACACGGGGCATCGCCAAATGACGTTGCCCTTATCCTTGAAGCCGCCAAGACCTGCCACGCAGTCCGAATCTGTGGCCTAATGCTAATCCCACCCCTGGTTGAAAATCCTGAGCAGGCACGCCCTCACTTCAAGTTTCTCCGTGAACTTCGACATGATCTCTTAGCGACGGGCGTTGAGCCTCATCTGCTGCAACACCTCTCTATGGGTATGAGTCACGACCTAGAGATCGCAGTAGAGGAAGGAGCAACAATGGTGCGCGTGGGCAGGTCAATCTTTGGAAAGCGGCCCCCACCAAGTCAGAAACATAACCCTTAATCTTGTCTCGGCCTAGCTATGGGAGATCAACCACCAGGCGGTTATATTCAGTCTAGATACGGAATCCTACCTGATCTGACTAAAAAGTCGCTCCCACCTTGTTCCTGTGAAGAAATTAATCGCAACTGAAAGGATACCTCTAAAAGTAGAGCCAAAACCATTCCCTTGATCTTGGAAGTTTGTCTCCGGCGCGTCGTACGACCAGTAGACCATCAACGCCTTCCCCTTCAGATGGGAATGAGGCATAAACCCCCAGTATCGACTGTCTTGAGAGTTGTCCCGGTTATCACCCATAACGAAGTATTCTCCCGGTGGAATAGTGACAGGCCCGTAGTCATCACGCGGGCGAAGTGGAAATTCTCCATGCGGTGCACCGCTAGGTAACCGTAGCTCTTCTATGTACGACTCGCCTATCGGTTCACCGTTAATAAAAACGCGCTTCCGACGAACTTCGAGAGTTTCTCCTGGAAGACCTATTACACGCTTAATGAAATCCCTTCCTGGATTCTCTGGATATTTAAAAACTACGACATCACCCCTCCGCACAGGCTTGATTGGCAGGAAGTTCCGTTCCATCTCACTCATAGTTGGACTGAAAGCGAACTTATTGACGAGTAGGTGATCTCCAACTAACAGATTCTCCTCCATCGACCCAGTGGGAATCTTAAAAGCCTGGACAACCCATGTTCGGATGAACAGAGCCAATATCACCGCAATGATGATCGATTCAAAATACTCACGAAGTGTAGATTTCTCGGGAGAACGCATACGAGTCATTAGGTAGTCAACCAAACTTAGTCGCTGGGCAGGTAAAAGCTTGGAGGACACTCATCATTCTTGTGTGACCTTTAGCACTGCCAAAAAAGCTTCCTGCGGAATCTCGACCCGACCAACCCGCTTCATTCGCTTCTTACCCTCTTTTTGTCTCTCAAGTAACTTTCGTTTTCGAGTAATGTCCCCACCATAGCACTTCGCTAGAACATTCTTCCTCATAGGCCTTACCGACTCGCGCGCGATGATCCGATTCCCTATTGAGGCTTGGATCGCTACCTCAAAGAGCTGTCGTGGAATTAATGCACGCAATTTTGAGACAAGTGCCCGACCACGTCCGTATGCCATATCCCGATGAACAATCAGTGACAGCGCGTCCACAGGTTCTCCATTCACCAAAATGTCTAGCTTAACGAGCGAAGACTCCCAATAGCCTGTTACATGATAATCGAAGGACGCGAGCCCATGGGAGAGAGTTTTAAGTCGGTCATAGAAATCGAGCACCACCTCATTGAACGGCAACTCGTACGTAATCATCACCCGCAAAGATGTGATATATTCAAGCCGTTTTTGTACACCCCGTTTCTCCTGGCACAACTCAAGAATTGCTCCCACGTGCTGCGGTGGAGTCAAGATCATCGCGGTGATGACCGGTTCTTCCAACTTTGCGATACGACCTGATTCCGGGAACTTTGCCGGACTATCAACCTCATGGACAACTCCATCAGTCGTAGTTACGTGGTATAGAACAGCAGGAGCTGTCGTAATTAGATCAAGATCAAACTCGCGTTCGAGCCTTTCCTGCACAATTTCCATGTGAAGCAGGCCCAAAAATCCACACCGAAAGCCGAATCCTAAGGCGGCTGATGTTTCAGGCTCAAATAAGAACGAGGAGTCATTGAGTTGCAACTTTTCCAGAGCGTCACGCAAATCGGAGTATTTATGACCCTCCACTGGATACAAGCCCGCAAAGACCACCGGCTTCATCTCCTTAAAGCCAGCAAATGGGCAGGCCGTCGGCCTGGATGATTCAGTAAATGTATCGCCGATCTTTGCATCGCTCACACGTTTAATTCCCGCTATAACGAATCCAACTTCACCAACACCCAGAGTCTCCACCACAACGGGTTTTGGAGAAAAAATACCGACCTGTTCCACCACATAATCTCGCTGCTGGGCCATCAGGCGAACCTTTGTCCCTTCCCTAATTTCGCCATCAGTAACCCTAACAAGGACGATGACACCACGATAAGTATCGTACCAAGAATCGAAGATGAGAGATTTGAGTGCCGCGGTTGGGTCCCCGGTCGGTGCCGGTAGGCGTTCAACGATGGCCTCCAGTATTTCTTGCGTACCAATACCTTCCTTCGCACTTGCGAGGATGGCTCGGTCTGAATCGAGACCAATGATTTCAACAATCTGGCGCGCGGTTTCTTCTGGTTGAGCACTCGGTAGATCAATCTTATTTATGACGGGAATTATTTCCAGGTCATGATCGGCGGCCAAGTATGCGTTTCCAATAGTCTGCGCCTCCACGCCTTGTGATGCATCTACAAGTAGTAGCGCACCCTCGCACGCCGCTAGTGAGCGGGTAACTTCGTAGGCGAAGTCGACATGCCCCGGGGTGTCAATCAGGTTAAGAATGTATTTATGTCCATCGGACGCCGTGTAGGAAAGTCTAACGGGATGTGCCTTGATCGTGATACCGCGTTCACGCTCGAGATCCATGGTATCCAAAACCTGCGCTTCCATCTCGCGCGGTTGCAGAGCACCTGTGTATTCAAGAATGCGGTCTGCAAGTGTCGATTTCCCGTGATCAATGTGAGCGATGATCGAAAAGTTACGGATGCTGTAATGATCCATGAATCAGGTAGAACAGAAGTATAGCATTCGGTAACTCAGGATTCTTGGACAGGCGATCACCTTCAGCGCCGATCGAGCGGCACAAAGGTCTGCGGGTACGGTGGCCCAGTATATTCGGCACGAGGCCGAATTAAGCGATTGTGTCCGTACTGCTCAAGTATATGCGCAGTCCAGCCAGAAGTCCGACTCGCAGCAAAGACCGGAGTGAATAGATCGATCGGAATTCCCAACGAGTGATAAGTAGATGCCGAGTAGAAATCAACGTTCGCGTTTAGCTTTTTCTCACGTTTCACCACTTCTTCAATCACTCCAGACATATTAAACCAACGTGTATTCCCAGACCACTCCCCTACGTCGTGCGACATTTGTCGTAGGTGCGTTGCCCGTGGGTCTTCAGTACGATACACACGATGACCAAAACCCGGAATCTTCTCTTTGCGCGAGAGTTTATTTTGAATCACTTCTACAATATGATCGTCACTCGCATCCTCTCCTAGCTGCAGCAACATTTGCATAACGTCAGCATTGGCACCACCATGTAATGACCCCTTGAGAGCACTTATTCCTGCAACCACCGCCGAATGAATATCACTCAATGTCGCAGCTGTCACTCGGGCAGCAAACGTAGAAGCGTTCAACTCGTGATCGGCATGTAGAACAAGTGCCGTATCGAACGCCCGCACTGCTATGGCACCAGGTCGTTCTCCAGTTAGCATGTAAAGGAAGTTGGCGGCGTGTCCAAGGGCTGGATCTGGCTGAATTGGTGCGCCGCCAGCATCGAGTCGCCCAAACGTCGCCACGAGAGAGGTAACTTGTGCCGTCAAGCGAACTGCCTTCCGATAGTTACTCTTCGGAGAATCGTCATCAGCATCTGTATCGAAATGACTCAGCGCTGAGGTCAGGGTGCGTAGCATGTCCATTGTTCCACCACGCGGTAAGCTGCGACTCATTCTGATGATCTGTTCGGGTAGTGATCTCGCTACCGCAAGCTCAGTTTGTAACTCGCCCAGTTCAACGCGAGTGGGCAGGCGACGATGCCACAAGAGGAAACATGTTTCCTCAAAGGTCGCTGACGAGGCAAGATCGTGAATGTCGTAGCCGCAGTACGCCAGCACACCCTGATCACCATCTAAATAACAAATATCTGATGACGTCGCGGTGACACTTTCAAGACCCTCTTTAAATTTAGTTTCGTTCTTCATATCGCTGGTCATCCTCAACGGCCGAATTATCCCTGTCAAAGTAGTCTTAACAAACCGTACAAAGCGACTATACATCGGGCACAATAAAAGAAACTAGCGGTCGCGTGCGATCACATCTACCTTGACCTAATGCTTGGAAACGATGCCTTCAGGATTCATCCCCTCCTATTTCGCTGAACTAGAGAAACCAGACCCGTATAGAGAAAACCAAACTGGAATAGCAATAATTGGGGAATCGCTATATAGATGCCGTTTATTAGCGCGTATATGACGAAACCGGTGAAATATAAGCCGAACCCAACCTCGAGAAAGGGCTGTAGGGTTATTGATTTTCGGTATCTTTTTCCAAGCCACACGTCTTTTTGTCTTTCAACACCGTACTTTGGCGTGCGGATAAACTCATTCTCTCCACCCAACAAACCCTCAAGTATCGGCTTGATATTGTTAAAGCAAAGGGGAACCCCAACCGCCATAAGTACCGGAAGGTACTTCAACTGCGTCTTCCAGTTTTCGTGCACTTCGTACTGACTGATTGCATAGAAGTATCCAAACGAAAGGGCCGCCACACAAAACAAAACCGCGTCGACATACAGTAACCCGTGCCAGCCCATGTGGTACCGGATATGGACTGATGGAACAATCAATAAAGACAGGGCCAACATCGGGACATAGTGAAGGTACGCTAACAAGTGAAAATAGGCCTCGATCTTTATTTTGAGCGGTAGTTGCGAACGCCAGAGACGGGGCAATAGCTTTCGACAAGTCTGGACGGATCCTTTTGCCCAGCGCCGCTGCTGTGACTTGAACGAATCCATCTCCACCGGTAGCTCCGCAGGTACCTCTAGATCCTGTACGAAAATAAATGTCCAACCATCCAATTGTGCGCGGTAACTCAAATCCAGATCTTCCGTGAGAGTATCGTGTTGCCACCCACCGGAAGATTCGATCGCATCGCGCCGCCAAATACCTGCAGTGCCGTTGAAATTGAAGAACCGGCCAGCACGGTGCCGACCACCATGCTCAACGACAAAATGACCATCCAGAAGTATTGCTTGAATCTTCGTAAGTATGGAGTAATCCTGATTGATGTGACTCCAACGGGCTTGCACCATCCCAACCGTCGAATCCTTAAACAGGGGAATCATACGGCGCAGAAACTCTCGTGGTGGAACGAAATCAGCATCAAAGACCGCAACGAATTTTCCACGTGCGCACTTTAAGCCTTCATTGAGAGCACCCGCCTTAAATCCTTGTCGCGTATCACGCCTTAAATACCAGATGTCCAACCCTTCTATTGCGTGCCGATGGACAGCAGCTTTGGCAATCTCCTGAGTGTTATCTGTTGAGTCATCCAAGACCTGGATCTCTAACAATTCCCGAGGGTAATCGATTTCGCAGACCGCATCGATCAAACGGTTAACGACGTACATCTCATTAAAGATTGGGAGCTGAATAGTAACAAACGGTAAAGGATCGGAGGACCCCGATGGAACAGGTACGCGGTTTCTATATTTCATGTAAAGATACAAAAGAAAGTATCGATGTAACCCGTAGACAGCCAGGAGGCTGAGGACAAAAAAGTAGGAACCGACGACAGCCGTTTCAATTGAGATCATTGTGAGTATAGTGTTACAAGTGGAAACACGATCAAAGGTACAGTCCAAAATGTGATCAAGTCAACGATCGTAGAGCGATTCATGAACCCAACAGAACTGCGAAGACTACTTGAAGCCGTCCAGAACGGGTCACTAAAGGCCCATGTAGCACATAAACGGCTGCTTGAGTATCTCCGTCAGAATCAATTCGAGGACCTCGGCTTTGCTCGGATCGACCACAACCGAGCAATGCGTCAGGGTTTCCCGGAAGTCATTTTTGGTTCTGGTAAGACGCCACAGCAAGTTGCAAGTATTGCTAAGCGAATCGTGGAGACTGGTGACACACTGCTAGTGACCCGGGCAGATGAAGCTACGTACGCTGCTGTTCGAGCAGTCGTGCCAGATGCAATCTTCCAATCTGGCGCCCGACTAATAACGTTCCAGCAAGGCAGTCCTCCCCCTGGTCGGGGCGTGATCCTCATAATCACGGCAGGCACTTCCGATCTATCAGTCGCCGAGGAAGCCGCTTTTACAGCCGAATTGATGGGTAATAAGGTCGACCGACTTTACGACGTCGGTGTCGCAGGTATCCACCGACTACTAACAGAACAAAATCGTCTTGGAACCGCTAGGGTTATTATTGCGATCGCTGGCATGGAAGGTGCGCTACCAAGCGTAGTTGGTGGTTTAGTTAGTGTGCCGGTCATCGCGGTACCTTCGAGCGTGGGCTACGGTGCAAGCTTCGGCGGACTAACAGCCCTCCTAGCGATGCTCAACAGCTGCGCGACCGGTATTTCGGTGGTCAATATTGACAATGGCTTCGGTGCCGCCGCCATTGCAAGTTTGATCAACCATTTGGAATAGCATCCAGGTCTCTCACCACTTCTGAGGGTTTTTGTCTGAGTACATGACTACAAGGACTTATTCCGCAGGCATTAGTAACAACAGCTTAAGGGAACCCATTTAAACGAGGGGGTTGAGTATATGGGCCCGGCCATGTTAGATTAGAGAGTTCTGGCCCACTCTGAAAAGCGTCAGACATCAGGGCCTATAGCTTCCACTCCACCATTGGGCCTTCTCGTTTAATGCATGCAGGCACACTGAGGGTCCTCGAATTCGGTCGTATAGTTGAGGCGGTATCCAGGCTCGCCTTGACACCGCTCGGTGCGGCAAACCTCGCCGACCTTAAACCACAAACTGATCCACGGGCCGTACAGAATGCCCTCTCGGCTACTAGTGAGGTGGTCAATTACCTTGGTGACAACCCTTCGATCTCTCTAGAAGCTCCCTTACACATAGACAATATCTTGTCAGGACTGGCGATCGAGGCCAAAGCACTCGAGCCATTGCACTTGCTCGAATTATCGCACTTCTTGGCTTCAATTGAACAAACGCGCGATACAATTCGGCGCGCCTCTGGTTCATTCCCAGTTCTGCACGCACTTGCCGGCCAAGTTAGCTCATTCGAAAAGGAAATAACGGAAATTAAACAAAAGATCGAACCCTCTGGCGAAGTAGTCGATCAAGCGAGCAACGAACTCCGAGTGATTCGTGATCGGCTGCGTAAGCAGCGTGCTCGTTTGCGTGGTACGCTTGAGTCATATATCCGAGGCAAAGACACCGTCCGCTACCTTCAAGAACAGATCATTACTGAGCGTGCGGGTCGTTATGTATTAATTGTACGAGCGGAACACCGAGCCTCCATCCCTGGCATCGTGCATGGAAATTCGACGAGTGGAGCAAGCCTTTTTCTCGAACCCTTAAGTACCGTTGAAACCAACAACGACATCGTCGCTCTCGAAGAAAATGAGAGCGCAGAAATCCACCAAATACTTTTGACGCTATCTAACGGACTCCGCAAGCGAGCGCTTGAAATCCAGAGAACGTTACAAGCGGCAACCGAGCTTGACGTACTTCAAGCTAAGGCCAGGTTTTCCCTATTGATTAACGGTGTTGAACCAACACTGGTGACGGACGGCCAGTTCGAGCTACGAGCGGCAAGACACCCACTGATGATCCAGGTTACTGAAACTCACCTCGAAACACCGACACCAGAAAGGGAACGAACTGAGCCAATTACACAACAGCCCGTTCCGGTCGATTTGCTACTGTCTCCACCATCCAGAACACTGATCGTAACTGGTCCGAACACTGGTGGAAAAACGGTCGCCTTGAAAACTGTTGGACTCCTCGCTCTAATGGCTCAAGCAGGATTACACCTACCTGTCGCACCTGGTTCGCAATTACCAGTCTTCCGATCGATATTTGCAGACATCGGTGATGAACAATCAATATCGGCTAGTCTTAGCACATTCTCATCGCATGTAACGAACATCGCCTCTATGGAACAGTCTCTTGTCTTACCTGCACTGGTGTTGCTGGACGAAGTCGGAGCGGGCACAGACCCCACGGAAGGCAGCGCTTTAAGCATGGCGATCATCGAGCATTTTCGCCAACGCGGTGCACTGGTAGTCGCAACGACTCACTACGATATGCTCAAATCCTATGCATTGACATCAGTCGATATTGCCTGCACTGCCTTTGGATTCGATCCCGAAACTTTCGCACCGACGTTCCAACTCGTATACGGCTCGGCTGGCCGTAGTCTCGGCCTTGAGATCGCCGAACGACTTGGACTAACTCCACAAATCATTGAGGCGGCGCGTGAATACCAAAGTGCACGAGGGGATCAGTTGGCAGAACAGCTCGCAAAGATTGACCGTGATCTTCAGGTTCTTGAGCAACAACGGCGCTCGGCGGTTCAAACACGTGAAGAGCTTACCAAGAACGAAACGTTACTTAACATGCGCGAAGCACAACTAGATAAAAAGGAAGTTGCTTTCCAACAACGCCTTAACAGTGGCCTGGAGCGACAGTGTAGTGAAGCGAAACACGAGATTAATAAGATCATCAAAACACTTAAGATCCGCGTGGCCAAACTGGAAACCAAAGCCGCTCAACGTTCTGATAGAGACGAGCAGGTAACTGTATCAGCTAACGAAACCGACATACTAGGCTCAGAAACGCGTTCAGCATTTAAATCAATAACCGATCGGCTAGCACCTATCAGCTCAATCCAATCGGTGGACCAAAAAACTCAGCAAGCAGGAACGAATGTTGCTGGCGTTCTAAATCCAGAAATCGGCGACCACGTCGTTGTCACCACTTTAGGACTACAAGGTGTCGTTCGACTGGTTCAAGGCCGTGTAGTAGAAGTCGATATTCGAGGCAAGCGCCTACGCGTGCCTTTCGAGGAACTAAGTGGTGCAAGCAGGCCGCCCTCCCAGGGGACGAACCTCGGCGTTCCCGACGTCCACCTGCAATCGTACCGGGACCAGGTAACGGAACTAAACGTAATCGGCTGTACAGTTGATGAGGCTTTAACTCAGACCGGAAAATTTCTCGACAAAGCTCTTCTAAGCGAACAACGACTGCTTCGTATCATTCACGGTCATGGAACTGGCAAACTGCGACGGGCACTTGCAGAATTCTTTGATGGGCATCCGCTAATCGAAAAATTTGAGGCGGCGCCAGCAGAACAAGGTGGCACTGGGGTAACCATCGTAGAATGTAAAGAGTAACTGAAATCGAATAGATACCATGGCTGTATTTCCTCAATCCTTCATCGATGATCTGAAAACACAAGTAGACATTGTTCAGATCGTACAGGACTACGTGCCTCTGAAGAAAGCTGGAACTAACTATAAGGGACTCTGCCCGTTTCACAGTGAGCAAACACCTTCGTTCCATGTGAACCAGAATAAGGGGTTTTTCCACTGTTTCGGCTGTGGAGTTGGGGGAGACGTGTTTAAGTTTTTGGAGCTTCACGAAAACCTTGGTTTTCAGGAAGCGGTCCGGCAGCTAGCAGATCGGTTCGGTCTGATGGTTCCTGAGTCTGAAAATATTGCACGTACTATGGTCAATGACGCCGAGCGTGAAGAACTACTCAAGTTACACGAAATCGCAGCCACTTATTTCCGTGAACACCTAGAGGGTCCAACAGGAGCGCGCCCACAAAAGCAACTCCGACAGCGTGGACTGTCTGACCAAACAATTGAAAAACTTCAGCTCGGATTTGCTCCAACCTCACGTGGAAGCCTAAAAGATTATCTTATAAGGCAAGGATTTTCACTGCCCCGGATACTGCAGAGTGGTCTTGCTGTTGAACGCGAAGCGGGGTATGTGATTGATCGATTCCGGAACCGCCTGATGGTACCTATCTGCCGTGAGAGCGGATCAGTCGTTGCCTTTGGTGGCCGAGCTATTGAACCAGATCAGCAGCCAAAATATTTGAATTCCCCAGAAACACTTCTCTATTCAAAGAGTCAGACACTCTATGGCTTGCACCTGACCAAGACCGCTATCCGACGACATGGTTTTGCCGTACTGGTAGAAGGTTACTTCGATTTCGCACAGGCTCTTCAGGCAGATGTCAGCACAGTCGTGGCAACGTGTGGTACGTCACTAAGCGTAAGACAAGCACAGTTGCTACGTCGGTTCGCGCCGAAGGTCATTCTCAGCTTTGATCCTGATGCCGCGGGCCAGGGGGCATCAACCCGTTCAGGCGAACTATTACTAAGCGAAGGATTCAAGGTCAACGTTGCGAACCTGCCAACTGGTCAGGATCCCGATAGTCTTGTTCGAGCGGAGGGTGGTGCTCAATATCGGGAAAAACTGCGAAACTCACAACCGTACTTAGAATACTTGTTGGATCGAGCTTCAACAGAACATGATTTCCGTAGTGACGACAGTCGACGGGAGTTTTTGAATAAGATGCTTACCGTGGCTGCCCGTATTCCCGATGCAGTCATGAGAGATCAATTCGGTGACCGATTAGCTCACAAAGCACGCATCACGGAAGACGTAGTACGAGCCGAAATCAGAAAAGCCGCTGTCGATCAGCGAATAACAGTAAGTACAAGAGAAGCACCTGGACTTGGAACTATCAAAACGGCAGAAAAAGGACTCATCTGGGCACTCTTACATGACACGGAAGCTGCTATTCTTGCTTTAGCAACTCTGGAACTTTCGGATCTGGAGGAACTCACGACAGCACCAATTCTCCAAACAGCGCGTTCTCTAACTGACTGGCCGACCGACAGCATACCAATGGTCCTACGAGAACGTCTGGACGACAAAGAGTTACAATTGGTCGCCACTATCGCCAATCAAGGTGCTGCTCCAGCCCCAGCAGATGAGTGCGCCCATGCGTTGAAGCGACTCAGTTATGAGCGCGAAAGAGCCACATTGCAGAGTGAGATCAATCGGCTACAAGAGACCGATGCAGTTAAACACACACATGAGATCGATGAACTTTGGAAACGTAAGAAAGACCTGTTACACCAAATTGAGACACTGAGTACGTAAACTGCAATGGATTATCCGTAACAGGCACCGAACATCCATTGCTTTCAGGAGGACAGCCCTTGTCCATCGAAGAAAAGTACGATGAAGTCAAACACCTTATCTCCATTGGTAAGGAAAAAGGTTACTTACTCTACGACGAAGTGAACGAGTTGCTTCCGGCGGATATCACGTCATCCGAAGAGCTCGACGATTTGTTCAGCGCCTTTGGCAACGCAGGTATCGAGGTTGTTGAATCAGAACAAAAGTACCGTGAGGACAAACTATTCGATGGTGCTAGTGAGAGGCCCGAAGGACCTGAGGTTGACCTCACACCAACTGCCGTCGATAAGACAAATGACCCGGTACGGATGTACCTTCGGGAAATGGGAACAGTCCCACTTCTAACTCGAGAAGGCGAAGTTGAAATTGCTAAGAGAATCGAGCGTGGTAAATTGGCGGTGGTGAAATCCGTCCTTCGCACTCCAATCATCGTCAACGCCATTATTCACATGGGCGAACAGTTAAAGAATGGTGAACGGACGATTCGTGAACTGGTGACCTTCCAGGAAGAAGAACTTACTGAAGATCGCAGCAACGAACTGGCACGTGAAGTTCGTGAACACATCGAACTCGTTAGCAAAGCTCGAACCATTGTGCAAAAACGAGATGCAAACCTTTCGACCATCCTTAAACGAGACAACCGAAAGCACCTGAGAGCAAGGTGGAAGGTCATGCGCGCGCGCGTATTACTCTCACATCTTCTGAGGGAGCTTGATCTCACAGAAACTGTTAAATGTCGGATGATTGATCAGATCAAGAATTCTGTCGAAGGAATACAAAACCTTCAACGAGAAATCGAGTATCTGAACCACCAGATTAATTCAAAGAAGAAAACCCGACTAAAGGAAGACGATCGACGTGGCGCTATCAAACGGCACCGTGAACTTAAGGTAACACTCAAGAATCGAGCCGCCGAGTTGGAGCAAACACCAGAACAACTGATCCGCACCCTCGAAACCATCACTCGAGGTGAGGTTCAGGCAGAACAGGCCAAAGCAGAACTTGTCGAGGCCAACCTCAGACTGGTCGTGTCGATTGCAAAAAAGTACACGAATCGTGGGTTGCAATTTCTAGACCTGATCCAAGAAGGTAATATAGGTCTAATGAAGGCGGTCGATAAATTTGAGTACAGACGTGGCTATAAGTTCTCGACCTACGCGACATGGTGGATTCGCCAGGCCATCACAAGGGCTATCGCCGATCAGGCACGCACTATACGCGTGCCAGTGCACATGATTGAAACAATTAACAAACTGATCAGAACATCACGAGGTCTTGTACAAGAACTCGGCCGAGAACCAACATCGGAGGAAATTGCGGCGCGTATGGACATCCAAGTCTCGAAAGTCCGCAAGGTACTCAAGATTGCGCAAGAGCCAATTTCACTTGAGACCCCGATCGGCGAAGAAGAAGACAGTCACTTGGGGGACTTTATCGAAGATAAAAACGTCGTCTCACCAGCTGACGCCGTCATCAATTTAAACCTAACCGAGCAAACCGAGCACGTACTACAGTCGCTTACTCCACGCGAAGAAAGAGTCGTTAAGATGCGATTCGGTGTTGGTGATGGTAGTGAACATACGCTCGAGGAGGTCGGACAAAGCTTCTCAGTCACCCGAGAGCGTATCCGACAGATCGAAGCCAAGGCGTTACGTAAACTCCGGCATCCGTCACGTAGTCGTAAGCTAAGGGCATTTCTCGAAGGAAGGACTTAACTCGGACCTTCTCTCGGAATGGCCCGATGAGACGGGCACGAAGATTCATTTTGTTCGGTACCACAAAATGACGGTCGATCCACAAAATGGTACCTAGTGAAACAAGCGGCCCGCGTGATCAAGAAACGGGGTACGCAGAACAAGAAGGGCCCATAGCTCAGCGGTCAGAGCCACCGGCTCATAACCGGTCCGTCCCAGGTTCGAATCCTGGTGGGCCCACCAGACTGTTGTGTTGGTCATCCGTCAATAGCCGTTGGCGGTAGTTTGGTTGTATCGCACTTGTTAACAGCAGCATCAATTAGACAATGGATCGTAAGAGCCGAATAAGATCTCGCTATATGCAACATCCTAGAAGATTATCCTATGCTCCCTGACCTCCAAGTCCTTATTGACCTTCAGAAATTGGAAAGTACTGCAGAGGATACTCGACGCACGCTCGAAGCGATTCCATCAAGACTTGAGGCGCTCAAAACATCTATCTCTGCCCGGAACGATGCTGTGACCATAGCACGGGAACAGCTTGACGAAACTAGGTTGGCTCGTCGTGCAAACGAAAATGACCTAGCAATCGTCCAAACTCGCCTAAGTACCTTCAAAGACCGATTGATGGCCGTCAAGACAAATAAGGAATATCAGGCCATACAGAAGGAGATAGCGACCGCTCAGGAAGAAGCTCGATCACTTGAAGACCAGACCCTTGAACGGATGTTAGAAATTGACGACCGAGCCGCAACAGCCGCTGAGACGGAAAGAACTCTAGTCAGTGAGAAGGCAGCCAGCCTACAGGCACAAGAAGCACTTGATAATGAGCGGAACGTCCTCGAACACCAACTAGAGCAGTCAACTTGGGTACGCTCCCGCTTAGTGAAAGGACTAACACCAAAAGCCCTTGCGATGTTTGAACATGTTGCCAGCCAGCGCCAAGGTGTGGCCGTCGTGGAGGCTCGCACCGGGCACTGTTCGTTTTGTAACGTCCGTCTACGCCCACAGGTATTTAATAACGTCCGACTCAACCAGAGCCTAATTCAATGCGACAGTTGTCTTAGAATTCTTTACTACATGCCAGTTTAGCAACGAGAATCGCCAGTTTTAAATAGACTGGACCTAGAAAAGAATTCAGAATCCTAATCTGACGATATGATCTAATGTTATCCATTGGAAGAGATGCTCGTTAACATGCGTTAAGTATTCAAAAAATTCACCCAACATGATTCTGGTATATATCGATGGAGGATCTCGGGGTAATCCTGGTCCAGCCGGGTACGGTGTTCGAATCGAAAACAGGAACGGCACGCTGTGCAAGGAACTTCGAGGATCGGTGGGCGTAGCAACTAATAATATTGCTGAATACCACGGTCTCATCGCTGCCTTAACTTATTCGGTCGACCAAGGTCATCATCGGGTAATCCTTCGCTCAGATTCACAACTACTAGTCAAGCAGATGCGTGGAGAGTACCAAGTTAAAAACCCTGGATTACAGGTGCTCTATCGGAAAGCCAAAAAGCTAATGTCTACTCTCGATCAAGTTAGTTTCGAATATGTGCCACGATCGAAAAACGTAGAGGCGGATCGTTTGGCCAACCTCGCCATAGATGAAGCAATGTCAGTTGATGATACTGCCGCACATACCACTCGACTGGGTAACACAATAACCAGAGCATCCGTTTCTGAAACTGGATTAAGTGTAATATCAATTGGCTTCGATGCAACTGAGATTCAACGTATCGAACAGATTTGGCGACGTTTTGGTGAACGTTTTGTTCGTCGTGTCTTCACAGATCACGAACGTGTGTACTCCATGCAGCGACATTTCCCAGCCCAGCATCTCGCCACACGTTTCGCCGCCAAAGAAGCTGCAATGAAGGCGCTTGGCACAGGGCATGCTCAAGGAGTGCGATGGCGTGACATTGAGGTTGTACGGAGTAGCGGTGCCCCCCAACTACAATTTCACGGGGCGGCAGCGCTTTATGCTCAGGGAATCGGATGTCAGAAAGTCTTGGTGACTTTGACCCACGCAGAAACATTAGCGTTCGCCCAAGTGATGTTACTCGGTCGTTGATCTCGGTTCTTAGTAATGATCACCCAATAGGGTCCGCGCGTCGAACCCAAACAGCATCCGACAAAGGATTTTCTCAACAGACGGAGGGATTCTAGTGTTAGTGAAGTAAATTTGTCTGATGGCGAATTCGGCCGTGCTAAGAGCCAACCACCTAGTCTAGTTTAACTTACGGCAAGACTAGACTCCTGTTTGTCGGCGTAGAAATGCCGGCAAATCGCCTGAGAAATCTGTTGAACTACCTACAACATCTTCAAGCTCGACCAATCCTAAGCTCGAATGTACCATCGCCTTTGCTTGAGATTGTTCAATTAGCGGCCGACGCGAAATTGACAGCCTAGAACCTACCGCCTGTTCGAGAGCTAATTCATTACGCCGAGCGGCGTAATTGCTTAGGTCGACTGGGGTGTCCTGGCCTGATGTCAGTACCGAACTGCTGAATCCTTCCCGGTCAAAACCTGTCGCGATGACAGTAATCTTGATTTTTCCCTCCATGGCCGAATTCACTACCGCGCCAAAGATGATCGTGGCATCTTCATGGACCGCAGTGTGAATGATTGACATCGCCTCACTGACTTCCATCAACGAAAGATCTGAACCCCCGGTGACGTTGACGATGACAGCTCTTGCACCTTTCACTGACGCATCCTCAAGCAAAGGACTGGAAACCGCACGTGAGGCCGCATCGACAGCCCGCTTCGCTCCTTCACCAATTCCAGTGCCCATGATAGCGAGACCCCTCCGGATCATAATCGCCGCAATGTCGCCAAAGTCTAGATTGATCAATCCTGGAACCAAAATGAGATCGGATATTCCCCTTATGGATTGGTACAAAATGTCATCAGCCATGCCAAACGCGTCACTTAAAGACGTTGCGTGATCGACAGTCATCAAAAGACGCTCGTTCGAAATAGTGATAACCGTGTCAACACACTCGCGGAGTTCCTTAAGGCCCTGCTCAGCTTGAAGCGCACGTTTTCGACCCTCGAAGCTAAACGGCTTAGTCACCACCGCTACCGTTAAGGCACCGAGTTCACTCGCAAGGCTTGCAATGACAGGTGCAGCACCAGTACCAGTTCCACCACCTAGCCCCGTCGTCACAAACACCATATCCGCACCCGCGAGCGATCCAATGATTCTATCGGTGTCCTCAAGAGCCGCCTGGCGGCCAATGTTGGGATCGGCTCCGGCTCCAAGCCCCTTAGTAAGTTTTGCACCAATTTGCACTTTTAGAGGTGTGGCATTCTGTTCCAGTGCCTGAACATCTGTATTCGCGACAATGAATTCGACACCTTCCAAACCGGAGAGAGCCATGCGATTTACGGCGTTACCACCGCCACCACCTACACCTACCACTCTTACACGGGCCCGGGTCCGATGACTCTCATCCAAAGTAAGTCGCAGATAAGGCTTGGACAATTTCGCCGACCCTGCGTTTCTCCTCTTGGCATTTCTCATCATCAAGCCTTCATGAGTGCGTTGTCTAGAAGAATTCCTTAAACAAGACTCTCAACCGACGAGCAATAAGGCCAACCGAACCAATACCGACGGCGCCAGGTGGTCGGGTCCCATTGTTAACATAGTTACGGTGGGCACACTTCACCAATCCAACTGGGGTCGCAAACGAAGGACTGCTAACATGATCGGCCAACCCACCAACTCCAACGGGATATCCTCGTCGGATCGGAAGGTCAAAAATCTGTTCAGCGATCTCAGGCAACCCCTCTAAAATAGCTCCCCCACCAGTTAACACCATTCCAGAGTTGAGCGAGCTTTCATAGCCCGCGCGGCGGATTTCATCCCACAGAGAATGGAAAATTTCCTCAGCCCTTGGTTGGAGAATCTCCGACAGGATTCGTCTCGCCATGATGCGGGGTTGACGGCCACCAATACTGGCAACCTCGATCATCTCGTCTTCGTCCACCATCGTGGATAATGCACAGCCACTACGCTTCTTAGTTTTCTCGCCTTCAGGAATCGGCGTGCGAAGTCCCACAGCTATATCATTCGTGAAGTGGCTTCCACCCAATGCTACTACCCCAGTGTGCCAGATACTGCCTCTCTCGAAGATGGCAAAGTCCGTCGTTCCGGCTCCGATATCAACTAAAGCTACCCCGAGCTCCTTTTCATCGTGAGTGAGTACGGCCTCAGCCGCAGCCAACTGTTCCAACACAGTATCGACCACAGCAACACCAGCTCGATTGACACAAGCTACGATGTTCTGCGTAGAAGAAGTACTCCCTGTCACGACATGAACGTTCACCTCCAATCGATTACCGGTCATACCGACCGGAGTTCCGATACCGTCCTGTTCGTCAACAACAAAGTCTTGCGGAAGCACATGCAAGATCTCTCGACCGTTCGGTAAGGTAACAGCCTTAGCAGCATCAATGGCGCGGTAAACATCAGCACGTGTGATTTCACGGTTCTTCCCAGACACTGCAACGACGCCTCGGCTATTGAAAGCCTTCGCATGGACTCCAGATAAACCCAAGTACACTTTGTCGATTTCAACCCCAGCCGTCAGTTCAGCCTCATCTATAGCCTTTTTAATCGATTCAACCGCGACCTCAAGATTGATGATCGCACCTCTTCGGATACCTCGTGCCTCAGCAATTCCAATACCACTGATGTCGAGACTGTCATCCTCTAGAACTTCAGCAACGATTGCAGCAATTCTTGACGTGCCGACATCAAGACCGACCAAGTATTGTTCTCTACGAGCCACGTAGCCTCCGTTGACCTTCGTTAGGACTCACCGATCGAGATCCTCTCCTAGCAACGCCAAAGGCACCAAACCCCCAATTTCTGCCTCAACCCCCAGAGGAGCCGGTTGCACGTAAACGTGGGAATCAAAACGTAAATCAACATAGTCGATCTTTGGCGTGTGGGCATACAGAACTGGGGCAAGTTCGATGTAGGATTCTAATCGCCTGAGAAATTGCTGCTTTCCCAGATGAATGGCCGCTGGATCACCCGTAAGCATAACCACAGCATCGTCCGCGTTTTGTACATCAATCTGAGAAATACGCTGTGCCAGATCTGAACGTACGCTCACCTCGGCGATAAGGCGTTCAATTAGATCGGCCCGACTTTCGTCAACGACCTGTTTTCTCCCTCGAAACGCAAATGAAAGACCATCGATAATTGGAAGATCAAGATCAGCAAACTGAACATCGTATTTATCGATAACCGTACCGCGCTCATCGATCAGGTACAACTGTCCTCCAAGCCTCCCAACTCCGACAGGACTTCTCTCTGACACCATGATCTCAATTGTTGAGGGCAAGATTCGACGAAGAGTTACATTCTCTATCCACGGTGACTCAACTAGTTCCTGATGCCCAGCAACAAGATCTGCTGAAAGAATGCTCTTTCCGCGCAACCCACTCACCAAGCTTTGAACCTGCATCGCAGACATGTGTCCATTGCCTTGCACCACGATACGGTCGATCCGCAAATCAGGTGCCTGAATGATCAAGGCCATAGCACAGTACACAAAATACAAAATAGCCGCAAAGGGAATTGTCGCACGTAGCACACGTACACCACGAAGATTCCATATACTTCTTCTCCGTGCTGGCCTAAACCTTGCGCGCCTGAATTTCGTATCTTCGGGAATCTGAACAGTCATCTGTCGTTAGTATTCCTAGTTACTTCTCACTCCTGTCCTCATTCTATTGCGATTCACTCTGGAGTATTTCAAGAATTTCAGCGGCCACCGTGTCAATAGAACCTGCACCCATAGTCAGGATTAGATCACCAGGTCTAGAAATATCCACTACAGTTTGTGCCACGTCCTCTATTGATCTCACAACATGTACAGGGGCACTTGACGCTTTCTTAACAACCTCTGCAATCGAATCAACCGTCGCACCTGGAATCGATTCTTCACCAGCGCCGTAAACGTTAGTCAATACCACTTCATCTGCAGCCGCAAGTGACCTTCCCAATTCCGAACGTAAATCTCTGGTGCGAGTGTAACGATGTGGTTGGAATACTAAGATAATGCGTCGGCAGAAACTGGCACGGGCCGTCTCGAGCACTACCTGTATCTCTGTAGGATGATGTCCGTAGTCGTCAACGACCATCACACCTCGAACTTCACCAACGAGCTGAAACCGGCGAGTCACACCTCGAAAGTCACTTAACCCAACAACAGCCTGGTCAAATTCAATCCCTAACTCGAATCCGACAGCTATCGCCGCAAGTGCATTAGACAGATTGTGGCGCCCAGGCACGTTCAAATGCAGTTGCTTACTTAACTGAATACCAAAACTAGCGTAGCTGGAGGACACTTGACACTTCACACCGAATGGCTCTAACAGAAGATCGTTAGCGGTGAAATCACTGTTCTTGGTGTCTAGACCGTAGGTAATCACTCGCCGTTCTATTTGAGGTACCAACTCCCGAATATGTGGATCATCTACAGAAACCACAACCGTACCACTAAGCGGCACCTTATTCGCAAAGTCTAAAAAAGCCTGCCGTAAGTTCTCGAAACTACCAAATGTTTCAAGATGTTCATGATCGATGTTCGTAATCACCGCAATTGTAGGAGAGAGCTTCAGAAAAGTTCGGTCGCTTTCGTCGGCTTCGACAACCATGTATTTGCTCTGTCCGAGACGGGCACTACTACCGAATGCACTTAAATATCCTCCAACAACAACGGTCGGATCGAGACCAGCCCGTTCAAGTAAAATTGCGATCATGGAACTTGTCGATGTCTTTCCATGAGCACCAGCGACCGCGATCCCATACTTGCGGCACATCAACTCAGCCAATATTTCTGACCGAGGAATAACCGGAATCAGTCGACGGTGAGCCTCAATGATTTCGGCATTAGTTGAAGGCACGGCTGCTGAAACCACAAGCATCTCGGCATCTCCTACGAACCTAGCGTCATGCCCTACATGCACCTGAATACCCTGCCTCGTTAGACGATCGGTTGCCTCCGAGCGTTTAACATCCGATCCACTCACACCATGACCGAGATTCTTAATGAGCTCAGCGAGACCGCTCATTCCAGAACCTCCAATACCCACGAAGTGAATACGCCTGATTTTGTGCAAGCACGGTCCTGTCCGAATCTACTACTCTCCTAACTCAACTCGCTCTCAGGAATCTCGGCCCATCAGTTTCAGCGCGCAATCGACAATAACGCGTGCAGCGTTCGGTCGAGCAAGCCGCCTTACTGAACTTGCCATGCGTGCTCGTCGCGACTCATCTGAAACCAAAGCGATAACATGTCGGGCCAACTCCTGACCAGAAAGATCCACTTGATCGAGTCTGTCTGCCGCACAGGCCCTGGTTAGCACCTCGGCGTTCTCCCACTGGTGACCGTCTGCTGCCGAAGGCAACGGCACCAGAATCGCTGGACGCCCGCTAGCAGTAAGTTCAGCTAATGTCGTGGCTCCGGCCCGACATATAACCAAGTCGGCCTCGCCCATCTCTTCGTAAACAGTGTCCAGGAATGCTTCAACACGTGCTTCCAACCCCACTCGCTTGTAGGCAGACCTGACCATCTCTAAATCTTGTTCGCCCGCCTGGTGTGTAATCGAAAATAGCTGAGGCGAAGCCGCTAGAGCGACCGCTGCATCTGCCATAGCTGTATTGATCGCATGAGCACCTTGAGAACCACCGAGCACCAAAAGCCGTGACCGCCTTTCCCGACCTTGAGTTCTGTCAGTTTCGCAAGAAGAACCGGACTTAAAAAACTGAGGCCGGACTGGATTACCGCTAATAAATCCCTTCTCCTTAAAATAAGGTAAAGCAGTTTCGTAGGTAACGGCCGCCGCCTTTACAACGTTCGATAGAATACGATTGGTTAAACCAGGTACGGCGTTCTGTTCGAGTACTAGAGTAGGAATACAACGAAGGGCCGCAATCAACACGAGTGGACCAGAGCTGTAGCCGCCCAGTCCAATTACTAAGTCTGGCGAATGCCGCCAGATCACGCGCCAAGCATCTAAGGCGCTCAACGGTAATAACATCAAACCACGGATGCGCGCCAACAGTGTTTGACGCTTGAGTCCAGCACTGCGAATCACCTCGAGTACGAATCCTGCTTGAGGCACCACATGTGATTCGATGCCACGTGTCGTACCAGCAAAGACAATGTGCGCATCTGGATCTCTTCTTCGTAACTCTTGAGCAACAGCGATACCTGGGTACAGGTGTCCGCCAGTTCCTCCACCGGCAATCACAACTCTTAACGACATCTGGTTTGTCATATCAGATCAAAGTACCACAGGTCGACTCATCCACGTTTATGCTTCGGTTGAAGCATGCTGGGAAATGTTTAATAAGATCCCCATGCTCAACAAGCCAATCAGTAGCGAAGAACCTCCAGAGCTCACGAATGGCAGCGGAAGACCCTTTGTCGGCATCAGTCCGAGTACAACACTGATATTAACGAAAGCCTGTAAACCAATCATTGTCGTTAGTCCCAATGCCAAGAAGACTCCGAAGCGATCCGGTGCCCACAACGTTATTCTGAGTCCACGCCATATAATCACGCAGAAACAGATGAGGATAGCTGTAGCTCCAATGAAACCAGACTCTTCTGCGATGACTGCATAAATGAAATCCGTATGCGGTTCAGGAAGATAGAATAGTTTTTGAACGCCACCCATTAAGCCGCGGCCCATGAGGCCGCCAGTCCCAACAGCGATTAATGACTGTATAACCTGAAATCCATCCCCGAGTGGATCACCCCACGGATCTAGAAACGAAAGTAATCGGCGGCGGCGATACTCAGCTCCTGCGACCATCATGCAGAAGAGCGGTAAAACAGCTAATCCAAGCCCAAATAGATAGCGATAGTTTATTCCAGCTACAAAAATCATCACGCCGACTATCATAATTATTGTAAGTGCAGTACCAAAATCAGGTTCTAGTAGGATCAGACCACTGATTCCACCCACCACGCCCGCGAGCGGGCCTACCGAAAAGGAAATCTCATCAATCCGATCCATGCGACGCTCGAGAAGAGCCGCCGTGAACAAAATAACGGCCAGCTTCGCAAGCTCTGACGGCTGCACTCCGATACCAGCCACCGCAAACCAGCGACGGGTACCATTGATGGATGGACCGAATAGAACTCCAATCAGCGCCAGAGTGGATACACCTAACATCGTCCAGATAACTATTGGTTGTTTAAGGTGTCGATAATCCACGCGCATAACGAGTCCGAGTGCAAAAAGGCCCACTACCACCCAGGTTACTTGCTTAAAAAGAAACAAGTAAGGCTGTTGATAGCGGTCCATTGCCAGTACAGCAGAGGCACTGTAGACCATGACAACACTGACGCACACAAGTAGAAAGGTCGCGAGAAAAAGTACCTTGTCCGATTTCAGTTTTCGAGCCATACTGCCGCTTTTCGTCGAAAGTCTCAGGCCTCGGTGAAGGCGTCAGGGCCTTCAGTTTTTGTCTTTCTTAGACTGGAACCCTTGTCAGCAGCCGCGTCGTGAGCAGTGAGTAGTCATCAGCCAGTGTTAGGGATGAGACACCGGCCGCGCAGACCGGAGCAGCCTGCGTTCCCAGCAACCAGTTCTTCACCGCCATGCCTCAGTTGATGACTACTCACTGCTCACGACCTCTCTGTATTTCCTCAGTTAATTGCAAGACTTCCTGCTTAAAAGCACGACCCCGCTCTGCGTAATCCCGAAACATATCAAAACTCGAGCATGCCGGCGCGAGGAGGACCGTCCCCCCAGGTGGCGCCAGAGCAAAGGCCGATCGCACGGCCTCTGAAAGGGTCCCGACCTCATGCACTTTCACAACACCACTAAGTGCCTCTCGGACTAGAGCTCGAGATTCGCCGATAGCTACCACCACCTCTGCCCTTGTCGCCAAGGCTGGGCCGAGATCACTTAATGACCCGCCCTTGAATCGACCACCAATAATGGGAACGAGCCCCTTAGAAAAACTCTCAATCGCACTCCTGGCCGCTACCACATTCGTGGCTTTCGAATCATTAATGAAACGGATACTTCCAACCTCTCCAACAAGTTCAAGCGTATGCTCAAGACCGGTAAAAGAAGAGATTGCCTTGGTCATCACTTGTGGAGAAACGCCAAGGCGCGTAGCAACGGTCACAGCCGCTAGCACGTCGCTCAACAGATGCCGACCGACAAGTTGAACTGCCGCACGAGGTACTAATGGAACCTCACCAGCGGAAGTACGATTCACAATGGACTCGTTACTAAGCACAACGCCGTCGGTAATCGGTGAGGTGACACCAAATAATAGTTGCCTGGCTCGGCTGCAACGCACTAGTTTCAGTACTTCACTATCGTCCGCATTAACGATTGAAAAATCTGTCTCCAGTTGATTAGAAAAGATCCGAGCTTTGGCGGCAGCGTACATCTGAACATTGGGATGGCGATCTAAGTGATCAGGCGAAAAATTTAGAAAAACGGCAATCCATGGATGAAAGGTTTCTGTAAGCTCTAACTGAAAACTACTTACCTCAACAATATGGATCACGTTTGGCTCCGAATGTTCCACCTGTGCACTTAGTGCGGCTCCAATGTTCCCACCCACCACAGCCGTTAAACCTGCAGCCTCCAGCATCCGACCCGTTAGAGTCACAACGGTTGATTTACCTTTCGTTCCAGTGACTGCAACAAGACGACCACGCAACCAGCGTGAGGCCAACTCAATCTCACCAATAACAGGAACTCCTGCCGCACGAATCGATGCGACCAACGGTTGGCGTGGTGACACACCAGGACTGAGCACAACTAGATCGGCTCGTGCCAACGTCTCTTTGCTGTGTCCACCTAACTCAAGAACTATGCCAGTCCTACGCAGGTCCGTGACTCCTTTCACGTCCATTCGAAGATCCGTGAGCGTAACAAACGCACCACGGGACAGAAGAAGCTTGGCAGCAGCCACCCCACTACGGGCTGCTCCCACAACAACGACCTGTTTACCACGAACAGAAAATTCGTCCACAACTCAGCAACTCTCTAAACGTCCTTGACTTTTCACAACAAATTCATCTCAGTTTCAACGTCGTCAGGCTGAACAACGCCAAAATAATAGCTGTGATCAAGAAGCGACTGATGACTTTTGGTTCGCTCCATCCACTCAATTCGAAATGATGATGTAAAGGCGCCATCTTGAACACCCGACGCCCAGTAAATCTGAACGAAGTGACTTGAATAATGACCGAGAGTGTTTCGATTACGAATACTCCACCAATTATCAACAAAAGTAATTCCTGTTTAATGAGTATTGCGACCGTCCCTAAGGCCGCACCAAGTGCGAGTGACCCAACGTCTCCCATAAAGATGTCTGCTGGGTACGAGTTGTACCAAAGGAATCCAAGACCGGCACCGACCAGAGAACCGCAGAAAATCGTAAGTTCGGCAGCTGGCGAGAAGCGAACAAGCAAAAGATAGTCGGCTAATACGGCATGACCTGTTACATAGGCCAACCCAGTGAGTGCCGCTGCTGCAACCGTGAACACGCCGATCGCAAGACCATCAAGTCCATCTGTTAGGTTGACTGCGTTTGACGCACCGACCAACACCAACACGGAAAATGGAATATAAAACCAGCCCAGATCTGGAATTAAGTTCTTAAAGACTGGAAAGATGAGGCGAGTGCTGTAAAGGTCCTGTTCGGCGAGAATAAGTAAACTTAACCCGACGAATACAGAAACGACAATCTGGGCAACAAGCTTGTACCGCGGTCGAAGACCGTGGTGAGAGCTTTTTACGACCTTGAGGTAGTCGTCGACAAATCCAATCGCTCCGAAAACCAGTGTTGACCCAATTGCAATCCATATGTATGAATTAGTCAAATCCGCCCAGACGAGTGTCGGGATGACTGCAGCCGTCAATATAAGGAGGCCCCCCATAGTAGGTGTTCCGGCTTTAGGACGGTGCGCTGCTGGACCATCATGCCGAACGACTTGACCAATTTGGAATTTTCTTAGCTTTCCAATCATCCAGGGACCAACGATTAGGGTGACAAGAAATGCTGTTAGGCTCGCTGCCGCGGTACGAAATGTTATGTATTGCACAACATTCAGTGCCGATATATACGTATGCAACGGATAAACAAAGTGATACAGCATTAGGTCAACTCGGCCCTCAATCGCCTAATAACAAGGTCAGTGCGTACCCCTCTCGATCCCTTCACCAACACTAAATCGCCAGGACACACAAGTTTCGTGACGTGCTCAGCCACCTCTTGACTCGTAACCATATGGGTGACAGACCCGGGTGGCATCCCAGCTGCAACGGCAGCTTTACCAATTGCTTCTGCTGGTTCATCCCCTACCGTTATGAGGACATCGAAACCAACAGCAGCTGCGGCACGTCCACATTCTTCATGGAGTTGCTTTGATCGAGTACCTAGCTCAAGCATTTCACCAAGAATTCCAATCAGCCGACCACTACGAGACTCTTGTCGAATCGCCTCAAACGTACAGAGCAACGCCGTCGGATTTGAATTATATGAATCGTCGATCAAGGTAACACCATTGTGGAGTCGCACTATCTCACCTCTTTGATCTAGTGGAGAGAAAGCGCTGATCCGCTGAACGATAGTACTGAGAGGGACTTGGTAGTGTAGTGCGACCGCCATCGCAGCCAGTACATTTGCTAAATTCCCACGACCTAAAAGTGGTGACCGCAGTCTTGCAGCACCGACGGGCGTTTTGACTCTAGCAGTTGTCCCCTCTAACCCATGATCGTTAACATCGATCGCCATAACATCGGCAACTTTCTCGATCCCGAATGTAGCAACACAGCCTGCAAATGTATGCGCACGTTCCATAATGCGCTCATCACCAGCATTAACAATCAACAGACTATCGACAGTCGCCCCAGACATAATCTCAGCTTTAGCATCCGCTATTGCTCCGATCGAATCAAAGTGCTCCGCATGTACGGCCGCAACGTTGGTCCATACTCTTACTTCCGGCTCAGCAACCGTAACAAGAGTGCTTATTTCTCCTGAATGTCTCATGCCGATTTCGACAACAGCAATCTCTGGCTTGTGTCGAAGTTCAATTAGCGAGAGCGGTAATCCAATGTGGTTGTTTAGATTGCCAGGAGTTTTGAAGACGCGATAGTGAGTCGATAATAAATCTGCTGTGAGTTCCTTCGTTGTCGTTTTACCGACGCTTCCCGTAATAGCAACAACTTGAGCACCAGAAGCTCGGCGAAGATATTGAGCCAATCTCTGAAGAGCACGCGTGGTGTCATCCACAGTGATGATGATTGCCACAGGTTGCCTGACCTGAGTTTCAGAAGCTATTTCCATATCACTCACAACTACGCCACACGCGCCTTGCTGTAACGCAGTGGTAACAAATGCATGCCCATCGAATCGTTCTCCACGAATCGCAAAAAACAGCTCGTTCTGAGAAAGTGATCGTGAATCAATCGACACACCTCTAATGGGATACGTTGCCCCACCAGAAATCAGGCGACCACCCATTGCGCTCGCAGCGTCACCACCCGTGAAGGCAGGTAATTCAGTGGTCGGCAAAATCTTTACTTCCTACGAAACTCGAAACTTCGTTTTCCGTCGTATTAATGCGTCCTTCGCGGTCGCAACGTCATCAAAAGGCAACGTATGATCGCCCATAATCTGGTGTTTTTCATGGCCCTTGCCGGCGATCAAAACAATGTCCCCAGCGTGCGCCTCGCAGATAGCTTCCTCAATGGCTACACGTCGATCGACGATAGCAACGGTAGAAGTGCGGTGCTTTCTTGGCTGAATTTCTCCAGCAACTTGCCAGTCTTCTCCAGCTTCAATCCCTCGCATGATCTCCTCAATAATGTCACCGGGATCTTCTGAACGAGGATTGTCTGTTGTTATCACCACAAGATCACTTAGTCGAGCCGCAACAACACCCATCAGCGGTCGCTTAGTACGATCACGGTCACCTCCACAACCAAAAACCGTTATGACTCGACCGGGTGAGAGCTGCCGTACAGTCTCTAGCAAGAGCTTAAGAGCATCATCTGTGTGGGCATAATCAACCATCACCGTTAGATCATCCAGCTGATCGGAAACGACCTGTAATCGACCTGGTACTCCCTTGAGTCCAGCGATACCTTGTTCGACAGCGCTCAAGGGTGAATCGAGTGCAATACAGACCGCAACAGCTGCCAGGATGTTGTAAACGTTTGACCGACCGATCAACAGAGAATTCAAAACCAGCGACCCTTGTGGAGTCCTGACGTCCATTGAGATTCCCTCCAGTGAAGTTTCAAATCGGTCAGGAAAAACATCAGCATCACGATCGATAGCATAAGTGATTGAATGCTGAACCAGATCGACGATGGACGTTCCAGCGGGATCATCAACGTTAACGATTGCCAATGACTCAGTGGGTATCATCTGAAATAAACGGCGCTTCGCGTGGAGATAGGTGCCCATATCCCCGTGAAAATCCAGGTGATCCCTGGTCAGATTCGTAAAAACCGCTGCCGCAAATTTGGTTCCATCGACGCGCTTCAACTCAAGTGCGTGAGAAGACACTTCCATAGCGCAGGCACCACAACCATGGTTAACCATTTCTCTGAGTAGGCGTTGGACATCTGGAGCTTCTGGAGTTGTACGTTTCGCGTCCAATTCTTTTGAACCCACCCGATAGCTGATTGAACCCAGCCGCCCACAGCGGACGCCGGCACTCTCAAAAATCGAATCAACCAGGTAAGCTGTGGTAGTTTTTCCATTCGTTCCAGTGATTCCTACCACGAGCATCTCAGCACTTGGATGCCGATAAAAGGCCACGGCAAGCTCAGCGAGTGACTGTCTGGCGTCCTCAGTTGTCAGCCACGGCACGCCAATATCGGCAAGTGGTGGAGATTCTGAAACAATGGCAACTGCACCTTGAATCTGAGCCTGTTGCGCAAAAGTAATTCCATCTACATGTTGTCCCTTCAGCGCGACAAAGACTGACCCTGGGCTGACTCGTCTCGAGTCGTATGCAATTCCAGTGACCGTTTGGGCGAACAAAGTCTGATCTAACCGGTCTTCGGTTTGACTCATCAGAGGATTCATATCGGCGACCTGAAGAAGTTCAGCTAGAGTCATGGGCTCTGTTGACTGTTCGTCTCGACAAGTGGCCACCGCTCTAACTGCAGTGCACTCCTCATACCGCGGTTAATCAGCGAACCTGCCGGAGGATTCTGATCGACGACAACCCCGTCGCCCGTGAGCTGGACAGTTAAACCAAACCTTGAAAGCACCCTAAGCGCCTCCCTAGCACTCAGGCCACGAACATCTGGTACACGCCTCTGATCGGTCGTCGCCTCCCCTGCAGTTGTGGATTGTTTCTCCAATGCCTGCATACGGTTTCGTGGCAAAACATCCGGTTCCGTGATCGCTCCAGCTACCACGACCGACGGGACCTGATTCCTTGTTCGAGGAATACCGAGGTGCCTCAGGCTGGCTTCCGCTACTCGTCTAAAAATGGGTGCTGCGACCGATCCACCGTAGTATCCCTTGACACGTGGCGTATCGATCACGACAAGAATAGTGAGAACAGGTTTGTGAGATGGGAAAAATCCGACGAAAGATGCCTGGTAATCAGTGGTCGAATATTTCCCCTGGACGATTTTTGCTGACGTTCCTGTCTTTCCAGCAACGTTGTGATGCGTTACCTGAGCCCTCTTCGCAGTCCCTCGCTCGACAACGCCTTCCATCATCTTCGTAAGCTCGATCGTTGTCTGAGGCAAAAGCACGCGCCTAATAACTCGTCGCGGTCTTTCGACACGAACTCTCTCACTTATTACGGCACGGACGAGTCTCGGTTCGAGCAGTTCACCACCGTTGGCAATCGCACTTACAGCTGCTGCCATTTGAAGAGGCGTAACCCCGACCTGATATCCCATGGATACTGATGCAACGGCCGCATCATCAAGCGACGAGGGATCCCAAACGATGCCGCGACTCTCACCTTGAAAATCTCGTGAAAGTGCCTGCCCAAATCCAAATCTCTTGACGTACTCTCCCAAACGTTCGGGGCCGAGTTTTAACCCGACCATAATAATCCCAACGTTACTAGACTTAACGATTACGTCAGTGAATGACAGTGTGTCATAGGTATAGACATCTTTAATTTCTCGGCTACCGAGTTTGATCACACCGGCACGTACATCGACAAGATCATTGGCCCTCGCCACTTGCTCTTCGAGAGCCGCCGAGGCAGTCACTATCTTGAATGCCGATCCCGGTTCGTAGATATCTTGAATGGCTCGATTACGCCTGTTAGACTTTGGCGACCGAGCAAACACGTTTGGATTAAACGTTGGCTCGTTGGCCAACGCCATGACTTCACCGGTATTTGGATCTAGGACGACGATGCTCCCGCCATCAGCCCGATGCTCTTCCACACCCATACGTAGTTCACGTTCCACGATATGCTGCAGATACTTGTCAACCGTGAGCTCAAGAGTGGCACCAGCGGTGGGAGGTCGTTCGACTCGGCTAAATGCTCTCCCACGCGCGTCGGTCTGGATAAGAACCTTCCCTGGACGTCCGCGAATCTCTCTGTCGTAAGTTGACTCCACTCCTCCCAGACCCTGGTTGTCGATCCCAACGTACCCAAGTAAATGAGCTGCTAATTCCTTACCTGGGTAGAAGCGACGTTCCTCTGAAAGAAATCCGATACCCTCAAGATTCAAAGCGCCAATTCGACGGCCTTCGTCCGGTGACACTTTTCTTCGGATCCAGACAAAAGCCCTGGGCTGGCGCAGTCGATCAACGAAAACCTTGAGGTCTTGGTCTCCACAAACATCCAGTTCCGCACAGAGGGTTTCGGCTGTTTCGTCCGGGTTGTTGATCTCACTAGGAACAGCGTAGATCGATTCAGCATCGACACTGTACGCGAGCACACGCCCTCCTCGATCAAGGATTTCTCCACGTTTCGCTGGTGCTAACACTGTTCGCAGTTGCTGATTCTCTGCCAATGCGAGCAGTTCATTGTATTTAATGATTTGAAGATAGATTAGACGTGCTTCAATCCCGGCGGTCCATAGTGCGATTACCGCTGCTCCGATGAGCACGCGGCAACGGACGACGTAGCGCCAGTCAGTAGCCTGAGTTGGCGTCGTAGTTAGGGCCCCCACAGCATCTTTTCGCCGTGGAATTAACAAAGGCGACAGTTTATTGAGCGTTGTCTGCCAGAACAAGGGAATCCCCGTATCGAAAAGCCACCACTGACCGATCGGGAACAGGCGCCGACATGATGCGCTGTATGACGACCGTCTCTTCAGCCGTCGGTTCCACCAGATTTAACTTATCGATGGCGATCTGCTCTATCCGTCTTGGGGATCGTAGCGTCTCAATTTCGAGTCTCAGGTGTCGATTAATTCTTGCTTCTTCTGCACGCTCTTGCTGCATTTGCTCAATCCGATAACCATGCTGCAGCAATTCGAAATGCTGCCAAGAAGAAAAAAGTAGCACTGACACCAAGGCGACTCCCACGACCACCGAGCGCCAAAGTTCACGCTGTCGTACCTGATCTACCTCTCGGACAATCACATTGTTACGAACACTCTTCTTAGCAGCGTACTCAAAATCGAACATACTCATGTCAATTTCTCCGCCACACGAAGCTTCGCGCTACGCGCCCGACGATTCCGATGCACCTCGCTTGCTTGAGGCCTTATTGGCCGCTTCGTTAGTACCCGAACAGTGACTCCATCCCCATGCTCTAAACTCCTCAATGTGTACTTAACAATTCGATCCTCAAGAGAGTGGAAAGTCATCACGACAAGTCTGGCCCCAGCGCGGAGGTATCGTGAAATGTTCTGAAGAAAAGTATCGAGACCGTCCAACTCACGGTTAACCCAGATACGAATTGCCTGAAAGACACGTGTTGCAGGATCTATTCTTTGATATCTTCGTCTAGGCAAGGCTTGTCTGACTATGCCAGCCAGCTGAACCGTTGTGCTAACTGGTGCTAGCTTGCGTGCTGTAACAATCGCACGAGCGACTCGCCAAGAATGTCTCTCTTCGCCATATTCGAACATCACACGCGCCAACTCAGCCTCAGAAGCCTCACGTAACAAGTCAGCCGCTGTCGGTCCAGTCGATCGATCCATGCGCATGTCCAGTGGATCATCACGACGGAAACTAAATCCTCGACCCTCCGTCTCAAGTTGATACGACGACATGCCTAAGTCTGCCAATACGCCATCGACAACTTTCAGTCCCCGCTCCGACAATATATTCTCCGCGTTGCGCAGGTCAGCGTGCACAAGCTCTACGCGGTCAGCCCAAGGCCTAAGAGCCGCAGCGGCAAGATCTAGCGACTCACGATCACGGTCAAGTCCAAGGACCTGAGATGCGCCAGCCGCTAACAACGCTCTGGTGTGACCACCAAGTCCAACCGTACAATCCACAAACAGACCCCCGCGTTGCGGCGCAAGATAGCTCAATACCTCATCAGTCATAACTGGTTCGTGAACCATAATTACCCTAGGACTTGATCATCTGCTTCTTTTCATCTAGATGTCATATTCAGACAATGCGCGCGCGTCATCGTCAGTGTAAGGCTCACGCTGTAACTTGCTAACGAAGCGCTCATGATTCCAGATGTCGAGATAGTCGTACTGGCCAAAAACATCGACCTCTCCAGACATTGCAGCCCATTCCCGTAAGCGCGAATGGACCAGGACACGACCTTGATTGTCAAACTCAGCCGACTGCCCAAAAAAACTGACTCTATCGAGGAACTTCAAACGTGAGGGGTGAGTCGAAGGCATCCGAGCCAACTTACTCTCGATCGCAATCCAGATAGGCATTGGGTAGATGCGCACGGATTCACCAGATAGACTGGTCACGAATAGCTGTGAGCCGTGCTGATCCTCGATCAAGACACGAAAAGTCGCAGGGATCTTAAGGCGTCCCTTATCGTCGATCTTGGCTGAAAAGTTTCCCCTTAGCACCTAATCAACCCACTATACTCCAATAAAATCCACCGCCATGGTAAATAGGAACCACGAAATTGTCAATCGCAAAATATTTTAATTAAAAGAGTTACGCTATATTTTCGCCTATTGAAGGTCTAAGGAACCTCATGACTCGCCAGAACGTGCTAGGATGCAAACGCGTTGCTTTTCAGAATTCGAGCCACTAAGCCGATTTGAGTAAGCCTTAGGTTACGCGCATCTAGCGCTCACCTCCCACATGAGTACAAATCACGGTCGTTAAGTAATGCTCCGCGCAGGCCTTATCGGTTTCCCTTCCTCTGGTAAGACAACACTTTTCCATTTGATGACACAGACTGCACGCGGACGCCGAACAGAACGTGCACGCGGTGGGATACCCGTTGGTGTGTCTGTCGTACCGGATGGCCGACTCGAAAAACTCACTACACTTTTTAGTCCGAGAAAAATCGTGCCAGCAACGGTTGAATTCATCGACATCGTCAATCGTACGGGACCTCAGGCCCAGTTCGAAGTTGCCCCGTTCAGACAATGTGATGCACTGTTGCACGTTGTCCGAGTGTTTAGAGAAGAAACGGTTCCACACCCATCCGGCTCAATCGACCCACTACGTGACGCGAAGGCTATGGAAGACGAACTGATCTTGGCTGATCTCAGCGTTGTTGAACGACGTCTCGATCGGATTAAAAGAGACATGAAGAAAAATGACCTGGTCGAACTGCATACAGAACAGGTTGTTCTCGAGCGGTGCAAGGTAACACTCGAGAACGGAATGCCTCTTCGAACACTATCACTTGAATCTGACACCGCAAGGCCTCTTCGAGGATTTCAACTCTTATCAGCAAAACCGCTTTTAATAGTCGTCAATCTTGATGAATCTGATCTACCTCACCGGCAACGGGCCTCAGAAATCTCACCTTTGAATCGATTCCTTTCAATGGCTATGACGCATTCTGTAGATATTTGTGCGAAGATCGAGCTCGAGATAGCAGAACTCGGACCTCTCGAGGCACAAGCATTCCAGACTGACTTAGGACTGAGAGAATCAGGACTCGATCGCGTCATTCGCGCTAGCTACAAACTACTCGGATATGTCTCATTTTTCACGGTCGGTGGTGACGAATGTCGTGCCTGGTCGATACCACACGGAACGTCAGCACAAACTGCAGCACTTGGAGTTCATAGTGACATCGCCCGTGGCTTCATAAGAGCCGAAGTTGTCGACTACAACCAACTAATAACACGTGGCTCACTCATCGCCTGCCGTGAGCATGGCGAGGTTCGTCTCGAGGGTAAGGATTACGCCATTAATGACGGAGATGTCATCAACTTTCGTTTCGCGACGTGACACCGTAAATCAATCGAAATGTACAGCCGAAGGATTAATGAAAATACTCGATACTGTTAATCGGGATCTCACTGAAGCGATTAGAAAGCAGGATCGTGAACGCCTAAAGCCTCTACGGATGCTCAAGGCAGCTCTGGTCAACAAGCGCGTTGAAGCGGGACATGCGCTAACAGAATTCGAATCCCAACAGGTGGTTGCTTCCATGGTTAAACAACGAAAGGATTCGATCGAACAATTTTCAAATGCCGGACGGGCCGACTTGGTTCAGCAAGAAACTGAAGAGATCCAGGTTCTACAGGCTTATCTACCTCCGCCAGTTAATCCAGTAGAAATCGAACAACTGGTCGATGCGGCAATCATCGAAACCGACGCTACCTCAACCAAAGATCTAGGGCGCATCATGAAAGCGGTCATGCCGAAACTTACTGGCAGGAACGTGGACGGAAAAACCGTAAATGAGCTCGTTCTCCGTAAACTCGCTGACTAGAGCTGTCTCTCAAATCAAAATATTCCCCATTACGCATCGAATATGTGTCCCTCTAACCGAAGGAGGAGTCGTTTCTTCTTCAAGCCGCCTGTGTAACCTCCAATCTGACCGGTGTGGGACACCACTCGATGGCAAGGAATAATCAGGGAAATGGGATTACGACCCAACGCATTCCCAACGGCTCGGCTTGCCCGAGTTCGACCGATGGACGCCGCAAGCTCGCCATAGCTAACCAGTTCGCCAAATCGGATCTTCTGCGCCTTTCGTAGCACTTTAGAAGTAAATGAAGTTACGGTGCGCAGGTCGACCGGAATCGAAAAGTTCTTGAGATCACCAGAGAAATAGGCATCGATTTCTCCAATTATAAATTTGAGAGCTTGATCATCTCTTCGAACTTCAAGAGCCAGCTGTGCCAATCGGCTTCGATAAATAACGTCACTTCTAATCCCAAACGTCAAATCAAACACACCCAGCTCAGTCACGCCGACAAAAATTTTCCCAATCGGTGTTCGGACTGAACTGAACCTTATGAGCGGCCAGGTTGTACGTATCAACACTTCACGCATGTTCTCTCACTATATTTGACAAAATTCAAACTAGCAGTACAACCTACAACTCATTAAGGGCTATTGACCTATCCTGAGATGTCCTCGCTCACGAATGAAATGCGACACAGATCGGAACGACCACAAAACCCTAACCTTAACAAGAACGATTTCGAAGCCAAATCTTCACTTAGGGCTCAGTTGAACCAAACCCAGCCCAGCTAATTGCTCTGAAATCACAATCGTATGCTACGCTGGCCAGATGATGACCCCTTCGAATCTTACCGCTTCAGGGAGAACATCTCATGAGACCACAACAGATCATCTAACTAAAACTCCACACCTAGCCAGGTCCGCTGGATTAATCGGCATCGCAACTATGGCGAGCCGCCTACTAGGATTGGTTCGCGACCAGGTCCTAGCTTATCTATTTGGTGCAGGCAACGCGATGGACGCATTTAACGTCGCGTTTCGCATTCCGAACCTTACACGCGATCTCTTTGCCGAAGGCGCTATGAGTGCGGCCTTCGTACCGACGTTCACGCGACGTCTCACCACCCAGGGTAGAGAAGAGGCCTGGCGACTCAGTAATCAGGCGATTAGCGCTCTCCTATTAACCACCAGCGCAGTTGTGATTCCAGGGATAGTATTAGCCGATTTTCTGGTTGGGTTCTTGGCTAACGGATATGCGCAGGTGCCTGGAAAGTCGGAGTTAACAGTGACATTAACACGAATCATGCTCCCATTCTTAACGTTGGCTGCTATCGGAGCGGCGCTAATGGGCATGCTGAATTCGTTGCGCCATTTCTTTGTACCGGCATTGTCACCGGCGATGTTCAACGTGTCCATGATCTTCAGTGCTTTTACACTAGTCCCTATAATGCCACGGTTCGGATTCCAACCAATTGTTGGTATGGCCCTCGGCACTCTCATTGGTGGACTAGGTCAAATAGCAATTCAATGTCCGGCCCTCTATCAGCAAGGATACCGCTATCGACAGACTCTTGATTTTAGAGATCCAGGACTTCTCGAAATTCTTCGACTTATGGGACCAGCAACGCTCGGCCTAGCTGCTGTCCAAATCAACTTGCTCGTTAACATGATTTTGGCAACCGGTCAGGAAACGGGCGCGGTGTCTTGGCTCGGTTACGCCTTTCGTCTGATGTATCTTCCAATAGGCTTATTCGGTGTATCAATCGCAACTGCGGCAATCCCTGACCTTGCTAGACATGCGGCCCGTGAAGAACTAGCCGCTATGCGCCGAACTATCTCAAGTGGACTTCGCATGATGTTGATGTTGAACATACCTGCCGCCGTTGGACTCATGACTCTCGCATCACCAATTGTTGCAGCTATTTTCGAGCGCGGAAATTTTATGCCGACTGATACTGCAGCGACTGCGGCAGCGCTTGTTTTCTACGCACCCGGTCTAATTGGATACTCCGCCATTAAGATAGCCGCTCCAAGTTTCTATGCTCTTGGTGACAGTCGCACACCAGTCCTTGTCAGTATGGTTTCAGTGCTCACAAATATTGGCCTTAACATCGTACTAGTCCAAAGTATCGGATATCGCGGCTTAGCACTAGGAACAGCGATTGCCGCTGGTCTTAACGCCTTCATCCTATTGTTACTACTGCGCAGACGGTTAGATGGTCTGGACACGGCTCGGATTGCCACAACGTTCACGAAGATAGCTTTGGCATCCGCAATTATGGGGATCGCAGTCGTCGGCGTCGAAGATTGGCTCTTAGAGATCTGGCCAGGCACAGGACTTCCGACACAGCTTTTTCGCCTCTTAACAACCATCGTAGCAGGGGTGACCACACTCACACTGACCAGTCGAGTATTACGACTTCACGAACTAGATGAAATTATGAAGCGACTTAGAACTTATCTTGGTTTTTAGTGAGCTAGGGTTATTCGCTAAATGAAATTTTCATGACTCGTTCACTGTAAACATTTAATCAAATATTGAGATATTGACACCTTGTCGTTTTTTAAGAAATGACCGAAGAGGATTCGAGCACTACATGTTTCTTAAACGTCCTGTGTTGATCCACACACTTTTAAAATGATAGCTGTGGTACGATAGGTAGGAGTTGTAAACACATAATCAGGATCAATCGAAGTTAATGCGTCACTCTCGTTATACCTACGGAAGCAACCAGTATTCGTTTGGACCCGGCGGGATTACTCCTGCCATTAAGGGGTTAATCTGGACTAATGTCAGTGTGTTCGTATTGATCACATTCTACCAACCACTAGTCACCTTTCTTGGACTAACACCGGCGGCCGTGTTTGAAGAGTTCTGGATCTGGCAACCGTTCACTTACTTATTCTTACATGGCAGTTTCGGTCACATCCTATTCAACATGCTTGCACTTTGGATGTTCGGTGTTCAACTGGAGCGATTATGGGGCACACGGTTTTTCCTTAGGTACTACTTCATTACGGGTGTTGGTGCGGCGCTCAGCACACTCATAGCATCACTATTGCCTTCCGTTTTCGGTGGCCCTGTATATTACTCGATTACAATTGGTGCCTCGGGTGCAGTCTACGGAGTCTTGCTTGCGTTTGCGTTGTATTATCCAGATGCCCCAATCCTCTTTTTTCTACTGTTCCCCATGCCAGCAAGGTACTTCGTTATGATTATCGGTGGTATCGCCTTCCTCATGTCTATCAGTACCACCGGAGGTGGAACTGCGCACATCGCACATCTTGGTGGTTTAATCTTCGGATACCTGTATCTAAAACAAAAATCTGCTAGACAAGGGTTTGGCCGGGGCGGACTCAGGGCCGAAATCGAGTACAGGTACCTTAAGTGGAAAATGAATCGCCTGCGACGAAAGTTCGAAGTCCATTCAGGGGGACATCGTGACGATTGGAACCAACCCGTTCACTAGGAACATTCCAGCGACCGGTTCCAAATTTGTTGAGCCGAATGAAACCAGAAAAACACACTCGGGACATTTTGAACAGATAAGACAATGACTGACAGCTTTGGATAAGGTTCTAAACGAGACGACGCCGTGACGAAAAAATGGCCGCGCCTGCATTAGTAGATTGAATCTGACTTCTCGACCCAATCCTTTCGAACAGGGCTGAACATATCGAGTTCAAAAGTATCTTCAAGTGCTTCGAACTGATGCTCACTCCAAGAAGGGATGCAGATGACCTCACCCTCCCGCACAATAATTTCTTCATCAGAAACCAAGAATCTTAATGAACCCTGAAGCACATAAGTAATTTGTTCGCTTTCGTGCGAGTGCAGTGGCACCAACATACCCCTCTTAAGATAAGTCTGCGCAAGCATCCCGTGTTCACCAGTGAGAATCTTACGAGACATCATTTCAGTTACTTTTTCTAGCGTTAATTCGGACCATCGGTACAAGTTAACTGTCGAATGCATAACGGCCCCTCGTATTTGGTGTTCGTGACAATAACCGACCAGTTGTTAAACGTATTTGGTAATCATTTCTTCCACAATATTTCGGCTAACCCTTGTGATTCTGTACGATATCCAATTTTTCCCTTTGAATGTGCAATGAAAAAGAGATCACTTGGAAGTAGCTGTGTAAGGCTCACATGCTATAATCCGGTGCTTGTACACCCTAGTTTAAGTGACCGCTTGCCCAGCAGAGCAATCAACCGAGGAGAGTCTGCATCATGAAAGCGACGGTCGCGAAAAGCCAGCCCAAACGGGCGGCGTCGCCGACAAAGCCCAGGACCGAGGGTCTTTCCCGCAAAGAGCTTCATCAAATCTACCGCACGATGCTGCTCTCCCGGCGCCTGGATGACAAGGAAATCCAATTAAAGCGGCAGAGCCTCGCTTATTTCCAGATCAGTTGTGCCGGCCACGAGGCCGTGTTAGTGGCGGCTGGTGCCGTCTTGCGCCCAGGCTATGACTGGTTTTATCCGTACTACAGAGATCGTGCCCTGTGCTTAACGCTTGGTGTCAGCGCCTACGAAATGCTATTGGCTGCGGTAGGTGCGAAGGATGATCCGAGCTCTGGCGGTCGACAGATGCCATCCCACTGGAGCCATAAACCACTCAACATTGTCTCATCATCCAGTGCAAGTGGTACACAGTGTCTGCACGCGATAGGATGTGCTGAAGCGGGCATTCTCTATAAGCGATTGCCAGGTATCGAGAACAGTACTTCGAAGTTCCACGATGATGAAGTCGTGTACGTATCACTCGGGGAAGGATCGACTAGTGAGGGTGAAGTTTGGGAATCTTTGAACACTGCCTGCTCACAACGCTTACCAGTCGTTTACCTGATCGAGGACAACGGTTACGCCATTTCAGTGCCCGTCGAAATACAAACACCAGGCGGAAATTTCTCTCGACTCGTCGAATCGTTCCCTAACCTTAACGTTTTACGTGTCGACGGTACCGATGTGATCAAGAGTTATCGTGCAATGCGAAACGCGGTGGCATATGCAAGAGAACGTAAAGGCCCGTCCCTTGTACACGCTCAGGTGATTAGACCTTACTCCCACTCGATGTCTGATGACGAAAGACTGTACAGAAGTCGAACAGAGCGTGAGGCAGAGGCTCAGCGGGACCCATTGCTGTGTTTCCCAAAATTCCTGAAACATAATTCACTCATTACAAATGCTGAACTGGCAGAGATTGAGGCTGATGTCAACCGTGAGATAGCAAATGCCACCGACCGCGCTCTGCAGGCCGAAAAACCTAAAAGGGAAACAGCCCTGTTGTATGTTTACTCGCCTGACATTGATCCGAGCTCCCTTGATTTCGATCGTCCCGCGGTGCCTAATGGAAAACCAGATACGATGGTCGCAGCAATCAACCAGACCTTGATGGATGAAATGGCTAGGAATCCAAGGCTGGTTGTCTTTGGAGAAGACGTCGCTGACTGCAGCCGAAGAGAACTACTCCCATCCGTACCAGGCAAGGGAGGTGTCTTCAAGGTGACTCATGGACTTCAGCGAGCGTTCAACGGAGACCGTGTGTTCAACTCACCCTTAGCCGAAGCCAACATCGTGGGCCGAGCCGTCGGTATGGCCACACGTGGCTTAAAACCCATTGTTGAAATTCAGTTCTTCGACTACATTTGGCCGGCAATGATGCAACTTCGTAACGAAATGGCGATGCTTCGCTATCGCTCTAACAACACGTTCTCCTGCCCGATGGTTATTCGTGCGCCAATTGGTGGGTATTTGCGTGGGGGCTCTCTCTATCATAGTCAATCAGGTGAAAGTATTTTTGCTCATTGCCCAGGTATAAGAATTGCTTTCCCCTCAAACGCCAACGATGCTGTAGGGTTGCTTCGGACGGCGCTCCGGTGCGACGATCCCGTTCTGTTTCTCGAGCATAAACATCTCTATCGACAAGCCCATAATAAGAACGTTTACCCTGGGGTCGACTACATGATTCCATTTGGTAAGTCAGAGGTACGACGCGAGGGAACTGACGTCGTTATAATTACTTGGGGTGCGCTAGTTAATCGTGCACTGCTCGCCGCTGAGCTTGCCAAGCAAGACGCCAGTGTGATGATCATAGACTTACGAACCATCTCACCCTACGATTGGTCAGGCATCACAGAAGCTATTGAACTCACCAATAGGGTCATCATTGCTCATGAAGACCAGCTAACTTGCGGGTTCGGTGCTGAACTCGCTGCGCGTATTGCCGACGAACTTTTTGACCATCTCGATGCACCCGTGAAACGCGTAGCAGCGCTCGACTGTCCAGTTGCGTACTTCCCAGATCTCGAGGAAGAGATCCTTCCTCAAACCTCAGACATCCTCAAGGCGATTCAGCAACTTGTCAAATACTAACGCCAGAACTCATTCTCCGTGACGCCTTTTCCTCCTTTTCCTCACGGTATCCCTTCAAGCTTTGTCATCAAGCATTACTGATCGTGTCGAGGTGCTTCACTCGAGGGGTGTGGACTCCCTGCTCATGTGGTCGGAACCTTCAGAGAGTTAACAAGTCTCCAGCAGGCGACCTCTGGTGAGTACCTTGTTTTCGATCGACTCACACACAGCGTCTACAGTGTCGATATCGCTACAACCGCTGTTAAGAAAATTGTTCAAATCGGTCCGGAAGAGGGGCGCATTATTGGTCCTAGCGCGTTTGCGCTAGCTTCGAATCAAACCTTCGTCGTAGCAGACTCGCCGAACATGCGGGAACGAGTACAGATATTCTCTCTTAGTGGCACACGTCTTGGTGGATTCGTTCTTCCCGGCCGCGTCGTTCGACGTTTAACATTGGGTGATACCGTTCTTAACGGTTCTGCATCCCTGCAGTACACTGGCAAGTCTCTCCTAATGAATCAACCAGAAAGCGGCGCACTTTTTACAGAATATACTCTTGCTGGTTGGCCAGTTCGGAGCTTCTGAACCTTCAGGCAGACAGGTCACGAGAGCGATCGTGACGTCAACTTAGCCCTTAATTCTGGACTTCCTCTCGTGAATCCTTAGGGTGGATTTTATTTCGTGTTCCAAGCAGGAGTACCAATGTTTCGCAAGTATGACGAATTGGGCAACTTACTATTCGAGCGTTACATACAAGGCCATGAACTGGATCAAGTTATTCGCTCGCTACCCACGACATGGCCACGGCGTAGAGGGAAAAGTGAGTCGACACTCCCGCTCATTCACCCAACCATCCGAACTGCCGCCGTTGATCCTAACGGAAACCTCTGGATCGGTCTCGCAGTACCGTACACCTATGTATACAATCCTGCGGGTGAAAAGATCCGAACCGTCCAGTTTCGTGGCGCCGGGATTCTTAGCCCAACTACACTGTTCTTCATAAACGAGAAGCTGCTATTGCTCACTCCAGGAGGTTACAAATTTACCGTGCAATGATGCTTATTGTAACAACTCTGCACGCATCACGATAACGGCCTGCCAAGAAATTTGCACACGCTCTCCCCTAGCACAAACGCGAATCGTACCGTACCACCTCTCGCTGAAGCTTGATATGCCATGAGCTCACTCTTGTTGAGCCGAGAACTCCAGAACGGCCCAAGGCAACAATGAGATGAGCCGGTCACTGGATCCTCGTCCATACCGAGTGCGGGTGCAAAAAATCTTGAGATGAAATCGTACCCGTGAGAAGACGAGAGGCTCGTTACGATAGTCCCGAACGTTGTGATCTTGCTTAACAAACTCACGTTCGGATTTAACTTTCGAACGACTTCTTCAGAACGGGCCTGGACAAGGTAATTAGACCGATTCTTCCCAACATACACAGCTTCAATTCCAAGAGCATCAATTAGGCCTGGTGGTGGTGTTACCATTACCTCAGGCTCGGCAGGAAAATCGAGCTCGATCCACGTATCTCTTCGATCAGCAGTAAGGGTACCGCTCTGAGTGTAGAAGTGAATCCGTTCTACTGTTGATACATGTCCCTCTTCCCAAAGTACGTGCGCACTTGCCAATGTGGCATGTCCACAGAGCTCCACTTCAACGGTCGGTGTGAACCAGCGCAACCAAAAACCATCGTCACATTTAAGCAAGAAAGCAGTCTCAGAAAGGTTCATCTCCCGCGCCACGTCCTGCATCCATTGATCATCACGTGGCTCAGGTAGCACACAAACTGTAGCGGGGTTCCCCGAGAACGGCTGATCCGTAAACGTATCGACCTGTGTAATCGAGAATCCTATATAGCAGTGCCCCCCCATTCTCTCAAAAACATAGTCTGAACCACAAAGACCAAAAACATCCCCATGTGAAACTCTAATCTTCATTCTCACTCGTGATGAAGCCTCGGCCCCCTTGTAGAAAGCAGTCAATACTCCCAGATCCGGGTTGCTATCCAGAACACTGTTTGTTACGATCGACTGCCAGCTCCGGTCCAGTGGAGGTTAAACTGGGCGTGGCCTCAGCTTAACTGGAGCGCCTCGAAACCACACGAAAACCTCCAGCTCTGGTAAGAAACACATGCCCAGTGAGTACGGTCATTTTCTCGCAAAGTCCCTCCATTATTTGCAGGAAAATATTCGCAGATCTGGACGAGCCGCCGCCGCTGGTTACACCTTGGTCGGCGCTATTCTTCTGGTCGGTGGCACAGGGTACGTTATTGACCTATGGCTGGACACATCGCCTTGGTTTTTGTTTACGGGATTGATGCTAGGTATCATCGTAGGCTTCTACGAACTTGCCAAAACTATCTGGAAACCATAATGCGCGTTTTGGGTTACTTAACTGCCTACTGTCTGTTTTCATGGGGTCTTATCTGGCTCGTCGTAGTCCCAGAGGTGGCAGTAGCCACCTTCTTAGGAATGATCATCCCGTTACTGTTATCAATTGGAACCATCGTGCTCGCGGCAAAGATTCAAGACAAGAGGCCTGAGAAACTATTTTCATTTATGACGAAAGCTTTCATTGCAAAAATGATCGTGTACGGACTGTACACGGTGTTGATAGTCGGTGTATTGTCATTCGAAGCGGTACCATTTGCCATCAGCTTCACGTTCTATTTCGTTACCTTACATCTAGCTGCGACATTGCACTTACGCAATATGCTCAGAATCAGGTAGCGTAAAGAGATTACAGAGTCCATCATGAACTTCGAACTGCAAGGACACACCAATGAAACCAGTGAGCATTTCAATGCAGGAGACGTGATCATCGGACATGTTGCGAATACCTCAGTTGACCATCCCATATTCGAGCTACCAACTATACTCGGTGTCAACTTCTCCGTAACCAAACATGTCCTCATGCTTTGGCTAGTAGCAGCCTTCACCTTCTTCGTCATTAGCTGGTCAACAAGGAAGCACCTGAAGCAAGAGCGACTGATCCCAACAGGATTCATGAACGCCCTGGAAGCACTCGTCCTCTATATTCGAGATTTTGTCGTGCTTCCCAACGTGGGCAGTAAATTCTCGAACGTGTGGACACCTCTCATTTTGACGTTCTTTTTCTTCATAGTTTGTGCAAACGCAGTAGGATTGATTCCATTGTTTGACATGATTGGCATTATCGATCGTCTAGCCTTGCACACGGAGCAAGAATCCCTCGTGAATCGCATGCTACATGGAGGAACAACGATTACCGCTAACTTCAATGTAACTGCCGCACTCGCGAGTATTGCATTTTTTTCAATCATCATTGCTGGCTCCAAAGCTCATGGCTTTCTTCGCCATTTGAAAAATATGGTTCCCAGTGGTCTAGCCTGGCCACTCTATTTCATCCTAATTCCAATCGAAGTAATGTCAATGTTCGTAAAACCGTTTGCGTTAACAATGCGTCTGGCAGCCAACATGACCGGTGGTCATATCGCCATCCTCGCGATCTTATCTTTCGTCTTCATTTTCGCTGAATTGTTTCAAAATTTTTGGGCCGGGGTCGGGGTTGGCGTATTCGTAGCAGTCCCCTTGGCGGTTAGTATCTCTGCCCTAGAAATCATTGTGGTACTGGTTCAGGCGTACGTCTTTACATTACTAACTACTGTATTTATTGGGATGGCAATTAACGTTCATCATTGAGGAGCCACGAAACGGAGGTCTAAATGGAAGGTCTTAATTACTTTGGTGCTGGGCTTGGGCTCGGGTTAATTGTAATTGGAACTGGTATCGGTATTGGTAGGTTCACTGCCGCCCTCGCAGAAAGTATTGCTCGACAACCAGCGGCGGCTGAAAAAATTACAGCGGCGGTCAATTTACCTCTCTTTCTGCTTGAAGGAGCGGCAATTATTGCCGAAGTTTTCTGCTTACTGATCGTCTTGACAACATGAACGGAATTAACCGAGTCGTTCTGAACGGTGTTCTAACGCCGCTAAATGGAGTTTCTTATGGATAGTCTTCTGGTTCAGCCAGATCCGGGATTGTTCATCTGGACCATACTGACCTTCTTGGTGCTTCTATATTTGTTGAGAAAGTTCGCGTGGAAACCTCTACTCTCAGCTCTAGATGACCGACAGGAAGTGATCAGGAAATCCTTAGAGGACGCAGAGAAAGCAAAAGGTGAGTTGGAACGCGTTGCTCTAGAATCAAAGCAAATCATTGCCCAAGCAAAAGCTGAGGCCCAGTCCATCGTGAAGAGGAGTCGATCAGAAGCTGAAATACTAAGGGCGGAACTAAAGCAAAATGCAAGAACTGAGGCCGACTCTATCCTGCGTGAGTCTGAGAGACAGATCCATTTAGAAACAGCGAAAGCCCTATCAAAACTTCGGCATGATGTGATTGAGCTTTCACTATTGATTGCGTCAAAGTTGATTAAAAGACACGTATCAAAAGAGGACAACGACTCATTTATTGAGGAATCTTTAAGGCAGATCGAATCATCTCGAACGTGACGTTCCTCAATTACCGGGCAACCGACGAAGAGCTGATTCTCGATGGAGGTGTTCAGTTAGCGAAACGCTGTGAAAACTGAAGATGCCCCAAGTACCTGAACCGATGTCTGGGCTAGTTCAATAAGCCATTGCGGGTACAACCCAATGGCAATAGTTCCCCCCAGAGTAATCGTGAGCGCAGCGATCATCAGTGGACTAACCGTCACCGGAGGAGATTCAACAACTTCCTCCTTTATCCACATGAAAACAACAACTCTAATGTAGTAGTAAAGCGATATCGCACTGTTGATCACCGCAATAACGGCCAACCAAATGTAACCGGCCTGGACGGCTGCGCTAAACAGCCAGAGCTTTCCTATAAACCCAGCCGTCGGTGGTATGCCTCCTAACGACAGCATAAAAAAAAGCATGGCGAATGCTGCCGCTGGTTGACGGAAATACAAGCCACTCAGATCTTTGAGTTCGTCGCCCACAACATTCTGTCGACGCATTAATATTACGATAGCGAACGCACCTAACTGCATGAATAGGTAAACAGCCAAATAGATTAGCATGGCCGTAATACCACGTTCCGTTGCCACCACGATCCCAATCAGCACGTAGCCTGCATGTGCAATCGACGAGTACGCGAGCATCCTCTTGATGTTATTCTGGGTAATAGCCGCTACGTTGCCAACCGTCATACTGATTACGCAAAGCGCGTAGAATAACAATTGCCAATCCGCACTTACGGATGGTAAACCCTCGGTAAAAATTCTCAATAGCATCGCAAAAGATGCAGCTTTTGATCCTACCGACAGATATGCTGTTACCGGCGTAGGGGCACCTTCGTAAACATCCGGCGCCCACATGTGGAATGGCACCGCTGCGATCTTGAACCCAATCCCAGCAACTATGAGAATCACAGCCAATAGCAGCAGTAAACTCCGCTCCTGCCCTGCAAGACTCAAAGCAATTCCTTCAAGACTAGTTGTACCGGTTAGACCATACAGAATAGACATCCCGTAGAGCAAAATGCCCAGCGAGAAACCACCCAGCAAAAAGTACTTCACCGCTGCCTCATTAGACCGACGATTCGGTTTAATAAAACCTGTCAGGATATAGAAAGATACGGCCATCGTTTCAAGGCCGATGAAAATTGTTATGAGATCTACCCCACTCGCCATGAACATCATGCCAAGTGTCGCGCAGAGTATTAGGAAGTAGTACTCGCCTGCTCGAATACCTTCCACCCTGAGATAAGGCGCAGACATCAGGATCGTGATACCCGCCGAGATCAGAAAAATGAACTTGAAAAAGAAGGCAATTCCGTCGATGGCAAGCAATCCACGCGCCGCTGTGGCATCAACCCCAGAGAATGAGAGAAGTGACGTCGCAGTTGCGGTAATGGTCGCAAGTGCCACCCACATCAACACACCCTGACGCTGATTCGACGTCAGAAGCTCCGTCACCAAGAGGATGAGAGCCCCACCCGTCAGAATCAGCTCCGGCAGGATATAGTAGAAATCGAGTCCGGAAAACCCTTCAGGCATTATCAGCGACCTCCACGAATAAACAGTGTTCTCGTGGCTTGAGGGTTAGCTAGAATTCTAGACTCGACAAACGAAGTGGACCCCACAGGATTGTCAGTGCAAGACATCCATTCAAACTTGACGGCATCACACTCGTTATTCTGAGAATAACCATTCACAATGTTTGCTTCAGAGCCGACTGTGTCTGTCCTCTGAACAATCCGTGGCACGTAGCCCCTACTTACACGAACCATGACACGGTCAACAGAAGTATGCAGTCGATCTAGAAATGGCTTAGGATACAAGCCTATCCACACAGCCAAAATGATGAGCGGAATGAACGTAGCAAACTCTCGCACATTTAGGTCGGTCATGTGTTCATTTTTCGGGTTTGTAATTGCACCAAACATCGTACGTTGATAGAGCCAAAGCATATAAGCTGCACCCAACACGATCCCAATAGCAGCGACTGCAACCCACAACTTGTTCACGACGAACACCCCCTGCAGGATCAAAAATTCGCCAATAAACCCATTCAATGTTGGTAACCCAATCGACGACATCATCATTATCATGAACACCGCCGCATAAATCGGCATTACCTTCGAAAGACCACCGTATTCAGAGATTTCCCGAGTGTGTCGCCGCTCGTAGACGATTCCAACGATCAAAAAGAGCGCCCCGGTCGAAATGCCGTGATTAATCTGCTGGAGGATACTGCCAGTTATACCCACGGGTGTAAGAGCAAACAAACCGAGGGTGACCATGCCCATATGGCTCACACTCGAGTACGCGACCAGGCGCTTCCAATCGCTCTGAGCCAAAGCCACGAGACCACCGTAGATGATTCCAATAATTGATAGCCCAATTACTACTGGAACAAACGCCTGCGTCGCCTCAGGTAAGATGGGAAGGCTGAACCGGATGAAGCCATACGTTCCCATTTTCAACAAGACACCAGCCAGAATGACCGAACCGGCCGTCGGCGCATCAGTGTGTGCGTCTGGCAACCATGTATGAAATGGAAACATCGGCACTTTGACAGCGAACCCAAGAAAGAACGCCAAGAAGATCCACCACTGTAGACCATAGGGGATACTTAATTGGTGGAATAGCGTGACATCAAAAGTGTACACGCCCGTGACACTGTGGTTGTAGAAATAGACCGCTAGAATTCCCAACAACATCACAACGCTACCAACCAGCGTAAAGAGGAAAAACTTAATGGCTGAGTAGAGTCGCCGATCACTACCCCAGATCCCGATAAGGAAGTACATCGGTACGAGCATCACTTCCCAAAAAACAAAGAACAGTAGAAAATCAAGCGACATGAACGCACCGAGCATCCCCGTCTGTAAAGTAAGTAAGAAAACGTAGTACTCCTTTACACGTTCCGTAATGGCTGTCCACGACGACAGGATCGCGAGCAACCCTAAGAGCGTCGTCAACAGGATCAAGAGGCTACTGAACCCGTCGACACCAAGAAAATAATCTGCGCCAATCGAGGGAATCCACTCGTGTCTCTCGACGAACTGCCAGCCAGGGTTCTGCGTGTCGTACCAAAACCACAACGGAAGAGACACCAAGAATCCCACGCCCGCAGAGATGTTAGCTACCCAGCGGATCGTGTCTGTATTTTTCCTGTCTACAAACATCAACACGACCACGCCGACTAGCGGCGTAAAAAGAATCAGCGTTAGGAGAGAAAAGTTAGCCGCATTGCTCATAGGATAAAGCTTCCAGTCAACAGTTTGAACGGATCAGGCAGACTACTCACCCACCGAACCTCAGCGGGCCAGCACATACCATGTCATAAACACGAATACGCCGATTACCATGGCAAGTGCGTAATTCTGGATCAGGCCCGACTGAACTCGACGGAAGATATAACTTGCCTCACCCACAATCCAACCAATCAGATTTACGATGCCATCAACCACGTACTTGTCAAACACATGAGAGATCCAGGCTGATGCCCGTGTAATCCAGCCTGTCCCATTTACCGCACCATCTACTACACCGGCATCAAATCTCCACGAAGACCCGGCGAGCGATACTGTACCTCCTACAGCGGTTGCATCGTACAGCTCATCCACATAGTACTTGTTCGTCAGAATCCGATGAGCACCAGAAAAACGCTCGGACAGTTGGCTCGGCAGCTCGAGTCGGCGAACATAAAGATAGTAAGCTAGGGCTATTCCACCTGCAGCAACGAGCACACTAAGCAACATCAGTCCTAGCTCGACTGCATGGGACGCATGGGGTGTAACATGTCGAACCGTTTGCTCACCAGCTACCGCAACGTGGGATGTAAAGCTCGGCTCCAAAAAATGCTCAATGGCATTACTTCCGAGAAGTGCAGTGGGCACACCTACAAATCCCGCAACTATCGCTCCAATTGCAAGCACGAAAAGCGGCCAGGTCATCATTTTCGGTGACTCGTGCGGGCCGTGCCAGGCATCATGTGAGTTATGCTCGTGACCGCTGGCCAGCAGATCTCGATCAGATATTCCATGATCGGTCTCATGGGTCATCCTTTCCCAACTTGGACCACGGTATCGACCTGAAAAGGTCATGAAAATAAGTCGAAACATATAGAATGCAGTCATTCCTGCTGTTATAACTGCCGCCAGCCACAAGACTCTATTTTGTAAGAAAGTTCTAAAAAGGATCTCATCCTTGCTAAAGAAACCAGAAAACGGTGGAATACCTGAAATAGCAAGAGCCCCTATCAGCATCGTTATGAATGTGACAGGCATGAAGAATCTAATGCCTCCCATGCGTCGCATATCCTGCTCACCTGCCAGCGCATGTATCACCGATCCACTACCCAGGAACAGTAACGCTTTGAAAAAAGCGTGAGTCATTAGGTGAAAAACCCCAGCCGTGAAGGCACCTACTCCCATCGCTAAGAACATGTACCCGAGTTGTGAAATTGTCGAATACGCTAGCACCCGCTTGATGTCAGTCTGAACTAACCCAATTGTCGCCGCCATCAGCGCCGTTAGCACTCCGACTACAGCGATGGCCATCATCACCATGGGGGCATGCGAGAAGAGCACAGCGGTACGTCCAACCATGTACACTCCAGCCGTTACCATCGTTGCAGCATGGATCAGGGCAGAAACTGGCGTTGGACCTTCCATTGCGTCAGGCAACCATACGTAAAGAGGGATCTGCGCACTCTTACCGATCGCGCCAATGAACAGCAAACAACAGATCAATGACAACACACCAAATTCGCCATCCTCGACCGGCATCGCCGCGGCCTGATTTGCCACCATCACGAAATCAACCGTACCAAAGGTGAAGAAAACCAAAAAAATCCCCAGGAGAAATCCCCAATCACCTACGCGGTTAACTATAAAAGCCTTTTTCCCTGCATCCGAGGCACTTTTTCGTTCATACCAGAATCCAATCAACAGGTACGAACAGAGTCCAACTCCCTCCCAACCTACAAACATAACAAATAAGTTACTGCCAAGCACGAGCGCGAGCATAAAGAAACAGAACAGATTGAGATAACAAAAGAATCGTGCGTAGCCACCACGTGCCTCATGCTCCATATACCCAACCGAGTAGACGTGGATCAGGAAGCCGATACCTGTGACGACCAGTAACATCATGGACGAGAGTGGATCGAGTCGAAACGCCCATGGGACCTCAAACGTACCAACACCGGTCGCCGTTTCTAGAGGAATCGGTGGAACCCAGGTTGCCAGCGTTATCTCATAAACCCGCTCTTCCATTCCGATCAACTGAACAAAAGCGAGTATCGACAATACCATTGCAAACGCCATCGTTGTGCAAGCTAACGTCGCACTGACCCGCTTTGTGAAATAGCGGATACCAAACACACCATTGAGGAGTGCCCCAACACCAGGTAACAGAGGAATTAACCAGAAGAGATTCATACGTTCAGTTCAACGTTGAGGCAAGCCGAACCCAGTCCTTCAACTTGCCCGTCATAGTTCGTCTACTTCGCAAAGATTACCAGCGCATCAAGTTCATTTCGTCGATGTTTACAGTTTCTTTATTCCGATAGAAAGCCAGAATAATACCTAAGCCCACGACAGCCTCGGCCGCAGCCACAGCAATGACGAACACGACAAATACCTGTCCAATAAGATTCTGCAACTGACTTGAATAGGCCACGAGATTTATGTTAACTGCATTTAGAATCAACTCAATGGACATAAATATGACGATGATATTACGACGCAAGAGTACACCCATGACGCCGATCATGAATAATGCCGCAGAAAGAATGGTGTAGTGTGCCGGCGTAATATCAAACATTGGAATCGATTTTCAAAAAGCGTCTAGATCTCCGCCATGAACCACTAAGAACCACGGAAAGCGTCCAAATCATCACTATTCCCGTTTCGCCAGCACAATGGCCCCTATCATTGCAACTAGGAGTAGCATCGAGACCACTTCGAAAGGAATTAAATAGTTTGTGTACAACAAGTAGCCAAGTTGTTCAACGTTCCCACCCTCTACGGGCGGTGCCTGAGCATCTACGTGCCGAAGAGGGTTTACCGGACTCTTGATACCGTAGACCACGATCGCCACTAACTCTACGAATACAGTACCAGCGACTAACAACCCAAGGCGCCAGGCCCGGCGAGGGTCGAAGTAGGCTTCTGGTGTCCGCTTTAAATTCACCAACATAACCACAAATAGATACAACACGACAATGCCACCTGCGTAAACAAGGATCTGGATAATGGCAACAAACTCAGCACTAAGCACAACGTACAGCACCGCTACAAAAAGGAAGTCAGCCACAAGAAACAGCACGCAGTGCACAGTATTTCGCGTGGACACGACAAGCACGCCGAACCCTAGAATCAGGGCAGATAACACATAAAATGTAATCGCTTCAGCCATCAGAGAAACACCTTCGCGATAGCTGTCACTATGATGTTTGCCATTGCTATAGGAATAAGCACTTTCCAGCCCAGGCGCATCAACTGGTCATAGCGATATCTCGGCAATGTTGCGCGAATCCAAAGAAAGATGTAGAGGAAGACAAATGTTTTTGTTAGGAACCAGATCCACCCTGGTACAATATCGAGAAATCCCAAGGCTGCCCAACTAGGAAACGGCCGTAACCAACCACCAACAAATAACGTCGTCACAACAGCCGATATCACGATCATGTTGGCGTACTCCGCCAGGAAAAACAGCGCGAAGCGCATGCCACTATACTCGGTGTGAAAACCACCGGTCAATTCCTGTTCAGCCTCTGGCATGTCGAACGGTGCCCGGTTCGTTTCGGCTAATCCGCCAATAAAGAACAGTACAAGTGCCACGGGCTGAACGAACATGTACCAGACTTGAGCCTCCTCCTGTGCTCTCACAATGCCGACCATGCTCAGTGTCCCAGCCGTTAGAACAAGGCTGACTAACGTCAGAGTTACGGCAACTTCGTAGCTAACTAGCTGAGCGGACGCACGTAAACTAGCCAACAGTGGATACTTGCTGTTCGATGCCCAGCCGGCGAGAATGATGCCGTAGACGCCAATTGATGTCACCGAGACAAGGAACAATAGACCCACATTGATATCCGTGATGTACAAGGGAATTGTTCGGCCGAACAAGTTGATGTCTGAACCGAATGGAATCACGGCAAACACCACAAGCGCCGGAACTAGTGTAATTATGGGAGCCGCTGTAAATACCCACTTATCGGCGTTAGCCGGTCTGAGATCTTCCTTGATCATCAGCTTCACGGCATCCGCAATTGGCTGCAATATGCCGTAAGGGCCAACTCTCATTGGACCTAGTCTCGACTGTACCCATGCAATGACCTTTCGCTCAAGCAGTACCATGTAAGTGACTGCTACGAGCACAGCATTCAACAAAATAATGATTTTCAGTAAAGGGATTATGAGAGTGTCGACCATGGGGTTACGTATCGAAACCGACCGAGGATCTACCTATCCACTTCACCCAACACGATATCAATAGTTCCAATAAGCGTTACTACATCTGCTAACAAGTGTCCTCTGACGAGTTGTCTCAGCGCCTGTAAGTTGCAAAAAGATGGCGGTCTCACGCGGAAACGATAAGGGCTAGCGGACTTTCCGTCGCTAACAATGAAATACCCGAGTTCCCCTTTCGGAGATTCGATCGCATGATACGTCTCTCCAGCTGGTGGTTTGATCATCCGGGGCACTTTACCCATGACCGGTCCCTCTGGAAGACCATCGATCGCCTGCCTTATAATTCGAAGAGATTGTCTGAATTCTTCAATGCGCACTAGATACCGGTCATACGTATCCCCTCGGCTTCCCAAAGGGATATCAAATTCGAACTCATTGTAAGCTGCATACGGCTCATCCTTTCGGATGTCTCGTAAAACACCAGAAGCCCGAAGTGGTGGACCGCTCAGCCCGATGGCCGTCGCGTCAAGACCAGAAATAACACCAATGCCTTTGGTCCGGGCTAGCCAGATCCTATTGTTTGTTAGTAGCTGTTCGTACTCGGGGATTTTAGACTCCATGATGTCACAGAATTCACGAACTTTGCGATCCCAACCTGTGGGAATGTCAAGCGGTAACCCACCAATTCGCATGGAATTATAGGTCAATCGAGCCCCACAGTGCTCCTCAAAGAGATCAAGAATTAGTTCCCTCTCACGAAATGCGTAAAGGAATACCGTCATCGCACCGATGTCCATTGCGTGGGTACCAAGCCAGAGACAGTGACTCGCAATCCGCTGTAACTCAGCTAGGATCGTCCGGATATAGTGAGCTCTTCGCGGCACCTCGATATCCATGAGCTTTTCCACGGTCTCGCAGTAACCGATGTTGTTCGTTGCGGCTGCAACATAATCCATACGATCCGTGAGTAAAATGATTTGTGTCCAGGTTCGGTTCTCTGAGAGTTTTTCGATACCACGATGGATGTATCCAATGACGACATCGGCGTCAATAACACGCTCGCCGTCCAAACGTAAAACGACACGGAGCACGCCGTGTGTGCTTGGGTGCTGTGGACCCATGTTGAGCACTAGTTCACTCGTGTCGAACATTGGCTGCGGGGTTTCAATCGCCATAGATTAGACCTAGTCTCCAACTATGAATTCTATTCAATCTCTGCCTCGTCATGCATGTTCCTCAGACGAAGCCAGTCAAGCGGATCCTCCATCAACAACTCGCCCGGTCCTTCAAGTGGGTAGTCTTTCCGCTGTGGATGGCCCTGCCACTCATCAGGCATCAGGATCCGCCGCCGATCAGGATGCTCGACAAAGTTTACTCCAAACATGTCGTAAACTTCCCGCTCGAGCCAGTTAGCTGCGGGCCAGACACTCGCCACAGAGACAACGGGATCACCATCTCCAGCCCGAACCTTCAAACGAATGCGATGCCGATGACGCATTGAGTACAAGCAATAGATAACATCGAAACGCTTCAAACGAGGTGGCCAGTCACTAGCCGTTATATCTGAACAGAAGTCGAACCCTGCGTCCTGATGTTCTTTAAGAAACCTGGCAACTTCAACTAGCCGATTTAATGAAAGGATGGCAGTCCAATCACCAACCCAGTAACTCACTTTCTCCACTGCATCTGGCAATGCAGATTGTAAGGTGGCAAGAAACTTCGGTACTGCAACATCATCTGGAGCCGGTGGATCCGGTGGTCCCTCAGGGGCTGCTATTACGGTAGGTTCCGGCTTTGGAGTTTTGGCACCAGCGCCTGTCGCTTGAGACGAAGCGTCCGGCGATGGTGGCACACCACCCGTTTCCTTATTCGTTTCATCAGGCATAAAAGTTGAACCAGAACGGCGAACCGTCGTCCCTTAGTTTGCTAACCAGAACTAGGCCCATTCGAGTGCACCCTTGCGCCACGCATAAACGTAGCCGACGATCAGGATCAATAGAAACACAAGCATTTCTATCAACCCAAAAAGAGCGAGCTCGTCCATAATGACTGCCCACGGGAACATGAACACCGTCTCCACATCAAAAATCACAAACAACATCGCCACTAAGTAATAGCGTACACTGTAGCGGTCGCGTGCGTCGGTTTCCGGCGCAATTCCACATTCATACGGCTCTGACTTAACGGCGTTATAGCGTTCCGAGTGTATGAGCCTCGTAAACAGCAACGTAAAAACGGCAAACCCGAGAGCTACTAGAACAAAAAGGAGGATGGGTATGTAGGATTCAATCATCTATTCAGAAATCGCTTAGTGGTCACACGAAGGCCAAAAACCGCAGGATTTTATAGCATGCGACCTCTGGAGTGTCAAGGAAGGTGAGGTAGTGGTCTAGTTTGAAATGCGCGGCCCCTGGACAGGTCGCCCCGATGTGCGACAATTGGGTTGTGCCGACTCGGGCGAAAAAAAAGCGGCCGCGCGATCCAAATCAGTTGGGCAAGCTCGTCGTCGACATTGCGACGGGTGCAGCCCAGGACGCCGCCCCTCCTGGTCCACAGCGGGCGGGTGGCCTTAAGGGCGGTCCGGCCAGGGCGAACCGGCTGACACCGGAGGAGCGGACAGAAATCGCGAAACTGGCTGCCCAGGCACGCTGGAAGAAGTAACCCGCTACTGCTGCTGGCGCTCCGCAACATCCTCGCTGAAATCTAGAATGATCTGGATTTCGGGCACCTTCCCCTCGTTCATGTCGTTGTATACAACCACGTCGGTGTTCAACTGAGCGCACTCGCCGACGATGTGCTCCCGACGTTGCGCAAAGGCTTTCTCCATGTGCTCATGGGGAGCGAATCCCATGATTGCCCAGAACGACTGTGGCTTTCCGTCCTTGGTGGTCCGGACGGCATGGTTGACCCGATAGCGGTGGCCTTTGTGGGTGTCCAGCTCCTGCGCTAGGGCCTTGGACATCTGGTTCGCGAGGGCCTCGCACGGGTCGATGGGGGGTGGCGTTGCGAGCAAGCCCTGGCTGATGGCCCAGTCAACGGCGTCCCGAGTACGAGATGGTGCCTGTTCGTGCTCTGTCTCGTACAGATGGAAAATGGCCTGGAGTTTCTCGTTTTTCGTCATTGGTCCAACCTTGGTGTTTTTACAACGACACAGGAATGGTCTGCCCCCATCCATCGGCCATCGCCGAGGGCAGCACGAATTGCCGTATTTTGACGAGGTGGCGCGTGAGGTAATCCCAGCGGTCCATCCGCTTCTGCATCTGCCCAACGATCAGACCGGGGTGCCGCTGATGGAGCTTCGCAAACGCCACAACGTCCTTCTCGTAGTAATACGGCTTCTTTCGCAGCAGGAACGAATCAAGCCCGTCTCGCGGAGCACAGAAATCCGCCGCCGCCGCATTCGCAGCGATTTCCTCTGGGAGAATCGTGATCCCCGCGCGGAGTGCTCCGGCCAGGTCTTCGTCGATCACTTCCTCGTCCTGGCCGTCTCTTCGAAGCACGTGCTCAATCTCGTGGCGCAGGACGAACCAGAAGTTGTCGATGGTGTCCCGCTGCAGCGACATGCCGATGACGGGTGAGCCGTCGATCCAAAAACACACTCCGTCAATTTTCGCCTTGGGCAGCTTCTCAACAACGACATAGCGGATGCCGCACTCGGCCATGATTCTCGGCACGTGGCGCGCCTCCTCGGGAGCGCGAAGCAACAACTCCAACTCGCCAATGGCCGTCTTCAATGCCCGTTCGGAGTACACCGGCACCGTGATTGACCTGGCAATCTGCCGCACCCGAAAGAGCCAGGCGAGCTGGGGTGCCGGAATCTCTCGTTCCTCGTACCGGCTCTTCTTCGCCGCGTGCGCCAGGTACGGGATTTCATCGGCCGCGTCGACTTGAAAAAACCGGACCAGTTGTTCCTCCATGAGCGGCGTGTCGGCCTGTGCAATCCACGCCCGCTTGATCATTTCGCGAACCGGATACTGAGACTGCATATTGCCGAGCGAGGCCACGCTTGGCGCCGGTACGCGCGCATGAGCCATGTCGTAGGCGAGCTGCAGCCGGGCGAAAAAGTCGCCGTCCGTATCGAAAGCGTCGGCCAGCGCCCGCGCCATGTCGGGACTGATGTTGCGCTTCCCGGACAGGATCATGTTGACGCCCTGCTCGGGGACACCAAGGACAAAGGCGAGGTCGCGCTGCAGCCAACCCCGCTCCTCCATCTCTTCCTTGATGTAGAAGCCCGGATGCTTTACCCATGTTGCATTCATGGCAGTCATTTGAATCCCCAATTCAGTGGTAGTCCTCCACGCCAAGCACAGTCATTCTGTTCGGCTTCGCCTTCGTGTCGATGGTGAACACCAGGCGCCACTGCTTGTTGAGCCGAATGGATCGTTGATCGCCAGGACGGCTCAGTTTTTCGTAATGTAGGCTCCTCCAGTTCCGCAGGGTTCGTTCATCAGACGCCGCCCGAAGGAAGACCAGCTTGTCCCTGAGAGAATTGATCACCGCGATTGGCAACCGAGTCTCGGCCGCGCGGTCTGTCTCGGCAAGCGCCAGTTTCGCGTCCCGAAAATCGATTTCCGTCTACCACCAGCCGCAGTATATCCAGCCGTAGCCGAATTGTCAATGAACGACTGAACGTATGGAGTTAAATTTACTTTTATTCTTGACAAATAACGTCTCCCAGCATACTCTGGGCTCATGAATCGGTTGACCACGGAGAAGCGAATTGCGTTGGTGGCGGCCCTCGTCGAGGGTTGTGGGCTTCGCGCAACGGCTCGGATGACCGGTGTGGCCCGGATGACCGTCGAGAAGCTGCTGCGCGACCTGGGCGCGGCCTGCGCCCAGTACCAGGACGAGCACCTGCGGAACCTGACGTGTCGCCGGATCGAGTGCGACGAGATTTGGAGCTTCGTCTACGCGAAGCAGAAGAACGTCGAGCGAGCGAAGAACGCCCCGGAGGGTGCAGGCGACGTGTGGACCTGGACGGCCATTGATGCCGACACTAAGCTCGTGCCGTCGTGGCGGATCGGCCCCCGTGATCTGGCGACCGCGTACGACTTCATGCACGATCTGGCTGAGCGGCTGCGGCATCGGGTGCAGTTGACGACGGACGGACACCGGCCGTCGTATCTGGAGGCAGTTGAATCGGCGTTCAACCTGGACGTGGACTACGCGATGCTCCAGAAGATCTACGGGGCCGACGATACCGAGAAGCGGTACAGTCCGGCCAGGTGCAAGGGCGCGGTCCCGCATGTCGTGACGGGCGAGCCCGACCCGAAGCACATCAGCACGTCCTACGTCGAGCGGCAGAACCTCACGATGCGGATGTCGATTCGGCGGTTCACGCGGCTGACCAACGCCTTCAGCAAGAAGCTAGAGATGCACGCGCACTCGGTGGCCCTGCACTTCATGCACTACAACTTCGTGAAGATCCACTCGTCCCTGCGGACGACGCCGGCTCAGGCGGCGGACGTGACGGATCGGCTGTGGGAAATCTCGGATCTGGTCGCCCTGCTGGAGCGCCAGGAGCGCGAGAGGTCAAACTAGACCACTACCTGAACAAGACGAACGGACCGAATAACCACTAGCCACTGAAACCTAAGAACTCTGACCAGAACGGTGTATCATTGAGAGAATGGACTGGTGGATTCAGAAGGTTTTTTCTCAATGTTTTGACGCAGTTCAACTGCCAGAACAGGCATTACTATGGCGCTCGATCCAGAATTATTAGAAATACTGGCGTGTCCAAACTGTAAGACAGCCGTCCAACTAGTGCATGAAGGCACGGGCCTGAAGTGTAACAAGTGTCACCGTGTCTATCCAATCAAGGACGAGATCCCGGTGATGTTAATAGACGAAGCGACGATTGAAGATTAGGTGCAATCGAGTGCACCCAGTAAATATCTGGACCAACTGGCTCATTAAGCTCAAAGATGAAGATAATGACCAGATGAGGGTGAATAACTGCCGCCACAAGGTACGGCAAGAGAAGACCCGGGAGATGTTCTATCAACGAGCACTGCTGAGCTTCGAATATTTGGTAGGTCGTATGACGCCACACTTTATGAGATGAACCATTTTGGTTCTAACAGGCGATGCCCATCGTGAAGGTTCTCATCATTCGTCCTCGCCTCATAGGTGATGTCGTCTTCGTCACGCCGGCGATCAGGGCCCTCGCCAGAAACATACCGGGTATTCATCTCACGGTCCTTGTTGAGGTGGAGGCTGCACCGGTGGTGATCACCAATCCCCACGTGAGTGAGGTCATTGTCGCCAGACGTTCGCGTGGCCTGATTCGGGTTCAAGAAGATCTCGCCCTCAGCCGAAGACTAAGGGCTGAGAATTTTAATGTCGTTATCGACTTTCATGGCGGCCCGCGCAGTGCGTGGCTTACCTGGATCAGTGGTGCTCAGCTACGAATTGGCTATGGACTGCGAGGGCGGCGCTGGATGTATACACGCTTGGTAGATCGGCCGCGTTACCAAAGGCCGCGTCACTCAGTTGAAAATCAGTGGGATTTGCTCGCCCCACTGGGTGAATCGTTTAAAACCCCACCCAATCCGCGAGATGACGCGGTTGAAATGAGAGAGGATCCGGCAGCCGCCTCTAGAGTTACTCAGCGGCTCTCGGCTGCTCATATCAGTTGTGACCATAAAATTATTGTCCTCCATGTGAGTGCGGGAAACCCTTTTCGGCGCTGGCCTGTCGATTTCTTCGTCCACCTGGCCATCTCGCTAGCAGCAGTAGATCAAAAACGACGGATATTCGTGGTGTCTGGACCATCGGATACCTCCGTTGTCACCAAGATCGTGGAGTCCGCTCGCTCGAAGCTTGGAAGTCGAGCTGAAGCGATCATTGAAGAAGAATTCGATCTCGCGGAGTTACGTGCTGTAATCACACGTGCGATACTCTTCATCGGTGGAGACAGCGGACCACTTCATGTTGCTGCAACAACACGTGTGCCAATTGTGGGTATCTTTGGATCGACACTACCAATCCGCTCCGCACCATGGAGGGATCCTGCACACATAACGGAATCCGTCGACATCGGTGAACTACCCTGTCGTCCCTGCAACCAGCGGCGATGTGAACCAGGGGACTTTCGATGCCTAACTCAACTAATGCCGGCCGCGGTCATCGCGGTAGCAGAGCGAGCTATCGGATATGCGCATGACAACCGACACGATGACTACAACAGAGACAAAGACGAAATATAGACTGGAGTCGATCGCCTTGGCGGCACTTGTTGTCTTTGTTGGTGCACTTCAACTCTCTATTGCCGCGGCCCACATCCTACTAACAGTCACTCTTCTGCTGTGGGTAACCGTAATCATTGTGCGCCGTGAGCGACCAGAGGTTCCGACAATATTCTGGCCTCTCAGTGTGTACGCACTTCTTACACTCGTGGCTTCAGCTTTTTCAGTTGCTCCGTTCGCAAGCTTTATCGATTCGAAACAACTCGTACTCTTTCTCATAATCCCTGCAGTCTACAGGCTTGCACATGGAACCAATGCTAGGACCGTTTCCAAAGTTATTGTGTCTGTGGGCGCTATGGCCGCTGCACTCGGAATCATACAATACGGCATCCTTGAATTCGATCACCTGGGACAACGGCCTCAGGGAACTATGGGACATTATATGACCTACTCGGGTCTACTAATGTTAGTTATAGCCCTCGCGGCAGCAATGATCCTTTTCAGCAAGCGCGACCGAACATGGCCAGCACTCGTCATGCCAGCCCTCCTTGTGGCACTCGCACTAACATTTACCCGCAGCGCCTGGGTCGGCGCCTGTGCAGCCATTGGCATGTTACTAATCCTCAAAGATTTTCGATTACTGGCGATCCTGCCAGCCTTAGCCGGATTATTCTTTGTTACCGCTCCAACTCAACTAACTGACCGAGTCTATTCAGTGTTCAACCTTCAAGACCCGACCAACCGTGATCGCCTCGCGATGGTTCGTACTGGAATCAGGATTGTCCGGGATCACCCATTGACCGGTGTCGGGCCAGACGTCATTAAAGATGTCTACCCAGCATATCGCGACGCCTTAGCCGTTCAGGATAATAATCCACACCTCCACAATGTACCGTTACAGATAGCGGCTGAGCGAGGCTTACCAGCCCTGGCCATTTGGCTGTGGTTTATCCTCTCAGCTGTGAGGGGATTGCTGCAGAAGATACGGACCAGCTCCGACCAAGCGTTGGCCGCGGGTGGACTCGCGGCAATAGTCGCCATGACCGCCGCTGGGATGTTTGAATATAACTTTGGCGATTCTGAATTCCTGATGCTCCTGCTTGTATTGATCACTCTTCCCTATGCGGCAGACAGGAAATTTCAGAGGAAAGATCTGACTAGTTCTTCTCCGCAATAACACCATAAAAACAAAACAATAGATAACTTTACCCCGCTCTACCACCTTCGATCTCTCCTACCCCTAACCACTTTCACGGATCAGTGCCTAAAATGACGCCTCCCCGTAAAGACCATTGCCATACCGTGTTCATTAGCCGCTGTAATAACCTCGTCATCCCGGACCGAGCCACCAGGTTGAACGACCGCAGTCGCACCTGCCTTAGCTATTGCATCAAGACCGTCCCTAAAGGGAAAAAACGCGTCGGACGACGCAACAGTGCCAGCAAGATCTCGTGTTGCCTTCATGACTGCGACATTTACGGCATCGACACGACTCATTTGACCCGCCCCGATCGCCGCCGTCCGATCGGGCTCAACAAAAATGACCGCATTCGATTTGACATGGGCACAAACTCGCCATGCAAAACGGAGCGCCTTCCATTCTTTGTCGGTCGGGGCACGCTCTGTTACGACGTTCAGCTTCACATCTGATCCGTCTCCAGCGGCTGCATTCCATCCAGAAGCTGCCTCGCTGACCCGATCCCGACTCTGAATTAACAATCCACCAAAAATTGAGCGGATGTCCCTTACCAAGTTGATATTGTCAGGCGAACCTGAAAAGTTGGCGGTGACAACGCGTAGGGCCTTCTTAGTTGATAAGATCGACTTCGCATCCTCATTAACCTCAGGTGCAACGACGGCCTCTATAAATGTAGAAGTGATCTCTCGTGCCGTTTCAGAATCAATTGAACGGTTGACAGCGATGACACCGCCGAACGCTGACAGAGGGTCGGTCTCTCGAGCGCGGACATAGGCCTCGACGAGATTATTCCCAATGGCCACACCGCAGGGATTGTTGTGCTTGATAACAGCAGCGGCTGGCTCATCGAACTCGAGCATCAAACGAGCAGCAGCGTCGAGATCTAGAAGATTATTGAACGAAAGCTCCTTTCCCTGAAGGATGCGTGCTGAACCAAATCCCAAGCCGACTTCGCCAGCATATAAGCTCGCCAATTGATGAGGATTTTCACCGTACCTTAAATCACGAACCTTCACAAATGACAGATTCAATCGATCAGGAGTGATCCCTTCAAGGGATAATGGCTGGCGCATAAATTGTGAATCCTTAGTTTCAACAGCCGATAACGCCATCGAAATTTTTTCGTCGTAGGCAGCCGTATGTGCAAAAGCCTTACGGGCCAGTTCGAAGCGAAAAGCAGTATTTGGTCCGTCCTGACGATCCAGTTCCTCTAAAACATACTTATAGTCTTCCGGATCAACCACAACAATGACATCTCTAAAATTTTTTGCAGCCGCACGGACCATGCTGGGTCCACCGATGTCAATCTCTTCGATTAGTGCGTCGAAGGTTGTCTCTGGACGCGCCGCCGCTCTAGCAAACGGATAAAGGTTCACGACCACGATAGCGATCGGTTGTATCCCATGACTCTCGAGTGCATCCAGATCATCTCGCCGATCCCGCCGAGCGAGAATGCCTCCATGGACTGCAGGGTGCAACGTTTTCACCCTACCGTCCATCATTTCTGGAAATCCAGTGATTTGGTCAACGGTCGTCACTGAAAGTCCAGACTCTGCTAGAACACGAGCGGTGCCGCCAGTCGACACCAGTTCGTACCCACGAGTTACCAAACCATTACCGAGTTCCATGAGATTTGTTTTGTCTGAAACACTTAAGAGAGCGCGCATTTTGATATTTGTCCTCCAACCTCAATCTTGACAAGTCGCATCAGTCGTCATTAACATGGCGGTAGCGCCTAGCGAGCGCTGTTAGTCGAGACCGCAGTCGCGGTCTTTTTTTGTGTCCCCAGACGTTGAGCTTCGTAGAAGCGATCCAGGGACTCGAGCAAGCGTCACTAGTGCCACGAACCGAAAATTCGAGGTCGTACCGAAGCCATGCAGTCCCCGGATAAAGGCGCGCAAGGAGCAAACATATTTTGGATGTGTGAGCAACGTAGCCAATCCGAAGGCGTGGCCACCTGGATACGACCGAATTTCTTGTTGGGACATTTAGTGTCGCGTACATCCAAGGTAGGGCAATTACGATGAGTATCACAGGTAAAGTCAAGTGGTTCAACAACGCAAAAGGTTACGGATTTATCGAACGCGAGGGTGGCAGCGATGTGTTCGTTCACTTCTCAGCCATCGAGGGTAACGGGTTCCGTTCACTCGAAGAAGGTCAGGCCGTCGAGTTTGAGATTGTTGACGGCCCTAAAGGTCTACAAGCCGGCAATGTGACTAAGGCCGGCTAAAACGTCGGATGGAGCGACCGGGGCCGACCAGCGGCCTCCGGTCGTGCCCTCTCTAAGTTCACCTAAGCTGCGTCTCCCCAACACAAGTTACGGTTCATATGACTGCTATCGAGTAATTACCTGACCACTCCTTCCCGCAACTCTGCATCGGCAAAGCTGTCGTTCTCGTTAGTGCACCACCGAATCCTCAAGGACCGAGTCATCCAGCTCGCGCCGCGACACACAACCGGCTTACGCTGCTTCATCGTGAAATCAAGAACCACATTAGCGGCAACCACAACTCGCGGGCATAGGGCACCGGTCGATCATCAACCAGCACATCACATTCATCGAACTGCCCGACGATCGAAAAAAGCTCACGTAACTTAATAACGTCGCTAGGGAAGAATCGCGCGCGGTGCCGAAGCATCTGACCTGTTCCCATCTCTCGGTATTCGGCCGCACCGCGCGCGATACTGACCGCGCGAATATACTCCTCACCTTTAAAGGCTGGAAATACCAACGTAATCGAAAAAGCTAAATCTGGATCTCCAAAGAGTGCAGTACGAAGATCCGGATCAATGGAGACAAGCTCTTCCTCATCAGGTTCGTCCTTTAGTTCAACATAGGGCCAGAATCGCTCGGTTAGCCGATACTTCGGCCTGGGTACTTCTTCCACGTCTCACTCATGCCTTGGGGTTGCCGTCTTGTCCATAGTTTTGAAGAACGGAACTCATTGATGGTACCCTGAATGGCGAGTATGCAGCAAGCAATGGAGGTTGAAGACTTGATGTCAACAATTTAATGTTGAGTTAAACTGGGAAATAGTCTTCGGCGATCACTAGCTTAAACCGTCTACGAATAGTTAAGACTTCGCGTGAGTCCCTGTTAATTGATTTGAGACAGATGGTTCGACAACCACTAGCACATCCCCGGCTCATCCCGTCAATTGAGCAACTCCTCCAGCGAACACACATTCGTGACCTCGAAACACGCTATGGCCGCAATATGATCCTTGAGGTGCTTCGCGAAGAGGTAGAAATATTTCGTCGAAAACTTGCCACTGCGTCACAAAAACAAGAAATCCAGAACATATCGATCACTGATTCGGAACAAGTAGCCGAGCACATCGAGCAGAGTCTGGAGGACCGCCTTCATCATACGTTCAAGCGTACCCTACGCACGGTAATCAACGCGACTGGTGTCATAGTGCACACAAATCTTGGTCGCGCGCCGCTGACAGTTAAAGCTGCGCATCGGATCGTTGAAATTGCCACCGGCTACTCTAACCTTGAGTACAACTTAGAAGCTGGGAACCGAGGTGCTCGTCACGTACACTCCGAAGCACTCCTGTGTTCCCTAACTGGTGCCCAAGCTGCGCTTGTGGTCAACAATAACGCCGCTGCGGTGTTGATCATGCTATCGGCACTCGCAAAAGGGCGGGAAGTTATCGTTTCTCGTGGAGAATTAGTCGAAATTGGTGGCGGTTTCCGTATACCCGACATGATGCTTCAATCTGGAGCAAAAATTCGAGAAGTAGGTACCACTAACAAGACACGAGTCGCTGACTATGCTGCTGCGATCAATGAACGCTCTTCCATGATTCTACGCGTTCATCCATCGAACTTCCGTATAGAAGGATTCACCGAGCGCCCGACACTCGAAGCTCTCATCTCGATCGGCCGTCAGTTTAAGTTGCCTGTATGTGAAGACCTCGGAAGTGGGAATCTTCTAAGTTATGGTTATGGAAAGGAAATCAAAAATCATGCATTCCTGATCGAAGAACCGAGTGTTCGTTCGAGCATAAACATTGGGGCCGACGTCGTGTGCTTCAGTGGAGACAAGCTACTCGGTGGACCTCAGGCTGGAATCATGGTTGGTCGCCATGAAATGCTCGCACAAATCAGTAAACATCCTTTAATGCGCGCCCTCCGTGTAGATAAGATTACATACGCCGCGCTAGATGCCACACTCTTGGAGTACGCTCGGGGACATGCACCAACAGCCATTCCCGTTTTGCAAATGATCAACATTCCCGCATCAAATATTGAGAATCGTGCACGAGATATTTCCAAACAACTCCAAACGAGCCCCCGTTTGAAGATAGCGATCATCAACGGTCTATCAACGATCGGCGGTGGCAGCTCACCAGGGATTAAGATCCCTTCTCGCCTCTTGTCTGTCTCTACTGACACCTTACGGCCAAACGAATTAGAGGCCAGGCTGCGGCATTACAACCCACCAATAATTGCAAGGATCGAACACGATCAGGTCTTGCTTGATCTTCGAACAGTTCTACCAGAGCAGGATCAAACACTGGTTGAGGCACTGACCAGTCTAAATGGATGAATTGAATCTCTTAGGGCCTGCCTTATCAGGTCCTACGGCGGTTTGGACAGGCTGGGCAGTTGAGGGACTCCCCATCGTGACCTATCGCTGATGGAGCGCCGCAAGATCCGCTAAGACAACGGCCACTGAAGACCACTCCAACACTCATCACAAGCATTACAAAACCCATAATCACGACTGTAAGCCCAAAAATGACCATACCCTATTGTACCCCTCTTTGCCTTCTCACCATACCCGCGAAGGAAGGTGTCATCTGTTCAATAAATCCACCTTCATCGCCGCTGACAATGAAGAGTGCGGCCCAACCCTGCGAAGCGGCCAACTCGTAGCCCTCTTCTGGCCCTAACACTGCTAGGGCGGTTGCGAGACCATCTGCGCGCGCGCAGAGCTCGTCAACCACGCTCACAGAAAACAATCGATGCTCAACGTATCGCCCGCTTCTAGGATCGATCGTATGAGAAATCCTTGTTCCGCCCATTTCGTAGAAGTTCCGATAATCACCGGACGTCGCCATCGCAGAATCACTCAACCAAACAATGCGCTGGGCGATCAATCCACTCGTCGGTACCGGCCGCTCGATGGCTATACGCCATGGTTGATTAGACTCATTTAACCCAGTAACACGTATCTCACCACCTACCTCAATCATGTGGTGTGCAAATCCTTTACGCTCCAGCGCGTCCGTAACCCGGTCCACAGCATAACCTTTTGCAATTGCGGAAAGATCACAAGTCAGAGTCGGTTCAGTTTTTCGAATCGTTGACTCTTCGAGATCAATTTCAAGTTTAGTGTATCCCGACTGACTCACCAATCGGGCGAGCGTCTCATCAGACGGCGGCTCAATAGGCTGACGACCTGGACCAAACCCCCAAGCGTTAACCAAAGCTCCAACAGTGATGTCGAACGCCCCACCCGTTAGCCATGCTAACTCTTGAGCGTGCTGAAAAACCGCAAGAGTATCTCCGGACACGTTAATTGGTCTCGTGTCACGCGACTTGTTAAGGCGCGATAGATCTGATTCGTGGAGATAGTGTGACATCTTTCCGTCGATCTCATCTAACTCCTTTTCAATCAACGTCTGGACTCGAACGCGCTTGCTTTCGCTGAGTGTCCCGGTAACCACCTTGACAGTGAAAGTCGTCCCCATGGTGGAACCATGGAATGTGGAAAGTTGAGACGACCTATCAACCCGGCCACAAACTAACGCGATCAAACAACCTAAAACTAAGAACGTCAGGTTCATAGCGATTTTCGAGCAGGCCGACTTGCCTTTCAAGTGCGTTTTCACAGCGCTCTTACCGCCAAGTGCACGATGACCTATGGACACACTGACCACTACGGATTTTTAACTAATCGTGATTAGAAATACTTAATCAAGGCTCATGGTTCGGGCGTGTCTACTTTCCACCTATCCTTACTGATGAGCTAACCAAAATCATCGAAAAGAATGTTCTCGGATTCAACACCTAGACCGTCCAGCATCTCCAAACAAGCTTTAAGCATTAAGGGTGGACCACAGAGGTAGTACTCAATATCTTCAGGTGCTGGGTGATTCTTTAGGTAACTGTCGTAGACTACCTGATGGATGAAACCTGTAAGTCCGGTCCAGTTATCCTCGGGCAGTAATTCCGATAGGGCCAGATGCCACTCGAAGTTACCAAATTCGGTGTGGATCTTGTTGAAGTCCTCAATGTAGAAAGCTTCACGAAGACTACGTGCTCCGTACCAGAAAGACACCCTACGCTTCGTGTCCAACCGATAAAACTGATCAAAAATATGTGAACGCATAGGTGCCATGCCTGCACCACCACCTATGAAGAGCATCTCGGACTCTGAATTCTTGGCAAAAAACTCCCCGTAGGGTCCTGAGATCGTTACCTCGTCACCTTGTTTGAGTTCGAATAGGTACCCGGTCATCTTCCCTGGCGGCGTTTCTTCTGGGGCTCGTGGAGGAGGTGACGCGATACGCACATTGAGCATGATAATTCCCTTTTCTTCGGGATAGTTGGCCATTGAATACGCCCTGGCCACCGGCTCGTCGACGACGGCAGTGAAACGCCACATGTTGAACTTATCCCAGTCTTCACGATAATTCTGTTCAATTTGGAAATCCTTATAAGGGAATCTACCGAGTGGTGCCTCGATCTGAATGTAGCCGCCCGCCCTGAATGGCACAACTTCACCAGGTGGCAGCTCAAGCACAAGCTCCTTAATAAAAGTTGCTACATTGTGGTTCGAGTTAACTAGACACTTCCATTGACGAACATTAAATACCTCTGGAGGTAGCTCTATGCTTAAATCTTGCTTGACCTTTACCTGACAAGAGAGACGCACATTCTCTCGGGCCTGACCTCGAGAAATATGATTCAGCTCGGTTGGCAGTATCGCTCCTCCTCCTTCAAGAACTTTCACTTTACAGACGCCACAGGTACCCTTTCCTCCACAAGCAGACGGAATAAAAATTGAGTTTGCCGCCAGTGTTCCAAGCAACGTGCCACCAGCTGGAGTGGTTAGCGCTTTCGCAGCCTCATCGTTGACCGTAATCTTAACGTCGCCAGTTGCCACCAGTTCCCGTCGAGCAACCATTAAGAGCCCAACCAGAGAGACGATCACGAAGGTGAACATAAACACACTCAGCGCGACCTCAGCAATCATCCTCTTTATCCTCGCACCAAAAGTCCCTGCCTAAGCTACCGCTCTTCTTCCCTCAACCTAGAGCTGAGTTGGCCTACAGTTGCACACCTGCAAACGCCATGAAACCTAGCGACATAAGTCCTGTGATGATGAAAGCAATACCTAATCCCCGAAGACCTACAGGAATGTTGCTGTACCTCAGTCGTTCTCGGATACCGGCAAATGCCACAATGGCAAGAGCCCATCCAACTCCAGAACCAAAACCGAAGACGGCACTCTCAATGAAACTGTAACTACGTTCGATCATGAAAAGGGACCCACCTAGGATGGCGCAGTTCACAGCGATAAGCGGTAAGAAAATCCCCATTGCCGCGTGTAGGTTTGGCATAAACCGGTCGAGTACCATCTCAACGATCTGTACTGTGGCAGCAATAGTTCCGATGTAGGTGAGAAACCCCAAGAACGAAAGATCGTACTCTGCGAAGGTAGGATCGACCCAAGTAAGTGCCCCGGGTCTAAGCAGGTACTTGTATATCAGGTTGTTCATTGGTACGGTCACGCTGAGCACGAAGATCACAGCCGCACCAAGCCCTGCCGCTGTACCCACTCTCCGAGAAACCGCAAGGAATGAGCACATCCCTAAAAAGAATGCGAGAGCCATGTTTTCGACGAACACGGCCCTAACGGCAAGGCTCAAATAATGCTCCAACATCTACTCGGACTCCACTTGATCGGGTCGCCATATCCGAATTCCCCAGATGAAAAACCCAATAATGAAAAATGCGCTCGGCGACAGCAGCATTAGACCGTTCGGACTGTACCAACCTCCGTCGGCAACTAGCGGAAAAACTGAGACGCCAAACAGAGACCCAGAACCAAACAGTTCTCGGAGGAACGCCGTAGCCATCAACACGATGCCGTATCCGAGTCCATTACCAATACCATCCGCCAGGCTGAGAGCAGGCGGATTTTGCATAGCATATGCCTCGGCGCGCCCCATAATGATGCAGTTGGTAATAATCAAGCCTACAAAGACCGATAACTGCTTTGAAAGTCCAAAGAAGTAGGCCTTCAGTATCTGGTCGACCACAATAACCAGTGAGGCGATGATTGTCAGCTGAACAATGATTCTGATACTGGTAGGAATTTGGTTGCGTAGTACACTGACAAAAAAGTTCGAGAGCAGTAAAACACAGATTACCGCCGTGCTCATAACCAATGCCGTGTCCATTTTTGTCGTCACCGCCAATGCCGAGCAGATACCCAGTACCTGAAGAGTGATCGGATTGTTACTAATCAGTGGATCGACCAGGGCAGTACGTGCTCGATTTGACATCAGGTCCCAAGTCTCCTCGTTTGGCGGATCTTATTCAAGTACACCGCAAACCCATTTTCACCCAACCAAAAATGGAGCAGATTGGTGACTCCACGACTGGTGATCGTCGCACCGGAAAGACCGTCAACTCGGTAAGGATCTTCTTCTACTTTACCTGCTCGCCCCTTAATGACGGCAATAACCGGTTCAAGGTTCTCATCAAATACCTTGCGACCCTGCCAGAGGGCTTTCCACCTCGGATTATCGACCTCACCTCCAAGACCTGGAGTTTCTTTGTGCTCGTAGAAAGTGATCCCACGAATCGTGTCAAGATCGGCATCCAGCGCCACAAAACCTCGAAGCGTTGACCATAGGCCGGCTCCCTCAACTGGCAAAATCAGTAAGCGAATCTCGCCGCGATCGTCCAATAGTTGATATACCAAAACTCGATGTGGAACACGCTTGACCTGAGCGGCGTTTGGAACTGCCTCGCTACTATTGGACACCTCAACGAATTTCTCTTGCTCGAAGGTCCGCGGATCGATACTCGGCAGTTCCTCACCCGTGCCTAGATCCACGACTACCTGATGAATCGCCTCTGAACGCTCCAACAACTCCTCTCGGGTGAGGCTCTCATCTTCGGACGCTAAGCCAACTGCAATCAACACATTTCTTTGTTTCTCAAGGGCCGTATTTTCCTCCTGCCTCTCACGCAGTGACACTGCAGCCGAAGCTACAACAAGCGCGCAGACGAAACAAACAAGTAAAGCAAAGCCAACGTTGTAGGCGACACTACCTTGCATACCGTGCCTTTCTCCTCTTCACGTTCAACCGAATCACGAAGTAGTCGAATGCTGGGGCAAAAAGGTTCATAAACAACACCGCAAGCATCATTCCCTCCGGATAGGCTGGATTGACTACCCTAATGAGAATCGTCAGCAAGCCGATCATAAATCCATAGGCGTACTGCCCAAGGTTGGAACTCGGTGCTGAAACCGGATCGGTGGCCATGTAGACGGTACCGAAAGCCCATCCGCCCAATACAAAGTGCCACGCGGCTGTGACTTGAAAGAATGGGTTAGTTTCAGAACCCACGATATTAAGCAACCAAGTAGTAACTACAGTGCCAACCACGACACTGATCATAATGCGCCACGACCCCACACCAGTGACAATCAGCACAAATGCTCCGAGAAGACAAGCGAGAACCGAAGTCTCGCCCATGGAGCCGGGTATAAAACCCACGAACGCATCCCACCAGTCGAGTCCCTCTGTGAATGCGGCGGACCCAGCGTCGCTCGCACTCGCGAGCCACGTTGCGCCGGTTACACCATCGACGTTTGTCACCGCCGCGATCCAAATCCGATCACCAGACAATTCAGCGGGATAGGCGAAAAAAAGAAATGTTCTAGCAGTTAGAGCAGGATTAAGAACGTTCATCCCGGTGCCACCAAAAATTTCTTTACCAATAACAACACCAAATGAAATTCCTACGGCTACCTGCCAAAGCGGAATCGTCGGTGGTAAGACAAGTGGAAACAACAAGCCCGTAACTAAGAATCCCTCACTCACCACGTGCCTCCGCACTACTGCGAATAACACCTCCCAAACGCCTCCCACCAAGAATGTCACCACAAGCACAGGAATAAAATAGAGTGCACCATGGACTAGGCATGCCCACATATCACCGGGATTGAGGCTAAAACCTACGTTCTGCATAGCGGCAGTCTGCCACGTGTCCAGTGGCGGTGCCCCTCGTGAAATCGCTAGGTTAGCTTGATAGCCAGTGTTATACATCGCCATATACACGCAGCCACCGAGTGCAATCACGACGGTCATCATCATGCGCTTAAAATCGAGACCATCACGAACATGTGACGCACCCTGAGTCACGTCTGACGGAGTAAAAAGAAACGTGTCGTTGAGCTCGTAGAGTGGATACAGCTTCTCGAGTTTGCCACCTGGCTCGAAGTGCTTACTGTATTGGTCAAATAAATTCCGTAGAATTTTCATCCGCCTCACTCTGCGAACATGGTAGCCCACGATCGCTATTCAACAATCAAATAGGTGCGATTTCGACACCGCTGGACGACCAGAAAGAGATCGGTTAAAACTCATCCCTCATTTTCAATGGTTGTCAGAATCTCGCGCAAATACGGCCCATACTCGATCTTCCCTGAACATACGAAAGTACATAACGCAAGATCTTCTTCATCAAGCTCGAGACATCCCAGTTCCTCTGCCCGCTCGACATCACCCATCACCAGGGCTCTCACCAAGAATGTAGGCATAATGTCCATTGGCATAACACGCTCATACATACCGATGGGCACGATTGCCCGTTTCGAACCATTGGTGGAAGTCGTAAAGGCGTACTTCTGACGAGGAATAAACTGCGAGACGAAAGTGTTAATCGTAGAAAATTTGTGAAAACCAGGAACTAACCAACCCAGGAATTCACGCTCACGACCCTCTGGTAACACTGAGATCTGTTGATGATACCGTCCAAAAAATCCGAACACGTCACCGCTGGCTCTTCGCCCAGACAATACTGAACCGGAGACTATTCGATTTTCACCGCTGCTCAACTCACCCTGGACCAGTTCGTCCGTCGATGCTCCCAACCGAGTTCTAATCAATCTTGGTCGTTGAACCGCAGGTCCGCCAAGCGCAACCGTACGTTCAACGTGCAATATGCCTGACTCAAACAACTTACCAATGGCGACCGTGTCCTGAAGACTCACGTGCCAGACCATTTTGTTTCTGTCAACGGGATCGATGGTGTGGATGTGTACACCCACCGTTCCAGCCGGATGGGGCCCAGAAAACTCCTCATACCGAATTCGGTCCATCTGCGGCATCCTCAATGAACTCATGGGTGCAGTACAGACGTACACCAACCCACGCGTTAGTTTCACAAGCGCAAGTAAACCACGCTCGAACGCACGACTGGCACCCTCCAACAACCTCTCGACGGAAGGAGCCAGTGGGTTTGTGTCAATAGCGGTAACGAAAATAGAATTAGGCATAATCGAGGGGTCTGCAACCCTGCCGAAGGGTCGCCCTCTAAGGCCAACCCACAAGCCAGATTCGATCAAGAGCTCACGGATTTCATCACCGCTTAAGCCATTAGGATGCTTCCCAGAAAATGAACTAAATGACACTTCATTAATATCGCGACCTCTACGCCCACCCTGGTTAAGATCAATGACTAGCGACCGGAACGCACGGCGGTCACCTCTGTTGATTGCGATCACTCTTCCAGACCCGGGCGCAGTGTAACGAACTCCTGGTATTCTCTTATCTTCAAATAACATTTGCCCCTGACGAACATGGTCACCGACCGTAACGTGAAACGTTGGTCGAATCCCAATGTAATCGGCACCCAACAGCGCGACTCGTCTCGGTGAGCGATTCTCGACAACCTCCTGGACCGGTTCACCGGCTATAGGAAGTTGTAAGCCTTTTCTAATCTTGTGAAGTGCCATCGTCCTAAACGCACCCTAACCAAAAGACCCAAGCTTGTGAAATTTTTCTCAAGCTAGTCCAAAAAAAAACGGCCAGCTACTGTATCAGCAGCTTAGCCCCCATTACCGTTGGCAATCAAAAACCTAGCCGGTCACATATTAAGTTCGGCTCAGAGCCTTCTCTTAAGATTGTGAAATATTTCTCAATCTAAGGCCCACCACCCAGCTCCTTCTGCAGCGACTGGTCCTTTTCGTATGATAACCAACACTTCTAAAACAGTCAATTTCAACTCGTCCCGATACAGTGTTTCTGGTACCATGAGCGTGTTCTGGGTGCTCTAATAAGGTGAGCCATTTAGATCGAAACACAAGGGAACAGGTCAACGAGCACTGGCAGGAATTCGGAAAGATTAATTTTTGGCCCCTATGACCGATTTTCACTCTAGGGTCACACATGACGAAGCAAAATGAGGATCGACTCCTTATTTTCTGACGGCAATTGATCTTGTGAAAAAGACCCCCCAACACCTTTTCGCACGGAACACAAGAGGACATAGTCCCCATCGACAGCATCTAGCGTTACTGTTCCGCAAGCTCTGGGCAAGTCGGTTTGGGGCCTCACTTGGATATTGACCCACGATGTCTGTTCGGACGGTAGTAGTTTGCGAGGCACAGGTCCCATTCGTTAGGGGCGGAGCAGAGTACCACGTACGGGAACTAGTTAGACACCTGCGTCTACACGGGTACCTTGTTGATCTCATTAGCCTTCCATTTAAGTGGTATCCGAAGCCAGAAATTCTTGCCCACGCGGCAGCGTGGCGCCTCTTGGACTTGAGCGAAAGCGATGGAAGATCTATTGACCTGGCGATTGCTTCAAAATTCCCCTCGTATTTTGTCAGACATCCAAACAAAGTAACGTGGCTTATTCATCAGTACCGGTCAGCTTATGATCTTTGTGGTACTGAGTATAGTGACTTCAAACACACTGAGAGCGACGTCGGCCTTCGGGAAACATTAATCCGACTCGACCGTCAGATGTTGACCGAATGTCGGCATGTCTTCACGAACTCAAAGAACACGGCTACTCGACTTGAGAAATTCAATGGACTACGAACGAATGCACTCTATCATCCTCCACGCTTGGCCAGCAGTTTGAGATCAGGACCATACGGCAATTATCTTCTCTCAGTGGGTCGACTCGAATCCATAAAACGCCCGGAGTTAGCTGTAAGTGCTATGCGATTCGTTGATTCATCTATTCGACTGGTTCTTGTTGGCGATGGGACGGACCGCGAACGCATCAAAAAATTGGCTGGAGAAATAGGTGTATCAGACCGTGTCGAACTACTTGGAGCGGTAGAAGACGAACAACTCATTGAACTGTATGCGGGGGCACTGGCCGTCGTCTACGCACCCTATGACGAGGATTATGGTTACGTCACACTAGAGGCTTTTCTTTCACGAAAACCAGTGATTACTGGCGAAGATTCCGGTGGAATTCTTGAATTTGTAGAAGATGAAGTAAATGGTTTCATCCGTAAAGCTGATCCCGAAATGTTCGCTGAAGCTATCAACCGACTGGTCGCCAAGCGTTCTCTAGCAGCGTCGTTTGGTGACGCCGGTTTCGAAGTAGCACAGAAAATCACTTGGGACGGCGTGGTGGAGACACTCTTAAAGTGAAGAAGTTAATTATCCAGATCCCCTGCTTAAATGAGGCTGCCACGCTGCCGGAAACGTTACGAGATCTGCCGCGACATATCCCAGGGATCGATGTTGTCGAAACGCTTGTCATTGATGATGGTTCACGGGACGGAACTCTCGATGTTGCACGGGCGTGTGGTGTTGACCACCTGGTTCAGTTCAAGAGCCGTAAGGGTTTAGCGGCAGCATTCATGGCAGGAATTGACGCCGGTCTCAAATACGGTGCCGACTTCATCGTCAACACTGATGCTGACAACCAGTACGGCGGCCAGGACATTCCCAAGTTACTGGCTCCACTTTTAAGTGATAAGGCGGACATCGTCATTGGTGATCGAAATATTCGAACCCTTCGACATCTTACAATGACCAGAAAATTACTTCAGCGGTTAGGTAGTTGGGTGGTTCGGCAAGTTTCCAACACTCAGGTTCCTGATACGACGAGTGGATTCCGTGCGTACACACGTGAGGCAGCGTTAAGGATGACGATCGTGTCCGAGTTTTCTTATACGCTCGAATCTATTATCCAGGCCGGCAGACGGCGTATGACCATTGCACACGTCGTGGTCACCACTAATTTGGATACACGTGACTCACGTCTTTTTAACAGCGTGGCCTCGTACGTTAAAAAATCGGCAGCTACGATCGTTCGCATTTATGCGATGTACGAACCCTTGAAGATCTTTTCCTACACTGGACTGGTTATTTTTCTAGTTGGCTTTACCATTTCGGCAAGATTTCTCTATTACTATTCTATTGGAGCAGGGCAAGGCCATCTCCAGTCATTGATTTTGTCAGCGGTCTTGATGATTGTTGGTTTTCAGGTACTTTTAATCGGTCTCGTAGCTGATGTTATCTCTGGAAACCGTAAGCTCATCGAAGAACTATTGTACCGTGTTCGCTCCATGGAACTTTCTAACCAACCAGAGAAACCCGTCAAGAAAACAATAGTTCCATCTGACCGTTCGGAAGGTTAAGGGCTAAGTGGCAGAGACAGAATCCACCTCAGTGATCATTCCTACATATAACGAAGCCCTCGCAATCGGTGAGGTCGTCTCAACACTGGTGAATGCAGCATCATGGCACGAGATCATCGTTGTGGACGATGGCTCGTCTGATGAAACTGGCGACCGTGCCAGGAAGGCTGGAGCAACTGTTGTGCGACATCCTTACAATAAAGGCAATGGAGCGTCAGTAAAAACAGGTGTGCGCAAAGCAACTGGTGATTACATCTTAATAATGGATGGCGATGGACAACATCGCCCAGAGGACGCGGCCCGCCTGGTCTCTAGACTTGGAGAGCTCGATCTGGTGGTTGGAGCCCGGTCCAGTTCTACACAAGCAGGCCTGGCGCGCCGACTTGGAAACCGTAGCCTTAACTGGTTAGCTGGATACTTAACTGGACGCCCTATCCCGGATCTGACATCTGGATTTCGGGCGGCTCGTCGAACCTATTTGTGTGAATTTCTACATCTTCTACCTAATGGTTTCTCCACACCGACCACAACAACACTCGTGTTCATCAAGGCAGGGTACAACGTAACTTTTGAACCGATCAGAGCTCGCTTACGTACTGGCCACTCGAAAATTAATTTTGCCAGGGACGGGTTCAAGTTCTTTTTGATCCTACTCCGGGTTATAACGATTTTCAGTCCCCTACGTATTTTCGTCCCGGTGAGTCTCGGAACCCTGGTGCTGGGAGTTGGGTACGCTGTTTGGACGGCCTTAACGCAATCGCACATAACCAATTCGTCGGTTTTACTAATCGTGTTGGGAGTAATCATCTTCTTGATCGGATTAGTTTCCGAACAAATCTCAGCACTCAGATTCGAAAGTCGGGAATAGTCGCAGCTAACGCTCTGCCCCAATGAAAGTTTAAATGTGAAATCCTCAAAACTTCATCGAGCTGTGATGGTGACCACCTCCTATCCAAGGTTTCCTGGGGATACAGTTGGGACATTCATGGAACCAATCGCCCGAGGACTTGCTGCGCGCGGCCATGAAGTTCATGTGGTCGCACCGTGGCATCCTCTAGTGACGCGAGGTCCGAAAGAGGACGGTGTCTATTTTCACTTCTTTCACTATGCACCACTTCCTGCGTTAAACGTGTTCGGCTATGCCAACGCACTCCGTGCCGACGTCGCACTTCGACCGTCAGCCATTGCAGTGGCACCATTCGCCCTTATAACTGGCTGGCAGGTGGCTCGCCGAGTGGCCAAAGACGTTCAAGCGACTGTCATCCACGGGCACTGGGTCGTTCCTGGAGGTGTCCTAGCTGCAGCCGTCGCGCGATCCCATCCACTCGTAATCAGTATTCATGGCTCTGACATCTATCTAGCGGAGCGAAGTGCCTGGGCGCGTCGCGCGACACGGGCTGCACTTCGCCGCGCAACGCGGGTGACTGCCTGTAGTGAAGATCTGAGGGGTCGTGCGATTGCACTGGGTGGCATCGCAGATCGCATCGAAGTCCTCCCGTACGGCGTGGACGCCTGTCGGTTCAGGCCAGACACTACGTCGCGAGCGAAAGGACGTACCGATCTCGGAGTTAAAGACAAAGTTCCCTTGATCTTCACGGCAGGTAGACTGGTCAGAAAAAAAGGCTTTGAATACCTACTTGAAGCCGTGGCGCTCTTGTCAAAGAGTTGGCCCACTCTATTACTTGTTATTGCGGGGAGCGGTGATTTAGAAGATGAGCTACGGGAGCGGCTAAGCACTCTCGGAATTGTGGATCATGTTCGATTACTCGGTTCCGTTAAGCAAGATCGAATACCAACTCTACTCGCGGCTGCTGATGTAGCAGTCGTACCATCAGTCCGTGACGAGGCGGGTAACGTGGACGGCTTACCTAATACTGTCCTCGAAGCAATGTCCTCAGGTACACCCCTGGTTGCAACGACAGCTGGTGGTATTAACGCCGTGGCCGTCAATGGGCGTACAGCGATTCTCGTGCCAGAACGCGACGTCATAGCCCTAGCCGGCGCACTAGATACACTTCTCAAAAATCCAGAAAAACGGGTAACCCTTGGACGTGCTGCTCGTGAGGAGGTTCGTTGTAAACACACATGGGAGGGGGTTGCCGAGCGATTTGAGGAAATCTACGAATCTGCGGGCAAGGAGAATATGTCTAACTTCCGCAGAACATAGAAGAGCTCATGGTCAACAATTACCTCACTCGAGGCGCATCACGTTTCTCGCGCTTATTGAACGACCGATCGTGGTCGTATAAGTCCGGATGTCTCCAAAATGCTGGGAACCCTTCTTAGTCTTGGTCTCATCGTTTACTTACCAGGCGCACTAATCTTCAGGCTCCCGGTTGCAGATCGGACGCGCCGATCTAGACTCCCCGTTGAAGAGCGAGTTTTCTGGGCAATAATCCTCAGTACGGCAGTTTCTTCGGCGACCGCACTCGGTCTCGCAACAGTAAACTATTACCACTTCGAACGCCTACTCATCCTCAATGGTGGTCTCTGTCTACTGATCGCGGGATTAAGTCGTCTGCGACTTCGTTTAGAACCGAAGACTCCCAGACCAAGTTCAACTGTTTTGGTGCCCGCCGCGTTGGTGGTGCTCGGACTATGGCTTTATTTCCCTCCCGCAGAGTACATCATGGGCGGCAAGGACCCTGGAACCTACATGAACCAGGGGATCCAAATCGCTCAGCGAGGTTCACTAGTTACCGTGGATCAAGTTATTGCGTCTCTTCCACATCAATCTCGAGACCTTTTTTTCAGAGCTCCTAATCCAGACCGTCTAACACAGGCTGAACGTAAAAACCCAACCTACTACGGTAATCGTTTTATGGGATTCTTCATTGTAGATCCTGATGAAGGTATGGTTCTGGGACAGTTTCCACACCTCTATCCGGTATGGATCGCAATTGGATATGGGTTGGACGGGCTTACCGGTGCCCGACGAGTAATTGGATTTTTTGGTATTCTCGGCGTGTTGGCAGTTTACTTTGCCGGCACACGTTTAGTGGGTCGACCTGCCGCTGCCGCCGGTGCCTCTCTTCTAGCAGTGCACGTGCTACAGATCTGGTACGGGCGCTACCCCAATTCTGAACTCCTAATGCAAACTTTGCTATTCGCAGGGCTATTGGCCTATGCCCGCACACAACTCGACAGGGACCGATTTTTTTCGCCCGTGGCTGCAACACTCATAGGTCTGTTGTTGTTTGTACGTTCCTCTGCCATCTTGGCAATCGTTGCAATCGTAGGTACCTCGTTGATCAGCGTCCTAGACGCCAAGCGCCCTCGAGCATCTTTTCTCATCCCGTTGGCCATATTTGTTGGCCTTGCCACAATCTATCTAGTGGATTTAATGGCACCATATACAGCTCGACATCTTGAATTTTTTCGAAGGCTACAACCATTTCATTTCTCCCTCCTAGCATTAAGTGGCGCAGGGCTGCTTGCGCTTCTATATGGTGCCAGGCACCCTAACTTGCGCGCAAAACTTCACACATGGCTGCCGCCAACACTGATTATTGCTACGTTAACAGCGGTGACCTATGGGTATTTTATCCGTCAAGCAGCACCTGGATTGGGGGTCCACGACGCGAACGCCCTGCGCACCTTCACATCGTTTTATTTGACACCTTACGGACTTGCTGTTGCCCTACTCGGTTACACGCTCGTTGTACGAAGATCATTCTGGCAGTCGTCTGCGTTCATTCTGACGGTAACCATCTTTGCATTTTTCTTTTTTTACAAGACCCGGATCATTCCAGAGCACTTCTGGATGGGACGGCGTTTCCTGCCTGTCATCCTACCTGGGGCGTTACTCCTAATCGGCGCGGGTGCCCTTGGTGAAGGTCTGCCGCGAAGGATTCGAGTTGGCACGCCATTACAACCTGTTCAATCTCAATGGATTTATGGACTCAAAGTTGTCCGATTTTTGCTAGGTCTTGTATTTATCGTACTGTTGGGTCGGCAGTACTACGGAGCCTCCCAACCAATCTTGAACCATGTTGAGTACGCAGGGATTATTGCCAGACTGGAAAGCCTGGCTGGTCGTTTTGGAGACGACGATCTGGTGCTAATTGAGGCCAGGGCAGTGTCAGATATGCACGTGCTTGGGTTACCACTTTCTTACATCTATGCTCGTAACGTTCTGGTCTTTAACTCAGCGAATCCAGACAAATTAGCGTTCTTAGAATTCCTAACTTGGGCAAAAACGAAATACCGAGATGTGTACTTTGTTGGAGGAGATGGAACAGACCTCCTCTCTCGAGAAACAGCTGTTACGGCCGTTGACAGTAAAAGATTCCAGGTCCCTGAGTACGAATCACAATGGAACACTTATCCCCGTGGCGTTCGGTACAAGGAATTCTACTTCGGCATCTACAAGTTTGTCCCACCCCCGGCAGAAACGGAATGGTTCGCTCTTGACATCGGCACCATGGATGATTTGCATGTCAGAAGGTTTCATGCAAAAGAGCGTTTAGGTACCGGGCAAACGACGTTCCGTTGGACCCGGAAAACATCTTTCATATCGATCCTTCCTTCTGCAGCGGAACACAGTCGTCTCGTGACTCTTTGGTTAAGTAACGGAGGGCGACCAGAGGGTGTCCCCAAAGCTCGGGTAGTCATCTATCTAAACGACCGCCTGCTTGGAACTGCCACGATCACAGAAAAGTTTCTTCCATACAGTTTCGCGATTCGACCAGAAATGGCTGAAAAGATCGCAAAAAGCAAGGTAACAGCCACCCTTAAAATCTTATCGAACACCTGGGTTCCGCGAGACGCTCACGGAGGACAAGACGGCCGAGAGCTCGGCATCATGATTGACCGTGTGGAAGTTAGATGATGGGAGACATTCTGGCCAAGCTTTTGTACAGCGCAATATACTGTCGCGTTACCGCATCCCAACTAAAGCGAACCTCGCAGATCTGACGCCCGGCCTCCCCAAAAGTCTTACCGTCAACTTTTCTTGTGTTAATCAAAGCTTCGGCAAGTGCATCCAGATTTCCTGGAGGAACGAGGAACCCCGTAACGCCTTCTTCAACTTTGTCCGGCAAGCCCCCAGTATTTGACACTATCACTGGTAACCCGTGTGCCATGGCTTCGAGAGTTACAATACTCGAACCCTCATACAGTGTAGGATGAATAAACCAGTCGGCAACGCTGTACAGATTGTGAAGATCTTCATCAGTTAGCCTTCCGGCAAGAACGCAGTGACTGGCAATTCCAGAGGCCATCACTGAATCTTCGATTGTTCGGCGAGCTGCGCCTTCACCGGCGAGCACCCAAGTCCAACTACTGGGTAACCGCTGCGCCGCCGACGCAAGTGCTCGAGGCACCATCTCGAAACCTTTATTTGGAGCAAGTCGCCCTACCGAAAGTAACAAAGGAAATGCCTGGTCGAGGCCAAGTTTTGCTACCAATTCACGCCGATGCCCCGGATTGGCAAGCCTACGACACTCAATTGGATCCACGGCGTTCACAATCACCACCTGGTTAGATGTTGGTATCTTTAAATGTTGCTCGACTAATGGCTGAAGAGAAACATCTGTGGCCACGACTGCATTACTCTCAGCTGCGACGGTCCGCATGCAGGCACGGAACGGACTATAGGCCAAGTGCTTCATCCATGAGTGTGAACGAAATTCCTCAAGACCCTGAGTGGTCAAAACCAAGGGATTCTTGAACAGACCACGCTTCGACGCTCTTGCGAGACCCCATCCCGCCAAACCGTGAATGTGCACCACGGACCAGCCAGAACAAAATTCCTCACCCCTCAACGCAACCATATGCCTCGCGACCTTCCATGACCATAGGGGATAATTCGTGACACGGTCCAAGACAATCGTTCCTGGTTTCTCACCGATCGGCAACCATCGATCCTGAATCCAATGAGTGACAACGCTGTCAGGAAACGATGCTTCAGCATTGGCTCTTACTGCTGGATCTCTAGGAGCTTCGGTGATTAGGTCGATCTTAAGACCGGCACGAGCGAGACGACAGGTCAGCTCATAGACGTGGCGCTCCAGCCCTCCAGGCCCATGAGCTGGATGAACACGGCGTGCCACCATTGCAATGTGGAGTGGCTCCTCCTTACATGTGCCATGGATCATCAGTTATTCCCTAGATTTACTAGCTATTCCCGACACCTTTCGTTAAAAAATATTGGCTCAAAATCCAGAGATCTTGCAGCCTCAAGTAAGGCGGTTGGGGTCCCAGACAAGCTCACGATCTGCTTCACAAATTCAACAACCCCTCAAACGTAACATCGCAGTAATTACAAAAGACGGGACATGCCTCCAGGATTGTTTCAAGAATAATAATGCTCTGGGAAATGAGTAACAACTCCTCAATCCGTGACGTATTTTCCTTTATCTTTCCTAGCTCGCTCGATCGCCGCAACATAAACCTCAGCGATTTTCGTGTAGACAACATCAGGGGAATAAGACTTTAAAATTGTAGCTTGAGCAGCAGCGGCCATCTGCTGCCGTTGTTCTGACGATTCCAGGAAAGCTAACGCTAATCCTAAGTCAGCAGGGTTATTCACTAACCAACCATTATCACTGCTTTTAATCACCTCCGTACTGCCTCCTCGGGCCCAAGCAATCACTGGCGTACCAAGAGCCATGGACTCCAACAAAAACCGCGATAGCGGTTCATCCCAAGCACTCGGTAGAGTTACCGCATGGGCTCTCTGCTGCAGACGCAACAAGGCACTATGTTCTACCCAACCCAGAGAATGTACCTTGAGGTCCAAAGAAGCTGCCTGTTCCTCCAGAGTTCGCCGCTCTGGACCATCCCCAGCGATAACAAGAGGTAATTGAGCGTTAACCTCGTGTAGTGCCGTCAACAGGAGATCAAAACCTTTGGTTGGGAGCAACTTTCCAGCCGCAAGCAAATAACGAGAAGGAAGAGTGCTAGTAAGATCAGCAGCGCCGGCGGCGGCGGCCTCCACCACAGCCTGGTCAACCACATTCGGTACGACAGAAAGATCGAATTCTGGAAACTCAGTTTTGATCCGACGCGAAAGTGAATCGCTAACCGCTAGGATCCTATGGGCGGCCTTAACTCCATGTCTGCGTGACACAAGCCGTCGACGAGCCCAAGGAACCATCATTCGAGCCAGTGGTCGTGGCCAACCCCAATACTCGCTCATGCAACCTTGGAGATTCTTGACGTTACACCCCGTGCAAACAGTCTGATCCCACCAGGAAGTCCCATGTAGACACACTGGCCAGTAATCTCGAAGCGTCTGCACAGTCGCACGTCCATGCACCCGGCCGGTCAAAACCGCTGGAGGCCCACTGTGAAGATGTTGAGCGTGGAGCAGATCCACCTCAGGTTCTCTTAACAGGCGATAGCCAAGGTAATTGCTGAGGGTATGAAACGTGTAGTCATACGATCCCAAGCGCCGCCGCGGATCTTTGTGAGCTGACCAGACTCCCACTTCGCTAACCGTTATGCCGTCGTAGGTTCGCTGAACGGGTACTGATCGTCTCGAGTTGAGGCTAATCACCTCGACGGCGTGACCGTTATCGACCAATGTTCTCGCGAGTGAGTGGGTACTCCAACCGCTTCCGCCACAACCAGGCGGATACACATCGGTCACGAGCCAGATCCGCCATGGTGGAGATGTATGCATTACTGGCGCGTACGGTAGAACGATGAGCGATCGAACGCAAATCGCCAAGCGATCCCAGACAGCCGGGATGGCACTTCGAAGAATTGGTTATACACGATCTCTTTCATCATGACTGGTCGATCACGAGGTATGAGCCCTGCGGAGTACTGCATTGCGAGACCTAAATTCCAGATAACGAGAAACGCTAGCCCAAAAGCTGCAACTCTGCGCATAAATGGCTGAAGTCTGGTCAATACAACAGCCAACCCCAATGCGAAAATAGGCAAACAATTGATGAATCGCCGTGCTCCGAACGAGGCACCACCCCACCACGTTTCATAGGATCCAATGACCGCCACCTGAACAATAAAGACCAATGCCAGTGCACTTGCGATTAGAGGCTCGTATCGCCAGAAATAAATGAGACCCAAAACACCCAGAAACGTCACTGGATGCCATGAAAACAACCCGTGAAAACCGGAAAAGAGAACTGCACCGGCAAATGACGGCACCATCAAGAACTTCTCAAGAATAAACGGGGAAGGACCAAAAGTGCCATGCAGTGTCAGGTAAACAAAAAACTGAGGAGCTACTACTACCCCAAACAAAACCGCGAACGTCAGATATCCCCTCCATTTCCTTTGGATTTGCTTGCAAAGACCAGCGGACAAGGTTCCACATGAGCTTAATAGAGTTTCGCTGCGTTTTAGGCCCGATTTCGAAAAAACAAAGATGGCCGTCAATTCGTCGATTACGATCGTCAGTAGGAAGAGCCAGTTCAACTCTCTGACGAGAACCATAAGACCAGCGGTCACTCCCAAGAAAGCCCACCAGCTTGTCTGGCTTCGCTGACGCGTTTCGTGCCAAACCAGTAGATAAAGGGCAACTGCGAACATCGAATTAGCATGAGCCATTGGAGGAGTGATGTACAGGTACAAAATCAACGGCGAGGCAAACCAGATTGAAATCACACTGAGACTGGCTGCCATCCGACTCGCGTACTTCCTACATAAACGATACGTAAGGAACAGACCAGCAGTTCCCCACACAAGAGAACCCAGACATACAGCGAAGGTGTAAGGCCAGCCGTACCCATCCCTTTGAACATTAACCCCAAAGGTTCTTGCCACAACGACAGCAACATCAGCGACAACATAGAAGGGCGCCCACAGGAATGCCGAACCGATCGGTGCATCATTAAGTCGGTGACCGGTGCTTGTGACCGTCTCCATATACGGCTCAAGACCTGCATGCGCCACTGGGTCACGAGAAATAAAATGAGCGTACTCATTAGCGTAGTGGAGATCGCGGTCAAAATAGAATGAGCGGAGTGGAACAAAATACTTAATCTCATCGCTACCATAAAGACGTGGAGTAAAAAGAGGTAAAGCGAGGATAGCGACAAGACACATCAATTTCCACTCTTGCCACCACTCCGCTCGACTGACACTTTTCAACGCCACACCTTCACATCTCGAGCTAATTGCATGACGTCCACTACACCTTGTTCCCAGCGATACCGCGCCTCGATTCTTCGGTGACCGGCTTGACCAAGAGATCTTCCATGGTCCAGCCGTTCAAGAATTTGATCGATGGCGGTTGCAAGGTCAATAGCTGTCGCGGGCACGCGATATCCGGTCACCCCGTGCTCCACAGTTTCTTTGATCCCAGCTTCATCAACTGCAACCACAGGCCGGCCGCAGTACGAAGCTTCAATCACGGATAATCCAAAAGATTCTTCAACACCAGCGTGCAAATAACATGTAGCTGATCCATAGTAGCGTGGCAGTTCATCATCAGGAACGAACCCAGCGAATCGTACCCGGCTAGACAATCCCAATCGAACAACTAGCTCCTCAAGACTTCGTCGTTCCGGACCATCACCAACGATTACTAACTTGGGTTTCTCTCCAGAACTCATCGCGCGACCGCACATAGCCACGGCCTCAATGATTAGATCAACACGTTTGCGTGGATGCAAATAGTTAACCGTCAGCATGACTGGTGGAATATCAGGAACGTTATCAACAACCTTCCGGAGCCTAAGACGGTCAACCCCCAAAGTTACTGGTGTTGCTGGTCTCCCATAGCACTCTTGGATCCGTTTAGCTGCAAACTGGCTGGACGTACAAACTCCGTCTGCCAACGTTACCATGTAACGATCCCAAACAGTATAGGCTCGTAACGCGAAAGACATGAAACGACTCAACCAACCCAATCGTGAAAGTACAATCTCCCGATCCTGATACAATACACGAGGTGGTTCCCAGCAGTAGTAGAGTACCACCGCTTTGGACCGCCTCAACTTGCGAAGGTTCACAATAAGTGGCAACGCAGGTCCGAACAGTATCTGAATATCAGCCTTCGGGTTCAGAAAAGCACGCAGCTGAAAAGCCCTCATGTAGTCGAATGCCGCATTCAGATAGCGGTTCGGGGTCCAGTCGAGACGACGACCGCTGCATACAAGTTCGACTCCATTTACCAACCGTGACTCACAGGACTTATCGAACTGATGACAAACAATTCGCGGACTGTGTCCCGCGTTAGACATTGCTTCGGCCAAACCGAGAATGGCCCGCTCAGCCCCAGAAAGCAGCTTAAAACGTGGAAAGATTAAGTCGATTCGCGCACTAGTCATGAATTTGACAAATCAATCGGCACTAAGTCCATCAGCCAAGTCTCGTTTTACTGTCTGTAGCAGTCCTACCCACGATCAGAATGGATACACGTAACATCCATAGAACTCAGATTACTCGAAGATTCGAGAACGTTCCAAAATACACATATCACCTTACGGACGCCGCGACTGCAACGTTCAGTTTTTGACATCACTCTCGCAAACATTTAGAAACACTAAGCAATGATTAACGTGACTCATCGAGGACATCCAGTCTCAGACAACAAAAAACAAACCGTTACTCATAAAACTTATCCCAAGACCGTTTGGTAAAAATCGACAACCTCGGCAGCGACCTTTTGCGGATAGAATCGGCCAACGAACTTAGTCGCACTCAAGTAATCAAGACGCCAGTGTCCGCTAAGTACTTCAGTAATAGCACTGACAAGTTCTCCAGGATCTCGAGGTGGCACGACGATCCCAACACCAGAATCAGGAACCCAAGCGCAGATCCCAGTTGTTTTGGTCACGATGAATGGTGTGCCAACAGCGGCCGCCTCCACGCACACCTTATTGAGGGATTCGAGATGCGACGGTACTACTACAATGTCGGCTGCTGCCAGCAGCTCGAGCGACCGCAACGAAGAAACTGATCCTAGCAACTGGACGCGATCATCCACTCCATACTTATTAGCAATCTCAAGAAGGCGTGTTACTTCATTGCCAAAGGCCTTACCCTCAAGTGACGGACCAGCAATTAATAAGACAGCCCTCTCGATCGATGCCATTGCCTTAATCAATACATCCAGCCCTTTGAACGGGTGAAGCCTGCCTAGCGATAGAATGATCGGTCTGTGGCTGATATTGAAGTCGCTACTAACCAACTCTCGGGCAATTCGGCGGCGGTTCTCTTTTCTAGTAGTCGATTCCTCGGCGGCCGCTGCTACAGTCAAAGAAATATTCAACGGAATGACACGGCGCCTTACCTGGGGAGCAAGTCCAGCAATCCATTCCTCATGCATCGGTGAAATACAGCGGAGGCCAGCTGCACGGGACAACGTCCAATCCACGAGCACCCTTGGAACAGGATAACGCCGAAAGCCGTAGTAGGCGTCTTTAACAACCAGTGTATCTTCACCCATCGGTGTAATCACCAAGGGACCTTTCCAATCAGCCACTTTCGCTGCTAGGGCAGCCGCCGCACCATGAGGGTAAGCAATTTCAACGTGCAAAAGGTCAATTGAATTACCAAACTGTTTGAGATGTTTGGCGAGCGCAGCGACGGACGGTAGCAATGACTTCGTTCTAAACAGAGGGGAAGCAAGTCGCCCCAATCTCTGCCAACCAGCTGGCACATCAAGGATTTTCCCAGTCCCAACCAATTCTGAACAATGATCCGATGACCCTGTACTTAATAATTCAAAATGATGACCCAATTCCTCAATTGCCTTGGCGAAGTCCAGGTGGACCTCTCTACCCAGAGCGTTTGGACCCAGATCTGGCATAAACATACTGATCCGCATTCAGGACACCCACTTGGCAGAAACACTTTGGCCCGACCGAACAAGCCAATTCAAAATCCATCGATGTCCAGGTAACTGCCCCCGACGTAATAGCTCAGTCTCATCAGGGCCCATTACCTTTGCGATTCGAAGACCAAAACCGAATATCACAATGCCCGCGAACGTAAGTGTGATGGCTTCAATTACTGACCTTGTCCACCAACTCTGCGCAACCACTAACACACTTCCCATGACGAGGCTAACCAAACCAACCCGACAAGCAAATGCCCAAGGAAAACGGAACCCGTAATCCCGTCGACAAAATAAATAACCCAGTAGCGCAGCCCCGAGCCGAGCGCTACCAAACACGACCGCCGCCATGAAAACTCCATAATTAGCCGCACCAAACAAGAAAAACGGTACTAGGAGAATGAGCACGGATTGAGTCCAAAAGACACGAAGATACCGCTCATCCACTGACAGAACAATAACTCCAAGACCAAAAACTGTCTCTGCGTACATCAGACAAACAAGGACCTGAGCAATCGGTACGGCTGGTTGAAACTCAAGGCCGAAAAGCAACGGTACGTAATCAGCTGACATGATCACAAGACCAACTCCGGCTGGCACCAACAATAATATCTGGACTTTTGTCACTGCAATGAAAGCTCTCTGCAGCTGAGACGGATTATCACGAATTCTTACTCGAGCGAACAACGGTCGATACAGACCACGAAAAGCTGCAACGACTACGACCACCGTCATGAGCGCAAATTTGAATCCAACGGCGAAAAGTGCAACCTGCTCACGATTGAGCACAACTGCCAGCGCTGGACCAGCAAAACCCATTCCAGAAAAAAAGAGTGAGATTTCAAAGACATAGCTAAACGACGCAAAACGAAAAAAACGATTTCCTTCTCCGACCAGCAACCCATCACTCTTACTGGACCCAACAACTACACTCTTCGGCGGCTGGTTGCTTGCACGTCGTAAGAGATATGGTGTGTAGCTCGCTCCAATCAGTGAGAGCACTAACGAACTCACCATCAGGGCTCCCATGACCCCACTCATGCCGTACCCTAATAGAAGTGCCAGGTTAACCAAGCCAAAATTGAGCGCAGACTGAGTTAGCGCCATGAGGTTTACCCACAACTGTGCGAAGAAGGTGTTCAGTACTTTGGATACAAGATCAAGAACAGCACGAGCGACCACTAGAACAGAGAGGAGACGCAGATATGTCGCACCATCTGCCCCGAGATCGAGACGCTCGGCGATCGGGATGGCTAGAATATTGAAAGGTACTAGGACCAAAACAAGAACCAATAACCTGAAGACCGACGCACGTCTCAAAAAGCGAAGTAGCGCAACGGTGCCACGTGAGGATTCAATCTCTGGCAAGAACTTGGTCAGACTAACTGGAATCCCAACACTCGAATACAAAATAAACGCTGATGAAAGTCCAAGAACTACGTCGTAGACACCAGAAAAGAGTCCAAATTTTTGACGCACTATGACAGCAAACGCGAGATTGAAAATCGCCACTAAAGGCAATAGCACCGCATTCCAGAACGCCGCCTGAGACGCCTGGCTGACTAGATCGGGAAACTCATCCGTGGTTGTCGTCCGTGTTGAGTTTGGAGTTCGTGTGCCGTTAGACACGTAGCCTGGCCCTCCGGGCACTCACTAGATTCGTGTAATAATCAAGGTAGTCATCCGCGATTCGCGTGAAACTAAAACGATCGACAACACGCTGGCGGGCATTACGTCCCACCAAGATGGCAAGGTTCGCATCCAATATTAACCTTTCAATTGCCAACGCCAGCTCTTCCGCATTCTCTTGCGCCACAACGATGCCATTACTTCCACTATCGCCAAATATGTAGTCGGTAATACCTGGAAGTTCAGCAACTATGCAGGGTAGACCACATGCCATCGCCTCAATAATCACGGTTCCGAAACCTTCACGACGAGAAGGAAATACAAAAATATCCGAAGCTTGTAGGTAATGACTTACACGTTCGCTAAGCCCGACAAGGTGCAGATTCCTGATGGCGGGTTCTGGTACCTGCTCAAGTTGTTGGGACAAGAACCGGTAATCTTCAAGATTTTCAGCGAACTTGTTTTTTCCTACAAGGATAAGGTGTGCATCCGGACAACGTAAACACACTTGTTTCCACGCAGTAAGCAAAATATCGATCCCTTTTCGATGAACCAAGGAGCCAACAAAGATTAGCAGTGAACCCTTCAGGGGTAATCCCAACTGCCGACGTAACACAATGCGATCTTCAGCCGCCACAAATTCCGTAATGTCAACGCCCTGAGGAATCACTCGTAGCTTCTCGGATGGTAAACCGGCCTGTTTATAGGTCTGCGCTAATGCGGGCGAAATCGCTACGTACCCATCGCAACGGCAGAATATCGCATAACGGAGACGCCAAAATAGATTCCTTGAACTCCGGACTGTCAATGGATCATCTGTTCCCAACAACGTCATCTCGAACAGAAGCGGCAACCTTCGCAGTCGACTAAATAACCAAGAGGCATAAAGCGCGTCAGTTAAAGCATGAACGTGCACAAGATCAATCTTGCGCTGTTGCCAAAGATCAATAAAAGTTCGTATACTGAAAAGCAGACTTTTAAGACGGTATTTTTGTGTAGAAAATTTAACCACTGGTAGATCGCAACGCAACCGCCTGATCCGGTAGCCATTAATACACTCAACTCTTGGATGTCGACCAACAACGGCAGTGACGATTGTTGCATCAACATCCTTCTTTGTTAGCTCACGACAGAACCCTTCAACTTGCACGCCTTGCCCAGAAAAATATGGACGTAGGCGTTGAATTACCATGACGATACGTAGCGGCTTACCTGAGTCGACAACTGCGTCAACCTTCTGGCGATCAGAACTAACGTCGCGGAGATTTGTAGTTCGTGGACGACTCAAAGTGCGTTCCATGAATGCGATAAAACTAAACAGAAACTAGCAGTCTCGCCGGCTGTTACCTTAGAGCGATGGCACGTGTACAACGCAGTTGAGAATAGCATAAGCCCCCTCTTTAAAGATGCTACAGTCGCGCTCGAGAGCCACTTTGACCAGGTGGTCCACGTTCTCGTTTTGGTAAATCATTACTTCCAAAATCGTACAGCAGTCTCGGTAGAGACTAGCCTGCACCAATCTATCAGAGGTGCCTGCCGTGTACAATGAATCTGCTAACTTTAGGAGAAACCCGTGCTGCTCTTCGTTAATAGTTCCTAAGAATTCACTAGAATGGTTCGTGATCGATCATGAATCCGGCGCCATTATAAAAACCACTCGCTGGAACCTTTGCTTGAACAAGCTGATAACACAATGACCAGTGGGTCCAGGATTTGATCGCACAGATGTCAACGGCTTGTAACACGCTCCTACCAACAGCACGACCAGCGAACTCTTAACCGCGGATGAAGTCGGTTTCAACGTCTGGTCAACGGCGATTTTTTATTACCTCTTCTAACAATTGCTCCACAGAAATCCCCTGTTGATCCCAAGTATATCGAGACTCTGCGAGCGCACGAGCGGCTTCACCCATAACGCGCACCTTATCGCGGTCGAAGGAGAGTTTTTCGAGGATATCGGCCAATTCACGAGGTTCGCCCGCCGTGTAAAAAGAGGCAACCGCGTCCGGCAACAATTCATGTAATTCCTCAACGTCTGAAGTCACGACAGGAAGGCCAGCCGCCAAATATTCGAAGATCTTGATCGGTGACCAAAACCAACCCAATTTTAGCGCACTGAAGCCTATAGGAAGAAATGGGGCCAAACCTACGTCGGCACGCGCCAATTGTTCAGGTACATCGCTGTGCGCGATCTCTCCTAAAAATTTAACCATTGCTTCGAGGCCGGCGCGGCGAGTTGCCCTGTACGCACTGGCCCACCCAGGCCCATGTCCTACGCAGATAATCCGAAGATCTACTCCTCTGGCTGCACAAATTGAAGCGGCACTGATCAGATCCTCCACTCCGTGCCAAGCTCGAAAACTACTAACATATACACACCGCAGTGGGCCCATAGATGATTTACGTGAACCGGGCCGAAAGCGTTGAGTGTCTACTCCGTTAACAACCACGTGGACCTTGGCCTGTATTTCCGGTGGTAAGAGATCTTTGGAAGTCGTGTAGACCGCATCGCTCCATTCGAGTAATTGACGGCGCCAGCGATCCACTGGACGCACAAGCGTTAAAATATCCAGGCGATCACGCCACGAACCTGGGTATGAACGCGCTGGCGAGTTCACTTCTAAGACTGCCGGCACCTTTAACGTGTGCGCTGCCCAGATGCCTGCTCCCGCAAACGTGTAGAAGCGTTCAACCACGACATCCGGAGATAGACTTAGTACCAGTCGGCGGATTGTTTTCACGGCCGTCCACTCCAGAAAACGAAATGGTTTGGGTAACGAATGAAGAATTACGCCATCTAGCTGAGTATTTCCGTCGACCAAGAATCTCTTGGTAGCCGTTTTCCCAAAGTATTCGCGGCGAGTAGGCGCCACTAAATGTACTTCATGACCACGACGAACCAGGGCGCGACATAGCTCGAGAACATGCACACTACCCCCGTGGCGACCTGGAATTGGAGTATCGACAGCCGTGTATAAGATCTTCACAAATCAGAAAGATTCTATCAGCCTAGCCACGGATATTCCGAAATTGTACCCGGTTATATACTTATGGACGTGAGAGAAGGACATCCCCTCGCATGAGCCTGTCCTTCAACTATTTGGAAACGCTTAGGAAATTAGGGATGATGAACTGGTCTTTGGAGACCGTCGGTCAGTTCGATTCTAATCCAGGTTCTTAGTCTTTAATTATGGCAAGATTGGCTTGGTTCGCTCCACTACCTCCCGTGCGCTCTGGCATAGCTGCTTACAATGCCGAGCTCTTGCCGTACCTCACTGAAACCCACGACATTGATGTGTTCGTGGACCGGTCAGAAAAGCAATCTGGCCCCCAGTGTCCAATCCCTGGAGCTGCGGTTTTTGATGCTCACGACTTCGTGTGGAAGCAAGCTAATCATCCCTACGATCTTGTGGTCTACCAGTTGGGGAATGCGACATACCATGACTACATGTGGCCGTACCTCGTGCGGTATTCCGGACTCGTCGTTTTACACGATGGGCAACTTCATCATGCCAGAGGTCGTTGGTTGCGCCAACATAGACGTAACGATGATTACCGTACCGAGTTCGCGTACAATCATCCTGATGTCTCTCCGGATGTCGCCGAACTTGGGGTTGCCGGACTACTGGGGTCACTCAATTATTTCTGGCCGATGCTACGAATAGCCATCCAGTCGGCTAGAGTCGTCGCCGCGCACAATCCCAGACTCGTAGGAGACCTATGTGAGCAATTTCCAGAGACACGGATCGAAGCAATTAGTATGGGAGTCAAAGATGACTTCTGTGATGAGCGACGAAGGAGCGGTTACCAAGAATCCAGAAATACGAGCCCAACGATACTGAACGAGCAGCTACTTCGAGCACGCTATGGCATCGCCAACGACGCTGTCGTGTTCGCAGCGTTTGGAAGAGTAACTCCAGAAAAACGGATCTCGCAGGCGCTGAGTGCACTCGCAGCAGGCTCCGAAACAACTCAAAAAACTCACCTACTCTTGGTGGGTCCAACTGCAGATTACTACGATGCTTCGACGGAAGCGAAGGCGCTTGGCATTGCTAATCGTGTGACATTGACACAGTGGGTGGAAGATTCTGAATTGCCAAACTACATCAACGCTGCAGATGTGTGTCTCTGCCTTCGTTGGCCGTCGTCTCGCGAAACATCGGCGTCGTGGTTGCGGTGTCTGGCAGCGGGTAAACCAACCATCATCACGGATCTGATCCACACCGTAGATGTTACGGCGTTAGATCCTCGCTCATGGACGATCAACTACGCGACCCAAGAAATTTGTTCACATGAGGAAAATTCAACTCTTCAGACACCAGAACCTACCTGCGTAAGTATCGATATCCTGGACGAAGATCACTCTTTAAAACTGGCGATGGAACGATTAACTGTCGACGGTAAGTTGCGTGAACGACTTGGTAATCAGGCGCGTAAGTTTTGGCAGAAAACCCACACGATGGAACGTATGGTCACCGATTATCGAAGAGTGATCAATCTTGCCCTAATCCATGATGCTAAAAAAACAAGAAACGTCGATACTGCACTACCGGCTCACTTACGACCCGACGGAACTGAATACGCGCGACAACTCCTCCTTAAAATGGGACTATCAGTTGATTTCCTCAATGGTTCGGAAGATCCGTGAGTTGGGACTAACCCAGCAATCTAGAAAGTGAAAGAGCCGGCGCTGAAGAGTTCTGGACTGCGCGGAGAGTATGTCTTTAATCCAGTCTGGGCCTAACTCTTGAAGAGCCAATCAGTTAACCTTGACTTACTTCTTGCCTCAGGGGTACGCTGTTTTGTGAAAATCATCCTCAACGGCGAGGCTTTTGAGCTCGAAGGGCCCTTAACGGTCAAAGAATTGTTAACCAGGTTGAAGGTTGATTCTCGCCGAGTAGCTGTCGAGCACAATCTGATGATACTAAAACGTCAAGCTTACGAATCTACAATCTTAAGTGATGGAGACCACGTCGAACTCGTAAACTTCGTCGGTGGTGGAACCACTAGGTATTGAATGCTGGTCTCCACTCCATGACCATCAAAGAAGCAATGTCTTCCGATTCTCTGATCATCGCCGGTAAGACCTTCCGGTCTCGACTGATTGTCGGTACCGGAAAGTACTCATCCAACCAAGTGATGATGCAAGCCCATGAAATATCAGGAGCGGAGATGGTGACCGTTGCCGTACGAAGAGTTAAAATCGACGATCAAGCAAAAGAGTCGTTGCTCGATTACATCAACACCTCGAGATATTTTGTGCTCCCTAACACAGCAGGCTGCTACACAGCGGATGACGCCATTCGAACTGCCAGACTAGGTCGGGAGATCGGTATGTCAAATTGGGTGAAGCTCGAGGTAATCGGTGACGAGAGAACCCTATTTCCTGATAACGAAGCACTCTTAGCGGCAACTAAATGCCTCGTGAAGGAAGGGTTCATTGTTCTACCGTATACAAATGATGATCCGATTTCGTGTAGAAAACTTGAGGATGCCGGTGCCGCGGCCGTAATGCCACTCGGTGCGCCGATAGGATCTGGTCTTGGGATCCAGAACCCCAACAATCTTCGAATCATTAAGGAAACTGCTGAAGTCCCAATCATCGTGGATGCTGGCGTCGGAACAGCCTCGGATGCCACAATTGCTATGGAACTTGGTGTCGACGGTGTATTAATGAACACCGGTATCGCTGGTGCTCAGGACCCCGTAGCGATGGCTGAATCCATGAAACTCGCCGTCCGAGCTGGTCGGCTATCATATGTTGCTGGTCGTATCCCACGTAAGATGTACGCCTTCGCCAGTAGTCCTGTCGAAGGCCTGATAGAGTGAAGGCTAAAGATATTGTAAGCGGAAATGCTGCGAGGCACTTCCAGTTCCTAGTTTCAAATCCAGATGTTCAAACGAACCGTAACCACTGCAGATCTTGATCGTCTTAAGTCCAAACGAGAAGAGACTGACCGTCTTTATAATGAGGCACTAACGATACTTGACCAAGCAATTCAGCAATCACCGATTATACTCAACCCTCCACCGATTTTCGATGAGCACCAAATTGCCTCTCTCAATCAGCTACGGAACCTATCCCAAGCGAACGACCACGATCAAACTCGAGGATGGAAAACAAAGATTAAGAGATTAATCTGGCCTCTGGTTCGACCATTCTTTGCGCGGCAGCAGCAATTCAACTCGGTACTCGTTGACCACATCAATAGAAATGTCGGGTTCCACAGAGAAATACAGCGTGTCCTCGAAACCACAATTGAGATAATCAAAGAACAGTTTGTGGCACTTGTGGCATTCCAATCTCGTCTCATCATTTTTGTTCAGCAAATCACACCCTACATCGATACGAAAGACCGAGAAATCTCAGCATTAATGCGCCGGATTAATGAAGATGTTGGTGAAAGAACGACTGGTCTCGCTGCTGCCATCGACGGAGTTAGCGATGAATTACAGAAGCGCTGGGAATCTATGGTAGCTCGAGATCGACGCTACGATGCAAAAGTTAACGAAATGAGAAACACTCTGGCCATTACACACCAAGCATCACTTTCACTCAAGCGTGAGCTAGAACGACTGATTTCAATCAGACAATCAGAAACCGATAATCCCCTTTCTAATGTAAAGTCAACCACAACGAATAATTCAACACCTCTCACCAGTAGTTTGAATTCCTATAAATATGTCGGCTTCGAGGATCAATTTCGCGGAACACAGGAGGAGATCCGTGAAAGGGTCTCAGAGTACGTTAGCTACTTTGAAAATTCCTCAGACGTCATTGATATCGGCTGCGGACGCGGTGAATTTCTAGATCTTCTTACTGAACGAGGAATCGGTTGTCTAGGATTAGACATCAATCATGAGATGGTAGAGGTTTGTCGTGCGCGGGGTCTCACAGCGTACGAAGGAGACGGGCTCTCGTACCTCAGTTCACTGCCTGACGGCTCACTCGGCGGACTCTTCGCTGCTCAAGTCGTTGAGCACCTGCAACCAGATTACTTGCTACAACTCTTAGAAACAGCGTACCACAAGCTCAGACCAGGCTCGAAAATAATTCTTGAAACGATCAATCCCGCATGTTGGTTTGCATTCTTTGAAAGCTATATCCGTGACATCACACACGTACACCCTCTGCATCCTGACACGCTAACGTACCTACTCGTCGCCAGCGGATTTCAGCAGATCAACACCAAATACTTAGCACCCTATCCTGACGCGTTGAAACTACAACCAATTGCTATTCCACCTGACAAACCTAAATCAGCAAGAGATCTCCAGTCGGCCTCTAATTTGGCCCTGACTTTCAACGAAAATGTCACAAAACTTAATAAACTACTCTTTACTTATTTGGATTATGCGGTAATTGGTGAGCGCCTTTAGACAGACGCCTTCACATAGCTCATTGTTATCCATTTAAGTCTTGTTGACTCTTGGTTAGCCGCCCCAAGTCAGCGTCCACCATCATCGTGACCAATCGTTTGAAATCAAGGGTCGGCTGCCATCCGAGTTCCCTTTGAGCTTTCGACGCATCTCCCACGAGACGATCAACTTCAGCCGGACGCAGAAACCTCGAATCAGTTCTGACGTATTTGTGCCAATCCAGCCCAACATGCTCAAAAGCCACTTCAACCAAGTCACGCACAGAATGGCTAATTCCCGTCGCAATCACGTAGTCATCTGGCCAATCCTTCTGAAGCATCAGCCACATGCCACGAACGTAGTCACCAGCGAACCCCCAATCGCGACGTGCCTCAAGATTACCCAAGCTAAGCGATTCAGAAAGACCTAACTTAATCCTAGCGACCCCATCACTCACCTTTCGAGTCACAAATTCGATCCCGCGTCGAGGAGATTCGTGATTAAATAGAATCCCAGAGACCGCAAAGATCTTATAACTCTCTCGATAATTTATAGTTATGTAGTGTGCAAAAACTTTAGCCACACCATATGGGCTTCTGGGATAAAAGGATGTGACCTCGCTTTGTGGTGTTTCACGAACTCTACCAAACATCTCACTTGATGAAGCCTGATAAACACGAATCGAGGTGTCAACTTGTCGAACGGCTTCTAGTACCCGTGTAACTCCCTGCGCGTTAAACTCGCCGGTGAGCACCGGTTGATCCCACGACGCAGGCACGAACGACATCGCTGCAAGATTGTACAGTTCGTTGGGACGCATTTCATTCAGAAGACGAACAAGTGAAAGCTGATCGAGCAAGTCAGCTGATCTAATCTCGATTCGGTCAAGGATGTGCTCGATTCTCCAGAGGTTTGTCGCGCTTGCCAGCCGCACCACACCGACCACCTCATAGCCCTTTTCTAAGAGAAACTCGGCAAGATACGATCCATCCTGGCCAGTAACACCTGTGATAATAGCGCGCTTCGACATTTTGCGTTTTGAAGTTAATAATTTCTAGCAATCAGTTCCGAAAGTCTCAGTCTGGCCCAACAACTGTTCACACATATAGTATCAACCACCTTACTCAACCGAACATAACACTCACAACTTGAAGATATGAGTGGAAGTGAATCCTTTCAGCGCATTCCGTGTATCGACAATCAGTGGAGCCTGGTGCACGATCGAGTTGTAATCAAAGCAATCATGGTTCGTCGTAATGAGTGCACAGTCCAACCCACGATCAAGCGCATCACCTGAGTCCAGCGATTCGAGCTCGATATCCGTCAACGTAATTTTCGGCACGTACGGATCACTGTAGGAAACAACTGCGCCACGTTTGTGCAACAGTTGCACAATATCAATGGCCGGTGATTCTCGAATATCTGCAACATTTGCCTTGTAAGAAACACCAAAAAGATGAACACGCGACCCACGAATTGCTTTGCTGACACTGTTCAGTGCCTCACCGATACGGCCCAGTACATATTTGGGCATAGCGGCATTCGTGTGACCTGCGAGCTCGATAAAGCGACTCTCAAAACCGTCTTGGCGAGCCTTCCAGCTCAAATAGAAAGGATCGACAGGCAAACAATGACCACCAAGGCCGGGTCCTGGATAGAATGGCATAAACCCAAAGGGTTTTGTTTTCGCAGCGTCGATGACCTCCCACACGTCAACATGAAGTTCGTGACACATGAGCGTCAACTCATTAACGAGTCCAATATTGACAGCCCGGAAAGTGTTTTCCAGGAGCTTGACCATTTCAGCTACCTTTGTTGACGAAACAGGAACTATAGTCTTAACAATCTGCTCATATAATACCGTCGCGACAGCCGTCGAGGTTTCATCAATTCCACCGATTACCTTAGGAATGTTCGCCGTATGCCAATTTAAATTGCCAGGATCCACACGCTCAGGCGAAAAAGCCAGATAAAAGTCACGGCCGGCTCGTAATTCTTTCGCCTCAAGTCTCGGCTGCACAATTTCCTCGATCGTTCCTGGGTAACTTGTTGATTCCAAAACAATGAGTTGTCCACGACGCAAATGACTTGCAATTTCTTCGACTGCGGCAACAATGAAAGAGAGATCTGGATCTTTTGTTTTACGCAGGGGTGTGGGTACGCAGATGCTAATTGTGTCAACCTCAGCCAATCGGTTGAAATCCATCGTGACGCTCAGGTGCCCTGTTTGTAATTCTCTTTGTATCTGCTCAGCCGACACATCAGGAATATACGAATGACCCTCTCTGACTTGATCGATCTTCAATGCATCCACGTCAAAACCAACAGCCGTAAAACCAGCCTTAGCGAACTCAACTACAAGGGGTAATCCAACATAGCCGAGACCAACAACTCCGACGGATGCCTCGCGGGCGCGCAACCGATTGATTAAAGACGTACTGGCTAGACCCACAGTTGAATTCTCACAATTCTCATAGTTTCTTTAACACAAAGAGGAAACGGAGTCATTGTTTCTGCTCAGGTAGTCCTTAGAATCTCATAAAGTACCTTGGCCGGATCTTCTCTGTTCATTCCCATAACCCCAAGAAACCACCCACTCTGTCGAACTTTAAAGTTAAACTTACACGGTGCCAAGACAAAGTTCCAGTGATTATCCAATGGTTACACCTGAAAGAACAGATGCCGAGCTGAGCAGATTTTTCCGCTACCCTTATCATCCTCAGGAATATAAAGTCTACGAGTGAACCATACCACCTCTGTTGTTGTCTGAATACTTAAACGCATATTCCAATGGAGAACGTTGACGTTTTAGTGGTTGGTGGTGGCGTCGTAGGTCTCTCCGCCGCCAGAGCAATTGCCTCATCTGGTCGTACGGTGTGCTTACTTGAACACCATAGCCGTACTGGAACGAAAACCAGTACACACAACAGTGGGGTGATCCACTCAGGTATCTACTACCCTCCCAACTCACTTACAGGAAAACTATGTGTCGAAGGTCACAAACTACTGTATGAATTCTGCAGAACACACGAAGTTCCCCACCTTCGGTGCGGCAAACTGATTATTGCCAGAAACGAGAAGCAAAGTGCAGAACTTAAGTTACTGTTGCATCGAGGTCTAGCCAACGGAGCCGAACACCTTGCTTTAGTAGACCAGAACTTCATACGCCAACGTGAACCTCACGTTCGGGCACAAGCAGCTCTATGGTCACCCAACAGTGGTTCATTCGAGGCCGAAACATTTGTGCAGATCCTGACAAAGCTCTGCCATCAAGAAGGAGTCGTCGTACTGCTTAATACGACCGCCATTTACGGCGACTGCGTAAACAACGGTATCAAAGTAACCACTGAGCGAGAAAAGATCTTTGCCAAAATCGTAGTGAATGCTGCCGGTCTATATGCTGATGAACTATCCGTAGCATTTGGCGGTGAACGATTCACCATCCATCCCTGCCGGGGCGAATACGCAGAATTGGTGCCAGGAAAGCAATACATGGTGAACAGTCATGTGTATCCACTACCAGACACTTCAGGGCCTAGCCTCGGTATACACCTTACGAAAACAACCCATGGGACAGTCCTAGTCGGCCCTACAACCCGGTATCAAACAGCAAAAGACGACTATGAGCATGATCGGTTGCCCCTACAGGCCTTTTATGAGTCTGCGAATAACTTATTACCAGGGATTCAAATGACCGATCTTAGACTCGGTGGGACTGGTATAAGGCCGAAATTGCATCCACCTGAACAATCATTTGCGGAATTCCTGATTGTTCACGATAAGAATTGCTCACGTCTGGTGCATGCGGCGGGCATAGACTCGCCTGGCCTAACCGCATGCCTAGCTATCGGAATGATGGTAGCGAGATTAGCGGATGAAGCTCTATAAAAATTGAGAGGATAACGGAAATAACAACGTAAACAACATTTAACTCTCTCGACAGACTTTCCTTTTCATCTCTGTTCTCAGTAACTCCTGATCGATGCAAAGAATACTAGTGCAACGTTCGAAGGAATCGCCCGTTAGACTCTATACCACCCTCTTCTCCCTACAACCAAAGGAGCCTTCGTTACTTCATGCTTTAAGCTTTAAAGAAGCCAAGTGGCGATTAAGGGCGTCCTGCCACGTCGGCATTTTGATACCAACTGACTCAAGCTTGGCGTTTGACAACGCACAAAACTTCGGACGAGTGGCAACGAAGTCTGCATTCGAAGCAGAAATTGGGATTAGCTCAGTATCGCGTCCGAGCTGACGACCCACTTCCTGAGCCAATTCTAACCACGTTCCCATTCCTGAGTTAACACAATGGTACAAGCCTTCTGGAACGCCACGCTCAACCATCGACCGCGTCGCGGTTGCCACATCTTCTATGTAGCTCGGCGACACGACGCGGTCGACGAACACCCTAGTTTCTCTCTCCGCAACGATTGATTCAATGATCTGATCGATACTACTTTTCCTTCTCTGCGGAACATCATCTGTGTCCCATCGATCATTGACACCTCCGAAGAGACTTTCGACTCTAAGTAGATAATGCCGATTAGCATCTCTCATTAAAAACTCGCCCAACAACTTGGAAACTGCGTAAGCACTTTGTGGATGTGGATCGTTTTCTTCCTGGTACGGTTCCGTAGCGGTCCCGTCGAACACAAAATCCGAACTGTAGTGAACTAACGTCGCACCTATTTGATTTGCAACAACCGCTAATGTTCTAACGGCAAGAGCATTTATCTTCAATGCACTCACAGAGTCTGCTTCGGCACCATCAACGTCGTTGTAACCACTGCAGTTCACGATAACTGACGGTCGTACATCATGAACGGTTGAAAAAACAGAAACAGGGTTTGTGAGATCGAGTTGCTTCCTGGTAGGCGCGATTACTTCATACCTCCGGGAAAAATCTTTTACGATGGCACGCCCAAGCTGACCCGTTGCACCTGTAACAAAGATCTTCATCACAGCATCATATGAAATATATCGGTAGGCTTAATTGACCCGAAGGAACTCCGCTATACACTTAACGACGTGAACTTGTTGAGCTTCAGTGATCTCAGCGTACATCGGGAGCGCTAGAGTCTCGCGCGCTGCCAACTCCGCAAATGGGAATGAACCGGATACATATCCCAAACCCCTGAAAGACTCCTGAAGACTAAGAGGGACCGGATAGTAGATTGCCGTTTCAACACCACAGGACTTAAGGTTGGCACGTAATTCATCCCGCCGAACACTCCGAATTACATACTGGTTATAGGTGTGAAAACAAGTCGATGGCTCGACCGGAAGGGTCACTCCGCCGTCTCCTATGTCAGTACTTATACCAAACTCTTGAAACAAGCGGTCATAACGTTTGGCGTTTGTTCTCCGCCCTTCGCACCACTCCCCGAGGTAGGTCGCTTTCACACGCAAGACCGCCGCCTGCAAGGCGTCGAGACGAAAATTACCACCGACCACCTTATGCAGATGTCCGGCGCGATTCCCGTGTACTCTCAGTTGTCGTGACAAATTCGACAACGAATCATCGTTCGTAACGAGAAGACCTCCATCACCAAAACCACCGAGACTCTTACTGGGAAAGAACGAAAAACAACCGATAGCGCCGAGGGCGCCTACGAACCTGTTCTTGTACCGAGCACCAATCGCTTGACATGCATCTTCGATTACAGGAATTGCTTCGGAACGTGCCACTTGAAGTAATGGATCGAGATCAACACTCAAACCAAAAAGATGAACCGGTACAATAGCCTTAGTTCTTCGGTTAATCACTGAAGTGATCTTATTAGTATCGATGTTGTACGTCGTAGGATCGATATCAACAAACACTGGCTTTGCACCCAAACGAACGATACTCCCAGCAGTGGAGAAAAATGTATAAGGACTCGTGATCACTTCATCTCCAGGAGCTACATCAAGCGCCATCATCGCCATCAACAAAGCGTCCGTGCCAGACGAAACACCTACAGCATGGACGACACCAAGCATGATCGCTAACTCACGCTCAAGTGCCTCAACCTCATGACCAAGAATAAACTTTTGACTGTCACAGACTCGTGTCATAGCTGCCAGCACGTCCTCGCGAATCCCTCCGTATTGTGCCTGTAAGTCGACAAGTGGAATTTTCATTGCCAATCGAGTATCGTCAGGTTTTCAACAATTTCCGTGTGGTCCATTCTTACCTCCACAACCAGCACCATCTTACTTTTCCACGACTATAACAATTCCTCGACTTAGTCATTGTCGCTGTTTAATGCTGGTCCGAATCTCACGTTCTAGTTCACGTTTCTTGATCGTTTCCCGCTTATCGTAAACTTTCTTTCCTTTCGCAACACCAACTAATATCTTGACATGACCATTCTTAAAATACATTCGCACCGGAACAAGAGTCATCCCTCGTTCAACGACCTTCCCAATCAGTTTTCGAATTTCTTTCTTATGAAGAAGCAACTTTCGTCTACGTTTAACATCGTGGTCAGCGTATCCGCGGTGGCTATATGCGCTAATATGAACATTATAAATAAAAACTTCGCCTCCCTCCACGCGACCGAAACTATCTCTCAGGTTCACGTGGCCTTCTCGGATTGACTTTACCTCAGTACCGAGCAATACAACACCAACCTCATATGTATCGAAAATATGGTAATTGTGATAGGCCTTGCGATTTTCAGCAATTCGCCGTTCAGCACTGTGTTGGCGTACCATAAATAGTTAAGGATTAGGTCGTCGGTTTCTGTCTCTGTGTCGTTGGTCTAGGTTATAGCGAATACGACGATGTTACCCACCGAACGGACCGAACACCCAAAGAGATAAAAGTGTAGAGATTTCTTTCCAATAGATTAATCATCGATTCATTACTGTCGACTTCCCCTTACAAGTTTTGCAGCCAATAAAACTGCTTCGATCATGCTTGAAGGGTCAGCGATGCCTTGACCAGCAATGTCGAACGCCGTCCCATGGTCAACTGACGTACGAATTATGGGCAACCCCAACGTCACATTTACAGCCTTTCCAAACGACAAGATTTTGATTGGAATAAGTCCCTGATCGTGGTAACACGCAATCACGGCATCAAACTTACCTCGTACAGCTTGCACAAAAACTGTGTCTGCCGGCAACGGACCGACAACATCAATACCGTGGGCACGAGAAGAGACCACAGCCGGTACTAACACCAACTCATCCTCATCCCCGATCACCCCGTGTTCACCAGCGTGAGGGTTGAGACCAGACAGAGCCAAGCGCGGTGATGAATAACCCAACCGTGGTAATTCGAGTGCAGCAAGTTCGATCGTTGACTTTACCCTCTCGATAGTCAGAGCACTCGAAACCTTCGCGAGCGGGAGATGAGCAGTAGCCAAGATTACACGTAGCTTTTCTGAATAGAACATCATCGCCACTCGGTCAGATTCAGTAAGATGAGCCAGTAAGTCCGTGTGCCCCAACCAGGGAAGACCAGCCTTTGAGAATGCCTCCTTATTAATTGGTGCAGTGACGATTGCATCGATGCGCCCAGCACGTGCGTCACGCACGATGTCGACGACGACATCATGAGCCACTCGACCTGCAGCAGCAGAGAGTTTTCCAGGTTGGTATGGCTGAAGTTCCTTCTCAGTAGAAGGCCCATAAATAAACGGCTCACAAGCTGTAATCACTCGTGGATTTCGCACCGCCTTCTGAGCAATCTCAGGTCCTATACCAGCTGGATCGCCAACCGTGAGACCGATACGGGGAAGGTTAGCCATCGGGCACCGGGCGTCCGAGGGAATTAGTTGTTAGTTACTGCCACAACCGTTCAGAGATCGAACAACAATTGTGGTAATGGACGAACGTGCCACTTACTGTCTCGTACATCCGCTACACCCACCAGAACCACATCCACCAGAACCACATCCACCAGAACTACCACCATGACCATCAGCTTTGCGGCTGCAGCTGCTTTCATTCGCACAGCCAGCATATTGTTCACCTTTGGCATTCGGAAGTTCGTAACGCAAGCAACACTTTAACCGACCGCACAACCCTGAAAGCCGTGAAGGACTCAGGCTGAGACTCTGCTGCTTGGCCATCTTGATGGAAATCGGTTTGAACGACTGCAGCCACGTAGTACAACATAACGGTCGGCCGCACGTTCCATAACCACCTAGTAACTTGGCTTCATCGCGCGGTCCAACCTGACGCATCTCGATCCGGATCTGAAATTCGCCTGCGAGTTCACGAACGAGCTCACGGAAATCGACCCGGTTTTCAGCAGTAAAATAAAAGATTAGACGAGACCCATCAAACAACTGCTCAACCTTCGTTAGTTTCATTTGAAGGCCGCGTTCACGGATCTTAAGGAGGCAAATTCGATAAGCCTCACGCTCACGGTGCTGCTGTTTTAGTCTGGCGACCACATCATTCTCAGTCGCTCTACGCATAACCTGTTGACTCATCGCTTTCGGCGTCTTTCGTGCAGCGATCTCAGGAATTGTGTAAGTAACCGTACCATACACCAGATGTTCGCCAGCCTGAGCAACGACTGCCTCACCAGGAGTCAAAGGAGGATGAATTTCAAGTTCCGGAAGCAGAAATGTCAAAGATCGCCCAACGGACGTAAACTTCACACTAACCAAAGGATGATTCTGTTCCGTATCCATAATTACCTCTTTGTTTCAACACAACTAGAAGATAGGATTCTATAGTTGGTACACGAGCCAGTCAGCCACGACCTTTGGACTCGCGTTCCGTTCGACAAGAGCCTCAAGCGCTCGATCGACCGCTGAAAACGCATTGCCTATCCGATCACCATTGAACGCTTTCCCCAAGACGACTAGACCTTGTTTGAGATCTGCGTTTGCTAGAATTTTTTCATCTGCACCGGTCAATAGAACTTGCAGATCTCGCAACAAGGATCCAAGGGCTCTGAGCCGAAGTGCAAGGTTCTCCCGGTCAGCGGCTGGTCGAGAACCCGTTGAACCCTTCGTCAACTCCTTTGCACTTGTCAATCTCTGCCTCGCTCCTGGTGATTCCGAAACGGTTTGTAGAACACGCCTTGCCACGTCTCTGGCCATACTAAAGTCAGCGGAACCCTCTTTAAGCACTTTACCGACACTCCCGCCAGCCGTAGCCGCCGCTGCATGAGCGTCAAGTTCAGTGTAACCGTGTACTTTCATGAGTAGCGCCGATACTTCGGCTTCACTCAATCGGCCGAACCGCAAACGTTGACAACGTGAGCGTACCGTTGGTATCAACATATCTGGCCTTGAAGAGACCAGGAAAAATACCGAGGCCGGCGGCGGCTCCTCAAGCGTCTTGAGTAGCGCGTTCTGAGCCTCAACCAAAAGTAAGTCTGCCTCATCTATTATTACCACACGTCGGTGACCTTCAAACGGTCTATAGGTAGCACTTTCGACCGCCCCTCGTATTTGATCGATAACAATGTTTCCATTATCACTAGGCTCGATCATTATTACATCCGCATGTACACCTCGTGCAATCCGCCGACACGCGTTGCATTGTGCACAGGAATCTGCCTCGATCGTAAAATCTTCCAAGCGAGAACTTCCCCGTTTAGTCTGAATGGGATCAGCTATCTCAGTCTCACTTGTGGATTGCAAGGGTGCCTGGCAGTTCAAGGCTGCCGCAACGGCCAGAGCTACATGGCGCTTCCCAACACCATCTGGACCAGCAAAGATCAAACTAGGTGGCAGGGATTCTCGCGCGACCGCATGCGAGATCAGGCTCAGTAGGGCACGATGGCCGGTTATCTCAGAAAATGGCATGCCAAATCCTGAACAGCATCGTATCACATTGAAAGATCAAGCAGACCTCTACCTATACCTATACCCGTAAAGCTCTATGTCTAAACATCTCTCACAGCAATGAGATACCTAAATGACGTCCCGCAGAGTATCATGATAGAGGGTGTTCTTGCTTGGTCGGTCCCCACAATCTAACGTCAATTTTGCTGTAAGTTCACAGGCCTTCAATAATAAAGGACTTGCTTACCCTGAGGATGAACAAGTGGCCCCGCTTACGTGGTGTTTAGACAAGATTTTGAGATTTCCACAAAAAATGAATTCAGCGACCCGACATCTAATAACCTGCTTCTTATCAGGTTCTCTTTCCTTGCTAATAGGGTGTGGATCCCCAAGGCATGGCACCGTCCTTTTTTCTGATTATCTCCCGGTAACCGAACGAACCGTTAGCACCGACCTTATCTACCCTCCCACTGATGAGTCCCGTAACCTCTTCGGCCAAGGTTGGGAAAGAGTAAAAGGCAACAATCCTGCAAGCCACGGACTTTGGGTGCTTGGTAAGACCGCAAGCTTTCGATTCTACGCCGCTGCAGAAGGGACAGCCGTTCTTGAACTACAGGGAATGTCTGTCAGTCTATCTAATGGCACACCCCAGGTCTTTTTTCTTGAGCTGAATGGTCAATTAGTCAACCAGACTGTAATGGTGCCACAGTGGAAAAACTATGAGATTCAGCTATTCAGTAAATATATGCAACTGGGCTGGAATGAAATCACCTTGCGATTCCAACATACCGTCAGGCCCAAGGACATCAACCCAAAGAGTCGTGATAGAAGGCGACTCTCAGCACGCTTTCGTTACTTACGAATTCATTCGTCACTGAATCGACCTTTGTGGCGAGAACGTCCTGCGCTAATCGGCTTAGACAGTACAGCAACTGCAATGTCTACCGAAGTCAGAATTGAAATGCCGACAGACAGTCTACTCGAAGTGTATATAGAACCGACTGCCGGGGCCGCACTCGTAGGATCAGTTGATGTCGAAGTAGCACTTGACATGGATCTTAGTCAATGGGCAGGACAACACGTACAGATCCGACTCAGGAGTTGGGGTAGGTCGAACGGCATCGTCCGCTGGACTGGCCTCGGGATCACGAGACCTTCTGACCCGGCGGTAACGAAAATTGTCCAGCCTGGGTATTTGCTGGCGCCACCAAACTCTGCTCGATTGGAACGACCAGACATTCTCTTCATCCTACTCGATGCCGCACGGGCTGACACCTTCAACGAGAAAGAAATCTCAACACCACACGTCGATTCACTCGCATCAAAAGGTACACGCTTTAAACGTGCCTGGTCTCCATCCCCATGGACGGGTCAGACGATACCGTCACTCCTGACTGGGTTAAATCCAGAAGCTTTCGGGGCTATTACATGGGGATCCCGCATTCCAGAATCACTTCAAACATTGCCAGAATTGCTCTCAGAAGCTGGATACTTCACCGTTGTCTGGAGCCAACACAGTATTTATAGAGGAAATCGTTCATTACGAAGAGGTTTTGAACGATTCTTTGAAGTTCGGAGCAACGTGCTCAGTGATCGAAACATCCTCCCAGAACCTGAGGATCTATTTACTGACAGTCAACCAACATTTGCTTTGATCCACCTGCTACCCCCGCATGGACCATACAACCCTCCACTACCATTCAGCGGCGCCCTAACAAGCTGGTACACTGGAGATGCTCTAGTAAACGCTAAGGCCTTGAACAGGATCTCAAGGATTCAGAGTGAGGTCACCAACGATGACTTACGATATATCCGAGGCCGCTATAACGAGAATAGTTTGTTTGCTGATGCCTTGGTTGGGCGCCTACTTCAAACCTTCAGAGGCGCAAGTCGGTACGAGAATTCTTTAATCGTTATTCTGGCTGACCATGGCGAAGGGTTCCTCGAGCACGGACGATTCCTTCACACCAGTCTCGTATACGACGAATTCATCAGAGTTCCACTAGTTATTAAGTGGCCAGCACACGTGACCAAATTCACTCCAGTGATTACACAGGCTGTGAGTTTGCTCGATTTGGTGCCGACCTTGGTTGACGGACTAGGCTTATTGAGCGAACGGACTCTGTTTCAAGGTCGTAGTTTGCTTCCACTCGTACTAGACCAAGTATCAGTGAATCGCGACGTATACGCTCATACTAGAGGTGTAGCGTCGATCAATAAACGCGCCAGACCCGTTTCTACGCTTCAGTCCAATCACCACAAAATCATCTACAACGGAACCTCTGAAACGATAGAGGTGTACGATATGAAAAGTGATCCAGAAGAACAATTTAACCTTGTGCTCACCGAGCCGTATCTTACGAGGTTTCTCCTTGGAAAGTTAATGCTCCAACAACATCGAAACTCTCTCATCGCCGCTGAACTTGGAGGGCAAGAGGCGGAGTCACTGGATGCGGAAACCCTCCGTCGACTCAGAGCACTCGGTTACGTGCAGTAGCGTTGTTGAGACGTGCGGGCACAAGTATAGGGGTGTACCAGATTCCTTCCAAATCTTTTCGTCAACATTGTGATAGCCGCTTTATCATGGAATCTTCAGTGCCCATCTTTGAATGTAGGCGTCTAGCGAATGTACCCTAAGGCACGAAGACGATCCTCGAGTTCACCACCAATAACCGCATCAGAAGCGGTCAGCAATTGAGGTTGCTTCAGCAGGGCTCCTCTTAACAAGCTGCGGAGGTACCCGGTCAATATCGGTCTGATTCCAACCATATCGTTCGTTTCATTTGGATCATCTGTTAAGTCAAACGTTTTAATCGAGTGATAGCTGAGATCTGACGGTAATGTTTGGATAAGCTTTCTACCATCCACTTGGATGCTGTCCATTTTCCGCCCATCCAAGTCTAGGTGAGAAATGGCCTGATTACTGACCTCATCTTCGCCTAACAAAATCATTGGCCACAGACTCCTCTCCTGCACACCCTGTGGAATCTGCAACCCAAGGAACTCCAGAAGTGTGGGCAAAAGATCCTTGTGTTGCGCAATCCCGTCTACCATGACGCCGGCTCCGATTTGTCCTGGCAACTTAAAAATCAGAGGTGCCGCGAGCTGCTCATTGTACAAGGTCTTCCCATGACCCCATCGTTGGTGTTCGTAGAACTCCTCGCCATGATCTGATACCACGACAAAGAAGGTGGATTCATAGAGATCATGATCTTTTAGCCACTGAACAAGAAGGCCGAACTGGTGGTCATTAAAGGCAATCTCTCCATCGTAAAGAGCCTTGAATTCCTTGGTGAGTTGGATGATTGGATCCTCTGAACTCGTCCGGCGCAGACGATTCATATCAGTATGATTAATATCTCTAGGACTTAAAAGCGTCTCGTATTGGCGTGTCGTGATAAACCGCTCTCTGAAAGGACTGCGTGGAGTATAGGGAGCGTGTGGATCGGTGGTATGTAGATATAAAAAGAAAGGACGGTCTAGATCGCAGTCACTGAGCCAAGAAAATGCTTTCTCGTTGAGAACATCGGAAAGTTGATGGATTTCCTCAGTGCGTTGTTCACCCAAGCGAATGTAAGTGTCGAAACCTCTGTCGAAACCATATGGAGCGGCAATATTCGAATTGGTGATGATACCAGCCGTCTGATATCCAGAGGCCTGAAGCAGAACTGGTAAGGTAAGGGCTCTAGGTGAAAGTTTGTCTTGCCGATCGTTTACGTCGTGCGACCTGGGATAGAGGCCAGTGAAGATTGACGCCACCGATGCACGGGTCCAAGAAGATTGCGCCCTCGCATTAGAAAACGTTATCCCATCACGAGACAATTCGTCGAGATGTGGTGACGTATTCAGGCCATACCCATACATACCTAAGTGGTCGGCACGTAGGGTGTCGATGAGGTAAATAATAACGTTGTGCGGATTAGGTTCTTGAGCCGGTGCCTCAGCAGAATAATCCACTCGAGGTAACGGCTTCTTCGCTTCTCGCACTTTATCGAGACCAGGAATAACAAGGGTTGGAGAGTACATTGTCATTCCACTCATGCCCTGATCGGAATCATTCGGACGGACAAAAAACGAGATGCGGAGTAGCACATTCCCCGCACCTGTGGGCAAAGGTACTGGAATATTCTGCCGAGAGGGCGATGCGTGCACCTCAAGGACAGTGTCTTCCTCAGAACCATCGACGCCAACAGATACTTCCAAAACTGCCGCTTCTTCGTCTTCTGACGTACTCCAGTACTCGAGCTTGTCTAAACGAAAAACAGATCCGGTTGACATGCGAAGGAAGTAATCAACCCTGGTGTAGGCTGGTATTACGAGTCGGTTTTCGCCTTCAGGAAATGCTCTGGGCGGTTGCAAGGACCGTGCCTCATTAACCCATAATCTCTCCCATGCAATCGTCAAGGCCGGAACAATTCTTGGGTTTAGTAATCCCATCTCTTTCGGACTGAAGGCATAGAGAAACTCGAGGTGATTTTTCCCAGGTAACAAGGACCCACCAGGAATGGTTACACTGTACAGATTAAAACCCTCCTCTAACTGAACAGTGCCAGCAGTCAACCCGTTAACCACCACGGTAACTGTTTGCGTAGGAACTTCAGTATGTCCTTGCGGGGTGATTAAAGAAACTGGGCGACACTCAAAATTTATGTTTAGAGGGCGAGGATCTGTAACAGTTAACTCTATCGTCGCACGGGTTCCTAATCCCCAAACAAACGTCTCTCTTCCATCCCAACGTTCATCAAGTCTGTACCATCCCTCGAGCATAATTGCTCGGGCTTCCTGCATTCCGAAGTCCACCAATTTTGTCTCGACATGTGTATCAGCTACGGAGAATTTTCCTGTTAAATCGTAGAATGTCTCTCTATTATCATTAGTACAACCCGCAACAAGTAACGACACAATGATGACACCACAAGAACTAGTAACACCGCTTAGGGAGAGACCGCCACCTTGAAACGACCGTTTCACCATTGAGAATCTCTTTCGCCCTTTATTAATTGACATACTCGTTCAGGTGTTACTCGCCAGCTACAAATTAAATGCCCGTGGCATCATTCACGTTGAGACATAAATTAGCTGCGGACTGGAGATAGCCACGAAAGGCGAACAATTGATCCGCTATCAATTCGTTTCAATACCCTCAGGTCTTAAATTCGACTCGCGACGACATCCGTTCATCGACAGTTTATCATGTCGATAAGAGGTGACTCGTTTCGCAGATAGCCCGTTTAATTAAGGCTTTATGAACGATCATTCGGTTAACAGATTCCAAATTAAGAAGCAGATTGTCTGAGCCCTACATCTCAATCTATTGAATCGTGAAAAACAGGACTTGAGTGTTGCCAATTTGACAGGACGGATTCTTGAGGTTAAGGTTTATTCATGGGGATGACTGAGGATAACTGTTGAGGTAAAACACTATTAAATTGAACACCCTGCTTTTGCTAGTCGGATCCTGGTTCGCCTGGGAACAACCTGCAAACGCTTATCTCGACCCTGGAAGTGGTAGCATGCTACTTCAGCTAATGCTGGGAGGGGTAGCTGGGCTGGTCGTTATCTTGAAGATGTGCTGGACCCGTTTTGTCTCTTTCTTTCGAGAGAGGGATCCTAAGTAACAGTTGTTAGACAACCTGTTCTTCCCTACTACCCGTAGTAGCCGGGGGCACAGCCAGCCCGCTCTGTCTGCTCAACATGATTAAAACAGCTCCCACAGGGCCCGCGACGCCCAGTGGGCATTTCAGCGGATATCAAATCAGTCAATTAGGACTTGTCTTTGCAAGACGGACTTTAAGCGAAGTGTCATGGGCTCAGGTCACCCAGATATCGTTATTCTGAGACACTGTTTCTGGCTATGACTGAACAACAATTTGAACCTGGTTCCTTTCGCGACCGTCAAGCGAGGATCTTCTATTATAAGAAAACCGTCTACCGAGGACTGAACAAGCAGTCGCTCAAAGAGTGGGAAGAGTTTTCCTCAACTCAACTTTTTAGTCGCCTCTTGCACCAAAAAAAGTTAATCCCAACAGAACGACTGGATCGCGAGTCCTCTGAACTTATACCTGGTTCAGAGCAATGGGCCACCATTCTCAAGCACCGTACTATCCCGTTCATTTCATATCCTTATGAATGGTCGTTTGGCATGCTCAAAGATGCGGCCTTACTTCAACTCGAGTTATTACTCGGAGCACTGGAAGAGGAAATGATTCTGAAAGACTCGTCTCCGTTCAACGTTCAATGGCACGGTACGGATCCTGTGTTCATAGACCTAACATCGTTTCATAAATTACTTCCTGGTGACCCATGGGTTGGGTATCGGCAATTCTGTCAGCTTTTTTTGTATCCGCTTCTACTCCTTGCATACAAGAATGTCCCATTCCAGCCATGGCTGCGCGGCAGTCTTGAGGGATTCCAGCCCGACGATTTCTTACGACTCATGTCAGCCCGCGATTACTTACGGCCAGGTGTAATTGCACACGTTTTTCTCCAAGCTAGAGCGCAGGCTCTCTATGGCAGCACCAAGAGAAACATCAGGGCTGAGCTCCGCACCGCTGGTTTCGACGCTAGATTGATCAATGCCAACGTTCTTGGTTTGTACAAGTTAGTGCAGCGGCTCACCTGGCAATGCAGCCGTTCGACATGGTCTGATTACGTAAACCAGAGTCCTTACCAATTTGAAGATGCTGAAAGAAAGATTAAATTTGTGCGTGAGATCGTTAGCACCCGCCACTGGCCTTTGATTTGGGACTTGGGGTGCAATACAGGTACGTTTTCAAGAATCGCCGCCGAACACGCAGACTATGTTGTCGCTTTAGACTCAGATCAAGTCGCCATCGAACGCTTCTACCAGGTCTTAAGGCAAGAGCGACAAACGAAAATCCTACCGTTGCTAACTAACATCGCAGATCCCTCACCAAATCTAGGATGGCGTGGTCTAGAACGAAAACCACTGAAGAACCGTGGTGAACCAGATCTGGTACTATGCCTCGCTCTAGTTCATCATCTCGTGATTACCGCCAATATTCCCCTAGATGAGTTGGTCGACTGGCTCGCCGAACTTGGTGCTGATCTTATAATCGAATTCGTAACGAAAGACGATCCGATGGTCAAAATCCTGTTACACAACAAAGAAGATCAGTATGCTGAATACGACAAGGAAAACTTCGAACGAATACTCTCATCGCGCTTCGCGATTCGAAGACAAGACACGCTTGGGTCTAGAAGTCGCATCTTGTACCATGCCACGGGCGCCTCAACGTGTTGATCTCACGAGTGCGTTTGTCTATAAACACCGTACGTAGTTCTTTCGCTCTTCAAGTTTCACGGTCGATACCGCGCCCAGAGCGCACCTGGGTATAATGAACTTGATTGATTCGCCGCAGCGTTCTACATACACGGAACGACAGTATGACACGACAAGAATATCCTTGGCTTCGACTGACCCGGATCTTACTACTCATCGCTCTTGCTGGATGTTGTACAACCGTTCTTTACACTAGAGTCTATTCACAGTTTGATCGGATTAGGATCAAACTTGTGAGCACAGAACGACCTTCCTCCCAAGGGATTGTCACTGTCACCCTTCAAGAACGTACCCGCGCTCTTTCCGGATCCGGTCGCAGAAACGTTGCAACCGACCCAGAACGTTACTTGCCACGTCTAGCCGGTACACCCGTCGCCATCGTTCTGCGATTAGGCAACGGTGAGGTTAGCAGAACGCTGGCAGTTTCAATAAACGATAGCGAAATTGGTCGCATCGTCCTCTTACCAGAACAACTGGTACGTGTTGACTTCAATCGGCTGAACAGACCCAGTTTAAAAAGTGGAGACAAGTTCGAGCTAAGAAGTAATGGTGATGGATGGTCTCTCCATTCCCTTGAAATCTCAAACACTCATGGCTTCTCACGTGGTCTCTTCAGTTTCGTAATTACCCCTTTTAGTACAGACCGCTACGACTACGTTGCGCCTTCAACCATTACCTCACTTTTGGTGTTTGGCGTCCTCCTTTTGCTCTCACTCTTACTTTTGCGGTTCGATCAAAATAAAATTATTCGATTTATCCAAGCGGCTGTAATTACCGTTATCCTGAGCTTCTTTTGTACGATCCTCTCTATTAGCATGGTCTCGAAATACCAAGTATTACTATCGATTAACACCTTTTGGTTGTGTGCCGGAATCCTCTATCTCCCTGTCTGTCTCGGTCAGTTCTTGAGGATTCTTGGAGCGGGTTACATGGCTCTGCCCAACCAGATATACGCGAGGATCTCATGGGTATTCCGGATAGCAAGAGTACGATTTTTCAGCTTGACGGAAGAACAGAAAGTAAATTTTTATCGACTCCTCAGTGTATTCGGTCTTGCCGCGCTGGTCGTTCCCTACCCTATATTCGGAGTACTCACACAGAGCCCAGAATTTTTTGCAGCTAGAAACACCAGGTTGAGCGACGTAATAATCTTGGCTCTCGTTCTCTGCGTGGTACTACCCGGACTGATTGTGATGGCCGAACTTGCAGTGGAAAAGATCAATAAACGTGCAGCAAAGCTTTTCCACTCTCTCATCCTTGGCCTACTGACGATCGCCATGGTTCTACCTTGGATAAAGGATCTCGGCTCAATCGATCTATACATTCAGTTTGCATTGGCTCTGACAGCAGGAATCGCGCTCGTAATAGGGTACCATCGCGTAGACGCTGTTCGACTTTTCGTAGTATTGCTCAGTCCGGCAACTATTGTTGTTCCGATCTTGTTTATCCTCAACGAGGACGTCCGTGGAGCGTTAATACCAACGAATCAGGCATTCGACACACCAAAAATCGAACAAACTCCTCCCATTGTTTTTGTAGTGTTCGACGAGTTCCCGCTCAATAGTCTACTTGACGAAAACTACGAAATAGACAGTGGACGGTACCCGCACTTTGCTACATTGGCAGAAAATGGCTATTGGTTTCGAAATACCAGCACGGTATCGTCGCAAACCATGTGGGCTCTACCAGCGATTCTCTCAGGCACGTATCCCACTGCGCGTGGTGCTGTGCCCACGCGGCGCTACTACCCAAATAATGCGTTCACAGTCCTAAGCGGCCAATATCAAATGACCGTATTCGGCCGATTTCTCCAACTCTGTCCTCCGTCGGTGTGCACGTACGACCAAGAAGTACCTCCCGAAACCCTGACAGCTCTGATGGCAGATCTAGGAATGGTCTGGCTACATATTGTCTTGCCAGAACCACTAACCAAGAATTTGCCGACGATAATCGGAGATTGGCGAGGATTTGCGAAGGCACGTTACAAAGACCTGCGTCAGCCAAACCGCGATGAACGCATGGCCCAGTTCGACCGGTTTTTAATGGCAATCGATGGAAGTCTAAAACCGCGTTTCTACTTTCTTCACTCTATGTTTCCTCATATGCCGTTCGACCATGTACCATCGGGACAAAGGTACACTGCCCCTGATTACCAAGGTACCCAAGAACAGGGTAGAAAGTTATTTGAAATGGCGAGTGCCAACTATGCAGACACGTTGCACCAAAGGCACCTGCTCCAGGTAGGGTTCGTAGACAACCTCGTCGGTCGATTGCTCGATCACCTAAAAAAACACAACATCTATGACGAAACCCTTATCATCATCACGGCAGACCATGGAACGAGCTTTCGAGAGGGTGTTCCAAGACGTTCGTTAACTTCCGAAAACTATTCCGACATCATGCTGGTACCGCTATTCATCAAATTGCCTGGTCAGAAAACTGGGATTATTAGCGACCGTAATGTTGAAACCATAGATATCCTGCCAACTATAGCGAGTATTCTCTCGATCGAACTGCCATTCAACGTTGATGGAAGGTCTCTTTTCAAGAAAAACGTACAAGAAAAAGATGGTAAAACATTTATTAAGAGGAATTTAAGGCAAGCCAATCTGATGGAGCTTGACGATGGGGTCGCGAATAGTTACTTGAGCTTACAGAGAAAAGTGGAACGCTTTGGAACTCGCACACAGCACGGACTTTACAGCACTGCTGGTACCACTCAGCTGCTAGGTAACGATATCTCAACGTTTCGGCAAACCAAAAGGAGCCGCGTAAAAGCCAGATTGTCCAATCCAGCTAAGTTTTCGAGGGTCGATCGAGCCAAGGAGCGCCTGCCACTATATGTACGTGGAACCATACGAACAAGAAAAACTGACCAGATCCGACTCGCTATCGCCGTCAATGGCCGCATCGCCGCAACCACTCAACCCTACAAGGAAAGAGGCAAGCGAGTCTTTGCGACGTTAATTCCTGAAGAGTATCTGAAGGACGGTCCAAACGATTTGAAGATTTTTGTGATTGGTAGAAATAGCGATCGATTCGTATTGAGATCTACTGACTGACGAAATATTAAGAATACGGCATTCGCACGACCGCCCGAATCAAATTGAAGACGGCCCAACCTCTCCAAACTTCCCTCAATCACAACCAGAATCGATGACTAGTTAATCTCGGTCCGCAGACAACCCTCACGTGTCCGCCAGCAGCTCCCGCTCGGCAAACTCTTCGGGGCGCTCTAAGGGTTTTTGTGGTGTAATGGTGCGGAAGTCCCACACGCCCTGCGGGTCTGGCACACCCCACGGGATTCGCGGTGGAGTCGAGGAGTCCGCGACGGCCGTCCGGGCTTGGGTCGCGGCAGGCACCAGCAACACAACGGCGATCACGGCCGCCAAGAGACTGATTGACGTGAGGCATCGATAGCTCGTCTAAAACCCCCAGTTCATCAGCATTAAGAAATTCTTAGCAGCGTTTGGTAAGAGTACCAATGAAACCGTAAAAAGAGTGATCTCATGTGACCTGATAAGTAAAATCGGGTCGCTGTCACACCGACCCGATTTCCATTGGTCCTCAATTCAATTGGCGGGGCCGACGAGACTCGAACTCGCGACCTCCGGCGTGACAGGCCGGCGTTCTAACCAGCTGAACTACGGCCCCGCATCAAAAACGTTCCATGCCTAGCGAACAAAATCTCGTCGAACCGGTCCCGGACCAATCCTGGTGGGCGGTACAGGATTCGAACCTGTGGCAGCCGGCGTGTAAAGCCGGTGCTCTACCACTGAGCTAACCGCCCACACACTGAGGTGACCGACCACCAAACGTCTCATTATAGGTAGCTCTCGGTTAGTAGGTCAATTTCAGAATTGATGAAATAGGAAATACGAATTGAACTTTTCCCGTATTCACAAACTTAAACAACTCAACAAAACTATCTACTACAGGTTTTTATTGCAAGTATCAGCACGACTGCCAGTAATCCCATAACGGCTCGTTGCTCGCGGTTTTTGACAACACGGCTTGCACAAAACCGCCGACCTACTTTATTAGTTATGCCATTTTCGTACAGAATGTACTCCCTACCGAACGTCGTACGGAGGTCAGTCTGCTCAATTCGAACAGCTGCTAAAAGCGTCACAGTCAAATAAACTCCCACAAGCACTGCGGCTGACAGTTGAGCGGACGCGATCACAAAGCCGACGCCAATGATTGCAGAACCGAGATACAGAGGATGGCAGCTCCAACGGTACGGTCCTGAAGTCGTGATCCCACATCCTTTTTCTAGATGACCAGCGGCCCAAAGTCTAACAACCTCTCCAGAAACCGCAACTGTTAGCCCCATCGCGAGTGAACTCATCGTCGGACGAGCTAACCAAATAGCGAAAGTCCCCACCATAAACCCCAAAGGCACTCGAAACCTCGCAAGGTAGATTAGTAGAGGTCGGGGTGATCTATTATCTGAAGCGTCAGGCATAGGCAATCTAGAGAGAAGCCAGACGACGGTCAATGGCACTAGTGATCTCGGCTACCGAAACGTTAGCCAGACACCACTCTCTGGCATAGCACTCCCGCCGATAATTACAGCTGCAAGTACTAAATCGAGATACCGTTACATCATCAGTCGACCACGGTCCATTTCGTGTCTCGCTCGTCGGACCGTAGATACCCACCACGGGAGTACCAAGCGCCGCTGCGATATGAAGCGGGCCAGTGTCACCTGAGACCATTAGTGTTGCGGATTGTAACAATGCTAATAGATCGGCTATTGATGTCCTAGGTGCAAGGTGTGCGGTACCGCCGGATGCCGATACCACAGCAGTCGCACGATCTTCGTCGCCAGGACCCCAAAGCACAACCGACGGAAGTCCGTGTCGACGCTGAAGCGAATCGGCAGCAGCACCAAATCTCTCCGCTGGCCACCGTTTATTCGGCCACGCGGCCCCAGGATTCAATAGGACGAATCTGGCATCCGCACCGATTCTTAATTCCTTTCGTACCTGGTCAGGGACAATTGAAGGAGGCACTTCCATCGGAAAGCTCACCCTAGCCCCAGCATTGGGTGCTCCCAAAGACGTCACAAGTCTTAGTCCCTTCTCTATGACGTGACTAGCGTTACCAGGATCATACACCTCGGTGTAGAAAAGTCTCGCTGCACGCTCCCTTAGATGGGCCCAAGGAAACCCAACGACCCGTCTTGCCCTACTTGCACGTGCAAGGAATGCCGACTTTACGAGGCCTTGCACATCGACCGCAATATCGTAGTTACCTCGACGTAAAGTACGAATGACCTCAAACATTCCTCTCCAAGCTGACGTACGCCGTGTACTGAAGACGATACTTTTATTGATGATCGGTACGAATTCAAGAATTTCTTGATAACGCTCGTCAACAACCCAGTCAATCTGCGCATTAGGGAACATCTTGCGCAGAGTCGCCGCAACGGGCAGCGCATGGACGACATCACCGAGAGCACTGAGTCGGACCAACAGGATTCGGTGAGGGTCGGTCATGGAAGGACCGTTAGTTTTTGAAAGTTGTCGGTCAGTAACCGTAATTCCAAGTCTGTCCAGGGTCAACAGTCTTAAGCTTAAGCACGACGCATTCCTATTATTAATTCTCAGCCATCAAATTGCATTCCTAGTGCCCTATTGAATTGACGATCTGAATCAAGAGATCATGCGTTGAGCGGTTCTTCGGATCACCAACGATTACTGTCCGGCCACCATAGCGGCGTACGATCTCTCGTTCAGGAACTGATTCAACTGTGTAGTCGGTACCCTTACAATGTACGTCAGGCTTAATCGCATCTAACAAGTCAGACACTGTTTCACTAGAAAAAAGAACGACGTAATCAACCACTCGAAAAGCGGCCAAGATCTCCGCCCGTTCAGTCGATGGTATAATAGGTCGGCCACGTCCTTTCAACATTGTGACCGACTCATCGTCGTTCACAGCTACAATTAACCGATCGGCTTCTGATGCCGCACCTACAAGGTACCTTACATGCCCAACGTGGAGAAGGTCGAAACAACCGTTCGCGAGGGCAATCGTTTTCCCAGTAGAGCGGTCCTCACAGACCAGTTTCAGAAGCTCCTCACACGCAACAACATAACCCATAGTTCTTCTACTTAGGCGTTAGACGACAAGTGTTTATTCCCAAGCGAAAAGAGTACGGACTCCGTTTTATCTATGATTCGTTATTCAACACCAACTTTTGTAACTCCTCTGCATCAACCGTTGCGGTACCTCGCTTCATCACCACAAGACCGGCAGCATAATTGGCCAGCTTGGCAGCCTCAAAAAATGATGCGCCAGCCGCGAGGGCCAACGTAACAGTTGCAATCACCGTATCACCGGCACCGGTAACGTCAGCCACTTCATCTGAGCCTGCGATCGGTATCAATTGGGTACGTTTAGCCGGTTCGAACAACGCCATACCCCGACTGCCCCGTGTCACGAGAACCGCTGACATCCCTGTCCGCTTGAGGATGGCACGACCAGCTCGTTCAAGAGTTACTAAATTGTCACCAATTTTAACGTTGAGCATCCGCTCAACTTCTGATTCGTTCGGCGTACAAGCTCTTAGACCACGATAACGCAGTAGGTCGTAACGTGAGTCAACAAGAATCGGTATATTCCTGCGCCGAGAAAATCGACTGACTCGGCGCTTAATACGTTCGACCAGACCAGGAGAAACAAGACCCGATCCATAGTCCGACACTAGCACTGCATCACAAGAATCAACTGCCTTCAATGCCGAGCGCTCGAACGCCTGTAGACTTTTCGGGTCTATTGCCGATGAGTCTCGATCAATTCGTACGATCTGTTGTCTCGCAGAATGGATACCACCAGCAAGGATTCGAGTCTTTCTCGGAGTTCGATAACCAGGCGGCCGGACCAGACCTTTGGTTTCAACACGGCGATTCAAGTGAGAACGCAAGCGTCGACTGGACTCTTCTCGACCGATGATACCAACCAAATTGGCACGCCCTCCAAGTGCTCCAACATTGTTTGCAGCGTTCCCAGCACCTCCAGGAATAATCTGTGTCGAGTCGTACTTCAATATCAGCACAGGTGCCTCTCGTGAGACCCGAGACAAATTACCATAAATAAACTCGTCAGCAATGACATCTCCAAGCACAACGACACGACGCCCGTTAAAAGCGTCGATCAAACTTGTGAATCGTCTTGCGACCACAGTATCACCTGACAAAGGATAAATAGTCCTGGCAGGGGACGTGACAATGACCGTAGGGCTCTGGCTTCACGTGCTCAGATCTCCATGAAGTAATACTTTAAACTGAATTTGACGGAAGCAAAATGTCCTCTTGTACCTGCTGGGACACAGCTTCGAATACCCTGTGACTTGAGATACGAGTCATGCAACGATGATCAATTGGACACTCACGCAACATACACGGACGACACCAGACCGGATTAGTCAAAATCTCGTGCTGTCCAGATGGACTAGTCACACGTTCGTCGGTCGGCCCAAACACAGCCGTAACAGGTAACCCAAGCGCCGCTGCCAGGTGCATGGCCCCAGAATCATTTGACACCATCGCACGACAGAAACTAAGAACGCCCATCAACATCTTAATATCAGTGCGACCAATGAGGTTAACGACACGACTCACCGATGCCACACGACCCAAGGGACCAACCTTATACCTCACCGACCGTAGCCAAGATTCTATCGCATATCCTGCATCACGATCGCCGGCACTCCCAACAAGCACACATGTCGCATCAAACTCATACTGCAGCATCTTGATGAGTTCTCCGAACCGACCGGCCGGCCAACGTTTCGCATGGCCGTAGGCTGCACCGGGAGCAATACCAATGGTGATAGTGCCAGGTTCCCAGCCATAGCGCTCAAGAAATTCACCGGCTCTACCGCGAAGTCCTCCAGGAACCGTGATATGAGGTTCGGCTAAAATCGGATCAATCCCTAGTTCTCGAATCAGATCCTGATAGTACTCTACTTGACTATGGGTACGTCTCAAATGACGAGCTGGACGCGGAGCATGTCTCGTAAGTAACCAAGAGCGAAAACTTGTGCCATACCCCCAACGCTCCGGCACCCCTGCACGTTTGGCAACCCAGGCCGCATGAAACGAATTCGGAAAGAGGATGACGTTATCAAAACCACCGCTCGCAATTATCTGCGCGTGCTTACGCCAGACCCAGCCAGCCGTCCCTGTGCCGACACTTTCGAGCGCTAGGAACGCATCCACACCAGGAACAGTCGCAACTACATGAATAAGACCTGTCGGACCGGCAATAGTCAATCTGTCAGACGAGAAGTGCCGGCGGATCCCTGCAATCGCCGGAAGCGCCATCACAATATCTCCCAACCAATTTGGCGCTCGGACAAGAACACGCATTTCCCAGTTTAACCTCTAATCGAAAATCAACGGTTAACTTGCAAGACAATAGCCACCATTCTCTTACAGATGGTTAGTCACTGAGCCTAGTTTCGCTAAGGTGACGCGTCCCTTTATCTGTATTGTCGGCATTCAACGCGGTGTCCACTCGTTCCGTTCTCAGTTTAGCCTCTCGCCATCGGCGGTGCATCCACAGCCACAGGTGTGGATAGCGCCGGACATACATTTCCAACACATCGGTACAGCGCTGTGTAAATTCTCTAACAGCCTCAGGGTCGTCTGTACTAGGTGCCTTCACCGGAGGCTCGCAGATCAGCCTGTACCGGCCACCCGAGAGCGGCACAGAAAATAGGGGAATAACCGGAGCACCTGTTCGTAGTGCAAGTAACGCGATCGCAGAGGTTGTGGCCGCTGGACGATTAAAGAAGTCCACATCGATGGCGCTTGAATCGTGAATGTGCTGATCGATCATCATTGCAATACCTCGTCTATTTGCCAGTTCGCGGCGCAACCGACGAATGGCTCCACGTCGATGTATCACCCTCGTCCCGCCTCGACTTCTCACTCTAACCATCGCAGCCTCCAACCAAGGGTTATCAAGGATTCGTGACACCACGGCCATCGGTTCAAATTGAAAAGCATGAGCGATTAGTTGAAGTTCCCAAAACCCAAAGTGTCCAGAATAGAAGATCACCCCACGGCCCTGAGCGTACGCATTCACCACTGTGTCAGCGCTTTCAAATTCCACTTGCGACATCAGGCGACTACTCGTCCATGAGTTGAGTTTGATCAAATCCAGCACAATTCGTCCGAAATGAGCGAAAGAAGCACGCGCGATCGTCCGGTGTTCGGCCAGAGGTCTATACGGAAACGCAGCCATAAGATTGTCCAGAGCAAGTTGCCGACGCGGTCTATGCAATGCGTAGACCGCCCAACCTAGTGCAGTCCCAACTGCCAGTACAAAGTGGCGCGGTAGCAGCCAAATTACAAATTTGACGAAAACAAAAATGAGATATTCGAATCGGTAGCGCATATCAAACTAAGAAACTCTCGTGGTTGCGCGCAACAGAGAGACGTTCCTGCAACCATTTCTGGAACTCCGTGGGAGGTTCAATTCGAACAATCAAAGGCATCCATGCAAGGGGAATACCCATCGGCTGGTAGGGTAACAACCTTACTAGATCTTTTTCGGTTGTAAGGACCAGCTCAACATCATCTGCGCGAGCTTCCCGCTTTATACGCTCTACGTCATGATGCGAAAATGGATGGTGGTCAGGGAATGTCATAGTTCGTACGACTGTGAAATCGGTGGACTTTAGATCATCAAAGAAGCGTTCCGGCTGAGCGATCCCAGCAACTGCAAGTACACGAGCATCTGCCGCAAGATTCGCATCACCGGTAGAATCAGCCATCTGAGGTGTTCCTAGTGCCCGACCAACTTGGAAAACTCGAGAAACGCCGAGTTTGTCTGAAACTTCATGGGCATTACTCAATGACCCGCCTGTAACTAGAACGGCATCCGCCAATGCACCCGCATCAAGCCGTTCCCGCATCCGACCAGCTGGAAGAACCTCTGCCCCTGACAGATCATCCGCTGCCAACACCAGAAGGTCCACATCTCTCTCCAATATGACATGCTGGAACCCATCGTCGAGGATGTGCACGGAGCAGCCGAACCGCGCCTCGGCCAGCCTGCCAGCAAGGTATCGATCGGCCGAGACGAGTACAACCACTCCCTGCATTGATCGAGCGAGCATAAGTGGTTCATCGCCTGCACGTGCTAAGTCGGCGTGGAGACGCACACCATCATGCACAACCACAACGCCCTCTTCTGGCGACTGGCGAGCGTACCCTCGGCTCAGAATCGATGGTCGATCACCCATCGTCAATAGTAACTTAGCAATGTATGCAACCACAGGAGTCTTACCACTTCCTCCAATCGTCAGGCTGCCTACACTGATGACTGGACGAGTAAGTCGGCGGCGCACTTCTGGGCGACTGGCATACCAGCGGCGACGCTGCTTCGCGAACTCACCGTAGAGATAACTAAACAGACACAAGACTTTAAGGCTTAAATAAATCAAACTGTGTTAGTCCATACTTAGTCAGCGCTTACCTAAAATACAAGACGCGCCTGTACTAAGAACTGAATGCCAACAACTCATTGAGCGGCGCTAGCGCACAACTCTAAACGGCAACGAAGACCGGGTAGCGAATATGGCCGACCCATGCAGCGGCAGTAACTCTGCGATTGCTGCCAAAGTTTTTACCTTCGCACCACGATTTCCATCAACTAGTAAACGGGCGGCTGTGCCTAGTGCCGCTTGACGTTCCGGATCAGCCATCACGTTCAACAAAACTTCCTCAAGCTCACGACTTGACTTCACTTCGCACGCCGCACCTTTACGGACAAATGCTTTCGCGATTTCTGAAAAATTCTCCATATGTGACCCGAAGATGATGGGTTTTCCGAAAACAGCTGGTTCAAGGATATTGTGTCCTCCGGCGTTAACCAAACTGCCACCAACAAAGACAATAGTCGCCACCTCATAGAGGCGTGCAAGCTCTCCTATCGTATCGAGAACGACCACATCAGCAACCGGGTCCACATCGATCAACAACTCACTGCGACGAGCAACCTTAAATCCCTCGCGCCTGGCAAGCCTCTCGACTTCGTCGAAGCGCTCTGGGTGACGCGGCGCTACAATCAGTAATGCGTCACTCGTTGTCTGCTTGACTCGATGGAATGCACGAAAAACAGGTCGCTCTTCTCCACGTAGCGTGCTCGCAGCAATGAGTACAACCCGTTCTTTTGACACACGGAAAAATCTAAGAACATCATTCGGACCCAGGCCTGATTCTGGAGAGCTCGTTGAGAGTACATCGAACTTCAGACTTCCAGTAACGGTGATCCTTGGAGACTCTACACCCAAGGCAATTAAACGTGCCTCAGACACCTCACTCTGCACACAGAATTGGTCAACGTTAGAGAGCACATGTTTGAAAAATGGGCGAACTAACTGATAACGGGAATAAGACCTAGAAGAAATACGTCCGTTAACCAATACAGTCTTAACAGCTTTTCGGCGACAAATGCGCAAAAAATTTGGCCAGAGTTCCGTGTCAACAGTGATAAATAGGATTGGCCTCACAGACTTCAGTGCCCGATTAATAATGAAAGCAAAATCAAACGGAAAGTAAAAGACTTCATCGACATTTCTTAGAGTCCGACGTGCCACTTGCTGACCAGTAATAGTCGTGGTCGAGACACACACTCTAAGATTGGGATAGCGTTTGCGGAGTTCAGGTATCAGCGCTTGCGCCGCCAGCGCCTCACCAACAGAAACGGCATGGATCCAAATGGACTGCCCCGTCCCGCGATTGAACGACGCGGGGAAAACACCCAGGCGCTGGCGCAGACTTTCAGTGTATTTCCCGTAGCGGATTGCCTGATAGATGAAATACGGCGAAGCGATCAGGCCAGCCATGAACAGCAAAGCACTATAAAACAAGTACATGGAACGGGAGTACACCCGCCGGAGTATAGCGAGCGGTTTGACCAGGTGCAAGGTCGTTCATTAAAATGAGGGGGCCTACCAAGGTAAGTTTCAGTTCCGGTCTGACCGGGTTTTGTAGGAGGTTTCGAGTGAGCGTTAAAGTCGGGATTAATGGTTTTGGTCGAATTGGTCGGAACATCATGCGAGCTGCGATGGGTAATCCCCACGTAAACTTTATCGCGGTGAATGACATCACTGACGCGAAGACGCTAGCCCACCTCCTGAAGTACGATTCCATTCTTGGAAATCTGAACGCTTCAATCAAAACTAGTGATGATGGTATCAAGGTTGATGACGAAAGCTTCAAAGTGTTATCAATTAGGGATCCATCACAGCTTCCTTGGAAAGATCTCGGGGTCGATATTGTATTCGAGTCAACTGGCCTCTTTACGAAACGGGAAGACGCAGCGAAACATCTATCGGCCGGCGCCAAAAAAGTTGTGATCACAGCACCTGCCAAGAGCCCTGACATAACAGTAGTCCTCGGTGTGAACGATGATCGGTATGACCCGACAAAACATCATATACTTTCGAACGCCTCATGCACCACCAACTGTCTCGCACCGGTGGCTAAGGTGCTCCACGACCGCTTCGGTATTCATCGCGGCTGGATGACAACAGTTCATTCTTATACGAATGATCAATATCTTCTCGATCTCCCACATAAGGATCTGAGGCGAGCTCGGGCTGCTGGAGTCTCGATCATTCCTACAACGACGGGAGCTGCTCTAGCGGTCGGCGAAGTTCTACCTGAACTCAAGGGTCGTCTCGATGGAATCGCTATGCGTGTTCCGACACCAAACGTTTCAGTTGTTGACCTGGTTACGGAGTTAGCAAAAAAAACAACTGCTGAGGAGGTGAATAATTCGTTCATGGAAGCGGCTGAAAACGGACTTAAGGGCATCCTACAATTATCGACGGACGAGCTTGTGTCCATCGATTTCAAAGGTAACCCTCATTCATCGATTGTAGATGCGGCTTACACTAAGGTAATGGATGGTAATTTCGTGAAGGTGCTTTCCTGGTACGACAACGAATGGGCTTATTCGACTCGGTGCGTAGATCTACTGTCACTGCTCGAAGAGAAGGGACTCTAGCGTTGGAACAAATCAATCAAGAGGGTCTCACTTGCATTAATGGTCGGATTCATCTGAAAAACAAACGAGGGAATCTCTGAATCTGTTTGCGAATAGTTATCAGCGATCATCGGTAATCTGATTCTTGATAACGGATACTCCAATGCGCCTGCCATTTCTAGCCGCTAACTGGAAAATGTACAAGACAGTTCAGGAGGCCGTTATCTATGCGAAGGAAATTCGTGGCTTGATCAGAGATGTAAGCGACATGGACATTATCCTTGCAACTCCCTTTACAGCATTACACGCGGTGACGGAAGCTACACGGAACACACCAATTAGTACCGCGGCTCAAGACCTTTACTGGAAGGAAGAAGGAGCTTACACGGGTGAACTGAGTGCCAGAATGCTCAAGGAAGCTGGAGCTGATTACGTCATTGTCGGTCATTCGGAAAGACGAAGATTGTTTGGCGAGACCGATAAAACGGTTCACTTAAAGGTCCTAGCGGCGCTTAGGGTCAGATTAACACCGATCGTATGCGTAGGCGAAACGTCCGAGGAGCGCGAACGCGGCCAGACCTTGGCCGTACTCGACCGTCAAGTTCGCGAGGGATTAGCTAGCTTGTCAGCCGAACAAGTAGCAACGGTTGTGCTTGCCTATGAACCAGTGTGGGCTATCGGAACCGCACGTAACGCCACACCCACGCAAGTAGGAGAAATACACGTACACATTCGCAGCCGACTCGAGGAGTGGTTCGATGCACACGCGGCGACAACGTGTCGCGTCATCTACGGTGGAAGCGTCAAACCAGATAACATCAGAGATCTCATGGCTCTGCCTGATGTGGATGGTGCGCTGGTCGGAGGGGCGAGTTTAGACGCAAGAACGTTCTTCGAAATTGTGGTAGAAAGTCGAGCTACGACAGTATAATTAACTATCATGCTTCAATACGCTCTCACGGGTTTTCAGATCGTCGTTTGCTTGTTACTGTTGCTAGTTGTCCTGTTACAACAGGGAAAAGGTGGAGATATAGCGAGTGCCTTCGGTGGTGGTGGTAGTCAGACCGCGTTCGGAGCTCGTGGTAGCGCGACCGTGCTGACGAAGGCAACCACGGTACTAGGTACATTGTTCATGGTCGGCGCATTGATACTGGGGATCCTTGGCCAGCAAGGCCCAGGCTCAGTCATCAGCGGCGTGGATGCGCCCGTCAGTGCACCCGAAGAAACCGTGACGCCTGCGGCGGCGCCTACTTCAAACGAGACTCAATAAGAATCGCACGAGCTATCTTTATCTTCCCTCTTTAACCGTGCAAGCGGAAGTGGCGGAACTGGCAGACGCACCAGCTTGAGGGGCTGGCGGTGGCAACACTGTGGGGGTTCGAATCCCCCCTTCCGCACCATTGGTCGGTGAAGACACGGTTCTCGGCTCTGTTTCGAACCCAGATCTCGAATAACTTGACATAATAGCTAAAGAACTTCACAGGGAGATGCTCCTAGCGCAACCATCGTACCTAATGGGATCTTCTCTGCAACATCGCTTCCACCAACCAGCGTCTCTGCTCATGAACCTCTTGAACTAGATCGTCAACAGTTCTCGGGTGGGCTGTTATTAGGAAGATATTGTGTGTCGAGTTGAAGCACTCTTGGAGTCGTGAAGATGCTCCAAATACATCGAGATTGGTCCTCGACATCCTGAAAATCTAGTATTGTACTAAAACCGATCAGCCTTCGAACACTTCATCTCACGTATCTAGAGAACTTAAGTCAGATAGTAGTCTCTCGTTAGAATCACCTCTACCAGTTTGAACGATGTTCGTACTCCTGTAAGTTTTTCTGGGTCCCATGGACATCTGCATGTACGCAACTCTGTTCGGTTCCTCGAGAGCCAGGTTACGTCTTTCACTAGGATCGTTCGCCAGATCGTAGAGCTCGATTAAACCAGTGCTAGACTCGATCAACTTCCACAGTGCTGTCTCTACCGAACGCAGCTCACGCCGATACCGATCGTTAACTCGGAGATCTCCACGCGAGGGAAAAGACCAAGAGTGACGGGAAACAGTAGGAGCTTGAAGGGGAAGCCCATCGGTAGATGGCGGTTCAATGTTTAGGTATCCTAGAATTAGGGGCAAAATATCGACCAGCTGCACAGGATGCGTCCAACGCATGCTCGAAGACAATCCCTCCCCAATAGACTTGTTGTCTCCTATGCGAAAAACGAGAGGAACACGAATCATCTCGTCGTAGAGAGAGGAAGTGTGCCCAAACAACCCATGCTCTCCAAAAGCCTCGCCATGGTCGGATGTGATTACCACGATCATGTCATCCCAAGCCGGGTGTTTACGCAAGCGGCCCAGCAAGCGTTGAACATGTGTGTCAAGATAACTGAGTTCGCTGTCATATCGATCAACCAACCGCTGCTGAGCTATTGTCTGTAAATCTCCACCAGTTGATCTTGTGCGACCAAAAGGTAATGCACTGTTAAATAACTCTTTAAACTCGTCCGGTGCTTTATATGGGCTATGAGCATCCATGTAGTTTACAAAGAGAAAAAACTTCGACGACTTGGCCAAATCTAGGATAGCAATAGCATCATCACTAATACGCTCAGCTCGACGATACCTAATGCAATCTGATCCCATACCCACGAACTGGGCTAACAATTTCCATGGCGAACGATATTGATATTCGCAGTCGCCATCAGGGTCAGATCGATAAACGTCAAAACCGCGGTGCAGTCCAAATTCCCGATCGCCGAGTGGCCAGAAATTTGCGCTGATCCCAATGGTCGAATAGCCGTGGTCGCTGAGTATGGTCGCCATGGTCGGAACATTATGTCGAAGAGGGTAACCTAAAAGCGGTGGCAAAGGATCGCTAAGCAGAGGACGATGCGTTCCGTGGTTAACTGGGAACAGACCTGTGAACAATGACGCGTACGCCGCCAGAGAATCCGGAGCGTTGCTGATGGCTCACTCAACCACAACTCCTTCCTGCCTTGCAAACTCCGTAAGGCCTGGCATTGTTCGACGGTGGTAGCCATAGAGTTCCAGATGATCAGCCCGAACAGTATCAAGAACGATGATAACCACCGGTAGCCCGACTCCTTGAAAATCCTTTGCCGGAAGAGTAATCGGCAGTGACCGGCCGGAAGAAAAAACGACAACCACGATTAACGCACTCACAAGTACTACTGCTTTCATGGACTGTCGGATAACCGGAACACGTTGCCAATATTTAGGATCGGACGAGCCGAGATAAATTACAACTGACAAGACAGCAGTAGCTGCAACCAAAAACAACGGCATTAGATCAGTTTGACGACCACGATAGTAACGAATGAAAAACAAAGCCACTTGTACGGCTAGAATCGATCCTGCCCCTGCGGTAACTGTGACAGATGCTGGGCTCCTAGATGGTCCACGAAGAACCCACAGGAGCATGAAGACGACAGTGACGAGGACAGCCCACGCACCGAGTTGCCGTACCAACAGAGGAATTAAAACTATAAACGGAGGAATAGCGAGCCAGCATCGAGCCGCCACGCTCTCCGCATGCCCCGCTGAGGCCAAGAGCCCTATTGCCACGCCGACAACAAGAGCCACAACCATTAGGTACCTACCGACCATTGCAGGGCCTAACGAGTGACCTGTCAGCCAAAAAGCGCAGACCTCTATCAACACGAGGCAACTGTAGAGGCCAGAACAGAGCGTCCTACGACGGTCAATAATTGCATCGCGTCAGCGTTCCGTGTACTTGTAGATGGTCTCGCCCATCCGCTCCAGAGACATTTAGCGTGGTTGTTGCTAAAATGGCAAACAAGCTGTCTCCAACTGGGCGGCAAATATCGCGGCATCGTACCGCGGAAGATGTAGCCTCTTTAATTATCAGCCTCGGAATTAGGGGGGGGGGGGGGAAACGTCATGACTTCTACAAGACGTCGATTTCTTCTTGGAGCGGCTGCCATGGGCGGCGCTGCTCTTGGTGGGCGCGCAGCACCCTGGGGCGGGTCGGTCAAAGCTGACTCGGTCCCATCTGAACGATCCACAACAGCTTTGTCTCCATCAGAGCTACTAGGACGCCATGTACCACCACGTTCAGCGAACACAAACGATCATGTAAGTGTGACCCAAGCACAGGACCCAAGAATCCCAACAGCCGAAGAAGTGGAGTCCTGGTATACGGAATACCGTAACTGGGGACGGTGGGGTAATAACGATCAACTAGGCGCGATCAACCTTATCACACCGGAGAAACGGACGGCAGCGGCTGCACTGATCAAGACGGGCCGGACGGTTTCCTTGAGCCGCGTCTTCGAGCCTGAGCAGCAATTCATTCGCAAGGGATCAAGCGGCCGAGGCGGCTACGTCATAGACTATTACGGATTCATCTACCATGGCCGGACCGTAACTCATGTGGATGCTCTGTGTCACATGTGGGATAGGGACGGTATGTGGAACGGCCGCAATCCAGACGAACAGATCGATACACTCGGTGCCAAATTCGGTGATATCACTGCTTGGAGTGGAGGCATCATTACGCGGGGTGTTCTAATTGACGTCCCTCGCCACCGTGGCGAGTCCTATGTCACATTGGAAAAACCCGTTCACGGGTGGGAGCTCGAGGAAATCGCCCGTTCGCAAGGTGTAGATGTCACCTCTGGTGATGCACTACTTGTCCATAGCGGCCTCGAGGCCTACGAGGCAGCGAACAAAGGTCGCGATGTCACAGATCGGCCGGGCCTGCACGCTTCGTGTATCAAGTTCATTCGTGATCACGACGTTGCATTGCTCGGCTGGGATCTCATGGACGCGAGGAATGACTACACGGTCCCCTTCCCTGTGCACGGCATTCTGTTCAATTACGGAGCAGCCTTGCTCGATAATGCCCTACTTGGGCCGCTGGCCGCTGCATGTGCCGAAGAAGGACGGTATGAATTTATGTTCATGCTATTGCCTTTAAGAGTGTCTCGCGGGACCGGAAGCCCAGCTAATCCGATCGCAATGTTCTAGGTTGAGGTCTCAAAGACACAGCCGTGCTACGGCTCGCTAGTCAAGATTCAAAGGATTGGATACTTCTCATAATCCGTTGTCATCTCCTCGAGTAACAGTCCTTGCCTCTTCTTGAAAGAACTGACGAACCCGCTCCGTCGCCACAATGAGCTCATCCTGTTCCAAACATCGTGTCGTAAACCGCTCTTGATAGATACTGACTCGTGGGGAACCACTTTGAAGTTTCTTACGAACTTCTTCTTGACTCAGAGGAATAATACGTTCGTCCCAAGAAAGAAGAACGTCAGCATAGCCTCTTCCGTTTATAGTGTATTCGGCATTCAGTCCTTCGATGTTTTTCAGACGATCCGCAACAAACCGAGCCTTGCGATTCCAGTCCTCGTGGAGCAATTCATGATCGAGCCCAATGTAACGGTTAAGAGCCACGATGAGACCAACGATCTCCTCTTTGCCGACTTTCATCCCCCGGCCCAAGTTTCCGTTAGGCGCGGCGTGAAGCCTGGCCGCTTCAATTAAATGTTTTCTACCAGCTAGAATACCCGTCGACTGCGGGCCCCTAAGCCCCTTGCCACCACTTATGATCACGAGATCGGCTCCCATCTCAGAAAAACGCGTCAGCGTTGAGCTAGGTGGGATTTCAGCAGCGGCATCGACAACAACTGGGATTCCTCTCCTATTGCCAACCTCCACGAGTTCTTGGATTGTCATGACACTAGGATCATCTTTCCTTTCGTATTCCAACCTAGCTAATACGGAGATCATCGCCGTATTTTCATTAATAGCGTTTTCCATTTCCTGCCGCGTTTCGGTCTCAACCATACGCATACCCGCAACTTGATAAGCACGATCGTAACTGAAACGATGTGCTTTTTGGGTTAGGCAGTCCCTTTTAGGCCATGTTGGATGCGGCAACAATGCGATTTTCTCTTGATCGGTGCCAGTTAGACAAGCGGCCGCGCCCAGAATCATGGCGGAAAAAGAACCAGCAGTCACCAGAGCATCTTCGGTTTTCGTTACTTCGGCAAGTCGTCGACCGGCAGCAAGTGTGAGTTCGTGCATGTCGACAAAGTGCCCATTAGCTTGTCTCATCGCATCAATAACTTCCAGAGGCATTCGGGAGCCGCCTGCCGCCGTGATGTGATCGCAAGCGGGGAGATGGGGCTCGAGACCAAAAAGTCGCGTATAGATATTCTCCTTATATGACTTTTCGACTCGAGGCACAGGCGAATCAAGGTTGGAGTTCGGGGTGTTTGTCTGACCCCGGTAAGCGCAGCCACTTGTTGCACCAGCAAGCAACCCCACACCAAGAATTTCGCGTCGGCTCCACCTGTAATGACCGCTTTTTATTACCTCATGATTTCTTTGTTCCATTCCACTCTCCTAGCATGGGACCGCAACAATCCAGTAATGAGTAATGTGACTTGGTTACAATGGGAGTATCCTAAAACTCCATTTTACGCCTCTTAATAGGTATGATTCGACAGAAAGTGTACTGAATGAACGAAAACTCGTTCCAGCCACTTGATTGCGCAGACCAGTCAGTCTATGGGGTAAACTCGATCCAAAGAAGGAAACCTATGCGACTCATACCATTGGTTACCTTATGTCTGGCGGCAACCGTTCGATTTGACGCGGCTCAGGACGCCAGGGTTCAGCAACTCGTGTTACTAGTTCCTGAGTTGGGGGAAATACGATACGCTCTCTCTATCCCAAACAATTACGAACCCAACAACTCGTACCCACTCGTGCTGGCTCTCCATCCCGGTGGTGCTCGAACGCCATACTACGGCGGTGCCTTCATGAACCGGATCGTCCAGCCAGCATTAAGCGACTGGGGAGCAATTATCTTGGCTCCTGATTGTCCTACACGCGCGTGGACTAGCGCTAAAGCCGAACGTGCTGTTCTAGCATTGTTGGATGAGATTCCCAAACGTTACGCCGTTGACAGCGACAGGATTCTTGTAACTGGCTTCAGTCTTGGCGGTCGTGGAACTTGGTTCTTGGCCACTCGCCACTCGCACATCTTCAGCGGTGCTATACCCATCGCAGGTTCGCCCGGTGATGATTCGCTCGATGCGTTAGGCTCTATGCCAGTGAATATTATTCACAGCCGTGATGACGAGGTGGTTCCAATTGAACCTGCACGAAAAGCTGTAAAGATGCTCAAGTTACTCCAAAACCCAGTGAAATTTACTGAACTAAGTGGCATCGGCCATTTTGCGATGAGCGATTATGTCAGCGCACTTACCAGAGCCGGTACATGGATGATGCAGCAATGGCAGGAAGAAAGATAGTCGGAACCATGAGGCCTACCACATTCTTATGGCGTAAATGTGACATTAATCTCGGTTGCAGAAACATCGGCAGCATGATGCGCATTTTGAATATCGAGGGTTGGTCCAGAAAAACGACACGGTGATTACTTACAAAAATCATGAATTGATTTCCAGAGCTCAGCGACCCTTTCGATCAATCGAAAGGGTCGCTGAGAGTGTCGTATGACTTGTCCATCGACTATATCGCTTGATCTCCTATTCACACGTTGCAAAGCACTGTAGAAAACACTCTTGGAGGATCTCATGTTCACGCGACGTCGGTTCATGCAACAGACCGCGCTTGTTGGCGCCGGGCTGATGGCTAAGCCCCTTCCTCAACTCACTGCCTCTTCAGGATCTTGGCGACAAGATCGACTAGCTCACTTACTCCCCCTAACAAACCACAACACTTTGCTGCTCAATGCATCCTTTCACGAACCGGTCGATCGTCCAAGACTACGAATTGGGCGCCTCGTAGTTAAAGGCAAACCTCGAGACACAAGGGGCCGTTTCTGGCAGTTCCATGGTACTGAACTTGAATCCAATACCGAGTACGAACTCCGCCTGGAAACTTCTCCTGGCCAGAACATGACAGACAGTTGGCCTCTACGCACCATGCCTGCGCCGAATGCCTTACCAGAACGGCTACGTCTAATGATCTATACATGCGCTGGTGGCTTTGAGGGATTACAGTCCTCGGATGGGCGTGGTGCCTTTCACTCATTAGGTATACGTCGGCGCCTCCTGGCACGTGGGCTCAGTTTTAAACCTGACATAGTGGTGGGAATCGGGGACCAAGTGTACTGGGACCAGAATTCAGGCATGCCTCCTACACCTGAACGTCACACCCTACGCGAAGAGTGGTATGGTCAATATGGCTATTTTCTGCCGATCTTCCAGTGTTGGCCACACCAAATGAACAGGTCATAACTCATGGACTGGATCAGCAGATTGCCATGCTTTACGGCGTGGACTTTCGCTCGGTGCCAGTCATCCTTACCCAGGACGACCATGATCATTTCGAGAATGACGAGGCGAGTGACTCCTCCATCACGTTTCCACCAACCCCTTTCAATCTATCGCTCGCCCGGACGACCCAACGCTTGTACTTTCCTGAATTTTTACCTGACGATAATCGCCCAACCGGAATGGCTGGAGCATTACCTGGCGGTCTATCTGAAGCTTACGGCTCTTTTCGTTATGGAAGACTTCTCGAAATGTTGTTCTACGATTGTCGCCGGTATCTCAGCCTTAAGGGCCCCTCCGCCGGATTCGTAGATGGCTCAGCTGAACGGTGGCTCATGCACCGAACTAGAGAATCCAGCAACGTACGACACCTTCTACACGTACCGTCAACACCCATGGGTTGGTCTGCAGGTAAATGGGGAGAATGGTATCCGGATTTACTTCAAGCGGACGGGACATTAGGCACCCGTCGAACCAAACCGTACTGGCAAGCCGGATGGTGGGCACAACACCAGCGATTGTTGCAAGCACTATCCGGACAGCGGGAGCGTATCCCAATGATCATTTCTGGTGATCTCCATGCGATTGGATCTGGGACAATTCACCGGAGTGGTGATTTACGGCTCGAACGTCCTGTTCAGACTATTCTCTCAGGACCGATTAGTAGTGACGACTTGATGTGGCCGAGTACCTTTCGTGGCACACCACCACAAGTACCTAGTGAACTCACAGTCACGGAACGAATGGCACCAATTGAGAAAAATGGGTTCACGATTTTAGATGTCGATACCGACGGGATAAGCGTACGACAGTTCGCCTGGCACAAATCCCAGCCGCTAGCCGGCATTGAAACGATGATGCCAATTAATGAGTTCCGACTTAATACGGGTTTAGATTAATCAGAGGGCGCAATGTAACCAGTCATTGACTACTCGTATCCTACCTAATCCGTGCAAGGTAGAATGTAACCATTATTTTGAGAAGTAAGATCGACTATCTCGGGTTCGACGATTAGACACGGAGTAGCTGTCACCACCCGAGTTAACCTCCATCTTGATCCAATGTCCTGAACATTGATCTTCGTGGGTAAGGTTGGCTGTCAGATGCTCGTTCGTATTGTGAGCGGCATCACTGTCGAGCGCGCGATGCACCTGCCAAATATCCTCGATCTCTGGGGTCTGTGCCACCACTTCAAATCCGTCCGCACTTCCCCCTTTATGTGGTCCGTTATTAATAATGGCTACCGTGGGGTTGAGTGCCCACACTAATTGGGGTGCAACAACATCACCGTGGTACGGAATCTGGTAAAGATCTACGACGCCAAGTTTGTTCTCGGGACAGGCCAACTTGTGCTGGACGTCAATAGTAAGGTCACCAAGATTGACGAACTGAAATTCTCCGAACGACAGTAGGTAACCCACACTTCTGCTGTCTTCATCACCAATGTCTTGTACTCCTGGTGACGCACCTACGCAATGTGAATTCGTCTTCATTTGCTCTTGCGCATTCCATGTTTCACCGTCAACTGCTACAAATGTAAAGTCGACACCCTGAAGGGGCAGCTGATCGCCAGCTTTCACAGTTCGTCGATTTCCCCGTGCCGCTTGTAGATATGCGTCCCACGCCTCTTTGCTTCTTTCTTGGTCCTGCTCAATGCTGTCTCCATGATCAAGAAAACGCCCGATTTCCACCCGTCTAGCCAACGCAGGTAAACCACCTACATGATCACGATGAAAATGGGAAGCGATGAAGTAATCAAGTCGTTCAATATTAGCGTCCATCATAGCTTCCTGGATCCGAATTGCATCCCGCTCATCGGATCGACCCCAACCGGAATCCATTAAGATTGACTCTCTGGCAGGTGTAACGATCAAAGTGGCAGCACCTCCCTCGACGTCAACCCAATAGATATCAAGCGTATCGCCAGGTGCCAGCGCAGAAGACACGGCCGCACTCACAACTACTATTACCAGACTCATTATCAGGCACCAACGACTCATATCTCTCCTCCAATCCAACTCACCCTGCATTATACAGAGCAGAGCTACGCTGAGAACAGATCGGCAGGGCGGGCAAGAATGTGTTCAAACTCGTGAAGGGATTCAAAACCTAACGGAAAAGATCTAACCTTGTGTTTTCGTTACTGTTGTAGAGGCCGTGAGAGCTATAATCGGTTTGATTTTCTGTGTATTCGAGCCTCGGCGTTTACCTTGGCTCTCGTGAAATCATCACAATCATTGGTCGCATTCGAGGAGGCCTCAATGAAAGCACTGTTGGTTGCCGTTATGTTGATCTGCATCTTGCCTATAATGATCACCGGTCAGCATCGCTCTGGTGGTCAAGCGTTCGTAACTCGTTCCGAAGCAGTCGCCCGCCACGGGATGGCAGCTACCAGTCAACCGTTGGCCACACAGACAGCAATTGACATCCTAAAAAATGGTGGAAGTGCCGTCGACGCGGCCATTGCGGCCAACGCCGTCCTCGGTTTGGTTGAACCCACTGGAAACGGCATTGGTGGTGATCTCTTCGTTATCCTCTGGGATGCAGAGAGCAAACGGCTGCACGGCCTCAACGCCAGTGGTCGATCTCCAAAAGCACTTACCTTAGAAAAATTTGAGTCACTAGGTCTTAGTGATATCCCTCGGTTAGGGCCACTCCCAGTGTCAGTGCCAGGCGCGGTTGACGGCTGGTTCATGCTGCACAAGAAGTTCGGTCGGTTATCCATGGAGGAGGTTTTGTCCCCAGCCGTTCAGTACGCGACGGAGGGATTTCCCGTTACTGAGGTAATCGCAGCGGCATGGGCGGCCGGCGTAGAAACACGAAAAGATCATCCCGGCTTCGCAGATGTGTATATGCCAGGCGGCAAAGCTCCAGGGAAGGGAGAAATCTTCAAGAATCCGGCACTGGCAAGAACACTCACGACCATTGCTAAGCAAGGCCGTGATGCTTTCTATAAGGGAGAGATCGCAAAAACGATTGACAGTTACATGCGCCAAAATGGCGGATTCCTCCGCTACGAAGATCTCGCTGCTCATAGGTCAAATTGGGTCGACCCCGTCTCGACTGATTACCGTGGTCACACCGTCTGGGAGCTCCCGCCCAACGGCCAAGGGATCGCAGCTCTTCAGATATTGAATATCCTAGAAGGGTACGACATCGCTTCGATGGGATTTGACAGTCCGGAGTACATCCACCTCCTGGTTGAAGCTAAGAAACTAGCCTACGAAGACCGAGCGAAGTTCTACGCGGATCCAGAGTTTAATAAGATTCCAGTGGACTGGCTGATCTCTAAGGAATATGCGGCCGAGCGTCGAAAGTTGATCACTTCTGATCGAGCAGCATCCACATACGATTCTGGTGATGCACTATCCGAGGACGGCGACACGATCTACCTTACCGTTGCCGACAAGGATGGCAACATGGTGTCCCTCATTCAAAGTAATTACATGGGACTTGGCTCAGGCATGACACCACCCAGTCTCGGGTTTTGCTTTCAAAACCGTGGGAATCTCTTCAACCTCGCGCATGGTCATTTCAACACCTACCACCCTGGAAAACGTCCATTCCACACGATCATTCCGGCATTCGTAACCAAGAACGGTCAGCCGTTTATGAGTTTCGGGGTGATGGGTGGTGCCATGCAACCCCAGGGGCATGTGCAGATTCTGGTTAATATGATCGACTTCGGAATGAATACCCAAGAAGCTGGCGACGCGCACCGGGTCCGCCATTCCGGATCATCTCAACCCACAGGTGCACATATGACCGACGGTGGCACCGTAAACCTCGAGATAGGGTTTTCAGCCGAAACAATCAGTGCGCTTGAAGCAAAGGGACACAACGTAAGGGTTGCATCGGATGGCGGATATGGCGGCTACCAGGCGATCCTTTGGGACGCCAAGAACGGAGTGTACTTTGGTGCCTCAGAGTCACGAAAGGATGGCCACGCAGCGGGCTATTAAACGTCGGTTAAGAAAGGACCATTTACCACATAGGAGTCTCTCTGTTAGAAATTCCTATGTGGTTTAATTAGCGAGGCAAGAGGGCTGACATTTTTGATAAGAACGACCTTTAGATTCTACCAGTAAGGTTGTTCAATCCGTCGCTATCCCTGAATAGGTTAAGTCTTGGGCAACGAAGATCAGTTCAACCAACGCCTTACGGGCACTGGAGAACTTCTCTCACAAAAGCAGTTGCAGGTTTGCCGCACGAAGGCTCATCTTTAGAACCTTGCACTTCCCGGTACATGAAACCTCTTAACAACACTCGCTGTGCTGTCGCTAGCCGTATAAATCCGATCGAAGAGTTTGGTGGTTGGCACTAAACCGTGATCACTTAACGAACTCTAGTCAGGCAGCTTATATCTCCTTTTTTTCCAATTGCCATAATCGTGCTCGTATCACTTACAACAACCTCCACATTTGGTATTGTCATATTGACGCTCTACGTCGTTTCCAGTCTCATGGTTAGCATCGTACAATAAGGAATCAGACCGATAATTAAAAGTTGAGAGGCAGTGATTAACATGAAATACCCTAGAAAAACTGTAAGTAAAGAACGAGCGATTAATCGTCGGGATTTTCTACGCTACAGTGCCGTCGGCAGTTCCCTCAGTTTCTCCGAAGCCAGAGTTCGCGAACCACACCTCTGGACCGGCACAAACAGGCTGCAGTCGTCACGACCCACATTCGAGTTAGAAGAAGCAACAATCGCTCAGCTACAGGAACGTCTGACCTCAGGGGAACTAACGGCTCGATCAATAACTGAGTTGTACTTAGCCAGGATCAACGAGCTAGATAAAAACCCCTCGGGCCTTCACTCCATCCTCGAGATCAATCCTGACGTACTGGAGATCGCAGACTCCTTGGATAGAGAACGTCAACAAAAAGGTTCACGTGGACCACTGCACGGAATACCCGTTCTGCTCAAGGACAACATCGATACCGCTGATCGGATGAAAACTAGCGCTGGTTCACTTGCGCTGCTCGACTCGACTCCACCTCGTGACTCCTTCGTAGCACATCAGCTTCGAAAAGCTGGAGCAGTTCTCCTTGGCAAGACAAACCTCAGCGAATGGGCAAACTTTCGATCGACACGTTCATCCAGTGGTTGGAGTGCACGTGGTGGTCAGTGTCGGAATCCTTATGTTATCGACCGCAATCCGTGTGGATCGAGCTCTGGTTCCGGCGTCTCTGTATCAGCCAACCTGAGTGCCGTTGCAATCGGTACGGAAACAGATGGATCAATTGTCTGTCCGTCTTCTGCAAACGGCATCGTCGGCATTAAACCGACAGTAGGTCTGATTAGCAGGGCTGGAATCATTCCGATCTCACACAGTCAAGACACTGCTGGTCCAATGGCTCGAACGGTTACCGATGCGGTAACCGTTCTCGATGCACTAGTCGGTATCGATTCCCGAGACAGTACCACCAACAAGAGCCGTGGCAGATCCCACTTGAACTACAAGAATTGCTTGGACGTTCATGGTTTCAATGATGCGCGGATCGGTGTTGCTCGAAACTTCTTAGGTTTCAGCCATGGTGTCAACCGCTTAATGGAAGCCGCCATAACACAAATGCAACGCCTGGGTGCAACCATCATTGATCCCATTAATCTTTCAAACATGGCACAAATGGCTGAAGCAGAACGAGAGTTTCTCCTCTACGAATTCAAGACCGATCTCAACATTTACTTGAAACAACGAAGCTTAGTGCAGTCCGTGACCTCTCTGCAAAAACTCATCGAATTCAACGAAACAAATCGAGACCTCGAAATGCCATATTTCGAACAGGAAATATTTGTCGAATCTGCCACGAAGGGACCATTGTCGAATAAGGATTACCAGTCAGCGCTCTCTCTATGTACCCGACTTTCACGAGCCGAGGGAATCGATCGAGCCGTAACGACACACAAACTGGACACTATAGTTGCACCAACTGGTGGTCCGGCGTGGACAACAGATTTAATTAATGGTGAACGATTCTATACAGAAAGTAGTTCAAGGCCAGCGGCAGTCGCCGGATATCCTAACATCACCTTGCCGATGGGTAATATTTTCGGCCTCCCGGTTGGCATCTCATTCTTCGGTCAAGCCTGGAGCGAACCAACTCTTATCAAACTAGCATTCGCTTTCGAGCAGGCAACAAGATTCCGCCAAACACCTAACCTACTTGCTACAGCCAATCTTGACTCTGCCAATGAAGTAGTGTCCGAGTAAAAATTATGAATTCTGTTAAATTTGATTAGCATTAAATGTGAGAATTGTTAAGTTGGCCACGGTCTGAATAGTGAGTCCTATGAAAAAGGAGTCGGTTTAGGATGATCGTTTTCTCCAAGGCAGGTCTCATTCTGGCTGGTACCGTGCCTCTGTTACTGCTTGAACATCAACCTCTCCACTCAACATCAAAGTGGTCGTTTCCATTGGCACTTCCCGCACTTCACCAAACGGTAGAAGACATTGGCTTGGTAAAATTAGCCGATCTCTATACAACAGAAAACAAAGAAAAGAGTTCGATTGGATCACCACCGACCTACCAAGAACTTAGAAATGTGCGACTCGAACATGCAGGACATATCCGTAACCGCCGACTGCGTAAGGATCGATTCGAGTTCGAGTTCGAGGTAGGTCATCTTTACCTACTAGAGCCAGTGAAAGATCGGATCACCGGTGCTGTATTTCTCGGAAAGGGTAAGCTCAGATTTTTTCCGCCTGATGCGATTGAACAACATCAACTGAAGAAGTTTCTTAACACTGATTGCCTCGACGAATCCTTTGATCGGGCCGTCTTCCGCTTTAGTGATAACACGGCTACGCAGTTAAAGGCTCTCATTGAACCTACAAAACATCGCAATGTCAAGACAGCAAATAAACTACTCGAAAATCGTCGCGAGGAACTACTGGACCGACAGTTGATTAATCTAGATAGTCGTTTGCTTGCGGATCTCTTAGTTGCACAGGCCGCAGGAAAATCATTACAAGATACTTCACTTGTTGCCCACTCTTCCCAACGATCACTTGGAAAAGGCTACTTCCATGCGGAGATCGACGGCGATGAACACAACTGGATCACTATCGAGATTGAACCGAGACATCTAGAAGAGGTCCAGATCTTTCGGTTTGACGATGGACCAGATGTGCGTGACACATGGTCAGGGTTCCATGCCCTGGAAGACTTTATCTCTGCGAGATTCCCAGATCCATTCACTATACCGATATACAGTAACTGTAACTCGTTTAACAACGATGAGAAGAAAACGAAACCAGACCTGCCAATTCGACCGGCAATACCCGATCGTGAAGGTTGGTCACGACGCGTCAAAATTCCAGACGTAAGCGTGGATCTCTCACTTGATGGTAATGGCTACGCAAAAGCTACATCGGCGATCATCGTCGAACCCCTACGACCACTGACGACTATCCGGTTAAACATATCGCCGTTTCTACAAGTTACCGATGTACGCTGGATAGAGAGAGCCCCGCTCAGCATTACCGAAAACAAGAAAAGGTCAACCAGCAGTAATACTGAAGATGAAACTTCACTTCGGTGGTCTCGACACGCTGGGAAATTAAGTCTAACCGAGAAAGGAGGGGAAGAACACAACCAGTCACAACCCCAACCGGTAACTGGAAAACCTCTTCACTTCGTACAGGAACAGCAAACACGTAGGATGGCTAAAGATCTTTACGAACCGTGGGTGACAGTGATACTCCCTAAAGAAGTTTCCAAAGGTGAAAACTTCGGCCTTGAAATTGCGTACGAGGGAGAACTGGTTGAACGGTTGTTATCTAGAGATTTCTTCTTACGTGACACTTCGAACTGGTACCCGAAGCACCCAGATGTTCTACGTAGTAGCTTCAAACTTACTTTTCGAGTACCTGAACAATATCAAATCGCTACTGGAGGTAGACTGATCGATGACCATGTCACCGATAAGATCCGAATAATCAGAAGGTCCGTCGATGATCCGGTGCAAAATATGTCATTCCACTACGGAAATTTCAACATCAGCAACGTCGCATTGGATAAGGCACCGCCGATCTCTATATACTCAAATAAAAACAAAACAGGATTTGCGCCAGGTAATCGGAAAAAAACTCTGGACGATCTTGCCGCATCGATTCGCGTGCATAGTGATTACTTTGGGCCCTTTCCTTTCACATCGTTACTGGTAACCGAAATACCTGCGCTTGGTGGACAATCTTTCCCAGGATTCCTGCGTCTCTCATACCAAACTTTCGGCGCATTACATACGGGCGAAGCGGAGTTGATTCGCTCACATGAGATTGCCCATCAATGGTGGGGTGTTGCGATCGATACAGAGAGCTATAGAGATCAGTGGTTGTCAGAAGGATTTGCTCAGTACGCAGCTGCACTCTACATTCTCGTTGGTCTCAAAGATGAGGCTCAGTTCCGAGAAATGATGAATGCCTGGCGGCTCGATGTGCTCGGCAAGATAGACCTCGGGCAGGGAATTGGAAGACACTACGGATTTAGACCAGAAATCATCCGACGGAGCGATGGATCTAACTCCGGTCCACTAATCATGGGTTTCCGACTAAACTCAGCTCAGACCCCAAACGACTACCGAATCCTCATTTACGAAAAAGGAGCCTACATCCTCCATATGCTAAGAATGATGCTGATGGATTTCCAGTCCGAACACGATGATCGGTACCGACAGATGATGCGGCGGTTCGCAAAAAGCCACATGCACAACGTCATCAACACTAGCGCCTTCGAAGCTGCCGTCACTGAAGCCTTTGGTGAACCAATGGACTGGTTCTTCGATCAATGGGTGTACGGTGTCGAGGTTCCAGCCTACCGCCAAGACCTTGAGATCGTTCGAACAGGTGCTAGCGATATGCCCTTCGCGCTGAAGGGTACTATTCTCCAGGAAGACGTTCGCTCAGGTTTTAAAATGCCAGTTCCCATTAGATTAACGTTCGAAAATAGACCGCCACTAACTCACCGAATCTTAGTTGATGCCGAGAGAGTTGAGGTGAATATTCCTCTACCAGCGTACGCATCTGATATCGAGTTCAACTACCTGAACTCTGTTCTGGCACAAGAAAGATAAAAATTGTCGCTCCAGTGGGCCGTGTTAACGACTAGACTCTACTTCTTTTCTATCAGTATCCACTCTTTCGTTGCAAGTCGCAGGTTAGATTTTATCGGAAGGGGACGACACAATCTTTACAGCCCTTTCAATCGCTAAGGTCCTCCTTGCCACCTTAATAACTGGTCTCTCTATAAGCTTCCCGTCAACAAGCAAGACGCCGCCCTTATTCTCTTCGTAAGCTTTGACAATCCGCTTGGCCCATATCACTTCTGCTTCACTCGGTGAGAATACATTCTGAATTACAGGTACCTGAGTTGGGTGAATAGCCGCCTTGCCAGAGAAACCGAGTCGACGAATGGCTCTTGTCTCAGTTTCGAGTCCATCAAGATCAGCCACGTCCATATATGGAGTGTCCATAACCCCAATCCCAGCTAGCGCTCCCGTATGAATCAATCTAGATCGCGCGTACAAGAGAGAATCCCACTCATTCGTGCAGCCAAGATCTGCTGAAAAATCTACTCCGCCAAAAAACAAGAACTTTATTTTCTTTGAGTACATTGAAATTTCTTTGGCTGCCGCTAACCCTTCGGCCGTCTCTACCATTGGAACAATGGCCAATTCAGGATAGTAGGGCTGAAGAATTCTCTCAACACGACTAATCTCAACAGGAGACATCACTTTGGGTAACATAAGCGCGTCTGGTCTAGTACCAGATTCACAAAATGCACGAAGATCCCCTAGACCAAGCTCTGTACTTGGATCGTTTATACGAAGGATTAGTTCCGCTGAAGTACACCTTTCCGCACGAAGCAAATCGAACGCCTGATCACGCACTTTATGCTTAACATCTATAGCAACTCCATCTTCAAGATCGATGCAAACAGCATCTGCACCAGTCTCGAGGGCCTTCTTGAATCGATCTGGCCGACTTGCCGGAAGAAAAAGCAGACTCCGCCGAAGACGAATCTCATTGCGCATTACCATTTCAACCTCGTCGACCCGCTTACATTTCTATGAACAGAGGTATTCTCTCCCATCAGATCATGGAGTTGGAATCATCAGACGATCACTTAGTAATAGAACCTCTTGCCACGATCGTCTTTGGCACTAGACCACGTTTGTAAACCATGAACGTCCGTTTAAACTCAATCACAACTGTCCCGTCTTGATTAAATCCCTCTGTCTTCACTCGCACGATACCAACACTCGATCGGGATTTTGATTCCCGCTTCTCAAGGACTTCGCTTCTGGAATAGATAGTGTCTCCATCAAACACCGGGTTTGGAAGGCGAATCTCATCCCAACCAAGATTGGCCATTACATTTTGTGAAAGATCCGTTACAGATTGCCCCACCACTAAAGCCAGAGTGAACGTCGAGTTGACTAGCGTACGGCCAAACTCTGTATTTTCTGCATAGACTCGATCTGAGTGGATGGGATTTAAGTTCATTGTCAGCATGCTGAACCAGACGTTATCGGCAGAGAGCACGGTGCGTCCCAATGGATGAAGATAAATGTCACCAAAATAAAAATCCTCGTAAACTCGACCAGTCCAGCCTTTCTTTACGACCATAAGATCTCCTAAATCAAGGTCTCCAGCTTTGTGCGAAAAACTCGCGAGTGGTGAACGCTCAACATGTCCGAAGGAATTGACCTAATCCACTAAAGCATTCTAAAAACTGTCGCTGGTTAGTATCACACATTACGGAATCTACTACTGTCGTTTAATATTGGTAACTATGTACTCGTAAACCTCTCCGCGAGCCGTACCTTTCGAGTTAATCGATCTTCTTGCAGGCACCTTGTACGCCTTCAATCCAGCATTCTTTGCTTCACGGTTATCATCGTAGAGCAGTCTGATTTCATGAACCGTTGAATTGCTCAACATTACATAGCAGCCCCTTAAGGCCAACTCAATCACCACCTGCTGGAGCCGCAGCTGAGCTTTCTTAGAAAACCCAGCCGCGGTGTAGGAAGTGAAGAGCGCTGTTCGGCTCCTTGGAGCATAGGGCGGATCAAAGTAAATAAAGTCGCTACACCTTGCCGACTTCAAGACCTCCTCAAAAACTCCCTGGCGTATTTCTACAAGAGGCCCAGCTAAAACAGCGGCAACACTTCTTAGGTTCTCAGCATCGCAGATCTTTGGATTCGTGTATCGACCGATTGGAACATTGAATAATCCCTCAGCATTAATTCGAAATAGTCCATTGTATCCGGTTCGGTTGAGGTAAATCAGCATAGCAGCTAAGGAAGGAGTGTAGTGGCCCGCTCTCGGTTCTCCACTATTAAAGATTTGCTGCCGTTGGGGATTAAACCGATTATCACGCACGTTGTAGTAGCATCGAACAGAATCTTTCCTGTGCTTAGTGTCAAGTCTTTTAAGGTTCCGAATAACTTTCCTAACTTCGTCCCGAACTGATAGATAGGAACCAATAAGGTCGCCGCTGCTGTCCATCAGCAGGGCTGAAGATTCACGAAGCCGACCTTGGTTTTTGAGGTCGAAAAAAACAGCGCCACTCCCAACAAATGGCTCCACATAAGACCCGAAACATTCAGGGTAAAACTGCCGAAGGCTAACAAGCAGCTGCCGCTTTCCACCAGCCCACTTCAAGAAAGGACGAACTGGCTTAATCACGTTTCGAGGAAACACGTTATGAGGTGCCGACAAGTCTTTAAAGCGCCAGTTTGTTGGCTCATCTATACTGCCGACACCTAAAAAGTTCTTCGGATTAGATGTGGCTCAAAGGATGATACCATGCAGTCTGCCGTGTAATTCTTCTGGAGCTGGTAAACGAGCAGCCAACCAAACGCAAGCCTTTTGACTTTTACTCGACTCACCGCTGAACTATTTTTGTGCCTACCATCCTAGGTTCTGACCGACTACTCGCCTCAACACGTCTAACTGGGGCACGTGTCGGACTCGTCTGTAATCAGGCATCCGTGGACGCATCCTTTCGTAACATCTCTGACCGTTTGGCCTCCTGTCCAAACACGAAGCTTGTTGCATTGTATGGACCACAGCATGGTTTTCAATCAGACGTTCAAGACAACATGATCGAAACCGCACACGCGCAACACTCCAAACTTCTAGTTCCAATTTACTCACTGTACAGTGAGACTCGCGAACCAACAGCCTCGATGCTAAGCGACATCGACATCCTTGTCGTCGATCTTCAGGACATTGGAACAAGAGTTTACACTTACATCTACACGATGGCGAACTGCCTTCGTGCATCTTGTACCAATAACGTCCCAATCATCGTATGCGATCGACCTAACCCCATTGGTGGAGAATGCGTGGAAGGACCTGTACTGGACGGTTCTTTCACATCATTTGTAGGTCAGTTTCCAATCCCCATGCGACACGGTATGACCATTGGCGAACTCGCTCGACTCTTCAATGAGCACTTTTCTATCTGGGCACAACTTGAGGTTATAAAGATAGAAGGTTGGAAGCGGACCATGTACTTCGAAATGACGGAACTCCCATGGATTTTCCCGTCACCTAACATCCCGACCCCTACGAGTGCTCTCGTCTATCCTGGCACAGTACTCTTTGAAGGAACGAATATTTCAGAGGGTCGCGGTACTACTAAACCATTTGAACTTGTCGGCGCTCCATGGATAGACGCTAATGATTTCGCGAGACGAATGAATGATTCTAATTTATCTGGGGTACATTTTCGCTCGACCTCATTCATGCCGACCTTCCAAAAGCACGCTGGAAAGCAATGCGGAGGAGTGCAGATCCATATTACCGATCGTCAAACCTTTCGACCCGTACACGTGGCAGTAACGTTATTGAGCGAGCTTTATCAGGCCGATCCCAAACGCTTCATATGGCGCGCTCCGCCTTATGAATACGAACTGGTCAAACATCCCATTGACATTCTTTGGGGTTCGAATGAACTTCGCCGACTAATTGAGGCTAATGTCCACCCAATCGACATCGTACATGGTTGGCAACCTGCGCTAGAACAGTTTCAGAAAGCGCGGGAACAGTACCTGCTTTACTAATGATTCTGAGACAGAAACTCGAAACCATTTTTTGGGCTACCTTTGCCCGTCAATTACCATCAGGCAGTTACATAGCATCATCCTTTAAAGGAAGTCATGCATCTCTAGCAATCTATTGCATTCTTTAGTAACTAACTATTCCATAACGCACCAAATCCTTCAAAAGATCATGATAATTAGAAATGCACGCAACTCGAGAGTACATACTCAACTACTTAACAGCCTCTTGCTTCTATTAGTTGCAAGCATCTTCAGCACCCCGATGCCAATATCTGCTCAGAAGACGGACCAATCTGTGAACAGACAGCCGACGCATGGTGAAAAGATCAAGAAACTACTCATTACCGATGCCATGATCATTTACGGTAATGAGAAGCCACCGTTTGGTCCTGCAGATGTCCTGGTAGTTGATGGTCTCATCAGTTACGTTGGCAATATGAATTCTTTTGAACGTGCTCGTCAACAACCAGATGCAGTAATCGATGCAACTGGTAAATACGTGATGCCAGGCATGGTTAATACCCACATGCATTGGCACGAATGGCGCGATCCCGATATCCCACAACCAATACAGTATGAACGAAACTTGTACCTGGCATCGGGCACGACCACAACTCGAGAACTCGGCGGAAATTTCGAAAAATCGAAGCGCTGGCAGACCGAGAGTGACGATCACAAAATCGTAGCTCCGCGTATGATCATTTATGCCAGACCGAATCTCTGGGTTCACTCAACGAACGATGAAATTAGGACCGCAGTACGAAATGCTAAAGAAAAGGATGCTGACGGTCTCAAGATTGGAGGACTCGACCGTAGTCAGCTCGAAATACTACTCGATGAGGCTAAAGCGCAAAAACTTTCCACAACCGCCCATATTGGTGTTGAAGAAACGACAGCCAGCGACTATATCGAACTCGGAGTTAACTCGATTGAACACTTTTACGGTATCCCTGACGCCGCAATCGATGGAATCCAAAACTTTCCACCAGATATGAATTACGAAAATGAGATCGACCGATTTGTTCGCGCGGGCGAACTGTTCACACAAGCAAATCCAGACAAACTTAAAACAGTATTGGATTCTATGGTGAAAAATGACGTTGCATGGAGTCCAACACTGTCGATTTACGAAGCGAACCGTGATGTTATTAAGGCTCAAAATCTCCCATGGTTTAATGATCATTTACACCCGTCAATGAAGTCATTCTGGAGTCCGAACCTACAGAACCACGGCTCTTACTTCATCGGCTGGACCAACACATATCAGGTTCTCTGGAAGCATAACTTCGACGTCTGGATGGATGCACTAAGATATTTCGGCGTGAAGGGCGGACTCATAACAACTGGGGACGACGCCGGCTACATCTATTCTCTCTACGGATTCGGGATGATTCGTGAATTGGAGCTACATGAGGAGGCAGGGTTCCATCCACTCGAGGCAATTAAACACGCAACGACAAATGGCGCGAAACTACTCGGAATGGAAAATCGTCTCGGTAAGGTACGTGTCGGTACTATTGCCGACTTACTCGTCGTTGATGGTAATCCGCTTAAGAATCTTAGCGTCCTCAATCCTTATGGGACCGATGTCAATCTAAACAATGAAAATGTGCGCGGTGGCGGAATCGAGTGGACAATCAAGGATGGTATCCCGTATCACGTGGCGACCTTGATGAATGAGGTGAAGGAGATGGTAACGACGGCGCGTGCGAAACATAACATAGTGAATCCTTAAACCCATAGAAGTAGCTGTAGCCTAAGAAGATTCGAGGGATTTCCCCCTTGATTCATACTCTTGATGTGACCGTTTTGAGGATGCTGAAAAATGATTTCCCTATTATTGATCTTTAACCTTCGCTACTATCAGTAGGTCGCATCTGCTCTCTTAAATGGCAACAAAACACCCGATAAGCCTCGAACACGCCGTTCTGATTACGGCGGCACCAACTGAAGTGCTGGCTGCATTTTTCGATCCAGCTGCGCTAGCAGCCTGGTGGCAAACCGTCCGTTCAGTTACAACCCCCAGACCATTAGGCATCTACGCCGTTGAATGGGAAGCAACACCTTTTCAAGATGAGGTTTTTGGTACCCTTGGAGGTGTCTTTTACGGTACCGTAATGGAATTCCGAACAGGTCGAGAATTTTTCGTAGCCGATGCTTACTGGCTTCCGTTTCACAATGACCCCATCGGGCCAATGGCACTAGAGGTAACTTGTACCACCAAGGGACCAGCCACAAAAGTACGGATTCGCCAGAGTGGAGTGGAAGACAGTGAACGTTGGCAACGATATTACAGAATAATTTCCTCTGGTTGGCAAACATCCTTACAGGCACTAAAAACATACCCGGAGCATGGGCCTATCGAAACGACCGACCCAACCACAAAAAATGGCATGTCGCGAAGAAAATAGATCCACCCAGCTATCGAGTAATCTCCAGAAGGAATGGAGATCTAGCGTCAGAAACAAAACTGCCGGATGCATGCTACGCTCCTAGTTACTATATGGTTGTTTCCTAGAATTTCAAGTCGGGTTTGTTTTGGTGTGACACGAAATAGATTAAGCAGAGAATTGAAGCGAATGATCTCATATGCCTATGACTCTCAACAGCTGGCGTGACAAAATAGTTGCAGACGCCGAGCGGCGATGTTTACCCACTCTTAAACCGCTGCTCGAATCTCTATCTTTAAGAACCCCCACTCTTCGTGGAGCGAACTGAAATGCAGATGCGCGAAACCAATCGTATACAGATCTAGAAACTCAGAATCGAGAGTTGTGACTTCGTCTTTAACCAAGTTAACCATTACAAATCTAGGACCGATGCTCAAATCAGGCACGGTGACCTCAACTGCTCTCATCGAGGAGTGTCTTAGGCAAATCGAACTGCATGATGCCGAACTCAATGCGTTCATCACGGTCATGGCTGAAACAGCTCGACAGGATGCAAGGCTGGCCGATAAGGAAATCTCGTCAGGACGGTACCGAGGTCCACTCCACGGTATCCCAATTTCAATTAAAGATCTGTTCGATGTTCAAGGAGTTCCAACCACAGCAGCCTCACGAGTAAGAGCTGGACATGTTGCTCAAACCGATGCACCAGTGGTTGCCAAACTCCGTGAGGCTGGCGCGATCTTAATTGGAAAATCAAATCTACATGAATTCGCATTTGGTACGACCGGTGAAGACTCAGCATTCGGACTCACACGTAACCCTCACGATCGTGGTCGATCACCTGGTGGTTCAAGTAGCGGCTCAGCAGCTTCAGTCGCGGCCGGTTCTTCATTCGCATCCATTGGGACCGACACCGGTGGTTCGATCAGAATTCCAGCAGCCGCCTGTGGTGTCGTTGGCTTCAAACCATCATTTGGTGATTTGTCCTGCAGCGGTGTCGTTCCCCTTAGTCGATCACTTGACCACGTTGGCCCAATCACACGGTGCGTTAACGATGCCTGGTTCCTATACCGGACAATGAGGGGTGAAATATATCCAAGAACACTGGATCTTTCTGGCAACAACAATATGTGCGGACTCAAGCTAGGCCTACCTGTGACCTATTTCTTAGATTATCTTGACCCTGGCGTGCGTAGAAAATTCAACCAAACACTTGAGCGCCTTCAACGCGTTGGATGTGCAGTGAATGAAATCAAAATCAAGAATTCTGAGCAAATTATGCCTATCTACCTCCACATAGTTTTGGCAGAAGCTGCGGCCTACCACGCGATGACGCTTGAGAGTTGTCCTGACGATTACACCCAGGCCGTCCGTTTACGGCTTGAAATGGGACGGTATGTCCTAGCGAAGGATTATGTTAGGGCTCAGGAAAGCCGCATTTTATTACGAGAGGAAGTCGACTCAGCACTTAAAACACATGATGCGTTGGTTTTACCTACTCTGCCGATACCTCCTCCGCCACTAGGCACAAACTCGGTCAAAATAGAAGAAACGGAGCACCTAGTCAAAAATGTAACACTCCGTCTGACGCAGTTATTCAATCTTACAGGTCATCCTGCAATCTCGATCCCGTGTGAAAATATTGCAGATGGATTACCGTGCGGTTTTCAGCTTGTGGGCTCGGCCGGACGAACAAAGGAGCTTCTAAAACTGGCGCTCGCCTGTGAAACGATCGCCTCGAATTAGATACCCTAAATATTTACTGAACTTCTATCAAGGTTCAGTACATGATGCACTATGCTAAACAATTCCACAAAAACTAAACGCTCATACGAGATGCTGAATATCATAGGCTTCGGCAAACAAAGTCATTCACTTCATCCAACGACCTACAACACAATTAAGGACTTTAACTTTAATGTTGAACTCCGAGCCACTCACTACTAATCAACGATCATCGATCGTGAACTGACTTGACCGTGATTTCAAGACTCTTCCACACGTGGGAAAAGCACCTCGTATCAAAGACAACCGACCGCGTCGTCCGACCTTTTGAGTGGGGCTTAGATTGGGTTCCCAGCGACCGTCAATCGATAGGAGTGCCACCTGACAAGATCCTGCTCGATTGGGTGAAGAAAATCATGTCCGATACCGAGAGCTTCTTTGAGGTACCGACCAACGTCGACTATCGATTCAATGAGGATACGCTGACATTTCCTAGTGCATACACAAGCCCACACCAACAAAACAACCTCGTTCATGCACGTTACTTTCCCGGACGACAATCCAACGTGAGACCACATAATCGAAGAGCTGTACTACTATTACCTCACTGGAATGCACAGCAAGAGGCACACGTGGGTCTCTGCCGAGTATTAGCACACCTTGGTATCAGCACGCTTCGACTTAGCCTTCCTTATCACGACAAGCGTATGCCTCCTGAACTCCATCGTGCAGACTATGTCGTAAGCCCAAACGTGGCCCGTACCATCCAAGTCTGTCGTCAGGCAGTACTTGATGCTCGATGCGCGATTAAATGGTTCGCTGGACAAGGTTACGATCGAATTGGCATTCTTGGTACAAGTCTTGGATCCTGCCTCGCATTATTAACATTAGCACACGAACCATTGATTCGAATTGCAGCACTAAATCACATCTCACCTTTTTTCGCTGATGTTGTATGGAAGGGGCTCTCAACAGCTCACGTTAGAGCAGGTCTCGAAGGTTCAATCGATCTCGATCTTCTAAGAACCTTGTGGCTTCCAATCAGTCCTCATCCGTACCTTGAGCGTTTACAGGAAAAGAAGGTCTTACTCGTATACGCGCTCTATGACCTCTCGTTTCCAGTTGCTCTGTCGCGCATGTTAGTGGGTGAATTCGCGCGGTTAGGCTTACCATACAAGCTCGCTGTTTTGCCCTGTGGTCATTACAGTACAGGAATCCCACCGTTCAGCTGGATCGACGGGTTCATCTTGGCGCGATTTCTAGAACATGAACTTTAACTGATCAGTAGGTTCTCAAGTGATGATCTTTAGGAAAATATGATGCCTTACTGGCGGGCAAGGTCTAATTGCTTAAAATAACTTCGTTTTCATCAGGTGGAACTTCGATTGGGTGACCAAATCCAAGTTGATTCAACGTAGGAAAAATCTTGTCACGATCTCCAACAATAACGGTAAGTAGATTTTCAGGATCAAGATGTGAAATCGCGACTCGCCTCACGGTTTTCAGATCCACTTTCAAGATATGCGGAACAAACTGACTGACAGAATCATCTGGGAGATTGTAGAGAACGAGATGAGCCACGGCACTCGCAATCTGTGTAACTGTTTCGAAGCGCTGAGGGTATCCTCTCGTCAGTGCAGCCCGAGCCGAATCAAGCTCTGACTCGGTTACGGGACGCCCATCGCGAATCATTTGAAACTCAGCCAGCACTTCGCGAATGGCATCAGCGGTCACTCTCGTCTGAACACTTGAGTGTAGAGCAAATATTCCACATACTCGCCGAAGGTCAAAGGCAGTTCTAGCACCATACGTGTACCCCTTATCCTCTCGTAGATTGAGGTTAATACGGCTCACAAATTGTCCGCCAAGGATCATGTTGAGAACGAGTAGTGCATGGTAATCAAGTGTATCACGTGAAACCGTAACGTGGCCAATCCGCAATTCAGATTGTGCAGCACTAGGACGGTTTACAACCAACATCCGCTCAGCTGGTGGCGAAGGTTGTTCAAAACTTGACACCCCCAACGAAAAATCTACTTCTACAGACAGCGGCGTATGAGTCTCGCCCTGTTCCCCACAAAATGCTCCAGTAACGGCTTGTAGTAATTGTTCATGCGAAAGACTACCAACAGCGACCAACGTTGTTTTTGACGGCACGTACCTATCGCGGTGAAAAGCTACCACTTCATCGACCGACATCAGCCGAAGTGAATCTTCGGTACCGATCGCCATGTGGCCGTAAGGATGTTCGCGGAAGAGTGACTTCGTGAAAACTCGGTTGGCAACTGCCGAAGGCACATCACTCATTTGACTTAGGCGTGTTATTCTGAGATCCCTTACACGAGCGAACTCCATCTCGTCAAAACGTGGATACCTAATCATATCAGCGAGAAGTGCCAACGCTCGATCAGCAAACCGAGCCATCGTAACTAGCGTTAGAACCGTCGCATCAGAACTTACATCGGTATCAAACAGTGCACCGATTCGCGCGAGGGCATCATGAATCTCACCGGACGAGTGACCACCACTTCCTTCGTCGAGCAGATCACCGGTTAGCGCCGCTAATCCTGGTTTGTCGATTGGATCATTGGCCGAACCAATAGGAATCAACAACATAAATGCCACCACTGGAACCGTTCGGTGTTCAACTGTACACACCTTCAAACCGTTCGGCATTGTCGTCTTACAGATTTCAGGGAAACTGAAGGAGGGATCTGGACCAAGACCTGGGAGCTGAGAGCGATCAACAGAACTCATGATACGCTCACCGGTCTCGAATCAGCGACCGCCAATTGGTGACATCCCTTAGGTACAACACTTAAGACGACACGCTCTGTTCGCGACAAAAATGATGAGACCTCCTGAATACGAGGAATTGTTGCGTCCTGATATCTCATTAGATCACGTTCGAAGTACCCTGGATCGCCGAGGAAAACATTGTACGCATTAAGCTGGTCTGACTTGCCGCCAAATCCTCCGACAGTCCCGAGACGATAAACGAACTGCGATTCTACCTGGACCATACTTCTCTCCAAATCGTCAGTACTAGGTCCGGCATCAACAATGTAATCCACTTCATCAGTCACTGCCCTCTCGACTTCTGCCAAATCGTGGCCAGGGGCCGCCGTAGCGACAATCTGAAAGAAACTAGATAATTCTCTGGAATCCTGGGCAGCCGCAATGTCCGTTACAATGCGGCGATCATGGACAAGTTTGCGATATAAACGCGAAGCCTTTCCGTTTGTCAGTATATCCGCAAGCACATCGAGCTCAGCATCCCCAGGTAAAAAAAGTGCTGGCGTACGCCATGCCAAATACAATCGAGGAAGCTCAACCAAATCCTCAATCAACAAACGAATCTCTCCCTGACTCTTTACGACGGCACGATCAGTGTTAAGTGGAATAGATGCCGGACCAGGCTCAATATCTTCAAAGTGTTTTCTTGCAAGACTAATAGCTAGATCTGTATCAACGTCACCGGCAAGAGTCAATGACGCATTACCGGGATGATAATACTTTCTGAAGAACTGATGAGCGCCTTCCAGTTTCGCCGCACGTAAGTCCTCTGGTGCGCCTATCGTCATCCAACGATAAGGATGACTGGGTGGATAGAGTGCTTCGGCTAGAGCCATGCCTGCGAGACCGTATGGGCGATTTTCGTAGTTTTGCCTACGTTCGTTTAGCACTACGTCACGCTGGTTATCAAACTTTTCCTGACTCAACGCTGGAAGGAGATAGGCCATGCGATCCGATTCCATCCACAGAGCCAACTGAAGCGCATTCGTTGGTACGACTTCCCAATAGTTTGTGCGATCGGTGTTCGTGGATCCATTAAGTGTCGCGCCAGCTTCCTGCAACGGGTGAAAATAGCCACGATTGTGGTGCTCTGAACCCTCGAACATCAAATGTTCGAAAAGATGAGCAAACCCGGTTCGACCTGGTTGCTCGTTCTTGGAACCAACGTGATACCAAATATTTACTGCAACAATTGGGCAGGTATGGTCTTCATGAACGATCACACTGAGGCCATTCTCAAGGATCGTCTTCGTGTAGGGAATATTCATTCTAGAAGGTCCTCGAATGGAATTCGACTGGTAAAAGTCAAAAGTTAAAGCTCCAGAATTGTATCAATGGTCGTTTTTCAGTTTTACCGGGTCCGACCTAATTTGGAATTACACCGACTATCCGAATTGGACCACCACTCCCACGCCCTATTTTCATCGGTAGAGCGACCATGTAAGCACCCACGGGTGGCAGTCTATCCAGAGCCGCCACATTCTCGAACACCGGAATATCCTCGACCGCTAACACTTGATGAGCACGAACGGCTAGCGGTATTCCAGATTGGTCTAAGGGCTGCGGTCCATCGGAACCTCGTGTCCCTCCTCCAATATTCGCTGTGTCGATCCCAATAGCCTTGATCTGACGATGCTCGACCAGCCATTGAGCACCTTCTGGATGAAGGCCTGGAAACCTTAGTTCCGGAACGGCAGCATCACCGGTCAAGGTAGTTCCGAGAAAACTTTCACGATCGGGCCATCTTTTACCCCAACCCGTCCGTATTACCACAATTGAGTCATCAGGTATTTGACCATATTCCGCCTCCCATGCCTCTAGGTCATTCGCACCCACGAGATACTCAGAATGTTTCTCAACTTCCGTGGTTACGTCCACAACGACCACTGGACCAACTAATCGATGAATTGGAATCTCCGCTGCCGTTTGTTTACCTTCGGCGAAGTGAATCGGCGCGTCCAAATGTGTCCCACCATGCTCGGCCAAACAAAAGCTATTCGCCGCATAGAAATAGCCGCCATCGCTCAACCCAGCCTCGATAGTTTCAAACTCGAAATTCCGAGCCGTTGGCCAAAAAATCGTTTTCTCATTGAAACTGTAACTCATATCAATCCATTCAGCCTGACCAGAAAAAAGATCTGCAACCCGATCGACTTGATCGATGGTCGGTTGACCCCGCTCACACGCGAGGATCATTGTTGTCATAATCAGTACCAGTCCAGCGACACGTTGCATGTTTATCCTCCCCCAATTGGCAAAGACAAAATATCCTCTCAACTAACGCCAAACTCGAGACTTCATTAAATAACTCTGAGTCCTCATACTCATGAGAAAAAAGATAACCTAACATTACTTAAGTCGAAGGACTCACGAATCGCTGACAACCCGTTGATCTGATCACAGTGGTCACTAGGCTATTTTAGTGCCGTTCTGCCTAGCTGAGACTACTCGTTCTCAAACATGTGTCAAGCCTCTACAAGAACCCGCTCACAAGACTCTGCAAAATGGACATATATTTATCACCCACCAACCTCTTTCAATTTGAGCGTTCCTAGTTAGCGTCTGACGTGGCCACTGTGAACAGGAAGTGGTACGATATGGCAATACTATGCTGGATATCAGACTGTCCATTTTCTATTGTTTTCTTATAGTTTTTGCTCTGGTCCAGGCGATTACCGTTCAGACCAGGAAATCTCTCGAGTTTGATCAACCTGAAGGCTGGATTGAAGGGATCCCTCGTGGACCATTGCGTGTCGCCGAATTCACCTTACCGAAAATTAGAGGAGATGCCGAAGACGCATCCGTAGTGATCTTTTACTTCGGTCAAGAAGGTGGAAGCATCGATGATAATCTCGAGCGATGGATCAGTCAGATTGAACAGCCAGACGGGCGACCGTCTCAGGAAATTGCGGTCAGCACTACCTTCGAAGTCAAAGGCCTCCCCGTGACCGTTCTCGATGTTCACGGAACATACATAGCACCTGTAAGACCAGGCTCCAGCATGCGATACAACAAAAAGAATTTCTATCTTAAAGCGGCGGTTGTGGAAACCAACAACGGACCGTATTTCTTCAAACTAACTGGCCCAGCACAAACTGTTGATCACTGGGAAAGCAGTTTCATTTCATTATTGAAAAGCGTCCGCTTCCGTTGAAGTTCAGAAGCAGTCAAAGGTGTTGACCATGTGCAAACCCTTGCATTAGAGAGCTACGGAACTTTCTTGAGTAATTCACCATAGCTGGCCCCTGGTTGGGCCGTACCTTCAACAGGTAATCCAGACATCGACCATCCCTTGTCCATTATTTGGCCTGTTACTGGGTCCCTAGAACCTCCAAATCCTCCTAGCACATTCGCGACATTCTGATATCCCATCGATACAAGCAACTGTGCAGCCTTGACTGATCGGCCTCCTACCTGACAGCCGATAAGCAACATAGCATCTCGAGAATAATTCGCTTCCATAACCGAAACAAACTCAGGGTTAGGAATCATTCGACCCGCCTGTTGATCGTGATGGAGCAACGGAACATTACACGCATCACTCGGATGTCCTTGATCGTATTCAGGAATTGAGCGTACATCCACATAAGTGTACCGTTCTTCGGTTTGCAGTCGGTGTGCCTCTTTTACATCCACATGCCTAACAGACATACTTTCCTCCCTTATACATATAATCTTTTTGTGCTTCGGTTTCTTAACGGTAACTTACAAGCATTTTCACCTCAGTGTTAATCCTCCCACAGATCTTCATGTTTGTCTCGTACGCCCACATTTCATTTTCTTGAAGCCACACCTCTCTTGAAAAGTCCAGCAGTATACTTCCCAACTAGAATAATAGCGGACTCGCCCTTGCTATCGAATATCTCCTCTATGCGAAATGTTGTTCGCTTTCTTTCATGGAACGTTAACATCTCCTGAACAAACCTTCGTTGACTGTCTTACCGAATGATTCTATGTCCACTAAGAAGTTTTAGATCGAATCTGAAAAACAGACTACCTTGCGGGGCACAAGGTCAGGTCTGACTAAACCTTAAAAACAAAAATGATAGGATGAAATGAGCGGCTGATCGCGAAGGAAGAATCTACGAAAGAAGGGGTCGAGCCTCCACCATCGACCCCTAAGAATGATCAAGAGGACACTGCCAAACTAACCCAGTAATTCAAGTTCCTTCTCCACCTCATCTGGCGTTCGTAGTTCGTTTGTAACGGAAAAGGCACCTGACCGTCCAGCCAGCGAACGAACCATTACTCTGTGAACGTTACTATCGACAACACCCGTTAGTGTTACATGGCCCCTGTTAACGATGATGTGAATTGGCAGTGAGAATCTCGTGCCGTAAGTTCTGAACATCGAATTACCATAAATAGCTCGGGCAAGACGATATCGAAGCAAGTCGTCGAATCCAGAAACCGGGAGCACGTCGATTTCATTTCTAACCTCAGTCACACCATCTACCTGTTCAACATGTTTTGCAATCTCGTTTCTCTTGATCGACATCGTGACGTTGCCGGCTAAGGTAACGACGCCTTCATCTTCAATTGAGACCTTAACATCATCAAAGATCGAAAAATACGTGGACCTGTGAATCTGCTTTTCAATGTTCCTGAAAATCATTAGATTTTCAGTCCTCGGCTCAGCGAAAATAGACGCCGATCCCAATGTGACGACAGCAATTGCAACTGCAAAACGGTGCAACATGTTCATCCTCCTTGGGAAAATTAGCAGGTCGGCACTATTATCAAACTGCAACTTCACCATGTCTAATAGAGCAATATCCATGCCAAGATCAGGAGTTCGTAACCATCTTTTTACAAGTGGTTGTGAGTCGATGCACCGTCTTGTGGGTAGATCTGTCATACATCGAGGACATTATTGAAGGACAGTAGACCTGGCCCATGATCAACCATTGCTCCAGTCGAATTGGGATTTTTCGACCGTCTAGAACCCAACTTTTAACTAGCTGGCCAATAAATCAGACGATTTGAGAGATACTTGTCAGCTATCGCTTTGTCTTGAAGAAAGTAATGCGGCACTAGTGGAAGGGATAAGAACCAATGATCACCGAGAGCGCACTAATTGCTGTGGCGGGTCTAGTCGCCGTTGTGGCACTCCTTCTCCTACTCATAACTCAATTAAAATGGCACGTCTTCATCGCTCTTCTCGTACCTATCTTGCTCTTCGCACTAATCCCAGGCATCGACCAAGAAGCATTTATAGCAGCCTTTGAACAAGGATTTGGACGAACGATTCAGGGTATAGCCGTTGTGATCGTCCTTGGTTCAGTCCTTGCGGAAGCCCTCAAGCATACAGGTGGCATCGAACGAATCACCATGTCAATGATCCATTTGGTTGGCGAACGACAGATGCCTCTCGCACTCACGATGAGTGGTTTCATTATCGGTTTGGCAATATTTTCTGATGTCGGGTACGTCATATTGAATCCACTTGTCCACTCAAGCGCACTTACAAGTGGCCTGAATATGAGCGTGATGGCAACGGGACTAGTAGGTGCCATGCAGCTCACACACGCGATGGTTCCACCGACACCTGGTCCTCTTGCAGCGGCGGCGCTTGTTGGGGCAGATATCGGACGTATCATCCTCTTCGGTAGTTTAATCACTCTCATCGCCTCTCTCGCCGGATGGTCTTTCTCGTTACTTGTTGGACCGCATATCGCGTCACAGCCCTCTCGAGAGTTTATCGGTCAATCGTTCACCGAACGTGGACGTCAGGCAGAATTACCTTCAACATGGTGGGCGTATGCACCAATCGCAATTCCACTTGCACTCATCGCCGGACAAAGTGTGACAGCATTCGCACTACCAGCCGAACATATCGTAAACACGGCGATGCTTTACCTTGGTTGGCCCGTCGTTGCACTTGGGATCGGAATTCTGTTCGCCTACAAGAACACCACCCAAGCTCAGTCGAGCGCTCGTGTGGGTCAATGGATTGAGGATGGACTACGTGCGTCAGCAATGATTATTATGGTCACTGGCCTCGGGGGCGCACTGAGCCAAATTCTAAGAGAAACACCGGCGGTCGATGCCATAGCGCGCGGCGTAACCTATACTGGATTACCAGCCATTTTCCTGCCGTTCCTACTCGGAGTCATTGGCAACATGATCACTGGATCAACGACGGTTGGAGTAATAACGGCAGCTTCCGTGGCAGCACCAATGATGGACACGTTACAACTGAGCCCTGAGGCAACCATGCTCGCTGGAGCTGCCGGATCAATAATCATTAAATACGTGAACTCGAGCTACTTCTGGGTATGCGCGTCACTCTCCCGCATGTCGCTAAAAGCGGCGCTCATCTCGTACGGAGGAGTGACATTTGTAAACGGTGTTACGGCGATGGCCGTTGTGTACGCGTTATGGGCAGCGGGATTAATCTGATGATTCGTACGGCTACGTGATCTTTCCTCGCGCTACTATAGGAATCGATTCCTCTACGTGATTTCCATCCACAAGGCAAACACTGTCCATTAGATTCGTCACCACGCAAGAATGATTTGGTAAAACGCGAACTCGATCGCCTGGCTCGAGACGAGTTGGAGGATTGAGGATACAGACAACTGCATGTTCTTCCGACAGACGATCTATTATGAATCCATTATTAATAGACATAACCTCAAGATCGTTAAGGATGGCTCCGTACCCCAAAGGTGGAGGAATGCCTCTGGCTCCATCCGAACTCAAAGTCTTGCTGCCACAGTCAAGAAGTAAGCGGTCACGACTTGGCTTGCTAACAACGGTGGCCAGTACCGTAAGAGCACAATCCCTGATGGTAGCTGAGCCGATAGCAATCTGAGTTCGATCGTAGTACACGTAGTTCCCCGGACGCATCTCCGTTAGTCCAGGCTGGTCAACACTCAGGCGTGCGATGGGAGTCGCTCCAACACTGATCTCCTGAACTTCGATTCCTATACTTCGCACACCACTCGCAACTGCACCAAGCAATTCAGCCTCTTGCTGCGCAATCTCTAAAAGCTTTGCCTTACACGTAACATTGTAGCTGTGGCCAGCGTGACTCAACAAACCACATAGTCTGAGATTCGGCAGACCGACGATCCGTTTGATGAAATCAACTGATGCTGGTAACGCAGGATCAATGCCACAACGGTGAAATCCGACATCAACCTTGACCAGTACACTTAGGCAACGTGAGGCAGACTTCATAACTGTCGACCACTCTTCCGCCACCCTGAGGTTATCAAGCACGATCGAGATATGGGCACGATCCATTAGTGCGATAACTCGAGCCACATTGAAAGGCTGAATCGGATACGCCAGCCGAATGTCTTGGATACCAGCCTGCACAAAGACCTCGGCTTCACTCAACTTAGCACAGCAAATTCCAACAGCACCCTGATCAATTTGCCACCTGGCAATAAGACCACTCTTGTGAGTCTTGACGTGCGGCCGCAGGTTAAGTCCACGAGAAGAAGCCAAAGTCTGCATCCGTTGAACATTTCCCAAGAGACGCGACCGTTCTACTAGTACCCGTGGCGTGACCAGCTCGCTGATTAGCATTCACCTATTGTAGGAACAAACGAGAGGCATAAGGCAAGTCCCTTAAACCAGAGAAACGCTAATGCCTCGACAAGACCAGCAGATTTGGAAAAACTGCCAACAATGGATTCCCAGAACCGGGGTCGTCGTTAACGATGATGACAGCCTCCACTGTCTTCGACTAGAATTCAGACAGCGGGGTGGCCATCTACACATCCTGTTTCAGTACTTAGGGTTATTCTAAAAAACGACCGTGACAGGAGGTTTTAATGCCAGCGTTTCAACGTCTTACGCTTCAGGCCTTAGAGTGGGTCATATTGTTCAGCATTTTGATGCAGACTCCCATGTTTGCCCAGGCACCAGCCCCGAACACCCGTGCGAGTGGAATGGACGTCGTTGGCTACGCGGATCGACTGAGTGTGCAGCAAGGCGAAACTATCCGCTTCATGGTAAGCAGTAAACACCCAACATACAGGGTTGATATTGTTCGGCTTATTCAGGGAGACATAAATCCCACGGGCCCAGGCTTCAAGGAAGAACTGGTATCAGCGGCCGTCAACAAGAGCTACCCTGGTCAATCTCAAGAACTTCCCAATGGTTCCTATGTAACTGTTCCAGATAATCCACTACTCGCGCAAACAGGCAGTTTTACATTGCAAGCCTGGATCGCACCAACGAAACCGACGCTGACGACCCCGGCTGGATCATTCGATGTGATGCGTCCAACGATCGCTCAGGGACTTCTAACTAAGTGGTCGGCAACTGAAAGCAAAGGGTACGGTCTCGTGATCGATGAAAGTGGCAATCTGGCGTTGTGGCTAGGTGATCCGCAAGGACAGACTGAAATTGTCAGTAGCGGAAAACCCTTCCGCCCCTGGAGGCCAGCGGTGAGATGGGCACGTGGTGCTCAGAATGTCGATACGAACACTTGGTATTTTGTCGCGGCAACCTTCGATGCGACCACTGGACGTGTAGTTCTGTACCAGGAACCACTCACAGATTGGCCTCTGGACGACAGTAATGTCGTCGCCGAGCACACAGTACAAACCAAAACACTTGGGACAACTAATGCACCGTTCCTGATGGGGGCCTATTGGGCATGGCGAGAAGCTACCGAAGCGGATGCAACCGGTCACTACAACGGTAAGCTCGAGAATCCAAGACTGTTTGACCGAGCCTTAACAAAAGAGGAGATCCAGAATCTCAAACGTGGGACAGTCCCCTCAGGCGCCGTAGCAACATGGGATTTTTCTTTGGATATCTCCTCACGAAGAGTCAGTGACACTTCCGGAAATGATCTGCATGGCCAAACAGTCCAGATGCCGACACGAGCCGTCACGGGTCATAACTGGAAAGAGCAAGAGATGAACTGGAATAATGCGACCGAGCAGTACGGCGCAATCTATTTCCACGATGATGACCTAGACGATGCTCAGTGGAAAGTTGGATTTGAGTACCCAGTGCCAGCTGACCTAAAGAGTAGTATCTATGCGGCCCGACTACGTGCTGGCAACGGTGAGGACTACGTCCCCTTCTTCGTACGACCAAAAAATGGCACGGCAACCGCAAAGATCGCTTTCTTGGTCCCAACGTTTAGTTATATGGCATACGCGAATTCTGGGGGATTTAGAGATCCACAACTCCTCAGCTTGTATCACCGACATTCAGACGGAAGCGGAGTAACCTACTCGAGTCGGTTGAGACCTATTCTCAACATGCGCCCTAAACTAGTGACGCGTAACCCATGGCAGTTCATGGCAGATACTCATTTAACCGACTGGCTCGAGGCTAAAGAGTTTCAGTACGATGTCATTACTGATGAAGACCTGCACTGGGAAGGCGCTTCACTGCTTGAACCTTATAACGTCATCATAACTGGTACACACCCCGAGTACGACTCGGACGAGATGTTAGACGGGTTCGAATCATACCTGAATAGTGGCGGTCGATTGATGTACATGGGTGGTAACGGCTTCTATTGGATTACGTCTCTTGATCCAGAAGGTCGTCACACGCTCGAAGTCAGACGTCGCCACGGTACAAACGCCTGGGAAGCCGCTGCGGGTGAAGATTATCACAGCACTACAGGCGAATTTGGTGGCTTGTGGCGTTTTCGAGGGCGCCCACCTCAGGAACTCGTTGGCGTAGGGTTCGCGGCACAGGGGTTCGACGTTAATTCACCTTACCGGCGAGCACCTGGTAGCTTCGACCCACGGGCATCATGGATTTTCGACGGTGTTGGACCTGAGGAAGAGATTGGAAACTTCCCATCGTTGGTCCTTGAATTCGGAGCAGCAGGGTCAGAATTGGATCGGGTTGACTTAGCGCTTGGTACCCCGGCTCATACCCTAATCCTCGCCACGTCGTACGGCCACTCCGATGCCTACCAGCACGTTGTCGAAGAAATAATGATGTCAGATTCGTTGCAAGGTGGCACAGTGAACGAGTCGGTAAAGGCTGACATGACACTGCTTGAGTACCCGGAAGGTGGGGCAGTTTGGTCGTCGAGCTCAATCGCCTGGTGCGGTAGTCTTTATTACAACGACTACGATAATAACGTATCACGCATTACTGAGAACGTTCTGAGGCGATTTGCTTCAGATGAGCCATTGCCGGGCCACAAGCTGGCTAACTAAGCAGCGGCTGATTGAACCTAAGTTTTTGTGGTTGGGGTTTGCTAAGAACATCGAAGCCAGACCAGGAACAAAAGGAGCTTTTCCGGCCACATGACGGAACTTCTTGACTAGGCATGGTAACTGATTGACCAGATACCACGCCTAGTCTTGCCGATAGTCAAAGGGTGGTTGGCGATCACCGAGAAGCGGCTTGTAAATAAAGTTTGGACCGATTCGGCGACGATATTCAGTGTTAGCCTCAACAAGAATCTTGGGTTCACTGAACAGATTGATTGCTGTTAGGGTCAGAGTCTTGGCCGCTACGAGCATGCCCTTCGTGCCTATACTCGTTCCACCAGCTGAAATTGCTTGCCATGAATGCGGGGCGGTGCCGGGTACCCATGTCGCCACACGAAGACCGGCGGTGGGAACAACCCAGCTAACGTCCGCCACGTCCGTTGAACCAGATGGCTCCTTGATTGCGAATGGCTGAATCTCGCTAACAGTTGAAAGAGAAGGAACGTCAGCAGGCAAACTCATTCGCAGATTCTCGGCGAACGCCTTTTCGTCAGCTGAATAATGCACGCCACCGACTCTTCGAAGGCTGCGGTCCATTACTCGGGCAAGAACCTCGTTAGGCAGGAGTGGATAGACTGCAGCAATAACCTCATGCTTAACGGTCGTTCCTGTTCCGAGGGTCGCTCCTTCAGCTGCATCTAGAAGGCGACCGAAGATGTCAGTTACTCGCCTCACGTCTGGGTGCCTCACCCGATGCCAGACTTCTGCCAAATCTGGCACAACGTTTGGCGCTGAACCACCATTAGTGATCACGTAGTGCATTCGTGAGTCCTCAGGCACATGCTCACGAAGCATGTTCTGCATGAAATTCATCGCTTCAACACCGTCAAGAGCTGAACGACCGCGCTCAGGTGAAACCGCTGCGTGCGCCGAAACACCGCTGAACTGAAATCTGGCTGATATGTAAGCGAGTGAGCTGGCTGGACTGGCATCATTCTGATCACCAGCGTGCCAGTGGAGAACTGCATCGACATCACTGAATAAACCAGCACGAACCATATAGACTTTGCCTGCCCCACCTTCCTCAGCCGGTGTCCCATAAAGGCGCACCGTGCCTGAACTTTTCGTGCGCACAAGCCATTCCTTGATCGCAATTGCTGCCGCCGTTGAACCTGTTCCGAACAGATTATGTCCGCAGGCGTGACCGGCCTTCTTCTCAGGAAGCGGTTTGCGCTCTGGAACCGCCGCCTGAGTGATCCCTGGTAAGGCGTCGTATTCGGCTAGGAGTGCGATTACTGGTTCTCCATTGCCGTAGGTAGCGACAAAAGCCGTCGGGAGATCGGCTATCCCTACTTCGATCGAAAACCCAGCCGCTTTTAAGGGTTCCTGAAGGAGCTTACAACTTCTCACTTCTTGGTAACCAACTTCGGCAAGATCCCAGATCTTGCGTGCTATATCTGAATAGTGGTCGGCTTGTTCATCAATGTTCTTGAGCACTGTTTCCGTGTGGTCCTGCCCATAGGCGACAGTTGTCGTCGTGAGTAAAACAAGAAATAACGTTAGGGCAAGCGATAGACACTTCTTACACATCATCACCTCTCGAATTGAGATCCACAGCGCACCCAAAACACAAACGAATCGATGCGAAAAGTCGTCCGCAAGGAAGGTACACCCACAGAAGCATTTAAAGGACCAGGCAAGGGAAACAGGTCTTGGCTAACCTCAGACTAACACTTCCTTGACAACTCTACCGTGCACATCCGTCAGCCGAAAGTCTCGACCCTGGTACCTGAAGGTAAGTTTGGTGTGGTCGATACCAAGTAGATGCAACATGGTGGCATGCAAGTCGTGCACGTGAACCGGATCTTTTACGATGTTATAGGAGTAATCGTCGGTTTCCCCGTAGCTAAGGCCAGGTTTGACGCCACCGCCAGCCATCCAGATTGTAAAGCACCGTGGGTGATGATCGCGGCCGTAGGTTTCGGCAGTCAGCCGACCCTGGCAATAGACCGTGCGTCCGAATTCGCCACCCCAAATGACCAGTGTTTCGTCAAGTAGGCCGCGTTCTTTTAGATCTTGAACCAACGCCGCCTGGGGCTGATCAGTATCTCTTGACTGACCACGCATACCAGTTGGTAGTTTGACATGCTGGTCCCAACCTCGGTGGAAGAGCTGAATGAAACGCACATCTCGTTCGGCAAGTCTCCGAGCAAGTAAACAGTTAGCCGCGAATGTCCCAGGCTTCCTAGAGTCTGGTCCGTAGAGTTCGAAGATTCGCTCGGGTTCGTCTGAAAGATCGGTTAACTCAGGCACAGAACTCTGCATCCGATAGGCCATTTCGTATTGAGCAATACGTGTACTTGTTTCCTGGTCTCCAAGATCTTGCAGCTTCAGCTGATTTAACTCACTAAGATCATCAAGAAAGCGACGTCGTGTTTTACTATCTATACCAGGAGGGTTCGACAAATACAGTACCGGGTCCCCTACAGACCGAAACTTGACCCCCTGGTACCGAGTTGGGAGAAAGCCACTGCCCCATAGCCGATCGTAAAGTGGCTGACCACCGGGATCACCTGAACCATTCGAGATCATGGCAACGAAGGAAGGCAAATCTTTGTTTAGACTCCCTAAACCATAAGAGAGCCAGGCGCCCATACTTGGCCTACCGGCGAGCTGAGCCCCAGTCTGAAAGAACGTAATACCAGGATCATGATTAATCGCCTCAGTGTGCATAGACTTTATAAAGCAGAGATCGTCAACCACTTTGGCAGTGTACGGCATCAGCTCACTCACCCAAGCTCTCGATTGACCATACTGTGCAAACTTGAACATGGACGGAACAACCGGAAAGCTTTCTTGAGCAGCCGTCATAGCTGTCACACGCTGCTCTTTTCGAATCGACGCTGGCAACTCGGTCGCTATCAGATCCTCGAGCTTCGGCTTGTAATCAAACAACTCCAGCTGTGAGGGTGCGCCAGATTGAAATAAATATATGACACGTTTTGCTTTTGGTGCGAAATGGGGGAATCCCTTAAGCTCTCCTGACGAAACCTGCGAAGTATCTTGGCCAGAAGCAAACAGATCGTCCTTTAACAACGTCGACAAGGCAGCAGCACCAATACCGGCGCTACTAAGCCCAAGAAAATGCCTGCGAGTAAGTAACAACCTGTGTTCAACCCAAGGATCCATTACTACTCCTTTGTTATGGTTTCGTCGAGATTCAAAATCAAGCTGGCCAGGACGGTGAAAGAAGCCAGTTCAGCCACATCCAAGGTCTGGTTACGTTGATGCTCTCCCTCACTAACGAGGTCCAAGGCGGCTTCACGATCATTCTGATAGCGATCTAAATGATGGTAGAAGCCTTCCAGCAAAATCTCCTTCTCTTCGTCCTCTGGTTCACGCGTGGTCGCCAAACGGTAGGCGAAAGACACTCTTTCATTTGGTGTCTTGCCTCCTTCTGTAATCATCCGCTCCGCCAATACACGTGACGCTTCGATGTACGTAACGTCGTTCATTAAGTTCAAAGCCTGCAGGGGGGTATTAGTGCGGGTCTGGAGAACCGTACACTTTTCGCGAGTCGTTGAATCAAAAGTCACCATTGAAGGTGGGGCAGCTGTCCGTTTCCAAAAGGTATACAGGCTGCGACGATAAAGTTTATCCCCATGATCCTGCTGATAATCTTGACCTGCAATCTCTGTCCATAATCCAGCAGGTTGATAAGGTTTAACTGACGGTCCCCCAATCTCTTCAGCGAGTAATCCAGCGATTTTAAGTGCTTGATCACGAATCATTTGAGCCGGGAGACGAAAACGAGAACCTCTCGCCAATAGCCGATTATTAGGATCTTTCTCAAGGAGTAACTCTGTCATCTCAGACGCCTGCCTGTAGGTTGCACTTGTTACGATTGTCCGTTGAAGATCTTTGACGTTCCAGCCGGAATCAATAAATGTAATAGCCAGCCAGTCGAGAAGCTCAGGATGACTCGGTCGTTCTCCTTGCAGTCCAAAATTGTCTACCGTCTTCACCAGACCGGTACCAAAATACATCTGCCAAAATCGATTCACAGTCACTCTTGACGGTAGAGGATTTAAAGGATCTACCAGCCAACGGGCGAACGTTAAGCGGTTTTTTTTCTGAGATTCTGGTAGTGGAGGAAGAATCGCCGGTACTCCAGGATTCACTTTCTCCCCTGGATTGTCGTAGGCACCCCGAATGAGCTTGAAGGTTTCGCTACGCTGCTCATTCTCTTGCATAACCATGACCGTAGGGAAACTGTCCCACAACCGCTCACGTTGACGTCGTAGATCTATGTACCGACGCCAGGTTTGTCGAATGTGCTCAGGAGCGTACTGGTCCAGGAAACAGAGCCTGAGTTTGTCGAGTTGTGCTTTTGTTCTTTCTCCAGGAACAAGTTTGGCAATCTCACTTACTGATTCCGCTGTTGAGACAACGGCTGCCTGGGCGGCTGTCAAGGACTCTCTATAGATTCTAACGTCATCAATGTGACCTTGAAATCTTGGTCTTTGGGCACCACTAGCCCCAATACGTAGAGGCTCATCTTGCTCAATGCGGTTGTTAATCCCGTCGAGTAAGTGATTTATTTCCTCTGGTTTACCGTTGACGTAGATCCGAAATCCAGTAGGGACTTTCGAACCGTCGTAGGTCACGAGCACGTGCTGCCATTCATTGAGCGGTAGAGGATTCTTTGTTTCAACGCGTACACCGTCATCCAACCAGCGTTGGGACATATTGACCTGAACTTTCCCACCGTTCAGGTAAAGTCCGTATCCCTGTTCTCCTTGCTCCCCAGCGGCCGCTCGGGATATGACAACTCCATCGGATGCCTCAGGGTAGATCCAAGCAGATAGAGTGAATTTATCGTCATAGCCAAAGTTCGCAACGTCACCCATATCAATGAAACGCTTACCGTTGAAACTCGCCGCCTCATCTATCCGACCAGGCACGAAGGATGGTTGACCATCCTTCAGCTTCGGGTTGATCAATCCTTCGGTATGAACCCCAGAGATTTCACCATCTAGCGGCACATGCAATACAAGCTGATCGCGTAGCACCCAATCAACTCTCGTTGAAGCCAACAGTGACTCCTCCCAGGGCTCCTGCACTGCAGCCACTTCGGACTCTAGATGTGAAAAGCCTTGTTCCACTGCTCGGAGTTTCTTATCAAGTTCTGATAACTGGGTTTGTTGAGCCGGTGTTGGAGCCTTAACAAACGGCGGTGAGTTGCCGAACTTAAAGGCTTTACCACGCTCAGGAATGTTGTTGAAGTGGGCATAGACTTGGTAAAACTCTTTTTGGCTGATGGGATCAAATTTGTGATTATGGCAGCGTGCACAGCCTAGAGTCAGACCCAACCAGACCGTCGAGGTTGTCTCCACACGATCGACTACATTCTCGACCAAATACTCCTCAGGGATAATGCCGCCTTCACCATTTTGACTGTGATTACGATTGAACCCAGTCGCGATTCTCTGGTCAAGTGACGCATCCGGCAGCATATCGCCAGCAATCTGATTAATCGTGAACTGGTCAAATGGCATATTAGCGTTATAAGCATCGATCACCCAGTCTCGCCAACGCCACATCGAACGTTCTGCATCGGTCTGGTAGCCGCTTGTGTCCGCATACCGCGCCGCATCCAACCACTCAACCGCCATCCGTTCACCATATCTCGGTGACTCCAATAATCGATTGACCACGTCCTCGTACGCATCTGGAGAATCGTCGAGTAGAAAAGCGTCAACCTCGGCCAGCGTGGGAGGGAGTCCAGTCAAATCAAGCGTCACACGGCGAATCAGTGTGTAGCGATCGGCTTCCGTTGAAGGGGAAAGGCCATTCTGCTCAAGCCGTGCGAGCACAAAGTCATCGATGGAATTACGTGGCCAGTTGTTATTTTCTACTACCGGGATCTTGGGCAGCTTGGGCGGAACAAAAGCCCAGTGCGATTCCCACTCGGCCCCCTGATCGATCCACAAGCGAATCGTCTCAATTTGGTCATCAGTGAGAGGTTCCTGCCCCCAAGGCATCCGCATACGTGGATCATCAGCGGTAATTCTCTGGTGCAAAATGCTACTAGCAGAGTTACCCGGAACAATCACTGGGCCGCCAAAGTCACCTCGATCTCTGAATGGGCCCTCCTTAATATCTAGTTGGAGTCCTTTCTGGCGCTGCTGATCATCGGGTCCGTGACATGTAAAACAATTGTCTGACAAAATCGGACGAACCTCTCGGTCGAAGTCAACTTCTCGTTTCGTGATCTCCAACGCACCAGGCTCTATTCTCCCAGCGTCGTCGTCTCCCCACAAAGCTCCCGCATCAATCCACTGACGAACGGCATCGATCTGAGTTTGCGTCAAGGTCAATTCAGTGGTTGAAGGGGGCATTCGCATTGCGCCATCGGCCGTCAACCGCTGAAACAAAATACTGCTCGCCGAATCGCCTGGAACGACCAACGCTTCAAGAAAATCTTTCGTGTCTAGTCGAAGGTTGGCCTGCCGAGTGCCTTCGTTCGGTCCATGGCAACGGAAACACGTCTGAGAGAGGATAGGTTGGATGTCGCGAATGAACTCAACAGATTGATCAAAACCTTCAACTGTTCCAGCTTGGGGATCACGAGACATACCGCAAACGACGGCCAGAAAAAGAGTAACCAAAAAGGCAGCCGGCAACCTTCTTCTATTTTTCATTGCGACTGCTCCTCGCCCAATGATTGGCTGCAGATGCCCACAAAACGTCTTCTGCTTTAAAGAGGCACTTTCTCTTTAGCCCGAAACACAACTACCAGCCGAATTTCGGAGCGACGTGCTCATCACATACTACTCAATTGACCGCTCTAGTAAAACCTGGAAAGTATAAATCCTCAACACTGGTTAGTCCACACAATTTTGATCTAACCGCTTATCACTGAGATACTTATACGTTCTCAATTGAAAGACTAATGGCTCGCGATCATGAATTTCAGTAGCTTCGACAAGACCCACATAGATTAGATGCGTTCCGGACTCGAACTCCTGCACCAGTGAACAATCCAAATGAACTAATGCACCAGGAATTCTTGGGCAGTTGGTCACACCTAGCGAACAATTAAGGCCATCAAAACGCACATCTTCCCGGTAATCACTAGCAAAGAGCTCTGACAAAGACACCTGTTCACTAGCGAGCATACTCACAGTGAATGACTTAGCCTCGTGAATAACAGAAGCCGTGTGCGACTTACGATTCGCACAAAACAACACTTGGGGTGGTTGGATACTTACAGAACAAAAAGACGAAACCGTCATCCCATAATGCCTATCATCGAGACGAGACGTTACAATGGTTACACCACTCGCCCAGTTACAGAGGGCGTCTTTAAAATTGTCCGTGCTAATGGACATATTCTCCTCCACTCTCATCTACCGATACTGGTAAGCATACGGAATTCCTTCTTTTCAGCACAGTCGACTGGTCGTCGTCTACCCAATAATCTCCTGGCAGTTAAAGCCACAAGAACGACGAACCCGATACTTCTTGCACAGATCAAGGTTCGGGCGTTATCCTAGCCAGGGGGCTAGAGAACATCTAGGATCTTATGCCCAAACTATTAAAATTATTCCTTGCTGCCTATATTGTGGTCCTTCCTTCAGTCATCTGTGCAGAGGAACACAGGGCGACTGTTACCGCGTCAGCATATAATTCTTTACCGGCACAAACCGACGCAACTCCGTTTGAGGCTGCCTGGGGTGATGAACTCAAGCCGGGAATGAAAATTATCGCGGTCTCAGGGGATCTAATTGAGCTCGGTCTGGATAGAGGTACAAAGGTTCGGATTGATGCTTTTCCTAGCAATACTTGGACGGTACTAGACCGCATGCCATCCCGCCACCGAAACCAGATCGATATCTACATGGGACTGGACCTGAAGGCCGCTCGCGAGTGGGGAATCAAGGAAGTAACAATCCATTGGGAAGAATAACTTAGGACTCCCCCGTCCAAGGATATCACCACCTAACACTACCGGCAGCGAAATCGCAGACCCACATTGGGACATTCGGTCTGTCTCCAGCGCTGCCGACGCGAGTATTCTACGTCGCAGCACTTTCAGCCGAATCACCTAAGGCTACAACGCTGTTACCAGAAAAGTGATCCGCCATGAAAACATACACGACGAACCTTGAGCGTCCAACTTCAACCCGACAAGCTCTGATGCACCAACTGAACGAACTGGTCTGGCTCGATAAATCCCTTTCCCCACTTTTCGTCAAATTCTTCCGTCGGCTTGGATGCCAATATTTCATCCAAGGACTTACCCTCTTTCATCTGCATCTCAATCCGAGAGCGGATAGTAGTCACCATATCCCGCCAAGCCATTAGATCTTTCTTATTGGACATCGTTCCGTGGCCAGAAATAACTTGTGTCGCCTCATCAGCGAGATCAATCATTCGATCTGCTGCGGCGATGATCCCGCCGATTGCGCCACCTGAATCGAGATCGATAAACGGATATGAACTCGTGAAGAAAAGGTCTCCAGCGTGGATGACGTTCGAGTCACGCCAATGGATAATCACTTCCCCATCTGTGTGCCCAGGGGCAACATGAAAAACGTGCAACTCATCACCGTTAACGTGAAGTGAAACTTCTTTCGCAAAAGTCACTACGGGGAGCGCAGCCTCAGGTGAAGGTGGTGTCCGAAGATTGAAAAACGACATGAATTGTTCTGTACTTAATCGGTTCCGCACAGTTTCGTGGGCTACAATAACTGCTCCAGCTTCACCCAAGTCCTCGTTACCGCCCGTGTGATCGTTGTGCCAATGCGTATTAATTACGAACTTGATCGGCTGGTCACTAATGGAAACAACCGCAGCCTTAACCTTCTGGGTGAGAGGAGTGTATTCGTCGTCGATTAGAACTACCCCGTCCTTTCCGGCTGACACACCAATGTTGCCACCAGCTCCCATCATCACGTACACATTCTCCGCAAGTTTCGTTGTAGAAATTTTGACCTCATCAAAGTTAGGCTGGGTAATTACCCCGGCAACGGCAAGCAACAAAATCATCCCAGAAAGTAGGAAATGGACCCGGCGATCTCGGTATTCATTCATTACTTGTTACCTCCAGACGCGACCAACTAGGCTGTACTGTACCAATATTTTTCTCCAATGCACAAGAATTCTCGAACCCCAAGAATTCTTCTCCGCCAAAGAAATGTATTCTACTAGCGAGTTCAGCTCACAAAGCAGAGCCCCCCCTTCCCAGAAAGGTAGGAAGAGTGCTAGCCTGTTTCGATTGAAGCATTCTTGTGCATTGAACCACCCGTCCTCACAAAATCGATTATATTCTTTTAAAATCAACTCTCGCTAGGTCAAGTAAACTGACTTCAAGAAACCCGATAATCCTCTAATGTGTACTACCAAGTAACTTCGAATACTACGTCGACAACAGGTCCCATGGTGACCGCCCGAATGCTAAACCAGAATTATCACCGCATCGGTAAGGTGCGAAAAAGGAAGGACGTCTTCATGAGATTACCTAACGCAGTAGAGTCTTCGGAGACTTACTCATTGCTGTTGCTAACAGCATGGATAATGTTGTTGGGAATGACGGCACCCATTGCACAAGCTTGCGAATCAGATGGTAGCGTTAATTTTGTTTGTGGACCAGTAAACCCTGAAGATCTTGTCTCTATCCCGAAATCGCCATGGGTGGTGGTATCAAGTATGGAGGAAAATGGACACCTTTACCTGATTGACAGGCGAAGTTACTCGTCAACAATCCTGTTTCCGAACGAGACAACGCAACAGAGGCACGATACCAGCGCATACAGAACCTGCCCAGGCCTTTCAACGAATCAATTCGAACCCCATGGTCTCAGTCTTCGATCTGAAACAAACTACCTAAGCACACTCTATGTTGTCCGTCATGGAAGTCGGGAATCTGTCGAAGTCTTTGAGATCGACACACGCGGTGACATACCAACGATCACGTGGATTGGTTGTGTGGTGGTACCGGAGTCTGTTAGAGCCAACTCCGTCGCAACGCTACCTGAGGGAGGATTTGCTGTAACAAATTTTCTACGCCGCGGAGATTCGGAGGCACGGACCAACCTGATGGTCGGGAAAAACACGGGTGAATTATGGGAGTGGCATCCAACTATTGGCTGGACGATAGTCCCAGGCAGTGACACCTCTGGTCCGAACGGATTAGAGGTGTCAGAGGACGGCAAATGGTTCTACATCGGTGGATGGGGAAAACAGTCGTTGATCCGCTTATCCAGAGGCCAGACACCGGTAGATAGAGACGTCCTCAAGGTAGGATTCCATATAGACAATGTTCACTGGACCCCCGATGGTTCACTGTTCGCCGCCGGACATACCGGTAGTGCTAAGGCGGTCCTCAATGATTGTTTGTCAGAACGCCAGTGTTCTGAAATAACGACACTTGTAGCAAAGATTGATCCCGACATCCTAAAATCAGAGGAAATCGTTCGCTACCCCTCCAACGACTTCATTGTCATTGGTACAGCGGCAATTCAAGTCGATGAAGAAATATGGATCGGTGCCGTTGGTGGTGGTAACCGAATTGCTCGATTTCCGTTACCAGCATGGTAGGAAATGTCGCCAACCAGTAATTGATATACCGGTACAAATAAGGAATCACCACGAACCTTTAGAGTTCAGGGCACATTTGGCGGTGGTGTTTCGGCTATCAACCGACCTGATTGACATATGACAGTGAGTTCGAGTGTGTAACTCTGACAGTGTAAGATCTTATAGAAAAAATTTTGGGGAGAATAATGATAACCGAAGTTTGCAAAACCGCCACACCAGAAATAATCACACTGACCTATCAGGGGATCACGGAAGCGCGCTACCGCCGTTCATAAATCTGAAACAGAGATTCGAACAGGCAACCTAGACTATAGTTACACCTACCTACATATGGAAAGGTATTTTGACTGAAACTAGATTGTGGATCCCTATTTGGGAGGACACCAGGATGCTGAAACTAATTTTTGTTTCGGTCGCGACAGTCACGATTCTGGCAGCAGAGACCGTTCAAGCTCAACCGATACGGGGTGCATTATTGTTCGAGCAGCGCTGCACATCCTGTCACGGAGATCCACCGCCAGGTTCTCGAGCGCCAGATCGAGCAACTCTTCGTCGATTCACACCCGAGCGGGTCCTAGACGCACTGACGAACGGTCCGATGGCACTAATGGTTCCAGAATTAACTGACGAAGAAAAACGTGACACGGCTGAATGGGCTACTGGCCGTACCCTCGGAACCGAAATCGCGGACGCCGCATCAATGCCCAATCAGTGTCCGAGTAAACCGTTCGATGATCCGTTTACGGGTGCCGTGTGGAATGGTTGGAGCCCAGATGTACAAAATTCACGCTTCCAGTCGGCTGAGGCTGCTGGATTGACTCCTGATCAGGTACCGTATCTGAAGTTGAAGTGGGCGTTTGGGTACCCAGGGGGGATCTCAGCCGCTGCGGATTCACCGACGGTCGTCGGAGGACGGATTTTTGTCGGTTCTGATACTGGGTTTGTCTATTCGCTCGATGCGACCAGCGGGTGCGTGTACTGGTCATTCGAGGCCCAAGGTGGAATCCGCTCCTCGGTCAGCGTTGGTTCCATTACTGGCCACGGGAACGCTCGATATGCCGTCTACTTCGGAGACGTCAAGGCAACCGTCTATGCGGTGAATGCCGAAACCGGCGGCCTGCTGTGGACACAGCAGGCCGATGCCCACCCAATAGCCCGTATTAGTGCCGCCCCTAAGCTTCATGGTGACCGGCTCTATGTACCCGTTTCTTCACTCGAAGAAGCGGCGGGTGCCTACATCTGGTACGAGTGCTGCACGTTCCGAGGCAGTGTGGTGGCGTATAACGCCCATACGGGCGAACAACTTTGGAAGAGTTATGCGATTGCCGAAGAACCCAAGCCCACAAGAAAAAACTCAAATGGTGTCCAACAGTGGAGCCCAGCCGGTGGAGGAGTCTGGAACTCACCCACCATCGATGCTGAGCGGGGAGCCCTATATATCGGGAGTGGAAATTCCTATACAGCGCCTGCGTCCGATGACACGGACTCTGTCATTGCCTTCGACCTCGAGACTGGAAAGCGCTTGTGGTGGCATCAACTAACGACCAATGATACCTACCTCATTAATTGCTACTCCGTGAATGACAGTGATGAAAAGTTTATTTATCCTGAACCTCTTTCCACAGGTCGGGGATATCACTGGGGTCCACACCCCGATGCCCAGTACAGTGAGAACTGTGCTGATCCCGATATGCTCGGCCCAGACATCGATGTCGATATCGCCACGTCTCCCATGCTTCACACACTCCCGAGCGGGCGTACAATCTTGGTTGCCGGTCAACAAACCGGTCGTGTTTTTGCTCTCGATCCCGATCGCAACGGGGCGATGCTCTGGCAACTCTACCCAGATCCGAAAGGCCGCGGAAATATCACCTCAGGTATCACCTTCGGTGGAGCTACCGACGGCCGACTCGCCTATTTTCCCATTCACTTCCAATCCCCCACGGGTGGCCGCCGTAACTCTAAGGCACAAGCAATAGTCTCAGACAGTGCAGTGGTTGCCATCCGTGTTGGAACAGGAGAACTCGTATGGTACACGCCGACGCCCCCTCCGCACTGTGCTGACCCAGTTCCGAAAGGATGTACCAACGGACAAGACGGAGCGGCTTCGGCGATTCCCGGTGTAGTTTTTTCAGGCACAAGGGACGGTATGCTCAGAGCGTACTCCACCGACGATGGCCACATCATCTGGGAATATGACACCGTTCAGAAATTTGAAACCGTCAATGAGATATCGGCTAATGGTGGTTCGTTGAACGGACCTGGTCCAACGATTGTTGGAGGAATGCTCTACATGGGTTCGGGTTATGGAATATCAGCACTTCCTGGCAACGTGCTGCTGGCGTTTGGAGTCGAGCAAGACAAATGAGGCTGACGTTACCCCATTGCGAAGAAGCCGACCAGTCATTGATCTCGCGCCCGTGCCCACACCAAGCCAAAGGACTTAGAGAGGTTGGCTCCTCAGGTAGGACTCGAACCTACAACCCTCCGGTTAACAGCCGGATGCTCTACCATTGAGCTACTGAGGAATACAATGGCTTCAGTCTGGACCCGGAGCACATCCTCCAGAGTGGTACGTCAACCGAAGGCAGAACCCAAATACTAGCGAAACGAATTCTCGCGGTCAAACTGCCGAGTAGTCCAAAGAGAGAACAAGACAATATGGAAGATTTACAATGCAACCAGCCTTGATGGGCTATCCTCGTCTCTTTCTTGGCTTGCCAGTGATACCAAGCTGCACGACAACGGCCAATAGAGCCAACCCGAACCAGGCGATCGCGAAACCTTGCTGCCCGGTTGGTGTCAACGGATAGACGACCCATACATCCCCACTTACTGCCGCCAAGGCTATACTATTTCCAGTCAGTGCGAGACCACCGACAAGCGTGGTCCATGCACCGCCGAACGATGTCCCGACAATAATCACATAACGTCGCAGCGCAAGCGCTACGAACGCACCCGCAATAGCAACAATGATAACGAAAACCCAGTGCGGCTCGTTCCCCATCTGGGACGAAACCAAACTGATAATTAGCGCACCGAGCGCAGCACCAACGAGAGCTACTCCCACAAAGTAGGCAGCTAACCAAGCTAATGTTCCCACCAGACCTCCTCCAACAAGACCCAACATCGATTGCCATGGATCACTATCACCCAGGAACGAGTTAGCAAGAACCGCTCCAAACACGAATCCGTACACACCAAGTACGACTCGCAACAAGCGGTAGCCCAAAAAGCAGACGAGCAGACCGCCGCCAAGTAGAATAATAGCTGTAGGAAACTGGTACGAAGCCGGCAGCACAGCCCACAAATTATGCAGCCGCTTCGGCATCACGGCAAGCCCTGAATTAAACTAGGACATCTAGTCCCAGAGGCACACTCCGGATAGAAGCCATGCAGACCGTGAACAATCTCAAACCACCGCGCGCGCGCCGTTGGCAACCTCGTGTCCTGGGAGGAGGTCTAGGTCTCGCCATTTTCGTCTACTACGTAACCCGAATCGGTCTTAAAGACGTCACAGAAGGAGTCGCAAAGATCGGATTGGCGTTCCCAATTATCTTGGCGCTTTCTGGTCTCCGCTTCGCTGTCAGGACCTTAGCGTGGATGCGTTGTATTGAGGGCGAAACACAACTGCGGTTCAAATATGCCTATCCAGCGACCCTGGTCGGCGATGCTCTGGGAAATCTCACACCTCTCAGTTTATTGGTAAGCGAACCAGCCAAAGCAATGTTCGTTCGGACCCGTGCTTCACTGGCACACACCCTTCCAGCGCTCGCAATTGAAAACCTTTTCTATACACTGTCGGTCATCCTAGTGATCGCTGGCGGTTTCATGGCTTTGTTACTGCGGTTCCAAACAACGGTAGCCTGGTGGCTCCCTGGTGCAAGCCTTCTCGCCACACTCCTATTACTCGTCTGCGCCGTTCACTGGGTTATTTGGAACCACCTCAGGCTTGGCAGTGGAACACTCGACTGGTTACATAGGCATCGGTTGCTACTAAGAATCAGCAATGCTCAGAATCGATGGAATCACTGGTATCAACAGATTCATGAACTGGAAACACGAACCTTCAGTCTCTATCCTCGAGATCGTGCGCGCCTTCTCCCACTACTTCTTTTCGAATCATTGTTCCATGCATTGGCCATCGCCGAGGTGTACCTGGTGATCACCTTGCTAACAGAATCACCCCCTACACTGCTTGACGCATTCTTGTTCGAGTCAGCCAACCGATTCATCAACGCGGCGTTCAGATTCGTACCGCTGCGGTTGGGTGTTGACGAATTGGGAACGGGCACACTAGCCACACTTTTAGCTGTTGGTGCGACTATTGGTGTAACACTTGCGATTATCAGAAAGGCACGGATGCTGTTTTGGATTACCGTCGGAGTCGCATGTCTCATCGGAAGAGGCCTATCGGTTCGAGACATGCTCGACGAGGCCGAAGTAACACGTACTACCAGTGCACTGACGGATCCAAATCACAAAGCACAGGCCCGTGAACCTAGACCTGAAAATAATGTGCCAGAATCTAGAGATGTGGCCATTGTCGTTATGGCTCGATCTCCACTCACTGAAGGCGCTCGTATCAAGACCCGTCTCGCGTCATCTGTTCCAATAGATGCAGACCGGATAGCACTGTACGAAGCGTTTTTGTTCGACATTCTACAATCCTGTCGAACGATGACAAACGTAGTTCTTCGTGTCGCCTATACGCCCGAGGGAGGGCATCATGGATTCACTGCACTTGGAGTCAGTGATGACGAGTTAATTCCGCAGCGTGGAGCGAACCTTGGAGAGAAGGAACGCCAGTTATTCGAAGACCTTTTTTCAGAGGGATTCAAGAAAGTTGTGATCATTGGCTCAGATTCACCTACATTGCCCATGTCTCACGTCAGAGATGCGATCACAAAGTTATCTGAGTCCAGATTGAGGAGTGTTGTGCTCGGGCCGTCCAATGACGGGGGATATTACCTCATTGCCCTCAGTGCCTCGCCTTTAGGTAACGCTGTACCGGATCTTTTCACAAACATTCGATGGGGCGCTGAATCCGCTTTGAACGACACCGTGCGGGCTAGCTACTCGGCTGGTCTACAAGTGGAGTTACTACCTAAGTGGTATGACGTCGACGATGAGCAAGGAATTTCACAACTAAGAACTGACCTGCAAGATCCACAGCAAGCAGCACTGGCCCCACAGACGACGGCCATGCTTCAAAGGATCTTTCAAGATAAGAAACAGTCATCAACATGAACAACTAGCGTATAGCCAATTATTGAATCTCCCTCCTCCCTTCCATTGCCTTGTGCATGGTCATCTCGTCCGTATAGTCAAGATCGCCGCCAACAGGGACCCCCATGGCAATGCGGGTCACGAGTACCCCGCTGGATTTAAGTAACTTGGCGAGGTAAATCGCTGTCGCTTCACCTTCCACATTCGGATTAGTCGCAAGAATAACCTCGTCGACGTTACCGCTGTCGACACGCTCTAGAAGACTCTTAATCTTTAGGTCGTCTGGACCAATTCCTTGAAGTGGCGAGAGCGCTCCCAGTAAAACATGATAAACGCCTTTAAAATCCCTCGTCTTTTCAATGGCGGGCACATTATGTGGATCTTCAACCACGCAGATGATACGTCTGTCCCGGCTCGGATGTGTACAGTAGTAACATGGATCCACGTCAGTGGTACTGTGGCAAACAGAACAGTACGTAATCCGATCCTTAACCTCCCGCATGGCATCACACAATCTGTCGACCTCTTCACGCGGGGTTTTAAGAACGTGAAAAGCTAGACGCTGCGCACCCTTGGCTCCAATACCTGGCAGCCGTTGCAACTGCTCAATTAACTTCGTCAGAGAATCAAGCCGCGACATCAAGTTAGTCCAGGGATCTTCAAGCCGCCCATCAACCCACCCATTTGTTTCGCGACCAAATCGTCCACCTGACGCTGTGCATCGTTGACAGCGGCTACAATTAAGTCCTGAAGCATCTCGACATCGTCTTTGGAAACAACCTCAGGATCAATCGTAAGCTGCTGGATCTGTTTCGTCCCGCTCATCGTAACGGTAACCATGCCACCACCGGCGTTCGCCTCGACCCTCGTTTCTGACAATTCTTTTTGGAGGCGCTCCTGCATCTGTTGCGCCTGCTTCATCATCTGTTGTAGGTCCATATTGCGTCACGAATTATGAAAAGTTAGTTCTAATTCCTTGGTTATCAATTCCTAATTTATATAAACTAAACTACCTAGATTTCCTCGACGCCTTTGATCTCAGCCGGGAATACTTCGAACATTGCCTTCACGACACTGTCGTTCATAACTCTCTCTTTTGGCGTACTACGATCGGATACCTTTTCATGAATCGATGGTTCCGGCGGATGAGGATCATTTCCTTCTACCGACACCACCGAAATCCTCCGATCAGCAATTTTCGCGGCGGTCTGTTCCAACCAAGATCGACTCTGGTTAAACTGGATTACGAGTGTGCGGTGAGTTCGAGAAAATGTGAACGTCAGCTGGTCTCCATCAAATTCTATCTTCTGTGCCTGAGCAACTACCGTACCGTAGAAAAATTTCTTCGTTCGCTTGATCTCGGCCAATAAATCCGACTTAAAGGTCGTTTCATTTTCCCCCTCCCTCTTCTGATCCTCTACAGTTAACTGGTTCTTCGTTTCCCTTCGCTCTTTCTTTGTTGACGTTCTCTGATCGTCAATCTTTGACGTTTTATTATCAGAGACAGACGGCTGACGAGTGACTGGTGACCGACCAGTATTGTTTTTCAACGGTGCGGAACTCGCACTCAACGATAGCTGACCAGACTGAATGCTTTCGATAATATCAGTGAGTGGGACAAGCTTGCGTAAATGAATCCAACGCAGGAGCGCCATTTCGAAATGATAACGTGGTTGTGAGGCACTTCGGAGTTCAGATTCTGCTCGAGCTAGTACATCAAACGATCTCAGTAAATCCTCACGTGAAAATCGATTAACAAGAGAGCGGAGACGCTCACGTTCATCCTCAGTGGCAATTTCTGGATCCTCGAGTCTGGTAATGTCTATGGATACGACCATAAGATCACGGACAGCTCGAGATAGTTCGCGACAAACCATCCGTAGATCGTACCCGGCTTCGACGAAGCGTCCTGCCAACCGAAACATTGCCGGCCCATCTTCGTTTGCAACCGCCTCGATAACATCAAACAACATGACTCGACCCACAAGACCGAGCACATCTGAAACGTCATTAACCGTGATGGCCTTCCCTGCAAACGCGATAACTTGATCAAACGCACTTTCAGCATCACGCATACTGCCATCTGCTGAATTTGCAATGAGTGTCAATGCGGTCTCATCAACTGTAATTTCCTCAGAGCTAGCAATCTTACGAAGCTGATCTATAATCGCCTTGACACTGATCGTCCGAAATTCAAACACCTGTGATCGCGACAGAATGGTGTCAGGAATCTTGTCCAGCCTAGTCGTGGCCATCATGAATGTAGCGTGTGGTGGAGGTTCTTCGATCGATTTCAACAACGCATTAAAAGAATGGCTCGACAGTTGATGAAATTCATCGATGATGAAGATCTTGTAACGGTCACGAACTGGCGCAATGGCTAAACCAGCGATGATGACCTCACGAACATTCTCGACCTGGGTGTGAGTCGCCGCATCGATCTCCAGTACATCAATATCTCGGCCATCAGCAATCTCAACGCAGGCATCACAAGTACCGCACGGATCCGGAGTGGGACCTCGTTCGCAATTAAGTGCCCGAGACAGAATACGAGCTGTCGTGGTCTTACCAACACCACGCGGACCCGAAAAAACAAAGGCCTGAGAGAGGCGGTCACTGATAATAGCGTTGCGCAGTGTCTCCGTAACGCCGCGCTGCCCTACTACTTCCTCGAAACGCCTTGGACGCCACCTTCTGGCAAGAACTTGGTAGGCCATGAATTAAAAATAACTGGTAGTCGAAAATTCAAAATTGACTGCTAAAAACAAAAGACTATTCAACTAGTTATGGTGGATCCAACCGCGGCCCGGACGCACCTACCGCACATTTCAGGAACTACTTAGCGCTGCTGCCTTCCGGCCCTGACGCGATTCATAGGCTGAGATTGCGTAGACTCCGAGCCGCGGCACGACCCGCCAGGTGCCGACTTTCGATCAGACTCATTTAGGATCAACTCTCCCCCCGCCATCAGTCTATCCCCCGCCCACGGCGTGATCAAGCTCATCGATCAACGAGTTTTCAGACACTCGCCACTCGCGGATATTTAGAACGCATGATAGACTTTTAGGGTGACTAGGTCCAACGTGCAACATGTTTCCATGGTGTGGAGAGATGTCCGAGTGGTTGAAGGAGCACGCTTGGAAAGCGTGTGTAGGGGAAACTCTACCGAGGGTTCGAATCCCTCTCTCTCCGCCATTACTAGCCAGTAATTCTTATGGATCTTCAACGTTGTGCCCAATAAAACTACAAGTTTTAGTTATTTCAAGAATACCTAGACCGGTTCGATGACACGTTTGACAGCTACAATCACAACCATCGCCATCGTAGTCAGTTTACTCTTGACGGAAATTTCCTACACCAGAGCACAGGAGCCTCCTGAGGCTATCGATAAGTCACAGGACACTATCATCGACGGGCCACCAGCCCCGCTGCCGCCGGCTGTCGTATCCAGAAACGAAACCGGACAAGTGACCCTTCGGGCGATCCCTCTTACTGAGTCCATAAACTTAGATGGTCGACTCGATGAACAGATCTATCAAACCGTGTCATCGGTGACCGATTTCTTCCAGCAAGAACCGAATGAAGGTCAACCTGCAAGTGAAAAGACCGAAGTCTGGGTAATGTTTGACAGTGACAACGTCTACGTCAGCGCACGTTGCTGGGATTCTAATCCCGAACGAATCATTGCGAACGAGATGCGCCGAGACAGTTATAACCTGATGGGAGGCGACCAGTTCACTGTCGTGCTCGATACATTCTATGACCGACGGAATGGTTACGCTTTCTTGATCAACCCAATAGGCGGAATGTTCGACGCTCAAGTCAACGATGAGCGTGACATCAATCCGGACTGGAATACAGTCTGGGATGCAAAGGCTTCACGGTTCGAGAATGGTTGGACGCTTGAAATGCTTCTTCCTTTCAAATCACTCCGCTATCGAGGCGGAACAAAACAGACTTGGGGCATTAATTTTGAACGCATCGTGAAATCGAAAAACGAAACTGAGCACCTAACGCGAATCCCCGCATCACTGGGCATGTTGGGAATCTTCAAAATGTCATCAGCGGCGACACTCGTTGGTATACGGGTCCCATCAAGGAAAATACGTCTAGAACTCAAACCCTATGCGATTTCTGATGTGACCACGGATCTGAGGGAAACACCACCCCTGTCAAATCAACCAGGTGCGGATTTTGGACTCGACGTCAAGTATGGCGTCACAAAGAGTTTGACTGCTGACCTTACCTACAATACCGACTTCGCACAGGTTGAGGTCGATGAACAACAGGTCAACCTGACCCGCTTCAGCTTGTTCTATCCGGAAAAGCGAGAATTTTTCCTCGAGGGACAAGGAATCTTCGAATTCGGTGGTGGAGATCGCTGGAGTCCCAATTCGTACTACACGAGCGGGGGTGAGTATGACCGCACTACACCAATATTGTTCTTCAGTCGTCGCATTGGCTTAAACAACAACCGGCCTGTCCCGATTGACGTAGGAGGACGACTTACAGGTAGAGTCGGTAAGTACAGTATTGGTACGTTGAATATTCAGACGGAGGACGAGCCAGTTTCTGGAACTATGCCAACTAATTTCTCGGTCGTGAGAGTGAAACGCGATATTTTGAGGCGCAGTAGTATTGGTGCGATCTACACAGGGCGATCAGTCTCTGCTTATGGCAACGGTTCGAATCAGGTATACGGAGTCGATGGGATATTTTCGTTCTACGATAATCTGAACATCAACACCTATCTAGCTCGGACACAAACACCTGGCATGTCTGGTAACGACCTGAGCTACCGGGCACAACTCGATTACGGGGGCGATCGTTACGGTGTCCAGGTTCAACGTATGGTTGTCGGAAAGAACTTTAACCCGGAAATCGGCTTCTTGCGTCGAGCCGATATGCAGCAAAGTTTCGTCTCAGCCAGGTTCAGTCCACGACCGCAATCCCTTAAGACAATCAGAAAGTTCTGGTGGGAAACAAGTCTAGACTACATCGAAGATGGCTCCGGACAATTGGAAACTCGCACAACAAAGGCTAAGTTCGGCATCGAGCTCGAGAGTGGTGATCTTTTCGGGGTAGGCTATAACGGCCGCTACGAATTTCTGAAACAAGATTTCTATATCACCGATGATGTCGCAATACCGGTAGATGCGTATAGTTTCCAAAACATGCATGTAGCATATTTCTTAGGCCAGCAGCGCGCGGTGTCAGGAACACTGTTAGCCGAGCACGGTAGCTTCTTCGGGGGAAAGAAGACTGGGTTTGGCTATCGCATCGCCCGTGTCGCTATGTCACCTCAAGTTTCCTTAGAACCGAACGTAATGTTCAACTGGGTGGATCTACCTCAAGGCAACTTTACGACAACGCTTATTTCCACTAGGGCGACATATACGCTGACGCCGCGGATGTACATAGCAGCACTGTTCCAGTACAATTCAAACGATGACGCCGTCAGCAATAATTTCCGCTTACGCTGGGAGTACCGACCTGGCAGTGAGCTCTTCGTGGTCTATGCAGATGAACGTCTTACCACCGACCGTTTTACCGATCGTCTACGTTACCCTGGACTCGAAAGTCGCTCATTCGTAGTGAAGATTAATCGCCTACTTCGGTTCTGAAAATGTTTTAGGATTCAAACTCAGACACTCTAATCACTGGTGAAATCAGATGCCAAAAACCGTTACCCCAACATTGAAGAAATTACTGAGACAACTGAAGACAATTAGCGCGATGGTTAATGCACAAATGACCATGATCCAGAAAGAACTTGGAGTACCCCATAAACAGAAAACTGTTCTCCTCAAGAAGCGACCGAGACCTGTGGGTTATGCGCGCGACCGCCTGACGCTTGCGGTGCGCAAGCGTGCGGCCGCGGCGAAGAACCGCAGGTGAGTCTATCTGAGTTAGAGATTCCGTACTCGGTGTCGCTCATCCTATGGGTTCCTCGTTCTCTTTACTTGACTCTATATGCTCAATCGCATAACTGTTAAGGAGATTACACGTGTCTTGCATGACGCTCGACAGCGTCAAACAGCACATATCAGCAGATTACAAACCATCTTCACCAGCATGTGGATAATCGCTGAACCGTTTACAGATCCATGGAACGAGAGGGCACAGTATGTGGCCGCCGCACAATTGTGATGAAGGAAAATGAACTGGCGGAGAGGGTGGGATTCGAACCCACGTGCCGGTTACCCCGACAAGACGCTTTCGAGGCGCCCCCGTTACAACCACTTCGGTACCTCTCCATAATCTTTCCTTGGCAAGGCTGAACTCTTTCACTAAGGATCTAACACTAATGATCCAAGACCCCATCCACTCAGACCCATCTTTAGTCCACCAGATACCGACCAGCTCCTCAGTTCTTTGAGCTAGTTTGTTTGGTGGAACGTCGATCGCGGAAAAACCCTTGCACGATCTGTCGACATTCTTCAGCCAGTACACCATGAACAACGTCAACGCGATGATTTAAAGCCGGATGATCAAGCATATTCATAACCGACCACACAAAACCTGCTTTTGGCTCGGGAGCTCCACAGACCAACGTGTCAATGCGCGCGTGGACAATGGCACCAACACACATTAAACAAGGCTCGACCGTCACGTATAGCGTTGCACCTCTGAGACGATAGTTACCCACATTACGAGCAGCTTCCCTCAGGGCTACAAGCTCCGCATGCGCAGTGGGATCAGTGCTCCCAATAGGTTGATTGAAACCTGCGCCGACAATCCGACCACTCGAAACGAGGATGGCGCCTACGGGCACTTCACCCAACTTCAAAGCTTTTCGCGCCTCTTGCTGCGCCTCCCGCATGAAATGTTCGTGCGTTAATAGATCAAGGTCTCTTCCTATAATATTCACCCTCAACCCCTTACTCTATCCTACTCCATTCTGAGTACTACACCACCTACACCCACACGGTGAATTGATAGATTCTCAAACACAAAAACTCAACGATGAGTACGATCTGGTTTCGTGCTCTCAACTGGCCCTTGAAACAAACAGGCTAATGGGAAGGAAACGAGTGGCTGTGAATAAACAAAATGAGAACGATAGACTCTGGGAAGATGACCACGGTCTGCTCGACGAAGAACAGATTACCAAATGCGCCAGAGCGGATACAACGGAGCCATCCCACTCGCCAATCCCAACTCAGATAATTTCGAACGGCGAGTACATGCCAGCTCCTCAATCAAAGAATCAGAAGCGAGTCGAGACTCGAATTCAAAAAATCGCTGATAGCGCGAGCAAACGACTCGGCGTTAATCGACGAGTTTTCCTTGCCAGCACTGGAGGCATGGCTGCAGCCTTTATGACCATGAACGAGATCTTCGGACGAATTTTTAATATCAACCCAATTGAGCTCTTCGAACCATTGGCCAATGCTCAAACGAGTGTACCGCAAAACATTTTCGTTTTTGACGATCAACTTCATTTCGTAAGAGGTAGCGCGACAGGTCTCCTCGATCTACGCGCCTTGGCGCAAGGTCCATCTTCAGATCCCCAATTCAAGACCAACCCCTACAACCCTGAAGGAAAACTTGACGAACGTGGCAATCCCTGGACCGTTTGGAATCCGGCACTCGTTGACCAAGCGGTAGACGCAGGGTATGCTCACTTTCTGCCTTTCATTAAGGACGTTTATCTGGACAGCCAAGTGACCGTCGGACTTTTGAGTAACGTTACTGCATCTGTCATGGCCGCCGGCGGCGAACACGTAGCGCCTAGAAACGTGGAGGAAGCACGTCCAGCAGAAATACTTACGGCTGCACAAACCGCGGCCGCTCGAAACTTCATCAACGACATCTCTGGATCAACCCGTATGCTATGCCACGGATTACTGTATGTGGGCAAGGGTAATTTAGCGTATATCCAAGAACAGACGGACCAGAACCAACCAGACTCGTGGAAGCGCTATAACATCTCTAATGCGGCTAAGATTGACAACGACCCTACCAGTCTAATGAGGCAGTAGCGTCATGATGACGAGGAAGTCGCGTACCCAACTTTCGAACTCATTGAACAAAACTATCAAAAACTAAAAGCTCAAAAACCTGGTTATAAAAATATCTGTGCGCATATAAGGACTGGCACCTGGGCCTCCGGACCCGCTACGTGGGCACCCTGGGGACATGTCGAAGGCGGAAATGGACTGGCCCAACCTACATTTCATCACATATCACTCCTGCATCCAACCAAGCTTTTTTCTTTATGATGTCTTAGAGGGTATCAGAGCAGGCAGGTTGCGAGAGGGTGTACCAGACATCGCGTGGACCACAGAATATGCTCAACTTGTTCAGGGATTTTCGAATGTCTACGCTGAAATTGGCACGACATGGGCCTCATGCATCATCGGTTTTCCAACAGTGGCAAATCGAAGCACTCTGGCGTTTTCAAATTCCCGAAGACATACGTGAAAAGTACGGTTATCCTGAGATAACGGAAGCAGACAAACGGAAGATACTTGGCCTGAATTCCGCAAAACTATACGGCATTAGGGCCATTGAGGGCCCGGAGAAAAGAACCCGCTTATATCCTCCAGTTCCGAAAGATTACGAATCTCGAATGTCAGATAAGCTGAAAACACTTCTGGAGTTTCCAGGCTACGCAGCTGACAACCTGTCGAAGTTCAAGGATACTTACGCCTCAATAGGGACAGAGCCGAGTCACAAGCGCTATGGGTGGATTCGGCGACAACCGTGAGATATCTACTATGGCATGAGCGAACTAGCTGGCCGAAGTTGGGATCTAAGCGATCTCACAAATAACCAGCACGTTACCCGACAAAGTAATAGGGAACAGCGGCGTACGGACTGGAAGGATCGCAGCAAACGGTTAGACCAGCGATCACGGGGCATATCCGAACCATCCTTGACCAGTATCTGTTAGGCAGTTACGGCATTGGACTGAAGTCCCGTGCACCTGCATCTTCCACCAACGTGCACCTGCATCTTCCACCAAATCGATCGACATCACTGCATTTCAGATCGTTGTATCCGTTAGATTGATGGAGAACCTAAACAGCTTTTGTTACCCCATCGAAAAAATCTACTCCACCAGTCTCCAGAGAGTACTCTGCCCCAACGACGAGAAGACCGTCGTCACGTATTAGTCTCGAAAGCAACTTGGATTCATGTCGCAGATGGTTTGCAGAATTACGTATATTGGATCTAACTGCCTCTTCAATCAAAGCATTTAGATCATAATCTGCTCCGCTCTCAAGTAAGCCCTCCACAGATGATCGTACGAAATCAATAATCGCCTTTAACTCTCGAGAGATCTTTCCTGTTGGCCGCTTAATTTCTTCGATCGTTGCCATGACAGCACCGCACCTAGAGTGACCGAGTACGACTACAAGTCTAGTGCCGAAGCGTTCAGCAGCCAACTCGACACTACCAATTTGAGACGGAGCGGTAATATTTCCAGCAACACGAATCACAAACAAAGCCCCTGGTCCCTGACAAAACACATGCTCTATAGGAACACGAGAGTCAGAACACCCGAGGACTATTGCAAATGGATGTTGAGCTTTCACTAATTCAGTACGTCGAGTGGAATCAAAAAACTTGTTGGCTCCACACGTATTTGAGGTGAACGCAATATTCCCTTTACGCAACTGGTTTAACGCTTCAAGTGCTGAGATCATAGACCCTCGCTTGTCAGCATGCTCCACATTAGCGATAAGAGGCAACAATTTCTTCAATCCGCGTTTCAGTCGAACTTAACTTCAGATATAAGTAATAAAATAACAATTTGTTCACATCTGACAGTATCGAACCAAGCCCAAAACACAGTCCAGCCGTCTGGTCAAATAACGCCCGCGCACGAAACAGAGCCTTTCTGTACATTGAGGAGATCCATGTTCTTCGTACCAGGACGAGCGCTGTGAGTTTTGCGCAATCGTCTTTGAGCAACATTGAGTCGTTGACGAAACTCCATAGAAGGCTGTGCTGTGCCTCGGCATAGACTTGCTTAACCACCTGCTAATGTCGGGCAGTTGCCCAAACATGGTCCCCTTGAAAATCCAGGTCAAAGATGTATATGCTTGTAAAGGTTGCCATGGCAGCTGAATCAGCGTAACATTAGCAGTGAATGATTGGAGTATAGACAACATGCCTACGACCGGAACAGTGAAGTGGTTTAACGAAAGTAAAGGCTTTGGCTTCCTCTCACGAGATGATGGCGGAAAGGACGTATTCGTTCATCATTCCGCAATCCAAGGTGATGGTTTCAAGAACCTAGCCGAAGGCGAGAAAGTCGAATTCGACGTGGTTCAGGGTACAAAAGGCCCAGCGGCTGAAAATGTCGTCAAAGTCGGCGGATAACGTCGCCTTTCGATATTTCGTCCTAAGTCAATGTATTTTAGGTGGTCGCACTGCCGTTTTCGACCTAGGCGACTGTTTACGATAGCTAGCTTAATTGGTAGTAGTCTGAAACACTGTCCGGGTCGCTGGAACGGCGGGTGGGTTGGTCACTACCCAACTGGAATTCGCCGCCTGGCTGGTCAGTCCCTTTCTAGGCTTCTACGGATCAGTCTGACAACCCATCCGAGAGCGTACACGAGGACCGGTGGCCCAAACAAGAAAGTGAAATACCCAGGTCCGTCCTGAGTTGAGTGATCTCCGGTGTAGGCCCACAAAGCAAACCACGGGATGCAAAGCACAAGCCAGAGGCGAGTCCAGCTGCCTAATCTCATAGAACACCATCGTAACGCTGGAGGTGAGCGGATATCACCTCCTTCAAATGGTTTCACTTAAAACTCGAAGTGCGCCAATGATCTCTTCGTGTTCTGGAAATCTCTCTTCTTGATGCTTCGAGAAGATCAACTTTCCATCAGCAACAACGTCGAAGACGCCGTTCCATCCTTCTATCAGTTCGGCATCAAGTTTCATTGCATCCTTGATACTGGCCGCCAGACTGGCCGCCTTTGGATGGTACTTTCAACGAACACAGAATGTAATAGAAATCTTGATGGTGTCACCTCCTCGCCCTACGATTCTAACAGAAGGGTACCTCGAAAGGCAGAACTCCGCGAGTGAGCCCGTCTATTGTAGTTCGCACTGAAGGGCATGAGTTCTGGCTAAAGTTCTACGCACCAAAACATTTAGTATCCACAACAGTTTCCATTTGCCAACACTATGACAGACTAGCGATACCTCAATGCAATTAGTAGCGACTGCCTGGACGACTAGAATTATCAAACCAGTCCAGGATGCGAGTTTCGTCCCATTAAGGTCGTAGTGCCAAAGATCACTTCCCCAGAAACCATTGTGATAACTGGTGCGCCCTGCAGGACTCGAACCTGCGGCCTCCTGGTTCGTAGCCAGACGCTCTATCCAGCTGAGCTAAGGGCGCGGTCTTTATCATCAATCACTTGCTGGAGTTTGTCATGTACTGCCAGCCTGTACTGCCAGCCGAATCCCGCCCGGCGGGTCCGGCGCCGGTGCCCGGTCCGCCCGCTGCAAACGCTCGATCGCGGCCGCCTGCTTCTGCAACAGCGGCGGCGCGTAGATCATCGTCGTTTCCGGATCGGTATGCCCGTACAAATCTTGAATGTCCGCCACGTCCGATCCCGTCCGCCGAAGCCCGGTCGCGAACGAATGCCGAATCTGATACACGGTAAACGCGGGGCGACCGGCCTTCCGGGCCGCCCGTTCCAGCGCCCGGTTCGCACTTGGGCAGGACCACCGCCCGTAGGCGCGAATCGCCATGAACTCGCGGGCCGCATCCAGCCCCTCGCCCACGAGCGGGACCGCTGCCAGCCGCCCTCCCTTGCCGCGCGGCACAACGACAAACGGCGTCGGCTCGTCGAGGCGGAAGTCCTCCGACCGCAGGCGTCCCATCTGCGACGGGCGCATACCCGTCCAATGCATCAGCCGTAAGCGTACTACGGTCTTCGACCCCGGCGTCAATTGCGCCAGCACGTCCACGATGTGGGCGCGGTCGAGCCACCGTGGCCGCGGCGCGGCGCCCGTACAGCACCTTGACCAAGTTGGTCAGCGCATCCCGGCGATGGTTGCACGCGGAGACGGACATCGTCTCGCGCCATTGACGCAATTGATCGTTGAGCGCAGCCGTATGCTGCGGCAGCGCCAAGGTGCGGAGGTGGCCGAAGCGTGCGGCCCACTGGCCAATGTAGTACCGGCGTCCGCGATGCTAACGAGTTCACCGCTGATCTGCTTGAGATACCGCCCGGCGTCATGGGCCAGCGTGTGCCGTTTGCCGTGCGGCAGGGTCCGCAGGCTCGCGCGCAGCTGGTCGCGCCTGGCCCGGATCGTCTTGAGCGGCGTGCTGGGCGGAAAGCGGATCTCGCGCTGGACGCCGTGGACCTTGACGGTGGCGGCCAGGCCCCAGCGATCTTTGTAGATGCCTTCGGCGACGCGGGTGCGGCGGCGCGTGGGGCGATCCGAGACGGGTGACATCGTGTGTGTAACGTCAGTCCTCAATCAGCATCTCGACCTCGAACCCTGCCGCGCCCAACGCCGCCCGGAGCTGCCGCTGGTTCTTCTTGTCCAACCGCATGTAGGCATAGCCGCCGTCCCACTCGATCGTGAGCCAGTGCTTCTTGCCGGGGGAGAACAAAGCCAACGGCGAGAGGAAGATGGCGCTCTTCAGCCGTGGCGACTTCGCCCGCTCGTAGAGGACGCTGGTGACATCGGTAAACGGCACGAGCGCATAGGTCGCTTCGGCCGCACCCTTCTTTTCGTGCACGATCGCGATCGTCTGGGCCTCGCGGTCGATCTCCAGGCGGGCGTCGCGTTTTTTTTCGTCTTGCTCGCCGTTGTCCTTGGTCACGACTTCGAAGTAGTCGACCTTCCGAAATTCGATCACGTCCGCGGCCAGCACCGGTACGGACACCAGCACCAGCACCAGGCCGCTCCACATCATGCGTGTCATGTTCTCCTCCTTACAGATCCAGCTTAAGTCGGTGGCACTTCTTGAACTTCTTCCCGCTGCCGCAGGGACAGGGGGCGTTGGGCCGCACGCCAGCGAAGTTGGCTCGGTGTATTTCATCCACGTAGTCGATGCGAACGGATGAGGGCGTGCGGAACGACATCCAGGTCTGCCCTTCGAGGTTCGTGATCGCGAAGTCACCAAACCCGATAATATCCATGCCAAGAATGACACGAAATCCCATGCTTGGTGATATTGGGAGCCCGCTCACCAAGGCGCCAAGCATGTGCACGTCGTTCGGGAGCGTGAAATTGACGAGGTAGCACAACCGGTCACTGGAACCGTCCCCGTGGTGGACGGTCACTTGGCCGACCGGGGTGAGGATGAGTTCCTCGACGAGGTTGATGGCGATACTGCTCTTGGTCGCGCCTGTATCCCATAGGGCTCTCGTCTCAATTCGCGGCGGCAGCTCATTCGGCGGCTTCTGTGGGTCGAACGCCGCGCAAACGCTGACGTCGCTGGTGATACGGTCGAGTTTGCCGGCTCCCGTGATCGTGAGCGCACTCTGCCTCTGCTCGGTCATTGATCACGCAGGTCAATAGGCTACCGCGGGGCGCTTCGTTCAGTTGATCGTGACCGTGTAAGCACCGGAGCCGGGTTCACACGGCTGGAGCATGAAGGTGCCGAACGGGAACTGCTTTCCTGCGGACACGTAGGCAGCCAACGCGGAGTCGTACGCGCCCTCGATGCGCTCGCCGCGGATCACAAGCACCTTCCCGCGATGCTTGGCGACGAGCTCGTCCTGGTGGGCAACGAAGAACGCGAGTTCCTTGTCGAACATGAGCCCCTCCCTCTTCAGATTCCAAAGGCTCCTCGATTCTACGTCCAGCGTCGGGGTCGCAGCAAACGCGGGATGCTCAAGCGTCGTCGCCCTGGACCTCCTTCGCCAGCGACGGACATCGGGGCTCGACGTGCAGGGCGTCACAGCGTCCGCCCCGTCCACATCACTTGGTCAAGGTCCCAGAGGCCATCCAGGTGCCGCAGGACTCAGTCGTGGCGTTCTCGACGTAACGCGCCGTGTTGCCCGAGAAGGTCAAACTCGAGCTCGTGTTTGTGACGCTCCCGCAATCACCGTCGTCGAGAGACTCGGCGATGACTACCCGAGAGGAGGTAAAAACCCCGTTTTCGTTTACGGTTCCAGTGCTGACTGGCAGGTCGAAGATCTCCTCGAAGACCGTGAACGATCCGGTAATCGTGAGCTGAGAACCGGCCTGCTCCACGGTCATCCGTACCGACAGGCTATCGAGAGGATCGTCGTCGGTGAGAGAAGCGTCCACCGGGCCAGTGTAAGTACCAGCAACGTTCGGGATTGGATTACTCGGAGCGGTCGGGCTGTCTCCGCACCCGGCCACTGTGACAAGCATGGCAATAAGAACGACTCCCATCACGACTGCGATAGAGCGTGAGTTCGATCCGCGTGTAGCTCGTATTTGGTGATTCACGTTTCTTTGTTCCTTTCCTAGAACGTTCGGGCGGCCCACTTCACCTCGCCGATCACGTCGGCGTCGGCTGCCCAGCGCCGCGTGGGCGCGCGAGTCCGGCGGTCAGCCGTCGTCCCGCTCGTCCTTGCGGATCTGACGTGCAGTGGCAAACGTGGCTGGCCCCTCGTGTGGCACCAGTAGAATGTGGCTGTCGCCACCACAGAACGTACTGTAGGTTTTCACCTGCTTCAAGAGATGCGCCACCACGCGGCGCCCGGTTGCCATATCCATCTCACTCGTGAATCGTGTCTCCTGAAGGTACTGGCCCAAGTCAGAACCGGACCCGATGCAGACGTGAGACGTCGTCCGCGCGAGCGTTGGACCCGACTGATCGAACAGCGCCGCTTGTCCGCCGGCTTGCACGGCCAGCAGAAATCGCAGCGGACGGCTCTCCTCCCAATTGGGCGCGGGGTAGATGTGGTGTTCGTAGAAGGTTTCTAGGGCGGCCTGCAGTCGTTCGACCAGTCGATCCAGCGGGGGCTGGGGATCGTCGCTCGGTGTCAAGGCCGACGATAACACCTGAGCCAAGTGCGCAAAAGGTGGATCAAATCGCCGCCGGTCCGACTCGGCTAACGCGTCCCGCACCGCGCGGATCAGGACAACATCGCCTGCTCCAGCCATGGCCACGCACTGCGAGGCGTCTCTCGTGGGGAGCACCCAGACCTTGTCGCGCGAAAACTTGATGGCCCCAGTGACCTGGGAATCGGCTCCGAGCACGACCCCATCCCGGCACACAAAGCCGGCTGCGATCGTCATACGACGCTTCGGGGGAGAGACCGGCTCCGGCGCTGGCGGCACGTTGCGGTGTGGCGGTGGCCGCCATGGGACCGGAGGATCGCACTGCGCATCATGAATCATGCCTCCTAGTGTCTTTCACAGCGTCCGCCCTGTCCACATCACCTGCCCGAGCACCCGAGCGTCGCGGGGCCACGGCACGGGCGTGTACGCCTTGTTGTCGCTCACCAATTGCCAGCCGTCCTCGTCCCGCTGGAGCCGCTTCACCACCGGCCCGTCGTCGGCGCGCACCGCGAAGATCTTGTTGTGCCGACGCACGGTGCGCTGGAAGTCCACGAGCACGACTGCCCGGTGCTGTAGCGTCGGTTCCATCGATCGGCCACTGACGTAGGTCACCTGGCAGTGCGCGGGCTTCAGGTTGTGACTGCTGAGCCAGTCGTCGCGGAACGGCACGTAGTCCACGACGTATTCGTCGGCGGCGATGCCTGATCCCGCGGCCAGGGCTGCGGTGTCCTCGGTGAGCGGGATGCGGTGGATACCGGCATGCGGCGTGTCGGATCGGGCCAGCGCCCCGGCGTCGTCCAGCTCGCTCACCTTGGCGGCAAGTGTGGCAGCGGGCGTCGGATTGTCCGTGAGGCCGAGCAGGTAGTCTGCTGACTTCCCCATTGCGGTAGCCAGCCGCCCGAGTGTGCTAGCGGTAGGCTGGTTAACACCATTCTCAAATCGGGAAATAGAGGGCGAACATCACTACCGAAACTCCGGGGCCGCATTGCGCGACTGTACGCATACGAACAGTAAATATCAATAGAATGTTTTTGTGCGGTATGCAGCAAGCCGACCGACTGGTTATTGGGGAGCTCATCAGGGCCGCACGTGCGAGCTGGACCTGACTCATTTGCCGAACTCGGGGTACGCCAATTCGACGTGGCGCGAAGACTGGGGATAGATCCAGCGGTGCTCAGCGCCTATCTGAGGGGCCACCGGAAGCCGCCAGAGGATTTCCCTCAACAGCTCACGGACGTACTCGACAACATGGAAGAGGCGGACAAGGCGCGCCAGCGGGTGCTGGGAGGGGCGGCGTGAGTGGGCTAGACGTCTTGAGCCGCCGCCTCGGTGACGCTGGTGATGACGTGCGTGACTTCGGCCAACAGCTCCCGCAGCAGAAAGCTCGCGTGACTCCACGAGTGTTCGCACGGCCCGGGGGTGTGGTGCAGCGGCAGCGTGACGATGATTTTTGGCGTGAATCTGTAGTCCATTTCCGGCGTCGGACGATTCACGGTGATCGACACGATCTCTGTGCCGTCTACCACTTCCCCTGTGTGGATATGGCTGTCAATGGTTTCGCCAGCATCGTTGGGAACCGCGAGGTAACCAACGGCCAGTTGGGCGACCGCCGCAACAGCGCCGGAGGCTTCGTGATTCTGATGGTGAGGCTATGACGGGTGAACTCCGGGTTCGCGTGTCGGACGAATCGATACGGGCGATGGTCAAACCAGGTGCGGATCTGTCGCTCGACGGTCTCCACATGTTCTTCGGCGCGCCCGAGTTTTGCCCGACAGCTCTCGAGGTCTTTGAGGGGGCTCATGGGTAAACGATCGTGTGGCGTCGGCCGAACAGTCGGCCCGCACTCTACCACGTGCGTCACGGCCGCCCTGGACAGGCTGGAACTGGCTGAGCAGGCAGCGGACAAGGCCCGCCAGCAAGTGCTCAGGCGGCCGGTGAAGGAACTGGGAGGGGCGCCGTGAGCGGCTGGGTGTCGCTCGGACTACTCGTGCACTCCGCGCTGCTCGTGTGCATAGCCTGGCGGTTGGGAAAGCTCATCGAAACAACGATTGAGCACGATGGCACCCTGGGCTATCTGGTGGAGGAGTTACGTGATCTGGTGGAGGACTTGTGGAGGGGTTTACGTTACGACCGATCCGACGACGCGCCGCCCGACACGCGGGTTCGACCGGAGCACGACGGTGAATAGCACCTGTTCATCGGACGGAGCGTGAGGATGTCGCACGAAGATGCCGTGGCTGACCGGCGGGTCGTACTGGAGAGACGGCTGCCACGACCCTCCCTTCTCGTAGGCCGCGATCATGGCGATCCGGGGAAGGAAGATGGCCTTGCCCGGTGGTGCGAGACAGGGCCACCGAAGACCCCGGATGCGCACGCCGCTCACCCGCCACTTGTCCGCTCCGACCTCCAGATCGAAGTCGAGAGCCTGGCTGGAATCAGCCGCTCTGCTGTAGGGCTTGATCGCGACGACGGGCAGCTCATATCGGTGATACCGGAGCCACGCGAGGATGGTCGCCAACAGCCCTCCGACGAGGCTGAGTATCTCCTTCCACCAGTCGTCGAACACAGCGTCCTCCTGTCTGTGAACCGCGTTCAGGGGGATCGCGGGGCGGCTGTTCCCGCAGCCGTCTCGCACTCTAGCACGCAGCCGCCGGTGTTAAAGGAGGGGGCGGCGTGAGACGTCCTGCCCGAAAGATGACCAAAGCGGAGGTCCTGCGCTGCATACGTGGCCTCCCGAAGGACCAGAGGAACCCGGTGGTCTGCGCGCTGGTCGGCCACTCGCGCATACACGAGTACAGCTTCGGCTACATCCACTGCGCCCGTTGCGGTGCGCAAGTGGGCGATGTGCTTATGGGCGACTACCCGGACAGGAAAGAGACCGTCATCGTGAGTCACGCACACTGCGCGACCTGCAAGCGTGCCGCCTCAGCGTTCACGTGGCGGGACAGTCTGTATGCCCCGAATCCGTTCACCAAGCCGGCAGAGAAGGGGGCGATGGTGTGAGGCTAGTCGAGCCTGGCGTACGTCGGGAAGCTCGTCGGGGAGAATCGTACCCAGTGGCGCAGCCGATGGTGCCACCAGCGCACGCGCTGCATCTCGCCAGTGTCCGCGCCAATCGCCTGCGCCACGGCATTGTGGCACTCGGCGTTGAGCGCGTGATAGGCCGCCGGCTCGTCTCCCCAAATATCCAGCATCTCGGTGCGCCACCGGTCAACGGTCGCCGCGGTGGCCTCATGGACGGCGATGCGTTTCTCCAGGTCGTAGAACCGGCGCGCCAACAGTTCGTGGTCCCGCGCTTTGTGCGTGAGGTTCCAGACCACACTCACGGCCCCGACGACCGCCGGGATCAGGGCGAGCACGGTGGCCCAGGCTGTTCCCAGTCCGGTATTGAGGCTCGCCGCCGCCGCGCTCCCGGAGATAAGCACGCCGACCATCATCCAGCGGTGCCACCCGTCAAAGAACGCCCGGCGCGCGACGTGATAGCGGGCGTTGCGGTCGCAATCGAACAGCAAGTCACGGGCGACCGCCTGCCAGTGCGTCAGTCCTCCTTTGGCGGTGTCGGTGTCGCTGGTTGTGCGGGCATCGGCGGTTGCGCCGGTGGGACATCCCGTCGTGGGCTGTCCCGAATCGGCATATCTCGCTGGTGGGTGAAGTCCGGAGGGATGCTGCTCAGCCATCGTCGCTGCTCCACGAGTTGTGCTCCTTAGTCTGGTCATCTCGGACGAGGAGGACGGACGGCTGAAGTGCCTGCTTCAGCCGTCCACCTTCGTATTTCGCGACATTACCACGAACGACAGAAACGAGAAGGCCCGCCAGAAGGTGCTCAGGCGGCCGGTGAAAGGACGGTACTGGGAGGGGCCGGCGTGACGACGCACCGTGAGATCGAGGCGTTGCCGGCCGTGTTGCGGCTGGCGGAGCTGGCGGCGCTCTTGCGCTGCTCACCGAAAACCATCCGGCGGCGGTTGGCCGACGGCGTGTTTCCGCTCGCGCCGCTGCCCCGCGTGGACAGGACGTGGCGGTGGGCCACGGCGGACGTCCGGCGGTTCCTGGAGCGGGGCGGGACGGTGCCGCGCGGTGGCCGGAGGGTGGCATGAGCGCGCGGCGGCCCCCCCTGATCGGCTGGCTGCTGTGGCTGACGGTGGCGGCGATCTGGGGCCGGTCGTCTACGTGGGGCTGGCGTCTCCCACGCCCGTGGTCTCGTGCACGTGGCCGGACGGGGCGTGCGTGGCGGTCGAGCCGGCGCGCTGGTCCTGCGACGACTTGCCGTCGCGTTATGAGACCGCCTGGGTCGGCGGGACCGAGACGCCATGAGCGTAAACGCGTCGTGGCACGGCACGCTCGGCGGCTACACCAACCATGACTGCCGCTGCGCGGCCTGTCGCGCGAACCATCGGGCCTACCATCGGGCCTACCAGCGGGCCTACCGCCAGCGTCCGGAGGTCAAGGCAAAGCAGCAGGCGCGCTATGCCGGATCGCTACCCGGTGCGATGGTGGCGCCGGAGGTAGAGCCGTGACCTTCGCGCCCGTCTGCACGATCGTGACGCTCGTCCTGGGGGCGGGGTTGGGGCTCGTGTTGCTCCTCGGGTTATTCGTTGCGTGGCAGGTCGCACGAGAAAACAGGGCCGCGCGGGCACGCGGCCCCTTCACCCCCTGGAGGTGACCGATGACGACCTTGGTAGCGAGTTCCGACGATCCCGCGCCGCCGACGTCGGGACGCGCGGAGCGGCGGTGGCCGATGGACACGGGGCGGCGGCGCGCGGCAGCGTATGGCCGGCTGGCGGCCGACCTCGTCCGGTCGGGGCGCGATGACGTGTGGGCGGTGGCCTGCGCGCGGCGTGCGGCGCACGAGGCGATTCGCGCCATGACGACAGGGTCCCTGGCGCGGGCAGGCGTGAAGGCGGCGCTCAGGTTTGCTCGAGCCGTGCGCCGTGTGGGGGAGGCCGTACACACAACGAGCCGGCGCGGGCGGGAACGCCGGCCCGTCAACTGAAAGGACCGAATCGAATGACTGAGGATAGCACGGCGCAGAGACGCGCACAAGCCGGCGAGGATCTCGATCTCGCCAAGGTCACCGCGCTTGGCGACGGGAAGAGCCTGGCCGAGAAGTGCGAGGCGCTGATTGGCGTCCATTCGGAGCTCTCGGGCCTGGAAGACGCGCTCACGGAGCGGACCGAGCTGGATCGCGTGGCGCAGGACATCCGGGCCGGCAATCGCGGCGGCGGCGTCGGCACGGCCGGCCCGGAGGCGGTGCAGCTCGTCCGACCCGCGCCGCGGGCGCGGCTCGCGGATCTGATTCGCGCGGACTTCAAGGCACACGGCGATCTCCCCGCGCTCGGCTCGGCGGCGTTCGCGAGTCAGATGGCGAGCGTCCCGCTCAAGAGCACCCTCTCGGTGCGGGACGACGCGATCCTGGCGACGCTGTTCAAGACCGACGCGGGCTGGGCGCCGGAGTCGGTACGCGATCCGGGCTACGTGCCCTCGCGCCGCCATCCGATTCAGTTTGTCGACATCCTGCCGCGGAGTTCCACCACCCAGGAACTGGTGCGCTACATGGAGGAGACAACCTACACGAACGCCGCGGCCGGGGTGGCCGAGGGGGCGGCGGCGCCGGAGTCGACGCTCGCGCTGACGCAGCAGGAAACCGTGGTCCGCAAGATCGCCACCCACATTCCCGTCACCCGCGAGGAGATGGAGGACGAGCCGCAAGTCGAAAGCTACCTGAACGACACGCTGCCCTTCATGGTGCGCCAGGCGGTCGACCTCGCGACGTTGAAGGGCGACGGGACGGCGCCGAACATCCTCGGGCTCCAGAACGTGACGGGCATCCAGGACATCGACTGGACGACGACCGGCACGGGGGCCAACCTCGTGCGGTCGAAGCCGCTCAACATCCTGCGGAAGGCCAAGACGCTGATCCGGTTTACCGGTCGGTCGATGGCGACGCACTACGTCCTCAACCCGAGCGTGTGGGATGACATCGTGCTCGCCGAGTCGAGCGCGGGCGGGTACTACTACGGCACTGACGAATGTGTCTACAACTCATTCATTTACAGTCACTTACTCGACAACGGCCAGTATCCGTATACAGGGCCGTATGCACGTCGGCCAAGAACGTGACCGGACGTGTGGGGACCCCTGAGCACGTCGAACGCGGTTGACGTGGGACCGGTGGGGGGAGTTGCGATGCCACACACACGGATGCTGCTCGACTGGATCGGCGCGTTGACGGTGACGCAGGGGCGGCTCGCCGGGCAGCCGTTCGTCGTGCTGCCGTGGCAGCGGCGATTCCTCCGGGGCGCGTTCGCGGACGGCGTCTCGAGCGCGGCCGTGTCGATGGGCCGGGGCAACGGCAAGTCGGCGTTTACGGCGGCGATTGTGACGGCGGCCATCGCGGGGCCCTTGGCGCGGGCACGCGCCGACGTGGTGTGCGTGGCGTCGAGCTTCACGCAGGCGCGAATCATCTACGAGCACACCCTAGCGTTCCTGCAGCCGTGGATCGAGACCGAGCCGTCCCGGTGGCGGATTCAGGATTCGGCGAACCGGGCGGTCATCGAGGATCGGCACACCGGGACGCGCGTCCGGTGCATCGGCTCGGACCCGAGGCGGGCGCATGGCCTGGCTCCGTTGCTGGTGTTGGCGGACGAACCGGCGCAATGGCCGGTGAACATCTCGGAGCGGATGCGGGCCGCGCTCGACACGGCGCTCGGGAAGATCCCGCAGAGCCGGTTCATCGCGCTCGGGACTCGCCCAGCCGACGACGGGCATTGGTTCTCCGTGCTGCTCCGGGGCGGGCCGGGCATCTACCGCCAGTGTCACGCGGCCAGGCGCGACGATCCGCCGTTCAGGAAGCGGACCTGGCGGCGAGCGAATCCGTCCTTGCCGCTGATGCCGGATCTTGAAGCGGCGATTCGGACGGAAGCCACACGGGCGACGCAGGACTCGGCGCTGCTCCCGGCGTTTCAGGCGCTCCGCCTCAACTTGGGCACCTCGGACACCGAACGGGCGGCGCTGCTGTCGGCCGGCACGTGGGAGCGGATCGAGGGTGACGACACGGCGCGGTCGGGACCGTGCATCTGGGGCATCGACGCGGGCGCGACAGCGGCCATGACGGCGTGTGCCGCCTTCTGGCCCGAGAGTGGCCGGTTGGAGACGGTCGCCGCGTTTCCGAGCGAGCCGACGCTGGTCGACCGGGGACTGCGGGATGGTGTCGGCGATCTGTATGCGGACATGGCGGTGCGTGGGGAACTCGTCACGCTCGGCGGGCGCGTCGTGCCGCTCGACGCCTTCCTGCGCGTGGTCCGGGAGCGGTTCGACGCGCCGACGGCGATTGTCGCCGACCGGTGGCGCGAGGGGGAACTCCGGGATGCGCTCGACGCGGCCGGCATGCCCCGCTGTTCGTTCGTGTTGCGCGGCCAAGGCTTCAAGGATGGCGCGGAAGACGTACGCGCGTTTCGGACGGCGTGTCTGACCGGCCGCGTCACACCTATCGTGTCGCTGCTCTTGCGGGCGGCGCTGCGTGAAGCGACGGTGATCGCGGACCCGAGCGGCAACGAAAAACTCAGCAAGGCGAGTGAAGGCGGGCGGCGGTTCCGGGCGAAGGACGACGCGGCGGCGGCGGCGATTCTGGCCGTGAGCGCTGGGGTGCGACACGAACGCCCGAGGCCGACGCGCGGCGTGTATCTCGGGGTGGCGTGATGGCCGGGCAACGGGGACGCACGGTGTATCGGGATCGCCGCTGGGCATCCGCGCGATCCCGTGCGCTGGCTCGCGCGGCGTACCGGTGCCAGACCTGCGGCGGTGTGGGTCGTTTGGAAGTGCATCATCGGCGGTCGCTCGCGTTAGGTGGCGCGGCCTTCGACGTGGGGAATCTGGAGGTGCGGTGTCGGCGGTGTCACCTCGGGGCGCATCATCCGCTACGCCGGACGCCGTGGGATCGGTTGGTGAGTGAGTTGATCACGGAAGGGGCAGAGGCATGACGAACGGACAAAAATTACAACTACGACTGAGTGAGATTCGGCAGTCGCTCAACGAACTCTCGGGGCTCGACACCCCGACGGACGCACAGCGTACCGAGATGGACACCCTGGCGACGGAATACCGCGCGAAGGAAACCCAGTGGCGGGCGGCCACCATCGCTGAGGCCGACGCGCCGGAGACGCACGCCGCTGATGGCGAAGGGGCCGAGCGGCGCGCCCTCGTCGCGCGTGTCGAGCTGCGGCAGTACGTGCACGCGGCCGCGAACGGCGTGCCGGTGGCCGGCGCGGAAGCCGAACTGAACGCGGCGCTGGACCTGCGCGGGGCCGGCGGCGTGGCGGTGCCGTGGGAGGCGCTGCTCTCGCACGAGGTGGAACACCGCGCGGATGCCGCGACGAGCGTGGGCGCGACGGATCACGGCGTGACGCAGCGCACGATTGTGGGCCGCGTCTTTGCGCGGACGGCGGCGGCGTTCTTGGGTGTGTCGATGCCGATGGTCCCGACGGGCGATCAGAACTTCCCGGTCCTGACGGCCGGCACGTCGGCGGCCACCAAGAATCCCGGCGTGGCACAGGACGCGGCGGCGGCGATGTTCACGGCGAACCAACTGGGACCGACGCGGTTGACGGCGCGGTATCTGTTTCGGGTCGAGGATCTGCGGCGCTTGGCCGGGATGGAAGCGGCGTTGCGGGCCGACTTGCGCGACGTCATGGGCGCGGCGATGGATGCCACGATCCTCAACGGCCAGGCGAGCGCGCCGGACATCAACGGGTTCATCGATGCGGGGACGATCGCCGCGCCCACCACGCCCACGGCCGTCGTCACCATTGCGAGCGCCATCGAGACGGTGGCGAGCGCGGTGGATGGGAAGTACGCGAACGGGTTGCCCGACGTGCGGCTGCTGGTCGGGCCGAAGACGTACGCCACGCTGGCGACGCTGCTGTCCGACAACAGCGAGCCGGTCGCGCTGTCGGTGTTGCGGCGCGAGAGTGGCGGCCTCCGCGTGTCGGGCCACGTGCCCGCGCCGGCCTCGAACGTGCAGCAAGCGGTCGTGTCCCGAACGGCGGGCAGCGGCCCGAACGCGGTCGCCCCGATCTGGCAAGGGTTGGAGCTGATTCGTGACCCGTATTCCGGCGCGGCGAAAGGCGACGTGTCGGTCACGGCGATCATGCTCTGGAATTTCCAGGTGATACGTACGGACGCCTACGCGCGCGCGGCGTTCAAGCTGGCGGCGTAAGCCATGACCCCCGTCGAGTATCGCTTCAGCGTTGTCGAACTCCGGGAGAGTGCCACCGGCCCCGGCCGCGTCACGGGCGTGGCGGTGCGGTATGGCGACGAAGCGGCGCTGCCGGGGTTTCGGGAGCGGTTCCAGCCTGGGGCCTTCGGCGACGTGGCGGCGCTCGACGTGATCGCCAACCTGCAGCATGATCGCGGCCGGCCGCTGGCCCGCACCGGCGGGGGCGGGTTGACGTTCACCGACGGGCCGGACGCGCTGCGGGCGACGCTCGACTTGCCGGACACCCGCGACGGACACGACGCGGCCGCCCTGCTGCGGCGTGGGGTGCTGCGGGGATTCTCGCTCGAATTTCGCGTCGAGGGGGAACGCTTCGAGGCCGGGGTACGGATCGTCGAGCGGGCGGCGTTGGGTGGGGTGGCCTTGGTGGATCGGCCCGCGTACGGCGAGAGTGTGGCGGCGATTGCCGAACGCGCGGCGTCGGCGGCGCGTCTGCCTCGGAGGCGGCGGATATGGCTGTAACCGAGGCGCAGGCGGCGCTCCATCTGCGCCTCGTGGCGGACGAAACGAGCTACACCGGCTCTGCGTACGAAGGGCTGGTACCTCGCCCGCTCGCGGCGGCCGTCGAAGCGGCGGCGGGCGCGCTCAGTCGCGCCTTCGCCTCAGCCGAGATCACCCCACGTACGCCAGCGACGCGCGGGATCACGCCCGACGTGCTGGCCCAGATCGGCCGCGCTTTGATCGTCCACGGCGAGATCGTCCTGATTCTCGCCGTCCACGAGGGCCAGGTGTGGCTGTCTCCCGCCGCCTCGTGGGACGTGACGGGCGCGGCCGATGCGTCCACCTGGCGGTACCGGTGCGAGCTCTCTGGCCCGTCGGGCTCGACGACGATCGTGCGTCCGTCCGCGGGCGTGATTCACTGTCGCTACTCGACTGATCCGGCGCGGCCGTGGGTGGGCGTTGGGCCGCTCGACCGGGCGCGGTTGTCAGGCCGGCTCAGTACCGAACTCGAAGCGGCGCTCGGCGACGAAGCGAGCGGGACACGCGGGCACGTGCTGCCCATTCCAACCGATGGACAAGACGACACCGTCTCGACTCTGCGGAAGGACATTGGATCGCTTCGCGGGAAAACCGCGTTGGTCGAGACCACGGCGGCGGCGTGGGGCGACGGGCGGATGGCCGCCCCGCGAGGTGATTACCAGCCGCAGCGGTTAGGCGCGAACCCGCCGGCATCCTTGACGACGCTGCGCTCCGATGCGGCCTTGGCCGTGCTCAGCGCCTGCGGCGTCCCCGTCGAACTCGTCACGCCCGGTGACGGGACCGGGCAGCGCGAAGCGTGGCGGCGCTTCCTGTATGGCACGGTCCAGCCGCTCGCTGCCTGCGTTGCCAGTGAGTTAGCCGTGAAGCTCGACACGCCAACCGTGGCGCTCGGGTTCGACAAGCTCTTCGCGTCGGATCTGTCGGGACGGGCGCGGGCGTTTCAGTCGCTGGTCGGCGGGGGGATGGCCGTAGACCGGGCGGCGGCGCTGGCCGGGCTACTGACCGAAGACTGATGGTGTGCGACACATCAACAGGAACAAGACTCATGACGACGAAACTGATCAAGCTCCACGAAGTCAGGCGGATTACCTCGCTGTCCCGCTCGACGATCTACCAGGCGATCATTGACGGTCAGTTCCCAAAGCCGCTCAAGACCGGGGCGCGTGGCGTCGCGTGGGTGGAACAAGAGGTACTCGACTGGATCGCCGCGCGTCCCCGCGCCGGGTCCGGCCGGCCATCTCCCCATTGAGGCGTCACTCAAACATCTTCCCCTGTTGGGCTGCTTTCCCCTTGGCCTTCGGACGTTTGAAAGATCACGCTCGTCTTGGCGCGGCGGCGGCGTACATCGAGCCTCCGGCCGTCAAGCAACTCGCCGACGGGCATGAGTTGAACATTCCGGCGGTCATCGGGTGAGACTTCGCTGGCCCTCGACTCTTGGGTTTACAATCTATTGCTAGGGACAAATGGCTTCCTTGAGATCGTCGATGTCAACGCATTCGAGTCGTTTTGGTATGATCTTAATTGACTCGTTTTTCTCCCACATATCCCAATCGTTCTTCATTACATCGCACGCGTTTGTTTTGAGGTCCTCGCGATGTGGATCGATGATTACGAACCGTCGGCTTTCCCCTCCGCGAATCCATTCGATAATCCTTTCGTTAATTCCCTTGTCTCCAAAACTGTAGCCACAAATGACTAGTCGATCAACGGCGCTGATAGTCGACCGAAAGCAAGAGTGGAGGTTGCAAAACATCTCTGTGCTGTACTCTTCGAGCTTGTTTAACGTGCCGACCAGACACCTCGACCGACCGTCTTCCGCGTACTGTATGCCACCGTCACTTTTCATGCGCTGGGGATAGCAATCGGGGGGAAACCTTATGATTTGTCCATCGGGATAGCGAAACCAATCGACAGAGCCGTGTAACTTCAGGAACAGAGTCTTCCTATCCGAAGTGAGGTCGCAATTCCAATGCGATGGACAGTCGGGTTGGGCTTCCGAGAATCCGTCGAAAAGAGCGATGCCCGATCTTTTAAGAAACATCTCGAGGTGAGTGTCGTGACAAAGCGTCGAGATACTGGCGACCCTGAAAGAGTTGCAGGCGTCCTCGATGACAGCCGGCTGACGTATGGACTCCGGCATACGGCGGAGGCGCTGCGAGACTACGTCTGAAATGTAATTGCACGTTTCACAGAGTAGTTCTCGGAAATCGTTCGGCAGGTGTGGTTCATACGGTTCATTGGTGTCTTGGTTGTTTGAATTTTCAGCTTGGATCCGCGGCGACATCTCGGCTCTTAGCTCATCTACGAAACGGCGAATGTCCGGATTCTCCGTTTGTGTGCCTGACTCCTCATCCGACGCTTGATGAGCCAGATAGAATAGATCTTCGTAGTTGGGCGCTCTTCCGGCGTAGCGGCTCGCCTCTTCACGAAGTCGTGTCACCGTGTGTTTTACAAGCTTCAGTACCACGCGTGGCGGTTCATCGTTGTCGCCAATGTAGTAAGCTCCGTCGCTGTGTCTCGTAACTCCCTGACCGGATAACACCAAACACGTTAGCTCGTTAGTAGTCGGGAAGCCTGCCGCTACCGACGAACCAGCTCCCAATAAAATCGCGATCTCGGTTTCCATGATCAGACCCTGGATTTTGCAGTCCAATGGGCGACGGCCTGGTAACGCTAGACTTTGATCTGGTTTTCGCAGCCAGTGTCCCGCTCCCTGCAGCAACGGGCTGGACTTTACAGCAGCGACACGTGCGGCCTGCGTCGAAACAGGTCGGCCACATATTCCGCAATTTCTGGTGGGTGCTGCATACTACGTTGCGCTGTTCTTCAAAGCGTCGAAGCCGGCCGCCGCCCGTTCATGCCCGCAACGGTGTTTGGTTCTTTGCACGGCTCGGTCGATACCAGACCGCCCGACTGAACTGCGCCAGATGGCAGGCCCGCACGCAAAATCGAGTGGGGAACGGTTTCCGGACACGCCCTCGATGATCTACCGCGACAAGACTACGGTGAAGTTGAAATTTGAACAAGTGCTGGACGTGAACACCGCAGAGAAACGAAGCTCACGCCCGAAAAATCCCCCAGTGACAGTAGCATTATAGATCCCACAATCTTCGGTAAGGGTCCCACTCCAGTCATCGATGGCTCCATTGGTGTCGATGGTGAACATCCCCAATGGCAAACTGTCGAGCACGCCCGCACAGGCTCCCGATAAGAGCAGGGGAGCAATACTGACTGAACTGCCTGACTACGTGACGGCCGTCGTCGCGGGACAGGTCACCGTCGCAGGCACCTCCGGGTGGGTGATGGTGATGCTCCCGGAGTAATTTCCATTCACTTGCGGAAACGTCGGCTGCGTGGGCGATGGCGCGGTGGGAGATGAATTTCCACCGCCACAAGCCACTGCCACGATAAGACACAAACAAACAACGGCTTGTTTCAGCATTCGCGGTGCTTTCTTTCTGCTTCGGGCGCGATGGGTCTCAACCGTCGTGCCCAAACTTTTGTATGGGTGTCTTTCCCTTCCCAAGAACACACCACTTAGAGCATTATCGACGAACTCTATTTATCTCACGGGGTCCATGTCAACCACTTACGGATACTCACGCTGCCGACGAAAGGTTGTCGGGAATCCTAGTCCGAAATGACGCTGGGAGGTTGCATAAAGTGGGGACCGATCGAGGCCTGACCGCCACAGTCCATCAGCCTTCGTCCAGCGGGCTGGAATTCCCCTGGAAAGCAGCGTGCTCAGATAGCGCTCAGAGGCTAATCCAGACCTCTCACAGGTCCAGCAAGGCCATGTCATGAATGTCAGAAGTAATACGGGAAACCTGGAGCATGGAAACGTGAGGCCAGGGAGGGAAAGTACCGCACGAGGGTTAAACCCTCCCTCGGCTCTCGCGGCTGCGCTGTGTGCCCACACAGCTTGCCTGTACCTCCCATCTTACCTCCCGCCTCCGTCTGTCTCCGTACCGAGGTAGGCGGCCCAGTCGTCCAGGAGCCGGCGGCGGCGCTCGAACAGATCCGACCGCGCGTAGGCCGCCACGGTCGGGTCGCGCACGACATGCGCCAAGGAGGCCTCGATCACGTCCTGCCGGGCGTTGGTCTGTTCGGCGGCCCAGTCTCGGAACGAGCTGCGGAACCCATGCGGCAGCGACGCGATACCGAGCTGATGCATCAAGTTCCAGAATGACCGGACCGGTACGGGTGTGCCGCTGTGCGCCCGTGGGAACAGCAGGCCCGTGCCGTCGCCGAGCGCCCGCGCCGCGTCGAGAATCGCCACGGCCGACGGAGACAGCGGCACGCGGTGCGCGCGCTGCGCTTTCATGCGGGCGGCGGGGATGGTCCATTCGGCCGCAACGCAATCAATCTCGTCCCATGTCGCCAGCCGGACTTCGCCGGATCGGGCTGCTGTCAACACCAGGAACTCGAAGGCGAGCTTCACGGGCATAGGCGTGTTCGACGCCCGCACGGTCTGGACCGCCGCCGCCACCGCCGCGTGAGGGAGTGCCCGGTGATGTTGAACGACCGCATGTTGCCGACCAAGTGCTTGCCCCAGAATCTCGCCGGCCGGGTTGTCGGGCCGGTACTCCATGACGACGGCCCACTTCATCACCGCGCCGATCCGCTGGCGCACCAACCGTGCGGTGTCGGGCTTCGCATGCCAAATTGGGGTCAGGATGCCGAGCACGTCGCGCATCGTCACCGCGCCGACCGGTAGCCCGCCGATGTGCGGAAACGCATAGTTACGCAAGCTCGCGATCCAGCCCTGTACGGTCTTCTGATTACGCCAGCCGGCACGCTGCTGTTCCCACACCTGGCGTGCTGCCTCCTCGAACGTGGGCGTTCCCTGGCGGTGTCGCTTATCCGCGAGCGGGTCGCCGCCCGCCCGCGCGCGCTTGCGGTTGCCGAAGGCGACCTCCCGCGCCTCGGCGAGGGTGACGAGCGGAAAGCCGCCGAGTCCGAGTTCCCGGCGTCGGCCGCCGATCACGAGGCGCTGCACCCAACAGCGGGCGCCGCTTGGGAGGACCAGCAGGTAGAGGCCCTGGCCATCGCAGTAGCGGCCGGGTTTCGTCGCCGTGCGGACGAAGGCGGCGCTGAGCGCCTTATCGGGGTGCCGACCGTGTTTCCGTCCTGCCTGTGAGTGGTCACCACTCGTGCCGATCATATGTCTCCCCTGTCTATTCCCCTCATTACTTTCTGGAACAAGGGACATTGTATCGGACTCTGAGGAACGAGTAAATCCTATTAATGGTTTGTTTATAAAGTAGTTATCAAACTACATCAGACATCCACGAACGTTACCGGAAGATGCTAGTATCTCGTTCTCTGTGAACTTCCTGCCCAACGAGGCCGGCCAACAGGCGCTGGCGGACGGGATCTTCACCGTCGGCGCGGTGCGGAACTGGCAGCTCATCTACCCGGTGACGCCGGCCGTGACGCACGCCTTCCGCGCGTTCCTCACGTCGTTCAACATCACGGCGCCGCTCGCCGACAAGATGACGGCGGAGGTCGGGATGCGCGTGACCGGGACGGTCACGCGGGTGTAGCGCCATGGCGAATCCTGAACGCAGCGAAATCGGCGTCACCATCGGCGGCGCGGAGTACACCCTGCGGTTCTCGACGAACGCCATCGTCGCGCTGGAAACCGAGACCGGGGAGCGAGCCATCCCATTTATGAAGCGGTTCGCCGATCAGGATGTGGGGATAGCGGACGTGCGCGTCATCGTCTGGGCGGGGCTGCTCGATCACCAGCCGGACACGACGCTGGAGGCCGCGGGCGCCGTGATCGATGCCGCCCGCCACGAGGGCGTGTCGCTTGTCGAGCCGGTGATGGAGGCGTTCGGTCTCGCGCTGGTGGAGATGACGGTGGAAAACCCTCCGAGGCCGGCGAGGAGCCGGCGGACCAAGACGACGATAGCTGGGCGGGGTTCTTCGCCGCGGGGTCGCGGCCGGCCTCGACCCCGCCCGGTTCTGGCGCCTGACGCCGCGCGAGATCGCGCGGGAAGTGATGGCGCTGCAGCGGCGGGAGCGTCGGGCGTATGGGCAGGCGATGAGTCTGGCCTGGCACGCGGCGGCGTTCCAGCGGGCGAAGCGGCTGCCGTCGCTGACGACGGTGCTGCGGCAGATCGAGGACGGTCCGGCGTCGCGGGCGCGACGCCCACGCACGCCGGAGGAGCAGCAGCACGTGGTGGCGCGGCAGATGGCGACCTTCGCGAGCCTGTGTTACGGACGCTAGATCATGGCGACGACCATCGGAGCATTGCGCGTCGAGCTCTCGGCGAATATCGCGAAGTTCGAGACGGCCATGGGCAAGGCGGCCAAACACATGGCCCGCACCCAGCGGTCGTTCGCCAAGTTTGGGAGCCAGGCGACGGCGGCAGGGCGGTCGCTCTCGGTCGGCCTGACGGCACCGCTGGTGGCCGTCGGGGCGCTCGCCGCGAAATCCTTCCTCAGCTTTGAACAGGGGATGAACAAGGTCGCGGCCGTGAGCGGCGCGACCGAAGCCGAGATGGCGGAGCTGACGGCCATCGCGAAGGACCTGGGCGCGAACGACCTCGTTCTCGGCTGCGCAAGCGGCTGAAGGGTTGGGATTCCTCGCACAGGCGGGGTTCGACGCGACTGAGGCGGGGCGTGCGCTGCCGGGCGTGTTGCAGCTGGCGGCGGCTGGGGGCATCCAACTGGCCGAGGCCGCCGACATCGCCACGAACGTGCTCGCCGGCTACGGCCTGGAAGTGGATCAGCTCGCTCGCGTCAACGACGTCTTGGCGAAGGCATCGAGCAGCGCGAACACCGACGTCTTGCAGCTCGGCCAGGCGTTCAAGTTCGCCGGCCCGGTGGCGTCCTCAGCGGGCGTGAGTTTCGAAACGTCGGGCGCGGCGATGGCGCTGATGGGGAACGCCGGCATCCAGGCCGAGATGGCCGGCACGGCGCTGCGGGGCGCGATCACGAAACTCGTGAATCCCAGTGCGGCGGCCTCGAAGACGATGGCCGCGCTCGGGATCTCGGCGACCGATTCCACCGGCCGGTTGCGGCCTCTTGATCAGATCATCGAGCAGCTGGCACCGCACGCGGACAACACCGGCGCGATCATGAAAATCTTCGGGCAGCGCGCGGGGCCGGCCATGAGTGCCCTGATCTCGCAAGGAGCCGACGCGCTCCGGGAGATGACGACGGCGCTGGAACAGTCTGGGGGCACCGCGCAAGAGATCGCGGACAAGAAGCTGGCCGGGCTCACGGGGGCGTGGACGAAGTTGAAGTCGGCGACGGAAGGCGTGCTGATCGAAATTGGCGATCGGCTCAGCCCCGTGCTGGAGCGTCTCGCGGCCATCCTCACGGATCGCATTCTGCCGGCGGTGCGCGGGGCGCTGGAGGCCTTCGATCGCTTGTCGCCGGGGATGCAGACGGCGGCGGTGGCCGCGACGGCCGTGACCGCGGCCCTCGGGCCGCTCCTGATTGTCGTGGGCGGCGTGACGGCGGCGCTCACGCCGTTGCTGCCGGTGCTCGTCGCGCTCGGGAAGACGAAAGCCGTGGTGGCGGGGCTCGCCGCCGTCAAGACGGTACTCGCGGCAGTGGGCATCACGGCGACCATGACCTGGGGGGCCATTCTGGGGCCGATCAGCCTGGTCATTGCCGCCATCGCGGCGGTGTATCTGGCGTGGAAGCACTGGGACGTCATTGAGGTGATCGTGGGCCGGGTCTTCTCAGTCGTCAAAACGTGGCTGGTCGACAAGTTCGGCGGGATGGTGGCGTTCGTCAAAGCAGCGCTCACGAGAGTCATTGGATTCTATGTTCGCCTGTATGGACCAATTTTCACAGCGGTGCGCAAGGTCTACTCGGCCATCAAGACATGGTTGGTTGACTATCTGATGGCGGCCGTCGAGCAGATCAAGGGGGCGGTGGGGGCCGTTGTGGGGTTCTTCCGGCGCGCGAAACAGGAGGCCGACACGCGCCGGATGCGTGAGGAAGTCCAGGCCGCCGCGGACCGGTTCACGGAGATTGGGAAAGCCGCGAAGGCAGTGGAAGACCGCCTACGCGGCTTCGGCAAGCGAATCAAGCTCAACCCGGCGGCCTTCCGAGAGATGTCGGCGCGCGCGGCTGAGATGCGTGCGGAAGTAGACCGCCTCGGGACGGGCGCGCCAGCCAGCCTTAAACGGCTTGAGGCGGCGCTCGACACGACCCGGAAGGAAATGGGACTGACCGCGCAGTCGGCACAACTGATGCCGGTGCTGCGGTGGAGGATCTCGGCGAGTCGGCCACCGGCGCTGGCCAGCCCGTCGGCGGCCTCACCGACTCAGTTCAGACGCTCGTCGATCGGCTCCGGGGCACGGGCGCGATCCAGGCGGCCCACAACTGGGCGGCGGCCGTGGACGAGGCGGGCGGGATAACCATGCTGACGCGCGGCGAGCAAGAGGAGTTGAACCGGGTGCTCGGGACGGCCCTGGAGAAGTATCGGGCGCTCGGGCAGGCGGTGCCGCCCGTCGTCGCCGCGTTGCAGAACGCCGCGCGGGCGGTGCACGAGCACACGGTGCTGACGGTCAGCGCGGCCGACGCCGCGCAGGGACTCCAGACGGCCGGGGCGGACCGGCTCAGACAGTCCTTCGGGGGCCTGACGTTTCTCGACACCCTGACGGCGCAGTTCGAAGGCTTCGGCGCCGCGATTGGCCAGACCTTTGCGCGGGCGCTGGAAGGCGGAGGGCAGTGGCTCGGCGCGATCCAATCACTCGGCGTGCAGGCGGGGAACCGCCTCGGGACGTCCCTGTCCGAGGGATTGGGCAAGAGGATGACCAAGGGGACGGGTTTCCTCGCGAAAGGCCTCGGCAAGGTGCTCGGCGACGCCGCCGGGATGGCGATTCCGCTCATTGGGCCGGTGATCGGGTCACTGATCGGCAAGCTGTTCAGTATCGGCGGGCCGTCGGAGGCGGAGCTGGCGGGGCGGAAGACGGCCGGAGCCTTTCGCGACGGCGTGATCGCCACGCTGAACGACGGCCAATTGGCCGAAGCGTCGCAGGCCGCGCTGGGCGGCGCATGGCGGGGGAACGAGCAGGGCGCGCAGTTCCTCATCGGCGTCCGCGATGCGTATCTGGCCGTGGGACGGTCCGCGGCGGAAGCCGAAGCGGCGGTCACCCGCCTGTGGGAAGCCGAGAAGCGCGGACCCGAAGCCGTCGCGGCCGTGCAGCGCGAGATCCAAGGCGTGCTCGACCTGGGGGAGGAACGCGCCCGACAGGCCGCGGCGGCGGCCGCGGCCGAGCAGGAGCGCGCCGCGGCGGTGGCCGCACGCCACCGGGAGGTCGCCGACGGGCTGGCGGGGATCGTCGACGCGTGGCAGGCGGCCTTCGATCCGGCACAGCTCGACCCCTACGTGGCGCAGATGCAGGAGCTCGGCCTGCTGACGGCCGAGGAGGCCGCCGCGCTGCGAGAGATGGCGGACGAGGCCCACACCGACTGGCAGGCGATGGAGGCGGCGGCGCGCACCTACGGCGTCGCCATGAAGACGGTCGTCGATGAGGCCGGGAATGAGACGCAGGTGCTCGACGAATCGCTGCTGGGGCTCGGCCATACCCAGGCCAAGCTGACCGACGAAGCCGGCCGGTTGGCGGCCGCATGGGATCTGTTGGCGGGGGAAGGGGCGCACACGGGGGCGGCCATCCGGGGGATGACGGACGAGGCGCAAGGCTTTGTCACCCAGGCGCTGGAGATGGGGCTGGCGCTGCCGGCCGCCATGCAGCCGATGATCGAAAAGATGATCGAGCAAGCGCGCCTCACGGACCAGAACGGCGAGAAGCTGACGGATATTTCTCAGATCGAGTTCGCCGCGCCGCTCACGTCGGGGTTTGACCTTTTGGCCGACAAGATCCAGATGCTCATCATCGCGCTGGGCGGCCCGAGCGGGCTCTCGAAGGCCGTCGAAGAGATGGTCACCAGCGCGGGCTTACAGACCACAGAGTTGGCCGGCGCGTGGGCGGCGATGACGACCGACATGAAAGCCCAGTTCGGATCGTTCGAAGCGTTCGTGGAGTTTCGCGCGATGACGGCGCGCGCCGGGGTGAGCTTCGACACGATGCAGACGCGCTGGGCCGCGATGACCGAGGCGCAGCAGCAGCGGTACGGCACCTTCGAGGCGTATGTCCGAGAGCGGGTCCTCCGAAAGATGGCCCGTGACGCGGGGCTGGCGTGGAAGGGCATGCGTACCGACTGGGCCGCGATGACCGACGCGCAGCAGCGGCGCTACGGCACCTTTGAGGCGTACGTCCGCAACCAGGTGCTCCGGAAGATGGCCCGCGAGGCGGGCTTGAAGTGGAAGGACATGCGTGACGACTGGAAAGGGATGACCGATGACCAGCAGGCGCAGTATGGGTCGTTCGCCGACTTCGTGCAGGCGCGACTCGACGCGATCGAGCAGCGCGACGAGGTGACGACCTCGGTGGGGGTGACGTACGTCGACCCCGGCTTCGCGGTCGACGACCAGACGATGACGGTGCACGTGCGGTACGACGATCCGGGATTCACGCCGTCACGGGCGCGCGTCTCGGCGCAACAGGGGACCCCCTTTCGCGACTTCGGGACTGGCACGCCGGCCGTGCTGCACGGGCTGGAGCGCGTCATGACGGCGCCGGAAGGGCGGGGCATTGCGGCGGCGCTCGGGCGTATCCAGCAGGGGCTCGGCGCAATCGCGGACCTGAGCGGGGTGCGCGCGCTCGCCAAGGGCGGGTTGGTCACGCGGCCGACGCTGACCACCTTCGCCGAACACGGTCCCGAGGCCGCCATCCCGCTGGAACGCCTCGGGGAGTTCGGCGGCGGCCGGCGTGTCGAAGCCAAGCTCGATCAGCTCCACCAGGATTTCGCGCTGCTGCTTGACGAGTTCCGGTATGGCCTCGACCCCCGGCGCCGCGAGCGGGCGGTGGTGGCCGCCGCCGCACTCAGCACCACGTGATCGGTATGCCCCTCCTGGATCTCACCGTGGACCTCGAACTCGACGGCCCGCAGCACGGCTGGACCAACGTGACGCGCGACGTGCTCATCCGCGGCGGCGTGTCATGGGACTACGGGCTCCCCGGCGCGCGGCCGGCCGATCGGGTGGCGGGCCTCGGGAAATGCCGGTTCCTGCTCGACAACAGCGTGGCGAACCGTGCAGGGACCGCCGGCGCCTACAGTCCGGGCCACGCGGCGGCGATCGCCGGCTTCGAGCTCGGGATTGGCTGTCGACTCACGCTCACGCACGGGACCACGCCGCGCCGGAAGCTGTACTACCTGGAGTCGATCCAGCCAACGCATGGGCCTGCGGCCGAGCGCGCCGTCGCGTGCACCGGCACCGACTGGCTGGGCGTCGCGGCGCGCACGCGCATCAGTGACCTCCCCGTACAACGCGACCAGCGCAGCGATCAGATTATCCAGACGATCCTCGCGGCTCTCCCGGTGACCCCGCGGCAGACGGCGCTCCAGCCGGGCCGGAGCACGTTCGACTACGCGCTCGATGATCTGCGGGGCGCACGTGCCACCGCGCTCGAGGCGCTCCACCGCGTCACGGTCTCCGAACTGGGCTACCTCACGGCCGACGCCGATGCCGCCGACGGGGAGACCGTGGTGTTTCTTGATCGCTATGCCCGTGCGCACCAGCAGGCGGCCCCCACCGCGCTCCGCGCGGCCGCCCAGGTGGCGTTGGCGCGGGAACTCGCGGACGTCATCGACACCGCCCGCGTGGGCATCCCGCTGCGGCGCGTCGACACCGGAACGACGACCGTGCTCTATCAGCTCGGGGACGCCGCGCCCGCGATCGTGTCGGGCGGCACGATCCATCCGTTTGGGCCGTACCGCGACCCGGCGCAAGAGGCGCAACGCGTCGGCGGGGCGGACATGCAGACGCCGGTCGCCGGGACGGACTACGTGGCCAATACGGCGGCGGATGGGAGCGGGACGGATGTCACGAGCCAGCTGACCGTCACGGCGAGCTTCGGGGCGAGCGGCGTGCGGTGGACGATCACCAATCCCGGCCCGGGGACGGTCTATCTGACGCGGCTCCAGGCCCGGGGGCGGGGCATCTATGACTACGCGCGCGCCTATCTGGAGGCGGTCGACCCGACCGCCGGCACGAGTCGCGGCGTGATCACGATGGACTTGCCGTACCAATCCGACATGCGCGTGGGCCAAGACGTGGCCGACCACCTGCTCAACGTGTATGGGACGCCCCGGACGCGCCCGACGGCCGTCACGATCCACGCCGCGCGCGACGCGACGCGGGCGCAGGTGGCGGTGGCCGTGGGGTTGCATGACCGGATCACCGTGATCGACGCGCCCACGGGGGTGGACGTGACGTCCCACGTGAACCGCATCGCCTATCGGGTGGGGGCGCCGGACGACGTACGGGTCACGTATGACCTGGCGCCAACCGACGAGGCCGACGTCTGGATTCTGGGCGTGTCGCGCCTCGGGGAAACCACGCGTCTGGGGTGGGGGTAACCGATGGCGCGCACCTGGGTCGCGGGAGAGGTCGTCACGGCGGCACAGCTCAATACCAATATCCGCGACGAGCACGCGGCGCTGGTGGCGGGCACGGTGGCTCTAGCGGCCGTCACGCTCGACGGGCCGGCCTCGGCGCCGGCCGTCGCCCCGAGTGGCGAGGCCCGGATCTATTTCGACGACGTGACGGGCCTCGTCAAGGTGTCGGTCGATGGCGGGGCGTATCGCCCGCTGGGCGCGGGCTCGGTCTGGCCGCTGGGCGGGAGCGCGATGTACCGCCATACCAACGGGACCTTCACGGTCATCAAGCACGCCGAGGTCATGAAGCCGTCGCACGCGCTCAGCGGCAAGGTGCACGCGATGGCGCGGGTCGACGGGGGGACGGGGCAACTGCGGCTCTATAACACCACCGACAGCGCCGTGGTGGGGAGCGCCTGGAATGTGACGGCGACCACGGTGTCGTTGGTGGAAAGCGGGATGCTGACGCTGACGGCGGACAAGGAGTACCGCCTCGAGACCAAGCGCGGCTCGACGTGGATCGTGGTGTACGGCGCGAAGTTCGTGGAGACGGTCTAACGGGAGGTAGGTCCATGCGAATGCACGGCATGCTGGTCGCGGCGCTGATGGGGATCCTCGGGGGCTACGTGGGGGCGCTCATCGCGCAGCCGACGGGCGGGTTCGTGATCGACGACAATGTCATCATCACCGACACGGCGGCGGCCGCGCTCGACGTGTCTGGTGGTGCGCAGTTCGGCTCTGGCGACGTGGCGCTCATCGGCGCGGACGGCAAGATCAACGGGCCGCTCTCCTCGACGATCCTGGACGACCTCAGCGGCGTCAACCTCACGAGCCTGAACGCGTCGAACCTGGGAAGCGGCACGATGCCGATAGCGCGCCTGCCGAACAACGTCCTCGTCGACGCCGCGTTCGACACCGATAGCACGGCGACCAGCAGCGCGACGACCACCCGGGTCGATACTGGGCTCAGCCTCACGATCACCGTCGACAACGCGACCAATGACGTGGTGCTGATGGCCTGGCAGCACGTCTCCGCGTCGGGCGGGAATGCGGGCTGCCAGCTCCGATTCGTGCGGGGCTCAACGGCGCTGACCACCACCGCTACGCAGGCCGGTACCGACGAATTTAAAGCCATGCATATCGAGGAAGACGCGAACCCCGGCACGGGTGCCCACACCTATAAGACGCAGCTCCGCCGCAACGGCACCACCAACGCGTGCTATAGCGAACCGGCGTCCAAAGTGTCCGTGCTGTGGGCCTATGAGGTGCAGGACTAAGGGGATCAGGGAGGCGGGGCGCGGGTAACTGGCCCTGCCCTACTGACGGGGGTACGAACTGGCCACCCACAGCCTGATGCCACGCTCGACGTGAGCGCGTGGGGAGGGGAGCACCTGACCGAATATCAGGTACTCGTACTGCCAGCCGTACTGCCAGCCGTTTCTGTCCACAAGAGTCCACATCTGACTACGTGAGACTCAATTTGTCCCTCGATTATCCTAGGAAATACGGGAACCTTAAGCTTCTGAGGAATATTGATCCTGGTTCGTAGCCAGACGCTCTATCCAGCTGAGCTAAGGGCGCTAAGGTAAGCATCGACAGGCCGCGCTGAAGGTACATCGCTTAATCGTACGAGCCTGCGAATTATATCATGGTGACAGCCATCATCTCTTGCCTCTTACAGATGAATAACCGGTGGAATCATCTTTAGTGTTCAAACTCACTACTCTGTGCTTCCTCGCTGATCTGAATGTCCTTGATTCCTTGCATGGCCTCTGCTATGAGCGCGACGGGAATCGAACCATGGGATAGAAACTCGTCGTGAAAGTCCTTGAGAACGAATTCTGCCCCACGTCGATCCACCATTTCACGACGTAGACGATGGATGCCATCGGTACCCACTAAATAGATGACCGCCGTGCCGGGAAACATGCTGTTCTTGACGGCTTCACTCTTCGCGGTATCTGGAGACATTCCAACTTTCTGTTCGTAAAACTCAACAACCTGATCCAAACTGATTCGACCCTGATGAAGCCGAATATCCACAATGGTTCGGCCACACATGCGAAGCCGTGATACCTTCTCAGCATACTGCTCAACAGGGCTCAGAAAGCCAACCCCTTTCATGAGATCGGTGGCGTAACAAGCCCATCCTTCGGCTGTAGTCCCACCACAAAACATTGCGACCCTCGCAGCACAGTCGACAGCAGCGACCTGACCAACTCGAGAGCTCGCCTGAAATGCGTACCAATTCTGTACATGATGTCCTATGCTGCCATGGTGAATTACGTGATTAAGCTTGATCACGGTCGTATTGTCTGCGGCAAGTAGCATACCTTGAACTGCTGATGACATCGACGCATCGATCGGAGCGACTAGATGGTCGTGGACCAGAGGTCGGTCGAATGCGGCTGGCGAACGATAAGGGAGAAAATACAGTAAAGACGAGGTATCTTGAAACCATCCTGGGCGTGGTATGTACCGGATCGGAAAATCAGGCCATGAGAGAAGCTCCTGATCAAGCGCGGTTTTTCGAACCTGATCCCACAGTTCCTGGTAGTGCTCAAGGTATGACTCCACGCTAGGGGTAATAGAAGAAAGCTGTGCCAAAACTTCTGCACTGTTACGAGCTCCGAAGTCTGATGCATGTTCAGCAAGATAGGCTGAAACTTCAGCTAGCTCTGATTCAGCATAGGACAATATTTCATTGCCAGTCTCATCTAAGAAATGGCCTTCCTCCAGGTACATGGCCATGGCCTCTTCCCCACATGACGCTGTCTCCGCTGGAGTACAACAAAGTTCAGAAGTCAAATACTTACGAAACTGGCTGAACCCACACGCCGCAGTTTCAGCGGCTTTCAGGAACCCTGGTTCAGAAATCCCCTGATCAGCGACAAGCATTTGTACGCCGGAAGTTAAGAAGACCAGTGCTCCATCACATTCTCGAATAGCCCGTTCGATCCAAAGAGCTGGAGCTGATGTAACGTTGTGTTTCGCATGAGCAAAGAAACCCGGAATCGCCTCCATGCGATTAATTGCCGAGTCGATCCGTTCTGTCAGGGAACCGGAATGGTTCAGGAAAAGGGACATCACACCGAAGACTGCCTCTCCCGTATAAAGACTCGGATTTCCTCTGTGAAAATGACGTGATCCGTACTCCCACGATTGAATCTTTAAGAAACCTCGAGCCATGCGAAGATCTAAACGCTCTACTGGAGATGCCTCTTCAACCGGGAGATCCGAAGACTGGGTCAACAGGGTCTGCATCTCAGTCATCGTGTCTTCAATGCCGGATTCTGAAAGGTCTGGCAGCCGTCCATCGTAGGTACGAATCCCAATAAAGGTTGCATTAACTGGTCGATGAAGATAGTAAGACTGAAAAAAACGATCTAACCAAACGGACACCGATAATGAGTGGTGTTTCTGGTCAGTCAAGTTGAAAGACACCCGCTTGCTATGGACTGCCGGTTGGAAGATGAGGTCATTTCATCGAAAAGCGTTGAAGAAGAACCAGTCCTGATACTCACAACTCGCCGAACAAAGTCACCCTCCGGCCAGTCCGTACCTCACCGATTAGCACTCAACCGCACAGGATTTCCACCGTTTTGTGCCGATCTGAGGAGAGCCTCGATAACGCTCATATTTAAAGCCGCCTCGGTCGCTGAATAGCGTGGAGAATGTCCGTAAAGCACACAGTCCGCAAAGTGTTCAACCATGAGCACGTACTCGTCGATACCAGAAACAGTGTGTATCGTGGCCTCTGCACCGTGCCGTTCGTGAATCGATGCATCCTTCGTCCCTGGTAGAAACGCTATCGGTACCCGCAATGACCCGTCCGTTCCACAAACCTCATACGTCTCATGGCGGTTCATCGTCAACGAGCAGTCGAACTGAGCGAGCACACCATTTTCAAAACGCAGAGTTCCAGCTAACTGCTCGTCTACGCCGGACGCCCTCCATCTTGCCCAGGCCTGTACTTCAACGGGTTCCACCTTAGCCATTGTACGACTCACATTGACACAATAACACCCAACATCCATGAGTGATCCACCGCCGAGTTCAGCGCTCCACCGTATATTGTCAGGTCGAGTCGGTCGGAAACTAAAGGAGCTACGAATGCTTCGGAGACCGCCAATCGCTCCCTGTCCTACAAGCTCAATTACACGCTCCGTTTGAGGATGAAAGCGATACATAAACGCCTCCATCAGCTCTATTCCATTTACTTCAGCAGCCGCCTCCATCTCTCTACATTCCGCTGCAGTCACTGCAAGTGGCTTTTCACAAAGAATGTGTTTACCCGCCTCCGCCGCTCGGACGGCCCATTCTTTATGGAGTCCGTTCGGTAGTGGTATATACACCGCATCAATTGCTTCATCGCCCAAGAGACTCTGATAATCCCCATAGTAGCGTGGGATTCCCGCTGCTTCAGCAAATTCTTCCGCCTTCTGTTTCTGCCGGCTTGCCACCGCAATGAGCTCCCCGTTGCGAGAGGCTTGAATCGCTGGGTTGACCGCGACACGACCGATATTAGAAGTACTGATTACACCCCACCGGAGTTTCTTTTTCATGGCGAGCTCTATTTTCAGAACGGGCTAGATTGAACAATAGGCCGGTCATCAAGTCCGAGGGGCAAATTTACCCATCGGCGCTGTTGATGAGACAGGGCAACGGCATTAATAACCTCCTGAACACGAGCACTTTGCGCAAAATTACCCTGGTTCGTTGACGAACCGTCTAGAATCTCCTGACAGAAGTTGTGAATAAGATTACCGTAGAAGGCAGTACCCCATTCATCATTCTCCTGAAATCCTGGTGGGAAGTACCTAGTTGGAATCTCCCGTGGAACGAATTCTACCGAATTCGCCTTCGCCGTATGAATCGTCTGGTTAATACCGAACTCGTCGACTAGACGCACAACAATTGCCCCCTCAGAACCGAACACCCGAGCTTCAATCCCAGGATAGTTTCCCACCGTGACGTAACTGGATTGCATGGAGAACAGTGCACCGCTCGTCGTCTCCGCTATGAACATGTCCGTATCGTCAATATTGATACGCTCCCGATGAGTATCCAGATTCGTCCGCCGTCGCATCGGAACCATATTCGACAGAATACCGACGACTTGGGTTAAGTCACTTCCAACACATTCAAGACCGATATCAATCGTGGGTGCTCCATATCCCTCCAATGACGAGACCATGATGCCCTCCCGGCTCAGGTCTTTGCCCCACTCCGGCTCACCCAACGGCTTTGTCTTGTGAAGTCTCTTATCCATCGGGTTGTCTGGATCGAGCCACTGGGAGTTCTGTTCGTAACCGTTGAAGACGAAAGGTTTCCCGATGAATCCCGATCGGATCAAATCAAACATGTACATCACCGCAGGTGCATATCTGAACGTCAAGCCAACCTTCGTTTTCAAATTCTTGGACTCGGCTAATTCGTGGGCTCGCCAAACATCCGCGAAATCGTGGCAAACGGCTTCTCTACCAGGCAGTGCTTCTCGGCTTCCAGAGATGCGAATACCAGGTCCTGATGATCGCTACGTGTGACCACATCAACAATATCGATATCGGTTCTATTAAGGACCTTCTCTGCGTCAGTTTCCACGACAGGGATACCGAACTCAGCAGCCTTAGTTTCAGCTAACTCTCGATCAACGTCACAGACCACTGCTAACTCACAGAGTGGGGAGCGGATGAATCCCGGAAGATGCGCCAAGCTACACCAGCGACCTGCTCCAATAACCGTAACCCTCAACTTCATTGAATCATCCTTCAGACTTCCTCTCGTACGATGCTAAGAATTACATCGTTAAGTCTCGTGCCGTACTCAAGGCTACCAACACCGCAGTCAAACGCGATCCAAACACCTCCCCCACCATAGAGATTGCACGTCACCAACCTACCAACCGCACCTCGAAACAGTATCAGATCCTCGATAGAATAATTGTGAACACAACGGTCGTTATTCCCTTTCGAAACTTTACCAACTAAGGGATAAACGAACTATCTACGGTCAGATCGCAGACGAATTCCGTAAGCAAATCCGCAGCGAAATCAAGATCAGCGAGAGCAATAGTCTCCACCGCACTGTGCATATATCTGTTCGGAACCTGCACAAGTCCTGTGGCAACACCTGCTCGATTCACCTGTAACACGTTTGCATCGTTGGGGGCTGGCTGACCGAGCGCAGCGACCTGGTGTGGGATTTTCTTCAACCTGGCCAACTCCACAAGTCGATCACCTACCCGCGGGTTAATATTGGGGCCGCGTCCAATCACTGGACCCTTACCGAGGTCGACCACTCCACGCTGCCGCTTGTCGATCGTCGGGCAGTCCGTGGCATGTGTCACGTCTACAGCGATGCCAACGTGCGGATCGATAGCGAATGCTGCCGTCTTTGTTCCCCGGAGCCCTATCTCTTCTTGGACGGTCGACACCGCGTATAGAGAACACGACAAACCTTTCTTCATGACTCGGCGTAGAGCCTCGATCACGACCCAGACTCCGGTACGGTTATCCATGGCTGGCGCGTTCGCAATTCCGTTCCGCATCTCCTGAAAACCAAGTTGTACAGTTACCGCATCGCCGATTTTGACCACGGATTCGGCATCGGCTTGGTCATCAGCTCCAATATCGATCCACATATCTTTGAGATCCACGACAGTCTTTCGTTCCTCAGGCGTAAGAAGGTGAATGGCCTTACGCGAGATTACTCCATTAACTGGACCGCCTTGAGTCCAGACCGCTACTCGCTGACCCACAAGTTGCTGTGGGTCAAATCCGCCAACCGTCTGAAAGTAAAGAAACCCTGAATCATCGATATGTGACACCAACATTCCTAGTTGGTCGCAGTGAGCGTCCAACATCACCCGAAGATTAGTCCCAGAATTGACTGAGGCAATAACATTACCGTGAACGTCCGTTGAAGATTCGGCACCGAACGACTCTATATAGTCGCGCACGACCTGCTGAACGGACTGCTCGTATCCCGAGACACCTGGAGTAACGAGAAGTTTCTCAAGAAATTTACGAGCCGCGCTATTTATAGTGAGATCCACTTTTAACAAAACTCCTTTAATGGATGGGCCAATAACTAAGACAATGGTGGTACAGCCACATCGTGCACTCTTCTCATCCCGCATCGAACTACTCGACCGGCCCTTCCTGTGCATGATGACAGGACACCCAGTGAGGTGTCTCGTCGGACCCAAAATTACGCTCCGGTGGATCTTCAATGTGACACAAATCAGTAACAAGAGGACATCTCGGATGGAATCGGCACCCGGAAGGAGGGTCTGCCGGGTTCGGTACATCACCCTGTAAGACGATTGGCCTACGCTTCGCCTCCTGCTGCAGATCAGGAATAGGAATCGCCGACATCAGGGCCTTCGTGTATGGATGTAGTGTTCTATGAAACACGTCATCGCACGTCCCGATCTCCACGATCCGTCCGAGGTACATCACAGCGACTCGATCGCTGATATAGCGTACCATGGACAGATCATGCGCAATGAATAGATATGTGAGGCCAAGATCTCTCTTAAGATCGTTCAGAAGATTCACTACCTGCGCCTGAATCAACACATCGAGGGCCGCGATGGGCTCATCAGCCACTAGAAATTCTGGATTCGTGGCTAGTGCTCGGGCAATACCGACTCGCTGCCGTTGCCCCCCAGAGAATTCGTGAGGGTATCGATCCACGTGGTGAGGACTGAGCCCGACCCTCTCCAGTAATTCTTCGACACGGGCATCACGTTCCTGTCGCTCGCCGAGTCCGTGAATATCTAAAGGTTCCCGAACGATGCTCCGGACGGATGCCCGTCGATTCAAAGACGAATATGGGTCCTGGAAGATCATCTGCATTCGCCGCCTAGTTACTCGTAGGCTGGCCGAATCTAGTTCGCCAATATTTACGCCGTCAAAGTGGACTGTTCCACTGGTAGCTTCCAGAAGACGGAGCAGTGTCCTTCCTGTGGTCGACTTTCCACAACCGCTCTCACCGACAAGACCAAGGGTTTCACCTCTGTGGACATCGAAAGTCACTCCATCCACTGCCCGTACTGTCCTACCGGAACGAGTCAAAAATCTGAGGCTCTGGGTAAAATACTTACGCAAATCACGAACCCTAACAAGAGTCTCCGATGAATCGGACATGCAATCACTCGGCCAAATCCTGCCAGCGCCAGCAAGCTGACCATCGGTCTGTGCCGGCCTCCATCAAGGGAGGATTTTCTTCTCGACACCGATCAACAACGTAGGAACAGCGATCGGAAAACGGACAACGAAAGAAATCTTCTCGGAGATCCGGTGGACGCCCAGGAATAGATGCAAGTGGCTTCGAGCGATCTCCACCTCTCCAAGGCATGGATTTAAGAAGGCCTTCGGAATAAGGGTGAAGTGGCTGTTTAAACAGTGCGGCCACCGTCGCCTGCTCCACAATGTATCCCGCATACATCACGACCACTTTCTCAACCACCCCTGTCACCAGAGCGAGGTCATGAGTGATCCAGATGATGGCCATATTCAGACGCTGCTGAAGATCTTTGATCAATTCAACTATCTGCGCCTGAATGGTTACATCGAGAGCAGTGGTTGGTTCGTCTGCAATAAGCAACGACGGATTGCAGGAAAGTGCCATCGCAATCATTATGCGTTGACGCTGCCCCCCAGAAAACTGGTGGGGAAAATGAGACAGTCTGATTTCTGGATCTGGAATGCCTACGAGCCGAAGCATTTCAATAACTCGACCCTTAGCTTCTCTAACACCCAATCTCTCATGAAGCTTGAACGTCTCGGCGAGTTGATAACCTACCGTAAGTACTGGATTAAGGGAGGTCATGGAATCTTGAAAAACCATGGCAATCTCTCGTCCGCGAATCCGCTGAAGTTCCGTCGGTGAAAGGTTTAGGATGTCCCTGCCATTGAGTAAGGCCGTACCTTTTTCAACCACAGCCGGAGGGGAAGCGACTAATCCCATTAAAGATAAAACACTAACGGATTTATCAGAGCCACTCTCGCCAACAATGGCCATGGCTTCGCCAGCATTGAGGGTATAACTAATACCGTTTACTGCGTGGAAGACACCCTCATCGGTATAAAACTTGGTAACCAAGTCCCTTACATCAAGAACCTGCTGACCTCCTCCTCCGACCGACGAATTAGTGGTCAAGTTCACATCCCTCCAACGATCCAGTTATACCAGATACTCTTGTCGACCGCAGTCGCGGAGACGCATCCTCATCCTACAGTTCACCATCTACGGTCAACATCTTTAAGAATGCACGCTGTTGAGCCTGTAAAGAACCAATAGGACAGAATTCCCAATGTTTTTTTGCACAACGTTTCGCAGAGAGTTATGCGAGGGTGCGAAATGAAAGACAGCACTACACGCGATCCCACTGACCCCCAGTCAGTGCCCACACTCTTTCACGCTCGTTCACGCGCTATCATTATTCATCATAAGTTGTTATACTATCATTGCTTACTAGATTTAATGACTTCAGTGACTTGCAGCGGATTTCAGCCAAGGGCGTGTCACCATGTTACCCATGTGTTACCCATAACGCCAGCGCCGCGACCTGCCCAGTGACACCTTGCGGCATCGCCGACACGCACCCATGCCCACGCTCGCCCTCACCGACCGCCACATCAAGACGCTGAAACCCACCGGCCAGCGGGTGGATTACTTTGACCGTAGTGTCACGGGCTTGGCGCTGCGCCTCGCGGCTTCCGGCCGAAAGACCTGGTGTGTCTTCTTCCGCGTCAACCGGCGGTTACGCCGGATGACCCTCGGCCACTACCCCGCCGTCACGCTCCAAGAGGCCCGCACGAAGGCGCGGCAGGTCCTCGCCGAGGTCGCGCTTCACGGTACGGACCCTGCCGCACACCGCCTCGAAACCCGCCACGGGGCCACGGTCGCAGACCTGGCCGATGAGTACCTCACGCGCCACGCCAAGCCCCACAAGAAGAGCTGGCCGGAAGACCAACGCATCATCACACGCGAGCTCCTCCCGCACTGGCGCCACCGGCTCGTCACCGACGTGACCCGACGCGACGTGCACGCGTTGATCGACGCCGTCGCCGACCACGCGCCGGTCATGGCGAATCGAGTGCTGGCGCTCGTACGAGGCATGCTGAATTTCGCGGTGGCACATGAGTGGATCGCGTCCAACCCCGCGGCCCTCGTCAAGAAGCCCAGCCCCGAACGGACACGGGAGCGCGTGTTGAATGCCGCTGAGATCCGCGCCCTGTGGGCGGCGCTTGACGACCTCTCCCCCACCATGCGCCGCGTCTTCAAGACCAGACTCTTGACCGGTCAGCGAGGCGGTGAAGTGGTACGGATGCAATGGTCCGACGTCGAGCTTGACACGGGCATGTGGACGATTCCCGGCAACGAGACCAAGAACGGGCACCCTCACCGCGTGCCCTTGACCACACCCGTCGTCGCGCTCATCCGCGAGCAACGTGCCAGCGTGCCGGATGGTCCCCCGTGGGTGTTCAGCAATATGCGCGGGTCCGGATCCGTGCGCCACCAAGCACGGAAGGGGCCCGGCCAGCTGACGCAACGCCTGGGGTTTCATTTCAGAGGCCACGATCTTCGACGAACCGTTGCCGCCGGTATGGCCGAGAGCGGTGTGCCGGTGCAAATCATCGCCCGCGTGCTGAACCACATCGACGGATCCCCGCGAGCGACGAAAGCCTACGACCGACACACCTACGATGCAGAGAAGTTGCGGGCGCTGCAGACCTGGGAGCGGCGGCTCGACCACATCCTCACCGGGACGAAGTCAGCGGTGGTCCCGTTCCGGACGACAAACTCCTGACGTAGCCCGGCCCGGCGGGCGGTTCACGGAGACCGCTCGGACTGAGCGTGGTTGAGACGGTAGCCGCTCCGATGATCTCCGCCTGCCACCGCCGACGCCGTACGATACTCGGCGGGCAGCGCCCGTTCTTTGGCCGCCTGTTCCCGCAACTGCTCCCGCAGCCCGTCCACGCGGTGCAGGAGGTCCTCCGTGCTCAGCTCGCTGAGATCCCCTTCGGGACCAACGGTCACCTCGAGTGACTCCCTGGGCTTCCCGAACGCGTAGTGCCACAACATCGCCTCGACCGCAGGCGCGAGCGTGCCCGCCCGGGCGCGGGCCGTCAGATTCGTGCGGTACGTGGGGTCGTCGAGGATCGCCGCACAGAACGCCCTGGCCTCAGCGGTCACCTTATTCGGCGTCCTTTTCCGCCGCCCGCCCGTTTTTCGACCTATCATTACGTTAATAGACGCGGCCCGGTACACTTTCAGATATATCAAAGTGGACAATTTTAGCACCCAACTTTTCTACCCCATGCACCGCGACCGTATAGTCTTGGTTAGGATCAGAAGGTTGAGGTGTCCACGGTTTATCTATTCTATTGCACTCTATTATAGAGGGGTACGCGTTCCTCAACCAACGCCACGCGCACGTCGATCACGCACCTCCAGCGCTATGAGCTATGATGTCCGTGAGGTGGTTGGCGGTGCAACGGGGACGGGGCCAGTCAGGCGACGGTTGCAAATTCCTGGCCGTCGAAAGACAGTCCCTGCGAAAATAGCGCCTGCTGAAGGTCCTGCTAATAAGTATGATCGGAGCATCATGGAGATACGCGAACCAGTGTGTTGAGACGCCGCATGATTGAAACCATTGTCACGCATCCCGGCCGGCGCCCATAAAGACGACCTCCTGACCGTCTGCGTACTCATAGCCAGGCACCGGGCCCCGGTGTTCCGGCGAGACCCCACCGACGACGACCTCGATGACGCGTCTGTAGCGGTCGTCGATATCGGTGGAAGCCACGACCCGGCGAAGTCCAACTTCGACCACCATCATTTCGACCGCGAGCACCCGCCCACCTGCGCGCTGAGCCTTGTGCTGCAACATCTCGGCCTCTACGAAGACGCGCTGCTTTTCTGCGATTGACTCGAGACTGCCGAGTGGTTGGATGGCCGCGGTCCCAACAAGACGGCCGAATGGCTTGGTGTTCCTCGTAAAGCGATCTCGCAGCTCAACTCGCCCATCGACATGACGTTGCTTCGGCGCTTCGCCCAATCGCCGTCGCATCAGCCGGGCGAGGCGCTGTACGAGTTCATGCGGATGGTGGGTGACGATCTATTGACGCACCTACACACTGCCCGGGAGCGAATCGCGTTCGCCTCCGCTCACGTCGAGCGGTGGTCGATTCCGCATGCGGGCGAGACGATCGAGGCGCTGTTTCTTCCGCGCACGGATCCGGGCAGCGACGAGCCGAGCACAGCGGTGGGCAACTACATTCGGTCCGAGGGTCTCGGCGAAGTCATTCAGGTCATCGTGTACCCAGACCGCCGCGGCGAGGGATACGGCATCGGACGCTATGAGGACCATCCGCGTTTCGACTTCTCACGCGTGCAGCAAGGGCCGGACGTGCACTTCGCGCACAAGAGCGGATTCATGTGTAAGACGACGGCCACCGACCCCGACCGGTTGCGGGCGTTAATCGCGGGGGCCCAGGTCGACGTCACCTAGCGGCATCATCGTCACGGGGAGACACAGCCGACTTGTGACCCAGTTTTAATACCCCGGTACAAAAGTAATAGACGCCCGTTTTCGCCAAATTGTTTCAGTGTCTGGCGGTTCAACGGAGATGAGGGTTCGTCACGCGGGGGGGTTACCGTGCGGTTCAACGCTCACTTGCGGTGCTGGGGAATCGTTCACGGTTTCGATACTTGTCTTCAGGTCAGCATAGGTCAAAACGGTTGGATTGAGTGTCATCAAGGCTTTCACGTTTATTTGTCTCAACTGTGACCACCTCACGGTTTCACGAAACCCACGTCCGCCACGCCTCCTCAAGCAACTCCAGCTTCTCTCCGTCCCACTTCCATAAATGCTCCCCACCCCGCGCGAAGAGCGGTCCCATCACACTCTCAACAGTGTGGATGAAATAGCTCTCAACAGGTTCCAGCGGGTGAGACTTCGTGAGTTCTTTCACGTCAGCGTCGCTCTCGGGTTCCTTGAAGAGTGATCTGTACTCGACATGAACGATGAATTCTTCATCCCGCTCTTCGAACGAGTCAAAGTCTTCCGGTAACCCCCAGACGAAGGGCCGGTGTTCATCCCCGATGATTTCCTGACTGGCGACGAGGCCCGGCATGGTCGATATGAAAAAGATGACCGGGTCCTTGTGCCAATTCTCCAACTTCCCAAGCAAAGCGCGTTCGGAGAGGAGGCTGTTGGCTATGTTGTTGTTCCACTGGATCAGGTCTCCGCCCAAGATTCGGGTCTGCCTCTCGGCCACAAAGGTGAGAGGGCGTCGCGTGGGACGATCGGCACCGCTTGACGTCTGCGGGCCAGATGGTCGCGCACTGCCTTTTCGTAGGTCGTGCGATACTCGCGGTTTTGATTTGCGATGGTGCCAGTCCCCAGCCAATCCCCCATACCCTGCCACTCTGCCTTGTAGACCGCACCTGGAGACCGTGGAATATCGTCTGGTCTGTCCCCCGATCGAGCGTAGGCTCCCCATTCTGCGCGGCTCTTGAGCCCAAGGGTGTGCACGAATGCGCGTGCGTCAGCGAATGGGCGACATACGACTCCACGGCGACGAGCGGACTTGCCTTCCATAAGAAATATCCTAGCGCGGACGGGTGGGCGGTTCACTGGGGACGAAGGTTCAGGCTTTGCTCGCCTGCACTAGGTCGTCTGTCTTTCCCTCCCACTTTTTTTAGTGGAGGAGTCAATGGTTAACCCGAAAATAGTTGGTCATCGAAACAAGGCCCTTAAGTTTTTGTTGAGGTGCATAGCGGCGTAACGTGCGCAAGCTACCGACTTTTTGTTCTGATTCCCGCGCCAAAAGTAGCGGGTCAACGGGGACGGCTCGTGAGACGAAAGATGACCCTGGTAAAAAGCTTCTCCTATCTCTCCCAGGTCAGAGCGGACTAGCAGCCGGATAGCCGACTCTTACCGCCAGTCCGAGGATGTGCAGCCGGGTCCTACCAGAACAGTGCCCACCGCAACGCTACATCGTTAACTGCAGGCCATTACCGGTCTACCAACCATGGTTAACCATGACGCTCGCGCCGCCCTGCTGCGGCGCGACAACAATGGACGGCCCAGTCAAACCCTTGTAGAGCATGAAGGTGCCAACTGCTGATAAAAGCAACCCGACCCCAATAACTCTCCCATTGGGGTTCCACGCAACTCCCGAAAATGAGTCCGTGTAATTCTTCTCATAGCAGTTCACCCCATAGTTGTCATAGCAGCTGTAGTAGTCTTCGTCCCGCTCTCGGTCAGCTTTTTGGCGAGGGTTCCCTCCGACAACGGCTGTGATCACACCAGCGAGTATCACAACTGATCCGGCCAGAGCAAGCTTGTCGTTCTTGGCCTGAACTGGTCGCACCGCGAGCAAAAAACCCAGCACGACCAGTAAGGCAATCCGACCAGCCGTCATCACGAAACGAAAACGTTGATTGTATCTACCGGCCATCGGTTCCCACTCTGACTCGCCACAAGCCAAGTCCTGTTTGAGCCCAAGAGTTCGACTCCACACGCACAAACCACTAGCGGCGCCCTTTTCACCCGCCAAGCTCGAGACGCCGCGCCGTCGGTTTCGGCCACTCAATCTCACAGACGCAGATCGCAACAGTGTCGAGGTCCACGAACACGGGCATCTCTAGGGGATTGTCATTTTCCAGGAGATCGCCCGGACCTGCAACACGAATGAACTCCTTGATTAGTGCCTCATCATCCATAAGCTGCCTAGTAGCATAGCCTAGCACTGCGTCGTCGAGAGATCCTTAATGTGACAGTACCCGTGCCGGCCAGACAGGCCGGCCGTCTACTGAAATTGTGGCCACCCACTGCGGGTCGAGCAGCATCGTGTGACTACGATCCGGTGAGAGCTGATCCTCTGGGAACAGTTCACGAATCCGTACGAATACCAGGCGTCCCTCTTCTGATCCCACGAACCGCATCCCACCAAAGCCAACTCTGGCGTGACCGCGGGTATCGTCGGCGAAGACAATCTGATCGGTAGGCAGCGACACTCTGAGGCCATTTGGGAAAAGGACGAAGGTGCCTGGCGGGCCGTTTCCAATAACCGGAAGTGCCGATGTCCGGTTTGGTTCCCGGAGGAGGGACGTCGGCGCTACGAAGTCGATGAGCAGCGGACCGTCTTCCATCTGGTGCTTCGACCGGCCCGACACTAGTAGCGCAACACGGAGGGATCGACGAACTGTGACCAGGCGTCGATGTTGGGTGAATTCATAAGGTCCACAGCCTACTGCGGCGCGGTCGGTAGTGCAACGAGAATGAAGGTTAGGAAAGAATCATCATGGCGTGCGCTTCTGTTGGCGATGAGTGCAGCCTACCGTAGTGTGTATTCGTGGTGCAACGGGGATGGTCTGGGCAATGCGGTTCTGCCTGTCCTGCTCGTCGCCCCACTCGGAGACACGATCAACCCAGTTCCACTTCACGCTCCAGCGTGCGATAAGTTGTGCAGATTTACCCAACTCTCTCGCTACTTTCTCACTACTACGAGTGGCCCCCACCCCCATGTCGCGGTACGCACAGAACGCCTTAAAAAGACCGGACCGTGTTCAGGCCGTAATCAATAACGACTACTTGATTCCAATACCGACAGGGAGTATCAACGGCTGGGTCTACTGGGCCGAAATACTGTGGATTTGTAGTATTATGCCGTGAGTTTGATGGCTTTCCGCAGCTCATCCATCTCTTTCAGCCAGCCCAATACCTGGTTTCAACTCGGAACGCTTAGGGACGTCTTCGTGTCCCTGCGGTGCGTTATCATGTGGCTGAGCGACGTGCGGGTGTTCGCTGACTCGCGCAGGACGGCCGCTGCTGCGGTCATGTCCATGTCCGTTGCGGCGTAACAACACTCGATGGCGGACGCACCCAGATTGTAAATGTAGCGGGATCGACCGTGCACGAACGCCGATAAGAGCAGATGCCCCTCGTTATCCTCGACCGTGTTTCCCTGACGTTCGGACACCAGCCGTTGCTCACTGAAGCCACGCTGCGGGTTGGGCGTGGCGAGCGGGTGTGCGTCGTCGGCAGAAATGGCAGCGGCAAATCGACACTGCTGCGGCTCATGAGTGGTGAACAATCACCTGACGCCGGGTTGGTGTGGGCGGAGCCAGGCGTTCGCATGGCCAGACTCGACCAGGATGTGCCGTTCTCGACCGATCGCATGGTCTTCGACGTCGTCGCCGATGGGTTTGGCGATTTGAGCGATCTGGTCGCGAGCTATCACCGCACGGCGGTCACAGTCGCCGAGGACAGCACGCCGGCCTTACTCGAGAAGCTGGGTCGTCTGCACGACAAGCTTGACGAACGCGACGGGTGGAGCATCGAACGGCGCGTCGAGCTCACGCTGTCGCATCTTGCGTTACCGCCAGATGCGGCGGTCGACACCCTCTCCGGCGGATGGCGACGCCGGGTGCTGCTTGCGAAAGCACTGGTGGCCGAGCCAGACATACTGCTGCTCGACGAGCCGACGAATCACCTCGATCTCGATGCCATCATCTGGCTGGAGTCTTTCCTCTCCGAGTATCCGGGCGCCGTCGTGTTCGTCACCCACGACCGTGCGTTCCTCCAGCGGGTCGCGACGCGAATCGTCGACATCGATCGCGGTCGGCTGACCTCGTGGTCGAAAGACTATCCGACCTTCCTCCGCAAGAAGGATGAGTGGCTGGCAAACGACGCAGCCAGGCGGGACAAGTTCGACAAGCGCCTGGCTGACGAGGAAACGTGGCTGCGTCAAGGCGTGAAGGCCCGGCGAACGCGTAACGAGGGGCGCGTCCGCGCGCTGACGGCCATGCGTCAGGAGCGGGCGGCGCGGCGCGACCAGCTGGGTGCGGTCCATCTTCAGATCGAACGAGCCCAATCGTCCGGCCAGGTCGTGTTCGAAGTCGACGACGTGAGTAAGGCGTTTGGATCGAAACAGGTGATTCGCCGATTCTCAACGCGTATCATGCGCGGCGACCGGGTCGGTCTCATTGGGCCGAATGGCTCTGGAAAGACGACGCTGCTCCGGCTGCTGCTGGGGGAGCTGGCGCCGGACGCAGGAGACGTAAGCCGTGGCGTAAACGTCGAAGTGGCCTACTACGATCAGCACCGTGAGCAGCTCGATCCCGAACGAACGGTCTTCGAGACGGTCGGCGAAGGCAACGACACCGTGACCGTCAACGGCCGATCGCGTCACGTCAATGCGTACTTACGTGATTTTCTGTTTCCGCCTGCACGGGCGCACTCGCCAGTGAAGTCGCTGTCAGGCGGCGAGCGAAACCGGCTGTTGTTGGCCCGGTTGTTCACGCGCCCGGCCAACATTCTGGTGCTTGACGAGCCGACCAACGATCTCGACCTCAGCACCCTCGAGTTACTCGAAGCGCAGCTCGTCGAATGGCCTGGCACGCTGCTGATTGTCAGCCATGACCGCGCATTCCTCGATAACGTCGTGACGAGCACGATCGTGTTCGAGGGCGACGGGAAGCTGGAAGAATACGTAGGCGGGTACGAGGACTGGCAGCGCCAGTATGTGCCAGCGGTCCCATCTCCACGGCCGCCGTCCACGCCGAGGCCAACGAAGCACCGGTCGGAGGACGTGGGTCCCGCACGGAAGCTCACATACAGGGAACAACACGAACTCGCCGAACTGCCCGCCCGGATCAAGGTGCTCGAGGCTGAACAGCGGGCGCTCGGCGGGACGATCGAGGCGCCGACGTTCTACACGCGGCCGGCCAACGAGATTACCGCCGCCCTCGACCGAACGGAAGGGATCAAGCGTGACCTTGGTGAACTGTACACACGGTGGGACGCGCTCGATTCGCGGTCAACCTGACTACAACAGCGGCACCAGATGGATGCGATGAGCGCAGACCCGACACGCGTGTCCTTCGATCTGTCCAGGACGGTCACCGCGATCGCATCCGAGCTCGGGATCGCACCGACACAGGTCCGTGGCGCGGTCGACCTCCTGTCAGACTTCGGTGATTCTGGACAAGAGAATCAGGCCGCAACTTGGGCTTTCCCTGGAGTTTGGGCGTCCAGATACGTGCGAGTCCCCTTGGGGACGCCACTTTCCTCGAGATGTCCGAGCTTCCTCTTTTTTTAGCCCGGTACAAAAGTAGCAGTTCAACGGGGACGGGGGTTCGTTACGCGGGTGCGCGGTGGGCCAGTTTCGGGCGAGTCGCTAGGACGTGAAAATAAGACAATCCGGTTGGTGTTTGTGCCCTTCTTAAGATTGTCGATGCCCCAGCAGTTCGACGTCTTCGTGAATTTCTGGTCATTGATCACGATCGCTTCAGCACGAAGCCCCGCCCTGATTCCAGCGGGAACAACTAAGTCTTCCAGTTGAATAGAACCGTTCCTGACCTCACCGACCTCGAATGCCACAAAACCGCTATTCCCAAGAACCCGATGAAGCTCCTTGAAGACTTCAGTCATCGCAGCCTGCCATTCTTCAGGCTTCTTGTAGTGCCAAACCTCTACTGCCTCAGAATCGATATCATTGAACCAGCACCGAAGCCAGTTGTCTTGCTTGTAATTCACCACGTCGAGAAACGGAGGCGACGTGACGACTAGCTGCACCGAACCTGACTCGATTTCAGGAGTTCGACCAGCTGAACCGGTTAAAAAAACAGCCTCTTGTCCTCTGTCAAAGATGCTGGTGTCAATGAGGGGAGATGTCTTAGCTAAAAGAGTCTGAGTCTTTCTGAGAACAACCTCTCTGACAACCCTTCGAGGAGGAATCTGTTTCCGGCTCTCATTGATGCGTAACTGCGATTCAACCGAGACCGCTTGATTAGGGGGAAGCGTGTAAACAGAAAAGAATCCTTTGGAGTGACCGGTTAACCTAGTGGTTGCCACCATTTGAATCCAGCCATCAATGGGATCAAGCTTGCCACTGCTCCGCCGTTCGATAAGGTATTCACGTAATGCCGAAATCTCGTCGAGTGTGTCCTTGTGGTAGAAAGCGAGAAGGTCCTGTCGAACAGGTCCGGCTGGGGACGTAGGGATGTCAGAGAAACGCCTGTCGACGGCAGCCAAGGTCGGAGGGGAAAACCGTGGCTCACACAGCAGCCGCGAAAGCGGATTAACATCACAACCGAGGGGAACCCGATCCAGCAAGGCGGCTTCGATAAGAGTCGTGCCGCGCCCCATGAACGGGTCATAGATCCTGCCTCCCGGCTCTGTCAGTCGTTCGATAAAAAATCTAGGGAGCTGGGGCTTGAAACATGCTCGATACGATACCTCGTGCAGGGAATTAGCCGCCCTTTGTTTGGCGGTCCAGAATTCATTGACGAAATAAGGAACGACCGATCCTTCAAAGCGCCGAGAAAAGATCTCCGTTGGTTTTCCGAAATCGTCAAAGTCTCGCAGTTGCTGTTTGAAGGCGCTCGTACGCAACAGCAGTGTCGGTGCACTATTTCGCATCAATGGGCGGTCTCAATAAGCCTCAGCGCGTTTTCTCTACTTACTTTAGTACTAGTGTCAAGGCGTCCGGAAAGCCACCAACTCCTGACAGTAGCAGTAGGCACGGTCCAAACAGGGATTCTCGGAAAGGCGGTTATATCAGAGATTACATAACCAGAAGCTTCGTCAAGTTTCCTCAAGAACCCAGCCTCCTCGAAGCTCCTACCCGATCCGACCATATAGCTGGGACAGAATATAGACCCCCCCTTTAGAGATACTACGAACCTCCCATTTCCTCCCTGTGCATCACAAACATCCCATCCGGCGCCCTCACTAGGCGCGAGGGTGCCATTCAATAGCTCGTAGGCAATTCTCCGCTCAAGAAGAAAGGATACTCGCCGTCCGTCAGTGAAATAGAGTTGAACGTCTTCCTCAGTCAAATGCATAGAATGCGCAAGGCTGGAGAGCTTCCATTCAAGAGTCCCTGTCGGTCGAGCCACAATTACCACCTCTCTCCCGCTACCTCGAACGGAGTCCTGTTCCAAACAATCGGTTCACAACTTCACTTATTAAACATATCGGAGATCTAGGAGGTGCGTGTAGCGTCTGATCATCAGTCTGCTCCGATCACAACAACAAACGGTGAGACCCCTAGCCTACCGCGGGGCGGCAGGCGGTTCAACGGGCAGCAGGTTTCGGCTCGCTGTCTCAAGGCTCAGGTCTAGTTCACGCCGCAACCTGCGCTTTTCCTTGGAGTTTTGGCGTCCACATAAGTGCGACTCCCCTTGGGGACGCCAACCCTTTCCCACGATTTTGCACCGCCTCAAGTAATCGTCCCTAGTCCGCATCAAACGTGTCCTCGGGACCGATGTGCTCGGTGCCCTCGTGCTCGCAGCGTTAGAAGGACGTAACGTAGTACGAGTTCGCAAAGCAATATGGGGGTGAGTCACACGGATGCGCGGCGCTGAGAATCATCCGTCTGCGAATCCTTGGTCACCCAGTACACATAACTCTGCACGTTGCGACCGGCGCTACGATCAGGTTGGATCTCCGCCACCCGTCCTCTGGAGCTCTCGATCAACCTCACCACTGTCTCACATCGCAAGCCAAACATCTCAATGCGTGGGATCAGATATCCGCGTATCTGGTGACTCCAGAAGCGGCTGATGACAACAGGGAGCAATGGGTACTTGAGCCGCCGGTAGGTTCGTACGACCCAGCGCGGCAAGCTGCGCTTAAACCGCCCGCCACCAACCGGTGAGTCACAGTAGGCGGCGATCGGGTCGACAGGAACCTCCTTGGGAGTCGGCAGCTGAAACATGAGGACACCTCCCGGTTTCAGTACTCTCACCAGCTCAGGTATGTACCCTTCGACGAGATTCGGTGGTATGTGTCGCAGCACGAGCCGGCTGTAGACGAGGTCGAATCCGTTACTTTTGAACTGCTTTAAATCTGTCGCTTCATTGAGCGTGAACCGACAACGATCGGAAACGCGGTTCCATTGGCGCGCGGCCTCAAGCATGGAACGTGCGACGTCGACGCCGATCGCCTCGTTGAAATGCGCGGCCAGCGCCTGGGTGATGCGACCGACGCCACAGCCAAAATCGAGGGCGCGTTGCTTTGAGAGCCCCGGCGCCAGACGCTCCACAGGTGTCATCAGACGGGCAACCTCTAGGCGTCCCGTCTGAAAGAACTCATCAACGTCCCAGGCAGCGCGTCCACTGGCGTCAGGGGTGAGAATGCTGGCTAACGGGTCGCGGTATCCTAGCTGATTCCAGTTCCACCTGAGTCGACAGAGCTGCATGTCCCGCCTACTATAGAGACTTCAGAAGGTTTCCGAAAGCAAGGTCGTGGCCTCCGATTGTGCGGTCGCATTCACGATATAGCGAAATCCCTGCAAAGAAACACCCCTTCCTTACAGTAGGGACACGACTTCCCCGCTAACCGCATCGTGTCCACGATCTCACTGGACTTGCAAGGAGACAGCTTTTTTGTTCTTCGAATCCGTAACCAATAGGTCGGTGCCCGTATCTCGGGATGGCACCCAAAGATTGACGCGCCGAAATGTTCGCTCGATGTAGTCACCGACGACAAACTCCCCAGCATGAATCGTGAACAGTGGCCTCATTTTGGTGACCTCTAGCGATTTCTCGTTTTCGAAAAGATACGCAGCATCGAGACGCTCAAGCCGCCGCTGCAACCGGCTGATGCAAGAACGTAAGCAGGGCTGCGTTCATACGCGTGACAGCACACTACCATCACAACCTGGTCGCGAATGTCTCTGGCTTGAGCTTGAAAATCGCGCTCAGCTCCGCTCCGCTCAAGTTGGCTTCGGGCAACCCCTTTTCCTCACCGACGACCCTGTGTGCAACGTAATCTCCGATAACAGGACCGATCTTGAACGCGTGCCACGAGCCGCCACCGACCAGCCAGACGTTGTTCATCTGCGGATGGGGGTCGAAGATGCACTGCGCATCGACGAAGTTCTCGGTCTGACATGTCCACGCAGCGATGATCGGCTGGTCCTTGAGCGCTGGAAAGCGGGTAGCCACTGTCTGCCGAGCCTGAGCTTGTTCGTCTGCGTCCGGCAAGTGCTCGAACGAGTCCGGGTCGACCGGGTGGGTGGGGTATATCAACAATCCAAAGCCGGCGCCGTTGATGCTCGGCAGGCCGAGACCGGTGTTCGGGACCGAGAAGCGGGTGTCGCCAGGCGGCGTGCCAAACATGTAGTACCCGGCTTTCCGCACCGAGAGCTCGTCCTTCATCACCCCGGGGAACACCTTGGGCAGCCACGCGCCCACCGCGAACACAAACGACCCTGCGCTGACGGTCTCTCCCGACGAGAGCGTCACGGTCTGCAGCTTGCTCCCCGCTCGTGCGCCCGGCATCGCCTTGCCCAGAATCACCTGGCCTCCCTTGTTCTTGAATGCCGTGGCCACCGCCAGGTTCGCGTCACGTGGCGAGAGCACGCCACCCCAGGGGTGATAGAAACCGAAGTACTCTTCGCTCGGTGGGGGCGCCCCTGCGGCCATCGCCGCATCAAATCGTCATACGAGACCACTTCGTACGGAACCTTGTGCTTATCGAACAGCGCTCGCTCCGCGATCTGTCGGGCCGTCCATTCGCGTCTGAACGAGAGTGCGCCACACTGGTAGAACATGTCGGTGCCGAACTCCGACTGGCGAATCTTCCATTGTTCGCACGCGTCCCGCGCCCAGAGCATCTCGTGCTCATTCTCACCGTAAGTAAGACGCATCCCTCGTATCTCGCCTTTGGAACTCGATTTTGAGTTTCCGGGACTGTACTGGTCGATCAGGACCACCGACAGACCCATTTCCCGCAGGTTGAGCGCAGTCCAGTTGCCCATCACGCCGCCGCCGACGACCGCCACGTCCACGGTGACGCCGTTGCCCGTTCCCCGAATCTTCTGCGCCGATGATGATTCGGCACGTTCGGTCGCAGCGCCCAGGTCGATGCCTCTTCCGATGGCGAAGGTTCCCACACTTGCTCCGGCTGTCTTGATAAAGTTGCGACGGTTCACGCGCGCCTCCTCCAATTAAAAGTATGTCTGTTCAACGGATAGCCTCGAGGTTGAACTGCGCCACGGCGATCCCGTCCTCGGCCATTGCACGCATTTCTGCGAACGTCGGCTCCTGCTGCGCACACAGACGTGCTGGAACCGAGCACGATTAAGACGGAGAAAGCGGCGACGAGCAGCTTCATGCGACGTTCCTTGACGCAGATATGCACGCCGATCCTACCGCGCTGGCGGGCCGGGGGTGCAATGCGGGCCTTACGGCTCACGTGACTAACGGTGAAATGCGAGCCTACCTCAGTGCTGCGGGCCGTTCAATAGGGACGGGGGTAGTCACGCGGGTGCGAATCCTTCCTAAACTTCCATGGGCGTGGTGGTCAGACCGGCAACTGTGGCGCTGGGCTTCGGCCAATCGCCCGGACTTGCTCACGCCGCTTGGAGACCTCTCCCAGCCACGTCGAAAATGAATTCGCGAGCTGCGAAGCGGCCTCATCAGGGGCCACCGATGTGTCCGCAGGCCATGTCAATTCCACAACCGTTATGCCGCCCACCGGGACATCCTGCAAGGGCACAGTGCCTGGTGTCAGGAAATCCACCACAGCCCCGAACTGCGCGTTCAATCCAGTCGCGTAAGTCACTACCTGGTTGAAATCGTTTTGATTCCATTTGTCCTTACCTAGTTTGTACTTCACGTCGGCTACAGCAATGTTCTCCTCGACTACGATGTCAGGAATCAAGGTCATTGAGGGCGTCAACTTAATCTTCCTCTTGCGGAGCACCCACTCCGAGCAACGGTCCTTGAGTACCTTAAGCAAGCCATCCTCGACCATTTCCGGTGTGCGGATCAAGAACGTCCAGGACGGTGTATCGCCCTGGTCAAGATAGCGTCCGCATCCCTGGATCACATGCTTCGCAAGGAGGTAGGCGTCTCGATAGTGACCGCTCTTGCGCTCTAGAGAACTCTGTGTATCCGAGGGACGCAGGTTCCCTGCTTCGTCGAGTCTATTGGCAATACGGGTCGCTCGCGCCCGTACATCAGGCCTCACGATTTGATTGGTCATAACGATCTGACAGGCAGCCTTGAGAACGCGGTTGAGCGGCGTGTCAAAGCCAAATTCCTCGAAGTGACAGAGAAACGACGTGCGCCCGAGGAGGTGCGTCCGTGTAGTATCAGGGACATCGAGACGCCCCCGAACGAACGGAATCGATTCCGTTGTGTCGTGATAGTCACGAATCAAGCCTCGACGGAGAACAGTTTCCATCGCGGTCACAAACCATTCGACGACGAGTTCCAATAGTGATTCGCCGGCGGATGCCTGAATGCGCCGCTCGGTGTCAAGACGAGGGAAGCGACCAGACTCGGCGAAGAGATAGAGCAGGTGTGGGATTGGGATCTTGGGCTTCACAATCAATTGAAGCCCTTCTGTCGCGATCATGCCGATGGCATCGTTCACATGAACAAACCACTCACCAGGTCCCTTGGGGTTGCACCTGAGGACGGAGTGCTCCGTCGAGGCTTCTTCAGCACCCCACCACATCTTGGCGAGTCGCTTGCCAACCGCCCTAAGCTCATCAGCCTGTCCGTCGCTCATCGCGATGACCTGCTCTCGTGTCTCCACTAAATATTTGACCTGCACGTCTATGACTCTGGCCAGAAGTGTTTCAAAGAGAATTCTCTGGCACGGTCTGGTTGGTCGAAGAAATATTTCTCGATCAAGGGGCCAATCTTGCGCTCCCAAATCCCTTTCAGGCGATCTCGAGTCAGGTGCTCTTGCATGAAGAACGTGTGGCCGATCGTGTGGTGCCGGTCAAGCTGTTCGGTGAGTTTCTCATTTAGCGTACGAAAACCCTCTTGCAGATTCGTCACATCGTTTTGATGCTGATCGCTCGAAAAATATCGGCCGAGGATGTCTTCATCAGGCCAGCACGGAAAAACATCGAAGCGACGCCGCAGCGCAATGTCAATAGTCCTGATGCTGCGATCCGCTGTGTTCATGGTGCCAACAAAGAAGAGAGATTTCGGCAGCGTGAAGTCCTTCGAATACTGCAATTCAATCGACGCGCCACGGTATTCGAACAGATACATCAACTCGCCAAACACACGCGACAGATTTGCTCGGTTCATTTCATCGATCACAAGCACACGACACTGGTCGTCTTGCTCCATGTCTTTGACGATTCTCTTGACTACGCCATCTTCGATCGCAAATTCGATCGCTCCGTTCTTGGCCACCGGACGCAGCCCTTCGATAAATTCCTCGTAGGAGTAACTCGGATGAAACCGAACCATGCGAACAGAATCAGGCCGGTCACTTGTCAGAAAGCGAGCCAAAAGTTTCGCGACCCAGGTCTTGCCGGTGCCGGGTGGTCCAGCTAGCACAATCTGAGGCGTCTCGTGTTCGAGACAGTCAACAACTTCCTCTAAACGATCGCGTGGCCAGAGGGTCAGGGCTGCAAGTGCCTCAAGGTCTAGCGCCCATGGCTTCGGAGCCTCTGTACGGCGTGGCGATCCGCTCTTCGCCCGAGCGGGCTTTGTCTTATCGTTTGTCTTGTCGTAGAAACTGGGTTCCCACTTTAATCTCAGTTCTTTTTTGTAGAAGGTGAAATTTTCGCCGTGCTGTTCTGTCAGCTTCCGTCGAATCTCTAACAGTGCACGATCGACGTCAGACTCGTTAGGGCTAAGTTGGCGAAACTGTTCAACGATCAGCGTTTTATGTCCCTTCGCTGCTGTATCTTCGAAAACCTGAGGATGAACTAGATTGAGCAATATGTGCCGCTGCATTTGTGCCTTCTTCGCTTCTAAAGAAAACACAAAGGATTTAAAAGCCCAAGCATCCTTGAACAGCGTAGCCCTCTTGTCATCCGGCAGGTGTTTTGTCTTCGAGACGAACGCGAGCAAGAAAGCCAACATCCAATATCTATGCATCCCGAATGATTTGCCTCCGTGGATGATGCCGTCGTCGAGCACCTTCAAGCGGTCAGGAGGAATGGATATCTTTAATGCACTCCAGGACAGAATTTCCTCTAAGAGGGCACGCTTAGACTGACCTGTCCACGAGTCCTTGGAGGCCGGGATCATGTAAACAAAGAGAAGTTCGGCAATGAGTTGGTAGGTCTCTGGAGGGGCCCCAGCGAGCTGTCGTTGAAGCTTGATATCGAACTTGTCTTTGGATGAATCTGGGTTCTCAATATACCGCTCCTGTAAGTCGGCAATGTTCTCCAAGGACCAGACAGGCTTGCCCGGAGTGAACAATGAACCGTCACTTTGAAGGGCATCAGAAACGAACCGCGCCGCCGTCTCATAGACACGAGCGGCGCCATCGCACTGGTTCTTAGCCATTACTGTCTCCTGTCAGAGGTAACCACAAACAGCATCGCATCTAGCGGAGTGTCGAACGGGTCTAATCCTACCGCTGGCTGGCAGAGGGTGCAATGCGGAGTGGCTACTAATTTTTGTAACGGGTCACAAAAGTGGCGGTTCAACGGGAATGGGGGTTTCACCTGATACTCGACGCGGTCAGGCCGCGATTCGTACTTTTCCTTTGAGTTTCGTCGTCCACATAAGTGCGATTCCCCTTGGGGACGCCACGTTTCTAGCAATGTCTGAGCATCCTCCTTTAACACCCCGGTACAAAAGTAGCGGTGCAACGGGGACGGGGGTGAGTCACGCGTGTGCGCGGCGTCCTAGGCGCGTGAGCGGACTATCGCCGAGTCACCAAATGTCGTCGATTGTCTTCGCTGACCTTATCTTGTCTATCGACGTATAGCGAAGACTCTGAAACGACTTCAAGTGGCCACCCTTAACGAAAGGAATTGGCTCTATTGGTTCCGCTGGCTCCCGAAAGTACAGGACAAATTTGGATGTATCCTGCCACGCTTCAATCAAACGAATCTCTGCCACATGAGTAAACGCCGACGTCGGAGCAACCCGATAGGCTGCGATATGTTTGATTTGGGGCCGCATTGAGCCATGTAGTCTGACTGCGTGCCAGCATTGCGCGCCGAGAAAGACCTGCTCAAACCCTTCATCCCTCGCAGGCACAACTACCGTATCGATATCGCTCAGATCATTTCTTGCCCTGCGTGTTCGCGTGGAATCGCCCTCAACTGTGTCCTCTATGCCTGACAGGAATGGCTCGAATCGGTAAGCAACGCCTTGTTCTGCATTCTGATATTTTCGAAGTTCAACCAACTCAACGCCAAACTGAAATTTCTTCGCGAGTACATTCTCCAAATTGTCGGGCGGCTCATCAATAATGACCAGCCCTGTGAACGGGGTCTCGGATACTAACCATTCCAGCATGTGGTCTAGATTACGAAACTCATGGGCTGCTGCGTACTGTTCACAGGTCTTCACGGCACTTGTCTGACCACGGATTGCTTCAGCCAGAACTTTCTTGACGAGCAAAGGTTCGGCCTCGAAGGAAAGAGAAAACTGAAGAATCTGAACGGCGACATGCCTCAGCGGGTCGTGCGAACCGAGCTCAACCTCAACGACGTAAAGCTTGGGCCTCGAACCCGTTAAATCGATTAGATAACCATCTGGAATATTGCGCTGCCCCCCTGGCATGCCGATCTTCTTCTTGACATCAAGATAGAGTCGGCCGCGACCAAACAACTCTGTTTTTACTTGTTGGATCGAAGATTCCAGTTCTTGCTCTGACTGATATTCCACCTGTCGATAGGTGTCCCCAGGCGTCCAAAGAAGTGTCATGGCAGTCCCAGCCTACTACGGCGCGGCGGACGGTTCAACGGGGACGGGGGTTAGCCCGTCGAGTCGGCACGCATCACGCCCGGTGGCTTCGGAATGTTCAACTCGATGGTGAGGGGAATCACGCCGTTGTAGACAGGTAGCCTACCTCGATGGAATTTTGTATGGATTGCCACGCAGAACAGAACGCACCTATCGGCTGCGGCGCCTGTCACCTGCCGCTGCTGTAAGAACGTCCTGCCTACGTGCCAACCTACTTGAGCCGCAGGGTTAGTTCACGGCCTAACAAGTCTTACTGCTGGGTAAATGTAAGGAGGTAGTCACTGACGCCTGAGCCGTTGACCTCGCCTGTCATCGTAGTTCCGGTCGGATCGATCGATCCAGTGCCTCCGTCTACGCTTTGGAAGATGAAATCCGTTACCCCGGGGTTATTAGTCCACTTTCCTCATCTAACATAACGTGATGACATCGCTCTCAGCACAAGCCACAGAGTACTTGCCGGTTTAATCGTACGGGGGTTAGTTAAAAACTCTCACCGCGTAGCGCCAACACCTCGGTCTGCCCAAGTCTTCCCGAGTGGCCACGGGTGGCCACAAAACTATCAAGTTTGTTACCTCTATCAGTAATTCTTTTCCTGTGTCTCTTCCCCGACCAAGAATGGGAAATACAAGGCCATGTGTGACCACCAGGATACCTACATCGCAAGATCGGCCTACTCCTGCCGCTCTCCCATGGCAGACGTCTTCCGACTTTGGTCCGTCAGGCGAAACCCATGCCAGCACCTCAGGCGACGACCCTCCTTCTGGACGCGTATCGCCGTCAGCCTCGGGAGGTAGGACCGCAGATAGCGACCGAAGCTCTGCGCCGTACCCGGTCGGTCGCGACCGTTGTCGGCACACCACACGAGCCAGGTACGAAACACGTCACGCTGTGCCTCCTCGAACTTCGGCCCAACCTCGCAGTATTCATCAAGGAAGGCCCCCACCGGGCTATTCAGTTCTTCGAACTGGTGGATGAGACCAGTCGAGGCCACAGGCGAGACGAAGTAGCCGCGGCTGTCGAGTCGGTCCCACCCGTCGAGCGCCCAGGCCAGGATTCCTGGCAGTTCTGGCTCCAAGCGGTCGAACAACCGAGGATCCTCTCGCCCGTAGAAGGAATTCTTCAACGCCAGCACGATGAACCGCGACGCCAGTGCGCCCGACTCATCCTCGATGCTGGGCAATTCGTTCGTGAGCAGCAAGAATCGCGTCTTCAACATGCCGGTCCAGTCAGGCAAATATTTGCGACTGATGGTCTTCGCGTCCTCGCCGGATATCGACAGGAGTTCCTCGACGACCACCGCCGTATCTCGACCCTTGAGGCGCGCGTCCGAGATGATGGCCACCGTGGTGTCGATCAGCACCTGGCGACCAAAGGATCGCCCGAGACTCGGAAGGCTTGGCGCGCAGACGTTACGCTGGCCGAGCAGTTGCCTGAGAACGCGGCCGATGGTCCCCTTCCCCGACCGCTTGGGTCCGATGATCATGAAGACCTTCTGCAGCCTCGTTGCACCCACGAGCAGGTAGCCAAAGATCTCCTGTAGTGTTGCGATGGGGAATTATAAGTTTAACTTGACGGGAGTGGTCCGAATCCATACACCTACAGGCAAAAGGCACGCACACTATGTCACGACATTCAGCTCCTGGACAATCCTTTCGGAAGGGTATCACGCTCCTTGAATTGGGACAGATGTTCCCCACAGAAGAAGCGTCCGCCGCATGGTTCGAGCGCCAGGTATGGCCGAATGGGCGCTGTTGCGGGCACTGTGGAAGCATAGAGACGCGACCCGTCCCGAACGCTACACCGATGCCCTACTGGTGCACGGACTGCCGGTCCTACTTCAGCGTCAGAACGGGCACCATACTGGAACGATCGCATGTCCCGCTGCGAAAGTGGGCCTTTGCGATGTATCTCGAAATCACTAACCTGAAAAGCATTTCCAGTATGAAGCTCCATCGCGACATCGGCGTATCCCAACCGACCGCCTGGTTCATGCTGCACAGGATTCGCGACGCGTGGCGTGACGCGGACGGGTCCCCATTTTCCGGCCCGGTCGAAGTAGACGAAACCTACATCGGCGGCAAGGAGCGGAACAAGCACGAACGAAATAAGCTCCATGCTGGTCGCGGACCTGTCGGCAAGACCGCCGTCATCGGTGCGAAGGATCGGAAGACGAACCACGTGACCGCGCGCGTCATCGAGCACACCAACGCCCAGACGCTACAGGGATTCGTGGCAGCCAACGTGGAACGAGGGGCGACGGTCTACACCGACGACCACGGCGGGTACGACGGTCTCCCGCGTCACGAAACGGTCAGGCACTCATTGGGAGAGTACGTCAGCGAACATGGCTCATACCAACGGGATCGAATCCTTCTGGTCCATGCTGAAGCGCGCGCACAAGGGCACCTTCCACAGGCTCAGCCCTAAGCATCTTCAGCGCTACGTCACCGAGTTCGCGCGGAAGCACAACGTACGCGGCGCGGATACGGAGACGCAGATGACCGTCCTGGCGCGGGGTCTGATTGGGAAGCGGCTAACGTATCTCGACCTGATTGCGCCGAACGGCCTGCCGTCTGCCGCGCGTTCGTAGGGCGCAGAACCACGCGCGCGAGGTCTTCCGGGGTGGCGTCTCCGTAGTCTGGGCGCTTTCTCATAACAGTTTTCAGGTAATATACCTAGTGTCGGGGGTGCTTGGCGGAAAAGGGGGCGCCCTATGAACATGGACGTTATTCTAGATCAAGCGAAAGCTGTCGATGAATTAGTTCGTAAGACATGCCTAGGGGCTGTGGACTGGTTCTCCACAGCCCCTAGGCTACCGTTCGTAGCAGCATCGTAATGCTCTTGCCAGCGCCCACGACACCGCGAAGGAACCAGAGTATATATCACTCGTGAGATAAAGTACAGATCAACCATTATGACCAAATCAGAACTTAAGGTCGTGCACAATGTTCTGGATCTCGCGCTCAAAGCCTTCCAGTCCCCGGCGAAGATCATCAGCCTTGATGACGATCTTGACGCCGCACTGCGCACAGGTGAGTGTCGGATTGGTCTGCAACCATCCGCGGCGGTGGTAGCTTTTACAGCGGCACTTCGGACACTGAAGAGTGATCTGGTGACTCTCGAACACGACGCTCCTGCCTTGACAGCAGGTGGCCCGATGGTCGGACCAGCCTGATATTTGTCGTGACGATGGAAGGGTCAATCAGGCGCGCCAGTGCATCAAGTTAAACTTATCATTCCCTTGCGATGGACTGGTCGTCGATTTCTCCGGACCGTTCGTCGGTCCAGAGACTCTTCAGGAACCGGTGAAACTCGGTGGGTTCCGTGGGATGCGGGTCGTACTCGAATGTCACCGCGTTGTGTGGATATAGAAACATGGCGTCTTGGGATGGAGGACGCGTGTCCGCACGTCCAGTGTGCCGTTCGGGAACGCGAGCAACTCGCTGGGCTCGAGATCCATGTCGCAGTCCACCCAGCACGGTGCCTCGGTGGACGCCGGCAGGTTCGTGACGGCGCACAACCCGGCAAAGACATCATCAACCCTCGCGCGTTGCGGCTGGAACGGGACCAGTGAGGGCGCCTTTCCCCGTTGTCCACCTGCGCGCCCGGTTCCAGAAAGCGCCACAACTCAGCCTTGACCGTGTCCTCGTCATACTCGTGGAACGCGTTGACGACTGGATCCCACCAGTAGAAGACCCCTTGCTGGCGACGAAGCGTCAGGGTGTCATCGACCGTGTAGTGGCGCGAGACAAAGGCCCGTGTCGACGTTATCGGGTCCGTCGGATTGAGCACCAACTCCAGCTTTGCCTTCCGCGGACCGATGGCATAGCGCACGGCGTTCTGAATCTTCTGGCGCAGATCGTCCTCTGTCCAGGGCGGTGTGCAACGTGCGTTCCACTCCTTGAGCACTGCGAACGTGTCGTCTTCGTTGAGGGCGTGATCAATTGCGACCGCACAGCAAATCTTGTAGGTGTGGTCATCACCCCGCTGCCTTTCCTGCGCGGCAGGTTGTGACGCCAGATACCCGCGGGCACGCTGCATCCGGGTCTCACGGAGTGGGTGAGAGACCGGCTCTCGCGCGGGTGGGTGTCCGTCCGGCACCGGACAAAGACATGCTTGCAGGCGGGTCCAGCGAATAGCGTTGCGCTACGTTGAGGATGTCGATCACGACGCGCCGCGCTGGGTGTACTTGTAGTTGAATGTGTCGGGAAGACGAAGGATGCGTGCCGGCTCTGCCGATGTGAGGTCGGCGCCAAGGACCTCGGCCAACGCGCGGAGGAGGTGCTTGGCATACTGCGCATCACCATTCTCAAGGTTCAGCGGCTCGGTCAAGAACCAGTAGGCGTGGAGACCACCACCAGTAGCGACCACGCCGCTGGGGGACAGCGGAAAGTGCTTCAACTTCGCCCGCGCATTGGCTTCGGAGGGAAAATCCTTGAAGTCGATGTCAGCAAACAATGCGTGAAGTGCCAGACAGTTCTTGAGCTGGCCTCCTTTGCCGTGCGCCCGGGTCGCTACGCCGACATAGATGTCACGCTTCCGGTGCTTGTCAACAAACTCATCGACTCGGCCCAGATCGGCAGCGTCGATCTTTCTCGTAGAGGGAGATGTCCTTTCGCACAAGGCCCGTAGCTCCCGGTAACCGCTGGGGTGCAATGCGTGAAGTAGTTCATGCCGCCGCGTGACCCTCTCTTGGTCGCCGGGGATCATGCCGAGCCACCCGGGCCTGCGTCACCGGCCTCAATCCCTTGGGACCCCCCGACACTCGCCTCCGACCGAGACGCGATCCACGACTCGACGTCGGCTTCCCGCCAGACCACACAGCCTGGAGGGATCCGAACGGGGTCGGGAAACTGTCCACGAGGGCGCTGCCGCCAAATCGTCGTCGCGGACAGGCCGACGCGAGCGGCAACCACCGGCAACCGAAGCAACCTCGATGAACGGAAAGACTCTGACGGGGACGGAGAGGTCGGTGTGTGATCTGACATCGGGCGGGACTCCTCAGAACAAACAAGGTTTCTGGTGAGCCGCCCCGCGGCGCCGCCGTCCCACCTCCCCGAGGCAGGTGACGACCGCAACTTAGATCAGACGATGGGTGTTTAGCTCCCGCCGGGAGCCCCCCTTTGTGTGCCTCGCCGAGGCACCCGCCGACATCGTCCGTCGTTGCGTAGCGCACGCATTCGCGTGCAGTTCCTTCAACATAGCGTGGCTGCGTTGTCTCGTCAAGACCAAGAATCATCAACGCCGCTATTGGTCGCTCCTGACCAGCGTGAGGACTCGTCGCGGTGTTACCCATGTGTTACCCAAAAGCAAAAAATCCAACCGACAGAGTCGATTGAACCCTATTTTTATTGGTCTGGATGATTGGATTTGAACCAGCGACCTCTTGACCCCCAGTCATGAAGCCTCTTTCGTATCAGGGGTGAAGACCGGGTCATATCGATGCATCGATTGGCTTATTATCCGGAGGTCTGCGTGGGATCAAGAGCATCGTTCAGTCCATCGCCGATGAAGTTTACAGAAAGGACAACAATGAGGATCGCTAAACCTGGAAAGATCATGAGCCAAGGTTGGGTTGCCATTGTGGTCTGAGCATCCCTGAGCATGTTACCCCACGTTGGTGTGGGAGGCTGGACACCTAGTCCCAAGAAACTTAGAGATGACTCAATCGTGATAGCGGTACCCACTGCTAGTGTCGCCCCAACAATGATCGGACCCATGACGTTCGGGAGAATGTGCCGCGTAAGCAACCTGAAGTTGGAAGCACCAATACTCCTGGCAGCCTCTACATACTCCATCTCCCTAACGGAGAGCACCTGTCCTCTCACAACACGAGCTGTGGGCATCCAGCTTAACAAACCAATGATTACGACCATCGAAATGACTGCGGTCTGGGAGTATGCACTAAGCACGATTAATAGTGGAAGCATCGGTACCGAATAGGCGACATCGGTAGTCCTCATTAACAGACTGTCTAGCCATCCCCCGTAGAATCCCGCCGCGCTTCCCACCAAAGTGCCAATACCGGTTCCGATCACCGCAGACAGAATTCCAATAAATATTGAGATTCGTCCCCCATAAAGAACCCGCGCGAACAAATCTCGACCAAGATCATCGGTTCCCATCCAATGCTTAAAGGAGGGAGCCTGCCGGATACTTGCTAGGTCAATGGCGTCGGCTTGATACGAGGTAGCCAGCGGTGCCGCGAGACACAATCCTCCAATAAAGAAAAGGACTACTCCAGAAAACATGGCCAGTCTGTGCCGACGCAACTGCCTCCACATGGTAGCAGTAGGAGATCCTGGATATTCCCTAGGCATAACGAATCCTGGGATCTAACAAACCGTAGAGAATGTCCGCAACGAGATTGAATACAATGACCATAAAAGATCCCATCAACAGAATACCCATAAGGAGAGGGTAGTCACGGGCAAACATGGCTTGAACGAACAACCGTCCAATTCCAGGCCAGGCAAAAATGGTCTCGGTTATCACAGCTCCAGAAAACAGATCAGCCATTCCCAACGCCATCACAGAAACAAGCAGGAATGAGAGCATTTCGAAAAGCGTGGACACCAATCACCATGGTCTCACTGAGCCCTTTCGCACGAGCAGTCCGCACGTAGTCAGAACCAACGACACCCAGCAGACTCGAACGGAGATACCTAGACCAACCGGCCACATTCCGGAACGAGAGAACAGTCGCTGGTAGAATGAGGTGAGCGAGATGATCGCCAAGCGACGTGTCACCGACCGTTTCCGTACCGGCCACAGGTAGCCAGCCCAATTTCACTGAAAAAACGAGTTGAAGAATTAACCCGAACCAAAATACGGGCATGGCAATACCGAGAAATGAGAATCCGGTGAGTGTGAAGTCCAGGACGGTGTACTTGTGCAGCGCGCTATACATGCCAAGACAGAGGGCAAGAATCGCAGCAATAACAAATGAAGTTAACATTAGTTCGAGTGTTGCTGGTATCCGCTCCAGAATCACGTCTGAGACTGGCCGAGCCGTCGAAAAACTAAGACCCAGGCCTCCCTGCAACGCTGCCATGAGCCAGTAGACGTACTGCACGTATATCGGTTGGTCTACCCCAAGCTGCTGGCGGTAGGCCTCAATCACCTCAGGATCGATAAACCTTCCAGATTCGAACAGAGCGGTCTCTGGTCCACCGGGAGCAGCCTGAATTATCCCGAAGACAATGACCGAGATACCCAAGAGAAGGGGTACCATTTGCAGTACGCGGTGGAGTACGTAGCGGCCCAAGCTTCCGCTCCCCTAACCTTCCAAATTCCAGGCATGAAGATTCCAGAAGCTACCGAAGTTCGTTCCGCTCCCACGATACCCCTTCACACGCGTAGAGATAACTTCTGGAACCACGTTGTGGAACAACGGAAGTGTCCACCCCAAGTTTAGCTAGGAGCTCCTGAGCCTCGCCCAACGCGGCTTTCCGTTGTTCCAGATCAAGCAGACGATCAGAACGTAACATCAGTTCATCTTCCTGGTTGCAAAACTTCGTCATGTTATTTGGCCCATCACACGCGTAGAGGCCCGTAATGCTCGGATCGGCTGGTAACCACCAGGCTGTCACCATGCCTTCCCATTCCCCAGAACGCCATCGCTGAGTCCAAGCGGCGCTCTCCAATGTCTGGAACGTAACCTCCACACCAACTCCCTTCAATTGAGCCTGAATCACCTCAGCGATCCCAATACGATCTGTGCTTCCCCCACGATTCAACATCACGAAAGAGAGACGCTCACCCCCCTTTTCGCGAATACCATCCTCACCAACCCGCCTCATCCAACAACGCACGGGAGCGATCAGGACCATCCCCGTAACTATAAACACCCGAACGGTGATAGGGACTGGTCGGGTTAAGTGGTGAATTAGCAATAATGACAGTACCCGCCATGAATTTGTCCGCTATCGCTTCTCGGTCAATGGCATGAAACAAAGCCTTCCTAACCCGAGGATCACTGAACAGTACCTTCCCATGTGGAGTACTCACACTCACGTCAAAATGCATCACAGAGTTCACGCTGACGAGATTTACATTGAGACCAGAAAGTGCTTGGATCTCAGCAACCTGAGTCGGGCGGATTCTTCCGAAATCATACCTCCCGGACTTCAAGGCATTCAGGCGGGTGTTGATGTCGGGAATAAACGACCAAACGATTTCATCGATGGCGGGCACTTCCGATCCCCTCCAGTAGTTCTCATTACGAACCACGCGGATATACTCCCCAGACTTCCATTCGGCAAACCTGAATGGCCCCATACCAATTGTTTGACTTCCCCTATTGAAAGGTTCGTAGTTCACGATTTCATCGGCCGTCGTGTTTCCAAGTACATGTTTCGGCAAGATAACCTCAAAAAGGCCCGCATATATACGGTCCCACTTAAACACCACCGTCAGAGCATCTGGAGTTGAGCACTCGATAATTCCGAGGTACCAATCGCGATTGTAGGTCCGCGATCCTGGATCCCTAACGAACTCCCAGGTAAAACACACATCCGCACTGGTAAACGGCTCTCCATCGTGCCATGAAACACGTTCCTGAAGCTCCCACGTCATATCTACGGTCCCGTCAGCGTTTACAACGATAAGGCCATTTTCTTCAGTGGGAACCTCTTTCGCAAGAACCGGAACATAGTTCTGATTTTCATCCGTCGTAACTAAACCTTCCATCATGCTAAATTGAACATCCACTAACTGCTGGCTCGTAAAAGGATTTAGGAGGTCCACCTCTCGCTCGTAGGCAACACGGAGTATATTTCCTCGCCCTACGTTCTCAATCGACTGGGAAGGAAAATCCTGGCTGCAACCTAACATCATCACAACAAGTATGAGGGTTCCCCAAGATCGGCTTAAAAGATCGATCGCTCTCATATGAACCCCTATAAAATTAATCTTGCCACAATGCTCGCATATGCAGCGAGGCACAGAATCCTTACTGAAAACCACGAAACTCGCCCCGACATACACTGATGGTAAATCGAATCTGGTGAAGCCGTAAATAAACTGAATGACTGTTACGGCTAGCAGCGGGAAACTTTCCCATTCTCCCGGGTATTACTCTGCCCCCAGTCAACCTCCACAGTGATCTTGCCGTCGGCCCCTGTATAATTGTCACATGAGTCACGTCGAACACAGATCGACTGCGCCAATAAGCACCCGGTGCTGCATCCTAACGATCAGCGACACGCGTACTGAAGAAACAGACATAAGTGGGCGATTGATTTTTGATCTGTTAACGGCTAACGGTCACGATGTAATCGCTCGTCAAATCATTCCGGACGAGCCTGACCAGGTGCGTGTGGCTGTCCAAAACCAGCTAATCAATCCGGCTCTTCAAGTCATCATCACCACAGGTGGTACTGGCATCTCCTCTCGGGATAATTCCTTCGAGGTGATCGACGCACTCTTACAGAAACGTCTCGTTGGTTTCGGAGAACTCTTTCGCTTACTCAGCTATGAAAAAATTGGTTCCGCAGCCCTTTTAAGTCGTGCGTGCGCTGGAACCTTCGATGACAAAGTCATTCTTTCGCTGCCTGGATCCGAGCGTGCCGTGCATTTGGCCATGACGAAGTTAATTCTCCCAGAACTCGGACACCTCGTACGGGAGGCGTCTCGGTAGAATCTACTAGTAACGTCATTATGTCATTTATTGCGCTTATCGCCGCTCGCATGTACTGATTCTAAAGTTCAACTACCGAGTCGCAAACACAGAATGTCTAAAACGAAGATGCGACCGATTCGAAAGGTAATTCCTCTGCATGAGGCACTGCACTTGATCAATCAGGCAGCAGTGCCAATCGACCGCGTTGAAAAAGTAACCCTTAAGGATGCGGGTGGCCGTGTATTAGCCTGTGATGTAGTTTCTCACCACGATGTTCCCCCTTTTAATAGGGCAGCAATGGATGGCTACGCTGTTATCGCCGAAGATACGGCTAGCGCAAGTCGACTAGAACCATGTGTCCTGAGGTGTGTCGAAAAGGTACTCACCGGTCAAATGCCCACCCATCAGGTTGAACACGGCCTGTGCACTGAGATCGCAACGGGTGCTCCGATGCCCATCGGTGCTGATGCGGTCGTGATGGTCGAGGAAACCAGCAAGAACGATAAAGAGGAAGTTCATTTTTTTTCGCCCGTTTACTCACAGCAGCATATTGGCCCTAAGGGCGCTGATATCTCAAACGGCCAAACCCTACTCCACCGTGGAGACTTGTTAAATCCCAGCCGTGTCGGAGCCCTGGCGGCCATTGGCGTAATGGAGATCGCTGTCTTTGAACGACCTCGTGTCGCGATCCTATCAACTGGAAATGAAGTCATCGACCCGGGGAAATCCCTTGGTCCTGGCCAGATTTATGACATCAACAAATTCACACTCAACGCCGTGATCCTCGAGCACGGCGGCCTTCCCGTTAACTACCCGACCATCGCCGATACACTTACAGCTCTCAGCAACGCCGTGGATCGCTGTCTGTCGGACGACATTCTTGTATTTTCCGGTGGTAGCTCGGTAGGCGAACGAGATCTAACTCTAGATATAGTGAAACAAAAAGGTAAAGTGTTTTTCCACGGGATCGCGGTCAAACCAGGCAAACCAACGGCTTTCGGACAAATCGCTGGCAAACCGGTACTAGGAATGCCAGGCTATCCGACATCCTGCCTGTCAAATGCCTACATGTTTCTCGTTCCACTCCAGCGGCGTCTTGCCCATTTACCAACTTACACACCGCCAAAGGTCTCGCTACCTACAGGCCAACGGTTTGTCTCTACCCCAGGACGCCACCAGTTCTACACGGTGCGCATTATCAATGGCATGGCCATCCCAGCCTTTAAAGCGTCTGGAGACATCACAAGCATGTCAGAAGCCGACGGTTACATCGAAATTCCGACTCAAACAGCCGCTGTCGAAAAAGGGGAAATTGTGGAAGTAAAGCTGTTCTAGGAATTCATGACTTCCAGTCGGCCGCGACGTTTTAACTGCCTTTCTCTTCTCTGCGCATACTCGTGTTCCAATACATCTGCAGTGTGTAGATCAAATGCTTGGGCCTTACCATGGGAGATACCACGAAATTCGGTGTGACAACGATAACAAACTGTAACGTCCCCGAGCCATTGATAGATCAAAAGATCGAGAAACACGGCGCCGGCGAGGATGCCGTATGCGATCAGATCAAGACTAAACCAATAAAACGTCACACTTACTAGAGCGCCGATGATCACGACAGTTAAACCGAGAGCAGGATCAAAATCCTTACGGATATAGAAATCAGAACCTTCACAAAGAGGGCATAGATCAACTTGGTGGCCTTCTCGAATCGCCTGGCTTATGCTCAGAACGACCATTTGATTGCAACGCCCACACTTAATTTGTCCGAACATGTCGTTACACGCCACGGCTAGTAAACTCCCGCAGGTGGGACACTTAAGAGTTGCTTTCATCTCTAAGTTTCCCCGTTACAGATCAAGATCCAGGACACACTTCGACAATACCAAACGGTTTTTAATCTAGTCGAAGTCACACATCGGTCACCGCATGCTATACCGTGGCCAGGCTGACACCGAGACGTTCAAGCCAAAGACTTGCTGCTCACTAGATTGGAACTGCCGTCGCTAATACCAAGTAACTAGCCAACGATTCGCCAACAATAACGGTGAAGAAATCGACATAGAGAATACCTGTCGCTGATTGAGTCGACTTGATCTTCGCAGTTTCCCAGGTCATGTACGCTAATACCACCGGACCAAGCAATCCGAAGAGGATCCGCTGCCAAAAGAACACACCGTCAAGGGAAAGGATGTAGCGGTCGAAACTTGGTCCCATCGACGGTTCCCAACCAATGATCGCGAAAAATATGACAGCGCCGACTACGATAATCCGAATAAGTGTTGACCCGATGTGGAACTTCACGATCGACTGTAGGTGTGACACATCCATGGACGGCAGCACCAGGTACCAGTGTCCAAGGATCATGGCCGTGCAGGTTCCCCCAAGCAACAGCGCAGATGTTAAAAAACTGACAATAGTCAGAGCCGTTGGAACATGCATAGTCACCGAAGCGCCTTGCGCAATCAGCGCCAGGAGTCCACAACCGGCACCAGTCCATAAGCACAGAGGTCGTAACACACCAGACACGCGACCAACAGCGAACCAGTAGATCGAAAGCGCCAGCGTTGCTATAACTAACGCTACGAGTCCTACAGAGTGAGCACCGGCCGAAAAGACTGTTCCACTAGGCCTAAAGGCTAAGCCAATGACCAGCAGAATCACCACAAGCCCGGCATTGAAACGGAAGAACTTCACCCCGACCGTCTGCGATATCAGCAGGAGTGTAAAAATAATGCCAAAACTAAGACGGCTCAGGAAGAGAAAGAGGACAGCATCCACTCGCTCTATCCCACGAGCCGCTTATTCACCATTGTCCAATTGATGGTGTTCCACCAGGCCCCAATATAATCTGCTCTCCGATTTTGGTAGTTGAGATAGTATGCATGCTCCCAAACATCGATGCCTAAAACAACCTTCTTATTTCCCATCAGTGGACTGTCTTGGTTAGGTGAACTTTCAACAACCAGCTTGCTACCCTCATCGATCACGCAGGCCCAGCCGCTTCCAAATCTGCCCATGGCTGCCTTAGCAAATTCCTCTTTCAGGTTGACAAAGTTTCCGAACGAAGACTGGATCGCATCAGCTATGGCACCGGTAGGCTCCCCACCACCACCGGGTCCCATGATCTGCCAGAACATCGTGTGGTTGACATGTCCCCCACCGTTGTTGCGTACGGCGGTCCGAATAGCCTCCGGAAGTTCGTTGATTCCACGTAACAAATCCTCTGCATTCTTAGCCTGAAGATTGGGGTGCTTCTGCAGCGCAACATTCAGGTTATTTACGTACGCCCCATGATGCTTGTCGTGGTGAATACGCATCGTCTGTTCATCAATATTCGGCTCGAGAGCGTCATAGGCATAGGAAAGCGGCGGTAACTCATGGGCCATCGAAAATCCTCCTTAAAAGCAACTAAAACCCTGTAGTTGAAAATCGAGATGACAGGACCAAAAATCGAATCGCTTGCTTAACCTTAGACCAACGGTTAGTGAATCAACAACATCCGGTTTAGGGCTACGCGTACCCAGTACTTCTCTTGAACTGGTACAATAATCCGGTTGTAAACCTCGTCTTCCAAGAGACCCTCAAGCACCCATAGCAAGTGGTTCGGCGACACACGGAACATCGTGGAACACAGGCATCCAAATGGATCCAGCGTCATCACCGTCTTGTCAGGAGCAAGTGCTCGGGCCAGACGGTTAACAAGGTGAACCTCGGTCCCAACCGCCCAAACTGACCCTGGAGAACTCGTCTTGATTCGCTCAACGATGTGTTCGGTTGAGCCACTATCATCAGCTGCTTGAACGACATCCCACGTACATTCAGGATGCACGACTATACGAGCTTCTGGATGATCTTTTCTGATTTTTTCGATCTGCTGTGTGTTGAACCGTATGTGCACAGAACAATGACCCTTCCAAAGAATCATACGGGCACGATTGACTCGGTCTTGGTTTAGGCCTCCCCACACCTCATCGGGATTCCAAACCACCATTTCATCCAATGGAACGCCCATCCCGTACGCGGTATTACGACCGAGGTGTTCATCAGGCAAGAATAGAATCTGCCGACCTCGATCCCAGGCCCATCGGAACGTTGCTTTGGCATTACTAGAGGTACAAACCACCCCATCCCGTTCACCACAGAACGCTTTAACAGCAGCCGACGAATTCATATAGGTAACCGGCACAACGCCTGCAATCCCCATTTGCTCGAGCTCTCTCCAACAAAGCTCAAGCTGATCGGCGGCAGCCATGTCCGCCATCGAACATCCAGCTGCAAGGTCTGGGAGAATTACCTGTTGGTATTCATCACTCAAGACATCAGCGCTTTCTGCCATGAAGTGAACACCGCAAAAAACAATAAACTCAGCCTTCGAATGGTTCGCAGCGTAACGAGCTAAATTAAAGGAATCTCCTACGTAATCCGCGAACTTAATAACTTCATCTCGTTGATAGTGGTGTCCAAGAATTACGAGCCGTTCGCCAAGCACGGCCCGAGCACCCATGATCCGCACATCCATCTCCTCATCTGAAAGGCCTATGTAGCGATCGGGTAACCGCTGCCGGTCCTCGAGATGTTGTTTCTCATACTGGGTGAGCATTTGGAGGTCCATAGTCTTTCTAGCCTCACACACCAAGGTGCTAATTCGACTGGGCGAAAACCACCCGCCAAGCCAAGCTTGTGAAAAATTTCTCAAGCGAAGGACACGAAAAAGGCCGAACTCCAGCGGCCATCATACTTGGCTATCGCAAGCCGAGACTTAATCCGGTCCATACTAACATAGCCTAGCTTGATCTTGTCTTCAGAAGTAACGCGAGGTTTCGCCAACTCAAAGTGCGGAGGAAATTTGTTCCAGTGGTGAATAGTTCAAGACGGCATTGATACCACGTTGTACAGAGTGTCTCGCTCAACTGGCATTCGGCCTGCGGCTCTTATGAGATGACTTATCTCAGCCGTTGACATAGCTTCCGGTGTAGATGCACCCGCCATATGGTAGATTCGCTCTTCCTGCACAGTCCCATCCAGGTCGTCGACTCCAAACCAGAGCGATGTCTGCGCCACCTCCACACCTGTCGCAATCCAGAACGCCTTCACGTGAGGTATGTTATCCAGCATCAATCGGGCAACCGCGTGTACACGCAGCGTTTCGGCAGCAGTCGGAGCCGGTAACTTACGCATCTGGTTATTGTCAGGATGAAAGGCAAGTGGAATAAAGGCCTGAAACCCCTTCGTTTCATCTTGAAGGGCTCTGGCTCGCAACATGTGATCAACGCGCTCCTCGATCGTTTCGATGTGTCCGTAGAGCATGGTAACGTTCGAGCGCATACCAAGGCGGTGGGCGATCCGATGTATATCTAACCACCTGGTTGAGTCACATTTATCGTGACAAATTTTTTGGCGCACGCGTTCAGAAAATACCTCCGCGCCTCCACCCGGCAGCGAATCTAGTCCAGCGGCCATTAACTCACAGAGGATTTGTTCATCAGTGCGGCCGTAAAGATCGGCGAAGAACGCGATCTCGACTGCAGTGAAACACTTCAGATGTACACTAGGTTTGATCCGTTTGAAACCCTTCAGCAATTCGACGTAATAATTAAACGGCAGATCAGGGTGTAACCCGTTAACCACGTGAACTTCCGTTAGTGGTTGATGGCGCCGCTGACGTAACTTCTCCCAAGCCTGTTCAAGGCTCATGGTGTACGCATCAGCATCACCAGGCTTCAACCTGGCGAACGAGCAGAAGAGACAACTTGCCACACAGACGTTAGTAGCCTCAACTCTGACGTTGTAATTGTAGTAGGTGTGGTCAGCGTGACGTCGCTCGCGCTCCCGATTTGCGAGCCAACCAACGGCCAGTAGATCCGGACACTCAAACAGACGAACCCCATCGTCTAGCGTGAGTCGACTCCCGGCATCGAGCTTATCGGCAAGATCTGATAGGCGAAGAGCAATCAGGCGAGCATGCATGGGACAAACCAAGAAGAACGGAACACGTCGTTCGACGTCCTGCTATGAAGCGATCCCCCAGGCCTGAACCCGCAAGGTGCGAGCACGGGGTCCATCGAGTTCAGCCATCAGGATCCGTTGCCATTGTCCGAGCACCACTTCGCCTCCACTTATCTGAAGTGTAAGGCTATGACCCAAAAGCAAGGCTCGGAGATGTGAGTCAGCGTTCAGACGGTCGCAATCGGAGTGGGCAGGATCATTATGTAGCCACTCAGCATCACGGGCCGCCATCTGCTCAAGAAATCGCTTGATGTCAGAAAGCAACGCGGTCTGAAACTCGTTAATGAACACGGCGGCCGTCGTGTGAAGCGACGAGAGACTAACAATTCCTTCACGTACGCGCAATCGGCGAACAAGCCCCATGACACGCTCTGTAAGATCAATTAGTTCAACTCGTTCCTCGGTTTCAACAATAAACTTTTCACCGTGAATGGTTATGCTGGTCGCCGTTTCTGAAGTCACCTCAGCAATAGAGGCCTCCCGAATGGTGACGGACGAACTCTTGCCCATGCACAAACCCTCACTGATGTGGACAGTGGATCGAAAGACAAGCAGAGACGCATGGCGCGCGCCTCTGAGCTCATTAAGAAAGAGTCCGTCTCACGCCAACAGCGTCACAACGCCCCACAGCTTACACGATTCTCGCTCAATTGTCCTCAATAAATGCGAAGGGCGTTACCATGTCGTTGCTATCAGTCTCTGCCAGCGTTTTCCGCCTAAACGCCGCCGTGCTACACTCGCGGGGCAAAAATCCGACGCTCTCCGGTAGCCAAGCGAAGTGGGTTAAAATCCCACACGGTCCCGCCACTGTAAGCGGGGAGTGGAACTGCTCAGATGCGTTCTGGATCAGCAAACTCTGGTGCCTTCAACTTCGTTGGTCCACAGCAGCCGCACAGCCTGTTGTAAGGCACCCGGAGTCCTGAACCGAGAACCAGCCACTGTGCTCCTAGGAACACGGGAAGGCAGAGCGGTTCTGTTTCGATCCGCAAGTCAGGATACCTGGTAACCGGATTCGTCTTCTTTCACTCATCACGCCTAGTGTGACGAGTGAGTTCGGCGCGCGGTCACGCCGAGAGAGGCTCAGTGGCACACACAACTTCCTCCTCTAAGATTCTCTTGCTTGCTCTAGGATTCTTAGTAATTCTCAATTCAGTTCGCGTGCGCGCTTCTGAGATAGAAGGCATTGTTGTTGATCCAGAGGGTCGTGTCACAGAAGGAGCACGCATCCTTCTCTCAGATCATACGACCATTAAGGCCATCACTTTCACGGATGAGAATGGCCATTTCTCCCTGGCCAATCTTGATCCTGGGCAATACGAGCTACGCGTCGCACTAAGCGGATTCAGGGCCGATACGATAGCCTTTAAACTTGCAGCAGAAGAACTTCTTGAAATAAGAATTCAATTACAGATCAGTGCGATTGCCGAATCGATTGTGGTTTCAGCTTCCCACGTAGACCTCCCGTTGTCCCGCGTCTCGGATAGTATTGACATTATTAACGCGGCTGATTTGAAGGCTCGCCAGATAGAAACCATCTCCGATGCTTTACGAATGGTGGCTAGTCTGACTGTAACGAGTACTGGTGGTCGTGGCGGTATTACGTCGCTGTTCCCGCGTGGTGGTGAATCAAACTTTACGTTAGTACTAATCGATGGAGTTCGCGTCAACACTTTCGGTGGAGACTACAACTTCGCACACCTACCAGTAGCTGACATCGAGAGAATCGAGATTGTTCGAGGACCACAAAGTGCACTGTACGGTTCCAATGCGATTGGTGCCGTGATTCACATCGTGACACGACACGGTGGCCCACCACGCTCAGAGGCTACCATCGAGACTGGCAACTTCGGTACTAACCGCCTGTCTGTAGCTTCGTCAGGATCAACCGGGTTGTGGAGTTGGGGGGCAATGGCTGAACAGCTGGAAACAGAAGGATATACGGGAACAGCTTCATCTACAGGCGAGCGTGTTACTAACAATGACTATCTTCGTCAAGATCTTTCACTAAGTGGTAGTTGGAGTCCGAACCGCGGAACAAAGATCAGAGGCAATTTCCGTCTCGGATCGAATGAAGGTGGTTTCCCAGGCCCGTTTGGTTCTAATCCAGCGGGAAATTTCACGACTGTTGACCGAATCACGCGGGGGGGGGATGACACTCATCTGTTTTCCGTGGCGATCCGAAACCGATGGACATCCGCTGTGCGTCAGGATACCCAGTTAACACAAAGTGTTTTAGGTACTGAATTCAATGGGCCGTTTGGTCAATCAGTCGCTGAAACAAGCCGTTTCTCCGTACGCACCCAAACAACCATTGATGTTCGCAAGAATCTCGGAATTTCTTTGGGTGCGGAATTACAAGAGGAACGTATTAGAAGCACCTTCATCACTGTGAACACCCTAGACCCAATTCCTATTCAACGCCGCCTGATGGGCTATTTCAGTGAGCTACGGATCGATGCCGCAGAACGACTGTTTATCACCTCAGGACTTCGGCTTGAGCATACCCACCGCCATCACCTCGACGGAAATCCAGCTGCATTTCCAGCCCGTCCAACTTTCAACGCCGAGTCGGGGTTCGTTATTAACCCAAAGATATCCGTTGGATATTTCTTGCAGCCAGTCACAAAACGTTCCCACGGTTGGACCCGTCTAAGACTCAGTGCGGGAACAGGAATAAGACCACCAACCGGCTTCGAAATCGCTTTTACGGATAACCCTAAACTTAAGTCCGAGCGGGGTCGCAGTGTAGATCTTGGAATTGAGCAAGCGTTCTTGGGCGGAGCCCTAATGATTCAGTCAACAGTATTCTTCAATCGATACGACGATCTCATAGTGGCAGTCGGTCGGTCGTTTCGAAACGCGAGCCAGTTCAGAACCGACAACATAGCCAACGCGTTAGCACGTGGCATTGAAGTCTCCGCTGTTACCAGGATAAATACTAGTCTCGAAACTCGTGCTAACTATACCTGGCTAATAACAGAAGTGCTCGCCGTTGATGGAACAGAGGAACAGGCGCCATCACCCTTTGAAGTGGGAGACCCGTTAATCCGACGGCCACGTCACCAGGGAAACATTGACATATTACTCACCCGTGGACGATTTCAGGGTTACGCACGCTTCTCAGGACGGGGTCACGTGCTTGATGTTGAACCCTCACTTGGAGCTTTCGGAGGTCTGTTTAAAGCACCGGGCTACTTCACTATGAGTATTGGCGCCAACCTTAGAATGTGGAGCAAGTTTGAACTATTCGGCCGCATCACCAATATACTTAATCGCCAATACGAGGAAACACTCGGCTTTCCAGCACTCGGACGGAGTGCAATAGTCGGAGTTAGAGTTGCTACACGCTGACAATGTTTCATTCAACTACGGGGAAAGACCGGTCCTACGTGGTGTAAGTATTACCGTACCACGTGGTGCCCTACTAGGAATTCTAGGGCCTAACGGCGCAGGCAAGACTACTTTTCTTCAACTGCTAGCTGGCATGTCCACACCATCAACAGGTCAGGTGACATTCGACGGTATGGATATTAGTAAGATAGAGCGTAGCCATTTGGCACGCCGAATGGCAATCGTCCCCCAGGAAACATATTTGACGTTTGACTACACGGTATTAGAAGTTGCCCTAATGGGCCGACACCCACATCTACGGACGTTCGAAATCGAAGGACCAATTGATTTGAAAATCACTCGTGAGGCGCTTGCCGCGACCGGAACAGTCGAACTCGAAAATCGAACTTTCAGATCACTAAGTGGCGGCGAAAAACAGCGAGTAATCATCGCCAGTGCACTCGCTCAATTCGAACAAGCTAGCCAAGAAAGATTGCACTTTGATAAGAACCAGCCTTCAACCGTACTCCTACTTGACGAACCGACGACATCGCTGGATTTGCATTACCAACTTGCACTCGGAACGATTCTAAAAAAACTTAACCATGAACGGAAGATCACGATAGTGATCTCAACTCACGATCTCAATTTCGCAGCCATGCTCTGTCAAGAATTAGTCCTGCTGCGAGACGGCCGCACCATAGCTACCGGCCGAACCGAACAGGTTCTTACGTCGGAGTCTGTTAGGAAGCTGTACGATGTTGATGCCTCAGTGCAATTCCACAAGGCATCAGGTCATGTCACAGTGGTACCGTTAGACAAAGACTAAAAGCAAATGACTAGGTCGAGTGAGATGGTAGCCTTCCACCAGCGACTTATTAAAACTTATCTTCTGTTCAGCATTGGTTCACTGCTAGTTTGCTTGGTCGCACCACTAGTCGGCTCGACACCAATAACCCTGCGTCGTGTGTTTGACGACTCGATTCCTTTTGCCGACAACGTTGATGCTCAAATCTTCTTCATCGTCCGTCTACCGCGAGCAATCGCTGGGGCACTCGTCGGAAGTGCTCTGGCGGCGTCTGGTGTCGTATTCCAGGCTTTACTAAGTAATCCGCTAGCTACACCGTTTACACTTGGTGTATCGGCCGGTGCATCACTTGGTGCAATGCTGGTCATAACTTTCGGTACAACTCTTTCACTCCATAGCTTTTCCGTGGTTCCTATCGCTAGTTTCGTTGGTGCATTAACTGCTGCTACGATCGTGTACGCGTTAGCAACATTTCGACGACATCACCTTTCGACAAACGTACTACTTCTTGCTGGAGTTACACTCAATTCCTTGTTTTCGGCCATCATCCTGTTCGTGCAATATCTTGCCGACGTTGCTCAAACGTTCCGTACGACTCGCTGGTTAATGGGTAACCTTGATGTCAGCAGTTATGGCACGATTCTTGCTGCACTTCCACTCATACTCATAGCCTTCACACTGTTTGCCTGGTTGCCCCGTACCCTCAACATGTTGACAATGGGATCAGAAAGCGCTGCCTCTCGGGGTGTCGATGTAATGAAAACTCAACGACTGGCCTTCCTGAGTGCTTCCCTTGCGACTGGTGCTGCAGTCTCGCTAGCTGGTCCTATTGGTTTCATTGGTATCGTTATTCCACATTTGGTTCGTCTACTTGTGGGTTCAGATCACCGAATGGTGCTACCAGCATCCGCGTGCTTTGGCGCTGCATTTCTAGTCGCATGCGACGTCGTAGCACGGACACTTGTACCACCATTGGAACTCCCCGTCGGAATCATTACGGCTATTCTCGGTGGGCCATTCTTTCTTTGGTTGTTGATACGAAACAGGTAAGGAAGTAGTTAAAAGTTTGACATTGTGGTGTGAAAGGCATGAATTGGCCAGGCTCTAACAATAACCTCACGCTCAAAGAGTCACATCAAGTATCACAAAGCCAAACCGGACGAAGGAGAAGTAATTTTGGTGGCTATCAGATACACAGCGATTTGCGTTGGGATCATCTTTAGTCTTTTCTGTCAAGTTTTAGCTAACCAACTGACTCCAGCCAAACGGATCATCTCATTGGTACCCGCATTGACAGAAATGCTCTTCGCTATTGGTGCTGGTCCACAAGTGACCGGCGTTAGCAACTTTGCCCGCTATCCTCCAGAAGTTCATGCGCTACCAAGAGTTGGTGGACTGATCGACCCAGATATGGAACGGATTATCCTACTTCGTCCAGATCTAGTGATTCTTTATGAAAGTCAAATGGATCTACGAGAACAACTTGGTCAGGCTAAGATCCAAGTTTTTCCGTACACGCATGGTGGTCTTACACATGTGACGGAAACGATCCGTGCGCTCGGAACTCGTACAGAGCTGGTGGCCGGCGCGGAACAAGTCGCAACATCCATTGAGAAACACCTCGACGACATCCAGGACCAACTAAAAGGAAGTGAAAGACCGACCACTCTCTTAGTTCTGGATCGGGAACCTTTGACCCTGAGGAACGTTTACGTAAGTGGTGGGACAGGATTTCTGCATGAAATGCTAGAACTCGCTGGAGGCACGAACGTCTTCGCCGAAATTGACAAAGAATCGTTACAACCAACAACAGAAGCAATCCTTGCCGCAGCGCCTGACGTAATTGTCGAGGTACGGGTCAGAGGCGACCTAACAGACGAGGACCTCGAGCGCGAGCGTCTGGTCTGGGAAAGGCTCGAAAGCATCCCGGCCATTAAGAACGATCGCGTCTACGTTCTCAACGCTAGCGACCTCGTTGTTCCTGGCCCGCGCATCGCCGACGGTGCCATTCGGCTGGCCAACGTACTCCATCCAGAATTATCGTTTTAACCAAATCAAAAGAGTCGGTAGAGAAACAAACGGGAAACTCCTCACTCTAAGCCGGTGTGTTCAGGTTTCGAACTCTTCAGAACTACTCAATGAATTCAAACGGCAGGTCAAAGAAAACCAGAGCTCCTAGTACTTCATCTCCATTCCCTGGGAGGCCGCTACTGGGCAAACTCAGCCTTGATAGGTCCATGAATCAAATGATGCTGATACGCTTCGTTAAATAACCGGTTAACGGCTGACCGGCCTCGTTCTCCATAATCAAGTGTAAGGTCGTTGACGTACATGCCAACGAAGCGGCCGACTCTATCCCGATCAAGACCACGACCAAACTGCTGAGCATACTCAATTGCCTGGGACCGGTGTTTTCGAGCATAAACTATGCTATCTCGTAGCAGGCGTGACACCCTCGCAATGATTTCAGGACCGAGAGCCCGACGGATAACGTTACCACCGAGGGGAAGAGGAAGACCATCCGTTCGCTTAGACCACCACTCTCCAAGATCCATGAGCTTAGTTAGACCATCCTCAGTATACGTAAGCTGTCCCTCGTGAATGAGTAGGCCAGCTGCAGCTTCACCTTCAGCCACGACCCGTTGGATTTGATCAAAGGGCACCACGTACGGCTGAAAATCTGGTTCGAACAACCGAAGCACGAGTGATGCCGTCGTGCGTTCACCAGGAATTGCTACGCGAACACCCTTGAGCCTAGAGACAGTATTTGGTCGTGCAACAACAATTGGTCCGTAACCTTCCCCCATGCTCGCTCCATGCGGTAGAAGGACATACTTGTCCAACAAATATGCGTAAGCGTGAAAAGAAACCGCTGTTACATCATACTTGCCCTCAACCGCAGAGTGATTCAGTGTTTCAATGTCAGCCATAACCTGCTCGATCTCGAGTCCGTCTGAAGTTACTCCTCCACAGACCAGGCCGTAGAACATGAATGCGTCGTCGGAATCCGGACTGTGTGCAATAGTAATTTTCATTTGTAGCAGTAGCCGCAGTGCAAGAGTTTCTCGTTTAACCTGCCTGTGGCTTCTTTCGATCTCAGTCGGAGAAGCCACAATTAGTTGTTGCGTTACCACCGAAACCTGAGCGATGGCGAAAAGGCTCAGGTCGAGACAATTCTCTCACCGACCATAAGCCTACTTCAAGCAACCAGTCACCACGTTAACACCGTTAGCGAGGACTTAAATACTTCGTTATTGGCCCCGACTCAGTTTTCGAGTAGGCATCTCATAACAAGCAGACCCCTGAATACCGCTTAAGCGTCATCGTCTTCTAATTCAACATAGGGTCTCGACACACGCCTAAAAACAACTGTAAGACCGAAGATTACAATGACACCAGAGGCTGTGAGACCAACGTAGCTGCCAGATCCAAATGTCGGCCTTACTTGGGTGGAAACGGGCACACCATCCACTATAGCTCTGGCTTGAGTAACAGCCCAAACCTTCTCGGACGCAGAACGTTCTATGAACTTACCTGTCAAAAATAGAATGCCGAACGCCGCAAGACCAACGATAAGTAATGGGTGTCGGGAGTTCTTTCGAGTGATAATGCTGAGCGAAGCCAACACTGCTGCAAGCATCCCTAGAGCTAGAACCCAAAATCCCGTGACACCAGGAACACCCCCCAACGAGATCTCACCGACTAGGATCCAAGGAAGAAACGCACTAACGACCAACAGAAGCCCAGCGGCAAGCGGTAGGTAATAGAAGCGCATCCGATGACACACAGCAGCGTTCAGGCTGGCCCGGACACTCATGCTTTATTAGATGCTGAAAGAGAGTCCACAGCCACACTCACTCTTAGCATTCGGATTCCTGAAAAGTAGGGTTTGCCCAAGCATACTCGCATCACAGTCTAAAACCGTGCCGTTCAATAACTTGTAGCTCTTAGGATCTACGAAGATCTTCGTGCCGGCAGTTCCCTCAAAAACTTCATCTCCAGGACTTGGGGCTGACTCCCAACGGAACACGTACGAGTAACCAGAGCATCCCCCAGCCTTAACACCTACGCGCAGGCCGCCGTCGGTAACACCTTCCTTAACCATGACCGCACGGATACGCTTTGCAGCAGCTTCGGTGATTTCAATCATCTCTTAATGGTCGGTTCGGACGGCACAAGATGGGAATTCGATAGATGGGGACTCATTTTTAGTACCAGGCAAAAGGCTTTCCACTGGCGCGTCAACGACTAACTCAAAAATCGTGCATGCGGAAAGGGCTGAAACGATCCGATCTTTAATCCGCCAGAGTGGATCGCGAATACTACATGTTGAATACTGGTCGCAATTGCCATCAGTGGTAGAACAGGCCGTCACTGTTATAGGTCCCTCAATCGTGTTAATTACCTGAACAACAGAGATCTCGGTTGCGGGGCGAGCGAGATAATATCCACCACGGATTCCCTGATGAGAAACAAGAATACCGCATCTGGCTAAGCGTTGAAGAATCTTAGCCATCAACTCGACTGGAATATTGTACCGCCCAGCGATATCCCTGGCGCTAGAAGAAGCACCATTGGTACGGGACGCAAGGTCCTTCAACGCTATCAGCGCGTAGTCAGTCTTTTTGGATAATCGCAACATAACCTATGAAGAACTCCGGGTTGTATAACAGTCGCCGCCAACCCATTCTAACGGTTACCTCTGTCCTTGTTCAACTAGACTTGTAGCAGGATCAATCAGCACGAAAGTTTCGGTGATAAACCCCACATTATTAACAACGTCACTGATGACGACAACCTGATCAGCTCATCCAGTTACACCTACTCAGTACTTAGGTTGCGTCGGGTCGACCTTATCGATCCACGCCATGATTCCACCTTTCAGATTCTTCGCCCCCGTAAATCCTGCCTCGTGTAGCAGATTCACAGCCTTCGCACTTCTAACACCCGTCTTACAGTGAACCACCAAATCCCCACAACCCTCCAATTCACCGAGATGATTTGGAAGCTCACCAAGAGGGATCAAAGTAGAACCTGGAATTCGGCATATCTGATATTCCTGCGGCTCGCGGACATCTAGTATGAAGACGCGTTCTTGTCGATCAAGACGCTGCTTAAGAGCATCCGGCGTTGTGTCGAAACTATTTAGCGCCATTTTTCCTGTGCTTGCCCTGTGAGTCGTTGGTCCTACGCCACAAAACTGATCATAATCGATCAGCTCACGCACAGTTGGGTTCACACCACACACAGGACACTCTAAATCTTTCCGGAGTTTCAATTCCCGGAAGCGCATACGTAAGGCGTCGAAAAGCAGAAAACGTCCTACGAGTGAATCGCCAGCACCAATGATAAGCTTGATGGTTTCAGTCGCCTGAATGGTGCCGATAATTCCAGGCAATACACCAAGCACCCCACCTTCCGCGCAACTAGGTACAAGTCCTGGCGGTGGCGGCTCTGGATACAAGCACCGGTAACATGGCCCATCCTTTGTCGCGAAAACAGATGCCTGACCTTCAAAACGAAAGATGCTCCCGTAGACATTAGGCTTTTGCAATAAAACACATGCGTCGTTCACTAGATAACGTGTCGGGAAATTGTCGGTACCGTCTACGACAACATCGTAGTTGCAGATGATATCCATGGCATTTCCAGACGACAGTGCTGTTTCGTGCGGGACAATCACAACCTCAGGGTTGATAGCGTTCAGGCGATCCTTCGCTGAATCTAGTTTAGTTCGACCTACATCGGGTGTTCCGTGAATGATCTGTCTTTGAAGATTGCTGTAGTCGACAAAATCGAAGTCGACAATCCCAATCCGTCCTGCACCGGCTGCGGCTAAATATAAGGCGACGGGTGACCCTAACCCTCCAGCACCAATACACAGAACACTCGATGCCTTGAGCTTGAGTTGTCCATCCATCCCAACTTCAGGCATGATCAAGTGACGGCTGTAGCGTGCCACCTCCTGGTTGGTTAAAGCCTGTGCTACTTCACTCATTGGCACCGCCTGCCACGGACGGCACAATGCTGATAGTGTCACCATCCTTTATAGGCGTGGCTTCCTTGTCCAAGTAGCGAATATCGTCGTCGTTAACGTACACATTCACGAAACTCCGAAGTCGGCCATCTTCGTTGTAAAGATGCTTGTGTAACTCCGAGCACTCCGAAGTCAGGTTCTTTAGGAGCTCACCGACTGTCTTACCTTCGGCTTGAACGATTTCCTGTTTGCCAGCGTACACTCTCAGCGGTGTAGGGATCAGTATTTTATTAGCCATCTGTCTTCTCGTTCTCTCATCCGTGGAGATTAACATCCATAACCTACTCGTCACGAAATACAAAGGAAAGACGGTACTCTACTCACTCAGCTGCACAATTTCCTCATCAAACTGTGACCGATCTTCCCGCAAGCGCCAACAAGTCATCGCTTTCGGCTCACCTCCCTCTACGGCCACTATCACGTACACGAAGACTGGCCACGCGTGATCCAGATCGTATTGGGACGGCTTGGCTGCGTGGTCTGGATGGGAATGATAAAATCCCAACAGTGCAGCACTTGACTCATTCGCCCTGCGTTCAGCTACCTGGTAGTCGGTCGGCCGAATCAAAAAGCGGTGCCTAAGTCCCTCCTCAGTAGTATTAGACAAGGCCAATGCTTCAATTATTAACTGATTACGCCCAATTAGCGCCCCACAACATTCATGCGGATAGGACTCCCGGCTATGCCGGCGAATACAAATATCAGCTTCCCGACACAACACCAGCCTGGGTGGTCCCACAACTCGTTCCAAAACGGACTTTCCAGACATCTCGCTATTTACTGACAATAAACCTTGATGCCAACCCCTGACGCAGTTGGTATCATTCCCCAGCTACCAGACTCTCCTACTTGGGATCGGTGTCAAAACCCCTCTCTCGCCACGCCAACGTTCCGCCAGTTATACTGCGCACATTGCGATAGCCGAGTGATTTAAGAAATAAAACACCGGAGAGAGACGCGTTTCCCCGCTGACACACACTAAAAATCTTGGCGTCGAGCTCGTGAGGAAGAACCGAAAGGTCCTCACCAAGTTTCGGGAGCGGCACACTGATAGCGCCTGGGATGTGCGCCTCATCATATTGGTCGGACGGCCGAACATCAACCACGAACGGCTTACCCTTTTGCCACTGCTCGTGCGCAGTAACAACATCGATGATTAGATCGGCGCTCCCGCGCACGTTCTCCACCATTTTGTCAAGAAGCGTGTTACGCTGCTCGCTACTCTTGGCCGGCCCAGCCATTAAGCCCGGCAGGTGCTTCACAACTGAGGATGCGTACTTAAACGCACTGTCCGGAAAAATCACAACTACCAAGTTCCTTGGGTCGTCAGATACCAGCTTAAACGCACCGGCAAGCGCCATGGCCGAACTGGGCCCAGCAATGATGCTCTCCTCACGATTCAAGCGCAGGCATAATTCAAACGAGTCGCGGTTCTGAATTTCCACCAAACTATCGTACTCCTCCGGACGAAACAGTTCTGTTTGCTGAAGTTGACGCAAACTACGTACACCAGGGATGTCATGGCCCTCGCTAGGATGCACACCTATGACTTTGACCAATGAATCCCGCTCCTTAAGAAAACGTCCCGTCCCGGTAATCGTACCGCATGTCCCCAAACCTGCAACGAAATGGGTAACCTGGCCTTGTGTCTGGCGCCAGATCTCCGGTCCCGTAGTCTTGTAATGCGCCTCAGGATTTGCTTCATTCGCGTACTGGTTCAACATGTGGAACCCTGGACGATCGGCAATCTCCTTGGCCTTAGCGATGGCACCTTCCGGTGCCCCGGGTGCCGGGCACAAGCTATCTTCGAGCTCCAGCACGTCGGCACCAAAGAACCTAAGCATTGTTCTCTTTTCGATCGGTATCTCGGCCGACAACGGAGTAGTAACTGTGTAGCCCTTTGCGTTGGCGATCATGGCTAGAGCCATCCCAGTGTTCCCAGACGTTGGCTCGACCAGCTTCTGGTTCGCATTAACGGTACGGCGTGCCTCCCCGTCAGAAATTAGGTTGGCTGCGACACGGTCCTTTACTGCACCGAACGGATTGTACCACTCGAGTTTGGCGTACACCTTAGTCTCTCTAAACGGCGATACCCGATTCAGGCGCACTAAGGGCGTGGGATTATCGGCTCCAGACAGAAGACCCAGAATAGAATCGTAAACGCGGAGATTGCGATCGTTTATCACCTGGTTTTCCCCTGTGTGGACCTGAATATTTTCCGCCCGGTATGATACGACTCAGCACGAATAGTTCCCATGCCCCGCACTGGGCGATTGTTGGACTCGCAATACTCGTATTGTCCACCGTAGCGCCAAAAACAAGCCTTCCCGGGCCAAAAGACTTAACCTGCCACGCTCACATATATACGACCATTCTAATCTGAATTTTAGAGGTCATCAAGTGCCTGGATAACTAACGTACGCCGAATTCCAAATCAGTGCCAAATCGCCGGTGTTCAGTTAGCAACTCATCTGTGCATAGAATCAATTCCTACGACCGAATGTCCTCATCATCAGCAGCTATAGCCTCTAATTCCGTAGTAGCGTCTGGGTCGGGTTCCTTAGTCGCGACTGACAACTCAAGGATTCCGGTGGCATCTACTTCAGGTAACTGTTCAACAGAACGAAGTTTTCGCTCCATTGCTCGACTCCTTACCTCGGTCTCTTCAATTGTTCGACTAACAGTGTGAAGGTGACGCTTGACCTTGTCCAGGGCATCTCCAAACCTACCAAACTCTGTTTTCACAGCAGCAAGTACCTTCCAGACCTCCACAGCCCTTTGCTCTATCGCCAAAGTTTGAAACCCTAAACGCAGACTACTGATGATCGCCAATAGTGTCGTTGGACCAGCCACAAGGACCTGATAGCGTTCCTGTAATTCATGAATCACGGAAGGCTGCCGAAGAACTTCAGCATAGAGGCCTTCGGTCGCCAGAAACATAATCCCAAAGTAGGTTGTCCGAGGCGGATCCAGGTACTTATCGTGAATGTCTTTACCCGCGGACTTGATCGACCTGACCAACGCATCGGTCGCCTTCTTAATAGCATCAGGATCCGCCTCTTCCGCTGCGTGCTGTATACGAAGATAATCTTCTTGGGGAAACTTTGAATCAATTGGAAGCCATACACAACTATTAGGATCATTTTTTGGCCCTGGGAGTCGAATTGCGTACTCTACTATCTCGGATGACTCTGCCTTAGGGCGAACATTCTTTTCGTACTGTTCGGGTGTTAGAACCTCATCCAGAATTGCACCCAGTTGAACCTCTGCCCAAGTCCCGCGAACCTTAATGTTCGTTAGCACTCTTTTTAGGTCTCCAACACCTGCAGCCAAAGCCTGCATCTCACCAAGTCCCTTGTGGACTGATTCAAGACGGTCACTCACGAGCTTGAATGATTCGCCTAGTCGCTTTTCGAGAGTATCGTGGAGTTTTTCGTCCACCACTTTACGCATCTCGTCCAGCTTCTTTTCATTACCCTCCTGAAGCTCCTTAACACGTGAATCAAGGGTGTTTCGGATTCGATCCAGTGTCGCGAACAACGTATCACTAGTAGATTTCAGGTTACCCGACAGCTCTTCACGAAGTTCTCTGGCAGACTTTCGGTTTTCCTCCCGAGCCATTCTAAGCTCGTCACGTACTGGTTTAGCCAGACCATCCGAGGTCTTTAGTCTACGAATTACGAACATTGTCAGTAGTAATATGTTGACAACGGCGCCAATTAGAACGATCCAGAGAAGTTCCTCACTCATAACTCACTCCTACCTTGGGAGAAACGGCAATTAAACTAAGTCCGTCAACCCTGGTCACAGAGAACGGTGTATAAACAGCTTCTCTAGGACAACGTCTAATAGTTGTCGAACCAAGGACGCTTCTGCGGGAAAATACCCGTTCAGACATCTCAACAGAGGTACAAGGTCGTGAGATACCATATAGGCGTCCGGATCAGCGTACTGTAAGAACCAACGATCAACACTGTGTCAACTTCTAACACGTGGAAAGGATCGTCATCAGAGAGAGCTAAGAGCTTATGGAATCTCATTCAATGTCACAATCACACAATCGCACTGGCCAAGGGCCACTTACTAACATCACAGTTCTCGATCTAACACGGGTACTATCTGGTCCTTATTGCACAATGATGCTTTCCGACATGGGAGCACGAGTAATTAAGGTCGAGCAACCTGGCCGAGGCGATGAAACACGCGCATGGGGCCCACCCTTTCAAAATGGTGAGAGCACTTACTTCCTTAGTACAAACCGGAACAAGGAAAGTGTAACCATTAACTTCAAACACCCAGACGGATACCGCCTGCTTGAGGCGCTTATTGAAAGATCCGACGTCATCGTTGAAAATTTCAGGCCAGGTACGCTGGACCGACTCAACCTTGGATACACTCACCTCGCAAACCGATTCCCGCGTCTGATCTACTGCTCCATCTCGGGTTATGGCCAGACTGGACCCAAACGATCCCAACCTGGCTATGACGCCGTAACACAGGCTGAAGGCGGCCTCATGAGCATTACTGGACCAGAGGATGGCCCTCCTTATCGACTTGGTGTTGCGATTTCAGATATCGTCTCTGGGATGTTCGCTGCATACGGAATCGTAACGAGCCTACTTTCACGCGGGCAAACTGGGCACGGCCAATTGGTTGACATTAGCATGTTGGATTCCGTAGCAGCATTGCTTACGTACCAGGCCGGAATCTACTTTGGGACCGGGAAAACACCACGACGGATGGGTAACCGCCATCCATCGATCGTTCCTTATCAAAGCTTTGAAACGGCGGACGCTGACATAGTAATCGCCGTTGGCAATGACACGCTTTGGCGTCGCTTCTGCGACGTTCTTAAACTCAGCGACATCGCAGACAATCCGCGGTTCGCCACAAACCAGGCTCGGGTAGTCAACCACACTGATCTTTGCACGATTCTTACAGAAACGCTGAAAAAACGACCCCGCCAAGCTTGGTTAGATGAATTGGCTCAGGTGGGTGTTCCCTGCGGCGCCGTTCGAAACCTCGAACAAGTCTTGACCGATCCGCAGCTGATAGAGCGGGAAATGATCGCCTTGCTCGATCATCCGGTTGCCGGTGCACTAAACGTACTTGGCGTCCCTGTCAAACTATCACAATCACCTGGTCGCGTACGCACCCCACCACCCCTACTCGGCGAACATACAACACGTGTGCTCGCCGAAGATTTAGGGCTCGGTACAGAGGAAATCGAACGCTTGAAAAAAGACGGGGCAATTTAATGATCTACCGACAAACAAATGGTTCAATCTGTTTTAGCATGAAATCCAGCACATCTTCATTTGTAAGCTGATCGATAGTGGCGCCTTCGCGAATTGGTTGCTCATTGATCACAACTCTTCTTCCCCAGGCACGGCTGACTCGACCGATAACGACACTAAGTTCAAGTTCATCGCCTGTGTGAAGGAATAGTTCGACGAAGTCCTCTCCAGATTTCTCAGAAACTAGTCGTAAGCCGCCGGCAGGCGAAAAGACCTGAAAAGGATAACCCTCAGCTCTAAGCGCTTGACCCAACATTCGGAAAATTGGGTTCGCAACGTCATCCAAGAACCGCTCGTACTGATGCTTGGAAGCGTCAGCACGCATTCGATAGTTTTCAGCGGTATGCTTAGCAGAATCGATCGTCTGATGCAGCCGTTTGTGAACCTCGGTGAATTCGATCTTCTTCATCCTAAAGACCAGAACCTTCAAATAATGGCTCGGCACCAACCTCATAGATCCGTACTAGCTCGACCAGCTTGTACCCTTTCGTCTGATACGGTGGAATGATCCGCTCTGTGCGTAAATACTGGATCAGACTCTCGTCCGAGTAATCGGGAGGTCCTATGCTATCGACTGCAGAGAGTAAAGCCTCCAAATCCACTAGCGTAAACACCTTTTTGAGAATGGTCTTGGTCACAGGAACAATTCCAAAACGTCTTTCGCGTTTGAGGTGTTCGTGTAACTTAAAGGTCATATAAATCTCATTACTAATAAAATTGTACCCTGCATCCGAGCGTGTAGCATCGGCGTCCTCCACTCGTAGAAACATTACTTCATCCATCCCCACGATTCGATCGATCAAGATCTTCGTGAAGCTCCCATCCCCCGACCAGTTCGATCTATCAACTTGCATCTCAGATTTCTAGGTCTGCGTTTCGATTCAAACGTAAGTGGATATGATGACACAAGGCTGGATTCAGACTAACCCACCTCGGTTTCTAAATTCAGATCCTACTTAGAACCACAATTAATGGCCATCAATCCACCAAGTAACGGTATGTGATTAACGTTTCTGAATCCCAATTGACGCATTGAAATCATTACTCCCAAGGAGCCAGGATAAAGGCGGAGTGATTCCGGAATGTAACGATACGTGTCCGGATCGCGATGAAGTATTAGTCCAAGCGTTGAACCAATAACAGTTAGTCCAATTAGGAAAATTGTCCGAAGTAACAGATTAGTTGGACGATTGAAGTCAAGAGATAAGAAACGCCCACTCGGTTTTAGAACTCGGTAGATCTCGGACATAGCAATGTCAAGAATTGGTACGTTACGAACGCCGTACCCAACGGTCACCAAGTCGAACATACGATCTGAAAATGGCAAAATCATCATGTCGCCTACGACGAAAAGAGGGCCAGGCCCACCAATGACCCGCTTGGCCTGAGCAATTTGAATCATTCGTGGCGTAATGTCCAAGCCGATTGTCCTTGCTCCGCTCTCGGCGACGTTAAAAGTAATATCTCCGGTACCACACGCCAAATCCAATACCCTATCACCTGCCCTGGGTTTGGCTACAGCCGTAAGATGCTTCTTCCACTGGCGATCACGGCCACACGACAGCAAGACGGTCACCAGATCGTAACGATCAGCGATGATTGAAAAGAGTCGACGAACGTAGCGGCTTTTTCCCTCGGGTGTAGAGAGTGATGAACGAAGCGACACTAGAAATCCTGAATCCGTGCAAAAGTAATCATAGTACCTGGCTGGAAAAACTATCGCCTGTTAGTGCATTTCCTTTAGCCACCGGCGACCACCTCTATGACACCACTCATTAGCACCGAATGCGGCAGGCATACGTAGTTATAACGGCCAGGACGTTCTGGTGCACGCAGCAAGACTGAACCAATACCATCGCGCTCAGTTGGCGTCACTACTAGATCCCAAGCCCTTACTACGAACGTGTGCTTCATCCCGAGATCTTGATTGTGTAATGTGATCCGAAATTGCTCACCTGCCTTCAACCGGATAGTAGGGTTCATATCCCCATCGATCGAGTTAGCTAGGTAGAACGACATGTCACGCGCTATGAGGTTGATCTCACTAGGCGCCGTACGTAGTGGCTCAGGTATCGCTGCCACGAAAACCGTAAAGCCCAACACAAGTGACACCAGAATCATAAGCATCACGACTCGGCCACGGAGGCTTAAGCCGGACCTATTCAATAAATAGTACAGATTGGAGAGAAAACCAGCACTCGCGCTTCCGGAAGTACGAACCTCTGGTTCACGTAAATATTCTTGGTCGTGTGACATCTACTACCCCACAAACATACCGGTGACGTACATGATGCCGAATCCAGCGAACAGACCAGCTATTGCAGGAACATTAGCCAAGTAACGACTAGTCGGTTGGGCGCTAACCATCTGCCTAGATATCTGCAAAACGACCTGAGCGATCGCACCAGCACCAATTGCCAGAAACAAAACTGACCAGACAGGTGAGTAGACGAACCCGCCTAGCCAGGCACCTCCAATTGTCGGAATGCCACCGATCAATCCGAGTCGGATGAGATCCATTGCTCTTATACGCTCTCGTGCGAGTGGTGCGAGAATCGCCAGCCCCTCAGTTGTATTGTGGAGTGTAAAGCCAATTATGAGAACTGAACCAAGGGCCGCCTCACCCAGCGCAAATGCCGCACCAATGGCAAGTCCTTCTCCGAAATTGTGGAGGCCAATGCCAATCGCCACCATTAAAGCCATTACCCAACCAGTTCCATGACTGTCATCACTTGTGATCCGACGCTTGCTCCGAAGCCAACCGGCAAGCATTTCGAGCGAGACGAATGCACCTAGCGCACCAAATACAAACAACACGACACCTTGAAATGATTCTGGTAAGAGCAACGCCACCTCAAATCCCTCATGCCCAGTATCTACCAACAAGAATAGTAGTAAGCCGATCGTTAGCGCCAATAGGAAATCCAAACCTGTCCGACTGAGTTTAGAAACCAGCGGAAACCACAGTAGCCCGATCGCGACGGGAATAACGCCAACATAAACACCGATGAGTGTGAAGGCAAAAAAGTATCGCATACCTGGCCTTGGCGTCTCGACCGCAACGGCAATTTCATGATCAAACGTCACGCCAGTAGATGTGACAACTCGTACAACATGCGCATCGCCTTCCACCCACGGATAGGGAATTGTAAGCGTTGCCCGTCCCAAATGCTTTAACACCTGCCCGGAATCCGATGTGAACGACCAAAAGGCTTCGTCGACTTGCACCTGTGCGATAGTCACTGGGTCTGGTCCATCATTAAGGACAGTGACAACGATCCCGTCTGAGCTCAGATCAACACTTTGGAAGGTTATTCGGGTTACAGGAAAACGGTCACCACGTATCGTATTGCCGGGTTCAGACCATACAATGAACCCAACTAGGCACACCAGCAAGATTAGCGGGAAAAGTGCCATAAGCCAGTGGGCTATCTTCGTTGTCTGGCCCTGGTCACTTTTTCCTTCATCGTCAAGTTTCACGTTGCTATACCTGAGCCTTGAATAGTCCCATCCAACCTAACTCAGCGAACTCACTTTGGTGAGCGTGGAACATATAATCACCTGGATATCTAAAAGCTGTTTCAAGGATGGCCCGTTCACCTTGGCACAACATGATGGTGTCGGTATGTTCGGTCGAAATCATGCGAGTACCTGTCCGGTAAACGTCGAAGAACATGCCATGTAAATGAAAACTGTTTAATTGATCGAACTCAGTGATGTTTACCAGAAACACACGAATAAGTCGGCCCACTCTCACATCGATCGGCTCGTGCAAGTAAAAATTTGCCACTGTATTAACTGCATATACCTCATTCTCAGTGTCGAAGTTAGTATCGAAGGAATTCATTACCATGACCAATTCATCAGCTGGCGGCCTCTCAGTATCCCGTGGATCGACGATGAATACACCGTAGAGACCCTTGTGGATATGGCGCTTCAATGGAGCAGCATGACAGTGATACAAATGCACCCCGAATGGCTCAGCGTCAAACTCGTAGACAAAACTCTCACCAGGGAGCACTTCCTGATTAGGCCTGGAACCATCCATCGCCGGTGGATGCCAACCGTGAAAGTGAATCGTGTGAGGGTGGGATCCTTGGTTGACAAATTTCACCCGAATCCGATCACCTTCAGTAGCTCGCATCGTAGGACCGGGAACTTGACCGTTGTAGGTCCAGGCCGGAAAGAAAATCCCAGGTGCAATCTCAATCTCGCGGTCGACTGAAAAAATCTCGTACTCACGAAGTAGAGAACCGTCTGCTCTGGGTGTTTCACGGTAGAACATGGACCGCTCGGTAGGCGCCAAATTCGAGAAATTCCAGGTACGTAGAAACGCTGCCGGATTGAATTGATCGGTTGAGACCCGTCCAACCGTGCCCATCCCGCCACCGACATGAGTCAATAATTGTCCTTCCGACGACTGACCCCGATTACGGGCGACCTGGCCACTTAGTAGAACAGAACCACCGGTAAATGAGCTGAGCCCTGCGAGACCTAACCATGACCTTCTTGACAACTGCTTCATAATGGCTTTGAAAGTTTGACAGATTAATTTTGATAACTCAAAATATAAAGCTTCATCATACGAAAGTCAAACCGTGAGAGTAGGCCGAAGGAGATAAGCATGCTCCCATCCAGCACCGTTGAGAATTATCTAAAGGCCCTTTATCAGGCTGAGGCAGCAGAAAGCGACCAGAAGCTGATCCCTATTGGACAACTGGCAGCATCCGTTGGGGTAGTCCCCGGTACAGCAACCACCATGGTCAAAACACTGGCTGAAACGGGACTAGTTTCTTACGAACCCTACACGGGCGTACGACTCACAGAGGCAGGAAGCAAACTTGCTGCGGTGGTACTCAGGAGGCACCGCCTAATCGAACTGTTTCTTGTCAAGGTCTTGGGTATGAGTTGGACAGAGGTCCACGAAGAAGCTGAGCGGCTTGAACACACAACCTCAGACCGGCTTATCGAACTTATCGATCACATGCTCGGTCAACCTTCAGTTGACCCACACGGCGACCCTATCCCTGGACCGGAAGGGACGGTTACATCGCACAATTACTACAACCTGCTTGACTGTCCACTTCACACACCAGTAACAGTTACGCGTGTCACTGACCAGGATGCCCAGTTCCTTCGCTTTTTGGAAATCAACGATCTAAAACCCGGACAGTCAATCGAAATTGAAACTCGTGATCCGGCAGCCGACAGCGTTACCGTACGCAGCAAAAACAACCACCGAATAGCGATTGGTATGCGCGCAGCCGCCAAGCTACAGGTAACGACTTCGAACAGCTAGTCTAGTAGACCTGGTACACTCTCTTAAGCCCATTGCCGTCTAGTTTATGGCAAACACGCGAAACTGACGGAAGTCCCCTAGTATTTTCATCGTGGTAATCGAAAACTCAGCCCTGTTCCGAAGAATACATCGTCGCTTGGTTCCCGTAGACCACGGCCAACGTAGACATCAAGTTGAACGATCTCAGTCAGCAGAAACGTTAATCCACCATCGCCCGACAGGCTGGGCCCAGTGGTACTAGTTGTCTGCCTGTCGCCGAAGAGTTCGAGAAACATACTCAACCGATCCGTTAACCCGATACCAACAGCTAACGAGTACACGACAAACATGTCACGAAACTGTTGATGAGCAAAAGACTCCCAGGTGGCTCCGACGTTGTAGCCGAGTAACAATTTTGGAGAGAGTTCATGGGCAAATGACAAGAGGAAAGACGGATCGATAGAATCACTCGATAATCCGTCCTCACCGGTCGGTAGTGATAGTCCCGCTAAGACCGCGAACTCTGGTTGCCAACCATCTGCACGCTCAATCAGATTAATCTTCGCTCCAAGCTCACTGTCACCTGCACCGTGAATCCCTTCTCGGCCAACCACACCAACGTGACTGACGCGTAACTCAGTTCGGCCTCCAAAACCGATTCTAAACAAAGTTGCTGGCACCTCATAACTACCCACATCGCCATCACGCGTGAACAGATATCCCGTCTCTACCTGTACCAACCCTTTCGGTACAACCCTGGCCGACTCGGTTTTGTCCGGACGATCAGTCACCAAGTCGGCCGACTGAGCGATCGCAACACCGTTACCTGCCTGTACCGTCAACGAGAAGGAAAAAGCTAATGTCGCTCGAAGCAAACAAGACCTCCCGCCGTTCATACAATTCCTAAGTAAACTTACACTGCGGTCCTAGGATTCTGAGCAGCGTCCACGAAAGCTCGAGTCAACAGGTTCCAAACAAGACAGGAGATTTATTATCACCGCCCGTGTCGTCTTGGTGGCCAAGATAATTTGGACCCCTCGGATCATATTCGAGAGAACCAGGAAAGTTGATTTTTCTCTTCTCGGGTCTCGACTCCCTGGTATCATTGCCTGTCTCATAGAACCGCACCCGAGGAACAATCTTTACCCTCAATGACTATTCAAGATACAGCAAGACCTCGAGGGAACCGGTAACATTGTTCCGGTTAAGGCCGATGGACTCAGAACTGCCGGAATTTGATCGGCGCAGAGGCTTCGAACAGAATCTTGGCGTCAACCAGCTACAACGTGCTGTAGGTGGCGAACGACGTCGGCGTCTCCCAGACCGTTACCCGTACGATTGGAAATCCCTCGGTCCTAGCCTGATCGAAGATGAGTTGGGCAATATGTTCCACTGTCGGGTTGTTGTCAACTACAAACACCGGTTCACCGAGTTGCTGAAGTGGTTCAAGCAACGGATCATCGTGCCGAAGGATCATCTTATGATCCAACTCACGGTCGATCCATCCCTTGATAACCCGCTTGATCTCACTGAAATCGCACACCATCTCTCGAGCATCAAGCGACTCAGTCCGGACCTCGATCTCAGCAACTGCGTTGTGCCCGTGGGGATGCTTACAGACCCCCTCATAGTCCAGTAGTCGATGACCGTAACAAAATTCAACACGTTTGGTGACAGAATACATAAACGATCAACCGCCTTGAAGCCCCTCCGATGGTAGTAAATGTCCCAACCGATGGTCAAGAACCCGTCACAGCAGTCCTCTGTTCCGGAGGTCTTGACAGTGCGGTCCTTATTGCACATGAAGCACTTAGGGCCAATGTCCAACCCGTGTACATCAACGTCGGCTTCACCTGGGAACCTCAGGAACGAGCAGTGCTGACTAGACTCTTAGAGGCCCCCCTATTCAACAGCCGCTTACGACCTCTAATTGTACTCGAAGCACCAGTTGCTGATCTTTACCCCAAGACACATTGGGCACTCCGTGGTACACCACCGACCTACAATACCCCAGACAGCGATGTGGACTTGACCGGTCGAAACTTGCTACTTCTATCGAAGGTCGGAATCTATTGTGCACTGCAGCACATCGAACAGATTTCGGTCGGACCACTAGCTGGCAATCCATTCCCCGATGCAACAGCGGAATTCTTCAAGGCAGCAAGTCGCACGCTGTCGCTTGGTCTAGACCAGCGAATCAACATTGTCGCACCCTTCATTGGTTTCCGTAAAGTAGAAGTCATTAATCTGGGTGCCGCTCTTGGTGTGCCTTGGGAACTGACGCTTTCATGTATGAATCCTGAGGAATCTCGGCATTGCGGCCGATGCGGCAAGTGTCGTGAGCGACTCCAAGCTTTCGATGCAGCCGGATTAAGTGATCCAGCCAGCTACGTTTTTCGACCAACGAATCTCACCATTGGACAGTGAGCTGTGTTGTCAGTTCCAACTAAATTTTGATGGCTATACCGTTACGGTCGCCGACAACGCAAGAAAGGTCCAACCGGGATAAACGTGAATCTTCTGAGCGACTAGGGGTAGCCTGGAAACCATAGACTGCTGTTCGTGCTCACATGTTCTGAAAAACGTGCGATCAACCTTCTCAATCACCCGCAATAACTGGAGCTCATTAGGCGCTGTCATCTAGAGGAAAACGCCGATCATTAAAGTAGTCATGATCAAGTGTGAGCAACGTTCGCCGTAGTTGTTTCGCCAATCGGTAATGTTCATCATCACGCGCCATTCTTAATTCGTCGTGCTCGACCACGAAAAACACATCCCAGTGTAACCGTCGACGCATAAACGAAATGAGCCCGGCCGGCATGTTCGCATCGGCATAGATACGCGGCTGCCCTGACCACCGCTCTACATGAACGCCAAGTACTGAAGCAAGAGTACCCATTACCGAAACTATCCTGAAGCATTCCCAGACCAACACGCAACACTCACGCCACCTCTATTATCACTATCCTTCCGGCACTACTCATCCTTATTCGAACTTGTTCCATCTTCAAAGATATCGGTGGATACAGAACGGACGGCACCGACCTTTTTTGCCTGTTGCAAGAGATCTTCAACTAACTCACCACGGCGGTGAACGAGAACCTTGTGTTTACGACGGGCCCGAGACGAACCAATGACGTATTCACAAAATAGTGGAAACGCGATTGTTGAATCGCAATACGCTACGACAGCGTCTGTTAACCTTCCAGGATTGATCTTCCCCCAGCTAACCGCCTCAGCCGGAGTTGCACCAGACAAACCACCCCACACCGTTTGGTCGGTTGTAATCTGTATGAAGAACTCATTGCCACCTTTTGGAATACCGTACACCTCCCACAACATCGGCTGGGCTTGAAGATAGAAGTTCTTCGGCGAACCCCCACCAAGGACAAGGCACCCGTTTCGTTTAGCCGCTAGGATAATAGCGCAGACCTCATTGACGTCTTTGCTAGGATCAATAAAAAATCGGCGGTTGTTCATCAACTCGTGGTACGCAACGTTCATCCCAATTGAACTATCGCCAGGTGATGAGGTGTAGATTGGTACGCCGACCGACGCCGCATGGGCGACTACAGAATAATCCTCGCATCCTGGGTAGCGTTCTATAAGGTCGCAGCCCATACGATAGTGAAACTCTGCCGTCGACATTGGTTCATCAAGATCACATCGCACGAGGAAATCACGAACGTAAGTGTCGGTTTGAAGTAGCACCTGAGCCGGAAAGAGTACATCGTAAATCCGGATGATGCCACTCTCGTGCAGTGCCACATCGTCAAGGAACGGCGACCCTCGATGTAGTGTGAAATTTAATGCGTAATGCAAATCATGGTAAAGGTTGGCTCCCGTGCTTACCAGAAAATCCACTAGTCCTCGGTTCATCAACTCGATCAGGCACCCACCTAATCCGGCCGGCGTTAAGGCACCTGCAAGCGTGAGACCAATCGTCGTATCATTGTCTGGGTCGAGCATCTTATCTGTGAATACGTGGCAAGCTTCTGATAAACGGGCTGCATTGAACGCCTGAAATCCTTTATCGATCAGTTGGCGCACTTCAGCACTTCCACGCGGACGATAGCACCGAATGGGTTCACCCGTCAGTTCACCCCGATGGGAAAGATCTGGTGAACCCGGACTTCGATGGGGCAAAATACAACCTCCTCATTCGATGACGCAACATAAAACACTCTTATGCTCTTGGAGGTACAGCGAAGTGGCCAACATTAGACCTAGCGCCAACACGACGATAACAAGATTGGCTGCTAGCGTAGCACGTCCAACCCTTCAACTTCGGCATTCAGTACCCTTTTAGACCCAAACGGGAAACAAGGGAACAGAAACCTACCACCTTTTCCACGAGGTTCTAAAGTCCTATCCTGCTCTGGAGATCGGCTCAGAAATTGAAAAAATTAAGGTTAACCCCGGACTTATGAAAGCACGAGAGTATAGAGGCTAAATCTATCCACGTAGACTCTTCGTTGAAGCAGATGGGTGACTCTTTTGTCATGCTGCTGCTCCATCTTGATGGTCATCGGTGTCGATCCAATCGGGCCTCCGTCCACCAAGGCCCGCAAGCACGAACGCAATACCGGTCGCAGCCATTACTAGACAAATACCATCTGTTATCCAAGTCTCCCATCGGTAGTCACCAATGGATATAAGGGCCGCTGGAGTGAAAAGTAAACTACCAATCAATACCGCGAGACGATAGTTGAATGCCGCTTGCAGCAAAATCCTCCGTACTCGCCTAATGGACGGTGACATAGGCAAATTACTATCGACTAGAGAAATCCATAGGAACATTATGGTTGAAACACAAATCTAAGGTGGAAGATCGAATAACTTACTAAGTTTTTCCCGCTCGCCCGTATCTCAACGGAACGAGAATATATCACCTTTTCGAACCCGCCGACCGGTGAGCTTCTTCGCCAGATTTGCCAGAGCCTATGCCATTTGTTTCATTTTTTGACCAAATACTGAGAACCTCCAACGATGGCGATTGGTATCTCGATGGACAACCAGTGGTCGTTGACAAACAACGCTTTCGAAGGCGCCCACAATGATGATGAAAGATACTCAATAAGCCAGGTTAGTACAAATCAGGAGATCCAGAACCTACATACCGGTAGAGTGGAACCCGGCATCGACAAAGAGCACGTCAGCCGTCACGGCTTGCCCCGCTGGACTCAAAAGAAAAATGGCAGCTCCTGCAATTTCCGATGACTCGACGGTGCGATGAAGTGGCGCACGTTCCCTATAATGCTGCAAGATCTGTGTAAAACCCGAGATACCGGAAGCCGAAAGGGTTTTGACGGGACCAGCCGAAATAGCATTGACGCGGATGTTCTTCGGTCCAAGGTCGTTGGAAAGGTACCTTACCGTAGCCTCCAGTGCTGCCTTCGCAACACCCATAACATTGTAGTGCGGAAACACTCGGGAACCACCAAGATAGGTTAGTGTCAAAATGCTGCCACCACCGCGCGTTTCCATTAGCGGGGCAACTCCACGAGAAAGCGCAATAAGCGAGTAAACACTAATGTCAAGCGACACCCGAAAGTCTTCGCGCAACGTTTGTACAAACGGCTCAGAAATCGACGCACGGGATGCAAATGCAACAGCGTGAACAAAAAAATCAAGACCGCCGAACTCACGCTCAGCCGTCGAAAAAACTTCGGTAATTTGGTCGTCCTGACTCACATCGCAAGGAAGAATGATCGGTGGATGCTCTAAGGTCTTTGCTAGCTCGCGGACGTTTTCTTCGAAACGTTCGGTCGCATACGTAAGAATCAAGCGGGCACCTGCGCGGTCGGCGGCCTTCGCGATTGCCCACGCAATAGAACGCTTGTTGGCTACGCCAACAACCAGACCTTGTTTCCCTGACAGGCCACTCATTCGTTCACTTTTCGTCCGTTAGGGTCAGTGAATAAGGCGTGCACGTAGAAACTAACTGAGCAAACACTCTGCTGGCGTATCGACATTATTCCCAGTAACTACTTGGATCGTTTCTTCCCATGACGGGCAGACCAGGCACCACCAGTTTCCCGCGCAGCTACCGAAGAGCCCGCTTGAGAGCGACGTTTGGCGTGGTGACGGGATGGCATGGAACGACTGTTAGTGACTTCTCCTTGCCAAACGGACCGCGCTACAGGATTACGATTTCCATTGGTGTCACTTTGTCGATTTCCGTGTGAACCACTCCGCCAGTCATCATTGTATCGTCCATTACTGCGTCCAGCCGCACCACGTACCCCGGAATCTCGAGCTTGTCGGGTCGACGACTGCCCGTTCGGCCTTTGGAGTGTTGCTCGAATTAAAGAGCGGCGCACTCCCTCATTCTCAAAATCTGGTCCCGCCACGGCTGGGTCTGAGTCCATGTTACCCAAACTAGCATCTGATACTTCGGGACGCCCCGTCGAGCCACCTATCCGCTCGCGCGAATCACCCGATCCAGTGACCGGCACCTCTTTAGTGCCGTCTCGAGAGACGAGTCGTGCTTTCTTCATACGCTTGGGCCGTATTTGCGCATCTCTGTAATCGTGCTCGGCATCGCAGGCTGTACAGCGTGTCTTTTCAACACTCACTCTCGACCATGGTCACAATAGCGTGGTTCGTTACGCGCCGCTCACGAGGACAGTAGTCATCGAGAATGTCACCAAGGCGATACCGAACCTGTCTCACGCACTCCCCAGATAACCAAAATCTTTGAGATTGTTATTCCCGCGTAGGAGTCTCGGAGTCTATCAGAGCCGCTCGACTGAGGCAATCAGAATCTCTCGCTATAGTCACGTAGCAAGAATACGTGGGAGTTAGACAATTTCTGTTAATAACGGTTTCCAGCTGGTCAGTTCCCCAAATAACCATTTCCTGTACAAAGCGCGGCTAAGCCCTTTTGCCGAGTCATCGTTAGTCCGCCCAGTCGGTGATGAGGTCTTGAACCGTTCTCAACTCCTCGCTTCCAGCCAGTCGCGTGTCTCGTCGAGGACGGCCCCAACCGCAGTGGGGTTTGTCGACTGTGGTGTCCGTTTTGCCTCAACAGAAGCACGAGGCGTAATTATGAGTGTCGACCCATCTCCGAATAGTTCACTGTACTCACACCACTCTTCCGATGTTAGCGACGAAAAGTCGCGACCCTCAGCGATCAAGCGACGCACCATCCCGCCAACCACTTCGTGAGCACGCCTAAACGACATACCCCTAGACACTAGATAATCAGCAACATCAGTCGCAAGGAGCAATCCAGCCGCGGCAAGTTCGGCACGTGCCACGTTCAGTGTAAGAGTACTCACAACAGCCGTGACAACCCGAAGCGAACCGAGTACCGTCGCTTCGGTATCAAACATAGCCTCTTTATCCTCTTGAAGATCCTTGTTGTACCCACTAGGTAGACCTTTCATGGTTGCTAACCAACCGGTCAAGTTGCCGATCACACGTCCCGACTTTCCACGTACCAGCTCAAGTGGATCTGGATTCTTTTTTTGAGGCATCAGACTACTTCCAGTCGTAACACCGTCAGCCAACTCGAAGAACCAGAACTCTTCGGAGGTGAAAACTATTAAGTCTTCTGAAAAACGACTTAGGTGCATCATGCATATCGCACAAGCATAAATATAAGACGCTACAAAATCACGGTCTGCAGCCGCATCAACACTGTTTGCCACAACCCGCGAGAATCCCAGTCGTGACCGAAGTGCCTCCATATCGATCAGGTAATTGGTTCCAGCTACAGCCCCTGAACCGAGTGGAAGAGCGTCTGCCTCCTTTAATGCATAATCGAAACGGGCATAATCACGCTGCAAGGGCGCCACGTGCGCCAAGAAAAAATGGGACACAAGTATTGGCTGGGCGCGCCGCAGGTGGGTGTAGGCCGGCATAAGGGTTACACCAGCGCTAGTTGCTTGATTTACCAGCGCAGCGACTAGTTCAGTTATAGCCATTTGTAACTTTGGAATACGCCGTCTGAGATACAGTCGCAGGTCAAGCGACACTTGATCATTTCGTGAACGGCCAGTGTGCAAGCGCTTGCCAGCTTCTCCGATCCGCTCTACTAGCTGACGCTCAACAAAGGCGTGTATATCTTCGTCCGAACCACCGACAAAGCTAGGATCTTGACGTCCGAGGTCTAGAATCTCTGTTAGTGCTTTGTTGATAGCGCGAGTATCCTCACTCGACAATACCCCAGCCATCTCCAACGCTTCGGCCCAGGCCAAGCTACCAAGGATGTCGTCTTCGAACAGGCGCCGATCGAAACTGAAGGAAGCCTGGAACTCAAAAACATCTTGGTCGATCGAATCGCCGAACCGGCCAGACCATAAATGGGACATGATTTAGTTACAAAATATCAATGATCACTCGCAAGCCTCGACAATACAGTGCTATTCAGTTGTATGTGGCGCCCGCGCCCGCGCAGCGGCAATCTCAACCGGGAGACCCCAAATCTTGATAAACCCTTCGGCAGCATTGTGATCGAAGTGATCCCCAGCGTCGTATGTGGCCAAAGTTTGATCGTAGAGCGCGAAAGGAGACTTGCGCCCAACAACACGACAAATGCCCTTAAAAAGCTTAAGCCTCACGCTTCCGAAAACTCGCTCCTGAACTTTAGACACGAAGGAATCTAGTGCCTCACGAGTCGGTGTGAGCCACAGGCCTTTGTACACCAAGTCTGCGTAAACGCGAGCCAACTCATGGGTGAGACGCTCTAAGTCTTGAGTTATAACGCTTTGTTCGAGTTCTCGATGTGCAGTGTGTAAGACAGTCGCCGCGGGTGCCTCATAAATTTCTCGCGATTTGATGCCAACTAAGCGATTTTCAACCATATCGATCCTACCGACACCATGCGCGCCAGCAATTGTTTCTAAGCTCCTGATCAGCTCCGCAAAGGGCATTGCAACGCCGTTTATGGCCGTCGGTACACCTGCCTCAAATTCGATACTTACGTAAGCTGATGTGTCTGGACACTCGCTAAGGGGTTTAGTAAGCGTATAAATTTCTTCTGGAGGCTCCACCCAGGGATCCTCGAGTACACCACACTCAATCGAACGGCCCCAAAGATTGGCATCTGTGCTGTACGGGCTATCGACAGACACAGGGACGGGAATACCGTGAGACTCTGCGTACTTAATTTCATCGAGCCGAGTCATCTCCCAAACTCGAGCGGGTGCAATAACTCGTATCGCTGGATTTAAAGCTCTCACTGACACGTCGATCCGCACTTGGTCATTGCCTTTACCAGTACAACCATGGGCAATCGCACCTGCCCCTTCAATTTGCGCTATCTCAACGAGCTTCTTCGCTATGAGAGGCCGACCAAGTGCAGTCGCCAACGGGTATCGATCCTCGTAGATTGCCCCAGCCTGAAGCGCTGGTAAAATGTAATCGCTCGAGAACTCGTCACGAACGTCAATGACGTGGGCACGAGTCGCGCCAGCGGATAACGCGCGCTCCTGCATCCCATCCAACTCTTTCCCCTGTCCGAGATCAAGAGTCACAGAAATCACCTCAGCATGGTAGTGCTCCACAAGCCAAGAGATTGCCACAGAGGTATCCAATCCGCCCGAATAAGCCAACACAATCCGCTCCATATCCAGTCCCCCTAGAACGCTGGCCACACTCCTGTAATCTGCATTTCGACATCTACCTTTTCCATCACTTCGCCCACCCCTCAAAGAGCCGTACCAGCGCCCGACTACGATGGACACTACGGCCGATTACCAGAATCGTGTCATCCCCAGCAATTGTACCAACGATGTCGGCCAGCTCCGCACGATCCACTGCCAAGGCCAACGGTTGGGCTTGGCCAGGCTCAGTCTTCAAAACGATTAGTTGATCGACACGGTCAAGTCGACGAACGTACGCTTCAACTGCACGCCGCGCGCCTGTCTCACTCCCTGATCCCATAGCTTCCGGCGCTGGTTTCTGATAGGCGCCATCCGATGCTCGTTTGACTAATCTCAAATCCTTGATGTCCCTAGAAATTGTCGCCTGAGTTGCTTTGAATCCACGCGCGAGCAACGACCGCCGAAGGCGATTCTGACTGCGAACAACCTCACTGGTCACCAAATCCAATATAACTGCCTGTCGAAGCCTTTTCATAATTATTCAGAATAGTGTATTAGTATACACATTTATCTAATCCTTAGCTAGCCCTGTACGTCTTCCTGAGAATTCAGTAAACTGCATATAGTGAAATAAGCCTTTTTATTGACGAAGTACTTATATTTATGTATAAATAGACCTTGAGCTGAATATTTATTCATGTCTAGCACATCCATTCGCATTGGTGTTGCCGGGGCCACGGGTTATGCAGGCCAAGAACTCGTCCGCCTAGTGGTCCGACATCCCGGTGCGCGACTAACCGTCGCCATGGCCTCAACAGCTAGTGAGAGAGTGAACTCACTCTCAGCACCATCACACTTGTGGAATGGTTCGATTTCAGCACTGTCCATCGAGCGCCTCACAACGGAAGCAGACGCTGTCTTCCTCGCACTGCCAGACGACACAGCAGCAGAGGTTGCTCCTCAGCTCATCAGAAATGGTGTACGCGTTTTCGACCTGTCGGGCGCGTTTCGTCTTCGAAATGTTGAGCAGCGCAATCTTTGGTATCCCAAAACACCCGATACCGCAACCGAGTCAGTTGCTTATGGCCTAGCCGAGCATAACAGTGAGGCCATTCGTGGTGCACAATTGATCGCATGTGCAGGCTGTTACCCTACGGCTGCTCTTCTTGCACTACAACCTTTGGTGAAGGCCGATCTGCTCAACGGTGACATTATCATCGATGCCAAATCTGGAATTTCTGGAGCAGGTAAAACACCGTCGGAACGAACAAACTTTTCCGAGTGTTACGGCAACGTGGCTGCCTACGCTATTTTTGCTCATCGTCATGCAGCCGAGATCGAGCAGGAACTGTCGCATCCTGTAACATTCGTGCCGCACTTGGTTCCACTCCATCGTGGAATTCTTGAAACGATCTACGCACACCTCAAGCGAGGTGTGTCGGAGCAAGACATAGCCAGAGAATTTCAACGCACTTACACGAGTAAACCCTTTGTAAGGCTAATGGGAAACATGTTGCCAGAAATCAAACATGTCGCATATACCAACTTTTGCGAAATCGGCTGGAAAGTGGACAAGGCAAGTGAAAGGCTTGTCCTTGTAGCCTGTCTAGACAATTTGGTGAAAGGCGCTGCAGGTCAAGCAATACAGAATTTTAATGTGGCGCTTGGATTCGACGAGCGTGAGGGTCTCACATGAAACAGCCAAGAGACCTCTCTAAGTTGCTCGTCCTTAAGCTTGGAGGTGAACTGCTCGTTGAGTCCGCTCAATTGAACAAAGTTGCCGCAGTAATTGCCCGTTTAGCTGACCAGCAAGCCATAGTAATCGTGCACGGTGGTGGGCGAGAGATTGACTTCGAACTTACTAGCCACGGTATTAAGAAGCGAACCGTCGACGGGCTCAGAGTCACGGACGAAGCAACTCTTCCTGTGGTCGTAGGAGTGCTCGCTGGCCGTGTGAATACCCGGTTAGTGGCTGCAACTTTCGCCTCCGGTGTTCAGGCAGTTGGACTCACTGGAGCCGACGCGGCGATTGGACTTGTAGAAGCCGCACCACCCTATAAAACCACTAACGGAAATTATGTAGATCTAGGATTCGTGGGACAACCGGTCGGCACAGCGACTCCTCATCTGCTAACCGAACTCTGCAAGCATGGTTACGTACCAATGATTGCCAGCATCGGAATTGATGCAGAGGGACAGCTTTTTAATGTGAATGCGGATACTCTAGCAGCTCATCTAGCGGTTAGGCTTGGTGCTTCTCGGTTAATCATGGCGGGCTCCACTCGTGGGGTGCTCGACTCAGCCGGCCGAACCATCGCACGACTCAATCTCGAAACGCTGGACCAACTCATTACGAAACAAGACGTAACTGCCGGCATGATCGCAAAATTACTAGCATGTCGTCGGGCAAGACAGGCGGGTGTTGCTGAAGTTGTCGTTGCAGACGGGCGCGATACCAGGAATATCGAGATGCCTATCGGTACAACAATTGTAATAAACGAACTTCAGGATCCAATTGGATGAGAAGCACATTAAAGGACGTCCAGGAACTGGAATCGCGTCACATCCTACAAGTGTACCGGCGCTTACCCATTGAGTTTGTCGACGGCGAAGGCTGCCAACTCTTCGACAGAGACGGACATGAATATTTAGACTTGGTCTCCGGTATCGGTGTTACCTCGCTAGGACACAAACATCCTGACCTGGTCGCAGCATTAATCGAACAAACTAAAGGACTATTGCACATTTCTAACCTCTACTATCACTCGTTGCAGGGACAGGTTGCTCGTCATCTTGCAGAATTATCTGGTCTCTCCAGAGTTTTCTTTGGTAATAGCGGAACCGAAGCAGTTGAGGCATGTCTTAAGTTCGCACGAAGGTACTGGCACACTAAAGGCGATACAACGAGAACTAAGTTCATTGCACTTGAACGATCCTTCCACGGTCGAACGTTGGGTTCCCTGTCTGTGACGTGGGACGAGCAATACAGGAAACCATTTTCCCCCCTGTTAGAGGGCGTTACATTCGTACCGCCAAATGATTGTTCCGCTTTACTAACGGCAGTATCCCGTTCAACTGCTGCCATCATCGTCGAACCAATACAAGGTGAAGCTGGTGTTTATCCCCTAACACCAGCCTTTGCAGAAACTATCGAAGAAGTTTGTCAACAAACTGGCACACTCCTAATAGCCGATGAAATACAGTGCGGATTAGGCCGAACGGGCTACCCGTTCTATTACTCAGCGCTTGGGTTGAAACCAAAACTCGTGGCAATTGGTAAGGCCCTGGGAGGTGGTGTCCCAGTTGGTGCCACATTGGTGAGTGAGGATGTCGCAAAAACAGTATCTTTCGGTGATCATGGAAGTACGTTTGGTGGAAACTTATTAGCATGTCGTGCTGCACTGACCTTCCTCAACAAACTGGTTGCAGGTGGGTTGCTCACACAAATTGGTCGTACGGGTGCACATCTTGAACGTATGCTCCACTCAATAGCCCAGAAGCAGCCACGAATCGTCGCCCTACGCGGCGCGGGATTGATGTGGGGTATCGAACTTGACAGCGACGCTGCTCCAGTTGTTGAAGCGGCCCTCAATCGTGGCTTACTAATCAATAGAACTGCTGGAACTGTCCTTAGGTTGTTGCCGCCGTTAACAATAACTGAGTCTGAAATAGATTCAGCACTGGCCATTCTTGAAAGTGTCTTGGCCGACGAACGGGTAAAAGTTTAATGATTACTACAGGACCACAAGTATTGCCAATCGACTCGGCAATTAAGAGAGAAGCCGACCCTTGCATTCGTCCTGGAACAATGCGAGATGCACCAGATCTGTACCGACTGATTGCGGCAAACGTGGAAGCTAGCTATTTACTTCCACGGCAACTCAAAGAAGTCACCGCGCACGCAACACGCTTCTTTGTCTCCGTAGCTCAAGATTCAATCGTCGGATGTGGCGAACTAGCTCCACTGAGCCGAACCGTTGCCGAAATTCGATCCCTAGCCGTTGACGAACCGTACCGGGGCATGGGTCTTGGCAGCGGTCTGGTGCGAGCCCTGACTCAGCGTGCATGGGTAGACGGGTTCAAAACATTGTGTGCATTTACACACAATCCTAGCCATTTTGTACGTTTCGGCTTTTCGATTGTTCCGCACGTCTGGTTCCCAGACAAGATCTCTACCGATTGTCATGCTTGCACCTGGTTTCGTCGTTGCACGCAATACGCCATGCTGCTCAGACTCGATAACCTCCACGAGAACGAGCCTCCCAGTGAAATTTTTCGTAGCTCATCTGGCCCATGATAGAACCAACTGTTAGTGGCATCACTGCTGCTGCGGGATTTCACGCAACTGGAATCGCCTCTGGTATCAAACAGGCAGGTCTCGACCTGGCACTAATTGTGTCGGACAGGCCGGCAAGTGCTGCTGGTTTGTTTACACTGAATCGTGTCCGTGCTGCTCCTGTGATCATTTCGCTAGAACATCTGGCTTCCTCAAAGGGATTTGCAAGAGTCATCACGATCAGCAGTGGCTGTGCCAATGCATGCACCGGTGAGCCAGGTTTGGCAGCCGCTCGTGAAATGGCTATTGATACAGCGCACCTAATCCGGTGTCCGGTTGAGCAAGTATTGGTTGCATCAACTGGTGTAATTGGTCTCATTCCAGATACTACCAAGATAAGACTCGGCATTGCGTTGGCAAACCGATCACTGTCGCAAAGCGGTCATCGGGCCGCTGCGAAAGCCATCATGACCACCGACCCTTGGCCTAAAGAGGCTGCTGTTAGGATATCGACACCTGCCGGTGCATTTCACATCGGTGGGATGGCCAAAGGTTCTGGCATGATCGAACCAAAAATGGCAACTATGCTTGCCTTTATCACGACAGACGCACAAATCGATTCGGTACAACTACGTCGGGCTTTAGTTGACGCAGTTGATGACACATTCAATTCTATTACTGTGGATGGTGAATGCTCAACGAATGACTCTGTGTTTGCTCTAGCCGGAGGCGTTAGTGAGATCCAAGTTGACTCATCGCTTTATCCTACGTTTGTCAATGCCCTTCGACAGGTCTGTTTAGAACTCGCACTTGCCATCGTACGTGGGGGAGAAGGTGCCACGAAGTTGATCAGAGTCCGAACTATCGGGGCACAATCAGTTTATGATGCCCGTCAGGTTGCTCGAACAATCGCGAATTCTCCACTCGTTAAAACAGCTCTAAACGGAGGAGACCCGAACTGGGGTCGGTTACTCGCAGCGGCGGGACGCGCAAGAGTTCCATTTAAACCATCACAAGCTGTCATAAAAATCGGACCAGCGGTTCTGTATAGTAATGATCGCCCCTTTAGCGATCGAGAACCAGTAGCTGCAGAACACTTACAAGGGAATGAAGTCGATATCGAAATTGATCTCGGTACGGGTGGTAACCATCGTGCGACGATCTACACGTGTGACCTGAGTACCGATTATGTGAAAATAAACGCTGATTATCGGACCTAAGCTAAGCCCATGCAAGATTCGTCCTGCCACTTTCTTTCTATACTCAATCTCTCACCAGAGGTTCTTGAGTCTTATCTGGATCTAGCTGCATCCCTCAAGGATGAGCGTCAGCGTGGCCCAAACGGGCCGAATGCTACTGCCCTGGCCGGTCGACATATCGCGATGCTGTTCGAAAAACCATCACTCCGGACTCTCTCGAGTTTCACGATCGCCGTTAGAGAACTCGGTGGTAATGTGATCGAGCCACCGGCGGATGTCGTGTTCGGTTCGCGCGAATCGCTAATCGACGTTGTGCGTAGTTTGGACCGTTGGGTGACCGCCGCCATCGTACGTACGTTCGCTCAACAACGGTTGCTGCAGCTCTCGGCGGCAGTGTCTCAAATGCGTGTCGTGAATGCACTCACCAATGAAGAACATCCATGCCAAGCACTTGCCGATTGTCTCACTCTCCGGGAGCATTGGAAAACACTCCCTGGAAGAACCCTTGCATTTATTGGCGATGGGAACAACGTTGCAACCTCGCTTGTTCAAGCAGCACTCATGCTTGGTGTAAATGTACACGTGGCATCCCCACAGGGTTTTGACCTACCAGACAACGTACAACTAGAAGCATCACGTCTCGCACGCCACGGTGCAAGACTTCACCTCTTCAAAGATCCTTTTGCCGCAGTACAAACAGCCGAAGCGGTCTACACAGATGCATGGACCTCGATGGGACAGGAATCAGAAACTGAAAAGCGAAGAGTTTTATTTGCAGGGTTCCAAGTGAACGCCGCACTGATGGAAAAGAGCCGCCCAGGAGCCCTATTTATGCACTGTCTACCGGCCCACCGAGGTAGCGAAGTAACTGACGAGGTAATCGACGGACCGACCTCTGTGGTTTTTGACCAAACTGACAACCGGTTGCATACGGAAAAGGCTGTACTGCTGACGCTACTTTCGAATAATACAGCACAACAAAGTAAGAACTAGCTTCCGCTGGTCATCCTCTGTATTCTTGCGGCCGCTTGTTCGACTCCTTCTTCAAGATTTTTCTTGTACTTACGCAGTTGGTCAGCGATCTTCTGGTCACCGATAGCGAGGATTTGGGCTGCAAGTACGGCTGCATTGGTCGCCCCTGCCTTACCAACCGAAACAGTAGCAACGGGAACTCCTGGAGGCATTTGTACCGTTGAAAACAGAGCATCCATTCCTTTCAACGGTGACGAATCGATAGGTACTCCGATCACGGGCACCAAGGAATGGGCAGCCACCACCCCTGCCAGGTGGGCTGCCGCACCCGCCCCCACGATGAACACCTGCACACCACGGGACGGGGCCTGTTCGATCAATCGCATGACCCGCCTTGGCGATCGGTGGGCCGACGCAACTGTCATCTCGGATCTAATTCCAAGGTGGCTAAGCACGTCGAATGCGACTTGCATCACCGGACCATCAGAATCTGAACCCATTAATATCAACACTTGAATTTTGGACATATTCTTTTACTCAACGTAGTGCTTTCTTCCCAATATCAGTCCTCACGTGTTTCCCTTCAAATTCAATGGCTTCGACTGCCCGGTACGTGCGCTCGATTGCTTCTTTGAAGCTGCTTCCACGCCCTACAACTGTCAACACGCGTCCACCGTTGGTTATAACTTTTCCGTCCCGCATTGCCGTCCCTGCATGTAAAACCAATACACCGGGTATTGCCTCTGCATCATCAAGACCATCGATCTGTTTACCTATCTCATAACCTCCAGGGTACCCACCCGATGCCAAGACTACCCCGACGTGTGGTTCGGTTCCAACGATGCAAGATTGTGCCCTCAATCTACCCGATGCAGCATCAACAGCTAGAACTGACAGATCGCTCTTGATTAAGGGTAAAACGACCTGAGCCTCCGGATCCCCAAACCTCACATTAAACTCAACGACTCTTGGACCCTCCGATGTTAGCATTAGCCCTACATACAGTATCCCCCGGTATTCGTAACCCTCCGCACGAAACCCATCGAGTACCGGCTCAACGATCTCTCGCATGACACGACCATGCACGTCAAGAGTAAACATTGGACTAGGCGCAAAAGCACCCATCCCACCCGTGTTTGGGCCCTGATCACCATCAAATGCACGTTTGTGATCTTGCGCGGACGGTAACGGAAGTGCGGTATTGCCGTCACAAACCGCGAGAAACGAAACTTCTTCACCTTCAAGATGCTCTTCAACCACAACCGTTGTCCCTGCATCACCAAATTGTCGATCCAACATCGCACGCTGCACAGCCCTTTCAGCGCTTGCCCTATCCTCCGCAACCGTAACACCCTTACCGCCGGCTAACCCGTCCGCCTTTATGACCACTGGGAATCCCAGCTCACCATCAGCGATTGTTTTCAGCCCCTGATCTGCACTGTTACAAATCCTATATCGCGCCGTTGGAATACTGTGCCTCGACATGAACTGTTTGGCGAACGCCTTGCTCCACTCCAACCTTGCTACATCGCGTGTTGGTCCGAACAGCAATTTGTCCTGTGCAGCGAATAAATCACGAGCCCCGCGTGCAAGCGAAAGCTCTGGTCCAATGATCGTAAGGTCCACGCATTCGCGCTTTGCAACGGCTAGTAACGCGTCCGGATCTCCCGGATCAACCGGCACACAAGACGCTAACTTTGCGATACCAGGATTTCCTGGGGCGCAGATGACTTCACTTACAGGGGGCTCAGCGGACAACTTCCACACGATAGCGTGCTCCCGTGCCCCTCCCCCAACGACCAGGATTTTCATGGATAGGTATTTTATTTGATGACAACGCCGTAAGACGATAACATGTGGCTGTCGGAATCAGGATGCATTCTCGCTGGTCTTGTTGACGGAATCGATATTTTCGATCTAAAACCTATGATCATCGTAGAATTAGGGTAACACAGCATTGTGAATTTTGGACTGGGCCTAAACACCGAAATCGGGTAAAAAGGGGGTGACGTAACACTTGGCTGAGGTCAGGATCCAGGACAGTGAATCAATCGAGAGCGCACTCCGCCGCTTCAAGCGGAAAGTGCAGCAGGAAGACATTATCAAGGATCTGAAGAAGCACTCCTACTACCTGAAACCAGGAGATAAGCGGCGTACCAAGCAGGCGCTTGCGCGCAAACGTGCTCGTAAGAGACAGCGACGTGAACTCGAATAGCGACCCAGCATTAGCAAGGCAAGGTCGCGCCCATGGCACGCAACTTTGTTCAAAATGTTTTAGTCCCATGTGCTTCACCGACTGATGAGGCACGCGACCGTTCGCTTGTGCTTAACTTGCTCGCTGCTCTCCGCCCTGATCAGTGGATCAAGAATCTGGTCGTTTACGCTGCACTCATCTTCGGCCAGAAGCTGTTCGATCCAACAGCGGCCTTGATCACCGCTACTGCGTTCGCCGTGTTCTGCGGATTGTCTGGGACTGCGTACCTTATCAACGACGTCATGGATTACCGGCAAGATCGTCGGCATCCCTTGAAAGCCAAAAGGCCGATCGCAGCGGGCACAGTATCTCGAACTTTTGCGTTGGTCGCTGCAGCACTGACCGGAACCCTCGCTTTAGTAGTAGCCTTTTGGCTCAAGACAAACTTCGGACTGGTGGCCAGTGGATTTATTGGGTTACTCATTCTGTACTCCACTCTTCTGAAACACATACTGATTCTCGATGTCCTGACCATCGCCTCAGGGTTTGTAATGCGTGCCGTGGCCGGGGCGGTTGCGATCGATGTTCCGATTAGCAGGTGGCTACTCCTGTGCACCGTCCTACTCGCACTCTTTCTTGTTCTCACTAAGAGACGACATGAGCTTGTCTTACTCTCAGACGATGCGGTTACACATCGGCAAATCCTCGGAGACTATACCCCTTACCTATTGGACCAAATGATAGCTATCACATCTGCGGCAACTCTCGTAAGCTACGCGATCTACACTCTTAACCCAGAGACTGTACAGAAATTCAACACGAACCTGCTGACTTTGACGTTCCTTTTCCCACTGTACGGAATTTTCAGATATCTGTACCTCATTCACCGTAAGTCTGATGATGGTAATCCTTCAGCAGTACTCTTAAACGATCGTCCGCTGGGTCTTTGTGTTGCTCCCTGGGCAGCCGTCTCAGTGTTAATCATTTACCAGCCATTTGTTCATTGACTCATTACATTATGGAAACTCCCTCACATTCCTCTGCTGAGCCCCTATCAAGGAGTTCCCTTGTCGCCGTAGTGCGCACAAATCCAGACGCCGTCCTTGAAGACTATGGTCGACTCATGGAATTAGCGAATTACCACGATACCTTGAACACAAGATTAGATACCCTGGTAAAACTCAACTTGTCCTGGACTAAGTACTTCCCTGCTTGTTCCTCGCAACCCTGGCAACTGGATGGAGTACTTAAGAAACTTCTGCGTGATGGTTTCAGGCTAGAATCCATTTTCCCAGTCGAAAATAAAACCGTCGTAACCGATCCCCAAAAAGGATGCCATAACAATCGTTGGAAACCGGTGTTACAACGGCATAACCTCACGTTTACAGCGCTCCAAGAAGTCGAGTGGCAGGTGTATCGATTCAAAAGTCCCCTACTCAGACTAAATGGACTCTTCCCTGATGGTATCGAGGTGCCCTCTCTGTATCTGGGAAAGCAGATTCTCCACCTGCCGACAATGAAGACTCACGGACACGCAGTCACAACCGGCGCAGTCAAGAATGCTTTCGGCGGTTTGCTTAAAGAAGTCCGACACTACGCACACAAATACATGCACGAAGTATTGGTTGATCTCCTGTACATGCAACGTGAACTCCACCCCGCTGTATTCGCAGTAATGGATGGCACTGTCTGCGGCGACGGCGCCGGACCTCGAACAATGATCCCGCGTATCCACAACTTTCTACTAGCCTCGTCAGACTCAGTAGCACTCGATGCAGTCGCGGCTCAAATGATGGGATATGACCCGATGTCCATCCCTTACCTGCGTATGGCTCATGAACGAGGCCTCGGCGTTGCGAATTTAAAAGATGTCGAGATCGTGGGTGAACAGGTCTCGAAAATCAATTTCGGATTCAAAACACGAAAGTCCCTTGTCATTTGGGGAGACCAGGTTATTCGGAACGGATTTCTGCAGCCATTGGAACGACTACTACTTCATTCACCACTTGTTGTCTGGGCACCGTTCTCTTCTAATGTTTACCATGATTGGCTTTGGTACCCTACGATTGGTCTCACACGGGTACGTAGGTTCTCGAAAACAGAATGGGGCAAGCTGTTCAAAGAATACTCGCAATAGTCAAAGTCGAGAATTATTTGAGGGTTTAGAGTGGATTGTTTCTTGACACCATATTCAGGCATTCGATCAATAGTTTGGGGTCAATAATGACAGACTTTACTCTGAGTTCAGATTCCGTCAACGTCGAACAAATTATGAAAGAAATTAGAGCGAGGATCGACGAGAAGAGAGGCGTTGATTACACGGAGGATGAAATTCGTCGGCTCGCAACAGTTAAACTCGAAACCTTTCTCGATCCCGACAAGATTCGATCGGATCTTGTCGAGCATTTTCGACAAGGTTCAGACTTCAAACATGAGCAGGACGATCTGACCCATAATCACGGTTTTGACGAGAAGATCTTGTACAAGTCGTCGAGAGGTGTCATGGGTCCGGTAATTTATCGCATCAGAAAACTCCTGAATCCGATTCTCAAGATGTTCTTCAACCCAGAACCACTCGTTCAAAAACTTCAAAGGCAAAACGAAACCAATGAACTAACCTTCGAATTGCTCAATAACTTAGTCGTTGAGATAACACGATTGGGTATTGACATGAAGAATCACAAGATGCGCCTAGAGTCGATCTCGAGCAGACTCGATTTCGATGAGCGACGAGCGCGAGCAATGGAAGGTCTGTTGCAATATATGCCGGAAAGGTCCACTGGTCCCTCCTCTCCCACAACTGGAAACGCTACTACAGAGGACTCTGAAGAAAAAAGCGAGGATGGTAATGCAATCCGGCGACGGCGACGGCGGAGACGTGGGCGGCGTCGAACATCAGATGGAACAGGAGAAGACTCAACTAAGAATGCTACTAGCTCAGAAGACCCTCAAGTGGCAGAACCGGAGGCGGCACCCCCTGAGTCGGACAAAAAGGGAGACGCCGATACACCTGACCTGTGAAACTTGCTGTCGTCGTTCAGCGCTACGGCCAAAATCTTAGTGGCGGCGCTGAACTTCACGCGCGTTACGTTGCCGAGCGCCTGGCTCGGCACGTTGACGTCGAGGTTCTTACGAGCTGCGCACACGATTACATCACGTGGCGGAACGAGCTCGCTGCTGGAGTCGATCGCGTTAACGGTCTACTCGTCCGTCGGTTTCCGGTTCGATGTGAACGCAATGTCGAGGAATTTGGGCGCCGCTCGATCCGAGTATTCGAAGAAACCCACTCAATAACAGATGAGCTTACATGGCTAGACAGTGAGGGGCCGACGAGTCCAGCACTAATCAAATATCTCCATGCGAACGCTCGAACTTATGATTACTTCATCTTCTTCAGCTACCGTTACTATCACGCCTTCCACGGCATCCGCGCGGTATCTTCACGTGCCTTACTAGTACCGACTGCCGAGCGAGATCCAGCCATGGGTTTGGCAATCTTCGGACCCCTCTTCAGAGGGGTCCGGGCCATCATGTACAATTCCTTTGAGGAACGTGCACTGATCAACGCGGTCTCAGGCAATACTTTGGTACCGGGTGTGGTCGTAGGTGTAGGTTCTGAGATACCTGACCAACCTAACGCAGAACGCTTTAGGCGTAAGACAGGCATCTGGGGTCCATTTGCGATTTACGTGGGTCGTATCGACGAAAACAAGGGCTGCAAAGATCTATTCGACCACTTTCAACGTTATGCTACACATGTGTCGTATAACTTATCGCTAGTGCTGGTAGGAAACTCGCTGCTCCCTGTCCCATCACACACACGGATCAAGCACTTGGGTTTTGTTTCCGATCAAGATAAATTCGATGCCCTAGCAGCCGCAGATGTGCTTATCATGCCATCACATTTCGAAAGTCTTTCAATGGTTGCGAACGAATCATGGGCACTCGGTCGCCCAGTCCTTGCCAACGGCCGGTGTGATGTTCTTAAGGGACAATGTATTCGTAGCAACGCCGGCCTCTACTACGAAAACTATGCAGAATTTGCCGAAACACTCTCAGCACTCGAAACCAATGCAACCCTGAGGACTGTGCTAGGTACCAGAGGCCGTGACTATTTCCGCCGCTACTATGCATGGCCAGTCATTGAACGGAAATATCTCGAAATGCTTGACCAGCTGGAGCAGAACAAATCATCAGAACAGAGTCACCAATTGGAACCCTTACCCACATGGTTTGCCCGCCGGCGGCGTAACCTGATGCCAAGTCGTGAAATAGTCGATATACTGCCCACTGGACCAGTGATGAATAATCTTGGCCAGACAGAAATGTTACCAGGGGCCTGTTCGTGATTCAGATTCATCAGGTTCTAGCAACCTTAAGCTACGGCGATGCCATCGGCCATGAAGTACTCGGAATCCAGGACACCCTAATCCGAGCTGGTTTCAAATCTGACATCTTTGTTGAAACAGCCGACCTAAGACTCGAGTCGCTCACGCGCCCCTACCATGAGTTACCCACTGTAAGCGGACCAGACAACATTCTGATCCACCATTTCTCCATTGCATCAATGGCCTCACGAATTGCCTTTGCGCTTCAGGACCGAATGATCCTCATTTATCACAACATCACACCCCCAGAGTACTTTATCAATATTCACCCCCTCTTAGTGCAACTCTGCTACACAGGCCGCCGCGAACTCACACCTTACGCAAAAAGATGCGATCTAGCACTTGGAGACTCTGAATTCAATCGGAAGGAACTCGAGCATCTTGGCTTTGAGAAAACAGGTGTACTCTCGGTCGTTCCAAATTTTACCCACCTCGACGTCAACCCAAACCGAGTCGTAGCTGGAACATTTGACGACGATTGGACAAATATCTTATTTGTTGGTCGGATGATTCCAAATAAGCGGATTGAAGACCTAATCCGCATCTTCCACGCTTATCACCTGCAACATAATCCAAAGTCTCGATTGCTCCTTGTTGGATCATATGATGGCTTTGAGAATTACCATGCTTCGTTGCGTGATCTAATCTCAACACTTCGCACGCCGGACGTACACTTCACAGGTCAAATATCTGACGAAGAACTTACAGCATTCTATGATGTAGCTGACATGTTCTTGTCGGCTAGTGAGCACGAAGGGTTCTGTGTACCAATAGTCGAGTCCTTCTACAAGAAGATTCCTGTGCTAGCTTATGCAGCAACGGCGGTTCCATCAACCATGGACGGGGCAGGGATTCTGTACGACACAAAGGTTCCGGAGGCGGTTGCAACATTGATGCACACGATTCTCGCGAGCACGGACCTACAGGATTGGATCATCCTCGAACAAGAGGCGGCGCTCAATCGCCTGAAAAATAGAGACTTTAATGGAACACTCCTTAATTTCGTCGAGCAAGTCAGACATGCACCACGATTACCACCGCATGAAATATCGCCAACCTTCTGGACACAATTTGAAATTATCAAACGCCTAGAAGAACTGCGTCTCTATCGTCCAGCTGCTTTCAAAGCGCTGCCCCCTGAACCCTATACGTCGCGAGAAAGTCTATGCTCATCAGGAATAGATGAAGAAACGTTTAAAGGATCAGAACCTAGATGACCTTAACCTACTCAACGCTTATCTGGGGTCCTTGGACACCTATCCTTAACTACAGTCCATTTAATCCATGATCATTAATCAATGGGTACCGGCAGCTCACCGAGGCGACGCAATCGGAGACAGCGCACGCCGCGTTCGAGATATCCTCAGACGTAAGGGTTACGTCTCCGATGTTTATGCACTAACTATTGACGATGATCTTCTTGACGAAGTGTCTTCTTTCAATCTCCCTCAGGCACGACGAGGAGATGTTACAATCTTGCACTTCGCAATTCCGTCACCCATGGGCCAGGCACTAGCAGAACTACCCGGTGGCCGTGTTCTCCACTACCACAATATAACCCCGGCAAGATTCTTTATGCCGTACGCACCTACGATCACAAGAATGGCAAGGCTCGGAAGACAAGAACTCGTAGAACTTTCCGGACGTGTTGATCTTGCCCTAGGTGTCTCCGAGTACAACCGTAAAGAACTCGAGGAGCTCGGATTCAAGTCAACCGCCGTAATGCCGTTAGCCCTTGATGTCGACCGATTCACCACCACGGCTACAAACTTAACGTTAGAGCGAGTCCTAGATGACGGCCTAACCAACATCCTTTTCGTCGGCCGGATCGCACCAAACAAGAAAATTGAAGACCACATACGACTCGCTGAACATTACAAGCGTTACGTAGATAACTACTATCGATTCATCTTCGTTGGCCGTTATGATAGTATCCCTCGATACTATGCGACAATTCGCGCATTAATGTCAGAGTACAAGCTACCACCAGAACGATTTGTGTTCACCGGTCCAGTGTCTGATGAAGAACTTATAACGTACTACCGAATGTCTAACGCTTACGTCTCCCTTAGCGAGCATGAAGGATTCTGTGTCCCGCTGGTGGAAGCCATGGCCTCCAATGTCCCTGTGCTGGCCTACGCGGCAGGCGCAGTGCCTGAAACACTCGGTGGCGCGGGATTACTTTTTCAGCCAAAGGATCTCGAATTTGCAGCCGAACTCCTCGGCATGCTGGTATACGATGACGAAGTGCACGAAGCTGTCGTGGCCAACCAACGACGACGACTGACTGCGTTTGGAAATGACCAGACAGAACAGCAGCTTGACTGGCTGGTGTCAAGATTCTCGTGAGGCAATGTCTCGACTGTGAAAATCGCCTTCATTGTTCAACGATACGGTGGTGAGATACTTGGAGGATCAGAGTACCACTGCCGATTAATTGCTGAACGGCTCTCGCCACGGCACGAAGTTGAGGTTCTCACGACATGTGCACGCGACTACACAACTTGGATAAACGATTATCAGGAAGGTGCCGACCGCATCCGTGGAGTAACCGTCAGACGATTCCCGAACTCACAGACCAGGGATCTCGAATCTTTCAATCGATACTCAGACTGGATCTTTAACAACTCCCACTCTCAAGATGACGAAATGGATTGGCTCCGGCAACAAGGACCTTGGTGTCCTGCGTTAATCGATTATCTCCAGAAATACCACAAGTCCTACGATGCACTAATTTTCTTTACCTACTTGTATGCACCAACTGTACTTGGCCTGCGAATTGATCCTGGCCGTAGCATCCTTGTGCCAACGGCTCATGACGAGCCTGCCATTCGCTTAGGGATATACAAGGATGTGTTCGCACTTCCGGCTGGTATCGCTTATAACACGGCAAGCGAGCGAGCTTTCTTGCGCCAACACTTTCCCGTTCATGCAATTGCTGAAGAAACGGTGGGTTGTGGCGTTGATCTACCACAGTTTCAACCTTATCCAAGACAAGGCGAACACACTGATCTTGTAAGACCTGAATCTAACAAGACCGATAATAAGGAATTTGACTCTGGGCCACAAGTCGACTCGAAGTCTCGTCAGACGCAGTCGCGCCTCAAAAATCGTGGCGAAGTGTTCAGACGACGGCACCGACTATATGGACCGTTTGCCTTATACGGAGGTCGGATCGACCCTGGTAAGGGATGCGAAGAATTAATCGAGTACTTCAGTAGATATGTCTCTGAAGAAGGCGAGGCCTCACTTGCACTAATGGGTGTGAAATTAATGCCGCTTCCCGACGAACCATTCATCAGATTTGCTGGCCTTCTCTCGGATCATGAGCGGGTTCAAGCTCTTGAAGCCGCAACCGTCGTGATTGTGCCATCCCCCTTCGAAAGCCTCTCTTTACTCGCACTTGAAGCCTTCAGCGTAGGAACACCGGTCCTCGCCAATGCTCGAAGCGATGTACTAGTAGACCACTGCCGACGCAGTAATGCCAGCCTATACTATGCGGATGGCGACGAATTCATTGAATGCCTGAAACTACTCACAACCGACGGGCGATTGAGGACCGCCATGGGCCGCAACGGTCGTGATTACGTGCGGCGCAACTACCGCTGGGACGTGATCCTCGGTAAATACGACCGAATGATTGGAGCTATTAAAGGTCAACGCTCGTTGGACGAGAAAGTTCACAGATGAAAGGGACAGGTACTAGTAACCAGGACCACCACTCGGAACATTATGTTTTACGAGTGCTCCCAGTGGTTGATGTTGCCGTCACGGAGGTATTGGTTTCTTGGTTCGGTATCGCTACTTTTGCATCGCGTACCAATTCACTCCTGTCAGAACGCGGGTCTTGACCTAATGTTTTTCTAGAATTCGACTTATCATTTGCTAACCATTGACGACGAGGGTGGATATCGTAACGTTTGATCATCTCATTTAGCGTCGTAGGCCTGATGCGAAGCAACTCTGCGGCGCGCTTCTGTACGCCCCCAGCAGCTTCTAATGTCGACTCGATCAGACGGGCTTCGAAAATCGCCTTCAACTCCTTGAATGAGAGACCTTCCGGCGGCACAACAAACTTGGGCATACTGAATTGACGCGTGCTCTGTACCGAGTCAGGGATCAGATCGGCACCGATTCTTGAGTCAGCGCTAAGGACAACTGCTCTCTCAATAACGTTTTCGAGTTCACGTACATTGCCTGGCCAGTCATACCCTTCCATAAGATCAAGGGCGTCAGACGCCAGTTCGAGGTTTACTTTCTTGTTCTCCTCTCCGTACTTACTTAGAAAATGTTGCGCGAGCAGACGAATGTCTTCCTTCCGTTCGCGGAGAGGTGGTAACTGGACAGTGATCACGTGCAGCCGATAATACAGATCCTCCCTAAACCGACCTTCTTCCATCATTCTGTGTAAATCAACATTTGTGGCAGCGATGATCCGCACATCAACTTTGATAGTATCAGTCCCACCAAGACGCATGAATTCTCGCTCTTGCATCACACGCAACAATTTTGCCTGCGTATCGAGCGGAACGTTACCAATCTCGTCAAAGAAAATACTACCCTTGTCAGCCAGTTCAAATAGTCCCTTCTTAGGATAGAAGGCACCGGTAAAGGCTCCTTTGACATGTCCAAACAGATTCGATTCTAATAGCTCAGCTGGTAAACTTCCTGAGTTCACCGTTATAAATGGCCCTCCATTTCGTTGCGAGTTGGCATGCAACGCCTGGGCAACAAGCTCTTTACCGGTACCACTCTCGCCTTCGACCAAAATCGTTGTACGGCTGGGTGCTGCCTGAATAATGAGCTCGAAAACACGCTTCATCCGTTGGCTCGTACCAATAATGTTTTCAAAGTGGAGGCTACGGTTCTGAAGACTCTGTCGCAGAGCCCGATTCTCTGTGACCAACCGTCGACGATCAACTGCATTGCGAAGAACCACAAGCACTTCATCGTTCTTGAATGGTTTAGTCACATAATCAAGTGCCCCTCGCTTCATGGCGACGATTGCATTCTCGACAGATGCAAAGGCCGTTATCATGATAACCGGAAGATCCTCGTCGAGTTGCTTTAGCTCGTCCAACGTCTCAATACCATCCAACCCTGGCATCATGACATCAACAATGGCCGCGTCAAACATCCCATTACGCGCTAACTCTATCCCTTCCTCCCCAGACGCAGCAATTCCGACGTTGTAACCTTCGCGTACAAGTAATTCTTCGAGGATCTCACGCATGATTTCCTCGTCATCGATAATCAGAACAGAAGAATTCTCAGTCATAGTACGAGTTAGTTAGTGAACAGCTTCGACAGGATCCTCTTTCAGAGCCGTTGCTAACGGCAATGACAACTTAAACCGAGTACCCTGTCCGACGACACTATCGCATTCAATCGACCCCTGGTGCTCCTGGACGACACCGTACGTGATTGACAATCCTAAGCCAGTACCCTGCCCAGAGGCTTTCGTCGTAAAGAATGGATCATAAATTCTCGATAAATGCTCAGCAGGGATACCCAACCCTGTGTCAGTTACTTCAACAACAGCCTGATCTGCAACAACAAGCGTGCTTATCGACAGACAGCCTCCATTCGGCATGGCATCGTGAGCATTAAGAAACAGATTCGTGAGAACCTGCTGGAGCTTAAATTCCACACCTTCGACGACGGGCCGTATCGAAACTAGAAGTTTTCTCACCTCGATGCCACTCGTTTTCATCTGGTGCTCTAATAACGTCAACACGTCGTTAACGACAACGTTTATATCTACCGGACCACTATCTATACGACCTGGACGAGCCAAGTTTAGGAGACTGTTAACAATTCTGGCCGCCCGAAATGTCTGCCGCTCAATTTTTTCAAGTAACCGCGTCCGTGGATCGTTGCGATCAGCTCCTTCCAACAGGATTTGCGTAAAGCTTGAGATCCCTGTCAAGGGAGTGTTGACTTCGTGTGCAACACCTGCTGCGAGCAACCCAATAGAGGCCATCTTTTCAGTGATTTGTAACTGCTCCTCCAACTGTACACGTTCTGTGATGTCTTCCAGGATCACCATCGTGCCAGTCACAGCATCATCAGGGGTACGCAGGGGTGCCATGGCCGCATTCACCAACAAACGCCGAGCCCCTCCCGCATGCCTAGAAACGAGCGGCACACGGTACAAGGCCGTACTGGCCGTCATACTCTTTCTCGCTTGGTGCAACGTCTCAAAAAATGGCTGATCAAACAAAGTGTCAAGACCTTGACCAATAGCACGAATACGTGGGACGCCGTAGAGAGTCTCCAGTCCCGCATTCCAACGAACTACCCGATCATCAAGGTTCACTACAACCAACCCGTCACTTAGTGACTCAATAATATTGTCGCTAAACTCTCGCATCCGCTCGAGTTCAGCCGCTTTAACATGTAACTGGTTGTAAAGGCGCCCATTTTCAAGAGCGGTCGCAACCTGCCCAGCTACAGCAGCCAACAGCGCCATATCTTCACTGCTAAGTGGTTCACCAGAGCCCTTACGTCCCACTGCCAACACCGCTATAGTACCTTCTTCCGAAACACACGGCACAAAATAATAGACCCCAAATTCTCGCCAGAAATTTACTTCCTCCACTGGAAACCGTCGGGCTAAAGCGGGATCGTCTAGCACAACCGTGTACCCGCCCTGCAGGCGCATTCCTAGCGCGGACGACCGCGAGAGAGGAGGCGGTGACCCATCCGAACTGAACCCAGTCGCTCGGATTGCTCTAAAATCTCCACGTCGATCATCGACAAGTGGAGCAAGCATAAGAGCCATGCGATCTACCACAAGTGTCTCGGTCACCCGCGTGACTAGACGTTCGCTCAGACGATCAAGATCGAGATCACTGTTTAGTTCACGTGCGAAGCTCACCAAAGCTCGTCTGTAGTCGTAGCGATCTCGATAGTGAGCACGGTCGAGCATAGTCTGAATTGCGTTTTTGACTGGGGTCGCAAGTAACACCACAACTAGAGTCGCCAGTAGCGCAATAATTAAGTTGTGTTGCTCTGATCCACCAAGAAAAACTTCGCTTGCCAGGCGCTGTAAGACAAGATAAATCACAACGATTGCGGAAATTGCTGCCGTGTAAACCACACCTCGTTTGAGTATGATCTCAACGTCGCGCAACCGATAGCGGACAATGGCTGACGCAAACGCCAGTGGAATAAGCCCAAGCGGAATTGCCGTCAGCTCCATCCGTTCTACTGGGGCGAAGCCCATCGCAAATGGGAGTGCGTAGCCTAGCGCAAATGGTAATCCGCCGAGAACTGCACCAGATACAATCCAACGAAGCTGGCGCTTCGCCGTCATCGACCGGACGCGGCCGAGTGCAAAAATCATGATAGCGAGACCGCCAAGAACACAGAGTGCAAGATACACATGTTCGAGACGCCAGATTGTCTCAATGATACCTGTCAACCGTGAACCTGACGGATCTTGTCCAATCACGGCAATAACCTGACCACCTCCAAGCACCACAGCCGGTAGGTAAAGGAGCGGAAAACACCACCGACCCAAGCGGTTCCGTATCCATCCCGGTGAACGTTCGGGAAACACCAGTGCGAAATGCATAAACATTGGTGCAAGTAGAAGGATTGATACCTCATCTGCCCAGTAGAACACCCAGTCCAATCGATCCAAACGGCCGCTGTACGAGAACGCAAATACGCCAAAGAAGGCAACCGACAACCAAAAGAAGTGCAAGGTCGCTTGATCTCCTGGGCGACGGAGTCGTACCGAAGCCCCAACAAGCAACGTGAACACACCGAGAAGAGCCAATATGATATAGATGCTGGTGTTGCGGGCTGGTACAGAGGCCAGTGTCAACTGAAGAAGCTCTTGGGAACCCAACCGGACCACCACATACTCCAGTTGGGGAGCGCGTTGTGAGGAATGCAAGACTTCTAAGACATCGGCCACTGATTCAACAGGACGACCATCAATTGCAAGCAAAACATCACCCACACGCAGGCCCGCGTGGTCGCCTGCCGTGCCATCGGCAACTGCAGATGCCATCAGACCTTCAGGTTGCACCTGCCAGAGAACGCCATCCTCCACTTCATCCCAATTCGCCCGCACGACGAGATTAGCTGCAGCGAGACACAACAGAGCTGCAACAACGGCCACAGCGAGTAAGGCAGGGGCCCAGCCGCTCCAGCGCCTCCACTCTGCCATTTCAATGAGTCCAGACGGTGATGATAAATCCTTGCGCATTCCAACCAGTTCTAACAGGTCCCAGTCGTCGTTGAGCTGACCCAGTCGATTCTTGCCAACACCATAACACGCATACTATGAAGCCTCAACCCATTAAAAATATAGCACTTACAGCCATGTTTTGGAGTCGATGGCTAATATATGGATGAGTGGATTCATGAAATTAAACGAGCTATCCAAAAATATGAATCCACGGAACGTACAAAAAAAACGGCCGGGCGGCCAAAGTCTCTTCGCACTAAAACCGACAAGATCCAAAAAACATCCACCAATAGGGATGCTCTCCGAATTAGAATCTCACGACTAAACCGCTCACGATTTGCTTCGGGGGTCTAACCACAAGCAACTCGTCGTACAAGGAGGCTTCATCCCAGGGTTCTCTGAACAGACTGCGTACCGCGACGAGCAACTCCCAGCTACTTCGATCAAAAGCCAAGAACGGTAGGGCCTGCTTGATCTGAACATCGAAGCGAGCGCCAAGACCTGGGCCTACAGCATCCGTTTCCTGTTGAATATACGCAGTGTTCATTCGGTACCGTACGCGCACGCGCGTTGCCGTCTCAGGAATCTCCGTTTCGACCGACGTCATCACGTCATGGAATTTTTCCACTTCGGGGCGGCGAGTAAAATGGATCAAATTACTTAATTCAGTCGCTTCCGAACCATTCCAGTGAGCCTTCGTTACACTGTAATCTAGCCAACCTCGAAACCGACCAGCTAGTTTCCGACTTAGTGTCACGGCCCAACCATTCACATTCACGTCCCCAGCACTGGTGAGATAATAATGACCCAGCCCAGGCCCCATACCATTGTCAACACCAAACAAGGTCACCAGCTGGTCACTCACACCTTCGTAGAACCGTCGCACACCGACCACGTATGCCTCATTAAGCTCACGTTCAACTACAAACTCAACGTGCCGTGCACGTTCAGCGAGTCGTCCGTCAAGGGAAAGCGGAGCGAAAGCTCTTACCGGAGGTAGCCAAACCTTCTCCGTTGGTGACGGGATGAATTGTCCAGACCCAGGTGCAACCATACGCTGAGACACTACGGCCCGGAAGTTCGTTCGATTAACTGGCGACACCCTTAAGCTTGCTCTTGGACTGAACAAAGCAGTGCTCTCGACTCCACCGTAGTCATCGTACATAGCCAGACGAGCACCGTAATCCACTGAAACCTTGGATGAAAGCGACCACTCGTCAAAGGCATGAACAGACTTGACGCTTCGGTTCTCAGTCACGAAGGTACCAAGAGATGCGGGATGACCCTGCTCATACCTTTGAACACCGTACGAGACTCCCACATCAAGGGAATGAGCATCCTCAGCGGCTGTTACGTAAGATCCAGCTAACAACCACGTTGGAACATCCCCATTTGTGATCGCACTACGCACCGACCAGTCACCTCTTCCCATGGGCGCACCAAATTCCACAAACGCACCACCCCGTATTCCTTCTTCGTCCATCGGAAGTTCCATCGACCGACCACCCATACTCGTTGTGACCAAGCTAAACTCGCCAGAAATCGGAGGTACCCCATCTAGCAACATTTCCGCCAAGTATCCTGAAGACTCTGCGGCTCGACTCAGTAACGACCTTGCTCCCCAAGGAAAGGAGGAACCGCTAGTCTCACCAATGTCTTTGATGTCAACACCTGGAGCCATCTCCTTCAAGACACTCCTCTTGAGATGACGAAGGCGCCAAACTTTTTCATTATGATCGTGTGGAGGTAATGTAGCATTCGCCTCGGCTGGTTCTGAGTTCACCTGCACACCTGACGAACCATTTTCATTGACTGGTGACACAAAACCTGCCAATAGTGTGGATTGTACGATGCCTTCCGCAAAGTCCGAACTCCTCCGCAAAGTGAAAGAGTAAATCGCCTCCCTCTTAGGATTCACCTGAACAAGACCCCGGAGTGGTTCCGCTCTATAACCCTTCAGATGGGCACTGACAACGTAAGTACCGGCGGACAAGGACAGAAACTCAAAACGACCCTCAGCATCACACATAGCAAAGGTCACACCATCAGTCCCTAAGGCTGAAATCATCACCCCTTCAAGCGGCGCACCCCTATCATCCGCAACAGTTCCCCGGAGATGCCCTACCGATCTCAACTCAACCTCTACGATGGGAAGGCGGCTCTCAGCTCTTCTGGATTGGACTGCATGGCCTTCTACTACCGCCACAACCAACCACACAACCAGAAAAAATCCTAGACCCCTGGTAAAATCTCTGACCCCAGTCATCATCTAGTATCTCGACTAGTCATAGGCTCATGAACCGCTGACCGTAAACGGCACGTCCCGAGTCAGAGACGTTTCCCCAGCGTTGTCCGTAACCTTTATCTCCAAGCGGTAATCACCTGCTGGGAAGAAGGATACCGGAATCGCCTGCCCAGCAACCAGTGGATGACCCTCCTCCAGATCGAACGATGGTGGGAGCGTTTCAGGATTGAAGTTCTGCGGTGGAGTCTTATTGAAATACTCCTCACCGTTCGCGGTTATCTGATGGAAACTATACTCGATGGTCACATCAGGTTTACTGTCTTCAGAGACGACAGCATTGTAGACAAGAAAAACCAGTGATAGATCTTCGTCCAAAGCAAAGATCGAGTCAGAAGCTGGTACAATCCGAGCTGTCCCAAGCGTATACGGATTCGCCCTCTGTTCCTCAGCCGATGGTTGTGACGGAAGTGTTTCTACTTGGTCGGCCAAAATAATGCTGCTCGTCGTAAGTCCCGCATCCCACAAGTCAGGAACCGCAACTTCTTCCTTAAGTATAATTGCAGGGCTGTCAATTTGTGGCACGTCTAAACCTGAACGAGTGGCCTCCTTAATGGCAACATATACGTCATAGTCACCGCCTGGCACTGAAAACGCACGGCTAACGCGATGGGCGACCTGTTCTGATTGATCTAACTCAACCATGTACCAATCATCGAAAGTATCGCTCTCAACCTCTTGACCCTCTTCCGGCTCTTGCGGTGCTGCAGCTGTCGACTGCGCGGGGGTCTCCGAACGCTCTCTGACGTGCAGATACATTGCCATTACTGGCGTTGTGATTGTCATTGGATCTATGACAACCGTGAAAATCACATAGGTAGTGCCAGTGTCACTTGGATTTTCTTTTTCTGTTCTGAGGTAAGCGCTCTCCCACTCGAAGGGCCGTTCGGTCGATGCTAGTCCACTTTCAACAACTTCTTCAACAGCCTCGATCAACGACTGGACCTCCTTTTGTTCAACTCCTCCGCCAGATTCTTGCGCGCCGACCAAAGTCACAAGTGTAAGACTTGTAATCACGGTCAATGTCAGCACGAGGACGCGACCACTAGTAATAAAACACATGAAGGGTTTCTCCCAGGCAGGGTCCAAGAAAACCCCGCGATCATAGGCGACCTCCCAAGACAAGTCAACCTTCTTAGACACCTCAAGCCGCTTAAATCTAAGCTAGTTCGCCCGGATCTTCAGTGAGCGACCCAGCCACAATAGGGGTGCCACGTAGAAAGCTCTCGGTCCAGGATGTGCGCCTTTCAGATTTTCGCCACGCCCAGAGTTCACCTGGGTTCTTGCTCCACTTCATGGATTGCCGTACCTACGGCAATCCTAAGGGAACGTAGGAAGCGACGGTCACTTGTGCTGAACTCCAAATCGGTCCGCTTCGCCGAGGCTTCTGTCGTCCTGCCTACCTTGACAAGCGAACTGGGATCAGACCGGTTCGCAAACCCGATAACAGCCTCAAGTGAAATCCGCATTCCGAAGCCTGCCGTTCGAGCTTTTCCACAACACGCTCTAACTCTCTGATCGTCCGCCACTGCCTCAGCTATACTGCCCACCAACTCCCGGGCAAACTGATTAACGTCATCGTTCATCCTGCGACCTCCCCCTCACCACCACCGGGTCTGAACCCAGGCTACAACCCGATCCAAGACCCACATTACCACCGGTCTCGTGACATTCTGATCCGGTGTCTGACGCTAGGTCATATGTCTGAAGGGGGCAAGGTGGGGACACTCGGCGCCGTTCTAAACGGGGGATTTTGGACTGTCAAGGCAACATCATAGATATATGAGCCCATTCCGTTCTCTATTACAATGCAAACACGATGCCTGCATCCTTCTCTTGTCCTGACGATCTCAAGGAATGGGACCCCTCCCGGGATCTTGGTAGACCTGGCGAGTTTCCGTACACGCGTGGAATCTACCCAACAATGTATACAGGCCGGCTGTGGACAATGCGACAGTACGCCGGGTTCGGCACGGCTACCGAGTCCAACCGACGCTACCGCTATCTACTCGAACAAGGGGTTAGCGGACTCAGTGTGGCTTTCGATCTACCAACTCAGATGGGATACGACTCAGACCACCCCCTTGCAGCAGGGGAGGTTGGGCGCGTTGGTGTTGCAATCGACACAATCGAAGACATGGCCGATTTGTTCGATGACATCCCATTGGATCGTGTTTCCACCTCGATGACGATCAATGCCACCGCGATCATACTACTAGCAATGTACGTCGCGGTCGCGCGACGTAAGGGTGTCGCCCTGCGATCTCTCTCCGGCACTATCCAGAACGATATTCTTAAGGAATACCTAGCACGGGGCACGTATATCTACCCTCCCCGTGCCTCTCTCAGAATCGTTACCGATATCTTTGCGTACGGCGAACGGACCCTACCAAACTGGCACACAATTTCAATCAGCGGCTACCATATTCGCGAGGCCGGTGCCACAGCGGTTCAGGAGATCGCATTTACCTTCGCTAACGCAATCGCTTACATCCAGGCGGCACTCAACGCTGGTCTTGACATTAATGCTCTTGGCCAGCGTCTCTCATTTTTCTTTGCCTCCCACAACAATTTCCTTGAGGAAATAGCAAAGTTTCGTAGCGCGCGGAGGTTGTGGGCTAGATTGATGCGCGACCGGTTTGGCGCCACTGCCCCAGGAGCACAGCAGTTACGTTTCCATACACAAACCGCCGGTAGTACGCTCACCGTACAACAACCCAATAATAATATCGTCCGTGTAGCATTGCAGGCCTTGGCCGCTGTGCTTGGTGGAACCCAGTCCCTCCACTGTAATGGTCGCGATGAGGCATTGGGATTACCAACCGAGCAATCGGCTCAACTTGCCTTGCGAACACAACAGATCATCGCTTCCGAAGCCGGCGTGATCAACACCGTTGATCCGGTGGGAGGCTCGTACGCTATCGAACAACTCACTAACGAGATCGAACACGGTGCAGTTAACCTAATAGCACGGATCGATGCACACGGGGGAACTCTGAGAGCAATCGAAACAGGGATGATTCAGCGTGAGATTCAAAACACTGCCTATGTGACTCAACAGGCTGTCGATCGTGGCCAACAAACCGTGGTCGGTGTAAATCATTTTGTTTCCAATGAACACACAAGCATTGAAACCTCGAAAATCGATCCAAACTTCGAGAGGCGACAGATCCATCGAGTTCGCGCAATCCGAACCAGCCGCAACGTAACGCGCTGGCAGTCAGCTCTTGATCAAGTATCGTCAGCCGCTCGGAGTCAAACGAATCTCGTAGAGCCGGTCATTGCGGCTGTTGAAGCACATTCGACATTAGGTGAAATCTCCGATGTTCTCCGGTCGGTGTTTGGTGAATACCGCGATGCCAGAGATTGATAGTTTAATGAAGGAACCAAGGAACTGTTGACCACCAGCGCTAGAGGCTAATCATAATACTCCAGACCAAGATGCGTGATAAGCTCCTCGCCTCTCAGGTAACGTAGAGTATTCTTTAGTTTCATTAGTTGGATGAACAAATCGTGCTCGGGATACAGGTCTGGCGCATGCATTGGACTCTTGAAGTAGAAAGAGAGCCACTCCTGAATACCTGAAAGACCAGCCCGCTTTGCTAGGTCGAGAAACAAAACTAAGTCCAAAACAATTGGCGCAGCTAGGATGCTATCTCGGCAGAGAAAGTTAATCTTTAGCTGCATCGGATAGCCGAGCCACCCAGTTAAATCGATATTGTCCCAACCCTCCTTGTTGTCACGACGTGGGGGGTAATAGTTAATTCGGACTACATGACAAAGGTTACCGTAAAGCTCTGGATAAAGTGCTGGCTGAAGGATATGATCCAGCACCGATTTTTTACTTTCCTCTTTAGTTTTGAACGACTCCGGATCATCGAGCACTTCACCATCTCTGTTACCAAGAATATTCGTTGAGTACCAACCGGTCACACCGAGAAGACGCGCCTTGAAACCAGGAGCAAGAATTGTCTTCATGAGCGTTTGTCCCGTCTTCAAGTCCTTGCCGGCCACAGGGGTCTTGGTCTCACCAGACAACTCCAGTAAAGCCGGAATATCTACACTTAGGTTCGGGGCGGCATTTCCAAACGGAATCCCTTCCTTCAGTGCAGCATACGCATAAACCATACTCGAAGGAATCGTCGGATCATTGCCCTCTAAGGCACGCTCAAATGCAGGCAGCGACGCGTGCGCTGACGATTCCGTCATAAAAATCTCTGTGCTACCGCACCAAACCATCACCAGCCTATCCAGATTGTTCGCCGTCTTAAAAGCCTGAATGTCAGCCCTGACCTGATCCGCAAGAACTCGTTTGTTTGCCCCTCGCTTAACATTTGGACCGTCAAGTCGCTTAACGTACTGGCGATCAAATACCGCTGGCCAAGAACGAATCTCTTCGAGCTCAGGCCGAACCTTATTGAGAAGTTCTGGTTCTATTACACCAGCGGTGCTGGCAGCCTCGTAACAATTGTCTTTAAAAATATCCCAACCACCAAACACTAAATCGTCAAGTGAAGCCAGTGGGACAAAATCCTTGATAAGCGGGGATCGGCCCTCCGTTCGTTTGCCGAGTCGGACGGTACCCATCTGGGTCAGGGACCCGATTGGAGAAGCAATCCCTCGCCGAATAGCAGCGACCCCTGCAATAAAGGTCGTACTGACGGCGCCGAGTCCTACCAGGAGGACGCCAAGCTTGCCTCGGGCGGGTTTAATTTCAATAAGATCTTCCACGATTGAAAACTATATCATGCGTGGTGCGGTGATGTGAGCTTTGTATCCATAATTCCCAATATGCCAATTTTCAGGACTACTGGTAAACCACACGACTTGGCGGTGTCAATGGCCGGCATTAAGATGGGCGATCGAGTGCTCCAGGTCGGCTGCCGTAATCCCAGAATGTTCGCTACCTTCGGTCTCCAAGTGGGTTTCAGCGGTCATTCCTGCGCACTCGTTGAAACGAAAGAAACCGCTGACCGCGTCCAAAACGCCGCTACCAGAATCGGTGCGTTGATCGAGGTAGACGTGGGATCATTTGACGAATTACCTTATGAGGACGAGTTATTCAACTTGGTCATCCTCTGGGATGCGATTTCCTCGATCCAACCACACCCGAGAGGCACTTGCTTACGGGAAGTACGCCGAGTACTGGCAGCTGGTGGCCGGTGCCTGATCATCGAAACTGCTGAACGCGGAGGCCTAGGCGCGTTATTTTCAAATCGCTCTATTGACAACTTCTACGCATCATCAGGTGGAGCCGAGCCTTCTCTCCGTGGCGAAGGATTCATAGCCGTTCGGCGGCTGGGTGAGGGAGAGGATCTAGCATTTATTGAAGGGACGAAACCTCGATCCTGAAGTCCCTTTCCTGTGTCTCAGTTTTCCCAGGATGGCCTGTGCTTTTATAGTCTAGGAGATTGAACAACAAATCCTGACCGCTAGCCGTCACTCTGTCAACGGACTCGTAGCTGTGGCAGTTTTCAGCCAAGTCAGTTCCAGTGCCACGAGCAGAGAGGTTTATCGTCCGCTGGAAGTGAAAGTGCCTTGATTTAATCTTATCGATGGTGTGCTATGCCTATACCGAACTAAAAAAGAACCGACCGGCTCGAAAACAGATCTTGAAGAAAGCTATTATCCTAAAACTGCATCAACACGAGATTTGATGGCCTCTAACGCTCGCTTGTATTTAATCGACGGCAGTTCACAGGTGTATCGTGCATACTACGGAATTCGTACGCTGACTGGACCTAGCGGGAAATCGACCAACGCTGTCTATGGCTTCGTAAATATGCTCCGCAAACTGATAACAGAACAACGGCCTGAATTCGTCGCGGTAGCTTTCGACCTCCCCGGACCAACATTTCGTTCTGAGCTGGCACCAGATTACAAGGCTACACGCGCCCCAATGCCGGCTGATTTGGTAGAACAAATCCCTTGGATTAACCAAGCGAGTGAAGCCCTTGGTGTATCAATTCTGACATGCAAGGGTTACGAAGCTGACGATGTTATTGGCACAATCGCTGAGCAGGCATTCGAGTGTGGCGTGACCACAGCGATCGTAAGCCCCGATAAGGACTTCTTTCAGTTGGTACGTGACGGCATCTCAGTATTCAACCCGAAGGAGTCTGGCACGTGGTATGACGCTAAAGGTGTTATTAGCAAATTTGGCGTTCACCCAGATCAAGTTGTCGACGCCCTCGCACTTTTGGGTGACTCAATCGACAATGTTAAGGGAGTGCCGGGTATAGGTGCAAAGGGAGCTCACGCGCTTATCTCGGCCCATGGGTCACTTGACCAACTCTTAGCTAACGCCGACCGACTTGCCCAAAAGAAATATCGTGAAGCATTAACTGCACATGCCGACCTGGCACGACTTAGTCAACAACTCGTAACGATCCGCCGTGACATTCCAATAACATTCGATGCCGAAGCCTTACGGTATCGCGGTGCAAGACGTGAACGGTGTTTTGAGCTGTTCTCAGAACTTGGATTCCGCTCACTGTTGAGCGACTACGCGCCAACGATTACCACGATCGTTAAAGACTATCAAGCCGTGCGCACTCGTGCAGAATTCAACACGCTTGTAACAGAACTAAAAGCTTCAGGCCGTTTCGCGTTCCGCTTGGTCTGCGAGACTCCTGTCGCGATGCAAACCACAATCGTTGGCCTGTCATTTGCTACGAGCGCTCATCGTGCTAGGTATCTTCCTCTCAGGCACCAGTCGCTAGACGATTGTGCTGATTTGAACTTAGGTCAAGTATTACAAACACTGAAACCAATCCTAGAGGATCCCACGATTCTTAAGGTGGGTCATGATCTCAAATTCGATATGCTGGTACTTGCGCGTCATGAAATTTTTCTAAAAGGCCTGGATGCCGATACGATGATTGCCAGCTATCTGCTCGATGCCACGCAGACAAATCATCTACTCGAGACCTTTGCCTTGAAGCAAATGGGTTACAAAGCAATAACAGAAGAACAGCTCATCGGCCGAGGGAAACGAGCATTGGCAATCAGTGCGCTCCCAGTCAGTGAGATAATCGACTATGCAGGTGAGCGGTCGGACCTACCCTTACAGTTGGCTGATCTTATCAAAAGTCCTCTTAAGAAGAACGGGCTCGAAGACCTCTATCGCCAGGTTGAGATGCCCCTTATCCCAGTGTTGGTCGAAATAGAGCATAGCGGCGTGAAGATCGACTCAGCGGCCCTTTCCACGCAATCTCAGCGAATCGAAAACGAACTAACCACGCGCCGAAAACAAATTTTTAAGCTGGCCGGTACAGAATTTAATATCAACTCACCTAAACAACTTTCAGAAATCTTGTTCGAACAATTAAAACTCCAACCAGTCAAGCGGACCGGCAAAACACGTGCGGCCTCAACTGCGTCAGAGGTGCTCGAGAAACTCTCCTTGGTGCATGAACTGCCACGAGAGATTCTCGAGTGGCGAGTACTTCAAAAACTTAAGAGTACTTATATCGATGCGTTGCCAAAACTCGTGCACCCAGAAACGGGTCGGGTTCATACATCTTTCAACCAAGCCATAACAGCAACTGGAAGACTTAGCAGTAGCGATCCCAACCTACAGAACATTCCTATTCGAACCGAACCTGGACGTGAAATTAGGCGAGCCATCGTGGCTAAGCCCAGGTGTCTGCTCATTTCTGCAGATTATTCACAGATTGAACTACGTGTGCTGGCACATCTCTCTGAGGATGAATCGCTAATCGCATCATTCAAACGTGGAGATGACATTCATGATCAAACGGCACAAAAAGTGTTTGGGTCAAAGAGCAATCTTGACCCGAATGAATTGAGACGCCGCGCGAAAATAATTAATTACGCCCTATTGTACGGTAAAACCGCCTTCACATTGGCGAAGGATATTGGAGTCACCCAACAGATCGCGCAGAAATTCATCGACGCTTACTTCGCTGGTTTTCCAGCTGTTCGACGTTACATAGAAAAAACACTCACATCCGCTCGTGAGACCGGTGTGGTAAAAACTCTGTTTGGGAGACGCAGATTTGTACCGGATCTGACCAGTCAAAACATTAAGATGAGGGCGGCAACCGAACGTATTGCCGTAAATATGCCAATTCAAGGAACGGCCGCAGATATCCTAAAGTACGCGATGATCGACCTCCATCAAAAAATGGCACATCGAGCATCTGTCGTTTTGACAGTGCATGATGAATTGCTGTTTGAAGTTCCTCAAGAAGATGCCGAGGACATTGCCTCGCTGATCCGTGAACGGATGGAACAGGTCGTTAAACTCCTGGTCCCGCTAACGGTCGATGTTGGGATAGGCGAAAACTGGAAAGACGCTAAGATCTAACGTGTTCGTGTTTCTCGGCAAGGAGTTTCTAAGTTATTGACCTATAAAGATTTGACTGGATTTAAGTAACTGGTTTTGCTAACATCTAGTGTGTCGCTAAGGCCCCCCACCGTCATCCCGGGTAATCAACACTCAATCTCCCTTCAACAGATCGATCCGGATGCCCTCAAGGTTCTCCATCGATTGCAACGATTTGACTATGCCTCGTACCTTGTCGGTGGCAGTGTACGAGATTTGCTCCTTGGACGTTTCCCCAAAGATTTTGACATTGGAACATCAGCTCACCCTTCTCAGGTGAAGCGTCTATTTCGAAACTGTTGGATCATCGGCCGGAGGTTTCGCCTCGCGCACATCAAGTTCGGGTTGAAGACGATTGAAGTCGCAACCTTTAGGAGCCAAGCACTACAGTCGTGGCCACCAAAGTCAAAACCCTCCATCACACCTGACCATACGGCTGAGAAAAAGGTTCCCAAACAGCGGAGTGACGAACTTTACGAACACAGGTCCCCTACACCCATCAAGCATGGACTGGGCAAAGAAACCCGACACCCTTTCTCAGGTGAAAATACATTCGGTACCGCTGAAGAAGATGCTTTTCGTCGAGACTTTACAATCAATGCTTTGTTCTACGACGTCTCGACCTCTTCAATCACCGACTATGTCGGAGGACTGCATGATCTAAAGAACCGCCTGATCCGATGCATCGGTGATCCCGATGAAAGATTTCCAGAAGATCCTGTCAGGATGTTGCGTGCCGTCGCCCTCGCCGCGCGGCTCCAGTTTAAGATCGATCCACCAACCTACAAAGCAATCAGGCGTCATCGTGCAACCATTACTCAGAGCTCACCGACTCGACTACTTGAGGAGGTATATAAAATCCTGAGAAGCGGCGTGTCTAACCGCACGTTCCGTATGCTCGACAAAGCAGGACTGTTGAACCACATTAGTCCAGAGCTAACAAAGCATCAAACGGCCGTTTTGTGGCACTCATTAGAAAAGCTCGACCTGTACCGCGGACAGTTCGGAACCGCGCCGGCCACTCTAACTACACCGATCCTGTTGGGTACCCTTCTGGTGCCAGCAATCAACCTTGAAAGGCATCCCTTTGAAACTGATGGATCTCGTATCACACTGGGAATACTTCCGCTTGCACATCGACACGTTCGGCGACTACGACAGATTGTGAGACTCCAGCGTCGAATGCTTGACGCGGAACTCTCTTACGGTACACAACGGAAACTAATGTCCAGAGATGTGTACCACGAGGCATTCACATGGCTCGAAATCCACGAAAACTCTTCTGAGGCCATCGAACGGTGGCGTGCGCTTGGCAAGACTGCGGGGGCTCACCTTAATCACTTAAAGGCAAAATCCAGGCGACGCCGCTCTAGGAAACCACTGACACACGTGTAATGGTAGAAAGTCTAAAGCATCACACAATCATCAGGGAATCCAACTAAGCTATAGACGAGCCCTTCTGACCAAACTTAGGGTTACTCGTTACCGTAAGACAATTCGTTAGCACAGAGCTCTGAACTGCTGTAGAGCTAAGAGTTATCACGTTAGCAGAGCCCCAGTGACCATGACGAAAGATAGAATCACGCCCACTACTGTAAGTCCGACCAAACCAAGAACCGCCAGCAGAACCCAAACACTCTCCCTCGTCTCGTCATCAAACTGCATCGCCTGAGCGGTCACCCATCCACCAGCGAAGCCACCCAGATGTGCCCAGTTGTTAACTGCTGGCATCACGAGCCCGAGAACGAACAGGATGATTGCCCATTGCCACACCTGGTTTGTCATCAGAGAACTTCCACGCCGTCTTCCGTATACGATGAGAGCCGCCATTAGGCCAAATACACTTCCAGACGCGCCAATCGTTGGCACTCCAGTCGCCACATTTGACACCAGAAAGCCAACCGCACCAGAAATATTAAACAGTACGAATGAACGACCCGGACCATATACCTCAATCGACATTGGACCAAGATTTCGAATCCACATTAAATTGAAGAAAAGGTGGATCAAACTTCCGTGTAAGTAAATAGCAGTTAAGAGTGTCCACCACCATCCCAATCGCCACGCGACACCACCCGTCATGCCGAGCTGGTAAAGCGCGCGTGTGCCAGGCGATAGAAACGACATTAGACCTCTGAGTTCACTGATTGCATCCGGCTGCAGCAACAGCGCCATGGTATACAGGACGACGCAAGCAATGGAGATCGCTAAGATGAGGTCTAGTCGCTGTCCTACGAGCTGCCGCAACTTAGGTGCCCATCCGAACAAACCAGGCCGCCATGCACCGCAGAAGGGACACGTCGGTTCACTAACACCAATCAGCTTGTTGCACTGAGGGCAGACAATCGAACCCTTCGTCTGTCTCATTGCTGGTACCATACCTGAGTAGCCGAAACAACGGCCAGGGCGTCGCTAACGACAAACAGTAGTTATTAGTGGCAACGTTGGGCAAGTAGTGAACGAACGGATAACCGCCAGCCACAGCCAGATCAGTTTTCAGCGATCCATTAAGGAATAGTCTTTATCCTTTAACTGATGCTTAATGGCAGTCTGTTGACAGTCATTCCTCGGGCTTACTCTCTGTAATGGTTTTGTACGGCCGGGCGAGTTTAAGTTTCGTCATGAGCTTAATGATAGGCCATGCTGGGTCAAACTCACTCCGCCTCACGCTAAATCTTGGACTTCGCGGGAACTCGTGATGGTTATTGTGGAGACCCTCACCACCAGTTATCAGTGCGAGCGTGCGAATGTTCATCGCTGTGTTGTCGAAATTCTTGTAGCCGGCATAGTGACACAAACCATTAATTGAAGGAGAGAGCACGAAGACATACACAACGCCATGGAGAATCGCTGCCAGCAAAGCCCAGCCAATACCAATTAGTGCACACAGTGCTGTTGTGCCAGCAATCGGGCCAAGTGTTGCGTGACGGAACAGCATACGATCCCAGACATCATCTTTGATATCCCGCGCGTACTTATCGACCACCTCAGGATTCCTAGCTTCCCGGGCGTAGTGAAATACGTTCCCAAGCTGAACCGACCAAAACCCTGCCAGAAGTGGGCTGTGTGGGTCACCATCCTCATCTGTAAAAGCATGATGTTTTCGATGTACCGCAATCCACTGCTTGGGTACAATCCCAGTTGTTACCCAGATGGCGAATCTGAAGACCAAGGCCACAGTTGGATGAAGTACCAGCGCTCTGTGGGTCTCTGCTCGATGTAGGTAGATTGTCGTACTAAACACAGCTACCTGGATCAGCGCGACGGTAACAAGAAATGTTATAAGCAAGGAAGTCAGCAACAACACCTCCGCTCATTCAAAAAGACGATCCAATAAGCGATACACACGCACGCCCGTCCCAAGCTACAACCAAGGGACTGAACGGTAGCACGAACAGCTGTATCTAGGCAAATACACCTTACGTCTTTCAGGCTAACCCAACCGCCTCTCAAATTCGCGCATAAATTTAACTAGCGCATCCACACCCGTTTCAGGGAATGCATTGTAGATTGAGGCACGTTGTCCTCCGACAGAACGATGCCCTTGAAGTCCAACGAACCCAGAACTAGTAGCTTCGGCGACAAATAATTCGTCGAGTTTCTGGCTGGGTAGTCGAAACGTGACATTCATAAGTGACCTACTTTCCCTATGGGCCGTCCCTCGGTAAAAACCCGTTCGATCTATTTCTGCATATAGTTTATTTGCTTTTCGATGATTGATTCGCTGCATCGATTCGAGACCACCATTAGCAATCATCCAGTTCACTACGAGTCGTAGAATATAAATCCCGAACACCGGTGGTGTGTTGTACAACGACCTGTGCTCAGCCGCGATCGCGTAGCTAAGGAGGGCTGGAATTGTCGACGGCGACCGTTTGACAATGGCATCATGAATAATGACAAGCGTGACTCCGGCTGGACCCAAATTTTTTTGAGCTGCCCCATAGATCAGTCCGTAACGAGACACGTCGATGGGTCGGCTAAACAAATCGGATGATGCGTCCGCAACTAACGGTGTTTTACCAACGTCAGGTAAGTGATTCCATTGGGTACCGAAGATGGTGTTGTTCGAGGTGAAGTGTACGTAAGATGCGCCAGGCGTCAACTGTAACTCGTCCTTACTTGGAATCCGAGAGAAACTCACAGACTCAGTTGTCGCCGCCGTGTTGACCACACCCACTTTACTGGCCTCATTCATAGCTTTTCGAGACCATGTGCCCGTCAAAATGTAGTCAGCAGTACCACCCGAAAACAACAGATTCATCGGTACCATCGAAAATTGAAGGCTGGCACCTCCCTGGAGAAACAAAATGTGATAGTCGTCAGGAATACCGGCAAGCTTTCTGAGGCCTTTCTCAGCACCCTTGACAATCTCATGGACCACTTTCGATCGATGGCTTACCTCAAGAACAGACATCCCAATACCCGGCAGTGAAAGCAGGTCACGCTGAGCCTCTTTCAGGACCGACTTAGGTAATACGGCTGGTCCTGCGCTGAAATTTAAAACCCCATTAGGAGACGTCTCTTTCATCTAGTCCCGATCGTATAAAACAAGAACTACCGCCCAACTATCTACAACGTATCAACGGTCTAAATCATATGAATCAATAGACCATCTAGAATTTTCGGCTCGAACCACGTCGATTTTGGAGGCAGAATAGCACCGGCATCTGCGACAACCATAAGCTCTTCAATCGCTACCGGAGCCATCGCGAACGCAACAGCAGACTCTCCAGTATCAACAAGTCGCTCGAGTTCTTCCGTTCCTCGACGGCCGCCGGCGAACACAATTCGCTTGTCAGTCCGAACATCACCTATCTTTAACACCGGATCGAGTAATTGATTTTGCAAGACCGATACATCTAGTTCATCGACCGGACTCTCCAGAAGCGCCGAACGTGCTCCAGCGCTAGTTAAATCGATTAGATGCCATCTTCCTTCCAGGTACATCGCCACTTCACCTTTAGCTGGGGTTCCGCGTTCTACTTCACGAACGCGGAAGCGTGCCCCAACCTGGCCAAGAAATTGTTCTGGCGACAACCCCCCTAGATCTTCAACGCTTCTGTTGTACGGCAGGATCTGCACTTGATCACTGGGGAAAGTTACTGCAAGGAATGTCTCATAATTACCCTTGTCAATAGTTGGCTGTACGTTTTGCAACCTAAGTTGATCACGGACACGAGAAGCACTGGCTATCCGATGATGGCCATCGGCGATGTACAAGGCTGACAACTTGGCGACCGCATCGAGCATTGCCTGGACATCTTGAATTGGGACCTGCCATATCGTATGCCGGACAGAGCCTGCAAATGTAAAGTCATAGAGTGGAGGCTTTTCTGATATCTTCCGTACTAGTACATCCACTTCAGCCAATGGCCGGTGAACAAGGGAAGGAATCCCAGTTTGTGCAGACAGTTTGAGCATGTGCCGCATTCGATCGTTCTCTTTGTTATGGTGTGTTCGTTCGTGTTTCTTAATAAGGCCGTGGTCGTACTCATCTAACGAATAACAACCTGCCAACCCAAGCTGCTCGTGTGCACCAATCCGTAACCCGTAGACGTACAAGCATGGTTGGTCATCTCTCACCATCGGCGCAGACTTAACGAGGCGGGCCAGATTCTTAGTCGCCACGTCGTAAACCTCTTCCGTGTGAGGATCGGTTCCAGGTGGTAAATCAACTTCGGCCCGTGACACGTGTAAGAAGCTTAAATGATTGTCCTTGCTTAACTTGCGTGCTTCTTCCGTGGTAACAACATCGTAAGGAACTGCAGCCACTCGCGGCGCCATTGCCGGCGCGGGCCGAAGCGCCCGAAACGGACGAACTACAGACATAAGTGCACCTAACCTCCTCGGACTCACAAGGATTCATAGAACTCTTGGTTCGGGATTCCTATTACAGGACCGTTCGTCAGAACCAACGATCCACTTTACAGAAACAACCTGCGGTGGTTGCGATGAAAACAACGACGCATACGCGTTACCGCCTGTATCCACTCGTTGTAACGGTAGCGTGAGCATCCCAAAAGAGATGCTTAAGCGCGCTGTCACGGACCACGTTGAACTCTGCGCGATGGCTAGGTTGTAATGGATCTCCGGGCGGCAACTTCCTATGTTCGAGGAGAGGATTAACAAACACGCCGTTCTTCCTTATACGGAAATCAAGGTGTGGACCTGTTACAAGACCCGTCGCACCTACGCGACCAATCGTTTCCCCTTGAGCAACTCGTTCGCCCGGGCGAATGCCATCGGCGAAGGATGAAAGATGCAAATAGTATGTTTCATAACCATTTGTATGGCGGAGTCTGACCATATTGCCAGAGCCACCGCTTCGAGCCGCTGACGTTACAACTCCGTTGGCGACCGCGATGACTGCTATACCGTGTGGTGCACCATAGTCGATTCCAAGGTGCGGCATAATGCCCCCGCGTACTGGATGCAAACGACGATAAGAGAAACGAGAGGTTATCTGAGGTTCGAATCTAAATGGAGAACGTAAAAACAACTTGCTAATGGAGCGGCCTTGTTCATCGTAATACGCCGGTTTTCCACCTGGTGGAGTGAATCGGAACGCTAGGATCCTTCGACCATCATTATTAAACTCGGCTGCCTTTATTGATCCGTAACCTGCATATTCGTCCTTTTGAAGCAGCTTTTCAAAAAGTACATTAAAACTGTCACCTCGTCTCAAATCGTTGTTGAAGTCGATCTCACCGGCGAAAACCTCTGCCATAGCGATAGCAAGTAGAACTCCTTCACCACCATCAGCTACCGCTTCCACTAGTGACGGCGCTTCGTAGTCGATCTCTCCGTACATAGCAATCTCAGCACGCTGCTTAACAAAAGGTACGATTTCCACTTTCAGATCAAACGGATCGCCTTGCTGCATTATGATTCGCAAGAACCTGTCACTGTCGATGTCGTATTCGAATCGACGAAATGACCCGCCAACCATACGTACAATCCGGTACGGTTGACCGGCTCGCAGACGACGCGGATCGAAGACATCTCTGGTGGTACTAATCATCGCCACTACCAGCTGCTCACTCAGCTGATGGTCCCGCAAAAGCCCTCCCAGAGTTGCGTTACGTGGCACGCGCCCTTCAATCAAACTTGTATCTTGACGTAAAAAAATGTCGCCGCGAGGCACCACTTCTCTAGCCGGTGATTCTGCGCACGCGGCAAGAACCAAGATTAAGAAGGCAACAGAAGCCGGACCTAAACGAGCCATCATTAATTCAGGAGTTTAGCATGCCTAATTAACCAACAACCGCAGACCTTACGAATTATGATGACAATAACACGTAAAAGTTTGAACGATTGAAATTTCTGAATGGTAATGGTATTGAAGGTCCCCAATCGCAGCCAGTTTGCGACCATGACCCGTCTGAATGCGGTCCGCGCTAAACTGGCAAAACAGACAAAACCCTCTGCGTAACCGGACCGGTGGTGAATGATAGACGATTAGAATTAATTTGGAATCCAATATTCAAAAACAGACCAAGAAATTTAAAAATTAAGGCAATTTTTCCACTCTCGCTAAAACCCGGCGCACTGCCTCAAGAAACCTTTCTGGTTCCGGTAATAAACTCAAGACGAGAAATGCCTCGTGAGGAAAATCGAAGAAATAGCCTGGATGAACCAGAACCCGATCTTGTTCAAGTAGCTCAAGTACTAGCGTTTCTTCGGACCAAGCGGCTGGCACTTGGAGAATAGCGTACCACCCGCCCTCGACGAGCAGAACACGGCTGCCAGAATGGTCTGTTACTAGACGCTTAAGGACCTCATAGTTTTCTCTGATTCGTTCAGAAATTTGGGCCGAAACACCGTCTCCAACCTCAAGCAGGGCGGGAAGCGCGTGCTGCGCCGGTGTGGACACCGAAAGATATGCATCACAGATCAGTTCCAATCTGGCAAGTGCGGATTCGACAAGCCCCTCTGGCCCATGAACAAGGGTCCACCCCACCTTGATCTGAGGCAATCCGGCCGATTTTGACAGCCCTCCTAAGCTGAATGTAAGTGCTACGTCCTGATTCAGGACACTTGGTACATTCGGGGCATCTAGGTCTAATTGGTATGCGTTGAACACCTCATCTCCGATCAGAGCAATCGAGGCGTCACGGCAAACCTTAGCAACCGCGCCGAGTTCAGCTTCATTCGCATAAGATCCGGTTGGGTTATTCGGGTTGACAATTAATACCGCACGAACGCGGAGTGTGATCGCTTGTACCAATGCGTCAAGAATTATCTGCCAGCGACCATGATACTCCAGTAGATACGGCACCTGAACGACTGCATCAAGTCGCGTGAGATCTTCGAATAACGGGTAACTTGGGCGAGGGACGAGGACTTCGTCTCCAGGATCGCACAGAAGTTTAAAGAGCAAGGAGTACGCTTCACTTGTGCCCGACGTCAAAATGAGCCGATTACTGTTCACCGGCACCCCGCGTCGAGCCAAGGTGGCTGCTAGCGCCTCGCGAGCACTTGGTAAGCCAAACGGCTGGGGTTCATAGAGAAGCCCAGAGGGATTAGCCAGAGGCTCTAGTGAATCGATCGGGTAGTGCAAGGCGACGCGTGTCGGATTCGCATCAGTCAGGTCGAGTAATGAGGTTCCAGTAGCGCGCAGACGAACGATAGTTTTAGCTATCCGATTCGGTATCAGTTCCCCAGAAAACCGAGACGAGAACATTCCTCTCATACGCAAGAATTACCGCAATTCAAAGACAGATGGGAACTGTAATCGCAGTCATTGGGGCTAGTCCAAATAATTTACTTAGTTCGCATCCCGAGGAGAAAGTGCTAATCCTCTTGGTGGAGGAACTCCAGGGTGCCTGAGCGAGGCTGCAGAAGCGGCACCGACCAACCCGATTACCATCAAGCCGAGAAAAGAAATCGTATAGGTCCCTGTTGCATCAAAAAGTCGTCCAGTCAGCCAGGGTCCTGGGCCACTGACAAGACCGGTAATAGTCAAACGAAAACCGGTGGTAACAGAGAACGCCCTCCTGCCGAAAAAACGAGAAAATACGACCGGGATGCTGACGTAGGCAGTGCCGAACCCAAAAGCTAGCAACGCGATGCAAACGTACGTTATGGCCTCGCTTCTGGCAAGTACAAGCCCCCCTACACCCAATCCTTCAAGAACCAACGCCGAAGCAAGAACATACTGAGGGGGAACCCAGTCACCCACTGTGCCGAACAACCGACCAGCAATACTAATTAAGGCCATCATTCCAACAAATGAGGCGGCCAGTGTTGAGGAGTATCCAATATCCTGCAAGTGAAGATTGAGATGAGCAACCACCGAACTCCAAGGTGCCACATAAGCGACACTACAAACGACCACGAGGACGAACTGAGATGTTCTCACCGCCTGGGAAGCAGTCCAGTCAGTTTGGGTTGACTCCGTGGCCAACTTTAGATCACACCTCTTTTCAGAAGAAACACCGTCGCGCAACTGGCCGATCACTTCTGGAGTGTCCCGAACTAGTGCACCCGAGATAGCGGCAAGCGTCACAGAAACAACCGCGATCATCAGCCACCCCACTCGCCAATCATAGTGTTCTAGCACGAAACTACCTGCACTGACGACAGGGACTGCAACCAGACCACCCGCAGTAAAGATAACGGCAAGAACCAATGCACGTCGCCTAAGGAACCAGTTTTGGGCAAGTGTCTGACAGGGGACGACGGTAGAGAATCCGACACCCATGCCCCCAAGAACAGCAAATCCCATGTAGCAATCAAAGGGAGACGTAGCTTGAGTTAGATAAAGCATACCGAAAGCGGTGGTAAGGAACCCAATAACCATTACGCTTCGGAGCCCAAAACGAACCAAAGCAAACCCGACGAGTACTCCCACGCACTGATTGATGAGGTTAAATAGACCGAAAACAGCGCCTATATCCTCACGCGTGAGCCTGAGATCTGAAATCATTGGGGCAGCGAAGTTTCCCCAGCTATAAAACGCTGGCGAAATACCAAACCCGTAGCAAACCCACGTGACGCAAACGATTACCCAGCCATAGAAGAAGCGGAACCCTATTGGGGACATATGACTTTAGAAGCCCTATCCTTGAAGACTAACCAGGATACCACTACGGTCGGAACGTGGATATCAAAGCTCAAAAGAAGTTAAAGTGTAAGGTGTCTGACTGGCGATCTCCAGATCTCAATTCCTGTGCCGGTAAAAAAATAGGTGGCCATTTAAGTTTGGAGTGGTGCAGAATTAATCGTCTCGTAAACGCCAAAGGCCCCTGACGATATGAATAGCCAAGCTCTGTCAAATCCGTCCGCGCTCGTTATAAGCTACCTCGTCTTGACGTCCCTTTTGGTACTGAAGTTGGACACCCAACTCTCAGGACGATGTTCTGGGAACACTTCAACACTGCAACACGGCGAGTTGCAGGAAAATCCGTGCGAAAAGCCAGCCAACAAGATTGTCGCTGAGAACTGCAAGCCAGGAAATCCTTCTGAAGAATGGGACATCAATGGGGCAGGAGATCCGGCAATTCAGGGATTCGCGACTGACGTGAGTGTAACCCTTGGCCAGACGGTCTACTTCAAGATCGAGACGCACTCTCCGAAATACCGAATCGATATTTATCGCATGGGTTACTACGGTGGAATGGGGGCTAGGAAGCTGACGACGATCCACCCGTCAGCGCCTTTGCCACAAGCCCAACCTCCATGCCTAAGCGACCCCGTGACACGTTTACTGGACTGCGGCAATTGGTTGACATCTGCTTCGTGGGCCGTTCCTTCCGATGCGACGTCTGGATTTTACTTTGCTCGATTGGTCCGCGAGGATTCCGAACTATCAAACTGGCGAGCCGACAACAGTCAGGTCCGAGAATTCTACTACCGCGGAACAGATATGGTCAGTCCCGAGGAGCCACCACCACCAGAACCGCACGGCTATGGAGGGCTAGGACTTGGTAGGCTGGCAAACGCTCTCAAGGAACCTCGTGCCAGCCACATTTACTTCATTATCCGGGACGATGAGGGTGAATCAGAAATCTTGTTCCAGGCGGCCGATGTGAGCGCCCAAGCGTACAATCGGTATGGTGGTCCATATGGCGCTGGATCCAACACCTACGGATCATTCATCCAAGGTCAGCGGGTACCCGGTAACATGCTGCGCGCTTACGAAGTAAGTTTTAATCGGCCACTCACAAACCGTGATTGGCAACCTGTGGACGAACCCTTCCACGCGGAGTATCCGATGGTACGCTGGCTGGAATCCAACGGGTATGACGTTAGCTATTTTAGTGGCCTTGACAGCGCACGTTATGGAGGGGAGATAAAAGAACACAAGATATTCATAGACGTTGGACACGATGAGTACTGGTCAGGCGAGCAACGTAAGAACGTCGAGATGGCACGAGATTCTGGAGTACATCTTGCGTTCTTCAGTGGCAATGAGATGTTCTGGAAAGTTCGCTACAGGGATAGTATTGATGGCCAAGATACTCCTTACCGAACCTTGGTCTGCTACAAGGAAAATCATTCTAATATGAAACTCGATCCAGTTCCAGATGTTTGGACTGGTACCTGGCGCAGCTCAGCTCCCTACAACCCAGAGGGTGCGCAACCAGAGAATGCTGTCACAGGTCAGATTTTTACCGTCAATGGTTGGCGTAATGACGCAATCAAAGTGCCTGCAGCGTACGGCCGATTCCGCTTCTGGCGCAACACCGACATCGCGAACCTAAAACCTGGTGAAACAGCCATCCTAAAAGGAGCTACGCTCGGTATGGAATGGGACGAAGATCTCGACAACGGATTCAGACCAGCCGGCCTGATGCACTTATCTTCAACAACCGTTGACAACGTACCTTATATACAAGATTTTGGATCAGTCTACGACTCTGGAACAGCCACCCATCACCTAACGCTGTATCGAGCCAAGAGCGGCGCGCTGGTGTTCGGCGCTGGTACGATTCAGTGGTCGTGGGGACTGGACCCGAACCACGACAACGAAATGGGATTACCCGCTCCTGTCGGATCTTATGGTATTAGAATCGGTTTGGACCAGCGTGGACCCGATCAGCGCGTCCAACAAGCCACAGTAAACCTGTTTGCAGACATGGGGACACAACCGACAACATTGCGGCCAGGTCTGATTCCAGCCGAAGAGTCATCAGACACAGTCACACCCGTCGCAAGAGTTTTATCACCTAATGATCGTTCTCAACTACCCAGTGGAAGTGTGCTGATCAGCGGCACAGCTTCAGACTCGGGCGGAGGAACCGTGGCTGCAGTTGAGCTCTCGGTCGATGGTGGTCAAAATTGGCATCCTGCTCAGGGATGGGAACGCTGGAACTACGAGTGGAGGATTCCACCAAAAACAAAAACAGCTCAGATCGTAGCTCGTGCCACCGACGACAGTGGCAACCTCGGCGAGCTAAGTAATCAAGTGACGATCACAATTGACAATTTATCAAATCCGTGACGTCAGAAATCTGATTAATTGTTCCATGAAATATTTTCAAATACTGTGGGGTACCGCGATGAGGGTCATTTGCAACAGATTAACCTGCTGCATTACTGTCGGAGCATGTTTTTTGTTCATCGAGGCCTACCGCCCAGAAATTTCCTCAGTCGCCTTCGCCCAAAACCCAAGCAATCAACAACCCGTCGACATATGTACAACGCCCGCAAACGAAATCGTGGCAGAAAACTGTAACCGTGGAAATCCCTCTACTGAGTGGGATATTAATGGAGCCGGAGATCCCACTATTCAAGGGTTCGGAACCGATATCAGCGTCAACCGTGGAGAAACGATTTATTTCAAGATCAAAACCGATGCCCTCGCATACCGAATCGATATCTACCGCATGGGGTATTACGGAGGTCTAGGAGCCAGAAAAATTGTGACCGCCAAGCCATCGGCAGCCCTACCACAAACGCAGCCGCCGTGCTTAGATGATCATACTACTAGACTTTACGATTGTGGAAACTGGGACGTTTCTTCGAGTTGGAACGTTCCAGTGGATGCCACATCAGGTATCTACTTCGCCCGGTTGGTTCGTCTGGACTACCAATCTGAGGCATGGCGTGCGGACAACAGCCACCAGGAACCCAAAATAGCTCCACCCCCCGCACCTCACGCATACGGTGCGTCTGGTTTCGGGCGCCTCCGTAATGCCCTCAGAGAACCACGAGCGAGTCACATCTATTTCATCGTTCGGGATGATGATGGGAAATCGGACATCCTGTTCCAGACATCCGATCCAACTTGGGTCGCTTACAACGGATATAACCGAGACAACATTGAGACTAACACCTACGGATCTTCGATCCAGGGTGTACGAGCAGGTAGACGGTATGAGTTACGTGCCTACAAAGTTAGCTATAATCGACCATTCAGTAATCGCAACCGGGATACTGTCAATCAAGTTTTTAATGCCGAGTACCCTATGTTGCGTTGGCTCGAAGCCAATGGTTACGACGTTAGCTATTTCTCGGGACTGGATAGTAGCCGACGAGGTGAGGAGATCTTGGAGCACAAACTCTTTCTCTCAGTCGGTCATGACGAGTACTGGTCGGCCGAACAACGTACGAACGTTGAAGCTGCACGGGATGCAGGCGTGAATCTCGCATTTTTTAGCGGCAACGAGGTCTTCTGGAAGACCCGCTATGAACCAAGCCTTGATGGCTCAAAGACTCCGAATCGTACTCTCGTTTGTTACAAAGAGAACCATTCAAATGCCAAGATTGATCCCATGAAGGATGTGTGGACCGGAACATGGCGCACGTCAAGTCCTTACAACCCTGAGGGTCCAAAACCTGAGAACGCCCTGATGGGCGTAATCTTCACCGTTAACGCTTGGCGGTATGATCCGATTAAAGTGCCGGCTGATTACGGCAATCTACGTTTCTGGAGAAACACGAGTATTGAGAAGTTAGCACCTGGTGAAATGGCGGTTCTGGATGGGGCGAATCTTGGTCACGAATGGGATGAGGACCTGGACAACGGTTTCCGACCAGCTGGTCTCTTCCACCTGTCTGAAACAACCGTCAACAATGTTAGATATATTCAGGACTTCGGCCGACTCTATGATTCGGGTACCGCTACTCACCACTTGACATTGTACCGGGCCAAGAGCGGGGCTCTCGTATTCGGTGCAGGTACGGTTCAGTGGTCGTGGGGTCTTGACGCACACCACGATAATGAAACCGGTGCTCCAGCCAGCCGAACTAATCGTTATAGTATTCGCGTCGGTATCGATCCGCGAGGTACGGACTTGCGCGTTCAGCAAGCAACCATGAATCTGTTTGCCGACATGGACGCGCAGCCAGCAGCGATACAACCAGGCCTAGTGAAGGCAACGAAATCCACAGACAAACTACCACCTGCTTCGAAAATTACTGAACCCACTGAAACATCTAGTATGGGGAATGATGTAATCACAATAGCCGGCACTGCAAGCGATATTGGTGGGGGGGTGGTTAGCAGTGTCGAAATAACGATTGATGGTGGAACTCGTTGGCATCCGGCCATCGGTCGTGATAATTGGTACTACAAGTGGAAAGTGCCAGCTGAGACGACAAAGGCCGTGATCATGAGCCGCGCATCGGATGACAGTGGCAACCTCGAAACACCAGGACCAGGCGTCATGGTTGCGTTCAAGCCTGGAAAAACGTCTCAATAATAACCGAACTGGATCCTCACGATGGTGCGCTATTGATATGAAGACCCTCTCGGATTGTTAATAGCGACGGGTAGGATCTTAGCGCCAAAATGCCTGGCTACGGCGTGACTACCTAACTCATCCGATACATCGTGCGTCCACCCACGACTGTACGAACTACCCCGATGTGCTTAATCTGATCTGGATCCTCGTCGTGTGGATCTCTTTCAAGCATAACGAAGTCAGCAAGCTTACCGGCCGTGATCGAACCTTTTATTTGCTCTTCATAAGAAGCACGCGCTCCGTTAATAGTTGCAATCCGCAATGCCTCATCGACCGTAATCTTCTGGTTACCTCCCCACTCCCGACCTTCGACATCCTTCCTGGTCACCATGCTCTGCATAGCCATTAATGGTGCAAAGGGACCTGGCGTGTAGTCCGATGCTCCAGGCACAGGAATACCGTAGTCGAGAAACGAGCGGTGAGCGAACATCCACCTCATCTTTTCATCACCATACTCTTTCCACTTTTCCCCGTGGTAGTGCACGTATGTCCAAAACGGCGTTGGAACCGTTCCGGTTGCTTTGATCCTTGCGAGCAGACTTGGATTTACAAGAGAACAATGCTCGATTCGGTGTCGTCGATCCGCACGTGGCCACTTCTTAAGTACTCGCTCATAGGCATTCAATACCATTTCGATAGTTACGTCGCCATTAGCGTGAATACCCACTTGGAACCCATGTCGGTGAGCATCTTCTACAACTTCATGAATTTCTTGCTGTGACATGATTAGGATGCCATAGTCGTCCGGTTTGCCAATGAAGGGTGTACTCATACGCATGGTCCGTTCCGATGCAGATCCATCAGCCGTAAACTTTACGCCGCCGATCCTAACCCACTCGTTGCCAAAGCCAGTGTAGATACCGGCTGTCTTAAACGCCTCCAGCATGCCGCGAACCATGATGTAGGCCCTGTGACGCAAATCCCCCTTCCGATAAGTGTCCTCGTAGGCCAGGATCTTGCCGCGGTCAGCAGCCGCATCATGTACCGTGGTAAGTCCTGTGGCGGTCAGTAACTTCGATATGTGAGCCATTCCATTTTGTTTGCGTTCACGTTCTTGTTCAGCTGTGAATTCTTCGCGCTCACCAACAGTGTCAAAAACATCACGTGCCCGCTCAGCGACCATCCCGCTCAACTCACCGTCCTCATCCCTTTCGAAACGACCATCCAGTGGGTCTGGGGTATTTTTCGTTATACCGGCTAACTCGAACGCTTTACTGTTGTACCAGTTGGTGTGTCCACCACGATGTGCCACACTCACAGGGTGATTTAGTGAAATTTGATCTAGGTCCTTCCGATGCAGCGGCCTGCCATCATTGAGCTTCGTGTCATCGAACTTGAAACCATCTATCCAGTAATTCGGCGGCGTGCTGGAAACTTTTTGCCTAAGGGCGATAGAAATTTCTTCGATACTTCGAAGATCCAGGTTCACGCCGTAAAGCTCGTTCACCCCGCTTGGGTGACAGTGCGTATCGATGAACCCAGGTACGACAGCCATGCCTTCGGCATCAATGACCTGAGTATTAGATCCACGAAGATTACGAACGTCATTAGTACTCCCGACTGCAACGAATCGACCACCCCTCACTGCAAACGCCCCGGCTCTCGGCTGCTCATCATCTACTGTATAAACCTTAGCGTTAATGAGAAGCAGCTCCGGCGACCAGTTTTCAATTTGTTTTGACTCCTCACGCTCAGCCAAAGACCAAGAATCGCATGCACTTGCTCCAGCGAGAAGCGCGCTCATTCCTAGAAACTCGCCGCGCGTATACTTCGTCATAAGATTCCCTCTCAGTAATCGATTCTTCTTCAATTAAGACGCTACGTAAGCACTTCACCCAAATCTTCCGGTTAAGGGTTTTTCAGGGTGACACAGCGCCTAGTTCGAATCCTACTCATATTACACGCCCGTGACAGAGTACACAGCTAATCCGACTAAATACACTATATAAAGCAACACCAACCCCACCCCCCCTAACCTTCCTAGCACACCTGTCCTTCCGAGCATCACCGCTATTAGCACAACAAAAACAATGAGCCACGAATACGAATACCATTGGGTAAACCTTGATACAGTGAGCGGCTGAATCACGCCAGCAAGTCCAATGATCATGGTTAAATTAAGAACATTCGCACCGAGAATGTTTCCGATTGATAAATCGGGTACGCCCCTGATTGCTGAAAAGATGCCAGTGACCAACTCCGGGATCGACGTCCCAATAGCCACGATCGAAAGACCTACAATGACAGGTGGAATTTCAAGAATTGTCGCTAGGCCGATGGCCGATGCCACCAGTATTCGACTTCCCACGGCGATTAAGACCGCACCGAGCAAGAAAGTTGAAGCAAATTTCGTCAGTACTCCCTCGCTACGACTCTCTTTCCTTCTATCCTCTGCCACGAGCGCTAGACTTCGCTTAACACCTCGGTAATCGAAATACAGATAGGCAAAAGACAGCGCAAGCAGCAGAGCGGCTGTCAGTCGACCAATTGTACCGTCCAATGAAAATACAACTAACAAAAGCGAAGTAATCAGGACCCACACTGAGCGCCCCACATAGGCCCAACGATCAACAGTTACGCGCGTAACTATGGCAACAATTCCAACAATCAGACCAATATTGGTAATAACCGAGCCAACTGCGTTCCCTAAAGCTATTCCTGAATTCCCCATCAAGCTCGCAGTGACCGACACCATGAGTTCAGGCATTGTTGTTGCCAAGCTTACGATTGAACTGCCGATCACGATTGGCGGTACCTTAAAGACCCTTGAAAGGTTGCAACTTGAATTCACGAACATATCGCCACCTTTTGCCAACAACACCAAGCTTAAAACCAAAAATCCAATGTCATGGAACATATCTAGGTCCCACCAGGAGACAGCGTCAGAAAACGTCAGGTAAGGCAGACATCAATTAACAACACCTGAATTCGTTCATTTGACCCGCAGTACTTAGTGTCGAAGCGGTGTGGAATTCATTCAAGGCTAGCAGTAAGCATCCCCACTGACACTCAGAATCCGTCGACTTCGAAAAATCTAGAACCGGTAATCGGTGGAAATCGAACGCTGGATTAAGTCACTGGGAAACCACTAATTTCAATGTCTAACGTAATAGCACCACTGGCTTTTTCTCCATCAGCTCGGCGTAAAAGTCGTGACCCTTATCATCAATCACAATGAAAGCAGGGAAGTCGTGCACTTCGATTTTCAAGATTGCTTCCATACCGAGCTCCTCATACTCCAGTACTTCAACCTTCTTAATAGAGTGATCTGCAAGTCGTGCCGCGGGTCCACCGATCGACCCCAAATAAAAACCACCGTACCTCCTACAGGCTTCGCGCACCTCTGGCGAACGATTGCCCTTCGCCAGCATAACCAGACTTCCACCGTGGCTCTGAAAGAGATCCACATAGGAGTCCATTCGGCCGGCCGTGGTTGGACCAAACGATCCGGATGGACGTCCTGTAGGCTTCTTGGCTGGACCAGCGTAGTAAACCATGTGGTTCTTGAAGTACTCAGGAAGATCCTTCCCTTGATTTAACCGTTCCTTTAGCTTTGCATGCGCGATATCTCGGGCTACAACCATCGTACCGCTCAGAGAAAGGCGTGTGCTCACAGGGTACTTACTCAACTCAGCGAGAATCTCCGACATAGGTCGACTCAAATCAATTCTTATTACTTCCCCTCCGAGTTCTTCATAGGTAACGTCTGGTAGATACTTTGCAGGATTTTCCTCGAGTTGTTCGAGGAACACTCCTTCTTTGTTGATCTTAGCCAGAATCTGGCGGTCAGCTGAGCAAGAAACCCCAAGACCTACGGGACATGAGGCCCCGTGGCGGGGCAAGCGGACAACCCGCACATCGTGCGCGAAGTACTTCCCACCGAACTGAGCGCCAATCCCAATCTCACCACAAAGTTTCTGAATTTTCTCCTCAAGGTCGACATCACGAAACGCACGACCGTGTACATTGCCAGACTTGGGAAGCCTGTCGAGGTAACGTGTACTTGCTAATTTCACCGTTTTTAGTGTGAACTCGGCGGAGGGTCCACCAATCACGAGTGCTAAGTGATAGGGTGGGCAGGCGGAGGTTCCAATCGAGCGAATCGTCTCTTCGGCAAAGTTCATCAAAGACTTCGGATTGAGAAGCGCCTTCGTCTCCTGAAACAGAAACGTCTTATTTGCTGATCCACCCCCTTTTGCCACATAGAGTAGTTCATATTCGTCACCAGGGTCAGCGTAGATTTCGATCTGGGCTGGCAGATTCGAACCGGTGTTCTTTTCGGTGAACATATCGAGTGGCGCCAGTTGTGAGTAACGAAGATTCCGTTGTTCGTAAGCATCATAGATCCCGTGCGAGATCGCTTTGGCGTCGTTTCCAGAAGTGAAGACATTCTGTCCCTTGTGGCCAATGACGATTGCCGTTCCTGTATCCTGACAACCTGGCAAAACTCGACTGGCAGCAATATTCGCGTTTCTCAGTAGCTCTAGGGCTACAAACCGATCATTCTGAGACGCCTCGGGATCATCGATTATCTTGCTCAACTGTGCAAGATGACCTGGACGTAACAGATGTGACATGTCATCGAAAGCCACACGCGAAAGGGCACGCAGCGTCTCTGGAGCGACCTTAAGTATCTCGTTCTCACCCAGTTTAAATGTTGACAATCCCTCTGACGTAAGCTTGCGATACGGCGTTTCATCTGGACCCAGCTCAAAGATCGCCTGATAGTAATAATCTGCCATGTCAGACTCAGTTCGGAAAAGAATACACGACCGGCCGGGAGCAACAACCTCTGGGTGCTCCGAAAACTCCTGGAACTAACTAGCGTGAAGTCGTCCGTGAACGTATTACTACGAGTGTTCCAAACAATTTACTAAACTTTGGACTTTGACCCACATGTTCTTAGCAACCATGAGAACCCAAGGTTGTCTTTCGGGCACCGTACAACCCAGTCATTGCGTCGACGCTTATAATCTGATAATTTCTGGTGCGTATACTCTCATTATAGCGTTCAGCTTGTTTGAGGGCTATCATTGGCGTATGGTAAACGGACCAGATGAACTTAATGCCTCCATCTTGCTTGGTGCCGTGAACGTCTTGCTGTGTTTTCCAGACTGCTCGCCCCATAACTTTTTCACCCTGATATTAGCATCCTAGCAGTCTGCACCCCGACAACAATGCGACGGTAAGTTATTACAAACAACTAAACACAGGCCCTTGGGTGGAAGGCCGCGAGGATATAGATTACGCCTAAAGTGCTGGTCAAAACTCAGTGTTAAAATGCGAATAAGGACCAGCTCCCCCTGTAATTGACAAGAAGTGGCGGTCTATCCGTGAACCATTCCCAAGTATGAATATTTACACTCTGATCGTACTGGGCGCGCTTCTCGGAGGTTACTTGCTAGCCCTAGTTGCAAGTCTCCTCAATCTCCGGTCGCTAAGTCCAGAGCTGCCGAAGGAATTTCTCGGGTTACACAAATCTGATACGTACGCACGTTCTCAAGAATACACTCGCGCGCGGACACGCCTCGGTCTCGTCTCAGAGGCGTTCAACATCTCGATTTTGATCATATTTTGGCAAGTTGGTGGTTTTAACTGGCTAGATCAACTAGTAAGAAGTCTTGCTTTTGGGCCGATTCTAACTGGGCTCTTCTATATTGGTAGTCTTTCACTAAGTTCGACCATTGTGGGCTTACCGTTCAAGCTTTATGCTACCTTCACCATTGAGGAACGCTTCGGATTCAACCGTACATCCAAGAAAACATTTTGGAGTGATCTTGTAAAGGGATTACTACTTTCCATCACCCTTGGTGGTCCGCTTCTTGGAGCCATTCTCTTCTTCTTCATGTGGACAGGCAACACCGCTTGGTTGTGGTGCTGGAGTATAACAACACTGTTCGTCCTCTTCGCGCATTTTATTGCTCCTACATGGATAATGCCTCTTTTCAACACATTCACACCAATTGAGACAGGCGAACTACGGGAAGCGATCCTTTCCTATGCACGTTCGGTGTCTTTCCCTCTCCAAGGTATCTTCGTCATTGACGGCTCGCGACGCTCGACTAAAGCGAATGCATTTTTCACAGGATTCGGTAAAAACAAGCGAATTGCCCTCTTCGATACTTTGCTGAAACGACAAACTACGGAAGAACTCGTCGCGATCGTGGCACATGAGGTAGGGCACTATAAGTTTAACCATGTTCGCAACAGTATGATTCTTGGAATTTTGCACTTCGGAGTTGTTTTCTTATTGTTGTCCTTCTTTCTCGGTAGCCAGTCGCTCTTCGATGCATTCTTCCTAGAAGAAAGCTCTGTGTATGCAGGTCTTGTCTTCTTCACCCTGCTGTTCACACCAATTGAAACGGTGTTGTCACTTCTCGCCAACGCGTATTCAAGAAGAAATGAATTTCAAGCGGATAGGTTCGCAGCCCTTACCACATCACAAGCGAAGCCATTGATCACAGCTCTCAAAAAACTCTCAACTGATAATCTCTCTAACCTCACACCTCACTGGCTTGAGGTATTTCTCAACCATTCTCATCCGCCGATCCTGAAACGGATCGATGCACTGCGTGCAGTGAAGGGTAAATAGGATCACACTTCCGCATCCACTTCTCGTTCACCATCCCCGACTACTCATACGATGTAGGATTCTCTGACTGTATCGTTCGACTTGGTTTGGCTGGAGAGTCAGAGGAGATGGAATACAAGCGGCGAGTCTGGCCGCCTGCTCGCGGTTCACATAGCTTACCGAAACACCATAGTGATGTTGTGACGCTGCCTCCGCACCATACACCCCTGGACCCCACTCAATGACATTGAGGTAAAGTTCAAGAATTCTTTCCTTGTCAAGTGTAAGTTCTGCGAGGGGAACCAATGTAAACTCAAGAATCTTCCGAACAATAGACCGGTGTGTCGTTAGAAAAATATTCTTCACAAGCTGCTGACTGATAGTGGAGCCTCCCCGGCCCAGCTGCATTCGCTCTAAGCTACCCTCTATCACTTTCTCGAGCTCCCGCCAGTCAATGCCACGATGCTGATAAAAGCGTCCATCCTCAGCAACAATAACAGCATGTCGAAGATCTCTAGGAATTTGACTAAGCGGAATAAAAGTGAAATGTTTTTCGTAATTGTTTTCCTGAAAAAAAGATTCAACTCTGCGCTGGATTTGCACAGTTGTGAATATGGGATTCATCCAGCGGAGAGCTAAAAGATAGAGTCCGCAGAAGACGTAACACCCGATTACCAGACAGAGGCCTCGTCGTAGCCACCACTGGTATCCTCGTAAAAACCTACCCGATTTGTTCGTAAGTGAAAGATTCAACCGCCCTGCTCCAGCGAGTCAAACTAAGGACGTGTTCGACGTTGCATCGAACGGATGGGCATGGAAAAACCAACAGTTAAACTTCGATATTCTCTCTCCGTGCTAAACACTAAGCACGAACTCCTGACCTTCTTATACTCATCAACGATTTGTTTTCATTTGTGCCTCACGAATGGCCCTGAATTCGCTTGTCTCGCTCCACGCTGGCCAATCCGAACTCGTGGCAAGACCGTAGCCCATCCGGTAAAAAAAATCGAGATCCTCAATCGCGCCGGTCAGATCCCAATCGGCTTTAACCTCGTCTGATGGTCGGTGATAATCCTCCGCGCTGTATTCTTCTCTCTTTCGAATGCCGTACCCACGTTCCTTTCCGATATAGTCGACCCCAGGATCGGCATAGAAGGCAGGCACTCCTATCCTGGCGAACGAGAAGTGGTCGGAGCGGTAGTAGAAACCCTTTTCTGGTTCTGGATCTGGTATTAGTACTCGACCCTGTTGACCAGCAGCGTCAATACCGACCTGGTCCAACTCTGATTGTCCCATACCAACAACAGTCAGATCACGAGTCCGACCCCAAGTGTTGAGTACGTCCATGTTTATGACTGCTACCGTGTTCCCTGGAGGATAGAGAGGACTCTTCGTGTAGTAGCGCGAACCGAGAAGTCCCTGCTCCTCTGCCGTTACCGCAAGAAATACAACACTACGACGCGGCCGCTCACCACTTAAACTAAATGCCTTAGCTAACTCCAGGAGGCCAGCGGTGCCCGTTGCGTTGTCCGCGGCCCCATTGAAAATTTGATCTCCAGTCAGCATAGGATCGACTCCTAGATGATCCCAGTGTGCAACGTAAATCACAACTTCGTCCGGCGCTTCTTTACCCTCTAATCTAGCCAAGAAATTGTTCGAATCAACCGTGCGGAAGGTATTCACGATCGTGGTCTCAGCCTGAAGGCCAAGAGAAACGGGTTGAAAAGTTCTCTGCGCGGCCAAGCTCTTCTGCTCATCAAAGTCTAGACCTGCCATCTCAAATATCGTTTTGGCGGTTTCCACCTGCATCCAACCTTCGACACTCGCCCTGTCCATATTCCTGTTGTGGGTGACCAAATCGAATGATTCACTAAGTGGATTACTACCAACGACCTCCCAAGGGTAACCGGCCGGCTCACTTTCATGTATAACAAAAGCACCCTCGGCACCTAACTCCGCAGCGACCTCTAACTTGTAGGTCCAACGGCCGTAGTACGTCATCGCTTTACCGCCGAAAATATCCTCAATTGGCGGATCGTTTACCAACATCAACAGGACCTTCCCTTGGACGTCAACACCCTTAAAATCATCCCACTCGTACTCTGGTGCTAATGCGCCGTAGCCAACGAAAACGAGCTCACCACCTAGATCCACTTTCTCAACAATTCGCTTGGTCCATGCAACGTAATCAGTACCTGGCTCAAATACTCTTGATTGATCCTCTGTCCGAACAGTGAGTGTGCTCCCATCCACCGGTGTTATGCCGACAAGCGATACCTTCTGAACCCAGGTGCCATCTGGGTTGCCAGGAAGCAACCCAAACGAACTGAACTGATCAGTCAGGTATTCGATCGTTTTTTCCTCTCCACGAGACCCGGGGGCACGACCCTCAAAGTCATCTGAAGCCAAAATCTTGATGTGTTCCAAAAGAGAATCGGCACTAATGCCTTCAACTAAATCTACACTTGCCATTATTGATTCTTGCTCCGGCAGAGCTTGGCAACCCGAGACAATTAGGAATATTCCCATTCCCCAAAAGAAATTATTTACCGTCACTTGTAGCTCCAGTTGTCAACACAAGTCAGCCGTTAATCCGTCATCTCCGAACCTACTTGTCGACAAATCTTACCTCAAACATCTTAGGCCACTGTTTACCAGTAATGTAGAAGGTTTGTGAATCTGAATTATAGGCAATGCCGTTTAGAACGTCGGCACGTCTGGACTCACTGATACTGAGTAGATTAGCGGCGTTGATGAGTCCCGTTATCTTTCCACTTTTGGGATCAATACGAACGATGATGTCCTGGAGCCAGACATTCGCGAAGATTGAGCCTTCTGCCCATTCTAACTCGTTGAGATCTCTGAAGCTCAAACCACGCAGCGTAACCGTTAGATTACCGATCTCTGCAAATGTCTGCGGATCACGAAACGATAACCTGGCACTACCATCGCTCATAATTAGTCGGTAACCGTCGGAAGAAAGTCCCCATCCTTCACCCACGTAGCTAAACTCGCCTTGAGTCTCAAATGTGTCGAGATCGTGGACGAGTGCAAGCTCTGATTTCCACGTCAGTTGAATTAGTCGTCGATCGACACGAGCCAACCCTTCAGCAAAAATAGATAAAGGTAAGTCAACTCGTCGCTCCACGATCCCGCTAACCGGATCAATGCGCCTAAGATCTGAACGACCGTATTGTCCATTGCTCTCATAGAGTCTGTCCTCGTACCACAGTAAACCCTGCGTAAAAGCATTGGAGTCGTGGGGGATTTCTCTCAGCACCTCAATACGAAGATTGCTCACATCTGACAGAACCATTTCAGATTTGACACCTGACGACGAGAACCATAAGACCCATGCTCCCAAGATCATAATCACTGTGCTTCCAACTACTACCAACGACGTCGAACCCCAAGACCTAGGTCTCGTTGACCGTCGAATATCTGGTATTTGTGATCGTCGCGTATTCCTATTCCTTTGTTTCGCGGTCAAATCGCAGTACCTTAGTCACCCAAAGACCAATATCGTTAAGCTCTTCGGGACAAATCTGATGTGGCATCAGATATTCATGCCACTCCACTGAGTAACCTGAACGGATCAACTCATCACGAGCAAACATTCCAAACTCGATCGGTACTGTCGGGTCAGATAACCCATGCGCCTGAAAGATTGGCGTTTGCTTGTTGGCCTTATTGGCCTCTCCGTCTAGTTTCTCGGCAAGCAAGAGATAGGCTGAGAGCACCATGATACCACCCAACGCCTGGGAGGAACGGAGACCGGCGAACAGTGCCATGGCTCCCCCCTGAGAGAACCCCGCAATAACAATCTTATTAGATTCAATGCCCCGTTCCACCTCTCGCGTGATGAGTTGGTTAATACAGTTCGAAGTCTGCCGAATGCCTGACTCATCTTCACTACGCGCCCCGAAACTCTGAATATCGTACCACGCCGGCATAACGAGACCCTGATTAATGGTAACCGGAATACTCGGCGCGTGAGGAAATATATGCCTCACAGCCAGATTACTCGGGAGACCTAACTGCAACGGTATCGTCGCAAGATCGTGTCCGGTTGCCCCAAGACCGTGCATCCAAATTACCGAGGCGACAGGTGAACCCTCGGGGGCTACTTCGATGCTAGAAGGAAAAGATTCGATCACAATAGCAGAATGAAGTTTTCGGATTTACCATTCGATGTTCTAGAAGAATTAGCAGTTCCAGCACTTCAGGTATTTGTACTTTACGCTGCTGCGGGAGCCAAATAATACATCGAAACACCTATACTGTAAGTAACCTGCCCTGATTTTCTCGTAGCGCAGTTGAGCAGTTCCTTCTCAAAGAAAACCGGTCATCATCAGCGCAACCACCCGAGTCCAAAATAGGCGCCCGTTTCTTCGGAAGTTAAGGAGACAAATCCACATCCGAATGCCTTAACATAAATTAAAATTTAGCGATGCGCGATAAGTGTTGATCTGGAGTACTTCCTGCTCATGGTCCCTCAACAAGAGACATCGGTTAACTCAAATGTTAAAAATCGTTATTCGGCAGAATCCACCGGGGTGACCTGTCCCATTAACCTGTGATATACAGGGAAATCCTGAAATAGTTTTAGTGAAAATTATCTTTACGCCCAAGGTTTCCAGTTACTCTTAGCCTGATCTAAATCAAGCGATGGAGTAACGATACGGGTTCTAAATGGAAAAAGTCGACTCCATAGATTTTGTAAGAAATAGCCAGGCGTGAGACGGCCGGGTTAGTCGCCGGCAAAATCAATGTAGAAGGAGAAACCTTCATGAAACACCCACGCAGTCTTGGCATCATCACAATTTCCTGGATCTTTATTTTGAGCGCTGCGTGCGGACCAATGCCGCCTGAACCCGAACCTGAATCGGTTGCCACCATGGACCAATCGGACGATGGTACCCCTACGTACAAGGTAGATCCCTTTTGGCCAAAGGAGCTACCAAATAATTGGATCCTCGGTCAAGTTTCAGGCATGGCGGTTGACTCACAGGACCACATCTGGATTATCCAACGGCCAAGTAGTCTGGATCGGGACGAGCGAGCCTTGTCACTTGATCCTCCGGAAGCGGATTGTTGCGTTCCAGCCCCACCAGTGATCGAGTTCGACAGCGAGGGCAATGTCATCCAGGCCTGGGGTGGCCAAGGCGAAGGCTACGAGTGGCCCGCCAGTGAACATGGGATCTTTGTTGACCACATGGACAACGTTTGGACCGCCGGCGCTGGGAAAGGAGACAATCAAGTACTTAAATGGTCAAGGGACGGAACATTCCTGTTACAAATCGGTCACGCTGGACCGAGCGAGGGAAGTAACAACACCAACCAGCTGACATGGAGGTCGACTCAGAAACCAATGAGATTTACGTGGCGGACGGTTATCTAAACAAACGAGTGATCGTCTTCGATGCTGATACTGGCGAGTATAAACGGCACTGGGGAGCGTACGGCAACAAACCCGATGATGCGAATCCTGGTCCGTACGATCCGGATGCTCCAATTCCACAACAATTCAGAAGCCCCGTGCACTGTGTTCGCATCGCGAACGATGGACTCGTTTACGTCTGTGACCGAACCAACAACCGGATTCAGGTTTTTCAGAAAGATGGTACGTTCGTTGAAGAGGCATTCGTGGCAAAACGAACACTCGGCGTAAATGGGTCAACTTTCGACGTCGAGCTTTCACCAGATGCTGAGCAGTTACATCTCTTCACCGCTGACGGAGCCAATGAGAAAGTCTGGATGCTACTAAGGCAAGATCTGTCGATTCTTGGAAATTTCGGTCGCCGCGGACGACAAGCCGGACAATTCCACTGGTTGCACAACGTCGTCGTTGATTCACAAGGCAACATCTACACTTCAGAAGTCGAAAGTGGAAAACGAATACAAAAGTTCGTTCCAAGTCCAGGTGCGTCACGGACGTCTGACAACTGATCGCAGAATACCTAGAATAATCTATGCAGCCAACACGCCGCGGTGGAGTTTGATATTATGAGTATCCGCAAAACGAGTCGGACCGGTACCACAGCGCTATTGTTAACGGTATTACTCCTTCTGACGATACCATCCCCGCTGCCGGCTCACGATGTTCCAGCTGAAGTTGTTATTCATGCTTTCGTCAAACCAGACGGCAACAAGCTCCACTTCTTGTTGCGACTACCACTCATCCTCCTTGCGGATATGAACCTGCCACAGAAAGGACCTGGTTATCTTGCTCTTGGGCATATCGAACCGGCACTTAAAGCGACTATTGATGAGGCTGCAATCCTAATCGATTTATACGAAGACGGACATCTTCTAACCAAGAATTTCGGTGAGGCACGTATCTCGCGTCCATCAAATAAATCGTTTAGCAGTTATACGGAAGCGCTCTCTCACATTGCCGGTCCGAAACTTTCGGAAGACACGAACGTGTTTTGGAATCAAGGGTTTTTCGATGCCCATTTGGTATACCCAATTGATTCGGATCAATCGACCTTTTCAGTTGATCTGCTGACCACATTCGGAGTCGGTAATGGGTTAAAGACAAGCGTACGATTCATGCCCCCGGATGGCTCTACGCGTGCCTATGAACTCGTCGGTGGTGGTGAGCGTGTTAATCTCGACCCGCGATGGCATCAAGCCGCCTGGGTGTTTATCAAGGCAGGGTTCTTTCACATCCTCGACGGCACTGACCACCTCCTATTCCTACTTTGTCTAGTCATACCTCTGAGACAGTTTCGCCCACTTATACTCGTGGTTACAGCCTTTACTGTTGCACATTCGGTAACCCTGATCATGTCAGCCTACGAACTCGGACCAAGCGGGCGGTGGTTTCCCCCACTGGTCGAGTCGCTGATTGCAGCTTCAATAGTGTACATGGCAATAGAGAACGTCATTGGGGCCAACTTAAGACGCCGCTGGATCACAGCGCTCCTGTTTGGTCTTGTCCATGGCTTTGGCTTTTCGTTCACTCTCAGGGAGACACTTCAGTTTGCGGGCTCACATCTACTCGTGTCACTCCTCTCTTTCAATGTTGGCGTCGAACTCGGTCAAGTGCTTGCGTTGACTCTAGTAGTTCCTGCACTCGTAGTGCTATTTAGATATGTGGTAGCTGAAAAGGTAGGAACGATTATCCTCTCGGTATTGATTGTACACACCGCGTGGCACTGGATGTCTGATCGAACAAATTACCTCTGGCAAGTCGGTCTGCCAATCCCAGATGTCATCTTTATCTCAACCTATATGGGCTGGGTGGTAGGGTTATTTCTCGCCGCTGGCCTTCTCTGGTTCTGGACTGGACACCGCTGGCGTCGTCCAATAGCCGGGACAGTTCGTTCAAAAGTAGTTCTCCCAGGTTGACAAGGTAACGGCCCATCTCGCCGCGCAACGTCAACCTAGATCATCTGCCACTCACGAGATTATCTGAAACCCTTTCATTCCAGGCGGGTCTGACCAACATCAGATGGCTATCACGGCAAATGAATTTCGCATGTGTGACGACCGAAAAGTTGACTGCTCAGTCTGACTGGGCCTCGTCTGGAATTTGATCGACCGGCGGGGCATCATCCCCAGGTTCAATGTAGATCTGGCCGAGCGATTCTTCGTCAGCTTCTAATTCAGTCTCTCCAGACGGTAGGCCGTTCAAGCCAAAAAAATACGCCAGTATGTCAGTATACTCTTTCACATTAAACCGACCAGGACTGTCTTCAGGCATGGTGGCACGGATGAAGCCGAATAGATCAGTGATCGGTCCGGCCCAAGCCTCCAAAAAGAAGGGGTCTGAAAATTGTTCTGGAACATGGCATCCAGAGCATCCGTTCTCAAAAATCATTGATCCCCGATCGGCCTGACCCATCGTATAAACGCCGTCACTAACTGATATCTTCACCTTTGGTGAATTGCCTTGTTGCGATCTCACCGGTTGCACACCGATTGTTGACAAAATTAAACTGCTAACCGTCAAAACAGAAATGATTGAGAACCGTTTTCCACCGCGAAAAGTTCCTAAAGTGACTACTACCCTTTCTCTCATCAAGCAACCTCGTGCTGCAATTAAGATCTCCTCAGCGTCGATTCACGTATCCTGAGTTACCGTATGGGCACCTCGAGTATTAATCAACCCGACGTAAGCTTTGGAGTCAAGGCCGCCAGATATTTTAAATGCCTCACACATCGCCTGTGCGACAGAAGCCGCTCCACGATCATTGTCAGAGAACGCGAAGACTGCAGGCCCCCCTCCAGAGATTGAACATCCAAGCGCACCAGCCTTAAGGGCCGCATCCTTAACATTCTGGAATCCTGGGATTAGTTTTGCTCGAGTCGGTTCGATCAACCGATCACAGATACTTCGACCGAATAATCCCAAATCATTTTCATAGAGTGCAGCGACGAAAGCCCCAAGATTGCCCAGATTAGTAACAACTGGGCCGAGCTCGTACCTCTGCTCATTCACAAGTGCGCGAGCCAACGATGTCTCCACTTCAAAATGTGGGTGTATCACGATCACTCTAAGGTCTGGAGGAACCGGGAGTGACGCAAGCTCGAGTGGATTGTAACTACGAATAAGGACGATCCCTCCCAGCAAACTAGGCGCAACGTTGTCTGCATGGGCCGATCCCGAAGCTATATACTCGCCCTTAAGCGCACTCGATATCAGTTCCTTTCTCGACAACGGATTATCAAGAAGTTCATTGATAGCCACTGCACCAGCAGCGCTACTGGCCGCCGAGCTGCCAAGACCACTCGCCAGAGGCATCTGCTTATGTAACCATAACCGAACCCCAACGACTGCTCGCTTTTCACCGGCCTGTATCCTCTGTAGTACATCGGCTGCAGCAACCCCAGCAACATTTTGAGTCGAATCCGTAGTTAGTCTGTTTCCCGCACCGGTGACCTCAACGATCTGTACTCCAGGCTTGTCGGAAACTTCGACCTCAACAACATCACCTGGCTGCTGAAGTGCAAGGCCCAGAACGTCAAAGCCAGGTCCAAGATTTGAGATCGTGGCTGGCGCGAATACACGTACCCGATGGGTCATTGGAGAGAGGGAAGCATATCCCAGAAAATCAAGACTGTTGCCGAAATCTGCATTTCTCTTTCAAGCAATCTAGGATTTTCGATCATGTCACAGAGACTCAAAACCATCTTTAAATATCAAACACAAACGAAACCAAGGGCACAATATCAGTCGCTAAAAAAACAGCCGGTCGCTAAACTGCGACCGGCTGATCAAGAATATCAAGACTTCATCAATCCAGCGGCTCCGTTTTCTACCCTCCTGACTCTTAATCAAACGACTCCCAGGTCACTGAGAAGAGCTTTCGGCCTTAACGGTCTCTTCCAGTTCGGAGAAGTCGACAACGTCACCGTGGATAGGAACCACCCGATTAACTCGTAGGTTATTTTCTTCGATGTTCTCGAGTAGATTTGCAGCGAAAGGTGCTGCGGGGCTGCCAGGTGAAAACACATCGGCTTCCACCAACAGCCGCTCACGAGGAAAATACACCATGAGGAGAGTATCCCCATGAGGGCTGTTAAGTATTGGATATATCTCCAGACCCTGCCTACCAGACTCCAGGACGTACCTATCATCCCCAGGAACCGTCTCAATCGCTAGAGGCTGGGAGTTCATAGCTAAGGCATCCGGTAAAACGGTGTGCTGTCGCCCTACAATGTCCTCAAAGAACGCCCTGTTTAATTCGTGCGTAATTACAGTTAGGCCTTCGGATACTGCCGCTCGAATCCCACCTGAATGATCGAAATGATGATGAGTGTTGATGACATATCGCAACGATTTCTCAGGCTGCAACTCTCTAGCTTTCTCAATTACAGCCAGCGTCCTCGTATCGTTCTGCGGAGCTTCAATCAATACGAGATACTCAGGAAACTCAACGAGCACGCTGTGATGCGACTGCCCTGTAAGGTGCCAGATTCCGGTCGAGACCTCTTCAACAGAAACATTGGCTGACGGTGTTGGGGCCTCAGCTCCGCTGGCCTCCTCAGGAGCGGAGAGATCGCCTACGTCACCGTTCACTGCCACATTTGAGATGGTATAGTCAGCCGCAACAAGACCGTCCAGCTTACGTGTAATTTTCCGGGGCAAGGTCAGCCTGGCTTCGAATCCTAGCCCACCTGTTTCCCCATAGGCATCAAACTCGGTCTCGAGCGTGACATCACCAAGATTGCTATTGTAGCTTGCAGACGTGACCTTCGTAGGTAGTTGGGTCTCGGCGTCCACGTAGAGTGTGTACTGGTCGCCGTCAACGGTCATCACATCGACAACATTCTGACCGCTCTCCTGTCGTAGGCTGCTTGTGGTCGCTCCCTCAGCAATCGCGGCCTTAATAATGCCGACCGGATTGTGGTAAAGCGAGTCCTTTCGGTTCTTAGCCTCAAGGCTCGATACACGCTCAATGGTGTCATCCGAAGCCACATCAAAAGCGACATCCCCATCAAGCGCCGTAATGTGTCGCTGGTCAAAGACCGGACGACCAGTTAAATAGTTGGTTGTCCGGAGCTGCTCATGGCGCCATCGGCCGTTCACAAAATCGACTTTACGTGTAAATTCTGAGATTTCATGCCGTACTCCGGGAGTTTCTTCGGGAGTCCTATTCTGACCAATATTGAAAGTCGAACCACTTCCGTCAATCACCAAACTTTCGGTGTCCTCAACGGTTCGCATTCCACCTATGGCTTCAGCAACATCATTAATCAGTTGCATTTCAGGGGTCTGCTGCGCACAACCTGACATCAGACCAACTGACAACAACAGAACCATATAGGATCTTAAACCCATAGCACCCTCTTCCTAAAGGTCAACTAATTTATCCTCGCAAACGCACTTACAACACTAACTAACATCCCAAATTAAACGCCGAGATACCGACCCCGCATTCTTGCCCAAAGTAGTGTAAGAATACAATCAGGTTCGCGTTAAGCACCCACTCTCATCATCCATCACTTGTGCGCTCATCAGGACTGACAATACCATTTTTTCAACAACTTCCAGCCACAACTTCAAGAAGTAGACCGTAGGTGCCAAGCAGAAAAAATCTCAGAAATTGTTAACCAAGCAGTTATCATACCGAAAGGATCTCAACGATTTATAGCGAACTGCCAAAGCCACTGGAACCAACAGTCGATTCAGACGGATCACAACTATTCGAACTACCTCTCCCGTTTACCACGTTAGTCGCCGACCATGTTTCCCGCTTAGGTTCCGGTGAGAAGCCTTACAATGCTCGAAGAACTCAAGGAATTAGATTCTGTCGGCGCTCGTTTAAAGTATTTGAATTACTCGAAGGCGCCATGTACCCTGCAGCACAACAGTTACACTTGGGACTGGCAACCTCAGCTACCGATTGTTTCTCCTGCAATCGGCTAGAGTTGGCACGCTCGGTCGCCTTGAACTTTCTTAACACCGTAAAGCGTCCCTCATTATAAGGGGAACTGTAGGGAACAAGGAAATTAACTATGAATGTCCACCAATTCGTGACCATAGGGCTGATAGCCGGACTGTCGTTCGGGTGCAATCCAAACGATGCTAGCATCAGCAGAGAAAACAACCGCACGGAAGTGCGGGTCCGTCTCCCAATCCTAGAAAAAGCCATCAACTTTCACGGTGGGCCTCTTTACAATAATTCTGAAATCTCCTTGACCATCAGTTCGCTCTCTGGCGAGTTCAACATAGTCGCCCGCGCTGAAGACGGCCTTTTCGACTATACCGTCATTAGCCAAGCGGGAAGCGACCTGAAGATCCAGCGAAAGGTTCGATTGACCAACACCACAATCCAACGTTGGGATGACGGAGTGGAGGTAGAGCTCGACGAACAGACCGCTGAACAAGCACGAACCTTCGTCAATGCTCGCGTGTTTTTCCCACTTCTTCCCCACTCGATCGGCGGTGCAGGTGTCCTCGCTGAGGATCTGGGGATCGAACGTTGGGATAATCGCGGTCTCCACAAAATCAAGATTACCTTTCAACCGAACACTAGTAATGATGCGGATGACTCTTATATGTTCTGGTTTGATCCCGAAACCGGCCGAATGGAACAGTTCGCCTACGACTTCGCTGGTGGACTTCGATTCAGAAAAGCAACCAAGTTTAACCGAGTAGGTGGAATTCTCTTCTCTGACCAGGAGAACTATGCGATCGACGGAGGGCGAATCTCCGTCGACGTTCTGACAGCTGATTACGTTCGCGAGACGATGAAGCTACTCTCCGTTGTGAAGATCAACAACATAGATGTAGAGGCGCTTAGTTCATAAGCCTAATGAACCGCCGAAATTAGACTTTGAACTAAATGTAACTGGAAACTCAGTCTTTGACGTGCTGAGTTATACTGGTTGTCTCAGTCAGCCGAAGTATCGCATGGTCTATAGAAGTCCAAGCTGGAGCTTGGCTGCCTCGGACATCTTGTCCTTGTCCCAGGGCGGATCCCATACCAAATCGACGCTTGCACCAGTCACACCAGGAACTGCTTTAACCTTCTCCGACACTTCGACTGGTAAACTTTGAGCAGCTGGACACATTGGTGACGTGAGTGTCATCCGAATACTCACGGTCCCTGTGGCACCAACAACAATGTCATAGATCAATCCAAGCTCGTAGATATTTACGGGGATCTCAGGATCGTAAACTGTCGAAACTGCTTCAATAATTTGCGGCTTGAGTTTCAGCGTGGCTAGTGGATCGCTCTCAACGGCATTGGCACTGTCTCGATTGAGTTTGTTTAAAACTACTGCGCCGGAAGTCTCATGATTTGATTCCATTATAAAAATCCATCATTACTCTGTCGATACGATATCTGTCTGCGTGCCGACCGCCGCACGTAGAGTGTGCCAAGCAAGAGTAGCGCACTTGACACGCATCGGGTAATCTCGAACGCCGGCCAACACCGCCAGCTTACCAAAATCTTCGAGTCGTGGCTGATCAGTGTCAGCCATCACCATAGCATGAAATCGTTCGAACAAACGTTGAACTTCTGCAAGTGTCTGACCTTTCACTCTATCAGTCATCAATGAGGCTGATGCCCTCGAAATAGCACAGCCTGAACCCTGGAACCGGATGTCACTGATCACATCACCATCTATTTTCAGGAAAACTGACAATTTATCCCCACATAAAGGGTTAGATCCTTCCGCGGTACGATCAGCATCCGGCAGTACCCCGAGATTTCTTGGGTGCCTGTTATGATCGAGGATGACCTCCTGGTAAAGCTCTCGTAAGTTCGACATTAGCCAAACATCTCGTTTACCTTCATGAGTGCAGCTACCAAAGCGTCGAGCTCTTCCCTCGTATTGTACATTGCGAGTGAGGCTCGAGCCGTAGCAGGCACCCCGAACCTCTCCATGAGGGGTTGCGTACAGTGATGACCCGTGCGAATAGCAACTCCTTCCTGATCCACGATTGTGCCCACATCGTGTGGATGTACTCCTTCGAGGACGAACGAAAGAATACTTGCCTTCTCAGGAGCTGTACCAATCAACCGAAGCCCTCGCACCTCAGACAGGACTGCCGTACCGTACGATAGAAGTTCCTCTTCGTACGCCGCAATGCGATCCATTCCAACACTGTTTACGTAGTCAATCGCCGTCCCCAAACCGATCGCCCCTGCGATGTGCGGGGTACCTGCCTCAAACTTGTAAGGCAGGCTGTTATAAGTGGTTTTCTCAAACGTGACCGAACTAATCATGTCTCCCCCACCCTGGTAGGGAGGCATCTCTTCGAGTAGCCCTGCTTTCCCATACAAAACTCCTATCCCCGTTGGACCGTAGAGCTTGTGACCAGTAAACACATAAAAATCACAATCCAGCAGCTGCACATCAATCGTTAAATGGTAAGCGGCCTGCGAACCGTCTATTAACACTGGAATACCTTGAGCATGTGCCATCTCGACGATCCGATGAACTGGATTGATAGTACCCAAAGAGTTGGAAAGATGAACAATGGACACGAGCTTTGTTCGCGGACCAAGAAAACTTTCGAGCTGGTCCAGTCGAAGCTCTCCAGTATCTGTGATCGGCACAACACGCAAGCGCGCCCCCTTCTCCTCACAGAGTAATTGCCACGGGACGATGTTGGAATGATGCTCCATCTCTGAGATCACGATCTCATCACCTGCACTCACCCGCTGACGGCCGTAGGTCTGCGCTACCAGATTGATTCCTTCAGTCGAGTTTCGTGTGAAAATAATTTCTCGTGACTCGGCCGCATTCACAAACTTCTGAACCGTGACCCGTGCGCTGACATGAGCTTGCGTGGCCCGCTCACTCAACAAATGGACACCACGATGGACATTCGCGTTTTCCTCACAATAGTAGCGCTGCAAGGCATCTAAGACGATCTGCGGCTTCTGACTAGTTGCTGCACTATCGAGGTACACAAGTGGCTTACCACGAGCATCCAGACTAAGGATAGGGAAATCCTTGCGTATCCGAGCTACGTCGAAGTCGGAATGGTTGGACTGAGCCGTACGATTGGCCGCACCAACACTATCCATTGTCCATGTCCACCACTGCTGGCTCGTCTTGAGCAGGAAGCAGAAGCTGTCCAAGTAGTACATGTTCGAGCTGCGCCTGAACCGGCTTGAGTTTGATTCGGTGAAGGATGTCGCTTGCAAATGCGTGGATTAACATACTCCGTGCCTGCGTATAACTGAGCCCACGGGTCCTCAAGTAGAACATCGCATCCTTATCAAGCTGTCCAACCGTCGCGCCATGCGTACACTTCACATCGTCTGCGAGAATCTCAAGCTGCGGTTTTGTGTTGATCAGCGCCGTCTCGGATAAGAGTAACGATTGATTCGTCTGCTTGGCGTCAGTCTTCTGAGCATTGAGCTGCACAACTATCTTGCCGTTAAACACCCCGTGGCCTTCATCATCAAGAATGCCTTTATAAAGCTCGTGGCTCGAACAATTGGGTTTGGCGTGGTTAATCGTTGTGTGGTTATCGATGAGGCGGCGACCATTCGCCAAGTAGAATCCATTCAGTGTGCAGTCAACGCCCTCTCCATCCAACAGCGCATACACATCATTACGAACAAGAGCCCCCCCGAGCGTGATCGCATGGGAAGAGAAACTACTGGCTCTGTCCAACGAAACATGCATCCTAGCAACATGGAAAGCCTTAAGACTCTCTTGTAGCAATTTGTAGTGATCAATAGCCGCATTCGGTCCCACTATAATCTCGGTCACCGCATTGGTGAAGTACTGCGTCTCGTGCAACCCCACATAACTTTCAAGGACACATGCCTGACTATTTTCTCCCGCTAGAATCAGTACTCGAGGGTAATGAACGGTCCCGGCTTCGTGCGCAGTTGTTACGAAAAGCAAGTGAATCGGTTGCTCAACAATCACGTTTGCAGGAATCCTCAGAAACGCGCCATCAAACAGAAACGCGGTGTTGAGTGCTGTGAATGCTTCGTTTTGGTAGGGTTCTAGTCGGGTTAAGTATTGGTCGACAAGTTCCGGATTTTGATCTACCGCCTCTCCGAGACCTCCGGCATTAACCCCAGATGGTAACGACTCAAGTGATGAAAATTGTGGCGCGTACTGTCCATTGATAAAGACAAGTTGGTTAAAAGGAGTTGTGTCAAACGTGAACCGGCTGAGCTGCGCTCTTGAAACATCAGAGAGACCACTTTTGGCGAGCTCGAACGTTGTTTCGGTAATCGGCAAGACACTCGTAAAGCGCCATTCTTCGAGCTTTTTAGTCGGAAATCCGAGTTCTCCGAACCTGGCTATGGCTCGCTGTCGTAGTTCAGCTAGAGGAGTTCCTGCACCCCCACCATTCTCGCGCGACACGCGTTCAAATTCGGCGAGGTACTCCTCGTATCTTTCCGCTCCCTGCGTCGTGGATCGTCTCTTCACACCTTGGCCTTGGTCCCTCCGTCCCCGAGGAGCCATCCATAACCCCTCTCCTCGAGTTCGAGCGCCAAGTCCTTACCTCCTGACTTCACGATGCGACCTGCCGAGAGCACATGGACGTAATCAGGAACTATATAGTTAAGCAACCGCTGATAGTGAGTCACCACAAGGATTGCACGATCGGGACTTCTCGTAGAATTCACACCCTTAGCCACGACCTTAAGCGCGTCAATATCCAGACCTGAATCGGTCTCATCCATAATCGCCAACCTGGGTTCAAGCACAACCATCTGGAAAATTTCATTCCTCTTTTTTTCACCACCCGAGAACCCAGCATTTACTGGACGATTCAGCAAGTCCGAGTCAATTTCCAGTTGCTTCATCTGATCACGAACACGTTCCATGAAATCCATAGCATCCAGCTCAGATTCTCCTCGATGTTTTCGCTGCTCGTTGAGTGCCGCCTTCAATAGAAAGGCGTTGTTTACACCAGGAATCTCAACGGGGTACTGAAACGCTAAGAAGACACCTGCTCTGGCTCGATCCTCTGGCTCCATCTGCAACAGGTCGCTCCCGAGGTAAAGGACCGACCCATCCGTCAGCTCGTATTCCGGCCGACCAGCTAAAACACCAGCCAAAGTACTCTTCCCGGATCCGTTCGGTCCCATGATCGCGTGGACTTCTCCAGTCCTCACGATAAGATTAATCCCATTAAGAATCTCTCTCTGGGCCACCCTCGCGTGTAGGTTTTTAATCTCAAGCATCTTTGCGGTAGTTGGTCTTGTTCGTTAGTGTCTAGTGTGAACGATGGAAAATACGGTATCCGACATCAGGTTCCCTTGACTAAAGCTCCGTCTCAGTTCCTCTCAATTGTTCCGGGTTAGCCGACGCTTCCTTCAAGAGTCACCCCTAGAAGCTTTTGCGCCTCTACCGCAAACTCCATTGGCAACTCGCGGAAGACTTCCTTACAAAACCCGCTAACAATTAAGTTAACTGCATCCTCTGTCGAAAGACCTCTTTGCCGGCAGTAAAAAATCTGATCCTCCCCAATCTTCGACGTCGACGCTTCGTGCTCCACTTGAGAAGAAGTATTTCTAACCTCAAGGTACGGAAACGTATGCGCACCGCATTCGCTGCCAATCAGTAACGAGTCGCATTGAGAGTAATTCCGAGCACCCTTCGCCCCCTTACCAATCCTCACCAATCCCCGGTAGGTGTTCTGCCCCTTGCCGGCCGAAATCCCTTTAGACACAATCGTGCTCTTTGTGTTCTTCCCAATGTGTATCATCTTTGTCCCAGTATCTGCCTGCTGCATATTATTCGTTACGGCAACCGAATAGAACTCTCCAATCGAATTGTCACCCTGCAGAATGCATCCGGGATACTTCCATGTGATTGCTGAACCAGTCTCGACTTGAGTCCAAGTAATCTTCGAGTTCACACCTAAACACTTTCCTCGCTTGGTAACGAAGTTGTAGATACCACCCCTGCCCTCTTTGTCCCCCGGATACCAATTCTGAATGGTCGAGTACTTAATCGTTGCATTATCTAGTGCCACTAACTCGACAACCGCAGCGTGCAACTGGTGCTCGTCGCGCATCGGTGCCGTGCAGCCCTCAAGATAGCTAACAGAGGCTCCTTCGTCCGCGATTAGGAGAGTCCGCTCGAACTGACCTGTGGCTGCCGCGTTGATTCGGAAATAGGTTGACAGCTCCATGGGACAACGCACACCTTTTGGAATATAGGCAAAGGAGCCGTCAGTGAACACTGCCGCATTCAGCGTTGCGAAGAAGTTGTCTGTATGTGGTACCACCGAACCGAGGTACTTTCTTACGAGTTCAGGGTGTTCTTGAACCGCCTCAGAAAATGAGCAGAAGATGATTCCTAGTTCGGCCAGTTTAGCTTTAAACGTTGTCGCGACCGACACACTGTCAAACACTGCATCAACTGCGACTCCCGAGAGAAGCTTCTGTTCTTCGAGGGGAATTCCGAGTTTCTCGAATGTTTGACGAATTTCTGGATCAACTTCGTCCATGCTCTCGAGACTTACCTTTTGCTTGGGCGCTGAGTAATACACGACGTCTTGATAATTAATCGGAGCGTAAAAAACATTCGGCCATTTGGGTTCCCTCATGGTCGTCCACAACCGATAGGACTTTAGCCGCCAATCGAGCAACCAACCTGGCTCGTTTTTCTTCCTTGAAATTGTTCTGATGATGTCCTCATTTAGACCGGGAGGGATCTCGTCTACCTCGACCTTCGTCACAAAACCGTACTTGTACTCTTTGCCTGTGATTTCCTCGATGGTCTGCTGGACAGTACTCATGACTCTCGTTTCTTTCGGGAATCACCGACTCCCGGATCGTTAGTTGTCAGTGAAAAATGCCCCACCGAGGGCAAACCTACGGCACACCAAGACCGGTACGCCACATAACACCGACCATTTTGGTCGTGTTTTCTGAACTTATATCATGGCGGCAATTATTTGGCAAATCTCGTAGAAACATTCGTCCTCTAAATTTAGTCTCGTGTTCATTCACAAACCTAGGTGATTAGCAGATTAAGCGAACCGAATTGGTCAGCTGGAAGTCAATTGTGAGGAACTCAAAATCGTTCCAACGATTACTACAACAGTGGCTCCGATGACATTGAACCACAGGAAAGAAACGTTGGTCGTGTACTCAACCACTGCAACGGTGAGCATTCCGACGACAAGCCCCCACCGGGCGCCACGTGCGGTTGCGCGCCGGACACCGATTGCTAGCACAAACACTCCAAGCAGGGAGCCGTAGAAGTACGAACCGACCTGATTAACGACCTGAATAAGTGAACCAAGATTCGCCGCATACAGGGCAAACACAGAGGCAAATAATCCCCAAAAACCAGTTGCCAGTTTAGAAACTAACAGGTAGTGCTGAGCCGTTGCGGTTCTTGTCACATGGCGACCATACAAATCAATGACCGTTGCAGCTGACAGTGCGTTTAACTCGGCGGCGATACTGGACATTGCAGCCGCAAAGATGGCTGCAATCATCAACCCGACAAGTCCCATGGGTAGCCTGGTTGTGATGAACGTTGGAAATACGTAGTTGACGTCTGAGTAGTTCTGATCCCCAGTAACGTCTCTAACAATCGAGGCCGCACGATCTCGGATCTTATTTAAGTGCTCATCACTTTTCAAAAAAAGAGCTGTAGCATGGGTGACCATCACCGGATCAGCATTAAGTCGGGCAGTAACCAAATTATCGGCTGCTTCTCGCCGACGCTTGAAGGCATGGTGGAAGTCAGTTTCCAGATTAGTGTAATCCCCGCTGCGTCCACTGCTCAAAACACTATTTTCGTGTACTGGGTTAAACAGCATTGGGGGTTCGTTGAAGATGTAGAAAACGAACACAAGAACGCCAGTCAAAAGGATCAGCACCTGAAGGGGGATCTTTGCGAACGCGCTCATAAGTAAGGAGTAGCGGCCAGCGTCTACTGACCGCGCTGTTAGGTAGCGTTGCACCTGACTCTGATCGCAGCCAAAGTAACCCAACATCAGGAACAATCCACCGATCATTCCAGACCAGAAGGTGTAATTCTCATTTAAGTCGAATTTGAAATCGATCGTCATTAGTCGTCCAACCGAGCCAGCCACGTGGAGTGCCTGGTCGAAGTTGACCTGATCAGGTAACCCCATGAATAAGGCAGTCACGGCCGCCAACATACCGACCACAATCACACCAGTTTGCTTCACATCGGCCCACGTAACCGCTTGAACCCCTCCGACCATCGTATAAATAGTAGCCGGTAAACTGATGGCGAAGACCGTTAGTGTTCGACTCCATCCGAGGACGATAGACAAGATCAAGGCAGGTGCAGAAATGATAACTCCTACAGCGAGACCCCGTGACACCAAAAACAACAAACTAGCTAGTGTCCTCGTCTTCGCATCAAACCGCCTTTCCAGATATTCGTAGGCCGTATAGACACGCGCCCGGTAGAAGAATGGCACGAGGGTGACCGAGAGGATAATCATTGCGATTGGCAACCCAAAGTAAAACTGGACAAATCGCATACCATCCCCATATCCCTGCCCGGTGGTACCAACCAAAGTGATCGCGCTCAGTTGCGTTGCCATGACAGACAACCCAACCGCCCACCACGGAAGTGAACGATGAGCTAAGAAATAACCTTCAATGGCTTCGGTGCCTTTGGTACGCTTGAGTCCGTCGTAGATGATCCAGGCAAGATAAGCGGCAACTATAAGCCAGTCAACCGGGTGCATAAGCGTAAAGAGCAATAAATTATGGACTAAAGTGGTGTGATAAAAGCCAAAGCGCAAGGAACACGAAGACCTCAACCACAACAACCGCCGTGTACAACGCTATCCTCCCAGGTTTCCAGCTCTCGTCGTAAAAACCGTCCCCGGCTGACATCGCACTTGAATCTGTCGTGTCTGTCTCTGTATCCGTCATGGTCTGAGCGTCCACTGAGAGTGGTGTCCCAACCCTAATCTGACATAAAACTCAACCACCTAATGGAGAGTATACCTTGTACGACTTTCAGTTCGGTTAGCAAGATACGGTTCGAATAAGAAAATACGGGCGCAAAACACAACTCCAAAGCGAATTTTGAGAGACTAAGGACGTTCCTTCTAATAAGCCTCGAGAACACGTCCGTCACTTTAAACTATGCCGGGAACATCATCTGCCAAATATCTAACCGTCGGCAACGAGTGTTCGTGGCTCCCCCTGAAAGTTAGAAGAGGAATAGAATGACCTTGTTGGTTAAGACCATGAAATCAAGCCCACGGTAAAGACACGGGCAATAATCTTACGGGTGGCACAACACCGATGCCAGCTTTCGTTCTCAAGGGGGGCGTGAGGATTTCGCAATCACTCCGCCGTACTTCATTGGTAGTAGTCGCTCTGGCATCGTTCATTACTCTCGGGCGAAAGTTCGGAGATTACCTGCCATACTTTACCGAATGGGTCGAGAGTCTCGGAATCTTAGGTCCGGGAGTATTTATTTCGGGATACATCATCGCAACAGTCGCCCTAGTACCAGGTTCCCTTCTCACACTAGCAGCAGGTGCAATTTTTGGTGTCGTCAAAGGCACGATCTACGTTTCTCTTGGGGCAACCCTGGGAGCTTCTGTTGCATTTCTAATCTCCCGTTACCTGGGCCGAAGTTTTGTTGAAAGACAGCTAGCGAAGAACCCCCGTTTTGCAGAAATTGATAGGGCAGTAAAACGTGAGGGACGAAAAATCGTCTTGCTTCTACGATTGTCTCCCGTCTTTCCATTCAACCTACTAAACTATTCGCTCGGTCTGACAAATGTCCGCTTTACCGATTACGTGATCGCTTCAGTCGGAATGCTCCCCGGTACAATGCTCTACGTGTACTACGGGAGAATAGCGGGCGATGTTCTAAGTCTTGCTTCGGGAAGCGTTCCTGGCCGCAGCACCGATTACTACATCATGCTCATCGTCGGCTTAGCGGCGACTATCTTCGCAGTTACGGTTGTCACTCGCACAGCCCGCCGAGCTCTTCGAGAGCCAAGCAGTGACTAGCTAGATTACTCTTACACCAATGCTCGAACCAGCACTCAGGCTTGCACCATGCAACTCACGCAGATAGAATGCTCCTCTAGCGGCGACCCTGTACGGGGGGAGGATCCGTCGTTCTTGGCGGCGGATGGTCTGGGTCAGCCAATTGAACCACGAGCCGAACATTGATGATGGTCCCAGCCCGACAGATGCTGTTGCGGTAGTTTTGGGGCACTGTAACACTCAAGCGTAAGGAGTAACGACGGGTGCAAAATGTGACGACAGCCGACCACGGAGAACACGCGCATGAGCTAGGGTGGTGGCGTACGTACGTCTTTTCCGTAGACCACAAAGTCATTGGAATCCAGTACGCGATCACCGCGATGTTCTTCCTACTTTTCGGTTTCAGCCTCATGATGCTGATGCGTTGGCAGATAGCTTTTCCTGGTCAAACCATTCCCTTAATTGGCGGCTTCCTTGGCGAAATGAACGCACCTGGCGGCATCATGTTGCCGGAGTTCTACAACCAGCTTGGTGCGATGCACGGCACGATCATGGTTTTTATGGGAGTAGTGCCACTTTCAGTTGGCGGCTTCGGCAACTTCGTCTTACCGTTGCAGCTTGGCGCACCGGATATGGCGTTCCCACGAATCAACATGGCTAGCTACTGGTTCTTCTTCATGGGTGGCGTGATTATGTTGACCAGCTTTTTCGTGCCAGGTGGCGCGGCCAATTCCGGTTGGACTTCCTACGCACCGTTGTCCGTAATCGCGACTACAGGACAAACATGGTGGCTGATTGGAATGATCTTCTTGATCACTTCGTCACTGCTTGGTTCAGTGAACTTTATCGTTACGGCTCTCCAGTTAAGGGCGCCTGGGCTCACTCTGTGGCGACTGCCGTTCTTCTGCTGGTCCCAGCTTGTCACTGCATTCTTATTGCTACTGGCGTTTCCTCCACTTGAGGCAGCAGGCGTTCTCCAATTAATGGACCGTGTCGCAGGTACCAGCTTCTTTCTTCCAAGTGGGTTGGTAGTCGCGAACCAAGCCCTAGAAGTTAGCGGTGGCGGTAGCCCACTCCTGTGGCAACACCTTTTCTGGTTCCTAGCTCACCCAGAAGTTTACGTGCTAATTTTACCTGCCTTTGGAATCGTGGCGGAAATCGTCGCTAACAATACCAGAAAGCCACTCTGGGGCTATCGAATGATGGTTTATTCGCTGATCTTCCTTGGATGCATGTCATTCATTGTCTGGGCGCACCACATGTTCTTGACTGGGATGGGTACCGTGATGAGCTCATTCTTCCAAACAACCACGATGATCATTTCGATCCCATCGGTCATAATTCTTTCAGCGTTGTTCATCTCACTCTATGGTGCGTCGATCCGATTCACTACCCCGATGCTGTTTGCTCTCGGGTTCCTTCCAATGTTTGGGATCGGTGGACTGACCGGCCTGCCCTTAGGACTTGCGGCACCAGACATTCACCTGCACGACACCTATTACGTAATTGGGCACTTCCACTACGTCGTCGCCCCCGGGACAATCCTTGCCCTTTTCGCTGGCATTTATTATTGGTTCCCCAAGGCCACTGGTCGACTCATGAACGACGTCCTCGGCAGGATCCATTTCTGGGGTACGTTCATTGCCATGAATGGCGTATTTTTTCCGATGTTCATAACAGGATTAGCCGGAGTAAACAGGCGAATGTACGATGGAGGGATGCAGTACACACACGCTCAGGACGTCTTGCACTGGAACACGTTTATGTCCTATTCAGCCTGGATCCTTGGTCTTTTCCAGATCTTCTTCATCATCAACTTAATCTGGAGTAGAAAGAACGGTAAGAAGGTTTCGGACAACCCCTGGGATGCCACAACGCTGGAGTGGTCGGCTCCGTCGCCTCCGCCACACGGGAACTTCACCACGCCACCGCAGGTCTTTAGGGGACCATACGAATACAGTGTCCCCGGAAGTGCGACGGACTTTACGATGCAGGCGGCACCACCATCTGGACAGCAGCCACAACCTTCAAAGGTATAAGTACTTATGGAGATTCCCTACACAGTAGCTGAGCGGCCAGACACCGGTTTAAACAATGTCAAATTAGGCATTTGGCTGTTTCTTGCCTCTGAAGTCATGCTGTTCGGTGGCCTTTTCTCGTCGTACATCCTCCTCAGACTTGGTGCTACCGAATGGCCAGTTGGCGCAACGATCCTTGATGTACCCGTGGGGGCAATCAACACGGCGGTCCTTATCAGTTCGAGCGTAACAATGGTGATGTCATGGGCATCGCTCAAGATGAACGACTTTAGCAAGTACAAACTTTATATGGGCTCAACGGTGGGGCTCGCTGTGCTCTTTCTGGTTTTCAAGACCTACGAGTACGTAACAAAGTTTTCTCACCACGATTACCCATCAGAGAGTACCTTCCTTGCGATCTACTTCACAATGACTGGCCTCCACGCCTTGCACATCGTGGGCGGGATCGTCGTTAATGGTTATTTCTTGGGTCCAGGGAGTGCGATGTGGCATACAGAACGTGAACGTTTCACGAACCGGATTGAAGCTGCAGGGTTGTACTGGCACTTCGTGGATCTAGTCTGGATATTTTTATTCCCCTTACTCTACTTAACGTAAGTTCGTGTTGAGGGTATCGAACATACGCGAGGACTGGTGTATTACGATGAGCGAGCGTGAAGCGTTTGGATTTGTTTTGGAGGCCGAATGAGCTCGACGAACGTTGAAGATATCAAGAAACACGTTGCCGCCTACATTAAGATAGGATTGGCGCTGTTGATTCTGACGGTCGTAACGGTGGCTATCTCGTTCATAGAGTTTGTCGTTCCACTGGCGATCGCCGTAGCATTGGCGATCGCTCTTGTGAAAGCTTCTCTAGTGGCCGGAATCTTCATGCATTTGACGTCAGAGAAAAAAATAATCTATTGGACATTGCTGCTCACTGTAGCGTTTTTCTTTGTGTTGATCTTTATCCCGTTGCTCGGGTTCGCGGACCATCTTGGCCGCTTTACCCACTGAAAAAACCATGGGCGTCAGATGTCTTTAAAGGGCGTCCATATCCTGTTCATTGTGCTTTCAGTGGCGTTGACGATCATGATGGGGTTGTGGGCGGCCAGAATGTACATTTCGCCGACGGGCTCGATCACACATCTTGGTACTGCAGCGTTGTCGCTGCTAGCTGGTGTGGCACTATCGGTTTACGCGGTTAAATTTATACGTAAGGCTCGGAAAATTGGTTTGCAGTAGTTTCCAAACTTCGTAGCAGGGGACAGACATGGGTTCCAAGATAATTCGAGCGCATACTGCGCTGTTGGTAGAACTACTTATCCTAACACCAAGTTCACTGTTAGCTTGCTCGGTGTGTTTCGGTGCTGTCGACTCACCAATGACCTTAGGAATGACTTGGGCAGTTGTCGTCTTGATAGGAATAACTGGCAGTGTTATTTGTGCCTTTGCTGCTTTTTTTGTTTACCTCTATAAGCGCTCTCGGATGATGCTTGCCCAAGAGTTGAATCTCCCTGAATCGATACAACCTGGAAGGGAATACTAGATGCAAGAGCTACTTGGACTGCCAACTCAGGCGTCGGCTCACGCTGCTGAAATAGACCAAATGATCGTTCTGCTCCACTGGCTCATGGCGTTCTTGTTCGTTGGGTGGGGTATTTTCTTCATCTACACCTTGTTTAGGTTCCGTCAGTCAAAGAATCCGACGGCGGATTATACTGGCGTTACGAGTCATGCTTCTAGCTACGTGGAAATTGCTGTAGCGGTGGTCGAGGCTGTGTTATTAATCGGTTTCGCCGTTCCGGCATGGGCCCATCGCGTCAACGCCATTCCTCCGGAAGAAGAGTCCACAGTCGTTAATGTCATCGCTAAACAGTTCGAATGGCACGCTCAGTACCCTGGAGCCGATGGTAAGTTTGGGAAACGGTCCATTGATCTCATCACGCCGACCAACGCGATTGGATTAGACCGCTCAGATCCCAGCGGTCGGGATGACATCCACACCATTAATCAGCTTAACCTGCCTGTAGACAAACCAGTCATTGTCTATCTTACCTCGCAGGATGTGATTCACAGTTTTGGATTGAACACGATGCGTGTGAAGCAGGACGTTATCCCAGGAATGGAAATACCGGTTTGGTGGGTACCGACCGTGACCGGTGATTATGAAATTAATTGTTCACAGTTATGTGGACTGGGGCATTACAGGATGCGTGGGTTCATGACGGTCATGACAGAGACGGACTTTCAGTCCTGGCTTGACGAGGAAGCTTCACTAATAAGCGCTAACTGAAAGACTTGAATACTGGACGGGTCAGGCACGGATTCTATTGAACCGGTTCCGTCGCTACTAGCTCTTCACGAATAACTCCATCAAAGGTCTCGATTGGTACCGCACCGGTGATCGCCCGCCCGTTAATGAACACGGTCGGCGTAGAAGAAACGCCGTGCCTCACCCCCTCATCCACGTCTTCCTGCACTAAGGCGGCGAACTTCCCCTCATCCAGACAAGCATTGAATTCGGTTGCATCCAACTCCAAAACTGCCGCGTACCTCTTCAAGTCCACCGTGGTGAGTGAGTTCTGGTTGCTGAACAGATGATCATGATAGTCCCAGAACCGACCCTGTTCACGGGCACAGTTAGCAGCCTCAGCCGCCTTGAAAGCGTAAGAGTGGTTGGGAAGTGGAAAGTCTTTAAAAACTATCTTGATTTGTGCACCATAGCGCTCACGAAGCTCCTCGAGGGTCCCACTGACCCTCCGGCAAAAGGGTCACTCGAAATCTGAGAATTCTACGATCTCGACCGGTGCTCTGGCAGGACCTACTCTTGGGTCGCTTGTCACTACCCGCACTACCTCTCGAGGTGGTTCGAGAAAGATTCGGACTATATCAGACGCCGTTCGTAATTTCCTGACAAAGGTCTGAAATGCCTGCACTAGTCGCTGTTGATCGAGCATTCTTTTCACGCTCACCCGTTTTTCCTCTGGTGTCACCCCAGTGAGGCGGTCGTACTCCTTCTCATACACAGAATCAATATCATCGGAACTGACAGGTATCAGCAATCTTGGTAGTTCTTCCTCCAAGAGCTGATCCCGTGTCAGGCCTCTTGCTTGTGCCTCAATACCAATCAGATACTCCCCAATCAAAACCTCAAGGACTCGCCTTCGAGTATCGTACATCTGCTGCCGCAATTGGATACGCGACAGCTTGTCAGATTTCTCCCAAGCCCAATCGAGCTCTCCCATGGTAATTTCGTGGCCGTCCACCTTTGCGACGACCTCCTCGTCCGGCACCTCGAAATTATTCGCCTGAGCGTACAGTTGGACCACAGTTATCAGAACGAGTAGTGGCGCAAGCAATAACAGACGAAACATCAACATTTGTCTCCCACTACGTAAATCCAAACCTCTCCGACGGACTCTAACACCCAATCCAAGTAAAAGTCCATTTGGGTTTGGCTTGTCCAGGTAGTAATACGCTTAACCACCGATGTAAAATGACTTGATGCCAATCTGAAAATGTCAACATCTCGAATCAAAGCACGAACAGCGCGCGGTCAGGGAGAACCCGCTCCACTTCTCGTAACCAATGCCAAAGTCCTGGCGAACTTTCTTGAGGACGCAGCATACTATCCTGGAGGTCACGCTCCCAGTCTCGCTGAACCTCGATCAGAATCCGATATAGTAAAACTCCTAGCCAAAACCAAACGAGTACTTCCTGTGGGCGCACAATCATCATTAACGGGAGGTGCAACACCCATGGGAGAAATGGTCCTCAGCACCGCTCAACTAACATCCATTATCGATGTTGGCCCTACAGCAATTCGAGTGGGAGCAGGAGTACCCCTATCAGGGCTGCAGAAAAATCTTAATCAGAAGGGTCAATACTATCCTCCGGTGCCGACGTTCACTGGCGCCTTCGCTGGCGGCGTTGTCGCTACCAACGCTGCCGGCGCCGCAACCTACAAGTACGGAAGCACCAGAGACTGGGTATGCGCACTGACCGTCGTCCTAGCATCGGGTGACGTCCTCGACATCGTCAGGGGTGAAGTGCTGGCTCACCCAAGTGGTTACTTTGAAATCGAAGGATCCAAAGGCACGATTCGAATTCCAGTGCCCACCTATGAGATGCCGCAAGTATCCAAGCGATCTGCTGGTTACTTCGCCCTACCCTGCATGGACCTGATCGACCTCTTCATTGGATCGGAGGGCACCCTTGGTATCATCACCGAGGTTACTTTTAGGTTACTCCCACACGTACCCATTACCTGCTGGGCACTGGTGCCTACCGTAAACGAAGAACAAGCGCTTGGACTAACAACCAAGCTTCGAGCCGCTTCCCAAGAGACCTGGCATTCACGTGACCCTCACGGCATCAACGTCACTGCGCTCGAGTACATGGATTGCCGATGTCTTAGGCTCTTAAGTGAAGATGGCAGTGACCGAAAAAATGCCATAGTCCTTAAAACGAACGCAGAAGCCCTACTCCTAGCACAAATCGAGCTACCAGTGGGGACTCCGATCAGTACTGAATACTTGTACAACGAAATCGGATCGGCACTGTCTCAAAATGCACCAGACACAGCCCTCGTGCGTTTGTGCCGGCTTTTCTATACTAGCGATGTGCTCGACCAGGTCGAGCTGGCACTGCCAGGCGATCATCGTCGAGTTGCCCAATTCCTCGGCATCCGTGAGGCAGTTCCCGAAGCGATCAATCGGCGTGTCGGTATTGTGAAGCGAACAACCGACATGGCAATCGAAAAAACTGCTGCTGACATGATCGTTCCATTTTCATGCCTTCGTGAAAGTTTGGACATCTACCGCGATGGGTTTGAGCGACGTGGGTTGGACTATGCGCTTTGGGGGCACATTTCAGACGGTAATCTCCATCCAAATCTGATCCCCAGATCGACCGAAGACGTGCAGCGAGGAAAAGAAGCAATCCTTGAATTCGGCCGTGAAATCGTTCGGCTCCACGGCTGCCCGCTGGCCGAGCACGGTGTAGGTCGAAACCCAGTCAAACAGGCTTTACTGAAGCAACTCTACGGCGAAAATGGAATCGAGCAGATGCGAAAAGTTAAAGAGGCTCTAGATCCCAACGGTAAACTCGCACCTGGGGTTTTATTCCCAGAATGTGGGAACGAAACATAAATAGACCAACCAACGTACTGCTCCGACGAGTTACTTGTTCAGATCAAGTTCACTCAACGGAACATCCCAGTGTGCATCAAGTAGTTCGAACCGGTACCGTTCCTCTTCTCTAAACTTAGTCTGATCTGGATAAAGGCGACGAATGATCTCATCCTCACCAGAAGGCCTCATCAAGGCATCGTCATCCCGAAATGTCAGTTCCACTGCAAACGTCCAGTCTGCACGCCCGTCCCCATGATGTTTCGGAATATATGTTTTGATGTTCGTCAGGCGACCAGATTTAAGGTGCTCATTCAATATTGGTTGATGATTTTTCTGATACAAGTCGATGAATCTATCCTGAAATCCCCATTTCACTCGATAAAAGTACCATACCGTCCTTTCCTGCGAAGCCAGCGTACGCTCCTGACCTAAAGCACGACCAGTTTGAATACCTAAGCTGACGAGCCCAGGCAGACATACGAGCAATACAAGCGTTCCCGCACCAAGTAATTGCCTTTTCATGTGGCGTTCCCCCCCCCCCCCCAATCACATGTTGTGACTTTTCGATACTCTAGACATAGCCATAATTCAAGTCACGGAAGCACCTGTCGGACAAACAATTCCTCAGGTTGAGCACCTAGGATTTCTGTGCCGTTGTTGACAACTGTCTTCGGAATACCGGTGATGTGATGCTTGCGTACTAAGTCCGGGAAAACGGTAGCGTCCACAACCGAGGTTATGATATTTGAATTTTCGAGAGCCATTCGTTGGGCAAGGCCAACCACCCGGCAACAATCAGGACAGGTTGGAGTCACAAAAACTCTGATATGGAGAGGAGTCGTGACCGTTGCGAGTATTTCTCGACTTTCTTCAGAAAGTCCGGAACAACCGGACGAAGCCAGCAAGATACCGTCGATCAGCAATGAAAACTCATACCCTGCAGGCCTACCAACAAAGCGAATGCCCGTATCCTTATTCACCAACGATTACGATTGCTGGCGTTTTGTCAACTCCATAGTTTCTAATCTATTCTACGTCAAACACTAGATCATATTCTACAAATGTCAAGTCATCGGGCAGTAATACAACTTCGTCCAGGAGCTGCCGCGCCGAAAGACAATCATGGCAGTCAATCGACTGAGTAAATGAGGATGAGACGAACCGTAGACTTTACACCAGATAATACTTCTCGAACCCTCTGCCAATCTCCTTCAGTGAGCCGCGACACCGGTCGATTATGACATACGACGTCTTAGATCCGGAGGAGGGGACCGAAAGCAATCATCTTAGACATCGTACAAAGTTACCTGCAGGAAAGTAGCAGCTTGAGCGCACAACTTGAAGGAGTGGCAATAGCCAAATCACACAAGTAGCTACTTGAACAGAGCGTCAAATGCTTTCTTTGTATCAGTTGGTCCCGGCGAATGAGTTCTGCGTTCAACCGTTATCCGAACCTCGAAGAGAGGACACTCGTTCCGGGCATCCTTCGGAGAAATCCTCTCCGTAACGGGTTTGGTACACTCAAAGTGGCTACTCGTATCAAACCACGTACACTGAACGCATGAATGAAGATGAGTCCCACAACCAGAGCATCTAATTTCGGACTCAACAGACGCTTCCAGCAGACGTCCGCACTGGGCGCAACGAACTACATCATGAAACCCCGGCAGACTCACCCTGCGTGGCTCTCTCGCTCCAGGCGCGAGTGGTCGAGTCTCAGGGTTCATCTTAGGGTTCCGCGCACCCTCGCTCGATTCAGCCTGATAACCTCGCTGCCTATATTTACGGTCACTCATCGACGAGATACCTTCTCCTCTTTGATGCCTTCGGGTCCTCTCCAGCGAACTGACGGAATATTTATCCGATGCTTGCGGCCGTTTCTGGTCTACCAACAAGCGTGAACCCCAACTAACTATAGAGACCTGTAAGAAACTTACGTGTGCAGCGTTTCCCAATAATTCGACTCTACTCGGACTTCTTTCTCATAATTTTCGCTACAATTTCTCAATAATTTTTCGAATTTCACAATTATCAGGCAAGGTGGAAATCTCATAAGTACGCGCAAAGACGATGAACCCCCGCTTGTTAATAAGGAAAGTTGCCCGTTCGGACAATCCATCAGATCTTGCAACACCGTATAACTCTGCTACACCACCGTGGGGGAAAAAATCGCTCAGTAAATCGTACGAGATACCACCGAGACTATTGCCCCATTCAACTTTACATGGAATACTATCGACGCTAATGCCTAGGACAAGCGTATCATGCTGCTCAAACCAAGTTAAGTTATTCTCGTATAAAGACATCTGATTTCCACAGACTGGAGTCCAGGACAGAGGGTGAAAGACAACGAGCACAATTTTATTTCCTAAGAAGCTTGATAACCGAACTTTTCCACCCCGATGACTCGGAAGTTCAAACTCTGGAGCTAGATCTCCGACCGTCACACCCATACGAAATCTCCCTAGAATAAGGAAAGAAACAAATTAAATCATTTGAATATTACAGGCTATCGTCGATACTCTGTATAAGAGTCGGAAGTGCAATAGTTCCTAACCCGGTTGATGGTATCAACAATGTGAGGCGTGCTTATGTCTATTAGGTTGATCCTCGTTCTGTCGGCTCTCCTCCTGTTTCTGGGCATACCCGCGATCGCCCAACTGTATTCTGAGTGGCTCTGGTTCGGCTTAACAGGATATCAAGAAATTTTTCTGACTAGTCTTGGAACCAAGATCCTCGTTGGCAGTGTTGTCTTTTTGACAGCTTTTGCTTTCTTACTTGGAAATTTTCACTTGGGCCTCAGAGAACCAGGAAAACCCTATTTGGTGCTCGGAGGTGGCGACGTCAAGCCCATTATTCTTGAGCGCCGGCACTTTAGATGGATTGCTACTGCGGCCGCAGGTTTGTTCTCATTATTCCTGGGGCTGTTTGCCTCGAATCAGTGGCTGGTGTGGCTCCAGTACCTCCACGCCACACCTTTTGGCGAGACAGATCCGTTATTCGGACGAGACATAGCCTTCTACATTTTCGACCTTCCGCTCCTCACTCTCATTCGGTCATCACTAATGGTGATTACCGTACTGTCGGTCATTGGCGCATCAGGGGCCTACATCATTTCAGGGCTCCTAACCATTGATCCAACCAAAGGGTTAACAGTTGATCCCAAAGTTCGCCAACATCTCTCGTTGCTACTAGCAGCATTCCTACTCTTACTCGCCTTGGGTGCTTACCTAGACATGCCCCGCTTACTTACAACACCGGCAGGCATAATTCATGGGGCAGCGTACGTCGATGTAGAAGCCAGACTGCCAATGCTAAGAATCTTGATGATCGTATCGATTCTTGGGGCGGGACTTGCGGTGTTCAACACTTCGACACATTCGCTCTGGCCAATACCCTTAGCTATCGCGCTCTACGCGGTCGTCTTGCTTGGAGGTTCAGCTTATGCAGTATTCCTCCAGCGCATCATCGTCACACCCAACGAACAGGAAAAGGAAACCCCTTTCATCGTGCACAACATCGCTGCAACACGCCAGGCGTTTGGTCTGGAGCTAGTTGACGCACGCGAGCTATCTGGTGACGCGTCTCTATCTCTACAAGACATAGCTAACAATTCAGCAACCATCAACAACGTTCGACTCTGGGATCACCAACCCCTATTGGATACGTTCGGACAAATCCAAGAAATTCGCACCTACTACGATTTTGTTTCGGTCGATAATGATCGTTATGTCATTAATGGCCAATATCAACAAACAATGCTTTCGAGTCGCGAATTAAATTCTGAAAGTCTTCCGAACCGAGCATGGGTAAATGAGCGATTGACCTTCACCCACGGATACGGTGTAGCCCTAGGACCTGTCAACCAGGTTACGCAGGAAGGTCTTCCGATGCTGTTCGTTAAAGACATGCCACCGAAAAGCGACTCACCGGAACTCAAGGTCGATCAACCCAGCATTTATTTTGGTGAGCTGTCAAACGATTATGTAGTCGTGAACACGGACACCGAAGAGTTTCACTACCCAGAGGGTGCCGACAATGTCTTCACAACCTATGAAGGCACTGGCGGTGTTCCCACTAGTAGCATCTTCCGGCGGTTACTTTTCAGCCTCCGTTTCCGTGCCTTCAATATTCTTGTTAGTGAACAACTAACAGCTGGCAGCAGAATATTGTTTCACCGGAATATTACGGAGCGACTAACAACCATTGCACCGTTTCTCCAATACGATGCTGACCCCTACTTGGTGGTATCCGAAGGCCGCCTTTATTGGATTCGAGATGCCTATACGATTAGTGACCGATATCCGTACTCAACACCGGCAGCATCTAACATCAATTACATTCGCAATTCTGTAAAGATCGTAATCGACGCTTATCACGGTACGACCACTTTCTACCTAGCAGATCCCAAGGATCCCATCGCTCTCACACTTGGTAAAGTTTTTCCCTCATTCTTAAGGCCACTAGAGGAAATGTCTCAGGACCTTCGAGCCCATCTTCGTTACCCGGAGGGTATATTTGGTCTACAAACAGAGATCTACTCAACATATCACATGACGAATCCATCTGTTTTCTACAACAAAGAGGATCAGTGGGAAATTCCGGCCATCGACATGGTGACAATGGAACCGTATTACACGATCATGAAGCTCCCAGGTGAGGAAGCTGCAGAGTTTATTCAAATGCTTCCCTTTACGCCTCGCGGTAAGAACAATCTGGCTGCTTGGATGGTTGCTAGGAGTGACGGCGAACAATACGGAAAGATGCTTGTCTTCCAGTTCCCAAAACAAAACGTTGTATTCGGTCCCAGTCAGATCGCTGCACGCATCAATCAGGACCAGATCATTTCTCCACAGATTACGTTGTGGAACCAGCAGGGCTCTGAAGTGATCCAAGGTACACTACTCGTAATTCCCATCGAAGAAGCACTTCTCTATATCCGACCGCTTTACTTGCGTGCTACTGGCGGACGAATTCCAGAGCTCAAGCGAGTCATCGTCGCGTACCAGAACCAGATTGTCATGGCGGAAACTTTAGATCTAGCGCTCGACCAGCTGTTCGACCGAGGAGTAATAACAGCGCAACCCACACTAGTCGCAGACGCTTCTCCGGAGATGCTCTCGAACGGAGCGAGCTTTTCATCACCGGTCCAGAATGGCCTGACAGACCTGGCCTCACAGGCTAACGAACGCTATCAGACGGCCATTCGTGCACAGCGCGAAGGCAATTGGAGTCAGTACGGTGATGAGATTTTGAGACTCGGTGAATTACTAGCCAGAATGACACTTGAAAACAACGCTCAGTGAATATGCTAATTCAAACTCCTAACTATGATTATCATCAATTCTTTGGTAATGGGTGGAAACTGGAAACAAGGAGGACTCCAATGCCCCAACATCACTATCGGTTCATCGACCAGCTTTCCACCATCCTGATCTCAAGCTTACTCTTGGCCGGATGCATGAGCGAGCCTGAAGACATACCAATCACACCAGGTCTAAAAGCTTTTGTTGGCGCCCAAATTATCGACGGTTACTCAGAGACCCCAATCGAGGACGGGGCCCTCATTATCAGAGACGGTGAAGTCGAAGCGGTTGGCACCCAGACTACAATAATCATACCGGCTGATGCAGAACAAATTGACGTTACCGGTAAAACTATAATCCCGGGTCTCATCAACACTCACGGGCACGTAACTCCCACACCCTACACTGAAGCGAATATACTGCGCCAACTTCAGTTGTACGCGCGATACGGCGTTACTACGGTTGTTAGCCTCGGTGGGGGCGAACAGCTGGGTGTACGGTTGCGTGATCAACAGGAAACACCTTCGTTAACTCATGCGCGACTCTACCTAGCTGGCCCAGTAGTAACCGCAGAAACACCAGTGGAAGCCCGAGCACGTGTAAACGAGATCGCAGACATGAACGTCGACCTGCTCAAGATCCGAGTCGACGACTACTTAGGTACCGCGAACAAAATGCCCGAGGCGGTGTATAACGCTATCATCGACCAAGCGCACGAACGCGATCTACGCTTAATGGCTCACCTGTATTATCTTGAAGATGCAAAATCACTGTTGGCAGCTGGTGCAGACTTCGTGGCTCATAGTATTCGTGATCAAGAAGTGGACGACGAACTAATCGATCTACTGAACGAGCGAGGGATTTGCGTTTGTCCAACCCTGATGCGTGAAGTGTCAACGTTTGTTTATGAAAGCAGGCCGTCGTTTTTCGATGATCCATTTTTTCTTCGTGAAGCCGATCCTAGCCTGCTCGCAGAACTCGAAGATCCCAAAGAACAAGAGGCAATACAAAATAGTGAGAGCGCGCAACAAAACAAGTTCGGTCTAGAAGTAGCGAAGCGCAACTTGAAGAAACTCATCGATGAAGGAGTACGGATTTCCTTCGGCACCGACACTGGACCAAGGGGTCGTTTTCAGGGGTACTTTGAACAACTGGAACTGGAACAAATGGTTGATGCTGGCCTTTCACCGGCGCAAGCCTTAGTGTCTGCCAATCGCGACGCTGCCAGCTGCATGAACCTTGAGCGACTTGGCACTCTTGAACCAGGTAGGTGGGCCGACCTAATCGTCTTAAATGCCAACCCTCTTGAGGACATTCGTAACACAAGGGATATCAATTCTGTTTGGATCGCTGGTAATCGTGTGCCTGACGGAATCGATTAATTCAGGATGAAAGGACAGACGACGATAGGAACATAACGACTGACAGGTTAAAGACCACTAACCTTAGCACTGTGCTTTCGCCAGTAGCGTGCCAATCCTGTCCAACATAGCTTTAGGGGTGCTGCCTGATCGTAGCGCCCTGCCTCTGCTTCCGACACGTACCGGCGGATGTATCTACGCATTTCTTCAATGAACCTCTCGGCACGATCACCATCATCCCCATCTTGGTCGAGTGTCAGAAGAACCATTCGACTCATCTCCGAGAGATGTTTAACCAGAGCTTGTAAGTGAGCCAGGATCTCACCATGGGGTCCAAAGTGCGTCAAAAACAACGTGTCTGGACGCCACTTCTTGATACACTCCACGCTGTTCAACCATGCATCGAGTTCAAGATCTGGGGGTAGTGTCGGTGGCATCGAGAACAACTCAGAGCCCGTACGAACACCTGCAACGTCTCCCACAAACGCAATCCCACTGACCCTATCAAAGTAAGCAACGTGATGTGACGCGTGGCCGGGAGTATACGCTACCTCCAACTCTCGGCCGCTGAGGAGAAGATGCTCACCCCCTTCAAGGTTTGTCAGGTTCGTGGAAGGCACAGGAAGGATCTCACCCCAGAGCCGATTCATGTCGGCGCCATACAATCGACCGGCACTTTTTAGTAGTCGTGTTGGATCGACCAAGTGTGTTGCTCCACGCTCATGTACCATAACCTTAATCTCGGGATTCTTGCGCACGAGTGTCCCGGTTGCTCCTGCATGATCGAGATGGATATGCGTAAGCAAAATCGTTCGGATATCAGCCACAAGCATTCCACGCCTGGCTAGCGAGTCAAGAAGTGTAGTTAAGCAAGATGAGGGTCCAGGATCGATTAACGTCAGCCCTGAATCGCTGTGTATTACAGCCGTAGCAATAACTCTAGACTTCCCTTGGAAGACTAGGTCGACGCAATCAATACCGTTAGCAATAGGCTTCATAATGCTCCAGGCAAACCAACACCTAAGTTGCTATCAGTAATGACACCAGGCCATCTTACTCCGAATCACCTAGCGTATGTGAATCGCCACAACTTGACGTGCACGAAATGGTCCCATACTCTGAATAGAGGAGTTGGCTTTGTAATTGCAGTCGGGTTCTTGAGTTGTTTCAGGTTTTACGATCTTTTGAACATCGTGTCATCGAACGTTTAGTTCCTGTATTAACAGTGCATAGGACAATAGCAACACCAGTTATTTATGGCTCACGACCACAGACAACCGATCGCTAACGTCCTGGAAAAGGTGAAAACCGTCACGAAGAAGCCGACCCTGTACCAGGTCATCCTTCACAACGACGACTACACGACTATGAACTTCGTCATAGCTGTTCTAGAGAGCGTCTTTTACAAGCAACCAGCCGAAGCCTATCGCCTTATGATGGAAGTACATCTTCAGGGACGTGCTGTTTGCGGCGTATACATCCACGAAGTAGCGGAAACAAAAGTTGCAACGGTAGGAGATCTAGCCGCAGGCAACGGGTTTCCGCTCCAAGCAAGCATAGAAGAAGAGTGAGGTATCAATGTTCAGCGCTTCTCTCGAACTGATCCTAAGTGTCTCGTATAGGGAAGCAACATCACGACGGCATACGCACCTTACACTCGAACACCTCTTGCACGCGTTGACCCACGATCCAGAGAGCGAAAAGATCCTAGTTGCATGTGGTGGTGATCTTCCCGCACTCAGGCTAGCACTTGACGATTTCCTTCACTCAGTTGAACGATTCGCAGACGGGCCACGCAGCGAGCCAGAACAAACCCTGGCATTCCGGCGTGTTCTTCAAACAGCTGTGCTCCACGTCCAGGGTGCCGGTCGAGACGAGGTACGCGCGGGAGACGTAATCGCAGCGGTGCTACAACAACCAAAGTCTTACGCAGCGCAACTGCTCGAATCGCAGGGAATCACGCGCCTCGACATTCTTAACCATATCTCGCATGGTATCTCAAAGGTCAGGATCCCTCTCCAAGAAGAAACGAACCCGCCACATGCCCAGGGGATCGAAAGCAGCAACAGCAGCGAAGGGCAGCCAAATGCCAGTGACCCGCTAGATGCATACGCCACGAATTTGACTGCACGCGCACGCTCTCTCCGACTCGACCCACTCATCGGACGTACGTCAGAACTCCAACGCACGCTCGAAATTCTCTGCCGGAGACGGAAGAACAACCCGATATTCGTGGGTGATGCAGGAGTTGGCAAAACGGCATTAGCCGAAGGTCTCGCTCTCCGCTTACTCGAAGATGACGTTCCAGAAGCACTAAGCGGGGCAGTGGTTTTCGCACTCGACACAGCTGCTCTCCTGGCAGGAACGCGCTTCCGAGGCGACTTTGAAGAACGATTTAAGATGATCATTGCGGCATTGGAAAAACACCAGCTGCCTATCTTGTTCATCGATGAACTCCACGCCACCGTTGGCACCGGTACAGCCACCGGTGGGACGATGGATCTTGCGACATTAATCAAACCATTATTAACAACCGGCGTGTTTCGCCTTGTGGGAGCTACTACTTTCGAGGACTTCAAGCACATCGAAAAGGACCGGGCATTCTCCAGACGTTTACAGAAAGTGGTTATCGAAGAACCTTCAATCGATGAAACTCTTCAGATCCTGAAAGGAATTAGGCAACTCTACGAAGAGCATCACCGAATCAAATATTCTGAAGCCGCGCTCGTCGCAGCGGCGAAACTTGCAAGTCGACATCTTCGCGATACTCGCCTCCCAGATAGCGCCATTGACTTACTCGATGAGGCAGCCTCGATGCTCAAATTACAGAACTTGGCGACTGAAACAAAGGGAAGCCCTCAAGACTGCGTTCAGACGGTGCAAGAGTCAGAGCTCCCACTAGTCACACCAGCTGACATCGAACGCGTCGTCGCCCGCATGGCCCGTATTCCTGAACAGCAGGCATCGGCATCTGACAAGGAACGCCTCAAGACGCTTGAAGAATCACTCGGGCGCGTTGTCTTTGGACAAATCGATGCGGTACATGCTGTCACCACCGCAATCAAACGAGCACGTGCCGGTCTTGGTCAGCCTGATCGTCCTGCTGGGTGCTTTCTCTTCACTGGACCAACCGGCGTCGGTAAGACCGAACTCGCCAAACAACTTGCAATCCACCTAGGAAATGAATTTCTTCGATATGACATGAGCGAATACATGGAAAAACATGCTGTTGCCAGACTCATCGGAGCACCGCCAGGATATATCGGGTTCGAGCAAGGAGGAGTATTGGTCGACGCAGTTAGAACCCACCCGTACAGCGTGGTATTACTTGACGAGATAGAGAAAGCCCATCCAGACGTGTTCAACATTCTACTTCAAGTGATGGATCACGCGACGCTCACAGACAACAGCGGCCGCAAGGCTGATTTCCGCCAAGTGGTCTTAATCCTAACTTCTAATGCAGGCTCTCGTGAGCTAAACGCAGGCTCCATCGGTTTCGATGACAACCGGTTACAAACTGTAAAAGTTCGAACCCAAGCGGCCGTCCAAAAGATTTTTGGCCCAGAGTTCCGCAATCGACTCGACGCTATCATCACATTCGAGGCCCTAACGCCAACAGTAATGGAAACAATCGTTGAAAAATTTATTCTCCAACTCGAATCTCAGCTAGCGGAGCGCCATATAGAGATCAACCTCGAACCCAAAGCACGCGCATGGCTGGCCAAGAAAGGCTTCGACCCTCTGTACGGAGCACGTCCACTAGCGAGAGTCATCCAGACCAAGATCCGCAATCACCTTACCGAAGAGATCCTCTTCGGACGTCTCGAACACGGCGGCACGGTTCGAATCGGCGAGCAAGGCGGCAAGCTTGTGTTCCAGGTCGGTACAGTCAACACAACTAAACACAACGATACTGCTAATTAGCTGCGGGACGTTTATGTAACAAATCTTGCTGCGAATTTCACATACTTGAAGACTTCGGCTGTACACCTCGATCTAATACTTCGATCAATTCTTTGAGACTGGCAATCTCATCACTGGCAGCATGGAGAATCGCCCTCCTTTCCTGGAGGTTAGGGACCATCCAGTCTTCCTTCTCAAATTTAATCCAACCATCGGCTCTTAAGTCGACGAGAACTGCATCCATTGTGTTGATGTACAAGCGCATTGGTAGCACCTAACAAGTCTATTACTTCAATCTGGTCATAGCTTAGGATACATCCGTGTGTCATATTCCGACTGCCGCTGACACACGTTCAGGATCAGACACACCGACAATGAACACCGCGACCGGCTGCTCTTCGAGTAGTGATCCATACACATACTCAAGATTGACATCTGCATCTGCCAGAAGGCGTACAACCATCCCCAATCCTTCAGGTCCCTTCGGTACATGGACACACAGCACGTCACGCTGTTCGACAATGTAGGGACGATCGCGAAGGCTACCAATCGCACTCGCATGGTTGTTCACGACCATACGTAACAAACCTCCACCATCAACGCTTAATGTAAGTAGATTTATGTGTTCATCAAAAAGAATCTTACATACATGGACCAACGCACCATGTGTATTTTGCAGCCGCTGCGAAAGTTCGACTCGAACAGCCACGATGCTGAGCTTATCTCAATTCACGACTTCGGACCAGTCGACGGCGACCTCCACCTCTCGGGTAATTTACTAACCAATATGTCCAAAAAACTTACTCATGGTAAACACAACTCTTTAAAAGAAAATGAATTTTTAGCTTCATTTTCCTTGCTGATGTTAGGATGGTCGTGATGACTCTGATCAGAGCTGCAACATCGCTAGTGGCCGATCGTCTCAAGACTGTTGATTACGCGCTCCGCAATATGGTGATTGATGCAAAAATACTTGAGAATGCTGGTAGACGAATTCGGTATTTGAACATCGGCGACCCGGTGGCTTTCTCGTTCAAAACCCCACCCCATCTCATTTCCTCAGTCGAAAGGGCAATGCGTGACGGTGCAAATGGCTACATGCCAGCAACGGGATTGCTCTCAGCTCGTGAGGCGGTGGCTGCTGACTGCAACTCTCGTGGCCTCTCTGTTTCACCAGATCGAGTCGTCCTAACTTCTGGAACATCAGAAGCGATCGATCTCGTTCTGAGCGTTCTGGTGAACCCCAATGACAATGTCTTGTTACCGGTTCCCACCTATCCTCTCTACACTGCCGTGCTTACCAAGATCGGCGCGAGAGCTATTTACTATCGTACTGATCCCAATCCCACAACCGGGTGGCTCCCAGATTTGGATCACATTCGGAGTCTGATCAACCGAAAGACGCGCGCCTTGGTAGTTATTGATCCAAATAATCCTACCGGTGCCGTGTATCCATGTGAATTGAGACTGGCTCTGTTAGACATCGCTGGCCGGTACGGTCTTGTGACCATATCTGATGAAGTATATGCAGACCTAGCGTATGCTGGTTCTCGTCCAACACTCGGTTCGCTCAACCCGCACGCTTCAGTCATCTCGATTTCATCCATTTCGAAGGGCTATCAGGCACCTGGATGGCGAGCCGGTTGGATGGTGGTGAGCGGAGATACGAGGCTGAATGATGTTTTATTAGCGATCAAGAAGCTTGCGGATGGACGGCTATGTAGCCCCGGACCTATGCAGTATGCGATCATCGCAGCCCTGAGCGGTGACCGCTCTCACCAGGAGACATTTCGTTCGGCACTCCGAGAACGTGCCACCCTAACAACGGTTCGACTAACCGCAATGGAGGAAATGACTTGCGTTGAACCGGCTGGCGGTTTTTACGTGATGCCCAAAGTGAACCTGCCGCCTGAGAAAACAGACGCTGACTATGTGCTGAACTTGCTGAAGTCAACTGGAATACTGTGCGTTCCTGGCTCGGGGTTCGGAATGAAACCAAACGATGGGTTCTTTCGAATCGTCTTCCTCCCTTCCCTTAGTGAACTCACCGAGATCTACGACGAAATGGCGGGTTTTACAATCGAATTTTTGGGACAATAATATCTCTCAGCCTGCGTCCTAAATGCTTATTATGCTTCTCACAAGAACTAAAGTGATGAGACTAATGATGAAACTAAATTTCCTGATGGTTTCCCTACTATGTACCACCACCTCTCAACTTGCTCTCGCTCAGACGGAACCCTTGGATATGTGCGACACGAATTCCTTGTTGCAGCAGCTCGAGAAAGTTCTTGAATCGGGAGACAAGTCCAGCTATCTATCCCTCCTTACTCCAGTCGCAGACCGTTCGCAGGCAAGGGTGTTCGTAGATGAACACGTTAAACCTGGTGTTGTCAGAGCCGTCGCCCGTGAACGCCTCCGGACCCAGATGCCCGATGTCCCTCAAGGAGAGGGATACGAACTTGTGGTCGAAGTTTTCACAGAAATGAGCTCCCGTGGGTATGTCGCCACATGGCAGCTTCACGTGAGACGGAATGAAACAAAGTCGCTTGTTAGCGAAACAATTGACGAGTGCCAATGGCAAATCGAGAATCAGACGATCGTCGATATGGTCGAAGACTTATATCGCTTATCTCTGAATCCAGCAAAACAATACGACGCAAGAAATCTGATCGTGCTCAGCGACGACCTGAGATTGACGCTTGTGGAAGGGTCTGTGTTCGTTGCCGAGACGGACCGCGGCATCACCGGATTGGTATTGATTGGTAATGGAGACATGATGTTCTCACCAACTCCCGTGGCCGAACGTGGACAGGTTAAGATTTTTTCAGGCGCTGAAACGCTAGAAACACCTTTCACTGAGCTCTTTATTCGTCTTCACGCGGACTCGTTAGGAAAACATTTATCTGCAGCGAAATTGATCGAACGTCCCGTAAACAAGAGCGAACTAAGCAAGGCTGAAAAGGTCTTCAATGCCTTTGTAGCCAAATCTTTCAGTCTAGATTTGGGAGATTTGAGTGACGAAACCTGGTCGCTTTCTCCTGGACCCGAAGACTTTCTTGCTGAAATCAAAACTCGTCGATTTAATACGTTGACGTACGCACAATCGGCCAACGAGCCAGAAGATATCACCGTGTACGATCGCGAGGCTCAACTTCTTATCGCGTTGTACCCGTCGCAACAAAAAATGGCAGCCCATGGGCAATACTACAGTGACTCAGTACCGTACGACATCCTCGACTACCATATTGAGTCATCCTTTCGGTCGTTGCGCCCAGCTCGGATCTCGCAAGAATCAGCCGATCCTCGCTCACGCCTGACAAGCTCAAATGTCGAAGGGCGAGCTCGGCTCTCCCTTAGGATCACTGCGTTCCAATTAACTAGATTGACGCTCAAAATAGCAGACTCCCTACAGGTTCACTCGGTGACATCGAGACTTTTCGGTCCCTTGCTCCACTTCCGATTGATTGGACAGAACGCGATCATAATCAACCTTCCTTCTCAGGTGCCGTTCGGAACGGAATTTACATTGATTCTTGCTTACTCTGGCCTACTCTACACAGAAGACCTTGACGAAAATTGGATTGGTCGGACATTCCTCGCTTATGAAGATCAGATGCCGTTCCGCGCCGGAGAACCACGTTATTTGTACAGCAACCGAAGCTACTGGTACCCCCAATCGACAGCCACTGACTATGCAACGGCTACACTCGAACTCGTTGTCCCCGACGAGTTCGTCGTTGTAGCAACCGGCGACACCTCTCCTGGTTCTCCGACGATGCTTGAGGAAGATACCGATACGCTAATGAGAAAATACAGTTTCGTAACACTTCAACCCGCACGTTACCTTGCATGCGTTATAACTCGCTTCGCACCAGATGGTCCCTCGTCACGTCAGATTTCACTTAATGATGCAATTGACAAGCAAGGTGGTGAACCAGGGCGGTTACAGCCAGGCGTCTTTTACAAGAGTCTGGCACTCAGGGTTGAAGCCAGCCGGCGCAGTAGGCATCGAGTCTCGGATCTGACCGAACGCGCCGTAGACATTCTGAGCTTCTACACATCACTAGTCCGGGACTTCCCGTATCCGAACCTCACACTCACGCTGACAGACAGCCAGCTGCCAGGTGGCCACAGCCCAGCATATTTTACCGTGCTCAGTCATCCATTGCAGGTTCAGGCTGGAGTTTTCCAAACATGGCGTAATGATCCAGTAAGCTTCAGCAGCTACCCGTCGTTCTTCTTAGCACATGAGTTGGCGCACCAGTGGTGGGGACAAGCAGTTGGCTGGAAGAACTATCATGAACAATGGCTTAGCGAAGGTCTCTCACAGTATTTTGCAGCCCTGTACGCACAGCGTGAAGGTGGTGCCGACCTGTTTGCTGATGTTATGGAGGAAATGCAAGATTGGGCCATGCGGCACTCGGAAGAAGGTCCTGTCTACTTGGGTTACCGTCTCGGTCACATAGAAAACGAGCCTACTGTGTATCGTGCACTCGTTTACAACAAGGCCGCGATGGTGCTGCACATGCTACGTCGCTTAATCGGTGATGAGAAATTCTTTGCTGGCCTCTCTCGTTTCTACGAAGCTTGGCGGTTCAAAAAGGCCGGAACTAATGACCTGCAACATGCATTCGAAGCCGAGACTCAAACTTCACTCGAGAGGTTCTTCAGGCGATGGATTCACCAGGCGGACCTTCCCCGGCTAAAGTTCTCTCATCATGTTGAGCGGAACACGAGTGAATCCGAAGCAACCACAACCATGAGCGTTCGTTTACGCTTTGAGCAAGAAGGAGATGTTTTCGATATTCCCGTAACGGTCAGTTTAAACTATCGATCTGGTGAATCCAAAGATGTCATTGTGCAAGTAACCGAAGCAGTCACGGAAGTGCGTGTTCCCCTAGCCGGCGAGTTGCGAAAAGTGGAAGTCAATCGTGACCACTTTGCTCTGGCTCACATCAGTCGATAGAAACTGGTCTCTAGAGCCTAAGTTAATGTAGGTAAATCCAGGAAACTCTAGGTTCACCGTTGCGTTCGACTGGCTCAAATGCCAGTAAGAACCGTGTGCTCGAATGCTCGTAGAAGCGCGTGAAGCGTTGACCTAGCGGGCCATGATCCACATGCTGTTTTCCCACCTCAGCTGCTCGTCCGAGCAGTGCTGCCACGTGCGTGGCGGTATCACCAAGTCGAACCTCCTTTCCATCAAGAAGGAAGCAGGACGGGAACTGAAATCGCGCGAACTGGTAGGCCAGAGGGAAGCCTCGTTACTTGATCCCCAGAAATGGACGCGACCGAAGCGGTCAACACCGAATGCTCGTGCCACACAAATGAGCCAATGAGCAGTGAAATCAAGAGGAAAGCAGCCGCAATCACCCATTCAAGCGCCGAACAAAATTTCCTTTGAATACGACCCACACCACTCTCCCAGAAGAAGGTTATTACGAGGATGAACTCTAAAACCACCACGTCAGCCTGTCAAGAACGACTCCACTTTCCCTGATGAGCCAATTTATCTATTGAATTCAATCACTCGGGAAGATGTGGTGGGTTGGTATAAGATCGTTCTAGTCTTTCGGATAAAAGTGAGTCTCTGAGCCTTCACTGAACTATTGAGTGGATAATACTGTGAATGGGTCGGTCCCCCAGGAGACACGGATTAGATGAATCCTTCTTTGAGACGTCAGTTGTTCAATCTGGCAATTTTCTGCCTACTTATACTCTCGGTTGTACCGTTGAGCCCCAACCAGCCAGGAAAGATTAGGATCGACGTGGACGGCGTACTGAGTTCCACAGGAGGCCATGCTGGAACAAGTATTAACGGTTTACTGCAAGTGCAACTCGAAAAAGGTTATCACGTCAACTCAGACGTTCCACTAGACAACTTCCTCATACCCACTGTGCTCACACTCGAACCACCCCAAGGGATAACCGTCGACAGCATCGTCTACCCCGAAGCGGTCTTGCTCACCCAAACTGGTGCAGATTCACCACTCGCCGTCTTTGAGGAAACATTTGTCATAGGTGTTACCCTCAATCTCTCTGATGATCTAAAACTAGGCGAACATATCATCCCGGCCAGACTAAGGTACCAAGCCTGCGACGAAACGATGTGCTATCTGCCTTCGTCCATCGGTACCACATTCACGGTTAAAGTCGTACCCCACGATAAGGAATTAACTCCGCTACATACGGAACTGTTTTCTTCGATAACGTTTACCCAAGATGTGTCAACAGTAAGAAGTGACAATGACGATACAGTTCAATCCAATGAAACTCTTCACTCAGAACGTGATGCTCTCACGCTACTTAACGATTTCACGATCCTAGGTACGACCGGTGGCTACCTCGGGAGCAATGAGTTCCTTAATTTTGTGGAAACTGCCGAATCTGGCGATGTCCAGAAGGGTTTATTGGAAGGCCGAGGTCCTCTGGCAATTTTCTTTCTCGTCCTTCTTGGTGGACTTGCCCTGAACCTGACACCATGTGTACTACCGATGATCCCAATCAATCTAGCAATTATTGGAGCTGGAACCAAGGCTGGTTCACGTCTCAAAGGATTCCTTCTCGGTGGAACTTACGGTTTAGCCATGGCGTTAGTTTACGGAGTGTTGGGTATCGTTGTTATCCTTACCACCGGAACTTTTGGCGCAATTAATGCATCGCCCTGGTTCAATTTCGTCATCGCTGCAGTATTTATCGTTCTAAGCTTAGCGATGTTCGACGTCATCACCATAGACTTTTCTCATCTACAATCAAGAATCCATATTACAGAAAACCAGAAGGGGACTTACTTCATTGCCTTTGGAATGGGTACTATAGCCGCCTTGCTGGCCGGTGCATGTGTCGCCCCGGTCGTAATACAGGTGGTCTTGTTCTCTAGCAATCTCTATGCAACGGGAACTATCGTTGCACTAGCGTTACCACTGGTTCTAGGACTAGGAATGGCACTCCCGTGGCCAGTCGCTGGTGCAGGGCTCTCATTTATGCCGAAACCTGGACCATGGATGGTTCACGTGAAGCACGCCCTCGGGGTATTCATTCTCGCAACAGCTGCGTACTATGGCTATCTGTCATATACAATCTTTGCCGATCGCTGGGTTGACGCAACAGAGGTAACAAACAGCGTCGACGAACTTGTAAAGGAGGGTTGGTGTCCGTCATTAAGCGGTGGTCTCCAGGCCGCTAAGGATGAAAATAAGCCTGTCTTGGTTGACGTCTGGGCGACGTGGTGTAAGAACTGCCTGACCATGGACAAAACGACCCTCAAGGACCCAGATGTTCAGACAAGGCTTAGTAACTACGTTAAGATCAAGTTCCAGGCTGAGGATCCTAGCGCTTCCCCAGCCAAAGAGGTCTTGGGGCGATTTAAAGCCATTGGTTTACCCGCTTATGCCATTCTCGAGCCTATCTCAACTCGGACCGCGACCTTCAGCCCTAGTTCTTTTTAACGATATTCGCTCGTCCAATAGGGCAAGTCCAGCTGCCGCTACGTACTTTATCGGGTAACTGAAAATTTAGCTAAGTACGAACGCAACCATCATGCGAGAAACATTTCTCAGTGTTATAGTAGCTGTGTCACTCTGGAGGCAGACATGAATCGTCGGGGTGTTCGTGTAAGTCTCGTTTTCCTCTTTGTCACAACACTCTGTGGCGCTGCCTATCAAATCTACGTCAGCGATCGGCAAATAGAAACCCAAGATCGCGATTCTCGAATCTTTGATGACATAGCCCTGGATGTGGCGGTGTCTATTACTGACCTCCGTGCCGCGCAACAGGCATATGTTGTCCAAGGTCAAAACCCTTCCTATTGGACCACAAAAGTTACCTCCTACCTGGAAACGATTACAGCGGAGCTCTCTACACTTCAAAAGATGATTGTTGCACAGCAAACTGAAAATGTACTTGCTGATACCGCTGAGATTATCGTTAATTTCCGCCAAATGGATGCTCGAGCTCGAGAATATACGGAAGCTGGCCAACACCTGACAGCCTCAGATCTCATCTTTACAGATGGTGTAGAACTCACAACTCGAGTGATGGCGCAACTTGAACTTGCCCGTACATATGAACAAGAGGTACGAGACCAGACCGTCAGTCGCCAGAAGCAGAGACAAACGCTGGCACTAATAACCGCCTCTACAATGGGGCTTCTGACCGCGTTGTTACTCTTTACAATCCCTGGCTTCGGAACCGTAAAAAGAACAACTGTTGACCAGGTGTTGCCAAAACCCGCACGCGTAGAACAGGCAATCAAAGAGAACCGATTGTTTCTCGCAGAATTCGACCGTAGCACTGATTCAAAATTATCAGACGATCGAGCAAGAGAAGACAGAAGCCGAGAGAAACAATTGCCAGATCAAGTCAAAGAAAAAACATTGGATCTCAAGGCAACCGCTGAACTCTGCACTGATTTTGGTTGTATATCAGACATGCGTGATTTTCCTGGTCTTCTGACGCGAGCAGCTGATCTACTCAAAGCCTCCAGCATCATAATTTGGATTGGTGATCCGACTGGTCGAGAGCTACGAGCTGTGCTGGGACATGGTTATTCCGTGCAGTCTCTGAAACGGATGGGTCCGATTTCTCGCGATGCTGCCAACGCAACCGCTGCCGCATATAGGGCTGGACAAATGCGAACCGTGAAAGGTGGAGCTGACGCGAGTGGAGCTATTGTCGTGCCCCTTATAACCGCTACCCGTTGCGTTGGCGTTATAACAACTGAGGTAACAAATGCCTCAGTGGCCGATACTCAAGTACACTCTGTAGCCAAGATCATCGCAGCCCAGGTCGCTAGTCTCGTTGCCGAAGCGCGAGAGACGACAACCCCCAACGTGCAACGAGGTTCATAACCCGAGCTTCTCACTATACTGATCGTTTCCAATTGTAGAAATCTTCAGTATCTTCAACATCGAGTATGGCTTTCAGAATAAGTTCATCTTTGTCACGTACCACAATAAGATCGACTTCGTCACCGCGATCAAATGCCAAGAGTTTTCTTCTAAACTCACTGACCCGGTTAATTTTCAACTCATTGACAGCAGTTATGACATCACCGGCTTTTAATCCAGCCACTTCGGCTGCTGAATCCTCAACGACGTGCATCACGAGCACTCCATTCTGGACCCCAAAATAGTCCGCTAGCTGCGGACCAACTTGCCCCACTCCGATACCGAGACGAGAACGTGTCAAAAGATCAAGCTCAAAGCGTGGTACATCAGGTTTTGGTGACGCAAAGCCTTGATTACGATGACCATGAAATGGACGACGAACTCTACGGAATGGCGCGTGTACGCGCGTTCCCGGTCTTACGTGTAATTCTTTGCGAACCGAGCCCCGCATGACGATCACATTGACGGTCCGACCTGTTGGTGTCTCTTGAACTAGCCGCGCAAGTTGACGCGAACTCCGTACACGCTCACCTGCAAACTCAATCACAACATCCCCAATCTCAAAACCTGCCTTAGCCCCAGCTCCCTCGTGTTGAATTTCATCAACTACGGCACCTTCATGAAACTCAAGGCCTTCCTTTTCAACATCAGATTTTTCAAAATCTCGTACCAAAATACCAATTTGGGGGCCGTTCCAAAAAACTAGCGATTTAGCCGCGTTCATCTCGAAGACTCTATCTTCACAACTGCATGTAGTCTGCCCATAACTCGGAGAAACTGCTAACGTAGCCCCAGCTAAACCAAAGGAAATAAGAACCATCTGAACCGTTCTTGAAGATCTCATTAGCGCCTCCATTCATATAAGAATTAGACCGAGACCGACCACAAATAGTTTGTTCCGTTTCGTGCGACTTTGTTGCAGAACCTTTCTTGATCACCGGTTACTTACGGTCACCTTGAATTAACCGGCTGGTAAAGGTAGATACGTCACCCTTCCTCGCCTACCAAAGACTTGATTACTATGTGTTCGGTTTATGCCGTATTCGTTCAGAACTTACGCTATACCTAAAATCTTAGGCACTTTCTGAACCGATAGCATTTTTCGACTATACTTGTGGAACGTTTATCATGGATGCATTGACACTACCATTAGATAACACAGCTATTGAGCGGATTCTCCCACACCGGTACCCCTTTTTGCTGGTTGATCGAATTGTTGAATTCGAATTAGACAAGCGGATCGTGGGTGTTAAGAACGTCTCGCTCAACGAGCGCTACCTCGCTCACAGAACAGGCGAACGACCGGTGTTACCCCCTACTATCCTGACTGAGGCCGTGGCCCAGGTGGGTGCTATCTTGATCCTTGCGAAACCAGAGAACCGTGAAAAACTAATCTATTTTATGGGGATTGAGCGGGTAAGGTACCGCTCTCCGGTGCATCCAGGTGACGTTGTTCAGATCGAGGCCATGATTGTACGACTCCGTAATCGGATGGGCCAGCTGAGTGGCGTCGCACGCGTAGACGGAAAGAAGGTCATCGAAGGAACCATGACATTTGCGCTGGGACCGATGAAGTAATGATCCCCTCAAATTTCTGCCCACACCGCTTCCGTTTTCTCTGATGCCAACATAAATGGTGTAGACCGAGAAGTTTCTCCGGGCTTGTTTTTCCTGAACTGATTCTCGAACATATCACGTGGTACTCCAACCCTACTGACTTACACCAAGTACCAATTGAATCTGATCACATACATGACAAGTACTCTGATTTTCGAATTCCTGTGGGCAGATCTTGTTGTCTTGAAACCCACGCTCTAATACATCGTATGCCCTTCCATGGTTTTCCAAGGAATTCTTGCTTACCACTTTCTAGATTGTCACTGTCAGTGATAAGATGTCAGCGTGACTTCGAAGAAGGTTCGTCGTATGAGACAGGCGTCAGGCGCGTCCGATAGACCAGTCGCCCGCGGCCGCGCGGGATCGCGCTGGGGTGCAGTTCTTCTCCTTGCTGCGGCCATCGTCGTAACGTCGTGGTTCTTCATTTCGGCAAAGCCTGAAGAATCAGGACGAATAATTGAGTCGAATGAGGCGAGATATCCGGAAACCGAGAAAAAGGACTCGCCGGAACCATCATCAATTGAGTTACGGTCAGATACACCTGACTCAGCTAACGTAAGTTCCTCACAGCGTTCGGCTCTCCCTCAGACAACGACCTCAACACATACGGCCCTAGAGCAGCAAACCCTCCCGCCCTTACCTCTGATACCAAGGATGGTTAGGCCGATGCGAATTGTGCGTCCGGCATACGAGTTCGCTGCTAGGCATCCGGAAGTGCTGGACTACGTCCCTTGCTTCTGCGGTTGCGAGAAAAGTGGGCACCGCTCAAACGTGGACTGTTTTGTCGCGTCACGGGATGGTGAAGGCAGAGTTACAGCTTGGGACCGACATGGTATGACTTGAGCTATCTGCCTTGACGTCGCGCGTGACGCGATGCAATTACATGCCTCTGGAGCAGCGGTCGAAGATATTCGTGCCATCATTGACAAATCAGGTTCAAGATTTCGTAACCGAACCCCAACACCACAGGTCCCTCGTTAAGGTCACGGTCGACGCTTTCAAACAAGAATTTATTCTAGACTCGCTTCGAAGGACTGATGCGTCGTAAGAGTGGCTGGCTTGCCAAGTTACTAAGGCTGAAGCGCCTTAGTGCCGAGTGGTTCAAAAAAGAATGCGTGAATGATGTCTCGTAGGTGCTGCACCGACTCAGCACCATTTATCGCAGTGCGCAGACGCGAACCATTGCCGAGGCCCTTCGTGTACCACGACCCAAGCGCGCGCAGCTTATTGACTACCCAGCGTTCTCGGCCCTTAACGGCTCGACATTGCCAATTCTCGCCAGTCACTTCTAGCGAGGTTGGTGCCATATGGCGGAATCCAGTCAACTCACCCAAGCGATCCTTTAATAACAGATCCAAATACTCAAGTAGAAATCGGCCCCGCTCGGCCTGTGTAATTTCACGAGCGAACCCGACACCACAAAGGTCAGCCGCCTGTCTAAAGATCCAAGGATTTCTAAGAGCTCCACGACCGACCAAAGCTCCGGATACTCCAGCGCTCCTCACTTTGTCAATCAGTTGCCATGCGTCTAGACAATCTCCGCTGCCAAACACAGGAACTGTGACACTTCTAGCTACCTCCCGGATTAGTCCCCAATCAGCTGACCCGGTATATGCCTGCTCAGCGGTACGACCGTGGACCGTCACCGCCGCAGCACCTGCGTCTTGAACCATCTTCGCTAAAATTGGCGCGTTACGATCTCGCTCATCCCATCCAGCGCGCATCTTGACAGTAACCGGAATTTTTACAGCTTTCACCATCGATTGAATAACCTTAGCTGCGTGTTCTGGCGTTCGCATCAACGCACATCCCGCAGCATGCTTGGCAACCTTTGGCACCGGACAACCCATGTTCACGTCGACGATGTCAGCGCTCATACCTTCAACAATTTGCGCCGCAGCAGCCATCCTTGAGGGATCACTTCCAAAAATTTGAATCGATACCGGCCGCTCTTCTTCAGTGTACTCAGCGTACTCGAGCGTCCGGTCACTTCCACGAACCAGACCTTCAGCGCTCACCATCTCACTAACGACAAGCCCACATCCACCCTTTCTCTTAACGAGTCTCCGAAATGCCGTGTCTGTCATCCCGGCCATCGGAGCTAGTCCAAAAGGAGGGTCCACCGCGAGCATTCCTATTTTCATAGAACTTTCTGTGTTCTGTCCGTCAGGATATTGTGTCGATCAAATCAACCATAACACTAGTAACAGACAGAACCAAGTCGAGCATCAACGCTTACTTTTCGGCAACCGAATTGCCAAATTCCAAAGACCTCTTATTCGCTCGTTGCTAATCAAATAACCGTTCTAGGGAGATCCCTCTGTGCTAGAGCCAGAAGGTGAGACGTACCGCTCAAAAGCCTTCTGCGCCGCTTCATCCTTCCACTCAATGGTCGCTTCGTCTTGAAGCTTCTCCAGAAACATGTTTAAGGCCGTTCGACCGCGCTCGTTGAAAACATCATTCGCGATCGTGTCTCGCAACTCCTCGAACGGAGGTGGTGATGCGTCCGTGACCGATTCTAGTTTGAAAAACTGGTGCCCCTGCGAAGTTCGACCGACCGCACTGACGTCACCAACGCCAAGTCTCTCGATTAATTCCCTTACGTCATCTGCGAGTTCGTCTCGATTCACAGGCCCGACCAATCCTCCGTTGGCTTTCGAAGGTGAGTCAGAAACTTCAGCAGCTACAACTGAAAATTTCTCTCCAGATAAAACCCGACCGCGCGCTTCGGTTGCCCGTTGCTTCGCTTCATCATCAACACCATTGCTTGACAGCCTATTAGGCACACCTTGCTCACTCGAAGGAACTCTAGCCAAAACCTCTCGTAAGGTTACAGACGCCGGGTTGGTAAATTCTTCAAGATGAGCATCGTAGTATTCCCTGGCCTCCGTATCAGTCACGGTAATTTTCCCGAATACTTCGACCTGCTGAACTGCATTCACTAAATATTGTCGCCCAATAACCGTCCTTAGATCCTTTATCGTCATCCCCGCATCTTTGAGAGCATCCGTGAATTGCTCTTCCGATTCGATATTGTTTTCCTTTTTGATGTTTTCGACTACCTCTTCAAACCGATCGTCAGCCATGGTATATCCAAGATCCCTACCACGCTGGACCATAAGTAACTCACTGATTGCGTCGGCAATTATCAGAGGAGTGATTTCCGCTATAATCCGCTGCAATCCCTCTTCGGTTTCAAGATCAGCAGCGTCGAACATATCCCTTCGTTCGCGCACGTATGCCACCTGCTGGTCTTCAAGATCAGTCTGGGTGATGATGTCGCCATTCACCTTAACCAGAACTTTTTCTAGAACATCTCCATCTAGGGAAACTGAACACAGAGTCGAAAGGATGAACATCGGGACGTATTTCACAAGGTTACCCCCCCACAGGATTCGCCAAGCTCACAGCCAGAACTGAGCAATCTCGAGTAACAAGACTGCCTCCGTGTCCGCGACCGTACGGACCACAAACGACTCAATCTTGGCAGCACAAGTATTCTAGTTAACTTCTGTGTCCTTACTCAACTCTGTAAAGAGCCCAGTGACGAAGGTGAAAATACGCTCGATACTGAGAGAGTCGCGCGATTCGTGTTTTACAATCGCCTTCCTCCTGAAATCCGACTCCTCTTCGTTCCAGACCGTCTTGACAGTCCACCACGACTTTTCAGTTTTGGAAGCAATTGACTGCCTAAGGTTAATCCGCAAGACAGCCGGCGGCGTCAATGTCACTCCTGAGTTCTTCTGGGCGAACCGGATAAGGCTAGCAGGATCAATCCGTGATACTGGTCCAAATTTTAAAACGAGACTGTGACCTTCACGATCGAGCGCTTCAACCCCAAGCTTATCAGCTACCAGTCGGATCCGCCCGTACTCGACTAGACTCAGTAATGATGAAGGCATCGGTCCATAGCGATCACCCATTTCCTCGAGGATCTGATCCAGGTCGGATTCACTGCGAGCAGCCGCTACCCGGCGATAGAGGGAGAGGCGCTGGTTCGTATCTGAAATGTACTTTTCTTCAATCCTAAGATCGACCTTCAAATTGATGACTGCCCGAGCTCCCTCTTGTATTTCCTGCCCTTTCAGCTCATTCACCGTCTGTTCAAGAAGCTTAATGTACATATCGAAGCCAACAGCATTAATGTGACCGCTCTGCTCCGCTCCCAGTAGATTCCCTGCACCACGAATTTCAAGATCGAGTGCCGCCACACGAAAGCCGCTACCCAAATCGCTGAACTCCTTAATGGCTGCAAGACGCTTTCGTGCGATTGCTGACAATAACGGTGTTGGCGGAACCACAAGATGAGCGTAAGCCCGGCGATTTGATCTGCCAACCCGGCCACGTAGTTGATAGAGTTGAGCCAAGCCATATCTTTCCGCGTGGTTAATGACAATGGTATTTGCGTTAGGAATATCGAGACCATTCTCGATTATCGTCGTTGCGAGCAAAATATCGCACTTGTGCCTGATGAAATCAACCATGCACCTTTCGAGCGCTGCCTCACTACTCTGACCATGCGCTACTCCGATTCGAGCCTCTGGAACAAGTCGTCTTAGTAGCCCAGCTATCGATGAAATCGACTCAACTCGGTCATGAACAAAATATACTTGCCCGCCTCGTTCCAATTCTGTGCGTATGGCCCTAGCTATCACCGACTCATCGAAGGTTATTACGTTGGTCTGGATAGCCAAACGATCCTTTGGTGCCGTCTCTATCACGGACATGTCACGTATTCCGGCAAGTGACATGTTAAGCGTGCGTGGGATTGGTGTAGCCGTCATCGTTAGCACATCGACTTGCCGCCTCAACTGCTTTATCCGCTCCTTATGCCACACACCAAAACGCTGCTCTTCATCAACAATCAACAGACCAAAGTCTTTGAATCGCACGTCCTTCGACAGGAGACGATGGGTACCGATGATGATATCGATTTTTCCATCAGCGAGATCAATGAGAATTCTGCTCTGTTCAGCCCTTGTCCGAAACCTACTCAACATTTCCACACGAACAGGAAAGGCCACCACTCGATCGACAATGGTCTTCAGGTGTTGGAAAACAAGTACAGTGGTGGGGGCCAGCCACGCTACCTGCTTACCATCCATCACCGCTTTAAATGTTGCCCGCATCGCAACTTCGGTTTTACCGTACCCCACATCTCCACAAAGCAGCCGATCCATAGGAACAGGTGATTCCATATCTTTCTTGATATCGGCGATAACCACTTGTTGATCGGACGTCAGTTCGTATTCAAACGCATCCTCGAACTCTCGCTGCCAATGAGAGTCCGGACCAAAACTGTGCCCTGACATCGACTTTCTGGCAGCGTACAGTCTAAGCAGTTCTCCAGCCATGTCGCGCATGGCCCGACGAAGTCTTGTTTTCGTCCGTTCCCAGCTAGTACCACCAAGTCTGTCAAGTGATGGCTTTGCCCCACCAGTGTATTTTTGAACTGAATCGAGATGCTCGACCGGCACGAACAGTTTGTCTTTCCCTGCGTAACGCAATTCCATAAACTCTTGAGACTCGCCACTCAAATCAATTTCCCTAAGGGCTACGAATACGCCGATCCCATGTTCCACATGCACAACAAAATCACCAGTCTTCAAGTCTCGAAAATCGGATAAGAACGAGCCAACCGGTGACCGAGGTTTCTCACGGGTTCGATTTTTCTCATCAAAGAGATCAGACTCCGCGTAAATTTGCAGAGCAGCTGTCGGCAGGCGAAACCCTCGAGACAGCTGACCTGTCACCAGTAATACGGCTGCTGCGTCCTTATCCTCTGTCTCATCAATAGAAATTGCCGAAAGTTCATATTCACTGAGCAATTCGCTGAGTCGTTCCGCCCGCCCAGGAGTCGCCGCAACGAACAATACCTTCTCAGCTCGCTCGTGGTTCTGCCGAACATCAGCCACCCAGTCACTTAATCGACCGCGAAATTCTCTGACTGATTGACATGGAATACGATCGCTCTCATGTTCTGAAACATTGCCGCGTATATCGTCGACCCCTAACTGTGTCAGCTGAGTTGCCGTACCCAGCCACTGCTCGACTTCACTCCAATCGACTAGCAGCTGTTCCAGCGGCGACACTGATTCACCATGTTGTAACGCCTCGTTATGGCTAACTTGGATCCGTGCAACAATTTTTTTACCTTGACTTTTAATTTCCTCAGGCTCAAACGACAGGATTCTTTCTTGGCAACCGCGACCAAGATAATCAAAAAATGATGAAGAACCAATATCGTTCGCTGACGCTATTTTGCCTTTGCTGATCTGATCCTCAAATACCTCGCGAATCGCAACCACTTCAGTCCGATCCAGCGGTGTGGTTGAGAGTTGCGTCGTGGGGTCGTAGTGTCGTATCGATTCGATAGCGTCATCGACAAACTCAATTCGAGTAGGGGAATGATCGTCAGCAGGAAAAAAATCAACCAGACCGCCCCTGACGCTGAATTCACCATGCTGATCAACAGGGTCCTCTCGAGTAAAGCCTGCGTCAATGAGTAGATCGACCAAACGGGTTAGCGGAAAGTTTTCTCCTTTCTCTAACTTGATTGACGCAGCTAATAACCTCTCCGGAGGACTGACACGTGGTAGGAGTGCTGCCACTGATGTCACAACTACGCGTGCATTACCCAAAGCCATGGCGTGCAGTGCCCGAGCACGTGTAGCAACAACATCGAGATGCGGTGTCAGACCACGATAAGGATCGACTTCGTGGGAGGGAAAGGGGATTACCTGCCGTTCGAGATCATCGGTCGACAGATCCTCCAAGCAGGACAGAAAAAAGCGAATGTCCGACAACATCTGTTCGAGAATCCCTTCCGTTGGCACAACTAGAATGGTTCTGGAATCAGACGTCGTGACCGCTGCGAAAAACGCCGCCGCTGATGGGGAAAGTCCCGATGTTGATCGTCGGCGCGCACTAAGGCCGGCACGACGGGCTGCTTCCTCGAGTAGAGCGCGTAACGTCAGCGAAGTCGAAGTGGACGAAACCACGGCTGGCTTTTACTGGATGATTCGCAACAACTGGTCTTCACCTTGGCTCAAAATTATCAAGAGTCGAGAACTTCTGTGAACCGTACGTTGGACGAGAACTTCCATCGGTGACGGGGTCTATAGATGCCAACATCTTTCGTTCTGGATTTGACCCGAAACGTGTGAAGTAATCTATGATAATCGTACGGATACCCGTCACGCTTGTGAACCGCCACATCAAGCTTATAAGTCCCTTCCACAAGGTCGAGACTATCGATCGTGAATACCACATCAGCAGCGCCCACCAATTCTTTTGGCCGGAGCATCTCTATATCCGTATTTGTCCCATAGCAACAAACACCGTCAGTGCTAAATAAACTTATACCGAACACGAAGTCACTGACCATCTTAGGTGCATTTACTTTCAAGTGCACTTCCATCCGCTCACCGGTGTGAAAAAGACGCCCAATTCGACCTCCATTCCCAACCAACGAGACATCGACAATCTCCACCTCTCTCGATCCCCACCGTCCTTCAGAGGCCCCGAACATGTCTGGAGGTGGTTTAGCAGCGTCCACTTCATCGTGACTCGACGACGCCGTAGCTGACCCAGTAGTCTCTGCGCCAAAAGTAACCACCAGTTGGGCCTTGACGTCAGCTGCGTCTAGTTGTCGTTCTTCGGATTGTTCCACATGTGTTATATACGCCCCGACTACACGCGGTGGATCTCCGACCGCACAAACACGGCCCTCGTCAAGCCAGACGGCCCCATCGCAGAAACGTTCCACCAATCCAAGAGCGTGAGTCACCAACAAAATCGTTTTCCCCCGTCTCTTGAATTCCGCAAACTTGTCCAAGCACCTGTGTGAAAACGCCTCATCGCCAACCGCAAGAACTTCATCGATGAGAAGGATCTCAGGATCCACGTGAATGGCCACAGCGAACCCTAGCCTGAGATACATACCTGATGAATAGGTCTTGACTGGAGCATCAATAAAATCCTCTAGCTCAGCAAATTCCACAATTTCATCAAAGCGTCGAGAGATCTCACGTTTTGAAAGACCAAGCATTACACCGTTAATTACGACATTCTCTCGGCCAGAAATTTCTGGGTGGAATCCTGTGCCCAATTCGATGAGCGCAGAGATGCGGCCCCTAGCCCGGATCTCACCATGCGTTGGCTTTGTTATTCCTGCTATAAGCTTTAGTAAGGTACTCTTGCCAGAGCCGTTACGCCCAACGACACCAAAAGCACCTCCCTTCGCCACACAAAAGGACACTTCTCGCAAGGCCGTAAACATTTCAGCCGGCCGAAGGTGGCTAGCTAGGTTACGCTTAAGTAGGGCACTCTTCAGCGTCGCAAACCGCCTATTTTGAGCGTAGCGACGATAAATCTTAGTGACATTATCAATTTCAATAGCGTTAATCCGTTCAGGCACTTTTCACACTTCCTCTGCAAACGAATCCCTCAACCGATCGAACAAGAAGTACCCAACAAAAAACAACACCGTCGCGCCAACTCCAAGCACAAGAAGCCACTTCCAATGGCCATATGGTCCATCATAAAAAAGGATTTCCTGATATGAAATAGCCAGATGGGTATATGGGTTAATATCCATGAAAATTTTTCCACCAGATGGAATCATCTCCATTGGGTAAATGATCGGTGTCGCGAAAAACCAGAAGGTCAGTAAGTTTGAAAGAATATCTTTAATGTCCCGGAAATGCACGGTCAGCGCCGAGACTATCAACCCTAACCCAAGCGTCAACAGCAACTGAACCGCTAAAACGACAGGAAACCACAGAATCTCGTTGAGCCGAAAGGGAACAGCGTAATAGACCAGAAAAATTCCAAGAATAGGAAGACCAAGGAGAAAATGCACCATATTCGCCAGTACCATCACGATAGGCAGTATTTCAGCTGGGAACACTACCTTCTTGATTAGGTTGCCACCGGCTATTAGACAGCCCGACGCATCAAGCAACGACGACGAAAACCAGGTCCATGGAAGGAGACCACAAAACAAGAAGACGGCGTACGGTTCAATGTCGACTGGACGAATACCAACCAGGACAACCGTAAACACAAACGTATAGATTAGTAGGAGCAGAAGCGGATTAATGAATGACCAGAAGAAACCCAGTGCAGATCCTCGGTAGCGGGCCTTCAACTCACGAGCGACTAGACTCTGGATCAACCCACGGTAACGAATCAACTGACGGAGATTATGAAGCATCGATCTACCGCAATAGTGATGGTTACGTTAACTAGTCTAGCTGGAGTGCTCAGCCTATTGATCACCTAATTCGCACACACCCTGACGCATCTCAGGTTAACCAGCGTATCTCGTTGATCCACTCGGCAGCCTTTTTAACGAGGGTTGTGATTTCCCAAACCACCATACGCGAGAGGCACGAAACGAAGAACCCAGATCAACTACTCAACCCCCACAGTACAGGATCCTGGTCTGCAAGAGCCTCAAGTAGATTAGAAAATACCCAAACTTTGCTAAGTGCGGATCCGGTTTTTAGCTGAGACTTGCAGACGGGCAAGTGCCTTCAGCTGAGCAATCCTGGTACGCTCGTAGTCCATGTCAAGGGTCGGTTTGGCAAGACGCGCCTCAGCACGCATACGAGCGGCTTCCGCACGGGCTACGTCGATTTCTTCTACATGCTCAGCGATTTGTCCCAAGATGATCACCTGGTCCGGCAGCACTTCAGCGAAGCCAAACGCAATCAAGGTGTCAACCCATTTCTGACCCTTTCGATACCTCAGCTCGCCCACCTGAAGCGCCGTGAGCAGCGGTGTGTGACCAGGCAATACACCTAGGGAACCCTCAGTGGCGGGGATCACTATTTCATCCACCTGCTCGCAAGCAATGGCCCGAGTGGGTGTCACGATATGGAGAGTCAAATGAGACGGAGTAGCCATTAAATCTCGAATTCTGAGTGCCGCTTCGTTAGTTCTTAGTTGACTGCCAGCGCTGAACTCTTCGTCAATTCTCCCATTTCTTAGGCAGCTTTCATCTTTTCAGCTTTTTCAGTCACTTCTTCGATACTACCGACCATGTAGAAAGCCTGCTCCGGCAGATCGTCGTGTTGTCCTTCGACGAGTTCCTTAAAACCACGGACGGTGTCACTAATTGGAACATACTTCCCTGATGTTCCGGTGAACTGCTCAGCCACAAAGAAAGGTTGTGAGAGAAACTTCTGGATCTTCCTCGCACGCGTCACGGTAAGCTTGTCCTCTTCCGATAACTCGTCAATTCCAAGGATGGCAATGATGTCTTGAAGGTCCTTGTAGCGCTGAAGTATTTCCTTAACTTGTCGAGCCACCCGGTAATGCTCATCCCCAATAACACGCGCATCGAGAATCCTCGATGTCGACGCCAGAGGATCGACTGCCGGATAAATTCCCAATTCCACGATTGCACGCGACAGATTCGTCGTCGCATCCAGGTGAGCAAATGCTGTCGCCGGAGCAGGATCGGTATAATCATCCGCCGGAACGTAAATTGCCTGAACCGATGTAATTGATCCTTTCTTAGTTGACGTAATCCGTTCTTGAAGTTCTCCCATTTCTGTGAGTAACGTAGGCTGATAACCAACCGCTGATGGCATCCTCCCTAGTAGTGCAGACACCTCAGAACCAGCCTGGGTAAAGCGAAAGATATTGTCGATGAACAGAAGCACGTCCTTACCCTCTGTGTCGCGAAAGTACTCCGCCACCGTAAGTGCACTCAAACCAACACGAAGTCGTGCCCCTGGGGGCTCAGTCATCTGACCGTACACGAGAGCGGCACGAGATTTGTCAGGCTCCTCGAGATTAATTACACCGCTTTCCTGCATTTCGAGCCAAAGGTCGTTTCCTTCACGTGTCCGCTCGCCCACGCCACCAAAAACTGATACTCCGCCGTGTTCCAGTGCAATGTTGTGGATAAGCTCCATGATGATGACTGTCTTTCCCACCCCGGCGCCACCAAATAGACCGATTTTACCTCCACGCAAGTAAGGTTCAAGTAAGTCTATAACCTTGATCCCTGTCTCAAACATTTGCAGTTCGGTCGACTGTTCTTCAAGCTTTGGTGCCGGCCGATGGATCGACCAGCGTTCTTCTGCTTCTATAGGGCGGTCTGGAAAATCCACAGGTTCACCAAGAACATTTAAGACGCGACCTAATGTCTTAGGCCCAACAGGCACCGAAATCGGCTCACCCAGGTCGACTGCCCGCATTCCACGCTGCATACCGTCGGTTGGTTTCATGGCCACGGCTCGAACGCGATTCTCTCCAAGATGCTGCTCAACCTCAGCGATTACATCAATCTGAACTCCTCCGTCTTGAGACCCTTCAGACGTGATCCGTAGCGCACTATAAATCTTTGGTAGATGCCCTCCCTCGAACTCCACATCAATCACTGGCCCAATAATTTGGACCACGGCTCCTATTTTTCCTTCCACTCCTGTTGCCTTCGTCATACTTTTACTGCCTCGCTACCGTGTTGTGTGCAGCAACTCATCTCTCTATGACAATGCCTGCACTCCGGATACAACCTCAATAATCTCACGTGTGATGCCAGCCTGACGGACCTTGTTCAGGTAAAGTGTGAGTTGATCGATCATTTCTGAAGAGTTCTTCGTTGCTGAGTCCATCGCCGTCATCCTGGCCGCATGCTCCGCAGCCGATGACTCGAGGAGCGCTCGAAACACCTGAATTTCCACGTGCTCTGGGAGTAGGCGGTCAAAGATCTTTCGCGCTGTTGGCTCATACAAGTAGTCAACCAGCGTCAGATCTCCTTCTTTATGCTCCAGGCGTGGAATCGGCAACAACTGTTCCACGACAACACGTTGCTGCAAAACAGATTTAAACTCGTTATAAACCAAGTGGGCGCTGTCGACCCGGCCCTCCGTAAACTCTTCTCTTGCGATGTGCGCAAGAGCTTGTGCATCGGCGTACCTGAGTTGGGCGAACAGATTGACCCTCTCGCAGCGAACGTCAAATCCTCTATTCCGAAAAAAGTCCCTTCCTTTCCGTCCCACTAAACCGAGCGCTACCGTACCCTCCGGACGTCCAGCTGCAAATATCCCAGCGCTCTTGATAACGTTAGTATTGAAGCTACCGCATAGTCCCTTGTCAGCGGTGATAACGAAGAGCAAGGTCGAAGATCCTGGCCGTTGTTCATCACGCCTCATCAGGAGAGGATGAACAGATGGATCGACCCGTCCCGCCAAGCTGTTAAGCACACGGAGTATTTCAGTCGAGTACGGCCTTGCACCAAAAATCCGGTCCTGGGCTCTCCGTAGTCTCGATGCGGCGATCATTTTCATCGCCTTAGTGATTTGCTGCATCGATCGGACCGCCCGAATACGACGACGCATATCAATTAGCGACGGCATGACTCATCTGAGTCCTTATTACATCCGAACAGGACCAGCACTTGACTCTCAGTTTTCCACAACAATACTCGACCCCTCATCACCCCTGCGGAGGATTCCATCGACTCAATCGTAGTCTTACTCTCACTCATAGTTAACGTCTAAACCTGCTTTTACGCTTCCCTGGTCACCTCAGACGAACGCTCACTGATAAGCTCAGTGAATGCCGCACTTAGGTCCGTCTTAAGCTCATCGGCAAGTTGCTTTTTCTCCTTGATCTCTTTCAAAAGCTTTGGGTGACGTGTTCCAAGGAACCGATAAAGCTCCTGTTCAAAGTCGCCAACTTCACTTAATGGCACAGACTCCAGAAATCCATTAGTTCCCGCGTAAATGATAACAATTTGCCTTTCGACTGGTAACGGCTCGTGCTGAGGCTGTTTCAAGACTTCAACCAATCGCTGTCCTCGACTCAGTTGTGCTTGAGTTCCTTTATCGAGATCGCCTGCAAATTGAGCGAATGCGGCCAGTTCACGAAACTGCGCGAGTTCAAGCCTGAGAGTACCCGCCACTTGGCGCATGCCTTTCACCTGAGCGGATCCTCCAACACGAGAAACTGAAAGCCCCACGTTAACGGCCGGTCGAATACCTTGGTGGAAGAGATCGGTCTCCAGGAAGATCTGACCGTCAGTAATTGAAATCACGTTTGTTGGAATGTAAGCGGAAATATCTCCAGCCTGTGTTTCAATAATTGGGAGTGCCGTAAGAGATCCACTCCCGAGTCCTGTGCGCAACTTTGAAGCACGCTCTAGCAACCTGGAGTGCAGATAGAAAACATCTCCCGGGTAGGCTTCTCGACCAGGCGGCCGCCGCAACAGCAGAGAGATCTCACGATAGGCCTGTGCATGCTTGGATAAATCATCGTATACGCAGACCGCGTGACCCCCTTTATCACGAAAGTATTCGCCCATAGCGCACGCGGCGTACGGGCTAATGAAGAGCTGTGAAGCAGGATCGGACGCGGCCGCCGCCACCACAATAGTGTACCGCATGGCATCGGCGTCTTCCAATGTCTTAACGACTTGCGCGATTGTCGATTGTTTCTGGCCAATCGCATTGTAAATACAGATGACACCTGTTTCTCGTTGATTGAGAATCATATCAACGGCCAGGGCCGTTTTACCAGTTTGTCTGTCTCCAATAATCAATTCGCGTTGACCGCGACCTATCGGGATCATGGCGTCTATAGCCTTTAATCCAGTCTGTAGGGGCTCCCGCACCGGTTGCCGATCCACTACAGTAGGTGCCAATCGTTCTACAGGCGCAAATTCCTTGGTTTCAATTGGACCCTTCCCATCGATCGGTTGGCCGAGTGCGTTTACCACCCGCCCCAACAACTGTTCACCGACCGGCACCGAAATAATACGGCCGGTCCGTTTTACCGTGTCACCTTCTTTAATCTCAGTGTACTCACCAAGGAGTACCACCCCCACGCTCTCCTCTTCTAGGTTCAACGCAATGCCAAGCACTCCATGCGGGAACTCAAGTGTCTCCCCGGCCATAACTCGTTCAATGCCGTGTACCCTTGCAATGCCGTCCCCAACTGACACGACGGTTCCGACCTCAGCGACATCAATGTCAAGGGTGTAACCACCTATCTGATCACGAATGATTTTAGAAATTTCGTCCGCTTTAATATCCATAGTCGCGTGCCAAGTGTGGAACCTTCGGTTGAAGCACCCTTGTCTCTCTCAGCACTTACAGTCAAGCACTCAGGGTTACAAAAATGAGGTTATGTGCTTTCTAACAGTCTGCCTTTCATTCGCTCGAGCTGCCGAGCAATACTTCCATCGTAAACAGTGCCACCGATTCTAGTAATGGCACCACCGAGTATTGCTGGTTTGATGTTTGTTACGAGAGACACCTCCTGTCCTGTAAGAGCGACTAAACGCTTTCGGATCGCTTCTATACGATCCGGTAGTAGTGGCTCAGCCGTCGTTACCTCGGCTTTTATTGTATTAAGGTGAGCCATCAATCGCTGAGCATAAGCCTCAACTACCTGAGGTAGTATTCCGAAACGTCCCCGCTCCGCCAACAAAACGAGCAGTCGAGCCACCGCTGGCGTAATCTTCCCAGCCCTCTCGGTAATTTGAGAGACGATTGCCCGCTTTCTCAAGGTCGAAACAGCTGGATTGAGTAATACCTTGCCGAGTGTCTCATGTGTCACGAATAATCTAGCAAACTCATTCAAGTCACGCCCGACCTCCTTAGGGTCTGCTTCCGCCACACTAACTTCGAAAAGCGCACGAGCGTAGCGGATAGCAATCGCATGACTAGCCATACACCATCATTCTGAGTTGACCACAGAGCAAGAGCCTCTCGCGGTCATGACAAAGAGCGCTCAGTTCTGTGCTCAGGCAAACATCCATTCTATACCATTGGTGTCAACGACCGGCGAGTACCAGAATTCAGCAACCACATCTCCTTCGGCATATCTGCAACCACGAGACATTTTGCTTGAACCGTAAATTCTCAGACGTGGCCCGTCTCTCACACCACTCTAACCAACGAACCATCACTTGCCATCACTTCACCGATACGCCAGACGGGCTCTCTTTCACCCAACACTCGAAACGCCATCTCCTCCAGACTCGGATCTACAGCGACCAATAGTCCTCCAGATGTCTGCGGATCGTACAATAGTGCCATTACATCAGCGCTGATCTTACTACTCACTTCAACCCGCTCACCGAAGTGTTTCTTGTTGGCCTCACCGCCGCCGGTCTGATTCCGCTCTACGAGTTCTAGTACACCATCAATCACCGGTACACTACGACCATCCAAACATAGAGTCACGCCACTCACGTCAGCCACTTCACTAGCGTGACCAATAAGGCCGTACCCGGTAATGTCAGTGCATGCATGTACTTGTGCGCTGGGAAGTTTATGAATAGCCTGCGCTGCACCTCGGTTCAACGACGTCATCGAACGAACCGCTGCCGTTATTACATCCTCTGGGGCGCGGCCATATTTGATTGCCGTACCGACGACCCCGGTCCCCAGAGGCTTAGTTAGTAACAGCACATCCCCCGGACGGGCACCCTTGTTCAATAAGATTCGCCCGGAATCGATGACTCCGGTGATCGCATAACCAAACTTGATTTCCGCATCGTCCACAGTGTGACCCCCAAGGAGAGACACTCCCGCCTCGTGGAGTTTTGTAAGTCCACCTTCGAATATTGCCCGAATGACTTCACTTCCGGGACCTCTTTTTGGAAACCCAGCAATTGCAAGTGCAGTGATTGGCTGGCCACCCATGGCGTAGACATCACTCAAGGCGTTAGCCGCAGCTATCTCTCCGTATACGTAAGGGTCATCGACAATGGGTGTGAAAAAGTCGACCGTCTGAACCAGCGTTATGCCTCCATCCCAGCGAAACACACCAGCATCGTCCGCTGTCCTGAAATCAACAAGGACCCGGTCACTCTCTTGCGGCGGTAATGCGCTCAGAACCTGAGCGAGCTCGGCAGGTGCAAGCTTACTGGCTCAACCAGCACTCGCAGCGTATTCAGTTAATCGCTTCTTCATTAGTCTTCAAACTCTCCGGTTATTACGTTTCAGTGATTCGCTCGAAGAGACGCTGTAGCTCTTCCTCAGAGGTAAACTCTATCTCGATGTGTCCACCTCCTCCTCTACGGACAATGCGTACACGGGAACCTAAGGCGAACCGTAATTTTTCTTCAGCAGCACGCGTATGAACATCCGGTTGAAGTGGCACCATCGATTTCGAACCACTTCCTATCCCACTTATTATTCTTTTAACGAGAGCTTCTGTTTCACGAACTGACAATTCCCTGACGCGTACCTCCCGTGCGGTCCGCCGTTGTGCTACTCCATCAGTCAAGCTAAGAAGTGCACGAGCGTGTCCCATGGATAGTGTTCGCGTCGCAACATCGGCACGAATTTCGTTAGGTAAGTTGAGCAACCGTATATAGTTTGCAACCGTTGAACGGTCTTTCCCAACAGCTATCGCAATCTCGTCTTGCGTGAGCCGATGTTCATCCGCCAGCTTCCGATAAGCCGTCGCTTCCTCAATCGGATTCAAGTCTTCACGCTGGATGTTCTCAACCAATGCCAATTCAAGAAGCTTTTCGTCAGGAACGTCACGGACCACCACGGGAACCCGCAATAAACCGGCACGCTGGGCAGCTCGCCAGCGACGTTCACCCGCAACGATTTCATAGCCTCCATTAACCGTCGGACGAACAAGGAGAGGTTGGATTACACCACTTGCTCTTATCGAACGTGCCAGTTCCTCAAGTTTCGGACCTTCTAAGTCCTCCCGAGGTTGGTCTCTGTTCGGTTTTAATATATCGAGATCTACTTCTACAGGCATCTCACGCTGGCGAAGCACCTCAGGAATCAGAGCGTTCAACCCCCTACCCAGTGCAGGCCGTTTCTCTGGCATTGTGATGGTCTCTCCCTATCTAAATCGAATAGTCATGGTTTATGTGCCGCAAATGATCCACCTGTAGGCAAATACCTTAAACAAAATACGCCTTGCTAAGTCTTCTTCATCACCGTTATTAGTGCTAATGGTCATCCTCGCGCTCGAGAATTTCTTGGGCTAGAGCAAGATACGCTTCGGCACCACGGCTCTTGGCGTCATACAACACTGCCGGTTTGCCATGGCTGGGTGCTTCTCCTAGCCGTATGTTGCGTGGAATGACTGTGTCGAAGACCTTATCCTTGAAAAATTCGCGAACTTCCTGTGCAACTTGTTGACCCAAGTTAGTACGTTCATCGTGCATCGTTAGAAGTACACCTTCGATGTCGAGGGTTGGATTCAGTTCAGCTCTTACACGGTGGAGAGTCGCTACCAGGTCTGCAAGCCCCTCAAGCGCAAAGTACTCACAGTGCAAGGGAATAAGTGTGGTGTTTGATGCCACCAAAGCATTTAGTGTTAACAATCCCAGGGAAGGTGGAGTATCAACAATGACATAATCGAACTCTTTTCGGGCTTCTGCGACAAGTGGTCGGAGTCGTTGTTCACGCCCTAGCCGAGGCACCAACTCCAGTTCAGCTCCCGTCAGGTTACGGTCAGCAGGCAGTAGTGAGAGTCTTTCAATACATGTAGAAATTAGAAATGGCCAAACTTCAGGAACTTCCGCGGCAATCAAGGCATCGTAGATCGACCCCGCAGTGGAAGCTTGATCTCGTAAGCCAAGACCGCTCGTGAGGTTTGACTGAGGATCCATGTCAACCAGAAGTACCTTACGACCCGAGATGGCAAGAGAGGCTCCAAGATTAATAGCCGTCGTCGTCTTCCCAACCCCGCCCTTCTGGTTTGCGACAGCAATTATCCTGCTCATGAAGAATTACACCCTGTCAACTAACCCCCTGGAACCGCCCAACGCGGCAATCTTTATTTCATATATTTATGCCAAATAACCTATTATTGCTTGATATATCCTATCTCTGCTCAGACTAAACGTCAAGTGTTTCATGTGGAACACTTACTGCCAGATTCCAAACAATATCAATGCACCGCAATATTTGCCTGTCAAAGAGCACGATAACCTTACGAAGTCAAACTCGGCCAAGCCTGAGGAAACGCCCAGCTCGGACAGCATGTTCGAAAGCCCTCAAAGCACCAGGATAAGTATTGACAGTTCCACGTGGAACTCCTGGTCATAGCACCAGAGGGAAAGCCTTGTCGCTAATTCGGTTTCATGGCGCACGTATGAAGTCTTCCTTTGTTTGACAGGTCATTTAGATCTTGGTTAGACAAATTCCTAGTCCGCAAGCTTTTCTGAATGTTGCTCAATCGAAGCACCTACACTAGGACTTCCAAAGAACACCAAAAAACTATTCAACACTCTCGTTTCCTTGTTATTTTGCTCGAAAATCACAGCCTAGACCCTATTGTTAGAACCAATTTTTGTGGTCCTGGCCTAGGCGAACCTTTCGAAGAACTGTGATACGGCTTCTTAAAGATTCGACCAGGGGATGAGTTGCGTGCCAGATAAGAGGTGGCGTAAGTTGAGGAGGAAACTCGGGTCCACTTGACCCACGAAAGAGGAAAATGTCCCCGCCTGGTCGAAGAAATGCTTGGAGACTAGTCAACATTCTCTTTTCAATACGGACTGCTCGAACAGTTACGACTTCTACGGCTTCGTGAAGATCTGGCCTGGCCAATAGCTCTTCATATGGGCTCGTTTCCACCACGGTGTCGCCGAGAGTTAGTTCTCTTACAGCTTCTCTCAAAAACGCAGCCTTTCGTATCTTTGCCTCCACCATACGAAGAATTATCTCAGGCGCCGCCAACTTCATGGGTATTGCTGGTGAACCACCGCCGGAACCAATATCCAAGACCGCCACCTTTTGCGACTGCAGGTGCTTAACTGCCATCAGTGGTTCGATTAGGAGACGATCGATTGCCTCGTCTCGACCACCAAGACCTGTAAGATTCATCCTCTCGTTCCAACGGTAGAGTAGATCGAAATAAGCCGCAAGGCTCTCAATCAGATCACTGGGGACCGTGAGCCCGGCGCGCTTTGCTCTCCGCTGCAGCCGGCCTCTGAAATTTCTAGAATTCAAATTTGAAGATTGTGATCTTTGGACCATGTCTGACCCCGTCCCAGGTGCTCTTCACCTACAGGGCGATCCAAGTAGGCGGAAATCACTGCGATCGCCGCTGGAGTCACACCAGGAACACGTAGTGCCTGACCGAGAGTCGTAGGCCGTATGTGACTTAATCTCTCAACCACCTCACGCGATAACCCTGGAATTACATCAAAGCGAAATCTTTTAGGTATTAGTCGACGCTCTTCGCGACGAGCCCGCTCTACCTCTTTTCTCTGTCTCCTCAGGTAGCCTTCGTACTTGACCTCTGTCTCCAAGCTGATTAAATCGAGCTCCCTTGACTCCTGAGAAATCTCCAGATTTGTGTCACCCTTGAGGACAAGTTCCTCCAACCGTATTTCCGGTCGGCGAAGAGCCTGACAAGCAGAAACATGTTCGCCTGAGGAAAGTCGAACCATCGTCCTACTGAGCGTCTGTAAATTCTTACCGAATCGAGTTTGCCTTGCTTCGAAACGTTCCCAACGTGCATCTGTCACGAGCCCAATTGTGCGTCCTTTCGGGGTTAGTCGAAGGTCTGCATTGTCAATTCTCAATAGTAATCTATGCTCAGCACGAGATGTGAACATTCTATACGGCTCCAAGCAACCTTTCGTTATTAGGTCATCCACCAAAATACCGATGTATGCCTCTTCTCTTCCTAAAATTAATCCCTCGCACTTCTTGACCTTAAGGGCTGCGTTGATTCCAGCAATCAAGCCTTGGGCCGCAGCTTCTTCGTACCCGGACGTCCCATTGATTTGTCCGCCAAAGAACAATCGTTCCACACGCTTTGTCTCGAGCGTTCGACTCAGTTCGACTGGCTGGATGAAATCGTACTCGACCGCGTAGCCAGGCCGGATCATTTCTGCATCTTCAAGCCCTGGAAGGACACGGACCAGCGTCCTTTGAACTTCTCGGGGAAGACTCATTGAATAGCCGTTCATATATATTTCATCAACGTCACGACCTTCTGGCTCGAGAAAGATTTGGTGCCTCTCTCGATTCGGAAATCGGACAATCTTATCCTCAAGAGAAGGACAGTACCGCGGTCCAATCCCTTTAATTTGTCCATTGAAAAGCGGTGAATTTTTAATGTTCCGAGCAACTAATTCTCGAACACGAGAATTCGTGTATACGAGGTGACAAATTATCTGCTCTCGATCGATCCGATCAGTGAGAAACGAAAATGGCACAGGCGCCTCATCACCCAGTTGGGCAGAAAGACGAGAAAAATCAATAGTTCTCCGGTCGAGGCGTGGAGGAGTTCCCGTTTTTAACCGTCCTTGTTCGAAACCAAGTTCCTTGAGCGATTTCGCCAGATCGTGGGAGGCAGGTTCACCAACGCGTCCGGCTGACTGTTGCTCAGGACCAATATGGACCAGGCCGTTTAGAAATGTTCCCGTTGTGACGACCAGCGCACTGCAACTGATTCGGTCACCATCTTCCATCGCAAGCCCAGTAACTACCCCCCCTTCCACCACTACGCAACCGGCTTTACCAAATATCCAAGTAATGCCGGGCTCGCGGTCGAGCACTGCCTTCACCCAAGTACCGTAGCGATTTTTATCAGCCTGTGCCCGAGGAGACCAAACCGCTGGACCCCGACTTCGGTTAAGCAATTTGAACTGTATTCCGGTTTCGTCGATAGCCTGCCCCATAAGGCCGCCAAGTGCATCAATCTCCCTGACGAGGTGTCCTTTCGCAGTACCCCCAACGGCGGGATTGCACGGCATATGCGCGACGGTCCCCTCCGACAGAGTACACAAGCCAACCTGGCAACCCATACGCGAAGCCGCGAAGGCAGCCTCACAGCCGGCGTGTCCTGCGCCAATCACAATGACGTCGAAATATTTCATGGTCAGGTTAGAGGCTCACTTACCTATACAAAACTGTTGGAAAATATGATGCAGAAGGTCTTCCGATGTCCGCTGCCCAGTTATTTCGCCAAGTGCCACACGCGCTAATTGCAAGTCTGCTAGGACGAACTCTTCGGGTACTGACTTAGCCGAGGCCCTTGTTGCTCGAACCAGTGCAGCCAGTATACGTTGGAGTAGTTCGATATGACGGATATTAGTCACCGCCGCAGGATCGCGGAGCTGTTCACCTGCACCTAGAATGCCCTTTAGTCCTTGGGTCAGTCTATCTAACCCTTCGAATGTTTTCATAGAAACCTGAATAAGGGTTTGTTCGCTCGAACTTCCGAGCGCGCCCAGAGTCCAACGTACTGGTAAGTCTATTTTATTTACCACAAGGAGACGTTGTGATGTCTCAGTTTCCGTGATCAACAACCTATCTTCACTATCAAGCGGCTTCGAGCAATCCAGAACTAACAGTACGAGATCCGCTATGTTCGCCGCACCACGAGCTCTTATCACACCCTCCGCCTCGACTACATCGGTCGTGTCCTGAATTCCGGCCGTGTCGACAAGTGTCACCGGAATTCCCTCGATGTCAGTGAGCTCCGTCAGCAGATCTCGGGTTGTACCAGCGGTTGGCGTGACGATCGCCCGGTCAGAACCAACAAGGTGATTGAAGATAGTTGATTTTCCGACGTTCGGTTTCCCAAGGATCGCGATCTGGATTCCCTCGCGGATCAGACGCCCACGACGAGCGTCTCCCATTACTTTCTTCACACGATCTACGATTTGCCCGATCTGCTCCGTGACTGACTCGGCTTCCAGAAAATGATATCCCTCGTCTGGAAAATCCAGCGATGCTTCAAGTTGTGCAACTAATTCGAATATCGCATCGTCAATCTCCTTAATCGCTGTACTCACAGTACCTTCGAGTTGATCAAACGCCGCTCGTGCTTGAAGTGGTGTCGCAGCATCTATCAGGTCACCAACCGCTTCCGCCTGCACAAGATCGAGGCGACCGTTAAGAAATGCACGGAGTGTAAACTCTCCCGGCTCGGCGAGCCGAGCCCCTGCTTGCATCGCCGCAGCGACAATCTGGCGGAGTAACACTGGACTGCCGTGACCACTAATCTCGATAACGTCCTGACCTGTATAGGACTCCGGACCCTTGAAGTACGTCACGAGGACCCGGTCGATTGCGGTCGACGTTTCTAGTCCGTCAAGCAGAACCCTCGCGAGGGTGAGCTGCCGTGGCTTAACGGGTCCTCGGCGATCAAGAATCGTGTCTGCCACCTGGGTCACCGACGGGCCGCTCAGCCGCACAATCCCGATGCCGCCATGCCCTGGCGGTGTTGCAATAGCAACGATTGTATCTTCTGAAGAAAACATCGGTGTAGAAGCAACTGGGGTAAGCTAATAACTCGAGTTAAAAAGAAACACGGAGTGTCAACCTCTACCCATTGTTGAAATCACGATGGTTTTCAAGAAAGCGTCACCAACGCTCTCCGAAGCAAGTATAGGATCTTCGGCGATAGCTAGATGAACAAGGCGGCGGTCGTATGGGTTCAGTGGGCCGATTTCCTGAGGGAGTCCGGTCTCTTTAGTCTTGCTCGCAAGGAAAAGCGCTTTCTGTCTTAGTTCTTCATCCCTATTCTTCCTGAAGTCCAGACAGTCTATGACAATACGACGATCTACTCCTTCTCTCTCACCGCGAAATCCTGCGTTAACGATATGCTGCAAGGCATCGAGGATAAAACCTTTTCGCTGCAAAAATACTTGCCCTCGTTCGCCATCCAACTTGATATGCAAGCTATCGGCCTTTCGTTCCGCAGAAACTATCAGCGTAAATCCCATCGCTGATGTTACCGCGCGGACAAAAGCAACCGCACGTGTCTCTAGATCGCTACCCATGAAAGTTCTCCTTACCCAATACTCAAGCCATTCCCAGAAACGAGCTCGACGACATGAAAGGTCTTAGACTTTCTCCTTTACTAGCTTTTTAACACGGCGTTCAGCCGGCGGCCGAACGGTCCGTACAACTGGTGGACCAATAATCTTGTTCGTCAGAATCTGTTGCCCAATTCCCCAAAGATTGCTCGTCAACCAGTACAAAACAAGTCCGCTCGGTGCCCAAAGAAACATGAACGTGAAAACGACCGGCATGAACATCATGATCTTTTGTTGAGTGGCGTCCGCAGTTGATGGTGTAAGTTTCTGCTGAAACACCATCGTTGCTCCCATCACAAGAGGTGTTACATACATCGGATCGTACGCAGCAAGATCTGTTATCCACAGAACAAACGGCTCATCCCTTATTTCGATTGCAGCACTCAGCAATCGATAAAACGCAAAGAGCACTGGCATTGTTAGTAACATCGGTAGGCAGCCGCTAGCCGGATTTACACCTCGCTCACGATAGAGGTTCATCATCTCCTTGTTCATCTTCTGCTTCGCTGGATCAGTCGCCTTCAGATTCGCGTAGCGATTTTGAATAGCCTTTATCTCGGGTTGCAGTTCCTGCATCTTTCGCATTGACACAACACTCTTATGACGGAGTGGAAACATCGCCGCATTAATCAGAATCGTGAGAATGATGATTGACCATCCGTAGTTGCCGACATATCCGTGAACCCATTTCAGTGAACGGTGTAATGGGACAACGAGCCAGTTCAACCAGCCGAAATCGATGGCCCGTACCAAATCACGATCCACGGCCGCCAAAATGTCGAAATCTTTCGGGCCGATGAAAAAAGTCGCATCCGCTGTTGATGCGTCAGCCAAGCGCAGGCCATAGACAACGAAAGTCGCATCCTCATCACTTGATATTCCTGAGGCTGGAGCTGAAACGGACTTAAAACTGACTCGCGCTTCTCGGCCTCCAAGAAGGGCCGCGGCCATAAAATAGTGGTTGTCTACCCCGGCAAAAGCGAACCGCCCTTCGTATATTTCACCATCCCTAGCCTCTGGATTAAGTCTTAATAAATCAGTATCTTGCAGCACTCCATCCTCATAAATTCTTCCGAAGAAAATTCCTTGTGGGCCTTGACGATAAGCAATTCCTGAAGTTGCTTGGACGCCGCTTGGCCCAGGTCCCCACTGTACCGTTGTCTGCACTAACTGCCCGTCCTGCTCAACCGATCCACTAAAACCAACTACGTATGGGGCCTGGCCGAAGTGAAATTCTTTTCGGGCACTCAGGCCTGATGTGTCCTTATACTCGAAGATCAAGGGGGGGCTTCCCTCGACTGCAGACAAACGATCTGAGCTGGGCCTAAAAAGTGCTTTTCGTAGTCGGGCTGTAGTAGCGGCGTCATCGACAACCAGCGAGAACGGACGAGGGTAATCGTCGGGGAAACCAGCAGCAACAAGATCTAGTGGTTGTTGTTTGTCGTCGTCGTAATCTTTGAGTCGCCAGCTAACTAGTTCGGCTCCACGATTATTGAAAACAGCCGTGAAGTAGTCCGTCTCGACCACGATCTCTCGATCCTCGACATCTGCCACGAGCGTATCAACCGTTTGCTCAGAATAAGAGGTTGTTGACTCTGGCACAACTGCGCCACTTACTTGTGGTGGTACTTCCTGAAAGGCTGAATCTCCTTCCGTGGCTTGTTCTTTAGGAGGAACTGGCCCAACGATGAGACTCTGGTAGATGAACAGTACTAAGAACGAGAGGAAAACGGCCAACAAAACCCTTTTTTCCATATTCCTACATCCCTAGGTTCCTAAGCCTGTCTAGCGGGATAAGTTCAAACCCTTCTCGGCGACAGGGACCGGATCATAGCCTCCACTCCCGAATGGTTGACAGCGGACAATTCGCTGGAGAGTCAACCAACCCCCTCGAAGAAATCCGTGGCGACTCACAGCCTCGGCCGCATAACTTGAGCAAGAAGGCACAAAACGACATGATCCTGTAAATAGAGGCGAAATAATGACTTTATAGGCTCCTATCAACAACAACACACACTTCACGACCAGGCGGCCGACCAAATGGCAAACCAGGAAACCACGGGCTCTAGCGGCTGGCATTCCGCCGGAGGGTTGCACGATAGTCAACCTGAAGATCTGAGAGGGAAACATCGATTAAATTACGCTGCGGTAATACTACGATATCAAGGTCAAGCGCAGTCTTATTCAGACGAAAGATCTCACGCATCAGCCGCTTAGCCCTATTCCGGCGTACCGCGCCTCCAAATTTCCGACTAACAATAATCCCAAGACGGCTAACATTGAGACGATTATGGTAGACGACCAGCGTCATGTACTGGCCGCGAGTCCGCTTACCTCGGTCCCACACCTGATTAAATTCTGGACGCCTGACGAGCCGCTCATCGCGACTGAATCTCTCGGTCACGTGAGGTGCTAAGTTGAGATCTTTTTTGATTTTAAGATACCGAGATCCGTTTCCGACCCTTGGCCCGCCGTCGCTTCAACACCCTGCGCCCAGCCTTGGTACTCATCCGAGTAAGGAACCCGTGCGTTCGTTTACGGTGACGACGATTCGGTTGAAATGTACGCTTCATTTTTCAGGTCCCACAGGAATCCGTAGGCACAAGGGCTATAGATGATATCCAAGCACGTTGAATAGTGTCAATGTGCGTCTCACCATGCGCTTAATCCCTCCGTCCTTGGCCCTCCTATAAACTAATTGGTTGGCACCGACACCTAGCCATTGTCACTGGAGTTAGGGTGTGTTACGGTGCCCGGCCTGCGCCCACCAGTGGGACTCCCCTAACCAGTTTTCCACAACTGTGGAAAAAGATGTGGAAATTCAAGGGCTTTCCCCCCACGCTGCCCAGCGGCGTAGCACGGGGCACTTCCGGACATATTGTCACGGCGTTTGCTGGACTCTGCTCCAGCAAGAGCTCGTGTAACCTCATTGTCCGGCAGACGTGTTAGGATACCGCGTCCCGCTCCTCAATCTGGCGGGCTGAGTTAACATTAGAGAAATAATGAGCAGAGACGTCTGGCAAGAAATTCTTTCACGGATTGAGACAAAAGTTAACCGACATAGCTTCTATACATGGTTTAAACCCACCAGTTTTCTACAGGATGCAGGAACCACTCTAACGGTACGTGTGCCAAATCCACTTTTTCGTGACTGGCTGACCAAACATTATAGAGTAGTCATCGACGAGGCAGTTGCTGAGGTTTCTCGACAGGGAACTACAATCTCTTTTGTTCCTTCTTCTCAGGATACGATCACAGAATCTCGTCCTACCAACTCAACTGAAACCAGTACACCTATTGCCCGTCCCAGTTCCCCACCTGCTGGCCTTAATCCACGTTACACCTTCTCAACATTCGTTGTTGGTCCATCCAATCAATTTGCCAATGCAGCTGCCCGTGCCGTCGCTGAAGCACCTTCACGCTCGTATAATCCATTGTTTATATACGGTGGTGTCGGCCTGGGAAAGACTCACCTAATGCATGCTATTGGCGAGTACGTTCTCCAACATATGCCTAATATAAAATTAACCTATGTCTCGTCAGAACGTTTTATGAACGAGATGATTAATGCGCTTAGGTACGATCGTGTTCTCGATTTTCGTGAACGTTACCGGAGTATGGATGTATTACTAGTTGACGATGTTCAGTTTCTTGCTGGTAAGGAAGGAACGCAGACAGAATTTTTCCACACTTTCAACGCTTTGTACGATTCACAAAAACAAATAGTTATTAGTAGTGATTGTCCGCCTCATGAAATACCTGCTCTTGAAGAGCGACTCCGATCACGTTTTAAGTGGGGGTTGGTAGCAGATATTCAACTTCCCGATCTCGAAACAAAAGTAGCTATTCTCAAAAAAAAATCTGAAGCTGAAGCTGTTCCCCTTCCGGACAACGTGGCAATGTTTATTGCTGGAAAACTTAAATCAAATGTTAGAGAACTCGAAGGATCCCTTATTCGCCTAATTGCCTATGCTTCTCTCACTGGACGTGAAATTTCACTTTCCTTGGCTCAGGACGTCCTTAAAAACCACTTGTATAACGACGGATCTACGATAACGATCGAGATTATTCAAAAGTTTATTTCAAACTTTTATAAGCTTAAATTAAGTGACTTAAAAGCGAGAAATAATTCCAGAACAGTAACAAATCCCCGTCAAATTGCTATGTATCTTTGCAAAAATCTTACTTCATCCTCGCTCCCTCAAATTGGGAGAAATTTTGGTGGTAAGCATCACTCAACCGTAATACATTCCATTCGCATCGTCGAGAAACATCGAAAACGAGACGGAGATTTCAACACCCTTATCAATGATTTTATTCAATCACTTAGCTAGGTATAGCTATTTGGGGGAGTTTCCCACATTTCTATCTACCACAACCAACTATCTCTTTACTCTACCTTTTTCATCCACAGCGTTCTTTTAATTTTACACAGTTTTTATATTTTATATTTTATTTAAGTTGCTGATTTTAAAAAGGTTGTTATTTTTCTAACATATTCTACCCTGGTACTTATTTGATATAATTTAAAGTCTTTTAATTTTATTAATTCTTTTAAGAGAATGCACAACAACTAAGTTAAGGTTGGGAGTCTGCACAAACATGGAACTTCGTCTCCGCAAAAGTGATCTCCTTCGAGAACTGCAACTCTTTCAAGGAATAGTGGAAAGAAAAAATACAATTCCTGTTCTAGCAAATGTATTAATTAAAGCTGGTAAAGGAACAGTAGAAATAACAGCGACAGATCTTGAGGTTGGGTTACGAAGTCAATGTAAGGCCTCTATTTTAAAGGATGGTTCACTCACTCTTCCGGCAAAAAAACTCTACGAAATTGTACGCGCACTACCGGAGACAGAGATTCAAATTAAGGAAAGTGCTAAGGGTTCAGTAAAAATAGCGGCAGATCACTTTAGTTCACGTATACAAACTTTACCAAGGGAGGACTTTCCAACCTTGGCTGAACCAAGTGGTGCAGAGAAAATATCACTACCCCGGGCAGTTTTTAGGGAAATGATTAAAAAAACTCAATTTGCAATTACGGGTGAGGATACACGTTATTTTTTAAATGGGGCACTTTTCATATTCACAGAAGACGAGATGAGTTTAATAGCAACCGATGGTCATCGCCTTGCGTTGACAACAGCATCCCGTGGGGGAAACAAAGAAAAGGGGAAACAAAAAGAAAATAAGGAAATCCGTGTGATTCTTCCTAAAAAAACATTACTGGAGCTTGCTCGTTTACTTGTAGACGGTGATGATGATGTAAGGTACGAGCGTGGGGAAAACCATTTATTTTTTGATATTGCAGGACGAGTTTTAATTTCCCGAGTTATTGACGCGCAATTTCCTGCATATGAACGGGTGATTCCAAAGGGGAATGACAAGAAGATCGAATTTGAGCGTGACCGGTTGACGAGCGCAATTAAGAGAGTCGCGTTGCTTTCCAATGAGCGTTCGCGCGCCATCAGGTTTAAGGTTGATAGTGGAAAAGTTGAGGTTACATCTAGTAGTCCTGAACTTGGTGAGGCGAGCGAGGTGCTTCTCGTGGACCACACGAGCGGTCCGCTGCAGCTTTGTTTTAACGCGCAGTATGTGCTGGATTTTCTGACGGTGATTGATACAGAGACTGTGACTTTGGAGTTCAAGGACGAGATGAGCCAAGCCGTCATGAAACCGGTTGGAGCTGATGGCTACGAATACACGTATGTGATTATGCCCATGAGAGTATAAAAACGTAACTTTGGAGTTAAATCAGGAATCAACTGCAGAGAAGGACGCCTTAACGACTCACCTGGTACTTGTTCCGATAATGCCGCGCGGGGGTTGCAGGGTTCGAAACGTTGACGGGACCTATTTTCGACCGGTAGGGGTCGATCTCTTTGGGTCAGTTCTGCGGGAGCTCTAGCTAGCGAGCAATTGTAAAAGGGCGTTGTTCGGCTTTGTTCCCTGTGAGGGACCATAACCAAGAAAAATTAGGAGAAATATGGGGGTAATTGATCGAGAGAAAGTCGGTTCCGTAGCAGAAAGTGCGTCTGTGACCACACAGGATGACTTAAAACAGAGTCCCGTTGTGGCGGGTGATAGAACAGATTTGGAACAAGACAGTCTGGTTGCTGGAGACTACAGCGCAGATCAAATTAAGGTCCTTGAAGGGATTGAGGCGGTTCGCAAACGGCCGGCGATGTACATTGGTTCGACAGGTCTACCAGGTCTTCATCATCTGGTATACGAAGTCGTTGATAATGCGATCGACGAAGCACTCGCGGGCTTTTGCGATCAGATCAACGTTAACCTCCATATTGACAACTCAACCACGGTCGTCGACAACGGACGAGGAATACCTGTTGATCAGCATGTAAGTGGAAAATCAGCTGCCGAGGTTGTGATGACGACACTGCATGCAGGTGGCAAGTTTGATAACAAGAGTTATAAAGTCTCGGGTGGTCTACATGGAGTCGGTCTCTCAGTTGTCAATGCACTCTCAGAGGTTGTGGATTTGGAGATCTGGCGACAGGGGCGAGTGTACCAGCAGAGTTACGAGCGAGGAAAAGCAACAACGGCACTTGAGGTAACTGGAACTACAAAACGACGGGGTACGAAGGTCACGTTCAGACCTGATCCGCTAATGTTCGAGAGTGTGCAATTCAGTTTTGACACGCTTTCTCAAAGACTCAGGGAGTTAGCCTTTCTTAATGCTGGTGTGACAATCACCATTGAGGATGAGCGAAGCGGCAAGAGCCATGACTTCTTGTACGACGGCGGGATTATTTCGTTCGTGAAGTTTTTAAACAAGAATAGAACACCGGTTAATGACAAACCGATTTACATAAGAGGGGATAAAGACGAGATTGAAACAGAGATAGCGCTTCAATGGAACGACAGCTACTCAGAGACAGTCTATTCGTTTGCAAACAACATTAACACTCAGGAAGGTGGGACACACCTCTCAGGATTTCGATCCGCTCTGACTCGGACGGTTAATTTTTATGCCAGCAAGCACGCTCTAGCGAAAGATCTTAAGGACAGTGTCAGCGGTGACGATATCCGTGAGGGACTAGCTGCCGTTATAAGCGTTAAGGTACCGAGCCCTCAGTTTGAAGGACAGACGAAGACAAAGTTAGGAAACACGGAGGCTAAGGGAATAGTTGAGACAATCTTGAACGACGGGCTTTCTTCTTTTCTTGAAGAAAATCCAAGAGTTGCCAAGCGGATCCTAAATAAAGTCATCGGTGCAGCCCGTGGCCGTGAGGCGGCGCGAAAAGCAAGGGATCTCGTGCGGCGAAAGGGAGCCCTTGATAGGAGTGCGCTGCCGGGCAAGCTCGCGGACTGTCAAGAACGTGATCCCACGTTGAGCGAATTATATATTGTAGAAGGAGAGTCGGCCGGTGGCTCGGCCAAGCAAGGGAGGGATCGACGCTTTCAGGCTATCCTGCCCATCAAAGGGAAGATCCTGAACGTGGAGAAGGCGCGCTTCGACAAAATGCTTAGTAGTGATGAAATCAAAACGATGATAGCGGCCATTGGATGTGGCATTGGAAAGGACGAGTTTGATCTGTCGAAGCTCCGCTACCATCGTGTAATTATTATGACTGATGCCGATGTGGATGGATCGCATATCCGAACTCTGTTGCTAACGTTTTTCTATCGTCAGATGCGGGAGTTGATCGAACGAGGCTATATCTACATCGCTCAACCTCCCCTGTATCGGGTCAAACGGGGCAAGTCAGAGTATTTCATCAAGGACGAACGAGGCCTCGAAGCGTGGCTAATAAAGCGAGCTGCCACGTCTAGGGTTTTGAGATTTGAAAATGGGAGAAAAGAGCTCGCCGGCGCACAGCTCGAAGCACTGTTGCAGCAACTAACTGCATTCAGTAAGTACGTCGAGATCGTAGAGCGCCGCGGCAATGGACCAGGACGTGATGTAATCAAGGCACTCCTAGAACGGCAGGCGCAAGATAGAACGTTTTTTGCAAGCCGATCAGAACTGGAGACTCTCGCTCGGTTGCTGACTACATCATCACGCTCGATCATGGTCGAACCGGACGAGGAACATAATGCTTTCGCCCTGATGATTGAGGATCGATCGAGTGGGTCCCCAAAACGTAACACCCTTGGCGTTGATTTTGTGACGAGTGGTGAATACCGTACACTCTTGCTGAGTTATCGCGATATTAAGATAATTGAAGGGCCGATGACCATTAGGAGTACCGACGAGACAGACGGGCACCCTGACGCTGAAGTGGAAAGCTTGTCGTCGATGGATGAGGTAGGTGTTAATACTCAGAAGGGAAGCAACCCGACAAATCCACGAGTGAAATCCCTGGCGGGCGAGGCAAAAAATCAGGAAGTCCAGATAGATTCGTTCGACGGGTTAATCGAGTATTTCGTGAATGCTGGGAAACGAGGAGTCGCGATCAATCGGTACAAGGGACTGGGCGAGATGAATCCTGATCAACTCTGGACTACCACGATGAGGCCGGAATCTCGGACGTTACTTCAGGTTCGTGCTGAGGACGAGGCCGAGGCCGATCTGATGTTTACGACGCTAATGGGTGACCAGGTGGAACCTCGACGCCGGTTCATCGAAGAAAATGCGTTAGACGTGAAGAACCTCGATGTTTAGTCTGAAACAGAGGCCAACCCCTGATTGTTTCGAGTTCTCAAGTCCATGACCGCAGATCCTGATCCAATTCAAGCCCACGTAAGCATCGAAGACGAGATGCGACGCTCGTACTTGGATTACGCGATGAGCGTCATTATCGGTCGCGCCCTACCTGACGCCAGAGACGGGTTAAAGCCGGCTCATCGGCGTGTTCTGTACGGGATGCGCACGATGGGGCTTTCATCAACGCGAGCCTATCGTAAATGCGCCAAGATCGTCGGTGAAGTGATGGGTAACTTCCATCCCCACGGTGATGCGTCGATTTATGACACCCTCGTGCGACTCGCACAGGACTTCAACATGCGTTACCCCCTGGTTGATGGACAGGGAAACTATGGGTCAGTTGACGGAGATCCACCGGCAGCTATGCGCTATACAGAGGCGAGACTGCAGTTGATGGCAGAAGAGCTAATGGCAGACCTCGACAAGGAGACGGTGGATTTTGTTCCTAATTACGACGAGAGCACCAATGAACCAACAGTCCTACCGGCACGGTTTCCCAACCTTCTAGTAAGTGGATCATCAGGTATTGCAGTTGGTATGGCGACTAACATACCGCCGCATAACCTAACTGAGCTCATCGATGGAATTGTCTGGGTTATCGAAAACGAAGCGGAGAGCGACGGGACTAAGGTTGAAAAACTTTTACAATTAATCCGAGGTCCAGATTTTCCGACTGGTGGATTCATCGTCGGACATGACGGTATCAGGGCGGCGTACCGAACGGGGCGCGGAAGTCTCATTGTCCGTGCAAAAGTTCTCATCGAGCAGGCTAAGAAGGGCGACAAGATGTCGCTGGTTGTCACTGAAATACCTTACCAACTCAACAAGGCAAAGTTAATTGAAAAGATTGCTGATCTCGCGCGTGACAAGATACTGGACGGTATCAGCGATCTACGTGATGAATCTGACCGTGAAGGTCTTCGCATCGTGATTGAGCTGAAGCGCGGCGAGGTTCCGGAGATTGTCTTGAACAATCTTTACAAGCACAGTGCGTTGCAGTCATCGTTTGGAATCAACATGCTTGCCATTGTTGACGGCCGGCCCCGCGTACTTTCCTTGTTGGAACTGCTGTCGATTTTTGTTGATTTCCGCCGCGAGGTTGTCAGGCGGCGCATAGACTTTGAGTTAAGAAAAGCTCAAGCTCGAGCCCACATTCTTGAGGGTCTTAAAATCGCGCTGGACAACCTCGGAGCCGTAATCAAGTTAATCCGTGAATCGAAGACACCAGCTGAGGCACGGAGTGGACTCAAGGAGGAGTTCAGCCTCACGCAGAGCCAGGCGCAGGCTATTCTTGATTTGCAATTGCAACGGTTGACAGGACTCGAACGGCAGAAAATTGTGGATGAGCTCGCTGAGGTGGTCAAGACGATCAAACGACTGGAGGCAATCCTGGCTAGCGAGACTCTATTTGTGCAACTTGTGGTCCAAGAGTTACGGACTGTGCAAGATAAGTATGGAGACGATCGACGAACACAAATAATTGAGGACACTGGTCAACTTCAGATTGAAGATCTGATTGCCGAAGAAGACATGGCGATAACTGCCAGTAACACGGGCTATATCAAACGAACAGCCATCACCTCCTATCGGAGTCAACGCCGTGGAGGTAAGGGAAGAATCGGGATGCGGACACGCGATCAGGATTTTATTTCGCACCTGTTTGTCGCGTCGACTCACGCGTACATCCTAATTTTCTCAGACCGTGGACGTGTATATTGGTTGAAGGTACACGAGATTCCAGACGTTGGACCCAGCGGGAAAGGGAAGGCGATTGTTAATTTGATTTCCATGTGGCCAGGCGAAAAAATCGCCGCGCTGCTTTCCGTGCGTGAGTGGCCAGAAGCCAAAGGTCGCCGCTTTATCGTGATGGGGACGAGGAAAGGGGCCATCAAGAAGACTGACCTAACGGCTTACGAGCATCCTAGAGTCAGCGGAATAATTGCCATGGGGGTCGAGAAAGGTGATTCAGTGATTGCAGTTGAGATGACCGACGGTCGTGGCGAAGTGTTTCTTGGAACTCGTGAAGGTATGGCCATTCGATTCCCAGAGGCCGATGTACGTGCCATGGGCCGGACTGCCCACGGAGTTCGCGGGATTACGCTGCGCGGTGAGGATGAGGTTGTCGGAATGGCCGTTGTAGGAGGCGGGGGAACGCTGCTAACGGCAACCGAAAATGGCTATGGCAAGCGCACGGAATTAGGGGAATATCGCGTGCAGAGTAGAGGTGGAGTAGGTATTATTAACATTCAGGCGACTGAGCGGAATGGCCGCGTGGTGGGTCTGGCGTACGTGGGGGATGAGGACCAACTGATATTAATCACGCAGCAAGGGAAGATATTGCGCATGATTACTAAGGGTATTCGAAGTATAGGGCGAGCGACTCAGGGAGTACGATTGATCGAAATGGAGTCTGGGGATCGTGCTGTGTCGGTCGCGCGCCTTGCTGAAAAGGACGCGTGAAGGAAGAAAGAGACAACGAGGCAAAATAGAGGTAGAATCTGCCGTCGTGGTTGGGGTGGGTGCTTGCCCTTGACGGGCACTTGCCGGCGCGGGGCTGTTCAAGGTAAGGAGGGCTGGCAGTATGCATCGGCCTGAATCATTTAAGCGAGCGCTCGGTGCCTTCATGCTCTGCGCGCTGGCCGTACTTGCAGTAGGTTGCTCCGGTGGACCAGAGCAAGCAATTATCAGAAGTTACTTTACCGCGTCCCGAGTTAACGACTCAGCAACTCTTGGCAACATTGCAATGGTTAGGTTTGCTCCTGATCAAGAGGGTACGGTTCAGAATTTCAGTGTTGAAAACGTGGTTGAAGAGATACGGGCTCTTCGGATGCAGGAGATGAGTCAAGCCTTGGAAGATGCCACAAATTCCGAGGATGAATTCACCGAACTGAAGATTGCCTATCAAGACGAAAATGTAGAGGCTATCGGCAGGGTGCTTGAGGCAGAAGTGGGAGATGGGAATGTAGCCCGCCGTGACCTCGAGGTTCAGGAGGCGTGGACGAAGTGGCGCGAAGACACTATGGTACACGCTAAAGCAGTTTCTGACGCCCAAGTTCAACTGACAGAAGAAACCGCTGTTGCTGAGTTGAGTTTGTTCGATCCGAGCAATCCCATTGATGTAACAGGCTTAGCCGGGGACCTAACCTCGAAGGATGTGACAATCCAAGCATCCGTGAAAACACCTGATGCTCAGGAAATTGACCAAACGATGGTTATAACGCTGGAACGGGTTCAATTGACGGGTGCGGATGGTGCGATGCTGGAGGGCCGCTGGGTCATTACCGGGATCGAGACGAATTAAGTTCACTGGGGTAGTGATCATTCAGTTGACTGTTTGAAAGCGCTTGAGAACGGGGCCACGGAATGGGCCCAGCGTTGTTGTAACCTGACTTCATGCCGGCGAGCTTTCTGGGCGAGCCGGTCCACCTCTGGCATTCGGCCGGGACGTGTGGCGATTGGCGATCCAGTCTGTTTCTCGCCCTCACCTACGCCACCATCTCTGGCTTATTTTCTCGCTAGCGTTGCTATTGTTTGGCCTCTGGGTGGTGCTATCCTCGAAAATAGATGTGAGCCATCTCGTAGCTGGTGCAATGGCTGCATTGGTGATAGCCGTCGCTACCTGTAACCTCCTGCTTCTACCGCCGCTCATCGGTTTTTCAAGGGAACACCCTCTGGCCGGTGTACGATGGCGTCGGGTGCCGTTGTACCTGCTCTGGTTGAGCTGGGAGATCATTCTCGCAGGATTGCAGGTGGCTCGTGTTGTCCTTCACCCGAGGCTCCCAACCACACCCAGACTGGTGAGATTTCGAAGCAAATTGCCTCACACGCTTGCTCGATTGGTCCTTGCGAATTCAATCACGTTGACGCCGGGGACAGTCACACTAGATGTGGATGGGGATGATTACCTGGTGCATGCACTAACTGAAAATGCCGCCCGTGTGATCGAAGATGGAATCATGTTGACTCGGGTTTCCGCCTTGTTTGTGAACCAGGAAGATCACACCGAGCGAAAGTCATGAAAACTTTCTTTTTAGGAATTTCTGTTGCGTTGGGCATTGCGATGATCCTCTCTCTGTACCGGGTTCTGAGAGGTCCAACTATTTTCGATCGGCTGACCGGACTGGGGCTCATCGGCACGAAGACTATTGTGCTACTAGTATTGATGGGTTTTCTCACTGACCGTGTAGGGATTTTCGTCGACATCGCTCTCGCTTATGGCCTCATAAGTTTTGTGGGCGTTCTATCGTTAGCGAAATATTTCGAGAGGAAGGGGACAGATTTTCAATGAGTCTGCTAGTGGAAACGTTATTAGTTGTAGGTCTTGCCTTTGTTCTAACTGGAGTGATCGGAATCCTTCGCCTACCAGATTTCTATGCTCGGTTACACGCTGCGGGTAAGTGCGACACACTGGGTATTGGTCTCATGGTCGGTGCACTGGCCGTCCTTGAGGGGTTGTCGCTAACGGCACTGAAAATTCTCCTGATTGTTCTATTTGTCGGACTGGCGAATCCGACAGCTACTCATGCGCTTGGCAGGGCGGCCGTGCGTGCTGGACTTACACCGTGGCGACGCGAGGGTCGTAAATGATCGAGCTGCTCCCAGGTATGTTCCTAACGCTGATTGTGATTTGCGCGATCGCCGCAATGTCATTGAAAGATTTGTTGGCAGCGGTGATTGTTTTCGGCGCCTTTAGTTTCTTTTCTGCAATATTTTTTGCAACCCTCGGAGCACTTGATGTGGCCTTTACCGAAGCGGCAGTTGGGGGCGTTATCACTACCGTCTTTTTTGTTAGTGCTGTATTTCGGACTGAACGGAGAACAGAGTGAAAGGACGAATTGAACTTCTGGTGCTCATCACCCTGGCCGGTCTTTTATTCTTGGCTCTAGATGAAATTCCTGTGATTGGTGATCCAGAAGCACCTCCGTCCACCCATGTTTCACCCCGTTACATTGAACGCGGACCAAGTGAGACGGGTGCAAAAAATATGGTTACGGCCGTGCTAGCAGATTATCGTGGTTTTGACACTTTCGGCGAACTAGTTGTGATCTTCACTGCAGGACTCGCGTGTCTTCTAATCTTAGACGCGGTACCAAGGAATGATGGAGAAATCGAGTGAAAGAACGCTTTGGAAGTAATGTGCTTGAGGCAGCAAGTCGGATTCTTGTGCCATTTATGCTGCTATTTGCAGTTTACGTTGTCATTCATGGTCATGATAGTCCAGGAGGCGGATTTCAAGGCGGGGTGATTTGTGCCGCGGCTTTCATCCTGGTTCGACTGGTGAGGGGAAGGGGAGCCGGCTGGGAACTTTCCTGTTCGTCTGCAGTTGTACTTTCCTGTACCGGTGTGGGTATCTTTGCTGGCATTGGCTTATTAAGTCTCGTATTTGGGGGAAACTATCTTGATTACGGGGCGCTTCCTTTTTCTCTTGAACCAGCAGTGAAGCGTGCAATGGGCACACTTGGTATTGAGATTGGGATCGCTCTAGGAGTCACAGGAGTACTGACACTCATTTTCAATCTTTTGGCGGATAGCGACTAGAAGAAATACTGTCCATGGAGGATACCGTGTTCGGACACCTGCATTACTGGTTGTCAGCAGCGCTCCTGCTAATAGGTTTGCATGGAATGCTGGTGAATCCAAATCTCGTCAAGAAATTGATGGCCATGAACATCCTTCAAGTCGCTGTGATCACGTTTTTTATTTCAATTGCTGCTAAATCTGGAGCTGCTCCACCGATCGCAGTAGATGGCGATGGTACGCTGACAAGTTTGTCTTACGTTAATCCTTTGCCTCACGCGTTAATGTTGACTGCGATTGTGGTTAGCGTAAGCACTACCGGTGTTGCTCTTGCACTCCTCATCCGGATCTATCGCCGGTACGGATCTCTTAACGAAGGCGAGTTGCTCGAGAAACTGAGAGAGTGATTTCACACCTCCCGGTTCTCATCGTCGTCATTCCACTGGCTGCAGCGATTGTGGCCCCATTGCTAGCGAGACTTTCGCCAAGGTGGTCACACACTTTGACGATCGGCGCGCTGATCGGGACGCACATTTGTTCGCTGGTAGCATTATCACGAGTGCTGACGACAGGAACGTGGCACTACAAGATGGGTGGGTGGAGTCCACCATGGGGAATCGAGTATTTAATCGATCCTTTGGGTGGTGGAATGGCGGTCATAGTTTCTTTTTTTGCTGCGGTTGTTGCGGTTTATGCAGGACCTCATCTAGGGCGTACGCGCTCAGGTAGAATCGCCATCTACGACAGTTTGTTTCTCCTTTTGACCGCTGGTCTATTGGGGATTGTAGTAACCGGAGATCTCTTCAATCTCTACGTTTTTCTTGAAATCTCATCTCTCTCAGCTTATGCATTACTATCCGACGGAGGAAGCCGCGCGCTCGTTGCAGCGTTTCGCTATCTGCTAGTCGGAACGATTGCCGGATCATTCTACTTGTTGGGAATCGGTTACCTATACGCCCTAACCGGTGCCCTTACGATGTCCGAGGTGCACTTAGCATTGGAAAGTGTTGCTGTTCCATCTCGGGCTCTAGCGATGGGGGTTGCGCTCGTAGTGGTTGGGCTCGGTATCAAAGCCGCACTTTTTCCACTACATGGCTGGCTCCCGGACGTGTACACTCACGCGCCGCCACAGGTGATCGGTTTTGTTTCGGCAGTTATGACCAAGGTGAGCGCCTATGCGCTATTTCGGATCCTGTATTTCGTGGTGGGTGGGACTAGTGTTGCGAATAGAGCTCTGGAAATACTGGGTTGGGCGGCGGTGCTGGCGATGCTGGCGGGTTCGGCTATGGCCTTGCTGCAAAGAGACATTCGGCGAATGCTTGCGTACTCGAGTGTGGGTCAAATGGGGTACATCTTCCTAGGGTTTTCCTTAGCTAACCCAATGGCCATGATTGGGGCCCTCCTACATCTCGTGAATCACGCAGTAATAAAGGCATGTCTGTTCCTAGTAGTAGGTGGGATCTTGTGGCGCACAAAGGTCTCGAAAATTTCTGGATTTGCTGGGATGGGACAACGTATGCCATTAAGCATGGCGGCTTTCTCAGTTGCCGCTTTATCAGTTGTGGGTCTGCCGCCAATGGGAGGATTCTTCAGCAAGTGGTACCTACTGCTCGGTGCTATGGAAGAGGGAGCTTGGATGTTCGTTACTGCACTGGTGTTAAGTAGCTTATTGACTGCCGGCTATTTGTTTCGGGTCATAGAGATTGCTTACTTCGGACAGTTAACAGCACCGGACGAACATACTGAACCGAAAAACGTCTCGATGGCGATCCCTGGGGCTATGTTGGGTCCGATTCTAATTTTGGCCGCAGGTGTCGTCTTGCTCGGTGTTTTCAACCAATATGTCGTTGTTAATTTCATTCAGTCAGCGATACCAGTGCTTTAAAGTTGGCTGTGACGACCTACTAGTTCTCGTGTGAATCGTTAAATGATGAGTGACTGTTTTTGCTGAGTCGTCCTTTCACAGCCGTTCTGGTGTCACTACTGGCAGCGGGTTTGATTCGTATGTTTAGGCATCGACCCAATCTGCGAGAAGCCTGTACGGTTATTGCGGCCACGGCAAAATTCGGTCTCATTTTGTCCATGCTGCCCACAGTTCTGGAGGGCGGTGTCTTCGAATCCACACCCCTACATCTGGCACCTGGGATTTCGTTTCATTTGAGAACGGATCCGTTCGGTCTTCTTTTTGCCTTGGTAGCTGCAAGCCTATGGCTTGTTACCTCGGTCTACTCGATTGGGTACATGAGAGCTGGTGACTATCCAAACCAGACGACCTACTTCATGAGTTTTGCCATATGTCTCTCAGCGACCACTGGAATCGCACTGGCTGCAAACTTGCTGACCTTTTTTGTCTTCTACGAAATCCTGACGCTCGCTACTTACCCGCTAGTGGTTCACAACCGAACCCCTGAGGCTCTCATGGCTGGCCGAAAATATCTCATCTACACGCTGGGTGCAGGACAGGTTCTTCTTGTTGCTATTATCTGGAGCCAGATCCTAGTACCGGGAGCCGAATTCAAACCCGGAGGTTTCTTGCCGGATCATGTTGGATCAGGTTCACTCGCTGCGCTTTTCTTCTTATTCATAGTGGGGTGTGGAGTAAAGTCAGCGATCATGCCACTTCATGGTTGGTTGCCAGCCGCAATGGTTGCGCCAACACCCGTGAGTGCATTGCTACACGCGGTCGCGGTTGTGAAAGCTGGTGCTTTTGGCACTGTCCGCATCGTCGGATACGTTTTCGGCGTGGATCTTTTACGGTCGATAGGCGCTGATTTTGTTCTGGCGACCGCAGCAGCGGCAACGATCTTACTTGCATCGATGCGCGCTCTTTCGGAGGAAAATCTTAAACGGCGCTTAGCCTACTCGACGGTGAGTCAATTGTCGTACATCGTGCTTGGGTCGGCACTAGGTTCGGCAACAGCTTTAGCAGCAGCTATGTATCACATTGCGGCTCATGGAGTCATGAAAATCACACTGTTTTTTTGCGCGGGCGCCATTTACACTCAGACTCATCGCGAAAAGGTGGGCGAACTTGATGGTTTGGCGCATCAGATGCCAATAACCATGACTGCATTTGCGCTGGGCGCTACTGGACTGGCGGGACTTCCGCTATTTGTGGGGTTCATTAGCAAGTGGAATCTTGGTGTGGGCGCGTTGCAGGCTGATCAAGGTATTTTTGTGATCGTGCTGATTGTCAGTGGCCTACTCAATTTGGCGTACTTTTTCCCTGTTGTCTATAAAGCATTCTTTAAGAAACCACAGGGTGAGGTCTCTGAAGCCAGTTTCTCGATGACGGTACCTTTAGCACTGACAGCGGGTATCGTCTTGATCCTGGGTGTGTTTCCAGACGCCGGGTTGTCGCTCTATCGACTTGCGTGGCAAGCTGCGAATAGTGTGGTGGGGACTTGGTGAAATCATGGGGTATGTACCTTGAGGAAATGGTGGTTTTTGATGGTGGCACTGGTGGCGATCCCAAGCGCGCTGCTTGAGTGGCACTCCACTCACGAATCTCATGGTAGTTACTGGTGGACAGGTTTGCCAGGGTTTGATCTACTCTACGGTTTCATTGGTTGCGTGGTTATTGTTCTCTTTTCTAAAGTAATCGGCTCGGTCTGGCTCCAACGTTCAGAAGACTACTATCAGGATGAGGAACCATGATCGGTTCGCATCCTGCCCTTATCTTAGTCGGAGTTGCCATACTAGTTGGGATTACGCGGGGGAAACTCCAACAATACTTGTTGGTGGGAGGGACATTCCTTTCACTAGTTTCGGTCGTGAGACTCGTACCAGGAGTGAACTGGACTTATGATTTCTCATCTTATCGGTTAGAGCTACTTAACGTCGATTCCCTAAGTCAATTATTTGGATTGATCTTCTGCCTTATCACCCTAATTGGCAGTGTATATGCACTCCACACTCATCGAAGGGGTGAGCATGCTGCCACACTTGTCTACGCAGCTGGGGCACTTGGTGTTGTGTTTGCTGGCGACTGGATCACCGTGTTCGTGTTCTGGGAGCTGATGGGGATGGCCTCAGTGTTTGTCGTGTGGTATGGAGGCACGAAGTGGGCCGGAGCCGCTGGATTTCGCTACTTGCTTGTCCATATTTTTGGTGGCTCACTGTTGTTTGCCGGAATTGTGATGTATTTAACTGGCGGCGGTAGCTTAAGCTTACATCTCGATGCCCTACGTACAACCCCAGGTGTGGACAGTCCGCTAGCTTATGGACTAATCCTTTCGGGAATCGCCATTAACGCAGCAATTCCACCTCTTCACTCTTGGTTAACGGATGCGTATCCAGAGGCCTCGGTGACCGGGACCGTGTTTCTGAGTGCCTTTACGACGAAGACCGCAGTCTACATGCTGCTAAGGGTTTTCCCTGGGACGGAGATCTTGGTATGGGTGGGTGTCATTATGGCCATATACGGCGTTGTGTTTGCCGTCCTTGAAAACGACATCCGACGCCTGCTCGCCTATCACATTATTAGCCAGGTTGGTTACATGGTAGCGGGTGTCGGGGTCGGTACGCCACTCGCACTCAGCGGCGTGGCCGCGCATGCCTTCTGTCATATCCTTTACAAAGCACTTCTGTTGATGGGCGCGGGAGCTGTTATCCAAGCTACTGGAAAACAAAAACTTACTGAGCTTGGTGGACTGGCTGTGAGCATGCCATTAGTTCTTGCATTTTATGCGGTTGGCGCAGTTTCAATTTCCGGGTTCCCGCTATTTAATGGTTTCATTAGCAAGTCGATGATTATATCGGCTGCTGCAGAAAGTGGTCGTCCTGGGGTAGAGATATTACTTGTTTTAGCAAGTATCGGAACGTTTCTCCACACCGGATTGAAGCTACCGTATTTTACATTCTTTGGCCCTAATCGTTGCTTTAAACCGGTGCCGACGAAACGCAACATGCTGTTTGCAATGGGTGTCACAGCAGCACTCTGTTTCTGTCTTGGCTCGTTTCCCGGATGGTTATATTCACGTTTGGCACTGCAGCCGGTCACGTACTCTCCATATACACTTGATCACGTAGTTTCTTCGCTCCAATTGTTGGTCGGCACAGGTGTTGGTTTTTGGTTCTTGCTACGCAAGTTGGGTGGAGAACCGACAGTAAGCTTGGATACCGATTGGGTTTACAGGAAACCATTGCGTCGTGTTTTTGATCGAGCGGCAGTAGGTTCACAGTTGATCGGTTACTCGCTTCAGACTTTTGGGTTGTGCGTCATAGAATGGGTAGGACTGTCTTTTCAAGGAGCCTTGCTGGGTCTGTCTAGGTTGATTACAGTCGCAAAACGACAAGATGAGCCTGTAGTCCAAACTCGGAACTCCCTAGACCTAGAGTCTCCACTTGATGCTGGACGCTTCTATCGACAACCGGTGGGCCTCACGATCTTCTGGGTAGTGGCGTTCCTCGTTGCCTTGACAATGATGATTTAGCAAATTCGGTCAAATACGTTTTGACAGGGAAAGAAGTGTATTGATTATACGAGTTCTAATCGTGCGTACCTCGCAAGCAACTTTTTTTGCCCCACATTAGCAAAGCGCACAACTAACTTGACATCTTTCGAGTGCATTTCGGTACTTAGAATCGTGCCGAGACCGAATTGTGGATGACGTACACGCATTCCAGGACGTAGGGAAACGAGGGGCTGATCTTCTTCTTCGTAGGCATAGGGTTGTTCAAATTTCTCATTCCTGACGTCCCTGCGGCGACCTTTGCGAGTGTAGGGATCAATGTGAAATTCTGATTCCGAAGAAGAGCCATAGAAGGGTGTGTTAAAGCCTTGCTCGATATGGTCAACAAGTTTGTTCGGGATCTCAGTAAGAAACCTTGATGGTTCGGTTGATTGGTATTCTCCGAACACGCGTCTTCTCGCCGCACTTGTGAGGACGAGCTGTGCCTGAGCTCTTGTCATCCCAACGTAACATAATCGGCGTTCTTCTTCGATCTGTTCAGTTCCGTCTAGGGATCGAACGTGGGGAAAGAGTCCTTCTTCCAAGCCAGCCATGATGACTAACGCAAACTCTAGACCTTTGGCCGTGTGCAGGGTCATGAGAGAGATTTGTGCGTTTTCTGGGCCGTGTTCCTTATCGACATCTGAAAGTAGTGAAAGTCTATCAACAAATCCTACGAGTGATGCTTCTGTTTCTTGGAATTCGTAGTCACGCGCAGCGGAAACAAGCTCCATGAGATTGGCCATCCGACTCTCAGCTTCTTCACTTCGTTCATCGTGAAGTTTCTGGAGGTAACCGACTTGATCAAGGACCTTTCCGATTGTTGTTGCAACTGATTCCCGATTAGCAACTTCCGAAAGATTTACGATCAAGTCTCGAAAAGTTGAGAGTGAAGTAAGCATACGGGTCGGAACCAGGCGCTCATCAATTGCTTCGGTCAGGCAAGTCCACAATGGTTTCGGCGGGGTCGAGGCCTGAATATTGGTTAGAGCCTCGATTACCATTTTACCGATGCCTCTCGGAGGTACGTTGATTACCCGGCGGAGGCTGACATCATCAGACGAGTTGAGTATGAGTCTGAGATAAGCTAGTGCGTCCTTGACTTCCTTGCGTTCGTAGAACCTAACATTACCAAGAATCTTATAGCTGAGACCATCGCGGAGCAGTGCATCTTCCAACGCGCGAGACTGAGCATTCGTACGGTAAAGAACAGCCATGGGGCCAACATTTTCTGAGAGAGCTTTCCGAAGTCTTGTCGTAATGAATGTCGCTTCCGATAGTTCATCGATCGCCCGACAACACTCAACTTTGGTACCACCGACTCGTTCGGTCCAAAGTCTTCTTTTTTGGTGGTCGTGATTCCTGGTGATGACGGCCGTCGCGGTATCCAGGATGATTTGAGTAGAACGATAGTTTCGCTCGAGCCGCACGATCTTTGCTTCAGGAAAGTCTTGCTCGAAATCCATAATGTTTCGAAGATCGGCACCACGCCACTTATAGATGGACTGATCCGGATCTCCAACTACGCACAGGTTGCGGTGAAGGTCGGCCAGTTGATGGATCAGTAAGTATTGAGGTCGATTCGTATCTTGGTACTCATCGACCATAATGAAACGGAGTTGCTTAGCGTAGCGAGTGAGCGTCCTCTTTGATTTTTTAAATAGCTGAACTGCTTTTAACAGTAAGTCATCAAAATCAAGAGCCCTATTTTCTTCAAGGGTCTGTATATAACGTTTGTATATGTCAGCGATCTGGTTATGGTGGGAACTCCAACCTTCGTCCTTCAAGTCATCCGGACCCTGCATACGGTTCTTCGCCTGACTGATTCGACTAAGTACCATACGTGGTTGTAGAAGATCCTCGTCGGAGTTCATTGATCGAATGGCTTGTCGAACCACCGACAATTGGTCGGTTGAATCGTAAATTGCGAAGTTTCGGTCGAGTCCAATCGTAGGACCTTCTCGCCTTAGCAGTCTGGCGCAGAAAGAGTGAAACGTGGAAACCCACAGGCGGCTGCAGTCAATGCCGAGTAAAAGTGAGATGCGCTCACGCATTTCTTCTGCAGCTTTGTTGGTGAATGTGACCGCGAGGACTTCATCTAAGCCGGCATGTCCATTACCGATCAGGTGTGCAGTACGGTGAGAGATGACTCTTGTTTTACCGGAGCCCGCGCCCGCAAGAATTAGTAGCGGTCCGTGGATGTGAAGTACAGCCGCTTGCTGTTCGGGATTTAGGTGTTCAAGGAAATCCACGTATAAACTATCCCACTCAAATTAGGAACACTAAAAACGATTCCATGGGTACTGAATGTTTTGGAACGATGCAATAAGACTATCATCAGATCGTTTTCACTTGCCTCTTGTCTGTCTACTTGCTCGTATAATTTGCATGATGTGGGACCTTCAGAATCATGAACTCATCTTTGAAGTCCTTCTTAAGAATATCAAAAGGAACATTCTCAAAAGCAATGAGAGTTGGATTGGTAGCGCCTATGTCTATTAACTCTTGACAAAACACTTTAATGTTTTCCTCCTTAAATGATCTATTTTGTTTCAAGAAGGAAATTACTTTCCCAGAAATTGCCTGTAAAAAATTTTATGATGTCAGTCATATATCCAGCCCAATACGGTGAACCTCTGAAAGCAAATCTGATCTTATAATCTGTTGCTTCGGGTCTCTTATCATGAAAGTTCGCAAACGGAGTTTTGATATCGCCCCGAGAGATATTTAAACCAAGAAAGAGTGCCTTTGTGTTCAATTGAGAAAGCAGATCTTTGTTAAAGTCTGGATCTAATACAGTTAGATCGCCAACATCACTTTTCGTCTTCATCAGACCAATTGCCCAACTGGAGTAATAAGCATACTTGTCCTTGGCGGAATCAAATTTTTCTCTCGTGATCATATTTCCTCTAAGTAGTTAGAATATTTTGGTACTATTTCATTGGCAGGAACTATTCTACCGTTACACTTTTGGCGAGATTCCTCGGCTGGTCAACGTCACAACCCCGTCGAACGGCAATGTGATAGGCCAGGAGTTGAAGGGGTATTACCATGAGAATTGGTGTTATAAGTGGCGATGCATCTGGGACAGAGATCAAGAAATCTCTGTCAGCGTCTAACAGGTTGTTGAAATTGTCATGGCCATCGTTAGTAATCGCTATCACTGCTGCGCTGCGGGCCTTGACTTCCTGCAAGTTGTTGGCGATCTTTCGGGACAATTGGTCATTTGGTGCAACGATAACGATCGGTATGCTTTCATCGATGAGTGCAATCGGACCATGTTTAATCTCACCGGCGGGATACCCTTCAGCGTGAATATAAGAGACCTCTTTGAGTTTGAGCGCACCTTCGAGAGCAATGGGGTAGCTAGTACCTCGACCGAGGTAAAGAAAGTTTGTTCTGCGGTAGAAGTGTCTAGAAATCTCTTTGATGATGGGTTCGCACCGAAGTGTTCGTTCGAGTAAGATAGGCAGAGAGGCAATTCCCTGGATGTGTGGTTGAGCTTCGTCACGTGAGAGTGCACTGCGGAGCCGTCCGAGATAGAGCGAGAACAAGTACAAGGCTATAAGCTGCGACGTGAACGCCTTTGTGGAGGCGACACCGATCTCTGGCCCAGCATGTGTATACACTGTACCAGTTGCCTCACGTGTCGCCATACTTCCGGTAACATTACAGATCGCAACGGTAGTTGCGCCGTTCATGCGAGCTTCCTTGAGGGCAGCTAGAGTATCGGCTGTTTCACCGGATTGAGTGATGACAATAGCCAGTGTGTTTTTGTCCACTATCGGATTGCGATATCGATACTCGGAGCCGTAGTCGACCTCGACCGGCAGGTGCGCAAGCTGTTCGATAAAAAATTTTCCGATGAGCCCAGCGTGCCATGATGTTCCACAGGCAAGGATCAGCACCCGGTTGATTGCCTTAAGTTTGGCCTCAGGGATCCCGAGTTCTCCTAGGAAAACCTCGTTCGTTTCAAGAGAAATCCGACCTAGGATGGTTTCTTGTGCCGCCCAAGGCTGTTCAAATATTTCCTTCAACATAAAGTGCTTGTGACCGGCTTTTTCGGCCATCACCGGATCCCACGGAATACGCTCTGCTACCTTGGAGACGGCGCGCCCGTTATAGTCTGTGAATTCGACACCAGAGCATCTGAGGATAGCCATTTCTTCGTCGCCGAGGAAAACTACGTTCCGTGTTTGACTTAAGAGAGGAGGTGTATCAGAGGCCACAAGGTATTCCTTGTCACCCAGACCAATCACGATAGGTGGCCCATTACGGATCGCGATGATCTTATCTGGATCGTCTGCAGAAATTAGCACCAGACCGAACAAGCCACGCAGGGATACCAGTGCCCGGCGTGCTGCGTTCTCCAGTCCGTCTGCCTGCATTTCGCGTTCGATGAGATGGGCGACCACTTCGGTATCAGTATCTGTAAGAAAGGTATGTCCTTCATGTTGAAGCTGGTGTTTTAGCTCGAGATAGTTTTCGATGATACCGTTGTGAACTACGACGATCCGACCAGTGCAATCACGGTGAGGATGAGCATTTTCCTCGGTGGGTCGACCGTGCGTCGCCCAGCGTGTGTGGCCAATTCCATACGTTCCATTAATGGGGGCTCTATTTATTGTTTCTTCGAGGTGTGCCAGTTTACCTGCGCTCCGGCGTAGCTCGATCGCGCCATTATTTTCCAACGCGATGCCTGCGGAATCGTAGCCTCGATATTCAAGACGCCGCAACCCGTCGATTAATATAGGCACGGCGTTCTTTGAACCGATATATCCGATGATGCCACACATAAAGTGTTGTTCTCAGAATTAGGAAGTCAGCGACTAGCAAGCAGCTGGCTGCCTAAAGAATCCATTATGGGTTAGTTTTCTGTTGTTATCCACAGTTTGATCTTTCGCTTTTCTTTCGTGCCACCCAACTCTCTTTGTTCTCCTGTTGGCTTCTAGAAATGCCAAGTGCCCCAGCTGGCACGTTATGGGTCACAACTGATCCAGCTGCGATGTAGGCGTCACGCCCGAGTCGAACGGGTGCGATTAGTTGCACTCCACTGCCGATAAATGCTCCGTCTTCGATGATTGTCTGATGCTTTTGCGCACCGTCATAGTTACATGTGATCGTGCCGGCACCGATGTTGACCTGCTCACCGATTACGGTGTCCCCGAGATATGAAAGGTGGTTTGCCTTTGAACCTGGGCCCAGAACGGTTTTCTTGAGTTCAACGAAGTTCCCGATCTTGGCTCCCTTTCCCACTTCGCTAGCTGGTCTGAGGTGTGCGAACGGACCAACTTTAGCCCCGGAGGCCAGGTGCGAGTTAAAGATGACGCAGTGGTTGTTCACTGTAACATCGTCATCCAAAGCCGAATCAACGATGCGTACACCCGAGTGCAGCTGACATCGTGCGCCAACCTTTGTTTGCCCTTCAAGTATCACTCCTGGGTGGACTACCGTGTCCGGACCGACCTGGACATCAACATCAATGTACGTGGTAGCAGGATCATGAATCGTTACGCCGGCCGCCATCAATTCCTTATTCTTACTCTGCCTCACGATTCTACTCGCTTCCGCCAGTTCTGTTAAAGTGTTGATACCATGGATTTCATCAGAATCTTCGACCATCAGGGTCTCGACCGGCAACTGGCGGCGCCGGTAGATCGTGACGAGATCTGGTAAGGGATGTTCACCTTGTACACCGCTGGGACGAATCTCGTGAAGTGCTTCAAATAGCGGCTCTAAATCAAAAACGTAGATTCCGCTGTTAATTTCATGGATCTCACGCTGCTGGTACGAAGTATCCCGTTCTTCCACAACTTGAACAATACGACCCCGAGTTCGAACTACACGACCGTAGCCGTGGGGTTGAGTCGCAATAGCTGTCAGGAGTGTGAGTGCAGGATTAGTTGACTCGTGTCTCCGTAATAGACCAGTTAGGGTTTCCTGTCGGAGTAGCGGGACATCGCCGGACAGGACTACTAGCGAACCCTTGACACCTTTGAGAAAAGGTTCAGTCTGAAGCAGTGCATGTGCCGTACCGAGCTGTTGCTCTTGTATAACAACTTGCAGGTCAGCATGACGGTTGAGTGTTGCCCGTATGCGCTCAGCCCTACAGTTCACGACAACAGTGGTCGAGGCAGCCCTGATCGGTGCAGCGGCGCGGAGGACGTGTTCAATTAGGGAGTATCCTCCCAGTGGATGCAACACTTTTGGAGTACTCGATTTCATTCGAACGCCCTTACCGGCTGCTAAGATAACGGTATGAGTTTGAGGCATGATGCAAGTAGTCTAACTCGTTCCCAACTGAGTCGAAGCAGCTGAGGAAGGAACCGTTGGTGAGAACTACCGAGCCACGCGGCTACGAACTCGCCGCCGCCGCCGCGCCACGGGCGGTGGTTCGATAGCTTGCTGGAAGCCCTCTTCTTGTCGAAGCGGTTCGAAATCGGCTGCCTGTCGCGCGAGAACACGGTTGTTCGGATTGAGATCAATCGCGCGCCGGAGGTGCGAGACCGCAAGCACTTTTTGATCAAGGAGGGTGTACACAATAGCCAGCATATAATAGACATGATCACTTCCCGAATCACAGTTATTGGCGGCCAGCAGGTGTTCCATAGCCTTGTTATGCGCGCCCAGATTGAGCGCCAGCGTTGCAGCGTAGATGTGTTCCTCTAGAGTTTTTGGTGTCGGAGCTGGAGGACCGGTCTCTCTTTCACAGATTCTGAGATACAGACGGGCCCGCTCATGTAATTCCCGTTCGTCTGGGTATTTCTCGACCACAAAGCGAAGGGTTCTAGCCGCCGATAAGAAATCACGATTTTGTAAAGCCTGGACACCCTGTTCATAAAGAACCATGGCCTTGGCATATCGCGATCGTTCATCTACCAGGGAATCCTGACGAGCTGGTACCGTCTTAACCACGGGAGCTCCGCGCGGTCTTTTTACTCGGACCGTTCTAGAGACTTTCTGCCTTTGTTTTACCATCGTCCATCCTAGCTGCCCATTTCGGCAGTATAGGCCAGGAAGATTCCGCAGAATTATCAGCGAGAGAGGGCTGCTACCTTAGCAGAACCTTCGAGGACGGTCAAAGATCGTGCTTGGGAACATCAGTAGTTGGCGACTGAACAATAATCAGTTATTCAAACTATTTCTTAGTTCGTTCGATTGCCTCGTATATTGCTCGACGAGATTTTCCGTAATGCCTAGCCAGGATCAGAAAACCAGATGTTCGCTGCACACCAAGAGTTTCTGTTATATAACCAAACTCTGTTGCGATTTCAATGTCGGTAGGAGACGAAGTATTTGCTTTTGATCGGCCTTGGCTTGGGCCGACAACGATTGTAAATTCACCTTTAATGGTCTTAAAACCTAAAATAATTGATTTAATTGGTCCTTTAACCAAAGTCTCGTATTTTTTGGTGAGCTCTCGGCCAACATATATTGGTCTATCGACCAATATATGTTGCATTTCTTCAAGGGTCCGTCGCAATCTATGAGGTGCTTCGAAGAAAACGATCGTTTCTTGGTGAGCGGTGAGACGATCAAGCCATATGTTTCTGTCTTTAGACTTAATTGGAGGATACCCAAGGAATGTAAATGAGTTGGCTGAGAAACCAGAACTGGCGAGTGCTGCGAGGATGGCACTAGGACCTGGGACAGGCTCAACCAGAATGTCTGCGTTATGAGCCTCGTTGACAAGGCGTGAACCAGGATCTGAGACCGTGGGAGTTCCCGCGTCTGATACTAGGGCTAGACTGTCGCCGGCGCGAAGTCGAGATAGAAGGCCTGGAATCTTCAGGCGCTCGTTATGTTCATGAAGACTCGTTGTACGTGTTGAAATAAGGTAGTGTTGTAAGAGTTTGGCCGTTCGCCGCGTATCCTCGGCGGCGATTAGGTTGACCTCTCGTAGTACCTGGAGGGCCCTGAAAGTTACATCGTCAAGATTGCCGATCGGTGTGGAGACGATGTAAAGCTTGCCAGCCATGAGGATTCCTGATGGAGGTAATCTCCGCGCTATCCTGGGGGCGCTCGAAGGGCCCTAGCCATTGTACCATCCAGTGGAATTGAATGGATTGCTAACAGTTTGGTTTCTTGCTGTCTGAATGTACTCTACTGAACCTTTAACGAATTTCGTTGATGAATACTTGGCGTACTTGCATGAGATTGAACCCAGCGGTGCGACCTTCGACGGTGTACATACGTACGATGATTTACTTGAAGACCTTAGTCGTTCAGCAGTTGAGAAACAACTACGTGAACTGGGTGGTTTCGCACGGCGACTGGGGACTATACACCCTAGGAGCCTAACGCCAGTTGAACGACAAGAACGCCGGATGCTTGAGGCTACTATCCGGGGACGGATTCTCGAGTTTGAGGAGATCCGGTCGTGGGAGCTTAATCCTCAATACTACGCATCCATCTTAGCTGCAAGTCTGGCGAGTCAAACGATCTTCGCTTACGCACCGATCTCCGAACGAGCGCGACGGATTGTTTCGAGATTGCGGCAGGTTCCACAGTTGATCCAGGCGGCGCGCACCAACATAAAGGACCCGCCAGGTATATTCGTTAAGATCGCTGTGGAGACCTTCCAAGGCACGTTGGCGCTCATCGAAAAGCAACTGCCAAGAACATTCGCTGAACTGGATGACTTACACTTACTGGGCAACCTCGCGGACGCCTCAACCGAGGCGTCGCATTCTATTCGCTACTACCTCGAGTACCTACGAAATGATCTAGCCCCTCGAAGCCGAGCGTCTTTTAGATTGGGCCGGGAGCTGTTTGAGAAAAGGCTCCGTCTTGAGGAAGGACTAGAAGTGGCATCTGATCGCCTACTCGAGATCGGTATGCGTGAGCTGCGGGTGACACAGGCAGAGTTTCAGCGGTTGGCGAGAGAACTGAATCATGGAGAGCCACTGGATACGTGGCGGCACGTCAAGTGTAACCATCCACCTCCTGGCCAACTCGTCAAGACAGTACGTGAACAGCTCTGCGAGCTCAAGTCCTTCGTCGAGCGAAATGCCATCATTTCAACATTGGATGACAGTGAAATCGTAATTGCGCCAACACCGCAGTTCAATCGTTGGATGTCTGCTAGCATGTGGACTCCAGGTCCGTTTGAAGCGAGCCCGCTCCCATCTTACTACTACATAACGGACGTCGAACCGGAATGGTTGACATCTAAGCAGAATGAATACCTGTGTGATTTTAACTACGCTTCCCTTTGGTCCATTTCGATTCACGAAGTATTTCCTGGACACTTTGCATACGCTCAGAATCTCCGAAGACTGACGACAAAACTCCGTAAATCGACAATGTTTAGTCCGACCTCGTTCGTAGAAGGCTGGGCACACTACTGCGAACAGATGATGCTGGAGGAGGGATTTCACCGTGGGGATGAATGCGCAAAACTTGGCCAGTTGTCGGGCTCGCTGATACGACTAGCTCGCTTGGTTGTTGGTATCCGGCTCCACACGGAGGACTGGTCTGCTGAACAGGGGATGCGGTTTTTTAGAGATGAAGCTTTCATGGAGGAACTTAGCGCACGCCGGGAAGCTGAGCGCGGTGCGTCCGATCCGAAAAATGTCGTCTACACTGCCGGAAAGCTAATGTTACTTAAGTTACGTGCGGATTATCGGGCACAGCAGGGCAGCAGCTACTCATTACGGGAGTTTCACGATCGACTGCTCGCTAATGGTGGCGTACCACTGTGGCTACATCGTTACTTACTGCTTGGCGAGAGTAAGGGGGGGCAGTTAGAGTAAAGTGGCGTTGTAAAGTCGTAGAATAGGTACGGTTAGTTCGATAAGATAAATTGACGTGAATTGGGCCACGAGGTGCCATGTGAGCTCGTGGACGGAGAAGAATGCCACTGTACGAGTACGAATGTGAGTCGTGTGGATGCCGCTTCGAAGTCATCCAGAAATTCTCAGATGCTCCGGTCTCGGAGTGTACAACCTGTGGTGGCCCTGTTAGGAAACTCCTGTCGTCGCCTGCAATCCAATTCAAGGGTACTGGCTGGTACGTAACCGACTACGCACGAAAGAACAGCATAGACGAGAGGGTAGGAGAAGGTGGCTCCGCCGAAACCTCAAAGAATTCGGCAGAGAAACCCGCCAAGAGCAGCTCGGATACAGACTCGGCTCCGTCAAAGTCCACAACTCCCCCTGCAGCGAGTAACTCATCATCAAAATCGTGACTCGGGGCACTGGAGATACAATCCTGGTTCAAGAGCGCGGTGCTGCCAATGTGCAATGAGTGCTGACAGGTTGGGGAGTCTCACTCGATCGGAATTTTTTCGATGTCGAGTGCTTGCAGATAATCTCGAAAGAGCTTGGCAAGATTAGGGTGGCGAAGGGCAAAATAGACTGATGCCTGTAGAAAGCCGAGCTTGGTGCCGGTGTCATGGCGCACGCCATCGATCTCGTAAGCAAAGATTGGTCGTCTTTCTCGGAGTTGACGGAGACCATCCGTGAGCTGGATTTCACCGCGACAATCTCGATTTGTCTTTGCTAGCGCTGGGAAAATGTCTGGAGTGAGGATATATCGGCCGATAATTGCTAAATTGGATGGTGCTTCTTGGAGGGAAGGCTTTTCCACTAGATCGTGCACTCGATACAAACGGTCGTTCAAAAGTTCAACCGCTACGATTCCGTAACTACTTACCTTGTCGGGGGGAACGCGCACGACCGCAAGCAGAGGCCCATCAACATTGGCAAAAACGTCGATCAATTGCTTTACGGCCGGCGGGGTTGCGTCAATTACGTCATCGCTGAGAACGACGACGAACGGTTCGTCACCGACAGCATCCCGAGTTGCGAAGACAGCGTGTCCGAGTCCCAACGGTTCATCCTGTCGCACCTCTGTAACAGCGACTAACTGGGAGATGCTTCTTATTTCTGTAGCGAGTTCTGATTTCGCGTGTGCCCTAAGAAAGGTCTCGAGTTCGATGTTGACGTCAAAATGATCCCTAATAGTACTTTTACCCTGTCCAGTGACGAGAATGATGTTGTTGATACCTGAGGCATGCACTTCTTCGACGCCGTACTGGATGATAGGTTTGTCGACGAGCGGTAACATTTCCTTCGGCTGGGCTTTTGTCGCGGGGAGAAACCGCGTACCAAGTCCAGCCGCTGGAAAGACAGCCTTTCGAATCAAGCCACTCATCTCTGACACCTCAGGTTCCATCGTAACTTAGGATGCGTGATTTTTCCAGGGTACCTGACTGGTGTTGGAGGTATCTGCAGTGCGATGATTTAATGAGGAAGGCTCACTGAGTCCAAGGATTTGAATCTTTTACCGGCACGACGAATCAGTGGTCAAATACACGATTACTAAATAAAGGCTGCTAATTCTGGAGGCACGAATGTTTTATGCTTGATCCAAACCTACTTCGAGATCATCTTGCGAAGGTCGAGGAGCAACTGAGAGACCGGGGGGCCGATCTTGGTCAAGAGCTTAAACGGCTCCGGCGATTAGATGCGAAGCGACGCAAAATCATCCCACTTCTTGAAAACGCTAGGCGTTTACGCAAGGAGATGGGCGAGCAAATTGCCCGAGCCAAGCAATCCGGTGAACAGTTTGATCATTTGTTGTCGACAGGCCAAGTCTATTCTTCCCAGATTGATGAGAGAGGGAAAGAGCTTGAAAAGGTCGAACGAAAACGTCGCGAGATCCTATTAAAGTTACCGAACATTCCACACGTCAGTGTCCCAGAAGGAAAGAACGAGGCCGACAATAAGGAAGTTCGTCGACATGGTGATCCACGGCGGTTTGATTTTCAGCCGAAGGCACACTGGGATCTTGGGAGAATGCTGGGCATCCTTGATTTTGAGCGGGCCGCAAAGTTGGCTGGAACTCGATTTGCCGTGTTGGTCGGCAATGGTGCTCGGTTGTCACGTGCCCTAATTAATTTCATGCTTGAGCTTCATACGCGTGAACACGGATACGTTGAGATCGAACCTCCGTTCCTCGCCAAAGCGACGTCACTTCTAGCAACGGGGAACTTGCCAAAATTCGAAACGGAACTATTCAAGATTGTCAGCGACCAGGATTTGTATTTGATCCCTACTGGGGAAGTACCACTCGTTAACTTGCATCGGGACGAGATTCTCGACGGTCGCCGCCTCCCATTTAATTATGCGGCATACACGCCCTGTTTTCGGAGTGAAGCAGGATCTTATGGGGCCGACATCCGCGGCCTCACACGACAACATCAGTTCGACAAGGTGGAGCTAGTGAAGTACACGGATCCTGATCAGTCGTACGACCAACTTGAGATCCTGACGGAGCATGCCGAGGAGGTACTGAAGCGGCTAGGGCTTCCGTACCGGACCGTCGTTTTGTCCGCGGGGGACATGGGATTTGCGGCCGCGAAAACCTACGATATCGAGGTGTGGTTGCCAGCTCAGGAAACGTACCGGGAGATCTCATCTTGCAGTAACACCGAAGCGTTTCAGGCCAGACGAGCGAACATTAAGTACAGACGTGACGGAATTGGCAAGGCTGAGTTGGTACACACGCTAAATGGTTCAGGACTTGCTGTGGGAAGGACGCTCGTTGCAATTCTCGAGAATTATCAGTGTAGAGATGGGTCAGTTGTGATTCCAGAAGCACTCCGACCCTTTATGAATGGATTAGCAGTCATGGAGAGAGACACCTAATTGTTGATATATCCCTGTCTCGTTCCTCGCGCCTATAAAGTTACCAGAGGTAGATTCGCGGAACGAACTGTCAGTCCGGAGGGATGGCCGAGTGGTTGAAGGCGGCGGTCTTGAAAATCGCTGTGGGGGTAACTCCACCCTGGGTTCGAATCCCAGTCCCTCCGCCATGATCTTGAATGAAGTCTTGAGACGTGCATTGGGTCTCGATTTCTTACAAATTTGCTTGAGAATTTGGAGTTACCTTTGTGGAGTGGATCCAACGGGCTTCTCGGAACTGTGGAAGTTCTGGCAGCGTCAACATCACGGTGCTATAGTCCAGCTTCGTTGTTATATTGGGATACCGCCGGAAATGGGGCGAGGTGACCACGGGTCTCTGAGAGGTTGGTTAGGCTGTGCGAGTACGGAGGTAAGTCAATGAAAGCTTTTGCTGCTCGGCGTTCTTACTTCGCATGCGGGTGTGTCGTCTTCACGATTATCCTTAGCGCCGTCGATGTTTCTGCACAAGGGCCAGGCGTTGGGGCGAATTTGCCGATGGTGACCGTGCCAGATGGGCCAGTGGTTTTGCCGACCGCGGAACAACCGAGGATTCGCGTGGTGCCGATTACCAAAGGACTTTCTCATCCGTGGAGTCTCGCGTTTTTGCCGAATGGCGACATTCTTGTAACGGAACGAGACAAAGCCACACTACGAGTGATCAGTGACGGTGTACTCGATCCGAATCCAATCCCTGGCGTACCAGAGGCTTACACGAGCGCCAGATTGGCAGGTCTGATGGAGGTAGCCATCCATCCGAACGATGGTCAGCTTGTGTATCTAACCTATTGTAAACCCGTAGAGCTCGACGGACGGCTTGGTTCGACGGTTGCACTGGCACGTGGGCGTTTGGACGCTGGAGCTCTAACGGAGGTTCGAGATATCTTCGTTGCCGAGGGATGGGGGAATGGCATCGCCGCCTCTCGACTTGCTTTTGGAGCTGATGGCAAGTTGTACATGACCGTTGGAGGGGCGATCCGATCGTCATCGACCGGAAAGAAAGCTCAGGATCCCAGTACCCACTTTGGTAAGGTACTGCGCCTAAATGACGATGGTACGGCACCTAACGACAACCCATTCGTGGGTCGGATTGGATACCTGCCTGAAATTTATTCGATGGGTCATCGTAATCAGCTCGGCTTGGTTTTTCATCCGGATACGGGTGAGCTTTGGGCAAGCGAAAATGGTCCACAGGGTGCTGACGAGGTCAATATAGTCCGCGCTGGTAGCAACTACGGCTGGCCTGTCGCAACCGATAGCCGTGAGTATTCGGGCCGACGCACGTCTGATACTCCTTGGCTTGACGCGTTTGTGCGGCCAGAAATCTTATGGCAGCCGTCGATCGGTCCCTCTGGTCTTGCGTTCTATTCAGGGGAGCGCTTCCCTGCCTGGCAAGGAAATCTCTTCGTTGGTTCAATGAGGGTTGGCCAAATGGAACGTACCGGGCACCTCGAGCGTATCGTGTTCAGTAGACGAGGTGAAGAAATTCGTCGCGAGTGGTTACTTACGGAGTTCAAACAGCGTATCCGTGACGTGAGGCAAGGGCCAGACGGGTTCATCTATGTTTTAACGGAAGAATTTGACGGAGCACTACTCAGGATCGAACCAGCGGAGGCAATTACAGAACCTCCTGGGAGTGTTCAACCTATCCGACGCCTGAGGACACCTCGGATAACACCGTTGCCGGAGGAGCAATGGACGGACGCACAACGGACATTGGCACGTAGATACGTGCCTAATGCCACGCTGGGTAACGCTTTACGGACACTGATTCGCGTGCCCGGGTTGGCAGATCGGGTGTTTCCCCTCCTAAACTATATCGAGAATGGCTCGACGTTGATGGCCCGTCATCGGGAAATCCTAATCTTGCGTACGGCATGGCTAACACAGAACGCGAGTCTTTGGGCCACGCATGCGAGCCATGCTTCTGAAGCCGGACTGTCTGAGGAGGCTCTCCGAGGTATAGCTGAGGGGAGGTTCGCCGATGGATGGGTTCGGTTTGAGATGACCCTGATGGATCTTGCTCAAGAGCTATTTCGAAACTCATCAGTCACCCAGCGTACTTGGGACGCGCTTTACGAAGAATACAGCCTCCACAACTTGCTCGACGCCGTCACAACAGTGAGTGAAATAATTGCGCAGTCGATCTTGTTCAACTCGCTTGGTATCCAACCTGACGACGACACAACCGCTGTTATTCCGACGAGTGACTTCGCCTACCGTGTTTATACTCTCGAACGTGATGCACCGCTTACTGAACCGCGTATCGAGCCCACAGAGGGTTCCGAGCTTCGATTCTTGCGGACGTTGAGTCAGCATCCAGAATTGGCGAAAGCTTGGAACATGAATTCAGCGTACGTGATGAATTCTGAGCCCCCCCCTCTGGAGCCGCGCGAACGCGAGCTGCTTATCTTGCGTACCGGGTGGAATACGCAGTCAGTGTACGAATGGGCAAAACACGTTGGGAGCGTTGGCCTTGCACGTGAACACGGACTCGACCCTCTCTGGATCGCTCAGGGAAGTGATGCCTCTGGGTGGGATGAGAATGACCTCACGCTCATCACCGCCGCAAACGAAATGTACCGTGACACCATAATCTCAGACCAAACTTGGGAGAAACTGAGTACCCGCTACAGTACTGAGGAAATGATGAGTATAACCATGGCTGTGGCTCGAGCCAGAAGAGCATCGATGGTTTTTAATGCTGTTGGTGTTCAACCGTTAGGGGACGACGAGTTGTTCCCAGTGGTTGAAGGTTATGAAAGGGCATGGTGGATACCTGGTTCTCGGCAATGATCGACAGAGGAAGATCTAAAAGTGTTTATCTAGGGTGGGTTCTTTTGAGTTTGTATTGAGATATGATTAATGAAGAGTAGAGATCTTTGTCACTGATTACGAGTTGCATAATGGGTATCGTTCAGTCCAGAGGTTGGTTGTTGCGCACCTTTCGAGCGAGTTTGGCCGTCCTGATTTTTCTGTCGATCGGTACGTACGCTATGACCGGCGTTCCAATAGATGTAGAGAATATCTTAACGGCTCCGCACAACGAAGAGCTGTTCGCGGCAGAAGATCACAGCATTGAATCTATTTGGGATGGAATCTATACGGAAGACCAGGCAAAACGTGGCAAGGCAATCTATATGAGGGAATGTGCATCATGTCATCTCGACGATTTACTTGGAGATGGAATGGCGCCTGAGTTAGTTGGTGTTTCGTTTACGTACCGGTGGACCGATCTAAGCGTCGGTGACATTTTTGCCACCCTTCAAACTACGATGCCACAGGGAGCGCCTGCCAGTCTCCCGGGCCAAGCCTACATTGATATTGTCGCGTTTCTCCTCGAAGTCAATGACTATCCGGCGGGTGGCGAGGAACTGTTGCCAGGCTTGTCAACACTTGAGAAGATCATGATTGAAGAAAAATGACTTTAGTACGAACGGCTTGATGCTAGCGACTGGCTGCTTGGAGCTGCACCCGCGTGATCGTTAAAATAAAACGTCGGACTCTTCGTTCCCGTTCCTACCTTCATATAAAGCGGTCGGCTTGACCGTGGATCTCTATAAAATCGGTAAGCACCTGAACAAGCCAATTTGTCTTGAGTAATTGACCGACTAGACACAAGGAATCACTAAGGATCCCCCTACTAGCGGCACGTTTTTTTTTGACTGAGCAACAGCTGCTGATTTCGGTCACCCTTAACCGTACTGAACGCCAGAATGGATGAGATTGACCGCGAACAGCCAGACTGGGTGGAATACCAAGTCGAAAAACTGCCAGGCCACCAGAATGCCAATCCAGGAAAAAGCAGGTTGACTCAATAAGAATTGTTGATAATGTCCGGAGACTTTGTCGCTCAACAACAGCGGTAGTGCGCCACTGCCATCCAACGGTGGAACCGGAAGGAGGTTAAAAACGGCTAGCAAGAGATTCAGGGAGAAAAAAACGCTGAGGAGAAACGCCACTGCCGGCCAGCTTCCGCCCAACTCGGTCGTTACAATGTGGTCAAAGCTAATTGATTCAGGTGCGGCGAAGAGTCCAAAGGCTGAGCCCAGCCTGATCGCTACAGCAGCGCTGAGAACAAGCACCAGATTACCAGCCGGTCCTGCCAGAGCCATCCATGCGGCGCGTTTTGGAAAGCGCATCGCCCAATGTGGGTCGTACGGCGCGCTAGCGAAGCCGAATGGCCATCCAGAGAGGATGACCGAGATCAGAGGTAGGACGACCATACCAAAGGGTTCACGTCGGATATGCGGGCGAGGGTCAAGCGAGACCTGACCACCGTGATATGCGGTTGAATCTCCACCGTGCATGGCCGCCCATGCGTGCGCTGCTTCGTGTAGCGTCGTCGAAAATAAAAAGACCACGTAATAAAGGAAGCTAGTCCCGAGGTCCTGCATAGTCGTGATTCCCGATCGATTGCTTGATTGTTTTCGGACAAACCCGGCCGCATTTCAATCGAAATTTTAGGAACAAGAGATATAGCTCTTGGAAAATCAGTTCGTTATAAAAGCACCTATATTCTGCGCGACTAAGGATAGCTGACTGAGAATCGGTAAGGCGCTTTCTTTGCCAGCTGGATGACGAGGGATTCACGGGTTTAAATCTTTGATAACGTTGCCACGAGGATCCGTTAGCTCATGAAAGCCGCTGATACGATCCCGGGATTCTCGTGCACGACTATAAAACCCCGCCGTGGTAAGCGTAATAGTGATCTCAGTCGCTCCTCTATTTTCCCAGTACCAACCGTGTATGCCAGAGAATGGTGCCGCATATGTTCCGTGTGCCTGGTCGGTTTCCTGTTGATCAAAACTTTCTGCGTAGCCGGGTGGTGAACCGTCAGGTTGGCTGTGAAAATTGTAGTGCACAGGTCCCGTTGCTTGCCAGGAAAACAACATACTTCCACTGTCTTCGAGTCGGTAAGAGTATTCGACCCATTCAGAAGGATTTACCCCCAGTTCAACGGAGTCGAGCCTGTACTCTTCAGGCTGTGGCGTAATCGGGCGAACTTTGGCCAGTGCTAATAACCCAAGAGATTTCCCTGTCCCGAGGGGATCAAGGCCGTATTCCGCAGGTAGAACCGCCACTAGAAGAACCGCAGTCGCGGCGACTAGGGCTAGTGCAGTTGCGGCTGCAATTTTCTTCGGAGAAGGATCTTTAATCTTCTGTCGCATGCGCTCTCGGACCATCATGAATACAGGACGTACCCGACTAGTTGATGCCCTGCTAGGATAAATCCGCCTGCCATCAGTGCGGTATTCGTGCGAAACGCGTTGTGAAGGAAGCTACTATGCGTGCGCCAATAACTTAACACGATGAGAACCACAGTTAAGGCAAGGATTTGCCCAATTTCTACGCCGATATTAAAACTCAAAATATTTGCGACCAGTCCATCTTTCGACAGTGTGAATTCCTGCAGTTTGGTTGCTAACCCAAAGCCGTGAAAGAATCCGAACACCAAGACTGCCAACTTGGTATTTGGCCGAAAGTTCATACGGTTGAAACCACCGATGTTTTCGAATCCCTTGTACACCACCGATAGTCCAATGATTGCATCAATTGCGTACGGATTTGCACCAATTCCACCGATGACGCCCATAAGAAGCGTTAGGCTGTGGCCGAGGGTGAAAAGGCTAACGTAGAGCACTACGTCTTTGAATCGATAGAGGAAAAAGATCACCCCAACCAGAAAGAGTAGATGATCATATCCAGACACCATATGTTTTGCGCCAAGATACATAAATGGGGCAGGCGCCGGACCCTGGACAAACTCGACGAATCCTGCGTCACGCCCCTCCATGGGGTGCGCAACAACGCTGGGCACTAGGAAGACGAATTCCAAACTAATTAACGCCGCACCGAGAACAATCCATTGCTTGGCGGACATGGTCTAGCTGTCGATCTTTTCCTGTAACACGCTTCAATTATAGCCTTCGTTCGAACGTTCAAGGCAGGACCGAATCACAAGTCTCCCACATTGTGTCGATGCGAGGTCGCAGTTTCAAACGCTTCTGCATATTCTTGACTTATTCGTGCGTATCTTGCCATCAACGATCCTGGTTGGTCGGTAGAGCTAACATTTTCTTAGTCACGGCCTTGGTTTTGGTAATGATTCGTTTTCTGCAACGAAGCTTAGTGCAGTTCCATTGTTACACCAGCGCAGGCCGGTCGGGTGAGGTCCGTCCTTGAATACATGTCCCTGGTGGCCACCGCAGCGGACACAGTGGTACTCGGTTCGGGGCCAGATGAGCTTGTAGTCAGTTTTAGTGCCCAGGTGTTCAGCTATAGGTGCATAGAAACTCGGCCATCCCGTTCCACTTTCGTATTTGGTTTTGGACTCGAACAGGGGCAGAAAGCACGCGGCACAAACGTAGGTTCCCTTCCGCTTCTCTTGGTTTAACGGACTGCTTTGCGGCGGTTCCGTTGCGTGTTCGAATAGGACGGCGTAGACTGCGCTAGGCAGCAACTTTTTCCATTCAACGAGTGTCTTTTCAAATTTCTGGAGTTCTTCACCCACGAGATATCTCCCATAATGGAACTCTTGTTTAGATAATCATGGAATATTAATTCTCAAGATTCCTTCGTTGGGTTCTTCACTTAGCTTATTGAGACAAGATGGACTTCAATCGCTGGATAAGTGCTGTCGTGCGCACTGAATTCAGATTGAGTGGATTGACAACCAGGATATTCTGATCCAAGAGTCGTTCATTCACGAAAATTCCAGGATCCCCTTGTTTCAATTCACGAGAAATGGCAAAGGCTGACCGACCGAGTGTTGATGTGTTCAGGACCAAGTGCATCAAGGGCGGGCTACTCTTTGACTGCGAGGGAATTAACCGCGATTCAACCGGTAGATCTTGGAGGCCTTTTGAGATATTTTCCAAGTGTCTACGCCCTTCTTCGGCAGTTGACTCATACCTTCCGTCTTCGAAGAGTTTAAGTGCGGTTAATAAACCAATGATCTCTTCTTTGCTTACCTTAAACCCACGACCGATGCCATGTCTGGGTATACCGGAAAGCTTTGCTTTTGGAATTAAAGTCTCTGGTGGATCCCAAATATCAAAATGTTCATCCATGTCCAAGTGTTGAAGGGCAACAGAGGCGATGTATTCCTGACGACCACAAAGGATTCCGGATGATTGCGGTCCTCGCAGTCCCTTCCCACCACTAGATACCACGAGATCTGCACCGATTTTGATGAGTTCTCGCAAGTCAGGTGGTAGTTGTCCCGCAGCATCAACCAGCACGGGCAACTGATGCTTGTCTGCAATCTCGATGACTTGTTCAAGTGGTGGTTGACTGTCCTGAGTTGTGAGGTAAAGAATCGCTACTGTATTGTCAGTTATGGCAGCTTCGTACTCCCAGGCTTCTGTGCGTCTTACCCCAGCACCGGAGAGACGCTCGTTCATTCCTACCTCGACAAGTTTTGCGCCGGCTAGCCGGATCGCATGGTCATAGCCGCTCCGGTGTTCTCGAGAGATGATCACCTCATTCCTCATACCAGTAGTATCCGGTAAACGCTCTATCTTTCCGAGATCAAGCCCAGCCAGGATTGCGGCTGTTGCTAAAGTCAGGCCGGCCGAAGCTCCTGCCGTCACGTAACCAGCTTCGGCACCTGTTATTCTTGCAATATGTCGACTGGCCGCGGCTTGGAGTTCCATAAGGGAAACGGCGTCGAGCGAGGCATTAGCCATCGCCTGAATGACTTCTGGCGGCATCGTGGCTCCACCGACCCTGGTAGAGGCACCAGTCACGTTGATGATGGTTCTCACACCAAACTCTGTATAAATACTTTCTGATCCGTTCTCAATCTCAGAAGCTCCGCCAGGAGCCTGATCTTGACCAAAAGACACACCAGTCATTAATAAACACGCAACGCCAACGCCGACTTTTGAAGCCGTCATATGTAAGCCTCCTTAAGTTGGCACTAACCGAAAACCATCGTTCGGTGATCACCAATTGCTCGACCTCTTGTTACAAGCATGCTTTGAGATTAGAAGACGAAGCTTCCTTCCTGAAGGCAGTGGAGTAACATGCGGCAATGAGAGACTGGGTGATAACGCGCTAAGTTCGGTTCGTCTTGAGTATGACAAGGTACGCAGCTTTCTCTCGATTTTCGTTCAGTCGCGATCTAAGATTTTGGTGCCACGAACGTAAGAACGCGCTTTGGATTTTCGACCATGATCGCCTGGATCTGCGCGTCCGTAACGTCCAGCTGTTTCAGATGCGGCAAGAACCGCTCGAGAATGTACGAGTAACCAGTACCTCTGTACTGCTTCAAGTGCTGTTTAAGACAGACGTCCTGTGATAACAGAATCTGTTCTCCGTATCCCGCTGCGATAAGTTCCACAATTCCCTTGGCCACGGCTGGGTCATCATTTTTTCGAAAAGATGAATGGTTGCCAGTCGCCCCGAGAGGGTTACTGGCACGGCCCAACGTATCGAATTGGATATATGCGCCGCGGTCTAAGATCTGTGCCATAACAGAGAGATCGTCAGCAATCGGATTGCTGTGGCCGATAATGACGCGCGTCAGGTCAGCACCTTCAGAGGCGAGAAGATCTAGAATGGTGGGTTGCTCATACAGCAGTGCATGTGTATGAACCGACACAGGGGCACCAGTCAGCCGGCTTGCCCGACCAGATGCACGAATGACTTTGATTTCGTTTGGAGTCAATGGGTCACCGATTGTGCCCACTTCTCCAATGATTCCAGACCGGATGTCAGTGCCATCAACCCCAACTGTGATGTCTCGTACAATTTCATCGGTCAGACTTTCTACTGTTCGCGAGTCCATATCGGGGGGATGGAAGCTTTTTCGGTACCAACTTGCGCCCATCACGACTTGGAGCCTAGTTGCTTCGGCGACGCGCCTGAGAGCTAACGGATCACGGCGCAATCCAATGCTCGTCACATCAACGACAGTCCTGCCTCCTCCCCTTCTGTATTCATCTAACTCTCGGATGGCTACTGCTTCGTCGGTCAAATAATGGTTGTCTCGGTTAGGATAACCACTCAACACGAACGGGAGGATATCCATCGTGAGTGGCCGGTAGTAGAGTTCAATAGCTGTGGTACCGCCCGGGGGAACGGTCTCGGCCCAGCGCCAGCTTTCCGGGTCTACAGTGGGGTCGTTCAAGTCGATGAAAATGTGCTCGTGCATGATTGCCGGGCCGACCATGTCGGGTTCGATTGGACCGTTCACTGTGAGAATCTTTCCGGCCAGGTTGGGAATTGCTGTCTGCTGTGCGACTGGCTGGGTTGTCATGCTAGCCACGAACACGGCGATAAGTAGCAGGACTCTTGAACACTGCTGGGATCTCATAGACACCTCCGTATTAAGTACGAAACAAACGTCGTTGCATCCATCCAGTTTAGAGGCCACTTACAAATCAAGGTTCTGCCCCTAGCGAGGAACCGAGAGTAATCATGATGGAATGTTCTGGAACCTCAGTATTGGCGCTGTCATCTGTAGCTCTGCTGAGTATTGTCGCTATTGTCGGGCTTTCTGAAACTAGGTTCCACTGGTAGCTCCAGGACTCGCGGCCCTTGGTTCGATGCCAGCTCTTGCCTCCGTCAACAGAAATTCCAACTCCAGCTACCGTGCCACCTTCATTATCCGTTGCCGTTCCGGTGACATTGATAACGTCTGTCCCGATAGTCGATCCGTCCTGTGGAGAACTGATTCGAGACGTTGGTGCCTGGGTGTCTCGGTTGACTTGGTCGCTTGCACCAGTCCCTGTTGCAGATTTACTGGCTGTACACCCATATCGGCGAAGAGATTAACCGTGGCTTGTTGAATGGTAGGTACAGGACTGTTGGGATCGACACCAAGCCTAATGGAATAGCCGTTAGCGTACACTGCAGGGACTCCTGTATGCATGTCATGGAAATTGTCGAGACCCCAAAACTCCACTGGACAGTTCCCGAACCGAACACCAAGGCACCGCTTCTTGCACGATACAATGTCAAGCGATGGGTCGCAGTACCTCCGTCGTACACGGATCCGAAGTCTTGGAGGTACGTAACACTGTTAAGTGTAGTCTTCGAGAGGTGGATGAGCCCAGCCGGTTGAAACCCGTTGTCTAGTGATTCGTCGAACTCGTACCCAACAATACCTCGACCCAAGACTGCGATTTCACCCGGGCTGAGTTTTTCAACCTCTGTGTTACGCCAAAACCGCAACTTAGCGTACTCAGCCGGCACTTGTAGTGGATCGTTGCGCCACGAGTTCACGGTGAAGATGGTGCCCGTCAGCGCATTTTCCGGTTGCAAATCTTCAGGATTGAATGAGCTCGAGTCACGCCATGTACCAGTCCAGACACCGGGCATCGGATCGAGTTTTTGACCGGGCTGCAGCTCTCCATCAGGGTCGAGACGGGAGTGCGTATCCTTGTAACACACCACAGTCCGGTTGGGAGTGTTTGTACCATCGATGCTTTCTTCGAAACGCACCTTCCAGAACACCTCATTCCCGCTAAAAAATCCGAGATTGACGCCTGCCTCGTCACGAGCCGATTCAACGTTCCTGCGCTGATTTCCACTCCAGTACTCGTCATGACCCACTGAGAGGAAGATCTTGTGTTCTTTGATTTCTGCGCCATGTCGGTCACTGTCTACGCCAGAGAAGTAACTTACATCGAAGCCGTTTGCTTCCAGCCATCGAATCATTGGGTATTCGGCGTTGAACAACCAGTCTTCCACTGAATATCCTGACCGATCGGTGAAAGGCCGATTGTAGCTGACTTTGTAAGCGCGATTTGCCTGCCCTGTCGGTGTCCCGTCTGACATCACACCCGTATACGTACTACCTAAACCGTAACGGTTATAGACCTGCCAGGTGAGGTCGGACGTCTGGAGGAGAATGTCAGACTGACCTTCATCATCTCGCACAATAAAGACGATGTGGCTTGCACGCGGTTCAACAATAGCGTTCCGCAGCTTGCCGAGTCCGGAGGCTCCATAGGCGTGGGGCAAGCCGTTTGTTCTCGGTTCTGGTGTTTGACGAAGTGACCAACTAATGGGCGGCTCAGCTTTAAATGAACGTCGTCGTCCTTGGCTGTTGTCGGTGCGCCAGTTCAATTGTGTTGGCGGATCCTCCCGCACTAATCGCGCGATATAGACACCGGAAGTTGCATCTAACGGGACGACCCACGAAGCGGAGACTTGCCAGTTGCCGCAATCTGTAAGGCGTGTCGTGTAATCCATGAGGCACTCTGGCTGTGTTTGTGGTAACGACACTGACGGTTGGATCGTTGTGACTAACCGAGCACCCTTACCTGAGTAGTAACCCAGACGATAAATGTCGATGCGATACTTCGGAGAGTCAGTCCTGATTTTGAATGAGATCATTTTGCCCAGGTTGACGCTTATATCGGTACCAAAACCCTGAATTGTGGGGTCGCCTGCCCCGTTTATATCCCATTTATTGGGTGAGTTACCGGGTTTACAGTTCTCCGCGACAATTTTGTTCGCTGGTTCAGTACACTGATCTTGCCGGGCACTGATTTCCAGGTTACTGTCTTGAACTGCCGCTGAAATCTCAGCGGAGATTCCCACGAGGAACGGGTTAGTAACTACTAGGTAAATCGCGATAAAGAGTGATGGGCACCTAAGATGGGATTTCATTACGGGCCCCTCCTAACGCCAGGCCCGCTGCTTTCGCTGCGACGTGGTCAAGAGATTTCCGACTACGCCGGTAGCCTACACCAGAATCGCCGATCTTGGAAATCCGCTATGGACGCCCAGGAACAGCGTTGTTATTCAGTCAGGTCATTTCGGGGGTTAATAGCTATGACCAGCAGAGTTCATATGCTAAGAATTGTCTGAAAGTTAATTTTCTTGGCTATTTTCGTTACCACCTGTGCGAAATGTTTCAAAGTTAACGGTGACGCATTGTGTTGATTCGGCACTTAATGTCCGTGGTCGTGACTGAATAGTAGAGGCGATCCGAAGTAGTAAGCTCAGCAAACACATTGCTGATCAATTTTCTGAAGGTCTCATAGGCCAATCGGTCAGTGACATCGTCTTGGTCAAGTAACCTAAAAATTGCCGATGCCACCAGGCTCCTGTTTTAGACTTTTGACCGGCTGAAGTGAAGCGATACTGATAATAGACTAGCCGGACGTATCGAGGTGGTCCATCTAAAAAAGGATTCTTTCCAAGAAGTGCCAAGACTTCAGGAGTACCCTCCAGGATGTGTCGCATCAATGGGTTTAGCCAATACTGGGCCGCAGCGGGACTGAGTGCGGCGAACCACATTTGCCAATCTAGTCGCGGCTGATGTGGGGCGACGAACGATGGGTGACTCGATGGATCACCGGGTTTCCACTGGAACGGATATTCTCTCCAGGCGACGTTGTCTTGGCTTACCTCGATGACAATCTCTGGCCGGTCCTTAGTCATTACACGGAACAAGCCGTACCCGTTAATCGAACGAAACGGTGATGCCCAGCTGACTAAGTGTTGAGACCATGCTGGTAAGAGCTCTATTCTTCCTTGTTCGGGATTTGTCTGTTTGATTTCACGGAAGAATGTCAAGACGCTAATGATGATGATTAGCATCGCGACGATATGAATCGCTGCTCGCCAGATTAATGGATCGTGTTCAGATTCATGTGATTTAGTTGTCTGAGTTGTCATCCACTTAGGCAGGAGGTGTTTTAACGCTTGGTCGTCAAGAAGTGTCACGCATAATGCAATGGTTAGCAAATTGAAGAATCCGTAATTTCCTGTTGCCGCGATCAGAAGTTGCAAAGTCACGAGTAGGATGCAGCCAAATTGTTTCAGTCGTCGTTGCCGTGTCGGTGCAAGAATGACTAAGGGAACAAACAATTCGACGAAGAACATTCCACCAACGGCTAGTGTGTGAACCCACTCCGGTAAATGGTGTACGTACCAACTTATCCATGTAGGAAGCGGTTGTGTTTCGTAGTGAAAAATGAGTGCAGTCCAGTTGTTCCATGTTTCATCGCCGCTGACAAGTTTCGTTATTCCTGAGAGGAATGTCAGACGGAAAAGGAGCCACCAGACGAGCAAACGCATTACTTTCGGTGGTGGAGCTTGTGCGGCAACTTGACGTTGCCAACGTAAGGGTGCGTAAAAACAGGCTAACAACCCCGTTTCAAGTAGCAAAGAATCCCACTGAAACTGAAGAAAAGTTTGACCTACTACAGTTAATGAGAGGTAGGTTATCCAGAGGAGTGCCAGTATCGGGGCTGTTCCAATGCCGGTGACGAGTAGTGCCGAACCTAAAACCCCTATCAAACAGAGAACGTGAAGGAAAGTGTCGCTTCCGTGCAACCAGACCAGCGTTGGGAAGAACCGATAGGCGCTATTTCCATAGCTTTTTTTAACCTGTTCGAGGTACTCATTTGTCGGGAGGATCCCATTTTCCCCCACGAGTCCGGTGATTTGCCATGCGAGAGATAGGAATGCAATCAGATAAATGCTACCCAGTAGTCGGAGGAAAAGCCACCGCGAGAGGTGAAAGGTTGGTGAATCTGCTACTCGTCTAAAAGGCATTTCAGAGGGCCGGCTATACAATGAGGTTCAAAGAAGATTTCAAGAGCTCCTCGCAAGTGTCCCTGAGAATTACAAGCGGAGATGCAGCCAATCCGGGACTTCTCTATTAGAATAATACGCTGAGGTTTAGTATCCGTCTCGCCAGAGTTGAGTAACTCAAGAGTTCTACCATAACCATGCTCTTCCTCATTGTTCTATTGGCGGATATTATATGGATTACATTGACAAGGCTCATGCCGGATTCTCTGTCCTGTTGACAAGATAATGTGAGTAACTGCTCACGTTTGGACACAGTGGGAGCGATTCACAAGTGGAATGAGGACACTTGACATAATGCCAGCAAACAATTTGAACATGAATAACAAAACATAGGGATTATGGGGTGGTCTAGTGATCACTGATTAGGATACGTGTTTTTTTACGGTCGGTTCTTATAAAATTAAGATCAGGGTTAGGGGTGTACAGAAATGGAACAGGACTCCTCGCAAACGATGAGAACCATGATCGAATCACAAGGACTGAGCAAGTATTTTGGTCCGTTTGTAGCCATTAAGGACATTTCGTTCGCCATTCCAGAGGGGCAAATTGTTGCTTTTCTTGGACCGAATGGTGCAGGAAAGACGACACTCATAAGAATGTTAACGGGATTTCTTTCACCGAGTGAAGGTAAAAGCACGATCGGTGGATTCGATGTTCGTGCGGAGCGAATTGAGGCGTCTAGGCAGTTTGGGTATCTTCCAGAGAGCGGTCCACTTTATCCGGATATGACACCCCTTGAGCTTTTGAGGTTTTTCGGTGAGGTGAGAGAGATACCATCCGGTGTGCTGAAGGAACGAATAGACATGTCCGTTTCTTTGTGTGCTTTGGAGCAGGTTCTAGAGAAGCCTGTTGGGAAACTATCTCGAGGTTACAAACAAAGGGTAGGTTTGGCGCAAGCCTTGCTCCATGATCCCAAGGTATTAATTATGGACGAGCCGACGGCTGGGTTAGATCCCAACCAGATTCGTCAGTTTCGAGCAAACATACAGAAACTTGGCCAGACGAAAACGCTTCTCATTTCGACACACATCTTACAAGAAGCGGAAGCAATAGCTGACCGCATCCTACTTGTGCACGATGGTCGGTTGGTATTTAATGGATTGATAGATGAACTTAGGGAGCACGGCTCGCTCGAAGAGCCATTCTACAGGCTCACTGCGGAAGGAGACTCTGCGACACGAGGTGGACGGGGAGTACTCGCTTGAGGTCGTACCACGGAGGTGGTGACTATCTCACAGTTTGTTCGATCTCCAGGAGCAGTAGAGGATAGTCGCCGGACAAAGTCACTATGGGTGTGGAAATGGGTATTAAGGTAAACAGTAAGATTGTCTCGGCACTTGCCAGGCGTGATTTACGCATGTACTTCAGTAACCCCTCAGGTTACGTCTTCATTACGCTCTTCATATTCCTCAGTGCGGCCGCTGCCTTTTGGCAAGATCGTTTTTTTCTGAACAATCTTGCCAATCTAGATCAATTGAATGAACTCTTTCCCTATCTATTGTTGATGTTTGTTCCAGCACTTACCATGGCGGTGTGGTCCGAGGAACGTAAGCTTGGGACTGACGAATTGTTGTTGACGCTTCCAGCGACCGATCTTGAGATAGTGTTGGGGAAGTACGTAGCAACGGTCGGCGTCTACACTGCCTCTTTGTTATTGTCGCTCAGCCACGTTCTGGTATTGGTGTGGCTTGGGAATCCAGACCTTGGCTTGATGCTGTCGAATTACTTGGGTTATTGGCTTCTCGGTACGGCATTGATCGCAGTCGGCATGCTTGCATCCCTTCTGACCGCAAACTTGAGTGTTGCCTTCATCCTTGGGGCTGTCCTGTGCGCTTTTCTGATTTTTGTAGACCGGGTTGCTGGACTTTTCAGCGAAGGTTTGGGTCGATGGCTAGTTTCTTTAGTCATTTTCGATCACTTCCAAGAGTTCGCCAAAGGTGTCATCAGCTTGTCGGGGGTTCTGTACTTTACCTCTATTGCTGGATTTGCGATTTATCTCAACGTTTTGCTCATCAGTAGGAGACATTGGCCAGTAACCTACGATCGGTTCCCCATGCGGATTCATCACACGGTTCGTGCAGTCGCAATTGGTATAGCCTTGATGAGTATTAGCGTCCTTATCGGACGTGGCAATTTCCGGCTCGATGTGACGGCTGAACGGCTACATTCTGTTAGCGACGCCACACGGGAGCTTATCCGGGAGCTGTCCGATGAGCGACCAGTGTTCATCCAGGCGTTTATCAGTCCGGTGGTTCCTGAGCAATTCGTCCAAGTTAGGGCGAATTTACTTAGCCTGCTCGAAGAGATTGATGCGTTTGCAGGTTCTAGGGTTGTGGTACACGTGCAGGATACTCAGCCGTTCACCGATGAGGCGAAAAGCGCTCGGGAACAATTCGGGATCATGGCGAGACAGGTTCCTAACGCAGGTGCGGCTCGGTCAGCATTTCAGGATGTGTTCATGGCACTTGTTTTTACTTGTGGTGCCGAAGAGCAGGTGATTCCATTTTTCGATCGAGGACTACCGGCTGAGTACGAGATCGCACGAAGCATTCGTGTTGTGGCAAGAGCTGAAAGGAAAACAATTGGTCTTGTCGATGGGGGGCTGAATCTTTTTGGACGGTTCAATTTTGAAACGGGTCGACCGAGTCCTAGGTGGTCCGTTGTCTCAGAACTCGAGAAGCAATATGAGGTGGTCGAAGTTGATCCAATACAGGCCATTACCCAAGAAGTTGACGGCTTGTTAGTAGTACTTCCATCTTCGCTTAGTCAAGAGAAAATGGATCACCTTCGAGACTTTGTTCAGCAGGGAAATCCGGCAATGTTTTTAGTTGATCCATTGCCTGTACTCAACCCACGACTGTCTCCATCGGAACAACAAGGTACCAGCGGGAATCCTTTTGCCGCACGTGGGCAACCACCGCCAGAAGAGAAAGGCGACATTGAACGGTTTTTGGCCGATCTTGGTTTCCGATGGAATAAAAATTCTATTGTCTGGGATAGCTACAATCCACATCCAGAGCTGGCCCACCTTCCGGCAGAGGTTGTTTTCCTTGGTGAAGGTAATGAGAATGAAGCAACCTTCAATAACGAGCATCTGGCAACCGCAGCGTTACAGGAATTAGTTTTTTTGTATCCAGGGTATCTCGAGCCGGTTGGGAGTCCAGACTTTATGTTTGAACCGCTGCTGAAGTCTGGTCAGATGTCTGGTACGCTCGAATATTTTTCGTTGGTGCAGCCAAGCCTCTTCGGACCGCAACTAAATCCGAGTCCACGACGAATTCCGGATGGAGCTTCTTATATTCTTGCGGGACATGTGCGCTCAGTCAGCGAAACTCTGGGGAGTGTAGGGAAATCAGAAGAGAAAACGACTCAGGGAAAAGGAAGTGACAGTAAGGATTTGGTAGAAGGAGATAGTCTTTCTGGACACCAATCAAGTTCTGTGAATGTTGTGGTGGTAGCGGATTTGGATTTTATCGGCGAGCAATTTTTTAGTATTCGTGCAGTTGCACCAGGCAACATGAATTTTGATAACGTGACATTCTTTCTGAATGGGATGGACACGTTAATGGAAGATCACTCCTTCATAGAGTTACGGAGTCGACGGGCTAAACATCGCACACTGACGCGAGTTGAGGTGCAAGCGAGTTCTTTCATTGAGCAACGTACCGTGGAAGAGTTGGAAGCGGAAGAAGAGGCTGAGCAAGCTATAAAGCAGGCCCAACATCGACTGAACGAACGAGTGGAGGCAGTTGAGGGTCGTGATGATATCGATTTACAGGCGAAGCAGATCATGGTGCGAAATCTACAGGAAGTTGAGAATCGTCGTCTAACCGTGCTGGAGGCGAATATCGAAACGGGAAAAAACGCAAAGATTCAGGCTAGTCGAGAAAATATGGAATCGCAGATCCAGCGTATTCAAAGTACGATCCGGACATTCGCCATCTTGTTACCACCGGTTCCGGTTTTTGCGATCGGAGTCTGGATTTTCGTCAAGCGGCAGAGGCGAGAACGAGACGGGGCGGCTGCTGCTAGGCGACTGAGAGAATGATGAAGAACGAAAACGAGAAAACGATGATCTTTGTCGTCACGGCGGCAGTGTTGGCTCTTTTAGCGACTTGGTTGGGACAAGGGCAATCAACGCCGGACATCTTCTTTGATATTGGTGAACCGTTTTTTTCAGAATTTACTGATCCAAGTGTGGCCACTGCTTTAGAGATTGTCGAGTTCGATGAGGATACCGCAGCGGCCATACCGTTCAAGGTGAGTAATCAGGACGGACTCTGGACGATTCCATCTCATCACAATTATCCGGCCGATGGCGAGAGCCAACTAGCTGAAACCGCGGCTAGCGTGATTGATATTGTTAAGAACGATTTCAGATCAGACAATGTGGCTGATCACGAAACTCTTGGAGTTGTCGATCCACTTGACGAAACCGTGAGTACGCTCAAAGGTCGTGGCAGGCGCGTGACAGTTAAGGGAGAAGGTGAAAGTGTCCTTGCTGATTTCATTATTGGTAATGAAGTTGATAATCGGGCGGGGGTTCGTTTTATTAGGGTGCCTGGTCAGAGTCGTGTCTATGCGGTGAATATGGAAATCGATATTTCGACGAAGTTTGAGGATTGGATCGAAAAAGACTTGCTTCAGGTCAGCAGAGGAGACATTGATCAACTCATTCTTAACGATTATTCAATAAATGAGCGGACTCTGACCATGACTCAACGAGGCTCTCTCTTCCTTGAGCATGAAGAAGACCATTGGGTTGCCAGAGGAATGTCATTAAGCGAAGAGATCGACACGTCAAAGATCGGCGTACTACTTGGTGCCGTGGACGAGTTATCAATTGTTGGAGTTCGACCAAAACCTGCTGGTGTTTCAGAAGATCTCACAGAGAGTAGTCAGGAAACTATTGCGCGATCCGATCTCATGTCGCTGCAGAGTAAGGGTTATTACTTAACCAGAGATGGACGTCTGTTTTCTAACGAAGGTGAATTAATTGTCCACACAACGCAAGGAGTTGTCTATACGCTCAGGTTCGGTGAAATTGTCTACGGTAGGGGTGACACTGTGACTGCTGGAGACGAGTCAAACGAGTATGAAGAGAGTGGGCCAGGAGAGAATCGTTATCTCTTTATAACGGTGGCGTTCGACGAGTCGTCCCTTAAGGAACCTTTGGAACCTCAGAACACAGACTTCGAGAACAAGGAAGCAAGTGAATGGACTGATGATGATCGAAGGAATGATGAACTGAACAGAAAGTACAAAGAATGGGAAACTCAGGTAGCTCTGGCGAGAGAGTCGGTGTCGAACCTCAGTGCGCGGTTCGGCAAGTGGTACTACGTTATTCCAGCGTCCAGTTTTGAGAAGGTCCGTATGCAGCGGTCCGACCTGGTGAGGCAAAGGACCTCCTAGGGAATATTGCAGGCGAAAAATCTAATGGTATCTTTCAGATCAAACGGCGGTTCTCATACGGATGGGCGAGGCGGTTCTTTGTTGGAGTGTAAATCGTGAGTAGTACACTTTTCCAGAAAGTTTGGGACGCGCATGCGGTGAGGCGGCTGCCAACAGGACAGACACAACTGTTCATTGGGTTACATCTTATTCATGAGGTCACGACGCCTCAGGCGTTTGAAATGGTTCGAAGCCGTGGCGCTACGGTACCATTTCCTACGCGCACTTTTGCCACTGTTGATCACGTTGTGCCTACCCTGGACCAGTCACGGCCATTCGCTGATGCACAGGCAGAGGCGATGTTAGCCACGCTGGAACGGAACTGCCGAGAGTTCAATATTCCTTTGTATGATATGGCCACGGACCAACAAGGAATTGTCCACGTCATAGGACCTGAACTAGGCTTGACACAGCCGGGCATGACCGTAACGTGCGGTGATAGTCACACTTCCACGCACGGTGCATTAGGTGCGGTAGCGTTCGGGATCGGCACCTCTCAAGTGAGGGATGTTTTGGCTTCACAATGTCTTGCCATTGATCCGCTTCGTGTCAGACGCATAAATGTGTCGGGCTCTCTGCGTGCAGGAATTTATGCAAAGGACGTCATCCTCGATATTATCAGACGTCTCGGAGTTAAGGGTGGAGTTGGGTATGCTTATGAATACGGTGGTTCTGTTGTAGATCGGATGAACATGGAAGAACGAATGACCATCTGTAATATGTCGATTGAGGGTGGTGCCCGTGTGGGCTATGTTAACCCTGACGAGACGACATTCAACTACTTGAGGGGCCGACCGTTTGTGCCTCTGGGGAGCGCGTTCGAGCGTGCTCGAGACTGGTGGATGTCCATCGCATCTGATCAGGACGCACGTTATGACGATGAGGTGACGATCGATGGATCGACACTGGAGCCGACGGTGACGTGGGGAATCAATCCTGGGCAGTCTGTGAAGATCAACGAACGGATTCCATCACTAGATGACTCTAATCCAGCAACATCTTCGTCGACTGCCGAAGCACTTGATTTCATGGGTTTGCGGAGCGGTTCGTATATTAAGGGAACACCCATAGATGTCGCGTTTATTGGGTCATGTACGAATTCTCGGCTGTCAGATCTCCGAGATGCGGCGTCTGTCGTGAGAGGTCGAGGTGTGGCAGCGCATGTGAAGGCGCTCGTGGTGCCAGGTTCAAAGGCGGTTCGAGTTGCAGCTGAACAGGAGGGATTGGATCAGGTATTCAAAGCAGCTGGATTTGAATGGCGCGGTGCAGGTTGTTCTATGTGTCTTGCGATGAACCCTGACCGATTGGAAGGACGGCAGCTTTGTGCTTCGTCCTCTAATCGCAATTTCAAAGGGCGTCAAGGCAGCCCAACCGGGCGAACACTACTGATGAGTCCGGCGATGGTCGCGGCAGCGGCGATAGCCGGTGAAGTAATTGACGTTAGAGAGATGCTAAGTGCAGAGGAAGTAGGAGATTAGATATTAGGAATTAGGATGCCAAGTCAGATCGTTCAAATTGAGGGAACAGCGATTCCCCTGCGCGGTGACAACATTGACACCGATAGAATTATTCCAGCTCGGTACTTAAAGTCCATCACATTCGATGGTCTAGGGGACCATGTATTCGCAGATGATCGAAAATACCTCCCTGCGCATCCTTTTTCAAGTTCGATATTCCACGGAGCGTCGATTCTTCTCGTTAATGAGAACTTTGGAACAGGTTCGTCTCGAGAACATGCTCCACGGGCACTTGAACGATGGGGTATCCGTGCCTGTATTGGACAGTCGTTTTCCGAGATCTTTTCAGGCAATTCCCTCATGATCGGCCTACTCTGCGCTAGAGTCACGCGTGACGAGATTGAGTTTCTCATGAGAAGTGCTGAGCTGGAACCGAAAAGTCGTTTGGTGATTAACGTGAGCGACCTAACGGTTCAAGCGCCAGGTCGCATGGTGCGGATCGAAATGTCTGAGGCGTCTAGAAAATCGCTATTAAACGGAAGTTGGGACGCCACCGGCCTTCTACTTGATCATTATGATGAGGTTCAAACAGTTGCGAGACGACTGCCGTACGTTCGAGGATTCTAGCTTCCCTCCTATAAGGATACTCCCATACGAGAAAATTTATGTTGAGGTCTCAGCGTGAGCAGTTTCAAGAAATGCGGTCGCTGCATGTGAGGCTTGACCGGCTTTTCGATACACCAATTGTACTTGGCGAGGAAGACGCAGCTTCGGCACTCTGATCGCGGATAACTGGCCACGAGAGATCTCGGTTAGGGCGCAGCGGCGAGGTAGCAGTGCGACGCCGAGTTTCATTTCGACGGCTCGTTTAATTCCATCCAGGCTCTGTAGTGCAATCTGAATGTTGAGCGGCGCATGGCGCTGTTCGAACAGCCTGAGGACCCGGTCACGTGCGGGTGAAGGATCATTGTGTGCAATGATGGACTGGCGGCTAAGTTCCTCTATTGTCACTTGTTTCCGCCGAGCTAGCGAATGGTCGGGATGAGTTAGCATGACAAGTTCATCAATTCCAATTGGAACCGAAAGTAGACCACGCTCGGCGGGTTTGAATGTAAGCACTCCGAAATCGAGACTCCGATGAAGAACTTCCCCAGCAATTTGTCGCGATAGTATTCGTCGCACCTCAACATGCGCTTGTGGGTGTCTGTTGTGGAATCGTTCGATAATTGGCAGCAATATATGGATTGCGGCTTCGTTCGCGCCAATCACGACTCGCCCTCGTCGCAAGTCTTGAAGTCCGCGGACTGCCGTCTTAGCCTCTCCCTCCAACTGTATTAGTCGGTTAGCGTAATCAAGTAAGATCTGTCCAGCCTCAGTTAGTCGTCCACCCTTTGAAGAGCGATCGAACAATCGTTCATTCAGTTCCTGTTCAATGCGACGAATCGACTGGCTGACAGCGGGTTGAGTGCGGTGCAATTCGGCGGCAGCGCGTGAAAAACTCCGTTCTTTAACCACTGCCACGAAGACCTGAAGCTCACCGAGTTCCATTCCTAATCTCACCTCAAGCACGAATACAATTGCCGTAACTCCAGAAATCTCAATGCTGGTGCCGGACGAGGTCAAGATCATAACATACACTTATGGAATGTTAAGTTTTATAATCTTGACTAGACCACCCGTCGCGCGTGTAAATAGCCGAAGAGGAGGTGCTATGAAGCCAGCATCCTTGATCATATTCGATACAACTCTTCGTGATGGTGAACAGGCTCCAGGATTTGCTCTGCGAGTTGAAGAGAAACTCGAATTTGCACGGAAACTTGATGTACTCGGCGTGGATGTCATTGAGGCAGGCTTTCCGATTGCGTCACATGCTGATGCCGAGTCCGTCAGGGTCATTAGCCAAGCAGTCCGGCGTCCGATCGTTGCAGCATTGGCCCGCTGTCGCGCAGCTGACATTGATTGTGCAAAGGAGTCTCTTAAACTAGCAGAACGATCACGGCTCCACACCTTCATTGCAACTTCAGATATTCATTTAAAACGGAAGTTGCGTATGTCGCGTGAGCAGTGTCTAACTGCTGTAACTTACTGCGTAAAAAGTGCGCGTGACTTCACAAGCGATGTCGAATTCTCGGCTGAGGATGCAACGCGCAGCGATCTCGATTTTCTGTGTCGAGTAATTGAGGCAGCGATTAAGGCTGGTGCTACAACTATCAACCTGCCAGACACCGTTGGGTACTGCACTCCAGACGAGGTTGGCGTATTCTTCAAACAGGTCCAGGAGAAGGTCTCGAATGCTGAAGATGTGATTTTTAGTGCCCACTGCCATGACGATCTAGGTCTTGCCGTGGCAAATTCGCTAGCAGCAATTCAGGCTGGATGCCGCCAAGTGGAATGCACAATCAATGGAGTTGGTGAGCGCGCTGGGAATGCTGCCCTCGAAGAAATCATTATGGCAACTCGTGTTCGTCACGATCTCCTACCATACGAAACCAGAATACAGACTAAAGAACTCTATGCATGTAGCCAATTGCTTGCCAACTTGACTCATGAATCTGTCCAAGCCAACAAGGCGATTGTCGGCCGGAACGCGTTCGCTCACGAAGCGGGAATTCACCAGGACGGTATGATCAAGGATCGAAGAACGTACGAAATTATGCGACCAGAAGACGTAGGAGTCGACCAGACGACCCTGGTAATTGGAAAGCACTCAGGTCGTCATGCCGTGCAGAAGCGCTGTGAAGAGCTTGGTTACCAGCTGAGTCGGTTAGAAGTGGACAGGGTTTATAGAAGGGTGATGGCACTAGCTGATACCAAGAAGACAATTGATGATGGTGACGTGTTGGAGATTGTAACCAGCGTACAAGTTGAATGTGAAAGGTATACTGTTGCCGATGCGTAACAGCTTTAGTCTGAAAATTAACCGATGAAGGCAAATATCGTACTGCTACCAGGCGACGGAGTCGGTCCAGAGGTGACAAGCGCCGCTGCGAATACGTTGAGCGCTGTCGGTGAGTGCTTCGACCATGAATTCAACTTGGGGAGTTGGCCAATTGGTGGAGCTGCAATTGTTACCGGGGAATCTCCGTTACCTTACAACACACTTCAGGCGTGTCTTTCGGCCGATGCCGTGTTGCTCGGTGCGGTCGGTGATCCCAAGTTCGATAGTGGGGCTTCAGAAGGTCGGCCGGAGACGGCGCTACTTGAGCTGCGTCGAGCACTTGGGGTGTACGCTAATTTGAGACCAGCACGAGTCTGGCCAGGACTTGAAGATGGGAGTGCTTTCAAATCAAGTGTTGTGGCTGGAACAGATCTGTTGATCGTACGTGAGTTGACTGGTGGTTTGTACTACGGAGAGCCTCGTGGGTATGCCCCTGATGGACGCTCGGCTTTTAATACGATGCGGTACTCGTGCGAGGAGATCGAACGGATTGCAGAGGTAGCATTCCGGAATGCGAGGCAACGCCGCCGAGTTGTAACGTCAGTTGACAAGGCAAACGTTCTTGAAACCTCTCGACTCTGGCGTGAAGTGATGACAACGGTTGCCACGAGATATCCTGATGTCCGTTTGGAGCATCAGTACGTCGATTCCTGTGCACTCATCCTTGCGACTGATCCGAAGCGGTTCGATGTGTTGGTTGCAGCGAATCTTTTTGGAGATATTCTGTCCGATGAGGCTGGAGCCCTCGTTGGTTCGCTAGGTCTATTGCCGTCGGCGAGTGTTGGTGGTCGTGGAGGGCTCTTCGAACCAGTTCACGGATCGGCCCCAGATATTGCTGGGAAAGACATTGCAAACCCGATTGGCGCTATTGGTTCAGCGGCATTGTTATTACGCTATGCGTTACACTTGGAGAGAGAGGCCTCGGCTGTCGAGGGTGCAATCGAAAAGGTTCTGGCTGAAGGCTGGCGGACGGCTGATCTCGCGTCGACTGGAAAAATCCATTCAATTTCGTGTTCTCAGATGACTGCTGTTATCGTCGAGGCGCTTCGCTCCGCATGTCTATGCACGCAAGATGAAAGGTAGTATCCGCTGTCTAGCGTGAAGAATCGAGATGTTTTCGATCGGCAATTAACCGAAATTATTTAGAGAAGAGTATTGTGTCCTGTTGGCGAGCTGTATCCCCGTCTATTTTCATCGTGGTGACCCTGCTTATAACGGGTGGTGAAAAGGTTTCTCTAGGTAGTGAACCCAATGATCTTCGAGTACGGGATCTGAACGTCTCGAAGACTCGAGATGCGGAGAGTCAGCGTAAATTGGTCGAACAGGGAGCGGGAGAGAACCGAAGAATGCTCCGGATCGTACGTACGGACGAGCGTCCAAGAATCGATGGCCGCCTTGACGATGAGGCGTGGAAAGTCGCGGCGACCGTTACAGAATTTGTGCAGTTAAATCCTATCGAAGGAGCTAAGACAACTGAAAGCACCGAAGTCTACATCGCATACGATGACGACAACATTTACTTTGGTTTCTACGCACACTACTCTGATCCCAGTCTCGTTAGAGCCTATCGAGTGGATCGTGATCGGACCTATGAAGATGACTTGGTGTCTGTGTACTTTGATCCATTTTTGGATCAGCAGTTGGCTTACGTACTAACTGTAAATGGGTACGGTGTGCAAGGAGATTCAATTCTGAACGTTGGTCAGGACGGATTAGGAGGACGTCGCATCTCTCAAAGGAATCGCGGTAGTAGTGGTTTTAGTCCTGAGGAGTTCGGTGCACCTCCCGGAGATCCATCCTGGAACGTTTTGTTTGACTCTGCCGGTGCATTGGTCTCGGATGGTTGGACTGCTGAGTTAGCGGTGCCCTTTAAAAGCCTCAGGTACCCGGCGAAGGAGAGTGGAGAGATTCACAATTGGGGCATGCAGATTGTGCGTTCCATTCGAAGTAAGGACGAAACAGTAGTTTGGTCACCGGTATCTCGAAGTATTTCAGGCTTCCTGACACAGTTGGGCATATTGCACGGGATGACCGATTTATCGGTTAGTCGGAATCTAGAATTTTTGCCAACGTCTACCACAGTGCAGACTGGTTCGCTCGACACGGATAGTGGCAATTTTGAAAATGACGATGTTCACCCTGAGGTAGGTCTTAGCGTTAAGTACGGAGTAACATCTGAACTAACGGCAGATCTAACTTATAACCCAGATTTTTCACAGATTGAGTCTGATGTCCCACAGATTGAGGTAAACCAACGATTCCCTCTGTACTACCCAGAACTCCGCCCATTTTTCCTGGAAGGACAGGAAATATTCTCGACCCGGGTATCGGAGTCAAACTTTGATAACCCGGTTGATCTTGTGCACACGCGAACGATAGTGGATCCCAGATACGGCGGCAAGCTTACTGGGAAAGCCGGGAGAACGACGCTCGGGGTGCTCGTCGCAAACGATGAAGCACCCGGGAAAGGTACCAATGTTGCTGATCCCACATATGGACAATCAGCACGTTTCTTTGTTGGTAGGGCCCGTTATGAAATGTATCCGCAGTCGTATATTGGCGCGATTGTTACGGATCGAGAATTTCTTGATGGTTACAACCGAGTTGGTGGAGTCGACGGACGATTTCGTCTCGGTCGAACCAACAGCTTTTCATTTCTTGCCGTTGCATCAGATTCTCGAGATGAAGAAGGTGGTGCGAGTTCAGGACCCTACTTCAATTTTAGCTTTCGTCATAGTGGACGGAACTTGAATTACAACCTCTTCCACCACTCTGTTCATCCAGATTTCCGCGCTGATACTGGATTTGTCAGACGCAGGAATATTAGACAGACAACTTTGAATGGCTCGTATCGTTGGTGGCCTGAGCATTGGCTTGTCAATTGGGGACCAGCTATTTATCTGTGGCAACACTACGACTTCAGCGGCACCATGATGGATCAAGGTAATTCACCGGGCGCAAACTTTACGTTTGCTAAAAATATAAGTTTGAGCACCATTTTTGTACGCCATATGGAGCGGTATGCCGGAATTAAGTTCCTTAAGACGAGCTATTTGGTAAGTGCAACTGTCAACACAAGCCGACGAATATCGTTTAACACGAGTCTGTACTGGGGCGATCAAGTTCGCTACGGCGATGATCCGTTTTTGGGAAGGGGTCGCCGTGCGACGTTGAGAGCTTTCGTTAGACCATTCTCACGGCTTCAATCTGATATGAGCGTTACTATGAGTCGGCTGGTTGATCCTAAAACCAGCCAAGAAGTTTTTGACGTGAAGATCTACCGAACATTGACAACGTATCAGTTTACGAAGCGCTTCCTGCTCAGGAACATAATGGAATACGATACGTTTGACCGAGAGTTTGATGCGAATCTTCTGTTCAGCTACAGAGTTAATAGTGGAACAGTTTTCTATGCCGGTTACGATGGCCACTACGCACAAGGTGACCGGATCAATGAAGTGTTGTTTTACACGAGACAGTTGAGGCAGACAAATCGCGCATTTTTTGCGAAACTGTCGTACCTATTCCGCTTCTAGGCGAGGAACTACGTCGTGGCTAGAATGCGAACTTAGAACGGTGTCGAAGGGAGCAATAAACGGTCAGGTTGTCGCATGTCGTGTTCTGCGTCTCTCAATTGGCATCTTGGTAAACTGATGTGAATAGGAGTCTGTAACCATGGTAGTCGCTATTGCAAGAGTTCTGCATAGGCAATTTATAACTAGGTTATTGACTTTCACCGTTGTTGGAATTTGGGGACTTGCCTGCTGCGGAAAAGTGAGTGGTCAGGACATGATCAACTCTGGAAAGCTTAGGTTACCAGCAGGATTTGAAATAGAATTTTACGCTACGGACGTACCGAATGCTCGCTCAATGAATCTGTCACCAAATGGAACATTATTTGTTGGAACCTTTGACGCAGGTGTGGTGTACGCGATTCGCGATCATGATAAGGATCAAAAAGCCGATGAGGTGATTAAGGTTGCAACTGGTCTAAATACTCCAAATGGCGTTGCTTTTCGTGGCGGAGCTCTATACGTGGCCGAGATCGACAGGATTCTTCGATACGATGACATAGAATCATCTCTCGTTGATGCGATTGTTCCCGTGGTCGTTAACGATACACTACCGAAGGCAAGACATCATGGATGGAAGTTCATCCGGTTTGGCCCTGACGATATGCTTTATGTGCCTGTTGGGGCACCGTGCAACGTTTGTGATCGAAGTGAAGATGATCCTCGGTTCGCGTCGATCTTACGAATGAAACCTGACGGAAGAGAGATGGAGGTCTTTGTGTCTGGTGTTAGGAATTCTGTTGGTTTTGACTGGCACCCAGAAACGGACGAGCTTTGGTTTACGAGCAACGGCCGCGACATGTTAGGTGATGAGATTCCACCGGACACACTAAACCATGCACCAGGTGACGGGTTACATTTCGGTTTTCCGTATTGTCACGGGGGAGATATTCCTGATCCGGAGTTTGGTGACTTGCGCTCATGTGATGAATTCATGCCACCGACTCAGAACCTTGGTCCACATGTGGCGTCACTCGGAATGCGATTCTACACAGGTGATATGTTTCCTAAGCGATACCGCAACCAGATTTTTATTGCTGAACACGGGTCATGGAACAGAACGCCTCAGGCAGGACACAAAGGTTACCGCGTAACGGTTGTGTATTTGGAAGGCAATCGCTCGGTGAACTATGAAGTGTTTGTCGACGGCTGGTTGCAATCTGACAACCAGTCTTGGGGTCGACCGGTAGACGTGCTCGTCATGCCTGATGGAGCACTCTTGGTCTCAGACGATCAGGCAGGCGCAATCTACCGTATCAGCTATGCGGGATAGAAGTTCATCGCTAATTTCAACTTTGTATTCTATGAAAAAGTTCTCAGCTGGGTGGGAAAAATGATTGACTATGAGCATTTCCAGGATAGGCATGCTACGAAAGCCGTTTCAGCTAGAGTAACCACGAGTGACACCTATGGACTTGCTGTAAGTTACAGTCAGAAATATACTTAGCAAACGGTGAGGTGGCCGAGAGGCTGAAGGCGGCGGTTTGCTAAACCGTTGTAGGGGCTAAAACCTCTACCCAGGGTTCGAATCCCTGCCTCACCGCCATTTATCGTGTTCTCTCCACAGCACTTACCGATCTGAGATCCGCCGTCACCACGATTGACATCGGCCACTGGACGATTCAAGAGCCGGACTGAGGTTCATGTAGCGCTGGGTCAGTGGTCGATATGGTCAGCTAACTCCTGAATGCCGTCGTGATCCTATGAGGGAGACTCGTCTCAATCGGCATTTCGCAATGGTCAATCGAGCTTGAAAGACACGTTGCTGTGCCTTCGAAAAGCGGTCACGGAACCGTCCGTATCCAGCTCGAACAGAATCTCTTCACCTAGTTGTCCGTCCTCCCGGACACGACGGAACCGATGTTTATCCGTCCGGTGTAACTCTTCGAGAACCTCGAGTGGATCATTGGAAGGAAGCGACAGCATCGCCAAGCCGCCGTTCCAGTGCAGGATCGCAGTTTCGAGTCCCCATGATGGGACCCTACTGTAAGTCCCTGTATATACGTCTAGTGAGGGATCGAGGAAACTCCGACCGTCGTTAGATTTAAGCGCCCGGGTTATGGCCGGTTCCACAATTTCAAAAATCTGCTCGGTGTATTGCTCGACGTTAAAACCTGAGACGTTGGCCATAACGATTACAGCAATCTTACTATCTGTTTGGAGTTGAAGTTGGGTCCGATAGCCAGGACAATGCCCGCCATGGCCAACAAATGTCGTGTCCCCATTTCTGGACACCCTAAAACCGAGACCCCAGGCGATTTTCCAGTCTGGGTCGAGCCAATGCACGCGATGCATCTCGCGAAGAGTATTGGCACGCAACACTTCTTCGTCGCCGGTTTCAAGCAGTCGGAACTGCCACGCTGCAAATGCTGCCAGATCTTCTACTGTTGACGAAAACCCAGCCGCTGGTGCAATCCCGCGTGTTTGGAAAAACGGTAGCTTCATTCTCTTCCCATTACGTTGAAGGCCGCTGTAGCCAATTGCCAACCGTTCTCCCCAGTGGGCACGTGGTAGTTCCGGTTGCGTGTCGGACAAACCGAGAGGATCCAGGATATGCTCTGTGACGTACGCGTCGTACGTTTGGCCAGAAACTTCCGCAATCATCATGCCGGCCAGCGTGAGACCAAGGTTCGAGTACTGCCAGTAGGTATCTCCTGGATATAGTGTCTGCTGCTTGCCGACACTCTCCATAATCTGCTCGCGACTCGGAAACTCGAAATTCGGTCCAGTCCAGTAGGGAAAGTCCGACTCCCTCGGTAACCCTGATGAATGTGTGAGTATCCCCCGGATCGTGATCGGCGCACGGTCTGGATATGTCTGTTTGATGTCGAACCATGGAAGGTACTGATTCGGCGAATCTCTGAGATCGAGTTGCCCCTTGTCCCGAATCTGCATCACACCGATGCTCGTAAATAGTTTTGAAATCGAGCAAATGCTGTAGATTGTTTTCGCCGTCGCTTTTACCTGCTGCTCGCGATTTGCGTAGCCGAACCCGTCGCTCCAGACAATATCCTGATCGTGCACAACACTAACCGAAAGGCCTGGAATTTGCTTGTAAGCCCGCTCAGCGTCGAGCCATGTCGCGATGAGTCGGAGAGCCGACTCGACCTCGGGATCGTTGCGGAGAGAAAGCTGGGTTGGCTTCGAGTCGGCAGAGATTCCTGAACAGAGGAAGTTCATGAATAGGAAGGTAGTGATCACTCTAATCGTCAGCATGCTGATTCCCTTCATTGGGGGAGCCATGAAAACTCTATAGTGGTAAAGTAGCGTCTCTGGATGACATGCGCTAGAGATAACCTAGTCGCTCAAATCTGACGGGTGCCTTATGACAGATCTTTAAATATTAACTTCTTGTCGAACGTGGTACCTAGAACCTGACGCATCCTACCGCTGGCTAATAGGAGAGTCAATTGATCGAACTTGACCCGGAAGCTCCCCGCACGCTACGTATCGTAATCTTTGGGGGTTTCTGGTAAGAACGATACTTTGAGTTAATCGGAGAAAAATTGAAAGACGTGAGGGTGAAACAAGTGACCAGCCTTCTCTTTCTCTGCGTTGCGAATTCGGTACGAAGTCAAATGGCAGAGGGATTTGCTAGTGCTTGGTTCGGCGGACAAGCTAGCGTCAGGAGTGCCGGTTCTCAGCCAACCTTTCTTCATCCGGTGGCCGTCAGAGTCATGGCTGAACTTGATATTGATATTTCTTACCAGTGTTCGAAAGGAATCGGTACTATTGACCAGGAAGGTGTTGATATCGTGATTATTTTTTGTGCTGAGGAGGCCTGCCCAGTATTGCCTGGTTCGACCGAACAGTTAAACTGGCCAATCTTGGATCCTGTCCATCCGTGTGTGTCAAGTGATGAAGAGATTAACTATTTTCGTGAAGTCCGAGACGAGATTGCTTTTCGACTTAAGATGTTCGCCGACGAACGTTCGCTTAGGACCATGATTTAAAAACTGAGATAAAAGGGCAAAACAATTTGGCAAGACTCATTTACGGGTCAGGCTACCAATCTTGATGAAATATTTTTATTGATTTCGACATGTGGGTAAAGGGTGTTCTGGTGAATCGCATGATACGGTCGATTCTGCTTGTCTTACTGATCCAAATTCTGACTAGTTCCACACTACAGGCTGAATCAGTCATTACTAGTCCGTTAAAACAGTTTGGGTTCGACATTGGAGATGATTACCAACTCTTCAACTATGCTCAGTTGGTCGAATATTGGAAAAAACTTGAGCGAGAATCTGCCCGGATGGTACTAGTTGAAATCGGAAAGACTGCAGAAGGGCGGTCACAGCTAATGTCCATCATCACTTCTCCTGAGAACCAGGCGGCCCTGGATCGCTACAAATGGATCTCTCGGGAACTGGCACTGGCCAAGAATCTCAACGACGATGAAGCACATGTGCTGGCGACAGAAGGTAAGGCGGTAGTCTGGATCGACGGTGGGCTTCACGCAACAGAAGCCGTTGGAACACAACAGCTCGCGGTACTAGTTTACGAGATGGTTAGTCGTAGTGATCCAGAAACGATGCGATTCCTGAAAGACGTAATCTTACTCGTCGTACACGCTAACCCTGATGGCCACGATTTAGTAGCGGATTGGTACATGCGAGAGGAGGATCCGACAAAACGATCGATTACCGGAGTTCCTCGCCTCTATCAGAAATATATCGGGCACGATAACAATAGAGATTTCTACATGTCGACTCAGCCGGAAACTGGAAACATGAATAGAGTGATGTACCGGGAATGGTTTCCCCAGATAGTGTACGACCATCATCAATCGAGTCCCGATGGTGCAGTGTTATTTACTCCTCCATTTTACGGACCATTCAACTATTTGTATGACCCGATTGTAATGCTTGAGGTTGATCTCGTGGGCGCAGCGATGCAAAATAGACTCGCGGTAGAGAGTAAGCCTGGTGCGACCAGGATGCGTGGGGGAAAATACTCGACTTGGTGGAACGGTGGTCTCCGGACGACCGCATATTTTCACAACATGGTCGGGATTCTCACGGAGATAAAAGGTGGTCCGACCCCTATAGAGCTCCCGTTTCTACCAGAGTGGCAATTACCAAGTCCAGGTATCCCATATCCAATTTCTCCTCAGAAGTGGCATTTTCGTCGATCGATCGAATATTCGATGACATCTAATCGAGCGGTTTTAGATGTTGCTTCGAAGTACAGGGAGGATTTTCTCTTCAATATCTATCGAATGGGCAAAAACTCGATTGAGCGGGGCAGCCGGGATTATTGGACCATTTATCCCGAGAGAGTCGAGGCTGTAAAAGCTGCTCTGGCTGAGGCAAAGAGTAAAGAAAAATCAAAGGAGGAACCGAGATTAGGCATCAGATCCAGAGGTGAACCTCTCAAATTTTTTAATGTACTCCGTGATCCAGATTTGCGTGATCCACGTGGGTATATTTTACCGTCCAGTCAGCCTACGTTTCTGACTGCAACGAAATTTGTTAATACCTTAATAAAGACTGGTGTCGTTGTACACCGAGGTGCAAGTGACTTCGTCGTGGGTGATCAGAGCTACCCTGCTGGATCGTATGTTATTAAGACAGCGCAGGCATTTCGACCACACATCCTCTCTATGTTTGAACCACAGAATTACCCAAATAATTTTGCTCGTCTCACTGGGCAATCGATTCAACCCTACGATAGTGTTGGTTGGACGTTGGCGTACCAAATGGGAATCGAATTCGATCGCATTTTAGAAGGGTTCGATGGTCCACTGGAGGAGTTGAACGGACCTCAGGAATCACCTGCAGGCGAGATCACTGGAGTGGTCAATGCAACTGGGTTCACCTTAAGCCATCAGGTGAATGATTCGTTCATTGCTGTGAATCGTTTACTGAAGAGCGGTGAGGAAGTGTACTGGTTAAAAGATTCGGTAGATGGCGGCGATACTAATCATCTTCCAGGCACCATGTACATTCCTAGGAAGGTATCGACCCTGTCGATTCTTAAGAGTATGGCTGAAGAGTTCGGACTGAATTTTTCTGGCCTGACGACCAATCCTGCTGGGGCAGCTCTGAAATTGAATCCAGTCAGAATAGGATTGTGGGATCGTTATGGTGGCTCTATGGCATCTGGTTGGCTGAGGTGGATTCTTGAGCAGTTCGAATTCCCGTTTGAGATTGTTTATCCGAAGGTTCTTGATAAGGGTAATTTAACAAGTGAATTCGATGTGCTCATTCTTGCTGACGATGCGGTTCCCTATAGTGATGACGACGAGTCAGATAGTCATGGTCTGAGGGAAGGAATCCCTACGAATGTACCAGTTGAGTTTCGCAGTCGCTTGGGTCGGGTGACTCTTAAAAAGACTGTTCCTCATTTGCGCCAGTTCCTCGAGGAAGGTGGGACAATTGTGGCTATTGGACACTCGACAAGCCTGGGTGTGCATCTGGGACTACCGATCGAAGAAGCTTTAATGGAAAAACTACCTAGCGGAGAGTACCGCCCTCTGCCTCGATCGGAGTTCTCAGTGCCAGGTTCCTTGTTACAAGTGAACGTAGACAGTACGAATCCGCTGGGGTATGGCGTAAGGAAACAAGTAGATGTGTTTTTCGACAATAGTCCAGTCTTCACGCTTCATCCGGAGGCCGTAACAGAAGGTATTCGAGCAGTTGCATGGTTCAGCGATTGGCCCAAGCTTCGTAGTGGGTGGTCTTTGGGTGAACACTATCTGGGAGGTAGTGTTTGTATCATCGATGCATCAGTTGGTGCCGGGAAGTTATTTCTTTACGGTCCGGAGGTGACATTCCGTGCCCAGTCGCACGGCACATTTAAGTTTCTTTTCAATGGCATCTATTACGGAACAGCGGAAGATGTTGAACTGGAAACGGTGTTGTCATCGGCTGGATAGTGATTGAAGGGCGGTGATTAGCAATGACTAGCAGATGCATGTTCATCCGATGTGAAATGTGAAGTCAGTTTCTGCTGTCGTTATGCGATGTGCAGTCTTCCTGAGACTACTACATGCTGTTGCTGGGGCCGATCACGTTTGGTTATAATTGCAGATTTTAGCCTTCTTGATCCTCGTTGCTGGGAGGTCGTTCAATGGTAGGACACGCGGCTCTGGACCGTGCAATCGGGGTTCGAATCCCTGCCTCCCAGCCAATTTACCCTGTCACGGAGAGCTTTTTCTTTACCGGGTTACGGGATGCGTTTGAGTGAGAACTAGTCTCAAAAGAAACGACTGGCGTTGACTTACCGGACGACTAACGGAACCATGCGACACAGAAAAAAGATTATTGCAGCTAGAATTTTGAGCCAGCTTTCTCGAATGCGGATTAGACGCTTGACGTTTCATCACTCAAGTGGTCCGCATAGTAATCTGAGATAGAAAAAGAGACGAACATCTTTGTCCTCATCATCTACGGTGGTTCGCACACGTTTTGCCCCAAGTCCAACTGGGTACTTACACATCGGAGGTGTACGGACAGCTCTGTTTAACTGGCTATTCGCTAGACACCATGGCGGTCAATTTGTCCTGAGGATTGATGATACGGACGAAAAGCGGAATGTTGATGACGCGATCGAACCGATCTTGGCTGACTTTCGCTGGTTAGGTATTGATTGGGATGAAGGTCCAGACGTTGGTGGTCCTCATTCACCCTACTACCAATCGCAGCGTTCAAGTCGGTACCTGGCCGCCGTGCAGCGATTGCTGAGACTCGGCCTCGCCTATAGAGATTACGCGAGACCTGAAGAAATCCAGAACGAGCGTATAGCAGCTCAGAGTGAGAAGAAAAGGTTTCTCTACAGCCGCCGTTGGATGGCCGACAGCGACGAACAAGCTGCTCGCTTCGAATCTGAGGGTCGTATTGCGGCCGTTCGTTTGAAAATGCCTCGTGAGGGAGTTTGTGTTTTTCGTGATCTCGTGAGAGGCGATGTTGAGTTTGCTTGGGTCTTGGAACAAGATCACGTTATCCAAAGGGCCGACGGTTCATTTCTGTACCACCTAACGAGCGCGGTGGACGACAGTGATTTTCAGATAACCCATGTCATTCGGGCAGTCGAGCATCTATCTAATACACCAAGGCAGATTTTTATTACGCGTGGGCTCGGCTACAACCTGCCACACTATGCCCACCTACCTTACGTGGCCGCGCCAGGAAGTTCTGAGAAGTTGAGCAAGAGAAAGCTGACAAAGTATCTGACTCATCCTGATTTTAGGAAGCTCTACGAACACGGTTCTGTGATCGCGAAAGCAATTTCCGGTGAAGTAGAAACGGAAACGTTCAGTCCGGTAACGGTTGACTTCTACCGCCAGGCGGGGTACCTACCAGGAGCGATCCTTAACTATTTACTTCTTTTAGGGTGGTCACTTGATGATAAAACTGAACATTTCACTCGCGACGAAATGATCACGCAGTTCTCTCTAGACCGGGTTAATAAGTCTGCAGCGAGCTTTGATCCGCTGAAGCTATTGGCATTCGAGGATCGGCATATGCGCGACGTACCGATCCACAAAAAGGTCATGCTAGTGCTTCCGTACCTAGAAAGAGCGGGTCTAGTCAGATCGGCCACACAGACTGACTTAAAGCAATTAGCGAGTATTATTAAGGCCGCCGGGGATCGCATTAAGGTTGCAGGAGATATTCTAAATTATTCAGAGTTTTTCGTATCTGATGATGGATTTTCCTACGATAGCAAGGTCTTTGAGAAACGGCTTAGGAGAGAAGGGACCGCCGAGCTTCTACAAAAGATCAAGGAATATCTTGTGCGGGTTAGTTCTTTCGATGCACAAACTTTGGATGAACTGATCCATACGATTGCGACATCAGAAGACATTCCGGTCGGGCAGGTTGTACACGCCTTACGTGTGGCGGTAACTGGAAAATCTGTTGGCTTTGGTTTGTTCGATTGCCTTGCCATCCTTGGACGTGATCGTTGTCTATCCCGTATCGATAGGGCTTTGGCGAAAATCTGAACGACACAAGCTTCAAGGCGAGTCGTCCTGATAGGATTCTTGTCTTTCGAATCAACTTCTGAAAACCTTGTGAATGAAAAGTAATGGCGACGAGATTTTGTGGGCCTCTAATGTTGAAGATTGAAAACAGTCAAATACGGCGAGGAGTGCAAAAGTCACAATGACAACGACTGCATCAGATGTACCGTTAGGGCTCGACTTCATTCGGCAAGCAGTGTCGGTAGACGTAAGTAACGTGAGGTACTCTAGACGCATTTGCACGCGATTTCCACCTGAACCAAACGGGTACCTGCACATTGGACACGCTAAGTCGATGTGTCTCAATTTCGGGGTTGCCGCCGAGTTTGGTGGTGTGTGCAACCTACGCTTCGATGACACCAATCCGGAAACGGAACAGGTCGATTACCTTAACGCTATCAAGACTGACGTTGGTTGGCTCGGCTTCAATTGGGGTGATCGTGAGGTCTACGCGTCAGATTATTTTGAGGACCTGTATCAGTACGCCGTGCAACTAATTAAAGAGGGTAAGGCCTACGTTGACAGTCTGAGAGTTGATGAGGTTAGTGCATACAGAGGGAGATGGGATGAAGCTGGTAAAGCTAGTCCGGATCGTAACAGACCAATTGATCAGAGCCTCGACTTGTTTGCACGTATGCGGGCGGGAGAGTTCGAAGAGGGCAGACACACATTGCGGGCGAAGATCGACATGATGTCATCAAATATGAACATGAGAGACCCTACGGTCTATCGTATTCGACGAGTTCCTCATTACCGACGAGGTAAGGATTGGTGTATTTACCCGATGTACGATTTCGCACATTGTTTGTCCGATTCGATCGAGGGTGTTACTCATTCACTGTGTACTATGGAATTCGAAGATCACCGCCCACTGTATGAATGGTACCTGGATAATTTAAACGTTTCGTCCCCTCCGCGACAGATTGAATTTGCCCGTCTGAATTTGAGTTATACGGTTCTGAGTAAGAGGAAGTTGCTTGAACTAGTTGCCGGTGGGTATGTCCGTGGCTGGGATGATCCGAGGATGCCGACGTTAGGAGGACTCAGAAGACGTGGCTACACTCCTGAAGCGATCAGGGAGTTCTGTGACAGAATCGGTGTGGCCAAGGCTAATAGTGTTGTTGATATCGCGTTACTCGAAGACAGCCTTCGGCAGGATCTAAATAAACGTGCAATACGTGTGATGGCCGTGTTGCGACCACTCAGGGTCGTGATTGAGGATTATCCAGTCGACCAAGTGGAGAAGCTAGATGCGGTGAACAATCCAGAAGATCCAAGTATGGGATCTCGAAAGGTACCGTTTTCCCGCATTATCTACATCGAACAGGAAGATTTTCTAGAAGATCCTCCCAAGAAGTATTTCCGTCTCTCTCCTGGACGCGAAGTGAGGCTCCGTTATGCCTATCTCATAAAGTGTGTCGGTGTTGTTAAGGATCCGAAGACTGGACGCATTAACGAACTTCGTTGTACTTACGATCCGGAGACACGAGGTGGTTACGCACCTGACGGTCGAAAGGTTAGAGGAACAATCCACTGGGTGTCAGTGTCACACTCTGTTGGGGCCGAGGTTCGCTTGTATAGTCATCTGTTCAAGGTAGAAAGTCCTGAGAATGTTTCAGAAGGTTTAGACTACAAGGAGAATCTGGACACTAATTCACTTGAGACATTGACAAATTGCGCTCTCGAATCAAGCTTGGCCAGCGCAGAACCTGGTCAGCGCTATCAGTTTGAGCGACAGGGGTATTTTTGCGTTGACCTGGATTCTTCTGGTGGCAGTCCTGTTTTTAATCGAACCGTTTCACTGCGCGATACGTGGGCGAAGATTGAAAGAGCTCGATTAAAAAACAATTGAATTGAAACCAGGCGAGAATGCTCTTTTGGTTCTGCGTGGAGGCTCAAAAATGGCTATTCGTACCAATCGTCAGATCCAGCTTGCTGCCCGCCCGATCGGATTACCAAAAGCATCTGATTTTAAGCTTGTCGAAGTACCTGTGTCATCACCTGGGATTGGACAAATGCTAACTCGTACGATTTATCTTTCTCTTGATCCCTACATGCGTGGACGGATGAGTGCTGGTCGTTCATATGCAAAACCTGTGGAAGTTGGTGAAGTTATGACAGGTGGCACGGTGAGCCAAGTGATCGAGTCTAATCTGGGCGAGTATACGCCTGGGGACTTTGTTCTCGGGATCAATGGTTGGCAGGAATATGCGCTTTCGGATGGTGCGAATACAACAAAACTTGATCCAAGACAGGCTCCGATCTCAACTGCGGTTGGTGTACTTGGAATGCCAGGTATGTCGGCCCATCTCGGTCTGCTGGAGATAGGTAAACCGAAGCCTGGGGAAACTGTGGTGGTGTCGGCCGCTTCCGGTGCGGTTGGCGCCGTGGTTGGCCAGATTGCGAAGATCAAGGGTTGTCGAGTGGTAGGAATCGCTGGGGCCACAAAAAAGTGTGAATACGTCACGACAGAGCTTGGGTTCGATGCTTGTGTTAGCCACCTTGACGACAACTTTACCAAAGAGTTAAAAGCAATGTGTCCGAATGGCGTCGATATATATTTCGATAATGTTGGTGGGAAGGTATTGGATGCTGTTTTTCCGCTACTCAACGACTACGCGCGAGTTCCTGTCTGTGGAGGGATTGCGAACTTTAACATGACAGAGCTTCCAGTGGGACCTAACCTCGTGCCAAGGTTGATGGCTCGTATCCTAGTTCGCAGGTTGACGCTGCGTGGTTTCATTGTATTTGACCATGACGACCGCCGTGAGGGGTTTCTGAAAGATGTTGGTGGTTGGGTCCGGTCCGGACAACTCAAATACAAAGAACATATCACCGATGGGCTCGAAAACGCTGTTAGCGCGTTTCAAGGTCTCTTCAGCGGTGAGAATTTCGGTAAGCTTTTAGTGAAAGTCTCAGACGATCCTACTCGCTCCTGATCAGTGGGTCCGGTTCACGTACGACCTCTGTATCTTAGTTTTGTTTTAGGTACATCAGCCAAAAGCCTGCGCACAACCAGAAATTAACTCTTCGTATTTTTGTATATAGTCAATCTAAAACGCTCCAATGTCTACGTCTCGGATAAACTGAATTAATCCTCGGAAGTAGATTTCATGATCGTCATACTGGGCTAGGTGGCTTCCGTTTGGGCAATGGAGGTAGCGTCCCTGTTGTACAGCCCCAGCCATCCACTTCATGTGCTTTGGGTCCATGGTGTCGTGTTTGGCGCCAATGACCAAGCAGGGAACATCGATCTTTATGAGATCGGACATACGGTTCCAGGTCGTCAGTTTACCACCACCACCGAGTTCACTCGGCCCTTGCATTGGAACGTAAATGGCACGGTTGATGTGTTTGAAGGCGCGCTTAACCGGGTCGGGCCATGCCTCTGCGGGAAGGCGCAGGACGTGGTCGACGTAGCGATGCTGGAGTAAGAGTTCCATGTATCGTGGGTTCTCGGTGTCTCCAGTCGCCTCGTACCTACGGATTTCTGCCAACACGATCTGGTCCATGCCAACCATTAGGACGTTTTCTGCGTACTCGTTGTACGTACGCTGGGAAGCTGGCCATCATATTGGCAATGATGAGACCCTTGAGGTGTTGTTGATACGCTAGCGCGTACTCCATGGCCAGGATCCCACCCCAGGACTGGCCATACAGGTAGAAGTTATTCCGGTCCAGGCCAAGGGCCTGGCGTACCTGTTCAACCTCGTTGACGAAGCGCGGTAATTCCCAGAGTTCTGGTTCGTCTGGTTGGTCGCTGTAGTACGAACCCAGCTGGTCGTAGTAGTAGTACTCAATGCCGGCTCCCTGGAAATAGCTGTCGAACACTTCCAAGTACTCATGTGTTAGACCAGGTCCACCGTGCAGTAGAAGGACCTTTACCGTCGGGTTACTACCAATGCGCTTGGTCCATACGTGGAAAGTGCCCTTTGGTGTATCCACCGGGATCATTTTAACACCCCCGCTAAGGAGGTCGTCGCGGTCGGAGTAATCTAGATAGTCCGGAGGAACGGGTCGGTCATTCACAGGGGACCTCTGGGTTAAGCGATCATGCCTGTGTAAACGTCGAATTAACCATTAAGTGGATATGGTTGTAGGCTCACCCTTCCTCGGCTCTAACTGCCAGCCCTGGTCGCACATTAAGCACAAGTGCTCCATCGTCCACAACCGGTACGCCGTTGACCAAGACGTAGGGAATGCCATCAGCCGGTATGGTAGATTCCATATAAGTTGATTTGTCGATCACGCTAGCGGGGTCGAAGAGTGTGAGATCAGCATCTGCGCCAACACGGATACGACCTTTATCAAACATGATTGGTACGCGTGCCTGCAGTCGTCGTGCGGGTTCTATGGTCATTTTGCGGAGGGCGTCCATGAGTGTTAGAGCGCCAAGCTCTCTCACGTACTTCCCGAGGACCTTGGAGTAGGTGCCCGAGGTTCGCGGATGACCGAGACCGCCCCGGATCGAACCGTCACTTGCAATCATAGTAAGAGGGTGTTCGATTGCGGCCCTCGTCATTTCCTGAGTCCTGCTATGAATGATGACTGAGCCACCTTGAGCTCGGTACTTAGCGAAGGTCTCACGTGTCAGGCGTTCACCGGTTTCAACCCACTGATGGATTTTAAACTGATCATCGTTCCAGGTTTCCCAGTCGTCGAAAAGTGCTGACTCGATGCGAGTCTGGCCTGCCTCGTACGGGTAGGCTTCTGTGGTGATATCTTGTCCGTTGGCGCGAGCTTTTTCGATCATTGCTAAGAATCCTACTGTTTCTGAGCCTCCACTTGAGTTGGCGTGAACAACGTGGAGTGATGTGCCGGTCTCCGATGCAGACTCGATCGCCTCGGTTAGACCAGTTAAGTCACTAGGGGAATCCTCAGGGCCGTCACCCCTTACATGGATGTGAGCCGTCGCGCCAGCCGAGGTGGCTTTCTGTAGTATGGTTTCGAACTCGTCCGTTGTTGCTGCGGGGGTGTATGCTAGACCGAATCCAACCGCAAGGGCGCCCTGTTTTAGCCCTTCCTCGGTCAGACGCGCCATTTCTGCGATATGTTCTGCTGTGGCAGGTTCGCTGCCACCGGAGCTACGGGGAAGCCAATCCCCTGGATCCTCCATTACAATCATGCGAACTGGGATGTGACCGACACTGACACCATAATTTGCGAGTTGACCACCCTCGCGTTCGCTATACCACTGGGCTACATCGCCTGTACCCACCTCGAGCTCCAGTCCCGTAGTTACACCATCCCTGACCATGAAGGAGAAGGATTCTTCGTTTTGCCCATGGACGTGGAGGTCGATGAAGCCAGGTGCGACGACGAGGCCGGTAGCGTCGATTGTTCGCGTTCCGACAAGGGGATCTTGGCTCACTGCTTCAATGTGTCCATCTTTGATGCCTACGTTTCGTACTCCATCCAGACCGGATTCTGGGTCCATAACTCGACCACCCTGTAGTACCACGTCGTACATGTACACGTCGGACTCTGATGGGGCACAGCTGCAGAGGCCGAGTAATACGAGGGGCAAAACTGTTGAACGAACGATTCGCTGGTAACGACTAGTCTGTGTTTCTACTAAACTTCTCATGAGTTGCTCCCAGATGGTCCAAGATGAGGGACTGTGTATGTTCTTCCTAGTTAGTAAGGGCCGAGATTGCGACAGATCTCCAGGAAGAGCTGCTGATTTGTGGTCTATTTCGTCGTCATACTAAAAACACTAGAGACTTAATTACAAGAGCGGTAAGATCCTAGCACAGGCCAAAGGAGTCAACCAATCAGTTCACGACCTGCTTCGAACGGACTGAGGATTGGGATTAACGTGCGTGAACGAATCAAAGCAGTTCTTTTATAGCTTTCTTTGGCTTTCTCAGACAGGGTTCCTGTGGACTTCAAATTCTGTAAGAGACAGTGAAGCGGTAAGGAGTTTGTGACTACCGGCGTATCTAATGAAACACAAGTCTTACATGAAGAAGATCTTGTGGTTTCTGATGTGACTGAATGATTGAGTAAGTTCAGGTTTCTGGATGGATTGCGCGATGAAAAACCCTACGGTTGTAGCAATTGCTCTTCTTGTTCTTGGAACGTTCTTTTTCGTGGGTTGTTGGGGAAGCGGCGATGGGGTTTCCGAGCCAGTACCCCTTTATCGATCTGTGGGAAGCGAGACAACGGTTCAATTCGTAAACAATCCAGTTCCGGTGAATAACGTCACCGTCGAGGATCTTGACGGTAATACTATTTCATCCCACGATTGGCACGGCAAGGTAACATTCGTAAATTTCTGGGCTACTTGGTGCCGACCCTGCTTGGAAGAAATTCCAGATCTAGTCAAACTTCAGGAGAGGTACGGAGACTATCTCCAAATCATTGGGGTTTCAACAGACGATGGGCCAGTGGAGCGGGTTAAGGAATTCGTTCAAGAACACGGGATAAACTACCCCGTCGTTATGAACACGCCTGAGCTTCAGGACGCGTTCCCAGGCGTCTTTGCATTGCCAACTTCGTTTATTCTCGACCTTGAGGTGCAAACCGTTCAAAAACATGTCGGATTGGTGAATCCTTACGTGTTTGAGCAGGAGATCAGAGTTTTGGCTGGGCTCCAGACAGATGTTACGGTCGTGCGCGTGGAAGACACGGGACAAGTTCTTCTCTCAAATGCAGCTCAGGCGACGGAAATTCCAGACCTTGATTTATCCGAGTTAACGGCGGAGCAGAAGGTTGCTGTCCTTCATCGGTTGAATGAGGACTCCTGTCCGTGCGAGTGTCAGATGACGGTGGCTCAGTGCCGGATAAATGATGCATCCTGCCAGTTTAGTCTGCCGAAGGCACAGGCCGTTTTGGAAGATGTTCTGAGATCAGAGCTCTAAGACGTGCGGCCGATTTAGATAAAAAACCTACCTAACCTGCCTCTTTGATCGTGCCTAGTACCCACTGTCGCTGGTGATGTGTTCACTTTCTACTGTACTGACATTGATCCACGGTTTGAGTAACGTTTTGAGTAATGACTTTAGATCTTCTAGGATCAGGTAGCTAGTCGGCACGAGCAATAAGGTTACGAAGGTAGCAAACAGGACGCCTGCGGCCAGTGACAAAGCCATGGGGACTAAGAAACGTGCTTGCATACTTTTCTCTAAAAGGAGAGGCGACAGCCCAGCAAATGTCGTCAATGAAGTTAATAGAATTGGTCTGAAACGTACGACACCAGCTTCTCGAATAGCGATTTGCAGATCCACGTTTGTCTCTCGTCTGCGGTTTATGAAATGGACCATTACAAGGCTATCGTTCACGACGACACCAGCCAGAGCAACCATACCAAAGAGCGACATGATGGTGATTGTCATACCCATAACCAGATGACCCCAAAACGCCCCTATCAGACCGAATGGAATGGCGCTCATGACGATAAGAGGTTGGACGTATGACTTGAGAGGGACAGCTAGGAGTGCAAAGATCATGAGGAGAGCGAGAACGAACCCTCGTTGCAGGCCTTCCATAGTATCTCTTTGCTCAGCCATCATTCCTTCGAACGAATAGTTTACGTTTGGGTGATCAACCAGGATCTCTGGCAGTATGCGGTCTGAGAGGTCGGAAAGAACTTCACCTGCAGACGTGATTTCTGAATCAACGGCTGCCATCATGCTCACTGCTCGATTGCGGTCCACCCGCCTTATGGAAGCATAGCCGCGTCCGGGTTCAACCACTGCGACTGAATTGAAGGGAACCTCGCCACCGTTCGGGGTTCTAATACGCATGTTTTCAAGGTCACCGATGGATCGTCTGGCATCAACTGGATAGCGAACCATGACCCGAATGTCGTCACGAACTCGCTGAATTCGCTGAGCCTCTTCACCATAGAATGCTTGGCGGACCTGACGGCCCAAGTCAGCAAGTGTGAGACCGAGAACTTCAGCTTGAGGTTTGATGCCAAGTTTGATTTCACGTTTCCCTTCGCGGAATGAATTTGTGATCTCATACACTCCTTTGTATTCGACCAAACGAGCATTAAGTTTGGCGGCAACTGTACGGAGTTCGTCGAGATCTGGTCCAGTGAACTGGACATCAATATCAGCGCCTCCACCGCCAGCGAATATCGAGGCGTTAAATTTTAGCTCAACGGCTTCAGGAATTAAGCCGGTTGCTTCCCGCCATAGCGTTGCCAGTCGCTCGGACGCGATGCTTCGATTCTCCGCTGGAGCTAGTTCGATAGTGACTTCACCCAAGTGTGAGCCAGAGCCGGTTCCTACCGGACCGAAAGGGCCGCTGACTTCTGCGGTCATCGGTTGGGCGCCAACAGCAGCGTACACATGTTGAAAGAGATCTTGCCCCGTTTGTTCCTTCATTTCTTGACGGACTTTCGCGGCAGCTTCTTCTAGCCTTCGCACCGCTGCTGAGGTTATTTCCACTGGTGAACCTTGTGGCATTGTCACGGCTGCAGACATAAAATCGGCTTCAACTGACGGGAAAAATCCGAAACGTAGAAATCCACCACCGAGCAGACCCGCTGTTATGATCAACGTGGCGAGCCCGATTGAGAGGACGAAGTAACGCCACCGCAATGAAAATTCTAATAACGGACGGTAACCTCGCTCAACGAACAACTTAAGGCTATTTAAGAACATTCCTTGGAAATGACCCCATGGCCCCAGTCTTCTTCCCCGCCGTATCCGTCCTCTACCAGAGAGGTGTGCAGGGAGAATCATCAAGGACTCTAGCAATGAGAATAGCAGACATGGAATTACAATGAGCGGAATTACCCTCATGACTTTTCCCATCGTGCCAGGCACGAAAATCAATGGGAGAAATGTGGCAACGGTAGTTAGAACTGCAAAAATAACAGGGACTGAGATCTCTGAAGCTCCATCTATAGAACCTCTAAGTCCTTGCCCGTGTTGTTCCTGATGGGTAAAGATGTTTTCACCGACTATAATTGCATCATCAACCACGATGCCCAGTACCAGAATGAATGCAAACAAGGACATCAAACTAATCGATACGTCTAGAGTTGGCATGAGCCAGATCGCGCCCAAAAAGGAAATAGGGATCCCAAGACTGACCCAAAAAGCTAGTCGAAGCTCTACCAAGAGTGACAGGACTAGGAAAAGCAAACAAAACCCGGTGAATCCATTTCGTAATAGTAGGCTTAATCTGTCGTTGAGGATCTTTGATTGGTCCTGCCAGATGGTCACCGAAATACCTTCAGGCATGCTGGTCTGTACGCGTCTAACGTAGTCCTTAACCTGTTTCGCCACTTCAAGGGCAGCCTGATCTCCGGTTCGGTAAACGGATACTAGTGCAGTGGGTTTACCATCGAAGCGGGCGAATTGGTCGGTTTCAGCGAAACCGTCAACAACATTCGCTACATCACCGAGCCGTAGGCGACTACCGTCCGCACGCGTCCAGAGTGTGAGGTTCTCGTATTCTTCACCGTGGTAGGCCTGTCCCTTAGTTCGAAGAAGAATGTCTCCGCTCTCTGTGCGTACCGATCCCCCTGGTATATCTAACGAAGATAGGCGGACTGCTTGGGCTACTTCATCAAAGGTAAGACCATGACGTCGTAAAGTGTCTTCAGACACTTCAATAGAAATTTCGTATGGACGTGCATTGGAGACTTCGACCTGTGTAATATCAGGCATTGCTGCTATCTCATCTCGAACCTTATTAGCGAGATACTTAAGGGTCGCTTCTTCAGCGTGTCCAGAGATAGCTACATCAACGACCTGACGTCTTAAAGTTAACTCCTGAATGATGGGTCTTTCAGTTTCTTCTGGGAACGTATCGATAGCGTCGACTCGAGACTTGATATCGTCGACGACTTTACGAGCATCGCTACCGAGTTCGAGCTCGACTAAGACGGTACCGATTCCTTCAGAAGCTGTCGAGGTTATGCGCTTGATACCGTCAAGTCCTTGGATGGCCTCTTCAATACGAATACAGACACCCTCCTCGACTTCTTCAGGTGCTGCGCCAAGGTAATTGACTTTTATCGAGATACGATCCAGAGAAAATTCAGGAAAAATCTCTTGCTTTACCGTAAACACTGTGAGGATGCCACTTGCCATGATGAAAATCATCATCAGATTAGCAGCCACAGGGTTATGAGCGAACCAATCAATTGCGCGATTCATGGTTCTTCCTCGAAATTTGCTGTGCGGCTTAGAACCTGAACCTTCATACCATCTGTAACTGCTTCGAGTGGGGAAACCAAAACCATATCACCCGTTTCGAGACCGGCACGCACAACGATCGTATCGACGGTTGTGCGCAACAGGTCGATGTTTTTGAACCGTAGCCGGCTTTCCTCGTCAACGATAAGCACCTGAGAGGATCCACTCAAGGCTGCTCTAGGTAACACTGCTATTCCCCTTACAATACGTCCGGTTATGGTTGCTTCCACATACATACCAGCGGCTAGTGGAGGTCGGTTCGGATCTGTCCCTTGTGCGTAGGGATCTTTCACTTGTGCTACCACGTGAATCATTCGACTCACAGTGTCAATTTCACCCTCTGTCCGAACGATAAGTCCTTGCCACTGGTGTGTTCTTCCAGCGAATTGAGCAAGGAGTGTTACAGGAGGCCCCGATTGTTCTTGACCTCCGCGGTAAGATAAAGGCAGATCGAGATACGCGAGTTCTTCGTCTGGTAATGGTAATCGGATTTCAGCATAGTCCACCGCATAGATCGTTGCCACCGGAGTCCCCAGGCTAATGAATTGTCCGATGTCTACATTTTTTTGAAGGACTCGACCAGCATAAGGAGCTCTAAGCTCGGCCCTGTCTAGGTTACGCTTCGCTCGGTCGAGATTTGCCGATGCCGCTGCTACTGCAGCTTTCGCGTCCTCAAGTTGTGGTTCATGAAGTGTCAACGCACGAGGGGCACCGCGTCCGAGCTCTTCCCATTCTTCGTGGGCCAGTTCAGCTTCAGCTTCTTCTCGAGCAAGGCGTAACTTTGCTTCAGCTAGTCTAGCCCGGTCGCTGATGATGGCTTGTTCATAGTCGTAAGGGTCGATCTTTAGCAGAACATCACCTTCTTCAAAAAATCCACCTGAAGCAAATGATGAAGCTACGGAAATCACGCGACCTGAGATCTCGGGCACTAATTGACTCTCGGTGCGTGGCTTCACGGTTCCTTGGCTTCTGACAAGAAGTTCAACATCCTGTAGTGTTACCGTATGAACCCTTATAACTGGGGGAACGAAGGTGGGAAGCTCTGTCTGTACGGCGGGCTTGTTCAGAATCAGGGTATAGGCACAAAGGCCTGAAACTCCCAATACAATGACTGGTGTAACGATTCGGAAAAGTCTTGCTACGGTTGAACTCATTGTTGGGTTTTTCTAATTACGGCTAGTTGACAACGTTTCGCTTAGTTGGAGCTGGACCGGTGCTTCAAGTTGATCGAAGCCTCCGCCCAAGGCTAGGTACAGGTCCACTCGATTTTCTAGACGAAGTCGACGAGCGGCGATTAGGCTACCTTGGGCATCAAGTGCCCGCCTCTGTGCCTCGAGTACTGTGACATAGGATTCAAGTCCATTTCGATAGCGACTCTCAGCCAGTATCTCAGCTGCTCGAGATTGTTCAGATCCCTGTGTGAGGTGGTCGACTCTTTCAGTCAGGAACGCCTCGGCCGAGAGAGCTGATTCCACTTCGGCGTATGCTTGAAGAACTGCGCTCGCGTAATTGGCGAGTGCCTCATCCGTTCTAGCTTCTGCGCCATCCACTTGGGCACGTAGTCGACCTCCCTCAAAGATTGGTTGTAAGACACTTGAAGCAAGCCCCCAGACAGAAAAATCTCCATCGATAAGCGATCTGAGCACGTTACTTGATCTGCCGCCGCTATTCGTTAGGCTGAGTCTTGGATAAAGATCACCACGGGCGAGTGATACTCTTTGAGTCTCGGCGGCGAGCCGACGCTCTGCAGCGACAAGATCTGGTCTGCGAGCAACTAGATCTGAAGGTAGTCCAGCCGAAACAGGGGCAGGTGTATCAGGAAATGTTGTCGGAACTTCAAGAGTTTTTCCCGCATAAGAACCAAGAAGCACCTCGAGTTGACGGGTCGTCACATCTAATTGCTGAGACCGTTCTTGTAGTAAGGCTTCTGCACGTGCCTGGTTGGCAAGAGCAAGCCGTACATCCAGAGAGGGTCGTAACCCTCGTTCAAAACGGTCGCGGACCTGCTCTGATGAAGTCCGAAAGCTTATAACAGTTGCTGCTGCCAGAGCCACTTGCTGAGAGGCCTCAGCGACTGCAAAGTAGGCTTTTGCGGTTTGCCCAGCGATTGATAGCTGAGCTCCACGAAGGTCGGCCGCCGCGGATTGTAGATCGGCGAGCGCTGCTCGGCTGCCAGCACGCAATCGTCCCCAGAGGTCAACTTCCCATGAAACATCAAGAGAAACACCGAGATTTGTAGAAATCGTACTTAGCACAAAACCTTCCCGACCAGGAATCGGTAGGCCGATGAAGTTCTGCTTGCGACGCGAACTGTTGAAGCCAAGTTGGACTGAAGGCTTGAGGTCGGCCCCAGCTATTCTAGAATTTGCGGCGGCTAATTCTAACCGAGCAGCAGCGGCATGGAGATCGTAGTTTCTGTCAAGTGCAGTGCGAACAGAAGCATCAAGACCTGGGTCGTTGAAGTCAGACCACCACTCCGGATCAATAACTCCACTAGGTGTGGCGGAGCTCGTCCATAGCTCTGGTACGGAAACAGCCAATTTCGGTTGAATGGTACTTGGGGCCGAGACGCAGGCCATAGTCAAAACGATTGGCAGTACAACAAACAAGTAAAAATTCATTTATTGCTCCAAATTTTTTCTGCAGAAGTCGACGGACCGGTCCGCGGCGATGCTGACATTCCAGCGAGGGCGAACTTAATGAGCGCTTCTACGATGGCCTCTGGATCCTTCGGCTGAGATGTACCTAAGAAGCCGTTCGTTTCGCTCCATCGCATCGTGTGGGCCATGGCACCGATAACGAACAGAATTCGCCAACTCACCTCGTCAGGTTCGAGGTTTGGTAAAGCCCGTTGAAAAGCTGGGTAGAACCGCTCTACGATTGGTTCGAAGTGCTGAAATAAACGGGTTCGGAAATGTTCATCTGTTCCAAAATGCAACCTTCCAACAATCTGCATGAAATGGGTAGTAGCATCACCCCAGTCCTGTTTTTTTTGAAAAGGCGGTTTCAGAAATGCACGAAGAACGGCTTCGAGTTCGAGTTTACTATTCCCTGCCTGCGCCTCTAAGGCATCGAGAAGTTCAAGGCGCTTTTTGTTGACCGGACCGGTACGCCGATCCAAAACTGCCGACAGTAGAGCTTCCTTTGAGCCGAAGTGGTAGTTCACTCCTGCAAGGTTCACGTTAGCTGCAGTTGTGATGTCTCTAAGTGAAGTTTCGGAAAACCCCTTGTTTGCGAACAGGCGTTCGGCAGCATCGAGGATTCGGCTTCGGGTCGAAGAACTCATTTTGAAGTGTCCTTGGATACTTTGCGATAGTGACAGCCACTCTAGTTATCATACGAACGTTTTAATCATACAGTTGAATTAAAAAAATGCAAGTGATATTGTATCAATTCGTTTGTTTACTCAATATTTCCTCCTCCTACAACAGGCCTAAGGGTGAGGATACGCTCTGGGAAGAGAATGGCAGCTATGGAGCGGGTCTTTTAATCGTAGCTACGAGTGGCAGAGCGACCTTGACTCAATTTCGTATCTGCAACGAAACAAGCTATTCAAGCGACTAGCAACTTGTTTGTCTCTATCAAGGTCTGTATTTTGTTGAGTGGAGGAATGTTATTAAGGTTAGAAGTTAGACGTATCTCACGAGAGGGAGTTTCGAGATTATGGTACGCGCGTAGAGGCAGCCTGGCCAAGGAGCAAATGCGCGATTTCTTTCACGGATGCATTAGGAAGTGTTCCAAGTGTTTTTACCACAAACCCGGTCATGTTCGCGACGGCAAAGCTGAGGCCCTTAAGGTTTTTGGATGGAGGTACTCCTGGAATTGATCGGGGAAAACCGGAGGCCAAGAAGATGATGCGACCATCGGCCGTTGTTGTGGCACGGAACTCATTCCTTGGACACTGCCAGTCCAACTCCACAGGGATGACCGAAGGTAAGCTACCAGGTAGCCAGTCAGCTTCCCCACGGTCAAAAGCTGAAACGATAATTACACCACACTCGCACGCTCGATCCACTGCTGCGCTTAGCGGGCTCTTGTGTTCAGGTTTAGTCGTTCCCAAACTCAAGTTGATCACTTTCATCTGATGGGTTGCTGCCCAATCGATTGCATTTACGAGGGCATCGATTGTCGCCGATAGAAAGCTGTCAAAAACCTTGATGGCGAAAAGGTCTGACGCAGGTGCTCGTTCGCGAATAGCTGCTGCGACGGCTGTTCCGTGGCCGAGGCGATCGGTGTAATCGTCATGCTGGTGCCCATCTGAATCGAAACCTACTCCACCGGAGACGCCGCAAACATGTGGATGTGTCGCGTGTACTCCGCTATCGATTATCCCGATACGAATTCCTTGGCCAGATTGTTCATGGGTTGTAGGATGCATATTGTGATTGAATTCGACGAGTTAAGAAAACCTCTATTCTGCCTTCTAATTGGAACCTTGTGTCTTCATCTCAGGAAACCAATTGGCAAAAGCCCCGTGCCGGAGTTCGAGCTCATGAGGCGAACCTTCTTCAACAATTCGTGCCCCATCCAGAACAATAATCCGGTCGGCCTTGCTGGCTAGTTCGAATCTATGTGAAATCAGGATTGTCGTCATGCCTTTCATCACCGTTTCGTAACCTGTGATCACAGATTGTTCTGAAATGGGATCGAGTGATGAGGTAGGTTCATCAAGTACGAGTACAGCTGGATTTGCAAGATAAGCACGGGCGATAGCAATTCTCTGTCGCTCGCCAGCCGATAGGGTTGTACCATGTTCCCCTACGACAGTTTCGTACTTCAATGGTAACCCTTCGATAAAGGGCTCGATCCCAGCCGCGTACGCAGCCGAAACAATGTCACTATGAGAAGCTTGCGGTCGTCCGTAGCGGATGTTTTCGGCAATGGATGTGTGAAAGACAAACGGCTCTTGTTCGACGGAAATAACGTGCCTCCGCAGATCATCGAGTTTCACGTTGTGGAGGTCGTGGCCATCGATTCGAATGCAACCTGAATCAGGGTCGAGTTGTCGCAAAAGCAAGTCAGCAATGGTGGACTTACCACTTCCACTCGGTCCAACAATTGCAAGGACCTCGCCAGCTTTAACTGAGAAACTGACTTTGTCTAGTACCAATCCGCCTCGATCAAACGACAGAGTGACGTTGTCAAAGGCCACATTGCCGCGGATGTTTGGAAGAGCGGTCGGATTCACCTTTTCAAGGACTTCTATTTTTGCATCGAGGAGCTGGTGGACACGACCAAGAGATACTCGTGCGGTTGCTAGGTTTGCGTACAATCCCATCAGTGCTTGAATTGGCGAGAGTAGCCGCATCTGATAGGCCATAAAGGCGACGAACGTCCCCATGGTGATTGTGCCGTTGATGACTCTGGAACCACCGTAAAGAAACACGATCATGGTACTGCCGGACAAGATAAGCCCAGGAAGGCCACCAGATAAATACGTGACCCATTGCATGTCTACCAACGCCCGAATGAATGCGTTGTTTCTATCCCGAAACCGTCCGACTTCCCTCGCCTGTGCGTTGGACGTTACGATTAATTTCATACCTTGGAGCGTTTCGATCAGAAAGCTGCCGATGTCGGCACTACACTCTCGAAGTGTCGCCACCCTGTTCTCGAGCCTCACACGATAGCGTTTGAGAGCCCAGAGGCTCAGCGGTAGTAAGACGACGCTGGCCAAGAAGAGGCGAGCATCTAGCCAAATCAGCATGACGATGCTGCCAATCAGGAACAGTACATTCCCAACCCAAGCGAGGGCAGCCTCTGCAGCGACACGCTGAATTTCTCCGATGTCGGTGTTGATGCGTGAGACGATATCCCCAAGGCGTGTGCGAGCATAGAATGTTGGGGAAAGACGCTGAAGATGTGTGTACAGTGTCAAGCGCATGTCGAACAGGATCTCTGCCGAGACACGAGTGTAACGAAGCCCGCTGATGACATTTATCGCGAAGGTGAGTAGTGTGATGATGGTGAAAAGGAAGACGATCCGCTGAAGCACGCCGGTGTTTCTGCCTATCATTGCCTGATCGACAAGGCTTTTTGACAAATATGGAAGGTAAAGGGATAGCACCGTCCCGATTAGGCTTAGCGCCAGTACCAGCGCTAAGCGTCGCCAGTATGGAACGATGTACGTCAGGGCCCAACGAAAATGTGGATCAACCACGTGAATTGAAAACTAGAGGCTGAGAGCCGAAACTTCGGAAGAGGGGTCTAGAATCTTCCACCGCCTGTCTAAAACCAAGGAAGGGGCCGCAAGGCCCTTCCCGTTGTTTATTTTTCATCGGGAAACACTTGGCGACCCCTTTTTCCTTGATTTTACTTGATACAAAACCTAGAACTTTCGGCTAGGGTACAACAATTAGGTTGGTCATCATGTCTCCGTCAAATTCCATTCTACGTACGTAGGTATTACTTGCAATGTCGTAGACGTCGACGGTATTGCCGGCCTTGTACCCGTACAAAAGCTTACCGTTAGTGCTAGTTTTTATGCCCATGCGTGGTCGACTTCGAATTTTTCTCCGCTCATGAAGCCGTCGATTTTCAAGATCAAAAGTCCAGAGTTCAAATCGACCAATTAGGTCGGTCATAGGAGCATGGGCTGTGTTTTGGAAAGGGTAGGTCATATATCCGTATGCCCACTTACGTCCGGGTGCCAGTGTGAAGCTTACTGAGCTATGAGGTTGAGGTCCGAGTTCATAAAAGTCAACGCTCTTTTCTGGCAGGTTGATGCGTGCCACCCCCATTGTCTGACGGTTTCGCACCGGATCGTGTGTTTGGAACAACCCGGTAAAAAATCCTGGTTCCTCATTAAACGTGTCGGAAGCGAAGTCAAAGCTAAGGGGAGTAAAGCCCCCCTCAAGCGATTGTGAGAGTTCCCACTTGTCAACTTGTGTAAAGTTTTCTGTCTCAAAAATCAACACATCTTCAGCGAAAAAATAGAGCAAGCCTCCGTCTGGTGAGAACAGCATATTTGCACGTTCTCGTTCTTCACCATCCGGCCACGGGATTGTACGGATCACCCTGTGTTCAGAAAGGTCGTACTGCAGGAGCTCCATCGGTCCAATTTCCCACCGATCAATCTGCTTGGTGGCTGTGCGTGCCATCAAAATCATGAAGCGGTTCAAAGGATCGACCGCGTACCTTCGGATTCGAACGTATTCGTTACCCTCACTAAGTGTGAACGTATCGATGGTTTTTCGGGTCTCGATATCCAGAATTTCTACGGTCAGGAACGTCGCATCGACCAGATAAAAGCGTGTGCGATCCGGTGACAACTGGAATTGGCGTGGTATTCCAACAGTGACTGGGATTTCACCCGTCACTTCGAGCGTCGCCTCATCTATCACGAGGATCTTGGGAGGAAGGACACCAAGGTACAGTGTGCCGTTACCACCATTCACATTCGAATCAGACTGGGCAGCCACCGGTGCAGCCACGGTAAGAAACACAACGAGTGTATATAGCAGTTGTCGCATGAGTTACTCAGTCCTGCAGGAAAGTCCAGAATCAACAGCCACTATCCGAAGACCGTTGAGAACAACGGTCTTCGGATAGTGAAATCGTCTACCAAGCTCGGAGAGACTATGGAAAGACTAAATCAATCTTTCGCCAGTCCTTCGCAGCGGCCGCACATGTGCTTGTCCAGTCAGGCGAGTAGTTTAGGTGGTCAGGCACCTGCGCCGGCCAGAAACAGCCAGTGTAGCAGTCGAACAGATCTCGCTCGACTGGCGAGCACAAGCCAGCCGTGCCACCGTTGCGGTCGGTTTCCCAACCTGGGGAGAAGATCAGCGTGCAGCCCATTGGGACGCTTGCCGGCTGCTGAGGTGCTCCGTCCTGCAGCGCCACCACGTCCTGACTGGCTTTCTGGACATAACGATTTACGCGTCCAGCTTTCTGGTTAATCGACCTTAAGTGCTTCATCGTTCACTCCTTCATCGAATCGTTCAAGGAATCCAGGGTTTCGTTCAGAGAGTTCACCGTAGACCTGCAAACAAGTGTCTGTCCAACCTCGAATCCAGTCGCAGTAATGAAGATTTGGCTGTCCCGTCGTTCCGTATCGTGTATGAGCCTCATGATAGCAACCACCTGAACACAACGGTCTGGCCCAACAGGTGTGGCAATCAGTTTTACTTGCGATGTGATGCTTGTCGAGGAAGTCATTCTGCACTTCACGATTTATACCATCTCGAACGGTACCAAGCTTGTGGTCATCCGAACCTGCAAACCGGTGGCACAGTGCCACGTCGCCGTCTGTCGCAACGCCCATCAAACCCAGCCCGGCACCACACGGGTAGGCCTTACTTACACCTTTATGGATTTCTGAGAGTGTTTCCTTGATATTGGAAAAAGCGTGAGGCCGGCCGGTCGCCGCATGTTCGAGAAATTCGTACGCTAGGTCCCTGAACTGCCCGAGCATATGGTCAAAGCCACTCTCCTCAATCGCATAATCTCGGTTAGGCGCTGTTGTAACCGGTGCAAAACCAACCTCAGTAAATCCGATCTCCTCGGTCAGGTGGCGGAAGATCTTCTTAATATCTAAGACCTGAGAGGTCAGCGTCACTCGTGCTCCAATCGGACGACTCCGGTGTCGCTGCAAGAGCTCACGGATTTTCGGAAGTATGACATCGTAGCTCCCAGCTCCACCGTGGAAGACGCGGAATTTGTCCTGCATGTCCTTGGGGCCGTCTATCGATACTGTCACGAGCACATCGTTATCCGCTAAGAACTCAATAATTTCTGGTCGCAGTAACGTGGCGTTCGTCGTCAGACTGAATTCGACTCGTTTACCTAACTCAGCCGCCCGTTGCCTGGCGTAGGGAATCGTCTTCTTGAGCACCGGGAAGTTAAGTAGGGTCTCACCACCGAAGAACGTGATGTTCGCGACTTTGTTGGGTCCAGATTCCCTAAGCATGAAATCCACACTTTCGCGTGCTGTCTCTTCGCTCATGAACTTGGGCTTTTGTCCATTCTCCGTGTCGACGATTTTGTCTTCACCGTATTCGTAGCAATAGCTGCACGCAAGGTTGCACTGATTCGTTACGTTCAGCACGACCGTTGATAATGGAAACGACGGAGCCAGGGGAATAATCTTCGGCATCGGTGTCGCAGGTGCATCCCGTTCGCCGATAGCCTGGACTTGCTCTAGTTCTTCAATTGTTGTCTCAAGGTCAAGAGTCGGAAACCGGTCAGACAGGGCCGCCGTCAGATCGGTGCGTGTCATCTGATTTTCTCGCAACTTCTCTACGATCGCGTGTGACATTTCGTCCAGCGCAAATACCGCAGCACTTGGAACAAGGTACACGAAGTTGCGTCCAGCTGCTTCAAAAGAATGAAATTCACGAAGAGCCAAAGTTCTCATTGTCCGGCCTCCTCAGCAGGGAACCATCTCCGGTACTGCGGCGGCATGACGAGCATGTGCGCCCGACCCCGCATCCCGGCAGCCTCGGGGTCAATGTCGGACGTCAAGGTGGCAACTACCCAGACATCACCAATGTTATTTCTTGCTTCAGTGTTAGCGCTTAAGTCAGAGCGTATATCAGACGAACCAATCAAGTGTTGCCGTCCCGGATTCGGTCCGTCGATTGCTGGCGTAAACATACCGTCGCTATTGATCGTCCCAACGAACTGTACGTCGTCGTCGTCGAATGTGGCTGCGTATTCTTCGAGGGTCCAAGTTGCCTTGACCGGGCCCAAACGCAGGTCATCGTCGGTGCCAAGCCTGCCATCGGGGCCGTTATGATATGCAGCTGCTTCAAAAAGCTGATAGCCCTTCGGGAACATTCCTCCACCGCCAACGTGCGCTGTTCCTGCCTGAGGCGTCACTTTAACAGCGTCAATCTGGTCGTAGACAGCGAAACTTTGTTCGTTGAACGCGCGTCCTACGAATACGTCACGTGTGCCTGTGCTCGCATCAGCCGAGACATTGAGTTCAACGGTTACAACGTCGGATGCCACATTAACTACCTGGCTCACCATGACACCTGGCCCGAAATTCAGATCCTCAGCTGACAGTGAAGCCGGGAAGTTCAATCCGTAGATCTTAACTTGGTGCCCTTGGGTCGAAACTTTAACAAACCTTGGATAAACACCCAAGACAATTGGCGCATCACTTGCGTGTTGTTGCAACGAGATGTCCAACCCTATTTCATCGTAGCCGCCTCTGAACCACCGACCCCAAATCTGCTGCCAGTCTCGTTCGACGAACATGACTTCCTTCAGACTGTCAGTACCCCAATCCTCTTGCGTTGGGTTTTCTTCCATCGATTGCCCTCTCCACTGGAAGCCGGTGTACACGTTTGCTCGGCCACTCCTACTGACAGATTTACCACTTTGTGGGTAGGTATAGGTCGTCTCTGTCACGAACTGGCTGGGATTGTCTGGATTCGCTGTGATGACCGCACTACCGTAGACTGGACCTTGACCGGCGTGATGCCCTGAGAGAGCCCATGTACCCTCGAGTTGCGGGTCGCGCATATTTGTCGACCACTCGCTCCACTCGGGGGTCTCTAGTGGGAAAGCCGCTGCTAGATCATCAATTGCCCGGTCCATCCGATACCGATTGTCAACACTCTCTGGGTCTGGTTCCCTTAATCGAAAGCCCACGACATCGACCAACGGGTAATAGCCGCGGTGCATGGCAATCAGTAGACCCCATTCTTCCTTTGTTCGGCGTTGATTTATCACCCTTCCCAGAGAGTGACACTGTTTACACGTTAAGTTTAGGCTTTCGATTGGGGAATCATAATCAACCATTCGACGTTCGGATTCCCACGCGGAGGCTCGATACTCTTCAGGTGCGATCCCTAGGTTGTCCGATAGATATTTAACGACTCCACGCGCCATGTCCGGCTCGAGTTGGAGGCCGTTCAGCGACATCATCCGCTGCATTTTGTGCTGCCAACCTTCTGGTGTCGCTCGCATGTAAGAAATCCGTGACATGCGGTCCTGGTCGTCTAACTGATGGCACGAACCACAGGCCTCCCAAACGAGTTCACTCGTTATTGGTATACCCTCCGGTTCAGACGCGCTACCCGCATTCTGCTGCGTTACAGGTGTTTCCCCAGAGGGCGCGATGGTGGCAGCCGGTAATCCGAAGACAGTCAGTAAAAGCACTGCCGCAAGAGACTTGTTGAGTAGCTCTAGTCGTAACAGGCTCATCGTGTGCTGCCCCTCCTCACCCAGACCGAGTTGTAACATACCTAGAAACCGGAATCAATCGGATTCTCCAGATCCGGCTGTGACCTGGTTCAGGGGTCACTTAACCGACTTAAGTCGCTGATCCACAGGTTCGGAAGACAGTTGCCAAATGCTGAGTGCACCACACTGGGAGGCGGTCCCTCAAAGTTCACGCCGTTTAATGTCGGTTCTCTTGACAAACTCGTGCGGTCAACACGATTAAATTTCCTAAAAACGGCTATTGCTTGGCATAAATGGACCAATAGTGACCTCCCGACGGGTATCGATTAACGAGGATTGTGTTGGCTAGGACTACTGTGGTGTAGGAACTCGCTACGGTCGCAATAATCGATTCAAGAGATCCCGTCCTGCGCTTTCGAGCTTCCGTAGCTCCTCAAGGTACGGAAGTTGGTTGATAAAGCGTTCGAGGTCTAGTGACGTGAACGTTTCGACTTCTGGTAAAGCTGGAAGTTCGACCATGCTGTTCAGGACCGGAACCGATGAAAGATCGGGGTCATCAACCCCCATAAGCGGGGATTTTTCCTCTGGAGCGACGAACGTAAGCTCCATAACGTTGTTTGAAGGATTAAAATCATTCTCAGCCGTTTCGGCGACGAAATAAAGTCGTGTGGTTTCTCCGGTCCTGAATGTGATCTCTACAGGGAGCGTTGCCTGTGACATTGGCTCAAGGGGTGGAATCGAGACGGTCCCAGCGACGTCGTTTAGCTTGGCCTTGTCGGACACGTAGTCGACTAACGCCGCCTCAAGCGAGCTCACAAGATCAAGGGATGACGATTCGTCTGACGGTAGTGGGTCGTAGTTGAACACACGTAACTGACCGTCGTTGCTTCGTTGCTCGCCCAGGTTTATTACGTTAACCGACAACGAAATGCGCTCCCCATTAACTGGTCGTTCAGGCACCTTCACTGTCGGGTCTGCGAAGACGACGATGTCTGACTGATTGTGATTGATGTCAGTAGATGCCGCATAGAGGTGGTTAGCTTCGTCCTGGGAAGTGGCCACGACGAATCGGTCATTTTCAAGGACGGGCATGGTCAATTGGAAATTTGTGACCACTACGTAGTGGGCAGTGTTCACGCCACTTGTTGAAACCGTAATCCTGTCCGCACCGTTCGGATTTAGGTACTCGGGAGCCAGAGGAAATGCATACCGTCCCTCGGGAATGGTATCGGTGAGTTCGCCGACACGGTGGCCGTTAAACGAGATAAAAGTGTCATGTGGTCCATAATTCGCTCGACTATGAGGTAGTTCGAACGTTGTCAAGAGATAAAATCCGTTCTGTATTCCCCAGTCCGTGCCCTCCACGGGGTCATCGCTCGCTCTTCCAAAAACTGTCCATGCGACTTGATCTCGTGGTCGAATGCCAGTTGGTGACCATCCGGAGGTCAGCCGTTCACGAATCGATCCGTCGAATCTAAATATTAGGCGACCAAAGCAATTAAACTCTTCGGCGAGTTGGTAGAGTCGATCTTGGCTGATTTGGTGACCTTCCATCTCTTCATTGGCATCTGCCCGTACCGTGTCTGCGTCACTGTCATAGTGTAAGCAGTTATCACCCGCCTTGTTCGAGTTGTATTCGTTACGGTGGTGCCCCTCATGGCCTCGGGTCGCTTCCCGCAGGCCTTCTCGAAACGGTGAACTTTCAAACCAGCCGTTGACCTCAGCATCGTTCACCACGACCTGGTCGCGATATGGGTCATAAATAACCAAACGTTGTCCCCTGACCTTCTCCAGAGCCCCCCTGATCATTTGAGGGTCCCTGAATGTCGTCGAGGTAATCCGCTACGGCACCCACGTCGTAAGGATCACCAGGTACGCTACCCTCATATCCGAAAAAACCGCCGGATTCTGGACAGGCTCTGATCGGTCCTACTCCCCTGCCGCGGCGCCCACCAATAGCACGATCTCGAGCGTTGCCGTAATGGTCTTGTCGTGCTTCCGATCTGTCGATGAGATCTCTAAGCCTCTTGCACTCCCTTTCCCTCTCCCTCATTTCCTCAATGAGTTTCGTAATGGAGTAAGGGTCGCCTACTTCGACAGCACCTTCGCCGACGTTGGTGCAGAACTGCACCAAACTTTCAAACCAATTACGACTGGAGCCTTCCGCTAGGAACACTTCGTGACCGGGTGGGACACGGAACGATAAGGAGAGTGGTTGTCGCTGTCCCAGACCTACGACATCGATCGCTCCGTGCCATTCTTGAAAACCGATATTCAAGCGAGGTTCGATTGTGACCTCGATGTTCTCCCCAGGGGCGAGCGGGTAGTGATCGATCGCTGGAGAGATACGTACCGCGCTCGCGACCTCTGCCTCAGTTCGGATTGACAAGTCTGAGATAGTGCCGGAACCAAGATTACTGATGCGGTAGCGTTGACCTAAACGGCTCGTTCGTTTTCCCACTGGGTCGATACTGATTAGAAAATTGCCGGGGAGCACTTCTGCGGTCACGCTGGAGGTATCGTGGATCCGATCGGAGGCGGCCTTGTCCGTGACATCGTAGAGATGAATAGGAATGTCGTAATGGCCTGGGCCTGACCAATCTGCAGTAAAAACGAGACGCACCTGTTTCCACGCGCCCGGCGGTACAATGGCAGGTGCATCTTCTGAACCATTTCCCATGAAGCCGACGATCAAATCCTCAGGCGAGTCGGCACGCAGCAAAAACGCGCGCGGCTCACTTCCCGTATTGTGCACTTCGATCTCGACCCACTGATTCGCTGTTCTCGTGATGTCAAAATCATAGGTGGACTTGGTGAACCTTAGTCCGTCGGGAGCACCTGGTCGCGCTGCCGGAGCCTGGATTTCGTTGAGTGCTGCAATCGGCTCTGTGAACTGAACAACTAAATCGAGAAGTGCGTCATCGACTGCGTCACCGAGAGGTGAGTCTTGTACAGCACGACTGCCGGGGTCAGTGACGATAAGCTGAGCGAGAGTATCCCCGGAGTATTTCTCGATCTCTTTCGACTGTGTTGTGCTCGCCGAACCGACAACGTGATCGGTGAGACTTTCGATTAATCCACCTTCAAGTGCGATACGCGCGGTAGTTTTTCGAGCTTTATCTTCTCGGTCAAGGCGCAATCCAAATCGACTACCGATGCGTTCAGCGAGACCAGGACCATCTTCGCTTAGCTCAAGATTAACAAGTGTTACTGTGGCCTGGCCATGATGAACCCGCGGGTGTCGGCGCGCCGGGCGGCGGCTACCAGAGTATTGAAAGGTGCCGCCTCAAGTGTTGGCAGTGGTCAAGTTTGGATTGTTGTCACCCGTGGCCGATATGGTACTCTACGCGCATGCCACACTGAACAAGCATCACCGACGATCCGAACGAGGCGGCGTTCAGAGGCGTCCAGGCCCTCATCGAGCAGTCGGAGGGGAAGAGGAACCCCGCCGCCGTCGCGCTCGGGCGCCTCAAGGGCGGCAAGGCCCGTGCGGAGAAGCTGTCTGCAAAGAAGCGATCCGCCATTGCGAAAAAAGGGGCTCGGGCACGATGGAATGCCAGGAAGGGCTAGCCGTCTCAGCAACCCTGTCAGTGTTGCAAGGCTTTCCAGGCCGTGATCTGATCATTCGTGCAGTAGTGAATCATGGTCCAATCGAACAATAAATCTTCTGGCCAGTCAAGGACGCATTGGACGGCGGTCGCCTTGATGTTCGTTACGGCGTCTTTCCAAATCTTTGCAAGGTTGGTATACCCTTCTAGCTGCTGGTCTTGACAGTACTTCTGCATTCGAAAGTCGATGGGCCATTCATCCTCGCATTTTGCCTGAATATTCTCACGCAGGCTGTCTTCATCCGTAATTAATGTATTGAATAGCTCTCGCCGTTCCTCCAGTGTTTGCGCAACGATCGGTACGCTGAGGGCTACCAGCGCCAAAACGATAACGAGCGTTTTCTGCATGGCGATATCCCTTCGCCGGTGACCGGAAATGGTCACCGGGTCAGTCGTCACACAAACCGCACGCGTAGATGCAGGTTCCCGCCTATTCCCCTAGGAGGGGTGTTGTATTCGGCGAGTGGCCCGATGTCGGGTCGCGCCGGTTTGCGGGACGGGGAGAACTGTAGCAGCATAGAGCGGTCAAGCACAATCCAGTGCTTTGAATTATTCAACAGGTGGCCAAATGCCTACTACCGGACAGACGAGCAGTCAGTCGGGGATATACGAGACGACCGGATGTTGCATATACGAAATCGCCTTGAGCAAAGGCGAGCGTTTTCCTCCATGCTCAGGACATGGAAGCGCTGTGACTTGGACTTTGGTAAGGGCGACTCGGTAAAGCGTCCTGCGGCGGTCGCTGCATCAACGAAACGCTGAATAACGTGAGGCGTGTATCCGAATAGAAGCCCCTGAATCCACTCCCTGTCCTGCAAAGTAAACGCCCATTCACCGCGAACGACGCTATAGGCTCGCAGGGCCCACGATTCTCGAAAGAAACCGTATGTTGAACGACCGGACTTCATCTCAAAAATAAACCCTCGAACATCGCAGGGAAGATCGACGTTGCCCTGGCGATATTCGTTCAGTAGTTCTCCGAGAATCTTCTTGATGGTTTGCACCGGAACGCTGGTTTCGCAGACCTCGGCAATAGGCTTATTACGACGGCCTACAGCCTCAATAGCTGCCGCACATCTCCCACGCCCGTAGTCTGAAAGCTCTTGTAATGCTTGAGCGTTCAAGATACAATACCCTTATGAACAGGCTCTCAATTGACCGTCGCGTGCGCGTCGTGGCGGCCCTGGTCGAAGGGAACGGCATCAACGCCACAGCCCGCATGACGGGCGTCTCGAAGCCGACGATCCTCAAGCTCCTGGCCGATCTCGGGACGGCGTGTACGGCCTATCAGGACCGCACGCTGCGGAACCTGGCGAGCCGCCGTATTCAGTGCGACGAGATCTGGCAGTTCTGCTATGCCAAGCAGAAGAACGTGCCGACCGCGAAGAACGCCCCCGACGTGGCTGGCGACGTGTGGACCTGGGTCGCGCTTGATGCCGACACGAAGCTTGTCCCGTCGTGGCTCGTCGGTGGCCGCGACCTCGGCTCGGCCTACACGTTCATGCACGACCTGGCCGACCGGCTGACCACCCGCGTCCAGTTGACCACGGACGGGTATCGCGTCTACCTGGAAGCTGTGGAGAGCGCCTTCTGCACCGGCATCGACTACGCCATGCTGCACAAGATCTACGGGTCCAGCGATCCCGAGCGCACCTACAGTCCCGCGCCGTGCCTCGGGATCAACGTGAAAACCATCAGCGGGCATCCTGACCCGAAGCACGTGAGCACGTCCTACGTCGAGCGGCAGAACCTCACCATGCGGATGAGCATGAAGCGGTTCGCGCGCCTCTCGAACGGGTTCAGTAAGAAGATCGAGAATCACATGCACGCGGTCGCACTTCATTATATGTTTTACAACTTCGTCCGAATTCATAAGACACTCCGCACGACGCCCGCGCAGGCAGCTGGCGTCACGGATCGGCTGTGGGAGATTGCCGATATCGTGAGCCTGCTCGACGCCAAATCAGAAGTCGCCGCCTAATTCAAACTTGGGTGATTATATATAAAGATTGACATAGACGCTGCATCCCGATAGACTCTTTCTATCATGACGAAGCGAAAAAAAGCACCCGGAAAGAGTCACCGCGAGGGCCTCTCCCTCATCGAATTGATGAACATGTTTCCCACAGAGGACGCCGCGATCACGTGGTTCGAGGATGTGCTGTGGTCTGGCGAACGCTGCTGCGGGCACTGCGGAAGTGTGAACACTGGCGCGGCGTCACACGCCAGGATGCCCTACTGGTGCACGGACTGCCGGAGTTACTTCAGTGTCCGCACGGGCACGGTGATGCAATCCTCTAAAATCCCGCTGCGGAAGTGGGCGATCGCCATCTATCTCTGCCTCACGAGCCTACTAAAGAGCGTGTCGAGCATGAAGCTCCACCGCGACTTGAAAGTGACGCAGAAAACCGCCTGGTTCATGTTGCACCGTATCCGCGAGGCATGGTCGGCACCACTCCCGGGTGGGTTCGCTGGCCCCGTGGAGGCCGATGAGACGTTTGTGGGCGGCAGGGCGAAGAACATGCACGCCACGAAGCGGAAGCAACTCACCGGACGCGGGGGCGTTGACAAGTCAGTTGTCGCCGGTGTCAAGGACAGGGCCACGGGCCGCGTTCGGGCGTCTGTTGTCGCGCGAGTAGACGGGCCGACACTGACGGGCTTCGTCGAGGGACACGCCGCCACCGATGCGATTGTCTATACCGATGAGCACATGGCCTACGCCACCCTTGCCAACAGGCACGCGGTCAAGCATGGCGTCGGCGAGTGGGTCCGCGACCAGATCCACATCAACGGCATGGAGTCGTTCTGGAGCATGCTAAAGCGGGCGCACATGGGCACGTTCCACAAGCTCAGCCCGAAGCACCTAGACCGCTACGTCCAGGAGTTCGCCGGCAAGCACAACATGCGGAACTCAGGAACGCTTACGCAGATGCGGGGCACGGTCGCGCGGCTTGTCGGCCGGAACCTGCTCTACCGGGAGCTCGTAGCCGACAACGGCCTCTCCAGTGGGGCGCGGTCGGCGTAGCGGCGTGACGCGCCGGAAGAGGGCGCGCGCCAGCGTCTCCGGGGTCGCGCCCTTGAGATCGCGCTTCGGGTCGAGCATCGGCTTCATGCCCGTCTCCGCGTGTCGGTGTTGATGTCGAGATGGCCGTCGATGGAGTCCAGCCGTTTGTTGACCTTCCGAAAATATCCGTCGTGGAGTTCATGCCCTGCGCGAAGATCGGCAATGCCGCTATCAAGGCTGTCGAATCGTCTTGTGTTTTCCTCGATACTTCTATCGAGCTTCTTGGAAATCTCATCGAGCCGGTCGTTCATATGCCCCTGCATCCAGCCGAACTTCTCATCGAGCTTCTCCGAGATCGCATCGACCAGCTCTTTCGCGAATTCAGGGTCTTTAGCCATCAGTTTCGCTACCACTTTCATATCGCTTGCTGCGAGCGATCTACTTGTGTCAGAAATGTGCATACTTTACCTCCGTTGACGTGTGGGTTGGGTTGTGCGCCCAGGTTGCCGCCTGGGCGTTTCGCTGTACAGAGTTTATTCTACTGAGCGACTACTCGAACAGCGGTGGGGCCTTCTTCTTGGCCTCTCGGATTTCCTTCATGACAGGGTTCTCCGTGCTGCTGGCGTGCATGTAGCCGAGCTTCTTGTTCTTTCGCCTCAGTCCGGTCAGTGTGAGCGTGTTGCTCTTGAGCCGGTTGCACGGCCCGCACAGCAGAATGCGGTTGGAGATGTGGCTGATGCCGCCGTCTGACCGAGGCGTGTTGTGGTCAAGATCCAGGTAGCGGGGATCGTCGAATATCCTGTCGCAGCCTTGGCACTTGCACCCCTTCTGGCTGAGAATGTGTTTGTACATATCGACTCTAGACATCTTAGGGCCGCGCGGCTCAAAGACCTTGATTTTCGTTCTAAGCGTCGGGACTGCGGATTCTCCGCTGTCTGTGCGCCTTGGTGGGTCAGTGACGTCGTGCACGTCGCCGAATGCTAGCCTACCGCCAGCGTCTCCGCTAGTTGCCAGTCCCTCACCCTGCAAGCGCTTGATGACCGTATTGTGCGCCTTGTCCCAGATGTCGATACCGACCACTGGCGCCCCCTGCGCTCCGACGCAACGCAGGTGGTGGCGCATCCGGCAAAGGGGGCAAGGACGATATCTCCAGAATTGCTTGATGCATTAATGATACGCTCGTACAGGGCGAGAGGCTTCTGAGTTGGGTAGCCTGTACGTTCGCCATGCGTGGTTGAAAGCATGGATATTTTCCACCAATCCCTCGCGGCAACAATCGAGTAGATGCCGTTCTTGTCTCTATAGTACTTGACCGCTCCGCCCTGCCCACCTCCTGATTGCCCGTAAGACTTTACTTTCAGGACGTTGAAGCGGTGCTGAACCTTAGTTCTTGCGTAGAATCAAGAGAACATCGTGTTTCTTGGCAAAATGCCGCTTGCTCACGCCGCCAGATTTGTAACACCATATTATTTCGTTCTGAAAGCTCCGCCACCCGAATATAGCGTCCATGACGGCCTTGAGGTAGTGGCTCGCGGTCGGATCGCAGTGCAGGTAGATCGATCCGGTCGGCTTCAGAACGCGGCGCATTTCGAGTAGTCGTACCGCCATGAAGCATATGAACGCGCCCATTCCGTCGCTGTGGGCATGGCGGGCGCTCTCGATGGCTTCCATGAGCCGCGGGTGATCGTCGGTAATCTGGTCCACCCAGTCCTGATGCACGTCGCGCTCCCAAGACCATCGATCTTGAAATGACGCGCCTGAGGCGAGACTGTCAGGCGTCGCGTGAAAGTCGCGACTCTTGTTGAACGGCGGATCGGTGGCAATTAGATCCACCGACTCTGAGTTCATGGCCCGGAGGACAGGCAGGTTGTCGCAGTGGAATAGCGTGCGGTTTTTCCAGTTTGGTACACCCATGCGCTGCACGATACTGGAGGGCGTGGACAATCGTCAACCTTTATATATAATCACCTAAACTTGACCACTACCCAAGTGTTCCGTCCGTCGCCCGATTAGGCCACTCGAGCAGGCGGCCCTCTATTGTTCCCCTTTCACCGATCCTCTCAACCAAGAGGCGTCCGAGTCCATTTTCGAAATCGGAAATGACGAGATCGTCGGTATTCGGGCTGACAATTTTCAACGGGAAGACACCGACAACAGGGACATTTTGCATCGTTGTCGACATTTCACGGTCAGCGATTGTGTCATGTCCATGGAGAAGGCAGAAAAAGATTGCAAGCAGGAAAAGTTTTGGTGTTTTGCGGAGCGCCTCCGGGGTTTTCATTTGGAAACTCGACTTCCGATTGTTTTCTATTAATCTAATCGATGCTAATCATAACAGCTAATCTAGCGCATTCTGGCTTCGACTAATCGATGTTAGCGGAGACGAGTTTCTGCGTTGATTCCACGTGGTGGTTTGGTTACGGAAGTACGAAGTCAGATTTCCTTGTGCTCTATGGTACCATTCTGAAACCTTGTACTGTAGGGTTGATACAAACGAAACCGGGAGAAATATGGTGATGAGAGCGATGGGATCGATGGTAACGAGTGGGTGCATTTTTTTGTTTTTGTGCTTTATCGGGAGCGGATGTGGAGGCACTGCCGAGCCTGAGGACGCGCTTTCTCCTGAAGAGACTGGTCCGATGCCGGGAGCGGCGTCGTCCGCTTCCGCGTCTTCTCCAGCGACGAGTGAAAATCCATTGGCAATGGAGGAGCATGAAAGTGGTGGCGTTGAAGTTGCGTTACTTCAGGTGCGGCGTGCGGGTGGTGACACACTTAACGTTAGGTGGCGGTACCGGAACGGGACGCAGGAGGAGAAGACGCTCTTCGCGGGAACAGGAAGTTGGTATACGCCGTACAAGCTAGCGGCTGATGCTTACCTCATTGACCACGTGAATCAGAAGAAACATCTGGTGCTGACAGCCGAGGACTACCCCATAACGAGTCAGACATCGACTCACAGCTATGGAGTGCTCACGTTGAATTCGGGTGGGACAATTAGTGCGTGGGCTAAGTTTCCGGCGCCGCCAGCTAACGTTCAGACAATTTCTGTGTACATCCCAGGAACACCTCCGTTTGAGGATGTTCCCATTGGTAACTAAAGCGGCTGGCATGATGATCACAAGGAGTGATGTTAGAGTGCAAGTGCTCCTCGGACATTTGTTGGCCACGCTACTTGTCGTAGTGGCGCTATATCCTCGCGCTCTCGGCGCCCAAGATATGCCGCCGGACTCGGTCCCAGCGGGGGCAGAAAGGAACACGGTTGCTCTCAGCTTCGTCACGCAGGATCTAACCTTACCGTTGTAGAGGATGTCTACCGTGTCAGGGAGACTGCGCGAGAGGTCCTGCATTGAGCTCTCAGCTGATGTATTGTTCGATTTCGACAAAGCCGATATCAAGGCATCGGCAGTTACTTCATTGAAGCGGGCAGCCACGCAAATCCGCGAGTCGGCGCGTGGTGATGTTCGAGTCGAAGGGCACACCGATTCGAAAGGGTCGAACGAGTACAATCAAACACTCTCTGAACAGCGCGCAGACGCTGTCCGTAACTGGTTTGTCTCTGAAAGTGGCATTGCTGATCTCCAGTTCGTCGCTCGCGGCTTCGGTGAAACGCGCCCTGTCGTCCCGAACGAGAAAGGCGGGGGCGAGGATGGTCCTCTGGGGCGGCAACGGAACCGACGCGTTGAGACAATAGTGATGGTGGTTGATTAGGCGTATTGCTGATAGAAGTGGATCCGTGCAGCTGTTTCTAATTCTCCTCTCCTAATTCAAACTTTCAACGAGAAATTTCCATTAGAGATGTACGTACCTGCGAAGCCCCTGAGAACCACTATCAGAAAACAAGCGATGCGGGTATTGGTGAGAGTGTCCTTCACTCGAGTTCAGTAGATGTTTGAAAATTGCGGCAACAAGAGTTCCTCAGTTAGAAAGCGTCATTCTTAAGGATGTGCTTTGCGAGTAGCACTGATAGGGCCCCAAGGAAATCTGGAAGAATGACCGGCTTGTGAATTCGGTTGTACGCATCGAAAAGATCGGGAACCTGGTTGTGACTGCCCGCAATACGTACCAGCGCAGGTAAATCGACGCCACGGAGGAACCGAACACCTGATGACCCGCTCGGCAAGGAGTCTGTGATGAGTCTGTCTTCTAGAATCACTTCACGCTCGAGAACAGACGGTCTTTTGTCGATATGAGATTGTTTCGTTGGCTGTAGCTTGATCGACGGACTGCGCTTAAGCGCCTCAAATGCGGCAAGTACCGTGGGATTGCGCCGGAGTTCGTCTATATCAATATCCTCCTCTGTGGCCCCAGCATCGATCATTGTGGCGCGACCAGTCCAGAAGGGATGTGGGTGGCCACTTGCAGCTTCGTGAAAGAATTCTGTCGACTGTTTTAGATAACTCCTGTACATGTGTTGCTCGCGCATCGAAAAAAAATCAACCGCAGTTGTTTCCATGTCTGGTTTGACCATGGATGTGTTAACAACGATTGCTGCTAGCCAAGCAGAGGCGAGCGCCTTCTTGATCCCGAAGGAGGAAAGTGGGTCTATGAACGATGCCGCATCGCCGACGAGGAGTGCTCTAGGACCAGCGTACTTGTGCGCGCAGTACAGCGACGCATTACATCCCCAGGGTGAGTTCTGTAATGTTGACTTTACCGTGAGCTCACTGAACTGCCGTGTCTTACTCAGTTCTGCTCGGTAAAGATGCTCGAGGTGTTCACCACGTTCTAGTGCGGTCACGCGTGGATCAACCATTACCGTGATGTAGCGAATCGACGGTGAGACTGGTACTGACCATGCCCAGCCGTCAGCGTAAGTTTCAACCAGGGTGTGGGTTTCATCCTCTAGCCCCCAACCATCCGGTGACCGCCATATTCCAACTAGCGCGACAGTGGAATGAGTCCGTTCGTGTTTTCGAAAACCTTGGCGCGCGATAACCCCAGCCCGCCCAGAGCAGTCGAGTGTAAACTTTGCATTAACAACAACCCGTTCACTCCTTGCGTCTTCGTACTCGATCTGACGGAACATGGAATCTGGCAAATCAGGTGCCCGCACTTGCCGAACCCTACTGTTACGTTGCACCTGCGCGCCCGCAGTTTCCGCGAGCTCAAGGAGAAGTCGGTCAAAGTCACGGCGGACCACTTGATATCCTGTGACTCCATCGGCGAAATTTTCCGACCGTTTATCCGATTCACCCCACCAAACTGTATTGCCGCGTGTCCGGTAGAATCCCGCCTGGTCAATGGCATCAAGCGTACCGAGCACGGTAAAGAGTTTTCGGCAACTTGGTGGTAACGATTCGGCAAGTGTGGGACCGTCTGGTTCTGTTTTCGTGATGAGGAGAACGGAATGTCCCCACTTTGCCAGCAGGTGCGCGGCTGATGACCCGGCGGGTCCTCCACCCACGATCACGGCGTCAAAGCGATTGTCATGCACAGAGGATCCTAATTCTGGCTGCGAAGCCAAACCCGAAGCTTGTATTCAAGTCGAACGACAAGCAGGCAGTAACTTCTTAGAGCTCCATTATGCCAGGTGGCGCGACTAAGGTCATGCTCTCGTGGTGGACGGTGGGCGAGACGTTTCGGTCTTACAGGGGCTCGTCTGCTTTACCAGATTTTGCAGGTGCCATTGACCGTTCCGGCATTTCCTAACTTTCCAAGTATTCTAACCATGTTTTGACGATTTGTCCTAGGTAAGGCGTTGAGGTGCAAGGGGGTTTGGAGGATGGGACCGAATGGCGGACACCGTGGCTTAAAAAAAAAGAAAAAATGGCTTGACGAGACTAATATAGCAGTCTATGTTACCCTCCTCGTGGGGTACCTGAGAGAAAGTACGGGTGCGTGGTGGGCCCTCCCTCATGTGTTTTGGCGGGCTAGCGGCGCGAGGAAGTGCGACAACATATAACTAAAGGTTTAGGAGGGTGGTCGCCAATGAGAGATGAGGAGATCATCGAAACCGGTGAGCAGGGAGTATCTAGGCGGAACTTCATAAAGGGTGTCATCGCTGCGGGCGCCGGCGCATCGGCTTCTGGGTATGTGTTCAGAGGCGGTGCGGGTACGGTAATGGCACAAGCCTCCGCTCCGGGTGCGGTCGAGCGACTGATCACTATGAACGTCAATGGTCAGACGCGGCGTGTAGATGTGCCCAAGCAAGAGACGCTAGTCATGACACTGCGTTACAAGCTTGGATTGGTTGGGTCTAAGGTTGCGTGCGATAGAGCTGAGTGCGGGAGCTGCACGGTGCTGCTCGACGGGTCGCCGCATTACGCCTGTTCTATCCTCACTCACAGTGTGCGCGATCGTGAAGTAACAACTATTGAGGGGCTGGCTGGACCGAACGGTGAGCTCCATCCGGTGCAGCAGGCCGTCGTTGATGAGCAGGGCTTCCAGTGTGGCTATTGTGCGCCTGGGTTCATCATATCTGCGGTTGCTCTGATTAAGGACAACCCGAACCCCACGCGCAAGGAGTGTGCAGAGGGTCTGGCGGGTAATTTGTGTCGGTGTGTGGACTATAACAAGATCCTAAACTCTGTCATGCGAGCAGCGGAATATACGCGGAGGAGCTGACGTGGCTGACTACAAACTGATCGGCAAGGACTACCAGACGCCGGACATCGTGGCCAAGGTGACGGGAAAGGCCAAGTTCGCTGAGGACTTTCGGGCTGAGGGTATGCTCTTCACGAAGCTGTTGTTGAGCCCAACTCCTCACGCGAGAGTGCGGAATATCGACGCGAGTGAAGCGTTAAGCATGCCCGGTGTGGAAGCCGTAATCACGGCCGATGACTTACCTGAAGTGGAGGCTCCCAACGAAGCGGGGCTCACGAATGAGCCGTTGTACGAGGGAGAGCCCATTCTGGCATTGGCCGCGGTAGACGAAACGATTGCGGCGGAGGCAATCGAGAAAATCAAGATTGATCTCGAACCGCTCCCCTTCTGTCTCGACCCGCTCGACAGCCTGCGTCCGGGTGGTCCAAACGCCCGGCTCGAAGGCAACACGATGGTCGACAAACAGCTGACGACCATCAAGTGGACCGACGCAGATTTCTCCGAATTGCAAGAAGGTCGGTTGCCGCTTGGCAAGGTCTCTGATGAATGGGCGGTTGGTGACATCGATGCCGGGTTTGCTGAGGCAGATTACGTCCTCGATGAGACAGTCTTTCATCAATCGTTGTCTCATCAGCCGTTGGAAACCAGGAGCTGCATGGCGTACTGGCAGAACGGAAAGGTCTACGTACACTCGTCAACGCAAAGTACGCAACGGACTATTGGGGCAGTTGCAAGGTTCGCTGGCGTTGACCCGTCCGATGTGGTTGTAATCGGTGAGTATTGTGGTGGAGGGTTTGGAAGCAAGATATTCGGTGCTGTGAGTATGCGCTTCCCCATCTTGCTTGCCAAGAAGACCAACAGGCCTGTCATGATGCGTGTAACGCGCATGGAGGAGCACTTCTTTGGTCGATCCCGGCCGGGGTGCCAGGCCCGGGCAAAGATCGGTTTCCGGAAGGATGGCCGGATAACAGCGATGGATCTCTTCGTCATTCAGGACGGTGGCCCGTACGGCCGCTCGGGCGATTTCCTTGCGGTTGGAAATATCGCCTCTCTGAGCTACCAGCCACTCAACATGAGAATGCGGGGGATCTCGATCTATACAAACACGCCGCCGCGTGGCGCCCAGCGTGCGCCGGGTGGCGTGCAGTGTATGGCGATGCTCGAGCCGCTCATGGATAAAGCGGCCCGTCAGTTGGGCATTGATCGCGCGAGGATTCGGCACGTCAATGCTCCGGTAGGACAGGCGAAGTTTGGGCCGCCGAAGGATGACGGAGAGCAGGAAAATGTGTCGAGTGCGTTCGTTCGAGAGGCGATTGACAAGGGTGTTGAGCTTTTCGATTGGGAGAACCGGAAGAAGCGTAGCGGGCAGAGGCGTGGAACAAAGGTTACAGGTGTTGGAGTCGCGCTGAGTAGTTACGCGGCTGGTAGTTCTGGGATGGATGGCATTATCACCATCAAGCCTGATGGAAGGCTTTACTTGCAATCGGGGATCGGAAATCTGGGCACGGAGTCCTTTAGCGATACGATGCGGGCCTCGGCTGAGGCGCTCGATATGCCCTGGGAGAAGTGTGAAGTTGTTTGGGGTGATACGAGCAAACACTTGCCGTGGAGTGCAGTCCAGGGAGGAAGTCAGACGGTACATGCCCATACGCGAGCAGGTTGGGCTGCCGGACTGGACGCGAAGCGGAAACTGCAGGAAATTGCGGCGCGAGATCTTGGAGGATCGCCTGACGACTATAACGTAGGCAATGAGAGTGTCTATCGGAGAGGCAATGCATCACAGGGCATGACCTTTGCGCGAGCTGCAGAGCGGGCGATTCAACTCGGTGGCAGGTATGACGGCCACGAGTTACCTGAGGATATCAACGGGAGTACGGTTCGGTCGGCTACCGCTCTTGCTGGACGAGGGCTGATGGGGGTGGCCAAGGACAACTTCCCGCTTGGTGGCCGACTCATGTCGTATGTTGTCGGTTTTGCGGAGGTTGAGATAGACATGGAAACCGCTGAGATTAAGCTAGTGGACTATGCGGCTACCTGTGACTGTGGCACGGTATTGCATCCGCGTAGTTTGGCTGGTCAGCTCCATGGTGGCGCGATCCAAGGTTTTGGTGTGGCTCTTGGACAGAAGTGGGTGTTTGACCGAAGATGGGGGTTGGGGATTGCGAAGCGGTTCTACTCGAACCGGCCGCCGACCATCCTTGACGTTCCGAATGAGCACGAGATGAAGTGGGCTGCCGTTGGGCTCCCTGATCCGTTTAACCCAGTGGGTAGTAAGGGGATTGGAGAGGCGCCCGTGGGTGCTGGCGCAGCGGCTGTTCTTAACGCGATTATAGATGCGTTGGATGAGACGTACTTCAATCGTTCGCCCATCAGCAAGGACATGATTGTGGAGAAGCTTCAGAATCTGCCCCAGGCGACTGCGACCCTTGCGGCGCACGTCTGAGGCGAGGAGGGATAGACACCATGGCCGTGATTCGCGACATGATTCCACCGTTTGAATTATTCCAGCCGACGAGCACCGAGGCCGCTGTCGAGTTACTCGACCAGCACGGGAGGGATGCGTGGGTGATGGCGGGCGGGATCGATAGCTTCGATTGGTTTAAAGATCGTATTAAGCGACCAAAGGTGGTGGTCGATCTTGGGAGCGTCGAGTCGTTGAAAGGCGTTCGCTCGACTGAGAATGGTCTGGAAATCGGTGCGATGTCTCCGTTGATCGATGTCATTAGGAATTCAGAGGTCCAGGCAAAGTACAAAATGCTAGCTGATGCGGCTACGCAGGCAGCGTCACCCCAGATTCGTAATCAGGGTACTATTGGTGGCAATGTGGTGCAGGATACTCGGTGCTGGTACTACCGCGATGGGTGGACCTGCTATCGGGCTGGTGGAAATATCTGCTACGCAGACACACCGACAGCCATGAACCGGGAGCACTGCATTTTGGGGGCTAGCCGATGTGTCGCGGTGAGTCCTTCGGACACCGCGCCGGTGTTTATTGCGCTTGATGCCAAGATGGTTGTTCAAAACAGTAGTGGTGAACGCGTGTTTGATGCAGAGGACTTCTTCATAGGGCCTGCCATTGATATTACCCGTATGACTGTTGTAGAGCCAGGAGATGTGCTTGTAGGATTCCGTTTACCGGCGACCTGGGCTGGCGCACAGTTCTACTTTGAGAAGGCCAGAGACCGTAATGCGTGGGACTTCCCGATAGCCAATGTTGCCTCTGCAAGGATAGAGAATAACGGGGCGATACAGGACATTCGCCTGGCAGTCGGTGGCGTGGCTCCTTACCCGGTGCGGTTGACAGCGGTCGAGGACGTGGTTCGTGGGCAGCCGATTAGCGAGGAAACGGCAGAGAGGGCTGGAGAGATCGCTATCCAGGGAGTGAAGCCACTCGCGCACAATCGATACAAGATTTCAATCATGCAGAATCTGGTCAAACGGGCCGTCCGTGGGGTGCAAAGCTAGGGTCGGTCACAAAATATGGAGCTATTTCAATGGGGAACTGATCCGTGGGGTCAGGAGATCCTCATAAGACTCTCTTGGGACCTACTTACGGTGACCGCGGTGCTTGCGCTGGCGTACGTGGTTGTGCATGCCATCTGGGTCCGTTGGTGGTTTCGGAAGCCAGTACCCACCACGCCTGATGCAGATCAAGCGGCGGCAAATGTCCCTGAGCGTGTGTTGCGCCATACGCTAGCTGCGCGACTCTTCCACTGGCTGATGGCTGCGTCAATGCTGGTTTTGCTCTTTACTGGATTTCTTCCCATAGTTGGAATTCAATTTAATTGGATAACGATTCACTGGATCGCTGGACTCATCCTAACGGCGTCCATCGTGTATCACATCATACACGCTTCCTTTTGGCTTGATTTTTGGTCGATCTGGATTTATCCAAGCGAGCTCAAGGAGACCTGGCTAAGGGTACAGCGGTTTCTGGGACGAGCTTCTGGGTCGGCGCCGAAGCATGATAAGTATCCTGTCGACCATAAGCTTTATCATCTCGGCATCGTGTTGGCTGGGCTCGGCGTTATTGCAACTGGCTTGGTGATGATGCTTCGGATCGACACTCCTATCTGGACTCGAAACCCTTACTTCTTCAGTGACCAGACCTGGGGTCTCATATACACGTTGCACGGCTTGGCCGGTGTGGGGCTCGTTGGGATGGTGTTTGTGCACATCTACTTTGCCGCCAGGCCGGAGAAGTGGTGGATCACCCGTTCGATGATTTTAGGTTGGATCGATCGGGGGCACTACGTTGAACATCACGATCCCAAGCGATGGGTTGTCTCGAAGCGAGAGACGCGCAAGGGGTAGTGCAAGTCAGAATCCCTCTCGATTAATCATAAATTGAAGACGTGATATTACGAGAGTGGGGGGCTGGTGTCTAAGACCGTACGGGATGAATTGCGGGATCGGATCAATACGATCGAAGAGAGCTATGAGTCCTTTCTCGCTTATGCAGCCCAAGGACTAGCTGGTGATGCGGTCGCGAAGTGGGGTGGACAGGTTCGTGACTACCTCAAACGTTCAGATGCTGCACTTACAGGCCTCGCTGATCTCTTCACCAGCTTCGTAAAACAAGAGAACCCACAGTTGCCTGACCGCTACTACTCTTTTATTGCCGTGTTGGAACGGGATGCACGTGATGCGCAGACGGCCGTTCAACTCGTGCTTGCGCAGGCCACGATCAGTTCTCAGTTAATCGATAACCTTAATGCTTCGATTCATTTACGCGCTCTACTCACGGACCTTTTTCTGATTGATGAGTCGATGAAGTTACAAGCCCAAGAGGCTAGCGATCCTTCAGTTAGTTAGTCTACTTCTTCAGTTTTCTTCTCGTTTACGCGACGATAAATTTCTGGCATAGCCTGTTGAGGCTTGTAGATCCAGAGCCTTAAGAGGTGTGACGGGGTTACGGTCCCAGCGCTACGAACGTCTGTCTTTGGACGAGTAGACACAGCTCATATACAATTTGTCGGTCTCCGCGGAATCGGAGATGATCTATCTTCAGTCTACTTCTTAGTGTTTGGAAGGATAAATTTATGGAGACGACATTTTTTCGACTCCCGGAGATCTCGCCGCGGGATGAACATGACGCGAAGTTGATTCATGATGTGCATCCTCGGGACTGGGTGAATCCAGAACCAGCATCGCGGTATCACCTAGTTGTTGTTGGTGCAGGTACGGCTGGACTTATTTCGGCGTCATTTGCAGCCGGAGCCGGAGGACGGGTCGCGCTGGTCGAACAGTATAGGATGGGTGGAGATTGTCTTAATTTTGGATGTGTGCCGTCGAAGGTTATGGTCCGCTCGTCACGAGTTTTTGCTGAGCTCCGAGATGCTGAGGCGCTCGGATGGCGTGTTCCCAGAGGGTCTGAAGTGAATTTTTCAGCATTAATGGCACGGATCCACCGCGTACAGGCACAAATCAGTCCCAATGACTCAGTTCTTCGATACCGTGACGCCAAGGGAGTAGATGTGTTCTTGGGTCATGGACAGTTCAGTGCGCCAGATATACTCGAGGTTGATGGCAAGGCTCTTCGATTTAAGAAGCTGGTGATTGCAACTGGTGCTAGAGCAACACATCCTGCGATTACAGGTCTTAGTGATGCTGGATTTCTCACCAACGAAACGGTTTTCAACCTCACAGAGCGACCAAAGCGTCTAGCCGTTATCGGCGCCGGGCCAGTCGGGTCAGAACTCGCACAAGCATTCTGTCGCCTCGGTTGTGAGGTAACTCTTTTTGAGATGACTGATCATATTCTCGTTCGTGAGGATCCTGATGTGGCCGCGATCGTCCAAACATCAATGGTTCGTGATGGCGTTCAGCTCATGCTCAAGTGTAAGGTGGAGAGAGTTGAGCGTACCGACGACGGGAAGAGGATTTATTTCGACTGTAGCGGAAAGCATTCCATCGTTGTTGATGAAATTCTTGTTGGGGCGGGGCGTGCGCCAAATGTTGAGGGATTGAATCTCGAAGCAGCTGGTGTCGTCTATGATCGACAAGGTATTCAGGTCAACGATAGTCTTCAGACGTCGAATCCACGCATTTACGGCGCAGGCGATGTCTGTATGGCCTGGAAGTTCACACATGCCGCTGAGGACGCTGCTCGGATTGCGGTACAAAACGCACTTTTCCCTGGTTCTCGTAAGTTGAGTACGTTACCGATGCCGTGGTGTACTTATACCGATCCAGAAATTGCACACGTCGGAATGTACGAACACGAGGCTAACCAGCGTGGCATTGATGTTGACACGTACACACACCATTGGTGTGATGTTGATAGAGCCATTATTGATGGTGAAGAGGATGGTTTGGTGAAGATCCATGTAAGAAAGGGAACTGATCAGATCTTAGGTGGAACCATAGTGGCTAGACATGCTGGTGAGATGATCAGCGAGCTTACATTAGCCATGGTTGGGAAGGTTGGTCTCAAGAAGTTATCCAAGGTTATCCACCCGTATCCTACGCAGGCCGATGCTGTCAGAAGAGCGGCATTTTCGTATTCAATGACTCGTATGACTCCGTTGGTCAAGAAATTACTTGGCTACTGGCTGAAGTGGGCCAACTAGGGACTTCGATACGTAGGATCAATACGCTATTTGATTGTTTCTAAGCTTACGGAGTGCAGGTCTCAGTGGTCTGTCTGAGCCATTGACGTTTAATTTGCTACCTGGAAGAATGGCTTAGGAGAAAACTTCTTTGTGAATACGGAGTCTAACTTTGGTGTCGGTCAAATCGATGCAGGCCAAATAGACTCAGCATCAATGGTTGTGCGATGGATCTGAGCGATCGTGTTGTACTTATAACAGGTGGTAGCCGGATCGGAATGTCTATTGCAACAGAGGTGGCACGCAGGGGTGCTCATGTTGCACTTTCCTACAAAAATTCGCAGGCAAACGCGGAGAAGACTGTTGCTGCTATACAGTCGTTGAGTCGAAACGCAGTTGCCATACGAGCCGACTTGTCTCGTGGGAGTGAATGTGAGGAGTTTGTTAAGGCGTCGGTAAAAGCCTTTGGTCGCATCGATGTGTTGGTGAATATGGCATCGCTCTACAATAAAAAATCATTTGATAGTCTAACCGAACGGGATTGGGATTTAGGGTTTACTGTAGACGTGAAAGCAGCTTTCTTATGTGCGCTTGCAACCGTTTCGCACATGCGGGCAGTTCGCGGTGGAAGAATCATTAATTTTTCTGATTGGGTGGCGTACAGCGGACGGCCACGTTACAAGGGATATCTTCCCTACTATGTTGCAAAGGCGGCTGTTGTTGCATTAACAGAGGCTCTTGCACTTGAACTCGCGAACGACAAGATCTTGGTGAATGCTATTGCACCGGGCCCAATTCGTCCACCAGACAATCTTGAGATTGGAGAAGTTGAGAAGATTGAGAAGGCAACGCCGCTCGGTCATTGGGGAGGAGATTCAGAGGTCGTTAAGGCGGTGATCGCGCTGATCGAAACGGACTTCATGACGGGTGAGACTTTGTGTGTTGATGGTGGTCGGCATCTACGGTAATTTATATTTCTGCAGCGGCGTAAATATATATATATATCATTACTTTGACGTCGTTTTCTAATCTAAGTCACCTGTGACGGAACGAACTCCTTACGATTGATTACAAACTGCGCAAAAGAATGTTGTGGCAGTCATTTGTGAAAGCCGCTGAAAATAGAAATGCGTTGTTCCATTTCTTCGGAAGGGTCCAGAATCCGGGTGATAGCGGTCCAAGTTTTCAGTCAACGCTTGTGTGGATTTAGGGCTCTTGAATCAATGACAGCTCATTGCTCAACTGAATTCGAGTCTCCACTGGGTGATAGATGAGTCATCGTGAAGTCGAACATCCGCATTCGCATATGTTTCACCAAGCTTGGATCGGTGATCGCGTGACGTGACTTGAGATATAAGAGTAGCTCGAATGTTTTTTCTGCCTTCTGTAACTCGTGAACAAACTGCAATGTGTTATTCACATGGACGTTATCGTCCATCATCCCGTGGATAAGCAACAACTCGCCATCCAAATCACGCGCAGAAAACCGAGGAGAACTTTTTCGATAACCGGCTTGGTTTTTCTGCGGCATTTGCATGTAGCGCTCAGTGTAGATTGTGTCATAGTTGAGCCAGTCCGTAATGGAGCCCCCTGAAATACCCATAGTAAAGTTCTTGCTGTGTGTGAGAGCGTAGTTCACCATGTAACCGCCGTAACTCCAGCCGTTAATACCAATCCTCGTTCCATCGATATATGGCTGTCGCTTCAACCAGCCGATTCCATCCTCAATGTCTCGTAATTCAAGTTCACCAAAATTTCGATAGACGGGCCACGTCGAGATTGCGCCTTTTCCACTCGCTGTTCGATTGTCGCAGATCCATATTATGATTCCTCTTTGAGCAAGCATCTGATGATACATAAACCTGGTGCCTCCCCAGGCATTTCGTGCTTGTGGGGCATGTGGCCCGGCGTAAGTGTGTTGGTAGACAGGGTACTTCTTAGCTTGGTCAAAGTCAGGCGGTTTGATCATTAATGCTTCCATGACAAAACCATCACGTGTCTTGACCTTCATGAATTCTGGTTTCGAAAGCCGATATTCCAATAGAGGTTTGACCTGGTTCGCATCAACAATATGCACTTCCGTGCCGTCTGAACGATGGAGTCGAGTTTGTGGTGGTGTCGAGATGTCACTCCAGATGTCGATGTAGTGTGTAAATGAGGAATTAAAATTCGCTTGATGTGTTCCAGTGGTCGCTGAGAGTCTAGCTAGATTGTCGCCATCGATCTTGATTCGATATACATCGTTACCGATATGACTTCTCTCGGTGCCTGAAAAATAGACCCAGGTGACACCTTCAACAACGCTCACTCCGTGTAATCTTCGTACTTCCCAAGAGCCATCAGTGATCTGTCTGATAAGAGATCCGTCTGCGGCGTAGTGATAAATGTGTTTCCAACCAGAGCGCTCACTGAGCCACAGAAATCCACCATCGTCGAGCCATGTCGCGCTGCCGTTTACGTTGACCCAGGCTTCAGTTGTTTCACGAAAGAGTGTTATCGATTTTCCATTCTTGACGTCTGCGAGATTTAGATCGAGCCAGGTTTGTTCCCGATCCTGAACTTGATAGACGACACGGCGGCTGTCGATGGTCCAGTCGACATTTACAATGAGGATGGAAGTTGTTCTGTATTCTTCTGTGTCGGCCCAAATTGGTGTTCCCCCTGAGACCTGCACGATACCTAATTTAGCTGTTGGATTCGGATCACCAGCTTTTGGATAATAAAGTGTCTCAGTGCTAAGTCTTGACTGCAAGTGGTCGGTGATCGCGAATTCATGAACAGATTGTTCGTTGAGTTGAAGGAACGCCACGTGTGAGGAATCTGGGCTCCACCAATATCCTCTGAAGGTTCCGCGGCCATAGATTTCTTCCTGGTAGACCCAGTCCAACTTGCCGTTGAACAATTTGTTGTTGGAATCAGTTGTTAGTGTGCGTTCGACCCCGGTCTTGAGATTGACGGCGTAGATGTTTTGTTCCCTGACAAACGCCACGATTGTTCCATCTGGGCTGAAAGACACTTCGTCTTCATCGCCGTGAGAGGATGTTAATCTCTGTGCTCGGCTACTTCCGAAGTCGTAGTAATAGAGATCTCCGGAGATTGTCAAGACTGCCGCTGTATATGTTCCGTTTATTGTAGAAATATTCTTCCTTGAAATCAGCTGCGCGTCCTCTGAAGAGATACCGTGTAGGTTTGCAATCGCTGTTTTCATCTTATCGATATCGAACAACGGAAGAGTTTTTCCAGTTGCTGCCTCTACTTTCACACTTAGGTTGGTTTCAAGATAATGTGTGTCGTTCATCCAGGTGAGTTCTGGTATCTTATTTCCGTTGAAATTGATTTTCGTCTCAGGGTCGTATAGGTCGTTTAGCGTAAGGTGTTTCTGTTGCGCGACAACTACCGTATCGACTTGGACAGAGAATAAGACTGAGGCCATGAGTGAGATACTCTTTAACACGAATTTACTGGTAGACGCGGCATGGACCATTAGTGGACTCCTGGTTAATTCTTCGATCCTTCACTCGTAAACTTACTATATGATTCCTAGGATTGGCAGTGGATCTTGTCTTGGAAGTCCACGAAAAAGTCGTGGATTTAAGGCACCCCAATGAGGATCTTACAAATAACTGTCTCTGCTATCTTCGGGTTTACAACGAAAATGATGTCGTTCCAAAGGAAAAGTCGATTTTGACATAGGTCGTTTCACCAATCACAAGGCTTCACAGGAAGTAATATGCTCGGTGCTTTGGTGCTCTTAATTGTAGGGTGCCACCCATCAGGGCTCCTGCACCGTTTACGAATGTGGTTAGGAATGGGCCATTTGTGTTCGTGAACGATTTTATATTTGGCTTTCGTAGGACGGAGTGTCTGCGCAAAAAGTAGCTGTGACGGCGCTATTTTTATGAAGGTCGATGTGGGAGTAGAGAGCATGTATTTTCAAGTGATCCTAGCGGCAATCTTTTTGATGGGTGCGATGGGAATGGTGTCGTGCGGAACAATTGACGAGGATGCGAACGAACCGCCTGACACTACCGTTTCGGAGGAACCGGGCGAGCGACGGTATCTTCTCGAACAAATTGATGAAGTTGCGGTTGTTCAGTTGTTTGCCGATGGGTTTGAGGCACTTCCGCTTCGTGAGAAAATACTACTCTGGCATCTGTACGGTGCTGCACTGGCTGGGCGTGACATCTTCTACGATCAGCGTTATGTCCACAACCTTGAAATGCGAGAAATAATAGAAGAGATCGTCACACATCCAGCTGATGTTGATCCAGAAACACTTGCTGAGATTAGACGATACACGAAACTGTTTTGGATAAACACTGGCCCGTACAATCATCAGACAGCTCGAAAGTTTGTTCTTCAATGCACTCCTGGTGAATTTTCAGCAGCCGCTAATGCCGCAGCTAGTAGCGGAGCGAAATTTCAGATTGCGTCAGGAGAGACGTTAGAGCAAATGCTAAAACGTTTTGAACCAATGTTCTTCGATCGAGACTTTGATCCCATCGTCACCAACAAGACCCCTGGAGAAAATCTAGATATTCTTCAGACGAGTGCAAATAACCTTTATGTTAACGTGACTATGGATTCTCTCAAGGGATTTCGAGAAAACTACGGATTGAATTCAAGACTCGTCGCTGATCGAGACGGTAAGCTTATTGAGGAAGTCTATCGTCTCGAAGGAAAGTACGGAGAACAGATAGGAGAGATCATCTTCCACCTTGAAGCAGCCATTCCATTTGCGACGCCTACGATGTCAGGGGCCCTGAGGGCACTGATCAATTATTATCAGACTGGTGAGGCTATAGATCGTCGTACTTATGACATTGCGTGGGTACGTGATAAGGAATCTCTAGTTGATACAATCAATGGTTTTACTGAGGTTTACATGGACGCGCGCGGCATTAAGGGTTCGTGGGAGGCGCTAGTGTTTTATGTGAACGCCGATAAGACTCTGGCGATTCGAACCTTGGCCGACCATGCTCAGTGGTTTGAGGACAATATGCCTTGGGATGCAAAATATCGTAAGGAAGGTGTCCAGGGAATTGTAGCGAATGCAATCGACGTGGTTGTTGAGATGGGTGATTCTGGGCCGATCACGCCGATCGGAATAAACCTGCCAAACGACCAGGAGATCCGAGAGAAATACGGGAGTAAGTCAATTTCACTATCAAATGTTATTGAATCCTATGAGAGATCTAGAACCGGAGGACTTCATACTGAATTCAGCTGGTCGAGTGACGAAGCTACACGTGCAGAGAACTGGGGAAGACTCGCAAGCGAATTATCTACGAACATGCATGAGGTGATCGGGCATGGCTCAGGTAAGCTGGCCGAGGACCTTAATGGAGATCCACAGTTGATACTTAAGGAACAGTATTCAGCACTTGAGGAGGGCCGTGCCGATCTCGTTGCATTGTACTTTATTGCCGATCCAAAACTCGTAGAACTTGGACTCATACCGAAGGAAAGTCATGAGGCTGTCGTTCTTGCCCACTACGAAGGTTACACGAGAAATGCCTTGGTGCAACTTAGGCGCGTGCGTGAAGGGTCTCAATTAGAGCAGGATCACATGCGAAACCGCCAGATGATCATTCACTGGCTTACGGACAAGAGTGATGCTATCGATATCCGTCGTAGAGATGGCAAGACATATTACGTGATGACAGACCGCTACGCATTTCGTGACGGTGTTGGACGGTTACTAGCCGAGGTTCAGCGGATAAAATCTGAAGCAGATTACGACGCGGCGAAACAGTTGATGGAGACCTACGGTGTCGGGTTCGATAAGAAGCGTCGAGACGAGGTAGTGAAACGAGTAGATCGATTAAACCTGCCATCATATTCGGGTTTCGTGCAGCCTAAACTGGAGCCGGTTATCGCGTCAGATGGAACGATTACGGATGTCGAAATTTTTTATCCTCAAGATCTTACGAAGCAAATGCTTGAATATTCTGGCAAGGTCCTTCAAAACTGAGACTACGATAGGCTCGTTTAAGCTAATGGTTACAGTACTTTTTGGCCGTTTATTTTCCAGTAAGAATTATTCGGTGGTTTGTATTTCGGTATGTGGTTGAGAAGTGATTAGTAAGGAGTAATTAGCAAGGGTCGTTAGGTGGTTAGTTATGAGTAAGATCCGCTATGGAATCCCCCATTGGCTCGCCCAGTTTCATCAGAAGCGGCGGCCGACCTATCCTAGTCACCGTGGTCACATTGAGACAGATGTGGTGGTTGTAGGAGGTGGTTTCACGGGTTGTGCTACCGCGTACGCATTTGCTGAGGCCGGGATTAGAGTTGCGCTATTCGAATCTAATCAGATTGGTCAAGGCAGCACTGGAGCTAGCACTGCAATGCTGATGCAAGAACCAGATGTTGAGTTTCAAGAGTTAATGCGCCGATATGGTCTGCGAGCCGCCAGAAAAGTTTGGCAGATGACTCGACGAGCCACACTTGACCTAGTAATGACTTTACGTCGATTGAACATTAAGTGTCAGTTAGAAGAGGAGGATTCGATCTATTTCGCGTCTGATCCGGAAGCTGGGAGGCGTCTGAGACGCGAGTACGAAGCCAGACATTCGGCTGGACTACAGACAAGTTGGATGACTGGCGAGCGCCTGTACCAAGCAACCAATCTTAAGGGTTACGGTGCTCTCCGAACACGTCGCAACGCACAGGTTGACCCGTATCGTATGAGTCTTGGGTTTGCCGAGGCGGCCGTTGAACGTGGTGCTCTGATCTATGAGTGTTCGGGGGTTCGAGGGTTGCGCTTTGGTCCTAAAGGAGTCGACGTCAAGACGGGAATCGGAACAGTTCGTGCAAACTCCGTGGTGATCGCAACAGGGTGCTTGATACCCACCTTTAAGTCTTTGGTTCGACATTTTCGAATCATGAACACTTACGCTGTTATTACACCACCGTTACCTGCAAAGATGAGGGCTCAACTCGGAGATCGCGATGCAATGTTATGGGACAGTCAGCAACCGTACCATTATCTTCGCTGGACTCGAGATAACAGAATTCTATTTGGTGGAGCAGATCAACTGAAGACGCCGCTGAGGCAACGCGACAAGATTCTTGTGCAGCGGACTGGTCAGTTAATGTACGAGTTATCGACAATGTATCCAGTAATTTCAGGAATTCTTCCTGAATATGGTTGGGATGGATTAGTGATGAAGACGCTTGACGGATTGCCATTTATTGGTCCCCATCGAAACTTTCCACGTCATCTGTTTGCTCTGGGTTATGGCGGGAATGGGTTGACATTGGGATTTCTGGCCTCTCGTATCCTTGTGCGTAACTATCTTGGAGAGTCAGCCAGCGAAGATGAACTTTTTGGGTTTACAAGATCATGAAGAACCCACGGTATGTGTGATAGTTAGCTGCTATGGTGCATGTTTATATTCCACTAATTACATCAGTTGGTGATGGCCTATACGTGAGAGACCTTGATATTTGTTGTGATGGGTAGACGTTCTAGTTTTTGAAACTGATGCTGAGGAAATCAACCTTAGGGTCGAATGTGTACACATAAAGTGTGGCACAATCTTAGTAAACTGAACGAGTTCGACATTGGCGGAAACACGGTGGTCTTGGTACTAATGTACATAGGGCTGCGTGAGAGGATCCTTTGAATATTGGTATCGTTTGTTATGCGTCGATTGGTGGTAGTGGTGTAGTAGCGACAGAACTAGCGAAGGCTTTGGGCGTTCGTGGTCACCAGGTTCGGCTGATTAGCAGTGAGATACCATTTAGGTTTGGTGACTATCAAAGGGGCGTTAACTTTCACATCGTGCCTACGCCGACATATCCACTCTTTCGAGAACCACAGTATCTGTTATCCCTTACAACGAAGCTTGTAAATGTATCCCGTGAGTTCGATCTTGATATTATCCATGCCCACTATGCCGTTCCCCACGCAACGGCGGCTTACCTAGCAAAACAGATTCTATCTTCGACCGGGGAAACGAAGGTACCAAAGGTGATCACCACCTTGCATGGTACAGATGTAACCTTGGTTGGCAGTGATAGTTCATACCGTGAAACCGTTGCTTTTTGTATTGAGCAGTCAGATGGTGTGACGACGGTTTCCAAAAGTCTCAAAGACGAGACGTACCGTGAGCTGTCCGTACGTACTGAACTTCGTGTAATCCCGAACTTTCTCGATTGTAAATATCACCGACGCGTTGTTGATCCTAGGCTCCGTCAGCATTTTAGCGGTGGTGACCCGAAGAACAAGATCGTAGTGCATGTATCGAATTTTCGTCCCGTTAAACGTGTGGAATCTGTGATCCGAATCTTCAGGCGCATCAGAGACAGGGTTCAGGCGAGACTTCTTCTGGTTGGTGAAGGTCCTGAACGTGCAGCAGCCTCGCGCTTGATTAACGACCTTGGACTTTCTAGCGAAGTGGATACTCTTGGTGATCAAGAGCAGGTCGTACCACTTTTGTCGATTTCGGATCTATGTCTCTTGCCATCGAGTCACGAAGGATTCGGGCTGGCAGCCCTCGAGGCGATGGCCTGCGAGGTCCCAGTAGTAGCCTCTCGAGTGGGAGGCCTTACAGAATTTATTAAACATGGTGTTACCGGATTCTTGCATCCGCCAGACGATCTGCAAAGCATGGTCGAAAGTAGTGTCACACTATTAACTGACCAAATTCTGCACGACAGGATAACATCGGCTGGGCGGTTGACGGTCCAACAGCACTATTGCTCAGATGAAATTGTACCTCGTTATGAAGCGTATTATAAAGAGGTGCTTGACAAGAGTTGAATAGGTTGAACGGTACGAGTGAGTCCTAACATTTGACAGACTACTCACAATACAGCGCCATTCGTTTGGTTATGAATCGATCCTTGGTCTCGGTTACTAGAGCCAGGCGTGTATTTGAGGACCTATGAAGCGGAAAAACATTGCTCTCGCCTCTTCGGTTCTGTTGCTTATTCTGATGGAGTATCCAGACTCTAGGATTGAGATGGCCAATGGCGTGCCATTGTTTTCGCAAAACACATCGAATCCGGTTAAGGAATCAAGACTCGGTCTGATGCTACGGCGTCTCAACAGTTCAGGGATCTTCATGATGGCGACAGCACACCCTGACGATGAAGACAATTCGCTTTTGACAATGTTGAGTTGGGGACAGGGCATTCGGACGGCTCTGGTTACAGCCACGCGGGGTGATGGTGGGCAAAACGAGATCGGGTCAGAGCTTTTTGATGCACTTGCGGTACTACGAACAGAAGAACTACTTGCAGCCCACCGATTTGACGGCTCAGAGCAATACTTCACGCGAGCGATTGATTTCGGTTACTCGTTTAGTATTGAAGAAACTTTTGAGAAGTGGGGACGACAGGAGATTCTTGCTGATTTCGTGAGGATGATTCGTACAATCAGGCCTGACGTGATTGCTGGATTGAGTTCAGAGGGTCGTGGGGGCGGCCAGCATCATCAGGCATCTGGAATGCTGATAAAAGAGGCGTTCAGAATTGCGGCTGACCCAAAACGGTTTCCTGAACAGATTGAGGCTGGCCTGAGACCTTGGCAGGCGAAGAAATTCTACACTCGTGAATGGTATGGGTCCAGCGAGTCTTCCGCTGGATCACGCCGGAAGAATGTGGCCGCGATTAATGTTGGTGCTTATGATTCTCTTCTGGGACGCACCTATTCTGAGACTGGAAATATGGCACGTGGGATGCACAAATGTCAGGGAATGTCTCAATTCGCTGGGACTCCTGGACCCGCTATTGTGCATTACCGACTTGTTGATGCAGTCGTTCAAGGTTTATCGGAAGTGACTGAAACTTCTTTGTTTAACGGCTTGGATACAACGATCACCGGTATTGCACAATACGCAGTGTCTAAGCCAAACGCTGAGCTTGCGATTGATCTCGAATTGGTCGCACAGCACGCTAAAACGGCTGAGATGTATTTCTTTGATGATCGCAATGATAACTCCATTGTGGGACCTGTTCTCGCTGGTTTGGAGGCAGTTCGTAAACTTCGTGAGAAACTCTGGTCACTCGACTTGGATGATGAGGAGAAATTCGAGATTGATTTTCGCCTCGAAACTAAAGAACGACAGTTTGAGGAGACGGTGATCTTGGCGCACGGACTTAGCCTTGAAGCAATAGCGAACGATGGACTTGTTACACCAGGTCAAGATGTGGAGATTTCAGCTGTTGTAGAGAACGATGGGAACGTTTCGGTTGATGTCCTTGGGGTCACGCTTACGGGATTCGATCAGGAAGACCTCAGCTGTATGGGCGAGATTGTAAAATCAAAGGGGCTATATAAGTGTTCCTTGCAGCCAAGCATTTCATCGGAAGCAAGGCCAACGGATCTGTACTTCACGCGTTTACCAGGCGTAGAGCGGTATGTGTTCGATCCAGATGTGCCATTCGGTATTCCATTCCGCCGAACTTCATTTCTTGCTAGATTCGAGTTAGGGTTTTCGTCTATAAGTGTGTCGATTGAGGTTCCTGTTCAGTACCATTACGAAGATGATACCTCCTCTAGCGTAAAGCGAATGGAATTAAATGTTGTTCCTCGTTTCACTGTTCGGATTGTTCCTGAGATCACTGTCATATCCCATACAGCACGGGAGGAGCGGGAAGTGCTCGTGACGGTGACAAATAACGGTTCGGGTCCATCGGAGGCGAGTGTGAGGTTAGAGCTTCCGTCTGGATGGCGAACACAGCCTGGGTATTTGCCAGTCAGATTTGCTAGAGAGGATCAAGAGAAGACTGTGCATTTGGTAGTCGTACCAAGCACGAAAACTGGTTACGGTGAGTACCGTATTCGTGCGATCGTTGAATCATTAGGAGAACAATTTCATCATGGGTATCAGGTCATAGAGTACCCTCACACCAGTCGACGCCATCTTACCAAAACCTCTGAAACGGTGATTAAGGTGATAGATGTGGAAGTAGTTCCAGGTCTGAACGTGGGCTACGTGAAGGGATCTGGGGATGAGATCCCAACCGCCATAAAGTTGCTCGGTGCAAATGTTGAAATGATTGACACGGACCGACTTAGTCGAGGTGACCTCTCTCGTTACAACGTTATCGTTACGGGTATTCGTGCCTATGAGGTTAGGACCGATCTTCGTGCTAACAACGACAGGCTTATGGATTATGTTGAGAATGGTGGTACATTAATCGTTCAATACAATAAGTTTGATTTCAATGATTCTCAGTACGGTCCCTATCCAGCGTTGGTAAGTCGAGATCGGGTGACAGATGAATCTGCACCTGTGACAGTGCTCATCCCGGATCATCCTATGTTTACAATACCGAATCAGATCGATGAATTGACATGGGCGGATTGGGTACAAGAGCGAGGGTTATATTTTCTCGGTCAGAAGTCATCTGCTTATGTCGATCTAGTCCAACTGGAAGACTCGTTCGAATGGAACAGTGGAATCAAGCGAGGTGCTCTAGTAGAAGCTCGCTTTGGCGATGGACGATGGATTTACCTGGGACTTGGGTTGTGGCGCCAATTGCCTGCTGGCACGGTAGGTGCGTATCGGCTACTTGCTAACCTCATCAGCTTAGGTGGTTAAACTCAGAAAAAAGGCACCGGAGTCGTGATTTTGAAAGGCGACGGAGAAGTCAGAAGTAAAATGCTTAAACTGAAAGACCGGGCTCAATCGTCAGCAGCCTCTCTACTAGTTACCAGCCGATAGCATAATCGTCTTTAGCGGGACTCACACCGGCCATCATTACACCGGTTTCTGGATCAATCAGCACCATCTTTACCGCACCAGCACCTGACGCTGTTTGCCGATAAGGTTGTTGTAGTTCCTCAACTTGAATCTGATGTCCCTTGGTCGTTAGATCGTCTGCGACGAGATTGGCTAGAACTCTTGGGATTGTTAATATCTCGCCTGCGGGCTGAGGGTAATTTGATGCATAAAAGCTTGAACTAGTGATGGTTGGGGCTTCGACAGCCTGTTGAACGTTCATATCAAACTCGACGCAGTTGAGGAAGGCCTGAAGCATAGCCTGGGGTTGATTGTCACCTCCTGGGGTGTTCCAGGCGAGAAATGGCTTACCGTTCTTCAGGGCTAGCGCTGGGTTGATCGTATGTCGAGTTCGCTTACCAGGTACCAAGACGTTAACGTTGTCTTCGTTAAGGCTAAAATACGGCATGCGGTTGTTCAGTACGTAGCCGCCTCCCTCAACGACCATACCACTACCGAAACCACCGTTGACGCTGTGTGTTACGGAAACTAGATTCCCAAATTTGTCCGCGATGGAAAACGATGAGGTTTCACCCGTATCATCGTTGTTGCCACTCGCGACTCTTACTGTGGAAGGACTGGTTTCGTAAAGTATCCGACGACCACGAAGAATGGGCTCAACTTGTCTGGGATCCCCAGGTGGGGCCACTCCTTGGATCGCCTGATCCATACGAATCAAACTCCGGCGGCTTTTGGCGTATTTTTGAAATAGCAGGCCTTCTATTGGCATGTTACTTACGAAGTTAGGATCACCGATATACTCGTCACGATCAGCGAACGCGAGCTTAAGTGTCTCGGTGATAACATGTAGGTAGTTTGGTGAGTTGTGACCAAGATTTTTGAGGTCGAATTCCTCGAGGATGTTCAATGCGATCAACATAACGATTCCCTGAGAATTCGGCGCGCCCTGATACACTTCATATTCTCTATATATCGTCTTGATAGACTCTGTTTCATCGGCTTCGAAGGATGCCAGGTCGTCGAACCTTAGTAATCCACCTTGCTTTTCGTAGAAACTAGCCGTTAGTCTAGCGAGTGATCCCCGATAAAAGACGTCTGCGCCCTCTCTCGCGATAGTGCTAAGAGTTTTCCCTAGGTCGGGTTGAATGAACATGTCGCCTGGATTAAACGGTTGACCATTTTTTAATAGGGTCCGTACGGAGTTTGGGTATGGCGATATCTTATCTAGGTACTCTTCATGATTGCCAGCCGCCCAAAACGTAAGAGGGTGACCTTGTGAGGCTGCCTCTATAGCTGGTTGAAGTAGTTCTTCGTAATTTTTGGTTCCATATTTCTTCAATGCAAGGTCAAAACCACTCACAGCACCAGGTACATCAGTTGAGTACGGTCCGGCACTCGGAATACCGCCGAGCTCAACGTATGTCTCACGTGTGGCCAGTTTAGGCGCTGTGCCAGTACCGTTAATGAAAATAACCTTTTGCTGATCAGCGAGGTAGGCCAAAATAAATCCGTCGCCACCTATGCCTGCCTGATGCTGTTCAACAACTGTCGTTACATAGAAAGCGGCCACCGCTGCATCAATTGCATTCCCGCCATCTTGAAGTGTCTTTAACGCCGCCATAGCCTCCAAAGGATGTTCGGCCGCCACCATTCCGTGGGTACCCATAACTACGGTACGCCAGAAAGGTCGGTCTGTCTCTGCCAGAAAGGTAGTCGGTAGCGTCAGACCAAACGCTGCAACAGCAAGTAAAATTGGAAGCGATTTGATCACAAGTTGTCCTCCGTCAGTCGCTAGATTTCAACGAAATAGTGTGATGCGCAACAAACAAGCCTTGCCTCTGATAACACGTCGTCATCGGTGCCCTGAAAAAGAGTCAGGCTACGTTGAGCTGCTAAAGAGATAGTAGTCTAAGACGGCGCTAGAATCCTACACACTCATAAAGATACGAACAGTTAGCTATTGTTCGACGTGGTTCGCTTTAGTTTCGTCCTTAGCCCAATTGGGCGTGGCCTTCGATCTTTCTGGCTGTTCGTTGGCCTTCCTCGACATTCACCTTGGATAACAGCACCGCACCAATTACAAAGAAGAGGATGAGCGATAAAATAGCGTTTCGGCTTGAGCCTGTGGTCAATATCATTAAGGCAAAGATCGAAGGACCAGCGATTCCAGAAAACTTCTCAAAGATACCGAAAAAGCCGAAGAATTCAGACGATTTATGGCGTGGGATCATGCTGGCAAACATTGATCGACTTAATGCTTGACTTCCGCCCTGGACCATTCCGACTAACAGCGCCAAAACATAAAACTCAAAAGTTGTGGTCATAAAGTAGGCAAGGACGGTAATTACTATGTAACTTGAGAGACCGACGAAGAGCGCATGTTTTGTTCCAATTTTAACGGCAAGTTGCCCAAACGCCAGGGCAAACGGGATACCTATAAACTGTACGAGGAGTAAAGCTGAGATGAGTGATTCTCTGGTTAGGCCTATCTCTGTTCCGTATGTGGTGGCCATGCGAATTATGGTAACGATACCGTCGTTGTATACAAGGAAAGCAAGCATCATAAGAAAGGCGTTTCTATAATTCTTAAGTTCACTCAACGTGCTTCCCAAACGAACGAAGGCGGCATGGAACAACTTTATTCCGATGCTCTCATTTGTTTGAAGTAATCGGCTTGGTTCGTCTACCGCACGGAAGAGTGGAATTGAAAAACAAAACCACCAAATTGCTACGCTTAAGAAAGAAAATCTAATTGCGAGCTCGTGACTTCCGATTCTAAATAAATCAGGTTTTTGAATCCATGCTAGATTGATAGCCAGAAGCAGTCCACCACCAAGATATCCTAATGCATAAGCAGAAGTCGATGTTCGGTCCATTTCTTCGTAGTTCGCAATGTGTGGAAGAAGTGAATCGTAAAAGACGAGACTACCAGCCGCACCGATGTTAGCAAGGATGAACAATCCTGCGCCGAGCTGCCAGTCACCTTGCCTAACAAAATACATGAGAGCTGTGGAAGTTACCCCTAGTCCTAGGAACGATCCAAGCATCTTCTTCTTGGTACCTGTTAGATCGGCTACCGCTCCGAGAATTGGTGACAGCATGGCTACTACAATGAGTGCGGCCGAAGTAATCAGTGCGAATCGAAAACTGGACTGCGGTGGTGTGAGATTCGCAGCTGCGACCGTATTGAAGTAAATTGGAAAAATCGTTGACACAATTGTGGTCATGAAAGCCGAGTTGGCCCAGTCGTACATTGCCCAGGCACGAAGTTCAGGCCGATTAAGGCCTAGACGCTTAAGGATTGGAGAGTTGTGCATTGATTAAGATGCTGCGGCCTCAGTACTTGTTTGTTAATTTTTAGTTGACTACTGCCGTTTCTACGTGATGCATTAGTACTGGGCCTCTAATTCTTAACAGATAGTTTCAAGGGTTCTTCGGCACAGGTTGTCGATAGGCAGTGTGAAACAACCGAGACATTTGATGATTTTATATGTAATTTTTATTCTACCAGGAGAAACCATTTATGATAGAACCCGGTTCTTGGTCTGAACGTTATCCCTACGATCCAGAATCCATTCGACTAGATAGAATTGTAATAACACGCTCGTGTTTGGTTAGATAATTTGGAATAGGTGTCAAGAGATTCACTGTCTAGGGTAATCGAAGAACGAATGTTTTCCAGGGTCATCATATTCATAGAATCATTGCAAGATCGCTCGACGAAAAACCTCACATGCTGAGATTCAATCTTCCTGTGTAAATGGCCATGCCAACAACGGCGTCAATGCCGATGGCATCGAGTTGATCTATTTCCTCCTGACTCGTTATGCCGCCAGCTGCAGATATCCGTTGGGTTGTTGCTTGACGAACGGCCTTGATCGCATCCATGTCGATTCCATTCATGAGTCCTTCTGTGTCGACGTGGGTATAGAGAAACTCGCTACAGTATGGATCAAGTGCTGCGATGGCTTCAGTGGCAGTCAAGTGCGTTTGTTCACGCCATCCCTTAGTTGTGACATAGCCAGCTTTAGTGTCAACGGCTGCAATGATATGTTCAGGACCGATAGCGCTGGCCATTTTGCTAGCAAACTTTCTGTCTAGAGAACCGTTTTTGAATAATGAGGAGCCCAGTATGACTGCAGTTGCACCGTAACCAATGATCTGTTGAGCCCGTTCAATTGACCGGATACCACCACCGACTCTACATGGAAGTCTAGCTGAAATTAGACGGACGAGATTATCATTCGTTCCAGATCCGAGAGCTCCATCAAGGTCAATTAATTGAATTTTCTGAAAGTTCTTGAATTTTCTGATCCAAACGAACACATCATCGCTTGTGAAGGCCAATCGCTCGCCTTGAATTAGTTGAACAACACGACCACCTCTTAGATCGATCGATGGAATCAACATTGTGAATTGGCCACGAAGGTCTGATCTAGCAATAGAGAGTCCTATTCGAGTCTAACGCCACTATTCATATTGCCTAGAGATGGTGTACTAAATAAAAACATCGCCTAAAAGAATTCAAATATTCACGAAAAGTATGATGAATACTGGTTGCCACAATTTATATGCGGACCGGTATATCTCGGTCGTTTAAGTAAATTTTGAGATCCCGTACTGCATGTTCAGAAAAATGGAAAATCGATGCTGCCAGGGCAGCATCGGCCCGTCCAGACGTGAACACTTCAAAAAAATGGTCGAACCCTCCTGCACCACCTGAAGCGATGACTGGGATATTTACTGCATCAGAAACTGCCGCTGTGAGTTCACAGTCGAAACCTTCCCTGGTACCGTCTCGATCAATTGAGGTTAGCAGGATTTCTCCGGCGCCACGCTCGGCTGCTTCACGCGCCCACTCTACAGCCTCACGGTTCATAAGCTTCTGGCCACTTCGCGCGTAAACAGAGAAAAGGTTTGCATTAGTTACATTTCTTGAGACCGCAAGACTGTTTTTGTGGACATCTGACCGTGGTTCGTCATAAGTACGCGGGTGTACCCGTTTGGCATCAATCGCAACGACTACTGCTTGACTGCCGTACCGCGTGGCTAGGGTGGTGATTAGACTCGGATTTTCCAAGGCGGCAGTGTTGAGACTAACTTTATCAGCGCCAGCATCTATCGCGGCTGAACCAGCGTCCCTGGATTGGATGCCACCACCGACTGTTAGGGGAATAAAGATCTCTTGGGCCACTGCATTGATCGTTTGCGTGAGCGCTCTCCTGCCCTCTGTTGTTGCAGTTATGTCCAGAATGACAACTTCGTCTATGCCTTCTTGGTTGTAACGTCTAGCTAAAGTTACTGGATCACCAGCTGTACGCAGATCTTCAAAGTTGACGCCTTTTACGACGGATCCATCACGAACGTCCAGACAGGCGATTATACGCTTCGATAGCACAGCTAGAATCGGAGACCGATGATGAGCATCCAGGACAGAACGGTCATTGTCTACTCGCCTGTGCCAGGAAATTCTTCAATATTGTCAGTCCGACGGATCCAGATTTTTCAGGATGAAACTGCACACCACAAATGTGGTCGTGCTCAACCACACTTGCGAATCTTACGCCATGTGTTGTAGCGGCTGAACACTCGGCCGTTACCGGAGGAGCGAAGGAATGAGTGAAATACACTTGTGCCCCTTCATCTATTCCGTTGAGAAGCCAGGACCGATTGACCAGGTTTAAAGAATTCCAACCAACATGAGGTATTTTAATCGGTCTTCTTTCGGATTCTGTCAAGTTTGGTGAGCTGGCTGCCTTCGTGACATCTGGATCGTAGAGCAAGAAACAGAAGCCCTTCACCAACCCGAGACCGGAAAGGTCTGGTGCCTCTGAGCTGCCATTAAATAGCCAGTGCATTCCTAGACAGATACCTAGTATTGGCCGGCCAGCTGCGACACGGTTTAGGATTGCCTCTTGCCACGGTGTGTCTAAACTAACTGTTGCTTTGAAGTGACCAACTCCTGGAACAATAATGGCAGCGGCCTCAGAAAGATCCTTAGGAGTCTGTGGAGTCTGTGCTTCTACCTGAAGGAATGCGAGAGCCTTTCGCACCGACATCAAGTTTCCTGCACCGTAGTCAATGAGGGCAACCTTCATAATTTTATGGGGATAGCCAGTTCATTCTGACATGATCGTCAGGTCCCACACTTAAGCAATCAGTTCAAACGCACAATGTTTATAGAAGACCCTTAGTGCTCGGCAGTACTTTTGCCATTTGACGATCTTTAGCGCATGCTACTCGAAGTGCACGGGCGAAAGCCTTAAATATAGCTTCGATCTGATGATGACTCGATCGTCCGTAGAGCACCTTCACGTGTACATTTGCTCTAGCGCCGCTCGCAAAGCCCTCGAAGAAGTCATGGACCAACTCTGCCTGTAAATCACCTACGCGCCTAACGCGCAAGCGGAGATCGACTACGGCATGTGAACGTCCACAGAGATCGATAGCGGCAACTCCAAGTGTTTCATCCATTGGCATCACGAAGTAGCCAGCACGATTAATTCCACGCCTGGAACCGATGGCGGCCGAGAACGCTTCGCCAATGGCAATACCAATATCTTCAACTGTATGATGTTGATCGACGTCGAGATCACCATGCGCGTTTACAGTTAGGTTGAATGCCCCATGTCTGGCCACGAGCTCAAGCATATGATCAAGAAATCTGATCCCTGTTTGCACCTTGTATCGCCCTCGTCCTTCTAGGCCCAGACGTACCTCGATGTTAGTTTCGTTTGTACGTCGATCAATTAGGGCACGTCGCATAAGATACTCTCCATAGCGCAAATGAACGTTTTGGTGTGTTTGACGACGCCCGCTGTAATTCTGACGCAGCCGGCACAGCCTGGTTCACCTGAGCGATCCCTAATAAAAATTTTTCTAATAGCGAGATCGTGTACAAATTTATTAGCACCATCACCGATATGAATGAGAACGAAGTTAGCTTCGCTTCGCCAATACTTTAAACTGAGACGGTCACAGGCTTCGTAAAGTAACTGTTTGGATTGGTGTGACTCAGAGATATACGAGCGGACGTGTTCCCGATCATTGAGTGCGGCCTGGAGTGCGGTAACTGCACAGTTGTTAAGGCTATACGGCGGCACAACTAAACGGATTGGAGCGAGTACAGACGCGGTAGCTATTACAGCACCGATCCTAAGTGCCGCTAGCCCGTGTGCCTTTGCGAATGTTCGCCCGACCAAGACGTTTGGATACTTGTCGAGTTCATGAATGAATGATTGTCCAGAGAAATCAGCGTACGCCTCATCTAAAAAAATAATAGCTTTTTTAGGTATCTTGTGCGAGATCTCTCGAATAGCGTCCTTTGGAATCTGCTCACCTGTTGGGTTATTTGGATTCGTGAGAAATACGAGTCTCGTAGCGTCAGAAATCGCTCCAAGGATCTCAGTCAGTGGAAACGTTAAATCCGAACGTGGTGCAATAGTCAGGGGATCAACGGCGACAGATGAGCAGCAGGCAGCGTACATGTCGAACGCAGGTTCAACGATGATGGACTTAGCAGCCTGTCTGGTCTGTGAGAGATAGGCTACGGTTGCAGCAAGAATTCCCTCATCTAAACCGTTGGTGAGCAATAACTGCTCACTGGTGATTTCAAAATAGTGGGCACATTCGCTGGTAATTGCCGCGTAGTCTGGGTAGTACGTAACATCATCCGATCCCATCCGACGTAGCGCTTCGAGGACTTTCGGTGAACATCCAGAAGTGTTTTCATTAAGATGGAGTCGTAGTCCTTGTCCAGGATCAGGCAATCGTTCATATACGTAAGTCACTTTAACCTCACCCGGATTGACTCGGCATGGGCATTGAGTCCTTCCGTACGGGCCAAAACCATCGCGGTTTCTGCCAGTCCTGTTAGACCAGCATTAGTCAGCCGCTGTAAGCTGTTTACGCGTACAAAGTCAGCAGCGCTTAGCCCACCTCTGAAGCGAGCCGAACCATTGGTGGGAAGGACATGGTTTGATCCTGTGGCGTAGTCTCCGGCAGCTTGCGCAGCGTAATGTCCAACGAAGATTGTTCCAGCCCGTGTTATCGCCTTTGCTACTTTTTCTTCATCGCACACTAGGTGCTCTGGTGCAATTTGATTAGCCAAATCCGTAGCTTCGCGAAGATCTCTTGTGGTGATGATGGCACCGTTTCGGCGAAGTGCAAGACGCGCAGGTCCAGAGCGCGGTAGTCGGTCCAAGGTTTTTCTTGCCACTTGGATGGCCAACTGGCGATTTGGCGTAAGTAGTATGGCGCGTGCACTAGGATCGTGTTCCGCCTGAGCAATCAAGTCGGCAGCCAACCATTCAGGGTTGCCTTTTCGAGAAATAATCACAATCTCGGTTGGACCCGCGTAGAAATCAATAGCACAATGAGTCGATACTTGTGCTTTGGCGGTTGAAACGTAAACGTTACCAGGGCCGACAATCTTATCGACGTTCGGTATTGTTTCGGTACCGTATGCTAGGGCCGCTATCGTGTGTGCCCCCCCAATGCGGAACAGTCGTGTAACACCGGCCTCGAGTGCGGCAGAGAGTACGGCTGGCTCAGGACGTGGACACACGGCGATGATGTCTGGAACACCTGCAACCTGTGCTGGGACCGCGGTCATGAGAAGTGAAGATGGTAAAGGATAGCGCCCCCCCGGCACATAGCACCCTACTCTATCGAGCGGTCTAATATTAGTTTCAACGCTCACACCTCGCATTACAGTTGTTCTCCAATTGCGAGGTAGCTGCTTGCGTGCGACCATACGAATATGTCGAGCTGAAGTTCTAATAGCCGTTCGGACGTTTGAAGGAGTTTGATGCGCGCCCTCTCTAATTTCTTCTTGGGTTATCTCGATCGGTGCTGAAAGCCTGTCGAAGCGCCTTGCGTATTTCAACAGCACCTTGTCACCACCTCGGCGTACATTTCTAACGATCTGGCTCACATACCGCTTGACAGTATCGTCGTTCGATATTCGGCGCTCAATCAAGCGGTTCACTATGCGCCTGTTAGAAGATTTAATGATGCGAAGCATGTTCTCGAGTCTAGAAGATTAGGAAATATTCTAAACGAATTTCAAATCCCTCAAGCTACGATCTTGTTAAGCGGATATTCCACGATACCCTGCGCACCGGCTACTTTCAGTTTTGGTATCAGTTCTCTGACCGCACGCTCCTCGATAATCGTATTGACCGCGACCCATTTTGTATCGCTTAAAGCAGAGATTGTTGGGCCGTGTAGTGCTGGTAATAGATTTAGAACGGCGTTGAGGTCATCCTGCCTGACGTTCAACATGATTCCTACACGTCCCTGCGCTTCGAGTGCCGCTTTTAGGAGTAGTGAGATATTCTCAATCCTTGTTTGCTTCCACTTGTCTGTGAGGGCGGCCTTGTTTGCAATAAGTTGCGTGTTCGATTCGATCACTGTATCGAGGATCCGTAGCCGGTGAGCTCGTAGAGTCGAGCCTGTCTCCGTTACTTCCACAATAGCATCAGCCAACATAGGAGGTTTAACCTCAGTAGCTCCCCAGGAAAATTCAACGTTCACATCAACTCCAAGACGTTTGAAATAGTTCTCTGTTACCCGAACGAGTTCAGTGGCAATCGTCGCCCCCTGGAGATCTTGAGGTGATCGACACTTCGACTCTTCTGGGACAGCCAGGACCCAGCGTACTGTGCCGAAACTTTGCTTGGCGTAGATGAGATCGGCTATTGTCACCACGTCTTTACCTGTAGCCACATGATGTTCTGCGATCCAATCCCTACCTGTTAACCCAGCATCGACAACACCATCTGCTACATATCTGGCCATCTCTTGTGCACGGATGAGGAGACATTTCATATCCGGATCATCTATTGCAGGGAAATAGGAACGCGAGCTAGTGTTGATGTTGAATCCTGCACGGGCAAAAAGGTTGATGGTAGCTTCTTGCAACGAGCCTTTTGGTATACCTAGCCGAAGAGACATGATTAGCCCTCAGTTAGAACTCTGAAAAAACAGGAGCGCTCACCTGTATGACAAACATTTCCGTTTCCGAGTCTCTTAACGCGAAGTAGAACAGTGTCGTCATCACAGTCTGAGATAATGCTCTGAACCGCTAGTCGATTACCCGAAGTTTCACCCTTGGTCCAGAGTTTTCCTCTGGTTCGGCTGAAAAATGTCGCGAAGCCAGTGTGGCGAGTTTCGGCTAATGCTTCGTGATTCATGAAGCCCACCATTAATACTTCATTGCTGTCTTCGTCTTGCACGACCGCTGGGATCAAGCCATCGAGTTTGGTGAAGTCCATGTGAGTAAAGTTGCTCCAGAAACTAGACGTTTAAGCCTCTCGTCCTAAGGCACGAGCTCTGAACTGCCAGGCTCGGTTAGTGTGGTCACTGCGCAAAGCTAATAAACCTCAAAAAATCTGTAAACGCGCCGTAAACAAAAAAGCCCCGCCGGAGTCCGGCGAGGCGATGTGGTGCGTTAGGATCTAAACGTTGGTTGCCCCTACTTCACGCACACCCCCCACCCGGTGTTCTGCTGGTATGGTGATGCCCAAGCGAAGCATGTCTACTACAGCACATAGCATAACACTATCGTAGCTCTTAACGGCTGTCAAATCGCCTAGGATCTTACAAGCCGGTTTCAATCGCTTGTACGTAGCCTCACTGGGATCAATCCGCTGGAGTTATCTCATCCTCTGATGATGACGTGTTGATCGAATCTTTTCTTCTTTGGTTCGGCGACGGCGTTGGCCTAGTTGTGACTCAGTCGTTTCCCTCGCGATCATTATCTCGGTTGACTTGATGATGGCTGTTGCTTCATCGCCTCGTTTCAGTTGTAACTCATCTGCTGCATCTTTGGTTATAACGGAGTTCAGAATTTGATCGCCAACCCGCAGACGAACTTGCGCGAGTAATCCTTCCCGACGGACTTCATCAACGATACCGCGTAATCGGTTTCTACCGCTGAGTGAGACGAAAATTCCACTGTTTGTTTCTAGTCGTTTGGGACTTGTGACCCTGTTTTGGCGCATTAATAAACGGTTTAGTTCGGTGTCCGACACGCGGTGATGGCCACCCTCAGTTCGAGACGTCCGGACGCTACCTTTGTAGATCCACTGCTTTAGCGTTGAATAACTTACGCCGAGGCGCAATGCGACGTCACGGACCGCTAATAGAGCCATTTCTAAGAAGCCTCCAAGTATGCCATGAAGTGATTCTATAATTCATAGAGAATCGCTTGTAAAATCACACAAAATCATATTAAATCAATCAATGCTTAATGGCAAATGTTTCCTGTTTGCCTTGGGGATTTGGTTGAGTCTAGACTCACTTCAGGGCGGGGCTCATTCCTCCAATGTATTAGACGTGGTCGGATTGGACTCACGGCAGACGCTTGGCTGCACAGAGGTCTTCGTGTCTGCGGCGATTAGCATGACCGAAGTGCTGCAGGACATCGTAGGCCAGTACGAGCAGACTAATGAAAAACGCGTCATCTTGAACCTCGCCAGTTCAAATACACTAGCAACGCAAATCATTCAGGGTGCACCAGCGGATCTTTTTGTCAGCGCAGATACGTTTCAGATGGATCGTGTTTGGGCGGCCGGACGAATAGTCACGGGCAGTCGAGTTGACCTTGTGTCGAACCAGCTCGTTATCGTGATTCCAGACAACCGATCACGAGTGTTTCGGTCGCCGTTTGATCTACTCTCTCCGGATATTCGCAGAATTGCTATTGGTGATCCGAGTGGAGTACCTGCGGGAGTCTACGCAAGACGTTACTTGGCTGGGAGGGGACTGTGGCGACAAATTAGGGAGAAGGTTGTCCCGACTATGAGTGTTCGCGGTGCACTCTCTGCTGTTGAAGGTGGACACGTTGATGCTGGAATCGTTTATCGAACGGATGTTGTAAATGAGAGAGGAGTAATTATTTCACTAGCTATTCCTCCCAAGGACACACCTGACATTGTGTACCAAGCTGCTGTCATGAAGGACGCGTCTAGTGAAGCAGATACGCGCCACTTCCTTTCGTACTTGCAAGGTCCTGAGTCTATAGCTGTTTTTGAACAAGCTGGATTCATTACTCTGGTTGGGAGGGATTAGGGGTTTCGTATTAGGGCCACTCAATTAAATGGACGTAGATAAGTGAAACGCTGAGCTCATGGAGATGTTCAGATTTGATGTTACCTGTGAAGGTAGTATTAAATCATCAGGTCTTCCTGATTTAGAAACAAGGACATAACTCGAATGTCGTCAGATATTTGGCAGATTACATCTTTTACCATAGTGATGGCACTACTGGCAACAATTGTGATGTTACCAATCGGCGTAGTATTCGCCTGGGTCTTGGCTCGTCATCGTTTCACAGGTCGTACGATTATTGAGACCGCCTTGTCGTTACCCTTGGTGATGCCACCAGTTGCCACAGGCCTTATCTTGTTAAAATTGTTTACGAGCCGTGGACCGGTTGGCCGTGTGTTAGAGGCCGTTGGTATTGAAGTGATCTTTACGTGGAAAGCTGTTGTCCTGGCCATGGCCGTCATGGGCCTTCCACTACTCGTTCGGTCGGCGCGTACCGGATTTGAGCAGATAGACATTCGGTACGAGCAGATTGCTGCAACACTCGGTGCGGGTCCCGCCCGTGTTTTTTTTACGATCAGTCTGCCTTTAGCAAGGCACAGTGTTCTAACCGGCGCCGTCCTTGCTTTCGCCCGAGCGCTGGGAGAATTTGGCGCCACCGTTATGATCGCCGGCAGTATTCCTGGGACGCGTACACTTGCGGTAGCTATTTACAGTTATACAGAGACTGGGCAGGATGCCGCAGCTGCCGGTTTGTTGGGCTTGTCGGTAGCGGTTGCTTTTGTTGCGCTGCTCGTCGCTAATCGACTTCAAGCAGCTCAACCATTACTAACTGGTCATGGTTGAGGGAACTAGTTTGTCCGTGGTGAAAAATCTTAGGGTTTTTCGCCTCTAGATACTGGTTAACACAAAAGATTTAAAGGGCGATGTTGTCTTCTGCTTGTAAGTGGTTAATTCGGAACAAGGAATGTCCTTAAGCGTTGTTTTAGAGTTCACTTTACGCCAAGGAGACTTTACACTCGAGCTTCATGAAAAGCTTGAATCGAAAGCCATCGCTCTTTTCGGGCCGTCAGGTTCAGGTAAGACGACCGTACTTGAAGCCGTTGCGGGGCTGCGCTGTCCGAAGCGTGGTGAAATACGGGTCGGTGACCGTACGTGGTACTCGTCTGGCAGTCGTGTTAATCTACCATCACGGGTGCGTCGTGTCGGCTACGTGCCTCAAGACATGGTGTTGTTTCCTCACATCAATGTCAGACGGAATATCTTGTACGGAATATCAAGAGGGACCTTCATGCCTCTGACGAAGATCCTAGAGTTACTTGAACTTAAACAATTTCTCAAGAGGCGCGTCGACGAATTGTCTGGTGGTGAGCGTCAGCGCGTTGCCCTAGCAAGGGCACTAATGTCGTCACCTGATTTATTACTACTAGATGAACCACTTGTTGCCATGGATGCCGCACTTAGAGGTCGAATCCTTCCTTACCTGAGTCGTGTTCGTGATGAATTCAAGATCCCTCTTATTTACGTGTCACACAATGAAAGCGAAGTCTGGTCAATTGCTGACTGGGTCATGATACTTGAGCGCGGACGCGTGACGAGATCAGGTCATCCAGAGGATGTGCTAGTGAGTAATGAAGGACACTCCAAGTAAATGATTTGGTTCTTTTTCAGCGGAACCAGAAGCTCGAATGATCCGGCGTCTACGACCCCAAGCCAAATAAGAGATAGCAAATAGCTGCTCCAACTATCGTCATAGACAAACTCCATGCCATTAATTTGTTAAACAACGCTCTGGTGTCCTCACCTGCTGGAGCGGCTGCCATACACAGAGCCCCCAATGTTGACAGTGGGGACATATCAACCAAGTGGCCACCGACGTTCATCGACGAAGCAATCGCCAATGAATCAACTCCTCCGCCTAGTTGTTCTACGAGACCTGGTACGGTTGAGAGCATTGCGGGCAACACCACACCAGAGGTGCTACTGTATATGGAGATGAAACCGGTTGAGAATGCTATGACAGCGGTCACGCTCTCGGGTGTAGAGATACCAGCGAGGAGTTTCGTAAAGAGCGTCAAACCTCCCGTCCTGTCGAGTATCGAGATTAGGATGGTTACGCCGCAAACCATCATTATCACACGCCATGGCATAATATTTACAGCCGCGATCTCATCACCCGCCTTAAAAAGTCTGAGTATGATGGCTCCACCAAACGCGCCGAATCCTACGTTCACATCAAAAAATATGACGCTAGTAATTAGAGTCCCGATGACACCTATGGTGATCCAGTGGCTGTGAGAAAATGTCATATCTATAGCGGAAGTGTTTTTGTCAGTAGGTACAATGACTGCCTCAGAGTGATATTGGCCTAACAGTCGCCAGCCACCAAAGAGAAAATAGGCACTGAGTGCGATCAATGCGTGAGCAACGAAGTTGTTTAGGTAGGTGTGCCATTCAAATCCGGCTAAACCGACGTTTGCCATAATGCCGTTAACGATAACGCCAGTCGGAGCGATGGGTGAGAGCGATCCAGCGTTTGCACCATTACCGACCATAATTGCCATTAAGAATACTGGTACACCAACCTGTCTAGCGACTGCCATGGCCATTGGGGCGACAAGAGCAGTGGAGGCGATATTGCCAGGTCCAATGGACGCTAGGGTAAATGCTAAAGTGAAAAACATTATGGGCATCACGCCAACATTGCCCCGACAATATCGGACGGCTCGATGTGCGATGCGCTCGAGTGTGCCGTTGGCCTGTGCTTGGCAAAACAGTAGTGTTACGCCGACGAGCGTGAGGAACAGCTGTGTGGGAAACCCAGCCATCACCTCGTTAGGTGAAAGTTCAGCGATATAGACACCGACCACCCAGGCAAGAGTGATTGCAAGAAACCCTACGTGGATTTTTGTCACACAGCTTACGATGATGGTGATGAGCAGGGCGCCTAGTGAGATCGTTGCTACATCCATCGACTCGTTTTTTTCATGGGTTAAAAAATGCCAGTATATTGCATCTAGATTCCTGAGGTGATTTGGCGATAGCGGGAGTTTAGCCTACGTCTGAGATTGAGAAAAATTGAAGATTCTGCACGGTAACGGCAGCCGAAAAGTTCGCTCTAGTAGCTTTGGCCATCTGGGGTGAATTGACCGGGAACTCTTTTGAATTGTTTAGGTTTCTTGACAGATGGGTCTATAAGAGGGTAGATTTAGCCCCAGGAGCGGGCGGGTCGCGTTCGCAGGTAGTCGGTACCCGTACCTATATCAGGAGGGCAATTACGATGGGGCGATACACTTTAGCAGTTTTAGTGGTAGGCATTTTTGCTTTGGCGTCTGGGCTTGGCGTAGCTGAATCGAAGACCGTTGCTGGTGAAATTGTTGACATGGTTTGCTATGCGAAGTCGAGTGACAATGTTGGTTCGGGGCATTCAGCTTGTGCGATGAAGTGCGCGAAGGGTGGAGGAGCGCTGGGCATACTGACTGAGGATGGTGTTCTTGCGATTACCGGAAGTATGACCAATGATAACAACGCTGAGTTGTTGGATTATGTTGCAAAGAACGTCAAGGCGATGGGTGATGTCAGCGAGCAGGACGGTCAAATGTCGATCGACGTGTCGTCGATCGAAGCACAGTAGAGTAGATACAACGGACACTATAGTTTCAAAAGCCTCATCGAAAGCCGGTGAGGCTTTTGTTATTGCTGGTGACCATGGCAGCTAAGATTGTCCGGCGGTTTCACTTCATCTGAGTGACGAAGACATCAACGAAACGCTGGGTCTTATGGTGGGGTCTGTTTTTTGGCCGTATCGCTCGCGGATGGTACAGCTTGCTTCTTTAGCCTGAACCCTAGATACAAACTCTACGAAGCTAAGAAGTTCCCATAATTTCTTTGAGACATTTTTGTAAAAGCTCCCAAGCTCGTGTGACGTGTTCTTTGTGAGTTCGGATGTGGCCGATGGCGAGACGTAGCGTGAACTTGCCGTCGAGCCTTGTGTGAGACAGAAAGACCTCACCAGAAGCGTTCACTGAGTCTAGTAGGGCCTTATTCAAATCTTCGAGTGACATTTTTGTTTGTCCGGCACCCTGAGGGGCGGCACGAAAGCAGACGACGCTGAACGGGACTGGGGCGAGACGCTCGAAGTCTTGGTGTGCGTCGATCCAATCGGCAAAGAGCCGCGCAAGTCGCATATGTTCCGCTAATCGGATGCGGATACCATCAGCACCAAAATAGCGTAAAACCATCCACAGTTTTAGAGCACGAAAACGGCGGCCGAGTTGGATCCCAGTGTCCATGAGATTCTGGACGGCTCCAATTTTACCCTCGGCCGTTTGCAGGTAATCTGGTGTCAAGGCGAAAGTGTCTCGAACACTGTTCATTCGACGACAATAGAAAGCACTTAAATCGAAGGGGACAAACAACCATTTGTGCGGATTCACGACAAGAGAGTCCGCCTGTGCACATCCATCGAGAATGGATCCCATGTCAGGAACCATGGCGGCTACACCAGCGTAAGCAGCATCCACGTGCAGCCAGATTTGTTCGGTTCTACAAATCTTTGCGATCTCAGGCACTGGGTCTACACTTGTCGTCGATGTTGTACCAACAGTTGCTACAACTGCAACGGGGGTGAACCCGGCTGCTCTATCAGCCGCAATGGCCAAATTCAATTCATCCGGGCGCATACGAAAATTCTGATCGACTGGGATCTTTCTAAGTGCCTCGGAACCCATTCCAAGGATGATTGTGGCTTTATCGATCGATGAGTGCGCGTGTTCAGAGCAGTAGACGCGAAGCGGTTGAAGATCAGACCGACCGGCAAGGCCGCGTTCTCGGACCTGAGGAATGACTTCGGCACGGGCAGTTCCGAGCGCGTGCAGAGTGGCAATGGAAGCCGTGTCATAGATGACGCCTTCAAAAGTTTCCGGTAGGTTGAGAAGCTGTCGTAACCAACCTAATGTGACCGCCTCTAGCTCAGTTGCGGCTGGTGAGGTTTTCCACAACATGGCTTGAACGTTGAGCGCTGCAGTAAGGAGTTCCGCGAGTACTCCAGGCGCGCTCCCAGTGGTAGCGAAGTACGCGAAGAATCCTGGATGGTTCCAGTGAGTCACACCAGGTAGGATATGTCGTTCGAAATCAGCCAGAATCTGGTCGAATGACTCACCTTTAGCTGGGGGCCCTTCTGGTAGTTTCCTCCGGACGTCACCAGGAGCTACCCGTGCGAGCACAGGGTACCGCGTGGAATTACTTAAGTAATCGGCTATCCATTCTATGACGCTATGTCCATAGCGTCGAAACGTTTCGGCATCCATGTCGCCCAACCGTTCTTCTATTGCTGATTCCTTCTTCGTTTGAGATCGCAAAGATTTGTTAGGCATGGCACATTCTCTGCAGTTTCGGTGGAGGCATTTAATCTTAGGTGGACAACGGACAATCATCCGCCATCAACCGTTCTTACGGGCAATCCGGGATAGTTTGGATAATACTTTCAGAGGAACATTGATCCGCTACCTCACATAGTCCAGTGCAAACTCTTTGAGGCTAGTTGACCGGAGACCGATGGATTCGGCCTCAGCGATTGCTTTCTCGACATCCCATCCATCTAGTTTGACGCGCTTAATTAACCACATCGCACCAACACGGTTGGCTGAACCGCAATGAATGAAAATAGGCTGGTTATCAGGATCGTTAACAACCTCCAGAAAATTCTCAGCTACAGCTGCAGTTGGTTTCCGAAAGGGTAAGTGAAAATACTTTAATCCAGCCTCTTGGGCTGCTACTTTGGACGCCTTGACCGTCGCACCTCGTTCCTCTACCGTTCTGAAGTTGATGATCGACGCAAAGCCAAGGTGCTTTAATTTTGGGATCACCTCGGGTGGGGTTGCGCCGGCGCAAGCGACGGTTGCATCGACGCGCGTGTAGTTAACGACACCCGACGGTATCTCGTCTTGTGGTAATGCCAAGACCGTAGTAATGGTCGAGAAGAATAGAACCCACGTGAGGCTGCTGAAAAAGAATGGGATACTCTTTGGTGCTTGCATAGACTAAATTGTAGCACTAGAGAGGCATTTAACCAAGAAGAGAAGGTTTGAGAGATGACTGGCCGAATAATTTCAAAGGGAGGAATTAAATGGGAGAAGTGGTGCACACAAGTCGCATGCGGATAGAAAGGGTTAAGGGACCAATTCGGCACGTGTATCTGGAGAATTTTACGGAACCGATCAAGTTCGGTGTACACGGAGGAATCAAGAAATTTTATGGGCTTGAGCCAGAGGAAGATGTTCCAGCTACGCTAGATCATATGATTGCCGCGGTGGGAGGTTGACTACTTGGAACATTGACAAACGCACTGGACGTGCGTCAGATTCCTGTTGAACCAAACAAAGTTAGTGCTACCGTTGAAGGTGACATTGAGAATGTTAACCGGATTCTACGAATCACGAAGATCCGTGTGCGGTACATCGTTCGAATCCCAATAGGTATGCGGAAGGTTGCCGAACGAGTTATTGAGACGCACGAACAGCAATGCCCTGCTGCTAATAGTGTCCGTAACTGTATTGCGCTAGACATCGGTGGGGTTGTTATCGAAGAGCGAAGATGATGGCGCTTCTTCGACAAAATCTAGGTGGAAATGAAACTTGTCATTCTTTTTCCTGTTAATTGAGGGACCGCGGTGGAATGTTGTGTAAACTTGGCACAGTTTGGCGGCGATGAGGATTGACAAGATGTCTGAGGTTGTATGGTTCGACTGGAACGACGAGGTGTTCGCAAGAGCTGATGCCGAACATAAACCCGTACTCTTGGCTATTCGTGTCGCCTGGTGTTCTTCCTGTGCAGAGATGGATCGAACTAGCTACTCTGAACCTTCAATCATTAAACTCATTAGCGAACGGTTTATTCCAATTCGAGTGGATGCGGATCGTCGTCCCGACATTAATGAGAGGTATCACTTGGGTGGTTGGCCAACGACGATATTTCTGACACCAAATGGTGAGATTCTTAGTGGAGGAACGTTTTTAGGAGTCGATCGGTTATTGATCCTACTTCAACAAGTAGCCGATACGTTCGCACTCAGACGTTCTACCATTGACGAGCAGGCGAAAGCGGCAAAGACGTTACGCGAAGCCGACCGAGAGCGAACGGCACATCTTTCTGTCGAAAGTCCAGATTCCTCTGCAGAAGGTTGGCTTCGTAGTCTAATTGTCGATGAGTTCGATGTGGACCACGGTGGGTTCGGCACACAACCTAAGCTTCCTTACCCTGATGCATTGACTCTTGCGATGGAACAATGTCAAGTGTCTGGAGACGAGCGCCTTCAAACAAGCGTAATCACCACCCTAGATGCTATGGGTACGGGTGGTATGTATGATGATGTTGACGGCGGTTTCTTCCGGTATTGCAGGGCTAGAGATTGGACGCTACCAAGTTCAGAAAAGACACTTGAAAGCAATGCGGCTCTACTTCGCGTTTACCTTAAGGCCTGGGAGACTTTTGAGTACACTCGTTATCGTGCTAAAGCCATTGATCTACTTCGCTATGTACATGGTACCTTTGCGGACCCAATGAGTGGCGGTTTTTTTGCAAGCCAGCGGGCGGACGAACATTACTACACTTTGGAATCTCTGGATGAGCGTCGTGCGGTCACTGCACCTACCGTGGACCAATCTTTGTACTCGGATGGAAACGCATCTATGGTCATAGCCTATGCGCATGGATCACAGGTGTTGGATGATAATTCATTGCTCGACTTTGCGATCAAGTCGCTCGAGCGTATAGTGCTGGAGACCTACGAACGAGGCGGTGGGATTGGGCACCACGCGGATGGGATGACGTGCGTGCGGGGGTTATTAGTCGACCAGGTGGATGTGAGCAGCGCGTTGCTGGACATTTACTCTCTTACGGAGCGTGAAGTCTACTTCGATATGGCGCAGGAACTGATGTCCTACAGTCTTCGGACTATGTGGGACGATCAGGTAGGTGGCTTTTTCGATCGTGTTTCCACCGAGCAGGCTGATATTGGCTTGCTTCGTGAACCACTCAAGCCGTTCAGTGCTAACTGCAGGGCGGCATCTGTGCTATCACGTCTGGCACTCTTGACGGAGAATTCTGAGTTTCTGGAACGCGCCAGGCGCACACTGTCTTCACAGACAGAAGTATATCGAGCGCACGGACTGATGGGTGCGACTTATGGACTGGCGGCTCGTGCCGTCCTCTGAAATCTGTTGTCAAATCAAATTTCTTTGACTGGTTTTTCTGTTTAGACCGCTCAGTTCGGAGGGGACCTTGCCCGATCATATTTCTTCACTATTACCAGCCTTGCAGAATATTGCGACCCGGTTACGCATTGATTCGATTCGTTCGACGACCGAAGCAGCAAGTGGTCATCCGACAAGTTGCTGTTCAGCCGCTGAGATCGTGGCGACGCTCTTTTTCGCCTATATGCGGTTTGATCCCAAAGAACCCCAGTTTCCATACAGCGATCGGTTCGTCCTGTCGAAAGGTCATGCGGCACCTCTGTTGTACGCAGCGTGGGCTGAGGCCGGTGGGTTCGACCGGGCGGAATTAATGAAGTTGCGAAAACTTGAATCAGATTTGGAGGGACACCCGACGCCACGGCTCCCGTTTGTTGACGTAGCGACCGGCTCACTAGGACAGGGGCCATGTGTTGCGGTCGGTATAGCTCTCAACGCGCGTCGGCTCCAGTCAAATTACCGAACGTATGTTCTTCTTGGTGACGGAGAATCGGCTGAGGGTGCGGTATGGGAAGCTGCGCAGGTAGCGGTGCATCACCACCTTGATAACCTATGCGGTATAACCGATGTGAATGGCTTAGGGCAAAGTGGTCGTACCCAGTGGGGACACGATGTTGAGGAGTTGGCACGCAGGTGGCGTGCGTTTGGCTGGCACACCTGTACCGTGGACGGTCATGACATTAAAGCGTTATACGCTACATTGGAAGAAGCCGATGCGATAGAAACCCACCCAACAATGATCTTGGCTCGCACCATAAAGGGAAAGGGTGTGTCGCTTTTTGAGAGTAAGTCTGGTTGGCATGGGAAGCCGGTGAAGAAGGGCGAGGAACTAGATCGCGTACTCGCTGAGCTAGATTCACAGCTGGTGCAGGCTTCAATCATTCCGAAGATCCCTATGCCTTCTGCGCCTTCATCGATCGTTGATCCTCGCCACGGTCACATAGGCGTTGTGCCAGAACCTTCTTACGAGATTGGCGCCTCTGTGGCGACCAGGGAGGCTTACGGAACCGGTATTACCGCGCTTGGCTCCGTGGACTCAAGAGTTGTTGCACTGGACGGAGACGTTAAGAATTCTACTTTCAGCGAGACATTTGAGAAAGTTTACGCTGATCGTTTCTATCAGATGTTTATCGCCGAGCAGGCACTGATTGGCGTTTCGATGGGGCTGGCGAGTCGTGGTGCCATCCCGTTTCCGTCGACCTTCGCAGCCTTTCTAACGCGTGCTTCAGACTTCATCCGTATGGCTGGGATCAGTAACGCCAATGTTAAGATTGCCGGCTCCCATGCGGGTGTTTCAATTGGAGAGGATGGCCCATCGCAGATGGCACTCGAGGACATTGCAATGATGCGTGCCGTTCCGAACTGTGTGGTTTTGTATCCCTGCGATGCCGTCAGTACTGAGCGCCTAGTCTCCATAGCGGCGTACCACCATGGGCCAACCTATATTCGCACAACACGACCAAAGACGCCTGTAATCTACTCGAACAGCGAACGTTTTGAGATCGGAGGTTCGAAGATTCTTCGCGAGAATGAAGGAGACCAAGTCACGGTCGTAGCTGGGGGTGTGACGGTTTTTGAGGCACTTAAAGCATATGAGCAACTCAAACAGGAAGGCACTCTGATAAGAGTGTTCGATGCATATTCACTGCAGCCGATTGATGCTGCAACACTGGTGCGTTCTGGTCGCCAGACTGGTAACAGGATTATCACTGTGGAAGACCATTATCCAAGCGGTGGACTAGGAGACGCCGTTAGTGCTGCGGTAGGAGAAGAAGGTATAAGTGTTCATCGTTTGGCTGTCCGCGAGATCCCACGTAGTGGTAAGCCGGACGAATTACTAGAGCGTTATGGAATTTCTGCTGGCCACATTGTTTCTCTTGTACATGGGCTTACGCGTTCCTAGGGTCGTAACCTGACGATAGAAAACCACCCAAACGATGAATTTAGCTTCTCTGTTTTTGTGAGATAGTTAGTAAAATCCTAAGTCTCAGGCAGTAGCGGTCGACGCTTAGGAGGGCCAAAAGGATTCTTGGCCTAACGGAGACCGCCAACGATCTCTCGTATCAGAACCATTTGAATCGGTAGCCAGTCGTCCACTCGATATAATCTGCTCTGTTAAAATCGATGAAACGGACATTGATTCCAGCGAAGATGTTTTCAGATAAATTAAACTTAAACCCAAATCGTTGATACAAATCTTGGACACGGTCGTCGTTTCTTCCCCTCTGCACATAGTAGCCGAGTTGCGTCGTTAGTAGAAACCGATGGAAGATGTGTTCATACCCGCCGAACAGTCCGAAATTAAGTCTTTCGACAGCAGAACCCCTTGATTTCACAACGTGCCGGTCGGCAGTCAAATCAATACGGGCGTTGGCTGAACCATCGTATGAAACATCTATCCCGCCGCCAAGCTTGCCCTTCCGGTAGAAGTGTCTTTGGATGCCCGTAGAAAAGTTGGCGACACCGAATGTTTGTCTGCGATCCACTTGTTGCAGCTCAATATTATCGGTTAGAGTAGAGATATTTTTTGATCCCCCTGACACAGCAAATAGAAGCTCCCAACTTGGCTTGAATTCTGTTAGGTTTCGACGAAGCAATGTCTTGCGTTCTTGGTGAAAGTTATACCGAAGCGACATTCTTGGTGCGAGAGTATTAAGGCCGATATTAGGCTCTCTAGTGCGTCCGTTAGAGAAATGCGTGAATGAAAGTCCTCCAGCTACGTCAAGCTTAGTGCGAAGCAAGTAATTGAGGTACAACCCCCAATCGAGGTAGGCAGTAATTGAAGAACCAGTGGCCCTGTTAAAACGATTTGTTTCCGGATCGAATGGTTTAAAGCCGAAGGCTACGCCAATACCAAAATCTGTAGTCAAATCGACGGATTCACTGAGTCTTAAGAGTGGTAGGGACAGAAAACCGTAAGTTCCAACAGGTGAACCGAGTTCTTCTTTATTCGAGAAATCGGCCGTATAGAATCCGATCCCATACGATGGGAAGTTGTAATCGTGATGCCAATCTTGCGTTCCATCGGTTTGGAGGCCAACCTCGAATTTAAGGGATTGCATGGACCGGATCGGTTTGTGATTAGCATTAATACCCCGTATGAAATTACTGGTTGGAATCACCCAGCCTGGCTGGTACCCAACACGGATGAACCAGGGATTTTCTCTTTTTAGGCTTGTGGCCTGGTCATTTAAAGAAGGGCTGAGGTTGATGTTGTCTAAAGATGGAGGGCGAATTAGATCGATTGCATGTTGCTTGGCATTCACTAGTGTTTTCTTGGAGTCCTGATGACTGTAGCCTGGGGAGGAGATAAGAACCAAGAGGAGTGCTATAAGGAGGCTGACCATAGGGAACAAAGTAGAGACAAACTATTGAATTACAATACCCAGTCGTCAACAGCCAACCGAAAGCCGTAAATTGAGCGATACAATCACAGGTTGCCGTGTTCACACAACAAGCCGTATTCTTCTCTCAGGAAGATAGGTGACTAATCAATTCACTGAGTGCAGAGGACTATCCGTGTACGTTCTTGAGAGCCATCGAAAAAGCCGTTTGAGCTATCGAGCGATCTGGTTTTCCCGAAGAGGCCGTTGTAGTTCACGCGGCTCATCTGGGTACAAAGATGCGACTTGCTCTTCATAACCATTAAAGATGGGCGTTTGGAAACTTTCTTCCGTATCTAGCCAGAACGACTTCGTTTGACTCCAGCGCGGATGGGGAATATTAGGATTCACATTTGATAGGAATCCATACTCATGAGGCTGAATTTGCCAGAATGTTTTTGGTTGATCTCTCAGGAGTTCAATCCTAACAATTGACTTCGGGCTCTTGTAGCCGTACTTCCACGGCACGATAATCCTTACCGGGGCCCCATGTTGCTTAAGGAGTGGTTGTCCGTACACGCCCGTTACTACCATCGTTAGATCGTTCATCGCTTCAGCCATTCGCAGTCCTTCGTGGTATGGCCACGGATACCATGGAGAATCTTTTCCGCCTGGCATTTGATCGGCTCTGAACTCGCTTATGAACCGAACGAATCTGGCCGAGCTGAGTGGACTGACTTTTTTGAGTAATTGGTTGAGTGGGAACCCACTCCAGGGAACATTCATCGCCCATCGTTCTACGCAGCGAAAGTGGTAGACTCGTTCTTCGTGGTTGAGGGCGAAGAAGTCGTCGAGATCAAGAGTCATGGGGTTTTCACATTCTCCTGTGATTTCGACCTTCCATGGTTCGACTACGAAGTCCCCGGTAAACTGCCACACAGGTCCACCACGCCCAGGCAGGAATTCATAGAAGTTATTCAGAGCCGCCGCGGTTTCACGAGGTGTCAGCGATTGCCGCTCGATGGTTGTAGGGAGCCTGTAGTCGTTGTTTCTGGATGCTGGAAAAACATCTGGCTGTCTAAAAGGAGGATTCAGAAACGTGGCTTGTGCGCCAGTGATTCTTGGTAGTAATCCTAAACCAAGCGTCAAAAGGAACTTCCGGCGGTCAAAAAAAATCTCTGGGGGAGTTATCCCGTGCGGTGCGATATTGGCCTGGAACTTGCTAACCATTCAGCTCTCCATCTGTAACGTGATTTTATACAGACACTTCCACGTGACACTTGAACTACCTCTATGTCCTCGATCAGTATTTTCCCTATCTACAACACTATACTAACCTTAGGAGTTCACGAAGATCCGTCACGACAACGTCGGCACCGTTCTTTCGAAGTGATTCGGGGTCGTTCTTACGATCTACGCCTATGACGAGTTTAAATCCTCCGGCCTGGGCGGCTTGAACACCTGAAATTGCATCTTCAACGACAGCGACACGACTTGGTTCGGTGCCAAGTTGCCTCGCCGCTTCCAGAAAAGTATCTGGAGCCGGTTTTCCTCTGAGCTTCAAGCGTGAAGCTATTTCACCATCGAGCCGTAAAACGAACAGCTCAAGTATTCCGGCAGTGCGTAAGATCACTTCACTGTTCTTACTGGATGAGACAACAGCCGTTTGGATTCCTTGGGTGCGAAGTTGTTTGACCAGAGCTACAGAATCTTCGTACACTTCAGCACCACTCGTTCGAAGAATGTCGTTGAATATTTCATTCTTGAGGTTTCCAAGTCCACAAATCGTGTTCTCATCAGGTGATGCGTCAGGACCCCCTTTTGGTAACTGAATTCCACGAGATTCAAGGAAGCTCTGAACTCCATCGTAGCGGGGTTTTCCATCTACGTATAGACTGTAATCTTTATTCAGATCGAAGGCGAGAAAATCTTCCATACGCTCAGTACTATAACGCTTCAGAAAGTCATCGAACATTTTTTTCCAACAGATCGCATGAACTCGTGCTGTTGCCGTCAGTACTCCATCGAGATCGAAGAGAACTGCATCGAAATTTTCTCGCGTGATGAGATTATTCATGTGGCCTGCTTGATCATTTCAGGATCACCGAGATAGAAACTTCTGATCCGAGTGAGATCATCCGTTAGTTCATAGACTAATGGAATACCTGTCGGTATATTCAGTTCGGTGGTTTGTTCAATTGACAGTCCATCGAGATACTTGACGAGCGCCCTCAGGCTATTGCCATGAGCTGAAATCAGTACTCGCTTTCCGGCGTGTAGGCCGGGTGCTATCGTATCGTGCCAGTAAGGGAGAAAACGTGATACCGCGTCCTTCAGACATTCCGTAACTGGAAGTGCTTCGATGTTCAACTCTGCATAGCGCGTGTCATTGCTGGGGTGACGGGGGTCACTTAATGTCAGAGCAGGCGGTGGAACGTCATAGCTACGGCGCCAGATGTGGGTTTGTTTAAGCCCGTGGTGTTTAGCCGTTTCGGCCTTGTTAAGACCTTGTAAGGTTCCATAGTGTCGTTCGTTGAGACGCCAACTTCGATGAACAGGGATCCACATTAAGTCCATTTTTTCAAGAACTAACCAAAGAGTTTTGATAGCCCGTTTGAGTACCGATGTATGAGCGACGTCGAATGTGTACCCCCCCTGCTTAAGAAGACGACCAGCCTCAATCGCTTCCTGAATGCCTTTTTCGCTTAGGTCAACGTCTGTCCATCCGGTAAAGCGATTCTCCTTATTCCAAATGCTTTCACCATGACGTAGTAATACGAGTTGTTTCATGCCGTATCTTTCTAGTTTGATCGACGTAAGTTATTAAAGGATCATCACATATGTACCAGGCCTAACGGCCTCTCTACAGAGTTTTAATCTTTATTAATACCAAAAACGGTCAACCCAGGATAATGGGCCTTTTGGCCAAGTGCCCGCTCGATCCGAAGCAATTCATTGTACTTCGCGGTACGATCTGTACGGCATAGTGAGCCGGTTTTTATTTGCCCAGTGTTACAGGCGACCGTGATGTCAGCAATGCTCGTATCTTCCGTTTCGCCAGAGCGGTGTGACACAACTGCTGCATAGTCAGAACGCTTAGCCATTTCTATCGCTTCAAGCGTTTCGGTGAGCGTCCCAATCTGGTTGAGTTTGATCAGGATGGCGTTCGCTACTTTTTCACTAATCCCACGTGCAAGCAGTTTTGTATTGGTGACAAAGTTGTCATCCCCGACGAGTTGTACACGAGTTCCCAACGTGGCCGTCAGATGTTTCCAGCCATCCCAATCCTGTTCAGCCAGACCGTCTTCAATTGAAAGTATAGGGTAATTCTCCACCAGCTTCTGGTACCAGGCCACCATATCGTCAGAAGTTCGCTCAGGTGGAGACTTGGAAGTCAGTTTGTATTTTCCATTCTCGTAGAACTCACTGGCCGCAACATCTAAACCTAGGTAGATGTCGTCACCTGGATGGTAGCCGGCCCGCTCAATTCCTAGAAGTAACAGCTCTAATGCTTCCTCGTCAGATCCTAAGTTAGGAGCAAATCCTCCTTCATCACCAACCGTTGTTTGATGACCACGCTCCCGTAGTACATGGCGGAGGTGGTGAAAGATCTCAACCCCTGCACGGAGTGCTTCTCCAAAGGTACTTGATCCGACTGGTAGGATCATGAACTCCTGAATTGCCAGGTTGTTGTCGGCATGCGCACCACCATTCAGTATGTTCATCATGGGAACCGGAAGGTCTTTTGCTTCGGGTCCTCCTAGGTACTCATATAGCGGAACCTGGAATTGAGCAGCGCTAGCTTTGGCGACGGCGAGCGACGAACCCAGGATCGCGTTCGCCCCAAGACGAGATTTATTCTCCGTACCGTCGAGCTCAATCAATACCCTATCAATATGTGTCTGGTCAGTTGCATCGAGATCTAAGAGGGTCTGGCGAATTTCTTCATTTACATGCTTGACTGCCAGGCTCACGCCCTTCCCTAGGTAACGTGTGGGATCACCATCTCGAAGTTCGATTGCCTCGCGCTGTCCAATTGATGCACCAGATGGTACGGCAGCGCGTCCGTGGGCACCACCCTTTAGAGTTATTTCGACCTCGACAGTTGGATTACCGCGACTGTCAAGGATTTCATAACCGACAATCTTGGTGATCTTAGTTTTTACAGCCATTCCTTTGCTCGTTCCTTCATATCTCCTAGAGTACTCTATTATTCAGCGCTCCTGCAGGACGGAGACCCCTGGGAGCACCTTGCCCTCTAAGAGCTCTAGCGCGGCGCCACCGCCAGTTGACACATGCGTTATCCGGTCCGAGACACCAGCATGTTCGACCGCCGCAGCGGAATCTCCTCCTCCAACGACCGTCGTAACGCCTGTTAACTCAGATAAAGTCTTTGCGACCGCAAAAGTTCCCGTGGCGAATGGAGCCAATTCATAGACGCCCATGGGACCGTTCCAAACGACCGTCCTAGCCGTTTGTAGCCAACCGTTGAAGTAGTCCACTGTGCGTGGTCCTATATCGAGAATCCGACACATTTGTGGAATCTCGCCCACGCCAACAATCTGGCTCTGGGCGCTGGCGTCAGGACTATTGGCGACAACCACATCAACAGGTAGTTTCAATTTCTCTTTCGCGCGCATGAGTAAGGTTCTCGCTACGTCAATTTTATTTTCCTCAACGAGCGACCGCCCAATTTCCGTTCCTAGCGCTTTAAGGAATGTGTTGGCCATTCCTCCGCCGACCAAAAGGATATCCACCTTTGTTAGGAGTCGTTCGATCACAGTAATCTTGTCTGATACTTTCGCTCCACCAAGGATGGCGACGAACGGTCTTGTCGGATTAGTTAAGACTCGACCTAGAAAATTGAGTTCCCGCTCCATCAGCAATCCTGCGACACTCGGGAGAAAAGCGGCAACACCAACAGTTGAGGCGTGGGCACGGTGCGCTACCCCAAAGGCGTCATTCACGTAGATCTGTGCCAGTGATGCCAATTCACGAGCGAAAACCTGGTCATTCATTTCCTCTTCTGGGTGAAACCGAAGATTTTCCAGTAACACAACTTCGCCTGGTTGTATTTTCTCAATGAGGGTACTGACCAGGTTACCAACACAATCCGGTGCCATCCTAATACGACATTTGAGTAACTGGCTCAGTCGCTCAGCCACTGGACCAAGACTGTAGGTTGGGTTAACTAGACCTTTCGGACGGCCGAGATGTGAGCACAGAAGGAGTTTTGCACCGTGGGTGATCAGAAACTTCAACGTTGGCAGACTGGCCTGAATGCGGGTATCATCGGAAACTTGACCGTCTTTGAGTGGAACGTTGAAGTCCACCCGGACCAGCACCCGCCGACCTTGAACAGCGACATCTCGCACCGTCTTCTTATCCACGCGGATAGCCTCTTTCTTGTAGTTCCAATACATATCCAGGCTGGATTCACGATCCTACACGAAAGCAAGCGACCTGGTATGATCCGATAGGGGGGTGTTATGACCGTTTCGTTTAACGAGATCATCACCTGGTTCATAGTGGGTTCACTGGCGGGATCGCTAGTAGGAATGCTTCTCAGGCGTAAAAAGCGAGGATTCGGGTTTTTCACGAACGTGAGTATTGGCCTAATCGGCGCATTGATCGGCGGATCTATGTTTAGTCTTTTCAATATCGATCTCGGATTTAAGACATTAGTCATTACGGTTGATGATCTCGTAGCAGCGGTCATTGGGTCGTTTATTTTTCTTGGCGCTGTCTGGGTTGTACAGAGGCGGCTGAAAGCATAGTGTTGACGGTCAGTTCATGGGTCAATGCATTCGAACTTGTTCAATGGCTTCGGCAGTCGGTGGCTCTGAGTAGCCTTTTTCGGCTGCGGCAGTGTAGTCGGCGTGCGCAAGTTCACCCTGAAAGAATGAGGTTTGTGACGCATAAAACAAGAGTTTTGTCCAAAGTCTGGCTAGGACGTAGAGTTGCCCGATTAGGAATGCCAACCACGTAGAGGCACCAGTTTCATCAACACCGGGAGCAGATATTGCGTAAGCAAGTAAGACTATTACGAACACTATTCCGTTTAGTAAGTAGAGGCCAGACGTTTTCCAAGGTCGGCGGACAACGAAACGTAACCCTGCCAGAAAGGCACCAATCATACTACGCCGATCCTCAACTACAGCACGAATCTTCGCGTAGTCAAGGACGAGATTAGTTGCTCCGAGCAACATACCAAATAGCAGGTAAAGAGTTAGACGTACAAAGAACGCGTTTCGCTCAACGGTGAGGTCTCGTGTTATCCAAGTATAGAAGTCGTTGAAGAACAAGGCGTGTACGACACCGAATAGTAACGCGTACATCAACCAAGCGATGATTCCCAGTCTGAGAAATCTGAAGTGGTAGATTCCGCATGTGGAGAAGAAGCCAGACACACGCGTTGGCCTCTTCCTTGCGTAACGATCGATGACACCTCCTACAAAGAGGATCCAGAGAAACAGATATGCAGTCAGTGCCCATATCAGCGATCCAGCAATTGGCTTGTTATCAAGTGTGCCGCTGATGTTGGCAAGTACTACACCGAAGCCGATGATAGACGGAGAAAACGTTGTACCTAGATCGGTCGACTGTGCACTGAATTCCTGCCACCATTCCCAGTCAATACCACTCACCACAGTTTCTGCAACAACGCTGTCACCAAGGTGAGTGCGCAGGGAGTCCCGAAGTATCAGGCCAAGTGGTAGGGCCGTGAGTAATGTCACGACAAACAGACTGATTACTATGGTCGGGCAAGCATTTACTCGGTTGATACCATCTCTGAAAGCTCGAAAAATTACCATTGTTTCGGTCTCACACCGGTACTCTAAACAAAAAACGCGTACGTCAACACCAAATCCTGAAGCCAGATCATCCACGTCAACATCCATTTCGTTGTAGCTTTTTCGGTCCTAGGAGTTGTTGACTTACTGTTATTAGTGTTGTTGAAGTCCAGAAGCAGCACGCGTTCTGGATCTATATGGGTTCGAGTAGTACGTGCAGGGCGTTCGTATGTGAAGGCTTTCCATCGAGCCTGTCCATCCCGGTGTTCACGCACGGTTTCGCCATCCTCAAAGATCGTCAGAACATCAACCGGGAAGATCGCTTCACCATATCGACGCACTATAACAGTTGTCTGAAATATGCCCTGACCATCTGACTCAGACATAAAAACTGGTGTTTGGCCCGACTTTTCGGTGAAGAAACCTCTGGCACTCGCTGGTTGAACCTTTAGTTCATGAACACCGTAATCGAACACGTTTGAGCCACCGTAGACTTGATCGAAAAACCAGTCTAGGTTCTGCCCGTTGGTCTCGTTAGCGACATCAAAGAAATCATCCGGGCTTGGGTGCCGAAATTTCCACCGATCGAAGAAGGTTGACATAATCCTGCGCAACATCGGCCAACCGAGATAACGCTCGAGCGTATGTAATCATAAGGCGGGTTTGTTGTATAAAGTCGCCTTACCAGTGGATGGCCAGTGTTGATAGGTTGGAGTTTTTTGGACATCCATCTTTGCGGCTGTACGGTAATGGTTCAAACCGTTGCCGTCTGTTAATCGAGACCATCGGATGTCCTGGAATCCGTAAGGGATAAAGTTTCCGAAGTAACGTTGGGAGTGGTATCTCGGCGAGAGAGTTTCGGCCATGATCCTAGCAGTGGAAAATGTTGTTACCCCCTCGTCCAGCCAAGCATGCTCAAATTCGTTGTTGGCAATGAGACCATACCAGAATTGGTGTCCTGTTTCGTGCACGGTCACACTCTCGAGTCGAATCCCAGCAGTTGGTATCAGCCATTTCGTGCCTGCCGTGATGAGTGTTGGATATTCCATACCAGCGGCTAAAGATAAACCTTGTAAATGAGAATCGCTTTGCCATGCTGGATCGACGACTGTTATGTAGTTATAAGGGTGCGCGCCGTACCACTCACCGTACTGCCGAAGTGCTGTACGAGTTACTTCGAAATGTCGTTCGGCTTGTCTCGTATGTTCGGGTTGCAAAAGAAGCCGTATCTCTACATTTTTGAGCGAGGGGTGCTCGAATCGGTCTGTTAGGTCTACGTAATCAGGGCTCGTTGTCCAGGCGAAATCGTGGACGTCTTCTTGGTAGTAACGGTGCGTTGTGGTGCCATCGGCGTTATCGCGCTCATTTTGCTGGACGCCTGTTGCACCCACGACCCAACCAGTTGGCGCTGTTATGCGAACGTCGTACACGCCGTAGTCGGCAAAGAATTCTGTGTTAGCGTGGAACTGATGGCAATTCCAGCCCGTATCTTCAAGGACTCCGATCTTTGGGAACCATTGAGCAAGGAAGAAGAAGTTACCGATAGTGCCGGTTCTCGAGAAGATACGGGGTATTCGTGAAGTCCACTCAAGAATAATGTTAACGCTTTCTCCTTGAGCCACCTCTCGAAGTAGCGGTACCACTAAGACCGTCTCGTCATTTGGATTCCCGTCGTCTGAGGAAATGTGACAAATGTGGCTTGTGAGTTCTATTGGCGGTATGTCACCAGTTCCAAGAAAGTGCACTACGGTCACCTCAATCCAACCCCAGTCGTGTTCTGGCCGCGACTGAAAAACGATTTTTTCACTAAGAATTCGCTCACGCATCCAGGTTGGATTCGTATTTTTCCATCCGTTGTAGTAGAAGTTGAACTGTAGCTCTGTCACGGAAATGTTCGAGATATTGCGCCAAGTCAGAACCTCTCGTCCCGTTAGTGTCCGGTCGTGAGTGTCCAGTTCGACATCTATGGAATAATTCGCATTGCGAGGAGAGAGATCTAAAGGAGATTGGATTAGAGCGGTCGCTGAGTGAGGGGGTGTCGATTCTAATGAGGTAGACGAAGGCATTCGTCCCTCAACGTTCAGCGACAGGACCATCCAGCCCGTGATGAGACCTATAATGGCAAGCAAGGGTTTTGGATTAGGAAGCAACTTATCTATCTTAGGCGCTGTAAACATACTTAACGAGATAGCTTGGAACGGGTCAAACACTTCTGCATCCTACACTAATCTTGTAACAACTGGGACTTTGGATGGGGAGATCGTTTCCGAAGACAAAACCGTACGGGATGATAATTATGGGTTCCTAAGGTCTCTTCGGAAGGGAAATTAAATTATGGCAATTCGCGTTACGCATTTTGGTCTTGGTCCGATCGGATGTGCTGTAGCTAGGCAGGTAGCTCAACACCAAGGGCTTAAGATTGTTGGTGGAATCGATATTGACTCCTCGAAGGTTGGGAAAGACGTTGGTGAATTGGCCGGGCTCAGCAGCAAGCTGGGGGTGCAAGTAGCTGAAGATGCACTAGCTGTACTTAACGGGACAAAATCTGATGTTGTGATTCTTTGTACGAGTTCGTCACTTGACGAAGTGTTGCCGCAAATTGAAACGGTATTAAAGATGAGAGTCCCAATCATTTCAACGGCTGAAGAGTTGTCGTATCCCTTACTAGCGAACAGAAATAACGCACTTAAGATTGACGAACTTGCAAAACAGGCAAAGGTAGCGGTACTCGGAACAGGAATCAATCCAGGGTTTTTGATGGATACGTTACCGATTACACTGAGTGGTGTCTGTAGCCAAGTTGATTCGATTGAAATCGATCGGGTTCAGGATGCAGGAAAACGTCGGCTGCCGTTTCAATTAAAGATAGGCGCGGGTCTAACGCGGGAACAGTTTCTAAAAAAGGTGGAGACCCGCAAGGTCGGCCACGTGGGTTTGCTTGAATCTATGGCGATGATTGCCAGGGCATTCGGGTGGGAGCTTCAGCGAGTGACCGATGTTGTCGAACCAAAGATTACGATGACTGGTGTGTCCACTGAGTTCCTAACAGTTGATCCAGGTTGCGTGTGTGGAATCGTACAACGTGGTGTTGGGTATCGAAATGGCATACCAGTTATTACATTGCGATTCGATGCCGCTCTCGGAAATATCGAAAGTTACGATGCTGTGAGGATTAATGGTTCCTCATCGCTTTCAATGAAAATTGATGGTGGGGTTCCTGGGGACATCGGTACGGCGTCAATTATTGTAAACTCGATCCCAAAGGTTATTGCTGCTTCACCTGGTCTCCAAACGATGCTAGATCTACCGATTCCCTCGTGCCTCAGTGTAGGCACGTCCCTTTAGTAAGAAATAAATGATCAATTGGTGTCTCGAAAGATTAAACACCATGAACCTTGTGGATCCTTACCGGTAGTCTTCCCTGACGGGTGAAAAGACGTCTATGATGCGGCACTTTGTTAGGGCCTTACCGGAGTGAACGGCATTTGATGGGATGACCGCAACCGACTGCGGCCCAAGAAGTGCTGTCTCTCCATCGATCGTTAACTCAAATTTTCCGTCGACGAAAATAATCAATTGTTCTTGAGGGTGTGAATGCTCAGGCAGGGGTGTGCCAGGGGGAATTTCCCAGTGCACCAAGGTCATATTCTCAGAATGGACGAATCGCCCGACGAAACCAGGCATCTGCTCCCTCTGCTTCAGGGTTTCCAGATTAATAAATGGCATTACACCCTCCTACGATCTACCGATAATTGATTGGGGGATTCTTTGTCACCTACGTGGCTACGCCACGAAAAGATCTATCCGAAGATTCCACTTTAATTACACGTGCTCAAACCCAGAGCAACTTTTCGATAAAACCTTGCGCTTGGTTAGCGACCAACGCCAAGCGCCTGGCGGTTCACAGGATCATCCTTCAAAGTAAACGTGAAGATGACATTTCCAGCTGCTATTGTGATGTACTGTTGGCCGTCGACAGCATAGCTCATCGGACCCGCATGGACCTTCGAACCTAGGCTGACGTACCAGAGTTCTTCGCCTGTGTGTGCATCTAGTGCAAAAAAGAACCCGTTGACCGTACCGCCAAACACCAGATCTCCAGCGGTTGAGAGAAGACCAGACGTTGATTGGGGCTGGACCTGGTATTCCCATTTTCGCTCGCCAGTCTGAGGTTCGATCGCACGCACCGCACTAACATATGTTTCTGGTTCAAGTTGCTGTCCACCACCACCCACAAAATGTTCACCTGGGACATACTCGTCTTCGCGGATGAAATACTCAGCTTCTGCGTCATAGGCCATAACGTAGAGTAATCCGGTCCGCGGACTGTAACTGGGAGACCACCAGTTCGATCCACCGACAACGGCTGGTGCTACGAGCGTCCCTTCGACACTCGGTGCAGTGTTGGGTGCGCGGACCGGTCGACCGTTTTCGTCGAGACGTTCCGCCCAAGTCTGCTTTGCGTACGGTGTACCGAGGAGGAACTCACCATCCTCACGGTCCAACACGTAGAAAAAGGCGTTACGGTTCGGGAAGAGCATTAGTTTTCGCTCGCGTCCACCGAACTCGGCGTCAGCTAAGATAGGAATCTGGGTTGCATCCCAATCGTGAATATCGTGAGGAGTGAACTGGAAATACCATTGCATTTCACCTGTATCGCCGTCTAGCGCCAGTACGGAGTCTGAGTACAAGTTGTCACCAAGCCGGACATCCCCATTCCAATCGGGGCCAGGGTTGCCAGTTCCCCAATACACTAGATTTAGATCGGGATCGTAGGAACCCGTGACCCAGGTTGGCGAACCACCCGTTCTCCACGAGTCACCAGACCAGGATCGGTTATCCGGATGATCTGGTCCTGGGATTGTGTAAAATCTCCAGGTGCGCTCGCCGGTCTGAGCATCGTAAGCATCCAGATATCCGCGGATGCCATATTCACCGCCCGCGATACCGGTGACGACCTTATCTCCGACGATCAGTGGTGCGGCTGTTTTACTGTGGCCTGTGCCTTCGTCTCCGACGTCAGCATCCCAGATCACGTTACCAGTCTTAACGTCCAATGAAACAAGATGGGCATCTAGAGTACTCATGTACAGTCGATCACCAAGTACCGCAACACCCCGATTGTTCCGCCCACAGCAAAAATTAAGATTTTCTGGGAGGTCATGCTCATATTTCCAATAAGGGCGACCGGTTTTAGCATCAAGGGCGATGACGTTACTTGGTGCCTCAGTGACGTACATTACGCCGTCAATTACGAGTGGAGTTGATTCGGAGCGGTCGAGAGCCTCTAGTTGATAAGCCCATTGCATTTGAAGTTGATGCGCATTGCCCTTATCAATCTGGTCGAGCCCACTGAAGCGCTGGGCCTTGTAGTTTCCGGAGTACATTAACCAGTTCTGAGGTTCCTGATCGGCATTAAGCAGGCGCTCCGAAGTAACTGGCCTAAATGCGGGTGTCGGAGTTGTTGGTGTACCAGATGACGATCCTGACTGCTGGGCGTCAAGTGTTAGCGCTGCGAATAGCAGTACAATTGCCAGTGCATATCGGGTTATCATCATTTTTCCCTTCTTCTTCAATGGTAGAAGTGCTCGTTGGTGCCTGACGACTGGATCGTCGTCAGCGTCAGTTCGCTGTTCCCAAATCACGGCAACAGAACAGAATCGTCTTCACTCTCTGCGTAAGGTATAGAGGTACGCGATCACATCATCGACTTCTTTGTCGGTTAAGGTTTCTCTATAACTAGGCATACTTGACGTTTCTATTCGTTGACTCTCGCGCAAGTCCCGCTTCAAAAAGGACCACAATTGTTCGTCTAGATCTAGAATTCTGACGGAGTAAGTATCTTCATTCAAGCGAATTCCTTCCACTTTAGTACCATCTAAGTGGGTAACCCGCATTGACCACCAGCGCGGAGAGACATGTTCATCTGGGTCCAGTAAATCTGATTTCATCTCGTCTGGTGACCGTTGGTCAGCAATTATGGACAGGTCAGGTCCCAGACGACCTCCTTGTCCTTTGATCATGTGGCAGCTGGTACAATCCCCCTTCCCCTGGTAGAGGTTCTTACCGATTGACGAGTCACCAGGGAGAACCAGATTCCCAGCACGCGGATTCAACGAGTTCAGATAAGAGACGAGCTGCCAGATTGAACGAGTCCATCCTATTCGTCCTCGGTGCCAGCCAATCATTTCGGTGTTTGGGACACCTTCGGCAATTACCCTGTACAGACCAGCGTTCGTACTCGCATGCCTAAACTGACCAGTGCTCAGGGCAGGTCCAAACTCTCCACCAGCTGCTTCCATACCGTGGCACTGTGCGCAGTGTCTCTCAAACATGTCCTGGCCCCGAGCCACATCGATTTCGGAGGTCCAAGGATTCTCATCCTGAGCTACCAAGTTCGTTGCCAACCCAGTGATCAGCAATGCCATGGTCATTGGCAACACAACCACTATGAAGCATTTCGTTCTTTTGAACATGTTCGATCCTTTCAGACCATTACCTAACCCTGTTCTATATCATTTACAACTTACACCCGCTTACGCGTGTAGGGGTTTGACGAATAGAGGTAAGAGAATGGGTCTTCACGGGTTTGGTCGATTCCATCAGATTCACCGCTTTCCCATCGAGTGCGTCAGGCCTAATCCATGTACTGTCCAAACGTAACTTCCCACAAAGTTACGAAAAACCTTTAGAGGTCAGCGGCACAACCCGTGAATCCCAGACATGCTTAAGTAGAAGCTCAAAAGGCATTATCTGACTTTGTACGCACAATCCACGGCCACGATACCATTAATGAGCTATAGCTCCAACAGATCCTGCGTTCAGAAGACGCCTTTCCACATCTTCAACCTGAGTGGTTCTTCGAAGAATGGAAGTCGCCGTTTTTTAGAGCTATGGATGATGTTCGCGTACAGGTTAGACGGCAACAGTTTCAAGAACGAGACGACGACAAGAATGCTGTATCGAAAAGGCTATGAGTTAGTGATTAGAGATAAGAGATTGTAATCCATGGCTAGCGAGGTAGGCTTCAGGTGTTGTTCAAAAGTCGTGGTGGTGAGTGGATAAGGCAAACATTGGGTTAGGAACCTGACATCTACATTTGAAATCCCATGGACTGGATTAATGCACGGCGGGTCCTGCATTGACGGCTTAGTTTTTTAGTCTTAAAAATGTTGTCCCCTGAAAAGAAGTGTAAAATAAAGCAGGGAGCCAAAATACTTAGCGGATGTTTAGGTACCGATCGAGCTCAACAATTTCAGTGCCAATACCAGTTGCGTTGTTCCGCGAATACCGAATGTCACGAATGGTCACTTTATAACCGTCAGAGAGTTCCTCGACCTGGTAGCTAGGAAGGCGCATCCAGACGCGCAGTCCTTGAACGTGGGGTGCTTGGAGAGCTGCCTCAACCAGTGAGTCAGGTTCTTTTCTAGAAATGCTTCTTCCATTTATGCGAATGGTCTCACTTGCAAGCCAATTAACTCTAAGGAAGTGATATTGCCCGGCTGAGCTAACAATGACGTCACGCACAAATGGATTCACCGGAACAGGACTAGCCATGATTTGCTGGGGGCTAAGGCCCCGAGTTTTTAACCAGTGTTCAACGCTCCATCGTGTGAGTTGTGTGATCGCAAACATGGTAACTGCGTACAAGACCGCTGCCGTCAGAGCAAATGTGGCAACGCGGTTCATTTGATGCTGCAGGCCACCCCATATTCGAAGACTGGCGATAAGTGAAACACCGAAACACCACAAGACCTTCCCTAACATGGGAACTATAGCTGCTCTTGTGACAACGAGTGTCAGAATAGTACCAAGCAGGATCCATGAAACAGTGCTTAACCGAGACTTCGTGTTGCACAGGACAGCCGCAGTTCCGGACAACAGCCAAAACCATGGATCCACGATGAAGACTGAGTCACCATAAAACCATCGGTTGTCGAATGGCATCAGTAAACGAACACCGTAGGTGTTCAACCAATCGAGGAAAGGGTGAGTGAGCACTGCTATGTATGCCAGGCGAAGCAAAGCGTCAAATTTTGCCGGTGGCACATCTGGTAGATGTTGGCGGCGGGTGAACCGATCAAACAGTAGTATTCCACCTGTGAGTAGCCACGGTAGAACAATCATTGCAAGGACACCATGCGTTAGTCCCCTCCGGAATCCCAGAGCCACGTCAAGCGAAATTAGATGTGCTACGACGTCAACGTCTGGTAAATTTGCTCCGAGTATCATGGTGGTTCTTGCAAGAGGAGTAGTGTGTTTGAGTCTTGTTTCGGCAAGACTTAAACCAACAAGCGTATGGGTAAGAGGATCCATAGCTAAGAATCAAGTATTATGGTGGATAGTTGAGTGCTAGCAGATTCTAGAAAGGAGAACCTTTGAAATCGACCGAAGTCCTTGTGAAACTGCCACTGGCGTTCATCGGTGCCGGTGCAATGGGTGAGGCGATGATTCGCGGACTGCTTGTGAAGCATTTGGTCGATCCGGGTGCGATCACCGCCGCTGACCCTCACGCTGAACGGTTGGAAGTCATTCGACGTCGTTTTGACGTTCACGCGACTCATGACAATCTTGTTGCCGTACGGAAAGCGAAAGTCATTATTTTGTCGGTTAAGCCTCAGGTTTTGCCAATGGTTTTTAATGATCTTCATGGTGTTATTCCAGCGTCCGCGTTAGTCGTGTCCATTGTGGCTGGTGCGGACATATGCTCGATCGCAAGCGGCTTGGCGCATAAGGCAATTGTGCGTTCAATGCCGAACACACCGGCACAGGTCGGTGAAGGAATGACAGTCTGGGCTGCCACACCAGCGGTCAGAGAGCCACAGCGGCGGCAGGCGGAGGCTATCCTCAATGCACTTGGCCATCAGCTTTATGTGGAAGACGAAACCTTTCTTGACATGGCGACGGCCATCAGTGGCACCGGTCCAGCATACGTTTTCCTACTTATGGAAGCACTGATCGACGCTGCCGTACATCTCGGATTTTCGCGAAGCGACGCGCGGAGATTAGTGCTGCAAACGATTCGTGGCTCAGCGATTTTCGCTGAACGGTCAACGGTCCATCCCGCAGAAATGCGGAACATTGTAACGTCACCTGGTGGTACAAGTGCAGAAGCATTGTATCAGTTAGAGAAGGGTGGTTTTCGAACGGTGATTTCTGACGCTGTGTTGGCTGCGTATAAGCGTAGTGTCGCGCTTGGAAATTTAGGTAACCGTGGCGGATCTCGGTCGGCTGGGAAGTCTTCCCGCTCGGGGCGTAGTAAGTAGATCCAGATTCGTGGGGGTAAAGGGAGTTCATTTCAGTCGTCCCGATTGATGAATGTAAAGGGGCTAAACACCAAGTCTTGGGGTTAGCTCCTTTACTTTTTGTTGTCGCATCTGGATGATGAGGTGCGTAGTTGTCGCCAGAGCGAAGTTGTACATAGTCCGGTGAGAGTTGTTCCTTTGTTCTTCATTATCGACCGGGAGTATCTTGTGATCGACAGTATGTTCGTTTCGCTTGACGTCGAAACAGCAAGTGCGGACTTGACGAGTATCTGTCAACTTGGAGTGGTTACGTTTAAGGATGGATTGATTGTTGATAGCTGGAACACTCTTGTTAACCCTGAATGCGAGTTTGATGAGTTCAACATTGAGATCCATGGAATTATGAAATGTGACGTTATAAAATCTCCGAAGTTTCCGATTGTTGCACCGGAACTAGATAGATTGATCAGTGATCAAATAGTCGTGGCCCATACTGGTTTTGATAAAGCCGCATTGACGAGGACCTACATAAAATACGGTATGTCTATTCCAGAGTGCCATTGGTTGGACAGTGCAGGGGTATGTCGGCGGCGGGCGTGGAATCAGTTTGCAAGGAGGGGATACGGTCTCGCGAATGTTGCTGAATGGTGTGGTGTCGAATTTAGGCATCACGATGCTTCGGAAGATGCAAGGGCGGCAGGTCTCATTTTGCTTAAGGCCATCAATGATACGGGTGTTTCACTTAACGAATAGCTAGTTCGTGTAAAAAAGCCAATTAATTTGAAAGCAAGGGAGGCATTTAGGGAAGTGCGCGCAAAATCAAATGGTCGGATGTATGGTGAAAAGATTGTGTTTACTGGGGCATCGTCCATTTCTCGAAGAGAGGCCACTTCTCTTGCGGTTGCTCTTGGGTGTGATGTGGGTAACACCGTAGGAAACGATACCACTATAGTTGTTGTTGGTAGCCATCATACCGAAGCATTCACTGGGGGACAGTCTAAGAGCCGCCAACATCAAAAAGCAAAATTCCTAGTTCGCGCTGGGCATCCTATTCGGATTATCAGCGAAAAAGACTTCAAAGAAATGGTTCAATGATTTCTCAATGGTTATATATGCCAATCTGGTAAGGTGTTCAATTTGATTGATGGCGTAGTGTATTGATGTAATCGAGTAATTTGTCAAGAGAGTCTGAGAGGATCTGAGTTCGCTGGGCATTCTTGGCTATACCGATCGTCCCTTCAATTACAGCGATGAGGAATACTGCAGTCGTATCCGGATCAATGTTTTGACTGACGCTACGGGCAGCCTGGCCACGTCTGAGGGCCTTGGCGAGACCCTCCTGCCACATATCAAAAACACGCTGGATTTTTTTCGGAATTCCTCGTCGATTCGGAATTCCTCGTCGAGAGGAGACATCTCTTGGGCGAGATTATTTAATGGGCATCCAAGTCGAATAGCATTCACTCCGAGTACATTGATCGAGTAGTCATGTGTCGTATCAGAATGCTTTGCGGAACGGTTTCTGGCACGAACGATGGAGTTTAGTGTCTCGATTGGGTCGCTTTCATTCTCGGCGAGTGGGCGGAGAAAGTCGTCGTAGATTAGCCACCGGATGTACTCGTCAACCACTGCGTACCCGAGGGCCTGCTTATTTGGGAAATGGTGGTAGAGCGCTCCCTTAGTAACTTTGGCACGTTTCAGGATTGCCTCAAGACTTGCAGACCGGAAGCCCACCCGCCAGATCTCTTCGAAGGCAGCCTGAACGATTAGATTGCGGGTCCGATTCTCTCGGTGTCTAGCTTTTGCGTTCATCTTAAAAACATGCCGACCGGTATGTATGTTAATGACATGCTAGTCAATACTTTTGTTTAGCGATAGATTAGGGTGCCGTTTCCTAATTTCTTTCATTTGGAATCAATGGAGACGCGGGCTATGATGAAGAAGGATAACTTACTGACCATGTTGTGCTTGAGCTACTTTGCCCGTCACTTGTACCGGTTTTCTAGAGGGTCTCTTATCTCGTTTTGGGATATGTTGGGTTTTGGCATCCTCATGACGGGCTTGGCATTCGGGAATACTGTTTGGGGCGCACCCGATAACGAAGACAGCTCGTTGCCTGAGCCAGCAGTGTTTTTGGAACAAGTTCGAAAACATGCAATTACGGACCAGTTGCTTCTGAGCCAGTACACCTTTATCGAAACACGCACCAGAATATCCAAGGGAGAACCCGATGAGGTAACGACGGAGGTTCGGCAAATCTATCCTGCTGCTAATCCTGGAGATACTTATAGGCGTTTGTTGAGTGTCAACGGAGAACCGCTGAGTGAAAAAGACGTTGCGAAGCAGGTGCGGAAAAGGAGAAATCAATTAGCTAAGCGTGCGCGGGAACTAGCCGGTAAAACAATCACTGAGCGAGGCCAGCGGCTGAAGGAGGCAGCCCAGGCGCAAAGTGAAGAGAAGGAGTTGTTCGAAGAAATGCTGACACTCTTTGATTTTCAGCTACTTCGGCGGGAAAATCTTGACGGACACTCTACTATAGCCGTTTCATTTATGCCCCGGCCTGATGCCAAACCGAGAACGAGAAGGGGAACGATGTTTAGTAAGTCTCGTGGTCTCCTTTGGGTGAGTGAGGAAGATTACAAGGTCGTTCGAGTTGAAGCAGAGACTCTCGAAGACGTCAAAATTGGGTGGGGCCTGATTGCCATTATGCACAAGGGGCTCTCCTTCACTTTAAATTACCGAAAGGTGAACGACGAGATCTGGCTACCGTCGCATTTACGTATGTTGGGAAGTGGAAGAAAGTTTCTTTTTAAGTCCTTCAGGTTTGAAAGGCGGACAGAATACTCTGACTTCAAGAAGTTGACCGAAGATAAAATGGTTGATGCACTTCTGCAATGAAATAATGCCACCCCAGTCCACTTTCAATGAACACAATTTCGGCCTAGGTTTTGAGATGGAAACTCGATCCCATATGCTTCCCCTGACCATCTGAAGCAATTGTCTGTTTAGGCAAGTTCGTTCAACCGAGGTCGCAGTGCCTTCTGGCAAGGTCGAATTAGCCAGAGGTTGGCGAGCATACGACCTAAGACCGTTGCGAGAGCGGCCGCAACCACGCCGCTAAGATCTAGACCGTGGATCCCAATTGTGAGTATTCCGAAGACACAGACGACCTCGATAGCCGTTGCTTGTGTGATTGGTGCAGTGTCTCGACTGTGGACGAGTAGTGAACGCTGAAAAGACAATAAAACGGTCAAAGCCGGAAGCAAAGTGAAGATCTGCGTGGGTAAGAGTGAAATGTGGGTCAACTCGACCGACAAGTTTGATACTTCGTGGAACCACAATGTCGAAAGACGGCTGAACGCAATGATACCGAGGGTCGTGGACGTGAATAAGGCTAGCGCAAAGCTAAAATTGCGGAGAGGCTTATAGTGTTCTCGGCTATCCCCAAGCATTGCAATTCCAACTTCTTGGTACGAAAGGCCCAAACTTCGAAATATGAACGTTAGGCCATGAATTACGGGCAATGCAGCTAACGATTCTAGAGCCAGTCGACTCTGTGCCATAAAGAAAGTGACGAGTGGCTGAACAGCCATCGCCAGAAACGACGTCAATGCAAGTGGTACGTAGAAGGAGAGGATCTTGGAAAGGGTCAGTTCATCGTTGCCCGTTCCTACATGTTCCTTTTTCGCAAGGTGACTAACGACGCTACGAGACATCAGGCGACTGGCTAGGGCTTCCACCAGGACTCCGGCTGAAAGGGCCAATGTGGCGACATAAATTCCATCTAGTTTAAAGATTTGTGACGCGACCATGGCCGTTAGACTCATAGCGATTAGGCGGAGGATCGTTCCGTAAGCCACGCGCCTCGTAAAGTTGTATCGAATAAGCAGACCTTGTTGAAATCTTCGATAGCCAATCGCAGCTGGCCAAGGAAGGAGAAGAACAAGTCCTCCATGTGTGAGGGTTCCGACATCATTCGGTAGTTTAAGTAGGTTGAAAGAAACCAATTGGAAGATTGGCGGCAAAACCAATAGTAATAGAACAATCGTGAGGATGGCACTAAGACCGTATGCAAAGCGGCGTAACGCTAGGTAGGTTTCATGGTCTTTCACTAGGGCGGTGGACGCACTCATCAACATTATGACGGGAGATTCGATGATCAGAGCAAATGCAAACGTGACACCAAAGGCGGCTAGGTTTTCAGTGAGCTGGGGCAGCCGGGCGATGAATGCAGCCAGAAAAGGCCCTTCTACTGCCATCATGAGCCAGGTTCCGGCCAGTGGGAGCCAGAAGGCTAGGATTTGTCGATAGGTGAGTCTAGGTGGAGTCATGCGAAAAGACTAATAGTGGGTTTCCAAGATTCTGAAATATTTCTTGACTGACCCTGGCGTAAAGATCTAACATCAAATTTTGATACTGAGACTCATTCTCATTAATGTTGTTGCTATCTAGTTCAATCTACTCTGCAAGGATTGGTTAAGTCATTCAAAAATCCTTAGCATTTGTTTTCGTCGGGCTCCTAGTCTGGAATCTGACATCTGGTCCGTCCATTTTCGCCCAGCCGACTATAGCCTCAGTTTCGGGCCATGTGGTGTCGGTCATGGGTGCACCTGTGGGGGGTGCTTCCCTCACTCTGATTAGTGAGTCTGGGGTTTCATTCACGACGACGGCGGACAGCGAAGGTAGTTTTCAATTCGACGATCTCACTCCTGACCAATATCGTCTTTACGCCAGTGGTGCTGGACTATCCACCGTAATCCGGGAAGTGACCATATTGGCTGGTCAGGTAATGGAGGTGGAATTAACACTACCACAAGTAATTCAGGAACGAATCATGGTCATCGGGCATGCCGATAACGTTAGTGATATTCCCGGCTCAGCCTATTTTATTGATCCGAGAGAACTGGCTATGCTCAAGAGGGGTAATGATGACATAAATGATGTTCTGCGGCAGGTACCCGGGGTGAATGTCCAGGAAGAAGATGGGTATGGTTTGCGTCCCAATATCGGCATGCGCGGAACGGGTAGCGATCGAAGCAGCAAGATCACCTTGATGGAAGATGGCATACTGATTGCCCCCGCGCCGTACGCTGCGCCGGCAGCCTATTACTTTCCGACGACTGGTCGAATGGAATCGATTGAAATTGCTAAGGGGTCGAGCCAGATCAGACACGGACCTCGAACAACCGGCGGCGTACTGAATCTCATCTCCACTAGTATTCCCCAAGATTTTCGTCTGAAGACCACCTTCGGTTTAGGTGCTTATGATGCCCGGAAGATAACTGCGACTGTGGGAGATTCAGCACAGAATTTTGGTTGGACTGTAGAGACCTACCAGATGCGGACTGACGGCTTCAAGGTGTTGGATGGAGGTGGTGAAACAGGTTTCGAGCTCGGAGATTATCTCGGGAAGTTCCGAGTTAACACGAGTTCCACAGCCCGAATCTATCAAGAGCTCGAGGTTAAGTTGGGCAAGACGGATCAAACATCCAATGAAACATACCTTGGATTAACAGATACGGACTTCCAACGTACACCGTTTCGTCGTTACGCAGCATCTCAGCAAGATGTATTCAATTCTGAGCATGAGTCATACCAGGCCAGACACCTTCTTGCCCTACCGACATTTGACTTGACCACGGTAATATACCGAAATAATTTTAGGAGAAATTGGATCAAGCTTCAAAGTATCTCTGAAACCAGCCTGAACAAAATCCTTACTAATCCAGAGGTCTTTTCTGACGAACTTTCGATCGCGCGAGGTTCTGACAGCAGTCCAGGACAACTAAAAGTACGACACAACAATAGGACTTATTATGGTGCCGGCGTCCAGTCCGTATTAGGACTCCCTCTGGTTACGGGTAGTTTCCGACACCAATTACAGGTTGGCGTTCGGTATCACCAGGATCAAGAAGATCGTTTTCAGCACGAGGATGCATTTCAGATGCTTAATGGGTTGATGTTTCTTACGGCCGCTGGTACTCCAGGGAGCCAAACAAATCGGATAAGCGATGCCGGTGCTTGGGCAACGTTCGTTCAAGACACGATCGAGACGGGACCATGGAGTTTCATACCGGGGGTGCGTTACGAGAGGATTAACCTAATTAGAACTGACTATGCGAAGAGCGATCCTAGCCGTACCCGCCCTAAAGCGATCAAACAGAACGTCGTCAATGTGTTCATCCCAGGTGTTGGTGTCAGTTTTACTGTTAATCCGACTCTTGGCTTGTTTGGTGGAGTGCACAAGGGTTTTTCTCCACCTGGGCCGGGATCTACGGATGAGACCGAGTCTGAGGTTAGCGTTAACTACGAATTGGGAGTAAGAACACAGAGTAGTTCGTTAAACACCGAATTTTTTGGGTTCTTCAACGATTACAAGAACTTACTTGGTGTAGATACGCTCGCTGCAGGTGGTGTGGGTGAGGGTGACTTATTTAATGGTGGAGCCGCAAGGGTATATGGGCTGGAGGCGTCAGCCGCCTGGGACATGAGTCAGTTGTTCCAGTTCCGTACGTCTTTACCATTGCGAGTTGCCTACACGTTCACTGATGCGGAATTTCGAAATAGCTTCTATAGCTCTTTTGGACCATGGGACACTGTAACCATCGGAGACAAGCTTCCTTACATTCCGAGGCATCAGTTCTTCGCTAGCGCCGGAGTGGAAAAATCTCTGGTTAGCTTGCGCCTCGAGGCCATCTATGTCGATGGAATGCGTACAGAGGCTGGACAAGGCCCGATTGTAAAGAGCCGAGCGACTGATTCGTATCTCATTTTTAATCTGTCTGGTGAGTACAGTGTTTCAGAAACCGTCAGTTTTTTTTCTAGTGCGCAAAATCTTACCAATCGGTACGCTATCGTTGCCAGACGTCCGGCTGGTGTCCGTCCAGCCTCTCCACGTATTTTCATGTTGGGTCTGAATTTTGCTCTAGGTGCCGATTAGGGCCTCTCTCGGACCAATTTTCCAAGTTTTCCTCAGAAGTTCTCGGGTTAGCTTATACTCAGCGTTTCATGTTGCATGACGCAAGGAGTTTGGAACTGTACCAGACGCTCGTGGAGTTTTAAATACGTTTACGGAATCGAGAGAGTGGGATTCTCTATTCGGGTGATCTTTTTTGAACAGTGGACCCACATGAATCTAGTATTCAGACGAAGGCTTTCGTTTGGAGAATTTTTAGGGTCTCAAACAAGTGATGATTTACCATCCGGATACGACTTTGGGAGCTTTCCGGTGGTGGAGCCGGTGAAGCTGTAAATCGTGGCCACCACCAGATTGATGAGATTGAAGAAGCAGTAGGGTGCGTAGACTAAAGTGGTCACACCTAAGGTCTGCGACATGAAAACACCGCAGGTGTTCCATGGAATTAGGACCGAGGTGAGTGTCCCACCGTCTTCCAAGGCACGCGAGAGATTTTTCGATTCGATCTGGCGCTTTTGGTATTCCACACGGAACAATCTGCCAGGTAAGACGATGCTAATGTACTGGTCGGCAGCGAGCATGTTGGTACCAATGCAAGTGAGGAGTGTGGAGAAGATTAAGCTGCCAGTCCCTTTCGTAAGACTCAGGATGGCTGCACCAATCGTTTGCAGCATCCGGGTTGTTTCCAATACTGCTCCGAACATCATGGCTGATATCACCAGCCACACAGTCAGAAGCATGCTAGACATTCCTCCTCCCGAAAGAAGATCGTCAAGCAATGCATTGCCGGAATGAAGTTCGAATCCCCCATAGAACACCATCCAGACTCCCTGAAGAAGCGCCCACCCAGTAGGTAGATCAGTTTCACCCACGTAGGTAAGTACAGCCTTATGTTGAAATAAAACGGCAAAAAGTCCTCCGACTAATGTTCCTAGCAAGAGTGCCGGAAATGCTGGAATTTTTCGTATAACCAGGATGAGCACGAAAACGACTGGAATCAGTAAGTGCGGGCCGATCTCGAACTGGTTTTCTAGTGTGCGGAGTATCGGATCAAGATTATCCTTATTTTGAGGATTGGTTGAGAATAATCCTGCAATTACGAATAGGATCAATGCCAGGGTGATGCTTGGTGCAGTGGTCCAGATCATGTGGCGGATGTGAGCGAACAGGTTTGTTCCTGAAACGGCGGGCGCAAGGTTGGTAGTTTCTGAGAGAGGTGACATCTTGTCACCAAAGTAAGCGCCTGACAGGATGGCGCCTGCTGCCAAACCGAGGTTCAGATCTTGGGCCGTTGCGATGCCAATTAGGGCGACACCGATCGTGCCTGCGGTAGTCCAAGAACTGCCAGTCACAAGCGAAACTAGTGCACAGATGACACAAGCTGCCGCGTAGAAAACGGATGGTACCAGGATTTTTAGGCCGTAGTAGATCATCGTTGGGACGATTCCAGCGAGGATCCATGAGCCGATGAGTGACCCAACGACCAGTAGGATCAGAATGGCGCCCATGGCGAGAGAGATACCTTGGATAATACCGTTTTCGAGTTCCTTCCAGCGATGGCCATTGAGGAGACCAATGATGATGGTTACTCCGGCAGCCAAGATTAACGCAATTTGATTGGGGCCGTCTGAAGCGGTGTTCCCGAATAATCTGATTGAACAGGTGAGCAGTCCGACCAAGAAAAGTGGAGGTATGAGAGCTTGGTAAAGGCTTGGTTCACGTGTGTCCCTACCGTGTATATTGCTCATTTTTCTGTGCGGCGGTCGGGTATCAAAACAGTTAGAGCCATAGGCGATCTTGCGAGGTCCAAGGGTAATCTAGAGATGAGGATAGCATGTGGAAAGTTAAGTTGCAGTAGCGTTGTGAAGATGAAGCGACTTTTCAGTTGGACGGGTGTGGAGCGGATGTTTGGTTGCCTGATTCTCACCTGACGACTGTTAGAATGGAGCGCATGGTGATCTCCTTGTTTTTCTTTTTCCTGTTCGTAGTGATGAACGTGTCAGTCACGGCTCAAGATTGGCCAGAATTCAGAGGCCCTACAGGCCAGGGCCATTCGGGTGAGTACAAGCTACCATTCGAGTGGTCTGAATCGCGGAACGTACTCTGGAAGATACCAGTCCCGGGTTCAGGGTGGTCTACCCCAGTAGCGTCCAGCGGTCTTGTGTGGGTAACAGCGGCCATTAACCAGGACGGAGCGTCGCTTCGTGCGGTTGCATTCGATATCGAAACAGGGCGTGAACGAGTGAACAAGGAAGTTTTCAGCATTAAGACTGTAAGGGCCAAGAATCTTAAGAATAGCCTTGCTTCTCCAACACCTGTAATTGACGGAGATCGAGTCTACGTTCACTTTGGTGCTTACGGCACCGCCGCGCTCACGACCTCCGGGGAAATAGTCTGGAAAAATCGTTTCCAGTACCTGTCTCAACATGGCAATGGCGGTTCGCCCGTAATTTACGGAGATCTTCTAATTTTCAGCTGCGATGGTTACGACATAGCGTTTGTCATTGCTCTCGACAAGCAGACGGGTAAAGTCAGATGGAAAACGCTACGCCAGCGACCGATCTCGCAAGCCTACTCTACGCCGCTAGTGATTAGGGTCGGGAACCGCGACGAAATCGTCAGCGTGGGAGCCTATCGTGCAGTTGCGTATGAGCCGGAATCAGGCAAGGAAATTTGGAGTGTAGGTTACAACGATGGTTTCTCAAATGTTCCACGTCCAGTGTATGGTCGAGGTCTTGTTTACATTATGACAGGGTTTTTTCAGCCGTCTTTGCTGGCTGTGCGTGCTGACGGTGTTGGCGATGTAACTGAGACTCATATAGTCTGGTCGTTACAACGCGCTATGCCTTTGACGCCATCGCCTTTACTTGTGCGCGATGCACTGTACGTCGTCAATGACAGGGGTATAGCCACTTGCGTTGACGCTACTACGGGGGAGATACTCTGGCGTAAGCGACTTGGGGGCAATTATTCTGCCTCGCCCGTGTTTGGGGATGGACGGATCTACTTTTTGAATGAAGAAGGAGTAACGACCGTCATAACACCAGGGAAGGAGTTTGTGCCCTTGGCTACTAATCAGCTCGATGGCACTACACTTGCGTCGATGGCTATAGCCAGCGGCTCGATTTTTCTTCGAAGTGACAGCCACTTGTATCGCATCGGAGTGCTTGAATAGGTTAGGATCCGACTCGGAAAGCTTTATGGTTTTTTCTTCAAGATCTGAATGGCTTGATAATTGATTGTTATAAGTAATATTTGAGAATTAGTTTCACGATTTTTGAGCTATCCTTGAAGATAAGATAAATCAGATGAAAACTGCCAGTTGAATCGTGAGTGTGTGATCTAATGCCATGTCTATATCGTCCTGATCGATCTTGGCAACTTCGACGAATCTTAGATGGCAAATGTCGTGAAGACACAAAGGTTGAAAAGCCTTTGATTCCCAGCCTTGTCTGGTACCTTTGAGTTTGTCAAAGTCGTCATTGGACAACAGCGGGAACAAGTCGACAATAGTCGCGTTGAACTACAAGGGTGTCAGGCATGGGCTCAGTCCGGCTAGCCGAAGGCTGGACCTGGTGTCATTGTGAGTCGTTCCTTTGAGTTTTGAGATGGTGATCAAACTGGGGATCCTGAGCGCTTGAGTTCCTGTGCTCTTTGTTCGTAATCCGAAGATGACAAAGTTGACACATAAGGGAAGGAAGTGCTTGTGTTCCAGACTTAGGGGAAATATATCTTTAGTGGATAGAGTTGGAAACGTTTTTACAAATGGGTTGCTCGTCCTTTGCAGTTGGAGTTTATTGGTTGTTCCGGTGAGCGTTGAGGCACAAACCACATCACTCGAAGGTCGGGTAACAGATGAACAAGATGCTGTAATCGTTGGGGTTGTTGTTACGGTAGATACATCTTTTCTGACGCAACCGGTAATCACCATTACGGACGAAACAGGAAACTATCAGGTAAACGAGCTTTTTGATGGAGTTTACACCGTCACTTTTGAGATTCAAGGATTTAAAACTGTACGATATGAGGAGATAAGACTATTCGCGGGTGCCAAACAGGTCTTAAGTGTAGAGATGGAGGTTACACCGCTGTTGCTCCAGTTAGATGTGGTGGGTGTTGCTCCCTTACTCGGCAGTGGTATTTCTCCAGATTTGGTGCCTACGACAACAATAACGATGAATGCTAGGGAACTCGAAAGGCTTAACGCTCCTTCCCTTGCTGCTGCACTGAATGAACGCGTTGGTTCGATATCTTTAGAGAATGCAACTGGCAACCTCTTTCAACCTACGCTTAGGTTCCGGGGTTTTACGGCTTCACCACTTCTTGGGTTGCCCCAGGGTATAGCCGTATACCAAAACGGCGTTCGGATCAACGAACCGTTCGGTGACACCGTGCAGTTCGATTTAATTCCACATTTTGCACTTCAACGCGTGCAACTGAGTTCCGGACTAGAATCCGTTTTCGGTTTGAACGCCTTAGGAGGAGCACTGGCGCTGCAACTTAAGAGTGGTTTTGACACCAGTGGTTTCCGCGGCGAATTTGTGGGGGGCTCTTTCGGTCGTGTTACAGGGACAGTGGAGGTAGGTGGGAGTTCTGGGCCTTGGGCGATCTACATGGGTGCAACGCGTTTCCACGAGATGGGATGGAGGCAGGCATCCGAGTCGAACGTTACACAAGCGGTCGCGGATCTTTCGTACAGAAAGGGTCGATTCGATACGGGTATCAATTTTGTCTACGCCGATACAATTCTCAACGGAAATGGCGCGACTCCGATTGAACTCCTCGAAGTTGACCGGAAAGCCGTCTTTACGTCTCCGGACACTACCGAGAATCGGCTCGGATTTATCCAGAGTCGAATGAATTATATTTTGTCTCGCACTTGGTCGGTTCAGGCAATTGGGTACTACCGTGGCCTCGATCGCGAGACATTAAATGGTGATGAAGCAGAGTTTGAGCCATGTAATGTGTATGTCCTCCCGACTGTTGCTCCGGCAGGGACTCTGTGTTACCAGCCGCACTCTTCCAGTGCTGACGAAGTAGGACTGGAAGCGAAACCACTGGTGGATTTACTGTCTGGGCGCTTCATCACTCAAATTGATGCTGGAGGTGACGGGGTATTCAACCGGACCACCACTCACACAGAAGGCTACGGATCCGCGTTTCAAGCAATGGCGACGACCGAACTGGTTGGACGGAATAATGCCATGATCCTTGGCGTATCAGCCGATGTTGCTAAGGTAACCTTCGGATCTAATAGCGAGATCGGAACCCTAACAACGGAACGTGCGATAGACGGATCGGGGTTATATCTAGGCACTTTTGGTAACGCCCCCGACGACGAATTTAATACTTCTCTTGATTCTAGAAATAGGACCTATGGTCTTTACTTTAGCAACACGCTGTCACTTACTAAGCGTATTAACGTTACAGCTGCCGGACGTTATAATCGGATCCGACGCAACATCAGAGATCAACTTGGAACGGCATTGACCGGTGACCACGTTTTTGCACGTTTCAATCCTTCGTTAGGTTCCGTGTACACTCTGTCCGATCGTGTCTCTGTGTTTGGTCGCTACAGTGAATCGAATCGTGCCCCGACGGCGGCTGAGCTCAGCTGCGCTAACCCAGCCGAGCCCTGCCGCGTGCCGAATGCGTTTGTGTCGGATCCACCACTGAATCAAGCTGTGGCACGATCAGTGGAAGTGGGTGTACGCGGTCAATTCTTCACCGATTCGGTTAGCAACATTAGATGGCTGATTGCGGGCTATCGAATCCGGGTTGATGACGACATCTTGTTTGTGTCATCTCCCGAACTCGCGGGTACAGGTTTCTTTCAAAATGCTGGAGACACACAGCGAGTAGGGCTGGACTTATCGCTGACTGGCGACTCAAAGCACGTTGGGTGGTACACGAGCTACGCTTTAGTCCAGGCGACATTTGCGTCGCCGTTAGTGCTGCCAAGTGATCCAGATGTTAACGATGCGGCTAGCGAAAGCGGTGAACTAGATATTCAAGTGGGCGATCGTCTACCAGGAATTCCACGTCACAGTTTCAAAAGTGGATTAATGTTCAAACTGACTGACGTCTGGGATATGTCTCTCGAAACCATTGCCACGTCTAGCCGTGTCTTCAATGGTGATGAGGGGAATGATCAGTTGGCTCTTGATGGACATGGTATTGTTAATCTTCGGTCAGCGTACCGCATCAACGAGCACGTAGAAGTTTTCACTCGCGCCAACAATCTGTTTGACCAGAAGTACGGGACTTTCGGTGTACTTGCTGAACTTGAGCTCGAACTCAAGGAAGTACCAAACGCGACGGATTCTCGTTTCGTTTCACCTGGAACGCCACGGAATGTTTTTGCAGGATTTCGTGTGCGATTCTGGTAATTCTTGTTCGAGGGCCGTGTCGGAGAGTCTCGTGTTCCTCTGAACTGTCTGGGTTCCCTGTGAAGAATTACCTGATACCGAACGGATCAGAGGGTGCGCAACCTCTACCATCAACTGTCCACATGCGGCGCGAATGTCGTGGCCGCGACTTTTTCTGACTGAAACTGTAAGGTGACGTTTTGCAAGGATCCGAGCAAAGTGGCTTATTTGCCGATCAGACGGTCTCTGAAATGGAATGCCAGGTGCCTCATTTAGTGGAATGAGATTAACCTTTGCGCGTAAACAGGTTAGTAGATTACAGAGGCGCACAGCGTCCTCCACAGTATCATTAATATCTTTCAGCAGGACGTACTCAAAAGTGATCCGACGACGACGCTTCAACGGGAATCTGCGGCAGGCGTTGATCAACTCAACGAGCCCATATGCGTGATTAACCGGAACAAGCATGTCCCGTTGTGCTTCTGTGGTGGCATGGAGTGAAACGGCGAGATTCGGCATGAAGGATTCTTCAGCGAGTAGCTCGAGAGCTGGCAGTATGCCTACGGTAGAAAGGGTGACGCGGCGAGCTGGAATTGCCAGACCCTGTTCAGCTGCTAGCATCCGGAGTGCCTTCATTGTAGCCTCGTAGTTATGGAGTGGCTCACCCATTCCCATGATTACAACGTTGAATGGCTGCGCTAGTATGCCAATCTCTCTCGCTACTACGCGGACTTGGCCGGCAATTTCTCCGGCCGTTAAGTTGCTGTTCAGACCCATCTTACCAGTGAGACAAAATCCACACTGCATTGCGCACCCCACTTGGGTTGAGATGCAGATGGTAATACCAGGAGTGTCTGGAATGAAGACTGACTCGATTAAACGGTCGCGGTCTAGTTGAAGCAGGAACTTGATGGTTCCATCACTGGATCTGTTTCTTTGTTTGACGAGTGGGTTCGAGATAACGAATACATCATTCAGATTCTTTTGGAGAGACCGAGATAGGTCTGTCATTCGGTCGAATTCGGTAACGGCACTTCGGTACACCCACCGATAGACCTGCCGAGCTTGGAATTGCTTGAGCCCAAGTAGCTCGAAGGCCGATTCGAGTTCAGCAAGACTCATCTCAGCAATATCGGATCGGCTGGTGATCATTACCGTTCACCTAGGAGAATCAGCGAGGACTGAAGGTTAGCTATGTTAACACGCATAAATGTGATGACTTAGGTAGCTGCTGACCAACCCAACACTGTTAAATGACGACGTTAAATCCAGTTTGGGGTACCCTTTAGCGGTTGAAGCTAATGGCCACGCATGTTATTATCGCTCTGATCGCTAGAGCTGATAATTCCATTCAGTTCAATACTTTGCAGAAATTTTAGGGGGGGATGGACCTGTTGTCGATCCGATCGCAGTCGGGTGGTACCGGTTCTGGCTGTCTTAACTGGTTATGATCGTTCGAGAGGTTTTCCCTAATGGGCTCCGTGTTGTTACTGAGTCGATGCCGGATGTCAGATCCGTAAGCGTCGGCGTCTGGTTAACACGTGGCTCGAGGCATGAAAATATTGAACGTAACGGCATTGCGCATTTTGTCGAACACATGTTGTTTAAGGGAACGGACACGCGGACTGCTGAAGACATTGCACAGGCGATCGATTCGATCGGCGGGCAGCTAGATGCGTTCACAGCTAAGGAATGTGCTAGTTACTACATCAAGGTGCTTGATGAGCACTTACCTCTAGCGTTCGACATTCTGTCAGATCTCGTGCTAAATCCCGCATTTCGAAATGAAGACATTGAACGAGAGAAAAAAGTGGTTCTCGAAGAGATCAAGATGGTCGAGGACACGCCAGACGATCTGGTTCATGAGTTATTTACTCAACATTTTTGGGGTGGTCACGCACTTGGGCGACCGATTCTGGGTAATAAAGACACAATTGAGCGGCTGAATCAGGAGTCACTTCGCGAGTATTTCAGACGTGTCTACACGGCCGGGAATTTCATCATCTCAGTGGCCGGCAATCTGGAGCACGATCGGGTAAGGGAGCTAATTAGTAGTGCTTTCGGGCTAGTTCCCCTGGAAGATCATTTAATGGAGTCCGTTATCCCGGTGGTTACGCCTAAGCTCATCGTTCGAAGTAAGAAGCTCGAGCAGAGTCATATTTGTCTGGGAGTGGATAGCTACCCACAAGGTCACAAGGATCGATACATTAGCTATGTCCTCAATACGATGCTTGGTGGTTCCATGAGCTCACGCCTGTTCCAGAATATTCGAGAGAAGCGTGGTTTGGCCTACGCAGTAGCGAGTGGCCTCAGTGCTTATAGAGACGCTGGTGCTTTGACGGTTTACGCTGGTTGTGATTCCCAGGTTGTTGGTGAGGTTGTAGACCTCGTGGTGGAAGAAGTACGGGGTATGAGGACAGCTCCAATTCCAGAGATTGAAGTGAGGCGAGCTAAGGATCATCTTAAAGGGAACTTAATGCTGAGCCTTGAGGATACGGCGAGTCGGATGGCGCACATGGCACGTCAGGAGCTGTGCTTCGGACGCCAGTTTGATCTGGATGAAACGCTTGCTGGTGTTGAGTCTGTGACCGCGGATGACGTACAGCGAGTGGCTAGAGACCTATTTGGGAACGGATCGCTGGCAGCAACGATACTCGGCCCCAGTGTCGGTCTCGCGTTGTCGGATGAACAGCTTAAAGTTGGATAGTGTCAAATGGGAGCTGTTAGCTGAGGAAGAAGTGAAAGCTACGAGGTTCTAGGGTGATTCCCCGTTACACCAGCGATGCAGCAGGTCGTGTTTGGAGCGACGTGCACCGCTATGAAACCTGGTTACAGGTAGAGATAGCCGCGGCGGAAGCAATGGCGGAATTTGGTGTGATCCCCACCGAGGCTGCTCGGGATATCCGAATGCGTGCCAGCGTGGATGTGGCGCGTATCGAAGAGATTGAAAGAACAACTCAACACGATGTTGTTGCGTTCACGACTGCGGTCGCTGAGCAAGTTGGTCCCTCTGCACGGTGGTTACACTTTGGCTTGACTTCATCAGATGTAATCGACACGGCGCTGGCTATTCAAATGAGAGAGGCGTGCGCTCTCATTTTGGAGAACCTCTCTTCATTGAAGAAGGTTCTTCATGACCAGATCGAAGAGCATCGCAAAACGGTCATGATAGGACGGACCCACGGTGTACACGCCGAGCCGATGACCTTTGGTCTTAAACTTGCGCTTTGGTACGCTGAACTTCAACGGAACTGTGTACGTGTTGAACGCGCACGAGAGGCGATAAATGTCGGTAAGATCTCTGGGGCCGTTGGAACGTACGCACATCTCGATCCGTCAATTGAAGCGATGGTTTGTGATCGGTTAGGGCTTAATCAGTCTCTAGTGTCGTCACAGATCCTACAGCGCGACCGTCATGCTGAACTCCTAAGTGCTCTTGCTATCGCCGGTGCGTCGTTAGAGAAATTCGCTCTGGAAATTAGAGGGTTACAGAAAACAGAGATTGGTGAAGTGGAAGAGCCTTTTGGAAGTGGGCAAAAAGGTTCTTCGGCAATGCCTCACAAGCGTAATCCAATCGGTTGTGAGCAGGTTACCGGGTTAGCTCGATTGCTACGTGCTAACTGTGTAGCTGCGATGGAAAACGTTGCGCTCTGGCATGAACGTGACATTTCGCATTCATCGGTTGAGCGTGTGATCCTGCCCGACAGCTTTATCGTCCTCGATCACATGTTGCGGCGTTTTACAGGTATCGTTCGTGACCTAGTTGTCTACCCAGATCGGATGCGAGAAAATCTTAACAGGTCGAGAGGCATAGTGTTTTCCGGAACCGTATTACTCGAGCTTGCGAGAAAGGGTGTATCACGAGAGCAGGCCTATGACTGGGTACAGCAAGCCGCTACATGTTCAGTTCAAGAGAAGGAAGAGTTCAAGACCGTACTGATCCGCGATTCAAATGTCATGTCGGTACTATCGGAAGTTGAATTGGATCACGCGTTTAATATTGATCTACAGGTGCGTCACGTTGACGCAATAATTGATCGTGTTCTCGGCGGGGATTTCTCAGGAACCTGAAACACAGTGCCGTCATGTTGATTGATTAGACGGAGCTGGGGATATGTCTTGGATCGAGAACGAAAAACAACGGATCAAGGATCTGGATTGTGAAAGCCCGAGTCTTTGTCATGCTTAAGCCGTCAGTTCTCGATCCACAAGGAAAAACTATTTCCGCGGCGCTAAACACCTTGGGATACGAGACAGTGAGAGACGTTAGACAGGGGAAGTGCTTTGAGTTAGACCTGGAGGTCGAATCACCCGAGGAAGCCAAAATCGTAGCGGCTGAAGTGGCTGACAAACTTCTCGCGAACCCGGTGATCGAGACCTACCGAGTTGAGGTGTATGCTTCAGAATAAGTGCCGGGCACGAGTTTTTGGATGGAAACCAAGGATGTCGTTCCGATCGTAATCGTTTACTGCAGGTAGCTGAGAGTTGGCGAGGCTCAATCGATGAAGTTCGCCGTCGTTGTTTTTCCTGGTTCGAATTGTGACCACGATGCGTATCATGCCGTGAAATATGTCCTCGGACAGCAGGCGGAGTTCGTCTGGCACAAGGAGACCTGCTTGAATGGTGCTGAGGTAGTGATTTTACCTGGAGGTTTTTCGTATGGTGACTATCTTAGGACGGGCACCATCGCTAGTTTTTCACCGATTATGACGCGCGTACGTGAATTTGCTCTAACTGGTGGACCAGTGCTTGGTATCTGTAACGGGTTTCAAGTATTACTTGAGGCTGGCATGCTTGCGGGCGGCATGTTACGCAATCGAGGTTTGAAATTCTTGTGCCAACATGTGCACGTTCGGGTGGAAACGAACGACACCCCGTTTACGAAGATTGCTGCGCTTGGTCAGGTCCTGAAAATGCCCATAGCTCATGGCGAAGGTAACTACTACGCATCTCCAGAAACTTTGCAGTCTCTCGAGATGAACCGACAAATCGTTTTCCGTTATTGCGACGCGTCTGGAGTTATCGTAGATGCAGCCAATCCCAACGGTTCTATTCAGGCTATTGCGGGTGTATGTAATGAAACACGTAATGTGGTCGGACTGATGCCACATCCTGAGAGGGCATGCGAATCGGCTCTGGGAAGTACTGACGGACTGGTTATGCTTGAATCTGTCGTTGCAGAACTCGCTCGGACAGGGATGATGACCGAGGGTTTAGAAACTAAAAGCCCGTTTTCTAACTACTGAGAACAGAGCGTCATTGTAAGGGGATATGACTGAGATCGATCAAGAAACAGTTGCTAACCACGGTTTAACGGATGTGGAGTATGACAGGATTCTTAAGATACTTGGCCGCGTACCATCGCTAACAGAACTGGGCATTTTTTCTGTGATGTGGTCTGAGCACTGTAGCTACAAAAGTTCACGGCTCCATTTAAGAAAGTTGCCAACCGAGGGCAGTCGTGTTCTACAAGGACCTGGAGAAAACGCAGGAGCCGTCGATATCGGCGATGGTCTTGCGGCCGTCTTTAAGATCGAGTCGCATAACCATCCGTCATTTATCGAACCTTACCAGGGAGCAGCAACAGGAGTTGGAGGTATAATCCGCGACATCTTCACGATGGGCGCTCGGCCGATCGCCTTACTCAACTCTTTACGATTTGGATCTCTTGATGTTCCGAGTACACGCCGAATTTTCGAAGGAGTTGTCTCAGGCATTGCTGGTTACGGGAACAGCATCGGTATTCCTACGGTTGGTGGGGAAATCGCCTTCGAAGATAGCTATGCAGGCAATCCACTCGTAAACGTCCTATGTATTGGGGTAGCAAAAGCAGATCGACTGATTCGAGGGTCGGCGGTCGGAGTTGGAAATCCAGTCTACTATGTTGGTGCTAAGACCGGTCGAGATGGTATCCACGGTGCGACGATGGCATCGGCTGAGTTTGGCGAAGGGACTGGCGATAAGAGACCGACCGTACAGGTCGGCGACCCATTTATGGAGAAACTTCTACTGGAAGCTTGTCTAGAAGTAATGGCTACTGACGCCTTGGTGGGGATCCAGGATATGGGAGCTGCTGGTCTCACTTGTTCCACTTGCGAGATGGGAGCTCGTGGCGAATCTGGAGTTGAGATCGATGTTTCGCTGGTGCCCCAGCGAGAGACAGGTATGACACCCTATGAGATTATGCTTTCCGAGTCTCAGGAACGGATGTTGTTGGTTGTCAGGGAAGGTCAGCAAAGAAAAGTCGAACGGATCTTTGAAAAATGGGATCTCCATGCAGTTCGTATCGGACAGGTTACTAGAGATGGGATGCTTCGCGTGAAGGATCACGACGTGATCATAGCTGAAATTCCTAATGAGGCACTTGTCAACGAGGCCCCGTTGTACGATCGGCGAACGGCTGTACCTGATTATCTCGTAGAGGTTCAACAACAGGATCCTGGAACTTTTGATCCGGGACCCGGTGCGGAGGCGACGTTGTTCGCACTTCTGGCGTCACCGGTCATTGCGAATAAGCGATGGGTTTACCGTCAATACGATCATATGGTTCGTACAAACACCATGGCAACTGCTGGGTTGGGTGCTGGAGTTGTCCGTGTCAAGGGGACACAGCGCTCACTGGCGTTCTCAGTTGATGGGAATGGGCGTTATTGTTATCTTGAGCCGTTTAGAGGAGCTATGTTGGCCGTGGCTGAGGCCGCACGAAATGTAGTGTGTGCAGGCGCAGTGCCGATTGGTGTAACGAACTGTCTCAATTTCGGAAACCCTGAACGACCGGAGATCATGTGGCAGCTCGTTCAAGTCGTGAACGGAATAGCTGAAGCATGCCGAACACTTGACATTCCTGTCACCGGTGGCAATGTGAGTCTGTATAACGAAACAGATGGCCAAGCGATTTATCCAACTCCTGTAATTGGTGTAATCGGATTAGTTGAGGATCATGATCACATCCTCAAACGGGTATTCCGGACGGAAGGTTCAGCGATCATCTTGCTAGGTGCCAATGGGAAAGGCGAACTTGGTGGTAGCGAGTATCTTAAGGCTATCCATGGTGTAGTGACTGGTATGCCACCAGAACTTGATCTCTCGCTAGAACGATCGCTTCAGGCATTTCTAATCGATACTGTTCGAGACGGGTTGATCCAGTCAGCTCACGATTGTTCAGATGGTGGATTAGCAGTGACACTGGCGGAGTGCTGCTTTGAAAGTGAGGGAATTGGGGCTAACGTCAATATTCCCGTCGTGGCGCAGTCTGATGGATGGGAAAGACACTCTGTCCAGGCTGCTCTGTTTGGTGAATCAGCTTCGAGGGTGATCCTTTCGGTTACCGATTCTGTTGTGGAAGCGTTACTGGTAAGAGCAAATGCCGCTGAGGTGCCGGCTGAGGTAATTGGTAGAACAGGAGGAAGCCGAATACGGATCTCAGTTGGGGGTCAGTCGGTTGTTGACGTTAAAGTGAGTGAAGCCGAATACGTGTGGGCTACGGCTATCGAGCGATACTTCGCAGGGCGAGTAGCATAAGTAATAGGGTGCGTACATTGGGACTGCAAATGAACGTCGACGATGGATGTCAGCGTGTCTCTTGTGCTGCTGAACGTTAACGAGCTGTTATTTTAAACCTATGGATAAGTTTAAAGATGAGTGTGGTGTCTTCGGAATTTACGGGCATCCTGAAGCTGCCAATATGACCTACCTTGGTCTCTACGCGCTTCAACATCGGGGACAGGAAAGCGCGGGGATTGCTGCGGTGAATAACGATCGACTGCACCTCTCGCGTGCGGTAGGTTATGTTGCTGATGCATTTGACGAAGAGGCACTCGCGGGCCTACAGGGGCAAGCTGCGATCGGGCATGTGCGCTATTCCACGGCCGGTGAGAGTAAGCTCATAAATGCTCAACCAATTCTGATTGACTGTGCGCATGGAGAGATCGCTTTGTGCCACAACGGTAACTTGGTGAACGCAAATGAAGTACGGCGAGATCTCGTGAGTCGTGGTTCTATCTTTCAGACCAACAGCGATACAGAAGTGGTTCTGCACCTTTATGCGAGATCCAAAGCAAGCACTACGGAAGATGCTATCGTAGAATCTGTTTCGCAAGTACGCGGAGCCTTTTCATTGGTATTGCTTACCAAGGACAACCTTATCGCTATCCGTGACCCGCAGGGATTCCGTCCGTTGGCAGTGGGTAAACTGGGTGACGCAACCATCGTTTGTTCCGAAACGTGTGCGCTAGATCTTATTGGAGCAACTTACGTGCGAGATGTTGAGCCTGGGGAAGTTTTTGTCATCGGGCGTTCTGGGTTCAAGTCGTTCAAGCCGTTTCCACCAGCTCCAGCCGCGCATTGTGTGTTTGAACACGTGTATTTCGCCAGACCAGATAGCGAGGTTTTTGGTCAGAGCGTGAACGAGGTCCGAACTGGATTTGGTCGACTACTCGCTCGTGAGGCTCCGGTGGATGCAGACGTAGTTGTCCCAGTTCCTGACTCCGGTGTTTGTGCCGCTGTGGGCTATGCGGAAGAGTCTCGTATAGCCCTACGAATGGGGTTGATCCGTAATCACTACGTGGGTCGAACTTTTATCCAACCTCAGCAATCCATTCGTGGTTTCAAGGTTAAAGTTAAGCTCAATGCCGTACGAAGTATTCTTGAGGGTAGGCGTGTAGTATTGGTCGATGATTCGATAGTTCGGGGTACGACTAGCCGGAAGATTGTGAAGATGATCAAAGCGGCCGGTGCCAAGGAAGTACACATGAGGATCAGTTGTCCTCCAACGATTTCGCCCTGTTACTACGGAATCAACACGCCAAGTCGATCGGAATTGATCGCAGCCACGCACAGTGCGGACGAAATTCTGGGGTTTCTTGGGGCAGACAGCCTTGTTTACTTGAGTCTTGATGGGTTATTGAAGGCGGTCGGGCCAAGTAGTGGCCAGTACTGTACGTCATGTTACACGGGGAACTATCCAGTTGAACCTCCGCAAGATCGGGAGGCTTACCTCCAGATGGCGTCCAAACTGCCATCGGATTGATATTCTTGATGAGTACAGCAACTGGTAAAAGCATAGGGATTAAGAACATTTTGAGTCGGGTTAGTTCTCGACTATTGACCATTAGTTAGCGAACCACTCGTGTTTCCTTGCGTCACTCGTTCGCATTATCTCACTGTTTGTGAAAGGTGGCCATGTTGATGCCACGTTGCGACGAAGACTCCGATCGCTTAGGAAGTGTGTCTCTCGGGATTAGTCGTATCGCTGAGGGCGCTCAGTGTTCAAAGGCACAAAAAATGCTGGGCGAATTTGAGTGCAAGGGAAGAAGGCTATTGGTAAGGTAGCCAGAGTTCTAACGATTTGTCTAGACTCAGCGCATAGAACCCAAGATGGATTACAAGAGCTCAGGAGTGGATATTGCTGCGGGTAATGATGTCGTACGACAGGTCAGGCGTCTAGCGAGAAGTACTTTCACACGTGGCGTTTTATCCGATATCGGGTCGTTTGGAGGATTATTCAGACTCGGCGTAAGGAAGTATCGTGATCCGGTCTTGGTATCAAGCACGGATGGGTTAGGCACGAAACTTCAAGTGGCCTTTCTTGCTGGTGAACATCACACCGTGGGTGTCGATCTCGTGAACCACTGCGTGAATGACATTTTGGTGCAGGGGGCCGAGCCACTTTTCTTTTTGGATTATTTGGCGACTGGTCGACTCGAACCGGATGTGACGGTAGCCGTGATGAAGGGGTTGGTAAGGGCTTGCACGGAAAATGGGTGTGCCCTACTAGGTGGTGAGACAGCCGAGATGCCAGGGTTCTATGAGGATGGGCAGTACGATTTAGCTGGATTCATTGTGGGAGTTGTCGAGGGAGAACGGTTGATTGTTGGAGATAAGATCAAGTCCGGTGATTGTCTAATTGGTATCCCCTCTTCCGGTCTTCATACGAATGGGTACTCATTGGCTCGAAAGATAATGTTCGAAAAACTGAAATTGCAGGTGGATTCATCTCTGGTCGAGTTGAATTCTTCATCGGTGGGCGACGTCTTACTTCGACCCCACCGTTCGTATCTTAAGATTGTCAGTCCGATAATGATGACTGGCCTTGTAAATGGAATGGCACACATTACCGGGGGCGGCCTGACTGAGAATCTGCCACGGATTCTTCCCAAAGGGACTGCCGCGGTCATTGATCGCGATTCCTGGAATATACCTCCGATCTTCACCTTCCTCCAGGACAAGGGGGAAGTACCCATAGCTGATATGTATCGAAC
>OZ252241.1:1865000-2842026 GCA_965249535.1 Vicinamibacterales bacterium
CCCCTTGGCTAATTCCGAGGGATCCCCCGACTGAATACATAGGTCGGTGGAGGATAACGCAGGGAAGTGAACCATCTCAGTACCTGCAGGAAAAGAAAACAACAGTGATTCCGCTAGTAGCGGCGAGCGAACGCGGAAGAGCCCAAACTACCGTGCATGCACGGTGGGGTTGAAGGGCCTGCCAGGCCGGAAGGCCGGCGAGTCATAAACCGGTACGCTAGTTGAGCGATTTGGAACAATCGGCCACAGAGGGTGACAGCCCCGTAAGCGAAAGCGCACTGGCTCGCTGGGTAGGTTCCTGAGTATCGCGGGACACGTGGAATCCTGCGAGAATCTGCGAGGACCATCTCGTAAGGCTAAATACTCCCTGACGACCGATAGTGAACCAGTACCGTGAGGGAAAGGTGAAAAGAACCCCTGTTAGGGGAGTGAAATAGTACCTGAAACCGTGTGCCTACAAGCAGTGGGGGGGCTATGACTAGGGGCTTGCTCCTGGTAATGCCTGACCGCGTGCCTTTTGCATAATGAGCCGGCTAGTTACTCTTAGTGGCAAGGTTAAGCATAAGCGAGCCGTAGCGAAAGCGAGTCTTAATAGGGCGTTGAGTCGCTGGGAGTAGACGCGAAGCGAGGTGATCTATCCTTGGCCAGGGTGAAGCGTGGGTAACACCACGTGAAGGCCCGAACCAGTGTTGGTTGAAAACAGCTTGGATGAGCTGAGGATAGGGGTGAAAGGCTAATCAAACCTCGTGATAGCTCGTTCTCCTCGAAATAGCTTTAGGGCTAGCCTCGGGAGGTTGGCGCTGGTGGTAGAGAACTGGATGGACTAGGGAGCCTACAAGCTTACTGAATCCAACCAAACTCCGAATGCTAGTGACGCATATCCCGGGAGTCAGACAGTGGGGGCTAAGCTTCATTGTCGAGAGGGAAACAGCCCAGACTACCGGCTAAGGTCCCTAAATCTGTGCTAAGTGGGAAAGGATCTAGAGACGCTGAGACAACCAGGAGGTTGGCTTAGAAGCAGCCATCCTTTAAAGAAAGCGTAATAGCTCACTGGTCCAGCGGCCCTGGGCCGACAATGTAACGGGGCTCAAGCACAGTACCGAAGCCGTAGATTGGAACAGGTCTCCTGTAACCCAGGTGGCCTGACAATGGTAGAGGAGCGTTCTCTGTGTTGCGAAGTCAGACCGAGAGGACTGGTGGAGTGCAGAGAAGTGACCCTGCCGGCATAAGTAGCGATAAGAGAGGTGAGAATCCTCTCCGCCGTAAGCCTAAGGTTTCCTGAGGAAGGTTCGTCCGCTCAGGGTTAGTCGGGTCCTAACGTGAGGCCGAAAGGCGTAGCGGATGGGCATCAGGTCAACATTCCTGAACTACCGAAACAACGTTATCACGATGGGGGGACGCAGGAGGCTAGCCCAGCCTACCATTGGATGTGTAGGTGCAAGCATGTAGGGGGACCCACTAGGAAAATCCGGTGGGTCACAGACCCTGAGGTGCTATGGCGAGGCCGCAAGGCCGCAAAGTGGGTGACGCCACGCTGCCAAGAAAAGCCTCTAAGGAGTTGTTTTGGTACCCGTACCGCAAACCGACACAGGTAGGCGAGGAGAGAATCCTCAGGCGCGAGTGAGAACCCTCGTTAAGGAACTCGGCAAACTCACCCCGTAACTTCGGAAGAAGGGGAGCTCCATTAACGTTAGGCGACATGCTCGCCGAAGCGTGAAGGAGTTGCAGTGAAAAGGCCCAGGCGACTGTTTACTAAAAACACAGGGCTATGCTAAGTCGAACACGACGTATATGGCCTGACGCCTGCCCGGTGCCGGAAGGTTAAAGGGAGAGGTTAGCCGCAAGGTGAAGCTTCGAGCTGAAGCCCCGGTAAACGGCGGCCGTAACTATAACGGTCCTAAGGTAGCGAAATTCCTTGTCGGGTAAGTTCCGACCTGCACGAATGGCGTAACGATCTGGGCGCTGTCTCAACGAGGGGCACTGCGAATTTGTGGTACCGGTGAAGACGCCGGTTGCCCGTGACAAGACGGAAAGACCCCGTGCACCTTTACTACATCCTAGTAGTGGATGCTGGTGTGTTATGCGCAGGATAGGTGGGAGACTTTGAACCGGGCCTCTTGGGGTCCGGGGAGTCGCTGGTGAGATACCACCCTTAGCGCTTCGGCGTTCTAACCTCGGTCTGTCATCCAGATCAGGGACATTGCTAGGTGGGTAGTTTGACTGGGGCGGTCGCCTCCTAAAATGTAACGGAGGCGCGCGAAGGTTCGCTCAGGCTGTTTGGAAATCAGTCGGAGAGTGTAAAGGCATAAGCGAGCTTGACTGCGAGACGTACATGTCGAGCAGGTGGGAAACCAGGCCTTAGTGATCCGGTGGTTCTGCATGGAAGGGCCATCGCTCAACGGATAAAAGGTACGCCGGGGATAACAGGCTAATCTGAGCCAAGAGTTCACATCGACGCTCAGGTTTGGCACCTCGATGTCGGCTCATCGCATCCTGGAGCTGTAGCAGGTTCCAAGGGTTCGGCTGTTCGCCGATTAAAGCGGTACGTGAGCTGGGTTTAGAACGTCGCGAGACAGTTCGGTCCCTATCTGTCATGGGCGTAGGAGATTTGAGGGGGGCTGTCCCTAGTACGAGAGGACCGGGATGGGCGAACCTCTAGTGTACCAGTTGTGGCGCCAGCTGCAGCGCTGGGTAGCTACGTTCGGTCGGGAGAAATGCTGAAAGCATCTAAGCGTGAAACCCTCCCCAAGATAAGATCTCCCGAGCCATAAGGCTCCTAAAGGCTCCTGGAAGATGACCAGGTGATAGGCCAGGTGTGTAAGGTCCGTGAGGGCTTGAGCTGACTGGTACTAATCAGCCGTGAGGCTTGACCATATTTATTTTTGGTCAGTGTGGAAATAAGTGGAGAATGGTTGCCTAAGAGTACCTCTTAGGTACTATGGGCCATACACACTGAGAGCGTGCGGTCTAGAGGCTATCGTTTGCAGGGTATTCTGTTGGATTTGGAGGTTAAGGACCCTTTTAAGTATCACTCTCTGGGTCTTCCCTCGAGTTTTCCCGGTGGTCATAGGAGAGGGGTCACACCCGTTCCCATTCCGAACACGGCAGTTAAGCCCTCTACCGCCGATGGTACTGCGGAGGTAGCTCCGCGGGAGAGTAGGTCGCTGCCGGGAGTATTTATAAAGGCCCGAGGTCAGGCTGCCTCGGGCCTTTTCTGCTTTACTGAAGTCAAAATACTTCCTTCGAACACTCTCGCACCGTTTGAGAACATTTTCCCCAGGCAAACAAAGGAAGTGTTAGTGTTTTGTGTGTTGGAAAGGAGTTAATCGTGTTTTTATGACACGCAGTAAGCCAGACTTGGGTCCCCCCGTGGAGATCGTTTCTCGCCGGAATATCCGCGCTCGGAACAAGTTAAGTTACCGTTTTGCGCACTGGCCGATTTGGGTTTGGGTGTTTTTCATTGCTCCTGGTCCGTTAACTTTTGATTTGTTCGAATCAGGATTCGACTCGAGAATGGGGCTTTGGCTTTGTGTGGTACTAGTGTGTACTGCCCTAGCCGGAGTGCGCGGACGACTCCCAGGGGTTGAACCCAGACCTTACATCATTCGTTTCACTGAGGATAAACCCAATCCGCTCTACAGGCGGGTCTGCTACACCTTTGCGTGGAGTGCTGCGATTGTATTTGCTGGATTGAATGTTGTGGGTCTTGTCGATGCTTCGATTAGCGGAACGTGGCATCTCCGTCAGTTCTACGAAACCCTCTACTTTCCTCTGGCGACTGTCATTTGGCTCCTTGGGTTTTTTGGGCTCCTCCCAAGGGGCAAATCGTCCACGAAGGGCGAAGGGAACGAACGACGTTACTTTTACGGAACCATCTGGGCTGTCTGTATAGCACAGCCAGCCCTCTGGTTGATGTGGAAATTGTTTCCGGTCGGTCGGTTTGCAGGCATGGCAATGCTATTGCTATTCATCACGATCTTGGTTGCCGTCGGACAATTAGCGCGGCGTGGACGTTTACCGCGAACCAGACCAATCATTCCTGGTGAAGTGGCGATCAGTGACTGATAGTGTCGCAGTGTTTCTGTTACGAAAGGCATCTTTAACTTTCTGAGAGCCATATGATCTTGGGAGCGAGCTGGTCAAATTTGTAGATGATGGAGATCACAAGGTGGGGCTCTAGATTCGAGATCTCCGGTACAATCAGCGATTAGGTTGCTTGTCGCGGTACGTATTTTAAGGGGTGATTCTCAATGATGATGAGGTATTACCGGTGGTTGATTGGAGCGGCTGTGCTACCTGTCGTTGTGCTGGTTGCGGGTGTTGGCCTGACAAGTCAAGTTTCTTCGCGTTTCGATACGTATTTCGTCGACAAGACGATGAGAGTTGATTATTTTCATTCAGGCGGGGTTGGAACGGAGATCGTCGCTCTTGATCGGGTAGTGTCGGATGGATCGTGGTCCGGAAGTCGAACGCGTTTGGTAGATGATCTGAATCTCGGCAAATACTTCTTTGAGGTAATCGATCAAAGAACTAATCGGGCGATCTATTCTCGTGGGTTTTCGTCAATTTACGGTGAATGGGAAATCACTGCTGAGGCGAAGAGATCCCATCGGACGTTTCACGAGTCCCTTCGCTTTCCATGGCCGAAGGCTCCGGTTCAGGTCGTCCTAAAAGTTCGCAAGTTAGAAAACAATTTCTCTGAATTATGGTCCACTGTGATCGATCCAGATTCACGATTTGTGAATCCAGTCGACGGAGGCTCGAAGGGAGAGATATGGACGTTGTTCGAGCACGGTCATCCGTCCGACAAAGTCGACCTGCTAGTGATTGGTGAAGGGTATGCCGAGGCAGAGCTTCCGAAGTTCCGTGCGGACACAAAAAGACTTGTTGAGGCGCTATTTGAGGAAGAACCATTTAAACGCCGCAAGTCAGATTTCAACGTGCGCGCACTGCATCTGCCGTCGGACGAGTCTGGTGTGAGCCGCCCTCGCGCGATGTCGTTTAAACGAACGCCGTTGTCGTCAGAGTACAATATCTTCGATACTGAACGGTACCTACTGACATACGACAATCGGGCTCTACGCGATGCGGCGTCGTCTGTACCCTATGAGTTCATCGAAATTCTAATCAATGAGGAACAGTACGGGGGTGGAGGGATCTTTAACTTTCAGGCGACTGTTGCAGCTGACACAGGGTTTGCTGAGTACGTCTTTATTCACGAATTCGGACATCATTTTGCCGGTCTGGCCGATGAATATTACATTTCTGATGTTCCGTACGAGACCGACGATGATTACTTGCCTGAACCATGGGAACCGAATGTGACCGCCTTACACGATCCAAAGGATTTGAAGTGGAACGACCTGGTCACGCCAGGGACACCGATTCCAACACCCTGGGAAAAGAAAACGTTTGAAGCGGTTGGTCGGGAAGCCCAAGCACGTCGTCGTGCCTTCCGTGAAAAGGGGGCGCCTGAAAGCGAGATAGACAGATTATTTAGGGAGCAACAAACACATGATGTGACACTGTTGTCGTCTCTAAAACACTTTGGAAAGGTTGGTGCTTTCGAGGGCGCATCATACCAGCCAACAGGCCTCTACCGACCTGAAGCCGATTGCATCATGTTCACCAGGAATCCTGTAGATTTCTGTGCTGTTTGTCGGGAAGCGATCGAGAATGTGATCAATCAATACTCGCAGCCGTAACTACTCCGGACGAGAAACTTGATCATCTTCTTGGTTACTTCATCGTGAACAAGAGTGCGACTATATTCACCGTTTGCAATGAACCTCTTTGGTAAAGAACCTGGATTGACTTATGGATAATGCATTTCTGGATGAGTTAGAGCGAGTTGTTGGTAACGATGGGATCGTGCGCGACGCGGCAGAGTTACTCACTTATGAATCGGACGCCTTGACTAGGCTCCGCGGCAAGCCAGCCGTTGCGGTTTTGCCAGATAGCAGGGCACAGGTACAACAGGTCATAAGGTTATGCCATAAGTCTGGTGTGCCGTTTGTTGCACGTGGTCATGGGACAGGTCTCTCAGGTGGTGCATTGCCCGTGTCGGACGGTGTGTTGATCGTTCTCACTCGGCTCAATCGGATTATCGACGTGGATATTCCCAACCAGCGAATAACGGTTGAGCCTGGAGTTAAGAACCTTGAGGTCACTCGCCAAGTGGCACCGTTTGGCTACTACTATGCCCCAGACCCCTCGAGTCAGGTAATTTGCTCGATCGGTGGTAACGTCGCTGAGAACTCCGGAGGGGCTCACTGCCTCAAGTATGGGTTCACGGTGCACCATGTGTTGGGCTTGGAGGTGATCCTTCCAGACGGTGAATTGGTTCACCTTGGAGGGCCGGCGGTTGATCCCCCGGGACTCGACTTGATCGGAGTATTAGTCGGGTCTGAAGGAACGTTGGCTGTCGTTACTCAGGTGACACTTCGATTATTGCGTCAACCTCAAGCGGTGAGAACGCTGCTAGCAGCGTTCGACTCAACGGAGACTGCGGGTAACGCCGTTTCTGACGTTATCGGTTCTGGGGTCATCCCGGCGGCGATCGAGATGATGGATCGTCTAACTATTGAAGCTGCGGAGGCTGCCGTTCATCCAAAATTCCCTAACGCTAATGCTGTGTTAATCGTTGAGATCGATGGACCAATTTCAGAAGTTACCGAGGTATTCGATTTGGTTCAAACAATTTGTCAGCGCAACGGTGCTAGCGTAGTCCAGGTTGCACAAGATGAAAGTGAGCGTCAGCGCATATGGATGGGTCGTAAGGCGGCATTTGCTGCAATGGGTCGCGTTTCACCAAATTACTATGTCCAGGACGGAGTAATTCCACGAACTAAACTTCCGGAAGTTCTACGTCGTATTCGTACTCTCGAAATAGAATCTGGTTTAAAAATTGGGAACGTCTTCCATGCTGGTGATGGCAATCTGCACCCACTCGTTTGTTATGACCAGAGCGTAGAAGGTCAAGGAGAGTTGGCCGAAAAGGTTGCTAATGAAATCCTGACGTATTGTCTCGATGTTGGAGGTTCGATCACCGGTGAACATGGTATCGGTGCTGACAAGGTTCATCAACTGCCAAAGATGTTTAGTGAGGATGACCTGGACACGATGCAGCTCGTACGCTGTGCGTTTGATCCGACCAACCTCTGTAATCCCGGGAAAGTGTTTCCGACACCGCGGCTGTGTGGTGAGGTTCCGGGTCCATACCGTCGCCACCCGGTCGAAGAAGCCGGATTAGCTGAGCGTTTCTGATGGCGATTGAGTTTTCAATCGAGACCCTGGCAACAGCAGCGGAGTTACAGGCTGGTCCTGGCACCGTTCGGCCTGCCGTAAGCTTCGATTCGATCGATGGAGTGGTACCTCGGCTGATCGTTGAGCCATCTGATACTGAGAGGCTCGCTTCAACACTTGCGTGGGCCGCTCGGGAAAACTTGCGAGTCGTGGTGCGTGGAGGTGGAACGAAGCTGGAGTGGGGGCCATCGCCCACAGCAGTTGATTTGATCCTGTCGACGGTGAGACTGAATGCGTTAGTTGACCATCGCCACGGTGACCTTACAGCGACTGTACAAGCCGGAGCGAAGCTCGGAGAAGTCAACCGTCAATTAAAGCAGCACGGTCAGTGGCTCCCTCTTGATCCGCCATGGCCTGACCGATCCACTATTGGTGGTGTCGTTGCGACAAATGAGAGCGGACCACGGCGACACCGTTATGGCACACCTCGAGATCTTATTATTGGCATGCATTTGGCTCGTGTTGATGGGCGTTTGGTCAAAGCGGGGGGTATCGTCGTCAAGAACGTAGCAGGGTATGATCTTGCCAGACTTTTTACCGGTTCATTTGGCAGTTTAGGAGTTATTGTTGCGGCAACGTTCAAGTTAGTTCCGTTGGCACCAGCCTCACGATCTGTCGTCGTCGAACTGCCAACTCCTTCCAGCGTTGGAGCTCTGGTTGCTGATCTGCTGGGAAAACAGCTCGGGCCGACGGCTGTTGAGCTACAACTGCCTCAGCCACGATTGCTGATCCGTTTCGAGTCCGTCGAGTCGGCAGCCGAACAGCAAGCCGCCAATGCCGCCAAGTTGGCTGAAGGTTATGGCTGGAAGGTACGGGTCTTAGACGGAGATGATGAATCTGCACTTTGGATGGATTACTCCAGACGACCTTTCGAGACTGAGGGTACCGTGATCAAGTTGAGTATTTTACCTGGTGAGGTATCGGGAACGCTGGCGTGGCTAGAAAAGACTACGATCACTCATCAATTGACTTATGAACTTTCAGGTCGTGTCGGTGTGGGAGTGATGTACCTCAAACTCGATGGAGACGATGAAGCTCAAGAAAGGTTTCTTAAGGAATTACGATGCCGATTGCCAGTCGGTCAAGGTAGTGCGACGATTGTGCGCGCGGCTTCTAATCTCAAATCGCGTGTTGATGTATGGGGTCCAGTTGGGGATGGACTTAATATCATGCGAGCTGTGAAAAACCGTTTCGATCCAACTGGGATTCTCAATCCCGGCCGTGGGCCGGGTGGCCTTTAGCTGATTGGCGAATTCTGTAACCTTTTGGTTATGAGCTCGTCGAGTCGTTAAAAATACTGAGTAAAATCCGTAAATAACTTCCGTGTGCCTACATTCCTATGTCCTTCTGAAAATGATTTTCGAGAAAGGCTGGATTGGTTATGCGGGTGGGATTTGAACCCCCGACCTATGGGCTATGAGCTTGCAAAACCAGTCGTCTGAAGCAGAAGTTAAGTAGTTGACATAATCGATTAACGGAAGCTGCTTCTGTACACTTTGAGCTCTCCGGAAAGTATAATCAGTCAGAAAAAATTCTGAGGTCTGTTTTCCCAGCGATTGATGCATCCAGCAGTTCCACTAGATGGAAAGCTGGCATTGAGCGGCCAGTTCCTTTAAGGCTGCTCGTTATTTGGAGCAAGCAGCCCGGGTTGCCAGAAACGAGGACGTCTGACTCGGTTGTAAGGATATTCTTGAGCTTGCGATCGGCGAGTTCTTTAGCTGTGTTCGGTTCCATCAGGTTGTAAAGACCTGCGGATCCGCAGCAAGTTTCACGTTCTGGGATCTCACGTATTTTGAGTTGAGGAATAGTTCTTAGGACGAGTCGTGGTTGCTCAGTGACACGCTGAGCGTGTTGCAGGTGACAGGCATCATGATAGGCCACGCGCAAGGGAAGTGGGTGACGAGGGGCTACCGGTTCGAGTTCAGCTAGAAGTTCCGACACATCCTTGCACTTCCCAGCCAGTCGGCGAGCCTTATCGGCGTAATGGGGGTCATCTCGAAACAAGTGGCCATATTCTTTAATTGCCGACCCACAGCCTGCCGCATTGATGACTAGGGTGTCGATATCAGCGCATTCGAACGTATCAATTAACCTGCGCGCTAGCGCTCTTGCCTGATCCTCTTGTCCTGCGTGTGTGAGAAGGGCGCCGCAGCATCCTTGCTCCTTAGGGATAGTGACTTCGCAACCTTCGGCTGTCAGCACGCGTACTGTTGCTGCATTAACACCGGGGAAGAAAACCCTCTGTACGCAACCGAGAAGCAGGCCGACTCTGCGGCGTGTTTGTCCCTTCGCTGGTACATGCTCAGGGAGTTTCTTGTAAAGGGTAGACAACGACACATTCGGCAGCAGTGATTCCATCGCTTGGAGTTTGCTCGGCAAAAGGTCAAGTAATCCCATGTTCTGAATCAAGCGCTGAAGGCCAGACTTTTGGTAAACCCAAAGTGGTGTTGCGAGTAACCGTAGCCGAGTAGGGTAGGGAAAGAGCTCAAATAGGAAGCGACGGAAGAATCTTTCCGGAAACGACCGGTGTCCGTGGCGCTCGATCTGGGAGCGCGTGGCTTCTATTAGCTTTTCGTACTGGACACCAGAAGGGCAGGCCGGCAAGCAAGCCATACAACCGAGACAAGAATCGAAATGGCCCACGAATGACTCATTCATCTGCACATCACCTTGTATGCCGAGCCTCATCAGGTGTATGCGGCCACGAGGGGAGTCCATTTCTTTGCCCCAGAGCAGATAAGTTGGACAGGCAGGAAGGCAGAATCCGCAATGAACGCAATCGTCGAGGAGTTCTTTCGATGGTGGGTGGTTAGTGTCGAAGGCGCTCCTAGTTACGAACTCCGACGCGAGACGTGTATCATGATTTGGATTCATAATTTTGTTAAGATGATCGAATTCTCCTCATAACCACTTTGTCAATCGATCCGGTTGCGACAGGTGGACCGGAGACAGTTTGCATGAACGGCGCACAAATGTCACGGCTAGTATCCTAATACATGAACTTATTGAATGGTGATGTTTGTATGAGAGAGTCGATTTTCTGTAATCTCCAAAGAAAATAGCGGGTACAATGTTGACTCTTTTGAGTTCATCAAAGTTTGAGAAATCGCATGACAAATTTATCATGTACAAGGCCTTTGGACCGCTAGGTAAAAGGACATTGTTCTTCTTGGAGTGGATTCTATGACTAGGGCTATCCGAATTCATCAGGTCGGTGAACCAGAAGTTTTGCAATGGGAGAACGTTGATGTGGGTACTCCTGGCCCAGGGCAAGCACTTATTCGACAAGTAGCGGTAGGCTTGAACTTCATTGATACTTACCTTCGCACTGGATTGTACCCACTGGCATCACTACCTGCGACCCTTGGGATGGAAGGGGCTGGTGTTGTCGAAGCTGTTGGTGATGGTGTTTCGGTAGTGAGTGTAGGAGATAGGGTCGCCTATTGCACGTCCATCGGCGCTTACGCTGAGCAGCGGCTCATCCCTGCCAACTTGCTCATCCGAATTCCTGATGATATCAGTGACCGACGGGCGGCTAGCATGATGCTGAAAGGTTGCACCGTGCAATATCTTCTGCGTCGGACTTATTCAGTGGGGCAAGGTGATATCATTTTATTCCATGCGGCCGCTGGTGGTGTGGGTCTGATCGCTTGTCAGTGGGCGAAGTATCTGGGAGCAACGGTTATTGGCACTGTGGGCAGCTTGCAGAAAGAAGAACTTGCAAGAACTCACGGGTGTGACTACGTCATTAATTACAAAACATCGAATTTTGTTGAGCGTGTGAAAGAAATCACAGACTGTGCTGGTGTACAAGTTGTCTACGACTCGGTCGGTAAGGACACGTTCATGGGTTCCCTAGAATGTCTGAAATCAAGAGGGCTCATGGTAAGTTTTGGTCAAGCTTCTGGACCAGTTACACAATTCAACCCAGGAATGCTAGCCACGGCCGGCTCACTCTACTTGACGCGTCCGACGCTTGCAACGTACACAGATACGCGTGAGGAGTTGGTGGCGACAACGAACGATCTGTTCGAGGTTGTACAAAAAGGTGTTGTGAGAATCGACTGCAACCAAACTTATCCACTGAAAGAAGCTGCTCAAGCCCATCGAGATCTTGAAGCGAGAAACACTACTGGGTCAACGGTACTTGTAATCGACGCCTGAAGCACCAAGAGAGCCGAAAGACTATACTGATCAGTATTTGTTGTTCTGTGGATCCGGGACGACAAGTTAATTGGCTTGTTAATGTTTCTTATGTGACTGAGCTTAGGAGAAACCGATCTAGGAGGAGATTATGCGACGTTTATCAATGTTGCTTGCAATAACATTTGCATTCTTGTCTGTGGTTCTCGTTGTTGTGGTAACTGTTTCGGCTTCACAAGAGTCTTCTGGGCGTCGCTATCTCAATTTGCCGGAACACCCTAATCAATTACCTTTTAGTGACGGAGTTCTTGTTGGCGACACTCTCTATCTTTCCGGTCGGCTTGGGATGACTAATCCGCAGACTGGCCAGCCGGCCGCTAACGTAGAAGAAGAGGTTCGCATAATACTTGATGGGATGAAGGCCGTCCTTTCTCAGGTAGAAATGACAATGGATAATCTCGTAATGGTCCATGTTTTCTGCTCAGATGTGACGCTCTACGATCGATTCAATGCCGTCTATAGGACGTATTTCACTAATAGTCCTCCTGCACGGGCCTTCCTTGGTTCCGGGACGTTACTCCAAGGGGCAAACTTCGAAGTGGTGGGGACTGCGGTTGGACGGTAGAGATTGTTTGCTGAGCTTATTAAGTTGTAGGTGCTTTACTCTGGTTGCTAGTCTGGTGTGGTCCGGGTTATGTTGCGGTACTCGCTAGGACAGCCGTCTCAATGTTTCTGGGTAGTTTCAAAATGAATTTTCAAGAACGATTATTTAGGCTTGGTTGTAGAACAATAGTGGCCATAATCGTCAGCGGAATAATGGTCATCGTGACTGTTACGCACGTGCACGCTGAGGATTGGCCGGAGTTTCGTGGAAAGGGCCGGTTTGGTGTATGGAACGAAACTGGTATTCTCGAAAAATTTCCTGAGAGTGGACTCGTTGTCAAGTGGCGTGTACCGGTCAATGATGGATATGCTGGACCGGCTGTTGCCAACGGACGTGTTTTTGTGACTGACGGGAGGCGGATCAAGGCTAACGATATGGTCGAGCGTGCCATCTGCCTTGATGAAGACACTGGAGAGGTTCTCTGGACCCACGAGTGGGATGCCAACTACGCGGGTCTGAATCTTGCGTATGCCATCGGACCAAGAACCACTCCAACGGTTGATGGAGATAGAGTTTATGTCCAGGGTGCGATGGGTAAACTAGTCGTCCTTGATGTCAGGAACGGTGATTTACTCTGGGAAAAAGATTATGTTAGTGACTATGGGTTAACTGTGCCATTTTGGGGAATGACGGCTGCGCCGTTGGTCGACGGTAATTTACTGATATCTCTTGTGGGTGGTGAACCAGGTGCCAAGGTAATGGCCTTCAACAAGCTGACTGGAGAGGAGGTCTGGCGGGCGCTCTCATCGGATTGGGAACCTGGGTATAGCTCGCCGATCATTTTTGATGTTGGTGGTACCCGCCAGCTCATCATTTGGCATCCTCGAGCTATTGTCTCGCTGGATCCAGCTACTGGCCAAACTTTCTGGGAGGAGCCGTTTGACGTTTCTCTGGGGATGACAGTTGCAACCCCGGTCATGAGTGGCTCACGCCTTTTAGTCTCAGCGTTCTACGATGGCTCTCGGATGCTACACCTGGATCTCGATAGACCCGCAGCGACCCTGGTGTGGAAAAGCGAGGGTGGTACCGAGATCAAAACGGACAAACTCCATGCGATGACGAACACGCCAACCATTCATGGTAATTACGTATATGGTATCGATAGTTATGGTCAGATGCGTTGTCTGGACGTGCAAACGGGGGAGCGTATTTGGGAGAGTCTTGAAGTCACGAAAGAAAATGCACGGTGGGCTACCGCGTTCTTTGTCAGACATGGTGATCGCTACTTCATCAATAACGATCGCGGCGAGCTTATCATAGCCCGATTGACGCCTCAGGGATTCGAAGAGGTCAGTCGGACACATTTGATGGATCCCACCCAACCCACCGTACGAAGGCGGGAGCTTGGGGCAGTGCTCTGGTCGTATCCAGCGTACGCTAACAAGCACATCTTCATGCGCAACAGCAAAGAAATCCTTCGAGCGTCACTGGCTGCTGACGGGAGTGGTTAATTACCACTAACGTGAAGTTAAGGATGGATCGGTAACGGAGTCTAACCAATCACCCTCTAAATTATTGGATGTGATACTAGCCTCTGCTCGGCGCTATCCTGCGATGTATAGTGTACGCCATGGGAATATAGCGGAAGATTAAGATACTAAGTTGCAGTTGTCAGTTTCAAGAGTGGTTGATATCGAAACATTTTGAACTGTTGGGTAAGACGTATTTCACATTGGTCCGATGGAAGGTTGGCACGGCTGGGACGATTACGCGCCATACTATGATCGGGAGAATGCGAAAACAGTAGGGCGGCGTGACGTAAGATTCTGTCAAAATTTGGCGGAACGAGTTGCTGGACCCGTGCTCGAGCTTGGGTGCGGTACGGGGCGGGTCTCAGTACCAGTGGCCCGTACGGCTTACTCGTTCGTTGGCATCGATCGTTCTAGTGAAATGCTTCGCCGCATTAGGACACGTTTACGTCGAGCCAAGCTCGATAAGCGAGCCCGGTTGGTGCGCGGCGACATCCGGATGCTTCCTTTTAGCGCCCGCACACCATTTCAATTAGTGATGGCGCCTGATGGGATTATGCAGTCGTTGTTACGTGAATCTGATTTGAACGCAGCTTTGGTTTCCATGGCCAGGATTACTGAGTGCGGCGGGACCGTGGGAGTTGATCTTGTCCCGGATTTGCCGAAGTGGGCTGAGTACAAGCGGCGCGTGGCTTTCCGAGGGCTTCGGAGACCCGGTGGTTCTCACATAACATTGATTGAGTCGGTCCATCAGGACCGGGCGCGTCGGATTACAGTTTTTGATCAGGAACAGGAATATGTTGAACGGGTTGGTGGCTCTAGCTCGACGCACCGATTCTCTCTTATATTTCGGACGCTCTCTGTCGCTCAGATGACTCGGCGACTCGAGCGGGTCGGTTTTCGTGTGGAGGCGGTCTTCGGCGACTACGCCGGGGTGGCATGGAATCGAGAATCGGATGTGTGGCTTATTTTGGCTACGAAACGCTGACCCTAATGCCGGCCGCTAACCCTTAACCCGTGCTAAACTGTCGATCTTCGTGTGGTGTTTCGTATGAGGCTCTGCTATGTCTGGACATTCCAAGTGGGCTTCGATTAAGCATAAGAAAGGCGCTGCAGACGCTAAGCGCGGAAGGGTCTTTACCAAGCTAATCAAAGAACTAACGGTCGCGGCCCGCGCTGGTGGTGGTGACGCGGATAGTAATCCTCGGCTGCGTACTGTCATCGCTGAGTCGAAATCTGTCAACATGCCGGCAGAGAACATAAAACGCGCTATCCGCCGTGGCACGGGGGAAGAACCTGGCGTAGCTTATGAGGAAATGGTGTACGAAGGCTATGGTCCAGGTGGAGTCGCCCTAATGGTCGATGTGCTGACCGACAATAAGAACAGGGTTGTCGGTGAGTTACGGCACTTGCTGTCGAAGCATGGTGGCAACCTGGGTGAATCCAATAGTGTTGCCTGGATGTTCACGAAGAAGGGACACATCGTCATCGAGAAAAGCAAGGTAGAAGAAGAGGGATTAATGACTGCGGTACTAGATGCCGGTGCTGAAGATCTCCACGATGATGAAGAAACCTGGGCGGTTGTAAGTTCTCAAGAGACCTTTACAGCGGTACTTGATGCGGTTAAAAAGTTAGGGATTGAGCCAGTGGCTGCTGAGCTTGCAATGTTGCCTCAAAATTACGTGAGGCTTGAGGGTAAGACGGCTCAACAGATAGTTAAGTTGATGGAGGCGTTAGAGGATCACGACGACGTACGGCATGTCTGGTCAAATGTCGACATCGCAACAAAGGAGCTTGAGGCTTCGCTGGCGTGAGAATCTTCGGGATAGATCCTGGCTCTGCTCACACCGGATATGGTTGTGTCGACAGTAATGGTGGTCGACACCAACTTGTTGTCTGCGGAGTCTTAGAAGCTCCCGCTAGGAGTACATTCCCCGAAAAACTGTTGGTTGTTCACGATGGGCTGGTTGCACTGTTGGCCCGTTGGCGTCCGGAGTGTGTCGCGATCGAAAGCCTATTCTACTCACGTAATGTTCGAAGTGCTTTGAGTCTTGGCCATGCGCGTGGCGTAGCAGTACTAGCCGCAGTTGAGGCCGGTCTCCCAGTCTGCGAATATACTCCTGCTGAGATCAAACGGTCGGTCGTCGGGTACGGTCGGGCAGAAAAACATCAGGTCCAAGAGATGATTAAGTTACTTTTGTGCCTCGATTCGATTCCCACACCTCATGATGTAGCTGACGCGCTCGCCGTTGCTATTTGCCATTTGCATACATCGAGTCCAAGCAAAGATCCCGGTGTAATTGGCAAGCGGTCGATTTTGACCGGGAAGCGTCCGTGGCGTGAGTACTGTGCGGCCAATGTGAAGTCATGAGGTGTGGGAATCTAGTAATCGGCGCTTTTAAAAGTCAGAATTCAACGAGAAGATAGAAAATATTTTCTGCTGACAATTGAGTGCTGTCGTGGTCGCGGAACCTCAACAGTCGGATTTAAAATGATCGCTTTTATTCGTGGCCAGTTGCTAGAAAAATATCCTGACCGGGTGATAGTTGATGTCAACGGCATTGGTTACGAGGTACGTGTGCCGCTATCAACGTTTTACGGTATGACTGATCCTGATGAGGAGGTCTCGTTTCACGTCCATACTCATGTGCGCGAGGATGCGTTAACGCTCTTCGGTTTTGCGACAAATCTTGAACTAAAAATCTTCGAACGACTCATCGCAGTGAATGGAGTTGGGCCCAAGCTTGCCTTGGCGGTACTTTCTGGGATCGAGCCAGTTGAGCTCGTTCAGGCAGTTCGCGATGGGGATGTCGCGCGCCTCACTGCAATTCCTGGAATTGGCAAGAGAACTGCGGAGCGTATTGGTCTTGAGCTTAAAGACCGTCTATTAGCCGCCGAAGAAGTCGAATTTTCTAATAACGAGCTTAAGTCGTCAGCCTCGGCTGAGCTCCGCGGCAACGTGCTTTCCGCACTTCTGAACCTAGGCTATCATCGGCCACTCGCTGAGTGCGCTGTCAATGTGACGTTAACCTCGACGGCCGAAGGACCGTACTCATTTGAAGAGGCACTTAAGCAGGCGCTAAAAACACTGGCACGATAGTGGTTAAGTTAACGAAAGTTTTTGTAACCCAATCAGTCGTCGGCAGGGAGACATTCAAACCTGTTTAGTAGTGGTCTAGGAAGTGAAAGTTTTCAGAAATTCTTGGAATAAGGCGCGATTAACCACATGAGCGAGCAGGACTCCTCGAGAGTTGTGACTGGAGCGCAGGTGGACGAGGATGTCCATTACGAGGCTGGCCTTCGGCCACGGACGATGTCTGAGTACATCGGTCAAGATCACTTGCGGGAGAGCTTGTTAGTGTCGATTACTGCGGCGCGTCAGCGAAACGAAGCACTTGACCACGTTCTACTCTACGGACCGCCAGGACTTGGTAAGACTACACTCGCCCATGTTATCGCGAACGAACTTGGTGTAACACTTCGTGGAACGGCGGGGCCGGTACTAGAAAAACCTGGCGACCTCGCCGGAATCCTGACTAATCTTGAGGAACGGGAGGTACTCTTCATAGATGAGATTCATCGTATGAGTCCAGCGATTGAAGAAATACTCTATCCTGCTATGGAGGACTACGGTCTCGACATCGTCATTGGCCAGGGACCAAGTGCTAGGTCAATTAAAGTCCCGGTTCCGAAGTTCACCTTGATTGGTGCTACGACACGAGCTGGTTTATTGACTTCACCACTGCGCTCTCGGTTTGGGATTGTCAATCGCCTTGATTTTTATACTTGTGCTGATATGGAGGAGATTGTACGGAGGTCGGCTAGAATTCTAGATGTACCGATTGTTCAGGTGGCAACTAGGGAACTCGCGCGCCGATCTCGGGGTACCCCACGCGTAGCGAATCGCTTGCTGCGGCGCGTAAGAGATTTTGCAGAGGTTCGAGCCGACGGAACGATAACTGCGGCTGTCGCGGATGGAGCACTGAAATTGCTTCAAGTAGATGATCATGGATTCGACGAGGCCGATCGGCGTTTGCTACTTGCCATCATCGAGAAGTTTGGTGGCGGACCTGTTGGGTTGAATAGCATTGCGGCGGCCATCAGCGAAGAAAAGGACTCGATCGAGGATATCTATGAACCGTTTTTGATTCAAATTGGGTTTCTCGATCGTACACCAAGAGGTCGTGTTGTGACCACACGGGCATATGACTACTTCGGGGTGACCGCTCCAGATCGGATTTCCCGCTTGTGGTGAACTTATTTCTCAATGAGTAAAGATGGCAAGATGAACACTGCGTTGAAAAACATGAGAGCTGGGTTCATGGCAGGTCAACAAGTACGTGGTGTGCGGATTGCTTCGCTTGCGACGTACGTTCCTCCGCGCGTGTTAAACAATACAGATCTTGCGAGAATGGTCGACACTTCCGATGAATGGATTGTTAAGCGGACAGGTGTTCGTGAACGACACATCGTCGATCCTGGTGTAGCGACGTCAGATCTGGCACGAGAAGCTGCTATCAAAGCGATCGAACAGGCTTGTCTCATTCCTGATGACATTGAACTGATCATTGTGGCGACGACGACTCCAGACATGCTCTTTCCGAGCACGGCATGTCTTGTCCAAACGAAGCTCGGGGCCTCGAAAGCCTGGGGTTTTGATCTTGGAGCTGCGTGCTCTGGGTTTACCTATGCTCTTACTATGGGGGCGCAAATTGTTGCAACGGGTGTCCACACACATGTTCTGGTTATCGGTAGCGATGTTATGTCCAGCATCATTAACTACCAGGATCGGTCGACTTGTGTGTTGTTTGGAGACGGGGCTGGTGCCGTAGTTGTTTCCCCAGCCGGTGATGATAGTTTTTGCATCGTAGATTTTGCTCATGAGATAGATGGGAGCGGAGGTTCGGCTTTATGCATGCCTGCAGGGGGCAGCCTAAAGCCTGCGTCACATGAAACAGTCGATAAACATCTTCACTATGTGCACCAAGAGGGTCCAGCTGTTTTTAAGTTTGCGGTTCGAAAAACCGAGGAAATCTGTCGGCGCGTGCTAAGCCGTAACGGTCTTCAACCGGATCAAATTGATTTGTTTGTTTCTCATCAAGCGAATCGACGGATCATTTTGTCAGCGGCCGAACGTTTGGGACTCGACTGTCGAAGAGTTGTTATCAATATCGAGCGATTCGGAAACACGACCGGTGCTACGATTCCTCTCGCACTCGCCGACGCCGTCAGTCAGGGACGCCTGAAAAAGGGTGATCTGGTGCTCCTCACTTCGGTGGGAGCTGGGTTTACCGTTGGTGCTGTACTGCTCCGCTGGGCTATCTAGTTTCCTTCAAGTGTGGTCGAAGCAAATTCAAGAAAATGCGGGGAGAGTTTCTTTAAAGATAAAGGTCATTTTTCCTAGAACTCGTTATGTAGAGAAGGGGCTGGCATTTCCTTTTTCTGAATCTTATTTTCGTTGGGTACAATGGTGCCTTCAGTTAACGTAACGACTGGTGTCAACTGATGAACGTCTCGGACTTCGACTTCAGCCTCCCGAAAGAGCTTATTGCCCAGTCGCCAGTCGAGCGTGGTTGTTCACGCTTGTTGATTTTTAATCGGGCGACGGGTCTCACGACGCACGCAACCGTTGCGGACCTACCGGAGCACCTCAAGCCGGGTGACTTACTCGTTGTTAACAATACCCGGGTGTTTCCGGCTAGGTTGCTTGGGCGTCGGGTGCCAAGTGGCGGTAGGGTTGAGTGTCTGTTATTGAAGCGTCTCGACGAAGTCAGATGGGACTGCTTGATGCACCCAGGCCAGAAGCTCAGGCCGGGGGAACGCGTTAGATTTGAAGGGACAGATGAGCAACTCAACGGAGAGGTTCTCGAGCGCAAGTTCTACGGACGTCGGATTATCAAGTTGTGGGCTAAGGACCGCGATGTTGAAAGTGTAGTTGATGCAATCGGCCATGTTCCACTGCCGTCGTATATCAAGCGACAGGATTGTGTCGAAGATCGTGAACGGTACCAGACGGTCTACAGTCGCGTTCTTGGTTCAATTGCGGCGCCCACGGCCGGGCTACACTTCACACCGTCATTGCTGGCGAATCTTGAAGTTCGAGGTATCCAGCACATTGAGATAACGTTGCACGTTGGCTATGGGACATTCAAGCCGATTAGGACAGAACATGTTGAAGAACATACCCTTGAGTCTGAGCTTTTCCAGATATCTGATGCCGCTGCGGCGACCGTCAACAAAGCGCTCAGCGAGGGCCGGAGAGTGGTGGCAGTTGGTACGACGTCAACCCGAGCGCTTGAAGCGACGGTTCAAACCACTGGAGGACGAGTAAGGTCAGGTTCAGGTGCTACCGATCTTTTTATTTATCCTGGGTTTAGATTTGGAGTCGTTGGAGGGATGTTTACGAATTTCCACCTTCCACGTTCATCGCTACTTCTTTTAGTTTGCGCCTTCGCCGGTCGCGAGAAAGTATTCTTGGCCTACCGGGAGGCAATCAAATACGGATATCGCTTCTTCAGTTATGGTGACGCAATGTTGATCTTATAGAGGTCGTAAGATGTTAGGACGTGTAAAACGGTGAAACCAAGTGAGCAGTAGACCTCTGGTCTGGAGGACCCTGTTATAATCGGAACCTACCGCTAAATCGCGCGGTTAATACCTGGCGTGCGGATTACAGTTTGGTAATCGTTCCAGCCAGGTGTTGGATGTTTTAAATAAAGTTGGCCGGTGTAGCTCAGCTGGTTAGAGCACGCGGCTCATATCCGCGGCGTCCGGGGTTCAAGTCCCTGCACCGGCACCATTCCTTGATGGGGTGTTGAGTTTGAGGATGAGTATCGAATCGCTTGTTCTCCAATTTCGCTTTCCCTTCCGTAGGCGTTAGTGAGCCAATGTTTGTTCTTCGAGACCGTGTGTTGAAGACAATCGAGGACCACGGGTTGATTCCCAAAAGGGGTCGCGTCACCGTTGCATTGTCCGGCGGGCCAGATTCTGTTGCACTCGTTCACATCTTACGAGAGTTGGCGACCGATGGTACGTTCGATCTGGTCGGGTTGGCGCATTTTAATCACCAGCTCCGCGGAGCAGCGGCAGACGAAGACGAGAAGTTTTGTCGTGAGTTCGCGGCAACATTATCCCTCCCGATCGATGTGGAATCGACTGACGTTAGAGTTCTTGCACGAAGGTATCGAACGTCGATTGAAAGTGCTGCTCGGCAAGCGAGGTATGCTTTTCTAGAGCGAGTGGCTGTGCGTAATCGGGTAGAACGAGTGGCAGTGGGGCACACACGTAACGATCAAGCCGAGACGTTTATACTTCGTCTGCTAAGAGGTGCGGGCACACGGGGGCTCTCCGGGATTTATCCGCGTATGGGATCGATCGTCAGACCCTTACTCGACGTAGGCCGATATGAGTTACGCGATTACCTCAGAGATAAATGTATTGCCTTTAGAGACGACGAAAGTAATAGAGATCTACGGATCTTAAGAAACCGAGTACGACATGAACTGATTCCGTACCTTGAGCGTCGGTTTTCTCCGGGAGTTGTTAACGTATTGGGTCGCGAAGCAACGATTGCACGTGAAGATGCCGAGTGGCTTCGAGACTCAGCGAGCAGCGCAACAGATGAAGTCACGGTGGTTCGTAATGACGTTATTGAACTCAATGTTGTACGCCTTTTATCGCTTCCATTGGCCATTCGGCGGCGGATCGTTTATCAGATGTTATCTGAGGCTGGCGGAGGTCGGTTTATCGGCTTTGATCACGTGGAAACTGTACTCAACCTTACAACTTCAAAGAGTGGGTTATCAGGTCCAGTAGATCTTCCTGGGCATAGTGCAAGGTTGGTCGATGGGAAGGTTGTAATGATTCCACGCCGCTTCGGGCCTAAGTCAACCAATTCTGAATCGAATGCTTTCGAGTACCCATTATCTGTTCCTGGTGAGGTACAGGTGGCTGAGGCAGGAGTTACAATTTCGGCGCGGCCTACTAAGATGAACCGAAGGTCTTCACAGCAGAGCCTTGGAAATCCGACTAAATGGGTGATTATTGAGGCTTCGGGTGTTAGAGGTCCGCTGGCCATCCGAAGTTGGAGGACTGGTGACAGGCTTCGGCCTCTAGGATTGGGTGGAAGCAAGAAACTACAGGATGTTTTCGTTGACCGAAAGATTGCCCGTTCGTGGCGTGGACATATACCATTAGTTGTGGACGCTTGCGGTCGAATTATCTGGGTGGTTGGCCTAGCGTTAGCCGATGATTTTCGGGTCACAGACAACACGCAAGCCGTGATAACCTTAGCAGTGAGACCGCCGGGAGGAAATTCGTTTTGAACGCGAATGTTAAAAGTTTGCTCTTTTGGATGATGCTTGTCGTCATGGGCGTTCTGATCTGGAACCTTTCGAACTCGTTTCAGACTCGGGACAGCGCGGTGACTTTTAGCGAGTTTGTGCGGTGGGTGGATTCTGGTCAGGTGGAGAGCGTGACCATTACAGGGAACGAGATCACTGGTGCGTCTACGAGTGGGGAAAGATTTCGTACCTATGCCCCTCCTCAGTATGAAGGTCTCGCCAACAGACTGATAGACCGAGACGTTGCGGTAACTGCGGAAGAAGAAACGGCAAGCCCGTGGGCAACGTTACTTTATTCCTGGGCCCCGATCTTACTGATCATAGGCTTCTGGGTTTTCTTTATGCGCCAGGTACAGAGTGGAGGTAATAAGGCACTATCGTTCGGTAAGAGCAGGGCGAAACTTTCAACCAATACGGGGAAGAAGCTGACGTTTAAAGACGTGGCCGGTGTTGAAGAAGCGAAAGAGGAGCTCCAGGAAATTATTGAGTTCCTTAAGGAACCGCAGCGATATCAAAAGCTCGGTGGGCACATCCCGAAGGGTGTGTTGTTGATGGGAGCTCCGGGTACCGGCAAGACACTTCTTGCCCGAGCTGTGGCGGGAGAGGCGAACGTTCCGTTTTTCTCGATCAGCGGTTCAGACTTCGTTGAGATGTTTGTTGGGGTTGGAGCCTCGAGAGTGCGTGACCTGTTCGAACAGGGAAAAAAGAACGCGCCGTGTATTGTTTTCATTGATGAGATTGATGCGGTGGGACGCCATCGGGGTGCAGGTCTGGGCGGTGGCCACGACGAACGTGAACAGACACTTAACCAGTTATTGGTCGAAATGGACGGCTTTGAGTCAAATGAGGGTGTTATTCTGGTTTCTGCGACGAACCGTCCGGACGTTCTCGATCCTGCATTATTACGGCCGGGGCGTTTTGATCGTCGAATTGTCGTCAATCGACCTGACGTAAAGGGTCGCGAGGGAATTCTCAACGTTCACACAAAGAAAATCCCGCTGGGCGATGACGTAGACATTCATGTACTAGCTCGTGGTACATCAGGATTTTCTGGAGCTGATCTAGCAAACCTTGCGAATGAGGCCGCACTCAACGCTGCACGCTATAACCAAAAGACGGTACGGATGCTAGATTTTGAGTTCTCGAAGGACAAGGTTCTCATGGGCTCTGAGCGTCGTTCGATGATCATTAGTGAAGAAGAGAAAAAAGTCACGGCTGTACACGAAGCGGGGCATGCACTGGTTGCGGCCTTGTTACCCAATGCTGATCCGGTACATAAAGTGACAATTATCCCGAGAGGCCTGGCCCTTGGTGTAACTCAACAGTTACCTGTGGACGACAAACATAATTACTCGCAGGCGTATCTCGATGATCAGATTGCTATTTTGCTCGGTGGTCGGATTGCTGAGGAAATAACGAACGGCACCGTAACGACAGGTGCGGGAAATGATCTCGATCGGGCTACCGAACTAGCTCGTCAAATGGTGTGTGAGTGGGGTATGAGTCAGGAAATCGGACCACTCACGTTCGGGCGAAAGGAAGAACAAATTTTTATTGCTCGAGACATTGCGAAACATAAGGACTACAGTGAGGGCACAGCTCTCCGCATCGATCGTGCAATCAAGCGGATCATGATGGAAAACTACGATCGGGTGCAAGCCGTGCTCAAGGAGCACCACGTGCAGCTTCTCAATATCACTCAGGAGCTCTTAGTAAGGGAAGTTCTTGACGCGGAGCAAGTCAAACGTATAGTCGCTGGTAAGCCGCTTGATGCACCTATGGATGTTTCGGCAGCAGTGGCCGACGATAAAAGGCCAGAAGAGGAACAGCCATCGGTTATGCCGCCGATATCACCCCTCAACAAACCGCTGCCGCAGGAGTAGCCGACCGTTGACTGACTGACGGTCGGTCAAGGCCTATCGACTTTCGAATGAGGCCTGATCTTGTTTCCCCGGAAAAACTACACCTTGCCGCTCCAGGATGGTCGTACGCTTAGACTTGGCGACCGAACTTTGGTTATGGGCATCGTGAATGTTACGCCAGACTCGTTTGCTGATGGCGGACTTCGCTTCGATCCGGCTCATGCGATAGCCGATGCGTTGAGGATGGAGGCGGATGGGGCAGATATCCTGGATATTGGAGGGGAAAGTACTCGGCCAGGTAGTGAACCAATTACGACCGGAGAGGAACTCGATCGCATACAGCCTGTGCTCGAAGGTTTGGCTGGAAGAGTTAGGGTTCCCATTTCAGTTGACACTTACAAGGCAAATGTTGCGCGGGTTGGTCTCGCTTGTGGAGCTTCCATCGTGAATGACATTTCCGGCCTGCAAAGTGATCCAACTCTTGCGGATGTCGTGGCTGAATATGGGGCCCTTTTAGTTCTTGTGCACAATCGAGGTCGTTCAAACGATATGTACAAGAAGGCAATCTATGACGATCTAATATCTGAGATAAAGACAGAGCTCTCAGAAAGTATTGATCGGGCAGTCACGGCTGGCGTTTCGCGTGAGCGACTCATATTGGACCCCGGCCTTGGTTTTGCAAAGAGAGCTGTTCATAGCTATAGAGCACTGGCCAGACTCGATTCTCTAGCGTCACTTGATCGACCTCTTTTGGTTGGACCGTCTTGTAAGTCCTTTCTAAAATCTGCACTCGGTGACGCTAGACCTGAGGAACGCGAATGGGGCACTGCCGCAGCGGTTGCGGCCGCAGTGCTTCTTGGGGGACATATTGTACGGGTTCACCAGGTCCGTGAAATGGCTCAGGTCGTCAAGACGACTGATCTTATTCGCCACCATCAGTTTGGAAATTTATAGTTAGTGAATGATTAGTAATATCAATTTGCTTGACCGAACCAGGTGACAAAGAGTGTGTGTATTTAGGAGTTCCTGTAGCCAGTAAAATGTGGATGCTTTTAGGTGCAAACAAGCAGGAGTAGTTTCTGCAAAAATTAAGAATCGAGTGTAATTTTTGGTCGAATTTCTGACTGACATGATACGAGAGATTCCAACAGGCTGGTGGGATATCGTCGATATCGCCATCGTCTCGTTGGTTATCTATGAGTGTCTGAAGTTGATCCGCCGAACAAGAGCCGTACAGGTGGCACTCGGAGGAGGGTTAGTCATTGGACTCTATTATGCGTCGCAGTTTGCACCTCTACAGACAGTTAATTGGCTGATCCGAGACATGTTTGGCTATATAGTGTTTGCGGCTATTGTGCTATTTCAATCAGACATCCGCCGCACGTTAGCACACTTTGGTCGGGCACCGTTCTTCCGCTACTTCGGTGAGCCTGGTCGTACAGGTGAGGCTATCGAAGAGATGGTTGCCGCATCAACAATGCTTGCTAGTCAGCGCGTTGGAGCGATTATTGCAATCGAGCGAGAGATTAGCTTACGAAATTACATCGAGAGTGGGATCCCACTTGACGCAACCTTAACCTACGACTTGCTATTGACCGTGTTTCAACCAGGATCACCCTTACACGACGGTGCGGTGATCGTACAGGAGGATCGGGTAACGGCAGCAGCATGCTTCTTGCCGTTGACAGTTAATCCACGGCTTGGTCGGGAGCTTGGTACGAGACACCGTGCGGCGATTGGCCTTACAGAGGAAAGTGACGCAGTTGCGCTCGTGGTGTCAGAGGAAACCGGTAAAGTCTCACTGGCTATTGATGGACAAATTGACCGCGAACTCGATCCGGAACAGGTCCAATATCGTCTCGAGGCCCTATTACTGCGGCGTAGGTCTAAGGTCGAGAGAGCGGATCCTGGTTCATCTCTAGAGACGTAATGTTTTATTATCCATTTCAAGATCTCTGGTTAAAAGTTCTGGCCATAGGTCTCGCCGTATTACTATGGTTCACCGTTGCTGGTGGGCCCACCAACGTTGAGCGTGGCCTACAAGTTCCTTTAGAGTTTGAAAACATTCCACAAGGTTTCGAGGTAGTGGGAGATACGGCGATCAGTGTAGCAGTTCGAGTCAGAGGTTCGTCGGCTATTCTTAGTCGCCTTGAGTCAGGTGAGGTAGTGGCGGTTTTGGATTTAAAGGCAGCACGACCGGGCAGCCGTTTATTTGATCTTGTTACTGAGCAGGTTCGTGCTCCATTCGGTGTGCAGGTAACTCAAGTCGTTCCCGCTACTGTTGCCTTGAATCTTGAACCCTCTGGGCGAAGAACGGTTCCGGTCGTTCCGGTGGTCGAAGGGGAACCCGCACCAGGTTACATTGTGGGTCAAGTTTCGTCGGATCCTTCGACGGTCGAAGTAATCGGACCAGAGAGTCGATTGCGGCAGCTCACTGAGGCCACAACAGAGCCGGTGCTTGTGTCCGGGGCTACGGTGCCGTTACTGGAAGAGGTTACGGTTGGCGTGTCTGACTCTATGCTAAGGCTCAGTGTTCCACGGCGGGTCGATGTCACGGTCGACGTTATACCAGCACCGACTGAGAGAACTTTTGGGGAAGTCCAAGTGCGACCGAGGAACGTGAGGATTGACATTACTGCGCGAGTAATTCCACCGATAGTTGCTATAAGGGTTAAGGGATCACAAGATACTCTGCAGGATCTTAGTTCCGATGCAATCGATGCTTTTGTTGACCTGACTGGATTGAGTTTTGGTAGCTACACTCTACCCGTTCGAGGAGAGTCTCTGCTACCGCTTGGAATTGTCGAGATAGAGCCAGCTATGGTGAATATCACGCTCGAGTGATTGAGCGGATACCCTAAAGATTCTAAGGTAATAGTCGTGATTCGAAGTACCGAGTTTAAGATGGTAAATCGGCTTTTTGGAACTGATGGTATACGCGGTGCGCCTGGTGTTTATCCGCTTGATGAATACACCTTGGCGAAGCTTGGTGCGGCAATTGTTCGGACCTTGCCGCGTGGCAATACGCCGAAGCAACTCCTGGTTGGGAGAGACACGCGCGAGTCTGGCGAATGGATTGAGGATCACATCGCACGAGGCATTTGCTCAGAGGGTGCAATTCTGACGAGGGCCGGTGAAATTCCCACTCCGGCAGTAGCATACCTGACCAAAACTCAAGGATTCGATATAGGAATAGTTATATCAGCGTCGCATAATCTGTCTCCGGACAATGGCGTGAAGATTTTTGCGAACACTGGAAAAAAGATAAGTCAAGCAGTGGAGTCGTGCGTCGAGCAAGGGGTTGCTGATGAATCCTGGAAGATGTCGGAGCAGGTGACTCTGGGAGTCAACTGCAAGAACTTTACCGACTTGTACATGGCACACACTCTCCGTGCGTTGCCTTCCCAGAATTTTCTCAGTCCTTGCAAGATAGCGATCGATTGCGCCAACGGTGCGATGACGTCGATTGCCCCAAGACTATTTCGTGAGCTGGGTTTTGAGGTGCTGGCTCTGAACTGTGAACCAAACGGACAAAACATCAACCAAAGATGTGGTTCGACTAACCTCGCCGATTTGAAACGCGGTGTTGTTGAAGAAGGGTGTCGGTTAGGGGTTGCTTACGATGGGGATGGTGATCGTGCCATGTTTGTCGACGATTGCGGAAATGTTGTCGATGGTGACGCGGTCCTCTTCATGTGTGCCAGGCAACTTCATGCTACGGGTCTTCTACGCGGTAACGCGGTGGTTGCGACCGTTATGAGTAACTTTGGGTTAGAGCTTAGCCTAAGAGAACTTGGTATTGGGACGGTTCGATGTTCCGTGGGTGACAGACACGTTGTTGAAGAGATAATTAAAAGGAATTTCTCGCTTGGTGGTGAGCAGTCTGGTCATATTATTTTTACTGATCATTCGATTTCAGGAGATGGTGTCATAACGACGCTGTTCGTGTTACGGGTCATGGCTGAGACAAAGCGTGAGCTTTGCGATTTGACTGGCAATCTAAGAACATATCCGCAGGTATTGGTTAATGTTCCAATCAGGAATAAGAAAGATCTAAATTCGGTGCCAGAGGTGAGGACACTGATAGCGAAGGTCGAGAGACAACTTGTAGGCCAGGGTCGGCTCTTGGTTCGTTATTCTGGGACTGAACCGCTGCTGCGGATAATGATCGAAGGACAAGACCAGCGTACCATTCAGGTTTTAGCCAACGAAATTGCGGAGAAAGTTCATGAACATTTTAGTTAAGGATACCAGCTGATAAATTTTTTGAACTGACGCTAACTGGAAAACAAGCAATGAGAACCAAAGAGCGAGGTATACAACTGGCTGTTAACATTGATCATGTGGCTACTGTCCGTGAGGCGAGAAAAACACGTGAACCTGAGCCACTCAGTGCTGCCATGCTAGCGGAGCTTGGAGGAGCCGAAGGTATAACCGTTCACCTGCGAACCGATCGTCGCCACATTAAAGACAGAGACGTGGAATTGTTAAGGCAGGTTGTTTCAACAAAGCTCAATGTTGAAATGGCTGCAACCAGTGGGATGCTTTTGGTGGCGAAGAAGGTGACACCAGATCAGGTAACCCTTGTTCCAGAACTCCCAGGGGAGGTAACAACGACTGGTGGTCTGGATGTGATATCACATGCGACTCTTTTGAAGAACATCGTTCAGCAGTTCCACGATGCTGGTATCAGGGTAAGTCTTTTCATTGACGCGATTCCAGATCAGGTCAGAAAATCAAGTTGGGTTGGTGCTGATGCAGTTGAGATCAATACTGGACCGTACGCCGAAGCTAAGCTTGTCGGTCATCAAGCCATTCTCTCAGGTATTGTAGATGCAGCTCGTTTAGCGGAAAAACATGAGCTCGTCGTTCTAGCAGGACATGGATTGACTTACGTGAACGTTAAACCCATTGCTGCAGTTCGAGAAATCGTCGAACTTAATATAGGCCATAGTATCGTGTCCCGTTCGGTGATGGTTGGCATGGAGCGTGCTGTTCGGGAAATGGTGTTACTTGTTAGGGCATGACCGCTGTGTCTACGGTTTTCTTAGGTGTGCGAGTGGACTGCATTTGCTCGACGCTGTTATGATGTGGGCTTTGACGGCACTGTTCTTCTATGAACCGTAAGGTAGTGACATTCTTGGTATCGGCGGCCTTTTCGACGTTTATTATTGGCTGGATTCTGTTGAGTCAGCGACCAGCTGATCGTTTCATAACTCCAATGGAACAAACTGTTTTTGAGAATCTGGATGCTACAGACACTGGGTCATCTCCAACATTCGATGAGGTGAGAGCCGAGGCATTAAGGACTGGGATAGAGCGTAGTCCTGATGACGCCGGGCTCCATGTCGAATTGGCTAATCTTTATTTCGGCGCCAAACAATTCGATGAAGCTATCGTGTGGTTCGAGCGTGCACTTGAACTGAATCCTCAAGATGCAAACGTCTACGCTGATCTTGGTGTAAGTTACTATTATATGAATCAACCTGACCATGCACTCGAACAGTTCGGGTATGCTCTGGAACTCGATCCTAAGCATGCGAAGACCATGCTTAGGATGGGGATTGTTCGCGCGTTTGGTAAGCAGGATCTCGACGGCGCAGAGGCAGCATGGCGGCAAGTTATTGAACTTGCTCCAGACAGTGGGGAGGCTAGGTCAGCCCAGGAGGCACTTGAGCTACTGAAGGCCGCCCATTCCGGTCGCGGGGACACGGATTTGGCTACACTACCAAATGGCGGGAGTTAGATCTGGCCACGTATGTGGACTCTCTGGATAATCCGCATCCTCATTGTGTTGGTGGTCGTTCGTATGACCTGGTGGTTTGGGTCCGTTGTCGTTAAGTGGTTTCTTGCCCAGCCAGATGTTTCAAATCGTGGTGGTGTGCTGTTGGTGCGAGATCCGATCTGTGGAAAGTTCGTTGACCAATCGGTGGCAATGACAGCTAGGGACGGTGGGACCGTTCACTATTTCTGTTCCGAGAAATGTCGCCGAGAGTATGATTTTGAAATGTGACCGTCGCTAGTTAAGGGCTGGTAGTCTCATGAACTTAGAGGAACAGGTACGTGCAGAGATCGTTGAAGTTGGCCGCCGTTTGCACGCCGGTGGATTTGTGGCGGCTAACGATGGGAACATAAGTGTTCGACTAGACGAGAATCGCCTACTTACGACACCGACCGGTGTTTCAAAAGGTTTTATGACACCGGATATGATGGTGACCATAAACATTCAAGGTCAAATGTTGGCTGGCGATCGTAATCCATCGTCAGAAATCCTGATGCACTTGGCGGTCTATGAGCTTCGCCCTGAAATTCGAGCGGTCGTGCATGCTCATCCTCCAACAGCTACTGGCTTTGCTGTTGCGGGCATCCCGTTGGACCGTGCGGTACTGGCGGAAGTAGTGACGACACTCGGTAGCGTACCGATAGCGGCCTATGGAACTCCATCGACGCACCAACTGGCCGATGCAGTCCGCCAGCACATTAGAGCCCACGACGGATTGTTACTTGCTAATCACGGAGCGATTACTGCGGCTAGCGAGCTGTTCTCGGCCTATTACAAGATGGAGACCATCGAGCACTTTGCGCGGATCAGTTTGACGGCTCGTTTGCTTGGACGAGAACGTCTGCTATCAAGAGAAGAGGTGCAAAGGCTTGAAGGACTTCGGAGTACGTATGGTATTGTAGCCCCGGCTCCAATCTGTGCCGATGGTACGGAAGACTTAACATGTCAGGTGTTACATGCTCCATCGTCAAAGAGTTCGCAATTGGTTAATAATTCTGAGAGTGAGACTGGATCGAAGGACTTTCTGGATAAGGATGCTTACCTTCGATTAACATACCGTGAACTTACGGCTCTAATTGAAGATGCTGTGCGAAACTTGAGGTCGTGAACGTAGCGCTTGACGTCAGTAATCTGATAGCTATTGTGAGATTTCGTTCGTCTTTGCTGACTGGCGCTGACACTTACGTGCTGTGACGCGTTGGAGGACAACATGGGTGAGGCACTGGGAATGATTGAGACCAAGGGGCTCGTCGCGATGATTGAAGCGACAGATGCAATGGTGAAGGCGGCTAAAGTGACATTGGTAGGTTGGGAAAAGATTGGTGCGGGATACGTCACCGCGCTGGTACGTGGTGACGTGGCGGCTGTAAAAGCGGCGACTGATGCCGGCGTAGCTGCGGCTCGTCGGGTAGGCGAAGTGGTGTCGGTCCATGTGATTCCGCGGCCGCACGTTAGCCTTGAGGGTACGTTGCCGGTTGGTAAAGCGACCTCTAAAGGTTAGCAATCAAAACGTTGTTTCCTTGACGAGAGAAATCCAGAAACAATGATTCTTGCTAAGATCGTCGGAACCGTAGTTGCAACACGTAAAGACGAGCGGCTGGTTGGTATGAAGTTGCTTGTCGCACGACCTATTGATTCTCATGGAAAACATGATGGCGTGTCCTTATTGGTTGCGGTTGATACAGTTGACGCAGGCTTCGGTGAGACCGTGTTGATCGTGAGTGGAAGTTCGGCGAGACTGGCTTCGGGGACAGAAAATCGTCCCATCGATGCCGCTATAGTCGGCATTGTCGACACCGTTGAACTGACAGGGGAATGAAAAGTGAAAGCTCACCATCAAGAATTATGGTTTGGACATGGATTTATGGCAGTCTATGGTTTTCATTCGGTATTTCCTTAGATCTTAAGAAATGCGGCTTGCCAAGGTTTTAGGAGATATTGTTGCAACTCAGAAGGATCCAAGCCTAAGGGGGATGAAGTTGCTCGTTCTGCAACCTCTCACTCCGAACCGAGTGAAAGACGGACGGCTGTTGGTCGCTGTGGATTCTGTTGGGGCAGGTGTTGGAGAGGAAGTGTTTTTTGTCCGGGGTCGAGAGGCATCATTTCCCTTTTACCCGATTGAGGTGGCCACAGACGCCAGCGTTGTGGGAATCATCGATCACCTGTCAATTGATAAGACGTAGGGAACTCTGGAAGACGGATTGAAGGCGATGCAGCTTGCTCTTGTTATTGGTAACGTTGTTTCTATTCACAAAAACAAGAAATTGGAGAGTGCGAAACTTATACTAGTAAGATCTATAACAGCTGAAGGTCAGCAGGTGGGTGTAACCGTGCTGGCCATTGACTCGGTGGGCGCTGGTATAGGTGAAACAGTGCTTCTTGTACTCGAAGGACGGGCTGCTACCGATGTGCTGGGAAGAAAAGGAGCCCCGGTTGACGCTGCCATTATCGGGATTGTCGACAGGGTCGATTACAGCTAGCTCTGTGGCTCTTTAGTGCCCGTTACGTTCCATTCATCGGTCTTTCTTATAGAGGTTTAATGGGTGAGTCTGCGGTCGGTCATTCCTGAATCGAAGCCGACTGTCTGATTGCTTATGGGAGAGCCGAACACCTTAGTGACACTTCGGCTACCATCGGTTGTACTCGCTCGTCTCGAACCCTTCTGCAAGGTGGACCTATACATTGGTGAAATGCCGATTACTCCTGCAGAACTTCTGGCACGCGTGCGTGACAAAGAGGGTCTAATCTGTGCGGTAACTGACAAAATCGATCGTGACGTTATCAACGCAGGGAAGCATCTTCGTGTGATAGCCAATACCGCTGTTGGGTTTGACAATATTGATGTTAGTTATGCACGTGATCGGAACATTACTGTAACAAACACACCGGACGTGCTAACGGAGGCTGTTGCTGAGCTTACATGGGCACTCATCTTGACCATTTCAAGGCGGGTCTCAGAGGGTGAACGATTGTTGCGCGCGGGAAAATGGAGTGGATGGAGATTTGATTTCTTACTTGGGACTGAGCTTAGTGGTAAACAACTCGGGATCGTTGGTGCAGGCCGGATTGGTCAAGCAGTGGCGGCAAGAGCTAAAGCTTTCGGTGTGCGAGTGGTTTACGGAACGGTCCCAGGGAGACAAAAGTCCGAGAGAGAAGGAACTGAGGCTGTCCGACTGTCATTCGATGAATTACTATCAACGTCTGACATTGTTTCGCTACATTTACCATTCCTACCTGAAACCTACCATCTGATTGGTAGGAGTGCACTGTTAAGAATGAAACGGTCGGCATATCTTATAAATACTGCTCGAGGTCCAATAATCGATGAAAGTGCTCTGGCATGGGCGTTACGCGAGCGGCTGATCGCAGGCGCTGCTCTTGATGTCTATGAGGATGAACCACTGATCAATCGTCACCTTTTGGGTTTAGATAACGTTGTCCTTGTGCCACATCTTGGTAGTGCGACGAAAGAGACTCGCACTTCCATGGCAGATCTCGCGGTTAGTAATGTTTTGGCTGTACTCACTGATCAGACACCACATACACCCGTTTTGCCTCTCTAATGATTTGTGTGCGGTAGTTGGGAATGTTTTATAGACCAAGTGTGATGAAGAAGTGTATGGGAATATTTAGGAGACAACCGCAGGTGTATCTTACCCAGGAGTAAGTTACCGAAAACTGCGGACAAGTGAGAAACAAGAGAGGACAAGTGAGAAACAAGAGACGATGGGCAGGAAAGTATCCGGAAGGTTAATCCTCAAAAAACCTGCTACGCAGCAGCCAAACTATCGGTCCAGTTCCACTCGACGACTAGCAGTTGGATGGATTATGCGCACCCTAAAAAAAACGGTCGGCGAGATGACAGAACCCGCCTTGGAAAAGATCACCGTAGAACAAAAGAGCAATCCGTTCAAGATTTTGATAAGTACGATGTTATCTGCACAAACGAGAGATCCTGTGACTTTAGCTGCGTCGAGACGCCTCTTCAAGGTAGCGAGTACGCCAGAAGCAATGGAGCGATTATCTGTTCATGAAATTCAGCGGCTGATCCATCCGGTGAGCTTCTACAGGAACAAGGCTCGGCACGTGAAGGCAACCTGTCAGCAGTTAATTTCTCATTTTTCTGGAGTAGTGCCATCAACCATGGATGTACTCCTAACACTGCCAGGGGTCGGGCGGAAGACTGCAAATCTTGTTTTGATTCTCGCTCACCGTAGCCTAGACAACATCTGTGTCGATACACATGTGCACCGGATTGTTAACCGATTGGGTTGGGTTCGAACGAAGACACCTGAAAAGACGGAACAGGAACTGTATCGAGTAACTGACCGTAGATGGTGGTCAATAATTAACCTCTATTTTGTGACGTGGGGTCAAAATGTTTGTAAGCCAGTTTATCCACTGTGCAATCGGTGCACAATTAGGAGGATGTGCCAACAGGTCGGTGTCTTCAGAGTCGGTCGTTAAATTCAAGTTTCCTTGTTTTCAGAAAAGAGTGATTGAGTTGAAGTAGAGATGATCCCTTTGAGTTCTGGATAATAGACCAAGAACTGGGGTGGGTATTCTCCCTCGACTGGCAAGCCAAGTTGCTGCTTAAGACTTACAGCATTTGCCACAGCCTTTGCGGAGAAATGATTATTTAGATAGAGGTAAAGCTTTTTGACGACCCTTCGTGACGAATCTATAGTCTCAGAAATTGGTCTCAGTTCATCTCGAGAATAGAGATAGTTGTACCTCTCCTCAGCTGTGTTGTGTTTCCACCACTTTTCTGAATTCCGGCCATGTAATCGCATGTAGTAGAAACTTTTGATGTTCGGCAGATAGTTCTGGCGAATCGAGAAATTGAATTTTGGTTCATCAATCTGAGTCCAGGTTGCATCAAATTCATTAAGAAGACTGAGTGTTCCATCTAAGTCGTCGCTCCAGCTTCTGTGGCGCAGTTCTACTGCAACAGGGTAGTCTCTGAATTCGGTCAGCAGCCATGTCAGATAGTCACGTGAGCACGACTCACTCTTGAAACTGGCCGGAAACTGAGCGAGTATTGCACCTAGCTTACCTAGGCACGCCATAGGCTCTAAGCCTTTCCTGAAATTATCAACATCACTCTTACCAGCTTTCTGATTTCTGGTGTTTTCTGTATGTGCAAAAGTGTTTTGGTGTGTAAACTTTTGGTATAGCTTTACCGAGAACTCGAAATTCCGTGGTGTTCTCTGTGTCCAGCGTCTGGCGATTTCAACGCGAAGTGGTTGGTAGAACGTTGAGTTGACTTCTACTGTATCGAAATGTTCTGAGCAATACGAGAGCTCATCAATTTTTGATCCCTTGTTCTGAAATTTACGTGATCCACATTTTTTTGAGCTTGGATAGAAAATTCCGTTCCACGTTCCAGCCCCAGAGGGATAATTCCAACCGGAGGTCCCGATACGGATGTTCGTAAACGTTGAGGGTTGACTCATCTCATCTTTGAGAAGTTGACTTTGTCGAAGCCAAATACTGCTTTCGAACCTCTGGTTAGAACGGGTCGTCTAATGAGATTAGGTTGTTTCAACATTAAATCGATGGCCTGCTTTTTTGTTTTTGGAAGAGGTTTTTGTTTAAAAGTAGGGCTCCGTCTACTCACGAAATCGAGGAAATTATCATCATTAATGTGACGCTCGAGGAAATCTCGAGTTGGAGGTGCTTTTCTGATATCACGTTCTTCAACGGCAACGCCTATTTCGCTCAGAAAACTTCTGGCGTTTCGACAGGTTGTTCACGTCGGGGTCCAGTAAAATATTGTCTTTCTCACAAGTTCAATCCAGTCTTTCCATTGTAAGATCGAAGTTGGCCATCGTCTACAGGGGAGAGAAAAATTTTCAGATTTGGCCAAACCGAACGGAGAGCCTTATGCTGACAGTTAATGAGATCTTCTATTCTATACAAGGGGAGTCGACATTCGCTGGTCAACCTTGTGTCTTAATTCGGCTTACGGGCTGTGACCTTCGCTGTTCCTGGTGTGACACCTCATACTCATTCTTCGAAGGACGTAAGATTTCGATTGATGAAGTAGTGAAGGAGGTGGTTGGTTACGGCTGCTCGCTCGTTGAAATAACTGGAGGTGAACCACTTCTGCAGGAAGATGTCTATCCGTTGATGGATCGATTGTTGGCCGAACGGAAGACGGTGTTAATTGAAACCGGAGGTCATTTGACTGTTGAGCGGATTCCGGTGGCTGTAGTGAAGGTCATCGATATTAAGTGTCCAGGAAGTGGGGAGGCTGACCGCAATGATTGGGACAATCTCCATCGGTTAACAGCTCAAGATCAGGTGAAATTTGTCATAAGAGATCGGACCGATTATGAATATGCGAAAGGTACACTTAAGGAGTGTGATCTAGACAACCGTTGTGCTGTCACGTTGTTTTCACCGGTGTACGGCGTACTCGATCCAAAAACACTAGCTGCCTGGATTCTTGAGGACGGGTTGCCAGTTCGTATCCAGATCCAGCTGCATAAGTACATCTGGGGTTCTGAGGCACGTGGAGTCTAGGCCCTCTGATTCTTTGAAGGCCGTGATCTTACTAAGTGGGGGTCTCGATTCGTACACGGCAGGGGCCTTGGCAAGTGAGCGTGGATTCACACTCTACGCATTGACAGCACGTTACGGACAGATCCATACGAAGGAACTCGTGGCAGCTCGGGCCGTAGCCCGTTGTCTTGGTGCTTCACGTCATCTCGAGGTTGGTGTAGATCTTGCTGCTATTGGAGGTTCTGTTCTTACTGGAGGTGGACAGGTCCCGAAGGATAGATCGTTCGTACAAGCAGAAATCCCACCAACCTACGTACCCGCGCGAAACACGGTACTATTGTCTTTAGCGCTTGCCTGGGCCGAAGCACTTGGGTCCAGGGACATCTTTATCGGGGTTAATGCGCTTGATTATTCTGGCTATCCTGACTGCCGACCAGAGTACATCAAAGCTTTTGAGTCTCTTGCCATGCTGGCAACAAAGGCCGGAGTCGAGGGCGCTCGGTTTCGTATCCACGCTCCACTACTCTGGCTGTCAAAAGCGGAGATCGTCCGCTGTGGAACCCGTTTGAAATTGGATTATGGTCTAACTCACAGTTGCTACGAACCGGGATCTGATGGTCACTCGTGCGGTCGCTGTGACAGCTGTCGATTGCGAGCACGAGGATTTAAAGAAGCTGGAGTTTTGGATCCATTGGAATCGCGATGATGAGGCGGATTTATTACACCGAAGCGTACAAGGTTGAGTTCGAGGCGACCGTAACCAGCGTCGAACAGCAAGGTGATCGTACCGTTGTCATGCTCGATCAAACGGCATTTTATCCGACATCTGGGGGACAGCCTTTTGATACGGGAACGATCAACGATGTTCAAGTTGTTGAGGTTGTTGAGAGAGTTGATGGCGTAATTGCTCATGTGCTTGGGGGAAAGATACAACCTGGACAAATCGCCTATGGTCGGATCAACTGGGCCCGTCGCTTTGATCATATGCAACAACATACTGGGCAGCATTTACTCTCGGCGGCGATTGATCGTTGTCATGGTGCACGGACGTCGAGTTTTCATCTTGGTAGTAGGACGTCGACCATCGACCTTGACCTTGAATTATCGACTGAGATGATCGCAGAGGCCGAAGCAGAAGCAAATCGAGTTGTGTGGGAAGATCGGGACCTCTCGGTTCGCTTTGTAAGCGATCAGGATTCTGATCTTAGGTTTCGAAAGAAACCTGCGCGTACAGGAGAGTTACGGTTAATTGAGATTAAAGATTTCGACCGTTCAGCCTGTGGAGGTACTCATGTATCTAGAACCGGAGGTGTTGGGATCGTGGCTGTATCTTCGTGGGAACGGTTTAAAGGGGGTACGCGTTTGGAGTTTGTGTGTGGTGGTAGAGCGTTGAGTGCTTACCGATTTCAACGAGATACTTTGGCGAAAAGTGTCAGGGTACTGTCGGTTCTACCGGCTAATTTAGCCGATGCAATCGAAAAGACACAGTTCGAAAAGAACGAACAGAAGCGAACGATTCGAGCGTTACAGCGAAGGCTATCAAATTGTGAGGCAGCTGCCTTGATTGAGCGAGCCGAAAAAATAAACGGTATAACCAGCGTCATTGAGATTGTCCAAAACGGTGATCATTTGTGGATGAAAGATGTGGCGGTGGCTGTCGTTAAAAAAAATGGTTTTGCTGTGGTACTTTTGTCTGACACGGTTCCCAATTCTGTCGTAATTGCCCGGTCGAGTGATGTTGCAATTGACGCGTCACGAGTTTTACGTGATTTAATTTCTAGGTTTGGTGGACGTGGCGGTGGAAAGCCAAAACTTGCACAGGGTGGAGGCCTAACAGGGACCATGACTGAGGTGCTTAAAACTGCGCGTGAATTGTTGATTGACTTGCCTGATTGAAACGCTAAACGCGACACGTTTTCGCTTGGCAACCGGCTGAACTTCCATCTGCTACATTTTAGACGATTGTTTTGGTTCTGCCACTTAGCGGAAATTAAGTTACCGATTGCTGAGTGATGGTTATGGCTCACATAATAACGTTTTGAACGGGCGGTACTAGAGTCGAGAGAAATTTGCTAATCGTTCGACTGCTTGATCAATAAGTTCGTCGATCGTCTCTTTACGAACGTCGAAGTTGTTTGCGATGATCGAAAATGCAAGAAGTTCATCGTCACGTGTGTGGGCGTAACCGGATAGAGCCCTTACGTTGGCGATCGATCCAGTTTTTGCACGAACATTGCCTTCGGCTGCTGTTCCCAGCATGCGATTGGTCAGAGTTCCCTCACGACCAGCTATGGGGAGTGTTGCTTTGAACATAGCTGCATGCTGAGGCTCGCTATGCATCCGATGTAGGACTTTTACGAGGATTTCTGGACTGACGTAATTATAGCGAGAGAGACCTGAGCCATCAGCGATTATGTGTCCGTGCGGGGAAACATCCCACGACTCTAAGATTTTTCCAATACCATCAATACCACTGGCAGTCGTGCCTAGTCCCGAACGGGTACTTATAGTCTTTAACAAAGTTTCCGCGTACAGATTTTGACTCACTTTCATTAAGACCTTCGAAATTTCAGAAAGCGGAGGTGACAAGTAGGATATTAAGACGCGATGCGGTGAATCAACTTGTTCTATGGATGATTGGTCATCGGTCGCTGGAGAGATGGTGATGTCATCAATGTCAGTTGCTGGACCAAGTACCTCGATGCCGTTTGAGGTAAGCGCTGTATGTAAGGCTTTAACAAAAAATTGTGTGGGGTTGTTGACCGATGCGGTAAGTGTAAAAGATTTACTCCCAGCTGGGATCAACCCGGTTACCTCCAATGTCGCTTGACCAGGTAGACGGTGTAGGTTGACTACAAAGTCACCATGATTTGGCGCTGTGAGTACACGATTAACGAGTTTTAAGCCACTGCCAAGTGGATGGATTTTGATGGAGACCTCAGTTCCTGGCAGGGGTCCAGCGTCGAACACCAGATTTACTACGTTTTCATGGTGTTGTAGTGCACCCACTGATGTCGCGTAGCCATACGCGAGATCCTCCCATGGCCAACCCTCGGCTAGCCCCATATCTTCGAAAGCATTGTCGTCTCCAACGATACGACCATCAATAGCATAGATCCCCATTGCTTTTAGTTGGTCCGCCCAGGTTTCAAAAACGTTTTCGCGCGGTCCATTGTGCGAGTTGATTGTTGGATCACCATTCCCTCGTACAATCAAGTCGCTTGCCAATCTGCCGTGTTTCACTTGACCAGATGCGAGTAGCTGTGTCTCGTACTGATAATCCCATCCTAGTTCTTCAGCCGCTACAGCTACCGTTAAGATCTTCATGTTTGACGCCGGCATGACAAGTTTTGTCGAATTGAGCCTGTAGAAAAATTCCCCGGTGACCATCGATTGAATCGAGACGGCCCAGAAAGCGTTGTCTGTTTTTGGGGATGAGAAAATGTGTGCGAGATCAGCTTGCAAGGTTTCTCTGGGTACTTGCGGTAAGAGATCGCCAGGTGAGGGGAGAGGTGGAGATGGACCAGAGTTCTCCACTGGATCAACCAGGACAAGGGGGGTTTTAGCACACGCCGTTAAGAGAAGTACAATTAGGATGAATGGACCCAATAGGGGACGAAAGAAACATACACCCGCACACCAGTCTGGAGACAAAGGTACCAAAGAACAGAGATGTTCACGTCTTACGCTGCCGGGTAATCTCACTGTTCTACTTATGTATAGGCTGATGATGTGTTCGGTTCGTTTGGGGGAACAGGCTCAGTTTACTTAAGTTTGTCCAACGCATCCAGAGTTTCGTCGAATGCCTGTAAATTGATCTTAGCTGCTCCTGGTTCATCAACGTGACTACCAAATACTTCATGTTCGTGTTTACTCAGAATCACCGATTCTTCTTTGTTGTCTTCGCCGAACTGGACTGTGATCGTAACGAGGGGAGAAGCGAGCCCTGTGTTAGCACGAGATTCAATAAATGAGCTGGCACGTAGATTCGACAGTTTCGTTAGCAGGTCGTCCATTCTATCACGTTCGACATCCCGCCTCGACGGGTTTAACTGTCGCCATTGGTCTTCTTGATCTTCTGTGTTTTCAATCTTCTCGAACGTGACTATCTGGTCATCATGGTTTATCTCTAGACGATTTGAATTGAACGGGCGGAACTCGAACAGTTCTTTGCGCCTGTACTCAGAAGCTTCTTTGTTTAACTCATTTACTAATGCCGTATCGATCGTGAACACCATAGGGCGTGTGATATCTCGTGCATAGAATTTGTTGTCTGGCGATTCTTCCCCAATCATTAATGTTGCCAGCGAACCTCCTGCACTTGCCGTTACAGTGATCTCAGGGTGCTCCAGTCCGAATTCGTCAAGTGTTGAAGTTTCTTCCATCACTATCGATTGCATTTGTACCGTGCTAAGTCGCCCGAGTAATCCTTCGGCTATCGCGTAGTCTCCACGAGTTTTCCATGGTGCCGTTAGAAACCATTCACCCGCTCCTTTTTCAAGACGTATGGTCCGGTCGTTCCCAGTAATTTCTAATGCATCCACGGTGTCACGATCGAATCTTAGGACAGCCTTGTTACGAAGGTCGAAGGTCGTCCGGTTGAACGTGTTGTCTAGAAATCCAGAAATCAGAAACACTCGCTTTTCACCTTCAACCGAGGCATATAAGTTGCCACCGGTCGGTGTCTTTCTACCAATTAATAAGTGTTTGAATTCCTCTGCTTCATTAAGTCTGAAGGCGACATCGATTTGAGGTTTAATTAAGCCGAAAGGCTCGAGGTCTTGAGAAGCTTCTTCGACAACACGCTGAATGCTAAGTGAACTTAAGCTTGAAGTTATAGCGGAGATCTCGGATACATCCGCATCGAGAGATCTTGGGGATACAATTTTCCAGATGCCGTCGCTAGTTTCAAGTGTGGTTATCTCACCATTATCGGCTGTAATCTGGAGCGCTACAATTGAATCGGTTTCGATAGAGAAAACATTTTCCGTTGGTTCTGGTTCTGAGCTTGACGGCCGCTTGGATTCGACAAAGTAGATGTATGCGAGGAGACCTAGGAAACCCGCTAAAAGGAGGAGAGTTGACCAAAGGTCACGAATTAACGTCGTCGCCACCATGTATACGAACCTAGCGCAAGTACAGCGCCTGGGACAAGCAGAAATGAAATCAAGAAAACACGTCGCTGCTGATCGGCCGTTAATGTAACTCGTCGATCGTCAGGCTCACGTGGCCTGATCGCAATCAGACTCTCTTGTTGTGCCAGCCAGCTAATCGTGTTGAGGAAGAGGTCTCGGTTACCTTGAATGCCTAGGCTGAAATTTGCAGCGAAGTCAGAATCCCCGATGACTGCTACCCTGGTCTCCAATGGTGGATCATCCGGTCCATCTGTCGAATCTTGAACCTCGCCTGTCACTGGCACCGATTCCGACCCTTCGTTCAACGAGTTTTCATCTGGTGATGATTCTGTGAGGTCGGTCACTGGAACTGAAACGGTCACGCCGATTGTCACCGGACCGGAAACGTCACCCTCACTTTCATCCATTTCAACTTCACCGCTGGTCAGGTCAGCGATATTTGTTTCGGCCCAGCTCCTAGGACTCGTCTCAATAAACGAATTAGCAAACCGACCGTTCGCACCACCCGGAATAGGATCAACAGATCGTGCCAAGGGATAAGCTGTCAGCAGATTGAAGCCGTCGGTGATGGCATGCGGAGGATAACTTGCGGCGACTGGTACGGATGCATCGGTTCCAATCAATTGGCCAACGCCACTCGCGTCAACCACAACGTTATTTCCGATTTCGATGGCCCATTCTTGGAGAAGTTCAGCAACGTTTGTTAAGCCCTGCGTGTCTGACGTCGTTGGTGGATCGATCATGAAAAGAGCTTTGCCTCCAGTTTGAAGGAAAGTCCGTAGCGAAGCCACCTCCGCAGGGAGAAGGTCGGTCGTTGGACCAGCAACGACTAGTACGGATGCATCTTCTGGTACCGCTGCTTCTTGTGCCAAGACGAGTGATTCCACGCCGAAGTTGTCTAGGGAAAGTGAGCCTGAGATTGTGCTGTAGCCATTCCGCTCGGAACTCTCGACATCTTTTTCCCCGTGACCCTGGAGGAAGTAGATTTTTTGCTCCTTACCTTTAACTACCTTAATTAAAGCGTTGGTGAGATCTTGCTCGGTGTCTGACACAACTCGCTCTATGCGTTCCTCGTACTCGAATACGACGGTTCCATATGACTGCACGTCATACTGTTGGGCTCTAACCGGTTGTCGGTCGACATCAACGTATTCCACTGAAACTTGGTCGGATGTATATTCGTACTCTTGCAACCGATCTCGATATCGCGGAAACTCTCCCTCTCTGGCAAACACTAAAACCTTAATCGGAGCATCGAGGTCTTCAAGAATCCGCTTTGTTTGATCAGACAAAGAGTATTGGCCCGCTGCAGTCAGATCCCAGCGTTTGTTTTGTCGGGATAGGACATAGTTGATCGCAATCAAGATCCCCACTACTAGTAATATGCTGCTTACTGCCAAGGTGCCGTAACGTGCTTGGCGTCGTCCAAACAGGCGTGAAATTTCGCGCCACTGACCGAGCGTGTACAGGAGGCTGCAAACCAGTCCTGATATCAATAGCCAGGTTCGCAGCTCGATCAGATCTGGCAGTAAGAATCTAATGATGAAGCCTGCCGCGATTAGAGTGATACCGAGCCAGCCGACAAGTCCAAGAATTTTATTCAACATAATCTAGTTGTCGGTTTGTGCCACCCTCTAGGGACATTATGCACAACTGTTCATTAACTTTCAGTGAACGTGGCAGGTAAGATGTCCAAGTAAATTTTCCCCTAACCTTTCCACCGTTCGCTATCCACTGACTTTGCTGTCAGAAAGAGACCAAGAGTTATGAAGCTAGCGTAGTAAACTAAATGACTAGTGTCGATGATCCCCTTAGAGAAGTCATCGAAATGTTCAAGGACCGACAAATAGGAGAGAATTATTTGCCCAGTCGGTCCAACAGACTCACGCATCCAGCTGATGATATACAGCATCAGGATTAGGGCAAACGTTAGCATTCCCGCAACGATTTGGTTTCTCGTCATACTCGACACGAGCAACCCAATCGAAATGAACGACCCGCCCATAAGCAAGAGACCAAGATAACCGGTCGCGATCGGTTGCCACTCGGGGTCACCGTACACGAAGAGCATCGCAATATCGATGAGCGTGACCGCGAGCATCAAGGCGTACAAAGCCATAGCTCCTAAGAACTTACCCATTATGATCTGAAACCCAGTCAGTGGGGAAGTCAGAAGGAACTCCATCGTACCCGAGCGTTTCTCTTCGGCGTAAGTGCGCATCGTGATCAACGGAAGGACCAACAAGAGCAATACAGTCGTGTTCCCCAAGAGCGGTCTAATCAACAACTCGTTGACGTTGACAGATGCTGGTCCTCCGGCACCAAACTGACCCATCTGCATACTGAATCGAACGAACTGATCTAGAAATGCAACAAAAAAATAGCCGAATAGTAGGGCGTACAATCCAACTATGACGTAGGCAATCGGCGATGTGAAATAAGTCCTTAATTCCTTATGGGCAATCGCGAGGATGTTATTCATACTTGTCCGTCTGTTGGCCTGTTTTCATCTTCTTCTGTCGTCAGATGTAAGAAAATTTCCTCGAGACTCATCCTTAGCGATCGGAGCTCAAGCAATCCCCAGCCACTGGATACGACAATACGTGCCAGCTCACGCCGGACATCTTCGCCCCGCTCACTTTCTACCTCATATCCAATTACGTTGTTATGCTGATCGGAAACTGTGATGCCCATAACCCCCCTCACACTTTCAAGTGCCGGAACTGGATCGGCGCCAGTGGTGTCGATCTGTATATACATCGTTTCCGTTCCTTGTAAGCGCTTGGTCAGGTTTTCAGGTGTGTCGATGGCAACTACTTGACCGTGGTTGATGATGACCACCCGGTGGCACGTTTCTGCCACCTCCGGCAAGATGTGGGTACTGAGGATAATCGTATGATCACTAGCCAGGCCTTTGATCAGTTCTCGCGTTTCGATTATCTGCTTAGGATCAAGTGCGGCTGTCGGTTCATCCAGGATAAGAACCTCTGGGTTATGTAGTAAGGCTTGCGCTAGTCCCACTCTTTGTCGGTACCCTTTAGATAGCTTACCGCAGTGGCGATCTGTAACGTCATGGATACGGGTACGTTCCATCGCTGAATCAACTTGTTTCCTACGTTCGGACGCCGCTACCCCGTGGATCCGTGCGGCGAAGGTGAGATACTCTAGCACGGTCATTTCCAGGTAGAGTGGAGGGATCTCCGGTAGATATCCTGTCCGGCGCTTTGCCTCAACCGGTTCTTCGAACACGTCGAAGCCTGCGACCAAGGCTCTTCCCTCTGTTGCAGAGATGTAACCGGTCAAGATTCGCATCGTCGTCGTTTTTCCGGCACCGTTGGGACCAAGGAAGCCAAGAATTTCCCCTCGGTCGACACGAAAACTCACATCATTGACGGCCGTCACCGAGCCATATCGCTTAGTTATGTGCTGAACTTCGATCACCTAGAATCTCCTGTCGAATCTCTGCTAGTCAACACGGGAGAAAGGTTAACACGATGCCGTGTTGAACCTCTGGGCGGGCCCCTAGGTCCTTAGGGCAGGTACGGTGAGATTTGTTGAGGTTTGAGTGCTCTATCTCTCCGGTTATAACTCTTAAAGATCCTGGCCCGACTCCCGTTCCCCACGGACAGGCCGCGCATGACCTAAGCGGGGCCTGTCAGACACTAGACACGTACAATAACAGGGGTCTTCCATACTACTTGGGGTCCAAAAAATTTGTCAACCCACCGACAATTGACCCAAGGGTATTTACTCATTTACTGCTACCGGCGTTGCAGAATTTGCAGTTTTGTCGCTATAATCCTGGGCCGTCTCGGTTCTTGCCCGCAGAGATGAACGCGGACGGTTCACCTGAGCGCAGTTGAATTTTTCGCCGGCGGTCAATTGCCGAAGCATACGTATGGCAATCTGTCCTGAGTGTGATGCTGAGATAGAAGTTGACGAGTTCGACGTTGACCGGGGCGACCTGTTTGATTGTCCGGAGTGTGGTACAGACCTGGAAGTTACTAGTCTGGTTCCGCTGAAGCTCGACGTTATGTCTCAGGATGGAGAAGTAGAGTTCGAAGTCGAAGTTGACGCAAACGAGGACGAGGATGAAGAAGACGAGGAGTGAGCTAAATGACTAGAGATGCGGGGGTTTACCGAGACGGAACCAAACGCATGATGAATTCTAAGCCGGCCAGATTACAGGAGAAGGAACAAACACTTCGCTTGATCCTCAAAGAGATGGATTCGGTAGTTGTCGCCTTTAGCGGAGGTGTAGATAGCGCATATTTAGCCTACCTGGCGACATCGGTGTTGGGGGTTCGTGCCCTGTCCGTAACGGCTGATAGTCCTAGTTATCCCGAACACCAGCGTGCTCTTTCGTTGAAAATCGCGGCCGATTTCTCACTGCACCATGAAATCATCCGAACTGACGAGTTGTCGCGACCGGAATACCGAGCTAATTCCGTTGATCGCTGCTATTACTGCAAGCATGAGTTGTATACGTGTCTAAGTACGCTCGCTCGAGACCGAGGGTTCGCTTATCTTGCGGACGGCAGTAACGTTGATGATCAGGGCGATTATCGTCCTGGGCGCCGAGCAGGTCGTGAGTTTGCGGTCCGCAGTCCATTGGAAGAGGCCGGACTAGATAAGGCTGACATTCGGGAGTTGTCGCGTTACGCCGAATTGCCAACGTGGGATGAGCCTGCATCAGCTTGTTTGTCTTCGCGAATTCCCTACAATCAGGAGGTAACGAGCGAGAAATTAAGTATGATTGAACGAGCGGAAGAGGTGCTTCGCAAGCTAGGGTTTAGGGTTTGCCGCGTCCGTCATCACGAGTTAGTCGCTCGGCTGGAAATAAACCAGGATGAGATGGCTCGCGTGCTCGATCCCCAAGTAAGCATGATGATCCTTCGCGCGCTGAAGCAAATCGGTTATCATTACGTAGCTCTTGACATTCAAGGTTACCGCACCGGGAGTCTGAACGAGTTGCATCTTCGGCGCGCGTGAAGAACCTGGATCCCTTGGGGCTGGCTGTTTAGTGGGTTTCAGGGTGCCCGGTCGGCCCCGTGTACAGAGCGAGAATGTTGGAATTGACAGGTTTTGCCGAAAACTTGTAAGGTTACAGCTTTTCAGGGGAGACTCCGACGCGTGTTCTGGATCGCCTGGGGAAGTCCGTAGATCTTCGGAGAGGAGAGGGTACATCATGATTTCCGTTTTTCGCTATCTGCTGGCTGTGTGTCTTTTTGTGACGCTGGGCCTCGGGGCAGCAGCTTGTGGAGGAAACCCTCCACCTGAGCCGCCACCACCGCCACCACCGGAAGAGCCACCACCGCCACCGCCACCACCACCACCACCACCGCCACCACCACCGCCACCACCGCCGCCACCGCCACCACCGACTGAGGAGGAGCTGTTCGCGGCTAAGTCACTCGAGGACTTGAACAGCGAGACGCCGTTGGACAACGTATTCTTCGAATACGATGAATCGGAGCTTAGGCCAGACGCTAGGTCGGCGCTTCAACGGAACGCGGCCTGGATGCGGAAGTGGTCCAGTACGCAGGTCACTGTGGAAGGGCATTGTGACGAGCGTGGGACCAATGAATATAACCTGGGGCTAGCAGACGAACGGGCTACTGCTGTTAAGGACTACCTGGCGAGCATTGGAATTTCAATGGACCGAATCCAGATCGTCAGTAAAGGCGAGGAAGAGCCGGTTTGCTTCGATAGTGATGATGGTTGTTGGAGTCGAAACCGACGGGGCCACTTCATCGTTACGGCAAAATAGTAATACCCTGTTGAGTTGGACGGGTGGGTGGTTGTGTAGTTGACCGACCACCCGTGTGGCTCGTTAGGGACCGCTCCCGAGCATCCTTACAAGTTTGGTCTCAGTGGTTCTGTTTTTGGCGACCAATCGGCCGTCCATCAGTAGGACGGGCACATCCATCCCGTAGAGTCTTTCAAGGTCTGGCCTAGTGGAGATCTCGATTTCCTCGAGTTGGGCTGGAATTTGTCTTTCTCTGATGACGTGTTTAATTAGCCTTTTCATCTCTTCACATAAATGACAGTTAGGTCGAGATAAGACTGCCAGCTGTATCATCGAGATTCCGGCCACCATTTCTGAATTAGGTTGGTTGTTTCTACCGAACACTTTTCTAAGGTTCTGTTGGCTGTCTCATCAATTCTCTGCAGATTTTTTCGGCTGCGCTTCTTGGGTCTTTAGCTGCGATGATTGGGCGTCCTACGACGACATAGTTCGCTCCAAGTTGAATAGCCTGGCTTGCACTTAGCGTTCGGATTTGATCATCCCGTTCAGCTGAACTTCCAACGGCCTTGGTTGGCTCACTTGCGCTGCGAATTCCCGGCGTGACAATCGTGAACTGCCGACCACAACTCTTACGGATTTGTGCCGTTTCCCACGCCGATGCAACCACGCCATCGAGACCAGCAGCCTTCACTAGTTGCGCGAGAGCGTTTACCTGATTGGTGACTGAGTGTTTGATCCCGACGTCACCGAGGGCGTTTGTATCTAGGCTGGTCAGAACGGTGACTGCCACTATCATTGGACCTTGCGGCGTTCCTCTTGCTACCTCCCGTGCGGCTTTTAGCATCTCTTTTCCACCTGACGCGTGGACTGTTAGCATCCAGACACCCAAATCAGACGCGGCCTGTACGGCCGCCGCGACTGTACTCGGAATATCATGAAATTTCAGATCGAGAAACACTCGGTCGCCGCGACCTACAAGAGTTTCGACAACGGAAGGACCCTCTGCGGTGAACAGTCGACTCCCGATCTTAAAGCCACCAGCCGTTCCACGAAGGTCGGCGGCCAGTTGGAGTGCCCTAACTTCCGTATCGACGTCCAGTGCAACTAAGAGCTGATCCATGCAGTGTCCCGTTCGGTCGTGTCGATGGTTCCAATGATGTCTCTAAGTCGCTGGTGGCCATGACGTTCCAAATAGCTAGTTATGTTAGTTAGGACTTCCGACCATAAGAATGGATCGACGAAGCTTGCGGTGCCAATTTGCACTGCCGTCGCTCCGGCGATCATAAACTCGAGCACATCGTCAGCGTTTGCAATTCCGCCCATACCGATGATCGGAATCTTGACGGCTTGTCTACATTCGTAAACCATCCGAACAGCAATGGGACGGATGGCGGGTCCACTCAATCCACCCACGACGTTCGACAACTTAGGTCGTCGGGTTTGGATGTCGATTGCCATTGCTAGAAATGTGTTAACTAGCGACACGGCGTCTGCGCCAGATTCTTCAGCAATTCTTGCGAACGACGCTACATCGGCTACGTTTGGGGTCAGTTTTGGAATAACAGGTAGGTTGGTAACCGATCTAACAGCTTGAACTACCTCGTGGGTACCAGACAAGCTACAGCCGAATGTGATTCCACCTTCTTTGATATTCGGGCACGAAATGTTTAGTTCGATGGCAGCAACGCCCTCTGTATCAGACAGAATCCGTGCCACCTCGACGTATTCATCGATGCTTGTACCACAAATATTAACAATGACCACTGCGTGATGTTCTCGAAGTACAGGAAGTTTTTCACGAATGAAACGGTGTACACCGATACCCTGGAGGCCGATAGCGTTCAACATGCCGGCAGGTGTTTCCACGATTCTGGCGGGTGGGTGTCCTTCGCGTGGAGAGAGAAACAATCCCTTAACCGCGACACCACCGAGCTCTGACAGGTCCAAGATCTCAGCGTACTCTACGCCGTACCCGAAACAACCAGAAGCTGTTATGAGTGGATTCTTGAGTCGAAGGTTACCAATGTCAACTGAGAGATCCATAATAGTGTTATCCGATTAATTCAATTAGTTATATCGTGACAGGTTGTTAGGCAATTAGTTCGTTCCACATGATCTGTTCAGCTCGGAATACTGGTCCATCGAGACACGAACGCATGAAATTACCGGTGTTGTGGTTCCCTCGGATCTTAACGACACAACTGTAACAACCTCCAAGACCACACCCCATGACTTGCTCCAGGGAAACTTCCAGGGGACGGTGGTAACTGGTTGCCAGTTTTGCGACTGCGTGCAGCATCTTGGTCGGTCCACAGGCATAAATCATCCCCGGTGATTCTGGTTCTGCCTGCCGCAGGGCGTGTTCAAGGGGTACCGTGATCAACCCGTGTGTGCCGCAGCTACCATCTTCAGTCGAGAGGAACAAATTCACACCTAGTCGCTTAAAGTGCTCAAGATAGAAGAGTTCGCTAGCATGGCTGGCACCATAAAACAGTGTGATTGATACATTCTTGGCCCTTAGAGCCTCTGTAAGCGTAGCGAAAGGGGCTAGACCCACACCTCCTGCAACCATCCATGCGCCAGTCGACACACTTAACGGCGTAAAGGGTCTACCCAATGGACCAAGGCATCGCATTCGATGACCAGGTTTCAGATCAAAAATCAGACGTGTAACCCTTCCGACTTGCTTGTTCAGTAGAGACACTCCTCTTGGAGACCCGTACGGATCTCTCAGAATTTCGAACACAGAGAATGGTCGACGCAAGAACGGATCGGTTGCGTGAGTTGGCTTTACCATTACGAACTGGCCTGGGTTAGCGATGTTCGCAATTTCAGGAGCTTCCAATGCGATGACGTTGTAATCTGGAGACAACAGGGTGTTAGAGGTCACCAGAGCTTCGACATCAACCAGCATCCGTTCAGTATACCGTGAACCCTCTTTCTAACTGGACCTTGGTTTTCACAAAAGTGGATTGTTCTAGGAATTGGCGCTTATTCCTGAGTGTGGATTGACACTGTCTTGCCCCACTCGCTACAATCACCAGGCTCTTTAAGGGTGGCCCTGTGAGACCGCCAAGAGGTGCTGGGTGCATCATCTTCTAGAATCAACCTACACGCGCTGCTTATTCAGTCCGCCTCGATTTCTTGGGCAGTACGGCTGCTTGCCTGCGTCCAGATAGGAATGTCAGTTCCTCGGGTTTGGTCTCCTTGGAGGTTTCGATGCCTGTTGTGATGGACGGAGACCGGATCAATCGTACCCTCACACGCATTGCTCACGAGGTCGTTGAACGGAACCGTGGTGTTGGAGGCCTTGCGCTGGTTGGCATCCGGACCCGCGGTGTGCCTCTTGCTCGTCGACTGGCTGCTAAACTCTTCGCCATTGTGGACGAGGAGGTTCCGAGCGGTGTGCTCGATATAACACTCTACCGTGATGACCTGATGCGACATCCTATTGGTCCTCAGCCTGTGGTGCGGCGGACAGAAATTCCTTTTTCGATCGACGACAGAAAAATCCTACTTGTTGATGACGTGCTCTCTACCGGTAGGACGGTACGAGCGGCACTCGACGCTTTAATCGATCTTGGCCGTCCACAGATAATCCAGTTGGTTGCTTTGGTCGACCGTGGACATCGCGAACTTCCTATTAAGGCTGATTACGTGGGAAAGAACCTACCCACTTCATCACGACAAAGCGTTCAAGTTAGGCTTAATGAAACTGATGACTGTGACGAGGTTGTGATTGAGGAGGACGACCTGGGAAGCTGACATTTTGGTCTAAGAGGTGAGCGAAAAGTGGAGTGGTCATGGATGCACAAATAAAGTCAAGTCACGAAAGACCAGTAGAACAGGACGATTTGCTCTCCCGTTTACGCTCAAAGGACCTTCTAAGTGTGGCTGACTTGGCACCTGAGGAAATTACGTTCATCTTAGACACCGCTGAAGTGATGAAGGAAATCGGATCCAGGTCAATCAAGAAAGTTCCTACGTTGCGAGGTAAGACGGTCGTCAACTTATTTTTGGAAGCTAGTACACGGACGCGCACATCTTTCGAGATTGCGGAAAAGCGGTTAAGTGCGGACACACTCAGTATCTCAGCGGCAACATCGAGTGCGTCAAAAGGCGAGACCCTGTTAGATATGGCACTGAACTTGGAGGCGATGTCTCCAGACATGGTTGTGCTTCGCCATGTTTCTTCAGGAGCATGTCACTTACTGGCTGGGATTGGGCGTTGGCGTGTTATTAACGCGGGTGATGGCATGCACGAGCATCCGACGCAAGCGTTACTCGACGCTTTTACAATTCGAGAGCGCAAAGGTCGAATCAAAGGGTTAAAAGTTACGATCATCGGTGATCTCCTGCACAGCCGTGTCCTGCGCTCGAACCTGCTTCTCCTAACGGCACTTGGAGCCGATGTCTGGGTGTGTGGTCCACCGACGATGATACCGCCAGGGATTGATCGCTTTGGAGTAGTGGCCACGACCTCAATCGATGAAGCCGTGAGCAACGCTGACGTCGTCATGATGTTACGTATTCAGCTAGAGCGGATGCAGGGTCATTTCTTTCCGTCGTCGCGTGAGTACTTTAGGTTCTTTGGTATGACTATGGAGCGTGTGCGGCGAGCCAAACCCGATGTAATCATCATGCACCCTGGACCACTGAATAGAGGAGTTGAGATTGCCTCAGAAGTGGCTGATGGCCCGGACTCTGTAATTCTTAACCAGGTTGCCAACGGTGTAGCCGTACGAATGGCAGTACTTTATTTACTCGCTGGTGGTGTCGAAACAGATCGGGAGTAAGAGAAACAACTAGAGATTGACTAGAGAATGGATCTGGTAAAACCCATGAAAGTGCTACTAAAGGGAGGCCGCGTTGTTGACCCATCGATGGGCCTCGATGGATTCTTTGACCTGTTAATTGAGAACGGAGTGATTGCCAGACTTGACCACAACTTACCAGTTGAAGACGCGGACGTAATTCCGATTCCGGCTGGATGCATTATTTGTCCAGGTTTTGTAGATATGCACGTACATTTGCGTGAGCCTGGTCAGGAGCACAAGGAAACGATCGCGACCGGGCTTTCTGCCGCAGTTACTGGTGGGTTCACCGCCGTCTCTTGTATGCCGAACACGGACCCTGTCAATGACAATGCTGGAGTAACAGGATTTATCCTCAAGAAGGCCGTAGAGTCGAATCAAGCGCGTGTTTATCCAATTGGAGCAGTGTCACGCGGTTCCACGGGAGATCAACTTGCTGAGATTGGTGAATTGCGTGCAGCTGGCTGCGTTGCGCTCTCTGATGATGGTCATCCTGTGTCAGACGCACTTTTGATGAGACGGGCCCTGGAATATGCAGGAATGTTTGGCATGACTGTCATTGACCACTGTGAAGATTCTTCACTAAAGGGTGAGGGTGTTGCGCACGAGGGATATCATGCATCAGCGCTGGGTCTCCGTGGTATTCCTTCCGAAGCCGAGGAGATCATGGTAGCGCGGAATGTTACGTTAGGCGAACTGACTCGTGAAGCAGTGCACATTGCTCACATTAGCGCTCGCGGATCATTGCGCGCAGTTGCATCTGGTAAGGACCGTGGTGTTCGAGTGACTTGTGAAGTGACTCCGCATCACTTCACATTGACCGACGAAGCATTGGTAGGATACGACACGAATTGTAAGATGAATCCACCGCTCAGGGAAATTTCAGATCGCGATGCTATGCTCCAGGGCTTGGTCGATGGGAGTATAGATGCAATCGCTACAGATCATGCACCGCACCACTACGACGAAAAAGCTGTTGAATTCGACCAAGCACCATTCGGCATCGTGGGATTGGAGACAGCAGTTTCAATAGCTTTGGATCGATTGGTTAGTACTGGCTTGTTGTCCCTCTCTAGATTGGTTGAGCTATTTTCTACCAATCCGTCGAGAATCCTCAACGTTATAGGTGGGACTCTTGAGCAGGATAGTCCTGCTGATATCACGATACTTGCACCTGATCTAGACGTGACCGTACAAGCTGACAGGTTCAGGTCAAAAGCACGAAATACTCCCTTTGAAGGTTGGCATCTTCGTGGGGGTGTAGCTGCTACGCTTGTTAGTGGTCGACTCTTGTATCTTAATAAAAGTGTAACTGGCATCAACGTTTTTGATAAGACGTAATTCTTGTTTATGTGCCTTTGGCTAAAGAGGTTCAGCTTATGAACCGAAAGGAAGAGATTCGCGACAAGGCGCTAAGAGATCTCCAACGATTTGAAGTTCTCATGCTGAACGGTCACTTTGACTACGGTAATGGCTACCACGGTCGTGTGTATCTCAATCCGCATCAACTATTCCGCCAGCCGTCAACAATCTGGAGGTTTGCACAGGATCTCATTGACTTACTTCCATCAACGTTAGTGTCTCGGATTGCAATCGTTGCAGGTCCAGTCACCGGAGGAGCTTTATTAGCTCACACAATTGCTGGATTGCTCGATGGTAGGCGAAGTCTCACTCATCCACCATGTGCTTTCGCTCCATTTAACTTAGATCCGACCAAAGGTCTGGTTCTCCGAACGTTTTATGCTGGTGAGATGGCTGGTCGTGAGATTTTACTGGCCGATGACATCCGTAATACTGGAGAGACATTTCAGCGCTGCGCCGCACTAGTAGAAGAAGCTGGGGGTTCTGTTGTTGGAACGGTGGAAATCTATGATCGGTTGGAAGCGTTGGTTGACCTCGGTGTTCCTAACATCTCGTTGGCGGGGTACCGAGCACCTGAAAACTATCCTCTAGAAGACTGCCCGTTCTGTCGTAGTGGCCAACCGATCACACGATTCTAGTCTTTGTGCTTATCGATCGAAATACGTGATAGTGTCTCGCGTTCCAATAAACTGACACCAGCGCTTATGACACTTCAAGGATTTTCACGAACTCGGCTGAAGGCAGCACTAGACCGGCTGTACAGTAGTTTCAACAGTGCCGATTCAGCATCGGACCCAGTGCATATCGTGCGCCGATACTCGGATCCAGCCGATCGTGAAGTAGTGGCGTTCTTTGCCGCGGCACTGGCTTTCGGTCGTGTCGCAAGTGTGTTGTCATCAGTTGAATCACTGCTTGCCCCAATGGGGAATTCACCATCGTCGTTTGTGCGGTCGTTTAAGCCGCAACGTGACGGGATCCTGCTGAGGCGGTTGCGACATCGCTGGGTTCATGGACTCGATCTCATTGCACTCGTGTGGATCCTGAGTCAAATGTTAGAGACGGCTGGATCTGTGGAAGAGTTTTTTATGAAAGGTTACAAATCAGGTTCCACGGATTTGAGTGAGGCGCTTGAATCTTTTTCTGGCAGAGCGCGTTCTATGGACCTAGCCAGCATCTATGGTGAACCGCTCGACGTGCCAGGTGTAGGCTACTTTTTCCCCCGACCATCTTCCGGTAGTGGTTGCAAGCGCTTGAATCTTTTTCTTCGGTGGATGGTTCGCCGCGACGCAGTTGACATGGGGGTGTGGTCACGTGTACGGACATCGCAACTAGTCATTCCACTCGATACTCACCTTGTTCGTGTCAGCCGATGCCTAGGTCTAACGCGCTATCGTAGCCCTGGTTGGCGGATGGCAGTTGAGATTACGAGTTCGCTCAAGGAACTTAATCCAATTGATCCAATTAAGTATGACTTTTCACTGTGTCACCTAGGCATGACGAACCTGTGCAGTTTTACTCAACCGAGACGGAAGGGGCATTGCCCATTGGAGGGTATCTGTCAGCCCAGTCTTTCGTAGACATCGAACGTTTCCTGTATCATGCGACCGGCGCTGAATTTTGATTTTACCCGCGCGAGTCCAGTTTGTCCCATACGAAGTCGAAGAGACTCGTCCCGCAGCAAACGAACAATGGCTTGGGCTAGGGCTTCTGGGTTACGAGGTGGAACGAGAAGGCCTGTTTTTTCATCTGCAACAACTTCTGGAATTCCACCAGTTCGCGTTGCCACAACTGGTCGAGAACTTGCCATTGCATCGAGGATTGAGGTGCCGAGTCCTTCGGTCAGAGAGCTCATTACAAACAGGTCGAATCCCTTGTGAAGGGACATGACATCCGACCGGAAGCCAGTTAGGAGAACGTGCCGCTCAAGCTTGCACCTACGGATCTGCTTTTGGAGTTCAGATTCTAGTTCACCCTGTCCAACGATCACAAACCGTGCATCAGGGATATCTCTAATGACAAGGTGTGCTGCATCGATTAGGTACCGTTGTCCCTTGTGCGGTACTAACGCAGCCACATTTCCCACGATTGGGGTGTGAGCCGGAAGTGAAAATTCACCTGTTATGTTATGTCGAGGTACCGAAGAGATATGTTCGACGTTAATTCCTTCATATACGACTGCGGTGCGTGAAAGAGGAATTCCATCGTTAACAAGCATCGACTGAATCAGCGATGAAGCGCAAATAAAGTAATCGACCTGCTGATATTTCCATCGCGAGAAGACATTCTTGTTAATATGAAAATCAACTCGCCGTGAGGCTACTAGTCTTGATGATGACTTAGAAGGAATGAACAAGCGAGCCAAGGCCGCTATAGCCACTGCGTGCCCATCGTGAGCGTGGACGACATTCGGTTTAAGTTGGCGCAATGTTTGGGCAAGCTGCCATGCGGCCAGGAGATCTATTTCACTACGCATTGCAAGAGGGATGATGTCGAGATGTTCCATGGTCCGACGGTAAAGCTCACCGCCTTGGTGTGCAATGAGTGCTGCTCCATGACCGTTGGAACGTAATCCGTGAACGGTAAGGAGTACTTGATTCTGTCCGCCCCGCCACGTTCTTCCGGTATCAATGTGTACGGAAAACATTTCGGCATTCACGAAGCGCGAGTCGATAGGATAATCACTAGTATGGTCCGCGGCGTTGTAGTTCCCAGAGTTTGGCCATTTTCAAGAACACGTAGTACGCATTCATGAGAGAAATCACGAGGCCAGATAGTCCTTCGCGGAAGCCAAAGCGTAGCGCGTAGTTGCGGAGGAAAGCTAATTGTGGATGTATGGTTAGGTTCAACCAACTTGCCCGTTGCCCTTGCGTGTACATTTGTTGTGCGGCTAGTGTTGTGTAACGATCGATTGTTGCCAAGTGATCTGATAGACTTTGATAAGCATAGTGCTGGAGATCATTCTTAAGTGTTCCAATTTTGCCTTTAACGTTTAACGATTCGTGAACCAATCTGGTGTTCCAGGTAGCCACTCGTCTGTCGTACAAACGAAGCTGGTAATCAGGATACCAATCAGTCGATTTGACCCAACGGTCAAGGTAATAGTTTACTCTTGGGATACGATATCCGAAGTACTGAGGGTTGTTCGCAAGGCACTCACGGATTTCTTTTCCAAGTTCTGGCGAGACGCGTTCGTCAGCGTCGACCGAGAGGATCCAATCGTTTTCTGCGAGACCAGCTGCATGGTTTTTTTGGATTCCGTATCCTTCCCATTTATGGAAGCTGACACGATCAGTAAATCGCTTAGCGATGCTAACGGTTTCGTCGGTGCTTCCGCAATCGACTACCACTACCTCGTCGGCCCAGGCGACAGATTCAAGAACAGCTGAGATGTTGCTGCTCTCGTTCTTCGTTATTATGGTAACGGATAGCTTTGGCACGAGCCGAGTCTACCATCAATTAATAGCGGCTTGGGATACCATCCAACTTCAACAATAGATCAAACATCTCAGAGATCATTTTAAAAGGATTGTATACTGGGGTGGTTTTCTGAGTTGTCCCCTAATGCAGTCAAATACGGTAATAGCACTCTTTCGTCGTTGTGGTGCACTGCTCGAAGGGCACTTCAGACTAACTTCTGGGCTACACAGCAGTGGCTATTTGCAGTGCGCGTTGTTACTGCAGAATCCCGATCACACAGCGATGTTGGCTGAAGCACTTGCTGAGCGCTCAAGGTATTTAAAGATTACTACCGTTCTGTCTCCTGCACTTGGTGGGGTTGTTATCGGCTATGAGATCGCTCGAGCACTTGGTGCACGAGCGTTGTTTGTTGAACGACAGGATGAGCGGCTGACGCTGAGACGAGGCTTTAGAATTAAGAATGGTGAGCGTGTACTGGTTGCAGAAGATGTCATCACAACAGGTGGCTCGACACGAGAGACGATCAAGGTCGCAGAATCTTTCGGGGGTCAGGTAGTTGGGATTGTGGCGATCGTAAATCGTGGAGGTTTACAAAACTTTCATGTGCCGTTCTACACTCTGGCTGATATCGTGATTCCCACGTACGCACCAGAAGATTGTCCACTATGTGCACGGGGTATGTCTGTGTCAAAGCCTGGCTCAAGCTCCGGATAAAGATAACGTGGTGGAGAGTCTAGAGGGCCGCTCTGTAAAACTGACGTTGGCCTACGATGGTACGGATTATGTTGGTTGGCAGCGGCAGACAAACGGCGTATCTATTCAAGCTGTTCTTGAGGATGCGCTCGCGAGAATTGAGGATCGGCGTGTAACGCTAGCAGGATCCGGACGGACCGATGCGGGAGTTCATGCGTTGGGTCAGGTTGCCAGTGTACGGCTTTGTTGTCCGCTTAATGAGCAGGAGCTGATTAGAGCACTTAATTCGATGCTGCCAAGGGATATCCGTGTGCTTTGTGCCGAGCGCGCTGACTCAGACTTTCATGCGCGATACGCTGCTCTCTCGAAAACGTACCGGTACCGAGTCGTGACTAGCAAAGTACTTAGCCCGTTCGAGCAACGATACTCTTGGCATGTCACTCGGGCTCTGGACAGTGTCCAGATGCGAGATGCTAGTACTCTCCTGTGCGGCCGCCATGATTTTTCGGCATTCCAGGTCGGTGAACCGGTGTCTTCACCGACTATTCGAACTATCTTTAAATTTGAGATGCAATCTTCTTCTGTGAAACCTGGTGATGAGGTGAATGGTGGTTTCGTAATCACTTTCGAAATAACAGGCGATGGTTTTCTCAGGCATATGGTTCGAAGTATTGTCGGTACGTTGGTTCAAGTAGGTAGCGGTAAGAGAGAACTATCAACTATCGAACGTGCTCTTCGGTTAGGTGATCGTACCGAAGTCGGGCCAACCGCGCCAGCTCGAGGTCTGTTTCTTGTACGAGTGAACTACTGACAGCTTGGCATCCTGAACCATGAGCCGAGTATTACCCTGCTTGAACGTTGTTGTAACACGTTGTATCATCAGGATTTGCGCTGCACGAAGCTTGAGTATCTAAAGTTCAAGGGATGTTACACGGACGGGTCTGATTGATAGTAAGAGTGCTGATTTCTGCCCTAGGTATTGTGGAAGTCTGTTTAGGTCCTCAGGTAAATGGGTGACCGCTTGTCCACAATTGACCTAGTATTTGGTGAGCCTGAACGGTCATGGTGCTTGAAGATGTCCTCAGTTGGGTCTCTGTTGGTTCGTCTGAAGACTTGCTCGCGCGGCAGGTCGACTTCGACCGCCTTCCTAGACACGTTGCTGTCATCATGGACGGTAATGGACGGTGGGCGGCAGAACGGCATCTACCGCGGGTCGAGGGGCATCGTGCGGGTATTGCTGCGGTCCGTGATGTTGTCGAGATGTCTGCCCGTCTTGGGATTGGCGTGCTAACACTTTACGCGTTTTCCGTGGAAAATTGGAAACGACCTCGAAATGAGGTCAATCTACTGATGGGACTGCTAAAGCGTTACCTCCGTCTCGAGCTTCGCACATTGATGGTTAATAACATTCGATTCCAAGTGATTGGACGTGAAGAGGAGTTGCCAGAGGATGTTAAGCGTGAGCTCACAGTTAGTCAGCGTGAAACGGCCGGTAACAGTGGCATGATCTTCAATATTGCCTTAAATTACGGTGGACGAGCTGAGATCGTCGAAGCAGCCCGACGAGCGCTTGAGAGTGGTGTAAAACCTCTCGAGTTAAGCGAACGGCGGTTTGGCGAGCTCCTCTACACGTCAGGTCAGCCTGATCCTGATTTACTAATCCGCACGAGTGGCGAGATGCGTGTAAGTAATTTTCTCTTATGGCAGATAGCATATGCTGAGATCTGGGTCACCGATACCCTCTGGCCAGATTTCCGTGGTCGACACCTACTTGAAGCGGTTCTAGAGTATCAGAAGCGCAATCGGAGGTATGGGGGTATCGCGGAGCCGATGGGCGTAGGACGCTAGATTTGTTCCCGTTCTTCAGCACGAGCATACTTCGGGACATCAGCATCTCGATGTCAACTCTCACGTGCTTTAATCAATAGACTACACAATGTGTGTTTGCCAACAATCACACAGGGCATGAGGGTCGATCACGATGATCCGTGTTTTAAGTGGAATAGCGATCCTAGTGGTCGTTCTTTCGATTATTTGGATGTTGCCAGCTCTGTGGACCCTGGTGTTGGCAGAGCTGATCGCGTTTTTTGCATTTTTTGAGTACACGGGACTCGCTTCACGGGTTGGTATAGCCTTTTCAAAAACTGCAACGGGTGTTGGTGTGATGATTACTTGCGGAGTAGTTGGTTTAAAAGTTCCAGCGGTTCCAGCTGTTCTGATGGTGTCGACGATTACCCTTGGGATGATCTCTGTGGCGAGGGGTCGGCGTCTGACGCAAATTTTCCCTGATGTATCGGCCGCACTTTTTGGCTTGCTGTATATTGGACTGCCCATCGGGGCACTCGTGTCTATTCGTGAGACCGGAGGCAAGGAAGCCCTTTTACTCTTGCTTGGTTGCATCATGATGAGCGACACGGCCCAGTACTATGGCGGACGAGTATTTGGTCATCGATTACTCGCACCTACGATTAGTCCGAATAAGACCGTTGAGGGAGCGGTAGTTGGACTTCTGGCCGGTACGTTGGTCATGCTGATTCTCGGTGAATGGTGGTTACCTACGGTCCGGCCTTTGAGTCGAGTGCTACTGGGAGTGTCCGTGGTGGGACTCGGTATCATGGGCGATCTTTTCGAGTCGTCGCTTAAGAGGATAGCCGGTGTGAAGGATACGTCAGACTTGATCCCAGGGCATGGAGGAATACTTGATCGGATCGACGGCCTTCTGTTTGCAACGCCGCTTTACTATGTGGTCGTTAACTATAGTCTGTAAGATAGAACTAAGTTGAGACTTTAGACTGTGAACGAGTAGCTTGGCATGAAACATATTGCTATCCTCGGTTCCACCGGCTCGGTCGGTTGTAGCGCTCTGTCGGTTGTGGAGACACACCCGAGGCACCTACAGATCTTGGGCTTAGCTGCTGGGGAGAATACCGAGCGTTTCGTTAGACAGATTGAGAGATTCCGTCCACGTGTCATTGCGATGGCCTCCATAGAAGCACTTGGAGAGGTACAGCGTGGGCTTAGTGCTAGCGATGATAGGACTATCGAGGTTGCCGGTGTAGGTACAGAAGGGCTCATCGCAGTCGCCACACATCCCGACGTGGATCTTGTATTGTGTGCATCGTCCGGTACATCGGCTCTCGATGCCGTTCTTGCGGCTATTGAGGCTGGAAAATCCGTTGCCCTCGCGAATAAAGAAGTGCTTGTGGTTGCTGGCCACCTTCTTATGGAAGCGGCTAAGCGAAAGGGTGTAACTATTCTGCCTGTTGACAGCGAGCACAATGCGATCCATCAGTGTCTGCATGGTCGAGAAACGACCGAAGTGAAACGACTTATTCTCACTGCCTCGGGAGGTCCATTTCGGGGTTGGACTGAGGATATGCTGAACGGCGTTACACCAAAGGAGGCACTGGAGCACCCCACCTGGGACATGGGTTCCAAGATTACAATTGATTCATCGACGCTGATGAACAAGGGGTTGGAAGTGATTGAGGCACACTGGTTATTTGGTGTACCAATCGATTGCATTGATGTGGTCGTCCATCCGCAGTCGGTCGTGCATTCCATGGTGGAATTACGGGATGGTTCTGTGATCGCCCAAATTGGCGTGGCAGATATGCGGCTGCCGATTCAATATGCATTCTCCTATCCTGAGCGCTGGCAGGGGGGGGGTCCGTCTCTTGATCTTACGAGGTGCGGAACCCTTGAATTTTTTCAACCGGATCGGGAACGTTTTCCGTGTCTTGAGTTAGCTTACCGCGCATTGCGAACAGGAGGCTCGCTTCCAGTGGTTCTCAATGTCGCCAATGAAGTAGCTGTCGACGCATTTCTTGGAGGAGGCCTGGCATTCACCAGCATTCCCAAGCTAATTGCGGATGTTATGGATGTGCGAGAAACCAAGGGTTCGAGTATTATTAGTACGCTCGCTGATGTACGTCGGCTGGATCGATGGGCTCGAGAGTATGCTCGAGAACTCATAAGGGGGTTACAATCGAGATAGTGTACAACCCGAATGAATTCTTAGAAATAGCTAGATGTCTTAAAAGCTGAGAGGTTCCACTGGTAAGTCTACTTTCTTTTCTTTTCGTTCTTGGAGTTCTGATTTTCGTCCACGAGCTTGGTCACTTTGTGATGGCCAGAAGGATCGGCGTGCGCGTGTTGGTCTTTTCGCTCGGGTTCGGCCCAAAGATCCTCAAATATCGATGGGGTGATACCGAATATTGTGTGAGTGCGATCCCGCTTGGTGGCTACGTCAAGATGGCCGGAGAACAGCCTGGCGAAGAGCGTTCAGGCTCTGAGGATGAATTCCTATCGAAAAGTAAGTGGCAGCGATTCCAGGTGTTACTGATGGGACCGGCGACGAATATCGTCTTCTCGATTTTTGTTATGGTCTTCGTTCTGTACCAGGGTGCAGAGGTTCCAGTGTATGAAGAGCGATCACCTGTGGTCGGTAGCGTTATCGAGAGTTCACCGGCTGACCTTGCTGGGATTAAACCAGGTGACGTCATTCTACAAGTATCGGGTCGGCCTGTGCGGACCTGGGAGGAGTTTGTCATCGGTGTTCTCCCTCGTGAGGGTCGGACAACTGAGCTCGTGATTCTCAAGAGTAGTGGGGAACGGCAAGTTACACAGTTAACGCCTGAGGCACAAGGTCGGTTTGGGATGGGAGTGATCGGCGCTTTACCCGAGATACGTCCTCAAGTGAGAAGTGTCATGCGGGGTGAACCAGCAGATCAGGCAGATATTCAGGTTGGCGACGTAATCTTTGCCGTTGATGGTGTAGCGGTCGTGAGCATTAAAGATTTTGTGGAAATTATCCAACGCCGTGCCGACGAGGCGGTCACTTTGATCGTTGGTCGGGGTGAATTCCAGAAAGATGTGGTTGTTACCCCTGCCAGCCGTGATGGTGCTGGGAGGATCGGAGTCAGCTTAACGCCTGAGTCAAGAATCATCGAGCCGGGTCCACTAGAGGCCATGGGGATGAGCATTGAACAGAACTACGAATGGTCAAGCTTGATATTTCGTACGTTGGGAGGCCTTTTTACGCGTGAGACATCGGCGGCGCAACTCATGGGGCCGGTCGGGATTGCCCAGCTTGCGGGAAGTGCCTCGGAAATTGGATGGGTCGCGCTCTTCAGTTTGATGGCAATGATTAGTTTGAATCTCGGTATCCTGAACTTATTGCCGATACCGGTATTAGATGGTGGTCACATCTTCGTCATGGCACTTGAAGGAATTAGGAGGCGCGATTTCAGTACGCGCGTTAAAGAGCGAATACTCACTGCCGGTTTCTTGCTTCTGCTATTGCTGATCGTGGTTGTCATGTACAACGATATAATACGAATCCTTCCTAAGGAATAACTTGCTCCGTAACTTTAGCTTCGTAGGATGGGTGAACCATCTAAGGACGCTCTCTTTTTTGGATATGTTGCCTCGATGTATTCATCAACGAGTTGGCGAAACGCTGGAGCCAGTTCTTTGTAGGTTCCGCGCAAGGTTGTAGCGTGTTGCCCGTTGATATAGACGGGGCAGTGAGGAGCTTCGCCGGTACCCGGGAGACTAATTCCAATATCAGCGGCCTTTGATTCACCTGGACCATTCACCACACAACCCATCACAGCCACCGTCATGTTCTCGACGCCTTCGTAACGACTTTTCCACTCCGGTAGCATATCTCGAACGTAATTTTGGATCCTCTCCGTTAGCTCTTGGAAGGTGGTACTCGTGGTTCGCCCACAACCGGGGCAGGCTGTAACACTGGGTGTAAATGATCTCAATCCGAGAGCTTGAAGTAGTTCGCAAGCTGCGTAAACTTCGTCTCGGCGATCTCCTCTGGGGCGTGGTGTCAACGAGACGCGAATCGTATCGCCGATTCCTTCGTTTAATAGGATGCCGATTGCTGACGCAGACCAGATGAGACCCTTAATACCCATTCCGGCTTCAGTCAAACCTAGGTGCAGCGGTTGTTCTGTTTTCTTGGCAAGAACGCGATAGACGTTCATCAAGTTCTGGGGTTGTGAAACTTTGGTTGAGATAATGATCTGGTTCTTGTGGAGTCCGTTTTCAAGGGCTAGTTCAGTTGACTGGAGGGCCGAGATGACCATACACTCATTGATGATTTCTTCAGATGAGCGACCAAGTTCAAGTGTCGCATTTTCCTGCATTTTAGTCATAACGAGTTCCTGATTCAGTGAGCCACCATTTACACCTATCCTCACAGGTTTTCTATGGTCACGCGCAACCTTACAGATCGTTGCAAACTGCTCGTCCCGACGTCTGCCAGTCCCAACGTTCCCAGGGTTAATCCTATACTTGTCGAGTGCTTCCGCACATGCGGGAAACTTAGTCAAGAGGGTATGGCCGTTGTAGTGAAAATCTCCAATGAGGGGAGTGGTTGCTCCAAGGTCGAGCAGCCGCTGTTTAATCTCCGGGACTGCTTTCGCCGCTTCAGGCCCATTAACCGTTACACGAACCATCTCTGATCCAGCTTGAACGAGTTCGAAACATTGCTGACTTGTTGCCAGTGGGTCGGCCGTATCCGTACTGGTCATGGACTGCACGGCAATTGGCCCTCCCCCACCAACCTGGACGTTGCCAACTCTGACGCCAACGGTACGGTGAAGTTTGACAACCACGTTCTATTACTCCTTACGCCAATCTGAACTAGAAACTCAAACATCTGATGGTGACTGCAAAACAGCCAGGATTAGATCATAACATTCGTCTCGATAGCTGCCATTAGATGGGAATCTTCAAGAAGAAGGCCTAACCACGGCCTACCAATTTCATCGAATCTCTCGCTGCACGAATCGTTTTATCAACATCTCGCTCTGTATGAGCTCCAGACAAAAACCAGGTTTCGAATTGGGAAGGTGGAAGGTATACACCGCGGACTAACATTTCTCGGAAGAATCTTGCGTAAGAGGTTGTATCGGCGGTCAGGGCAGAGCGGTAGTCGTAAACAGGAGTTTCGGTAAAGAATGGTGTTAGCATTGATCCGAAACTGTTCACTTGGAGTGGTACACTAGCCTCTCGACCAGCGTCTGCTAGACCTTCGGCCAGCTTTATTCCTAGACGACCTAATCTCCGGTATAAGGCACTCGATAAATGTCTGAGGTTCCAGAGTCCAGCGGTCATAGTAAGCGGATTACCAGATAATGTGCCAGCCTGATAGACGGGTCCAGAAGGGGCAATTTGTTTCATCAGATTCAGCCTACCGCCGAATGCACCTGCCGGCAATCCTCCTCCAAGGATCTTTCCCAAACACGTTAGATCTGGTCTGACGCCGATCAGTGCTTGTGCACCACCCGACGAAACACGGAATCCTGAGATTACTTCATCAAAAATGAGCAAGAGCTTGTTGCGATTACAAACTTCACGGAGGTCCTGTAGAAAACCAGAACCAGGGGGAATAACACCCATGTTGCCAGCGACTGGTTCAACGATTACAGCAGCAATTTCATCTCGGTAGTTTTTGCAAAGCCGACGCACCGAGTCAATATCGTTGTACGTTGCTACCAAAGTGTCGGCGGAAGCACCCAGCGAGACACCTGGACTGGTGGGAACACCGTACGTGGTGGCCCCTGACCCCGCTTGGACCAGGAAAGCATCGCTGTGGCCGTGATAACAACCGGCGAACTTTATAATCTTGTTTCTGGCCGTGGCTGCTCGTGCTAGGCGCACGGCACTCATAGTTGCCTCAGTACCTGAGCTTACGAATCGAACCTGCTCGATCGTTGGCATAAGGTCTTGTACGTACATTCCGAGTTTTACTTCGATGGAGATCGGGGCACCGAAACTTGTTCCGCGCCTCGCGACGGTGTTAAGTGACCTAACAAGGCCAGGAGGTGCATGTCCATGAATTAGTGGTCCCCAGGACATAACGTAGTCGATATATTTTTGTCCATCGACATCCTGGATATGTGATCCATGGCCGCTTCGAATAAATAGTGGATCACTGCCAACGGCCTTGAATGCACGGACTGGACTATTGACTCCTCCAGGAAGAACCTGCTGTGCCTTCTTGAATAGGCGTGCCGACTTATTCTTACGCTTGATAGGCATCACTTTCACGAGAACATTCTAGCTTCGACAACTAAAGTTGAGCGGCTCACTGCAGTTAGCTAGACAATTAATCACACATCCTATTCTAACTAAAGACCGCAAGGTTCATATAGAGCGAGAGACTCTAAGCAGAGGAAGTTTGCGCATTACGGATTGGCGTAACTGCAACTCTTTAACCGAGAAGCACTTGTCAACGGTCAAGTAGGCGCACTGCCTCCCTGGCGTAGTAGGTGATGAGGATATCAGCCCCCGCACGCTTAATTGCTGTTAGGCACTCCATCATTGCCAGTGGTTCATTAATCCACCCGTTGCGTCCAGCCGCCTTGAGCATCGAATATTCTCCACTCACATGGTATGCGGCCGTTGGATGGCCGAAACGTGTCTTGATTAGTGATATGACATCAAGGTACGGCAACGCCGGTTTGACCATAACGATATCAGCACCTTCCTCGATGTCGAGCGAAACTTCCCTTACGGCTTCCTCTACGTTGGCTGTATCCAACTGATAAGTTCGACGGTCTCCAAAGGCCGGAGCCGAGTCGGCTGCATCTCGAAAGGGAGCATAGAACGCCGAACAGTATTTGGCCGCGTATGACATGATGGCCACATCGAAGAATTTCTCGCAATCCAGAAGATATCGAATAGCACCAACGCGTCCATCCATCATATCCGATGGTGCGACGATATCGGCACCCGCTACTGCATGCGACAGAGCTGCGCGGGCGAGGTAATCGATTGTGAGGTCGTTCGCGATTTTACCATCGACTACGATGCCGCAGTGGCCATGTGACGTATATTCGCATAGACAGACATCTGTGATCACGAGCATATCTGGAAATTCTTTCTTGATCGCTCGTACAGCTGTTTGCAACGGTGCGTCCATATTCCAAGCGGCTGAGCCAATTTCATCCTTTGATTCAGGTAAGCCGAACAACAGTAAACTCTGAATCCCCTCACCGCGAGCGAGAGATGCCTCACGCACAACCTCATCCGGTGAGAGTTGATAGACATCTGGCATTGACGGCACCTCACGGCGCACACCAACACCCTCGCAGACAAAGAGAGGATAGACGAACATGTCTGGTGATAATCGAGTTTCTCTCACTAGTGATCGAATTGCTGGCGAGCTCCGGAGGCGTCTTAGGCGGCGCGGTAGATTGAGGGGTTTAGACGTTGAAGCAGGTGATTCGGGTTGAGCAGTTGGTAATTCTCGTTTCTTGACCATCAAAGTGATCCTCTCTTTTTTTTCGGATCATCGCTAATTTCCATACCTTGAAAATACTCAGCGATCGCTTGGACGAGAGCCGGGATAGTGTAAGTGGATGGCATTATGGTCGTCTTTATTCCAACCCTCTCCGCCGCCTCTGCAGTAACAGGTCCAATCGATGCGACTGCGGGCTTTTGTAAGAGTTCGACTGCCGGGGCGCCACCGAGTATCTTAATGAAGTTATGAACGCTTGAGGCGCTCGCGAATGTTACGGCATCTATCTCCTCATTAAGTAACATCTTATAGACGTCGCGACCGTTGTGCTGTCCGGGTCTTTCGAGTAATGTCTGATATGCAGTGACCTCAACTACCTCACAACCAGCTAAACGAAGCTCTGATGCGAGTAACTCTCGTGCCAGATTCGCTCTTGGCAGCAGTACGCGGCAGCCAGAGAGATTACCGTGGCTTTGAAGTGCGTTGACCACTGCCTCCGCCCGGTAGTTAGTGGGCATGAGGTCGACTTTGATTCCGAGTCGCGTTAGCTGTTCGGCTGTGGCTGGTCCAATCGCACAGAGGCGAATACCCTTTAATTTTCTGATGTCACCAGGACCGATTAGAAGACGCTGAAGGAAGTAGTCGACGCCATTGGCACTCGTGAAGACAATGGTATGAAATGTTTCAATTTGTGCACACACGCGGTCGAGGGGTCCAAAATCCTCTGGCGGTACAATCTTGACAGTAGGGGATTCAACTGGATCAGCTCCGAGTTCTGCGAGTAAGTTTATCAGTTCTCCGGCTTGTTTTCTGGAGCGCGTGACAACAATTCGTTTTCCAAATAGTGGTCGTCGATCAAACCATTGGAGCTGTTTGCCTAATCCCGTTACTGGACCTACGATCAATAGTGCAGGTATTTGTGGGCACTTCTTTCTTACGAGCTTGGAAATTTCGTGAAGAGTGCAATGGATGGTTTGTTGATCCGGTAGCGTACCATTGTAAACAAGAACCACCTGCTCATTGGGGGTTCGTCCATTGGAAAGTAGTGCGTCAACGATGTCTGAAAGCTGTTCGCTGTTCGCGTAACATACAATGGTCGATTGAAGTGACGCGAGTAACTTCCAATCCACTCCAGGAAACTTGCTAGCTTCGCCTTCGTATCCACGGATGAATAGCACGGTGTCACCCAAGTCTGGATAGAGGACCGGAATACCCGCGTAGCATGAGATTCCAACGCCTGGAGGGATACCTGGAATAATTTCAAACGGGATACCCTGTGCGTTAAGAAAAAGCGCCTCGTTACTACCGTTCCCGAAAGCGAAGGGATCTCCGTAAGTGAGTCGTGCGACTGTCTTACCTTCATGAAACTTCTCAGCTAGAAGTTGATAAATGGTATTCTGTTCGAACAGGTATGGTGATCCACTACCGACATCGATCTGTTCCGCTTCCGGGTGTACTGAGTGAAGTAGGCGCTGGTGTAACGGATGCTCGTAGACGACAACATTTGCTGCGCTCAAACAACGAAGACCACGCACACTGATAAGAGACGGGTCGCCTGGACCTGAACCGATCAAGTACACTCCGGGACGTTGCATCATTAGTTCTGATTCAGATTCAATACATTACGAACGCGAACGAGCCATTGATAAAACACATTAGATCTAAGAATTTAAGAACCATGGCTCTTATGGCTGACGAAGTATTTTAAGAATCTCGTCGGCCCCGTTACTCAAGAGTTGCTGAGCAACCTTTTCTCCTAGAACCTCCGGTTCGGCGATAGGACCTCGATTCGCCTGGCGAAGAATCTGAGAGCCATCTGGCGAAGCGACGACAGCCTGGAGAAGCAGATCGTTGCCGTCTAATTCTGCCATTGCACCAATCGGCAACTGACATCCTCCTTCGAGCGCCACGACCAATGCCCGCTCGGCACGAACTGCAGCCATCGACGCAGCGTCATTAGTAGACTCAGCTGCCGCCAGAGCTTGAACGGCATCGATTCGACTTTCGACGGCGATAGCCCCTTGGCCCGGCGCTGGAACGCACAAACTCACGGGCAATGCCGCCGATATGCGGTGTGGAAACCTAAGTCGGCGGATTCCGGCAGTTGCTAGAACTAGTACATCATATTCATTTGCGTCGAGTTTACATAAGCGTGTGTCGAGATTACCTCGAATTGCCTCGAATCGTGGAGTCAAAAAAAGTTGTGTTAGTTGGGCAATTCGTCGAACGCTGCTTGTGCCAACCCTGGGTGACAAGCCGAGCGAAACAGCCAGTTTCTTAGCGTCTTCAAATGGATCATGCTTGATACACTTGGATACAACCAGTGCATCGCGTGGATCTTCACGAGGTAACACTGAAGCCAGGACAAGACCTTCTGGCAAAATAGCGGGTAGATCCTTAGCACTATGGACGGCTAAGTCGATAGTGTTCTGGAGTAGTGCGTCCTCGATTTCTTTAACGAAGAACTGCTTGCCATCGAGTTTCTTCAAAGGTGTTTCCGCTAGACGATCACCTGTTGTCTTTATGACAATCAGTTCACACGATGGACCTCCATATCGGCTGATCTCAGCTGCGACGGCCTGAGCTTGGCATAGGGCGAGTGCACTTCCACGAGTACCTATGCGCAGCTGTTTCACGATATCATCGAGTTCTTCGAATTTGATGTGGGTGACTCAGGATCTTTCACGACATCTTCGGTGTCACAGTCTGGTGTTTCCTCGGTTAACCTGAACAGTCGATTCATTACGTCGGAGTGAATCTCAGCTGCTTCCGGGTTAGAAATTGCCTTGAGTTGTTCGGTTGGCGCAAGCAGAAGTTTTTCGACAAGGAGACGAGTAATTTCGTCTACTTGCTTTCTCGTAGTTGGAGACAATGGTGATAACTTTAGTGAGAGGCGCTCTAATTCGGCCCGACGGATAGTCTCGAAACGTTGGCGTAATGCTACGACTGTCGGAATAGCGCCACGAGATCCGAGCCAAGTCATGAATTTTTCTACAGCCTCAGAAACCATGATCTCAGCGCGTTCGACCTCGGCACGTCGTTTGGTTATGTTCTCACTGACGACCAGTCGTAAGTCGTCGATGTTGTACAAGAAAACCTGTTCGATTTGACCGATCTCCGTTTCAACATCTCGAGGGACAGCGATGTCGATGATGAATAATGACTTGTTCCGACGAGCGCGTATGACTTCCACAATCTGTGAATAGGTTAGCAGTGGTGATGCTGAACCTGTGGCTGTTACTATGATATCGGCTGATACCAGTTCGGCCTGGAGGCCTGTCCAAGGAATCTTAACTCCCCCGATGCGTTCGACTAGTGCCTCGGCATGGCTGTCTGTGCGGCTTGCGACGCTGATCCGATGAACCTGCTGTGACCGCAGGTGTGTTGCTGTTAATTCCGCCATCTCGCCGGCCCCAATTATCAGGACACTGAGGTCCTTCAGGTTACCAAAGATCTTGCGCGCGAGAAGGACAGAGGCATAGCTGACCGACATCGCCCCATCACTAAGGCCGGTTTCTGAACGCACACGCTTGCCAACCGCAAAAGAGTGGTGAAAAAGCTGGTTGAGGACGGCAGCGGTGAGGTGTTGATCAGAAGCTAGAGAGTAAGCATCCTTCACTTGTCCGAGGATCTGAGGTTCTCCGACGACGAGTGAGTCGAGTCCAGCCGCAACGCGAAAAAGATGACGAGCCGCGTCGATGTCGGTAAGTTCATAAAGGTGTGAGATCAAGAGATCCCGGGGTACACTGTGAAAATCGCTCAAGAATTTGACTAAGCTGTGGTGAGTGCGGCTTGGATCTTCACATGCTACGTAAATTTCTGAGCGGTTGCAGGTCGACAGTACGACCACTTCGGAAACCTCAACTTGCGCGATTAGCGCACCTAGCGCTTGCGGTACGCCGCGCCTAGAAAAGTCTACGCGTTCACGAAAGTCCACTGAGGCAGTGTGATGACTAGTACCGAGAACCAAGAGGTGCATAAGAATTTTCTACTGTTCATACATGAACAGTTTCTATTCCGATCCACTGTTCACTATTTATCGATAATTTTGGTTCAAAAATTATGGCTTTTAGTCAAAAAGTACCCAATGGGCAAAAGGTTTAAAAGCACAATCGCGAACCCAACCGCAGACAACCAGGCTCCTTTCCGACCATTCCACCCGATGGTTTTTCTCGCGTAGAGTTCGAATGAGTAAACGAACCAGCAAATAATTACCATGAATATCTTGGGATCGCTCAGCGACATTGCTTGGATTCTTGGATCCAAACTTTTTGTTTGTACCTGGCCCAACCAAATCCCTCCAATCGTTACCCCGATAGTCAGAAAAATCCAACCAACTGTAACGGCCCGTCCGTTCATGATATCGAGTATGTGCAGTGGTGGGAGTCGTGCGTAAAAGAAGCCAAGCCTCTTTTCCTTGAGCTCCCGGAAAAGTAATACGTAAGTAATGCCAATAACACAGGCCAGTGCAAAACTAGCGTACGCGAACAGCAACGACGAGACATGCAACGTGAACCACGCGCTGTTCAGTACAGGCGGTTTTGTTAAGGCCGGCTCACCAAATGCTGGAATTATTTTCAGAACGGCGAGTAGCGGAACGATAAGTACTCCCATCGCTCGTTCATCGGTTGTCATTTCCGTGTACAAGTAAGACATCGCGAGTAGCCAGACGAATGCCGAGACAGCATCGGTCGTAGAAACAAACGGTATCTGTCCCATCTTCATGGTCTGCATACCTAATACAAAAGTGTGCGCTAGTATGGCAGTGACGAGAGTTAGAGTTGCGATTCGGCCGGCCGTTGAGCTGCACTTAATGAAATGTAAAACGTAGACCAAACTTGCAGCAACGTACAGAACGAGTGGTATTTTATTCATTTGTTCTTAGAAGCGAGATTGATAAATCGTAAAAGAGAGGAACAAAGAGTCCAGTGAAAGTTTTACCATCGCGCAGTCACTTTTTCCTCTGGATTCTGTTCACCATTTAGTCGATCGCTGGTGCGTAGTAACCTTGCTTCGTACGCGCCTCAGCATCTGAACGATCAACACGAACAACGACTCGCCGCCACATACCGTCGCGCAATGGGTTGTTTGAGGTATACCCTAGAGCATACTGATTCGAGAGTTCCTCTGAAATTGTCTCGTAGATACTTGCTAGCTCTTCGACGGCTTGTGGAAAGAATGCTTGACCACCAGTGTCCTTTGATAGTTGGCGCAACACGAAATCAGCTTCCCGAAACCCTAGGCTTGACACGTCGCTTTGAGATCGCAAACCAATCGAATAGATCGACGTTTCGGATCGCCTAGCGATGTCGAGCACTTCTTCGAAATCAACAAGGCTAGATGTATCCTCGCCATCAGACAAGACAATGATTGCTTGGCGTTGTAAGGCGTCTGGCGTCTGCACACGAATCTTCCTTAGCTCTTTCAAAGAAATGTAGATGGCGTTATAAAGAGATGTCGAGCCTCCAGCAGACGTTTGTCTGATCGCTTGCGATAGACTTTCAAAGTCATTGGTAAAAGTTGAGAGGATCTCGGTCCTATCATCGAAATCGATGATCTCAGCTGTATCTTCATGCCGGAGTCGACTTGCAAAACCCACCGCAGCCTGCTGAGCGGTTCTTAACTTATTCTCCATGCTAGCACTGGTATCAATAAGGAGTACCATGGAGATAGGGAGTTGACTTCGGTTGAAGAAGCTCACTTCCTGTTGGATCCCATCTTCGTACACCACGAACTGACCTCTGGCTAGGTCAGTGATATAACTATTGTTAGGACCTGTGACCGTAACGTTAAGGGAAACGACATCGACGCCTGAACGGAATGCAGGTCGTTCCTGCGAGTCTACGTGGATCGCAGTCGGTGAAACAGTAAATAGTAATACACCGATCGTAGCTGCTCGATGAAGCATCTCTAACCTCCCCGCATGACCCTGGCCGGTGTACCACGGACGCTGAAATTGGTACGCCTCATGTTGACCTCGATCTGACTAGGAGGGATGAGGGTTTGGGGTCTAGCGTAGACAACGAGGTACTGGCTAGAGAGCTCTTTGGCAACCGCTGCGAGCTCGTCTTCGAGTCTCATGCTGGTTAGGAGATCGGAACGTCGGCCTCCTGTTGCATCTGGTCCCAGTGTTAGAAGGAAGTCACGATTTCTCGTTTCGTTTCTGGAATGCTCCTGGTTGATTTTTAGGTCTCTGCAGTTCCACGTTTCAGCCGGTCCGGTTTGCCAGGAGCTACCAAATCCTAGAGGATCTTGAGCCCTCTTTTCCGAAGGAAGAATGATCGTATGTAGTGCTATTCCATTTTGACTAAGACTCTTCAGGACTTCGGTATGTGTGCGGTTGCTGAAGTCTGTGCCATCCGTTGTGACGACCACCATCGCTGACCGGGTCACTTCACGCTTCTGGAATCCAAGTATCGTTTCGGTCAGTGCATCCAGGAGGTACGAACCCGTGAACGAAGATCCGAAAAGACGATCGATACTAACCCTTAGTCGATCACGATTTTGTGTAGACCCGACTAGAATCTTCGGCGAGCCACCGAAGGTAATAATCGAGAGAGTATTCCTTTCGTGGATTCCATCAAGAAACTTATGGAGTCCACGACGAATATCGGGGATTGTTGAAATCGCTCCGTGACTTGTGTCGACCAAAATGGCGACTTGCAGTGGCATTTTAGCCCGGCTGACATGAAGGATTTCATGTTGGGCCCCATCCTCCAGGACGACAAATTCGTGTACTCCAAGATTGAGGACTGGATCCCCATTCTCATCGAGGACGCTTACGAACATCTCTTGGCTGATCGCCTGGGCTCCAGTGGCTGAAGTTAAGGTTACAGGATCACCAAAGGCAATGATCCAGGCGCCAATTCCGGTCGCGACGACGGAAATTTTCCGTAATGTAGGCACAGGACAAATAATAACTTCGTGGTTGGCGAACGTAGTCGGCTGTCGCACCGCACTTGTAGCAGAGTATAGGCTTTGACCTTTTAGACCGTCAAGGCTGCCCCTGTGGTGAACATGTTGCAAATGTTAGAGTTGTTGTGTTTATCATGCCTTAACCGTCAACCTTCACCTTCGGTAGTGGTCTAGTTTGACCTCTCGCGCTCCTGGCGCTCCAGCAGGGCGACCAGATCCGAGATTTCCCACAGCCGATCCGTCACGTCCGCCGCCTGAGCCGGCGTCGTCCGCAGGGACGAGTGGATCTTCACGAAGTTGTAGTGCATGAAGTGCAGGGCCACCGAGTGCGCGTGCATCTCTAGCTTCTTGCTGAAGGCGTTGGTCAGCCGCGTGAACCGCCGAATCGACATCCGCATCGTGAGGTTCTGCCGCTCGACGTAGGACGTGCTGATGTGCTTCGGGTCGGGCTCGCCCGTCACGACATGCGGGACCGCGCCCTTGCACCTGGCCGGACTGTACCGCTTCTCGGTATCGTCGGCCCCGTAGATCTTCTGGAGCATCGCGTAGTCCACGTCCAGGTTGAACGCCGATTCAACTGCCTCCAGATACGACGGCCGGTGTCCGTCCGTCGTCAACTGCACCCGATGCCGCAGCCGCTCAGCCAGATCGTGCATGAAGTCGTACGCGGTCGCCAGATCACGGGGGCCGATCCGCCACGACGGCACGAGCTTAGTGTCGGCATCAATGGCCGTCCAGGTCCACACGTCGCCTGCACCCTCCGGGGCGTTCTTCGCTCGCTCGACGTTCTTCTGCTTCGCGTAGACGAAGCTCCAAATCTCGTCGCACTCGATCCGGCGACACGTCAGGTTCCGCAGGTGCTCGTCCTGGTACTGGGCGCAGGCCGCGCCCAGGTCGCGCAGCAGCTTCTCGACGGTCATCCGGGCCACACCGGTCATCCGAGCCGTTGCGCGAAGCCCACAACCCTCGACGAGGGCCGCCACCAACGCAATTCGCTTCTCCGTGGTCAACCGATTCATGAGCCCAGAGTATGCTGGGAGACGTTATTTGTCAAGAATAAAAGTAAATTTAACTCCATACGTTCAGTCGTTCATTGACAATTCGGCTACGGCTGGATATACTGCGGCTGGTGGTAGACGGAAATCGATTTTCGGGACGCGAAACTGGCGCTTGCCGAGACAGACCGCGCGGCCGAGACTCGGTTGCCAATCGCGGTGATCAATTCTCTCAGGGACAAGCTGGTCTTCCTTCGGGCGGCGTCTGATGAACGAACCCTGCGGAACTGGAGGAGCCTACATTACGAAAAACTGAGCCGTCCTGGCGATCAACGATCCATTCGGCTCAACAAGCAGTGGCGCCTGGTGTTCACCATCGACACGAAGGCGAAGCCGAACAGAATGACTGTGCTTGGCGTGGAGGACTACCACTGAATTGGGGATTCAAATGACTGCCATGAATGCAACATGGGTAAAGCATCCGGGCTTCTACATCAAGGAAGAGATGGAGGAGCGGGGTTGGCTGCAGCGCGACCTCGCCTTTGTCCTTGGTGTCCCCGAGCAGGGCGTCAACATGATCCTGTCCGGGAAGCGCAACATCAGTCCCGACATGGCGCGGGCGCTGGCCGACGCTTTCGATACGGACGGCGACTTTTTCGCCCGGCTGCAGCTCGCCTACGACATGGCTCATGCGCGCGTACCGGCGCCAAGCGTGGCCTCGCTCGGCAATATGCAGTCTCAGTATCCGGTTCGCGAAATGATCAAGCGGGCGTGGATTGCACAGGCCGACACGCCGCTCATGGAGGAACAACTGGTCCGGTTTTTTCAAGTCGACGCGGCCGATGAAATCCCGTACCTGGCGCACGCGGCGAAGAAGAGCCGGTACGAGGAACGAGAGATTCCGGCACCCCAGCTCGCCTGGCTCTTTCGGGTGCGGCAGATTGCCAGGTCAATCACGGTGCCGGTGTACTCCGAACGGGCATTGAAGACGGCCATTGGCGAGTTGGAGTTGTTGCTTCGCGCTCCCGAGGAGGCGCGCCACGTGCCGAGAATCATGGCCGAGTGCGGCATCCGCTATGTCGTTGTTGAGAAGCTGCCCAAGGCGAAAATTGACGGAGTGTGTTTTTGGATCGACGGCTCACCCGTCATCGGCATGTCGCTGCAGCGGGACACCATCGACAACTTCTGGTTCGTCCTGCGCCACGAGATTGAGCACGTGCTTCGAAGAGACGGCCAGGACGAGGAAGTGATCGACGAAGACCTGGCCGGAGCACTCCGCGCGGGGATCACGATTCTCCCAGAGGAAATCGCTGCGAATGCGGCGGCGGCGGATTTCTGTGCTCCGCGAGACGGGCTTGATTCGTTCCTGCTGCGAAAGAAGCCGTATTACTACGAGAAGGACGTTGTGGCGTTTGCGAAGCTCCATCAGCGGCACCCCGGTCTGATCGTTGGGCAGATGCAGAAGCGGATGGACCGCTGGGATTACCTCACGCGCCACCTCGTCAAAATACGGCAATTCGTGCTGCCCTCGGCGATGGCCGATGGATGGGGGCAGACCATTCCTGTGTCGTTGTAAAAACACCAAGGTTGGACCAATGACGAAAAACGAGAAACTCCAGGCCATTTTCCATCTGTACGAGACAGAGCACGAACAGGCACCATCTCGTACTCGGGACGCCGTTGACTGGGCCATCAGCCAGGGCTTGCTCGCAACGCCACCCCCCATCGACCCGTGCGAGGCCCTCGCGAACCAGATGTCCAAGGCCCTAGCGCAGGAGCTGGACACCCACAAAGGCCACCGCTATCGGGTCAACCATGCCGTCCGGACCACCAAGGACGGAAAGCCACAGTCGTTCTGGGCAATCATGGGATTCGCTCCCCATGAGCACATGGAGAAAGCCTTTGCGCAACGTCGGGAGCACATCGTCGGCGAGTGCGCTCAGTTGAACACCGACGTGGTTGTATACAACGACATGAACGAGGGGAAGGTGCCCGAAATCCAGATCATTCTAGATTTCAGCGAGGATGTTGCGGAGCGCCAGCAGCAGTAGCGGGTTACTTCTTCCAGCGTGCCTGGGCAGCCAGTTTCGCGATTTCTGTCCGCTCCTCCGGTGTCAGCCGGTTCGCCCTGGCCGGACCGCCCTTAAGGCCACCCGCCCGCTGTGGACCAGGAGGGGCGGCGTCCTGGGCTGCACCCGTCGCAATGTCGACGACGAGCTTGCCCAACTGATTTGGATCGCGCGGCCGCTTTTTTTTCGCCCGAGTCGGCACAACCCAATTGTCGCACATCGGGGCGACCTGTCCAGGGGCCGCGCATTTCAAACTAGACCACTACCCTTGTTCACGAACCCATGATATGAAAGAATCACAGGCCAAGGTTGAGGGTGTTCTACTCATGTTCAGCGGGACTCTTAGAGTTATTTCATCCGTCGCGGTATTGACATTTACGTTGGGTGAGGGAACTTGGTCCGCACCAGGACCGATGGCTCATCCTGTATCGAGTCAGGAGACGACTCTGGCTAACCCAAAGGCGGAAGCTTACTACTTCTTCCTGTTGGGTAGGCATTTAGAAAACACTGGCGATGTAACTGGTGCAGCCAATGCTTACGACAAGGCCGCACAACAAGATCCCGAATCAGCCACTATCTTCTCTGAGTTGGGCGCGATGTACGTCCGGCACAACCAGCCGGATAAAGCTATAGCGGCCGCGAAGCAAGCGTTAATACGGGACAACGACAGTGAAGAAGCCCATAGAATTCTGGGGATGGTCTATGCGGCCTTGGGAGATAACCGAAACTTGAGGATGGAATTACCGCGCAATCCTCAGGCTCTGGCTGAGTATACAAGAAACTCGATCAGTCACTTAGAGCAAGCTAGAGCGTTAGGGTCTTCGGATATTAGGGTGCTCTTTACACTGGGACGTCTCTACCTGAGTACTCGAGCTCATGAAAACGCAATCGAAGTTCTAACTGATGTGCTCGACAAGGAACCTCATTCAAACCAAGCCTTACCCCTATTGGCTCGTGCCTACGACGGCGTAGGTCAGCGATTAGATGCAATCGCTCTGCTCGAAACGGCGACTGGGACGTGGTCTCGGTCTTCTAAGGTCTTGAGGGAGCTAGCTAAATTTTATGAGCAAGAGCTTCGCTGGGCCGATGCGGTTCGCACATACGAAAAGGCAATCCAAGTAAATGCTCGAAGCGTCTCACTGAAAAGTAACCTTGCCAGCGCACTTTTGAATACTGGAGAAACATCACGGGCACGCGATGTACTACGCGAAGTCGTGGAATTGAAGCCAAGAAATGCTCCAGGTCTCTACCTATTATCGGATGTCGAGCTGCGGTTGAATAACTTTCAGGCAGCTAAGGAAATGGCGCAGCGGCTTATAGCACTCGAACCTGGTGGTATTCGGGGAGCGTTCGCTCTGGCCCAGGTATTTGAACGTTGCCGAGAGTATTATGAAGTAATTAAGACACTCGAGCCGGCAGTAGCCGCAGCCAGAGACGGGAATATGGGATCGCGAGAGATCGGTGGATTGTTGGTACAGATCGGTTCTGCTTATCAGCAATTGGGTGAGTTTGATCAGGCCATTGTTGCTTTTGAGGAGGCTCTCAAGTTGTCTCCAAACGAGGTTGCCTTTGAGGCGCAACTGGCACAGGGTTACGTAACGGCCAACCGATTTTTAGATGCACTCAAGCTTGTAAGGCAGGCACGGCAGTACCGCTTGAAAAATCTCAGTCTATTACGTTTAGAGGCGCTTGCACTTGAAGGACTTGGAGAGTTCGAAGATGCCGTATCCGTTATGAAGCTTGCCGTAGATACTCACAAGGATTCCCCGGTTGCCTATGTCGCCCTGTCAAATCTGTATGGTCAGGCGGGTGATCTTGCTCAGGCGCAAGATATTCTCGAGACAGCTGAAAAGAAGTTTCCTGGAAACACGTTGGTTCTCTTTCAGCGTGGTACTGTCTTTGAGCGACAGAGGCAGTACGAGAAAGCTGAACTAGTATTCCGTGAGATTCTAAGTCAGGATCCGAAACACGCCGCTGCCCTAAACTACCTTGGTTATATGCTGGCCGATCAGGACAAGAAGTTGGAAGAGTCTGTGGATCTTTTGCAGCGAGCGATCAAGATTGACCCGTACAACGGGTCCTTTCTAGACAGTTTGGGATGGGCTTACTTTAAGCTTAACCGGTTCGACTTAGCCGAACCCCATCTGCTGGAGGCCAGTGAACAACTAAGGACCAACTCGGTTGTCCAGGATCATTTAGGTGACTTGATGTATTCACTGGGTCGGTACCGTGAGGCCATCGCTGCATGGGAACGTGCACTGTCTGGCGATGGCAACGAGATTGAAGTCATTACGATCCAGAAAAAGATCCGTAACTCAACAACACACGTGGACCGCGATTGAGGCGGCCATGGTGCGCCACGTCCAGCGCAACTCGGTGTGAGAATGTAGGGCCTGCCTTACTAGTTTTGTTGACCCTTATTACATCCGCTGGGTGCGCGCCAGGTCGAGTGGTTCTACCTGATGGGACCGGCGAGCTATTTTATGATTATTCATCTGTATTTGCCGAAGTAACACGTGAATGTCGTGGCGTCCGCACGTTGGAGGCTGTACTTAGTTTAGCGGGCCGCGCAGACGGGCGTAGACTTCAAGGTAAGGTCTTGGTCGGGTTGGCGACACCTGCATCTCTCAGACTTGTCGGCATTGCACCGTTCGGTCCTCCAACGTTCATCCTAGTGGCGCGACCGCCTGACTCAACGCTGCTTCTGCTAAGAGACCGTCGAGTCGTTAAGCATGAGCCGGTCTCTGAGATTCTGCAAGCCCTGACTGGAGTGGCTCTGGAACCTGACGATTTGCGCTCGGTGTTGTCTGGATGCGTGGTATCCAATTCAGAACCTATAGGAGGTCGTGCTTATGGCGATGAGTGGTTAGTGATAGATCTCAGGGGTGGTGCAATCGCGTATCTAAGAGTTATTAATGGTGAACGTCGAATTGTGGGTGGGGTCCGTGGCGCTGTATCGCTTGAGTACAGCCATTTTGTCAGACAAATTCCACGACGCGTTAGATTCATGGCATCTTATCCCGATGACGTAACGGTGTCCCAGGACACTGATTTCACGGTTACGATGTCACAAATGCAAATAAACGTACCATTTGGACCAGATGTGTTTACTTTAAAGATTCCCATCGATGCGCTTCCTATGACACTAGAAGAGCTCCAACGAGCGAAACCGTTGACTTCTGAGTGATAACCCTCCGTGGATGGTACTCAGTGTGTTCCAGTTACTTGGATCTGTTCTGCTGACATTATCAATGCCCTACGAGTCTCGGTGGCTTTTTGGATATTGCTAAATCGTTTTTCTTGGATAGTGTTTGTTTGAACCGAACCAGTAAACGAACTGTCCCGTATCTTAGCCCATGAAACACATTCCTCTGACGATACAGGCACACGCAAAGATCAATCTCGATCTACGCATCCTAGAGAACCGAACCGATGGGTTTCATGAGTTGCGAACCGTTTTTCAATCGCTGGATCTTCACGACACTATTACCTTCGTAGAACGGGAGGGTCCTTTTGAATTGAGTTGTCGAGAACCTGGTGTGCCGCTAGATTCTGGGAACTTAGTGTGGCGTGCGGCGGTTGCACTCTGGAAGGCTAGGGGACACGAAGACGAGCCTCGAGATCTGTCGGTCAAGCTTGTTAAGCGTATTCCAGTTCGTGCTGGTCTTGGGGGAGGAAGTGCTGATGCTGTAGCCACACTTACTGCACTTTCACATATTTGGAGTATCTCGTTAAGTCAGTCAAAGTTATATGAAGTGGCCGCTGGGTTGGGTGCAGACGTCCCATTCTTTTTGTGGGGTGGAACAGCCTTAGGTCTCGGTCGAGGGGACACCATTTATAAACTTGTTGATTTGGAAGAATATTGGGTAGTCATCATATTGCCCCGTAAGGGTGTCTCAACCTCTCAGGCCTACGTCTGGCACGATGAAGAGCGACAGATTCTATCGGGTTCAAATCCTGTCTTACAGGGAGTTTCTGGACCGTGGTCAACAGGATCTGTACGACTGATTAACGATCTTGAGGGACCAGTCGTCCGTCACGTTCAGGAAATTGGTGATGCGAAAGCTGCACTCTTAGCGGCTGGTGCCGTGGGTTCGGTGATGTCGGGAAGTGGCTCGGCCGTTTTTGGTCTCTTCGAGGTTCACCACGCTGCCAAAGGGGCGCTACTGTCATTGACTGGGCTGGGTTGGCGTTCCATTTTGACACGTACGATTCCACGAGAGGCGTATGAACGTTGTTCAAGGTTACCTGCACAAGGCAGCGTTAAGGGTTATTAGTACCAAAAGCAGAAAAATTGTTGCGCCCAGAGGCGAACGTTCTGGAATCCTTCCGAGATCCGATAATATTCGCCAGTACAGCCCAAGGGAGGTTGGCTAGTACGACAATCGTTTGAGTTCCAGATTAGATCGCTGCACGGTAAGGGTTCGGAGGTACGTTGGGGTATGCTTGCTCGGGAGTGTGTTCATCGGATAAACTGGCTCGTTTGTGAAGGTAATTGTGGATGAAGCTGTCGATAAAAAGCGGAGAGGCTTTCTGTGGATTGCGTTTTGATGTGCGGGGATGTGTGTTCTCGCATAGTCGGGTGAAGCGATGGTCACGGACTCTGCCGTTTTGTGGCAATCGTAACAGTCAGTCTTGTTGTGGATGACTGGGAGATTGATGGGGCGTGGCCAAGCGGTAAGGCGCGGGACTTTGGATCCCGTATTCGAAGGTTCGAATCCTTCCGCCCCAGCCAAAGGGTTTGGCGATCTTGAGTCTGATCGATTTCACTGATCACCACGTGTTGAACCGAGTGTGGATTGTGGCTGGCAAGTAGGTTTGACTTCTGTCGGCGTAAGACATTCCTCTATATGAACAATGGTCAGTTGAAGATTTTTTCGGGGAGTGCACATCCTGCACTGGCGCATGAGATGGCCGAGTTCCTCGGTGTGTCAGTTGGGCAGGCGGCCTTACGTCGCTTTCCCGACAGGGAAGTTTCATTTCAGATCGAAGAAAATATCAGAGGTACGGATGTATTCGTTGTGCAGCCGACGTCTACTCCGGTCGATGAACACATTATGGAGTTGTGTGTGATGATCGATGCGTTCAAGCGATCGTCGGCATCACGTATCACAGCTGTGATCCCCTACTATGGATACGCACGGCAGGATCGAAAGGACAAACCGCGGGTCCCGATTAGTGCAAAGCTCGTGGCGAATTTGTTGGGTGCGGCCGGTGTGAATCGTATCCTGACGATGGATCTGCACAAGGCGCAGATCCAGGGATTTTTCGACATTCCGGTTGATCACTTGTTCGCGGCCCCGGTGTTTATTGAGTATCTTTCCAGTCTGAACTACCCGACAGTGACGATTGTGTCTCCTGATGCCGGTGGCGTGGAGCGAGCTAGAGCGTACGCGAAGCGGATGGGTGTGGCATTAGCCATCGTAGACAAACGGCGTTCAGAGAACGGCAAGGCTGAAGTCATGCACGTTGTTGGGGATGTCAAAGATCGCGTATGTATCATTCAGGATGACATCATAGATACAGCGGGAACGCTACAAGAGTCGTCGAGAGCTCTCATGGAAGGTGGAGCTGCTCGTGTTTTGGCGTGTGCCGTTCACGGTGTTCTGTCAGGACCAGCGGTGAAACGAATTGAAGAATCTCCGCTTGAAAAAGTGATTGTGACTAATACAATTCCGCTGACGAACGAGCAAGCAACATGCGATAAGGTCTTGGTACTATCGGTGGCAAAAATACTGGGTAAGGCGATTCAGAGTATTCACGATGAAACATCAGTTTCATCCTTGTTCGTGTAGTTGAGGCGATGAGCATAGCATGGAAGCAACACTTAATGCGGTTCGACGGTCTCTGCTAGGTGGGAGTGAGTCCAGAAGACTCCGCCGAATGGGACAGCTTCCAGCGGTTATCTATGGGGGTAAAACGAAGTCCGGAAAGCCGCATGCACTTTCGATTTCTGTGGATCCTGATGAGTTATTACGTATTTTACGCTCAGGGTCTGGTGTCAATACACTTATCCGACTTACAGTATCTAAAGGAGAAACTAGTCGTGTACTAGTTAGGGAGTACCAGCTCGATCCGATTAGCCAAAAGCTCCTACACGTTGATTTTTATCAAGTGGCAATGGATAAAGAGATCACGGTCAGCGTGCGAATTGTTCTAAGGGGTGAGGCGAAGGGAGTGAAGCAACAAGGTGGCCAGTTGGAGTTCGTTCATCGTGAAATTGAACTTGAGTGCCTACCAGAACAAATTCCAGAAAATCTTGAAGTGGACGTAACTGAGCTGATGCTAGGCCAAAATGTTCGAGTTAAGGATCTGTTGTCCGCTGAGGTCATGTGGAAACCACTCAGCGATCTTGACACAATGATCGTTCACGTCGTCGAACCGAAAGTTGAAGAGGTTACTGAAGAGGCACCTGCCGAGGTGACAACACCGGCGGAAGGTTCCACCGAACCGGAAGTGATCAAGAAGGGCAAGGGGGAAACGGCCGAGAAGGTAGAAGAAGAATGATGTGAAACTGATCGTGGGACTTGGAAATCCTGGGTCGAAGTATCTGGGTACTCGACACAACGTCGGCTTCGAGGTGGTGGATGAGTTGGTGCGCAGGGGCGGGTTGGTATTCGAGACTGGCCCCATGGAAGTTTTAATTGCCTGGGATCGCTCGGCGAGGGGTGTCATGTTGGCCAAGCCACTCACGTTCATGAACCACAGTGGGCAAACGGTGGTGGACCTGCAGCGGTACTATCGGGTTGGTTGCGGCGAATTATTGATCGTGGTTGAAGATGTTGCTCTACCGCTTGGTTGCCTCCGCGCACGGGCAAGGGGTTCTGGAGGTGGACATAAAGGACTTGGCTCAGTCGTTGACGCGCTTGGCACGGAGGATTTCGCGCGGCTTCGGATCGGTGTGGGACGGGGTGATCCACGGCGTGATTTAGCTGAGCATGTGCTTTCTCGATTTGAAACCGCCGAGCATGCTGACATCGAAATCGCAATTGGACGAGCAGCTGATGCGGGGAGCATGTTCGTTGACAAAGGAATTGAACCAGTGATGAATGCTTTCAACAGAAAAGATAGTGGTTCTGGCAATGAGGAGGATCGCGCTTCTGATATTTGAACCTCTTTGTTCGGTGGCCGCGAGTCCAGTGAAGGGATGATGTGAATACGACGCGACAGTACGAGCTCGTTTATGTTGTTTCACCAGATGTAACCGAAGAGGGTATAGGCGATCTTCGCAAACAGATCGAAGATGTTGTCTCCAGATTCGGTGGAGAGATTAAGGAGTCGGAAAACTGGGGTCGTCGAAAATTGGCCTACGAGATTGATCACCACAAGGAAGGTACTTACTTACTTGAACTGATCAACGCCCCTGGTGACTTCGTAAAAGAATTGAATCGGCGGCTGCTAGTAACAGATCTAGTGATGCGGCATCTCATTGTTCGCGTGGACGAAGAGCGGCGGGTTGTCGGGCAAGTGACGGAGCGCCGACGGATAATCCGGGCGCGACGGCGGCAGGCTCGTGGACTGCCTCCGGAGGCGGAGGTGAAATCTGGAGAGCAGTCGAATGCGGATCGCGAGGGGAGTCGTGAAGACCAAGAGTCAACTGGATCGCAGCAGGAAGACGGAGGTGCCAGAAGATGAGTGCTATGCGGGCTGGTGGACGTGGACGCGCCTCCAAAGATGGTGATCGGAAGCAGGGTCAGACGGCCGGTCGAAGCATGTTTAGGCGGAAAAGATTTTGTAGATTTTGTGTCGATAAGATCGATTACATCAGTTACAAAGACGTAAGAATACTTATGCCGTTTATTCCTGAGCGAGGAAAGATCCAACCACGTCGTCTCTCTGGTACGTGCGCCAAGCATCAACGTAAGCTACAAACGGCTCTTAAGAGAGCCCGCCAGCTAGCCTTGATTCCTTACGTTGCTGATTAGCGTTTGGTTTGTAACGGTAGAGCGTTTAAAGATCACGGGGTTGCTGTTGGTAGTAAGCCGAAAATGAGTAACCTGGCAGTTTCTACTGTTCGGGGAACTTCCAGTAAGAAATTTTGATGTTATTTCTTGTTCGTCCGCAATTGAACGTTGGATTACTTAAAGATGCCAATTGACATTATTCTTCGGAGAAATATTGAAAGTCTTGGTCGCCGCGGCGAGATTGTGAAAGTTGCAGTTGGTTACGCGAGGAACTACTTATTACCGAGGAAGTTCGCACTTCTTGTTACAGACGCAAGCCGCCGACAAATTGAACGGGAAAAGCAAGTTTCTGAAGCGCATGAGGCTGAGGAGAAACAGGCGGCCGATCAGGTTGCTGAACGCCTTGCCGAGATGGAGTGTGTAATTGCCAGGAAGGTTGGCGAGACGGAAACGTTATATGGATCCGTGACTTCTGCAGACATTTCTGAATTCTTAGCTGGTGTAGGTACAACTATTGAGAAACGGAGAATTCGTTTACCTGAACCGATTAAGCAAATCGGGGAATTCGTTGTCCCGATTAGGCTTCACACAGATGTTACGGCTCAACTGAAAGTTAAGGTCGTCAAACAGGAAGAATAGATCTGGTGTCAGTCAATCCATGGCCGATGCCGCTAAATCCGCCGCCCTTGTTCGTCCGCTCCCCCACAACCTAGAAGCGGAGAAGTGCGTACTAGGTGCGATCCTCCTCAATAACGACGCATTCAATCTGGCTACTGAGCTGATTGATTCTCGGGATTTCTTCCGAGACGCGCACCGTCGTCTGTTTGACAAGATGGTTCGTTTAAGTGAAAGGGGTGACGTCATTGATTTGGTGACGTTGAGGGAGGAGCTCGGGCGTTCGGGTGATCTTGAAGAGGTAGGAGGACCAGCATACATCGCAGCCTTGGTAGACGGGGTACCACGTTCAACCAACATTGGGCACTACGCTCGAATAGTCAAAGAAAAATCTACTCTTAGGGACCTGATTTACTCGGCAAATAAAATCCTCGCTACCGCTTATGAAGCAGAGCAGGACACAGATCTGCTTTTGGATCAAGCTGAGAGAGCAATCTTCGACATCGCTGAGGATAGAATCCGTGCCGGCTTTGTCCCCTTGAGTGATCTCGTCCAAGGTAGTTTCGAGACAATTGAGAAACTACAAGAACACAAAGGGTTAGTAACTGGAGTAGCAACAGGTTTTTCTGACCTTGATCTACTTACATCAGGGTTACAACCGTCCGATCTCATTATTGTTGCGGGACGTCCTGCAATGGGCAAGACGAGTTTTGTCCTTAACGTTGCGACACACGTTGGAACAAAGACGGATAAGACAATAGGGATCTTCAGCCTGGAGATGTCAAAAGAGCAGCTCTTTCTGCGCATGTTGACTGCGCAAGCGGAGATAGACGGCCAGCGATTCCGCGGAGGGTTTCTTAATGAAAAGGATTACAGTCGGTTGTCGGAGGCTCTCGGCACACTAGCCGAGGCTCGGATCTTTATTGACGATTCAGCCTCTCTCGGGGTACTCGAGATGCGGGCAAAGGCTAGACGCTTGATGGCAGAACATGGGCTTGATCTCTTAATCGTCGATTATATTCAGTTAATGCAGGGTAGAGGCCGCTTTGAGAATCGGACTCAGGAATTGAGCACCGTCTCACGAGCTCTCAAGGGACTTGCAAAAGAGCTGGGAGTGCCTTTGGTGGCGCTGTCTCAACTTAGTCGCGCACCTGAAGCCCGTTCAGGCCACCGTCCTCAGTTGGCTGATCTTAGAGAGTCTGGAGCTTTGGAACAGGATGCAGATGTGGTCCTCTTTATTTTTCGGGAAGATTTGTACGACCCGAAACCTGAGAATGAAAATCTCGCAGAGATTATTGTTGGTAAACAACGCAATGGGCCAACCGGTCTTGTCAGGCTTGCCTTCCGTAAACAGATCACACGTTTCGAGAACCTCGAATCGAGACAGTAGGGTAAAGTTAATGAAGTTTAATTCCGTCCCTCGATTCTACCGGGAAACAATGGAGTAGCGTGACCTGCTTAACCTTCTTTTACATCGATTTCAACAGTTCTTTTATAACGTGACTGTCTGACTGTTTAGGGCCAGTTCGGAAGGAGTTTAATCAGTGTGTCTGTGTGAGAGATTGGGTTCATCAAGGTTGCTCCGCATGGGTGTGAGACTTCATGGTGGAGTTTGGCCGTAACGGCTCTGCAATTTATGAAATCTTCAAAGACATTATTTTCTTGTCAGGAGTGTGGATCACAGACCCAGAAGTGGTTTGGTAGATGTCCAGAGTGTGATGCGTGGAGCTCACTGGTTGAGGAGAGAGTTAGCACCAAGCAGCCTGCTGGGGATCACCGGTATGGGTTGCCGAACATTGGAGTATCTCGCCTCTACAATGATATTGACGTTGCTCACGCAGCACGATTTTCTACGGGCATTGACGAATTTGATCGAGTCCTTGGTGGGGGATTGGTTCCAGGGTCGCTGGTTCTGTTAGGTGGCGAACCAGGCATCGGAAAGTCGACCTTATTGTTACAGGTTGCCGCGTGTTTCGCGCGGACCGAAGGTCTGGTTTTGTACAGTTCGGGTGAAGAGTCTGAGCATCAGATTAGGTCACGCGGCGAGCGTCTCGGGATTGGAGATGAGCAAGTCTATGTGCTGGCCGAGACTTGTCTCGAACGCATTCTTGAGGAGATCACTCGCCTCAAGCCAGCTCTTGTCATAATCGATTCGATCCAAACGATCTTTTCCCTTCAATTACAGTCAGCACCTGGTAGTGTTGGTCAAGTGCGAGAGGCCGCGACTCACCTGTTATTCACTGCTAAGGGACAGAACATTCCAACGATTCTGGTCGGCCATGTTACCAAAGAAGGAAACCTGGCTGGACCGAAGGTATTGGAACACGTAGTCGACACAGTCGTGTACTTTGAGGGTGAGCGATATCACTCACACCGTGTTGTGCGCGCTGTAAAGAATCGATTCGGAGCTGTGAGTGAGCTCGGTGTGTTCAAGATGACAGAGGTTGGTCTGGAGACAGTTCCGAACCCTTCACGATTGTTTCTAGCGGAACGCCAGACCAACGTGGCTGGGTCAGCGGTTCTATGCTCCGTCGAAGGTTCGCGACCTATCCTCGTGGAGGTACAGGCGCTCGTGAGTACTGGAAATTACGGTAACGCAAGACGAATGGCGAGTGGCATTGATCACAATAGACTAACTCTGTTGTTGGCGGTACTTGAGAAACGCGCTGGAATCCAATTAATGGCTGAGGATGTTTTCGTGAATATCGCCGGTGGAATTACTGTGACCGAGCCAGCTGCTGATCTCGGCATAATTGCGGCTGTGGCGTCCAGTGTTCGAAATCGACCAATACGGTCAGATACTTCGATGTTCGGCGAAGTTGGCCTAGCAGGAGAGGTGAGAGGTATCAGTCAGGCTTCGCTCCGTGTTAAGGAGGCCGCCCAGATGGGGTTTAGCCGCTGCGTGATGCCGAAGGGTAACAGATTTCCCAACGACGAACTTAAAGGCTGTGAGCTTATTGGTGTAACGACTGTCGGTGAAGCGCTCGAAGAGTTGATTGCAGATTAACGAGTGATACGAGATGTTGTCTTGGGGTGCCTTAGCTTGAAGATTCCGCCTTTTCAGTTCTGGCGAACGATTTTCTGGTTGATTCCGACCATTAGTGTTTACACAATCGCGCTGGGCACATTATCTGTTGGAGCCAGCTGGTTCGATCGCACTGGGAAGTTCGCGCACGCTTGCGCCAGGTTCTGGGCTTGGTTAATTCTTGCCACTACTGGTGTTCAGGTAAGTGTAAGTGGTTTGGGGCGTGTGAAGAAGGAATTGGCCTACGTGTTCGTATCAAATCATGAAAGTATCTACGATATTCCGATCATCTTCGCATCGCTCCCGTTTCAGTTGAGAATCGTTGCTAAGGCATCTTTAGGAAGTTTTCCGTTTTTGGGTTGGCATCTCCGCCGAGCTGGTCACTTGCTCGTTGATCGTACGAAGTCAGGAGCTTCGACTTTGAAACAAGTAGCTGATCTTGTCCGACGCAGTTCATCTCTAATTGTTTTTCCGGAAGGTACACGAAGCACCGACGGCAATCTCTTACCATTTAAGCGGGGCATCTTCCTTGTGGCAATTGATTCAGGTCTTCCAGTCGTTCCTCTCTCCGTGACCGGGAGTCGTCATGTTATGAGAAAGGGTCGCTTGATGACCTGTCCTGCCGAGGTCGGTCTCGTTGTACACGACCCAATCCCTACTGGCAATCTTTCACACGAGGATGCGCCACAGTTAGCAGCACAAGTTAGGGCTGTGGTCGAATCGGCTACACTTGCTCAATCTTCTTCTTGAATATGGTACGTGTTGTTTCGAATCCGCAATAGATTGTGACCCTTGGCGTGCTTGTGTTCGACGATGTTTTGGTGAAAGAGCGTAGTCAGAAACTCGGCGTCCAAATGGTCAGCCTTACCGGACTGGCAACAGTGTCGACCGAAGTCGATGTAACTGCAAGGGTGTACACGATGTATCGAAGACTTGGCAGTGATTTCACGAAGACAGTTCGTTTTCTGGTTGTTATCTTTGTTCCGTACGATGTCGAAATAAGCCATTGGACTTCCACTTTAACCTTGCAGTCGATGCGTTTAGCTGAGTTCGCAGCCGCGAAAGTGGTAGAACGTAGTATATGCATGTCGTAGCAATCATTGCCGCTGGCGGATACGGGCATCGAGTTAAGGTGGGTGTGCCGAAACAGCTGCTGGAAATCGGCGGTCTCAGCATCCTTGAGCGTAGTATACGACCGTTTGAATCTAGCGATCGTGTTGACGAAATTGTAGTGGTATTGCCACCGGAGTTAGTGAAGGATTTTCCACCGTGTATCGATGTGCTAAAGACCCCAGTTCATGTTGTTCCAGGCGGTCGCAGTCGGCAGGATTCAGTTGCCTGCGGTTTTGACCATATCCAAAATCGTGCGGACGTTGTAGTCGTGCACGACGCGGCACGTCCGTTTGTTACGGAGGCCCTTATCGCACGGACAATCGATGCGGCACTTGAATCCGGAGCTGCCATTGCTGCGCTACCGGCCCAGGATACAGTTAAGCAACGTGATATGCAGAAGTCGACGGCAGTTGTAAAGACGACGTTCGCCCGTGAGACGATTTATCTTGCTCAGACACCGCAGGCGTTTCGTGTTGGCGTACTACGTGACGCGGTTTCTCTTGGTCAGCAGGGTTTAGAGGCAACTGATGAAGCGGCGCTGGCAGAGAGTGCTGGTCATCCAGTTCGTTTGATTGAAGGTGAAGCCCGTAACATGAAGATTACAACGGCAGCTGATTTAGCGATTGCGCGAGGATTTTTTGTCGACGATCAAATCGAGAAGCCGGTTAGAGTGGGAATAGGTTATGACGTTCACCGTGTTGTTACTGGTCGTCCACTGATCTTGGGGGGTATTAGGATTCCTTGGGATCGAGGTCTTGAAGGACATTCCGATGCCGATACTGTGTGTCACGCGGCTATTGATGCGATACTCGGAGCTGCAAGTGCCGGGAACATCGGCGAACATTTTTCAGACACGGATCCGCGCTGGAAGGGAATTTCGAGTATTGAACTACTCTGGACAGTGACGGGCATCGTTCGTGACCGTGGTTTCACCATTGAGAACCTTGACGTGACCCTGGTTGCGGAGCAACCGAGCGTTGGTGCCTATATTATGCGGATGCGAACGGAACTTTCACGCGCAATGAGCATTGGGGTGTCCTCGGTCAGCGTAAAGGGAAAAACGAATGATGGAGTTGGTTCGCTGGGTCGTGGGGAGGCGATCGCCGCTCACGCGATTACACTACTGAGATGGGTGGGTACGACTGACAACCCGTGAAAGGCTCCCTACCAGTTATCTACGGCATAAATCCTGTCCGGGAGGCTATACCGACTGGCGCCGTTGCAACTCTGTACATGAGTGGTCGAAACGATGCGCGTGCATCGGAGATCTTAAGGTTAGCGGCGATACGCGGGATAAGCGTGGAACGTACGGACAAAACTACTTTAACCAAGATGTCTGGGGGAGGTGTACATCAAGGTGTGGTGGCTGAGCTAGATGTTGCCCATGAGTGTTTGGTAACCGATCTGATTGATGGAACCCTGTCTGTTCCCCTTCTCGTTGTTCTTGACGGTATTCAAGATCCACAAAATTTTGGAGCGATACTCCGGACCGTAGATGCTGTAGGAGCTGATGGTGTTATTTACCAGAAGAGGAGAGCCGCACCGCTCAGCGGCGTGACCGCGAGAACTTCAGCTGGAGCCATCGTTCATACGAAGCGTGCGTCCGTTGTTAACATCGTTTACGCACTGGAGGAGCTAAAAAGAGCTGGGATTTGGACGGTTGGGTTAGCCGGCGGAGCACCTAAGCGCTACGATACCATTGATTTGACGCAGCCGACAGCATTCGTTGTGGGAGCGGAGGGAGTAGGACTACGGAGGCTCGTCCGGGAACGCTGTGATTGGTTAGTGTCGATTCCAATGAGGGGCCATGTGGGGAGTCTGAATGTATCGGTGGCAACCGGTGTTGCCTTGTTTGAAGCGGTCCGTCAAAGGAAATCGACTACATGAGGTATTGAACGGATCAGAATTTGAGAGAGATGTCCTATCGAACTTCTTTCACGATCTTTCTGGGCGTCGAACTTCGGTCAGGCTGTGGAACTCCTGATTTGCTGGTAGGTTGTGGGGGTGGTACGGGATGTGCTACGATCCAGGTTTTGGCTGGCTGGCGTAGCTCAGCCCGGTAGAGCAGCTGATTTGTAATCAGCGGGTCGGGGGTTCAAATCCCTTCGCCAGCTCCAGGGGGATAGCTCGCGGTAAGCGGTCTCAGATTATGGGCTGTCGCGTGGTGGTCTAGGTAGGGGTGGCGATCCCAGCGCTGTTAGACCCGCATCTTAGAATTCGTGCAAGTGTAATTCAAGCAACAGATCCACGCGTTATTTGACGAAGCGTTCAGCTCCCATCGGTCAGCCTTCTAGCAGTGACCTTTGGCGAAAAGGCCGGTTGTGGTCGCTGGAAGTTGGCGAGGTTGCGGAGCGGTCAAACGCAACAGACTGTAAATCTGTCGCCCTAGTGGCTTCGGAGGTTCGAATCCTCCCCTCGCCACCAAAATTTAATGCCGAGGGTCTCGTGCCAGCAATAATCGGTGCAAGGCGGCGACCGGGCTGAGAGACCCGACAGTGCATTAGGGGACAAAGCACTGAGCCCTAGGCAGAGGGGTGAGCGGGAGTAACTCAGTGGTAGAGTCACAGCCTTCCAAGCTGTTGGTCGCGGGTTCGATCCCCGTCTCCCGCTCCATCAGGTACCGATGTTATTAGTTTTTGGTATAAGTGAAGTGTCAGACATAAGTTAAGGGAGAGTATTACTTAAAGTTCTTGGAGGCAGCCGGAACGTGGGTAGGTTTGGCCGAATCGATATCTCTGGTTACTGGCGGAAGACCCGCTACCTCTTTGGTCAGGCACCGATAGGCATTGGAGTCCTGGGCCGATGTAGCTCAGTTGGCAGAGCGCGTCCTTGGTAAGGACGAGGTCACCGGTTCAATCCCGGTCATCGGCTCCATTGCGTGAGCTCCGGAGATGAGAATACTTCCTACGCACCACTTATTAAATTGTAGAGTCCAAATTTTTAATGTCAGCTGTCATTAGCACCTGGAAGGACGAGTCGGTATGGCGAAAGAAAGATTTGATCGGTCAAAACCACACGTCAACATTGGAACGATCGGGCATATTGACCACGGGAAAACAACGCTGACGGCGGCAATCACTAAAGTGCTGTCAAGTACGGACCCGAAGGTGCAGTTTCGGTCGTTTGATTCGATCGACAATGCGCCGGAGGAACGGGAGCGGGGAATTACGATTGCGACGTCACACGTTGAATATACGACAAAGGAACGCCACTACGCGCATGTGGATTGCCCAGGACACGCTGACTACATCAAGAACATGATCACAGGGGCGGCGCAGATGGACGGAGCGATTTTGGTGGTAGCAGCGACCGACGGGCCGATGCCTCAGACACGAGAGCATATCTTGCTGGCGCGGCAGGTGGGAGTACCAAGTTTGGTGGTGTTCCTGAATAAGGTGGATGCGGTAGATGATCCAGAACTGCTGGATCTAGTGGAGCTGGAAGTACGAGAGTTGTTGAAATCGTATGGGTTTCCTGGCGACGAGTTGCCGGTGGTGCGAGGGTCGGCGCTGCGAGCCCTGGATGGGGATCCTGGAGGAGAAGAGGCGGTATTGGAGTTGATGACGGCAGTGGATGCATATGTGCCGCTTCCGCCGCGGGATGTGGACAAGCCGTTTTTGATGCCGATTGAGGACGTATTTTCTATTTCTGGTCGCGGGACGGTAGTGACAGGTCGGGTAGAACGAGGCAAATGTAAGGTTAGTGAAGAAATCGAAATAGTAGGTTTTGCACCAACGCAGAAGAAGGTTGTAACTGGTGTTGAGATGTTTAGGAAGCTACTCGACGAAGGGGTGGCAGGAGATAATATTGGAGTGCTGTTGCGCGGAACGGAAAAGGGCGACGTGGAACGGGGACAGGTGCTGGCCAAGCCGGGATCGATCACACCACATACGAAATTTAAGGGCGAGGTGTACGTACTGACGAAGGACGAAGGGGGACGCCACACGCCGTTTTTTAATGGGTATCGACCACAGTTTTACCTGCGGACAACGGATGTTACAGGAATGGCAACACTGCCGAGTGGGGTAGAGATGGTGATGCCTGGAGACCGGGTAGCGGTGGATGTGGAACTGATAACACCGGTAGCACTAGAGCCAGGACTACGGTTTGCCATCCGCGAAGGTGGGCGGACGGTTGGGGCTGGGGCAATTTCAGAGATTGTCGAATAACCAAAAGTCTGAAGATGCCGTCGGCGTTGCGACGTCGAGGGTGGGCGACTTTCTGAGGTTGGTATCTTAAGATGTAGGAATCAAACAATGCGCGATATTGTTTCGTTAGCATGTAATCAGTGTAAGCGTCGCAACTATAGTACGACGAAGAATAAGAGGAAAACTACCAGCCGACTGGAGATGAAGAAGTTCTGTCGATGGTGTCGGGCGCACACCCCGCATCGGGAAACCAAGTAGAAGAGGGATAAAAAGCCAGAGGATTGAAGGTCAGAGCGCTCCCTTATTCTTGACCTCTAGCTTTTCCGCCTGGAAGGCCAGTAGCTCAATTGGCAGAGCACCGGTCTCCAAAACCGGGGGTTGGGGGTTCGATTCCCTCCTGGCCTGCCAACACGGTGAAAGTACGGCGGCTCGTGGTACATTTGAACGGCCTCGATTGGGTGTGAACTGCGTTGGCTATCACCTACTGACGGGACAAGGGTCAAGTAGTGAAAACAGCAATGTTGGATAGCGTCAAGAAAGCGCCCACGAAGGCTCGCGTTAGCGTGGCTGTGGCTGGATTGTGGACTCGGTCTAGGACTTTCCTTGCCCAAGTACGGAACGAACTCGAACGTGTTACCTGGCCCAGCAGGAAGGAAGTCTATGCGACGACGTTAGTCGTCATCTTGACCTCCATCCTGTTTGGCGTTTATCTGTGGGGGATCGATCTTATTCTCAGTTCACTTGTAAATTCTGTGTTTCGCTTCTTTGGTGGAGTATGACAGACACCAACACGAGGCAGTGGTACATTGTTCACACGTACTCTGGATTCGAGAAGAAAGTCTCAGAATCTCTGGCTCAGCGCGTCCAAGTCTACGGAATGCAGAGTGAAATTGGTGAGATCTTGATTCCAATAGAAGACGTTGTGGAGATGCGTGGAGGGAAAAAGATAGTCAGCTCAAAGCGATTTTTCCCTGGATACATTCTTGTCGAGATGGTATTGACTGACGATACGTGGCACGTCGTTAAGAATACGCCGAAGGTTACGGGATTTGTAGGGGCGGGAAATAGACCTACACCATTAAGCCAAGAAGAGGTTGATCAAATCTTGCATCAGGTCAGTGTGGCAGCTGAGAAACCTAAACCGAAGTACATGTTCGATAGGGGTGATCAGGTTCGTATCAACGAAGGACCATTCACGAGTTTTAACGGTGTTGTCGATGACGTGAATATTGATCGGAATACACTTAAAGTGATGGTCACCATCTTCGGTCGGTCGACACCGGTCGAGCTGGATTTCTTGCAGGTCGAAAAGATTTAGGACGGACCGCTCAAGAGGTTAGGGTTATGGCGAAAAGAGTCCGAGTAGTCGTCAAATTGCAGATCCAGGCCGGCAAGGCCACTCCTGCTCCGCCGGTCGGTACGGCGCTTGGTCCACATGGCCTGAATATCATGGACTTCTGTAAGAGCTTTAATGCAAAAACGGCTAATCAGGAAGGTCTAATTATTCCGGTCGTCGTTACTGTTTACGGCGATCGTTCCTACGACTTCATTACGAAAACACCACCTGCGGCAGTGCTGTTGAAACGAGCTGCGAATATTGCGAAAGGATCGGCTGAGGCCAATAAGACGAAGGTGGGGACAGTTACTGCAAAGCAGGTGAGTGATATCGCTAGAACGAAAATGCCTGACCTTAATTGCGATAGTTTTGAATCGGCAGTAAGTACAGTGGCTGGGACCGCTCGTTCAATGGGATTGGACATTATCCAGTAGGTGGTTTCGGCGATGGCTATGGGTTGCACTGAGGCGAATGAATGTTTTCGCCGCCGATACAAGTGAAGAGAGGCGGAGGGTGAGTAGAACTGGGAAGAAACTTAAGGACGCGCAGGCTCAGGTCGCTGGGAAAGTATACAGCCTTGAGGAGGGAATCCCCGTGGTCCAGAGGGTGAGGTACGCGAAGTTCGATGAAACGATCGAATTAGCGCTGAGACTGGGCGTGAATCCGAGGCACGCAGATCAGATGGTTCGGGGGACCGTCGTCCTGCCACACGGTCTTGGCCGACAGAAACGTGTGTTGGTTATCGCGGGTGGTGAGAAGCAGAAAGAAGCTCAGGGAGCTGGTGCTGACGTGGTGGGTGGCGAGGAAATGGTGGAAAAGATTCAGAGTGGTTGGATGGACTTTGATTCGGTTGTTGCGACACCTGGCATGATGCGGTTTGTCGGTAAGTTAGGTAAAGTGCTTGGACCTCGTGGACTGATGCCGAATCCGAAAACAGGTACCGTCACCGTCGACGTTGGGAAAGCTGTTAGTGAGATCAAGGCCGGTAAGGTTGAGTATCGTGTGGACAAGTTCGGAGTCGTGCACGTACCTATCGGGAAGATATCGTTTCCCGCTGAGAATCTTATCGAGAACGCCCAGGCCTTGGTGGCCAGTATCGTGAAAGCGAAGCCTGCTGCGGCGAAGGGGAAATACTTGAAGAGCCTTACGGTGTCATCAACGATGGGACCCGGTGTCAGGATTGAGAGCGCAACCTCGGACACGGCGGTGAAAAATTAAAGACACGGTTTTTTGTGATGGCGAGACTGAATCTCTGATTCTAGGTGAGGATTTCTGAAATGGCAGTAAGTCGAGCGGAAAAAGAAGCTGAGGTCCAGCAGCTTGAGGCTGCATTCAAGGGCGCCGAGCATGCGATCCTTGTGGACTACAAGGGTCTTAACGTTTTACAGGCAACTGAATTGCGTCGACAGATCCGTGGTGCAGAAGCTCAGTATCGGGTGGTTAAGAACAGCTTGGCGAAGCGGGCAGTATCGGGGACAGTCCTTGAACCTCTGAGCGCTTTCTTCCAGGGAACAACGGCGGTTGCTCTTAGTGAGGATGATCCGGTGGCATTGGCCAAGGTTCTCACATCGTTTGCGAAGACAGCGCCGAAATTGATGGTTAAGGCTGCCGTTGTGCAAGGGCGAACTGTCACTGTGTCAGAGGTGATGGATCTGGCAGCACTGCCAGACCGACCCGTATTAGCTGCGACATTCTTACGTCAACTAAACACTTCAATGGTGCAATTGGTGAGTGTGTTAGGTGGTTTAACTCGTGATCTTGTGAATGTTTTGGCACAAGCAGAAAAAATAAGAAGTGAGGAGCAGAGCAATGGCTGACGTTACTCAACAACAGGTGATCGACTATATCAAGGGAATCTCGGTAATAGAGCTTTCTGGGCTCGTTAAGGTCCTTGAGAAGGAGCTTGGTGTGTCAGCTGCGGCGGCAATGCCGATTGCCATGCCCGGGATGGTTGCGGCAGGCGGTACTGCACCGGTGGAAGAGAAGACTGAGTTCACAGTGACGCTGACAGACATTGGCGACAAGAAGATCAATGTTATTAAAGCCGTACGAGAAGTAACTAGTTTGGGATTAAAGGAAGCTAAAGACCTCGTCGAAGCTGCGCCAAAGGCGATCAAAGAAGATGTCGGCAAGGATGAAGCTGAGGCGATTCGAAAGAAATTCGAGGACGCTGGAGCCAAAGTCGAGGTCAAGTAGTAGACGTAATCGATTTCCGAGACTTTGGAGAGAGGCCGCTGCGGTTTTTTTCGGTCGTGACCCGATTAAGCCTGTGCCTTAACGACCTGATCTGAGGGACCTTTCAAGTATGCACACTCTTCCCAGTAACGTTTATCGAGAGCGGATCGAGTTTTCCAAGATCAGAACCACTATTCCGATTCCAAATCTGATCGAAATTCAGAGAAAATCCTACGAGCGGTTCTTGCAAGTGAATCGCCTGCCTGCCGAACGCGAAGATGCCGGCCTGCAGTCTGTGTTTAGGTCTGTCTTTCCCATTAGTGACTTTCGAGAAAATTCTTCCCTCGAGTACATCGAGTACTCAATCGGAGATTGGCAGTGCAAGTGCGGTCGATTGTCGGGTTTGATTCATTTATGGCGCCCCTGTACAAGTTGCGGTACACGCCTGGCTGCTGATCCCTACGGAGCACGCATGGTCGTGTGCTTCCAGTGTGGACAAGAGAACAAATGTTCTGGGGAAGTGTGTGACGTTTGTGGACATGCGGTCGAATTGAAACTGAAGTACGACGTGACTGAATGTCAAGAGCGTGGAATGACCTATGCTGTTCCTTTAAAGGTCACTATTCGGCTCGTGGTGTGGAATAAGGATCCAGAGACCGGCGTCAAGACGATTCGCGATATTAAGGAACAGGAAGTGTACTTTGGGGACGTGCCATTAATGACTGATGATGGAACTTTCATCATTAACGGCACCGAACGGGTCATTGTGTCCCAGCTTCATCGTTCGCCGGGTGCGTTCTTCCACTCAGAAGATAGAGCCTTATTTGTTGGGCAGGTAATTCCCTACCGGGGTTCGTGGGTTGAATTCGAGTATGACAACAAGAACATCCTCTCTGTTCGGATTGATCGTAAACGTAAATTCCCTGGCACGGTGTTTCTACGAGCGTTAGGCTTGAAAACCATTGATGAGATCTTGCAAACTTTCTACATGGTCAACCGGATCGTACTGCGTGGAGGGTCATTGCTTTGGGAAGTCAATGAAGGATTGATTGACTTACGTTCGGCCAAAGAGGTTAGCGGTCGGAACCGTGGTGTCATCATTAAGGCCGGTAAGAAGTTCACGAATTCTAATATCTCGGAACTTCGTAATGCCGGTATTCAAACCGTTGAGGTATCGGAAAAAGCACTTGAAGGTGGTTTCGCAGCTGCGGATGTAATCGATCAGGCCACAGGGGAAGTAGTTCTGGAGGCCAACGAAGAAGTAACTCCTCGGTCTGTCTCAATGGCACAGGAAAGAGGGGTAGAGGAAATTCATGTCTTCTTTCCAGAGCGAGACAGCGTAGGACCGGTTATTTCGCAAACACTCAAGAAAGATCCGGTTCGGACGCATGAGGAAGCTCTCATAGAAATCTACCGACGGTTACGGCCTGGGGATCCACCGACACTTGACAGTGCACGAACACTGTTTGAGAACCTTTTTTTTAATTCGCAAAAGTACGACTTTTCGCGGGTGGGCCGTTTGAAGCTGAATACGAAGCTCGGCCTTGATACGTCACTTAATGAAAAAGTTTTACATCCTCAGGATTTCTATGAAGTGATCAAGTACTTACTTAGACTCCGAAAGAATCCACTCAACGTAGATGACATCGATCACTTAGGTAATCGGCGAGTACGTTCGGTTGGCGAACTCCTAGAGAACCAATTTCGTGTCGGTCTGGTCAGGATGGAGCGAGCAATCAAGGAGAAGATGTCTGTTTACCAGGAAATAGCGACTGCTATGCCACATGACCTGATCAACGCAAAACCTGTCATGGCTGCTATTCGGGAGTTTTTCGGGTCGTCGCAGTTGTCGCAGTTTATGGATCAGACAAACCCACTTTCCGAGATCACCCACAAGCGACGGTTGTCAGCTCTCGGACCAGGTGGACTTTCGCGCGAACGTGCAGGATTTGAAGTGCGGGACGTTCACCCGACTCACTACGGTCGAATTTGTCCGATCGAAACACCGGAGGGACCGAACATTGGCTTAATCTCCTCTCTTTCATGCTATGCCAGGATTAATGAATTTGGTTTCATCGAGGCACCGTACCGAAAGGTTGATGATGCTCGGGTGAGCGATTACGTGATGGTAACCAATGCCGGGGGTACTAAGTACAAGGTTGGAGATCTTGTAGCTCTGGAAGAAGTGCTCGAGGAAAACAGTGCGGCGAAAAATCGTAAGAAAAAAGGCGCAGACTTTGAACCTCACTCATTCTATCTTTCTGCATGGGAAGAGGACACGTGCGTAATAGCTCAGGCGAATGCTAGGGTGGACGAGAATGGCACGTTGGCGGACGAACGCGTCAATGCGCGTCAGGCTGGCAACTTTATCCTTGCACCACGAGAAAAGGTTCAATTTATTGACGTATCACCCAAGCAGTTAGTATCCGTCGCCGCGGCTTTAATCCCGTTCTTGGAGAACGATGATGCAAACCGTGCACTGATGGGTTCGAACATGCAACGGCAAGCCGTGCCGCTCCTCCGTGCCCGTGCTCCACTTGTTGGCACTGGGATTGAATACATTACGGCTAGAGATTCTGGAGCAGTGGTCACGGCACGTCGATCAGGGACGGTAGATTACGTTGATTCTAAACGAGTGGTCGTGAGGGTCGAAGGGGAAGGCGGAGATCTGTCGAATGAGATGGGTGCAGATATCTTCAACCTAACGAAGTTCAAGCGCTCCAACCAGAACACTTGTATTACTCAGAAGCCAATAGTTCATGTCGGTCAGAAAGTGGATAAGGGCCAAGTTCTTGCCGATGGACCGAGCACGGATCTTGGAGAACTCGCGTTAGGACGTAACGTCCTTGTAGCGTTCATGCCATGGCGCGGCTATAACTTTGAAGACGCGATTCTGGTTTCAGAGCGGTTGGTGAAGGAAGACTATTACACCTCGATTCACATCGAGGAGTTCGAGCTTGAAGCACGCGATACGAAGTTGGGGCCAGAGGAGATCACTCGTGACATTCCTAACGTTGCAGAGGGATTTCTAAAGGATCTTGATGGCAGTGGCATCATACGGATTGGTGCACCCGTCAAGCCCGGAGACATCATGATTGGGAAGGTCACGCCTAAAGGGGAGACTCAGTTGACCCCGGAGGAGAAACTGTTGCGTGCGATCTTCGGCGAAAAGGCAGTTGACGTGCGCGATGCATCGCTGATGTGCCCACCTGGGATCGAGGGCATCATGGTGTCTCTCAAGATTTTCTCGCGTAAGGGGATCGAGAAGGATGATCGAGCTAAGGTGATCGAAGCCGAAGAACTCGAGACAATGGAAAAGAATCTCAAAGATGAAATCAGAATTTTACACGATGAAGTTAAGAAACTGATCGTAACGATGTTTCAAGGTCAAACGCTACGTTCCGATCTGTTTGATGAATTTGGTCGTGAGAAGGTACTCGAAAAGGAGACGATTCTCACGCTAGAAGTGCTCCAGCAGTTGCCATATGCGGCGTTGGTCCGAGTAAGGACAACAACTGACGATCCCAGATTAGAAAATGACCTTAGGAACTTGGAAGCTAGGACGGAGAGGAAGATTGAAGTTATCCGACAGCTTTTTGAAGACAAGAAAGAAAAGATTCGTCGTGGTGATGAGCTCCCTCCTGGAGTGATTAAGTTGGTAAAGGTTTACATAGCGATGAAACGAAAGTTATCTGTTGGCGACAAAATGGCTGGTCGCCACGGCAATAAGGGAGTCATCGCTCGGATCCTTCCCGAAGAGGACATGCCCCACTTACCCGATGGTACGCCGGTGGAGATCGTCCTTAATCCCCTGAGTCTTCCCTCACGTATGAATGTTGGTCAGATCCTTGAAACGCACCTCGGTTGGGCGGCCCATGCTTTGGGCCTTTACTTCGCTACTCCTGTTTTCGATGGTGCAACGGAGCAAGAGATCAAGAATTGGCTTGAGCAGGCCGGCCTACCTAGGGGTGGTAAGACCAAACTTTACGACGGCGTGACAGGCGACGAGTTTGAACAGGAGGTGACCGTTGGTTATCTCTATATGCTCAAGCTCTCTCATTTAGTAGACGATAAGATTCACTCTCGGTCGATTGGGCCATACTCACTAATCACGCAGCAACCTCTGGGTGGCAAGGCACAGTTTGGTGGGCAGCGATTTGGAGAAATGGAAGTCTGGGCACTCGAAGCATATGGGGCAGCCCACATTCTGCAAGAGCTACTAACAGCCAAGTCAGATGATGTGGTAGGTCGTGCGAAAATATACGAAGCAATCGTTAAAGGTGATGCCTCGTTTACACCAGGTTTACCAGAATCATTCAACGTTCTGATTCGTGAACTGCAGGCGCTTTGCCTAGATGTTGAACTTATTAAGACAAAAAAGAAGAAGCCAGTCGAGATTCCACCTGCGGAACCGGTGATGGAAGAGGCTTAATAGCAGTTGGCGGTTAACGGTTAGCCATAAAAAGATCGGATGCTAGATTTTACACTGTGATAATTCAAACATCTTTCACCCGTAGCGATAGCTAAATCGTAAAGGATTCTATGAGAACCAGTTTCCCTGAACGGAGTGTGTTAACGGCTGATTTTGATGCTATCCGGGTTAGCCTAGTGTCACCTGAGAAGATCCTCTCCTGGTCACATGGTGAGGTGACTAAGCCTGAGACGATCAATTATCGAACCTTTAAACCAGAAAGAGATGGGCTATTTTGCGCAAAGATTTTTGGCCCGATCAACGATTGGGAATGTTTGTGCGGGAAGTACAAACGTATGAAGCACCGCGGCGTAATTTGCGATAAATGCGGTGTGGAGGTTACACACGCGAAAGTGAGACGTGAGCGGATGGGGCATATCAGACTTGCAACCTCGGTGAGTCATGTGTGGTTTTTCAAGGGGCTTCCCAGCCGGATTGGCCACTTACTAGATATCTCACTTCGCGATCTTGAGCGCATTTTATATTTTGAGGCTTACGTAATTATCGATCCTGAGCAGACGGACCTCAAGCCGAACCAGTTACTGACCGAAGAGCAGTACCGTACAGCTCGTAGAGATTACGCTGCGAAGTTTCGCGCAGAAATGGGCGCAGACGCAATTAAGGAATTACTCAAGCGTGTGGATATAGAAAAGGTGTCGATTGAGCTACGGGAGAAGATGCGGGGTGAACTGTCGGCACAAAAAAGACTTAGATACGCTAAGCGGCTTAAGGTAGTTGATGCATTTCGTCGATCCAGTAATCGTCCAGAATGGATGATTCTTAACGTTATACCTGTCATTCCACCAGAATTACGGCCTTTGGTGCCCCTCAACGGCGGGCGCTTTGCGACATCTGACCTAAACGATTTGTATCGGCGAGTGATCAACAGGAACAACAGATTAAAAAAGCTTATTGAGTTAAAAGCTCCGGATGTGATCATTCGAAACGAGAAGCGCATGCTGCAAGAGGCGGTTGATGCGCTTTTTGACAACGGTCGTCGGGGCCGGTTACTCAGAGGTTCAAATAACCGACCACTAAAATCACTGTCTGATACCCTCAAAGGAAAACAGGGAAGGTTCCGTCAGAACCTTCTCGGTAAACGTGTCGACTACTCGGGTCGTTCAGTCATTGTTGTTGGGCCGGAGTTAAAGTTGCACCAGTGCGGCTTGCCGAAGAAGATGGCTCTCGAGCTTTTTAAACCGTTTATTTATAACAAACTGGAAGCGCGAGAGTTGGTTTCCACGGTTAAACAGGCCAAAGAGATGGTGGAGATGCAGCGCCCAGAAGTCTGGGATGTACTCGAAGAGGTAATTAAGAAACACGCTGTTTTACTAAACCGCGCACCGACACTTCACCGACTTGGTATTCAGGCATTTGAACCAGTACTCGTTGAAGGGAAAGCGATTAGGATCCATCCTTTGGTCTGTACAGCGTTTAATGCTGACTTCGATGGCGACCAGATGGCGGTTCACGTTCCGCTAGGTCCTGAAGCACAGATCGAAGCCTCGATTTTGATGATGTCGGGTAACAACATTCTTTCACCCGCCAACGGAACACCCATAGCAGTACCGTCTCAAGATATCGTGCTCGGTTGCTACTATCTGACGCGTTCGAAGGCCGGGGCAAAGGGAGAAGGACGTGTGTTCGGCGATGTTGATCACGTTGTCTTGGCACTTGCGGTAGGTGAAGTTGAGACGCTGACGCCGATCCGACTGCGGATGTCTGGCGAACTGTTGGATCTGACGGTTGCCAGAGATGACCAGAATGTCCTTCAAGCAGAGGTTCAGGATGTGACCAATAAGATCATTAACACCACGGTTGGTCGCGTCGTGTTCAACACTTCATTATGCGGCGGGTTACCGTTTGTTAACGGACTGCTAAAGAAGAAGGGTCTGCAGCAGCTGGTGCAGTATTGTTATCTGCGCTTTGGTTCAGAGACGACTATCGAAATGCTTGACCGTCTAAAGGACGTCGGATTCCTTTATGCCACACGATCAGGGTTGTCGATCGGGATTGATGACTTGATCATTCCCAGTGAGAAGGGTGCGCTAGTGGCAGGTGCGCGTGAGGAAGTAATTAAGGTCGAGCAGCAGTATCTTGAGGGTGCAATTACGAACGGTGAACGCTATAACAAAGTAATCTCGATCTGGTCTGATGCAACGGAAAAAGTTGCGGACGCGATGTTCAGCGAGATGGAACAGTTGGATAATGAGGGTCGCGATTTCAATCCTGTATATGTCATGGCAGACTCTGGTGCCCGAGGCAGCAAGCAGCAGATTCGACAGCTGGCCGGTATGCGGGGTCTGATGGCAAAGCCTTCAGGAGAGATCATTGAAACACCGATCACTTCAAACTTCCGCGAAGGACTGACGGTTCTACAGTATTTCATTTCAACGCATGGAGCTCGTAAGGGATTAGCAGACACGGCGCTCAAGACGGCAGATTCTGGGTACCTTACGCGGCGACTCGTTGACGTCGCGCAAGACGTAATTATTTCGGAAATGGACTGTGGAACGATGGACGGTATTGAAGCTAGAGCGATCGTTGAGAGTGGAGAGATTATCGAGCCTCTACAAGACAGGATCGTTGGTCGCGTCACTTTGGAGCAGCTACTTGATCCGTTCACAGGGGAATTAATAATCGGTGCCAATGAGGAGATTGCCGAAACTCTTGCGTCGCAGATTCAGGATTCTGGTCTCGAAAAAGTGAGGATCCGATCGGTTCTCACATGTGCGTCACGTCGAGGTGTGTGCGCTCGTTGCTACGGCCGTGACCTCTCGACCGGACGGTTAGTAGAGCTGGGACTGGCTGTTGGCGTTATTGCAGCGCAGTCGATTGGTGAACCGGGGACACAATTGACGATGCGAACGTTCCATATTGGTGGAACCGCTTCTCGTGTATCCGCGCAATCAACGCTCGAAGCGAAATATAGAGGGACCATTCGGTTCCAAGGGTTAAAGGTTGTGGAAGCTAACGATGGTTCGTTGGTGGTTATGAACCGTACGGGATCACTTATTGTCCAGGACCTGAAGGGGCGTGATCGAGAGCGTTACTCGGTTGTTTATGGTGCACACGTTTTAGTGAAGGATGGAGAACAAGTCGAGTCCGACCGGGTTCTCGTCGAATGGGATCCCTATACATTTTCGATCGTCACCGAAAGCGCGGGCCAGGTGCGTTTCAAGGATATTGTTGAAGGAGTGACAGTGCATGAGGAGGTAGACGAGGTTACTGGATTGTCACGTCTTATAATCGTGGACTCGCCAGATGAGAAAAAGCAACCGGCAATCGAAATCAGAAACGAGGCCGGGAAAGTCGTACAGAAGTACAACATGCCCTCTCACGCCAACCTAATGGTCAGCGAAGGTGAGTCTGTTGGTGCGGGTGACGCTCTAGCTAAGATTCCACGCGAGACAACGAAAACTAAGGATATAACAGGTGGGTTACCCCGTGTGGTTGAGTTGTTCGAAGCTCGGACCCCAAGAGAGACTGCCGTGATTAGTGAGATTGATGGAGTCGTAAGACATGGTGGAATCGTTAAAGGGTTGCAGAAGCTTATCATCGTACCTGATGAGCCGGGTTCTGAGCAGCGTGAGTACTCATTACCCCGAGGTATTCACCTCAACGTTCAGGATGGTGATCGGGTGAAAGCTGGTGAGCCTTTAGTGGATGGTCCAAGTGATCCGCATGATATCCTGAGCGTCATGGGTGAGAAAGCACTGCAGGGTTACCTTGTTAACGAGATTCAGGAGGTTTATCGACTTCAGGGTGTGAATATTAATGATAAACATATCGAAGTCGTGGTGCGCCAGATGATGAGGTGGGTGAAGATTGAAGATATTGGTGATACAGAGTTTCTTGCTGACGAGCAGGTGGATAAGTTCCGATTTATGCGAGAAAATGAGCAAATTATCAGCAAGGGTCAGCGTCCAGCTACGGGGCGGCCCATGCTGCTTGGGATAACCAAAGCTTCGCTTTCGACGGAGTCCTTCATATCGGCAGCGTCATTCCAAGAGACGACCCGTGTGCTCACGGAGGCTTCTATTTCAGGTAAAGTAGATCACCTTCGTGGCTTAAAGGAAAATGTTACTATGGGTCGTTTGATTCCGGCTGGGACCGGCTTTGAATATTACCGGCACGTTAAAATCGAACCCGATGAACCGCCTCCCCCTCCGCCCATTGAAGATCTAGAACTCGAATATGCGGAAACTGAGAGAGTTCTTAGCCAAGGTGGAGCGGCCGACCCAGGATCGGGTGGAGTAGGACATGGTCGGTGATCTGTTTGATGAGGTTGGACTTATCAGAAGGTCTGTGTTACTCTCCTTGGGTTTTACTGAAGTTAGGACAGCCTATCTAGCTTTGGTCCGTCCGAAAGAGGTAGTTGTTGTGAGTTCACGCCTCTTGGGTACACAGTAGGGCCTTCCTAACCGGACGGGGTCCCGCTGCACGACGAGAACACAAGAAGAGTGTTTAAATAGGCTCTTGGTGCCAAGCCGTTGAGGCTTTTAGGCCTTGGGCTGTCCGCATGTCATGGACCAGCTGGGTCCATCGGCGTGGCGGCTGTGGTGTGCTGTCGGGAGAACTTGTGCCAACCATAAGTCAACTGGTCCGTTTCGGTCGGAAGAAGGTCGCAGGTAAGACGAAAAGTCCAGCGTTGGAGGAGTGTCCACAGAAACGAGGTGTTTGCGTTCGCGTGTTTACACAGACACCGAAGAAACCGAATTCGGCCTTACGTAAGGTTGCTCGGGTGCGGCTCACAAATGGTATCGAGGTGACCACTTACATTCCCGGCATAGGTCACAACCTACAGGAGCATTCTCTTGTGCTGATTCGAGGAGGCCGGGTGAAGGACCTTCCCGGCGTTCGCTATCACGTGGTACGTGGAACACTCGACACGATTGGGGTACTAGGCCGGAAGCAGAGCCGGTCGAAATACGGAGCCAAGCGGCAGAAAGTGTAATTTTCGAACTTGGAAATGTAAGCTTGGAGTTCAGCGAAATCTGAACCCAAGTAGATAGGATTCAGAGATGCCACGTAGAAGAGTAATTTCTAAACGGGACGTGCCGCCCGATCCGATCTATAACAGTCCGGTCGTGACGAAATTTATCCGGACCGTCATGAAGAGTGGAAAGCGAAGCACAGCGGAAGGAATTGTCTATAGGAGTTTGGATATCGTTAAAGAGAAAACGGGCGATGATCCACTTAAGGTTTTCAAGAAAGCTATCGATAACGTTAAACCAAGCCTGGAAGTTAAGTCTCGACGGGTTGGGGGTTCGAACTACCAGATACCTATAGAGGTGAATCCGAACCGACGGCTGTCGCTAAGCATTCGGTGGCTTTCAAGTTCTGCACTTTCGCGGGGCGACGGTAAGACAATGCACGATAAGCTCGCCAACGAGTTGCTCGATGCTTCGAATTTGCGCGGAAGCGCTGTTAAGAAGAGAGAAGATACGCACCGGATGGCAGAGGCGAATAAGGCGTTCGCCCACTACCGGTGGTAGGAGGCCGGCAAGCTGGTTTTGCTCGGTCCTAATTCCCGGGCGTTCAGCGGCTGCAGATCAATGCCTAGGCAAGTCCAGCTCGACAAGATACGAAATCTCGGCATCATGGCTCACATTGATGCAGGGAAGACGACGACGACTGAGCGAATCCTTTTCTATACGGGAGTTACCTACAAGATTGGCGAAGTGCACGAAGGGACTGCGGTAATGGACTGGATGGAGCAGGAACAGGAGCGAGGAATTACGATTACATCGGCCGCAACGACCTGTTTCTGGCAGGGCCATCGCGTCAATATCATCGATACACCAGGCCACGTGGATTTCACCGCTGAGGTTGAACGTTCACTTAGAGTCTTGGACGGAGCGATTGCAATCTTCGATGGAGTTGCAGGCGTTGAACCTCAGACGGAGACTGTATGGCGCCAAGCAGATAAGTACCGTGTGCCACGTATTTGCTTTGTGAATAAGATGGACCGTGTCGGTTCGGACTTTCGACAAGCGATCGCACAGATTCGAACTAAGTTGCACGCTAATCCGGTAGCCATTCAATTGCCGATGGGTCGAGAAGATGGATTTACGGGTGTTATCGACTTAGTTGAAATGAAGGCGATCCGTTACAAGGATGAGAATCTTGGGGCTGAATCGATTGTTGAAGATATTCCTAAAGAGTATGAAGCAGGAGCAAGGGAATTCAGAGAACAGTTAATCGAAAAGGTCAGTGAAGCAAATGATGAACTCCTTGAAAAATATTTGAGAGGGGAGCCGATATCTGCGAAAGAGATTAAGGCAACGCTTCGGCGTCGAGTGATTGAGTCTGTACGAAATGAGGAGAGACCATTCGTCCCTGTTTTGTGTGGGGCCGCCTTCAAGAATAAAGGTGTCCAACCATTACTCGACGCAGTTGTTGATTACTTGCCCTCACCGATCGATATTCCGGCCATTACCGGTCTAGATCCAGGGCGTGGTGGTCGACATTATGTTGAGCGTCCTGTCCGAGATGATGCTCCATTTGCCGCGCTCGTTTTTAAGATTATGACAGACCCCTTTGTGGGTCAGCTAGCGTTTATGCGTGTGTACTCTGGTGTTCTGAATTCTGGAGCTTCGGTGTTCAACCCTACTAAAGATCGGACAGAGCGTATCGGACGACTGCTCAAGATGCATGCAGACAAGCGTGAAGAAATTAGTGAAGTGTACGCAGGTGACATTGCCGCAGCGGTCGGTTTAAGAAGTGTCAGCACTGGAGATACGATCTGTGACAGGCAAAAACCTGTGATTCTCGAATCGATGGAGTTCCCAAATCCGGTCATCTCTCTGGCGATTGAACCAAGAACTAAGGCTGACCAGGAAAAACTGTGGCAGGGTCTCGGGCGACTGACTTCCGAGGATCCCACGTTCCGGGTGAAAACTGATGAAGAGACAGGTCAGGTAGTGATTTCTGGTATGGGGGAATTACATCTCGAGATCATAGTGGATCGTCTACAGCGTGAGTTCGGAGTATCAGCCAGTGTTGGACGACCACAGGTTGCGTACAAAGAAGCGCTGACTCAGCCGGCTGAGAGTGAGGGTCGCTACGTGAAACAGACGGGTGGTCATGGTCAGTATGGTCACGTCAAGATTCGGCTATTGCCACGAACACCCGGCGAAGGATTCGAGTTCGTTAACGACATCGTGGGTGGGGCAATTCCCAGAGAATTTATTAAGTCGATTGAAGCTGGAATCCGGGAAGCGATGACTACCGGGGTCCTCGCGGGTTACCCCGTGGACGATGTGAGCGTTTCTCTATACGACGGCTCAACACACATCGTTGATTCATCAGAGATGGCATTTAAAATTGCTGGGTCTATGGCATTCAAGAACGCTGCTAAAAAGGCAGCTCCAGTTCTTATCGAACCAGTCATGAAGGTTGAGGTTGTTGTTTCAGAGGAACACATGGGAGACGTTATTGGGGACCTCAATGGTCGACGTGGTCATGTGCAGTCAATGGAAGCCCGCGGCGGTAGCCATATAGTCAATACGCTGGTGCCACTATCAGAGATGTTTGGCTATGCCACTGATTTACGGTCTCGAACTCAGGGTCGAGCTACGTTTACAATGCATTTTGACGGATACGAGCAAGCACCCCAGAGGGTAAGCGAAGAAATCCTGGCTCGTAATCAAGGCAGATAGAGTGTGGTAGCCAGTTGTTAAAAGAGTGAGATGATTTACTAACTCCGATCTCAGGATGAATGAGGACGAGTCGGTATGGCGAAAGAAAGATTTGATCGGTCAAAACCACACGTCAACATTGGAACGATCGGGCATATTGACCACGGGAAAACAACGCTGACGGCGGCAATCACTAAAGTGCTGTCAAGTACGGACCCGAAGGTGCAGTTTCGGTCGTTTGATTCGATCGACAATGCGCCGGAGGAACGGGAGCGGGGAATTACGATTGCGACGTCACACGTTGAATATACGACAAAGGAACGCCACTACGCGCATGTGGATTGCCCAGGACACGCTGACTACATCAAGAACATGATCACAGGGGCGGCGCAGATGGACGGAGCGATTTTGGTGGTAGCAGCGACCGACGGGCCGATGCCTCAGACACGAGAGCATATCTTGCTGGCGCGGCAGGTGGGAGTACCAAGTTTGGTGGTGTTCCTGAATAAGGTGGATGCGGTAGATGATCCAGAACTGCTGGATCTAGTGGAGCTGGAAGTACGAGAGTTGTTGAAATCGTATGGGTTTCCTGGCGACGAGTTGCCGGTGGTGCGAGGGTCGGCGCTGCGAGCCCTGGATGGGGATCCTGGAGGAGAAGAGGCGGTATTGGAGTTGATGACGGCAGTGGATGCATATGTGCCGCTTCCGCCGCGGGATGTGGACAAGCCGTTTTTGATGCCGATTGAGGACGTATTTTCTATTTCTGGTCGCGGGACGGTAGTGACAGGTCGGGTAGAACGAGGCAAATGTAAGGTTAGTGAAGAAATCGAAATAGTAGGTTTTGCACCAACGCAGAAGAAGGTTGTAACTGGTGTTGAGATGTTTAGGAAGCTACTCGACGAAGGGGTGGCAGGAGATAATATTGGAGTGCTGTTGCGCGGAACGGAAAAGGGCGACGTGGAACGGGGACAGGTGCTGGCCAAGCCGGGATCGATCACACCACATACGAAATTTAAGGGCGAGGTGTACGTACTGACGAAGGACGAAGGGGGACGCCACACGCCGTTTTTTAATGGGTATCGACCACAGTTTTACCTGCGGACAACGGATGTTACAGGAATGGCAACACTGCCGAGTGGGGTAGAGATGGTGATGCCTGGAGACCGGGTAGCGGTGGATGTGGAACTGATAACACCGGTAGCACTAGAGCCAGGACTACGGTTTGCCATCCGCGAAGGTGGGCGGACGGTTGGGGCTGGGGCAATTTCAGAGATTGTCGAATAACCAAAAGTCTGAAGATGAATGCGAAGGTTTCGGCATGGTTCAGTTATCAGTGTGGAGATACACAACGGAATCGTAAGTTTCTCGTTAGAGTAGGCCGATTGAGGATCATAGATGGCGACGTTGAGTGACAAGATTCGTATCCGTCTCAAGGCATACGATCATCGCATACTTGACCAGTCGACAGCGGAGATCGTGGAGACCGCTCGACGGACGGGGGCACGGTTGGCAGGTCCGATTCCGTTGCCGACGGAGAAGAATAAGTGGACGGTTCTGCGCTCACCGCATGTTGACAAGAAGTCACGTGAGCAGTTTGAAATCCGGACACACAAGCGATTGATCGATATTTTCGAACCGACATCACAGACAGTCGATGCTCTGATGAAGCTTGACTTGCCTGCTGGGGTCGATGTGGAGATCAAGGCGTTTGGGAAGGAACACAAGTAGCACCTCACAGTTAGTTGAGTTACCAAAGGATGGCCAGGAGTTGGCTTCTGAGTATTAATTATGGTGACCGGTATCATTGGCCAGAAGATAGGGATGACCCAGTTGTTTGATGAAAGCGGTAGGGTGCAGCCAGCGACGGTCATTAAGGCTGGCCCGTGCGTGGTTGTTCAGAACAAAACTGCAGCGCGCGACAGCTACGACGCTGTACAGATCGGATTGATAGAAGCTAGGCCGGCTAGGGCTAACAAGCCCATCGCGGGTCATTATAAGAAGGCAGGTGTGGCTCCGACCAGGATCAGGCGAGAGGTCTCTTTGGCGCCTGGATCTGAGTCACCGGCGCTAGGTGATCAGGTGCTTGTTTCATTGTTTGCGAATGGTGATCAGGTGGATGTGGTCGGCGTGAGCCGTGGTAAGGGGTTCCAAGGCGTGATGAAGCGATATGGCTTTGCAGGTGGGGCGGCCAGCCACGGGTCCATGTTTCATCGAAGGCCAGGTTCGATTGGAGCTTCGTCATATCCGTCTCGTGTAATCAAGGGGATGCGAGCACCCGGTCGGACCGGAGGAGATCGTGTCACGGTACGTAATCTTCGAGTGCTAAACGTAGATGCTGATAGTAATCTACTGGTTTTGGCTGGGGCGATACCTGGTGCTCCTGGAGGTTATGTTGTCGTTCGTAAAGCCGTGGCGGCTAGGCGAGTGCGCGTGCAGCAGGAAGAAAAGTTGAAAAAGAAGAGAAGGTAGTTAAGATTCATGGCCGGCGGTTCATAGGAATGTGTGGTTTGCAGCCAAGGATTATGACTCTCGATATCGTTGACAGTAAAAATAAGAAGGTGGGATCGCTGGACGTCAAGGACGAAGTGTTCGGTGCTAAGGTGAACACCAACTTGATTTGGGAGTCAGTTGTGCATCAGAACGCTTCAGAGCGGAGAGGGACGCACGCCACGAAAACCCGAGGTCTCGTGAGAGGTAGTGGTCGAAAGCCATGGAGACAAAAAGGGACTGGTCGCGCCAGGGTTGGGGAGGTACGCAGTCCACTTTGGCGAACGGGCGGTACGGTTTTTGGACCTCAACCTCGTTCCTACGGTTATGCCTTACCTAAGAAGGTTTCGCGTGGCGCGTTGCGTGCGGCGGTTGCTCAGCGGATGCAGGCAGGTGCTTTAGTCGTTGTGAATGAACTTGCACTTGCGGAGATGAAGACGAAGTTGGCAGTAGAGCTATTAGAAGGTCTTGGTGCTAACGGGAAAACGTTACTTGTTGATGTCAAGCCAAACGAAAATCTTCTGCGATCAGTGCGTAACCTTCCGGCGATTACGATCGTGGCCACTCAGAGCCTAACGGCACGAGATGTTGTCGATGCGCAGCGACTTGTTGTGACGAAGGCTGCAATCGAACGTTTACAAGAGGTGCTAGAGTCGTGAAAATGACCGACGTGATTCGACGTCCACTCATCACTGAGAAGAGTACGATCTTACGGGAGGATGGCCGAACTATCGTGTTTCAAGTTGCCTCTGGTGCTACCAAGATTGAGATCAAGCGGGCGGTCCAACAACTATTTGGGCCTAAGGTTGATAGTGTGCGTACGTCTATTATGCACGGAAAGGTTAAACGTCAAGGTCGGTTCGTTGGACAGCGCTCGGATTGGAAAAAAGCTTACGTTCGGCTACGCGACGGTGAACGGTTGCCAGAGTTTTTGGAGGGAGCCTAAGCAACGGGTTAGGTGAAAGTCTGATGGTTTCTCGTTGATGGTGGATGTTTTTGGGCAGAGCTTGTGACGCGTTGTGAACTTTGAGGACTAAGTTAGATGCCCATTCGCAAATATAAACCAACGTCTGCGGGGCGTCGTTTTCAGACGGTGCAGGTGTTTGATGAACTGACCGCGACCAAACCCTATAAACCACTGACGACTCCGCTGCACAAGTCTGGTGGACGTAACCGCCACGGTGAGATCACCATGTGGTGGCGTGGAGGAGGTCATAAAAGGGCTTACAGGATTATCGACTTCAAACGGGATAAGAACGGAATTCCTGCGAAGGTTTCAACAATCGAGTACGACCCGAACCGGTCGGCTCGAATCGCGCTACTCACCTACGCAGATGGCGAAAAACGCTACATTCTTCAGCCAGCTGGGGTGAAAGTGGGTGATACAGTTGCGACGGGTGAGAACGCGGACATTCTTCCTGGAAACACCCTGCCACTGAGAAACATACCCCTTGGCACATTGGTCCACAATGTTGAATTGAGACCAGGAAAAGGTGGCCAGATGGCGCGTAGTGCTGGGTCATCCATTCAGGTGGTTGCCAAAGAGGGAAAGTACGCATCAGTAAAGATGCCTTCTGGTGAGGTCCGTTACATCCTGATGGCTTGTCTAGCCACAGTTGGGCAGGTCGGCAATATAGACCATGGAAACGTTTCTCTTGGAAAGGCTGGCCGAAGTCGATGGCTCGGTAAGCGGCCGCATGTGCGTGGTGTGGCGATGAACCCGGTAGATCATCCGTTGGGTGGCGGCGAAGGTAAATCTGCAGGAGGTCGGCACCCGGTGACGCCATGGGGTAAGCCAACCAAAGGCTTTAAGACTCGTGGTCGGAAAGTGACGGATAGGTTCATAGTGCAAAGGCGTAGGAAATGACAAGTAATAGGGTTTCCCGATGAGTCGGTCTGTTAAGAAGGGTCCGTTTATAGATATCTCGTTACTCGAGAAAATCGAGGTTATGAATCGTGGAGGTGACCGCAAAGTGATCAAGACTTGGTCGCGTCGTTCCACGGTATCACCAGAGATGCTTGGATATACGATTGCCGTACACAACGGGAAGAAGTTTATCCCTGTCTATGTAACTGAGAATATGGTTGGGCACAAGTTGGGGGAGTTCGCTCCCACACGATTATTTAGAGGGCATACGACCAAGAGTGAAAAAGCTGCGACTGTGACCGGTGCGCAACAAGGCGAAAGGGCATCGTGATCCAGGCGTACGCAACGGGTCGCTACATTCGCACGTCTGCCCAGAAAGCTGGATTGGTACTCGATTTGATTCGTGGCTCTGACGTGGATGGTGCGTTAGCGACTTTGCGATTTGCACGTAAGGCCGTTGCTAAAGATATTGAAAAGGTACTCCGATCAGCAATCGCCAATGCGGAACAGAAGCAAGGATTTGGTGGTGATGTCGATCGGCTGTACATCTCGAGTTGTTACGCGAACCAGGGACCTTCGATGAAGCGGGTTCGGCCTGCGCCTATGGGTCGTGCCTTTCGCATCGTCAAGCGGACAGCACACCTAACGGTTCGAATTGCAGAACACCCATTGCCCGTGGCAAAGGTGCCTGCTGAATCACCGCAACCGGAGAAGGGTGCTCGGCCTCGAAGCAGTAGGACCGTGACGAAAAAGAAGACAGAGAGACCGCAAAAAGTCGGTCGCGGCGGGGTATCATAGGCAAGAAGAAGGAAAATTCTTAGGACGGTTTTGACAAAGTCCGTCCGAGTATCTTCCCTATTAATGAGGATAGTTTATGGGACAGAAAGTTCACCCTTACGGGTTTCGCCTCGGATTCAATAAGACGTGGCGGTCGCGCTGGTACGCCGATCGTGATTATTCAAAACTTTTGCATGAAGATTTGGCGTTGCGAGCGGATCTGAAGAAACGGTTCTCACACGCAGGTGTGTCAAAGGTCGAGATTGAGCGAGCGGCCAATAAACTCAAGATCGACATCTACACTTCACGACCTGGAATCGTTATTGGACGGAAGGGCACTGAGGTCGACAAGTTAAAGACGGAGATTCAAAAACGAACCAACCGAGAGGTGTTCATCAATATTCAAGAAATTCAGAAACCAGAGTTGGACGCGCAGCTTATCAGCGAGTCTGTTGCATTACAGCTTGAGAAAAGAGTTGCTTTTCGGCGAGCGATGCGTAAGGCGGTTGAATCGAGTTTGCGATTTGGGGCCAAAGGGATCAAGGTTCGGGTTGCGGGTCGGCTGAACGGTGCTGAAATTGCTCGCTCCGAGTGGTATTTGCATGGTCGGCTTCCGCTCCAAACACTAAGAGCTGATATCGATTATGGGTTTGCAGAAGCTCATACGACGTATGGACAGATCGGCGTGAAAGTTTGGCTGTACAGAGGAGAGAGGCTGAGACCTCATATTGGTCGTGAAGAAGACTACCGGACTCCGCGTCGGGCGGTGCGGCCATGAGTTATTTTTTTAGAGTGACGAACGATGTTGATGCCAAAGAAGGTGAAGTATCGGAAGCAACAGCGGGGACGTATGGCTGGGAAGGCGTGGTGTGGTTCTGACGTGTCATTCGGGGGTTATGGTCTGCGTGCCGTTGAACCATGCTGGCTGACTGATCGTCAGATCGAGGCAGCCCGTGTTGCGATGACTCGCTTCGTGAAACGGGGTGGGAAGATCTGGGTAAGGGTATTTCCAGACAAACCGATCACAAAGAAGCCGCAGGAAACTCGGATGGGAAAAGGTAAAGGTGCTCCAGAGCAGTGGGTGGCTGTTGTACGCCCGGGTCGGATTTTGTTCGAGATGGAAGGAGTTAGTGAAACGGATGCGCGGAGTGCGATGCGACGAGCGGCAGCAAAGCTGCCCATCCGGACAAAGTTCGCAATGCGATTTATGGAGGCAGGTCTCGCATGACTAAAGTTGCTAGTTTTCGAGATCTTGGTGCCGACGAATTACGACAACGGGAGTTGGATCTCGACGAGCAGTTGTTCCGCCTGAGAATTCAGAAGTCCATGGGACAGTCAGACGTGATCAGTAAGATGCGTAACCTTCGTCGGGATTTGGCCAGGGTGAAGACATTGATCCGTGAACAATAGGATTGGAGTGGCTTTTATCACTGCTGTCTAGGAAACGAAGTTAAAGATTAAAGATCGAAGATTCGATGGTAATCAGATCAGAAGTCGTAGGCGTGGTTATCAGTGACAAGATGGAAAAAAGTGTCACTGTCGTTGTTGAGCGGCAGATCCGTCACAGTGTGTATGGGAAGACGCGCCGCCGCTCGTCAAGTTTCTTAGCGCATGATGAAGAGAGCGCCGCAAAAGTTGGCGATCGAGTGGCCATGACCCTGAGTCGGCCAATAAGTCGGCGTAAACGTTGGATTGTGACGAGGATAATTGAGCGAGCATAAAGAGTCGATTCGTAGGACAGGATATTAGGACATGATTCAGATGCAAACGGTTCTCGACGTTGCGGATAATTCTGGTGCGAGAAAGATCAGGGTCATCGCTCCGCGTGGTGGATCAACCGGGAGATACGCCAGAATCGGAGATATCGTTACTGCTTCGGTTAAGGAAGCTACGCCAAACTCAAATGTTAAGAAAGGTCAAGTCGTTCGGGCGGTCGTTGTCCGAACTCGTAAGGAGCAGCGTAGGAAGGATGGAAGTTATGTTCGTTTCGATCGCAACGCGGCCGTGCTAGTAAACGAAGAGGGCGAGCCTATTGGAACCCGTGTGTTTGGTCCGGTTGCGCGGGAACTTCGTGAACGAAAATTCGTGAAGATCGTTTCCTTAGCGCCTGAGGTGCTCTAAGTCAATGAGGAGTGACGCAGCTGCAACAATGACAGCTGATGGATAGGTCCGATAGTTGAAAGGTGTCCACTCAAAGGTTGATGGTCTATGTCTCGTGTCCAGACTCCGATTCGTCGGAACGATAACGTAATCGTCGTTACGGGAAAAGATCGCGGCAAACGAGGGCGTGTGTTAAAGATGCTTTTGCCACGCAATCGAGTGGTAGTCGAGGGTGTGAATTTCATTAAGAAGCACACTCGGCCGAACCCCAGTCGAAATATTAAAGGTGGGATCGTTGAACGGGAAGCGTCCTTACATGCATCTAATATTCAACTTGTGTGTCCGGAGTGTGGAGCGCCGACCAGAATCGGCTGGCAGCTGCTCGCCGATGGCCGGAAGGTCAGGATTTGTTGTAAGTGCCGAGGCGTTGTGGACAAATGAGTAGACTAAGAGATCGCTATCTCGAGTCTGTTACACCTACTCTTAAGAAGGAGTTTGCCTACAAAAATCCCATGGCTGTGCCGAAAATCCAAAAGATCGTAGTGAACATGGGACTCGGGCATGCAACAGAGAATGTCAAGATTATTGATATAGGCGCGGATGAGTTAAGTCGTATCACCGGACAACGTCCGGTGACCACGCGCGCCAAAAAGTCGATCGCGGCGTTTAAGCTTCGTAAGGGAATGCCGATTGGGTCGATGGTCACCTTACGCTCAGACCGGATGTACGAATTTCTCGACCGACTGATCTCGATCACGCTCCCACGGGTCAGAGATTTCCGAGGAATCTCGCCTAAAGGGTTTGACGGAAGGGGCAACTACACGTTGGGGTTGAGGGATCAGTTGAACTTCCTTGAGATTGACTACATGCGAGTTGATCAAGCTCGAGGGATGAACGTTTCTGTTGTGACGACTGCCCGCACTGACGAGGAAGCCAGGAGACTTCTTCAATTGATAGGTATGCCCTTTCGGGTGAACTAGTACGCAGTTTATGGATATTAACCTTAATCGTTGACTACTGAGAGTTGTTTCGATGGCTACGACTGCGAAAATTGTTAAGGAAAATAAGTTGCCGAAGTTCAAGACTCGGCAGCGTAATCGATGTAGGCTCTGTGGCCGACCGCGAGCGTACATGAGGAAATTTGCGCTCTGCCGTCTTTGTTTCAGAAAGCTTGCGCTCGAGGGAGATATCGCCGGGGTCACAAAGAGCAGCTGGTAGGGATCGTGAGCACTACACGTTGTTAATACTTAAAAGCTGACTTGTTGAGGTGTTTGTGATGGTGGGTAGTAAACGAGACGAACGGCTGATGGAAGTCTAGCGAGTGTAAATAATAATGACTGATCCCATTGCTGATATGTTGTCGCGGCTTAGAGCAGCCACAAGTTCACGCCGTGTTCGTGTTGATGTTCCGGCATCGAGACTTAAGGTAGAGATTGCTAGGATTCTTCAGAATGAAGGGTACATTCAAGGATTCAAGCTACTGGAATTGAAGAGCGAAGGCGGTAGGTGTGTGCAAGAAACAATTCAAATTATTATGAAGTACGGCCCACGAGGAGAGCGAGTTATTTCTGGATTGCAGAGGGTCAGTCGACCTAGTCGCCGAGTATATTTTGGTCGTAACGACGTGCCTCATGTGTTGGCAGGACTTGGTACAAATATTCTGACCACTTCTCGAGGTGTGATGACGGGTCGTGAAGCGGTGAAAGCAGGAGTGGGAGGAGAGGTTCTCTGCGACGTTTGGTGACGCGAGCAATTGACACTTTGGTTTAAGCGGTGTCCGTGGAGTAATTAGGGTATGTCACGTATAGGTAAGCAGCCAGTTAAGATTCCCAAAGGGGTTAGCGTAACTGTGGGAGATGGTGTCGTAGAAGCCAGAGGACCGAAGGGTGAATTAAGACAGATCGTGCCACCAGGGGTTAGGTTCGAGGTCAACGATTCTGAATTGTTAGCTCGGGTCGAGGCTGACAACCGCACACTCCGTAAGTTTCATGGTCTGGCTCGGAGCTTGGTCGCAAATGCTGTTTACGGGGTTTCTGAAGGTTTTAAGCGTGAGCTTGACATTGTTGGTATTGGGTACAGAGCCGAATTGAAGGAGAGACAGGTTATCTTCTCGTTAGGTTACTCACACCTAGTGGTATTCGATATTCCACCCACTATCGATATCTCGATCGAACGGCAGACACACATTACTGTGAATGGTATCGATCGCCAACTGGTCGGACAAGTAGCGGCGGATATTCGCGCCTTACGTAAACCAGATCCGTACAAACAAAAGGGAATTAGGTATACGGGTGAAGTGCTGAAAAAGAAGGTTGGGAAAACTGGTGCATAGGCCGGGCTGATGAAGATTAAAACAAAGACGGATCGACGAGAACGGATCAAGTTTCGACTTCGGAAAAGGACCAGAGGTACATCTGAACGGCCGAGGATGACAGTTTTCCGCAGCTTGGCGCACATTTCGGTTCAGGTGATTGATGATAGAAATGGCCGTACCCTTGTATCTGCATCGAGTCTGGAACCTGCAGTAAAAAGCGCCTTTAAAGCTGGAGCACGTGGAGGGAACAGGGGCGGGGCGCAGGTTATTGGTAAGACAGTCGCCGAACGTTTGTTGGGGCAGGGCGTTAAGCAGGTTGTGTTTGATCGTGGTGGGTTTCTTTACCATGGCCGGGTGCGAGCCGTGGCTGAGGCCGCAAGAGAAGCGGGCCTAGAATTCTAGTGCATCGTTATGTGAGATTCTATGATTGGACCAATTGACAAGATCGACCCAACGCACTTTGAGCTCAGAGATACGGTAGTTTCGATTAATCGTGTTACCAAAGTTGTCAAGGGTGGAAAGAATCTGAGTTTTAGTGCCCTTGTGGTCGTTGGGGATGGTCGTGGTGCGGCTGGATTCGGTATTGGTAAGGCTAAGGAAGTTCCGTCGGCCATTAAGAAAGGGATTGAGGCGGCCAAGAAAGCCTTGGTTCTTGTTCCGCTCCGTGGGACAACGATTCCTCATACCGTTGTTGGTCGTTTTGGTGCCGGGCGTGTTTTACTGAAGCCTGCACCAGAAGGCACGGGTGTGATTGCCGGAAGTACGGTACGAGCGGTTATGGAGTCTGCGGGCATTCAGAATATCCTTACCAAATCTTTGGGTTCCGATAACCCCCACAACGTTGTGCGTGCAGCATTCGTCGGACTAAAGCAACTCAAGGACTCAGCTGTCGTTGCGCGGTTAAGAGGTATTGATTTAGAGCAATTGCCAAACGTTTAGTGATGAAGGATGACCATGTGTGTTCGAGGGTTCGATGTATTTGAACTTAACAGTATTAAAGAGTGGGAAGCAGTCAGGGCATGGCACGAAGAGTCAAACGTGAGTCTGAGACTAAGTTGGTGAAGGTTACGCTCGTGCGGAGTCCAATTGGATTCGGTCGGCGTCAGGCCGCCGTGGTACGTGGGCTAGGGGTGCGGCGAATCGGTCATTCGGTTGAATTGCTTGATAATCCAGCCACTCAAGGGATGATCGCGAAGGTCCGTCATTTGGTTAAGGTCGGATAAGTTTATGAATTTAAGTAACATACAACCTCCTAGAGGTGCTAAACGACCGAAAAAACGAGTTGGTCGAGGTCCCGGATCGGGTCTTGGGAAGACGTCAGGTCGTGGACACAAAGGTCAAAAGTCGCGTTCCGGCTTCAAACGGGCTCGTGGTTTTGAGGGTGGTCAGATGCCGCTACACCGACGTGTGCCTAAGCGGGGTTTTCACAACCCGTTTCGTGTGGAGTACTCGGTGATCAATGTTGACAGACTGACCGAACGCTTCGATGTGGGAACGGAGGTCACACCAGACCTGCTACGTGAGCACGGATTACTCCGTGGTCGAAAAGTTTTGCTAAAAGTGCTTGCACGTGGCGAGATTTCAAAAGCAATCGTGGTATCGGCTCATAAATTCAGTGGCCGAGCAGTGGAAAAGATTGTGGGGGCTGGTGGTCGCGCAACCGTGATCACTCCATAGATTGTAGAGCTGAGGAATTGGGAATTCTGGATTGAGCAAATGATCGAGACTGTAAAGAATATTTTCACCATTCCTGATCTGCGGAACCGCGTGTTGTTTACGCTTGCTGTGCTCGGGGTTTTTCGGATGGGTAGGCATATCCCCACTCCTGGTGTGAATACTGAAGCTTTGGCCCTTCTCGCTGCACAGACTCAGGACACGATGTTTGGTCTCTACGACATGTTTTCTGGTGGGAATTTAACGCGGGTCACGATTTTCGCGCTGGGCATCATGCCTTATATCAGTGCATCGATCATCATCCAGCTATTAACCGTGGTTTCTCCTTACCTAGAGCGACTTTCGAAGGAGGGTGAATTAGGGCGCCGGAAGATCACTCAGTACACTCGCTACGGAACGATTCTGCTCTGCGTTATACAGGCAATGGGAATTGCGATCTTCCTGGAACGCCAGACAAACATTGCGGGTGGATTACCGTTGGTTTATTCGCCGGGTTGGGGTTTTCGGCTTATGACGGTGCTCACACTCACAACAGGTACAACTTTCATCATGTGGCTTGGTGAACAGATTACCGAACGTGGGGTTGGGAATGGTATGTCTCTTATTATCTTTGCTGGGATTGTGGTGGGCTTACCGACCGCTGTTATCACGACTGCAGATCAGTTGCGAACAGGGCAGATCGGGTTGTTCCGGCTGCTCATACTAATAGCTTTGATGATTCTAGTGGTGGCGGCTGTAGTCTACGTTGAGAGAGGTCATCGACGCGTAACTGTGCAGTACGCAAAACGTGTTGTTGGGCGACGTATGTATGGAGGTTCTAGTACTCACATCCCACTAAAAGTCAACACCGGTGGTGTCATTCCGGTGATTTTTGCTTCTTCGATCTTAGCCTTTCCAGCGACGATTGCGGGCGTTTTCCAGGCAGGGGGATGGGGTCAAGCTGTTACAGATCAACTTGCCTTTGGAATGCCTTTGTACTATCTGTTGTACGTTAGCGGCATTATCTTTTTTGCCTACTTTTACACAGCTATAATCTTTAATCCTGACGACGTAGCAGAAAATATGAGGAAGCACGGCGGATTTATACCTGGTATTAGACCAGGAAAGCGTACCGCCGAACATATCGATACGATCCTTGCGAGGATTACACTCGTCGGTGCGATTTATCTTGCCACTGTAGCTATTTTACCGGACCTCCTGATTACAGGTATAAGGGTGGATCAGATTCCCGTCGTCGGTGAGCGACTGGACGTGCTCTTGCCTCAGTTCATAACCGATGGAATGGGAGTAACATTTTACTTTGGAGGCACTTCACTCCTAATCATTGTTGGCGTTTCGATGGATACAGTCAATCAGGTGGAGTCGCAACTGATCATGCGTCACTACGATGGTTTTATGAAGAAGACTCGGATCAAAGGCCGAAGAGGTTAGGAGAGCGAATCCTTCGACCAAGTTGAATGCAGTTATAGAATTGGATGGTGCCTAGAGGTAAGTGAAGTGAGGTAGAGAGTGGCTTTAAACGTGATCATGATGGGCCCTCCTGGTTCTGGCAAAGGTACCCAAGCCGAACGGCTGGCTCATACGCATGGCATACCGAAGATTTCTACGGGGGATATTCTAAGAGAAGCGGTGCAAATAGGAACTGAGATGGGCCTTAAGGCCAAGGCGACGATGGACGCAGGTGAGCTTGTTAGTGACGACGTCATTATCGGCATCGTTAGTGAGAGATTACGCCATCAGGACGTAGGCCGAGGCTTTATCTTAGATGGATTTCCTCGGACTGTTAAACAAGCGCTGGCTTTAGATGATGTCGTGTCGAAGATGGATCCGTTAATAATTGTGGATATTTTTGTGCCGGATGAAGAATTGGTACGCAGGTTAGGAGTCCGAAGGGTTTGTGGTCAGTGCGGAGCAACTAGTGGTGCTACCGCCGAATCGATACCATCGGCATGTTGTGACCGCTGTGGTGGTCAACTAGTCCTTCGCAGTGATGATACTGAAAAAGTAGTTCGCAAACGATTGAGTGTTTACGCACATGATACGAAACCTTTGGCCGAGTACTACCGTGACCGACAGACTTATTGTTCGATTGAAGGTAATCAACCTCAGGATTCTGTGACGCGAGCACTTGAGGCTGCGGTGGATTCGACCGCATTAGCGCTCAAACAGGCTAGTGAGAAAGTCGGAGAAAGTAGGTATTGATCGTTTGTAAGTCGCCTGACGAGTTGGTGCGCATGCGCGCTGCAAACGCACTTGTAGCAATGGTTCTTAGTGACCTTCGGGATATGGTGGTACCTGGTGTGACGACGGCAGAACTCGATGGTGTTGCTGAGAGTCTAGTACTTGAAGCTGGTGCATTGCCAGCGTTTAAGGGTTATCGAGGGTATCCGGCAACGATCTGTGCATCGGTCAACGAAGCAGTGGTGCATGGCATCCCATCTAAGAGGCCGTTAGTTGAAGGAGATATCGTATCAGTTGACATGGGAGTTTTACTTGGCGGCTATTACGGGGATTCCGCTCTGACGGTTGGGGTAGGAGCTATTCCAGAACGTGCGACTAAACTCCTGCGTGTTACTGAAGAGGCGTTGCTCCGTGCGATTGCTCAGGCTCGTGTTGGTGGCCGTGTCTCGGATCTTGGCCATGCCGTTCAAAAGCATGTTGAAGGATTTGGATTTTCTGTAGTGCGCGAATTCGTAGGTCATGGAATTGGAGTAAAACTTCATGAGGATCCCCAGATTCCCAACTACGGTGATCCTGGTCGCGGTCCACGCCTGACCGAGGGTATGGTTCTGGCCATCGAGCCGATGGTTAATATAGGCTTGCCGGCCGTCAAACTACTTGATGACGGTTGGACGGCAGTGACACGTGACGGTAGCTTATCGGCACACTTTGAGCACACTGTGGCCATTAAGGAAATGGGACCAGAGGTGTTGACTGCCTTACCATCTGGAGACAAAGAAGTGACGGTGGTGGATGGTGGGGAGCCGCCTAGTCCGAGTGTGTATGCCGAACATTGAACTATCGAGAATAAGAGTCATAATTTAGGTAGAGATGAACGTTTCGTTCATCTGATGAGCGACTTGGAGATTTGGAATCGTGAAAGTTAGAGCATCTGTTAAGCGTATGTGCAACAAGTGTAAAATCGTTCGTCGGAAGGGTGTGGTTCGGGTAATTTGTCCGAACCAGAAACACAAACAGAGGCAAGGGTAAGAGAACCTGGTAGCCAGCAGGGGCCGGATTTGAGGTTGTCCGCTGTCTGCCCATAAGGATTAGGGTTATGGCACGCATCGCAGGGATAGATTTACCTCAGCCAAAACGGATCGAGATCGGGCTGACCTATATCTATGGGATTGGACCAACACGGTCAACAGAAATTCTTGGTCAGGCAGGTGTAAGCCCAGATACGAGGGTTAAGGATTTATCTGAAGAGGATGTCCGAAAGATCAGCCGGATCATTGAGGAGCAAGGACGCGTCGAAGGAGATCTTCGTAAGGAGATCTCGGTGAATATTAAGCGGTTGCAGGAAATCGGATGCTATCGGGGTATACGCCACCGTCGCAACTTGCCGATGAGAGGGCAGCGTACCCATACGAATGCGCGTACCAGGAAGGGGCCACGCAAGGGTGCTGTGGCAAAGAAAAAGGCTGTATAGAGCACTGATGATCCATTGACGCTGCGCATGTGTGTTACAGATGGCGCAGCTACTGTGTTTGGGGATGTGTAACCAATGGCCAAGACGGAACAAATTGAAGGCGTAACCCCAGAACCTGGGAAGAGGCGCGCGCGGAAGAAGACATTCAAGAAACGTGGTGAGAAACGCGTGGTACGCCATGGCTTTGTGCATGTTCAGGCGTCGTTTAACAATACTATCGTGACCATAACTGACACCGAAGGAAACGTGGTGGCGTGGTCGAGCGCCGGGGCCATCGGTTTCAAGGGGTCACGAAAGGGAACACCATTTGCGGCTACCCAGGCAGCAGTTAATGCTGGTCACGCTGCGCGAGCTTTTGGTATGCGTTCGATTGAGATACGGGTTAAGGGGCCTGGCGCTGGTCGAGAATCTGCGATTAGAGCTTTGCAGACCTCTGTTGGATTAGATGTTCGGTCTATTCGCGACATTACCCCAATTCCACACAATGGTTGTCGACCGCCGAAGCGAAGAAGGGTTTGAATTTTACTGTATCTGGATGGTTGAAGTGTGTCGCTGATGTGACGTGGGTTAAAAACTAAAGGATAAGTATGGCACGATATGTTGGGCCAGTGTGCCGGCTGTGTAGGCGAGAGGGCATGAAGCTCTTTTTGAAGGGAGAGCGATGCTACACGGAGAAATGTGCTATAGAGAAGCGCAACGTGCCGCCTGGAGAACGAGGCAAAGGCCGGAAGGCTCGGATGGCTGGTTATGGTCTCCAGCTTCGCGAGAAGCAAAAGGTCAAGCGTATGTACGGTGTATTGGAGAATCAGTTTAGGAGATACTTTGAGGCGGCCGATCGGCAGCGAGGTATCACGGGGGAGACGTTGTTGCAGTTACTGGAACGTCGTCTCGACAGCGTGGTCTATAGACTCGGTTTGGCAACCTCTCGGCCGCAAGCCAGGCAATTAGTTCGCCACAGACATTTCCTTGTCAATGGGAGGAGAACGGACATTCCATCCTATTCGGTTCGCGCTGGTGATGTCGTGAGTGTTGGAGTGACGAGTATGAAGAAGCTCTCGATCCAGCATGCGATGGAGGAGGTTAAGGGTCGTGGTATCCCAGAGTGGTTGGAGTTCGATAGCGAAAAAATGTCAGGAAGAATTACGTCACTTCCAACACGAGAACAGATTAACTTGCCGATCCAAGAACAATTGATCGTTGAGCTGTACTCAAAGTAGTAGGGTTGCACCTAAGAGCTGGTTTTTCCGACCAGGTCCAAGGGTTCAGAAAGGGTTATCTCAATGTTGTGGAAGGGTTTCCAGAGGCCCAAGCGGCTGGAGTTTGAGCGAGAAACGTTGACCCATCGGTTTGGGCGATTCTATGCCCAACCCTTTGAACGAGGTTTTGGTACGACGGTTGGCAATGCTCTAAGACGGGTACTACTGTCGTCAATCGAAGGTGCAGCTGTATCGGCGGTCAAGATTGAAAGTGCTCCCCACGAATTTTCGCCTATTCCTGGTGTCGTTGAAGACGCGACGGACATCATTTTAAACCTCAAACAGCTTCCGTTGAAAATACACGTTGACCACACTAAGACGTTGTATCTCAACGTGGACAAGCCTGGTGAGGTTAGAGCGCGGGATATTAAACCTGATGCGGACGTGGAAATTCTTGAGCCGGCTGTCCATATTGCAACTGTGTCGGAAGGTGGAAAGTTGAACCTTGAGATGCGGGTTAAACAAGGACGCGGTTATGTGCCTGCAGATAAAAACTTTGACGAAGATCTGAGCATCGGTTGGATACCAGTCGATTCTGTCTATTCTCCAGTAAAAAAGGTCAACTATCTTGTTGAAGCTGCTCGGCTTGGGCAGACGACTGACTACGACAAACTGACTGTCGATGTGTGGACGGATGGCTCGGTTACCGCTCGTGAGGCGATCTCTCTCGCGGCGAAATTGATTCGTGATCATTTAAATATTTTTATAAGCTTTGAAGAACCTGTGGTTCAACAACAAGAACCAGGACCTGTTCAGACACATTTAGTGCTAGATGAGAATTTAGGCAAGAGCGTAGAGGAACTAGAACTTTCTGTACGTTCGTATAATTGTCTCAAGAATGCGAACATCCAGACGATTCGTGAGCTTGTACAGAAGACCGAGGCCGAGATGCTGAGGACTAAGAATTTTGGCCGGAAGTCGCTTAACGAAATTAAAGAGATTTTAACCAGTATGGGGCTCCACCTTGCGCTGAGCCTTGAGAAGCCGGCGCCACAAGAGTCGCCACAAGAGTCGTCACAAGAGTCGTCACAAGAGTCGTCACAAGAGTCGTCACAGCCCGACGAATAAGTTAGTTCTACACGGATTAAGGGAATGCGCCATCGAGTTGCTTATCGAAAACTGGGTAGAGTTAGCGAGCATCGCATAGCACTGCTTCGCAACCAGGCACACATGTTGCTTCTCCACGAGCGTATCAAAACTACAGTACCGAAAGCGAAAGAGTTACGGCCCTTTGTCGAACGTTTGATTACGGTCGCCAAACGTGGCCTCGACGGTAGTCCCCAACCTGGACGGGCTGTGATTGCGCGTAGATTGGTTCGCCGTGATCTGGCTGACCGAGCGACACTCAGAAAGCTATTCGAGACAATTGCTCCACGTTTTGAATCACGGCCAGGTGGATATACACGGTTGTTACGTCTTGGTTACCGTCGGGGTGATAGCGCAGAGATGGCTCAAGTTGAGCTTGTTGGAAGTGAGTACCAAGCGAACGTTGAGCTCATCCAAGGAGATGAGATTCAGGCGCCGGCGTCAAAAGGCGTCGGTGGACGTCTCCGTGCGGCAGCCCAGCGGATTCGTGGACGGAAGGCAAAGGGTTCAGACACGACTCGGGCCGATCGGACTATTGACGAAGAAGCTGTACAATCCAGCTCAACTGTCAGACGACGGTCAGCCAAGAAAAATTCCCGTAAGAAATCTAGCTAGTTTCTGGTCTCCAATCAGTGGCTTCTTTAGTTCTTCTCTTCGGAGCTCCGTGTTTCGCCCCGCTTCGTCTTGCCAGCAGCCACGATCTTCGTATGTAGGTGCGATGGAACTTCCTCATAATGTGAGAATTCCATATGGTATGAACCTCTCCCACCTGTGGCTGAGGTGAGCTGCTGCTCGTAGGTTAGCATTTCAGCCATGGGCACCTGTGCCTTGATCGCCGTTGTGACCCCGTGGGTGTCCATACCACTGATACGGCCACGGCGACCATTGAGATCGCCCATCAAATCACCGGCAAAATCACTGTGGGCGTAGATCTCAACATTCATGACGGGCTCCAGGAGTGTCGGGCGCGCCCGCGTCATGGCGTCTTTGAAGGCAAGTGATCCAGCAAGTTTGAACGAAAGCTCATTTGAATCGACGGGATGATATTGTCCGTCAATAAGGGTTACGCGAAAATCGACGACTGGGTAACCCGCTATAATTCCTCGAGCTCTTGCTTCTTCGATGCCTTTCTCAACCGCCGGTACAAACTGTCTTGGAATTGCGCCACCGAAGATATCGTTGACGAAGTCGAAATCAGAGCCACGAGGCAGTGGTTCAACTTTAATTTTGCAGTCACCGAATTGACCGTGTCCTCCAGACTGTTTCTTGTGTCGTCCGTGTGCTTCAGTTGCTGCGGTGATAGTCTCTCTGTATGGAATTCGAGGTAGTTTTAGGTTAACTTCGACACCGAACCGACGCTTCAACTTGGCCACTGTAACTTCTATGTGAACCTGTCCCTGACCTGTGAGTAAGAGTTCCTTAGTTCGAACGTCTCGTTCGTAACGAATACTGGGGTCCTCTTCACGTAAGCGCTGTAGAGAAGAGCCTATTTTGTCTTCATCGCCGCGACTTTTTGGTTCAATAGCGTAAGACAGGACTGGTTCTGGGAATTTTACCGGTGGGAAGACAACTTTACCTTCCTTTCCACCAAGTGTATCGCCTGTCTGTGTCTCTTTGAGTTTGGCTACTGCACCAAGGTCTCCAGCCCTCACTTCTGAAACGGTCGTCTGCGTCTTACCTTGGAGTAATGTGAGATGCCCAAGGCGCTCAGTGACATCTCTGGTCAAGTTGTGAACGGTGATATCGGACTTCAGTGTACCTGTTGCAACTCGAAATAATGTGATACGGCCAGCAAAGGGATCAGCGATCGTCTTCCATACAAACGCAGTCGGGGGTCCAGTTTCAGTAAACTCATAGACAGTCGACTCACCATTCGTCCGGTTAATTGCTTTGAGCGTATGTTCAGACGGGGATGGAGCATATTTTACAATTGCATCAAGTAGTTGCTGGACACCGACATTAAGTAACGCTGACGAACATAGGAGGGGAAATATTTGTCGTCTACGAGTTGCTTTCCTAAGTCCAGACTCTAGTTCCTCTTGGGTTAGTGTACCGACTTCGAAGAACTTTTCCATTAGCGCGTCATCTGCTTCGGCGACCATTTCGATTAATGCTTCTCGTGCAATCTTAGCTGCCTCAGATAAATCAGCCGGAACCTCAGTGACCGTTGGTGTTCCGTCGTCAGAAGGAAACATATGTGATTTCATAGACACTAGATCAATAACACCATGGAATCCTTTTTCTTCACCTATTGGAATCTGGATGGGTATTATCATTCGATTGAAGGCTTCACGTAATGAAATCAGCGATCGGTCGAGGCTCGCCCGATCACGGTCCAGTCGGTTTAACACAACCAGACACGGCATGCTGAGCTCTTCAGCGCATGTCCAGACCTTCTCGGTTTGCACTTCTACACCAGAAACAGCGTCTACTGTAAGAAGAGCAGCGTCACAGATACTAAGAGCGGTTCGCGCGTCACTTAAGAAATTGGCAATACCAGGTGTGTCGATGATATTTATCTTGTTCTTATTCCATTCAGCATAGGCAAGGCTGCTTGATAATGTATGTTTACGTGCGATTGCCTCGTCGTCAAAGTCAGTGATTGTTGTGCCGTCGTCTACCTTGCCTAGGCGATTGGTCATGCCAGCGCTGAACAGCATAGATGATACTAGCTGGGTCTTACCTGCACCACTGTGGCCAACGATAGCAAGATTCCTAATGTTTGCTGAGTCATACACCTTCATAAATCGTCTACCCCCTCAGAGCTGTGGCTGTTGGTTGTAGCGCAACAACCGTGGATCGTATCAGCACACGGCGTTTGTGTCTCATGGCTAGAGTCCCCTAGATCGCCAGTGGTCGACGGTGGAAATCGTAGCGCGAGGGGCAAAGGATACTCAAGTTTCGGCTAAATCGCCCGACTAGGTGGTCTCCGGAGCGGTGGTTCCCGTTCTGTTTTTGACCTTCAACTCACATATTTTGCCGGTTGGGCAGTTTCTGTGAGTCGGGAGATGTTGAAGAATGTTTTCACACGGCGAGCATAGGGCAATTTGCTGGATGAGGCACACCAAAATCCAGGGTGGATGGTCAGAGTTCGCGTGCTAGGATGGCAGCCAATGGGCTTGAGTGGGTCTACAAGGCGATGTCTCGGGCGGCGGCTCAGAGAAAGGGGGGGGGGGAGTGTAACATGCTGATGCTTTTTGCGAGGCTTGGCACAGTCGAGAGATCTCTACTGAGCAGGTGAGAGTCGTCCGCCAAGTCTTGAAGCTGGTCAGGAAACTAATCTGACAACCTCCATCAAAATTGGTGTCTTGACAGCACACAGTATGTTGATTAGGATGCGTTCCTCTTAGGCGTTCGAGTGGATCCTATCGATTGTTACTCGGTTATGCGGAATAAGAAGTGTTTGGTCTTACCCCTAAAGAACTGTTTTTCACGAAGGGCGTTGGTAAGCACCGAGAAAGGCTGACGTCATTCGAGCTAGCCCTCCGTTCAGCTGGTATCGCTGCCTGCAACTTGGTGCGCGTATCGAGCATTTTTCCGCCCGGCTGTAAGATTCTGTCGCGGGCTGGAGGTATGCGACGTCTCAAGCCAGGACAGGTTGCATTCGTGGTTATGTCCGAGTCGGCTACAAGGGAGCCGCACCGACTGGTGGCAGCGACTGTTGGTGTGGCGATTCCACGTGATGCCAAATTGTATGGATACCTATCCGAGCATCACAGTTTCGGCGAGAATGAAGAGAAAGCTGGTGATTACGCTGAGGAAGTTGCAGCTGAGATGTTGGCCACCACTCTGGGACTAGAGTTTGACCCAGATAAGAGCTGGGATGAGAAAAAAGAGGTCTATCGCATTTCGAATCAGATTGTGCGGACTCACAATATCACGCAGACAGCTGTTGGTGATAAGAATGGCCTCTGGATAACCGTGATGGCCGCAGCTGTTTTTGTCGGGTAGTAATGCAGGTCTTCAGTTCTGATGTCGGTATCTCGGACGAGATTCATCGTAGTTCCTGGATTTACCCAGCCAAAGACTATCTAACCGTCGGTTTCATCCGAGTGAATTTTCCTGCCGTTTGTCACCGGCCAGGATTCTTAGAGCTGAGGTGTTTGTAACCTTACGAGCGTGTAGCACGTTCCTCATCAAAACGTTTTTCTCGACGCGATATTTCGTGTTTTGTGGTGCTATCAGATGTGCTGGTCTATTCGATCGAGTCTGAGTGGTCCAAATACTTATGAGTATGGGATTAAGGAGGACTGATGAAGTTTAGGGGTGTTGACGGGTTCACGCTCATAGAATTATTGATTGTTGTAGCGGTGATTGGGATTATTTCGGCTATTGCGATGCCGGTGTTCAACCGGGCACGAATGTCCGCCAACGAAGCCTCGGCAATCGGCTCGTTACGAGCAATTAATAGTGCCCAGTCAACCTACGCTGCGAGTTGCGGAGCAGGGTTTTATGCACCGACGCTGGCCAATCTGTCAACTGATCCATCGGTCAAGAGTGGTTATACGATCACCATGACGACTGGTACAGTCGTTCACCAAGCGCCGCAATCGTGTAATGCTGCTGCAGCGGGTACGCTTGTATCCACTTATTTTGTAGGGGCGACCCCAATTCCTGGCGGAGGTTCTCGGTCGTTTGGTACTAATCAAGGAGGTACCATTTTCCCACAGACGCCTGGTCCTGTGGTGGTAACTCAGATGGGTCAGCCGGCAGGGTCGGTTCCGATCCAGTGAACATATTCCGTGTTCAGTTATGTTTGTAGCAGCCGTGTCGGTAATTGAGGGTGCATCTTGATGTATAAATCGGTGTAGGTCAGAAGAATGAGTAGAGTCATCAGACGGTTAGTCGTAATTTTTGCATTGGTAGGATTGGTGTCGTCTAGCGTATCAACCTACATGCACAACCGGGCGATCGATGAGCCGACCTACCTAAGTTTCTGTGATATCAGTGCGAAGATTAGTTGTACCGAGGTATACCTCAGTCAATATGGTACCGTTCGAGGTATACCAGTTGCACTCGGTGGTGTTATTTGGTTCATGGCCGTGCTTCTGCTAGCTACAGTTCGCAGTCGTAGATCGCCTCAGTTTCAGCAGAGTCTACCGACCTATCTTGTTATGGTGTCGATACCGGCGTTAGCTGCAGTAATTTATTTTGTCTACGTGTCCTTCTTTGTATTGAAAACTCTATGCATGCTTTGCGCTACGGTCTATGCGGCAGTAGGTGGAATTTTTTTGATGTCTTGTAGGTCCATTTCATTGCCTATGGGAATGTTTCTTAGACGTGTGAAGGGAGATCTGTGGAGTTTGGTAACAACACCCTTGGTGTTAATGGTATCGATAGTGTTTGTGGCGGCTAGTTTTATGGCTACAGTGTTCTTTTATGGCAATTTTTCTGACGAAGATTTGGTACAGACCGAGTTTAGATTGCAGCTGCCTCCAGCAGCGGTCAAGTCTGAGTTCGAACGTTGGTGGGAAGTTCAACCACGTGTACAGCTACCAGGTTCTGATGACGGTACCATTGTGACAGTCGTCAAGTTTAACGACTACCAGTGCCCAGCTTGTCGACAGACAGACAGACGTTATCGTCCTATCTTTTCGAAGTATAGACGAAGTCATCCAGGTGCAGTGACTCTCGTGATCAAGGACTATCCGCTCGATCCTGAATGTAATGAGGACGCTCCGAATGGTCCACACGATGCCGCATGTGAAGCAGCGGTGGCTGTTCGACTTGCTCAGCTGAATGGACGGGGAGAGCGGATGAAAGAATGGTTGTATTCGAATCAGGAGTTATTTTCACCGGAGAGTGTGCGAATCGCAGCTCTGGATGTGGGTGATGTTGAGGACTTCGACGGTGAGTACGAACAGGTATTGGTACATGTGAAAGCCGACATCGCACTTGGTAAAACCCTCGATATAACCGGGACACCCGCATTTTTTATCAATGGGGTAGCGATTAAAGGAGGACTTACACCTAAGCACTTCGACGCGGCCATTGCGTACGAATTAGAAAGAAGTAAGAATCCATAATTGGAAGTTTTGAATGCTCGGTAATTACGACAAGTATTCGAGACAGTTGCTTTTAGTGTGGGAGTTTTTTGCTAGTATTCCTATTAATTCTAAGTGTTGCTGTACTTGGGATCGAGAGAGCAGTTGCGGTCCTAACGTTTGAACGACGGATGAGAGGGTGCCTAGTCACCTGAAAGAGTCTTAATTAGTTTAGGTCTTTTCCCAAAAGCACCTTTTGATCCGACAAACACACTACATTCGTTGTACCAGAACTTGTGAGTGGTGAAGCCTATCTTCGGTATACTAGAGTTTCACTCATGAGCGGAATATTGATCCTTGCCAGTACAACTTCCTATGAGGCGGTACCAACGATTCTCTATGTAATCCTGTTGGTAAGCGGCGGCTGGATTATTGGAAGTTTTCTAAATGTTTGTATCTATCGTCTTCCACGGAGGCAGTCACTGATAACTCCTCAGTCACATTGTACTGCGTGTGGGCATCACCTAAAATGGTTCGAAAATGTTCCGGTCATTGGATATACGTTACTTGGTGGTCGATGCAGGATGTGCGGTGAATCGATCTCGGCGACATACCCATTAGTCGATGTGATTACTTCCGCGTTGTTTTTATTATCCTACTGGCAGATCGGTTGGCAACCACTACTGTTGTCACGATTAATTTTCATGGGGGCAATGGTTGTTTTGTTTGTGATCGATTTGCAGCATAGGATTCTTCCGAACGAGATAACATTGCCTGGAGCCGTCGTCGGAATCGTTTTTAGTATGTTCCTACCACCGGTATGGTTTGATTCAGTTGTTGGGGTTGTTGGCGGATGGACTTTGCTCCTTCTGATAAGGAAAGTCTATTATTTGGTGAGGGGTGAAGAAGGTTTGGGAGTCTGAGACGTAAAGATGCTAGCGACGATTGGAGCATTCCTTGGCTTCGATCTGATGTTGCTGACACTTTTTCTTGCTTCATTTATTGGATCATTGGTAGGGATTAGGTTAATGATTACAAAGAAGGGTAACATAAGAGATGCGCTACCGTTTGGGACATTTCTTGCGGTTGGTGGTGTTACCTCTGGATTGATTGGAGAGAGTGTTCTCGGGTGGTATTGGTCGTTCTATTTTTAGTGGTTGGAAAACCTGGGTTCACCCTGTAGCACCCACCTGCTTAAGTGCTTGTTCGATTTCTTTGCCGGTTACATCGCCAACAAGAACCGTCTTGCCAATAGCCGTAGGTAAGACATAGTGCAACTTCCCAGAGATAATTTTCTTGTCTCTCCAGATTCCCTCAAGGATCTTACTTGCTGAGAGATCATTAATTGGTGGTAGGGGACCCAATAACGCAATGGTTTCAGCGAGCGTTTCGTAGTCAGTTTTGTCAAAAATATTCCTAGTGACCCCGATAGAAGCAGCGACGAGCATACCGTAAGCTACTGCTTCGCCGTGACAAAATCGACGGTAATTAGTCACAGACTCAAGAGCGTGACCAGCTGTGTGTCCGAAGTTCAGTATTCGTCTGAGACCCTGTTCTCTTTCGTCCGTCGAGACTACTGAAGCCTTGATTTGACACGAGTCGACAATGATTGACGTTAGGATTTCTTGATCTTGAGCAAACACTGCTGTCACTTCTCGTCTGAGAAGATCGAACAGCTTCTGGTTGGAAATCATGCCATACTTTATTACTTCGTACAACCCTGAACTAAGTTCTCGTCGAGGAAGTGTTGTTAACCACTGAGGGTCAATAACAACCGTGATTGGGGGGTGGAAGGCGCCTATTAAGTTCTTACCTAACGAGTGGTTGACACCGACCTTGCCTCCAATTGAACTATCAACCTGAGCCAGTAATGTTGTCGGTAACTGCACGAGTGTCACGCCTCGCAAGAACGTTGCGGCGGTAAATCCAGCGACGTCTCCGACGAGTCCTCCGCCAAGTGCAATGATCGTCGAAGCGCGATCAGCCCTGGCTTTTATGAGGGATTCGTAGATGCGTCCGACAGTTGCCAATGTCTTGAAGCGCTCGCCGTCTGGAATCAGAATCGGTTCGACTTCTGGTAGGACGGTGGACAAAGTTTGGCCATGAAGCTTCCAGATGGGTCGACTTGAAACTACGAATCGTCGCTTCCCTATCCCAATGGATTCTAGGATATCTGCGAGGCGAGTGGTTACGCCCCTACCGATGTATATGGGGTATGTCCCAGATTCTGTCTCGACATTGATTGAAATGGGGTCCATGGGTTAGCGGTACACATCCCTCTTCACAAGGACTAATGGTAGGATAACTGTGAAGCCTGTCATCCTGAACTGTACTATCTTTGATCATCAGGATGTTTTCGTCGCTCATTATTCTTTGCCAGAGTGGACAAGGAAGATAAGGGTAATTTTGAGAATTATCACACTTGTCCAGCAAGTCTTTAGTTTGGCTCCACTTTTGGAACCGTATCGGTCGCTTTAGCTTTAGGACGATCATTTGAGGCGGCGGACCTATGGAGATAGTTTTAGCGTTATTGTAGAACGCGTTGTTTCGTAGTTTTCCCAAGGCGGTGAGCTTTTTGAGCGGATACGACTCAGTGTTGAATTGCACTTATGGGTAGGGCGCTACCGAACGCGACTGAGTTGAATCTAGCCTTCGTGTTTTAAAGTTTCCAGACAGGATTGATGTTCATGATGGAAAAGAAAGAAGCCTTTGTCACCGGAATCACCCCGCAAGCGGAGGATTTTTCTCGTTGGTACACGGATGTGATTAGGCGTGCCGAGCTCGTTGACTATTCACCGGTCAAAGGCGCCATGGTGATCCGACCATACGGTTATGCCATCTGGGAATTGATTCAACAGGGGCTCGATCGGCGATTCAAAGCAACGGGACATGTAAATGCGTACTTTCCACTGTTCATTCCTGAAAGCCTGCTTCGTAAGGAAGCCGCTCATGTTGAAGGGTTTTCTCCTCAAGTTGCGTGGGTGACTCGAGGCGGAGAAGAGGAGTTACAGGAGCGTCTCGTGGTGCGACCAACGTCTGAGGCAATCGTTGGTACGATGTATGCGAAGTGGATTCAATCATGGAGAGATCTACCGATGCTTCTTAACCAGTGGGCTAACGTTGTTCGCTGGGAAAAAGTAACTCGACCGTTCCTTCGAACGACTGAGTTTCTCTGGCAGGAAGGACATACTGCGCACGAGACGGAGGAGGAGGCGGAAGAAGAAACGATACGAATGCTCAACGTGTATAAGGAGTTTGCCGAAACTGAGTTAGCCATTCCTGTTATCGACGGGCAGAAGACAGAAAGTGAAAAATTCGCTGGTGCGATTCAGACGTATTCAATCGAAGCACTCATGAGGGACGGGCGAGCATTACAGGCTGCTACGTCTCATTACCTTGGCCAGAATTTTTCCAAGGTATTTGATATAACGTTTCAAGCTCGTGACAAATCTCTTCAACACGTATGGCAAACTTCATGGGGGATGTCCACACGTGTGATTGGTGGCATCATAATGGCCCACGGAGATGATAGTGGGCTAATATTGCCACCCCGCATTGCTCCGTATCAGGTCGTCATTGTTCCGATTACCCGTGGTAACTGGCGAGAGACCGTGCTGCCATTTGCCCATAAAGTTCAGTCTGAACTCGTGAGCCATGGAGTACGAACCACTCTTGATGACAGGGATGCGTATACACCAGGCTGGAAGTTTTCTGAGTGGGAACTTAGGGGTGTACCCTTACGGCTTGAAATTGGACCTAAAGACATCGATAAAAGACAAGTGCTCCTGGTACGCCGTGACACACGTGAAAAGATACCTACACCGATGGATAATCTGGCGATTCATGTTAAGAGAACGTTGGATTTGATCCAGCAAGCTCTTTTCGATAGGGCATTACGATTTCTGAATGAACACACTACACGGGTCGATTCTCGTGACGAATTCATTCGAGTCATGGAAGGGAGACCTGGCTTTATTATTTCACCCTGGTGCGGTGGCACGGACTGTGAGGGTCGGATAAAGACAGACACGCAGGCCACGATCCGTAGTGTTCCGATAGGCAACTCAGCGACAACTAGTGCATGCGTGCAGTGCGGAAAGTCTGCGATGACAGAGGCTTACTTCGCCAAGGCCTATTAGGACCAAGCGAAGAGGAGTCTTCGCAGTTTCCTGCGTAACTGCTCTACATACAACTTGAACGTTTTACCAGACACGCGGTGCAGTGATTGTTGCGTGTTCGTTTGGGGTTTGTGTTTCAGTTCCAGATTTGTGGTGTGGTGGAGCCAAATTCCTTACTCGACCGTCCACATGGGATCAGGTCGACCTTTTCCTAAACATCCATGCGATTAAGATACTAATGCCGTACAAGCCAATCATTGGTCCAGCCATTAAGGTCAATGTAACAGGATCTCCTGTTGGTGTCACAATTGCTGCAATGATAAAAATGATCAGAATGGCGTACTTTGTGTTCTGTATGAGGAATCCTGGAGTGATCGCGCCCACACGTGCTAGGAAGAACACGAGTGTTGGCATCTGGAACATTAATCCGCAAGCCAGTATGAGTTTTACGTAAAGTGAGAAGGCTGGCTGAATCCTTGGAAGAAATTCCATGTAATCGGTTGCAAATCCAGCGAAGAATCCCCACGCCCACGGAAATAGTAAGTAGTGTGTGAACAGTGCACCTCCAACAAAAAAAAGAGTGGCCATAAAGACAAAGGGAATCACAAATCGCTTTTCCCTCGAGTACAAACCAGGCGCGATGAATAACCATGTCTGGCTAGCGAGGACCGGAAATGAGATTATCAATCCGACTAGGGCAGCAATTTTCATGTAGAGGAAAAATGCTTCTGTTGGCTCTGTGAATACAAGCCTACCATCGTTAGGCAAGATTTCCTGGAGTGGCCGCATGATGAATTCGAAAACGTACTCAATGAAGGTGAAAGCGATGAGGACTCCAACGAGAATGCTACAGAGAGAAACAACAAGTCGTTTTCGGAGTTCGTCGAGATGATCCAGAAAGGACATTTTCACACTGTTAGACTCCGGTATTTCATCGACAGGCTCAGCCAATTTTCCACCATTGTGATCACGTGTGATCTTTGATGGATCTGGTGAAGGTTGCGACTCAGGAAGGGGAACGAGCGCCATTAAACGCAGCTTATGTTTGACTCAACCTACGCGTCTCTGCGAGGTTGAGGGTTGAGCCTCTAAGCACAGTAGCCATCGATATTCCTTTTGTGTGTGTCGCTCGACTGCTCTAGGCGCTACTGTCAATATCGCTGTCAGTTGAGGTGTTCACTACAGTCTTTTGGCTCGTGCTTTCGGTAACCTGTTTTTCCTCGATGTGGATTTCTTCCTCGAGCGTACTCCGTAGATCATTTGAGGCTCGTTTGAATTCAGATAGACTCTTTCCTAATGATCTTCCAAGTTCAGGTAACTTTCGTGGTCCGAAAATAACAAGTGCAACAACGAAAATGATGACCAGCTCCGGCATCCCGATTGAACCAAACATTGCTTATACTCCTTGGTAGTTTTCGACGCACTGTGCTGAATTCAAGTAAGTGAAATCCCCGTGTATGAAATGAGAACCAACATTTATCCCCGACGATCACTCCAGGTATCCTCCTGAGGCTCCCCGAGGAACTGGAAGTTCCCGATTGCTGCAACTAGCTGATCGCATTATAGAAACGTCGCGCCGTATGGTCAAGCACCTCGGATCCGTTGAATCCCCGGAAGTCATTGCTCGATAGTATGTTATCTGTTACGATGCCCGCATGCGAGGCAGTCGAAACACAACGTTCGCGGTCGCTACGGTCATGGTTTTGGCGCTGGTCGCTGGTTTCTTTGGCGGTAGTACGTTAGCAACACAAGATCGTGTCTTGCAGCGTTACAGAGTATTCGGAGCTGCACTCGCCGCGATTCAGGGTAACTATATCGGCGAGGTCGAGCCTGACCGCCTGGTATATAGAGCGATTGGCGGCATGCTTCAAACACTAGATCCCCACTCAAGTTTTATGGATCCGCGCTCGTATGCGCAGCTTCGTGAGCGTCAGGAAGGTCGGTACCATGGCCTTGGTATTTCAATAAGCGTAATTGATGGAAATATCACGGTAATGAGCCTATTTGAAGATTCTCCTGCGTATCGGACAGGTATCCGCCGTGGAGATATCATAGCGAAAATCGACGGGACAGATGCGAAGGGTATGAATAGTGATCAGGCTGTGCGGAGATTACGAGGCCCGAGGGGTACCTCGGTCAACATTGCTATCAGACGGATGGGGTACGATGCCCTGATTGATTTAGAAGTGGAGCGTGATGAGATCAAGATCCCAACCATTCAAGGTGCATTTATGGTTGATGCGATCAAAGGTTACATCCGCTTGAGTGATTTTTCTGAAACGTCAGACCAAGATTTACGACGTGCACTTCGTGAGCTTTCGAGTCTCGGGATGGAGCAATTGCTCTTAGACTTGCGAGGTAATCCAGGAGGACCACTTGATCAAGCAATTAGAGTTTCGAATGAGTTCCTTCCTCGTGGCGACATGATTGTATATACGAGGGGACGGGTAAGGAATTCAGATCAGGATTATCACGCAACCGAGTTAAGTGAGTTTACACAACTCCCGTTAGTCGTTCTTGTAGACCGTAACAGTGCCAGTGCATCAGAAATCGTGGCTGGAGCTATCCAGGATCACGATCGTGGTCTAATTGTGGGTGAGATGACGTTTGGAAAGGCCCTGGTCCAGTCGATCTACAGTGTTAGTGAAGGTGCGGGTCTTGCGCTTACCACTGCGCGCTATTATACGCCGAGCGGTAGGTTGATTCAGCGACCTTGGGATGGAGCCTTCGATGAGTATCTGACGTACTCGATGCGAGACCAGGAACCACGTCCGCGTACAAGCGTTGATCCCAAGTATACTGATGCTGGACGAGAGGTGTTCAGTGGAGGCGGCATAGAACCGGACAGATTCATGGCTGGTCCATATGAGGGTTTTGCGCCGGAGCGTTTAGGTCGTTTGCTGGTTGCAAGGGGTGCATTCGCAGGCTACGCTCAGAAGTTCACAGTCGAGGGCGATACACGTATTGGTGGCGTGGCTAAACCTAAACATCGAAAGACGGTCGAGTCTGGTTTCACAGTAGATGAAGTGATGATAGAGGATTTCAAAGGATATTTACGTGATGAACGGGTCGTTGTAGAGGAAGATGCCTTTACTGGGGACAGTGACTTTATTCGGGCGATGATCCATTATGAAATCGATTTGGCGCTATTTAGCGTAGAAGAGGCCAGACGAAATCTACTATCGATGGATCCGCAAGCCCAGTATGCGCTCAGTCTATTTGGTGAAGCAGAGGAGTTGTTGGAGTTAGGGCAAAGTTCTCCTAGTATCGAAATAGCCCGATAGGTCTTTTCTAGTATTGCGATCACTTGGTCGAGCTTTTCAGCTGTATCTCCCATTGGGACAGAACTTACGGGGCTGGTTTTTTGCTGACGCTTCACTTCATCGGCGATCCCCTTCGCCACCCGGCGCGTATGGAAGGTAAGGCGCTAGGTGTACCCAGCCGCTCGAGAACTGAGGCAGATCGAACTCCTCGGTTGGGCGGCTATTTTGTCGTACGTGTTTGCTCGGTGCAAAAGAGGAAACAGTGACATGCGGTTGCAATACCTCGAGATAAATGGATTCAAGAGTTTTCCTGAGCGAGCGGACCTTTCGTTCGACCATGGTGTAACGGCGATCGTCGGACCTAATGGCTGCGGAAAGAGCAATGTGATCGATGCGATTACCTGGGCACTAGGAGAACAGAGTGCGAAAACTCTTCGTGGTGAGCGCATGGAGGACATCATCTTCAGTGGTAGCGATGCGAGAAAGCCAACAGCAGCAGCAGAGGTCCGCCTGAATCTGGCACGGGTTAGAACACCGAGTCGGGAAATGCAAAGCGATGAACAGAGTAACGGAGTGGTCGGCGGGAACCCGGATCCTTCAAATAACGTTCAACTTCAGACGATTACGCGGGATGTTGAATTGGGGCGGCGTCTCTACCGCTCCGGTGAGAGTGAATATCTCATTGATGGTGAAGTGTGCCGCCTGCGGGATGTTCAGGATCTATTGATGGATTCAGGTGTTGGGATAAAGGCTTACGCGGTCATTGAGCAGGGAAAGATTGGTCAAATTTTGGGTGCAAGACCAATCGAACGTCGGCAACTGCTTGAAGAGGCTGCTGGTGTGACCAAGTATAAGACACGTCGGCGTGCCGCTGAACTCAAACTCGAAGCGGCACAGCAGAACATGACTCGTATCGATGACATTGTTTTTGAAGTGAAACGACAACGCCAGGCTCTGAAGCGGCAAGCTGCTAAAGCGAGGCAATATCGTCGACTCCGTGAGGAACTGAGACGTTCGGAAAATGTTCTGTTGGTGCGTCGATATCGCACGTTACTTCAAGCTATAGACGTTGCACAAACTCGATTGGTGGCTGCGCAGACAGTTGAGCAGGCAGCGGCTACACAGGTTTCTGAGGGGGAGAGTCGTCATGACCGTCTTCGACTTGAGTTAACGGAGAGGGAGTCACAGGCAGCTGCGACACGAGATGCTGCGCATACTCGAGAGCTTGAGGTGGGTCGATTGAAGCAGCAAATAGAGTTCGACGGTCAGCGGGCCACAGTGTTAGCGACTACATGCGCTAATCTCAAGACGGAACTTGAAACTCTTGAAACCAGTCGAGATCTAGTGCGGCTGGAACTCGATAAGCAGCTGATGGTGGCGAGAGAGCGTGATAAGACTAAGGATCAAGTGACACAAGTAATTGCCAAAGAGGAAGCCAAGTATGATGAAGCCCGTCGTGTGATCGATGAACGGGAAAGAGATGTTGAGACTATTCGAAGTGAAGTCTTTTCAATTGCTAGTGCATGTACAACCCTCCGGCATACAATGGACAATGCAGCCGGGGAGGGAAATCGGCTCGCCGGAGACCTCGCTAAACTCGAAGTGGAAGCATCTGATCTCAGAATTGAGGCCGAGGGTGTGACCTTGGATCAAGAGTTGACGCAAGGCGTCCTGCAACGAGCTCAAGAAACATTAGAAACTACTCGTCTTGCTGCGGTGACTCGGGAGACTGAATTGGTTAGTACCCTCAATGAATCCGCTTCACGGGGGAAGGCGTTATATTTACAGCAGCACGGATTGACTGAGATGACTGCCAGACTTAAATCTCTAGACGAATTAGTTGCTACTCGTGCTGGATACGATGATGCAGCACGAGTAATTCTTTCCGAAACTAATGATTCGGTCGAGCATTTAGGTTCAGTGGCCGACTATATTGAGACTGACGCTCGGTTCGAACGGGCCGTTGAGGCGTGTCTCAGTGCTGTGTTGCAATATATCCTCGTGAGGCATCAGGATCAGATGGTTGAAGGATTACGCTTAATCCGAGAACGGAACCTGGGGAAATGCGGTTTCCTAATAGTGGAGGGTGCTGTGCGTGAACGGACCTACCATGCACCAGCCAATGCCTCAGTCGTTCCGATTTCATCGGTGGTTCGGATCACTGGTCCGTACGCTTCCGCTATCGAGAGAGCAATTAATCCCGCATGGGTGGCCGACTCATTTGAGAAAGCTGTTGCAGCAGCTGAGATCATGACTGGTAATATTGCGACACTTGATGGCGAAGTATTTCGCGGTCCATTCTTGGTTGAGGGAGGTGGTAAGCAGGGAGATCGCGGCATTTTAACAACTAAGCGAGAGATCAAGGAACTCAAGGCAAGTATTGCGATTGCTCAGGATGATGTGACCCGTCTGGGCGGAGAGGTCTCGACCCTTAACGCTACTGGCGACAAGATAAAGGCTGAGGCTTCAGAGCTAAAAACTGAGCAGCATGAACAGGAAAAAGTTCTAGTGGGTATTGAACTTCGGCTGGCCCGTGCTGTTGAAGAGAACCAGCGTATCATGCGTAAGCAGGAACTCGTCGAAACGGAGCGTCGGCGCACGGAGGGAGAAAAACAGAATTTGCATGAACGACAAGTCGAGGCTCATGATTCGATCACGCGGTTGGAAGTGGAGGGACGGGTTACTGACGAGCGACTGAGCTCTGCGCAGCAGCGGCTAGTGGAGGCTCGAGAAGCACATGAGAAACAAGGTCGTCGTACCTCCGAGGAGAAAGTGACACTCGCTGCGCTGGCAGAGCGGTCGACCGCACTCGTTTCTGAGCTCACACGACTTGAGGAATTAGCACGTGAGCTCGAAGTAAAAATCGCAACGCGGACAGCTGAACATGACCAGACCATTCGTCAAGGTTCTGAGCTTGAAGTCAAGATTCGAGAGTCTCAGCAATTACTCGATGGAGACGTCGCAAGATTTGAAAGCCTGACTGAAGATATGCGATTGTCGGACCAACAGCTCGTCGAGTTACGAGCTCAAGTCGAGGAACGTGAAATATATGCGCATGATGCGCGACATCGACTCGATGAACAACGTGCAATTGTGAGTGAGCTCACGGTAGCTCACGCAACGGCACTAGCTGATCTTTCACATTTGTCGAGTAGCTGTGTGGAATCATTTCAGATGTCGCCAGATCAAGTAGTCACCGAAATTGAAAAACTTGAAGAAGGAGTGATCAACTTAGACACTACGTCACTTGAGCCAGATCAGGAAGAATTCGAGACGGAAGAGGACAAAGTCGGTGAGCCGACTGATGAAGACGACCCAGAGATTGCCGGAACGATGAACGAAACAAGTATTTCGGTTGGTAGCCAGGAGTCGGAAATGCCAATCAGTGGTGAAGATGTCGTTGAAAGACTGAGGTTGAAAATCGAACGTCTTGGACCTGTGAACTTGATGGCGATCGATCAGTTCGACGAACTTGAAACGCGCTACGAGTTCATGACAAACCAGCGAAAAGATCTCGTTGAATCTATAAATTCGACTGGTCAGGCGATCAAGCGGATCGATCAGTCAACACGAGAACGTTTTCGAGAGGCCTTTACAGCGATCAATAAGCATTTCCAAGAGACATTTGCGACTCTTTTCGGTGGAGGGCGTGCTGGTCTTGTGTTATTGGACGAAGCCGACTTATTAGAAAGCGGGGTTGACATCATTGCCCAGCCACCTGGGAAACGTCTTCAAAACGTACAATTGCTCTCTGGCGGTGAAAAAGCCCTGTCGGCTATGGCACTGATGTTTGCTATTTTTAAGCACAAACCGAGTCCATTCTGTTTACTTGATGAAATCGACGCTCCGCTTGACGATGCGAATATCAGTCGTTTTGTTGAAATGTTACGCGGAATGCAGACCCAGACTCAATTTATTTTGGTTACCCACAATCGCCGTACGATGGAGATCGCCGATCGACTGTATGGCGTAACAATGGAGGAACCTGGAGTGTCAAAACTGATTTCTGTTCAGTTAAACTGAGAGACCGTGTTCGGCTTCAGTGACAGAGATCTTATCTTTTCCGAGTTTATTGTCGGTTGTTTCCTGGTGGTTACGGCTGAGCTGTGTCCCCGGGGGCTTCTCCAGACTGTTGGAGTAAAGCCTTCCGACTCAGACGGACTTTCCCAGAGGGATCGACATTGATTACCTTGACCAACAGCTGCTCTCCTTCCTTGAGTTCGTCCCGTACGTCCTTCACTCGGTAAGGTGCAATCTCGGACACATGCAGAAGCCCATCGGTCCCTGGAAGTATTTCAATGAAAGCCCCGAAATCAGTAATACGCTGAACCTTGCCAAGGTATGTTTTGTTCAATTCTGGAGTCGCCGTCAGTTCTTGGACGATTGTGATAGCCTTTTGGGCTGCTGCCTCATCGGACGAGGCTACGTTAACCTGTCCGTTGTCTTCGACATTAATCTTCACACCAGTTCTTTCGATGATACTGCGAATCATCTTTCCGCCTGGGCCAATAACGTCACGAATCTTATCAACAGGGATTTTAATAGTGACTATGCGCGGAGCGAACGTCGATATACTAGCTCGTGGTACTGCGATAGTTTCCTCCATTTTCTGAAGGATTTCTAATCGTCCTTTTCGAGCTTGATCTAGTGACCGGCGCATAATATCGGTTGTGATCCCAGCGACTTTAATGTCCATCTGAAGTGCGGTGATACCTTTGGCTGTTCCGGCGACCTTGAAGTCCATGTCTCCATAATGATCTTCTGCGCCTGCGATATCAGTAAGGATCGCGTAATGGTCTGCCTGTTCTGAGAGAATCAATCCCATCGCGACGCCTGCGACTGATGACTTGAGAGGTACGCCAGCTTCCATGAGAGCCAGTGAGCCACCGCAAACCGTCGCCATTGAGGAAGATCCGTTCGACTCGAGGATCTCTGAGACAATCCGGACGGTATAAGGAAAGGTGTTTTCGTCTGGAATCATCGGCAGTAAGGCCCTCTCGGCTAGGTTGCCGTGACCGATCTCACGCCGCCCAGGTCCTCTAAGAAATTTCACCTCTCCCACAGAAAATGGTGGGAAATTATAGTGCAACATGAATCGCTTATACGTTTCACCTTCTACTCTTTCAACTTTCTGTTGATCGTCAGCGGTACCTAAGGTGGCGGTCACTAGCGCTTGGGTTTCTCCGCGTGTGAAAATAGCGGAACCATGCACCCGAGGTAGTACACTAACTTCTGTTCTTATTTCTCGAATCTGGTCGAAAGCTCGACCATCAAGACGTTTTCCCCGTTCAAGCACCTCCTTACGAAGGATCTTCTCCTTTAATTCGTTGAATATATGTTTCGCTTCAAGTTTCCGCCCCAAATCCTGTTCTGACTGAGAGGTCAAGAGTTCGTCGAGCAATTGATCGACTCGCTCATAGCTTTCAATCTTGTCGCTAATGCGCATCGCATCACTCAGTGGAGTGAGCAGCTTGTCTTCAATCTCTCCGAAGAATCCCTGATCGATTTCATGAGTTGAAGTCGTCATCTTGGGTTTGCCGACTTCTCTGGCCATTGAGTCGATCGTGTCGACAATCTTCTTAATTGCCTCGTGACCTGTTTCGAGTGCTCGGAGCACTTCATCTTCTGCAACTTCATTTGTTCCAGCTTCGACCATAACGATGGCGTCTCGACTTCCAGCTACGATGAGATCAAGGCGGCTCTTATTTCGTTCTTCGTAAGAGGGGTTTATTAGAAGTTCGTCACCGATTAGTCCGACACGGACCGCTGCCAGTGTCTGCTGAAACGGAATTCTTGAGAATGTTAAAGCAGCTGATGCACCTGTGATTGCCAAGATGTCCGAGTCGTTTTCAACGTCAGCAGATAGGACGAGAGCAACGATTTGAGTTTCGTGTTGCCACCCGGCTGGGACCAGCGGGCGAATTGGCCGATCGATAAGCCGACTAGTTAGCACTTCCTTTTCGGTTGGTCTGCCTTCTCTCTTGAAAAATCCACCAGGAATGCGCCCAGACGCGTAGGCATATTCGCGGTAGTCGACGGTGAGCGGAAGAAAATCTATACCCTCCCGAACGGTTGGAGTGAAACAGGCGGTGACGAGAACGATAGTATCTCCCAGTTTGACGAGAACTGCACCGTCAGCCTGTTTGGCGAGCCTACCTGTTTCAATTGAGATGGTTGAACGTCCGACGCTCACTTCACGTGTATACATGCGCATTACCTCTGGTTGCGGCACTGGGGAGCGAACTTCCGAAGGGAGGATGAGGGTGTGTTAGCCTACTTTTAGACGTTCCGTCCCGCACCTATTTGCGGATACCTAACCGCTGGATCAGGTCCGTGTAGCGCTCCAAGTCCTTGAGTTTAAGATAGTCGAGTAGGCGCCGACGCTGGCCAACAAGCCTCAGCAGACCACGTCTCGAGTGATTGTCCTTTGTATGTAACTTAAAATGCTCGGTTAAATAACTAATCCTCTCGCTCAAAAGAGCTACTTGTACTTCCGGCGAGCCAGTGTCCGTGTCGTGCGTGCGGTACGAACCAACGATTTCTGTCTTCTGGTCCTTCTGTAAAACCACCCTGCTACCTCCGCACACTGGCCGACGACGTAATGTTACGAATGTGCATCCCAGTTAGCCGCTACGAGCCCGTGGGCTTCAACGTTGACTGGAGGAGCGAGAATTCTACACTAGAACAATCGTGGGGTGCAAAAATCCGTTAGGTGCCGTCTCGGCAATCGCAATCAGTGTTCCCTGACGGTCGAAAAGTTTCACCGCCTCAGGTTCGAGTTCACTGATGAAACACGGTCGGTTCCCACAGGGTGTTTTGGTTATAGGTCTAGCGTCACCAGGTAATACGGTGTTTCCGTGCCCAGCTCGTTTCACTGCGGAATCAGTCAGTTCGAATGCGGGCAAATGAGGTAAGAGGCAAGATAATGGTGTCAGACGATGGAGTGTACCCACTCCCTCAGCCTCTACAACATCGAGCGGAACCGCCGCTTCTAGACTAAATCCAGCACTCGACTCGCGGCGGAGTTCCTCCACGCAGGCACCGCAACCCAGCCGAATCCCTATTTCATGCGCCAACGCTCGAACGTAGAATCCTGGTGAGCAAGTGACTCTACATTTTAGCCGTTCATTCTCAAGTGCCAGAAATTCGAAATCGTAGACCGTCACTTTTACTGGCTCAGCTTTTGCTTGCTTTTGATGTCTGGCCAACTTGTACGACCGCACGCCTTTGATCTTCTTTGCAGAGAACTGAGGAGGTTGCTGCCAGAAGCTTCCGAGGAAACGGGTACGAACATCTTCCAGGATCTCGAAGTTAATGCGGCTGTTTTCTGTGGGGTTTGGTGTGTCCTGAAATTTGAACAGTTCTTTACTTAAAGAGTTGTCGCACACATTAACCGCTTCGAGACAGGTTTCAGAGGAGTACGAGCGTTCCCTCGACAGTTTTACTATGTTTCCAGTGATGTCGTAAGTGTCAGTCACGACACCAAGTCGAAACACGGCCTCGTAGGTTTTTGTTGTTGCTGACAAGAATGGTGCTAGTCGCGTCGCTTGTCCGAACACTAATGGGAGCACACCGGTTGCCAGTGGATCTAGTGTGCCTGTATGACCTACTCGTCGAATGCCAGTTGCCCGTCGAACGCGAACTACGACGTCATGAGAGGTCATTCCCGTCGGTTTGTCGACGATGAGAACCCCATCCTTGATGCCGAGTCCTTCAGGTGATTGATGCATGACTCCCTATTGCAACGAACTTGCGTAGAGACCTACTCATTCCGGTGTCATTTACTAGAGTTCGCAGCGTCAATAGCCTCAGTTACATGATCGATCGTAGATACACGAGCTTTCTCGAACCGGTCGTTCATCGTGAAACCTGAAGCATTACGGTGGCCACCCCCACCGAACATAGCGGCGACTGCCTGGACATCGATACCTTCCTTTGAACGCAAACTCACTCGGACATGGTCAGGGAACACCTTGAAGAAGATGACTGCTTGGATTTCTTTGACCGTAAGCGGAACGTTCGCTAATCCTTCAGTATCTCCGTCGGTACCGCCTGATGTCGTCAGCATCTCACTATCCAAGTAAAGTACTGCGAGACGGCCATTAGCTTTAATTTGAATAGAGCTAATGACAGCACTGGTAAGTTTGAGTTTGCCTATTGTGTTGGTATCGAGCACAAGCCTTGCGAGAGCAGCTGGATCGATTCCAGTTTTCGTCAGGCGATGACAAATCTCGAAGGTTCGAGGAGTGATATTAGAGTGATGAAATGAACCTGTGTCTGTCAAGATAGCTAGATAAAGCTGGTTTGCAATAGTTGTCTTGAGTGGGGCACCGAGCCGCATAATTAGATCAAACACTAATTCCGCGCAGGCGGATGCGGATTCATCGAGCCAATTTAGTGCTCCGTACATTGAATTACCGGTATGGTGGTCGATGTTGATGATGAAGTACTTATCCAGACCGTCGAGGCCAGTCCGAGCGAGCATGGCGCACTCCAACACGATAGCAGCATCGAAATCACCGGACACTTGGTTATTGACCTCAATCTCACTCACCCCTGGTAAATTCAAGTAAGGTTCTGGTGCAGCGTCGCGATTTACGATGCGAACTTGTTTGTCGAGCAGTTTAAGTGCTTGTGCCAGGGCTACTTGTGATCCAATGGAATCGCCATCTGGTCGCGCGTGCGAGGTGATTATGAACCGCTGCCTACACATCAATGCGTCCGTTATAAGAGACAGTACGGCCGGGCTAGTATTGGTTCTGGTCGTCGGTTCCGGCATTGGCATCGTCCGCTATGTTTTGTGGTTTAAGTTCGTTAAGGATTTTTAGGATGCGATCCTGCCGTTTAACAGAATCATCGTAGATAAATTCAAGATGGGGCACCCGTTTCAGTTTCAAGTGCTTACTGAGTTGCCGTCTGAGAAATGGCGTCGCACGTATGAGTGCGCGAGCCGTTTCTTGCATTCCTTTGGGACTCGCGAGCGACAAATAATAAATGCGTGCCAGTTGCAAATCTCGCGTAACTCGGACGTAGGTGAATGTCAGAAATCCGATACCAGGATCTTTCAATTGACGTGTTACCAATTGTCCCAATTCCGATCTAATTAGATCGCCGACACGATCTTGACGTGAACCTTGCAGCATAATCGTTTCCTGTGTAGTTGCGTATCTCGCTTATAAGTTCACGAGAGAAAGTCAATCTATGTTCTTATGATTGACCCAGGTTGTATACGATCGACTTCATGGGTCATCGTTTCCAGCACTTGGTTGACGCCATCAGTCGTATTGCCAATGGTAACGATCCCAAGTTGTGCCCGTTGCCAAAGGTCTTGGTACTCGATTTCAGCGATCGCTATGTTGAATTCTTTTAGACGATCTCTCACACTCCGAAGAACCATTCGCTTCTCTTTAAGCGACCGGGCCTCTGGGAGATGAAACTCGACTACCAATAAGCCAACGATAGGCATTAGGGATGAAGGGTTCGTTGGTCGATCACTTTGTGAGGTGACTGCAGCCTCTCAGAGTGACTTACATAACGCTCTTTTAACATTCCCAGTTCCTAAATATGGCGCGATCTTACTTTCTTGGCAACCTTTACTAGGACCAAATCATACCGCTGCGGGAATCTCCTTGACGGTAAAGACTTCAATTACGTCTCCAACCTTTACGTCACCAAATCGCTCGAGGGCGATGCCGCATTCGAGGCCGGCTTTCACTTCTGAGACGTCGTCTTTAAAGCGACGGAGAGATCCGATGTGGCCGTCGTCGTGGATGACGACACCATCACGAACGAGTCTGACCTTAGTTTCACCTGACCGGGTGATCCGGCCGTCGAGCACCAAACATCCAGCAGCTGTACCGAATTTTGGAACCTTGAAGGTTTGACGAACTTCGGCACTTCCTAGCGTTATCTCCTTGGATAGTGGTTCTAGGAGTCCGGTCATAGCTTTCCTGACCTCATCGGTGATGTGATAGATAACGGAATGCGGTCGGATCTCAATCCTCTCACGCTCTGCGAGAACAGCAGCATTGCGGTCTGGTCTTACGTTAAAACCGATGATGATTGCATTAGTCGCCGCTGCCAAAAGGACGTCTGATTCATTTATAGCTCCGACTCCACTGTGAACGATTCTAACCATAACTTTCTCGTCTCCGAGCTTACTCAAGGCATCGGTCAAGACTTCAGCAGAGCCGTGTACATCCGCCTTAAGAACAAGGAGAAGTTCCTTAACTTTACCCTCATCAACTTGCTGCTGCAGCGTTTCGAGTGTAAGTCGAGGCCCTCCTCGTGCGCCGAGTATTTTTCCCTTGGCGTGAGTCTTGCGGAGCGCAGCGATCTGACGTGCCTTGCCGGCATTAGTCAATGCTTGAAATGAATCACCGGGTCTGGGTAGCTCAGCAAACCCAAGCACCTCAACCGGAGCCGCCGGTCCAGCATTTCTTGTCGGTTGACCGCGGTCGTCGAACAGTGCCCGCACTCTACCGACTGTTGTTCCGGCGATGAAGTAGTCGCCGACTCGTAAAGTGCCGTCTTGTACAAGAATCGTAGCTACTGGGCCACGCCCTCGGTCAAGGGTGGCCTCTAGCACTGTTCCAATGGCATTTCTTGTTGGATTAGCCTTAAGCTCGCTCAGTTCGGTGGTCAGCAAGATCATTTCAAGTAAGAGCTCAAGATTCTGATTATTCTTAGCTGATGTTTCAACAACAACCGTCTGACCACCCCATTCCTCTGGGGTCAACCCAAGGTCGGCCAACTCTCGTTTTACGCGATCTGGACTAGCGTCTGATTTGTCGATTTTATTGATCGCTACGATGATGGGAACACCTGCTGCCCGTGAATGATCGATTGCTTCTCTTGTCTGGGGCATCACACCATCGTCCGCTGCTACTACTAAGACCACGGCATCTGTGACTTGTGCACCGCGTGCCCGCATCATCGTGAAAGCCTCGTGGCCTGGTGTGTCGAGGAAGACGATTCGACGCCCATTCACCTGCACCGTGTACGCCCCGATGTGTTGAGTGATTCCTCCCGCTTCTTTCTCAGCTACTTGGCTTTGCCGGATGGTATCCAGTAACGTAGTCTTTCCGTGGTCTACGTGACCCATAATCGTTACAACCGGCGGCCGCGCGACGATATCGTTCGAATCACTGACGTCAGTCTCGACCTGCAACATTTCTTCCTCAAAGGTTCGAGTTTCGACATCAGCACCGAATTCACGCGCGATCATGGTACCGGTATCGGTGTCTAGTGTTGAGTTAATGTTCATCATGAACCGCTTTCCCAAGAGCTTCTTCATAACATCTTTCGCACGAACCTCAAGTTGATTTGCTAGGTCTTTAACGGTCATGCCCTCTGTGAGCATCACAGTCCTGGTGATTGGTGGTGGAGCTACCGTTGGCACTGTAGGTCTTTGTTCGCGCCGGCGGCGCGCTGCTGAACGTCCTGGACCCCTAGGGCCAGTTGGCCGGTATGGTGTCGAAGGGCGACCCGGAAACCCCGGGCGCGGTGATGCTGGTGTACGGACCGGCTGTGAGGGTAACGGTCTAGGACCACCAAGTGGTGGCTGTACGGTTGGGCGTAGTGGCGGTGTAGCAGGGCGAACAATGGGCGGTTTCGGACTCGGAATCGCCGGTGGGCGCTCCATGGGAGGAGGTGTTGTTTGAGAGCGAGAGGGAACAGTTGGAGCCACTGTTCCGGCCGTATCTTCAACCCTAAGGTGTACTGTCTGAGGACGGGCCACTTCTTGCTCCGGTGGAGTCGTCCACGTGGGTGCTGGTGTCGTCTCAGGAGCCCCCTGAGGCGCATCTGGTGACCCTGCTGACAGCACTGTTTTCTCAGGTTCGGTGGTAGTAACTGGGTCAGAAGTAGGAGGCTCTGGGGGAGGGCTAATGACTTTGATTAGGCGGGGCGGTCCCAGAGCTGGTACAGCCGGTTTTGCCGGTTCTGAGAATTTGACCGCGGTGTTTCTTCCTTTGGTACTGGTTGTGGGCGTGGTCGCAAATTTTGTCCCACTGGGGATTGTTATTCCAAGATCACGCGCAACACGCTCGGCGAAATGGCGTGCAACGATCTCTTCAATCGTACTCGACGCACTTTTCACCTCGATGCCGTGATCACGCTTAAGCAGCTCGATCACTTTGTGGCTTTCGATGCCGAGAATTTCAGCGACTTTGTAGATCCTAGCGGTAGCCAAGGGCTCCTCGTACCGTAACCTGAGGGTTATCTACACTTCCGTGTCTTCCATTTGCTCTTGAGAGGAGTCATCACCTTGCGGTGCGTCTACGCCAACGGGTTGAGCGTAAGCTTCACGGACACCTTCAGCTGTTTCCCCGTCGACTTCTAAGATCTCGCTCAATTTCTCAGCTGTAGTTTGAACGATCTGTTCAGCCGAGTGGAGCCCTGCCTGTCCAAGCTTCTGCAGTATTTCCTCACTGAGAACACCTACTGCACTAGCGTTAGCCATTTCATCATTTGATGCAGAACTAATTTCTTCGAATTGAGCCTCTACCTCGCGACGTTTTTGTTCCTCACTCTTGATGTCGATCTTCCATCCCGTGAGTTTAACGGCTAGTCTGACATTTTGGCCCTTTTTTCCAATTGCCAAAGATAGTTGCCCGTCCTCAACTATGAGTTCCATCACCTTTTCTGTTTCTGTATCGCTACCAATGGTTACACGTCGTACCTTCGCCGGGCTTACGGCGTTAGTCACGAGTGCGACCGGATCTTCTGACCACTCGACAATATCAATTTTTTCACCACGGAGCTCTCGGATGATCGCTTGTACCCGTGTTCCCTTCATACCCACGCATGCACCCACCGGATCAACATCACGTTCACGTGAAACAACAGCGACCTTTGCCCTATCGCCGGCCTCCCGGACAGCTCTTCTGATGGTGACAGTCCCATCGTAAATTTCTGGAACTTCCTGCTCAAACAGTTTGATCAGCAATGCTGGATCGGTGCGGGAGAGGATGATCTGCGGTCCCTTAGTATTCTTGTTAACTGCCTTAATGACCGCACGTACGCGGTCACCAGCAGCGTAGTTTTCAGCCCGGGACTGTTCCCTCCGTGCAAGTAGGGCTTCGATGCGTTCTGTTTCTACGATAATGTCGCCATTCTCGAAACGCTTTACGATCCCATTTATGACTTCACCGATTCGTCCCGAATATTCAGCATAGACATTCTCGCGTTCGGCCTCACGGACTTTTTGGAAAATAACCTGCTTTGCTGTCTGTGCTGCGATACGACCAAGGACATCCGTGCGTTTAGGAAACTCGATTTTCATGTTCACTTCAGCTTCATCACCGTAAAGGTTCTTAGCCTCGTCCAAAGAAATCTCCGTAGCCGGAGTTGTCACTTCCTCGACGATCCGCCGGACGGCATAGAGTTCAACTTGACCGGTTTCTTCGTTGAACTTCGTTCGAAGATTTTCATCAGTCTTGTAGTATTTGCGGGAAGCTGTGAGAACAGCTTCCTCGATGGCTGTGACGATAATACCCGCTTCGAGGCCCTTTTCCCTCGCTAGCGTTTCGATCGTTTGTTGCAATGGGTTATTCATAAAGATCCCTCAGAACTCAACCTCAAGGTGCGCTTTGGTAATCAGCGAAAAAGATATTCGATGTGTGCTGCGGTCAGTCTTAATCACGACCACGTCACCCTCAACACTTTTGATCCGTCCAGATACATACATTTGCCCATCGATGGCCTGGGTGGTGACGATCTTAGCCACTCGACCCACGAATCGACGAAAATCATCGAGATGACGAAGCGGTCGATCGATACCCGGTGAGGAGACCTCCAATGTATAATTCCGAACAACTATCTCCTCAACATCCAGTACAGCGCCCAGATCGCCGCTTACCTGCCGACACTCAGCGATACTTACAGGGGCCTCTTTGTGGCCGGACGTTTCGTTGGCCTCCAACGCAGCGGGCGCGGGACGGTCAATGATGACGCGGAGCACCAAACCAACTGATTCTCGGCGCAACTGTACGTCGAAGATCGTAAGATTGTACCCGTGCGCCACCCGGTCAGCAATCGCACGAACCTTGGCGAGTCGGTCTGAGTAGGGTGCGCTCAAGGCTACTCCGGGACACCCAAAAAAGAAGTCCCTTAAAAACAAAAAGTGGGCACCCGCCCACTCAAGACTTTCTTTCCTTGACTGTGCTATCTCACTATATCACGAGCAACCGAGCCACGAAAATGCACTTAGGATCTATTTCAGCGTTAGAATCGTAACAGGTGCACGGATCTTCCAGTTACTAGAGAACGCACAACTTTTCTGCTTACGGGTATAAGCGGTGGAGCATTCTGGGATAGGGAATTGTTTCTCGTACATGTTCCAAACCGCAGATCCAAGTAACAACTCTTTCGATGCCCATACCGAATCCCGCATGAGGGACCGTGCCGTACCGGCGTAAATCCAAGTACCACTCAAACGCCTGTTGTGGAAGGTTAAGCGCCTTAATCCGGCTGAGTAGGAGATCGTAGTCATCAAGACGTTGCCCGCCTCCGATTATTTCACCGTATCCTTCAGGGGCTAGCACATCAGCTGAGAGTGATAGATTCGGCTGCTCAGGGTCGGGTTTCATGTAGAAGGCCTTGAGAGCGGACGGGTAGCGATGAATGACGACTGGGCGATCGAAATGTTCAGACAAGGCGGTTTCGTCCGCTCCACCGAAATCACTTCCCCATTCGAAGGAAATACCTTTTTCCTGAAGAAGGTTAGCGGCTTCATCGTACGAAATACGCGGGAACGGTGATTTTATCCTTTCGAGTGCACTAGTCTCACGTTCAAGGACGACTAGTTCACGTCGGCGTGTCTCCAGTACTCTGGCAATGACTGATACGATCATTGCTTCCCCGAGTTCGACGATGTCTTCAAGAGTCGCAAAAGCCACTTCAGGTTCTACCATCCAGAATTCCGTTAGATGACGGCGAGTCTTCGACTTCTCGGCTCGGAACGTGGGACCAAAACAGTAGACACGGCCAAGTGCCATAGCGTTGGCTTCGTTGTAAAGCTGACCACTCTGTGTTAGATAGGCTGTTCGGTCCTCGAAGTACTGAGCTGAGAAGAGCGTTGTTGTTCCCTCGCAGGCAGCCGGTGTAAAAATCGGAGTGTCAGCGAGAATGAATCCCTGGTTGTTCAAGAAGTCTCGGACGGCGTTAATGATTTCATGCCGAATCCTTAGAATCGCTTGTTGTCTCTCTGCTCGGATCCAGAGATGACGTCGATCGAGTAGGTAGTCAACTCCATGTTCCTTTGGCGTGATCGGATAATCTTTTGAATACCCGACAACTTGTAGTTCTGACACATCAATCTCATAACCACACGGAGCCCTCTTTTCACACCTGACTACTCCCTTGACGATCACTGAACACTCATGACCAAGGTGATCAACACATGTAAACGTTTCATCATCGATCGTCGCTTTTGAGACTACGGTCTGAATGAACCCCGTTCCATCGCGTATCGTTAGGAAATGAATTTTTCCACTAGATCTTCGGTTGTGTAGCCAACCTCGTATCGTAACCTTCTGACCTTCGTGCTGAGAGATATTGTTAATGTATACAGTCATGAGTATGGTTACTCAGAAGAACAGTAGTGATTTCAGTTCATTCCGTCGAGCTTACGAAATGGACCCTGGTCGTTTGGTTAAAGAGGGTCATTCATGTTACGGAACTAGGATCCGCTCAAAACGTTTTCTGGCACGCTGTGCTTTTTCCAGCACGGTACTCGGTGTGCTCGTATTTTCGAGTTCTAAGACGAACGCACCTTCGTAGCCAATTTTCTGTATGGCGGTAAGAGCTCCTGACCAGTCGATAAGGCCGTCGAACGGAACAAGGTGGTCATCTCTTACGCCTCCATTGTCATGAACATGCGTCGTGATGACATGACCAGAAGCGGTTTCGATCTCATCAATTAAGTCACCTGTAAGGAAGGCATGACCAAAGTCCATGCAAATGCCGATCCCCGGTAATCTTAATTCGTCTTCAAGCATATGCACGAGAGAATTGGCTGTTGACAGCCCGTTAGGGATCACCTCCAATGCGATCTTTACATCGAATGGAGATGCAAGTTGGTGAAGTTCCTGGAGACTTTGGATAGCTGCTTTGCGACAATTGTCACTCTGCTGCGACGATTGGTTAGTCGGAGTACCGAGGTGAACTATGAGGTAATGGGTGTGGATCAAGCGAGCTATCTGCAACGCTTGTTCTGCTTCTCTGATGGCGTGCATTCGACGAATCGAATCCGTGGTGGCGTTTGAAAGTGAGGCGCTCCAAACTCCATCTAAAAAGCTTTCAGCTACTGGGGCGTGGATCCCATGAAGGGTCAACTTCGTGTCCTCTAACCATCTTTTGAGGCTACTTATGACTGTTTCGTCATGGTAGTCGAAATGACTCCGGGTTGCGAATAGTTCGATGGATTCAAACCCGTACGCCGCAATTTCTGCGAGATGGTCGCAGGTCAGCTGCCGGTCGTGATAGAGGTGAGTTGAAATGCCGAAGCGCACCGGCGCTGGTTAAACTCTCAGTTCAGCCAATCGATCCGCTTTCGCGGTTCGGACATTAACAAAGTGGGCGAGGCACGGTCACCACTCGAATACGACCGTCTTGCTTGATTAGGCCTGAGTAGCTGATTCTAGGCCACTGTGATAACCAGGGCAAGTGATCAGCCAGTATTGGGATTTTACTACCGCAATTCCGGTAGTGAAGTTGCGAGTAGATCGTGAAGTTTGCCGAAACGAGTGTGCTGTTGCAGGTTTTCTCGTATGTACCCCAGTGTACGCGGCATGTACTTTATGTATCTATCGTTCTGGTAGGCTGTTGCTTGAGCCCCAAAGGTTCCTAGAGCTTTCAGATTACGCTGTAGGCACACTGCGTCGAACCGTTGGCGGAATTGGGTCAACGGCACTGTATTGTGAGTGACTTTGAGAAAATAGGATATCAATTCCTCAATGACCTGTTCGCTTAGTTCAACATAAGAATCTTTCAGGAGAGATGCCAGGTCGTAGGTGTACGGTCCCATTCTCGCATCCTGAAAATCGATGAGATAAATACTATTCCGGCATAGCATCAGGTTACGACTATGATAATCGCGGTGACATAAGGCGCATGGTTCAGCTGCCAACTCTTCAGCGAGATTCTGGAATTCATAATGTAAGCTGCGCCTTTTATCGGTCGAGATCACGACTCCCCTGTAGGTTTCGAGAAAATGTTCGCAAAAAAAATCTAATTCCCAAGTCAACTTCGTGACATCGAGCACTAATCCGAATGGAAAGTAGATGGGAGAAGCTAGAGATCGACCGCGGCGCTGCAGTATTTCAATCAGACTCACCGCTTTACGGTAAAGGGTTGTGTGATCCTGGTTCGGTTCAGTCTGCATGTGTTCTTGAATAGTGACATTTCCTAGGTCTTCAAGTACTAACACACCAAGTGACGCTTCATGGTCAAGAATATTTGGGATTGGTACTGGCATTTGGCGCAACAGCTTTGCGACATTTACGAATGGAAGGGTTGCATAATTGATTGCCCCTTCGTAGACAGCGATTACAAGAGACGGTTTTCGCAGTGGAGTCACACGGAAGTAGCGTCTGTCTGATGCGTCATCCATAAGTGGGACAACACTAGTGGTTTGATCAGAAAGACCCACACGGTCAAGGTAGAGCTGGAGGCGCTTTCTACGTTCACGAGTCACTTGGTGTGAGGATGCGATGGTCATGATTGAAACGTTGCATAATCTAAGTTCGTATTGTGCTCATCGGGTAACAGCGGTACGAGGAGGAGATCTCCTTCCCGTTGTCCAATTTGATGAGATTCAGGGGCCACTGTTATTACTAGCTTTTCAAAATAGGAACCAGGCGGCAATCGTACGCGATCACCAATCACGCAGTCCGTCAGCACACAATCCTTCGCTACAGTTACTTCATCCCAAAGGATAGTGCGTTTTAGTTTCGCTGTAGGATCAATAAACGTACGCGTTCCAACTAACGATTCATGGTGGCCTTCATCATGGGCAACGGTTAGCGATGTTGCAAGGTAATCAGCTGGGGTTCCTATGTCGTGAAAAGTTGTGGAAACCACATGTGCTCGTAAGGATCTCTTGTTCTTTTTGATGAGTGATGAATAGATTCCTCTAATGGTTTCGGCTGGTTGACCGTCAGGAAGTTCTAAGAAGATCGATGTGTCTACGACCTGGACACCGATGAAATGGTACGATGGATTAGGATTACCAACGCGGGTGAAGCCACTTACCCAGCCGTCCTTATCTACCAATACTCCGCCATATCGTTCAGGATTAGTGTTAGGCATTACTGCTAAAGTAATGGCGGCCTTAGTTCGTTCGTGAGCGTCGAGTATATCGCCTAGCGCCATATTCGTCAGTGTGTCGCCATTGATAATTAGGAAACGGTTACTGTTGAGTAGAGGGAGTGCTTGTCTAGGCCCTCCAGCCGAGCCCAGAAGTTTAGGTTCCCAAGAGTACCGAACGCTAAGTCCTAGATCTGTTCCATCTCCAACGACTGAGGTGATCGTTTCTGGTTTGTAATGGAGATTTAGGACAGCATCGTGCACACCCTGCTGGGCAAGCCAGGAGAGTGTTCGACGGATGAGCGGCTTGCCCGCGACTGGCAATACTGGTTTTGCCCGGTCGTAGGTGAGTGGCAAGAGGCGTGTTCCATAGCCAGCCGTCAGGACGATTGCAGGAAGTTTGGTAGTCACGGTTCTTTGTCGAATACCATGTTCGACCTATTAAGACAATGCTCATCACGGTACTTCAGGAATAGACCACGGTAGGAATCTAAGATATATTCGACGGGGGTTTTTCCGAGTGCCTGAGCCGTTCTAGTGATCCCTTTCTCATCTCCTTCAATTTCAACGAACGTTCCTACAGGTGTTTCATCGATTGCTACGATTACATTTTGGTACCAAAATTCTTCTCGGTATTTCTGATAACGGAACCAAACTGTGAAACCCAGTTTCTCTAACAGCTTTAAGAGTACAGTTCCATTACCTATAGAGGTTTCAATTTCCTCGCGGACCTTCATTGTTGAAAGTTGAGCAGGGCCCTTATAGGTAAGGTGGCTTTTATTCGCCTCCATCCGGACTCGCAATAGGCTCTGCTGGCGTCGCAACGATCCATCTGGTGAGTCTAGCAACCGGTCTTCTTGTAATCTTCGACTTCGCACAAGCTTGGCGCCTATTGTTAGAAGTGCCATTCTTGCCTCATCAGGTGAGTTGAAGCGAAGTTTAATTTCCCGCTCGACAGTCGTTTTCACGGATAGCCTCGCTCAGTTAGAGAGAGGCGATTATAGCGAGATCGCGTGACAAGGGCCACGCTCGAGTATTCGCCCTAGACCGGTGGTTCCTAGGTTAGAAGTCGATTGCCAAACATGGTTTGTATATTAAGTGACTCTTAGCCGATACGAGCAGCCGCGGAGTCTCGGTGTTTCAATACCTTTGCTGAAAACGAGTACTTTGTGAGTACTCCCAAGGCCGCCTGGAAGCAAGAGGGTCTTTGCTGCGAGTCGTCGTTTTAGATTTAGCGTTGTTTCATTTTTCTGCTTCGAGAGGTGGTTGGTTATTCCAAGTCCCATCAAGAAATAGGTCTGATCGAGTAGTCCAACCAACGTTAATCCTTCGTCCTTAGCAATTCTTTGGATCGATGAAAGATCGACGTGGGAGGTGATATCGTGTTCCCCCGGTTCATTCAGCCACAGGGCATCGTTTTTTTTAGTGGAGTTCGTGGCGGATTTGGACACGTGATGGTGATAGGTTGTAAGAGTTCCGGTCGAGTGGGTTTCTGAGCATAGTTCTCTAGCATCATGACCATAGTCGATCAAGAGGAGGAAGCCGCGTTGAAGTTTCCGTGCCGCTTCCTGCACCCAGGCGATAGCTGACAGATTTACTTCGCCACACCAACCAGGGTCTGGTTTCAAGTCGAGGTGGGTGAAGTAGGTTTCAAGATCTGGAGTGGACAACGGTCCAGTACGTTTCACGAGTTGATCGCCAACAGCGTCAACGAAAGTTTCTCGGAGGCCGCTTTCTGTCATGACAACGAGATGAGTCGGTAAGGCATCAAGTAGTTCATTGGCGAAGATCGCACCGGATACGGCAATTGGAAGAGATGGAAGTGAGGCTGCCAATCGGTCGATATGTTGTACCAGGGTCTCTGGCTGTGAGGCACGAGCCTTACGGCTACATTCGACGAGTTGTAATCGGAGAGATGCGTAGAAGGCCGGATCAGAGGTCTTAGCCGCATCAAGGATGTCGCGAGAAAGCCACCCACTACCTGCACCGACCTCGACCAGATCGAACTCAAGAATGCCGAGGATTCTCCACATTTCGGCGAACTGACCAGCTAGCAGCTCACCAAATAGAGGTCCCAAATCAACGCTGGTAAAAAAATCGCCGGCTCGCCCAGACCGCTTTTTAGCACGAGAATAATACCCGTGCTCAGGATGATAGAGTGCAAGTTTCATGTAATCCGCGAACGTTAGTGGTCCAACCGTGTGGATCCGCTCGATGATAAGTTCGCGGAGCGACATGCAGTTACTACCTATTCTTTCGTTACCTGTAGGAACCTCTCGATATCTTGTCTTACCACTAGTAACAAAGCGACGCGTCCGGATTCGACAAGTCGCAACTCTTGTGTTGCTTCAGTGGCATTTGCGACCCGAGTGCGATTAACACGAATAATCACATCGCCCAATTGAACGCCGCCTTGTCGAGCTGTCCCGCCAGGATCGAGGTTGCTGACCACAGCACCTTGCGTGTCTGGGGATACGCCCAAGCGTCGGGCAGTTTCTGGTGTCAAGTCTTGAAGTGTCATGCCGAATCCAGTATCGAGATCCTCGACTGCTGTGCGAGTTGTTCGATTCTCAGAATCGAGGTCGAGCTCTTCAATGGTTACGTTGATCGTAATCGGTTCTCCTAATCGTATAAGAGTTACGGGGACTTCGGTACCAGGCCTAGTACTGATGACTTTCTGAACGAGATCTGAAGTATTTTCAACTGATTGACCGTTATACTCGATAATAACGTCGCCCGGCTGAACTCCGGCTTTGTCGGCTGGTGCTCCTCGAGTCACCGAAGAAACAACTGCACCCATCTGTCCCTCTAATCCGAATTCCTCGACCGCTTCTCGTTGTACATCTTCAATTCCTACCCCGAACCAACCTCGAGCCACTTTACCACCGTGGAGTTGCGGGAGCAGTTCCACCACGACATTACTGGGGATGGCAAAACCAATTCCTAAGTTGCTCGCGCGATCACTGACTATGGCAGTATTTATTCCCACAACTTCCCCACGGAGATTAAGGAGTGGACCACCAGAGTTGCCAGGATTGATGGCGGCATCAGTCTGGATTACGTTTTGTGAACGACCTGGAGCAACTACGAACGGTCGACCAGTTGCACTGACAATGCCTACGGTAACAGTGTGGTTCAAATTAAATGGGTTCCCGATCGCCATCACCCAATCGCCAGGTTGCATCTGAGATGAATCGCCAAAAGAGGCCTCTGGCAACTCGTATGATGGTCGCTCGATCAATTCGAGAAGTGCACTGTCAGTCAGTTGGTCGCTTCCCACGACCTTAGCCTCGTACATTTCGTTGTCGTCTCCGAAGAATCCAATTTCAATTTTTGTTGCTTCTTTAATGACGTGGTTGTTCGTGAGGATGAAACCAGCCTTGTCGATTACGAATCCTGAACCAGCACCAAACGAGTGTTCTGGAGATCTCGGAGAGCGAGGTTCGCCGAAAAAGCGTCGGAAGAATTCGTCGCCTCTAAAAAGTTGATCCGATTCCTGAGTCTCGGACTCGGTACGGATGTTCACGACCATGGGAGTCTGGGTTGCTGCAATTCTACGGAAGGTCTGGGCCTCGATCGGCCCATCGAGTGGCGATTCGTTCATCGGCGGAGTTGATAGACTTTCTGCCATTGATTCTGGCGTGAGGCCGAATCGTGAAGCGATGACCATGCCGATAACTATAGAGGTGACCGCAATTAGAATCGCGTAGAATAGCGTCGTTTTTCTTGTTGACATCCTTACCCTCCCAACCGTTTATCTTAACGTAACAATATCCGTTTGTATCGGTCCAGTCACCGTGGCTTCCAGTTCGCCGAAATACATATTTATCTCGGTTCGTACACCGAATCTATCAAAATAAATACCAGGTTCGATTGTAAATCCTGTGCCGGGTAACAGGCGACGATTATCGTGCGTCTCGTAGTCATCCATATGGACGCCATTTCCATGGACTTTTTCGCCTAGACTATGGCCTGTCCGATGTATGAACTGGTTACCGTAGCCAGCCTGGTCAATGATCTCACGGGCTACGTGGTCCACTTGCCATCCTCGTACCTCACGTTGCTCTCGTGCGGCCGTCTGAACGAATTCGATAGCGGCGTCGCGGGCGTCGCAGGCGGTTGCGAATACTTGGGTAAGTTTCTTCGGTACTCGCGGACCTGTGTAACCCATCCAGGTTATATCGGCAAATACTGCATCGGGTTCATCAAGCTTACCCCATAGATCTAATAGTACTAATTCGTTTTCTCCAATCGAACGGTGAAATTCAACCGTTGGTTGGTAGTGTGGGTGGCCCGCATTTTGCTGACTCGCTACTACGGGCGGAGAATCAGTGATTAATCCTTCTTCCCTAAGCCACTCGACCATCAGTTGTTGAATTTCAAATTCAGTGCTACCAGTTAAACTTAGGTCGGCGATCGCATTAAAGGCCCGATCCTTGACACGGTATAAACGTGTTGCTGCTTCCTGATGCAGGGCTAAGACACGACTATTCCAACCGACTTGGAATCGTTGGACGAGATCTCCCGAAGACACGACTTCAACACCTAATTGCCTAATCGTCTCTATCGTGCCGGCATCGACCCGTGAGAGAGATGGGATCGCGCAATTCGGTGAGTACTCCATCGCAATTGTTTTGCAGCCGATTACAAGATCTTGTAGGCGAAGCTGCAACTCACGATGCTGTCCATAGATGTTCTTTTTCCCTGGCAAAGAGTCTAGAGTATGAGGTTCGATGACGTGCACCAATCCCTTCGGCTGGCCGACTGCTGGGATCAAATAGTACCACCGCCTGGTTGTAATCTTGCTGCGATCTCCAAGTCCAACTAACTGCGCTGCTATGGGATTTGAACCGTGAAAATCGTAGAGTAACCAGCCGTCTAGGTGGTCTTCTTGTAAGGCGGCCCGAACAGCAGAAACATCCACGAGCATGCCTAGGAGTATAACAGTGCTGTCGATAGGGTCTGAAGTAGAGACGACTACGTGTTTGCTAAAAACCGCATGTTACGGTCGATGCTGATTACTTCCAAAGATGACGGGTTATTCGGTCCAGATAGGGTTTTTATGTTTCCTATCACCTGTACTCAGGATCTCACGTGCCTGTCCTTGTTGCAGCTGCCATTATCTAGTTGCGCGGCCACATTAATACATTGGGTGCAAATTAGTGGGTCCTGGTGCAGCAATTACCGATCCTGTCACGTTTGGTTATTCACTCGACCTAGACTTGCTGGCGAGAGTCTCAAGGATTAATCAACGCGTGCCGTCCAGCTCGGTTCGATCACTCCAATCTCAGGATCAAGAGAGGCATTTGGCGTCGTCACCGAGAAGGTCTCAGGCACCACCGCGATGAGTCTTATGAGTCGACTTTGGCACAAAGACACGATGGAAGGTATGGTATTTCACCTTCCATCGTAATACGATATTGTGCGACGGTCTGGAACGCTTAACCTAGAGACCTACTTTCCAAGTAGCAGATGTGGTCTTCAATTAACAGGCCACCACTACCTCACGGTTACCTTCCACAAGATTACCTCAGGCAAAATCTCGACGAAGAATTACTGTCTCGGAGAATGGACTAGTCTCCATCCTCACCTTCACCCTCATCCTCACCTTCACCCTCATCCTCACCTTCACCCTCATCTTCGCCTTCACCCTCTCCCGGGGGAAACTCATCAAGCAACGTAGCCTTAATATCACCGTTCTGGTGGCTGAAACTGTACTTACTGGTTCGAAGTCTGTTACTGCTCGGGACGGCGAGCTCCACACTGACTTCTTCGCCAGGGAGTAGAGGCTGCAACAGGCGGTGACTGTCTCCAGTGACCGTGTTGCCGTCTCCATCGTACCAGAACTCGTCGATTGTTAAACCCGCAATGGCCGCAATTGCGAGATTCTTGATCTCGAAGGTTGTGATTACTTCCCCCCGAGCTCTCCTGGTTTCGGGGGTCAGGTAACCGATTTCTGCCATCCCTCTTACGGCGGGGACTAGCCTTGGTCGTTCGGAAGTCCCTGCTCCGCTTGTTTCAGATGTCTCAGCGTCCCCTGCCGGAGATTCACTTTCCGCAGGCGGACTCGCGGGCGCTTCTTCGACCGCTGCAGGTGCGCTAGTCTCAGCAGCTGGAGGCGATTCCTCTCCACCACCACCGCACGCTACGGCAGACAAACTAATGCTAACGAATCCTACAAGTAGGACTATGTCAAGGCGTTTCATAAAAGACTCCTTTCACAATTCTCCGTTCCAGTCTTCCGGTTCGGCTGTAGTAGATCGAAAAACCTCCAGGTGCCATTTGCCACCGCCCCAGGGTTCAATAACCTCGGCGACTACGACGTCCACGAGAACTTCGGCAAATGAACGTCCCTCGGGATCACCCTCCAAGTAGTAGGCTGGTTCATCCCAGCCAAAACTTGGGTACAAGACTACTGTTAGAAATAGGTCGTATCCGTCATCGACAATGATTAGTTGGCCACAAGGACGTTTGACGGCCGAGTGATACACCAAGTACTTTTCTGCACTGTGGGCCCGGATGTAGCGTTTCAGTGCAAATTCTCTTGCAACGATGTCCTCGACAGCGATCTTCTTGTCCCAGCAGTCACGGCAATACTTTTCCTTCCCGCGCGGCTCTGAGACGTCCTTTGTGCCACAAAGCGCACACCCAGACTGCGCAAGGGACTTCCGAGACATGGTGAATTCTAGACCTACAAGACCGTTGCCAGCAAGTCCAACTGTTTCCTACCTTCCACAGTGACGAACAGTTCGATACCATAGGGGCAATGAGCGTACGCCCTGCCCACCTCGGATTACGCCATCTGGCGTTGCAAGTGACCTCATTCGAGGCCATGAAACGCTTCTATGTGGATTTGCTTGGATTTCGTGTTGAATGGGAGCCAGATGCGGACAATGTTTACCTTACGTCTGGGACAGACAACTTGGCCTTACACCGTTCTAAAGGAATTACCAAGACTGAAAACTCCGCGTTGGATCACTTTGGCTTGGTCGTTCTGGTGCCAGCCGAAGTTGATGCCTGGGCTTCTTTTTTGGAGCGCGCAGGGGTTTCAATCATTGTGCCGCCGCGAAACCATCGGGACGGGGCCCGTTCATTCTATTTTTTCGATCCTGACGGCAACAGGATCCAGATAATTTACCATCCACCAATTAGCCTTACCTAGTTTACGATATGTGAAGGATTCGGGCCCTTGAGTCCGTCTACGTAAGAATCTGAGAGACATTGATTCGATTGATCCGGTCTAACGTTCACCCCATTTGAACTTTTCTCGAAGTACCGTGAAATAGTTGCGTGCGGAGGCCCGTACGACCCTTAGAGGACGGGAGGCCTGTCTAACATTCACCACGTCGTTTTCCTCGAGCTTGAATCCGAACTGGCCGTCGAAATTAACAAAGCATTCCTGGTTTGCGCCGTCAACGAAAGGTTGAACTCGAATTTCCGAAGATGCTGGGATCACGATTGGTCGATTCGTTAATGTATGTGGGGCGATTGGTGTGAGCACAAGGGCCTCAACTGCTGGATGCACGATAGGGCCACCCGCCGCTAGATTGTAGGCTGTTGAACCTGTCGGACTAGCAATTATTAACCCGTCGGCTTTGAATCTGGTTACGAACTGATCGCGTACCGAAACTGAAAGGTCGAGAATACTTGCGAGTGCACCCTTCGTTATGACCACATCGTTCAGCGTTAGACGATCAGCGAGCACCTTATTTTGGCGATGTACTAATGATCGCAACATGTGTCTGTGATCGATTCCTGCCGTACCAGCAAGCACAGATTCAAGAGAGGGGTACAGCTCTGGCAGAGTTATTTCAGTAAGAAAACCAAGGCTTCCAAAATTAACTGCGAGGATCGGAATATCAACGTTGGCTTGGGCGATTCGGTTGGCCGTGGCCAGCAGAGTACCATCGCCACCGAGCACCAGGATCATGTCAACGGCCTTCGGTAGTGCTGCCTTACTGAGTTGTTTGCGTTCTGTTTTAAAATTAGCAGTTCTGGCAGTTTCGTCTTCAAAGATGGCATCGATTCCACGTTCATCCAACCACGCAGCAATTTCCCGCAGCAGGGAGGCTGCTTCCCTTAGTCGTGCCTTAGCCACTAGACCGACTCTACGAATCGCTTGCGCTTGGGTGTTCGATGACACTTGATCAATATTCATCATGCCTCTTGAGTGGCGCAGAGGTGGAGAAAGAATTCTTGATTTCCCTCCACACCAGTGATTGGTGACGGCGTAGTCGCTATCCGTTTTAATCCTACTTCATGTGCAGCCCTCGATATTTCTTTGATCACGCGTGTATGAACATTTGGGTCGCGGACCAATCCCCCTTTTCTTATCTCGAACCGTTCGGCCTCGAACTGAGGTTTAACGAGAGTGACAACATCGCCGTTTGAGTTCAGCAACCTTAACACGCCGGGCAAGATCTGCTTAAGTGAGATGAATGAAACGTCGATGGTAATGGTATCGAATTTTTGACAGCTTGTCGGGAATGTGTCCGGATGAATCGAGCGTGCATTTACTCGTTCCAGAGTAGTGACCCTTGGATCGTTGCGAAGTTTCCAATCGAGTTGACCGTGACCAACGTCTAGTGCTACTACATGTGCTGCACCTCGGCGTAGCAGAACGTCGGTGAAGCCGCCGGTGGAGGCTCCAATATCAAGAGTACTTTTTCCGTGTACGGGGATGCCGAAGATTTCTAGAGCGTGCGCGAGTTTCACGCCACCCCGACTGACGTAGGGATGGTCTGGTTTGTCTAGCTTTATGTCAACGTCAATAGGTACGAGAGAACCAGCCTTGATGGGTGACGTTCCACTGACTTGAACTTGTCCAGCCAAAATCATGGCCTGTGCACGGTCTCGTGATGCGGCTAGGCCGCGATACACGACCAGTTTGTCCAGTCGCATCCGTTTCATCATTTGTGACCTATCATAATTTTCTGTAGGCGACTTTTCCCAGGCCGTCTTTTAAAAGACACTCTTGATGCTTAGTTCAGATATTCTGACTTGTCGGTTTCTTAGGGGCACGTAGTGGATCCGGTTGTGACAAGGGATTCCATTGCAAGGAGTTTTAGTCCTGCAACCTTTCAACTCTTGCGCACCTTAATCCAGTCAGCGATCTCTGCGAGTCGCCCGCCGAGTTTAGTGGATTCAAGTGTTGTTCTTGCGTCAGCGATACACTGGTCAGCCAGGCGATGTGATTCTTGGAGACCATACATTGACGGATAGGTTGGTTTGGCGGCAGCAGCGTCCTTACCAGTAGTTTTACCTAGTTGAGCTGGCGCGCCCTCAACGTCGAGAATGTCGTCCACAATCTGAAACGCCAATCCGAGGTGGGAGCCATACAAATCGATCGCATCGATTATTTTCTTGGATGCTCCAACCATAATGGCACCGGCCACCGCCGCTGCACGGATGAGGGCACTAGTTTTTCTTTTATGCATCGAGTTCAAATCTTCGACGCCGAACTGTCTGAACGAAGCATCTGGTATTTTTCCAGCCACCTGTAAATCGATCGCTTGGCCCCCGACCATACCAGCTGCACCGGCAGCCTCCGCAATGCATGTTAAAGCAGTGAGCTTTCGCCGGTTCAAGACCACATCATTGATTTCTGGATTCCTGGCGACTAGCCCGAGGGCTTGTGTAAGTAGACCGTCTCCAGCAAGAACGGCAATGCCTTCTCCATAGATCACATGAGCCGTCGGGTGCCCTCGTCGTAGTATGTCGTTGTCCATGGCTGGGAGGTCATCGTGGATGAGCGAGTATGTGTGAATGAGCTCGATAGCACACGCAGCGGGTAAAGTAAGTTCTAGCAATGAAAGGGTTGGTACCTCGGTCACTAATTGTTGAGTCTCTGCGACAGCTTCAGCAGTAGCGAGAGTCAAGATGGGACGGAGACGTTTACCACCTGCAAACACGCTGTAACGCATCGCTTCAGCGATAACTCCCGGACATTCGTTAGGTGAAGGGAGAAAATGTTCGAGAGCCTTATCAACGGTAGCCCGTTGTTTCTGAAGGTAATCTTGGAGATCCTCGGGGATGGTCATTGGGTTTTCTTGGTTTCGGATTCTCTGCTAGAGGAACCGAGTGATTCAGGAGCTTTTCGAAGCTCTCCACGTTCGTTAAGTATCTCGATCCGTCGCTCGGCCTCTTCAAGGCGCGCGTGACAGAAGCGAGAAAGTTGCACGCCCCGTTCGAAATGTTCTAGTGACTTTTCTAGTGGCAGCTCGCCATTTTCGAGTGTTTTTACGATCGTTTCAAGTTCGGCAATAGCTGATTCGAAATCTTTGATCTTGGGATCCATAGTCGACCTCTATGTTTGCTGTTCAGGTCACTCTTTCTCTCTGACTTCACATGAAAGCTCGCCGCGGTGCAGTCTAACCCGGACGCTTTGACCCGGTGACACTGAATCCGAGTCCCTGATAACGACCGTACGATCATGATTCCAACACACTGCATAACCACGTCCGAGCACGGAAAGGGGACTAAGGTTCTCGAGGCGTCCGGCCAAGGCGCGCAGTCGCAAGTCAGTTTCGTACCTGCGCTCCGCAATGGCTGCTACAAGGTTTCCCTGTGTTGCAACTAAACGCGACCGTATTCCTGCTAAGCGACGGCCAAGGTCATGAGATTTTAGTTGTAAGCGAAGAGCATGGAAACGGCGTTCACGTTTTGTAGTGAGTATATGGCCAGCCCGAGCGAGTTCGTGAGTGAGTTCAGCGTTGTGGCGCCCCCGAAGAACAAGGTGTGCTGGCCATCCAGCGAAACTGGGTTGACTGTCTAGCCAGTGCAGCTTTGTCTTCATTCTGTGGATGTTTGTACAGGCAGCAGCGTAGGTTCGTTCTCTCAATCGATCGATGCGAGAGAAATAATCGTCCTTGCAGGTGACAACTAGTTCAGCGGCAGCTGATGGAGTTGGTGCGCGAACGTCAGCAACGAAATCACTGATCGTGTAGTCGATTTCGTGGCCGACCGCTGAAATTATGGGGATTGGTGAATTTGCGATAGCGCGGGCCACGATTTCTTCATTGAATGCCCACATGTCTTCGACTGATCCACCTCCACGACCAAGGATGGTGACGTCGATTCCAGAAACCTTTGCGATCTGATTGATTCCTCGAGCGAGATCTTCTGCAGCGCCCTCACCCTGCACACGTGATGGTCGGATGACCAAGTGGGCATTATTGTACCGACGCCGCAATATTGTAACGATATCTTGTAACGCAGCGCCGTCCAAGGAGGTTACGATACCAATCTTTCGTGGAAGGCCGGGAAGTGGCCGCTTTCGCGTAGGTTCGAACAATCCTTCGGCTCGGAGTTTCTGCTTAAGTTGATCAAATGCGACTTGCAGATCGCCCAGACCATGTAGTTGCAGCTCCTCACAAACGATCTGGTACTCACCCTTCGGTTCATACAGGCTGATGCGGCCACGCGCAATAACGCGTAGCCCGTCCTCCGGTTTGAACTTCAGGTACCGAACAGCCGACCGAAACATCACGCCTTTGAGTTGTGCCGTACCGTCTTTAAGTGTGCAGTAGAGATGACCAGTGTTCCAGACACGGCAGTTGGACAATTCACCTTCTACCCAAACCTCTGGATAGTTGCTCTCAAGGAGCTTGCGGATACTAAACGTTAGTTCCGTAACGGTTAATATGTGGCGGCGCTTAGGTTCCGCCTCTTCAAAGGGTAAGTCGAATAGGTTAGTCATGATGTGGGCACCGATTTTCAGGATAGGGCATCGATTTCCTGCGCGGAGAAACTCAAACGCTCAATAGAGGTGGCTTTTCCACTGTTGTCATCAGCTGTGATAACAACGGCGTTAAGGCGTGGGTTCCCGTTTGCGGGTTCTAGACGGGACGGCATGCTATTGATAAATCGCGCAAGAGCTGCACCTTTTTCCACTCCGATTATTGAGTCATGGGCTCCGGTCATGCCAACATCAGTCATGTATGCTGTGCCTCCTGGAAGGATTTGTGAATCGGCCGTTTGCACGTGTGTGTGAGTTCCAACGACAGCCGTCACTTGTCCATCAAGGTACCAGCCCATCGCGATTTTTTCGGATGTTGCTTCGGCGTGAAAGTCGACTATGATCACACGGGCTTCTTTTCGAATTGCCTCGATCTCGTTAATGACCACCGCGAACGGATTATCGATGTTCAACATAAAGACACGGCCCATGATGTTGATGATAGCAGCTGAGTTGCCGAGGTTCGTGCGAGCTACGTATCTTCCAAGTCCTGGTACGCCAGGTGGATAATTTGCCGGCCGAAGAAGTCGCGATTCAAGGCCAATGTAACTGATGGCCTCTTTCTTGTCCCAGATGTGGTTACCTGAGGTCATAACGTCGACACCATAGTCTCTAATTGCTTCACCGACCTCGCGTGTAATGCCAGCGCCACCGGCTGCGTTTTCTACGTTGGCTACGACCAAATTGATGCTGAAACGGTCAATGATTCCTGGTAGTCCCCGTCGCGTTAGGTCTCGGCCTGGCTTGCCTACAATGTCACCAATGAAGAGAATTCTCATAATGTGTGACTGTTCTCAGACGATGATCAGGAAATAAACTTCAGCGGTGAGCAACAACCTGCTCACTCTTAATGATCTCACAAGGATCGGGTTCAAGTGAATGTCGACTGATTTTGGTGGCCATCTGCCTTGAAGATTCATGAATAAACAACTAAAAAACACCGTAGACATGTTACGCCATGACGGACGCTCTAGTGCATCTGAAATACTACTGCAAGTGCTCTCAGTTCTGCGCGAAGCCAGGAAGTTGGGTGAAACGGAGCTTACAGTTGTTGGTCGCGAGCTCTGCCTGGCACAGCCGTGTATGGCTTCGGTATGGAATGCCGTGGCCATTGCCCTAGGAAGTCCAGGGGCCAAGGAGACTTTTTCTGTCTTTGAACAGCGTGTTTTACGGGCTCCGCCGATACTGGCTCGTTTCACCGCCGAAACCTTGTTGACGGGTTTTGGCGAGCGGGATCAAGGTTCTCTGCGGGTGGTTACTTGTTCCTCGAGTGGGTCTGTGCTGAGATGTCTGAAGGACATCGCTCTGCAGAGGCAGGTCAGAGTTGCGTGTGCTGAAGGACGACCTCTATTGGAGGGCCGTGAAATGGCCAAAGCCTTAACGGAAGCAGGTCTAGTAGTTGACCTTTTCACTGATGCTGCAGTTGGCTTAGCACTTGAGGGAAGTGCGGCGGTAATTGTGGGAGCCGATGCCGTGGCGTCGCACTGGATGATCAACAAGTGTGGGACACGGCAGCTCGCTGCTGCTGCTAATAGTCTGGGCATTCCTGTCCATGTTGTTGCTAGCCGCGACAAGTTCGTGGCTCCGGAACTAGAGGGTCTCCTGGTTCTACGAGATGGACCTATAGAAGAGGTTTGGGATTCGGCGCCAACAGCCGTGTCAGTTTGGAATCCATACTTCGAGAAGATATCGATTGACCTAGTGACCTCAATCATCAGTGATATCGGTGTCATCAGCCCAGGGATGATGCCTGACGTGTGCGAAGCAGTTAGTCACGAAGTTGATACGAGTAGGTTGACTGCTTTGCTTGTATAAGAGATTTACGTTTCCAATCAACAAATGGATAGCTTTTACGCCTTTCATCTCAAATAAAATTCTTCTTTTCTCTCTGATTAATACTCCTGTAAAGCTAAGCAAAAAGTAAACTTATAAATGTTTTCCGCTAAGCATTATTATATGAGTGTATTATAATAATATTTTATGCTTGACATAAGCTAATATATTTTTTAATATTCTGACTAGTTGAGATACGAGGAATCGTTCAGGAATTGCTTAGTACTCGTATCAGTGAGTTGGAGACGCGAGAGGAAGCATTTTTTAGTTGTTTGAAGGAGAAATTATGAGAATTACTCAATGGGATCCATTTCGTGAAGTTTCACTTCTTTCGGATAACCCGAAAGACTGGTTGCGGAATTTTTTTGTGCCGGCTAATGACGATTGTTTCTTCACCCATGAAACTTGGGTTCCACCAGTCGATATTTATCAAAACAGTGATAACGAACTAGTGCTTACGGCGGAGTTACCGGGAATCAAATTAGAGGATATTAGTGTTACCGTGGCAAACGATGTGTTGACTCTCTGTGGTCAGCGCAAATTTGAGCATGACAATGGCCAGAACTCCTGGCAAAGGATGGAGCGCAACCAAGGTAAGTTTAGTCGTTCTTTCTCGTTACCCGCGACAGTCAATCCTGAGGCGGTTAATGCTGATTACAAGGACGGGACGCTGGTAGTAAGGTTGCCATTACGTGAAGAAGCGAAGCCTAAGCAGATTGTTGTTAGGGCAGCTTAAGACAAGGCGTTCGACTACAGGCGGTGTGTTAATGGCTGCAATAGATGCACGGATGATCTGCCCTATAATCGATCAACATGGTGGCGTCGTCATCTACGAGAGTGGGCGTCCCGCTTACTATTTGCTCGATGGTGAGTGGTACGTAGGGCTCTCAGATAACCGATCCGCAGGCCGATTATTGACCGGCGATAAGATAAATTGGGTAGATTCGGGTTCTCCGGAAGTTGAATCCGTCTTCCCCGTCGACGGCAGGGAGTTTTTCGAGTAACCTTATAGTAAGTCTGATTGTTCTTCATTTGAGAGACTATGGATACAAACGGACAAATTTCTGGATCGGATAAGGCTCTGGAGGTGGAGGCATCTCCAGAACTATCTGAAGGCCAGCCCTCAACCGAAACACCTCGGGTGGCCCCAATTGAAAGCCGCTTTCTCTTCGTCGATGTTGCAGCCCAGAGAGCTAAGCAACTTCGGCGCGGTGCGCTACCAAAGGTTTCCCAGCATCGGACTGACCCTTCGGCGGGTGATACCACAGAGGTGCCGGTCAGATTAGAGCGCATAGCAATGGAAGAGGTGCGAGCCGGGTTAATCGTATATGATCTGCCTGCACCAAAGGTGACTGATCCGGAGGAAACTAAGTGAACGCTGCCGAAATTCAGAATCTGATAGTAGGCGCGCTCCAAGGGCTTGGTGTATCGACGATTTTTCTGCTCGCACTATTTATCGGGTTCTGTATTTTAGTGGGCTTTTCAAAACATCGAGCCACGGGTAGGGGGACGCTTGTCGTACGGAACCTGGAAGATCGCTTAGGTGACGATTTTAATTACCTTCCGCCAGATGTACCGAGAGGTCCGGTCGATCAGCTTCGCAGTCCAGAACTTTTGGAGCGAGGTGCTTGTAAGGACTGACGCAGCAGTACACTTTACAAAAACTGAAAGCCACAAGAGTGCATCAGTCTTTGATTACCGGTGATGTTATAAGCTTCCCTACTCGCGGGTGGCCGTCGCTCTGTTATTTTTAACCGCGCGATTCATTCAAATTTTTGTCAGTGGTGTCACTCGGTCTAACCCCGCCTTACTGTCCGGTTTGTTCGTCAGCTAATCGCTTTTATACTGGTGGGAAGACCGTCACCCCGGAGATTAATCGTCTAAACTAAATTTTTGTTCAATGATATGGGTCAGATTGACCAGGATATGCTCCCTGTTCCAGGCTTTATTGATTACTGGCAACGGATTCGGTGGATACCGATCATTTTAGATCGGGGGGCAATTCTTTCCACCAAGGCTCATCGCGCTCGTAAGCATCAGCCAACCGTAACGGCGTTGCTTCATCAAACGGTCGGCCTGTGAGCTGAAGACCGGTAGGCAGCTTTGCCGATGTGAAGCCACAAGGAACACTCAGGGCGGGTAATCCTGTCAGATTCGCGCTGACCGTGAACACATCAATCAGGTACATCTGCAAGGGATCGTTCACATGTGTGCCGAGTCGGAACGCGGCTAGTGGAGTCGTAGGTGTGGCGACCACGTCTACCTTATTGAACGCGAGTTCGTAGTCGCGCCTAATTAGTGTGCGCACTTGCTGCGCTTTGAGGTAGTAAGCGTCATGGTAGCCTGCGCTAAGTGCGTACGTACCGAGCATAATTCGACGCTTAACTTCCGAGCCAAATCCTCGATTTCGAGTTTGATTGTACATCGTTGCAATCGTGGTTTCGTTTTCACTGAGGCTAGCCCGGTACGCGTACCGTACTCCGTCATAGCGAGCAAGATTAGAACTGGCTTCGGCTGCTGCAATGAGGGAGTACACTGGAATAGCAGAGTCGGCGTGGGGTAGCTCGATATCAACGAGTGTTGCGCCACGAGCGTCAAGTACACCAAGTGCTTCGAAGAACGCTCGGTTCACGTCTTCGTCGACTCCTTTGTTGAGAATCTTACGTGGCACGCCAATGCGGGCACCTCGGATATCTCCAGTTAATGCCTTTGTGAAATCTGGAACGTCTTGTAAAGAAATCGTCGAATCATAAGAGTCAGGGCCGGCGATCACATTCAGAAGAATAGCTGCGTCTCGAACAGTGCAGGTGAGGGGACCAATCTGATCGAGTGACGAGGCAAACGCCAGTAATCCGAAACGAGATACTCGCCCATAGGTTGGTTTCAGACCCGTGATCCCAGAGAGAGCGGCCGGTTGGCGGACCGATCCACCAGTGTCCGAACCAAGAGCGGCCGGCACCATTCGAGCAGCGACCGCAACAGCTGAACCTCCACTTGAACCGCCCGGAATCCGGTCCAACGCCCAAGGATTACGGGTTACGCCGAACGCGGAGTGTTCGGTCGATGATCCCATCGCAAATTCATCACAGTTAGTTTTTCCTAAGAGGACTGCACCCGCGCGCTTCAATTTGGTTATCACGGTAGCATCGTACGGAGGAATAAAGTTCTCGAGGATCCTCGACGAAGCAGTTGTGGTTATATCGCGTGTGCAAATATTGTCTTTTATCGCTATCGGTACACCTAGTAGGGGTCGAGCGTCAGTATCTATTGTGCGTGTTCGGTCGATCTGTTCAGCACATGATAGGGCTCGTTCAGATGAGACAGTGGTGAATGCGTGTAATTTTTCGTCACGCGCTTTGATCCGGTCGAGACACGTTCGACAGATGTCGACGGCCGATGATTCTCCTTGCGCTACAGCATTCCTTACTTCGTGTAAGGTCCATTCAATTTTCATCAACCAATCACCTTAGGAACCTTGAAAAGGCCTGCCTCAGCTGCTGAATCCGGAGCGTTGGCTAATGCTTCTGAGCGGGATAGGGAGGTACTGATTTCGTCTTCACGAAGTGCTCTCCGCGGTGTAAGAACGTGCGAAGTGGGCGGAACTTCCGTTGTATCGATCTTTTCTATTTGGCGTGCGTAGGCGAGGATATCCGCGAGTTGTTTTCCAAATTTTTCCTTTTCATCCTCGGTTAAATCGAGGTGAGCAAGTGCAGCGATTCGCTCGACGTCAGCTTTCTGAAGGACAGGGGGCACGCCCGATGCTAGCACACGGTCCACCCAACATGTCTATCTACTCCGAGTAAATTTTTTATCCGGAACATTTTGCGGTTTTGGTTCAGTTAATATCTATGGAAGTCGGCACGGGACCCATGTAATTCAATTCGCCAGCCTCAACACGCACAGATAGGCGATTGTCTTGTGGGGGCAGCGGGCAGGTTGTGTAGGGACTGAAAGCACAGGGAGGATTGTACGCCATGTTAAAATCGATGATGAGTGATCCGTCTTCCGGCGCATCCGAGTACAAAAACCTAGCCGCTGGGTACGTTTCGGTGCCACTGGTTAGATCTCGAAAGATGAACCAGAGCCGGTTTCCAGCAGTAAGGGAGAGCATTCTTAACTCTTGTCCTTTGATAGATAGTGCTGCCGAACCATGACTTGTGTACGTCTCAATATCTCCAAGGATGTTCTGGATCTTGACGCTAATGGGCTCGTCGTGAGGTATAAAGCGAGCCGGCACTCTGTATGTTCCGTTAACTGGATACCAGCGAAGCCCTGAGAAATCCTGCCAGAGATCACTGTTCTTATCACGCATACGGATAGCTAACCGTTCACCACTAGTGTGAACCATTAGGGTGAGTGCGCCAATCGTAACGGTTGTGGGTTGTTCGCGAGGGTACAATCTTGCGTGGGACACCTGCTCGCCATTGACGATCAACATCTGATCTACTGGGGTAATGATCGTAACTTGCCTGTCGTGTAAATTAAAAACACCTGCGTGTTCTGGTCCCTCGGGAATTACGATATCGTTTAGGGGATCCGAGCCAAAGCTGTTATCACCTTCTCTGAGAAAAAACAATCCTGTAACCGTCAACCATCCATTATCGGTTGTGAGGCGTTTCTGATGCTCTCTGCGCCAGTCTTCGATGCTGGAAGTGTAGTCTCCTTGGTGATTGCCAGCCGCGAGACTTGCCGAGAAGAGCAGCGCCGCAACTAACATTGTCCAGGTCATTTGATATTGCACTTCATACCTTTTGTTTGGTTATCGGCTCGAATTAGTCATTATCTGAGTGTTCTAAGGAGTTCGAGATTCTCAAGATCCATCTTATCCACTTCGATCGACGACGGCAAAGGAGAACTCTCTTTCGGTGTTTCGAGCAACATCGGTAGACCTTCGAATCTGCTGTCTTGTAATAAACGACGAAATGGTTGGATACCAATGTAACCCTTTCCTATGTGCTCGTGTCGGTCGAGACGGCTTCCGAGAGGTTTTTTTGAGTCGTTAAGATGAAACACTTTAAGGCGATCAAGATTAATGATTGTAGAAAACTCGTCAAAGACTTGTCGTTGTCCCTCAACTGAGATGATGTCATATCCGGCACCGACTAGATGACACGTGTCTAAGCAGATTCCAAGGCGAGGTGAACCGTCCAGTGCGTTGATGATCATTTGTAACTGTTCGAACCGATGACCGAGAACAGTGCCTTGTCCGGCTGTGTGCTCAAGTAGGAGTAGAGTCGTTTCTCCTTTTCGTCTATTGAAAACGTCTGCGATACCCTCAGCGATTCGCTGGAGTCCTTCCTCTTCCGTGCTTGTTGTGTAGGCACCGGGGTGAAGAATAACCCCGGTGAGTCCGAGCACCTCAGCCCGTTGCATTTCTTCGTTAAGGGCCGCCACAGAACGCTGCCACAAAGTTTTCGTTGGCGATGCGAGGTTTATAAGATAGCTGGCATGGGCAATGATTGGTCCGATACCAGTTGCCATGGCACGTTCTCGAAACTTGCATATTTCGCTGTCGGGTATTGGTCGTGCCCGCCACTGGTTTGACGATTTGGTGAAGATTTGCAGGGCTTCGCAACCAGCTGCTGCGGCACGTTCAATAGCGTTCGGCAGACCGCCTGCGATTGACATGTGTGCTCCGAGTCTGGGGTGTGTCATAGGCTACGAGCACCGGTCGCTTGCGAAATGGACCTCAGGTAGACGATTATAGGTGTTTGAGTGAGGTCCGCACATTCGTATTCTAATCCTTCTCCTGGTGGACTTCATATTGCAGGCGGGAGTCTAATGTTATGAGTAAAAATTCCTTCGGTACGCGCCAAACACTCAATGTTGACGGTGCTAACTTCGCCTTGTATAGCTTAGGTGCGCTTGAATCTGGGGGGTACCCAGGGGTATCGCGGCTACCTTATTCACTTAAGATTCTCCTGGAGAACATGTTACGGAGAGAAGACAATGGGGCCGTAACCAGCGATGACATTGAAACACTCGCCCGTTGGGAACCTGGAGTCGCAAAGGAAATTGCCTTTATGCCGGCTCGTGTGTTGTTGCAGGATTTTACAGGTGTACCAGTCGTAGTCGACTTAGCTTCGATGCGTGATGGAATAACGCGACTGGGCGGGGATCCCGAGTCTGTTAACCCTTTGCAGCCGGTAGAGTTGGTCGTTGACCACTCTGTTCAGGTCGATCATTTTGGTACACCGGTCGCCTTTGAATTAAATGCCGAACTGGAGTTCTCACGAAACAAGGAACGGTACGCGTTTCTCAAGTGGGGACAGGACGCCTTCAGAAATTTTAGAGTAGTACCACCAGACACCGGTATCGTACATCAAATCAACATTGAGAACTTGGCGCGTGTTGTATGCTGTGAAAGTTCAAATGGGCATGTGCTTGCGTATCCAGATACCCTCGTGGGTACCGATTCGCATACGACGATGGTTAACGGGTTAGGAGTTGTCGGGTGGGGTGTTGGTGGCATCGAGGCTGAGGCGGCTATGCTCGGACAGCCGATCTCGATGTTGATCCCTGACGTTATTGGATTCAGGCTTGTCGGATCATTACCTGAGGGCACAACAGCCACTGACCTCGTACTGACTATCACGGAGCGGCTGAGGAACTATGGAGTCGTAGATAAATTCGTTGAGTTTTTTGGACCGGGTCTGGGGGCGCTAACGTTAGCCGATCGCGCAACGCTTGGGAATATGTCGCCGGAGTACGGTTCGACGATAGCAATCTGTCCGATCGATCGGATGACTCTCGACTATCTTAAGCTAACGGGCCGTGGTTCTGAGCAGATCAGGCTAGTTGAAGGGTATGCCAAGGTGCAGGGACTATTTGCGAACGAGTCTGATGCTCCTTCCTACTCCGATGTAATTGAGTTTGATTTGCAAGATATTGAACCTAGTATTGCTGGTCCGAAGCGCCCGCAGGACCGCGTGCCTCTAAAGAACGCATGCTCGTCTTTCAGAGCAGCGCTTGAGGACGTGTCAGGAGTTTCGAAAGAAAAATTCATTACTGCAACTACAAACAAGTTGGGTAACGGCGCTGTTGTCATTGCAGCTATCACGAGTTGCACCAATACCTCGAACCCTAGCGTAATGTTGGCGGCTGGTCTTTTAGCCAAGAAAGCGGTGGAGCGCGGGTTAAAGAGACGACCCTGGGTCAAGACCAGTCTGGCACCGGGTTCCAGGGTTGTTACGGAATACCTGAAGACGGCAGGGCTCCTGAAGCCGTTGGAGCAACTCGGGTTTGGTCTTGTCGGTTATGGGTGTACGACCTGTATCGGAAACAGTGGGCCACTTCAGAGCGAGGTCGAGACGGCCATTATAGACGAAAATCTAGTTGTTGCGGCAGTATTGAGCGGCAATAGGAATTTCGAAGGCCGTATTCAACCTCTCGTTCGTGCCAATTACCTAGCTTCTCCACCACTTGTCGTAGCGTACGCTCTGGCCGGGCGAATGACGATTGACCTGACTAGGGAACCAATTGGAAACGATAGCGGAGGTAAGGACGTTTTTCTACGGGATTTGTGGCCGACGAGCCAGGAGATACAAGAGTCAATGACCACAGCTGTTCGCACTGAGCAGTTCACATCCAAATACGCGGGAGTTTTTGATGGCGATGAGCGGTGGCAGGAACTTCCAGCACCAACTGGTCAACGATTTTCTTGGGATCGCGATTCCACGTATGTGAGAAATCCTCCTTTCTTTGAGGAACTTGCTGTTGAGCCAATTGCTCCAACTGACATAACCAATGCTCGAGTCCTCGCGGTACTAGGGGATAGTGTAACAACTGATCATATTTCACCGGCCGGGTCGATTCCGCCTGACGGACCAGCAGGTAGGTATTTGATTGCTTGCGGAGTTGATCCCAAGGGCTTCAATTCGTTTGGGAGTCGCCGAGGGAACCATGAAGTGATGATAAGAGGTACGTTCGCTAACATACGTCTGCGTAATCAACTCGTGCCCGGAACGGAAGGAGGATGGACACGTTACCAACCTACCGGCGAGCAGCTAACTATCTACGATGCTGGGATGCGCTACCGACAAGAAGGAACGCCGCTTCTTATTCTGGCCGGTAAGGAGTATGGAGCAGGTTCATCTAGAGATTGGGCAGCCAAAGGTACAATGTTACTTGGGGTCCGTGCGGTGATTGCCGAGACGTTCGAGAGAATCCACCGCAGTAATCTTGTCTTTATGGGTGTGTTACCGCTTCAGTTTAATCTGGAGGATACCGTTTCAAGTCTTGGACTAACTGGTCAAGAGTCATTCGAATTAACCGGTATCGCGGATAATTTCGCGCCTCGAGCTAGAGTGCGGGTACGCGCGACCACGTCTGACGGCGAGATAAAATATTTCGTTGTGACTGCGCGTATCGACACACCAGAAGAGCTTGATTATTACTACCATGGTGGGATTTTACCGTATGTGTTGAGACAGTTAGTCAAATCAAACGGATCATAGCTGAGCAGGAATCAAAAACATGGCGATCAGGCTGATCGTAAAACAAACAACCGCTACCAATCCTGTATAATCAACCACATCGCCAAAGCGAAGACCTGTCACCGTTAAGATCGGAATCGCCCAAAAGGGCTGAATTAGATTGGTAGTTGAATCGCCGTACGCGAAAGCCAATACTGTAGTCGTCGCTGAAACCCCCAGTTCCTTGGCGGCGGATAAGAGATAAGGTGCCTCAATTAGCCATTTTGATCCTGCTGATGGAACAAATAAGTTCATGAACCCAGAGTAAAGATAAACGATCGCAGGATAAGTTTCTGTTGTCGCCATCTCGACGAACAGGTTACCAAGCCAGTCTCCGAGATCGGTGTTAGTGATGATACCGAAGATTCCGGCATAGAAGGGGAATTGCAGGATAATTCCTGATGCCGTTGATGCGCCCCGTGTAAATGCCTTCACAAGATTGGATGGTCGACCCTGAAGCAACAAGGCTCCGACCAGAAATACCATGTTGTAGGCGTTGATTGTCCAAGTTGCTCCGAATCCTTTCGTTGCAATTGAATGACCAAGAGGATAACCGATCAACACCGCCCCAAGGACTATCCATCCTTGAAACTCTTCTAACTTTCTAGCCGGTGAATCACTAGGTTCCTTCGTTTCAGCAGGTAGGATTGGCATCATCTGTTCGGCTTGTTTACGAGTCAACGTTCGGATATTTTCTGAGGGTGGAGTAGTGCAATTGTCGTGAGTGAAACAGCACTGATAATAATCAAGTAAAAGAGATTGAAGGGGGTGAAGAGAGTCTCGGTTACTGGCAGTAACCGGTCGATAATACCCACTCCACTCGATGGTGCTATCAGCGGATTGCCCGGCGTGGCGAGAATTAATGGAGCCGAACCAGAAAGTCCTCCGTGCCAGATAGTGCCCAGTCCAAGGTAGCCACTAGTGATCAGGATCCGGATGTCCGTGTTCGGGTTTCTACGCGCGACAAAAGGGATGAAAATTGCCGATGCGACCAGACAAAACGCCCAGTTGAGGTAAGCAGTAATTAACGAATAGGCACCAACCAGGACGACGGCTTGGACGGGACGTTCGGGATCTGGAAGACTTGCGGGGCGGTCGAGTAGTCTGAAGACGGGCCGAGATGAAACACAGGCGTGTGCGGCGACCATCAGGATCGTGAACTGCATTCCAATTTCGAGCAATGCCCACATCCCGTTGCCCCACGCCAGCACAGTCTCTTCTATTCCCGCACCAACACCGAATATCGCGAGGAAGATCACGGCCGTTGTTAAAATCATGCACACAACCCACGAATCCGGAAACCAGCGCTGGGTAGTGCGTGAGAAAAATTCTCCGATGTTAGCGAATATTCTGATGATCGCTGTGGGCGATTCAAACACTTACAACCCTCCGGGACAATTCAACGGTTAGCAGTATTATAACCTCGTGTCAGATGGGTAATTCGTTCCATGACAATCGTCGAAGTTATTGCGGAATAGAGAAAAGATTCTACGTCCGTTAAAATACTGAGTGGGGTAGGGTATGCGCGCTAGGTGCTTATGTATCTAGACATTCGGTCTGGGTAAGAGGAACGCACCTTAATTCTCTGGCCAGTGAGTAGTTACAACCTTGGTACGCGTGTAGAAGTTCACCCCCTCAAGTCCGTGAACGTGTAGGTCACCGAAGAGAGAATTTTTCCAGCCACCGAACGAGAAGAAAGCCATAGGAATTGGTATTGGGATATTGATGCCAACCATGCCAACTTGGACCTCATTTTCGAACCGGCGAGCCGTTGCCCCGGAGCGTGTGAAGACTGCAGCTCCATTGCCATAAGCGTTGCGATTGACGATGTCAATCGCTTCGGTAAAAGTCTCGCACCGTAGAATAACCAAAACCGGCCCGAAAATCTCATCCTTATAAATGGTCATGTCTGGACGAACGTGGTCAAACAGTGTCGGTCCCAAGAAGGAGCCATTCTCGTACCCAGCAATTTTCATCGCACGTCCGTCGAGCACAAGTGTTGCGCCTTCTTCTTCACCTATGTCGACATATCCTTTGACTTTGTTCTGGTGAGCCTTGGTAATAAGTGGACCCATCTCGACTCCCTTGGCATCACCTGGACCGACTTTGAGGCGAGTAGCCTTATCTTTAAGTGTGTCAACGAGACGATCACCGATCTCACCGACCGCGACAACAGCGGAAATTGCCATGCATCGCTCACCAGCCGAACCGTACGCTGCCCCAATGATGGCGTCTGTGGTTGCCTCTAGTTCTGCGTCTGGAAGTACGATTGCATGATTTTTTGCGCCTCCGAGAGCCTGAACTCGTTTGCCATGATGGCTAGCGGTTTCATAGATGTATCTGGCGACCGGTGTCGAGCCGACGAAAGACACTGCACGAACGTCTGGATGCACTAACAGGGCGTCGACGCATTCTTTATCGCCATGCACGACGTTTAGGACACCCTCCGGTAGACCCGCTTCTGTGAAGAGCTTGGCCAACTTGACGCTAGCTGAGGGATCCTTCTCAGAAGGTTTTAAGACGAATGTGTTTCCACAGGCGATGGCTACTGGGACCATCCAGAGCGGTACCATGATGGGAAAATTGAACGGTGTTATTCCGGCGCACACTCCCAATGGTTGTTTCACAGTATGGCAATCAACAGCAGTTCCTACGTCCTCAGCATGTTCTCCTTTTAGTAGATGAGGTGCTCCGATCGCAAATTCAACGACCTCGAGACCACGCTGAAGGGATCCTTCGGCGTCAAGGAGCGTCTTGCCATGCTCTTGTGTGATGAGAGCGGAGAATTCGGTGCTGTGCTGTGCGAGTAAGTCTCGGAAGCGCATGAGTATGCGTGCACGGCGCACAGGAGTCGTTGCTCGCCACGTCTTAAAAGCCGTGGAGGCCGCTTGTACGGCGTCGTTTACGGTTTCAGAATCGGCGAACGGGACTTTTCTGAGGATCTCACCTGTTGCGGCATTGGTGACATTGCCGTGGCGGTTCTGATCGTTGGAGATTTCCGCTTTACCGTTAATCCAGAACTGAACGGTTGGAATCGAGGGGTTTGTCTTGATGGTGTCGGTCTTCTTCATCACTCACCCACCAAGAAAATACTCACCACTCTTCCATCTCGAAGCGAATATTGTTTCGCTTCGTGGTGAGTTCCATATCAGTCATAGAGGAAGGGTTACCACAAGTCATGAGTACCGTACGTGACGGTGTTAACCGGTCTCTAAGTGAGGATAAATTTATCTGTTGAGGAAGAACCGGTCGCACTGTACGGTCAAGGACGGACTGCGCCTCAGCAGTATCCTCACCGCGCGCACGAATTTCCTGCACAATTTCCTCCTCTTTCAGTGGAAGGTCGAAGATGTGCCGTAAGGCATTATTCGCTCGTCCTTGCCCCATTGCCTTATCGTCGATGTCACGCTGTTTAGGGCGACTAACGGTCGGGATGTAGACGAAATCGAGCTTTCCAGAAGCCTCGATATCCAACAGTTCCTCGTGGTATGCGAGTTCCTCATAGGTTCGATTTGTGTGAAGAACCGTGTACTGTCGGCCATCTCCCCCTTTAGCACCTGACGCTTCGTAGTGTAGTTGTTTCATCATCGCAATGAATGGCGCTAGTCCTGTTCCTGTGCCGACCATGATGACGCTTTCATAGCCGCTGGTTCGATCTGCCAAGGTGAAGCTACCCGTAATGCGTTCGAAGTACGTGACAGAGCTATCTTTTTCTGGATCTAACAGAAAAAATGATTCACTTAGTCGGCCTGGCGAGCCATCATTGACAATTTCCAGCACAACATAGAACTCGAGGAATCCTTTTTCTTTGGTTTCCCATGGTGCCGAAGAAATTGAGTAAGAGTGTGTGACTGCTCCGATTTTTCGATTTCCAAGCTCGTCAAGGAGTGGTCCGTACTCTGGTTTGCCGTCTGGACCTACACCAGTCTTTTTGGTGAGCTTACAGTCATCGCGACGAAGTGCTATGTACTGTCCGGACCGGCTTTCGGGAAACCGGCTGCCAGATTCTGGCATGAGCCTGAAGATCGTTAGAATTGGTGACAAGTCTTTCTTGTAGGTGGTGGTGGCAACCTTCCTTACGGCCATGACACTCCTTAAAGGTCGGGTGAAGTCTAAGCGGATTTCCCGCCGATCTTAATGTTACCGTTCGACAGAAGCGAAACCCAACGGATAACACAAAGAGGGTTCGTCTCTTGAGTCTTAAGTCCGAAGAACCCGGTATTCAAGTTGAACCGGATGTTCTCTTGCCTCCTCTAAAGCTACGTCTACCAAGTGATGATCCGGCGAAAGATGACAAACTGGATCAGTCGCTGCAGCGTTGCCAGTCATGAGGAAGGCTTGGCAACGACACCCACCGAAGTCGACCTCCCGGCGGTCGCAGCTTCGACACGGTTCTGGCATCCAGTCTGTTCCACGGAATTTCTGGAACACCGGAGCATTAAACCAGATCTCCTGTAGTGAGCTGCTCTGAACATTAGGGAATTCTAATCCAGGGATTTCACGTGCTGTCTGACAGGGTAACACTAGACCGTCTGGAGCGACGGTTAGAAAAACGCGTCCCCACCCTTGCAGACAGGCTTTCGGATAATCTTGGAAATAGTCTGGCAGCACGTGAAGTAGCTCAGGTCCGTCGTTCAAGCGTGCCCTAGCTCGTTCCACAACTTCATGAGCGTACTTGAGTTGTTCTGGAGTTGGCATTAGTGCCGCCCGGTTTCTGAACGCCCAGCCGACGTATTGAGCGTGAGCCAATTCAAGTCTATTGACCTGCCAATTCGAGGCAAGCTCGATAATGGTCTCTATTTGCTCTAAGTTGTGGCGGTGAAGTACGACGTTTAGAGTTACGGGGAACCCCAACTTCTTGGCGGTAAGAACCGTCTCATGTTTTTTGTTGAACGAGGGGGTACCGGCCAACCAATCATTCTTATCCGGACGGCTATCCAAGAGGCTGATCTGCAGGTGGTCCAGTCCTGCTTTGTGCAGTTGCTCTAGCTTGACCTCGTCGGCCACGGTACCACCGGTACTCAGGTTTGAGTACATGCCTAGTTGGCGCGCCTCAGCCACTAGTTCCAGGAGATCGCGGCGGACCAACGGTTCGCCTCCTGAAAAATGAATCTGGACAACTCCTAGCTCAGCCGCTTCGCCAAGTACGCGTCTCCAAGTTGCTGTGTCAAGCTCGTTTCGGTAGCGGCCCAACTCAAGGGGGTTACTGCAATAAGGGCACTTCAGAGGGCACCGGTAAGTCAGCTCGGCCAAAAGCGCTAAAGGATTAGGAGGAGGAGGCTTCACGTATAAGTCCTTGTTCATTTAGCTGGTGGAGGAACTTGTGTACATCGTCGGCTACCTCACAACGGTTGAAGTCTTTCTTTAGGCTAGCAATAATTTCGTGGGTCGAGCGTCCATCACACAGCATAAGGATTGCAGCGCCAGTTTCGTTCAGTACCACCATTCCCTCAGGATAAACCAGTTGATGCTGATTACGAAGCTTATCCCACCGGTAACGGGTATGTGAAGCAAGGATCGGCCGATGGACGGCACATCCCGTGCTCATAGCTGAGCTTGAGTCGGTGCCACGCAGTGATAATACAGGGCGTCGAGGTGGGCCCACAAGACGTGACATTTGAAGTTCAAGGCTGCTACGGCTCTTTCTTGCGCCTCACGGGTGTGACAGTGTTCGAGAACGATCGACAACCCATGTTCACTATCACGTGGTGCCTGGGTCAATCGAGAACGAAAGTAAGAGAGTGCTTCAGGATCAATCCAAGTATAGTACTTTTCAAAAGCTGCTAGGCGCTGAGCCATCAGGTCAGGTGCGAATAGTTCCGTTAACGAAGAAGCTACGGCTTCAACCCACGGTTTTACGCGGACGAAATTTACGTACGCGTCGACGGCGTAGCGGGCTCCAGGCAGTAGTAGTCGGTCGCCTTCCAAATCCTTCCGGCTTAAACCGGTTGCTTCGCCCATACGGAGCCATTTTTCGATTCCTCCCATGGTTTCACCGGTGCCATCGTGATCAAGGATCCGCTGGATCCATCTTCGACGGATGTCGCGATCCGGACAGCGAGAGAGAAGGATAGCGTCCTTGATTGGAATATTCTTCTGATAATAAAAGCGGTTTGCGACCCATAGTCGCAGTTGTTCTTGGTTTAGTCGACCCTCGTTCATCAGTTGATGGAATGGGTGCTTGTCGTGGTAGTGCTCGCGGCCGGTTGCACGTAGCCGCTCAACGAACTCGTCCCGGGACCATGATTCCATAGATCACCGCATCAATCTATTCCGAAGGACATTTTCACTCAATTTCAGGATGATGCCCGTTTTGTGTACCGCAAAGTTATACCTCAAAACAGTCCCCGTCAGCACCAACTTCGACGCCACTCTTTCTGACGAGATGATACTCGGGATTTGAACGGTTCAGCATAGGGTTCGTATTATTGATGTGGACATATACGCGGCGATTAATCGCTATCTGAGCTAGCCACCGCAGACTTCCGCCATCTCCATCTACAGGAAGATGTCCCATTTTCCTAGCTGTATTTTCAGAGAAGCCGAAACGAATCGGTTCATCATCTGTCCAGAAGGTGCCGTCCATTAACAACGTATCAGCGTCTTTGGTCGCAGCAATCAGTGACGGTCTAATTGATCCCACGCAAGGAGCATAAACAAGCTTTTTCCCGGTTCTCTTCGCTATAATCTCTAACCCAATAACCGAACCATCAGCGCTACTTAGGTCCTCTTTGACGAAACGAGGCACATGAGGATCGAGTTCGAAGGCACGGACCTCTAAGCCGCTTTTCTGACCTGAGGGTAGTAGCAGTTCCTGTTTTGCACCGATCAGCAAATCGGACCATGGGCGCCTAGCGAAACTAGAGAGCACGGGTTCTATGGGAAGGTGTTTTGCCAGCCAGTGGTGAACCACCGGCGTACTAAGAATTGGGAAAGAACACCCCTCACGAAGAAAAAACAGACCAGAAGTATGATCTATTTCCGCGTCAGTAAGTACACAACCCACAATAGCCGTAAGCCGCTCACCCCGCCCGCGGGGTACGAGCCCAGGCGTCTTAAGAATCTGCTGGCGTATATCAGGGGATACGTTTAGGAGATACCACGCCTCACCATCAGCGCTAACCGCAACAGACGACTGCGTACGTGCATCGATCTCATCAGAGCCTGCACGTACACAGTCACAATTAGCGCAGCGGCAATTCCACTGTGGCAGGCCGCCGCCGGCCGCTGAGCCGAGAATACGAACCCGCACGATTAGCTATCGTGCTCTTACTTCTTTGCCCGAGCGTCGGTGTTCACGTAGTTTGTTACTTCCATGCAGAGGGCCACAGCCTTGAATTCAGGTTTTGTCCACTCCATTGTTTGATCTCCTCCCTTAGGGTTAACTTAAAAAGATACTCTATTCTAGCAACTCCACGTGGATATACAAGGACAAAAAAAGGCAATAAAATAAGGCCTTAAGCTCTCGATACTTTCCAAATACCACTCCAGAGAAGCTTCTGCATGAGGGCCAGCTGGAGCACCGGCGCTACCGACCAAGCCAGGAGTAATCCGTCTGGATCCCAATTCAAGATGACCAGTAGAACGAATGCAAGTGTCAGCATTGCTCCCCATTGAGTCAGTAGTGTGTAACGCATAATTGGCTTTGTGTATCCAGCGCCAGTCAGTACCCCTTGGGTACAGATGCTGAGCGCACTAAAGAATTGAGCGATTGCAAACCAACGGATTACTCTTACCCCTATGTTTATTGTCTCCGGATCGGCGATGAACAATCCTGTCAATGGGCGGGCGAAGACGGTGATCAACCCTACAACAGTTGCTACAAGGATTGACAGTAGTAAAACACTGCGCTTACCAATTACTTCAGCCTCGTCAAAGTCACCCCGACCGACGGCTTGTCCAACCAGTGTGGCCGTCGCGACTTGAAAGGCCAAGGCCGGCAGAACGCTTACAAGTCGGATTTGCAACCCAACACCGACGGCTGCGTGAATCGAAACACCTAATGCACTGGTTCCTACGATCGCGAGGAACACGAGCCGTGCGCTATTCCTCAGGACTGAGGCGATTGCGGGAGGCATACCCACACGGAGAATTCGTTGGATCAATTTCCAGTTTAGATCCCATACTGGACGGATGATAAGTCTAACTCCAGCCTTTCCTCTAACGAGAAGGATCAGGTAACCGAGTGTTCCAATTGCCCGTGCAGCAACCGTACCTATTGCTGCTCCCTTTACGCCAAACGGTGTGAATGGTCCAATACCAAAGATAAAAATGTAGTTTAGTCCAATGTTGATTAGGCTTACAGCGATGGCTAACTTTAGCGGAGTCATCACATTTCCCATGCCTCTGAAGACGGCTGCGGAAATAGTGTTGCCCCAGAGAAATATTATTCCCAAGAAATAGAGTTGTAGGTAGGGACCACCATGACCAAGCGTTTCTGTGCTGGCCTGCATAAAGCTTAGTAGTGGCCGGCTTGCTAGGTAACCAACAAGAGTTGTTGGTAATCCCAACAACAAAACGAGACGCAAGCTTTGTTGGATTACTCCTTCTATCTGCCGACGATCACCAGCGCCGAGTCCTTGACTGACTAGTGTGATCACGCCGGTTGAGATCGCTAAGGCAGCCGCCTCGAAAAAAAAAGTAATCTGGCGGCTGAGCCCAATCGCAGCTGTTGCGTCTTGGCCGAGTGCACGTACCATCAAGAGGTCTGCCAGGCCTAAGCTCAGTTCCAAGAAGCTGTAGATGACGGTCGGCCAGGCCAGCGCCCAGATACGTCGGATGAGTTCGCGGTCGTTATTGGACACGGGTCTCAATAATCGTCAATCCATTAGAGAGTCTTTTGTTCTTTCTATGTACCAGAATAACTCAGCGATGATAACAAAAGAGTCGTCCGTTGTTAGATTACCTTTCCTATTGGATTTACGCTGTTCAGAGTGCGAAGGTTGCTAGTATTTGGATGGGTGGGGCCAGCCTGGTACATTTGGACAGAATCTGCCATTGTGGATTTGGGTACCCCTGGGCTCAGTCGCCGCTTGGCGAGCGGGCCCCTTACGTGTAAAGTTCTGACTACCGTTAGCCTAGTTCGATAAACGAATAAGATCACCAATAGAAAACAACAGATCGAAGAAGGAGTGTTAGATGTCTCTGAACACTACAGATATAGTTGATTTCGAGCGGGCTACCGAGGTCGTCCAACGCTTTCAAAAGGCAGCCACCACATGGCTGTTTGGCCTGGACGATGCCGCCAGAGTGCTCGCCTGGGCATTCTTTACGCTTATCCCATACACTGACAAGCTTAGCCGCACAAAGGCTTTGCGACAGCCTCACGTGCTATTTAAGGGACCGACTGGAACTGGAAAAACTGATCTAGTCACTGCTTGTGCGATGGCTATAGATGCCAAGTTCGAAAGGATCCAAGGGCTGCCCACGTACATGCCTGAAGATATTCTCGGCTATGAAACGCTTGCGGAAGACCTAGATGGCAAGCGGCGCATCCATTTCAAACCTGGCAAGCTCATGGCTCACATCGTTCTGATCGATGAGGACAATCGGTTGACGGGTAAGACCAAAGCCGCAGTTCTTGAAGGTATGGAAGAAAGTTCTGCCACCCTCAGTTCGGACTACGGAAATCTTGGGATTGGCGAATCGAAAACACTGCCACTTTTTCCTCTGTCTGGTGATCTTAATGATGTTGATGGTCCACGGTTCTTCATGGTTATCTGTACGGAGAACATCTTTGGCGAGGAGGAAGGAACCTTCCCAAATCCTGTAGCGCAGTTGGATCGTACGACGCTTGCGATCTATATGAATGATCCGGAGCACGAAGAAGATGAAGTAAGAATCACCGCACACAATGTTGTGGGAAGGAAGGTCGAGCAATTGACCAACCTGTACGAAGTGTTGAATATCGCACAGTTCATCTACGACAATGTTGCGATGTCTGAGTACGGGAGTCAGTATAAGGTTAGACTGATTCGGAGTACTAGGCCACATAGGGTTCAAGGTCGGGCGGCACGAACCGTCAAAGAATACGTTAGGGTTGGCATTTCGCCTCGCGTACATTTTCACCTTGAGGCTGTTGCTCGAACATTGGCATTCTTTAGTGGTGATTTGCTCGTCACACCGGACCATATCAAAGCAGTTGCACCATACGTACTAGCGCACCGACTAGTATTAAAGGAGGGTATGGAATTTTCTACGACTCGAGAGGAAGTCCTAGATCAGATCATCAAGGAACTAGAGATTCCTCCGTGGAAATAGAGGAGGTGTTCGCAAGATTCCGCGAACTCAAGTATGGAATTAGGGCAAAGAAAAAATCAACAAGTATCTGGTTTGGTGAGCATCGGAGTGCGTTCAAGGGTTCTGGCTATGACATCATTGGGGTTGATCAGTGGAAAGAAGGTCAACCGCTTAAGGACATCGCCTGGAGTTTGAGTCTTCGTACATATCCTCACAAGATCTACAAGATTGAACGAATGGAACCGAAGGAGATGCGAACCATCCTGGTAACTGATCTTTCCTATTCGATGTTATTTCGAATCTTGCATGACGCGAATAAGGCCTTGTTATTGTTGGATTTGATCGGCAGTATCGGTCTCACACGTGCACATCTGAGAGACTCGGTTGGATTGCTTGGGTTTTCTGACAGGGTCGAGTTGTACTTGCGCCCCAAGTTTGGGAGTGCCCAGGTGTTTCATATGGCGCAAAAGATTTTTGAAAAAGTGCAGTTTGAACGAGAGTATCCGACGAAGCGAAAAGCGGACCTGTCCGTTCCGTTAGAGTTCCTTTCAAGTCGTTTAAGACTCCGGCATTCCATCGTACTAATTTCTGACCTGATGGATCTACTTAATGGAAGGGATATTATCGACTTCAAATTACTCGGGAGATTGGCGTCGAAGCACGATATGATCATGCTGATACTAGATGATCCTGAGGAGTTTATAGTAAAAAGGAAACTAGGGTATGTCAGAATAGCCAACATGGAAACGGGTGAACAAATTGTATTTTCTGCACGCCGAGCTGGAGCGATTCGACGGGATATCGAAGAGTCTCGTGCAGTGCTGATGGCTGACCTGAAGAGGCTCGCGAGTATTGATTCTGTGGTGCTGACACCAGGGAACTACTTTGCAGTCCTGACAACATTCTTGATGGCGAGAGTTGGGCGGCGTTAATTGTGAAGCTTAAAGTAATCACCGGGTTTGTCTTCTTGCTGATCGTGAGGAGTGGGTTTGGGCAAGAACCATCACTCTTAACGGTGGAGACTCTGAAACCTGTTCCCACAGTCGTTAAGACTGGAGAGCCCTTTGTTCAAGAGTACAGGGTGAGATTCCCAGATCTTGTCAACGAAGGGAAAGAGGTCATCGTTCTCGAAGATCGTATGGTACCTGAGAACGTGGCCGTTCGACCTTTCGAGGCCACCTCGGTAGAGGTTGTTAAGCGGCAAGTTAATGGTGAGCATATCTGGGATTTTGCCTACACTTTTCGAATCGTAAACCCCGTAAGAATGCCGTACCGTTTACCGAGTTTCAGTTTCTACTGGCTGGTGAGAGATCTTGGCGAGGCCATCGAGGAAACGGACGTGGAACTCGTCAACACCGATGAGGTATCTGTGAGCTATGTGACAACTGTCACCAGTGATCCGTTTCTCGATATTAGAGATGCGATCGAGCTTGGGAGTTTCAGCGGTCAGGCGACCCTACTTAGAGCGATTGCCTGGACGATTGCGCCACTACCGCTGCTTGTGTGGCTTGTCATGCTTGTTAGGCTTGTTAGGAGGCCGCGTTTTTCGGCAAAGATTCCAGTCAAAGAAGACGATGGAATCTTTGCGCTGCAAGAAATGGAGCTTCCGCCGTTATTAGGTCGGGCACGGCGCGAAGTGAGGCGGTATCTGCGAGAGCTCAGTGCGATAAGTCAGGGGCAAATTCACGGTGAAGATTCAGAGGCCTTGCCGGTTCTGGGAAGAAATTTGGTTATCTCCCTTAGGGATCTTCTTCGCGCAGAGTTACCAGAGCTAAATCCGGGAGATTCTCCCAAGGATATCAAGGTCTATATCGAAAAACGGGTCAAAGAGAGTTCACGAAAAGAGGCCCTCGAAATGCTGGTATCCAGGCTGGTTGTCTATCAAGATGGTCTAGAGAAAGGAATACCGCTGGCGGTGGACGGCGCAGATCTCGAGGCTGATTTACTGGCACAGTCGGTTGTGCAGCTTAGACCATACGCGCGGCCGTGGGTATATCTAACAGATTTGTTCGACCGACTTAGAGAAAGAAACTAGGAGATCTTGACGAGCATGAATGAAGGCTTAGGCTAGACGATTATGAGGACGTTTACGAATGGCTCTAGTTTGGGAAACCGTTGCTAATTTTGTATCCACTGGCTTAAAAGAATTCCACCAAACAGAGTTTGGCCAGGTTCGATACGCTGATTGGGATCTAGCCGTGTCGCTCTGCGTAGTTATTGTTGTCCTGCTGTTACTGAAGGTTGTAGCTCTTTTGGTGCGTCGTCGGAAGTACTCTCGTCAGCACTCAGGCCATTTCATTTCCCTCAAGCACCGACGGGGGTTTTGGGGAAAAGCGCTTCCCATTGTGCCGGTGCTTTTGCTAGGAATGGCACTATTAATGCTATTGGTGGCAATAGCTGATCCTTTCTTGACAAATACGGAAGAAGTGTCTGGCTATGTCGAATCTCGGATACGGGTTGACCTTGTTGACACCTCTGGTTCAATGGCTTGGGAATTTCCTGGTACTGGTAAATCGAAAGCGGAGGTGTCCAGAGATGCGCATCTTGAATTTTTGGATATGCGCCGAGGCAAGAATGATCGAGTGTCTTTGTGGCTCTTCTCGACGTACCCGTATAAGGTCGACGACTTTGTGCTGGACGATGAGCTGTACTACTTTCAAGTGCGTGACGCACCTTATGTGACAACTCAACGAATCGATAAAGCCATGGTAGTGCCTCGCGAAAAAGTTAAGATCATCCCTGCTGAAGGGGACACCAATATTGTGCGGCCTCTTCAAGCAATCATCAGAGATTTTGATCTTGACTCTGCGCAGGTTGCCGGTGGAGAGGATAGACGGCGGGCCGTGCTAATACTTACTGATGCTGCTGTGGATGAATATCCGGATGCTGAATTTGCAGAACTCAACAGGCGAAATATTGTGCCGTACATTATCTTCATCAACACGAGTGACCTGCGAGGGGGTAGTGGATTTGCTCCTGTGACGCCGAAGTTGATAGAGAAGATAAGGGAATATGGAGGAGACTATTTTGACATTGGCGATACGGACAGCCTAGCGAGAGCTTATCAGGCGATCGATGAACGTGAAGTAGTCCGGGTTGAAGTTAAGCACCGGGCGCTGAAAGTACCAATTTATGCGCGGTTTTTGTTGGTTGCCATTACGGTGTTACTGGTCGCGATTCCTGTGGGTTTGACGAGTGAAGTTTTTTGGGGCACAGACCCCTAGTTCGGCGGTTGGTTGCAAGTTTCCATAAATTACAGAGGAAAGAAGCGTTCAGTATGCCAGTCCTTAATGCACTAAAGGGTCAGAGCCCTCTCCGCCGGTTTGGGGGGTTGGTATTGGCTATCGCGTGCCTAATCATAGTCGCAGTGCCTGCAGTTTCCGTTGGTAATTTTTACGACCACCTAGATGCTCTGAGTTATCACGTAAGAAATCGCGACGTAGCCGCTGCCAAGGCTGAACTAGGTGCTGTGACCGAGTTCTATGACCGAAGCCGTCAGTGGGGGATGCAATGGTTCGTTGACTCATACTTGTTCGGCGACTCATTCATTCACCAAGTAGCATTTTCGTACTTCACGGCTGACTATGAGACCATTGTGGCGGACCTTGAGGATAAGGTCGATGACCACCGAGCATCTTACTTCCTAGGAATTGCGAAGTTCAGACTCGCCCAACTTCGATATCGGGCCATTGAGGGTGAGGGTGCTGCCGTAAGTAGAGCTAAGGGTGAGATTATCAATGAAGTCCTGGAGGAGATAAATCCTGACTTCGAGCGGGCTCTAAGAAGTGACCCTGGAGAGCGATTCGATTACAAGTGGAATTACGATCTGACAAGTGATCCCGAAACCATTAGGCGAGCACTAGAACAACCCAAACCAGTTGAGCCGCCGGAGATGTCTCCAGTTCAGGGCGAAGGTACGCCGGTCAGGAGACGGAGAGGTTAGGGCGATGGCTGAGTTGTGGGTGGCAGTCAGAAGTACCATCCGTTTTGAGAATCCAGAGTACATGATTTTCTTACCATTTGCCGGATTCTGTCTGGCTCTTGTCGTCCTGACTGCTGTTTTTAAAAACCGAAGCCGACCAGCAAGGACATACGGATCGTTTTATCCGTTGGTGGGGAGCGTTAAGTTGTGGTTCTTTACGGTAGCGATTCTGTTAGCCACCATTTTGGCCGCCGCCAGACCGTACTTCATCTATGGGGCATCGAGTTTTAGAAGAGGCGAGGTCGAGGTGCCGGTGGTTTTGGATGTTTCTGCATCGATGTGGGTGAAGGATGTTAGTCCCTCTCGCCTTGATTTAGCTGTGCGGGAGATTCTGAATTTGTACGCCCAAGATATCTTGAGGGAAGGTGACCGGACTGGACTCTTTGTATTTGGGAGTACTGCGGTGAGAAAAGTTCACCTATCCTCTGACGCCGACAGGTTTCTCGAGGAAGTGGGGAGGATCCGCCCCCCAGTGAGTCTTATTGGTGATGCTTTCCCCTGGGACACCGACCTGGCTGTGGCTTTTGAGCACGTATATCAGTCATTGGACAGTCAGGACCGATTCATGTCTGGCGAAGAAGATGACTGGCAGCCGACACGTCGGCCTGACAGGTTAGTCCTCGTGTTCTCGGATGGTGACTACGCGGCCGACGATGAGCAGATGTCACGACTGGATCAAGCGATGAGTGAGTTTCAGCGAAGAGGGTTGAAAGTGTACTCCATAGGGATTGGTACGAGAACGGGTGCGAACCTGTCTGACGTTCTCTTGGATTATGAGAAGGGAGTCGACTACGATCAGACTCTTGAAACAGAGTTGGGTTCACTACGGACACAGCTTGATACAGGAACCCTTTCGTTTCTTGAGCAACGAAGTGGGGGTCGCCCATTCATAATCGACAATGAGGATGTAAGCGCGAGCACCTTCCTCAGAGATATTGTAAACTCCCACAGGAGTATATCGTTTGAGTTGGCTACTGACGAAGACCAGCAGGAAATCTGGCAATATGTCGTCGGGTTCGCGGTCTTTATGTTCGCGACTGCGATTATCTTCTACTAGAATCGTTCTGTAGGCTGTTCACTGCAAAGGTTTTCGAACTTCAGGCTTGCCTCAGGTTTGCAGCAAGATTTCCGGCGGGTGGCCTTCGATATGTAAGTGGGCTTCCGTGGCACTGCGGATCTGATCGACTGAAAATCCAGGGGCCCGTTCGAGCAACCAAAGGCCATCGTTACGAACGTCGATTACAGCTAGCGATGTGATGATACGGTTGACGACAGACTTAGCAGTTAGGGGAAGGGTGCAGCGGTTTAATATTTTTTTTCACCTAGTCCAGTTAAGTGGTACATCACAACAACGATTCGCTTAGCACCAACAACGAGGTCCATGGCGCCACCAGGTCCCTTGGCCGTCTTTTTCGGAATCATCCAATTGGCCAAATCACCTTTCTGTGAAACCTGCATTGCTCCAAGAATTGCTAGATCGAGATGCCCACCGCGGATCATGGCGAAGCTTTCGCTGCTACTAAAGAAACTAGCGCCAGGAACTGTGCTCACGGTCTCTTTTCCTGCGTTGATCAAGTCGGCATCAAGCTCGTCAGGTGTTGGATAAGGGCCCATTCCGAGGAGTCCATTCTCACTTTGCAACTTAATATTGATGTTTTCAGGAATGTAGTTTGAGCAAAGTGTAGGGATACCGATTCCTAGATTGACGTAGTGTCCATCTTTAATTTCCTGAGCAGCCCGTCTAGCAATCTGTTGGCGTGTTAGAGGCATCGATCTTTTTCACTTCTATTTCTTGTGGATCGTTTAAAGTTGAGTCTGGCACAGATGACGTCATGCATGTTCGTTCCGAGGTGTTTAAGGGAAGCTTTAATGTATGTTGGTCGGTTAGTTTCTCCGTGTTCTCGATCGTTCGATTCGTTTTTCATATCTCTTACCAACAACGACGCGATCAACCTAGACGCTTGGTGTATGAATCCAGTTAGGATCGAGTTGTCCAGGTTTAACTAATTCCTCGACTTCGGCAATCGTGATTATCCCAGCTTGCGCCATCGAAGGATTAAAATTACGTGCTGTCATGCGGTACATAAGGTTACCATCCTTATCCACTTTCCATGCCTTAATTAGGGCAACATCAGCAGTCAAAGCCTCTTCGAGAACGTGCCAGCGTCCTTTGAACTGGCGTGTCTCTTTCCCTTCGCCGAGTGGGGTCCCGTAGCCAGTTGGCGTGTAGAATGCTGGAATTCCGGCACCGGCAGCTCTAATTCGCTCAGCGAGAGTTCCCTGAGGATTTAACTCCAGCTCAAGGACGCCGTCGAGAAACTGTTGCTCGAAGAGCTTATTTTCTCCAACGTAACTTGCGATCATCTTACGGATCTGGCCCGTTTGTAGCAGAAGTCCTAGCCCCCAGTCGTCCACACCAGCGTTGTTGCTAATGCATGTCAGTCCCTTCACGCCAGAGTCTCTGACTGCTAGAATCAGGTTTTCTGGTATACCGCACAGGCCGAACCCGCCGGCCATCAGAGTCATTCCATCGTGCAAGAGCCCACCGACTGCAGCTGACGCTTCACTGTATACCTTACGCTTCATAACGCTGGAGTTCTACGTAACACTTAGTTGCAAGCATGAACACTTGGAGTCAGCGGAAAAACACCAAGTTAACGGATTCACTCTTCTACTGTGCCAGGCTCTAAACGTATGGGACCGTCCGGGATCCCAGCCTTTCGTCTGTTGAGACGAGCTAGGTTAGACATGTCTTCGTCGCCATATCCTTCTGAGATCAAGGAATCTTCCATTGAGGCTACCAGGCTGGCAATTGGTAGCGGCATGTCCAGTTTAGCGGCTGTTTTTAGTGCAATAGACAGATCCTTCCGATGAAGACGAACCTTGAACCCGAGGGGGTAATCGTCTTTGAGCATATTCTGCGAGCGGTTTGTGAGGATCCATGAGCCGGCAACACCACCTCCGATTGCTGAAATGACTCGCTCTGGATCCGCGCCCGCACGGCAGGCTAAAGTCAGACCTTCAGCGAGCGCCTGGTAGCCGCCAGCAATAACTACTTGATTGACAGCTTTCGCAATTTGTCCGGACCCCAGGGGGCCGATTCGGGTGATTGTCCGGCCGATGATTTTCAAAACGGGCAGTGCTCGATCGAAGTCGTCCTTGGTACCTCCACACATAATTGTCAGGGTTCCCTTGATTGCACCTTCAGAGCCCCCTGAGACGGGGGCATCGACGTAGCCAATCCCTTTTTCTCTAAACTTCTCGCCAATCCGGCGAGTGCCATCAGGAGAGATCGTTGAACAATCAATAACTAAACCACCCTTTTGGAGACCTTCAATTGCACCGCTTCCCGGCCGAAGCAGAACGCTTTCCACGTCTGGTGTATCAGAAACGTTGGTGAGAACGATCTCGGTTTCTCTGGCTGCCGAAACCGGATCAGTGGCGCGCTTTGCGCCAAGTGCTACTAGAGATTCTTCCTTGTTACGTGTGCGATTGTGAACGACTACGCTGCAGCCAGCCTTAAGTAAGTTCGCCGCCATAGGAGCGCCCATTGTTCCGAGACCGATTACGGCAATTTTCATGATACTAATCCTCTCTCTCTATTCTTAAACGAGTAAACACTCGCTACTACGATCCAACTTCGATTCGGTTTTCACGATTACGACTGACAGGTTTTACTGATAGATCGGCAATTCTGTTAGGTGCCCTGTCGACGCAATAGATGGTAGCATTTCTACCGGTATTCCAACGTACCAATTGAATAACTCTTCGCAAGGTTTCTACCTTCAAGCTCGCCATACGGCACTAACTGCACGAAAAATTTTGGCCAAACAATTTGTGCCGATCGATTCACTCTTCGATTATTTTTTCTCTGGGTTCAAGCAGCGGATCCGCCAGCGGTAGGGCAGGTACGATTTGAAGAAATCGCGTGTAGCAGATTATGAAGGATGAAAGAAACCCAGCAGTCACCAATGCTTCAAGAAGTCCTAAGGGTAGCTGCTCGCCTTTCCAAAGTGATGGTGACACGAGAAGAAAGCGCTCTAGCCACATACCAACGAGTACAATGATGGCGATTGTCAGTAATGCTCGGGGTCGTGTTTTTATTTCTCGACTCAACAAAGCCACAAATGGAATAACAAAGCATCCACAAAACACAGTCCAGGCTAACGGTGCCCACGGCATCTCTACGGTTCGCTTTATGACGAATGCCGTCTCTTCCGGTAAATCGCCGTACCAGATTACGAGGTATTGGGTCCAAAAAAGATAGGTCCAGAGCATACAGAACCCAAGCAACAATTTACCCAAATCGTAAAGTTGGGTTGTACCGATCCGCGTGGACAGTCGAGAACTCAAATGGAACCAGACCGCCAAAACTGTAACGAATGCGACGCCCGCAAACAAGTTACCTATGAAGAAATAGCCGCCTACCAGCGTGCTGTACCAGTGGGCATCGAGTGACATCACGAAATCAAATGCCTGAAGTGAGAAGACACAGGCGTAGACAATCAAGATCATTGGGGCCAACCGATTTTGCCATTGCTGACTTAAGGCACATTCGGCGCTCAGTCCTCTCCAGCGGCCAATCCAGCGTCGAGCAATAAACCCAAGGTTTTCAGTTGTCGATTCGTGAATCAGTCCAATGTCAGGCCGGACCGAAAAATAGACATAGAGGAGACTGATAATAGAGAGTAGTAGAAAACCTAACCCCTGCCTGGCGATCAGAAACGAAGTGTTTAGCCATATCTGCTTAGTTTCAATTGGGTTATCGATCCACGGGAAAATCGTCGATCGTCCCAAAAAAAGAATCAAAAGGACCAGGAAAGATACAGGAATGAACGCGGCCGTTCCCTCTGCCGTACGTTTTAGTGGTCTACCCCATTGGGCGGATGTAAGCTGCAGGAGAGCGGACAGAACGACACCTGCTTGTGCGATACCGCCCCAGAATAGGAAATTAACCAAGATTACTTCCCATGCGCGCACGGTTTGACCCATGACCATGCCGTACAGAAAAGCGCTAGCACCTAAGAAACTCAAAGAATAGCAGGTAGCCGTGATCTTCGGTGGGAGAAGTGATTTACATTTTGGGATGGTGTCCATTTTCCTGATCACTATTTAGAAAAACTTCTAAGATAATGCACCAGCATCCACCGTTCTCTTTGACTCATGACCTCGGCATAGCCTGGCATGAGATAGCCGCCTTCCCGAATGATGCTATACATGTAGCCATCAGCGTATTCCTGGATAAAGGGTGCTGAAAGGGAAGGCATCTGCTTGGAAAAATATTCTGCTCCTACTGAACCGTTACCTTCACCTTCTGGACCATGACAAACGCTGCAGTACACCTCGTACAACCATTCGCCCTGTTCTCGTACCTGGGCCGAAACTTGCAAAGGGTTCGCCAACTTTTCTTCAGCTTCAATGCGGTCCAAGATCAGTTCGCCGTCGACCGATATTGCGCCGATCGGTGGAAGCAGCGGTCTTTCCTGCGGCAGAATGGCTGGTCCCCTGACCATATCCTGGGTCCATGGCATACCTAGGGCGATCACAGTGAACCCGAGAAGGATTAGGCAGTAAGTGATGAGGCTATAAACTCTCATAGTGAATCTCTTCGGCTCCGGTATGTTCCAAAATAGTTCGTGCAGCATCGCAATGCACCGCTGTGCAGATCACTAAGACTCCGAATCGATCTACAGTGAACCGTACGTCGTATGGAAGCCTCTCCCGAATGTTAGGAAGTCCAGCGAAGAACAAGAAACCGATGGCACTACTGAGGGACGCCAGGAGAATCGTCAACTCAAACGCAATTACTGTGAACGGAGGGATTGAGACGATCGGTTTGCCTCCTGTGATGAGTGACCAATTCAGAGAGGTATAGATCGGCAGGGCGAAACCAATAATGCAGCCTAGTAATCCGCCAATAAGTGTAAAAATTCGTACCGGACTGACCTTCTCCTCCAGTGCGTTCTGAATCGCGTGGTTTGGTACCGGAGAATAGGCAATTATCTGGCCGAGGTCCTCTGTTCGAATGGTGGCGATGGCTTGGACCATTTTCTGAGGATCATCGTAAATTCCGAGGACATGGTGACTAGTTATTACAGGATCTGTTCCTTTCAAGGTGCCTCCTTAGGACGATCCTTCCATCACGATTGGTGATGTTACAGTGGTTGTGTTTTCTTTGATCTCGGTCATGGAGATTAGCGGAAAATTTTTCACGAATATCAGGAAGAGGAAGAAAAACAGACCCATGGAGCCGGCGGTTATCATCACTTCCACCCAGGTTGGTTGGTACATTGCGGGCCAAACAGATGGATTGAAGTCGTGTGAAAGGGAGGAAATGATAATTACATACCGCTCAAGCCACATGCCAACATTTATCAAAAGAGAAATAACGAAGAGCGTCTTGAGATGAGTTCGAATTTTTTTGAAAAATAGGGCTAGTGGGACGATACAATTACAAACGACCGTTGTCCAAAAGAAAGGCGCGTACTGTCCTGTCGCTCTATCCAGGAAGGTGCTGCGTTCAAACTCATTCTGACTATACCAAGCTATAAAATATTCTGTCGCATAGGCATACGTAACAATCAGTGAGGTAACGATTATTAGCTTGGCCAGGTTTTCGAAGTGTCGAACGGTAATGTATTCTTCGAGGTGATAAAATCTTCGCAGTGGAATCAGTAACGTTATAACCATGGCCAGGCCTGAGAAGATTGCACCCGCAACAAAGTATGGCGCAAAGATTGTACTGTGCCATCCAGGAAGGATTGTTGTAGCGAAATCCCACGATACTACACTGTGTACAGAAATCACCAAGGGGGTCGCTAGGGCTGCCAAAAATCCATACAAGGCATTGTAATGACGCCATTGCTGGTTCGTGCCCTGCCAACCTAGCGCGAGAATCGAGTAAAGCTTTCGTCGGTAATCTTGGACTCGGTCACGAGCGATTGCAATGTCTGGAATTAATCCAAGGTAGAGGAAGAGTACGCTGACCGTCAGGTAAGTTCCGATCGCGAACACATCCCAAATCAGTGGCGATCGAAAATTGATCCACAAGTCACGTTGGTCAGGATAGGGTAGTAGCCAATAAAAATACCAAGGCCGCCCAAGGTGGATGATCGGGAAAAGACCAGCAGTCATTACGGCAAAGACCGTCATAGCTTCTGCAACTCTCGCGACGGCCGTTCGCCATCTGGCGCGAAACAAGAAGAGTACCGCAGAGATTAAAGTGCCAGAATGGGCGATGCCGACCCAAAAAACAAAATTAGTGATATAGATTGCCCACATTACTGGCGGGTTGTAGCCAGCGACGCCCAGACCGAACCTGACCTGATGGTAGAAGGCATATCCCCCGAAACCGAGCACCGTCAGTGCTAGGATAAGACCTGCCCAATAGATGCGACCGGCTGGTCCCAACGTTCGTAGTATGTCGTTGTTGACTTTGGCGAAACTCATGCCTCTTATGTTCTTTTCTGGGTGACTTTCTTCAGATAGGTGATTGCAGGCCGCGTGTTAAGTTCATCGAACACACGGTACCCTCGTGGATCCTTTGACAACCGCGATGCTTGACTATGTGGATCGTTAAGATCCCCAAAAACGATCGCCTGTGCTGGGCAGGTTTGCGCACAAGCCGGAACAACATCTTCATCTCGAACCTGCCGCCCTTCGTCCTTTGCCCGGCCTTTTCCTTCTTGGATCCGTTGTACGCAAAAGGAACATTTTTCCATAATCCCTTTGCTGCGTACTGTCACGTCTGGGTTCAATTGAAGATTTAGTGGTTCAGGAAACTCTGCTTCGTGCCAATTGAATTGTCGAACCTTGTAAGGGCAATTATTTGAGCAGTAACGCGTTCCCACACACCGATTGTAGATCTGTGCATTGAGGCCTTCTGGTGTGTGATAGGTCGCGTAGACAGGGCACACTGATTCGCACGGTGCGTGATCGCAATGCTGACACAGCATTGGGACGAATCTGGTGTCAGTCACGTTGTCAGATTGATCGAAATACCGCTCTATACTGAGCCAGGACATCGAACGTCCGAGGGCAACTTGGGTTGGACCCACAACCGGCACGTTGTTTTCAGCGTTGCACGCCGCTATACAAGCGTTGCAACCATTACACGCATTTAGGTCTATGGTCATACCCCAACGGTGCACCGGGTGCTCATGATCTGCGTACATGCTGAGATGTTCTTGGTGAGCCTCAGGAACGGCACCTATTAAATCAGTTGTCGAAATAGCCTGCGCGACATTACGTCCAAGTTGCTGGTTATTTTCTTGGGCTTTCGACAGTTTCCGCCAGAGTGGCCGAGGTGTTGCACTAACTTTCGTCGACAGCCACCGCAATCCGCCAGACTGTACTTCTGGGATTGGGTTTAGTAGGCTAATTGGGTTAGCGCCTCGCCCCTCCGCATAACGGCCGTACCGCGTATGCCCCTGCCCGATGGGTATTGCAATTACGCCCGGCCGAAGATGCTCATTTTCTAGAATCGAGGCGTCCAGCCGTCCGTGTGGCGATTCGATCGTGAGGAGTTGACCTTCTTCGGCATTGAGACGTTTACAGGTGTCCGGATGTAGTTCAGCCCAGCTATCCCAAGCGACCTTCATCATCGGGTCAGCGATCTCTTGAAGCCACGGCTTATTAGCTCCGCGTCCATCATAGTGGTGGAGCGACGGGTATGGCATCAGTACAAAGGGACGATTGTCAGTATCTTCCTCCTCATTAACGAGAGCGAGAGATGTTGGTAAAGAGTCTAGATTCAAATCAACAACTTGAGATTGAGTTTTCTGCCAGAATCCACCACGGCGAAGTGCATCGGCCCAGAAAGTTTGAAAGTCGCTCTCTGGCGTAAGTTGCTCGTGGAGATTCCGCCATTCATTTTTCAGGTAAGCATCGAAGGTCCTACTTGGGAATGCAGCTGCTTCCTCTTCGCCTAGTTCTCTTATGACCTCAAGTAAGATGTCACCAACATGTTTTGTGTTGAAGATCGATTGCATTACCGGCTGCATCAACCCTCGGATTGCGCCACGAGATTCATGGTCGCCCCAGGATTCGAGTGGTGTGTGAACGGGAAGAATTAAATCTGATCGTGCAGTTGTTTCGTCTGGAAAGCTAGATAGGCTTACCACGAAGGGAATTTTCGAAAGGCCGGCTGAAAAACCTGTTGCCTCTGGTAACGTGAAGAGAGGGTTCACATCGTGGAGTATGAGCAGATCGATTAGTCTGGCCTGCATGGCTTCGACCAAATTGAGTGTGTCTTTATAGGTGTTCGCGTGAGTCTCATTTAATTTGTGGTCGAAGGTTACGGTTCTACCGATGTTACCGGATACATAGTTCAGTAAATTAAGTGCAATCTGTGTTGCAGTGGCGTTGTTCCCAGACGTTGCGGTGCCGCCACCAATGGCAAGACTCGTACCTGGCCCCATTGAAGGATCGGAAAATAGCGTCGCCAGTTCTTCGATTTTTCTCGCCGGAATTGATGTGCGATTAGTTACTGTCTCCGGCGAGTATTCTCGAACGATTTCAAAGATCGCGTCTGCTGTTACCGAAGTGATGTTCTGAAAGATTCTTTTCCGTAGGATGGTATGGGTCATTGCTAAGGCAACTAGAATCTCAGATTCAGGTTCTACTGACAGCCACTCATCAGCATTCGCAGCTGTCATCGATAACCTGGGTTCTATGTGAACGAATTTTGCTTGGTGATTACTCCGAGCATTCTTCATTTGTGCAAAGTCTCGTGCATAACCGACGTTCGATATCCAGGTTTCAAGAAAATCAGCACCGAATGAGATGAGGAGTCGGGGTTTTGAGAAATCGTAATGGGGAAGTACGCTTTGACCAAAGTTTAAGTGGTTTGCTGTTCGTATGGCTTCATAAGCAAACGGTTCGTAGCGAAGGTGATGGTGGATCCCAATGGTTTTGGCCCACGAATCGAACAATCGATCGAGACTCCCTGTGATTGATGGGGTTACCAGGGCAATCCGGTCGGAGCGACCTTGTTGTTTGAGAGAAAGAATCTTGTTGAGAAGAGTTTCTTGTGCGTTGTTCCAGGTAATTGGTGCAAGTACGCTCTGGTCAGAGGCAGCATTGGTGACACGGCGTTCTTGAGGTTCCTGGATACGATCTGGATTGTAAAGCCCCTGAAGGGAAGCCTGTCCGCGGATGCACAAGCCACCTCGATTGACCGGGTGCTCAGGATTTCCCTCAACTTTAACCGCTCGTCCTTCTCTAGTTCGTACCACCATACCGCAACCGGAAGGACATTCCCGGCACACCGTAGCATATCTAGTGGCAACACCTGGAACTTCGTTCTCTGGTGGGATGACGTAAGGAATGATTCTTTCAGGGGGTACGGCGCACGCCGTTAATCCGACAGCAGATCCTGCACTACCAAGTACTTTCAGAAATGTGCGACGACCTACTGCCTCGACAAGCCGAGCACTCGATGCATCGCTCACGGCCACACCTCTAGTATGTTGTGATTAAAGTTAAGAATTTCATCGAAGATTAGTCCAACAGAAGCTGAACTAACACAGAGTAAACTGCAGCGTTCGAATATCAAGAACACAAGCGGACGCTTAGGTTGAGACCGCAACAATATTCGGTAAGAACTAAACTTCCCAGTAATGGCTTCTAAGAATTTCAGTAGTGACATAGCAAACAGTCCTTTGAAGCTTCTCGCTCTTCGTGGCATGTAACGCACCAGTTCATCGTCAATGGAGCAACCTGAACTGCACTTTCCATCTTATTCACTTCGCCGTGGCAGGTCTGACAATTAATATTAGCCTCGACATGTCTTCGGTGGGTGAAACGGACGTAGTTGGGAAGATTGTGCACCCGGACCCATGGGATTGGATCAAGTTGTTTCCAATAATTGGCCAGTTTCAGAATTTCAGGCTGTTCGATCGCTATCGTGTTGTGACAGCCCATGCACAGCTTAACTGATGGGATACCGGCCACTGGACCGCGTCGTACATAGGGATGGCAGTACTGACACTGAATTTTGTAGTCTCCAGCGTGTATTCGGTGACTGAATTCTAGCGGTTGAGTACCTGGTCGAAACGACTGAGCAGGTTGAACGTCGTCCTGAGTGTAAGCCTGGTGTGTAAAAGTGGCTGCAAAGGTGACAAGAATTGAGAACGCTACCGCCAAGACCAATCTGACCAGAGTCGTTGTTTTGTGAGGCACAAGCATGTTTCCGATTTTCCAGCGGATTACCTTAGCAGACGCAGTTGCGAGCCCTTGTGATCATACTCTGTTTGGTACACTTTCTGCGACGGTCTTTGTAACACTTCTCCTCCCGAACAATTAAGTAAGATCGGGTACTATTTTTCTTGTTGAAGAGTTCTTGCTCGTTTCTGATTTCGAGCAGGTTCTTCTTCCAACTAGGTTACCCAAAGCGCCAAAAAAATGGGCTCACATGGCTAAAGTTCTATTGTCTCGGTGTGGGGAGGTGTTTTAGTCGAGTATTGTCGGGTGGAACCTCGATGTCAGTGACCCAGATAGGAGCTGAGCTGGCACGGGCCAAGAGGTCGCAATTGCCTGCAGGTAAAACGAAAAGATCGTACCGATCACTAATCACTGGGCTAATTGGTTCTTGAAGTTCTGCACTTGTTGAAAAGAGGGTGAACTGCCAGGAATCTTGGACTGACGGCGATCCGGGGACAGACAGTAGTTGGAGGGCTCCGAACCCAGGTTGAAAATTGATGACCTCTAAGTGATCTAATGGTTTGTCTGGATATCGCAATACAATGGGGTGCTCTGCCCATCGAATATTAACAATCTCATTCTCATGTTGTTGAATGGCCTGTACGTCGTAGACACCTGGCGTCACGTAAACCAGGTGTCCACTGTCAACGGCAAAATTAACTAAAAGTGGGTCGTCACGAGTACCTGTTGGATAGACTTTGACTTGCGTCTTTGAAGTGACTTCTACTGGGCCATCGAAGATTCGTATAACTAGCAGGACCGCATCACCGTCTCGTGGGATTTGAACCTGTGACTGAGATGGTAAAAGTAGTGTGCTGAAGAGACTGAAGAGGATCAAGGTACTTCTCATGATTTAAGTGAACTACTTATCCGAACTGATGATCCCACTTCGAAGTGTTGATTGGGAACCAACGTGGGAGATTAGGGATCGACTGAGGGGGGTATCAAGGGCATCCGTCAAATGCTATCGTAGGATGCAGGAAGGTGACAGGTTGGAGTCCGGCCTACTGGTCTAGATCCAACCATGACACGATCGTAACATTTAGCAAATGAAGGTATATCTCGTTCCGGTCGGCAAGGTGCATTACAAACTGTACTGTGAGTTTGTCGAACAGAAACCCTCGGACGAGGGGATCAACTCACCGGCGATCTTAAGCTGGTTCTACGAGCGGTTTTCGATGCTTGTTAGGGTTGCAAGTGAGCGACACCAATACAAACATGCCATCAGTTCGTGTTCACAGGGCAAACAGAGACTTTCGGGACGTTTTCGTGATCGTTTGCTTGGCTGGGTTGGTAGGGTGATAAGTGAGCAGCGTCTACTGTGGCATTTAAGGCATCAGGTCGATGCCAGGCTCGTCTATCCTGACGATCTTGATAACCCTGGTGCTATGGCGATTGCGCGTGGTGTTCTTCAGGAGGATTTTGAGCACCACCGCTTTTGGATGATCATCGATGTGGTGATGAGCCTGATCCTTGGCCCACTGTTGTTTTTTGTACCGGGTCCTAATCTTGTTGCTTACTACTTTTGTTTTCGTGCCGTCGGCCATTTTTTGGCTATGCGCGGTGCCAAGCACGGTCTAACTAATGTCATCTGGACATCCAATGCCGACCCGGTGCTGGCGGAACTACGAAACTTATTTTCACTGTCCCCTACGTTGAGATTGGAATGTGTCCGTAACGTTGGGTCGCGATTGAAGCTTAAAGGATTCGTTGTGTTTTTTGAACGGAGCATGGTCCAGTCATCGTAGTTCCGCGTTTGTGACATAATCGCCACTATGGGTCGATTGTCAGTAATTACAGCGCTTCGAGCTGGTTTAGTTCTGGTGTTTGTTGTCGTAGTATTCGAACACCCCCTAGCCCAAGGTACCATCTATCCACCGAAGCTTGCTTATGAAATGACCGTACTTCCCAACGGTCTAACGGTTGTACTTTCAGAGGACCACTCTACGCCGATTGTTCACTCCCAACTGTGGTACCACGTCGGCTCGAAGAACGAACGACCCGGACGGACCGGATTTGCTCATTTATTCGAGCATATGATGTTCAAGGGATCGAAGAATGTCGGTCCTGACCAGCATTTCTCTTATATTTCTAGGGTCGGTGGGGACGGGAATGCCTACACAACTGAAGATGTTACGGTGTTTCACGAGACAGTTCCGGCTCAATATCTACCTTTGGTAATTTGGTTAGAAGCAGATAGGATGGCTACTCTTCGTATTTCGGAGGCTTCTCTGCAGACCGAGCGTGAGGTGGTCAAAGAAGAACGCCGTCGGAACATTGAGAACACACCGTATGGTCGATTGTCGGAGATTGTCTACGAGTATGCTTTCGACGTGCATCCATACAAGTATCCCACGATCGGTAGCATGGCTGACTTGGAAGCAGCTTCGATCGCTGAAGTGCGTGAGTTTTTTGAAACATACTACGTGCCGGAGAATGCCACACTTGTTTTAGTTGGTGACTTTGACTCAAGCTTGGCTCTTCAATTGGTTAAAAAGTATTTTGGTCGTGTATCCAAGGCGAAGCGGCCCGTTCCACGTGACATTCCTGCGGAACCAGCTAAGAAGCGCGAGCGACGTGTAACGGTTGAAGAAGAGTGGCCATTACCGGCAGTCGTGGTAGCGTATCATATTACGTATGATGGGCACCCTGATGCTTATCCTTTGCATATCGCTTCTAAGATTCTCTCAGATGGTCGAAGTTCTCGTATCTATCGGAGACTTGTGTACGAGGAGCAGGTTGCATTATCTGCGTTCGGGCAAGGCAACATAATCGAGCACCCAAATCTCTTTTTTGCTGTGGCCATTGTTCAACCTGGTTCCGTAGTTGAGGCAGAAACCGCTTTAATTGAAGAGCTTGAAGGACTCAAAGGTGAGCTCGTAAGCGACCACGAGCTTCAGCGTGCCAAGAATCAGTTCGCGCGGGACTACATAATTGGCCGGACATCGAATGAACAAAAGGCCGGGCATCTTGCCCATGCCGTCGTGATCCATAACGACATTACGACGGCAGATGGAGAGTTCGAAATCTTTGCCAACATTACTCCTGAGGATGTGCAACGGGTAGCCCGTACCTACTTTACTCGAGAGAACCGCTTGGTCTTAAGAATCTTACCGCCGCGCGAAGGTGATGTGGAATCGCAACCGTCTCTAGGGAGTTGATTCGAACGATGGTTAGAAGGAACGAGCGGATGCTCGTGCTCTTTGTGTTGCTTTGTCAGGTGTTTCTGGGTGATGCACTGGTACGGGCGCAGACGAGTGTATGGCCATCTGAGCGGCCACCGTCACCATTGGCAGCTCGCGAAGTAAGATTTCCGCCTTACGAGATAAGGGTTTTAGAGAACGGTCTCAGAGTTGTGGTGGTTCTACACCATGAACAGCCAGTGGTTAGTCTTAGGTTGCTGGTTGGAGCCGGTGGTGCACAGGATCCCCAAGGTAAACCGGGGGTGGCTTCCTTCCTGGCTCAGCTACTCGATCAAGGCACAGCTACACGGACTGCTGAGGCAATTGCGGACACAATTGACTCGATTGGTGGAGGCCTTGGTGTTGGTGCAGGTGGCGACCTTAGTTACGCGAACACTATCGTAATGAAAGATAACTTCGATTTTGCTATGAACCTTCTTTCTGATATCGTTCGCAATCCGTCACTGCCCCGAGAAGAGATTGAACGCCAGCGCCAGCAGATTATTTCCAGCCTCCGAGTTAGTCAAGAAGACCCTCGATATGTCGCAGGTATGGTTTTTACTCGGTTGGTGTATGGGCTACATCCCTATGGCCAGCCGCATGGCGGGACGCTCGAGACAGTGCCATTGATAACAAGAAGTGATTTGGAAGAATTTCACCAAAGTTACTTTGTACCAAACAATAGCTTGCTTGCCATCGTTGGGGATGTTACAGCTGAAGAAGCCTTTGCAGGTGCGAATGCGACGTTTGGTGATTGGGCACGGAAAGAGATCCCACGACCACAATGGATCGAACCACCTGATCCAACACGACGTATGATTATCATTGACAAACCTGGTGTAGTGCAGACGGCTATTCGAGTTGGTCACATCGGTGTACCACGAAAGCATCCTGATTTCTTGCCCTTGGAATTAACTATGAGAATTCTAGGTGGTGAGGGTAGCAACCGATTACAGCAGGTGCTGCGCTCCGAAAGAGGACTGACCTATGCTGCGTCGGCTGAAATCATTGCCCACAGATATAATGGTGACTTTATGGCAGAAGTGGAGACACGTTCTGACGCCACGGCCGAAGCATTGAGGCTTATGGTTGATGAGTTCTGGCGACTCAAACGTGAGCGGGTGAGTCGAGGTGAACTCGGGGACACTCAAGCATTTCTCGGGGGGCACTTCCCCTTAACAATTGAGACACCGGCTGCGATTGCTTCTCAGGTACTTAACTCTTTATTCTATGATCTCGATCTGAATGAGTTAGAAATGTTCGTCGAATTGATCGATTCGGTCAAAGTTGAGGATGTCGAGCGTGTGGCAAAGTCCTACCTGAAACCAGATCGCTTATCGATCGTGATGGTGGGTGATGCTTCGACATTTGCAGATGACGTAAAAGGGGTTGGATTCGATCAGTATGAGCTTGTACCAATCGACGAGCTCGATATTACTTCAGTCGATTTTCTGCGAGTTCGTCGGTGACACCGCGCACTCTAGGAATTCTTCGCGAGTTTGTCGATTAGAAGGGGTGTATCAGATTAGGAAGAGGTTGGCTTGCTGATCGAAGACTACACGATTCCTAGGCCTGGATAGAGATCCCGATTCCGAGCGTATGGTCAAAGTTATGATCTCGTGTGGTGAAGCCTCTGGTGATTTGTATGCAGGGGCACTCGTTCCTGAGCTGCGACGACTTCAACCTGACGTTCAGGTTTTCGGACTTGGGGGGCAGTACATGCGCCGCGCGGGTGCTCATCTGGTTGAAGATTATCGTGGACTCACTGTCACGGGTTTAATTGAAGCACTGACGGTAATACCTCGGTCACTTCGGGTGTACCGAAGTCTTGTTGCGGAGGCACGTGCTGAGCGCCCAGATGTTTTTGTGGCTATAGACTTTCCTGACTTCAATTTAAGATTAGCTGAGACACTTAATCGGCTCGATGTGCCCGTTATCTACTATGTCGGGCCCCAAGTATGGGCCTGGCGGGCGAGTCGACTTCGAACGATCAAACGACTGGTTAAGCGCGCGCTTGTGATCTTCGCTTTCGAGGAGGCAATTTATCGTGAGGCTGGTATACCAGTGGAGTTTGTCGGGCACCCTCTTGTTGACCTTGCCCGCTCTAATGAACCACGCCAGAAGTTCTTGGAGCACCTTGGATTTGATCCAAGTTCACCAACAGTTGCGTTATTGCCTGGTAGTCGACCTAATGAAGTACGCGCAATTCTTCCGGACCTAGCTCGTGCAGCGTCTATGATTGCATCGCGAGTTCCGCAGGTACAGTTCCTCGTCGCGCGCGCCCCAAATTTAGATGAGGATTTGTTTCACAGTTTGGCAATACTTGAAAGGAAAGGATTTTCTCCTGCAGTTATGGTTGAAGCGTGCACGGACGATGTTCTAGCTTCCACCGACGTTGTCTTAACTGCATCAGGAACAGCGACTGTGCAATCTGCTATCCACGAATGTCCAATGATTATTGTGTATCGGTTGTCGCCGCTGACGTACCGACTCGCCAAACATTTCGTCCAGGTAGAAGCCATTGGCATGATCAATCTGGTTGCGGGTGAAAAGATCGTACCTGAACTTATTCAGGATGCATTCACGGCTGAGGCGGTTAGTAGTCAAGCGGTCAGTTTTCTCACCGATCAGCGGCGTTCGGAGCGTACTAGACAGGCACTACGTTCTGCACGAACAAAGCTAGGCTCACCGGGTGCGAGCCTTCGGGCGGCACAGTCGATACTGTCGATTACAAAATCCTGAGCCAAACTTCCCTAGTTCAACCACATGACCGATGGAACGGGCAATAATTATTAATGATAAAGGCCTGAACTAGCGCGAATAATCAAAGACAGTTTGGTGGGATTCCGCTGATTCGCTGCCCAGGGTAGCTGTTGTTCAAGGTCTGGAGTACTCTTCTTCGAATGCACTTTCTGCCAAATCTCGCAAGTAGTTGACTACGTTCCAAGTATCTTCTTCACTAATGCGTTCTCCCCATGCGGCCATAACCATGTCGGGTGGGACACCTTCCCAAATCGTCTTGAATATCTCAGCGTCGGTTTCACCGTAATCCCACTCATTGTCTAGAAGATTAGATGGTTGTGAACCAGGTGGTGCGGCACCCCCATCTCCCTTTCCTCCTCGACCGTGGCAAGCTCGGCAGTACCTAGCGTAGACCACCCGACCCGCAGAAACCGATTCCTCGGTGCGTGGGATAGGATTACCTTGGAGCACGCGGTTACCAATTGATTCTGTGGCATCCATTTCTGGCGCAAATACAAGAACCGCCAGTACTATCCCAAGTATGGGGAAAAATGCGGACAGTCCACCACGCATCTACTTTCTCCTCGTCTGCTCATTAATAAGTATAGATATCAAATCACTAAGTTCGCTAACGCAACCTAAGCGTATCCTACCATCCAGGGGGTCGACGAGTCGATGGTTTAGCCACAACTGAAACTAGTTTAGGGATTCTTATTGGTTTACTGGTAATGTAGACGAGGATTTACTCTTAGACTTCTACTCAAGCCCATCATGTTGACATCTACCGGAATCAAAACCCGTGCAATCGAGCTAGGCTTCGACGTCTGTGGTGTTGCACCTGCGGCCGGCCATCCGGAGTTGACATTTCTACGTCAGTGGATTGACCGGGGCTATGCGGGGGATATGGCTTATATGGTTAGGACCGCACAGCGGCGTGCCGATGTGCGGTCCGTGATACCTTCGGCTCAGACGGTTATTTCGTTAGGGACTGTGTACAATGTTGATCGGCCATATTCCACTGAAGTCTCTGACCCCAGAGAGGTCGGGGTATCACGTTATGCCTGGGGAGATGATTACCACAAGGTCATTGGAAAGCGCACGAACGGACTTCTCTCTTGGATGAGAGATCGGCATTATGAGCCGTTCGACGGGAAAGCATACGTGGATACTGGACCCGTTCAGGAACGTGTCTATGCTCAATATGCTGGGTTGGGGTGGATCGGGAAGAACACTTGTTTGATCAATCCAGAATTGGGTTCGTGGTTGTTTCTCTCTGAGATTGTCTGCAGCCTTGTGCTGGAAACAGATCCGCCAGGACTTGATCGTTGTGGTACCTGTACGCTTTGCCTCGAAGCCTGTCCCACGGGCGCGATAGTAGATCCCTGGGTTCTCGATGCTACACGTTGTTTGTCGTACCTCACGATTGAGTTAAAGGAATCAATACCAGAAGGTAGGCGAGACGACCTCGGTTCGCATATTTATGGATGTGACATTTGCCAGGACGTCTGTCCATGGAATGCGACACCAGCCTATTCGTCGATGTCGGCCTGGCAGCCAAAGAGCGAATTTGATCAGGTCCAGGCTGTTGAACTATGGAATCGATCCGATGAGGAATTGCAACAAGCACTTGAGGGCAGCACGATGAGGCGCACTGGTGTTAGACGTTTACGGAGAAATATTGCAGTTGCGATTGGTAATTCAGGTGATTTCAGCGCCGTCGATGAGTTCGAGGAGAATTCCGAGAGGGGGGATCATAGCCCATCGCGAAATGATCCTCTTGTAGTTGAGCATGTCAGATGGGCTCAGCGTAAACTTGGAACTTAAACTGATCCTTACGACGAGATGGATTATTGCTGATTGACAATGATGGATTGTTGGCTGATGACAGTTAATTGATGCAAACAGTTTGGTAAGATGATGTTTTATGGCCTGGACGATAACTGGAGGGAACTGGCTTCTAGGTGAGACGAGCATCTAATGCGTGAATCGACTGAAGCCTGCAAGACACTCGCTCCTAGACTCTTGCTTTCGATGCCTCAGTTAAATGACCCGAATTTCAAACGGACGGTTATATTGCTCTGCGAGCATGGGGCCGGCGGTGCTTTTGGATTGATATTAAATCGTCAGACTGAAACACGTGTGACGGTGGCTATGCAACACGGTTCGCTCGCATTGGGTGATGACGGTCTACAGTTGTGGTCTGGTGGGCCAGTAGCGCCTGAAAGTGGGTGGATCCTGACGGGCGAAGAGCCTCGCAACTTTAGTTCTGTTAAAGTCTATGAAGGTGTCTACCTTTCAACATCACCTCAACTGTTGAGGAAACTTTTAGCAGGGCCAATTCTACCACGTACCCGTGTCTTGGCCGGGTACACTGGCTGGGGTTCAGGGCAGCTCGACGCTGAACTCGAGGCGTCAAGCTGGCTAACGACTGACGTTCACCTTGATATTATCTTCAATACCCGGTCGACCGAGATGTGGGAGAAGGCGATTAGACGTCTCGGATCAGAACCTTCGATGCTTCAAATGGGCGCAGGTGTGCACTGATAGTGGTGTGCCCGTACCTGCCTCCAGCTATAAGTAACAGCTATAAAGTTGTGCAAGCTTCTAAATTAATAACTTAGTGATTAACAGTATTTTATTTAGACACCAAACTTTCTGGTTTAGTAAACGTTCTTAAACGTTCGTCTAAGGACTAACCCAGTCCTGTGGTTTCCGAGGTATCCTTCTTCTACGCGTGTTAATTTCACGGGGGACTAAAGAATCTGAAGTTGAGATTGCGTCTCAATCCAATGATCACTTCCGATGTTGCGCGATTCTGGTACTTCAGGTAAGTTTGTGGGGCTAATATTAGAGGAGGATCAAATGTCGAAAAAACAGGAATTGATCATTGGATTAAACAAAGACCTAAATCACGAACTCGAGGCCGTACTGCGTTATTTGTACCACTCATCCTCGGCAACGGGGTTGCTCGGCCACGAGCTGCGTGAACTCTTGAAGGAAGACATCAATGGGGAGGTGAACCACGCGGTTTTTCTCGCGGATAAAATCACTGCTCTTGATGGTGAGGTAAAGATAAACGTCGCTATGCCTAAGCGGGTCAAGAATTCTAAGGACATGATAACTGTGGATGTTGCGGCCGAACGTCAAGCGGTCAAGAACTACACGGAGCGGATCGAACAGGCGAAAGCGGTTGGTGATCAAGGACTAGTCATTCGCCTCGAGGACATCTTGGCTGAAGAAACAGACCATGCTGAGGACATGGAACGACTTCAAAGGTGACAGACTGTGTTTTATGAGCCTGGGGCTGTGTTCTTATAGACTTTTCCGCCTTTCATAACGAAGACGACCCGTCGAACGGCAGTGATGTCAGTTAGTGGATTTCCGTCGACCGCGATAATATCAGCTTCCATACCTGGTGCCAGTGTTCCAAGTTGCTTAAGGAGGTTTAGAGACTCAGCGGCAAGTCCGGTCGCCGAGACGACGGCATCCATTGGGTCTTGGCCACCGTCGCGTACTCGGTAGATTAGTTCTTCGTAGTTTCGTCCATGTGCGCCGGCTACAGCATCAGTTCCGAACACGATTTTGACATTTCCATTAGCGAGAGTTCTCTTGAAAGTCTCCAAGCCAATAGGAACGGCGTCCCTCATCCACTTAGCAGGTCTCAGTGGTTTGTGAGGTTCTCGGTTTCTGCTCGTGTTACGCTCGTCACCGCGCCTACTAAGTAAGTGAGCCGAATCCGATCTCCTGGTTCGAGCCCTGGCGTAACTGCTTCTGGACCCACCCGCGCCATTTCAACCGCGCCGTCTGGGTCGCCTGAGTCATTGAAGTAGAGGTCCCATGAGATCTGCCCATGAATACTAATCGGTTGCATCCTTCGAAATATGGCTTCACGTGATCCTTTAAGCATACGTCTATCATAACTCGGGACTGTTAGTTTAAGATTTACTATTCTAAAATCAGTGCTCCAGGAGTGGGAGTAGACTCCCTGATTTAAGGGTTGATGTGGTTACGAGGTTCAACGCCGAGAGTTTGTGGACCGCGACGCCGAGCATTCGCACGGGGCGTTTACCAACTTCTGTCCGTTCAAGTAACCGCAAGGCGCTAGCGGCAATTTCGTCGATTTTCCGTGTCGGTGGAAACTGCGTTTGACTCCTTGTAATGGTCGTGAAGTCCGAGTAGCGGACCTTAATCGTTACTGTCCTTGCGAAGAGTGCTTTATTTTCGAGCCAGGCGGCTGTCCGTTGGGCCATTTCTTTGATCTCGGATTGAATAATTACTTGATCAACAAGATCTTGAGGAAAGGTGTTTTCTGTGCTTGCTGACTTTGTGGCTCGATGTGGAATGACTGGGCGATCGTCGATTCCGAACGAAAGCAGACGTAACCAGTTAGCCTGACTACCCACTACGTGTCGCAGCTGGTCCATATCGACCTTTCGAATATCAACAAGTTTTTCGACACCTTGGGTTCTGAGTTTTTTCGCTGTGATTGGACCGACACCCCATAGAGCATCCACTGGTAGCCGGTGTAGAAATTGTTCGACGCGTTCGTTCGCAATAACGGTTAAGCCGTCTGGCTTTTTCCATCCTGACGCGATCTTAGCCAGAAATTTGTTAGGAGCCACACCGGCAGATGCCGTTAACCCAGTTGTTTCAAGGATGAGTTTCTTGAGTCGTCGAGCAATTGGCGTCGCGAGTTGCTCACCCCAGGAGTTTTCGGTTACGTCCAGATAGGCTTCGTCAAGTGATAATGGTTCAATAAGTGGCGTCACAGTGCGAAAGAGACTGAAAACTTGTTCAGAGATGATTCGGTATTTCTTGAAATTTGGTCGGACAATTACCAGTTGAGGACAGAGGTGAATTGCTTTCGCCATAGACATCGCTGATCGGACGGCAAAGGTACGAGCTTCGTAGCTAGCCGCAGCAACGACTCCTCGCCCTTCTGGTCGACCACCGACAGCGACGGGCTTCTTCCGGATGTTAGGATCATCTCGTTGCTCAACCGACGCATAGAACGCGTCCATGTCAATGTGGATAATCCGACGCCTGGATGATTTCACAGCGAAAGTCTACTACACTGGGTTAGATATGCCGTGAGAATAAAGTATTCTGTCTTAGGTGGAGATCCATGGTATCTCAATCAAAAAAGAAGTTTACCGCCGGCGCCTGGGAAGAAGCACGCGAGCTAGTTTGGCGATATAGGGTTCGCTTGATTGTTGGCTTGGTCATGCTACTTATCAGTCGATTAGCCGGGCTCGTGTTGCCGGGGATGACCGGTTACGTGATCGACGACGTGATTCCCAATGGGCGAACAGATCAACTTTACCTGCTTGCTGCCCTCGGATTAGGAGCTAGTTTGGTACAAGCCGTAACAGCGTTCGGATTGTCACAAGTGCTCGGAGTTGCTGCCCAGCGCGCGATCACCGAAATGCGGAAAGGAGTGATGGCTCACGTTACTCGTCTACCAATTTGGTACTTTGATTCTACCCAGACTGGCATCCTTATTTCTCGGATCATGACAGATGCCGAAGGCGTCAGAAATTTGGTTGGGACGGGTCTTGTTCAGCTCGTTGGTGGTACCGTAACAGCTACCTTAGCACTTGTCCTACTTTTCTATCTCAACTGGCAGTTAACCAGCTTGACGATCGTCATCCTCTTGGTTCTTGGTATTTCCATGTCGTTTTTTTTCTCACGATTGCGTCCGATTTTTAGGGAACGAGGGAAGATTAATGCTGTTCTGACTGGAAGGCTTGGCGAGACTTTAGGTGGGATCCGTATCGTGAAAGCATACGCTGTGGAAAAGCGGGAGCAACTCGTGTTCGCTAAAGGCGCGCACAAACTGTTCAGAAACGTTGCTAAAGCAGTGACTGGTGTCTCTGCGGTGACGGCTGTGACAACGCTTGTTATGGGAACAATAGGTGCGTTGATGATTGTGTTGGGTGGACGAGCACTTATGAATGGTGACTGGACAACTGGTGCACTCGTGCAGTACATCCTCTTTACTGGGTTGGTGATAGCTCCAGTTATCCAGATTTCTTCAATCGGTACACAAATAACTGAAGCACTTGCTGGTCTTGATCGTATTCGTGAGATTCGGTCCATGGCAACAGAAGATGAAGAGGACGAGTCACGAGAGCCATTGACCGGGATTAACGGCATGGTGAGTCTGAAAGATGTCTATTTTGAATATACGGAGGGTATTCTAGTGCTCAAGCGTGTGTCCCTTGTCGCGCTCCCTGGGACTACAACGGCACTAGTTGGGTCTAGCGGTTCAGGAAAGAGTACCTTGATCAGCCTGGTGATGGCATTTAACAAACCTAAGTCTGGTTCTGTACTAATTGATGGACAAGATATGCAGTCGGTTCGATTAAAGGACTTTCGATCGTATCTCGGTGTCGTGTTACAGGACAACTTCTTGTTTGATGGCACTGTTGCTGACAATATAAGTTTCTCAAAGCCACATGCCACGGATGAAGAGATTCGTGAGGTAAGTCGAATTGCACACTGCGATGAGTTTATAAGTGCTCTTGCGGATGGCTACAACACTATCGTTGGTGAACGAGGCGTAAAATTGTCTGGAGGTCAGAGGCAGCGAGTTGCGATAGCGAGGGCAATTCTAGCGGATCCAAAAATTCTGATTTTGGACGAAGCGACCTCTAGTCTTGATAGTGAAAGTGAAGCGATGATTCAGGATGGATTGCAATCGCTCCGCCGAGGGCGGACAACGTTTGTTATTGCTCATCGTCTCTCAACGATTCTGAGTGCAGATCAGATACTTGTTTTAGAACAAGGAGAAATTGTCGAACGGGGCACACACAACCAATTGTTGAGCAGCGCCGGTCGTTACAAGCGACTGTACGATAAACAATATAGGATCGAGCACGACCGGTTCATAAACCCTGGAGAGGATTTCACTCCGGAACTGGCCAGGCCTGTGTTGTTGGAGCGCCCTTCAACGGACCGGAAGAGTTTTTAGTTTGGTTAAATTTATCTGTAACAGAGAAGCAGTGCATCAAACATTTGAACCAGTAACTCAATAGGCTAACCCTAGAGAATTAAGTCAGCCCAACCGTTCAGGTTGCCACCGAAGTCCGCTGTTAATGATCTGTTGAAGAAGATTTTCGTAGGATAGGCCTGCACGCTCAGCAGATTCTGCAAAATCTTCTCCAAAGGCAATTTGTGGATTCGGATTAGCTTCCAGTACGAAAATCTTATCGGTTACAGTGAGCCGAAAATCGATCCGTGCGTAGCCGCTTAGTTCCAGTACTCTGTACACACGCTTAGCTATCTGCTGGATATGTTCAGCAAGCACCGGACTTAGATTCCTCGCTTGGCCCGTCCTGATGCCGTATTTCTTCTGGTACTTGGTGCTCCATTTGGTTCGGTCTGTTGCGATTCGGTGAAATCCTTTTGGTATCTTCGTGAAATACATTTCCCATATAGGAAATACCTGCAATCGTTCATTACCGACAACTCCAACGTAAAGCTCACGTCCACGAATGTACTGTTCGACGATGGCATCAGTACCGATGTTCTTATGAATGAACATAACACGTTCTGAGAGTCTTGCATCATCGTTGACGACAGAAGATTGAGCAATTCCGATAGATGCGTCTTGGGTTAGCGATTTAACGATGAGTGGAAATGAGAGTTGTTCTGGTCTCTTAATCTTACGGTCGATTCTGAAAACAGCGAAGTCTGGTACAGGAATGTGATGATAAGTCAGAAGTTTCTTAGAGAGGGCCTTGTTACGAGAGAGTAACAGTCCTCTAGGGTTACATCCCGTGTAAGGAACACGAAGAAGTTCCAGATAACTCACTAAGTTCTGGTCAAAGGTGCCGATCTCATGGAATGCTTCCAAGAGGTTGAATACGATATGTGGTTGATAATCAACTATTGCTCTTCGGATATTTTCTAGCTCGTCTTTTACTCCTAGTAATTCAACACTGTGGCCGATTTCCTCCAAGGTACTGGTCACGTCGTACTCTGTTTTCCATTCTGCAGTTTGTAGATTGTGCATCCTCGTGTCATTTGGGGGCACTAGGTAATCGTGCATTAGGGCTAGAACGCGGAGTTTTCTCATAACAGAAGCCAGCTGGAAGCAATATTTATACAATCCATTTATCGTAAAATACCTTTCAAGCCTTGAACATTACTTTCTTTGATATCTACGCCTCAGCGAGGCTCGTCGACGTGTCATCTATCAAGAATTCGGTTTTCTTGACACCTTCTTATATCATCTATTATGGGGTTAGTGGTTTGGGGTCAACGACAGCGATTTGCACGTCGATACCCACAATCCTCGATTTGTTGATCAGGGGCGGATTTCTCGGCTTGACTTTGCGGTTTTGACCTATGCAGTTTGTTTACACCACGAAAGGTCTTGGGAAGATCTATTCTTCCGATCGAGTTGTCCTCAAGGATATCTCTCTGTCCTTCCTTCCAGGTGCCAAGATTGGAGTACTTGGTCCAAACGGTGCTGGCAAGAGCACCTTACTGCGAATTATGGCCGGTGAGATTGAAGACATCATCGGCGAAGCACGCCCAGCAGAACGTATTACAGTTGGCTACTTGCCGCAGGAACCGAAGCTCGATCCATCAAAAACTGTTCTTGGTAACGTTAGAGAAGGTGTGTCCGAACTGAAGGCTCTTCTAGATCGTTACGATGAGATAAACGCGAAAATCGGTGATGGCCTTGGGATTAACGAAATGGACGAAGTACTTGCGGAACAGGGCCGCCTGCAAGATCGGATCGATGCAACTGGAACATGGGAACTTGACTCTCGCGTCGAAATGGCAATGGAGGCACTCCGTGTCCCGCCAGGGAAGGCTGATGTGAAAACTCTTTCTGGTGGCGAGAGACGGCGCGTGGCCTTATGCCGTTTACTGCTACGTTCTCCAGACCTCTTGCTACTTGATGAACCAACGAATCACCTGGATGCTGAATCTGTTGCCTGGCTTGAACGGTTTCTTCGGGACTACGCTGGGACTGTTGTCGCAGTGACTCACGACCGCTATTTCCTGGATAACGTTGCTGGTTGGATTCTAGAACTGGATCGTGGTTCTGGAGTTCCGTGGGAAGGTAACTATTCGTCTTGGCTCGAACAGAAGCAGCGACGCTTAGATATCGAAACGAAGCACGAAACTAAGCGACAGCAGACGCTGGCTCGTGAGCTGGAATGGATTCGGATGTCTCCCAGGGCTCGTCAAGCAAAAGGTAAGGCCCGCCTTAATTCCTATGAGGCGTTGTTAAGCGAAGATGTTTCACAGAAAATTGAAACTGTCGAAATCTATATTCCACGTGGACCTCGTCTCGGTGACATCGTGGTCGAAGCGCGTAATCTTATGAAGGCCTACGACGATCGATTATTAATCAATGATTTAAATTTTACATTGCCACGTGGTGGAATTATTGGTGTCGTTGGTCCGAATGGGGCTGGAAAAACGACTCTTCTTCGGATGATCACCGGACAAGAATCGCCTGACAAAGGAGCTTTGCGTATTGGTGACACAGTGAAACTAGGCTATGTGGATCAGAATAGGGATGCGTTAGATCCAGAACAAACTGTCTGGGAGTCCATATCGGAAGGTAAACAGCAGATTATCTTGGAGCAGCGTTCGGTGCCATCTAGGACTTACGTATCCTGGTTCAACTTCAGAGGTCAAGACCAACAGCGCAAAGTCGAATCTCTGTCGGGTGGCGAGAGGAACAGGGTTCACTTAGCCAAGCTACTTCGCAGTGGCGCTAATCTCTTGCTACTTGATGAACCGACAAACGATTTAGACGTCGACACGCTACGTGCACTCGAAGATGCGCTTATATCATTTGCAGGTTGCGCCGTTGTTGTTAGTCACGATCGGTGGTTCCTCGATCGGATTACAACCCACACGTTAGCGTTTGAGGGTTATAGTCGCGTTGTGTGGTTCGAGGGAAATTATCAGGCCTACGAGACTGACCGCCGCCGTCGTCTTGGTCCAGTGGCTGGGAGTCCACATCGCATTAAATACCGAAAACTTCGACGTTGAGTCTTTAGAGACACGGCCAGGTGCAGTACGTCTTTGGTGACTCGCAACCGTCCTTGATTAGAAAGCTAGTTCTAGAGTGCATACCACACTTTGATCTTCAGCTCTGACTTCAGAACAGAATCGTTTCGTGGTTGTTTCCCCGCACAGCGATAATCCATAGTAGCGACGTGAGATCATTTGTCAGTGGATACTGCCCAAGAGTTATTTTAGAGCATACGGATTCTCTTAAATTTTGTCGAAGTATTCTCTCATTGATTGTTTTGTAGGAAATGCCGGAGTCCAACGGCTGCGAACATTGAGGCACCGATCAAGTCAGTTGGCGTAGTTGCATGGCAAAGTAGTAGACCAGAGGCGGTCACGACTATTCGCTCAGGGGTTGTGACTTCCCGCTGGAGCCAGCCGCCTAAGCCTACAGCTAGGGCTGCGATACCCACAGCAGCGGTAAGAGTCGTTTGAAGCTCGTCGATCAACGGTGCTTGCAGTAAGAGACCAAGACCAGTGGGATTCAGAGTGAAGATGAACGGCACTAGAAATGCTGGGAGCGTGTATTTCAAAGTTAGCATCATTGTTCGAAATGGATTAGCATCGGTTATAGCCGCAGCTGCGAACGGAGAAAGCGCTGTTGGTGGACTAACCACTGAAAGTACCGCGTAGTAGAAAATGAACATGTGCGCAGCAATATCTGGGACACCAACTAGTGTTAATGCTGGTGCAATCATAACCGCAGCGATGATGTACGATGCTGTGACTGGAACCGCGAGTCCAAGCATCCAAACAGAGACAGCCGAATAGATCACGGTTAGAACCAGGTTGCTACCAGCGAGTGTGACGATGATATTGGCGATCTTGAATCCAAGGCCGGTTAAGGTAACCACTCCGACGATAATTCCGGCTGTTGCAGTGGTTACCGTAACCGAAAGTATCCTAAGGGCTCCAATTTCAAGCGCTGAATAAAGTCTCCTTGGCCAAAGCGCATTTTCGTACTGTAGGAAACTCAGGATGATCGCTAAAAGTGTTGCGTAGAAAACGGCAGTAAATGCAGTTTGGCCAGTTGCCAGTAAAACGACAATCATGAATAACGGGAGAAACTGGTAACCGAACCGACGTGTAAACGGCCATAATGAAGGAACTTTAATATCTATTTCTCTTATTCCCATTCGTCTCGATTCAACTTCTATTAGGAGGAAGATCGACAGGTAGTACAACAGTGCGGGAATGATCGCCATAACAACTACCTGCAGGTATGAGATTTTTAAGAACTCTGCGATCAGGAATGCGGCTGCACCCATTGTTGGTGGGGCAAGGATTGAGCCGATACCGCTGGCCGAAAGGATCCCGCCACCAGCCTCTGGTGTGTAACCGGCCCGACGAAGTAACGGCCAAGCAACCGCAGCCAGAGTGACCGTCGTCGCTACGCCACTACCGGATACCGTTCCGAGTAAAAATCCTGACATTGTGACGGCTCGCGCAGGTCCCGCTCGGCTTCGTGACTTTCCCATTATGGCCATTGTCCAGTTGATAAAGAATTGACTGGCTCCTGATTGTTGAAGTACTGCACCAAAAATCGCAAACAGGATTATGTAAGTTACAGCAACGTCTAGAGGAACACCGAAGATCCCTTCGAGCGTCATATAGAGTGTTCCTACTAGTCTGGTGAGACTATAACCGCGGTGAGCGAAGAGCCTAAGTCCGACAAATTCTAGGACAGGGCCACAGTAAGCATAGGTTAGAAAAGTTACCGCTGTGACTGGAAGGATCCAACCGACCGTTCGTCTCGTCGCTTTGAGCACAAGCGATATGGCAATGAATCCAAGGGTGAGATCCGTTGCACTTGGAGTTGCGGCTCGATACACAAAATTCCCAAAGTCAATCAGAGGCCATGCTAGTGCGCAGACGGACAGAAAGACGAGAAGCCAGTCAACTAGGGTGACACGTTCGCGATTAGCTCTAGTGGCCGGATAGAGAAGAAAAATTAAGTCAAGTGTTATCAGAAGAAAACTAATGCGGTAGACCTGTGGTTGGACGATAGCGACGACCCAGTAGAGGGCGTAGAGAGAGAGTCCTGCTGTGAGGGTTTGAAGTCAACCAACCGAGCCTGCCGGTCAGAGACCGAGTTAGGACGGTAGGTGTGAAGGCATGTTGTTTCTCAAGAGAAGGATCTTGTGTGTTCTGCAGGATCGGATTCCAATTCTAAGATCTTAAATGATTACGTCTTTAACACGTTCATGCTGATCAGACAGCGTTCTCGCGATTATCCTTTCCGTGTCGGGCGCCCTTTCTTTTAAGCTTTTGGATCGCAGTGTATATCTCTGTGCCCGCAGTGAGTTTTAAAATAAGTCTTCGTTACTTACTACCGTTCTTCAAGATTTGTTGCTCCTCATAATACGTGACGGCACCTTCGTGAAACGGTACTGGTGAACCGACGATAGCTGATTCAAATGTCAGATCTCTCGCCGCTGCATGGATTGCCACCAAGTCAGCTCGTCTCTCGAAGAGTAGTCTTGTTATGTCATAGGCTAACTGACGAGGCATCCGATCATGTACTACGAGGACATTGGCAACTGTGACTACGGGAACGTCGTCTTGCATTCCACTGTACACAGGCTTGGGGATGACAGCGCGTTTATAGACGGACGGTCCGTAATTATTCTGCAAAATATTCAGTGCTTCGATATTTGAGATAAGCTTGATCGTGCGACCAGGAGTTGCTCCTAGGTCGAGCACTGATCCAGTTGGAAGTCCGCCGCTCCAAAAGAACGCGTCGATCTTGTGATCTTTAAGGGCGCCAACCGACTGAACTACACCTAACCTCTGTCTTCGAATGTCTGATTCGGGATCGAGTCTTACGGCTTTTAAGATTCGAATGACGGTGATCTCAGTTCCACTTCCAGGTGCTCCAGTCGAAACCACTTTATCCTTGAGATCTCCAATATGGCTGATATTTTTGTTAGCCAGTGTTACTAAGTGTGTGTAATTCGTGTGAAGGACTGCGAGTACTTTAAGATTCACCGCACCAAAGTCCACGAACGCTCCACGTCCAACTATTGCATCGTTAACAGAGTCTGCTAGAGCGAAGGCAATGTCTGCTGAACCGTTATGGAGAAACTTAATATTGTCGATGGTCCCAGCTGTAACCTCGGCTGTGGCTTCGACATTCTTAAGGTGTTCAGTGATAACCCTAGCGATACCTCCGCCGTATGGGTAATAAACACCACCGGCACCACCAGTTGCTATTGATAGTCGGGTTGTAGTCTTCCCGTTTCCCGTGAATTGTTGTGGGCTGCATGCAGCGAGCACGATTACTAGTGCTGCTATAAGCGCCTTTCCAGACTTTCGAGTTTCATACTGAGGAGGTTCGGCCTTGTTAGCAAAGGTGGCTAACGCTGTTAAAGTCTCGAGACAACGTGCCAATTGATTATTGGGTGATCGTTCCAATGTTTTTCGGCTAGATAGGTTATGAGAGTTTTCAAATTGCGGCGTAAGTCACCTCCGAGAGCACGTGACTGAGTCCATTCTATACTTGAGTTCTCGAACTTTATGATCGAATAGCGATTAAACTGCAATAAATCTTAACCAGATGTTGTAGTGGATTTTGAAGAAAGAAACGAGATGCTCAGGGAAACAAACTGGCTAGGTTCATTTATTCAGGTGGCCAATATATCCTGGAGTAGGCAGAATAATTGGCGAGAACCTCACGAACGAATCGCCTAGTTTCAAGGTAGGGTATTGAATCGACAAAGATATCTTCATCCAGGGTGTTCGCCGCGTTCCACCAGGCACTGACGCGGTCTTCTCCTGCATTGTACGATGCGACAATCGGGGCTCTAGCTCTCCCAAACAGGGTCGTTAGTTTACTAATAAGTGTTGCGGCGATGGAGACGTTGAGCGATGGTTCTATCAGGAGTTCTTCGTCCTTTCCACTGACGAAGTCTCCGATTTCATTTTGTGGTCCGAATTCTGCTGCGGTGTACGGCATGATTTGAAATAGTCCCACGGCGCCGGCAGATGAACGTGCTTGGGTATCGAAACGAGATTCCTGACGCATCACTGCAAGGAGAAGAATCGGATCCACGTCGTGGGTATTAGCTGAAGCTTGAATCTCTTTCCAAAACGGTCGAGGATAGACGAGGTTCCAAAAGTCTTTGGGTAATTCGATGGTCGGTCGACTCAGATATGTCCCAAAGTGATTAGCAAGAATAGTGGAGACGTCATGGTAATCTTCGGCCTCAGCGGATGCTCGTGCCGCGAGTAGTGCTAGAGCGTTGTTTTGGCGATTCTGAGCAAGCACCTGGCGGGCTAGCGCAGCCGCCGAGGATTTAAGACCGGCTTTAGCCAGTAGTTTGGCAGCTTTGAAATCTGTGTGCCGCAGGACATGTTTTCCTAGCTCGAGCACTGGAAATTTACGTATTGTAGTCTTGCGGCGGGTAATTTCTTCGCCAGAAGTGAGTGAGTTAATAGCCAGAGCTGAGAGACGGTCATGAGCAAGTAAGCCGTAGTAGTGGTAAGGGTGTTGTTGTTTGAGCGAATGAAATAGTTGCTCTGCTTCGGTGGACTTGCCGGTTCTATCTTCGGCAACGGCAAGCCAGTAGCGAGCTGCGAGTGCGAGTTCACCAGTAGGATTTCGATTGCTCAATCCCCGCAAATTAATGGCTGCTCGTTCATCTTGCCCCGCCCGAAGTGCAGCGATTCCTGCGCGCCAGAGTATGTTACGCTGATCTCCCAAGGTAGCGGCTGTGCGAAAAAGTTCGCGATAAACATCCAACCCCTCCTTTACGTTTCCGATGCTCACTAGGTAGGTGGCTAACAACTCTCCGGCGTTTCGTCTTTGTTCTGCCGTCGTATGTTCAATACGATTTTGCCAAATGTCGTAACCGCGGGACATAACTCCGGCCGTCTGTCCCATTCTGGCATCGAGAAGAAACTGGACAATGCGTACTCTTGATAGAAGTGTGCTCCCAGGAAACAGTTCTGCGAATCGTAAACATTTGATCACCGCCTCTTTGTTGTTTCGCTTACCATAGAGTGTATTGATAATTTCGGCCTCGATGACGTCAAGTCTTTGTGTTTCGGGATAAGCCCCTTTCCATTCTTCTAGTAGTCTTAAAGACTCATCGTGCTGGGATGCACGGTTCAGGTGTCTCACGAGAGCGCGGTACTGAACTTCAGTGAAGTGTTCTATGGATTGATTAAGTGAGGCAGCGATCCTTTGTTCTCCTTTGCGCGCGACCATGAAGGCTTTAGGTGTATGGTGCTGCAGCTGGACCTGACGAAAGATCTTAGTAGCTTCCTTGAGATTTCCCGCAGACTCTTTTGTTTCTGCCAGTCCAATCCGCGCTGTGTCGGTGGAAGAATCTCGGATTGGAGATCCGGTTACGAGAGTGTAGAGAGCTGCAGCTTCCATGAGATTGCCCTTAAAGTGATGCGAACGGGCTACCGCGAGGATTAAATCTCGTTGCTTATGAACCGACGTGATTTTTATCAGTTTAGCAAGTCGTGCTTCTGCTCGTTTAGGTTCCGAACGTTCCGCGAGGCTTGACACGATCGCTTCTAGAGTAAACAAAATTAGTGAACTTTCACGTTTCGCAGTTTCCTCCCAGATTGTTTCACTTTCTCTATGTCGGCCAAGCCGTGAGAGCAGCGTGGCACGAAAGAGCTGCGCTTCAATTGGCACTTCACTACTAGTTAAGTTACTTAGTCGTTTTTCTAATACATTTAGTGCCTCAACAGGTTGATTAGACTCATACAGAGCCATGGCTGTGGGGAAAGTGGCTGAAGGGAGACGAAGGTCACGATTATTAGCTAGAAGCGGCTCGGAATGACCACTCATCGCTGTCAGAATAACAATACTTGTTACTAGCCTATTCGTCATATTGCTGAAGCTTAGTTACTAGATCGCGCAAGCGTACCATGTTTTCTCGGTGTCTCAACGGTACTGGATCCGCTCAGAATGCTACATGGTCGATGTAACACCAGGTTAGTGTTGCAACAGTACGACCCCCATGGGTACAGTCGTTCTGCTCTACTAAGTCTGTTACTCTTCAGGTTGTTGGGAGTTTCAGCTGCACTTCACATCTGCTTTCTAAGTTCTTGAATGTGCCAGATCAGGTGTTAGATTACTTTATTTGGTAGGGTATTGTGGTTACATGGGTCGCGTATGGATTAGATGTAGAAAAATGGCCAGATCATATGCGCGATCTGTGGAATACGGATAAAATATACGTTCTGTTATCGGCGTGTCTAGTTAGCTGCTGGAGCTTGCTGGGTCACAGGTTGTCACAGGTAAACTGAGGAGAAAATGTAGTGAAGATCACACCAGGAAAACTTGCGGGACTGAAGGCAGTGTCGAACGAGCGTGGCACGATTGCAGCTGCTGCCATGGATCAACGCGGATCGTTAAAGAAAGCTCTGGCTAAGGAAAAGGCTGGCGATGTATCTGATGCGATGATGCAAGAATTTAAGGGGTTAGTTGCCGAAGTGCTTACGCCACATGCTAGTGCCATTTTGCTTGACCCTGAGTGGGGTCTCGATGCATCTAGAAGACGGAGTAAGCATGCCGGACTTTTGCTTGCTTATGAGCAAAGTGGGTACGACAATACAAGGCCTGGCAGGCTTCCTGATTTACTGAGCAACTGCTCTGTTCGGCGGCTTAAGGAGTTTGGGGCTAACTGCGTCAAGGTTCTGATTTATTACACGCCATTCGATACGAATGACGTTAATGAAGAGAAGCATGCCTTTGTTGAAAGGATCGGTGATGAGTGCCGAAGTAACGATGTTCCATTCTTTCTGGAATTCGTCGGCTATGATCCTTCGGGCGGAGATGAAAAAGGAATGGAGTTCGCGAAAATCAAACCTGAAGTTGTAAGAGGCAGTATAGCCGAGTTTACCAAAGATCGTTACGGGATAGACGTGATGAAGGTTGAGATTCCAGTGAACGTGAAATTTGTGGAGGGTGCACGAGCCTACACTGGTAGTAAAGCGTACAGCAAGCAAGAGGCTATGAAGCATTTCAGGTTGGCAGCAGCCGTTGCCACTAAACCGTTTATCTACCTGTCGGCAGGTGTAAGTAACGCTGAGTTCACAGAAACCTTGGAATTAGCAGCTGAGTCTGGTGTGAAGTTCGCCGGGGTCCTTTGTGGGAGGGCGACGTGGAAGGAAGGGATTCCTGTCTATGCCAAACATGGTCCAGAAGCGTTTAGGACATGGCTTGAATCAGAAGGTGTCAAGAATATCAACAATGTGAATGAACGCTTGCGGTCTGCCAGTTCTTGGTATGCTACATACAATGTTGAATCGGCAGACGCGCTGGCAGTGCAGAGTGCTGTCTGATTACACACTGTTAACTAAGGTGTCGTACCAGTATCGTCTTGAGGTTTTGGACCAGTTGGCTAAGCATGGGATCAATCCGAAGCCAATGACGCAACCTGAGTTGGTTAAGGAGTTTCTGAATGATCTTTATCGCTTCGAACTTAGGAGATTGAGAACTCGATTAGTAAGGGGGGAAATTTTGAAGCGTGATTATTCAGGACAAGTAGTGAGCCTTCGGCAACGCTACGGTCTCGTGTCGCTACCCACCCGTTTCTGGACGAGGTAGAGGTGTGCTGTGTCTCAGAAAGTAGAATCTAAATCTATGGCTTCCACTCCTATAAAAGCCGATCGCAGACAGTCTTATCAGTCCGGGCGATTTGTTCCGGATTTACTGGAGAGAGGTGGTCCAGTACGAGGTGAACCTCAAGCTCTTGACTCACGTCTGTTCATCCAGTTACAAGCTTTTACAGGTTGTTTTGATACAGCGCCAATCGTCGATTCCGTGCGTGACAGTGGCCTCGAAGTGGTTGTTTACTCGAATCTCAATGACGCACGCGGCATCGGGATACTCGTGATGGCTGAAGACCCGTTGGTTTTTTCTGAGGCTGCTCGGTCAATGTTTCTGAGCCTTCCGTTCAGGAACCTGACCCCCTTACCTAACTTCACTATGTTTGGCCGAACGTACGCGACAGGTCGAGAGCCAGATCTTGACTACTGGTTACTTCGGAAGGCCCGCAACTATGCGCTGAACCCCAATTACACCTGGGCGGTCTGGTACCCATTGCGTCGTCTAGGAACATTTAGTCAGCTCGCTATGTCTGAGCAGGCGCAGGTCTTAGGTGAGCATGCGTCGATTGGACGAGGTTATGGTCAATCTGGTTACGCTGTGGACATACGACTTGAGTGCCACGGTCTTGACCGCGATGACAACGAGTTTGTTTTGGGGTTACTAGGTGCAGAGCTGCATCCACTCTCGAAGCTGGTTAAGGACATGCGAGGTACACGGCAGACTTCGGAGTTTATGCAGACCATGGGGCCGTTCTTCGTCGGTCGTGCAATTTACCAGTCGCCGCTTTCGGAGAAAATTAAGGAGGCACCTTCCAGCTAGTAACTAGGCAACCTGACGCCAGAAAGTCGCAACGAGTTTTGCATAGTTTTACTTGCTTTATCCGCACCTGCGAAGGCATCGCAGTACTGCACGCATAACCGCTGTATCCGAACAAACCTAAATCACCGGTGTTTGGGTTCGAGATGAACATTGGGTTATGCACCTTCACTACTCTCAAGTAAGTAGGGGGCGAAGTGTCTCTGTTTATTGGTCGTGTCTTTGTAACTTGCGGCTCGATAAGGGAATAAGTGTTATGCGTAAGTCAATAGAGAGCCAACTAGCCAAGCAGGAGTATTTGCTGGGCAAGTCAAAAAGCAGCGTGTGCGAAGCATTAGATGATTGGCGGATTCACGGCAACGTGAGGCGTCTCTGGGACGCCGATGCATCACTTTGGTCAGGGACGGACGAAGATCAATCGTTGGGATGGTTGCGTACAGTTGATTATCAGATCAAGCATTTTGACGACATTTATTCCATCGCTGAGCATGTAAGGTCTGACCGATTTAAGCATGTGGTGGTTCTCGGTATGGGAGGATCTAGCCTCTGTCCAGACGTTATGCGGAAGACCTTTGGTGTGATTGAGGGCTTCCCAGAGCTGCTGATTTTAGATTCTACCGTCCCAGCTCAGATCAAGACGCTTGAGGCGACTGTTGACTTAACCAAGACACTTTTCATCGTCTCATCAAAGTCTGGAAGAACCACTGAGCCAAATGCACTTAAAGAATATTTCTTCGAAAGAGTTCAGCAGAAGGTTGGCGATGGGTTGGTTGGATCGCGCTTCGTTGCGATAACCGATCCCAATACGAGGCTTAACAAACTGGCAGAGACTGATCGCTTCTGGCACATCTCTCATGGCATGCCAAACATTGGTGGTAGGTACTCGGCTTTATCAAATTTCGGCATGTTACCCTCGGCATTAATGGGTGTAGATGTACGTCAATTTCTTGAGCGTGCCGCTCTAATGGTTAAATCCTGTTCTTCTGCTGTCCCACCAGAAATCAATCCAGGCGTTGCTCTTGGTTTAATCATGGGAACCCTCGCTAAACAAGGTCGTGACAAGGTAACTATTCTTACTTCACCGAGTATTACAGCCCTTGGTATGTGGCTTGAACAGTTACTTGCCGAGTCGACAGGTAAAGAAGGTACGGGCCTTGTGCCAGTTAGTAATGAGAACGTAGGTTCTCCGAGTGTCTATGGATCTGATCGGCTGTTTGTGTACGTTCGGCTAAGTCATGATGTGGCGACTCAACAGGACGAGGCCATTTCTGCACTAGAGAAGGAAGGTCAACCGGTAGTACGGATAACTCTCAGACAGAAGATGGATTTGGGACAGGAATTCTTCCGTTGGGAGATAGCGACGGCCGTTGCAGGTTCTGTGCTAGGGGTTAACGCTTTCGATCAGCCTAATGTTGAAGCGAGTAAGATGGTGACCGGCAAGTTAATTGCTGCTTTTGAAGAGAATGGTTGCCTGAAACCAGAAATACCGATCCTTCAAGATGGCAACATCGAGCTTTTTGCTGATTCCACGAATGCGATGGCAATCAGTCAGATCTCTCCATCAAAGACCCTGAGGGATTACCTGTGGGCGCATTTACAGCGACTTCATCCTAGCGATTATTTTTCGATAAATGCCTACGTAGAGATGGACGATCCAAACCAAGACAATCTGCAAGCTATTCGTCACGTCGTCCGTGACAGAAAGCGGGTGGCTACAATGCTTGGATTCGGGCCACGCTTTCTTCATTCGACAGGTCAATTGCACAAGGGTGGCCCCAAGAATGGTGTTTTCTTACAGATTACATCTGAGGATGCAGAAGATATACCTATTCCCGGACGGAAGTACAGTTTTGGTGTAATAAAACGGCTCCAAGCACAGGGAGACTTCGAAGTTTTAACAAACGCGGGTTTTCGTGTATTGCGTGTTCACGTTGGGCCGGATACGAGAGCTGACCTTTCCAAGTTGAGAGACCTTGTCTGTGACGTACCATAAGCTTTTGGTGTTTCAAGCTCCCAACCAGTCATACAATTGACTCGCCGATGAAGAAACCCTCGAATAGCTTTACTTGTAATGGGTGTTGAACGATTTTGACTGAGGTTAAAGAGGAGGTGTCAACTTAGATGTTAACTGCAGTAGTCTTACGGCCGGTTTCAATCGAGTCAAAAGTATACAGCCGGTGAAAAATCACTTTCGGCTATGCGTAATAAATTTGGTGTCCACCTGCAGGTAGAAGGCACTAAAGGTGATGATCGAGGATGCTATTAGCTGGTGATGTCGGCGGAACAAAGACGACTATTGCACTCTTTGAGGAAACGGAGGACGGGCTACGTGAGGTTCGCGAAGAAACTTTTCTGAGTCGAGATCATGAATCACTTGAGGAGATTCTTGCTAGATTCTTACCGATGGGAGCAGGTCGATTGTTCAGTACTGGTTGTTTTGGGGTTGCGGGTCCTGTCATTGATGGTAAGTCGAGAACGACTAATCTCCCCTGGCAACTTGACGAACGGATTTTAGCTAAAACTATTGGTGTTCGACACGTCAAGTTGTTGAATGACCTAGCGGCTACTGCCTATGGGACGTTACACCTGGGTTCGGCGGATTTTTGTGTGCTCAGTCAAGGTTCACAGTCCAAGGAACAAGGCAATATTGGAGTGATTGCTGCTGGGACTGGCCTTGGAGAGGCGATGTTGGTCTGGGATGGGAGCCGATATAAGCTTGTTGCTTCCGAAGGAGGTCACAGTGACTTTGCTCCACGTAGTGACTTAGAGATTCAGCTTCTGGTGTACCTAGCTCGTAAATATAGGGGGCATGTCAGTTACGAACGGGTTCTGTCTGGGTCGGGGCTCTTCGAAGTTTACACGTTTCTTCGACAAGTTAGTGATACGCCTGAACCGCGATGGCTAAAGGAGGACGTTACAATGAGCGATCCAAATGTGGCTGTGACTGAAGCTGGGTTGGCTGAGAAGGACAAGATTTGTGTTCAGGCTCTTGAAATCTTTGCGTCGATCTATGGGGCGGAGGCTGGCAATCTTGCCCTTAAGTGTGTTGCTTTAGGAGGTGTTTTCGTAGGTGGCGGTATAGCCCAGAAAATATTGCCTGTCTTGGAAGCTGGATCTTTTATGAGTAGTTTTATAGATAAGGGTCGACATAGAACTATGATGCAGCGTATGCCGGTCAAAGTTGTGCTTAATCCTCGTGCGGCACTCTTTGGAGCAGCGCACTATGCGCTTCGATTGTAGTTCTGATTGAGGGTCTGAATCTAAAGGGATTGAGTTTCCTTACTTACGGCAGCGTACTGATGATAATTAATTGGCTACGACGGGACTCCATGAAGGACCACACGGTATGAAAAACAAACACGAGGCACTTGAAACGTTGGAGTTGCCTGCGACGACGATTGCTGGACTGTTACGACACTTTGGTCCAGGGTTGATCTTGATGATGACCGGTATTGGTACGAGTCATTTGGTGACCGCGCCTGTAGCCGGAGGTCGATTTGAGTACGCATTGTTGTGGTGTGTGCCGATTGCCTATGTGTTCAAATATTATGGTTTTGAGATGGCTTTCAGGTTTACTCACGCTACTGGCCGGAGCATGTTGGATGCGTACGCTACGGCCTGGTGCAAATGGCCACTATGGTACGTGTTGATCACCACGTTACTTCAGTGTGCAGTTGGACAGGCTGGTAGGCTCGTTGCTGCAGCTGCGGTCTTGTACTATTTCTTCTCTGAGTATTTCGGACTGGCCATCCCGATTGCCACCTACGGTTTTTTCCTTGGGATCATATCGGTTGTTGTCATCCTGTTCGGGAGGTATGCGATCTTTGAGTTAGCGACGAAGATCTTTGCTGGAATGCTCTGTGTCTCAACGCTGGCAGTCTATATGGTCGCCCCCGCTCCACTCTCAGCGATGGGACATTTTTTCATTGTTGAGATGCCGGAGGGTTCTTGGTTGACCATCGCTGCGTTTCTAGGTCTTCTACCAACAGGGATTGATGTTTCCTTACAGGCCTCTGAATGGGGAAAGGCTAAGAAGATCGGGATGGGTAGGATCAGAGATCAGCTTGAGCAGGTTGGTACAGTTGCGACCTTCGATCCTTTCAAATCAAAGAAAGTAGATCTGACCGTTCAAACGTCTGAGCTGCCGGCTCATGTTCTGGAGTACTGTAGGCGATGGTTTAGAATCGGGTTGTGGGATTTTCGCGTCGGGCATGTCGTATCGTTCGTCATGGCTTGTTTATTTTTACTTTTGGCCGCCGTATGGATCCACCCAAGTGAGGTAAAGGGTAACGCCGTTATAGGCGAGGTTGCTGGAATGTTTACAGAAAGCGTTGGTCCGTGGATGATGATTATATTTTTGACTGGATCATTTGCTGCTACCTTTTCGACAGTCTTTAACTATTTCGATGGCTGGCCTAGAGTGGTTGGGGCATGTTGTCGAAATTTGTTCAAGCGGACTGCTTTTTTGAAGGGAATCGCTCGTGAAGATCTTACCAGTGAGCATAAATTCAGATGGTATTCGGAGTACAACATCTATCGATTCACGATGCTTTATTCATTAGTTGCGTCCGTTGTGATTATCGCGGGTGTAGAGCGGCCGGTGTGGTTAGTGCTCGTTGCGTCGGCACTGGCACTCTTCATTGCTCCCGTTGTATTTTTCTTGAATCTCTATTATTGTTTTTCCGTGATTCCAAAGAATGATAGGGTTTTTTACCCGTCCACATTTTCGTCCTGGTTCAGCTGGATTAGCTTGGCAATCTTTACGGGGTTAAGCGCCATTTTGGTCATGGCGCGAATCTTTCAGATTCCGCTGTTCGGAGCATAACTGATTCTTTCATCGGAAATGTTGAAGACGATGAGGTGATGGCATTCGCATTCAGAGAACGAATCTTATTTTTATCTTACCTGTTATATTTTCCATCCAATGAGAATTTGTGAGCTTCCCAGACTCAAATGCTAAGTGCGATAGCTAATTATTGATTAAGGCTCGATGAATCGTTTGAGAAGTGATAGTCGGTCACTTACTGTTTACGGAGAAAGAATTGTGAAAGCGAAATGGTTTGTACTTTTGGGAATACTTATGGTTGTACTAACAAGTTTCCCCATGGGAGCCGATGATCAACAAATACTCGGTTTCCCTGGAAAGCGTACAGTAGAGCAACGTGAGCTCGAAAGACGCTTTGATTCCTATCTTCGGAGTGAAGACCTTCAGAATTGGATGAAGTATCTTAGTGCGCGACCTCATCACGTTGGCTCTCCGTATGGGAGTGATGTTGCTGATTTTTTGGCATCACAGTTCAAAATGTGGGGTTACGACACAGAAATTGAAGAATTCCAGGTGCTATTCCCTACTCCAAAGACCCGGGTGCTTGAGATGCTCGAGCCAAGTCATTTTAGAGCTAGCCTTGAGGAACCTTCGATTGAAGAAGATTCAACGTCAAGTCAAAAAGATGAACAGCTTCCAACATACAACGCGTACTCAGTTGATGGAGATGTCGAGGGTGAGCTCGTTTACGTTAACTACGGTGTTCTAAATGATTATGAAGAACTGAAACGCCGCGGTATCGACGTGACTGGGAAAATTGTGATTGCCCGCTATGGTGGTTCTTGGCGTGGAATTAAACCGAAGGTTGCTTGGCAGCATGGAGCTATCGGATGCATTATTTACTCAGATCCTAAAGATGATGGATATTTCCTCGGAGATATCTATCCGAATGGTCCGTATCGAATGGATCAAGCCGTACAGAGAGGTTCAGTTGTCGATATGCCGCTGTACCCTGGTGATCCGCTGACACCAAACGTGGGTGCGACTAAAGAGGCGGCGCGTATCGAGCTGACGGATGCGGCCACGCTAACGAAGATTCCAGTTCTTCCCATTTCCTATGCCGATGCAACCCCATTTCTCAAATCGCTTGGTGGACCTTCCGCTCCTGAATCTTGGCGTGGCGCACTCCCAATTACTTATCACCTTGGTCCGGGTCCAACGAAAGTACATCTCAAACTTGAATTTAACTGGGATCTAGCACCGGTCTATAACGTGATCGCTAGGATGGATGGGTTTGAACGACCAAGCCAATGGATTATCCGTGGTAATCACCATGATGCATGGGTCAATGGCGCACGTGATCCTGTTAGTGGGTTGGTAGCACTAATGGCAGAGGCACGGGCGATCGGCGAACTAACTAAGACTGGTTGGAGGCCAAACAGAACGATTGTTTTTGCGGCATGGGACGCGGAAGAACCCGGTCTTCTGGGTTCGACCGAGTGGGTCGAGTTACACGCCGATGTTCTGAGGAGTCATGCGGTTGCCTATATCAATACCGATGGAAATAGTCGGGGATTTCTCAACATGGCCGGCTCGCACACGCTCGAGAAATTTGTTAATGAGATCGCACGTGATGTAACAGATCCTCAAACGCACATTAGCGTATCTGAGCGCTTGCATGCTAGGCGACTAGTTTTGGCAGAGGCTAGTGGTCAAGATGTAGTTGAGTCTTCTAAAGGTGTCGACCATCGAATTAGTGCGCTGGGTTCAGGATCGGACTATACGCCGTTTCTTCAACACTTGGGGATCGCATCGCTAAATCTTAGTTATAGCGGTGAGGCGGCTGGAGGTTCTTACCATTCGATATTCGATTCGTTTGATTACTATACGCGCTTCAGTGATCCAGAGTTCGCTTATGGGATCGCCCTTGCCCAAACTGCAGGCAGGGCCGTTCTTCGTCTCGCAGAAGCGGAAATGCTTCCTTTTGATTTTGTGGCCTTTAGCCAGACAGTCTCACGATACGCCGATGAAATTAAAAGTCTTCTCGATGGGATGAGGAAGAAAACAGAGAGTCGAAACCGACTGAGTAAAGAGAAGAGGTACCTAGCGGCTGCTGATCCGACACAGACTTATATAGCACCGATACCACAAGATCCGGTTCCGTATATCAACTTTGCATCGCTGCAAAACGCACTGGTCGTCCTCAAACAGACTGCGGAGGATTATGATCGTGCAATGAATATACTTGAAACATCAGGTCTTGAGCTGTCCGAGTCAAGCCGGAAGTCTCTCGATGAAATTCTGATGAATACGGAGCGGGCACTAACTCTAGACTCTGGATTACCTCGACGCTCCTGGTTTACTCACCAAATTTATGCTCCTGGATTCTATACGGGCTATGGGGTGAAAACGTTTCCTGGAGTGAGGGAAGCGATCGAAGAACGTCGTTGGGAAGAAGCAAGTCAGCAGGTGGAAGTTCTCGCGAAGACGATCGAACGTTTTGCTAACGAAGTGGACCGGGCGAGAACTGTCTTAATTCAATCTCAATAGCCGCGTAGTTAATCATAGATGTTTGTTTACCAGAAAGTGGTTCTAAGACAATCATGTCTGGTATGTTTAACTGAAAGTAGTAGTTACTGAGTGCTTGGCGTTGACCTATATGAGGGTCACTGTTGTCCTCAATGTTATCTATAAGCTACTGATTAAGAGTATGAGCTGTTGGGGTAATGATGCGTTGTGTTCGTCTAATCACTGTGGTTCTACTGTTCGGCGTGATCCAACAGCACATTCATTCCGTTGAAATTACTAAACAGGAAAAGCATCAGATTCAGATGGTTGCTTCACATCAGGCTCGATCCCTTCAACCAGGGGAGGTAGTGTTACTCGCGGTGACTACTTCGGTCCCCGCGGCGACTGTTAGCGCAACAGTTTTCAGGAATGAAGTCTGGTTTTACCAGTCCGACGATAAGAATGTTTGGCGTGGTCTGTTGGGTATCGACCTTACAACGGATCCTGGTGATTATTCGATTGCACTTCGCGCCACGACGACAAACGGTATGGCCATTAACAGTCACTATACGCTTACGGTTTTGCCTAAAGAGTTTCCAACACGGAAACTCACAGTGGCTCCGAAGTACGTTAGTCCACCTGTGGATGTGCTCGAAAGGATCAAGCTCGAATCACAAAAGGTTTCTAGAATATTTGATAGTTCACTTCAACAGAAACTCTGGAATGGACCATTCGTTCGACCGGTGCCAGGTAAGGCCACAAGCAGCTTCGGCAGTCGGAGTATTTTGAATGGTCTGCCTAGAAGTCCCCATCGCGGAACAGACTTCCGAGCCAGTGAAGGCACGCCAATTGCGGCACCGAACGGAGGCAAGGTTGTCCTGAGTGAGGATCTCTACTATTCAGGTAACTGTGTGATCCTCGACCACGGATGGGGTTTGTTTTCTCACTTTGCCCATTTATCTCGCTTGTTGGTAGGTGAAGGCGACACAGTGATCCCAGGTCAAGTAATTGGAGATGTTGGATCTACGGGAAGAGTTACTGGGCCACATCTTCACTGGTCGATGAGACTGAACGGGGCTCGAGTGGATCCTCTTTCACTTATGGCCGTTCTCTTGTTAGAGCCTCTCGCCTTGGAAAAATCAGATCAGTAACGATGATATTGTGTCGAAAAACTTATCCGCCTCATGCTGTTTTTTTCCCACGTTACAACTTTGATACAGGCAGTTTGTTTTTTAGACACTGGGTTACATTGATAAGTAATTTGAGGTCTGCAACTTGGTCTGATGACCCAGAGTGAAATGGAGCCAGATGCAATTCGTAAGAGGCTGAACGAAGGTGCCGGATATTTCACCTTTACCGTCGTTGTATTTTACGTTCGCGGCATGTTTATTTCTGGGAAAATAACGATAGAAAATATAAGGAAAATAGCTCAGATCAGAATCGAAGGCGCACACCGGCACTAATATGCAGACCTCCAGCATCAACGGATAAGATGTTCGTATTTTTGGATACGAAATCGATTGAAGCCCGACTAAGCCTTACCAACGTTCCTACACCAAGTTTTGTGCCTCCAGTGCCTCTTAGGAGGAAGTAGCTTAGATCGAAACCGACATTGAATCCCACAGTAGATGTTGACCGTCGTTCTGCAGTAACGGTATCGACTGTGCTTGTGTCGAATGGGTATTCCTCAGTGTGGCTAACATTCGTCACAAGATCTTGACTAACAATAAATAATGTCGGACCACCGAACACCACGATCTCGAATCGGTCATTGATCGGATTCATCCAGAGAGCCTGTAAGTGTACGGCCGTTTCTTCGCGAACCAGACTTGGCGCTGTGGAACTAATTTTTCTATCGCGATTGAAGAAAAATGGGTGCGGCAGTCTGATGCTTACGGGTACATCAGTTTGGTTAGTGAATCGGGAGGCGCCAACGGCAAGGGCCAGATTCTTCCAAAGAACAACGCCGGCCCCAACATCGTATGTTGGAGAAGACTCCACGAGATAATCTGCTGAAAAGTCGCCTTCTTCTAGGAACAGTGTGAATTTGACTGTTTCACTGAAATTCGTTGAACTAGTTTGGTATCCAGCATTAATGTTGAGGAAGAACCGATTGTTGGCAGGTTGCGCGTTAACCTTAGGAATAGTGAGAAGAGCAACCACGATGGTTACGAATCCCGGCATGGTCTTGCTGGCCAGAGACATCATTTCGTCAGTCCTCCTTGTTGGCACGCGAAGTAGATTCCCAAATTCTAATTGACTCCAACTGCCGTCCATGCCTGCCTAACTGCCTTTTCGCTGAGACTACCCGAACCATACAAGTCTCTGGCGGCTTGAATGGTGGCCGTCCGAGCCACAGAGAATGTCGCATTCGACGGCAGCATGAAGACGAACGCCCGATAGAAGACGTTTTCGATCTTGTCGCGGTTGGAGGGTCCTACGCCTTGAACGGTTATTCCGGAAGTCCTATTTTTTCCACCTTCAATCGCGAGATAGAACGCATGGTTGGCAATACTAGAGTTGATATGGACACCGCCGTTATCCCACGAGCCCGTAAAGCGATTGCTGAAATGATCTGGATCGCCAAAGAGCTGTGGGTTCTTCATTGATCGAATACAATCTGGCACAGCGGTATCTTCGCCAATGAAGTAGTCGGCCATTCGGAGACCGTTTCCAGTATCTTGGAAGAAAAATTCAACGCTGGTACCTATAATATCTGAAAATGCTTCATTCAACGCTCCTGACTCATTCTGATAGATGAGTTGTGAAGAGAAATCTGTGACACCATGTGTCAATTCGTGAGCGATAACGTCGAGTCCTGTGGAAAAGAAATTCCAGGACTTGTCAGAAAAAGTAATTCCAGAGGGAAGTCCTTCACCATAAACCATGATTCCATCTCCGTAGTAGAAGGCATTTAAGTAAAATGTAAAAAGCACGTCCCATGAAGCCGTAAAAACATCTGACCGATCAACAGGATGTACGAGACTTGTGATTTCGATGTTGTTATTATCTAATCCGAGTCGTGAGAATCGTTTAAAGAGATAGTCGTATGTAAGACCTGATGTACACATGCGCATCAACGTTTGCCCCGTCGGTCCACACGTTATCTGTGTCAGTCGCAAGGTCACTATCAAATAGTGGTCTTACACCGTTCAGAAAATCAATAGTATTCTTAAGGTTTCCTCGCATATCGAAGGTACGGAGAGCTGGAGGGCGAAGTCCGTCACTGGCCATACACACTCCGGCCGTTGACTTCACGCTAATCTTTTTTCGATCGCCAAGAACTCCTGTTGCGTCTCCCACGTTACAATCTCCGCAGGGTAAGTTGGCCTGTTGTGTTTTTAAGTCGCTAAACTGCAGTACGGTCTCTCCACTGTGCGCGTCAATGAAATACATGGTCAGGCCTGTCGGCGACATGACACGCGCTCGATACGTTAGGACGTAACTTTCATTATTTGTATCTCTTGGAAGGATCGTTATTTCTGGGGTTCTCGATTTTGATAGTACTGTTCCTGATAGCGTTTCGATGATTTTTGATGCTTGCTGCTGAGACAACGTAGGAGTTGTATCGAGGGTTACATCAGTGTATGCGGTTCCAAATATCGAAACGGTGAGGCCTCGATTAAGTTGACGAGCAACGTCGGCACCAAATATTGGCACACCCTCATAATATTGGGCGTAACGTTCGTGGGTTCGTCCACCAACAAGTGTGTCACGGCGCACCTGACGAAGCCGAAGTTCTTTAGCTCTAGTCATGCGGTCAATCCATCCGTCCCATTGACGCAACACTGTTGGCGTTTCAGTATTGACAGTAATTGAGCCATTGCGAATCTGAACTATGGCTTCGGTGGGATCTAAGAAAGAAATTAAGGTCACGACACCTACGACTACCAGTGCTACTCTGAACGGACGCATGATCCCTCCTGGAGGTCTAAAAGAGTCAGAGTCTTCAAAATACCTTGACCGGATCTTTCTTTTAACTCTCTACTTGCTGAGGTACCTATTCTTGCAACTCTATGAACGGTGGCGTATAAATCTGTACCCAGCCAGCTAATCTTATTGCAAAGACGGTGTATTCTGATGGCGCTAATCCTGAGATTTGGTTATTTTGAAACATTTACAATAAAATCGCCACGGGATATTTTTATTCGTCCTGACCAGAAACCCTGATTCTAGCACCTTGACCATGCCGGAATGTCATGAGCTATAGCAATAGCAAGTTGGTACTCATGCTGAAGAAAGATGGTGAGACAAATGAGGTCAACCAATAAGGTCGATCTTCCTTCCGCGCTTTATCAACAAGGCTCTATAGTTGATCGATTAAAAGGTCGGCCGGTAGCATTTTTTCTTGATTACGACGGGACGCTCACACCCATTGCGGAAAGACCTGAGGATGCGATTCTGTCCGACGCGGTAAGAAAAGTTGTCCGGCGGTTAGCTTGTTTTTGTCCAGTTGCGATCGTCAGCGGCCGCGATCGGATGGTCGTTGAACATCTTGTTGATATAAAGGAACTTACGTATGTGGGGAGTCACGGGTTCGACATCGCGGGGAAACCAGGTTCTGGGATTCGTCAAGAAGTTGGTTTGGATTACCTACCAACTCTCAATGGAGCTGAGGTTGTTCTTCGTGAGCGCTTGCGAAATGTGAGCGGTGCACTGATTGAGCGGAAAAAATTTTCGATAGCCGTACATTTTCGTCTGGTCACATCCTCCTTAGTGACACTAGTTGAAGACGTCGTTGATGCTGTCCTTGAGTACCATCCGATGCTTCGTAAAGCCGGTGGCAAGGCCGTGTTTGAATTACGACCGGACCTCAATTGGGACAAAGGTTCGGCCGTTCTCTGGTTGTTGGATACTTTGAAACTCAACGACGCGTTTGCTATTCATATCGGAGATGACCTCACGGACGAGACTGTGTTTCATGCAATTGTGAACCGAGGCGCTGGGATCATTGTCGGACATGAGGGTCGACAGACAGCCGCTCGGTTTGGCTTGCGAGACCCCGGTGAAGTTGAGCAGTTCTTGGATTCCTTTCCAGCATTTTTGAAGAGAGAACAAAGATGAATGGCTGGACACTAGTGTACGAAGGTTTTGACCCTGCAGAGGAATCATTGCGTGAAACTCTGTTTACACTTGGCAACGGTTACTTTGCTACACGTGGGGCTACCGAAGAATCACATGCTGACGACGTACATTATCCAGGTACATATCTGGCTGGTGGATACAATCGGCTTGAAACGGAGATTGCGGGCCAAAGGATTGAGAATGAAGATCTCGTGAATTGGCCCAACTGGCTCTGCCTCACATTTCGAACAAATGGGGGAGAATGGCTTGATTTAACAAAGGTCCAGATCCTGGAGTACCGTCAGGAGCTTTGTCTTCAGACCGGAATAATGTTTCGTCACGTTCGTGTTAGGGATCGCCAGAAACGAGAAACGACGTTTCAAGTACGACGGCTCGTTCACATGGGTGATCCGAATTTGGCCGCAATCGAGCAAACTATTACCGCTGAAAACTGGTCTGGTTCGATTGAGTTCCGCTCGTCGCTTGATGGACGGATTAAGAATACAGGGGTCAAACGTTATGCCGAATTGCGAGGGGATCATTTAGTACCGCTTCAAACGCAGCGTGTGGGGAACGAGGCGATGCTCCTAGGTGTAAGAACCAAGCAATCGAATATTCAGATGGCTCAGGTTGCTCGCACAAGAATTTTCAAAGAAGAAATATGTCTTGGGTTAGAACGTCGTACGATTCATGAGGCTTGTTACGTACAACAGGAATTCTCTTTTGAAGTATCTGAAAGATGTCCTGTACGAATCGAGAAAATTGTGACTCTAAAGAGCTCTTGTGGACGTGGAGACACGGATTGTGTTGACGAGGTATTACAGAAGATCGATCAGTTGGAGAACTTCAATGTTCTGTTGCGCTCGCATACTAAGGCATGGGAACAATTGTGGGACCGGTGCGATATTAAAGTTTTGTGTGATGAGCGGACACAGTTACTAATTCGCTTCCATATTTTTCACCTTCTTCAGACTGTTTCGCCACATACCATTAATCTGGATGTGGGCGTACCGGCGCGCGGTCTTCATGGAGAAGCTTATCGTGGGCACATCTTTTGGGATGAACTTTTCATCTTCCCGTTCTTGAATTTCCGCATTCCAGAAATTACTCGAGCGTTACTCATATATCGGTATTGTCGACTTTCAGAGGCCCGCCGTGCCGCCTACAGTTCAGGTTATAAGGGAGCTATGTTCCCTTGGCAGAGTGGTAGTGATGGCCGAGAGGAAACGCAAGTAGTCCATCTCAATCCTCGTTCTGGCCGCTGGAATCCTGATCATACCCACCTTCAGAGGCACGTCAATGCAGCAATCGTGTTCAATATATGGCAGTACTATAAGGCGACTAGTGATCATGAATTCATCAAGTCCTATGGTACAGAGATGGTAGTAGAGATCGCTAGGTTTCTAGTGAGTCTCACTTCCTATAATTCTGAGCTAGAACGATATGAGATTCTAGGGGTGATGGGACCAGATGAGTATCACGACGCGTATCCAGACACTGGTGAACCAGGGCTTAGAAACAACACCTATACCAATGTAATGACGGCCTGGGTGATCTGGCACACGTTAAGGTTGCTTGATTGTCTTCCGGTTAACCGACGTGATGAGATTCGAGAAACGATGGAGTTGTCAGATCATGAACTAGCGCACTGGGATGCGGTAAGCCGAAGGATGCGAGTTGTGTTTCATAGAGATGGCGTTATCAGTCAATTTGAGGGGTATGAGCAACTCAAGGAGTTCGACTGGGATCGCTATCGGAAAAAGTACGGATCAATCCATCGACTTGATCGATTGCTCGAAGCTGAGGGTGACAGTCCGAATCGCTACAAGGTTTCTAAGCAGGCCGATGTACTGATGCTTTTCTATCTGTTTTCAGAAGATGAAGTTATCGAACTGTTCTCCAGACTCGGCTATCCTTTTGAAAGTAAATCGATCCAGAAGAATATCGACTATTACCTTGAACGAACGTCAGACGGCTCGACGCTAAGTAGCATTGTCAGTTCCTGGTTGTTGTCGATGTCCGATTTGTCTCAATCATGGTTACTGCTTGGCCATGCGCTCGAGAGTGATGTTTCAGATGTACAGGGTGGTACAACACCCGAAGGGATTCACTTAGGCGTGATGGCCGGAACTCTAGACGTTGTGCAGCGGTGCTACACGGGCCTTATGGTACGTGATGAAGTAATATGGTTGAATCCAGTGCCCCCCCAGTCGTTGCAGCGCCTGTGGGTTCCTATTTACTATCAACAACAGTGGATTCATCTTGAGATACGGAAAAATAGATTTGTTGTTAAGCTTAGAAAGGATGCTCGAAAAATTGTGAAAGTCGGATTCAAAAACCAAATCTATGAGCTTGATCCAGGTGATTCTCGTGAATTTAAACTCTAGTCTACGGTAATAATTTACAATCATTGAGCTGGCAAGGTGTTGATTGATTCGGTGCTGTCTGAAGTCAGCTCTTCTGACTACTCCAATTGTGATCGGCTGTATTTCCGTAATAATTAGTTGATCGATCATAAGAAGAACGTCTCTCTCTCCTTCAAGTTTTTACGCAATGTGCAATTGGCACGTTACTAAGAGGGAGTGGTGACACCGTTGGCCATGGAGGTGACGTAAACACAGATTTAACTTATGTGAAACTGCCCTGAAACGTCTGCAGGTTAGGATGTTCACATGATTATAAGAAAGTCATTGTTTCCAGGGTTGCACAGTTCAGGTGGGTTGCTCTTTTCTCTGAGGGCAGTTCATGTGTTACTGGTCATCGGTCTTTGGTTTGTCGCGACGACTAGCTACGCCCAGAAATCGGAATCTGAGAAAAAGTCGTGGTTGGAACGTACGACCGTTAGTGGAGATTTTCGGTCACGATATGAGGGGTTCTATAAGGGAGAACAAACGCCTCGTCATCGAGGAAGGATGCGTCTTCGCCTTCGTTTTGATACAGAGATCAATGACGAAACTAACTTTCAACTGCGTATAGCCGGTGGTGATCCAGGAACTCCAGTTTCAACCAATCAGAGTTTCACTAATTTTTTCTTACCAAAGCCAGTTCACCTCGATCGTGCGTTCCTAACTTACACGCCAAAATCGGTAGAGGCATTAACCCTCGGTGTCGGGAAGTTCGGCTACCCAGTCAGTCGCACGCAAATGGTCTGGGATGATGACCTTAATTGGGAAGGAACTTATCAACAAGTCGCCTGGGACGTTAATTCTCGCGTTGGTGTGAAGTTAGCTGCGGTTCAGACAACGATCAATGAAGTTAAAGCTGAGAAGAACGCGACCATGATGGCCGGATATGGACAGGTAAGCATAGACTTGGATTCTTACTCAGTGGTTTTCTCAGTTGCGGATTACAGTTTCGGCCAGGTTGATCAAGTGGCAGTAGCTACTGCCACTGGACCGTTGAGGACTATCAACACGAACCGACTCTATCGTAACCATTTCGGTGCGGTCACGGGATTTATGTCTGAGTTCAACCTAGTCGATGTTATCGGTGAAGTAATCTTTGAGACTGAGCGGACGAAGTATCCAGTTCGATTCCTGGCTGACTGGGTTACTAACACACGCGCGGCGGCAGGTGAGAATATGGGACTTTGGCTGGGGGCAGCCTACGGTCAGGCAGTTCGACCAAAGACCTATGCAGCAGGTTACACATTTGGTCACGTCGAACAGGAGGCAGTGCTCTCGCCTTTTATGTATAGTGATATTCCCGGAACAAATCTGACGTTACACATGCTTGATGCCTCCTATATGTTGATACCTAACGTGAATGTGGATCTGACCCTGTTCTTTTCGAAGCCACTGGTGGTTCCTGTTGGAGTTTCGACTCCGTGGTTAATGCGAATGCAGTTTGACGTTCGGGTAGGGTTCTAGCTGAAGTAGATGTGAAGAGTATGTGTATCACAGCTAGCAACGTTGGTTGTTAAACAGAGCCCTCTGGACCGTGATGTGTGCTTAGGAACTGGCAGTCGATATTAGGCGGATTGTGAGCTTAGCGACTCATTAATGTTCGTTATGTCGATTTTACATAACTGAAACAGGTTTGAAATGTCTATTACGTTACGATGGTGCCTATGGAGACGCTAATCAGACGTTTTCAGAATTCGATACTTCTTGGTGGAACTGTTTTTGTCTTGGTTGTAGGCGCTGCGATCATGGGTTGTGGCGGTAGAAGCACGCCGGGAGATGTAACTTCTCAACTGATAAAGATTGATGGTTCGAGTACCGTCTATCCGGTCACTGAGGCCGTAACTGAAGAATTCATGAAGATCAACCCAAATATGCAGGTAACAGTCGGAATTTCAGGTACAGGAGGTGGTTTCAATAAATTCTGCAATGGGGAGACGAATATTTCAAACGCTTCTCGGCCTATCAAACAAGTTGAGGTTGAGGCCTGTGCAGAGGCGGGGATTCGTTATGTGGAACTCTCAATTGCTTACGATGGTGTGTCCGTCGTGGTGAATCCGAAGAATGACTGGATAGATTCCCTGACGGTAACCGAGCTTCAGCGGATGTGGAAACCAGATGCTCAAGGGAAAATACTTCGATGGAACCAGATTAATACTGATTGGCCAGACCGTGAGTTACATTTGTTTGGACCTGGCGCTGCTTCAGGTACATTCGACTACTTCACTGAAGTAATTGTTGGATTCGGAGGTGCTAGTCGTGGAGACTTCACTTCCAGTGCGGACGACAATGTTCTTGTCCAGGGAGTTACAAGGGACGAACTTGCTCTTGGATTTTTTGGCTACGCATACTATAAAGAAAATAGGGAAGATTTAAAGGTCATTGCGATTAACAATGAAATTTCTGAGGACGGCGATGTGCCAATTATCCCATCACCAGAGACCATTCGTGATGGTACGTACCATCCGCTCTCTAGACCACTTTTTATGTACGTAAGTCTCGAGGACCTTAGCCGTTCTGAAGTGGCTGCCTTCGTAGATTTTTTCCTGACTGACGGAGTAGATCTAGTTCGAGATGTCGGTTACGTACCACTGCCGGATAGTGAGTACCGACTCATGAAACAACGTGTGACTAGCGGGCTCCAAGACAGCCAACTGCAGCCGTAACAGTCCAAAGCAGAGGAATTTGTTTAAGCAGGCTTCTAGTAGGCAGCAGGCGGATTTCGTTGCAAGCATTCAGGCATAGTGGTTTAAGGGGATAACTTTGAAACGTTTGACGCGTCGAACGGCAGAAAACGCGCTCGAGGGCTTCCTGTGCTTGTGTACGATTTTTTCTGTCTTCGTTACGATTGGGATTATTTTGGTTCTTGTTTTTGAGACGTTTGAATTTCTAAGAGAGGTACCGATAACTGATTTTTTGTTTGGAACGGTATGGACTCCACTTTTCTTCAATAAACAGTTTGGAGTGTTGCCACTCGTGGCAGGTACAGTTCTAGTTTCAGTTATTGCGATGTTGGTGGCGTTACCAGCAGGTCTTATTATCGCCATCTATCTTAGCGAGTACGCACCTCAAAAGATCAGACGGTTGGTAAAACCAATCCTAGAAATTCTTGCTGGTGTACCTACTGTGGTTTACGGGTACTTCGCACTTTTGTTCGTTACACCGCTACTGCAGCATGTGTTCCCAACCTTGGCTGGATTCAATGCTCTTAGCCCAGGATTGGTCATGGGGATCATGATCCTGCCAATGGTATCGTCGCTATCTGAGGATGCGCTTCACAGTGTACCTAAGAGTCTTCGAGAGGGCGCGTACGCACTGGGTGCGACCAAGGTACAAGCTACGATGCAGGTAGTTGTACCGGCTGCTGTATCTGGTATTTCTGCGGCAGGTATCCTAGCGATGTCTCGGGCAATTGGGGAGACGATGATCGTGACAATCGCAGCGGGTCAACAGCCACGGCTAACGGCAAGTCCAATGGTACCAATCGAGACTATGACCGGCTACATCGTACAGGTCAGTCTCGGAGATACGCCAACTGGGACGATAGAGTATCGGACAATTTTTGCGGTAGGTACGTTGTTGTTTGTCGGTACGTTTGTGTTGAATTTGATAAGCCACTGGCTTCGAGAGAGATTTCGCGAGAGGTACGAGTAATGCGCAGGCAAGGAGGCCACCGGCGGAGATTTCTCAATGGCTGCCTTGAAGTTGCTGGTATGGTGGTTACTGTGCTCGCGCTTGGTGTTCTAGCGACGTTATTGGTGGATATTTTCGTTGACGGCATTGGCCGACTTTCATTGAATTTTCTGACAAGCTTGCCGTCACGATTTCCTTTTAGAGCGGGTATCTTTACGGCACTCATTGGCAGTATCTACGTAATAACCTTGACTGCACTACTTGCGATTCCGGTTGGTATAGCGACCGCAATCTATCTAGAGGAGTATGCTAATAAACGAGGTCGGTGGGCTCGGCTTATTGAGATTAATATAGCCAACTTGGCTGGTGTTCCATCTATTATCTATGGTCTTCTTGGTCTTGGACTCTTCGTTCGGTTTCTGTCATTCGATCGGAGTGTCCTTGCAGGTGCGGCCACACTTGCACTGCTCGTTCTACCAGTTGTGGTTGTTTCTACTCGGGAGGCGCTTAGTGCTGTACCTGTATCACTTCGTGCAGGTTCTTACGCCCTCGGAGCGACTAGATGGCAGACCATTTGGAATCAAGTGCTGCCAGTGGCGTTTCCTGGAATACTGACCGGTTTGATCCTTGCTCTCTCCAGGGCCATTGGTGAGACAGCCCCGCTCATCGCGATTGGTGCCCTAACTTACGTACCGTTTGCTCCAGACAGTGTCTGGTCACCTTTCACGGTGCTCCCGATTCAGATCTTTAATTGGGTCTCCAGGCCTCAGGCAGCTTTTCTCGAAAATGCAGCCGCGGGTATGATGGTGTTGCTTTTATTACTCCTAACGATGAATGGAGTGGCTGCTTGGCTAAGAGATCGCTTTCAGTTAAAGAAAGGCCTATGAAATCTCATACTTTCTCGCGGCCAAGATTTTCACATAGCGTGCAATCTGGTCGAGTTATACAGGACGATCTTTCAACGACCGTTAAGATCGATGTCGACCAACTCAATTTCTTCTACGGTGTCAATCAGGCACTTAGTAATATCTCCGTCAAGATTCCCTCAAATAGGGTTACTGCTTTCATTGGCCCGTCCGGTTGCGGAAAGAGTACGTTTCTAAGAGCGTTGAATCGAATGAACGATATTATTCCAGAAACTCGAGTCGAGGGAAGTGTCCGTATTGACGGCCTTGACGTCTATGGTCCGGATACTGACGTGGTTGAGCTTCGTCGCCGGGTCGGCATGGTATTTCAGAAATCTAATCCATTTCCGAAATCCATTTTTGAAAACATTGCCTACGGACCACGGATTAACGGCTTGGCCGGCAGTCGGTCGGAGTTGCAGGAGCTTGTGGAAGAAAGCCTTAGAGCAGCAGCGCTCTGGGATGAAGTAAAAGATCGACTGCATGAGTCTGCATTAGCGTTGTCTGGGGGACAACAGCAGCGAGTTTGTATTGCCCGTGCGTTGGCGGTCCGCCCAGACGTGCTGTTAATGGACGAGCCAGCATCTGCTCTTGATCCCATTGCAACTCAACACATAGAGGAACTGATTTATCAACTCAAGCTTGACTACACAATCGTGATTGTGACGCACAATATGCAGCAAGCAGCGAGGATCTCCGATCTGACTGCTGTTTTCTGGTTGGGGAAACTCGTTGAGTTTGATAAAACGAGTCAGATTTTCACCGCGCCGTCTGAGAAGCTTACAGAGGACTATGTGACGGGAAGGTTCGGATAGCACGTTCTGCACTTGTTGTTTTGTGTTGAAACTGACCACTGGAGACTAGAGAATTACCCATGGAGTCAACTGAACCTGTCGTCCGCCATTTTCAAGAGGAATTAGGAATCCTTAAGGAGCGACTCCTGGTCATGGCCGGCCTGGCTGAGGAGCGTGTGCGTGCTTCCGTGCAGACATTGGTAAATCGTGAGTCCGATGCTATTGAGCGGATTCTTTTGGGTGATACGCAGATTAACGAGTTGCACATTGAAGTTGACGCACGCTGTTTCCAGTTACTTGCACTGTATCAGCCAATGGCGGTCGATCTCCGCACTATTGTATCCGGAGTTAAAATTAACAGTGAACTTGAACGGGTTGGAGACTTAGCAGTCAATATAGCTGAGGCGACACGGCGCTATCTTTTACATCCCCCAGTTAAACAACTGATAGACATCCCGCGTATGGCTGATCTTGCGCAGTCAATGCTACGAGATGCACTCGATGCATACGTACGTCTGGATATGGCACTTGCTAGGCAGGTGCTAACCGTTGATGATACGCTCGATGTTCTGAAGGACCAAGTATTTCGTGAGTTATTGACCTATATGCTTCAGGATCCATTGAAGATTGAGCCAGCGCTAGAGTTAGTTTTGATTTCACGTCACCTGGAACGTGTCGGAGATCATGCAACTAATATTGCCGAAGAGGTCATTTTTATGGTGTCGGCGCGTGATGTGAGACATCACAGTTGGGAAGCCGAATCTGGCGATTGAATTTTGAGATGAGTCGAATCCTAGTTGCCGAGGACGACCCCGACATCGCTGAGTTGGTCGCGCACCATCTGAGCCGAGCGGGGTATATGACTGAGATCGTGGCGCTTGGTGGGGACGTGCTCGGAAAGGTGCGAGAGAACCCACCGGATCTTTTGATTTTAGACCTTATGCTTCCAGGCATGAACGGACTAGAAGTTTGCCGAGCTCTCCGTTCTGATCGCCGTACCGCCGGTATCCCAATTATCATGGTAACTGCTCGCACTGATGAGTCAGACAGGATCGTAGGACTTGAACTCGGTGCAGATGACTATGTTACAAAACCATTTAGTCCAAAGGAACTTGTGGCTCGTGTTGGTGCGGTTGAGCGCCGCACTCGACGAGCGGAGAGTAAGATATCCCACTTGCGTTGGGGATCAGTTACCCTCGATATTGACCATCATGTGGTTACCGTGGACGGAAATGAAGTAACTTTAACAGCGAAGGAATTTCTGTTGCTCAATTACATGATGGAGCACCGCGGGCGAGTTCTGTCGAGAGATCTATTGCTTTCAACCGTGTGGGGTTATCAGTACACTGGTGGAACCCGAACTGTCGATGTGCACATCCATCGTATTCGTGAGAAAATACCAGCGCTTAGCACTGGTATTGTAACGGTAAAGCAGATTGGTTATAAGTTGATCGCTCCGCCTCCCTAATAACATCACGCATGCAACTCCGCACTAAGACGTTTATAGCTACCTTCGGGGTCGCTGCGATAAGTCTTCTCTTAGCTGCTTCGCTAATCTCTTGGTCTCTGAAGGCAAGAGTGGATGAGAGAATCGAGCGAAACCTATTGGGCAATGCGAAACTTGTTGCTCAGTTGCTTTCTCAGGGTGTGGAAGAGATGGATCCAGTAGAGCTGGATGACGAAGTCGATGCTCTTGGAACTCTACTGGGGGCCAGAATAACGCTCATTGGGCCGAATGGCCGTGTCGTTGGAGATTCTGATGAAAATGTACTCGAAGAGATAGCTTATCCAGAGATACGCTCAGAAATTGAGGCCACACGCCGAGACGGTTATGCTATTACCACACGACCCAGTACCGTTGTCGACACAGAGATACTATATGCGGTTGTTCCTGTTAGACATCGGCTAATTTCCTACGTGCGGTTGGCGCTTCCACGTGCTGAGTTCGATCAAGATACTAAAACAGTTCGAAGATTGACTCTTGTTGCGTTGCTCATAGCCGTTATGAGCGCACTGGGACTGGCTTGGGTAACGTCGCTCTGGTTGAAGCGACGTGTGCAGACTGCAACTAAATCGGTAGAACGCTACGCCCTTGGTGATTGGTCACGACCAATACGTGATTACGGTCGTGATGAAATTGGAAACCTAGTGCGAGTGTTTGATGGCACAATTCAAGAACTTGGACGACGAATGGATCAGTCATCAAGAGAAAAGATCTTGATGTCAGCTCTTTTGTCTGGAATGGCAGAAGGGTTGTTGGTAATCAATCCAATCGGTCGCCTGGAGATTGCCAATGAAGCCGCTTGTCGAATATTGAAGTTCAATGAAACGGATGTTGGTCGGCCGTACGTTGAACTGTTTAGGGATCCAGTCGTCACCGCTCAGATTACGTCTGCATTAGCCGGTCTGACTCCTGACAGCGTAGAAGTTGTGCTAAATCATGATCAGAGGCGAGCCTTCGTGGCTCTTACATCTCCGGTCGGAGTATCTGGTGGAAATAGTGCTGTGCTCATCCTGCGCGAGATCACGGAACTTCGGAGAGCCGAAACGATCAGACAAGATTTTATGGCAAACGTTTCACACGAATTACGTACGCCTCTAACGGTTATTCGTGGAGCTGTCGAGGCATTAGCGGATATCATTCCCACAGGTGCGCCAGACCAGCAGCGTTTTTTTGAGATTATTGCTAGGCATACGGAGCGGATGACACGGCTGGTTAATGATCTGTTGCGATTAGCTCGTCTGGATGCTCGTCAGGAAATTCTTGATACGAAACTGTGTTCGACTGACGCGGTTTTGGTCGGAGTGTGGGCAGATCTCGTCACAGCGATTGAATCGAAACGGTTAAGTTTCGAGAAAGAGATAGAGGCTCGCGCTTCGATGATAGTAGTGGATCCAACTAAACTACACGATGTATTGCGGAACCTTCTGGAAAACGCTGTAAATTATGCCCCTGAGGGCAGTGTGATCAGATTCGAGTCCTTCCTAGAGGATAAGAATATCGTGATGCGCATTAGCGATAGCGGTCCAGGTATTCCAGAGACAGACCTACCTCGTGTCTTTGAGCGATTCTATCGTGTTGATCGGGCGCGCACACGAGATCTGGGAGGTACCGGCCTTGGACTCGCTATCGTCAAACATCTTGTCGGTCTCCATGGCGGAGCAGTGCGTGCAGCAAATAGGCCAGAAGGCGGTGCTATATTTACGATCTCGTTGCCGAAAGCTGCTGATCAGGATCTTGGAGCTGCAGTGACGAAATCAGTGAGATGATGTAACTTGTCGGATATGTTAGAGATGGCTGCTGATTGCCTACCAATTGTTCTTACTTTCTACATTCACCCGATTGATCGAGGAACTCCTTGAGTGCCAGAAATGCCTTTCCACGATGACTTACGGCCGTTTTTTCAACAAGAGACATTTCGGCAAGCGTACAGCCTCGCGGAGGAAAGAAAAAGATTGGATCGTAACCAAAACCGCCCTTGCCTCTGGGGTAGGTTGATATATTTCCCTCGATCGTTTGACAGGTCTCATAGATGATCTTGTCTGGTCGAGCTAGTGCGGCGAAACAAACAAATCGAGCCTGGCTTCCCATTACTCCTTGCTGCTTAAGTTTCGTGTATATGCGCTGAAACTTTTTCTCGTATGTGTCTCCATTAAAACGAGCTGAATGAATACCTGGTGCTCCACCGAGGGCATCAATCTCGAGACCTGAATCCTCAGCAACTGTTAACTGTTTGGTTGCAGCGGCATAGTGAAGCACTTTTTGTCTGGCGTTCTCTGCAAAACTTTTTCCGTGTTCCTCGAATTCAAAAACTTCTGGATACGAAGCCAGTGTTTGTATTTCAATCGGAAGTCCGACAAGTATCGTCTTGATTTCTTGAATCTTACCAAGGTTGGTTGTAGCGATCAGGAGATGCATACTGGTACGTGCTTGCAGGGTTCGACTCTGTTTAGCTATTGGTACGTAAGCTCGGTATTCTTTATAGATTATTGGGCTCTCAGCGCTACAAGCTGACCGCCGTTTTACTTCGAGAGAAAGGGCCCGACGGTTTTTCGTTGGAGTGAGATCATTTCTTGAATGCCAGTTTCGGCAAGTTCGAGCAACCTGTTCAGCGCATCTCGATCGAATGGAGCTCCTTCGGCAGTACCCTGTACCTCAATAAATTTTCCACCACCAGTCTTGACAATGTTCATATCAACGTCTGCTCTTGAGTCTTCTTCGTACGCAAGATCAAGCATTGGGTTACCGTCAACAACACCAACACTGATAGCGGCTACGTAATCCTGCACAGGAATAGTTTTGATAAGTTCTTTTTCTCGTATTCGTTCGAGTGCCAATACTAATGCAATAAATCCACCTGTGATTGAAGCTGTTCTGGTACCACCATCTGCCTGGATGACATCACAATCGATCCAGATGGTTCGTTCACCAAGCTCTTCAAGATTAGTAACTGAACGTAGCGACCGGCCGATCAATCGCTGAATTTCCTGAGTTCGACCTCCGACCCTACCAGCTGCCGCTTCTCTTGTTGTTCGCGTTGATGTGGCTCTTGGAATCATTCCGTACTCTGATGTAATCCAACCCTTGCCAGAGTTTCTTAAGAATGATGGTACGCGTTCTTCGAGACTGGCAGCACAAACGATGCGGGTGAGACCGATCTCGATGAGTACCGAACCTTCGGCGTGGTGCAGAAAATCTGGAGTGAGTCTGGTTGGCCGAATTTCAATTGCGGACCTGTTGTCAACGCGCGTGATAGAATCCATGGTATGAATGATTATAGTGTGGTCAACCCGTAAAAGTGAATCACGCGGCGTCTTCAGAATCTTCCTGCTCGACCCACTTAAGGTTCTTCTCTAGAGGGCGTCTGAGATCAACGTGACCCGCGAGAGTATCCACTTCTCTTCCTTCGACAAGAATCTGTACGGCAGAGATGGTTGGCAGATTTGTGGTTAAAGCATTGACGATTGCATAGACGGTGAAGAGTTCTTCAAGCGAGCCGCCGGAGTGTTCATCTCTGATCTCTGTGCTGAGGTCAACAAAAGCATCACCCCGTTCGGTCACAAAGATGGCACGAAGCGTTGCACCTTCAGGGATTGGTGATGCTAAGGGGAATGGTGCCGCGGTCAGTTGTGCTTCTGTGATGTACCGTGCTTGTTCAGTCGTTGTGTCTCCGTGTGGGATCTTCCGCTCAAGACCTACCAACTGCATACCATCCTCAGAAACGTAGAATAGTGTTACGTTTGTTGTTTCTAGCGCGGTGCGCTGGTCAATGGATGTTCCCTCTGCGCTTGGTTGGTCGTTCGATTCATACCAACGGGGCAGGCTTACAAAGAGCAGCCACACACCAATGAGTGCTGCTATTGCCATCGTCGTGTACGTAATGTGGGTTTGGTTCACTATCGTGCTTCCTCTATCTGCGGATGCCCACCAGTCGGTATTGTTCCAACAGCGGCGATATCAGTTTCGTTAACGTGCTGAAGATAGTCTCGAAATCGAATTATACTCCCGACAAGAGCGTCGACGATGGTTTGTTGAAATTTTCCTGATGTTAGTTGTTGCTCCTGCACTGAATTTGAGATAAATCCCATTTCTAACAAGACGGCCGGCATGTTGGCACCAACCAGAACACGGAGTGGTGCTTGTTGAATGGCTCGTGGACTCATGCTGAGTCTCCCTCTTAGTTCGTCCTCGACTACTTCGGCAAACACAGCTGACTGTTCAAGGTAACGCACTTGTGCCATCTCCCACAAGGTTACCTCGATATTGCGCAGGCCACCACCAACAACAGGCACAACCTGACTTTCAGACGTGGCAATCTGTGCTGCTTCATCGCCGTAATCGTCGATACTTAGAAAAAAGATCTCAGCACCAACTACTGATGAGCGGGTCGATGAATTGACATGGAGACTGATGAAGAGATCAGCCTTGTTATTGTTGGCGATTGCCGCTCGTTCGTCTAAGCGAACCGTTTGGTCAGCTGTTCGCGTAAGGACGACACGAATACCTAGTTGTCGTTCGATAGTACCCTTCAAGCGACGGGCCACACCGAGCGTAATATCTTTCTCCAGGGTGCCTTCCGGACCATGTGCACCGTACTCGTCTCCTCCATGACCCGGATCGATCACAATCGTTTTGATGTCCTGTGGTGGTGATGCCAGATCAGATAATGGTGGAGGTGGTTCTGAGGAGATGCTTGACGGTGTTTCGGCCGCTGCAATCTCAACGTTCCTTGGGGCAATAGTAACGACAAGGTCGACATTTCCACCAGGCGCAGGCCTAGTAGACGCGTTAAAGGATCCGAAGTTAGGGCCAAGATCAATTACAACTGAGGTCTGCAATTCGCTGAGCCGAATTGCAGAAACTAGCCGGCCTGATACTAGACCTGGGAGTGTCGGGTCCAGTGCGTCAACATCGAACTGAATGAGAATTTGATCCTGTTCATGCATGATTTGGTAATCACTGGCTGGTGTCATCTCGAGACTCACGCGAGCTTCTTGCCCGACGAGTTGATGACGAACCGTCACACGTGGCACGCTGAGATCACCAATGATGACGAGTCGTGATCGTTGGCGGAACTCGATGGGCTTATCATAGATAAATGTTAGGGCTCTCCCAATGAACTCTACGGGCACGAGCCACCCTTGATCGGTTTGCACAGGAGGTGATGGTAGTGATACTAGACGGCCAACTACTGAGACCAGACTTTGCTCGAAAGTTAGAACGATGTTTTGGTCCTGATAGGAAACGGTAAGGCCACCAGTAAGGGGATCTTCATTGATGGTGAGTTGAAAAAGTTTTGCGAGGTGATCAAGTGCTACTACTTCATTACCGTTGATTCTTGTTGTCTGGAGTATTCGAGGTCCTCCCGACGAAAGTAGTGTTAGTGATTCAGTACGTGACTGAGCAAGGAGTTCAGGCGCCGCTAGGATCAGTGACAACAGCATCGTCAAGGTGAGACAGATGGATGACGAACCCTTCACGGCGCCTGGGGATTTCACGTTAAGTCTCGTTATATTCGGCTGACAGTGCATTTCAGGTGGCAGCCCAATCCCATACTCATGGTATTTAACATCTGCCTAGGTCGCTTATTTCAGATCATCAGTTGCAGCGTCAATGCCAGCCTGGGCACAAATCGCATCGTTCGCTCCACTATCACCACTGACACCGATGCCGCCCAGATGAAATCCACTCGCGGACATTATGGGTAGGCCACCCTCAAAATAGATGAGTCCAGGGACAAAAGCTGCAGCTGTTGGTCCGCCAGAGTCTGGGAAAGCGCTTTCACCCCATTGCTTGGTCGAGCGAGGAACAAGAGCTGAGCTACGGGCTTTTCCGATAGAAATATCTTGTGACAACATTATCGAGTCATCCATCCGGAAATAAGCCTTTAACCTGCCGCTGTTATCCATGACAGCGATGTGCATCAGCCAGCTTTCAGCCTCAGCCTTACTGAGGCATCCGTGTAACATTTTCATCGCTGCTGTCGCTGTCAGAATGGGTCGTGACTCTTGGGCCAGTGCAGGCTGGACAAAGGACGCACTCACGACGACCGCTGCACAAAACATAGCAAAAACACGTTGTCTTAACATACTCCACCTCCAAGAAAATAGTGTCTAACAGCTTTACTTCTAAGTTTTCGGCGCACTCAACAGTCTCTTCAATTGGTTACTCGCGTTGGTTCTACAAAGTTTCTGTCTATGAATCACGGTAGATGCCAATAATCAGATATACAAAAGAAGGAGGGCATTATAGCTGAAAAGAGCCTCGTGTGACTCGAGACAAGTTTTTTAGGTTTTGGGTACCGAAACATGTCTAACATGGCCGGTCAAACTAGACAGAGTGTTTTTCTTGAATTTTTAGCCGTCATAAGGGTCAGGTCGATATAATTCATTCTATTTGAGGTGGATCCTAGGAATGGTTTCTACTACCTCCGGGGTATTAACACTGTGAGGAATATAGACTTCAAAATAGTTTATGCAGAACCTCAAAGTTCTTAGGATATGTGGGGCACAGCATGGTAACTGAAACACCACGGAGGCTTTGATGTTGAAAGCAATCTATCTGTCACATATTGTTTGGTGCCTTCTTAACATCTGGACAATTTTTGTTTTGGGCGTAAACACATTGGGTGCGAAAAATCATTCGATTTGGGTAAATTCAGAGCTTAAAGAGATACCCATAGTGTGGACTGAGAGTCGGTTGCGAACTCTTGGTGCCGAATTACTAGAGTCGTTCGTGAAGGGATTGGACTACGAGGAAGTAACGGAATGGCCCATTCAGCCTACAAGTGTAGTTGGTGCGCCTGCTGGTCCGTGGAACTTTGGTCAAGTGGTAGCTGTGGCAGTTAAGAGGGATGGTCACATTCTGGTGCTTCACCGTGGCGGCCATCCGATTATGGAATTCGACAGGGTTGGGACGTTTCTGAATTCTTGGGGTAGCGATCTGATTAGCGAAGGAAAAGTTGTGAGAATCAAGCCTTCGGATCGTGTAATGGGGGGTTCTGGTTACAGTGCTGTCTACGGGCCCGCAGGATGCTATTCGTGCGGAGCTCATTCTGTCCGAGTAGATCCAGAAGGGAACATTTGGATAGTGGATGCCGGCGGACATGTAGTTTATAAGATGAATGAACAGGGTAATATGATCATGCAATTAGGTACCAGAGGGGTTTCAGGTAAGAGCACCGATCACTTCAATCTTCCGACCGATGTAGGTTTCGCATCCAATGGAGATGTTTATGTAAGTGATGGATATGGAAATTCGAGAGTCATAAAGTTCTCTCGGGAAGGCAAATACCTACTTCACTGGGGGAAGAGGGGAACCGATCGTGGGGAGTTTAGATTACCGCACAATTTAGTGGTTGATGCGCAAGATAGGGTTTACGTGACTGATCGGGATAATGAACGGATTGAAATTTTTGATTCAGATGGGAACTTTCTAGATCAATGGGAAGGTGTTGGAGGAGTATCCGCACTTTTTATGACTAGTGATCAACATATCTGGACAGGTAGTGTCCTCAGAAATCTGGCAGGAGAAGTCTTGGAAATCTTACCTGCGGGCCGTGACGTTCACGGTATAGTTGCTAATGAGCCTGGGGATGTTTTCACGGCGCAACTTTCAGGAGTTGTTCAGAAGTTCATCAAGCGGTGAAGCAATTTCATAATATTCCGAGTGAGGATGTTTGTCATGTCGCCTACTAAGCATTGTATCCAGAGCAATTTTCTGGACTATAAAATGAGGTCTTCATGAAAGTTGCCTTTTTTTTACTCCCTCACGCTTCGACGCTAATACTAATGGTTATGGCAATCTATGGACGTGGACCGAGCTTTGATCTGGAGGATAATCATACAACAAGATCCGGCACTACCGATGTTGAACTGGTCGAAGAAGTCTTTGGTATGGCACCAGATGGCAAGACAATCGGTCTTTATACCCTCAGCAATGTGAATGAGGTAACGATTCAAATTACAAATTATGGCGCTACCGTTGTCTCAATAGAAGTACCCGACAGAAGCGGTCGACTGGCCGATGTGGCTCTAGGATATGACACACTGGATGGGTACCTTAGGGAGACAAATTACTTGGGGGCTACAGTTGGCCGTGTTGCCGGTGATGTTGCTGAAGGAAGATTCACCTTGGATGGTCAAGAGTATCAGTTAGTAATGAACAGGGGAGGGAATCATCTCCATGGCGGTATTAAGGGATTCAATAGTGTAGTGTGGGATGCTGAACCGATTAGAGAAACTGACGCCGCAGGTGTTAAGTTGAGTTATCTCAGTGTTGATGGAGAAGAGGGATACCCTGGGAATTTGCAAACTACCGTAATTTATACACTGACCAATAGTAATGAGTTAAGAATTGTTTATGAGGCGACGACAGATGCTGCTACGCCAGTGAATCTAACGAATCACACTTACTTCAATCTTCTAGGGCAAGGCGTTCATGATGTGCTCGGTCATGAGTTGACGTTGCATGGGGATTTCTTTACTCCGATTGATGAGAATCAGATTCCAACTGGGGAACTTCAGAATGTACATGGGACACCGATGGATTTCACGACGGCCGAGACTATAGGTGCGCGAATCGATTTACGGGACGAGCAACTTCTGATTGGTAATGGGTATGATCACAACTGGGTGTTGAACAAGGGGGATCGGCCACTTGCATTAGCGGCTGAGGTTTTTGAACCAAACTCAGGAAGATTTATGGAATTCTATACGACTGAACCAGGTGTTCAGTTCTACACTGGAAATTACCTCGATGGGGGTTTGGTTGGGAAAAAAGGAGCAGTTTACCAGAAGCATGCTGGTTTTTGTCTCGAAGCCCAACACTTTCCAGATTCACCGAATCAGTCAAACTTTCCATCAACGATTCTTAGACCTGGTGGAACGTATACTCAACAGACCGTGTACAAATTCTTAACTAAATAGAACAAGATATGACCACCAAAGAAGAGCTAGCTGTTAAGAGGAATCCTCATGAACAAACGAAACCTCCTTATTACAGAGTTAACCGTCGGTGCAGCGGTTGCTTTATGACAGTCTATTTAGAAACACAAGGTGCTCAAGTTGGACCATATTTGTTTTCTCTTCTTTGGGTGTTCATTGACTTACGAAACAACCATCTATTCGAGTCTCGCGCAAAGGAACGCATTTCATTGATACCGTGTGCAAGTACTGGAGAGAATGGTGTGAAAGTTCTTGATCGTTTCAGATATTCAGACTCTATCAAAATGACCTGCTTTTAAGATGGGGAGAGGGTATGTCACTTTCTAGACGGATGTTTGTTCGTACGCTCGGATTAGGTAGTGCAGGGGCACTCTTAAGTCCAGGAGCAATTGGTAGTGGCCGAAAAGTGCTGGAATTAAAGACTTCACTCAAACAACAAACTGGTCTTGAACCCAGAGATCCAAGAATCATTCAGATCAACTTCAATGAGAATGCTCGTGGACCTGGCCGGAAGGTGATCGAGGCACTGCAGAGAGGGATTTCTCCTCGAATTGGTCGCGGTTACCCACCGGATTACAGAGATGAACTCATCCCAACGATAGCCGAGGCGCATGACATCGAACGTGAGAATCTGATCATAGCTACTGGTTCTGGTTCCATTTTGCTGGCTGGGGTTGTAGCGTACTGTTCATCAACAAAACCCCTTGTGACTGCTGAGCCTACTTATGGAACACCAACTCGGATGGCAGAGCGGCTAGGCGCTAGCGTGAAGCTTATACCAGTAACTAAGTCACTCAAACTGGACCTCGACGCGATGGCGCAAGCGGCTGATGGTGCTGGTCTGGTATATCTTTGTAATCCGAACAATCCGACGGGTACGGCGCATATCTCAGATGCTGTAGAGAACTTCGTTCATCGTATCAAGAGTAGTTCACCGACTACCAATATTCTCATTGATGAAGCTTATATTGACTACACAATGGAGCCGGACGTTAAGACGGCGCTTCCACTTGCGCTGCAGCACAGCGGTGTCTTCATAACGCGGACATTCTCGAAAGCTCATGGCATGGCTGGGTTGCGGCTTGGGTACGCGGTGGGTCAACCAGAAACAGTCCGGGGAATTGGTCAGGCCTGGGGCTTGGGTAGCGTGGACACACTTTCAGCACTAGCGGGAATTACGTCACTTAAAGATCTAGATCATATTGAACAGGAGCGGCAGGAAAATCGTAAGATCAGGGCATTCATGGTTGAGGTATTTCTGGATCTGGGTTTCGAGACTTACAATCCACAGACCAATTTCATCTTCGTTAATATTCGTCGACCGGCCAAAGGATTCCGAGAAGAGTGTCTAGAACACGGCGTGCATGTTGGCCGTGACTTTCCGCCCTTAGAGAAGACACATGTGAGGATCTCGCTTGGAACGATGGAGGAGATGCAAAGGGCGGTTCGCGTTTTTAGAAAAGTATTAACGTAACATCAGAGTCATCTGTTTTGAGCTGATTTATCGGTTGTCAGGTAACCACACATCCCAACCAGGTAATTTCTTGGTTGTCGTGCGACGATTGTAGTCAGCGAGAAATCTAAGTCCACGATGTGCGTGTGCTCGTCTCTGTAGACGAGTGGCGATCATCGAAGTGCTGTGTGTGTCCATGGGCCATTAATTCAATCAAAGGATTGAAAGGGAAGCACACTTTTCCTGTTTCCTCCGATTCATTTAAAATTAAACACGCCCGCCGACCAACGAATCTACAACATTTGGATCTGCAAGCGTTGAAGTGTCACCTAAGTCGTTAACATCACCTTCCGCGATCTTTCTGAGGATACGTCGCATGATTTTTCCTGAACGCGTTTTGGGAAGACCTTCGGTGAACTGTATTTTCTCCGGTGAAGCATGCGGACCGATGTTGGCACGAACCGCTTTCACGATTGCTGTCTTCATATCATCAGTCGGTGTTTGACCTGTTTTGAGCGTTACGAATGCGTAGATTGCATTACCCTTAATGTCGTGTGGATACCCGACGACTGCGGCTTCCGCAACAGACGGGTGCGTGCCGATTGCACCCTCGATCTCAGCAGTACCGAGGTTGTGTCCAGAAACGATAATAATATCGTCAACACGTCCCGTTATCCAATAGTAGCCGTCTTTGTCACGTAAACAACCGTCACCAGAAAAGTACTTGCCTGGAAATCGTGCGAAGTAAGTATCAAAGAAACGTTGTTGATCACCGTAAACGCCACGCATTTGGCCTGGCCAGGGTTCCAAGATACAGAGATTTCCGCGAACGCCGTTCCCCTCGAGGACGTTGCCTTCATCATCGACCAATGCGGGTTTAATGCCAAACAGTGGAAACGTTGCAGATCCTGGTTTCGTAGGTGTAGCGCCAGGTAACGGTGAGACGAGGATGCCACCGGTTTCGGTCTGCCACCAGGTGTCGACAATCGGACATTTTTCTTTGCCGATGATGATGTGATACCAGGTCCATTCTGGTGATTTGATCGGTTCACCAACACTACCAAGGAGACGCAAGCTGCTTAGGTCATACTTCGCTGGCCAGCTGTCACCCTCTTTCATGAGAGCACGCAGGGCTGTCGGTGCCGTATAGAAAATGTTGACCTTGTGTTTTTCACAGATTTTCCAGAATCGACCCCAGTCAGGATAGTTCGGTACACCCTCGTACATCATTGTGATCGCACAATTTGCGAGGGGGCCGTACGTAATGTAACTATGGCCAGTTACCCATCCAATGTCAGCCGTGCACCAGTAGATATCACCTGGTTTATAGTCAAAGACGTACTTGAAGGTCGTCGCAACATAGGTCAAATAACCGCCTGTAGTGTGAAGTACGCCTTTTGGTCTACCGGTCGATCCCGAGGTGTAGAGAATGAACAGTGGATCTTCGGCATCCATCGGTTCTGGTGTACAAGTCCCCTCGCTACTTGCTAGGATGTCGTGCCACCAGACATCGCGGCCGTCGGTCATCTCAACCGGAGATCCGGTGCGTCGGACTACAAGGATATTCTTAACGCTCGGAGTTTTCTCGATAGCCTTATCAGCATTTGCCTTCATTTCGACGTCCTGTTTTGCACCACGTACGCCGGTATCTTGAGTGATGATGGCTTTGCATTCGGAGTCGTTGATCCGAGTCACTAAGCTATCTGCTGTAAATGCGCCAAACACGATCGAGTGAACTGCGCCGATTCGTGCGCAAGCAAGCATTGCGATCGCCAGCTCTGGAATCATCTGCATGTATATACACACTCGATCACCCTTAACAATTCCAAGATTCTTGAGGGCATTTCCAGCTTTTTGAACTTCAGCTTGGAGGTCGGAGTAGGTGTAGGTTTTGCTTTCAGTCGGGTCGTTACCTTCCCAGATAATGGCAGTCTCGCCGCCACGGCCTGCTTCAACATGCCGATCGACACAGTTGTAGCAGGCGTTAAGCTTGCCGCCGAGATACCATGCAATTTCAGCCTTCTGGTAGTCATACTGTCTAACGGTGTGCCACTTTTCGACCCAAGTGAGTCGCTGTTCGGCTTGATCGGCCCAGAACCCTTCAGGATCGCTGATGGAACGCTCATAGATCGCTCGGTATTCGTCGAGCGACTTGACGTGGGCGTTTTCAGAAAAATTCGCCGGTGGGTGATAGAGGGCATTAATGTCAGCAGAGACGTTTTCGTCAGTCACAGTTTGTCCTCCCAATTTTCACTACAGTTTTCTTGTAGTGGCCAGCACGTTGTAGAGCTTCACGTCTGGTGTTACAAGGTAGTTTCGTAGCATGACTCCACGTTGAAACTCCAGTCGACAGTAAACCACTTGCACGGTGGATTGACCCGATATCATCCGTACCGCGAGTAGCGATACGAGAGTTAAATGGTGGAAGCGGCGTCAACCATCTTACCCCTGTAACTCATTGATTCAGTATGTATTGTATCACCTTAGCGGTGGCAGTTGCCCCCAATGTTGCCCCCAAGACCTCGTTCCCACCCTCGTCGTTCCGGCGGGTGCTGCCCGAGCTGGCCGTCACCTCAGCCGTCCCGCTCTCGCGCTATCCTGTGCCGCCACCGAAGCGCGAAACACCCGCCGCGTGACGGGCAACCCAGACCGGCGCCCGTGCCTTACATGTCGCATACGCCCAGGAGAAGTCGAGCCGGTGGAGAGTTCGAGTGTGTCAGTACGTGCAATGTCTGGCGGAGGCCTCTAACGGCCTCGTGAGACCGAACTCGTGCTACCCTAGAGAGTAGCTGGTTCGCTCGTGCCGGTCTACGGGGTAGGTCGGCAGCTTCGGTCCACGCGCTGGTTCGCTCGTGCCGGTCTACGGGGTAGGTCGGCAGCTTCGGTCCACGCGCTGGTTCGCTCGTGCCGGTCTACGGGGTAGGTCGGCAACTTCGGTCCACGCGCTGGTTCGCTCGTGCCGGTCTACGGGGTAGGTCGGCAACTTCGGTCCCGCCGCCGGCGGTGCTGGTGTGGTGGGGCTCCCTTCCGCCGTCTGCGGGGCAGCTCGGCGGCTTCCCGGTGGGAAGTGAACGCACACTTTCTCATGAGGGGGGCTGCTGCATGCCCAAAATCGCCTACCACGAGGAAGGCGGTATCCTGCCGTTCTCGGCCGCCAGGCCGGAAACACGGCAGGCAACCATCGTCAGGCTGCGCGTGCGCACGCTCGTGCACGACGCGCAATCCGGGGCACTCAAATTCACGGTCGACGGGCCGGTCCTGGCCGCCAGCAGCGCCCGTGTAGTCGCGCCCAAGCACACCCGTCCCGATACGGGCTCAACGCTCACGGTCGTCAACATCCCCGTTGACCCCGGGGATGACCCCACCGGCAGACGGACGGATCGAGACGACGGCCTCATCCAGCACGTCACGCCGCCGACGCAGGACGCTGTCACGGCGGCTCGTGACACGGTCCATGATGGGTCGGCTCGGCGCCACGCGCGACGGGATGGGCGGGGTCGTCGCCCCCGGCGCCCTGCGTCCGTTCATGACTGGGCGCGCAGGTGTTGCAGCAGTGGGCGCGGCAGAAATATAGCATCCGGCTGATAATCGTGGTCATCCCTCACACCTTTGGACGTCACCTCAACTTCAACTGCCACCTGCACATCCTAGTGTCGGAGGGCGGCCTGCGCGAGGATGGCACACGGTGGCACGCCCGAGCCCGGTTGGACCGGACGGCGCTGATGCCGATGTGGCGCTACGCCGTCATCACGTTGCTGCGGGAGGCCGCCCGGGCCGGCGTCCTGGACACCGACATGGATCGCCGTGCGTTACGGCGGCTACTCACCGCCCAGTACGAACGGTGGTGGAACATTGATATTCAGCGGTTCCGGAGTAAAAAGCAGTTTCTGGGGTATGCGGGCCGCTATGCCCGACGGCCCCCGATCGCCCAACATCGGTTCCGGGCGATCAGCCGTCAGGAAATCCGTTTTGTGACGAAGGACACGCGCACGAAACGCACCGTCGAGACCGCCTGCACGCCGGCGGAGTTCCTGGCCACGCTCGCCGATCACGTGCCCGACCGCTACCGGCACAACATCCGGTATTTCGGGCTCCTCGCGCCGCGCGTGAAGAGCCAGACACACGAGGCCGTGTTCGCGCTCCTGAGCCAGGAACGGCTGGGAAAGCCCCGACGCCTTCGTTGGGCGACGTCGCTGCACAAGTGCTTCGGCATCGATCCCCTCCGCGACCGCGCCGGCCAGCCGATGCGCTGGACTCGTCGGGTGTCCCCGGCACCAGCTGGCGCCAACGTGGCCGTGAGGCTGGCTCTCGCGGCGAGCTGACCCGCTGTCTTCGCCCATCTCGAGCTGATTGGCTCCCCATGAGCGAGAACGCCTCCCCAGCGGTCTCCGAACCGTTAGTCTCCAGAGATTTGACGCCCCTCTGGCCGCGGTTCGTCCCACCCACGTAGAGGGTAACTCTTCAGAGTCGCCGGAGAATCGTCTCCGGCGCCATGACAGTGCACCTGCCGCCGCACCCCGCTTATGGTGGACTCTGCTCGATCCGTGTCTGAATCAACCAGGAATGAGTTTTTGATCTTCCTATAGATAGATGGACTTCATCGTCTGCTTCGTGATGACGTCCGCCTTGGCCAGCCCAGCGGTGGTCTCATGCACGGCCGCGAGTGCGTCACTCCGTGGTTTTCCCATGTCACTCAATCTTCTTGACGTCACGTCAGGAGGTCGCCGGCATGCCCTTTCTACGTGGGTGGGCTGTGACGACGGAGAGCGCGCCCTGGGCTCTTCGGGTGGGCCTGACCGTGATTTCGACATCCTGCCCGAGTGCGGCGAGGAACTCCATCAGTCGGCCAACCGAAAATGTGCCGGAACGGTTGCGCATCAGCAGTGAGACGTGCGGTTGCTGGATCCCAAGGACCTCCCCAGCGTGGGTCTGGGTCAGGCCACGCTGCTTGATGATCGTGTGGATCTGCAGCGTGAGCTGAGCCTTGAGCAGTTCCGTGTCGGCGTCAGGAATGCCAAGGTCAGCGAAAATATTGCCACTGCCCGCTGTGACACTGGTGTCGTCGCCGCGCTTGACGGCCTTGCTACTGACAACCTTCATGGCTGAACCCTTTTTGCTAACAGCCCTCTTCTTCCGGGGTGCCTGTGTTTGCTTGCGTGTTGGCATGGTCACGTCTGCCTTTCCCGATTATCCTGGTGGGCTTCTCTCAGCCGCTGTCGGATCACCTCACGTTCCATCTTCGGCGTGGCAATACCCTTCTTTGACTTCTTCTGGAACGCGTGGAGCACGTAGACCGCGTCCGCAAACCGCACGGTGTAGACGGTGCGCCACGTGCCCCCAGCCTCAGATGTCACCACTTCCAGCACGGAGCGGCCACCGAAGCCGCGGAGCGCCTTGGCTGCTGGGTCCGTGGCGCCGCACTGTGCAGCATAAAGGGCATGTCCAATGTCTCGGCGAACCGACTCAGGAAACGACCTCACGTCCTTACTTTGATGACCCGACCCACCGGACTGACTTGGGCTCCTGTCCACCCTTCATTAATATAATTATACGTATATGAGTATATCCTGTCAAGGTGGTTGCTGGGCCAGTTCTCAACCCGGATTTCCGATCGGAATGGTACGCTTTTGGACTTGACATACAGGTCCACTGAGACGTGACGGGGGGGCCGCCCGGCTCGTTGAGCGTTCTGCTTGGCCGCCCGCCGCGTTGCGTCAGTGGACTTGCGCCCGCCGCGACGCCCGAGCGCCACCGCGGCCGGATTCTTCCGTGCCATCAGACCTCCGCGTAGTCCACGTGGGTCACCGGCTCCGGGACCGATTGCCCGGCCTCCTGCAACGCCTTGATGTGTTCGGGCACCGAGCGCCGGATGCGCTCGAGCGGTTGTGTTGCAACTTTAGCGGCGGCTGGTAGTCTGAAGAGATCGTGAAGAAGGCAATCCGCCCGGCGATCTTCAAGTGGCGACAAACGGAGCCCGAGCTGATTCTTTGCGCCGTACGCTGGGACCTTCGGTACTCGCTCTCGTTCCGCGATGTCGAAGAGCTGTTCACCGAGCGCGGCCTGGAGGCGGACCACACGACCATCGGGCGCTGGGGGCAGCGCTCCGGTCCCGAACTGGAACAGCGGCTGCGCCGTCATCTCAAGCCGACCACCAAATCCTGGCGTGTCGATGAGACCTATGTGCGCGTCAAGGGCCGCTGGTGCTACCTCTATCGGGCCATCGATTCCAGGGGGGCCACCATCGACTTCGTGCTCTCAGCGTTGCCGCGGCGGCCCGCCGGCTGTTCCGTAAGGCCCTGACTGATCCTTCGCATCCTCAGCCCCGCGTCATTAACACCGATCAGGCACGCCTGTACGGCGCGGCGATTCCAGCCGTGAAAACGGAAGGCACCCTGCGCCGCCGCTGCCGACATCGGCCGGTCCGATACGTGAACAACATCCTGGAGCAGGATCATCGAGCGATCAAACGACGCGTGAAGGCCAAGCAGGGCTTTCGCGAATTTCACGCGGCTCGGCGAACGATTGAGGGATAGGAGGCGCTGCACATGATCCGGAAGGGGCAGATAAGGCGGGTGAGCGGTTCGGATGTTCGGCGGCAAATTCAGTTCATCGACAAACTGTTCGAGCTGGTTGCCTGATATGGGCGCCCGGTCGACTCGACCAAGTCGGTCTCTTGCTGCTTTTCAAAGTTGCAACACATCCCTCAGAAGGGGATCGACATTCGCACCAGCACCGCTAGATCGGCCGGGCCCATGCTGTTCTCCCGCCCCATGGCTTCCCATTCCAAGATCAATGGCAGCCCCTGCTGCGAGCGTGGAGGCAGGCTCCAAGCGGTCCCCCAGGCCAGCTCCCGGCTCTGTCCGGCCCATCGCAGCCGGCTATAGGGCGTCAGCAGACCCGGTAAGCCCATCACCCTCAGGCCGCCATAGGCCACCTCGCTTTCCATCCGGCTCTCGGAGCTCATTCCCATTGCTCTCATCCCCGGCGGGCGCGTGACCGTATTAGCGTTGTTCCATAGCGTCGTTCGGCCGCCTCCATCCTGGCCCCGCGTGGAGGTCACCGACGCCCTAAACCCGCGCTGCTTCTCGCCCGGGTCCCAGCTCGCCTGCACTCCCAGTCCCCAGTCCCGGTAGTCGCTTTCATGCACCACCAGCACCCGGCCGAGCATGGCCACGTCCAGTCCACTGTTCGCATCCAGGTACCCCAGACGGAATCCTGTTTCCACGCCGCTGCCCCGATCCGCATCGCCCCCGTCCAGGCGTCCTCCGGCCTCCGCCTTCAGGCTCAGTGATCGCCCCACTGACAGCTGCTTGGTATGCACCCACTCCAGCATCAACCGCGCCCGGTGGGCCTCGCCTCGCACCTTCGCGATGTCTTCGAAGGCTTCGGTCCCCAGTTGCGCCGAGAAGGCGTCCGCCCGCAGCCCCACCTCATTGCTGCCTCGCCTCGACAGCACTGTCCTCACTCCTCCCGAGAACATCCGGAAGTCGGCCTCGACGTTGTGACTCCTCCCTGGCTCGTTGACGTCCACTCGCCCTCGTCCCAAGCCTCCCATGCCCCACACGCTCACCCGCTCCGCCGGCTGCCAGTACAGATAGGGATGCAACGTGTTCATGCGACTCCCCAACGTCCCATCGATCCCATCGTCGCTGTAATCCATGTTGCCCCAGCTACGCATGAAGAACAGCCCGGCCAGCACCTTGTCGTTAGCATACAGGTCCAGCCCCACATGGGCCGTCTCGAGACTTCCTCGATAGTTCATCTCATGCCGCGTCAGGTTCCCGTTGAAGCGCTGCAGGTCCCCCTGCCCCCACACCGCCGGCACCCAGCTCCTGCTTTTCTCCTTCTCTTGCTTGCCCAGCGGCATCTCGAAGGAGGCTCCCGCAAGGTTGAGTTCTCGATTCCGCCTCCCCGAGAACTCGCCCGATCCCGATCTCAGCGACCAGTCCCTGGCCCCCGAACCCTGGAATCGATTCTGACCGTAACCTGGCTGCCCTCCCAACCCGACAGTCGGGCCGGTCCCACTTGGCGCCATGCCGGAGCCGGTCGTGACGCCCGCATCGCCCTGGCTGTGGCCAAACAGGCCCGTCAATCCACCCAGCGAGACGTTCCGCAGCCACGCTCCCTGCACGTCACCTTCCCGATCTCCCGCCTCCCCACTCGATCCCCTCGCGGCTCGGGCCCCGGCCGCGCCTCCAGCGCTCGGCACCACCGGACCTTCGGCTCTTCTCCTGCCGGAACCCTCGAGGCTCTCGCTGCCTATCCGCTGGGATTCTCCCGGGCTCAGAGCCGCGGCACCGTTGTCGCTTCCCGGCTGCACTGTCGGCAGCGCTCCTCCGGCTGCCCCCAGCCGACTCCACTGCCGATGCCGCTCAAAGCGACCCTGAATGGCCGTCTGCGCACTCTCCCCCATCGACCGCGCCATCACCGCCAGCGCCACCTCCAGCGTTTGCGAGAACTGCTCCGCCGGGCGCTGCTGCCTGAAGTTCACAGTTGTCTGCGAGATCTCTCCCCCACTGACCGCCTCCGGCAACTCTCCGAAGCTCAGCACCATCCCCTCCCCAGGATCGTTCACTTCATCCGCCAGCACCTCCACGGAAATCGTCCCCTCACTCTCGCCTTCCTCAAATACCACCTTCGCCGGCACCCCGCTATAGTCCTCGGGCGTCGTCCCGGCTTGGAGCGCCACCACCAGCGGTACTTCCACCCGCCGATCCGCCGTCGGCGCCACCTTCACGTCGATGTCGGCCTGCTGGCCTTCCTTAATCTGGTACTCCGCCTGGGCAAAGCTCACCTCCAGCTCCACCAGTCCTTTGTCCTCCAGCGTCACCGTCGCCACCGCCGGCTCCCCTGCCAGTACGATCTCCGGCAGTTCCCCAAATCCCAGCTCCACCGTCTCATCGTCCCCGTCCCCGTCATGGTTGGCTCCAATCCGCAAGGTCTGTTCCGTTTCCTCGGCTGGGAACGTCAGCCTGCCGGTGCCCTCCTGGGCATTCCACTCCTCCAAACCATCTAGGGTATAGTCGGCGACTTCCGTCGCCTCCGGCCGCGTCACCCGGATCGGGATCGCCAGCTCCTCGTCCCAGCCCTGGCTCAGCTTCACCGTCACCGCCACCGTCTCCCCACCTTCCCTCGCCGTGTAGCTCTCCTCCTGATAGCTCACCACCCGCCTCGTCTCCACTTCGAAGGCCTCCGCCGCCGGGTTGCCGTTGCCGGCCACGTCCTCGGCCACGTCCTCGGGGACCTCAACCCTCACTTCACCGATCCCTTCGGGCGTGATCGTCACCGTGTACTCCTGCGGCGAGATTTTGGTAAAGTTTGAAGCCGTTCCATTAGTGACTCGGATATCTTCAAGCTCAAAACCCTCCACCGGCTCCGAGAAGGCGATCGTCACTTCGAACGCTGCTCTTCCCACCGGCTCCGTCGGCCCTTCGATCGTTACCTCCGGCCGCTCCAGATCCGCCTCGAGCACCAGAGGCGCGCCCGCTATATTGCCGTTGCCGACCCCGTATTCGACCACATTCGCCCCAACCTCCACGATCACTTCACCGCTCTTCGAGGGAGTGATCTCTGCCTTATAGGTCGGCGCCGACCCACTGAAGTCGGTCACCGAACCATTCGTCACCGCGATCTCGCTCCGCTCGAAACCCGTCACCGCCTCGCTAAAGATGATCATCACCTCGAACACGCCGCGCACCGGAGCTGACACCTCCGTCTGAATCGCGACCGTCACCACCTTTTCGTTGTCGGCCTCGGTCGCCGTGACCCCATCGACATCAATTGAGTAATAGTCCGAGTCGAGGCTTGCCGTGGAGTGAGAGAAGATCGCGACGTCATCCACCTCGTCGGCGTCTTCGGCCGCCGTGACCGTCACCGTCTGCTCCATATTCCAGTTCGAGTTCGTGAAGCGCAACGTAACCGAATTTATATCCGTATCCGTATCCGTATCCGAACTCACCGTCAGGTCGGCGTCACTCCTTTGGTCCCGGCGCGCCTCGACCGTGACATCATCGAACACTGGCTTGGTGCCAAGCCTCACCGTGTAGGTCGCCGAGCCGCCTTCGGGCACCGACAGTGTCGTCGGCGAGATGATCACGGCGACCGTGTCGTTGTCATCCTCGGTTGCATTGATGCCAGGGGTCGGAATGCCGTCATAGACGGTGCCGGGGCTGCTCACGTTATGGCCAAACTGGGCGGGGCTGGCCCTGCCGTCGTCATCTTCCGCCGCCAGGATCGCCACCGTCTGCTGCATACTCCAGTTCGAGTTCGTGAAGGTCAGCGTATCCGGGCTCGCCGTCAGATTCTCATCGCCGGTCACCCGCTCCACCTCGATCGTGACATCCTTCGATGGCTGGGTGACGAGCCTCACCGTGTAGGTCGCCGAGCCGCCTTCGGGCACCGACAGTGCCGTCTCCGAAACCATTATGCCGGGCGGATCGTTGTCGTTCTCGGTTGCTGTGAGGCCGGGGGCCGTAAGCCCGTCATAGACGCCGGGGCCGGCCACAGCATGCGTAAACATGGCGGTGCCGTGCTCGCTGTCGTCGTCTTCGGCCGCCAGGATCGTCACCGTCTGCTGCATATTCCAGTTCGAGTTCGTGAAGGCCAACGTAACCGAATCTATATCCGTATCCGTATCCGTATCCGAACTCACCGTCAGGTCGGCGTCGTCCCCGGACGACCGCGCCACCGTGATCGTGACATCATCCGTCGGCTCGGTGACGAGCACCACCGTGTAGGTCGCCGAGTCGCCTTCCGGCACCGTCAGTGCCGTCTCCGAAACCGTCACCTGCGCGAAGGCCAAGTTCGGCCAGGCGAGCCAGGCCAGACAGGCGGCTCCGGCGAATATGCCTGCACGCCACCAGCCGCGACGGCTGCACGTGAAGCGATGGGCTTGGTGAACCAGCCCCGCCGGTGGCTTGGGAGCGCGAGAATCGTCTCTCCGCGCCGCCGAGTGGGATCTCCTCATCAGCACAAGATCTACCTTACAGCACTATCCGAATTTTGGAGGTCACTTCTAACAGAGCCTTGTCGTCCTCTGACAACCTTTGCCAGTGCTGAGCGTTTGCCCTCCGCTTCACCGATGCCGGAAGAAGTCGCGCGTGGAGTAGTGCCGAGCCATCAGTCTGCACCGCTCGTGCTCGAACGGTTCTATGCACGCCTGAACAGAGGGATCACCTCGGCGTTGCCCTTGAGCGCATCCAGATAGTCGGCCCACGCCTGCATCATCTTGCGCCGCTCGGGCAGATGCTCCGCGAAGTTGTAGGCCGCACTGACGGCGTTGCGCTCCGCGTGGGCGAGCTGACGTTCGATGACCTGATGGTTCCAGCCCTGCTCATGCAGGAGAGTGGACGCCATGCTGCGAAAGCCGTGGCCGGTCATCTCATCCTTATGTGTAGCCCATTCGACGCAACGCGGCGAGGACGGCGTTTTCGCTCATCGGTCGCTCCGCTGATCGGGCGCTGGGGAAGACGAAGCTGGGCGCATTGGGTTTGACGGATGACACGCGGTTCGTCAGGGGCTCAAGCTCGCGCAGAATGTCAACGGCTTGTCGGGACAGCGGCACAAGGTGTGGTTCGCGCATCTTCATGCGATCGGCGGGAATGCGCCACTCGGCCTCGGCGAGGTGGAGTTCAGGCCACTGTGCCTTGCGCAGCTCGCCTGGGCGGACGAATACCAGCGGGGCGAGCCGTAAGGCGCATTTGGTCACGAAGAACCCAGCGTAGGCGTCGATAGCACGAAGCAGCGCACCGATGCGCTTCGGTTCGATGATCGAGGCGTGGTGCCGCTCCTTGGGTGGGGGGAGGGCGCCGCGGACATCGCCGGTCGGATTACGCTCCGCGCGGCCCGTCGCGATGGCGTACCGGAAGACCTGCCCGCAGTTCTGCATGGCGCGGTGGGCTGTCTCCACGGCGCCGCGGCTCTCGATCCGGCGCAGCACCGAGAGCAGTTCCGGTGCGCGGATGTCGGCGACAGGGCGCCGGCCCAGCCAGGGAAACAGGTCATTCTCGAATCGGCGCAAGATGCGATCGCCGTGGCTTTCGACCCACCCCGACGAGAATTTCGTGTGCCACTCCCGCGCGATCGGCTCGAAGCTGTCTGCACCCGCGACCGCGAGCTTCTGGGCTTTGCGCGCCTGCCCGGGATCGATGCCAGCCGAAAGCTGCTGGCGCACCGCGTCACGCCGCTCACGCGCCGACTTCAGACTGACGTCCGGGTAGACACCAAGGGACAGCCGTTTTTCCTTGCCACCGAATCGGTATTTCCAGCGCCACCACTTGCCGCCGGCGGGGCTGACCTCCAGGTAGAGGCCCCCACCGTCGAACAGCTTGCGTGTTCTCGTCTGTGGCTTGGCAGCGCGGACTGCGGTGTCTGTCAGCGGCATGAAGGGGCAACTCCTGTTCGGTATCTACCTGTTGCCCCCAGAGTTGCCCCACATGTGGGGGCAGCTTCCCCTGGAAGAAACGGGACCTTACCGGACAGTATATCATGGCCAATCCACCTATTATCAGCATGTTATAGGTCCTGCTTGAATCTTATTGGATGCAATATTGGTGGAGGCGGCGGGAGTCGAACCCGCGTCCAAAAGTATGCGCCCGAGGGAATCTACATGCGTGTCCGCTTCTCAGGTTCTACCATCGGCGTCAAAAAGCGGCAAGAATCGCCGAAAGCGATCGTCGAGAGTTCTTATCGCTTGCGCATCGACGCTGTACGCAATGACCAGCCTGCTGAATGACATCTAGTCTTACCTCGCAGGCTAAGTAAGGTAGACGCCGCTGCTATTTAAGCAGCGAGAGCGTGCTGCGTATTCGCAGTTATGTTACGTTCCATCGGATTAACGAGACGATGGCACTCGGCATGCATCCCACGATCTTATACCCCCGTCGAAGCCGTTTCGCCCCCTCTTAAAATAACGTAAGCTTATTCGTGCCTCAGGCCCTTCTTCTCCTTCACCACGGGCCAGTAAGCAACCAAACTTCGTGCCCATTTTAGAGTTCTTTCGCGGGACTAGTCAACTGACCCGGTTGAGTCGAGCCGCATCATTTACGGGTATTTGGTAGCAGACTTCAGCTGAACTAGCTAATCACTAATTACCCTGTGATGGAATTCTCAAGTTTTGGCCGATCCTAATTAAGGTCCGTCTGCCCATTTCGTTGGCCATTTGTATCGCTGAAATTGTTGTACGGTAGCGCCGAGCGATCGCAGTGAGGGTATCACCAGGTGCCACGCGGTAGATTACATAGGTCGGTTTGGGAGGAACCGACCGAACGCGCAGAGCCATTCCCTCTGATATATTTTCCTCCCAAAGTTCGTTATCTCGGATGATGCGCCAGGGTTCGGATTCTAGTTCTTCGGCGATGTTTTGGATGGTGTCGTTAAATCTGACCCGATGTACGGTGTGTTTACCTTCCCAGTCGAGTGGAATCTTTAGTCGTTTTCCGGCGGGAAGGTTCTGAAGGCGCCAAAGGTCATTCTTTTCACGGAGTTCGTTTAGATCCACATCGAATGCGTCAGCAATATTAAAATAATTATCGCCAAGTCTGGCCACGTACTCCACCGGTCTTTCCACGGGAATTAACAAATCTTCACGAGATTTGTCTGGATAAGCAATTAGCTGGCCAGGTCGAAGATGTCGATACGAGAGAAACGGATTGTGAAGACGGAGTTCCAATAATGGACGTTCCAGTCTCTGTGCAACTGTCCACCAGTTCTCGTCTTTACCAACTACTGCAAGATTAAACTGTCGAACATGGTGACGAATTGAGGGTTCGTACAGCTTTAGTATTGTACGATAATGCCCAACACCAAGAACGTACTGAAGTGTTGCTAAAGGCATCGGTCGTGCTCGAGCGACGCGGCCTGGCCCAGCGTTATATGCGGCAACTGCGTAATCTTCACGGTCGAACTGATTCACTAGTTGAGAGATGTACTTCACACCTGCCTCAATATTGGTCTCGACACGAAGCGAACGGAAGGTTGCTGGCATAACCTGGAAGTAGCCTTGGGCGCCAGCCACCGATGTAAGATTTGCATTGCCACCAGATTCATAGAGACAGATCGCTCTTGCCAGGTCGAAGTCGAGTCGATAGCGGTCGGTGTACTTGAGGACTTCATCCTCTATCTCCATGAGCTTACGGTACATACCGAGGAATCCAGGTGAAAGCTGAGATACGGGCAGCGGCTCAGTGTACTCATTACGCAATTGGTCTAGGGATTTACGTGCTAACAGACCATCACTGACGAGAATGAGGGTCTGAAATATTAGAAAGAACGTTACAATGGTCGTGGGCATCGATCTATACATCGCCCCTGTACCACTCAAGAGGAGCCGCCTAGATTCATTAATGAGAGTTTCTCGCTTCCATTCATACATTTATATCAAGTCCTCTGGGGTGCTTCAAGGAAACCTGAACAACTTTTCAGAAAACTCAAAAGATCTTTCCATCTTTTTGTAGTCATTTGATTCGCTTGTTGCCCACTCAACCGTATAATGGTGGCGTGTCTAAAGTACGGAGTTCTGAAAAAGCACTGCGGTTTACTGAGTCAACCATCCGTGAGATGACCCGTCTTTCTGATTTCCATGGAGCTGTCAACTTATCGCAGGGGTTTCCTGATTTTCCTGCGCCTGCCGCAGTTAAGGATGCGGCATGCGAGGCGATTCGTACTGACGATAATCAATACGCCCTAACGTGGGGCGCACAACCTCTTCGTGAAGCAATTGCGCGAGAATTTGTTCGCTTTTACGGTGTTCCAGTTGAGGCAGACACTCAGATAACGGTGTGCTGCGGATCAACAGAAGCTATGATCTCGACCATGCTTGCCACGGTCAATCCTGGGGACGAAGTTATTATCTTTGAACCGTTCTACGAAAACTATGGGCCGGATACGATTCTATCTGGTGCTGTGCCTCGGTACGTGACACTCTGTGAGCCTAATTGGGCATTTGATCCTGATGAATTAGCGGCAGCTTTCAACAATAAGACGAAAGCGATCATTATCAATACTCCGAATAATCCAACAGGCAAGGTTTTTAGTCGTGAAGAATTATCTGTGGTCGCAAAACTTTGCCATCATTGGGATGTTCTCGCTATCACAGATGAAATCTATGATCACATTATCTACGATAAACTCGAACATGTACCCATGGCTGCAATGGATGGAATGGCTGACAGAACAGTGACCATCAACGGCCTATCAAAGACTTTTAGCGTGACAGGGTGGAGGGTGGGTTGGGCAATCGCGCCGCCACCAGTCTCTGAGGCAATCCGCAAAGTTCACGACTTTCTAATGGTTGGAGCTGCAGCGCCTCTGCAAGCAGCTGGTGCCGTGGCACTGGGATTACCGGATGGCTACTACACAAGGTTGGCTTGTGAGTATCAGCGCCGGCGTGACTTGTTGCTCGACATTCTCGAGCGCCACAAATTTATATGCTATAAACCAAGTGGCGCCTATTACATCATGACGGATATAGAAAAGTTTGGGTTTTCAAGCGATGTTGATTTTGCCCGTTATCTTGTGGCGGATGTAAATGTTGCTGCTGTACCTGGGAGCAGTTTCTATCACGATCCAAGTTTGGGGCGAACGAAGCTCCGTTTCTGTTTCTGTAAGACTGACGAAGTTCTAATTGAGGCTGATCGGAGGTTAGTGAAACTTCGGGTACCTTAACCTAAAGACGAGTTCATGTGAGTCCTGAATTTTAAAATCTTAAGACTCCCGAGAGGTACGGCCCACTTAACTTTACTGCGATAGAGTCTTCGTCTATTACATAGCCCAGTTGGAGAGTATGGTATCCGGCCTGGATGCCGAAAGTGTCTGAGAAATTAGCAGTACCGTACATGTCCAGATCAATATACTGACCCTGCCCTTGCGTCAACCAGCCGCCGTAGTTGCTTGCGTTATTATCTTCACTGTCCCACCATCGAAAACCTGTAAGTTCGACGGTTAGCGAAAGGTTTCGAGTTGGATATATACGTCCAATACCACCAACAGCAGGAATGGGTATTCTTTCTCTCGTGAATTGGTTACCGATTGTCTCATCACCGATTACACTCTTAAGTTTGGTTTCAAGGTCTGCGTACTTTGCTTCGACGATAACTCCGAGGAATCCCTGTTCCTGTAGATGAAATCGTACTCGTACCCAAAACGCCACGCCTTAAGATTAATACTCGTGGAAACTGGAACTTTGACATCATACTTAACATCTTGAAAAGTTATAGGCCGTTCAAGCGTTGTATCAGCTTGATAACCGATTGGTACGTACTGGATTCTGAATTTGTGTTTTTGAGCCGGTCGAAGTACAAGCCGAAATTCACGAAACCGTTTTTTCTGAAGGCCAAGATCTGAGACAAAATCAATGTCCGCTCCTGTGATTCCAAGAGAGTCACTTGAGAGATCGATTTCTGGTGAAGCGGCCCAAAACCCTCCAACCAGTTCCACGTTATACGTTTCTCCAGTGGCCGGATTGGTATGTTTTGTTTGGATCTGAGCATCAGCAGTCAGTTGAAATACTCCTACTATGATTATTGAGGACATCAGGATGAAAAATCGATTATCTGGTGTCATACAGTTTGCCACTACGGATAATTTAGGGAATGACTAATTAGCGACATTCAGGTTCTCACCAGTTAATTTCTTAACATGGCCGAAACGCTTGGGTCAGGTTAATCCTTAATCAGAAAACTAATACTCTGATATTACAAGTGTTGAGTCCTGGAAACTGTTATCCTACCTCAAGGCATGGAATCAAGTAATGTGAACAGATACGGCGACGTGGTCATGGGTGTTCCTGACACTCAAACTAACAACTTCAGAACAATGACCCAAAAGTCACAGTAATAACCGCGGTTGTTTGATCCAGAATGTTTTATGCATTGTCACGTCTGAGTCCTTATATTCTTCTTTACCGCTCCCGTCTTACGTTAGGCCTGGGCTGCCTGGTCGTAACTACCGCAATTTCTCTGATATCACCCTGGATCCTCAAGTTTGTGATTGATGACCTTGCTGATGTAGGCACGATTGTCACGACTGGAGACTTAATGTTCTATGCCCTGTTGTTAGTGGGCATAGCACTTGTTGGAGGATGTTCACGTTTTTTTCAGCGGAGAATTATCATTGGTGTTTCACGGGATATTGAATACAACCTACGTAATGACTTTTTCTCGCATTTGCAGCACCTACATAAAGGTTACTTCCAAGTTCATCGAACGGGAGACTTAATGTCTCGTGCGACTAACGATTTGAGTGCAGTTCGGATGATGGTCGGTCCAGCGATCATGTACTCGGCTAGCACTGGTCTAATTTTTATCGTTGCAACACTTCTAATGTTGTCTATTGATGTGCGATTAACATTGATTACATTGATGCCATTGCTACTTGTGTCCTTGTCAGTAAGATATTTTGGGGTTGCGATCTACAAACGATCAGAACAGATACAGAGCAAGCTTTCAAGTATGAGTGTTGTTGTACAGGAAGCTCTGGCAGGTATTCGTGTTGTACGGGCTTATCGGAGAGAGGATTTTGAGTTGAAAAGATTCGAGAATGTAAATAGGGAGTATGTTGCTTGTAATCGCCAATTGATTCGACTTCAGGGATATTTCGTTCCAAGTTTGAGTTTTTTTCTTGGCCTGAGCGCCTTACTTGTACTGTGGCTCGGTAGTCAGCAGGTGATTCTTGGTCATATCACGGTCGGTGAGTTCGTGGCGTTTAATGCATATCTGGTTATGTTGAGTTGGCCAATGATCGCCTTTGGTTGGGTAACGAATATGTTACAGAGGGGAATGGCGTCGTGGCAAAGAATGTTAGAGGTACTCGATTCCGAACCGCTAGTTACGAACCTGTCGAAGAGAAGAGATCTTGGACAACCGAGAGATGTTCGTGGAGGCATTGAGTTCAGAAATTTGACATTCTCGTATAACGGAGAGTGTGTCCTTGATGGAATTTCCGCAAGCATCGAACTTGGGCAGACGCTAGCGTTGGTTGGTGCGACTGGTTCAGGAAAGTCGACGCTACTAAGCCTTCTTCCACGGTTGCATGAACCACCACCGGGGACTGTGTTTGTTGATGGTGTTGATGTGAGGGACATCCCACTTGACGTGCTTAGAGGCGCGATAGGTTATGTGCCTCAGGAACCATTTCTTTTTTCTGACACACTGAGTGATAACGTGGCGTTTGGCGTGACTCATCAAAGGACAGGAGAGGCTTCGAAGAATGATCAGGTTCAACGCGCAGCGGCGATCGTTCAACTGGACAAGGAGTTTTCTGAGTTTCCACAAGGCTACGATACTTTTATTGGTGAGCGGGGTATAAGACTTTCTGGAGGACAAAAACAGCGCACGGCCCTCGCTCGGGCACTGATGGTTGATCCTCGTATTCTCATTTTAGACGACGCGTTATCAGCAGTTGATACGCACACAGAAGAGGAAATACTCGTCAGTTTACGAGGGATCCTAAAAGAACGTACTGCAATCATTGTGGCACACCGGATTTCTACTGTACGTGATGCAGATCTGATCCTGGTTCTTGATCAGGGAAAAATTGTTGAGCGCGGAACACACGAAGACCTCTTGGCATGTAATGGACGATACGCCAACATGTACAGGAAACAGTTGCTCGAAGTTGAATTGCAGGGTCTATAAGAAGTTTCAAGACATGTGATTAGTGATTGCGTCAAAGTTTGAATTCATAGAAAGAAGCAGTCTTGAATTATGTCTAATCATGACGAAGAGGTCCTTGGTAAAGCGTACGATGCCAGATTGATGCGACGGCTATTGGGGTATTTACGGCCACACAAGGCTTCCGTGATATGTGCGCTAGTTGGAATCATTGGTCATTCGATACTTCAGTTAGTTCAACCGTATCTTACAAAACTTGCTATCGATCGCCACATCACAACAGGAGACATGACGGGCCTGGAAGGGATTGCTCTACTTTTTTTGGGTGTTTTAGTCGGATCATTTCTTCTTGAATATGCACAGATGTACACCATGCAGATGACTGGGCAGCGAATAATGTTCGACCTTCGAATGCAAATTTATCGTCACTTCCAGCGTCTCGACCTTAGATTTCACGATCGTAACCCAGTTGGTCGCATGATGACGCGTGTCACGACAGACGTAGAGGCTCTAAATGATCTATTTAGTTCAGGTGTTATCTCTATATTCGGTGACGTATTCACATTGGTAGGTGTCATGGTTGTGATGTTACTGATGGACTGGAGATTGGCACTTGTAGCCTTTGCGGTACTTCCTATGATCGCAATAGTTACTCACTGGTTCCGTCGACACGCGAGAGAGTCTTACCGTAGGACCCGCACATTGATAGCTCGTATAAATGCATTCCTTCAAGAGAATATCACCGGCATGTCAACGGTTCAGTTATTTGGCCAGGAGACCGAACAACTGAACCGTTTCGATGGCATCAATAAGCGTCACCGAGGAGCGACCGTTGAGTCTATCTTCTACTACGGCGTGTTCTATCCGGCAATAGAAATTATTGGTGCATTAGCAACAGCTTTAATCATTTGGAACGGAGGCGCGTGGACGCTGGAAGGGACGCTGACGTTAGGGACGCTTGTTGCCTTTCTACAGTATGCTCAACGATTCTTTCGACCGATTAGTGATTTGTCAGAAATGTTTAACTTACTACAGTCAGCAATGGCATCATCAGAGAGAATTTTTGCCTTACTTGAAACGCCCGTTGGTATCGAAAGCCCAGTCTCATTTGTTTCGCGATCGCGAGAGACACCTAGGTCGATTACATTCGACCATGTATGGTTTGCATACAACGATGAGGACTATGTTGTTCGCGATCTTTCGTTTGACGTTACGTCTGGAGAAAGCGTCGGTATCGTTGGCGCAACTGGAGCTGGCAAATCAACTTTAATTAACCTATTGATGCGGTTCTACGATGTCAATCGAGGACGAATTTTGATCGACGGTGTCGACATTAGGTGTATTGACTTGGTCGAGTTACGTGGTTTGTTTAGTTGTGTTCTTCAGGATATATACTTGTTCTCAGGAACAATTGAAGAAAACGTCAGACTTGGGAAGGAATCAATTCTTGATGAGGATATCAAACGTTCTATTGTTGCTGTTCATGCTGATCGCTTCATTGACCGCTTACCGAACGGATTAAAGGAAGAGGTTTTTGAGCGCGGTGAAAATTTATCTGTTGGCCAAAAGCAATTGCTGTCATTCGCTCGGGCTCTTGCATTCTCACCACGTGTTCTGATTCTGGATGAAGCTACATCGAGTGTCGATACGGAAACAGAGCTCTTAATTCGTGATGCTTTACGTGTGCTTATGGCGGGGCACACCACCATCGCTATTGCGCATCGGTTGTCTACAGTACAGGACGTGGACAAGCTCTTGGTGTTGCACAAGGGAGAACTTCGTGAGGTTGGCAGCCACCAAGAATTACTCAGACGTCGAGGAATCTACTACAAGCTGTACCAGTTACAACAGAAGGGTAAAGGAGAGATTCCTTTTCCTAGGATGGAGGATAGCGAGCTAAACCTACGTCCGCGGGAGGCTTAATAGTTCCGATGAGGATCCCTTTGTTAAGAATTATCTTTCACGTTTCTATTTAGTCGTAATTAATAACTTATTATGAGTCATTGGCCTCAGTTCACCCTTCAACACAGAATCTAGCACGTAAGTTTTTAAAAATAAAAATATTTTAATGATTCTTATTTAAAGTGATCAAAACCAGCTGGGAGAGAGGTGTCACCAGTTGAACTGTGGAGAAGGATTGATTTGTCCCTCGTAATTACCCCGATTCGTGTGAGTTGTAATGAACCCATTAGACGGCGAATCGTTCTGTACTGGTTTCGTTGGTTGCGAGGTACAGTGAATAGCAGTTCGTAGTCTTCACCGACTTCTAGTGCGGCCGTAATCGGATCTATTCCATCCTCTTCGAAACAACGTCGTGCCTCAGGGTCAATCGGAACCGCACTGGTTTCAATGATCGCTCCGACACCGCTAGCCATCGTAAGTTGTCGTACTCCATCGGCGAGCCCATCACTTAAATCTACACAAGAACTGGCGGCACGAGTACGACCGATTAGGGTTCCGAGTCGTACTCTCGGTTCTGGTCGTAAGAACCGCTGCTGGCATCTGTCCATGGAAGTTTGTCTCTCGTTCCTATGATGCTCGGAGGGAGTGGTCTTCTGAAGTTGTCGGAGACCTGCAGCTGCTGCACCGATAGTTCCACTGACGTGTAGTTCGTCACCGGGTTTCGAACCAGCACGAGACAGCACCCGTCTCCGTCTAACAGATCCAATGGCTGTTAAATCAACAATTAATGGCCCTGGTGACCGACTGACGTTCCCTCCGGCTAGTGCCACTTTATGGTGAGCAGCTAGTTCAAGTAACGTATCTACTAGTGCTTCAATGTCGACGATTCGTGTTGTCGAAGGTAGCATAAGTGACAATACGGCCATGCGGGGAGTTGCTCCCATTGCAGCGAGGTCGCTCAGTCCAATGGCAAGGGATTTAAAGCCGAGATCGCTTGGAGTTGTAAATGAAAGATCGAAGTGAACTCCTTCAATTAATGAGTCAACCGTTATGACATCAAGAGTGCCACGCGCTGGTTCAGCGACCGCTGCATCATCACCAATGCCGATTTTGAGCCATTGCGGTGTTGTAGATATACGTTTTCGAATACGTTCGATGAGCGCACGCTCACCTAGTTCGGCAACGCTTACATCTAAACACTTACCTTTGGATTTGTGACTCAAGGGTTTGGTGTCATGCGTGTGGTGACGGGACTATAGTTCTACAACTCTCATTCTTAATCCAGATTTTCCACGTCAGATCTTCCATTAAGTTAACGCGCGAAGTCGATCGCTCTGGTCTCTCTGATTACGGTAACCTTGATCTGTCCAGGGTACTCGAGTTCGTTTTCGATACGGCGAGCGATGTCTTTAGAAAGCCAAATAGTTTCCTCATCACCGATCTTTTCGCTTTCGACCATTATCCGTATTTCTCGACCGGCTTGTAGTGCAAACGCTTTCGACACACCAGGAAATGAATCTGCGATGCCTTCAAGCTTCTCGAGTCTTTTGATATAAGACTCAAGTATGTCCCGGCGTGCACCAGGACGGGCAGCTGATATGGCGTCGGCCGCCTGGACAATCATGGCTTCGAGCGACGGCCAGTCGATGTCCATATGGTGTGCGGCCATCGCATCGACGACAGCGGCACTTTCGCCATGTTGTCGTAGAAAGTCGATACCAAGTTCGAGGTGGGTACCCTGTAGATCTCGATCGATTGCTTTGCCAATGTCGTGAACAAACGCTGCACGCACGGCGGTTTGGGTATTAAGACCGACTTCGCGAGCCATGATTCCAGCTAGGAAAGCCACCTCCTTAGAGTGACTGAGTACATTTTGGCCATAACTAGTTCTGAATTTGAGTCGTCCCATGAGTCGATTGATTTCCGGGTGCATATCGTAGAGACTTAGTTCGAATGCTGCAGCTTCGCCTTCTTTTAATAAGGCCTCATCGACTTCGGTTTTGACTTTAGCTACCACTTCTTCAATTCTTGCCGGATGGATCCTCCCGTCTGCGATGAGACGCTCAATTGATTGCTTGGCAACCTCTCGTCGATAAGGATCGAAGCTCGAAAGGATAATTGCTCCTGGGGTGTCATCAACGATTAGTTCGACTCCTGTGCTGATTTCTAAGGCTCTGATATTACGTCCCTCCCGACCGATGATTCGGCCCTTAAGATCATCGGTCGGGAGGTCGACGACGGACACGGTCGTTTCTATCGCGTGCTCCGCAGCACTTCGTTGAATGGCCTGCGTAATAATTTGTTTGGCTTTTTCGGTTGCCCCTTCTCGTGCCTCTGCCTCGAGTCGTTTCACTAGATTGGCCGTATCTCGTCTCGCATCAGCTTCAACCTGTCGAATCAAAACATCTTTAGCTTCTTCTGCGGTCAGGCCAGCTACACGTTGTAATTCTCGCTGGTGTTCAGCAACTAGTTGTTCGTACCTCGAGAGAGTGGCTGTTGCGGTCTGTTCTCGGTCACTAGCTGACCGCTCGCGCTTCTTGAGCTCCATATCTAACTGCTGAGCTGTTTTCTCACGTTCTACAAGAGTTTGAGTTCTCTTGTTCAGCTTTTGTTCTAGTTCTGAGATTTCCTGGTGTTGTTGACGCACTTGTTGTTCAGTTTTAGAAAGCAGATCATGAGTCTTTTCTTTGGCGACCAGCAGTGCCTCTTTGTGCATCGTTTCAGCTTCTCGTTTGGCATCTTTCAGGATTCGCTGTGCCTGTTCCTCAGCTCGTCCAAGAGTTTGGATATTCAGTCGTTTAAGTACCGCAATCCAAACTAGAATGATGAAACTCGTGGTCAGCAGTGTGGCCGCTATAAACATCGAGAGGTAAGCGAGAGAGAAATTACGCATGCACATCCCTTTCGGAGTCGACGGTTGGGGATGTCACGGGCACAGGAAGAAGTGGGTGCCGCGCCATCACTAAGCGGCAGGCCACGACCGTGGTACGCTGAGCGTCAAACTTGTCCTCGCCCTACGGGCTTGGAGTTTGTGTCCAACGTGTACACAGCAGTGGGCGGGAGGGAAGCCCCCGCGTTGCCGTGTGGGGGAGGTCGGATGAACCTGCTCAGAGCAGGTGGAACCGCTTTCTAGCTTTACTTCAGGCTTCCTCCTTCGGAGGCATGCTCACCGTAAAGCATCGCGATTCACTCAGATTGACGTTGGTTCAAACGAGCCCCCAAAACCATCACGAACAAAGCAGGGAATTCAAAACCACATCGCGGCCACCTTTTGGGCTCATCAGGCAGGTGAGCCAACCGGCGATCGCTAAATGTTAGCCGCTCTCAACGATTCCATCTTAGAACGAACCCTACAGCGTGGCAAGAGCTACTAATGAAATTGGGCCAACGCCTGATCGATCACGCGCTCAATTTCGGTGGTTCGCTTGTTAATAGCACTACTCTCCGACCGATCGCTGTTGCGGTGCTGGAAAAACTCGTCAGCGATGTTCAGCGCTGCAAGCACTGCAACTTTGAGTGTATCTACCGCCGGTGTCTGGTCGGACGCAGCCTGCATTTTTTCGTCGACGTACGTGGCAAGTTCATTCACGTAGGCGACGTCCAAGCCACTGCGGACTGGATATCGTTGACCGTGGATCTCGACACTCACGACCTGACTCGTACCATCATGCACAAGATCCTCCTTATTCAACGCTGGCAGCATTCGTGGGATTCACTCGGTCGAACCTATTTGATCAATCTACCTGTCATGGTTTGCTCGCTCTGTTTGTATTTATAGACTAAGTGTTTCAAGTTGGTCGAGCATTTCAGACACTCTGGCTCTGATTTGTTCGCGTTCGGCTTTAAGTGACACGACCTCAGCGGTCACATTTTCAGTTTCTGAGAATTTCACTTTTGCTGCTTCGAGTTCACGTGACAATCTTAAGTTGTCATCGATGGTCTTGGTTTGTTCGGTGCGTGTTTGTTCCAGCACAGTTATTAGCAATTTAATCTTTTTTTCAAGTCTCTCGATCGGCTCAATCTCGCTTGATGTCGACGTCTCTGGCATGGAGTACACTCCTAAAGTCAATCGGTCGATAACAAAAATTTAGCAGTCGGGCACAACATACTTGCACATGCTAGCGTACACTGGCGTTATATGTTTTTTCGAGCGCCGACACGACTGCAGTCATGGTCTGTTGAACCTCGGTGTCGGTGAGGGTGCGTTCAGACGACTGGAAGGTCAGGCGCAGTGACAAACTGACAAGTCCCTTAGGTATACCCTCACCACGATATCTATCAAATTCTTTGATTTCTGCTAACGTCTGACCAGCGACTGAGCGTATGCTTTCACGAACAGAAGAAGCAGGCAAGGATTCGTCTAGCAGGATTGATAGATCACGAACCATTGATGGATAGCGAGGTGGCGGCTTGACACGAAAACTATCGCGAGAGAGGTTGATTTGAGTCAAGGCACGAAGATCAATTTCTGCCACGTAAACTTCATCTATCTTCGAAGGAAAGCCATGTGCTTCGGCTACGGTTGGTGATAGTTGGCCGAAATTGCCCAATTCGATCTGCTTGCTCCCATCAGAGCCTTCTGGTGGCGTTGGCTTTGCACGCACTGAGGCGGCACGACCTGGGACTAGAGTTTGATTACTGAGGACATCGAACTCTGGTTTGACTCCGAATGCGTTGCAGAGTCGTTCCACAACGCCTTTGATATCAAAGAGGTCAAGTGACCTAGTAGGACCACTCCAGTGATCCGCGTTTGATGCTCCAGTACATATCATCGCAACACGAGGGATCTCACCGTCAACAAGCGAAAAACAGTTACCTAACTCGAAGAGCCGTATATCATGACGCTCACGCCGGCGATTATAAACAAGCGAGTCGATTATTCCAGGAAGTAAGGACGGTCGCAATACAGTTAGTTGTTCAGACAGCGGATTTGCCAGTTCGACTAACTCTCGTTCTTGATGGAAGGCTACGGCAGCTGATCGATCAATGAACGTGAATGTGATGGCTTCAGAAAATCCACTTATGGTGAGGATTCGTCGTATTAGACGAGCTTGTTCGAGCCATGGGCCAATTGGATCCGGTGGCTGTGTAAGTGGTGGGAACGTTGTTGGCAAACGGTCATACCCATAGTGCCGAGCTATTTCCTCGATTATGTCAGCCTCACGGTGAACATCGATTCGATGAGAAGGTACCTCCACATTCCACCAGTTGTCATCATCAGGCAGTTCAGGACCAACTAAGGGCACCAGTTTGAAACCAAGATTTTCAAGTAGCCTTACGAGGAGTTCCTTTTCTATGGTTTGGCCGAGGAGACGCCGTAGTCGGCTGTGGCGGAGCCTGATACTAGATTTCTCGAATGGGACGGGGTAATGATTTATAATTGGGCCTCGCTTGCGCACTGCACCGATTTTCTCAAGCAATGTGTGGACGCGCGCTAGGGCAAGCGCTGGACCACAGACGTCGACACCTCGTTCGAAGCGATACGATGCTTCTGTACTAAGTCCAAGTTGCTTGCTTGTATGTCGCACTGAGGTAGGTTGGAAGTACGCACTTTCGATTACCACGGTCCGAGTATTGTCGCTTACTTCAGAGGTCGTGCCGCCCATTATCCCAGCAATTGCCTGTGGCTGATTAGCGTCGGCGATGACGAGCATCTCTTTTTTTAGCTGGCGGTCCACGCCATCAAGAGTTTGAATACGCTCGCCTTTTTTGGCCCGTCTGATCTTAAGTGCTTGGCCAGCTAGTTGCTCAAGATCGAATGCGTGAGTCGGATGTCCCATTTCCATCAAGACGTAGTTGCTGGAGTCAACTACGTTATTGATCGGCCGAATTCCTATCGCTTGGAGTCTGTTGATCATCCATTCAGGCGATTCAGATACATCTACATCTACTAACCCAGCGATGTAATGTGGGCAGAGATCAGTGGCCTCGATTACGACTGATAACGCATCATTCTTAGCCTGTGCGTCTTCGGTAACTCCCTGTGTGGTCTGTTGTGGAAGTTTCAGCGGCGTGTCATAAATCGTGGCGATTTCTCTCGCTATACCGATTATGCTGAGACAATCTGGGCGGTTCATTGTAACCTCAATATCCAGGATAGCCTCATCCGCCCTTAAATGGTCTGGAATCTGTGTTGGAATATCGACTGAGCCAACCTCGAACCCACGCATATTCAAGGCCGTGACTAACTCATTGAGGTCGACAGGAATAGTCACAAATTCACGGAGCCAGGAGAGAAGGATCTTCAATAGGGATGTTGCTCCAGAAAGCGTAGGTCATTCTCGAAGAATGCCCGCATGTCATCAACGCCATACTTAAGCATGGCTACCCGTTCGATACCCATACCGAATGCCCATCCCGTGTAACGCTCAGAGTCGTAACCAACGGCTTCGAATACGGCTGGATGGACCATACCACTACCTAGAATCTCTAACCATCCAGTTTTCTTACAGACTGCGCATCCTTTCCTCTGACAGAAAAGACAACCGATAAATACCTCAGCCGAAGGTTCAGTGTATGGAAAGAAACTTGGGCGGAGCATGACTTGCGTCTTATTGTCAAAGAGTTCTCGAAGGAAGGTTTCCAGGGTCCCCTTGAGATCACCCATGGTTGCATGTTCGCTTACGACGAGACCCTCCACTTGATGAAACATCGGTAGATGTGTCAGATCTGTGCTGTCCCTACGATACACGACCCCTGGCGCTATGATACGAATCGGGGGCTCATGAGTTTCCATGTAACGAATTTGCATGCCAGACGTGTGGGTTCGCAACAGATTAGCGAAACGGTCACCAGATTTTTTTGGATGGTCGAATCGCAAGGAGCTCCTTAGGTAGAAGGTGTCTTGCATGTCGCGCGCTGGATGATCAAGGGGCATGTTGAGCGCCTCAAAATTGTGGTAATCATCTTCAGCCTCAGGACCTTCAGTGATTGCATATCCCATACGGGAGAAAATCGCTTGGATTCGTTCGAGTAGATGGGTCACGGGATGGACGTTCCCGAGAGTGACGGTTCTACCCGGCAATGTAATATCAACCGTTCCAGCAGGGTCTTGCTTCATGCTGAGAGTTGAGCGGTATTCGACAATTTTGGCTTCGATGTAACTCTTGAGGTCGTTGGCTAGGCGGCCCAGCAGAGGCCTGGACTCAGCAGGCGCCTCAGCCACGGTTCTCATGATCGCCACGATGGCTCCCTTCTTCCGACCAAGGAAGCGATCGCGAAGCGTTTGCAGTTCAGACTCAGTGGTTACATGCGCCAACTCTGAAGAGAATTCAGAACGTAGGCGGTCGAACGTAGATGGATCACTCATTGAAGCGCCGCCACCCGTGCATCTTTCGCCCGAGTAGCGAGATGTGCAAAAGCAGCCGGCTCAGTTATCGCCAGATCGGCGAGGTTCTTCCGGTCAAGTGCTACGCCCGCAGCCTGTAGACCGTTTATGAATTGGCCGTAGCTCATCCCATGTTCGCGAGCAGCAGCGTTGATTCTAATGATCCACAGACGTCGAAAGTCTCTCTTTCTTCGCCGTCGCCCGACGTATGCGTATTTGAGCGCTGTATCGACGGCTTCCTTGGCTGCCCGGTACAATTTGCTCTTTGTGGCGTAATAACCTTTGGCTCGAGCTAGAAGCTTCTTTCGCTTCGCTCGTCGAACCGCACCTCGTTTCACTCTCGGCATGGGAAACTCCAGTTCAGCGCTGATGATGGGCGACTAAGTGCAATACAAGGGAGAACACGGTTGGCACTTAAACCTAGAGTCATCCTTTAGAAGTCATTTTTACCAACACGTTTCTTATTCCATGGTTCTTAGTTTCTGACCCATTTTTAGTCTCAAGATCTTGAAACCACACCTCTTACTTGTATGGCAACATCCGAGTTAGTCTAGGCCTATCAGCCGCGGCTACCTCCGTCGTTCCTCTTCGACCGCGTTTACGCTTTGTTGTCTTACTGGTCAGAATGTGCTGTTTGAAGGCCTTACTACGCATGATTCGACCAGCTGCCGTTTTCTTGAACCGCTTGGCGGCCCCCCTGTGTGTTTTCAACTTTGGCATTTCTTTGCTCCGACCCATCGATCGGGCCCTTCTTCTCTAGCTATTCTCTCTTTCCCGTGCCACTCGTCAGGATCGTGTGCATTGTGTGACCTTCCATCCGGGGCACCGTTTCTGACACGGCGGTATCCCCAAGTTCTTTTATGAGCCGCTCCAGGATGCGCCGACCAATTTCAGGGTGAGCCATTTCACGCCCTCGAAAGAAGACGGTCGCTTTCACTTTGTCACCTTCACCTAGGAATCGTTCAATATGTTTCTTCTTAAACTGATAATCGTGCTCATCCACCTTCGGTCGAAACTTGATTTCCTTGACTTCAATCGTCTTCTGGTTCTTTTTGGCTTGTCTTGCACGTTTTTGTTCCTGGTATTGGTAGCGGCCAAAGTCCATTATTCGACAAACCGGTGGTACTGCCGTTGCCGACACCTCGACGAGATCTAACCCCTTTTCTCTAGCGATTTCGATCCCTTGGGAGGGAGGCATGATACCTAACTGTTGACCGGCGTCGTCGATCACTCGAACCTCTCTGACCCGGATGCGTTCGTTGATCCGTGTCCTGGGAGTACGAGTGTCACGTCGCGGGCCTCGACCTAAAACTATGAGTTACCTCCCTTGAAAGTTCTCTTCCACAGTTCCGGCTAGAGCTGATTGTGGTGAGACTTAGGTCTCTCCCATGTTGTTCACATACTTCTGGCGTATCTGGCCAAGCCCCGTTTCGATGAAGTCATCGATGGATCTTGCCCCTAAATCTCCCTCGGACAGGGCGCGAACTGACACACTACCATCTGCGGCTTCCCGATCACCAACCACGAGCATATAGGGGACTTTTTGAAGCCGCACCTCTCGGATCTTATACCCGATCTTCTCCTTACGAGTATCGACTTCAACTCTGAATCCAACGGACTCGAGCCTGCAGCGCACTGACTCCGCGTAGTCAACGTGTCGGTCAGCAATCGGGAGGACAACCACCTGAAGTGGAGCAATCCAGAGTGGAAATGCGCCGGTGTAGTTCTCGATCAGCAATGAGATGAATCGCTCGAAACTACCGAAAATCGCCCGATGGATAACTATTGGATAGTGTTCCGCGTTGTCTGGTCCAATGTATTTCAAATTAAATCGCTGAGGTAATTGGTAATCAAGTTGGATCGTGGCACATTGCCACTTTCGGCCAATTGCATCCATGACGTCAAAATCGATCTTTGGTCCGTAGAATGCTCCTTCCTGCTCTGCGATCGTATAGTTCTGGTCCACTGTACTTAAGGCTTTACGTAGCTCAGCTTCCGCGTGGTCCCAGGTTGCGATCTCTCCCAGCCACTCCTCCGGACGAGTTGAGAGCTTTACCTCATACTCTAGGCCAAAGTCTGTGTACACTCGCCGGACTAAACCGAGTAGTTGTTCAACCTCTTCGGCGATCTGATTTTCGCAAATAAAACAATGCGCATCGTCCTGACTGAATTGCCGTACGCGCGTTAGACCTGACAGAACTCCCGAAGCTTCACTACGGTGCAAGACGCTCTGATCGTGCAATCGCAAGGGAAGGTCCCGATAACTTCTTACCTGATTGGCAAAGACTAGCATATGTCCGGGACAGTTCATGGGTTTAAGCCCGAATGGTTCTCCTTCCGACTCGACTAGGAACATGTTATGACGGAACACGTCCCAATGGCCAGAGGTCTTCCACAACTGTTTATTAAAAATCAGTGGAGTACGGACTTCAACGTAACCAGCTGGAAACAGGACTGCGCGCATGTAATCGGAAAGTAGGTTCCACAGGCACGTGCCTTTTGGAAGCCAGAACGGTGCGCCAGGGGCCCAAGGGTGGAACATAAACAGACCCAACTCGCGACCGAGTTTACGGTGATCTCGCTTCTTCGCTTCTTCAAGATTTTTCAAATGCTTCTTGAGCGCCTGGTCTGTGAAGAAAGCCGTGCCGTAGATTCGCTGCATTGGTTGATTGCGTGCGTCACCCTTCCAGTAGGCGTTCGAACTGGTGAGTACCTTAAAGGCTCTGAGTTTTCCGGTTGATGGTACGTGTGGTCCCGTACAGAAGTCGGTAAAAATATCGTCAATGGCGTAGCAGGAAACGACCGGACCACCTTTTTCTTCAATTAGTTGAACTTTAAGAGATTCACCACGCTTCGAGAAAAAAACTCGAGCCTCTTCTTTAGGCATTAGTCTGCGTTTGTATCCGAGATCTTGCGAGGCTAGCTCTTTCATTTTCTGTTCAATCGCTTCGAGATCTTCTGGCACAAAAGGTCGATTGACTACGAAATCGTAGAAAAATCCATTTTCAGTGGCCGGTCCGATACCGCACTGGGTGCCCGGGTATAGACTCGTCACCGCAGCTGCTAGTAAGTGTGCGGCACTATGACGATACAGGTTGAGTGCTTCAGGACTGTTTTGAGTCACGATACGTAGGGTCGTGTTGGTGTCAACATGATGTGAAAGGTCGACCATACGATCTCCGAGGAATGCTGCCAGCGCAGAATTGGCCATGTTTGGCGAGATCGCGGCAGCGATCTCAAGCACAGGAGTCCCTGAAGCTACGGTGTGGTTGGACCCATCTGGTAGGGTGACAGTAACCTGATCCATCCTCAATTGTTGACAACCAACAGCATGTCGTTAACTGCGAGCGAGTAGCTGCGAGTGTCGTTCCATCGTGGGGATCTCATAGACGACGAAGGTGTTCTGTGAAGTACTAAGGCGGGACGTCGGTAGAACCCTGCAACAGCGCTCATTTGTTAACAACCCAGTTAGATGAAGCAGTATGGGTAACGTTTTCTGTGGGCGCGTCAAGCTTATCGGTCAACCCTACATACCTCTGGTTGAAATCGTGGTAGGCACGGGCGGAATCGAACCGCCGACCTCCTGCGTGTCAAGCAGGCGCTCTAACCGCTGAGCTACGCGCCTATGTCTTGAAAACGCTGGTCTTTACAAGAGCGGCCAGTATAGCAATCCTCCTACGAGGACGTCAACGGAACCCTCCACCGATCCGAACCCTAATTTCATTGTAGACAAAACGATTTGGAGTCTGTCGTTCTGGATAAGGCTAAGTCTCGTTAGGTAGGTACCAGCATCGTATAGTCGTTTCATCCACGGCATTTATTCAAGCTGGTCTATGTTCCGTTAGCAGTTCGAGTGCCTTTTTAAGCACGGGATCATCTTCGGAAAGTGGGCTCCCAAATTCTGGATTCGGTTCATTAACAACCACGTCAGGTTGCAGACCGCGCTGATGAATCGGTGTGCCAGAAGTTGTGAGAAAGTGTACCGAAGATAACAACAACCCACTTCCATCAGGCAGGTCAACGAGCTTCTGAAGTGCGGTACGACCGAGAGTTTGTCCGCCTACAACTTTGGCTCTGCCATTGGCGATTAACCCAGCTGTAAACAGTTCGGCCGCGCCAGCGGTACCAGTGTTAACGAGGATAACCAGGGGATGCCTGATTTCTCCATCGGTGGTACCGGCTAGGATTGTCTCACGGCTAACGCCCCGTTCTTCTCTTATTGCGAGCGAGGCAGACGTTACGAACAATCTTGCAGCATCGAGACCGGTGTCCAGAGGTCCCTCAGCAGTCTGCCGGAGATCGATGATCAATTGCTGCGCTCCTTTATGGGTCAATTCATCGATTCTCGTTGTCATCTGTTCTGTTACGTCTGAATCGAACACAGCGATACGAAGATACCCAACATCAGAAGTAGCCATCCACCCAGTTACTTGAGGAGTAATGAGTTCTTCACGGATTAGTTTCACCTCGTGAGGTGCACGTGAGCTACCTCTGAGGATCTTAAGTGAGAGAGCCGAACCAGGAGTCCCTCGAAGGAGACGTGTGCCTTCAAAGACAGACATGTTGCGGGTTGGTTGCTCATTGATTTCTCGAACGTAATCACCAGGCCGAAGACCAGCGTCTGCTGCGGGTGAATCATCTCTCGTAGCAATGATCTGTAGGTAATATTGGCGAGTTAGCTCCAGCCCAACTCTTCCGTCGGGTAGGGACTTCTCGGTCGTGATGTATTGCACTTGATCTGCTGAGATGTATGAACTATCTGGATCTAAACCATCAGCTAATCCACGGAGTGCTCCATCAATGACTAGATTAAGGTTGATTTCTTCAACGTAATTGTTTTCGATAAGTGAAACGACATCTTCAAAGATACGAAGGTGACGGTATGCGTCATCACGTACCGCCGCTTTACCGAGGAAGCCACCAACGATAGCAAAGGCGGTGGCCGGTACTATTACAAACAGTACGATTATGCGAGTCCGAAAAGTCATGGTCGATAGGATCTACTTAACCTGGTTCTCCATTTCTACTAGTACGGTCATTCTACCGGATCAATACGGTTGTCGTCGATCTGTAATGTTAAAGTGGAAGTCCGATTGATGACTTAATGGTGCCGTCGATTACAGGGCAACTCTGAGGTTTCGTTCTTTCGGTTCATTTAGTTTTTTGACGGTTAACTCTCAGATCTGTACGGTTCCAACGTGTAAGAAAAACGAGGAGTTATCGGTTCGCTTGCTGAGGTGTTGAAGATATGGCGTCCAGTAAGGAACAGTAGACAGCTAGACACGTCCGCGACTAGGCTAGTGGCAGATTTGTGAATATCTGTGCAGCCCTGATGGTTGGAACGGAACCGAATAATTTTGATTTTTCTGATGTCATCGCAATGCGTCTGTTAGGGATTGATGTTGGTGATCGTCGAATTGGTTTGGCGATAAGTGACGTGTCTGCCACCCTTGCACGTCCTTGGCGCACAGTTGTACGGGCAGGTTCGGCCAAGAAACTGGTGACTAAACTCGCCATCCAGATAAGACAGTTGGAACAGGGGGATGATGGGCTCGAGCGCATCATTGTAGGTCTACCTAAGCACTTGGACGGTCGGGCACACGATCAGGCGACCCTGGTGCTAGCATTTGCCGAAATGCTACGAGATGTGACGAAGGTTCCGATAACGTTCCAAGACGAGCGACTGACGAGTCACGAAGCGGAAAGCCGTCTCGCCGACAGTGAACCTGACTGGCGTAAGCGGAAGCTTCGCTTGGATGCCGCCGCCGCCGCGGTGATTTTACAGGATTATCTTGATCAAAGATTAGTGACTGAGGCTCGAGATTTAGAGATAGAGCCGGATTTGGCCTGAACGTTAACCGTGAGAGGTGGTAGCTGAGAATTATCTACCGCGTTCTTATTTTTGTACCGCTAGTTACCACGGTGGTTGGGCTAGTTTTTGTGACTGTGGTAATCACGCGCATGTATTCTCAAATCCATGAGTTATATAAGGGTTACGATACAAGGGAGCAATTCGTTGAGATCCAGCGAGGTGCTCAGGCGAACACCATCGGTCAACTGCTCGTTGACGCGGGAGTTGTGAGTGGTCCATGGATTTTTAGATTGGCCCTTTGGTGGAGTGAAAGTGAGCACCGTTTACAGGCAGGGGAGTATCACTTCGATCGACCTCTCACATCGATTGAAGTAGTCGACCAACTAGTTCGTGGTCAGGTGTATGTAAGGCCGATTACATTTCCAGAAGGACTGACCATTAGGGAGATGGCTAAGGTCTTTGAAAAAGAAGGTCTTGGGCAGGCGGAAACGTTCATAAGGGTCAGTAACCACCATGAATTGATTGCAGAGTTCGATAACGAAGCTTCAAATCTTGAAGGCTACCTCTTTCCAGACACATACGCGTTACCCCGTAACGTGACGGCCTATGATCTTGTTCGATTAATGGTCGAGCGTTTCGAACAGGTCTTTGATGAAAACCTACGGGAGGCTACCGCCGCACGAGGCTGGACTATCCGAGAAGTTATTACGCTTGCGTCGGTCATTCAGAAAGAGGTCGCGAATCCTGAGGACGGACCACTTGTTTCTGCGGTCTATAATAATCGTCTGCGAATCGGTATGGCCCTTCAATCCGATCCAACGGTTATCTACGCACTCCAGAGTGTTGGCCTTTATGATGGTAACCTAACACGTGAGAGTCTGACATTTGATTCCCCATACAACACCTATCGCTATACGGGTTTTCCACCTGGTCCCATTGCTGCACCAGGCCGGGATCTAATTGAAGCAGCTTTGCACCCCGCGGACGTGAAGCACCTCTACTTCGTCAGTCGTAACGATGGATCACATGCCTTTGCAAATTCGCTTCGCGAACACAATCGCAATGTACAGAAGCACCAGGTGGAATACTTTCGAGAGCGCCGAAGGAGACAATTAAAGGTAGTGGATTAGGATTCGATGTCTGGGTTCTAACGATGGACCAGTGTCTCGTGTGTTAATTAGAAGAGTTGTCCTATAAGCTACGAGCGCCTGCGAGTCATCTCTTGAACTCGCTTGAATAGTCCGGAGACGTTAAAACGTGCGCACAGGTTGAAGAAGTTTGACCTGGGTCCAATCCAGCGTAATTCATCAATTGAATTAAACACGGACACAGTCGTTCTAAGCGTAGCGATGTTTCTAAAGAGTAAGGCAGACTCACGACCTTTATTGAGTGTCGCTGCGAGTGTCTTCGCGTTTCTTATTTTTACGTTCCATGCTTTCACTTCACGTGGAATTGCTTCGAGATGTTTATACCGTGCGAGAATGGAAGCAGCCGACTTAGCTCCCCAGCCGACTAGGCCGGGGTATCCGTCTGAAGGGTCCCCAACCAGCGCAAGATAATCAGGAATCGAGCTTGGTGACACTCCAAATTTCATCTCAACGCCTGAAGCATCACGGAGAGCACCTGTTTTCCGATCAAATTGAACTATACGTGTCCCGGTGACGCACTGTGACAGATCTTTATCTGGTGTACAGATAAACACTTGCTCGACCTTTGGATTACTTGCTGCTTTTACTGCCGCTGCTGCCAGCGCGTCATCTGCTTCGAACTCAGTCATGGGCCAGACGGTAATTCCCATACTTGTTAGAGCGTCTTCAAGAGGATGAAACTGAGATAGCAATAACGGGTCGACACCATTAGACGTCTTGTAGCCTGACCATAGTTGGTTTCGAAACGATTCGATGACGTGGTCTGTGGCTACGCCTATATGGGTTACATCGTTCTCGAGCATCGACAGAATCGAACCCATGGCGGCACGCACGGCACCGATCTCTTGCCCGTCGGCAGTCTGATAGGAAGGGACGGCGAAAAAGTGCCTAAAGAGTTCGTAAGTACTGTCGACAAGGAAAACATTCAAGGTGTATAACACCAAACGGTAGCATCGATCGAAGCATGGGGCGGAACTAGTCGCTGTCTGCCCTGGTGTTCGAAGTAAGATTACCTTCTCTTTTCATCCGAAACTTTAGCCACGATCCTGAAACATACGGTGAGTAGAATACCATTGAGGCCCTATTTTTCGTACACGATCTACCAGTTGCCTTCGCATCAAGTGACTTTTGCCCTTAATCCGAGGGCCTCAATTGAACAACTCACAAGTGAGACCGGTTAGTTGTTGATTTTACGCCGGAGAAGGTTCAAGAGGCTGGCCGCCTGGGTACGGAAGATTTTTGCTTCTTTCGGCCAGCTACTGTCTGGGCACCGAACTTCTTGGTGAATCGTTCAACACGACCCTCAGTATCAATGAGTTTCTGACGCCCAGTAAAAAACGGGTGGCAGTTTGAACATATTTCTAAGCGTAATTCCTTACGGGTTGTCCGAGTCTTCCACGTCGCACCGCAAGCACAACGCGCTTCAACTTCGTGATACTGCGGGTGGATCCCTTGCTTCACGCCTGCTCCTATCTAATGGGTTGTCGTCCCATCAGGCACATCACCGCAGTCGACCGGTACCTCCTGGTTTGACAGTCTTGAGACATTGCCGACCGGTCCGGCGAGCGCCAATTCTAATACTTTATCCATTGACTCCACCATGTGTAGGTTGAGTCCTTCAAGGATGTTCTTCGGGATGTCGGCCAGATCTTTCTCGTTATCTTTCGGCAGAATGACTGTCTGAAGGCCTGCACGGTGAGCCGCTAGGATCTTCTCTTTTATCCCACCAACAGGTAAGACTTTTCCTCGTAGCGTGATTTCACCAGTCATCGCAACTTCACGTCGTGTGGGGACTTTCGATAATGCAGACACTAGCGCGGCCGCTAGCGTTATGCCGGCGGAAGGGCCGTCTTTCGGGATGGCTCCTTCTGGAACGTGTACATGGACGTCCGTAATACGGTTGAAGTCTCTTGCGATTCCTAGTTCTTCCGCCTTGGAACGAACATAGCTCATTGCTGCTTGCGCTGACTCTTGCATGACGTCGCCAAGTTTTCCTGTAAGTGTTAACTGACCTTTACCAGGCATGAGAGTTGCTTCGGTAAATAGCAATTCACCGCCAACCTCAGTCCATGCCAGACCGGTTGCTATTCCAATCTCATTCTGTTCTTCGACGACGGATGGTCGGAACCGAGGTATGCCCAGGTACCCCGTAACCTTTTCGTCAGTAATTTCTTCGGAGAATGACTTACCTCCCATGACCACTTTTTTGGCAACCTTACGGCAGATTGAGAGGAGTTCTCGTTCAAGATTCCGAACTCCGGCCTCACGGGTATAGCGCTGAACAATAGTTTGGAAAGCCTCGTCTTTAAATGTAATATTTGCCGCTGTGAGTCCCGTAGCCGCGATTGACTTTTCAACAAGAAACCTTTTAGCGATCTCTACTTTCTCTAGTTCAGTGTACCCAGCAAGTTGCAGTACTTCCATTCGGTCATGCAGTGCTTGTGGCACGGTATGAAGGACGTTTGCTGTGCAGATAAACATCACATTCGTTAGGTCGTACTCAACGTCAAGGTAGTGATCAAGAAAGGTACTGTTTTGTTCAGGATCAAGCACTTCCAGTAGCGCAGCAGAGGGATCACCACGGAAATCCATTGACATCTTCTCGACTTCATCGAGGAGGATCACGGGATTGACCGTCCCAGCCTTTTTCATCATTTGAATAATCTGACCTGGAAAGGCTCCAATATATGTTCGACGATGCCCTCGGATTTCGGCTTCATCTCGTACACCACCCAGGGATAGACGCACGAACTTTCGGTTAGTCGCCCTCGCGATCGATTTGGCCAGTGAGGTCTTACCTACGCCAGGAGGGCCAGTGAACGTCAGGATAGTACTTCTAGGTTTCTTGACTAGAGTGCGGACGGCTAAAAATTCTAGGATGCGATCTTTGACCTTCGAAAGACCGTAATGATCTTCGTTAAGAATTTCTTCTGCGCGTTTTAAGTTTCGACCCTCTCGGCTACGCTTGTGCCAAGGGACGGCAATGAGCCAGTCGAGATAGTTACGTGAAACTGTAGCTTCTGCTGACATCGGCGGCATGGATTCGAGGCGGTGAAGTTCCTGAATAGCTTTTTCATCGACCTCCTGTGGCATCTTGCTATCCTCGATCTTTTTCTTAAGCTCGTCGACTTCGTTAAGCTTTTCTTCCTTGCGTCCCAGCTCCTTCTGGATGGCCTTCATCTTCTCATTTAGGTAGTACTCCTTCTGTGCCTTTTCCATTTGTTTTTTTACTCGAGAGTGGATTCGGCGATCAACTGAAAGTTTTTCCACCTCGATCTCGAGGAGGCCAGTGATCCTGACCAGTCGCTCAAGCGGGGAAATAATCTCGAGTAGGTTCTGCTTTTCTTCGACACCCACGATTAAGTGTGCGGCAATCGTGTCGGCCAGCTTGTTCGGATCGTCTACACGTACAGCGGCAATCATCGCGTCATAGTGCATACTGCTGGACAACTTGACATACTGTTCGAACAGAGATACCACGCGACTCATACTTGCCTCGATATCACTGCTAGTTCCAGACTCCCGAGGTACCACTTTGGCCACGACTCGATAGAATCCTTTGTCCTCTTTCCACTCAATAGCGCGCGCACGATCAATGCCTTCGACAAGGACTTTGATGTTGCTGTCAGGTAATTTCAGGCTCTGGATGATGTTCGCCACGCAACCCATATTGTAGATGTCCGAAGGAGAGGGCTCATCTTTAACCGCGTCCTGCTGAGCGGCTAGGAAAATCCGCTTATCTTTCATTAATGCATGTTCAAGAGCGCGGATCGATGATGGTCGCCCAATAACGAACGGCATCATCATGTGCGGAAAAACGACGACGTCGCGAAGCGGAACGATCGGAAGCGTTTCGTTAGATTCCATAGTTCTAATAATGTCAGATCAACGAGTGTAAAATCTTAACCGGCCTTTTCAATTACAGTGATCGGTTTGTCTCGCCTTTCCACAACCTCCCTGGTTATTACACATTCTTGGATGTTCTTCTGCCCAGGCAACGTGTACATGATGTCTAGCATAAGATCTTCGATGATCATGCGCAACCCACGGGCACCAATTTTTCGGAGTAGTGCTAACTGAGCGATTGCATCGAGTGCGTCGTCAGTAAATCTGAGTTTAACGTGCTCATACTCGAAAAGCTTTTGGTATTGTCGGCTGATCGCGTTCTTCGGCTGTGTTAGGACGCGTACCAGAGCTGCTTGGTCTAAGTCAAACAGTGTTCCAATGACCGGTAGGCGACCGACGAATTCTGGGATTAGGCCGTAATTAATGAGATCTCCTGGTTCGACTAACTCAAGGACTTCTCCAATATTTTTGTCTCGCATCAACGGTAGCTCGGCGTTAAACCCAAGGGATCGTTTACCCACACGGCGCTGAATCGCTTTATCCAATCCTACGAAAGCACCACCACAGATGAAAAGCACGTTCGTGGTATTGACTTGGAAAAATTCCTGGTTCGGATGCTTGCGTCCACCTTGGGGTGGGACATTTGCTACAGTGCCTTCCAGGATCTTCAGAAGCGCCTGCTGCACTCCTTCGCCAGAAACATCTCGTGTGATCGACGGATTTTCATCCTTGCGGCAGATCTTATCGACCTCATCGATATAGATGATACCTTGCTGACATTTTTCGATATCGCCATCTGCTGCCTGAAGTAGTTTGAGAATAATATTCTCAACATCCTCACCGACGTAGCCAGCTTCTGTCAGAGTTGTTGCATCAACGATTGTAAAGGGCACTGAGAGGAATTTAGCCAAAGTCTGAGCGAGTAGAGTTTTACCAGTCCCAGTCGGTCCAATCAGTAAAATATTCGACTTAGTGAGTTCGGTTTCCTCCTGGTTTCCAGACCGCTTCTGGATTTCAATACGTTTGTAATGATTGTAAACAGCCACCGCTAGTTTCTTCTTAGTCTGCTCCTGTCCGACGACGTATTCGTCAAGGAATTTTTTAATTTTCTCAGGTACCGGTAATGATGGATGTGGGCCTCTCTGATTTTCTAATCCTTTGTCGTCTTCGATTATGTCGTTACAGACTTCCACACATTCGTTGCAAATAAAGACTGTAGGACCTGCGATCAGTTTTCGGACGTCGTTTTGATCCTTGTTGCAGAACGAACAGCAGAGGATCTCCGCGTCGTCGCTTTTCTTAGTCATACCGTTTTATTGTCAGGCTCTCCAGAGCTACATACTGGCGAATACCTTCCACAGCTCTCCTAAGTCCGCTTCCGGATCACAGTATCAATAATACCGTATTCTTTTCCTTGATCGGCCGTCATGATGAAATCTCGGTCGGTGTCTGCCTGGATCTGCTTAGGAGGTTGACCAGTGTGCTCAGAGAGGATTTCGTTGATTCTGGTTCGCATACGAATGATTTCTTTTGCATGAATATCGATGTCTGTTGCCTGGCCCGCCAACCCGCTTAGCATGGGTTGATGGAGAACGATCCGTGAATTTGGCAAAGAAAAACGTTTACCAGGAGTTCCAGCCGCCAGTAAAACTGCAGCCATAGAGGCCGCCTGTCCGATGCAATAGGTCTGTATTTCGGGCTTAATAAACTTCATAGTGTCGTAGATTGCTAAGCCTGCAGAGATGCTACCACCAGGGCTGTTGATATATAGCAGAATATCCCGATCTGGACTATCGGCTTCGAGGAATAGCATCTGCGCGATGACAAGGTTCGCGATTGCATCATCGACCATTGAACCGATGAAGACAATACCGTCTTTCAGCAGGCGAGAAAAGATATCGTAGGCTCTCTCGCCTCGATTGGTCTGCTCGACCACCATCGGGATCAGTTGCATTCGAGGGTCATTCATTAGCGCTCAGGGGTTCGCTTTAATGCAAGCAACTCGATAAGCTTACTTTAGATCAATTGGAACTAGAAGTCCGCAAAGTGATTATTGGTCAAGGGGGGGGGGTAGCCAATTGCTTACAAGTTCAGAACAGTAGCACGCTCCAGAAGTAAGTCAATTGTCTTTTCCCTCCGCAGTCCTGACAGTAAGCGACTCAGGTTTCCGCTTTTCTCTAATTGTGCCCGCACGGCCGACTCTGTGCGACCTGTACGTTCAGCATACTGCCGAAGTTCGTTTTGAAGGTCTTCGTCAGTAACCTCCAACGCCTCTCGTCGAGCTACCTCATCGAGTACGAGCGTTCCACGAACGGCTTCAGAAGATGCATCCCTTTGTTTCTCACGGAGTGCAGGCCAGTCGATTTTAACCTGTTGGGGATCGATTTGCTGGACGATTAATCTGCTCGAGAACTCCTCAAGTCGTCGATCGATTTCACGATTTACCAATACTTCAGGAACGTCGAGCGTCACACGTGCCGCAAGTTGTTTCATCAGGTCTGCACGTACCTGTCTGTCTGCCTCGTGCTCTGCTTGTTGGAGTAGATCCTTCTCGATCTGCTCCCGAAGTGCCTCTAGGGATTCGAAGTCACCAACATCTTTGGCAAATTCGTCGTCAAGATCTGGAAGCACCCGTCGTCGAATGTCTTTCAAGGTGATGTCGTAGTGAACTTCGGTCCCAGCAAGTGTCTTGTCCGTATATTCGACCGGATAGGTGATCGTAAAATCTTTTGATGTACCTTTTGTCGATCCCATGAGCTGCTTGTCAAATCCTGGTGGGTTTGCATCTGCGCCAATTTCAATAGATACACCTTCGCGCCGGTCGGGTTGTATCTTGTCAGGTTTGCTGTTCTTATTTGACGGCAGACCGACGGGTCTATTCACTGCACGCCGTTCGATGTCGACGATAACCGTATCCCCAAATTCGACTGCTCTATTTTCGACGGGTTCATCATGGGCGGCACGATCACGTAGCTGCATGAGTGCACGTTCCATGTCTGGTGATTCAACTTTAACTGGTGGTCGCCGTAGTGTTATGGATTTGTAATCACCTGGATCGATAGGCGGCACTGTTTCGAAAAAAGCACTAAACTTTAGTGGTTGTCCTTCCTCAACGACGACGTCACGAATGTCCGGTGTGTCAACAGGTTCCAGTTTCCGTTCACGGAGTGCTTCGGCTACGGCGGAAGGAATCAAGCCTTGCGCGACATCCCTTAAGATTTGATCTCGAAAACGTTGTTTAACCAATTTGGACGGAGCCTTACCAGGTCGGAATCCAGGAATACGCGCTGCGCGACCGTAGGACTGGGTCAACCGATCGATCTCATTACTAACGACCGTGCTTGAGACCTCTACGACGAGGTTCCTACGTGTTTCACTGAGTTCGATGAACTCCGTTTTCATCTCAGGTACCAGTCCTCTGCGAGTCCAATCTACCAACGCTCGTCGGCAAGCGACAATTTTTGAGCGACGGCCATAACCACTTCTCACGCCAAGCAGGATTTCAAACTATGGTGCGAAAGGGGGGATTTGAACCCCCATAGCCTTTCGGCCACCGGATCCTAAGTCCGGCGCGTCTGCCAGTTCCGCCACTTTCGCGTCGATTATAGTCGACAGCGTCTAACGCAACGCCAGGACAGACCTGCCATCCTTTCTGCCAGATTGTCCACAGGTTACCACAACTGATCCTACCCCCCTGTGTTAGAGGTGAATACGTTAGGGAACAGCCTTCTGGTACCATATTGGATCGGAATTGTGCGCAGGATGCCGTAGGGCGCGTGATTTAATTAATTACAGGAAAGACTTCGAGAGATTATTTTAGCGACACTGGTGCTACGAATTCAGATCAAAGTCAGATAGTTGCGGTTATATTAAGATCGATAGTGGTTGTAGGTTGGTTTGTGCTATGAGGCGGTATGGTACAGACGGATTCTCGAGGAGATACGGTAATCGATCGACAAGCTGCTATAGCTTCATACTGTTATAATCGTCAACGATCGAAAGAAATTTTTGGTCTACTTGTGCCCGAAACTTACTATGAGCGGCCGATACCGTTGCGGCATCCGGTCGTTTTTTATGAAGGCCACATTCCCGCGTTCGCAGTTAATACGCTAATAAGAAAAGGGTTAGGACGTGATGGGATCGATCAAGAACTTGAGCGATTGTTCGCTCGAGGAATTGATCCAAAGGACGAAGATGCGGCCGAGGAGAGCTCGATCCATAAGTGGCCGACAAGGGATGAGGTCCAGAACTACGCTACTAAGGTTGATCGAATTATCATGGAGGCCCTTCAAACTGAGAACATTGACCGTAAAGGTCATCCCACACTTCACAGAGGGCAGGCCGTCTTCACAGTTCTCGAACATGAAGCGTTACATCAGGAAACGCTATTGTACATGTGGCAACGTTTTTCTTATCAACGCAAACGCCGTCCGATGGGCGCGGTTCCGATCATCGTTGGTACTCCTCCTTCACCCACAACGGTGATCATTCCCTCTGGTCAAGCGACGCTCGGGGCTCGTTTGGATGAAGTCAAGTTCGGGTGGGATAACGAATTTCCAGGACAAGTTGTCCAGGTGCCAGCCTTCGAAATCGACGTGCACAATGTTACGAATCAGGACTTCTTGGAGTTCGTCGAATCTGGAGGATACGAAGAACCACAGTTCTGGGCTCGCGAGGATTGGGAGCCGAATCCAGGTTCTCGACCAAGACACCCACTGTTTTGGGAGTTTGTTGATCATGGTTGGTTGTGGCACGGCATGTTTGATGCGATCCCACTGCCGAAGGCCTGGCCTGTGTACGTAAGCCATGCTGAAGCCAGGGCGTACGCGTGCTGGAAGGGGAAGAGACTGCTAACCGAAGCAGAATTTCACCGGGCTGCATATGGGACGCCAACAGGGGAAGAGCGTAGATATCCATGGGGCCATGACATACCAACCAAGGTACATGGGAACTTTGATTTTCGTCATTGGGATCCGGTCCCGGTTGGTACGCACCCAGCTGGGTGCAGTGCCTGGGGTGTGCACGATCTTGTGGGCAATGGGTGGGAATGGACGTCGACGGTTTTCAACGGGTTTCCTGGGTTCAAGCCGATGACGTCATATCCTGAGTACTCAGCAGATTTTTTTGATGGGCAACATTACGTTCTCAAAGGAGCATCTTCGGCAACAGCAGCTAGTTTACTTAGGCCTAGTTTTCGTAATTGGTTCCGGTCTAACTATCCATACGCGTACGCGGCGTTTCGCTGTGCCCAGGATTCCCGCGGCTAGGCGGTGGTTGTGACGACCCTGACATCGATAAACGCTGCGACTGAACCCTGGCGCTTTTCCGCGCAGGATGTTCGAAGAGGTCTTGCACTTAAACCGAAGCAGCTACAGTCAAAGTATCTTTACGACCCGCTTGGCTCCCAACTCTTTGAGGCGATCTGCAGGTTGCCTTGGTATGGTGTCACGCGTGCGGAAAACCGACTTATACAGCGTCATGTTCAAGAGATCATTTCTGCCGTTGGCGATCCGACAACAATTATTGAACTTGGTAGTGGGAGTGGGGAAAAGCTTTCAATTCTTGTCTCAGCATTGAAACATCTGGGCCGTCGCGCCAGGGTTCACTTAGTCGATATTTCATCTACAGCACTTGCACTGTCTCAACGTGCGCTCCGCTGCTTTCCGGATGTAGTGGTTACGGGTCACCGATCTACTTACGAAGAAGGGTTACGGAAGTTGGGTGATCGGAAGGCCCTTGACGAAGCGATTATCGTGCTGTTTTTGGGCTCGAACATTGGAAATTGTGACCCAGCTACGGCTCACGATTTGTTGTGTCAAATTCGGAAATCACTTCCCGGGGGCGGTTTATTGTTACTAGGTGCGGACCTTATCAAACGAGAGGCTGAGATTCTTCTGGCTTATGATGACCCACTACATGTCACGGCTGCCTTCAACAAGAATCTACTCGTTCGTCTTAATAGGGAACTACAGGCCGAGTTCGACCTCCATCAATTCGAGCATCGTGCCGTGTGGAATGCGTCCGTATCCCGTGTGGAGAGCCATCTTGTAAGTCGCTGTAAACAGAAAATTGCAATCCTGGGAGCCGACTGTGTTGTACACTTTGTGGAAGGAGAATCTATCTGGACAGAAAGTTCGTATAAGTATGAGCCTGAATCTGTGGTGGCTATGGGTGTTAAGGCTGGTTTCTGTTGCAGGAATCAGTGGATTGATGAACAGGACAGAGGATTTGTGCTGACACTGTTTAAAGTTGGCCAGGATTTGTCGCATCAACCCGCGAAAGGGAAGCCGAAGCCGAGCTGCCTGTAACAGGCAGAATTCTTATCGTATGGCCCAATGTTGCTATTTAATAACATATGCGGTTCGCAAAGCGCGGCTGAGGATCTATCGGAACAAATTTGGTTTGTTGTCTTCATGAACACGCCGCTGAAGAGGTAGAGTGATTGCCAACAATGACCAGTCGAGAAATCGCGGACTAAGGTTTCTCCTTATTGCGGCAAGCTTGATCATAATCGTGGCTGGATTACGTGCCGCGGCCCAACTCATCCTCCCATTTCTGATATCGGTCTTTCTTGCCATCATTAGCCTTCCTTTGATGGATTGGCTTCAACGAAAAAGGGTTCCCCCGGTATTGGCTTTCCTATGTACCATTATGGCCGCCATCGCTGTACTGGCGGTTATGGTGCTCGCTGTGGGTGGTTCGGTGAATGAGTTTGGCAGTGTTGCACCTCGTTATCGGTTCAGCTTGCAGGCAGTGCCGAGTTCAGTTGTCGAATGGTTTCAGCGACTGGGAATTGAGGTGGAGTGGGAATCGTTCGAGTATATTAATCCGAGAGCAGTTTTGGATCTACTTGGCGGAACCCTCGCCGCTGTAGCTGGATTATTGTCCAATACCTTTCTGGTGCTTTTGACGATGGTTTTCATTCTGCTGGAGGCGGCTGGTTTTTCAAAGAAACTACAAATGGCCTTCGGTGACCGTTATGAGCGCCTTCAGCGATTCGAGCTGATGACGCGACAGATACAGAACTATTTAGCAATCAAAACACTGATCAGCCTGGCAACGGGTGTACTGGTGGGAGTTTGGGTGGCAGTCCTTGGACTGGATTTTCCCCTACTATGGGGACTAATTGCCTTCTTTTTTAACTACATTCCCACACTTGGTTCCATTCTGGCGGCGATTCCACCTATCTTACTCGCTATCCTCCAGTTCGGCTTTGGGCGGGCACTTGGTGTTGCCATAGGCTGCGTCGCCATCAACATAGTGTTGGGTAATATACTAGAGCCTTGGTTACTCGGCAGGCGCCTGGGATTGTCTACCCTAGTGGTTTTTCTGTCCTTGGTTTTTTGGGGTTGGGTGTGGGGACCGATCGGTATGTTACTCTCGGTGCCCCTAACGATGGTGTTTAAGATCGCACTTGAGAATACCGAAGATTTCCATTGGGTGGCTGTAATGCTGGATGCCAATCCGAGCTCTGGACGGTTCCGGTAAATACGAGCTCGATATTAAGCAATCGCACTCAAACTCAATGGCGGGTCTTTTGAAATGTTTTAAGGACTTCTCGGTGTTGTGAATAGGCCAGCCGAGCTTCGATATATTCTCGATGGTTGAATCCTAACTCGCTGGCAATCTGTCTAGCTTGCGATTCTTCGGTTGATGTGATGGATAAATCAGCGGCCAAGATTGCGAACACACAATCGAGGAGTTCGTGCCGCTGCGAGTTGGTAGCAATTGTCTTAAACTCTCTGGTCACGAGAAAATTTTCCGTGCTTCCAAAGAGCTGGGCCTGATTTTTAACGATTTCAACGACAAGAATCGCCTGAGCTTGTTGGAGCTGTCCAAGTTGTTCGATACTTTCTTCCATCTTTCGTGTTTCTTCCAAACTGATCTCAGAGTCAGCGTTTGCAGCCCGTCCCAAAATGTAAGCAAAGGCTGCGAGATAACGTGCACGATCTGGCTCAAGAGCTTTCAATTCTCGAACGATCCGCTGAACTGTCTCGGTATCGCTTGCCTGATTCGCTAATGTTTCAGATGATGACGAAGGTTGAGGTTTAAGGCCGAGGAGTTCAAGGATCCACATGCACACCTCCATAACTGGCAACAAAGGAATCTAGGGTTACGTAATGATCCATTTTACGTTTTTCACGGGTTGGTTACAGTTGCACGAGTTTCATACGAGTCTAGTGTTCGGAGAAATGTCTCGGCTACTTCGGATGGACTTAGGCCCTGCTCGTCCACTTTCAGGTTCATTCGCTGCATTAGATTGGCATCAATGGTGTTTCCTAGGTATTGCAGTGCGGTGATGACTTGAGGTCGTTCGCGTACGAATTTACCGTTGGCCAACATCACTGCGTCGTACGGCGGGATGACGTGAAGGTCATCTTCAAGTATTCGCAAGTTGAGGGCCGCGATCCGTCCATCCGTTGAGAAGGCACTAATTACGTCGACAGTTCCCTGGTTAACTGCCTGATACATCAGTGATGAATCCATGCTGCGAAAGTTGGCGAAGTTGAGTCCGTATTCTTGTTGAATTATGGCCCACTCTTCTCTTGCGAAGAATTCGTAATCACTCCCAATGGATAGTCTGGATGCATGAGGGATTAGATCACTGATACGACGGATATCAAGAGATTCTGCCTGTTGTTTTCGCATGGCCAAAGTGTATGCGTTTTCAAAGCCCAGTACTCCAACCAAGGAGATGTCGTGCTCGGTTTGAAGAAATTGTTTAATTCGGTAGAGAACACCAATCTTGTCAGAAGGAAAATTGTTTCTCCCCATTATGGTTGTCCATATTGTCCCGGAGTAGTCAACGTAGAGGTCAATCTCTCCAGATTCGAGAGCATTAAAAGCAACGGTTGACCCAAGCGATTGAACAACTCGAGTGAGGTTTCCAGTTGTCTGCTCGATCTGCTGGGCCATGAGTTCACTCAGAATATATTGTTCTGTGAATGTTTTAGAGCCAATGGTAACTGGGTCAGGACCTTCCCTGCGAAAATCAGAAGCTAGAGTAATAAGCGTGTAAGCATATAAGGTGCCGAGTAGACTCAGCGAGAGTAGAAGGCCCGTCCGGTGGCGATTGCGGACGCTAACCTCGATGGCGCGAACTAGCCCGTCTAGTACGAGTGCAAGTACCGCTGCTCCCACGCATCCTACTAGAACAGCTGTAAAGTTTCTCGTTTGGAGTCCACTGAAAATGTAGTTGCCGAGGCTAGTGGCTCCAACTGGTGTTGACAATGTTGCAATTCCCACGACCAACACCGTGGAAGTACGGACACCTGCAACGATAATTGGCATGGCCATTGGAATTTCCACTCGGCGAAGTTGCTGTAGAGATGTCATGCCTACGCCCTTGGCTGCTTCTTTGAGTGCTGGATCTACGTTGGTAATCGCTGTGACAGTATTACGCAGTACCGGTAAAACACCGTACAAAGTGAGACCAATGATGGCTGGTAGAAAGCCTATACTCTGAAGTTGAAGTGATGCGAGGATTACTACCATGATTGCTAGTAATGCCAGGCTAGGAATAGTTTGAATGACTGCAGCAATCGCTAAAACCGGCTGTTCGAGCCATCGTACCCTCGTGATCATGATACCGAGCGGCAAACTTAGGGCCGTGCTCAAGAAGAGTGCCAGCAAGGTGAGTTGTAGGTGAGCGGTGAGATAGTTTGGTAGGAGAGACAGTTGTTCGCTCATATCTATGTCTCGCGTTTAAGGAGTGCATCAACGATAGATGCCTGACGCTGAGGCGTGCTTATCAACTGCTGCACGTAATCGTTCACTGGATGACACATGAGTTCTCTGGGCGTTCCTACCTGGATCAATCGGCCGTTCTCCATCACTCCAATACGGTCACCGAGTACGAGTGCCTCGACTATGTCGTGGCTTACGAATACAGAAGTGACGCCGGTCCGACGGCAAATTCTTACGAATGAATCCTGGAGTCGACTACGGGTAAGCGGATCGAGGGCACCAAATGGTTCATCCAGCAGCATGACGTTGGGTTTGGCTGCAAGTGCTCGTGCAACACCGACGCGTTGTTGTTGTCCACCAGAGAGTTCCGACGGGTTTCGGTTGCGCATTATCGTTGGGTCGAGCTCGACGAGTTCGAGAAGTTCGTTTACTCGTTTATGCGTCCGATCCTTGTCCCAGCCGAGGAGTGATGGTGTGATAGCTACATTTTCGGCGACGGTCATGTGTGGGAACAGTCCTACTTGTTGAAATACATAACCGATACGACGGCGAAGTTGATGAGGTTCGACGGCTGTAACATCCGCACCATCAAGGAAGATTCGTCCAGATGTGGGATCGATTAGACGGTTGATCATTTTTAACGTAGTTGTTTTTCCTGAACCTGAACCTCCGAGTAGTACAAGTATTTCGCCAGCCTTGATAGTTAGCGAGATTTCGTTCACGGCTACTGATTTACCGTACCGTTTCGTAAGGTTTTCGATCTGTACCATTATGTAAGTACGCCAGAATAAATCATTGTGAGTTCATTGACCACACGCGAAACTACGACAGGAAAAAGAATTCAGAAACAGCTAACTTGATCTAGGGAGAGACTTTGGTAGCTGTCCGCTAAATTAAGGTTGAATTCTGAGAGCCAGACCATATTTACTTCAACCATGATTCGATCGCACTGATGATACGTCAATTTTCGGTCGAATTTATGATTACGGAGGTAGGTGTATTATAAAATTATCAACGGGCTTGTCCGCTACCGAGATATCCTAGTCGATACCAGAAGGGGCATAGAGATAAGCCGAGGAAGATAAGTCCGAGAATCCACAGTGGTCGGGATGAAAACCACATAGGGGTAGGACTGCCGGTCAGCCAGGTACCGGTGCCGACAAGAAGGCAAAACACTGAGAGTCCACACGTGGCTGTCGCTCCGAGGGAGCGCCAGAAGCGCCGAGCACTCTCCTTCCCTTCGAAGCCGGCATCTTTTGCGATAGGCCCCCAGAAACCAACCGGCTGCGCTTTCCTGTAAAAGGTGATTAGTAGGCTGCGATCCTCTGGCCCAGCTATGTGAATGGCGAGAAGTGCAGAAAGTGTTGCGATGAGAGCTACGACTAGTAATCGAATGTGCTGATATTGATCATCTACGTAGAGTATTAGAAAGGGAGAGACTAATAGGGAAACGAGGATTGCGACAATCTCCCCCCACGCATTCATACGCCACCAGATCCATCGTAGGACGAGTACGATACCCATCCCTGCCCCAAAGAGTAAACTTGCCTGCCATGCCTGATTGATCGACGTTAATTGGGTCATGATTGCCAAAGCGATAAGAAGAATGAACACGTTAGCCCAACGAGCAATCCACACTAACGAACGAGCACTCGGTTCCGTTTTCAGCCATGCACGGCAGACAAATCTCTTGTAGATATCATTTGTCCAATACGATGAACCCCAGTTGAGATGTGTGTCGATGGTTGACGCGAGTGCGGCTAGCATCGCTGTTAGCATTAATCCCATGACCCCTGGCGGTAGAAGCTCGAGCATTCCACGAACGTAAGTCGCTTCACGGTCACTTTGTATGGCTGCTGGTGAGAGAGCAAGATCTGGAGGAAAGATGATCAGCAATCCTAAGCCCAACGGTAACCAAAGGAGACTTCTTAATAAGATTTGTGTGAAAGTGAAAATGATTGCCGCGGTCCGAGCGTCTGTATCGCTACGGCATGCCATTGAACGCTGCGCAAGATACCCTGTCCCATCTGAATTAAGTTGGATCAGCCACTGTACGCTCAAGAGTAATAGCATTGCGGAGGAGACACCCTTCGCATGATCTGGGGTAAATGCTAGGATCTGATCTGGTAGAATAGCCCCCGAGCCACCTGATCCGAAGTCGTTGTATATTCGGTGGGTGATCGCTTCCAGGCCACCTACCTCGTTGACCACGATTATTGTGAAAGCCAGCGTGCCTAGAAACATGATGACAATCTGCACCACATCGGTGGAAACAACGCTTCTGAGACCCCCAGTTGTCGAATAAAACGTTGTGACCGTAAGGATCATGACGAGTGATATGAAGTTATTCGCCGTTTTGATTGACACATCGGGGTTGTCTAGGTTTCCGGTCGAAAAGGAAATTCCGAACCAACGGACCATATCGACAACGTGTTCAAAAACAGTGAGTGGTAACCACTGATCCCATAGGAGTAGGGGTTCGGCAATCTTCACTGCGGCAAGTAAAACCCACGCTAAAACCGTACAGTTCAAGATGGTTCCGAGATAGAGCGCCTTAATGCCTCGAAGCACTGTTGCCGGTGTGCGCCCGTAGCGCGACTCGGTAAGTTCTGCATCAGTAAGTACGCCAGCTCTACGCCAGCTGGGCGCTAACATAAATCCCATCAGTAAGAAGGCTAAGGCGAATATCCAGAGTTGCCAGAGCGCAAAAATTCCAGCCGTTGCGATGAGCCCAGTCACGAGAAGTGGAGTATCAGCGGCGAACTGTGTGGCAGCCATGCTCAGTCCTGCTTTCCACCCAGGGAGTGTCCTACCTGCCAGGAAGTATTCTTCAAGATTTTTTGATGCCTGCGCCTTGTTCTTGAAACCAGAGCTGACAACGTAGATGATGAAGGCGATCACGATCAATACGTCTATCAAAGTCACTGTATTCTCACTGGGGGGTGTCTGCTCAACTGTAAACTGAGAGAAGAACGTTCTCCATCTTTGTTAGAATCTTGCTACACGCCTTATAATGAGGTGAGATATGCTACTCCTAAGCTGACGAAGCTGTTCGATAGTTGACCTAAGTATCATTAGTTGAAGGACGTATAGTTAGGGATTATTTGAGTTAAGTAAGAATATAGTGTCAACCATTGAACACATATCCGTGATTGGAAGTTGATGGACGGCCCGAGTGAGGATCGTGTGTACATTAGGATCGAGCTGTTACAAGGAAGGTCACATAATTATTGTGACGTAGTGATTAACCGTGTGGCGACTGCCTGATGCCCTGACAGGGAATATACCGATCATACAACCTTGACCCTTGGAGAAACTGATTGCCGACTAACGACATGGATCTCGGAGTTCGGAGCAAGATCAACTGGCCGACTATGACAGTGATGGTCGGGTTTCATGTACTTGCTGTTGTGGCTCTTTTTCACGTGACCTGGTCCGCCCTTGTCGTTGCTTTTATCCTGCACTGGATCTGTATCGGATGGGGTATCGGTATGGGTTATCATCGACTTCATACCCACCGTTCCTACAGAGTTCCCAAACTGCTCGAGTATTTCTTCGCGCTATGCGGTACTATGACTCTCGAGGGGGGACCGATCTTCTGGACAGCTGTTCATCGGCTTCATCATCAGAAGTCAGACCGAGAAGGAGATCCACATACTCCTCGCGATGGTCGATGGTGGGCTCACATGCTTTGGACAGTCTTCGGTGAGGCACTCCACGCAAATACGGCGCTTGTTGGCAAATACGCTCCAGATCTTATGAAAGTTCCTTTTTATCGTTTGCTCAACAGTTGGCACTGGGTTCCACTCACTATTCTTGGCGTCATACTCTTTGCGGTCGGTGGGTTACCGTGGCTCCTGTGGGGTGTGTTCTTTAGAGTCGTGTTCGGTTTGCATTCAACTTGGCTCGTGAACTCAGCGACTCATCTGTGGGGATCACAACGCTTCGATACGGTTGACGATTCGAAGAACCTCTGGTGGGTGGCCTTATTCACCTTTGGTGAAGGTTGGCACAATAACCACCACGCGTATCCGACATCGGCTCGTCATGGGTTGGTCTGGCATGAGCTCGACATAACCTGGCTCCAGATCAGGCTTCTCGAAAAAGTGGGCTTGGCCTCCGATCTTCACGTGCCTAGTACTGAACAGATCGAAAAGAAGACTGCGCAGGAAGATTCAAAGGTGACTGCAGAGAGAGTTGACAAGTATACTAAGCTATCCGGAAGTCTTAATATTGTCGATTAATCTTACATTCTCGATTACCACAGCACCGAACCGGCGGCCCTCCGACTCTTCCACGTAGTCGACTTGAAAGCCTCGAGCTTCAAGGGCAGTACGGATTTGGGTTGCGTCGAGTCCTTCTCGTAGTAGCGCTGGAAAGTCAGCTGCGCGGCGCCTCGCATCTGGCGAGAGCAAACGGTTACGTGAGCTGATGGCAAGGCCGTTCGATTCTCGAACGGTTGGACAGCGGATGATCTCAATGCCCATAAAAAACGCGTCGACCATATCCCTAACGAGTCGCCACTGCTGGTAGTCCTTTTCCCCAAAATATGCACGATGGGGGCGAATAATGTTGAGCAAGCGCATAACTACCGTCAGCACACCGTCAAAATGTCCTGTTCGATGTGCACCACATAGTTGATTGCTGAAGGGATTCTCAGAGACCTTGAATCGGTAGGCATCCGCGTAGATTACAGCGGTGCTCGGTGTGAACACGTAATCGACACATTCATCTTCAAACTTGCTGAGATCGCTCTGAAGATCACGTGGGTAACTACGGAGATCTTCTGGGTCATCGAATTGTGCCGGGTTGACAAATATACTGGCGACGGTCACAGCATTGTCTTTTAGACAGCGCCTAACCAGAGATATATGGCCATCGTGTAAGGCTCCCATCGTTGGTACAAAGCCGAGACTGCTTTGTTTATCCATTTTGGCGGCAATAGTTTGCCATTCCTCGACATTGTCTATTATTTTTGTCATTCGTAGCTGTTAGAGTTGCTTGGAAACGTTCCGTCCTTTACGACTTCAGTGAACTTATTTGCGGCCGACCGTACGATCTCAAAGCCATTGGTAAATTCCCGAACAAACTTCTTGGGATCACGATTGAAACCCATCAAATCATGTAGAACGAGAACCTGACCATCCACATGGCGTCCAGCGCCAATACCAATTGTAGGAATGTTCACGTGATGACTAATTGTTTGGCCAACGGTACTGGGAACACATTCGAGAACCACCGCAAAGCAGCCAGCGTTCTCTAGTTGTTTTGCTTGTTGAATGAGTAGGGTTTGAGCTTCACTACCTCGACCTTGTACCTTGTATCCTCCTAATCTGTTTACTGACTGGGGCATCAACCCCAGGTGTCCCATTACAGGAGCACCAGATTGAACGATCTGTTTGATTAAATCCTGAAGGCCTTCAACGCCTTCGAGTTTCACGGCATTTGCCCCAGCCTTCATTAGTACGTCAACTGTCTCCATGGCTGGGACTAATCCCTTGCAGTACGACATGAAAGGAAGGTCGCTAATAATGAATTTGTCACGCGCTCCGCGTGCAACAGATGCAGTGTGGTAGACCATAACATCGGTTGTTGCGGAAATGGTTGAAGAGTGACCGTGCATGACCATCGCAGCGCTGTCACCGACCAGGAGTGCATCGATTTTACTTTCATTGAGGATACATGCGGACCAGTAGTCATAACATGTGGTCATGGCAATTTTCTGACTGGCGGCCTTCATCCTTTTGAAGTCTGAGACATTCATACTTTTAGTCCTCAATCTCAGTAGAGCCTCAATTTGGTCGGTACCAAGGTGCCGTCCGTGGTATCCACAAGAGTCGGGCAAGCCGACCGTCGACGGCTAGAACGACACGTCGCCCAAACGACCCCAAAGGGGACTTTACGCCCGAGTTGAGGTCTAATCAAGGGGGACGAACCGAAGTCCTGTTAGTCAGTGCTGTCAGATGTCGTCCAGACCAGCCGGTCCAGATGGATCGCCGGCAGTTCATCAGAAGATTGGGCCCTGCAGAAACCCTATCTAAACGGTGTTGAAATTAGCGATAGACTTAGGAAATGATCTCTGTGATATCTCTGGGTTGTCTCGAAATGTAATGGGATTCTTTCGGCGTGGCAGACTAACAAAAGATCTGTATTCATCATGCTAGTTACACGGATTTTAGTTGCTTGCTGTATCGTTACTCACTCCATACAATCCTTGGATCTAGAGACTGTCTTGTCAAAGTCGAGCCAGTACATCCAAGACTATGAGCGCCGTCTTGGAATAGTGATTGCTCGGGAGGCCTACGTTCAAAGGATACCGATTGAGAGTAACCCAGACATTGCTACTTCCAACATCACAGGCGATCTTTGGGCTGGTTTCAGACTCCCCAAATATCATGAACTTCATATGCTATCTGACTTTCTAATGGTGCAGCTCGAGAGTGAGAATGATCGATGGATGGGGTTTAGGGCTGTTGTTGAGGTAGATGGCCGTGTTGTACGCGACCGCTTGGAGCGCCTGCAAGAAGTCTTTGAGGGACCTCTGGAGACGGCAATCGAGCAATGGCGCAAAGTTGCTCAAGAGAGTGCTCGCTATAACATCGGCGGTTTTTCTAGAAGTACAAATGTACCTACCTTTGCATTTCTGGTGTTACGTGATGAACATCGCCAGCGTTTTGAATTCGAGCGAATCGGTGATGAGCGAATTGAGGACGTGAATGTCTGGGTTATTAGGTACCGTGAGCGCGAATCGCCCACGCTCATAAGAGATCCACAACAGCAAGAAGACGTATTCATTTACGGAAGATTGTGGATCGATCCGACAGATGGACGTCTCATTCGAACCGAGGTGCGGACCGGTGATGAGAATAGTGATATGCGTTCTGAGATCACTGTTCGGTATCAACCCAATGCCGAGCTTGGTATCTGGGTACCTATTGAGATGAAAGAAAGCTACGAGAGCAATTATGGACACTATCTCGAAGCGACGGCTACATATTCTGATTTTCAACAATTCAGAGTGAGTGTCGAAAGTTTACCGGCGAAGTAACTTGACTTGCTCATTTAGGTCGCTAGGATGGGGAGCGGATGGTTTGTTCGATTCTTTGATGCGAAAGAGGGTTGAATTCTGGCTGGTTGTGGCCGGAGAATGAGGAGTGTCAGATGGCTAACAACTTACTTGTCGCTGTATTTACACTGACAACCGTAATATTTTCGACACCAACTTTAGTCGTAGGACAGGATATTGGGCATGATTGGTCTGCTCCGCGTACGTCGGATGGCCAACCGGACATACAAGGGATCTACACTTTCCGGACGATCACTCCGTTGCAGCGGCCAGAAGAGTTGAAGGGAAAGGAAAATTTGACGGCTGAAGAAGCGACAATTTTTGAGGCATCGGAAAACAAACGTCTAAATCGTGATCTTTTTGACCCAATCAAAGGTGCTCCGTCTGCTGGATATCAACCTAGATCCGAAGGTGGTGTTTTGTCTTACAATGAATTCTGGTATGAGCGGGGAGTTGAACTTACTAAGGACAAGCGCACATCATTGATCGTGAGTCCTGAGGATGGGCGCGTTCCTCTTACAGACAAGGCGCGAATGACACGTGCGGAAAGGAGAAAGAAGTTACGGGATGGATTCGCTGACTCACATACTGATAGAAGTTTGGCCGACCGTTGCATTATGGGATTCAATGCCGGGCCGCCGATGGTTTCTGGTGCCTATAACAACAATGTTCAGATTTTGCAGGTTCCTGGATACGTAGTGATTCTTAATGAGATGGTGCATAACACACGGATTATTCCAACAGACGGACGTCCGCACGGGAATCTTCATCAATGGTCCGGTGACTCACGTGGATATTGGGAGGGCGATACTCTCGTCGTCGAGACGATAAACTTCCTCCGTGAGACGAGCCTTATCGGATCCAGTGCTGACACGCAGTTGGTTGAGCGCTTCAGACGTGTTGATGCGGATACAGTTATGTACGAGTTTACAGTTCAAGATAAGAATTCGTATACTCAACCCTGGACGGCCGTGATGCCTCTTAGAAGAACTGATGGTTCTCTTTTCGAGTACGCCTGCCACGAAGGCAACTATGGTCTCTATAACATCCTTGCTGGGGCACGTGCTAAGGAAGAGGACGTTAAAGCCACTAGAAAATAACTATTCGTCTATAGGTTTGTTATAAGTTCAACGTCCATTATCGAGGAACTTTAATGAGTAGACCTGTTTCTGACTTGAGGTCATGGATAATGTGGGTCGGAGTGTTGTTGGGGTTATTCTTTTTTTCACCTATCGTGAGTACCCAGCAGGAAAGTACAACGAATTCCAGTGTGGCACCCACTCAAGGAGAAACCACGACTCGAGAGTCTCGACCGTTTGGACTCATTACAAACGACATGCTGTTAGACCCTGATCCTGGGGATTGGTTAATGGCGCATCGGACATATGACTTTCAAGCTTTTAGTCCCCTTGATGAAATCAACAGGGGTAATGTACACCAGCTGAAACTAGCTTGGATGAGGGCTCTGGATGAAGGGCCACTCCAAATCCGGCCACTGGTTTACGACGGTGTAATGTATATCGTGCATCCTGGATATGGAGACCATTTGCAGGCCTGGGATGCAACGACGGGTGATTTGATCTGGGACTATCAGCGGCAACCGCCTGAGGATCTACGTAAGTACGTACGAATCAGTAATCGCACACGCAATCTTTCCATCTACGGAACCAGCGTTTCCATCTGACGGCGGACGCTCAAATACTCGCATTGGATGCTCGTACTGGTGAATTGGATTGGTTGTCCCCGACGGCTGATTATCGCGACGGCATAACGCATACTTCAGGATCGATGATTATCAAGGGCCAGGTGATTAGCGGCCGTACATGTAGCGTGAGTGGTCCGCAAACAAATGTCCGATGTTTCATTGCTGCGCACGACGCAGATACGGGAGAAGAACGTTGGAGAGTCTACACAGCAGCTGGGGCAGATGAAGCTGGAGGTGGGACGTGGGGAAATCTGCCGACCACGCAACGGATTCATGTTTCCCCTTGGGGGCTCCCGGGAAGCTACGACCCGGTTCTGGATCTTATCTACTGGGGTATCGCGGTTCCGAAACCCTATACGCGCATCGTTCGTCATGGTACATGGGATGTGGGCGACAGCACACCATGTGAGTTGTACTCAAACTCCACAGTGGCTTTGGAAGCAGATACGGGTAAGATTAATTGGTACTATCAATACCTTCCCTGCGATGATTGGGATCAAGATTTTGTGCAGGAGCGGACTCTAATCGACACCATCGTTAGTCCTGACCCAGAAGTCGTGAGATGGATTAATCCAAAAATTAAGGGAGTAACAAACGCAGCGAAAGATAGTCATTACCATTGGAGAGCCAGGTGGACTCTTTGTTAACGATCGAGAAAGCGGTGAGTTCTTGTGGGCCTCTCCGTTACCTTATAGCAGTACTGAAAGTTTTGTTATCAAAGACATCGATGTTGAAACGGGTAAAGTGTTTATTAATATGGCGCTTGTAGCCAAAGAGATCGGAGAACAGCACATTATCTGTGGCCACAATGTTAAGGGTTATTGGGGATGGTCATATAGTCCACGGACCAATCTGCTTTACATCCCATTTAATCGGTCGTGTCTAAACCAAACTGCTAATGATCGTACGCCTAATGGTGTGGGTCCAAGGTATTCAATTCCAGAACCTGGCCGAGAGAACGGTGACCTTACGGAAGTGAGGGCCATTGATGTGACAACTGGCCGAGAGGTTTGGCGTTTCTCGCAACGAGCTCCGAACGCCGGTACGACTCTTGCCACAGCCGGTAATGTTGTTTTCTTTGGAGATCTAAACCGTCGCCTTAGAGCTTTTGATGCGGAAACCGGTGAAGTGCTTTGGCAAACGATCCTGGGAAGCCAAATTACTGGGTATCCCGTTACCTACACTGCGGGAGGCCGACAATATTTGTCGGTCCCTGTTGGTGGTGGAGGATATACTCGGCTCGGTACGTATGTTGACGATCTGGAAGCACCGGTCGGGAGCAATATGATTGTAACCTTCACGTTGCCGGATTGAATACTGTGTTGGACTTTCGGCGGGTAGTCAAGTGCAGTCAGGCTGGTCACAGTCGATGGAGTCCGTTGGCCAGACGGATTCAAAACCCAACGTAATTGAGCCCCCTGAGAAAGGAACGTCTTACAGCGTTTGAGTGAGACTTTTGATTGGCTGACTGAGGACCTCTGAAACGATTATGGGATTGTACGCTCCATGATAATGATGTGTTCGATACAGCTTACGTGCCCAGTGATCTCAAACCCATTAACCACTGCTTCGGAGACTTCTGATTGAAGCGTGCCCGTCCGCGATGTTGCCAGAAGTAGGTATTCGTAGGTTTGTTTGGGTTTTGGAGTTTGTTCGAGGACGACGACAAGTTCGTCTCCGCCAAATCTTCGCTTATAACAGAGCGCCGTGGGTGATAAGAAACGAAACCCGTTGGCTGACGCTTCATCAAGTTCTTCCTGCATAGTTCCGGTTCTCTGAGTGGCCAGTAGTAGGTACTCTTGGTCTGGGGCGACTTCTAGTTGTGCTTGAATCTTGGGGTGAAGTGTTGCTACCAGTGCCATTGCGCGAGTGCAAATCGAATAGATATGCTGTGACAGAGCATATAGACTCCTTAGTAAAGGGTTTCACTCCTTCATTTTGATGGACTTTTCGATGACGGAATTCTTAAGGTTACTCGGTTTCATTGAGAATCGTATCGATCTTTCGATCACGATCGCTAACCAACCATGAGATTTCTCGTCGGTAATTTGCCTCAAGTTCACTGCGTGCATCAGGGTCACCTACTGTCGGCAACTTGGAATCGTGCAAGACTCGATACTCGGCCATCTGTGCTTCACAGTTTCTACGAATTTCACTGATCGCCTCTTTTTGAGCAATTGTTAGCGATCGTGATTCAATTCCAGCGTCAGCATCTTGCTTTGCGAGCTTTTCCATGGCGAGCTCGACAGCGCTCTTAGGCGGTCCATCAGACATGGTGTAACCTCCAGGTATGTATCCTAACAACTAGTTCGGGTGTTTCGCTAGGGCTTGTACTATAGACGCACAACTGCTTCACGAGTAAAGGTTCAGAGACGAAAAATGGGAGAAGCGAACTAAACTGCCCCATCTGCCTTGGCTGCCTGTATCGTGGTTTCGTCCAGACCAAGAACGTCTTTCAAAATTTCATCTGTATGTTCACCCAGTAAAGGAGAACGTGTTACATCGACCGGTGAATCTGCAAGTTTAATGGGGCATCCTACGGAGAGGTATGGACCTCGTATAGGGTGGTCGACCTCGACTATCGTACCGGTGACTCGCAGTGAGGGTTCTTCAGCTAGTTCCTTCATCGAAAGTACTGGTCCGCAGGGTACGTTTAAGGGATTTAGAATACGCATAACCTCGAATTTGGTCTTGGTCTTGGTCCATTTTTCTATTTCATTGAACACTTCACTGAGCTTAGGAAGGCGTGCTGTAGGTGTGTTCCAACTCGGATCTTCGAGCCAATCTTTCCGCCCGATCGTTCTTGCCAACCCGTCAAACGCGGCCGCTTGAGCGATGACATAGATATAAGCATTAGGGTCATCTTCCCAGCCCTTGCATTTAAGAACCGAACCTGGCTGCCCGCCACCGGACGCATTACCGGCTCTTGGCGTAGATTCTCCAAAATTCCCATTCGGGTACTGCGGGTACTCTTTTAAAGGCCCATGAGTAAGTCGTTGCTGGTCACGAAGTTTTACACGACACAGATTGAGCACACCGTCCTGCATCGCGCATTCCACACGTTGACCTCGGCCTGTCTTCTCTCTCTGAAATAGAGCAGTTACGATACCTAGGGCCAAATGTAATCCCGTGCCAGAATCCGCGATTTGGGCTCCACTTACAGTCGGCGGACCATCGTCAAATCCAGTCGTGCTCGCGCCACCCCCAGCGCACTGAGCGATGTTCTCGTAGACTTTACAGTCTTCGTACGGACCGAGTCCGAACCCTTTTACGGAGGCATAGATGAGTTTGGGGTTGATTTGCTGAAGTCGATCCCACGGAAATCCCATGCGGTCGAGGGCTCCTGGGGCGAAGTTCTCAGTCAGCACATCACAGGTCGCAACAAGTTTCGCGAAGATCTCTTTACCTCTGTCAAGCTTCGTATTGAGTGTAATACTGCGTTTGTTGTGATTGAGCATCGTGAAATAGAGACTATCGACGTCCGGAATATCGCGAAGCTGACCGCGTGTAGCATCACCCGTTCCAGGACGCTCTACCTTTATCACATCGGCTCCAAACCAGGCGAGCAACTGTGTGCAGGTTGGACCAGACTGCACGTGGGTCATATCCAGGATCCGAATACCTTCCAGAGCTTTCATAGAGTTCTCCGTAGTTGACAAGTAAGATTTGTGAGGCCGAGCGCGTTAATTACAAAGATTCTCCGGCGATCTTGATCTTCTCCTCTTGGATCGTTCGGTTCAAGAGACTGACACATGCGTAAAGTGCCTGAAGTGCCGGTACTTCGATCCCAGTGGCTGCGGCAAGTTCCACGACTGCACCTAGCATACCGTCGATTTCCAAGGACTTTCCAGCTTCGACGTCCTGTAACATCGAGGTCTTGTGTTTTCCAACAGCTTCCGCTCCGTTGATGCGTCTTTCCATTGAGACTCGAAAGCTGGCCCCGAGGCGCTCAGCGACTGCCTTAGCTTCAGTCATCATCTTAGCTGACAGTTCTCTCGATAAGGGAAATTGGCAGATGTCGACAAGAGTTGAGTGAGTCAAGGCACTAATCGGATTGAATGTTAAGTTACCCCAGAGCTTTAACCAGATTTCAGAGCGAATGTCATCAAGGACCCTCGCTTTGAACCCAGCTTCTGTGAATATAGCCGAAATCTGTCGAACCCGGTCAGACTCGCTACCATCAAGTTCTCCCACCGGAAACCGATTGCCTTCGATGTGACGAATGATTCCTGGGCTGGATATAGTGGCCGCGGGATATGCGATACAGCCGATGAGGCAGTCTGGGTTTATGTTCTGGGAGAGAATACCCCGAGGATCGACGGAGGTCACAACACGGCCTGCAAATTCTCCTTCAAGCTTCTGGAAATACCACCAGGGGATTCCATTCTGCAACGTAATCATGACCGTATCTGGACCAAAAAGAATCGGAAGATCCTGCACCACCGCTTCTATTTGGTGTGCCTTAAGTGCGAGTATCACGAGGTCGTGAACTTCAAGGTCTCCGATGAGGTCGGTTGCGGTTATTGACGATGAGGTGAACTCCCGGTCTGCCTCGATCAGTCTAAGACCATCTTTTCGAATGGCGGCAAGGTGCGGACCACGGGCGATCACCGAGATTTTGTGTCCGGCGTTCGCTAAATGAATTGCCATGTATCCACCGATGGCACCGGCACCAACAATACAGATCTTCATATGACCGTTCTCATCCTCAGAATGGAACTAGGTTAGTTACCCAGGAGCATGATGACGATGACCGTCATATTGGCGAACACGAGAGTTCCACGTTTTTAGTTTTCCGATTTGGGTCCGATAGGTTCACGGTCGTTGAATACTTAAGGAGCTCTGGGACGTGTGACTTTTATGTAACCACGAACTTGTAATGTCTAGAGGAGCTATCTGGTTCGACATTGATTGTTCATCGCAGTCATATCAGTCAGGACGACCCTTATTCAAGTCTAAGTCTACAGGATGAGCGAGATAGTTCCCAGTAGACCCAACCAGTTACAGCTCATGCCGAACACCGAAGATAGTGCCCGTGAGCTTCCGATTACCATAATTGGCCCAGTTATTAGGGGAATCAGTGGCGCCATTACGGCCGCAAAAACTAATTTCGTAATACGAGTCAACCGTGTTCCTAAGGAGCTGATATTTCCGCGAGATTGGAGCAGTTGGGTACCATGATGTAACGTGTAGAAATATGTAGGAAGTGCAACTACGGGTGGAGGTAGATTACAATCGACAACTTGATACGGAAGCTCGTACATATTATTTAAACAGATTTTTACATGTCTAGCCCACCGAGAATACTTTTAGTTTTTGCACATCCGGATGACGAAAGTTTTTTGGCCGCTGGCCTAGTGCGTCGTTACGTCGATTGTGGCGCGGTGACAGCGCTCATCACGGCAACGAGAGGTGATGCTGGACGGTTGGGAACTCCGCCCTTATGTAGTCGGGAGGCACTCCCGGAGTTTCGCGAGCATGAGTTGCGTGAGGCCGCGAAGATCCTCGGGATCACTGGGCTCCACTTGCTTAACTACCGAGATAAATTTCTGATGGATGCTCCAATTGCTAGTGTCCGTAAGGAATTAGTTAAGTACATACGCTTCTATCGTCCCCACGTCGTAGTGACTTTTGGTCCAGATGGTCTGAATGGGCATCCCGATCATGTTGCTATTGCGCGGTTCACAATGGATTCTATTGCAGCGGCTGCGGATCCCCGTCTGGTGTCGAATAAGATGTCGCCACACCGTGTGCAGCGGGTCTTGTGGACTGCCCCGATTCCGCCCTGGGAAGTGACACAGTCAATAGATCTACGAAATGAACCGGGCATAGATTTCGTTGTTGACATCGTTCCCTACAGAAACGTGAAAATTGATGCTCTTCGCTCGCATCGTACTCAGCATGTTCCAGTTGACCGTTGTTTCTTTAGTAAAATGGATGCGAGTCCGATATTGGATATCGAATTATTTCGCCAAGCTTGGGGACCGGTGCTTCAAAACGTTCCTCTTGACGACGTACTTGTTGGTATCGACCTTTCAGAGTAAAGCTTAGAGTTTCACATATAAGTTGCTTTAATGGTGCGATATTCTACTGATTGGAGGGTTTCTTGGAGGTAGATAAATGAAAGTGGCAGTAACCGGAGCGACGGGACTTATTGGTTCGGCTCTTGTGAAATTTCTTGAGGGCAACGAATATGAGATCGTCTCGCTCCGGCGGTCGTCAACGGAAATCGATTTCATCAAAACTTGGAATCCATTGGATGCGACGTTTTCCGATGGTGCGATGGATGGAGTTGATGCGATAGTTCACCTTGCAGGTGAAAACATCGCGAGCAGAAGATGGACGAAGGAACAGAAGACTAGAATACGAGACAGTCGTATCAACGGAACGCGACACCTTGCTGAGGCCCTGGCAAATTTGAAACACCCGCCGAAGACGTTTATCGTCGCTTCAGCTATTGGGTTCTATGGTGACAGAGGCGATGAACACGTAGATGAATCATCGAGTGTAGGCAGTGGTTTTTTGGCTGAAACCTGTCAGTCTTGGGAGCAGGCTGCTGCACCAGCGCGAGCGATTGGAATCCGTGTTGTTAACCTCCGGATTGGCGTAGTGCTAACTCCGACAGGAGGGGCACTTGGACAGATGTTGCTGCCATTCAAGATAGGTGTTGGCGGTGTTATTGGTTCTGGACGTCAATACATGAGCTGGGTTGCACTCGACGATGTGTTGACTAGCGTGCTGCATGTACTTCGAATGAATCATCTGAGTGGGGTGGTCAACGTTGTCGCCCCTGGCGTTGTCACAAATGGGGAATTCACGAAGATCCTAGGTAAGGTATTGCGACGTCCGACACTATTTCCCGTTCCGGCCGTTGTAGTCCGTTTAATTTTCGGTGAAATGGCCGATGAATTGCTCTTGTCGAGTACCTACGTTAGACCTGGACAGCTCCAGGAGACGGGGTTTGTTTTTGACCATCCAACCTTGGAAGGCGCCCTGCGTCACTTACTCGGACGAGCGGTTTAGTTTGAGGTGAGATCCTTGCCACACCTTGGGCTGGAACCGCGTTTTCTCCGCCTGGCGGGTCGGTACATAAGGGTTAGGGTTACTCAAGGGGCGGGGTGTACTCTCCGGCGGGCGGCGATGGTGCGTTGCCTGCTCGTAGGCATAAGCGAGTCCGATGAGCGTGAACTCGTCCCACGGCCGGCCGAAGAACTGCAACCCCAACGGGAGCTCGTCATCGATGTAACCCATTGGCACCGTCATTGCGGGAAAGCCGGTGCTCGGCGCGAGCAGCTGGTTGTTATCGCCATGCGGTGTGTTGAGATCGCCGATCAGCCGCGGGCGGTTGTTCCAGGTGGGATAGACGAGCGCGACCACTCCCTCGGTGTCCATCGTGTCGAGCACCAGGTCTCGCAGCTTCTGGCGGAACTGGTCGCGGGCCTGACAGGCGGGATTGTCCACGGGTTCGACCTCCGTTGCCTGTGCCAATTCCAGCCGTCGCCGGATAGACGGGTGTAACCGGCCAGACTGGACAACGTCTTCTAGGTTCTGCATGCGCGCACGGTCGCCGTGACCGGCGAGATACGCATTCAGATCGAACTTGAACTGGTGACAGCCTCCTTCGCGTGACTCCAGGAGAATATCGAGACCGGGGAGCTCCAACGGGTCGATGAGCGTCGCGCCACTCATTTGGATGTCGCCGAGAGCCGACTCGAATAACGCGAGGACGGCCGCGTCGGCCGTCTCCGCGTTCGTGATCCACCGGAGGACGCCGAGGCGGGTGCCCTTAAGTCCATCCCGGTCGAGCGCTTCAGCGTAAGGTCGATGCGTCTGCTGCCGGCTCGCTTCCGTTACCGGATCGTCTGGGTCGTAGCCTTCTACGACCTCGAGTACGGCGGCTGCGTCCGCTACGCTGCGCGTCATCGGTCCCGCGATATCACTTGGCCAGATTGAGCGGCACAATCCCGGCGCGGCTGGTGAGCCCCATGGTGGAACGGATGCCGACGAGACTCTGATGGGCCGACGGTCCACGGATTGAGTTACCCGTGTCGGATCCGAGCCCGACCCCGCCAAAGTTGGCCGAGACTGCCGCCGCGGTGCCACCGCTCGAGCCGGCGGTCACTCTTGCCAGCGCGTATGGATTTCTTGTGTACCCCGGTAAGATTGAGCTCACTGTTTCGTACGGACTGAACGCGAACTCGGCCATATTAGACTTGGCCATGACGACCCCGCCCGCTTCGCGGATTCGTCGAACCTGAAAGGCATCTCGATTCGGGACGAACCCTTCGAGTGACAGAGAACCGGCAGTCGTCGGCAGATCGATAGTGTCGAAGTTGTCCTTCACGATGACAGGGATGCAGTGTAGTGGCCCCATCGGGTTACCACCCTGACGCGCGCGGTCGAGCTCGTCGGCGCGCGTTAGCGCCGCCTCGTTCACGACGACTAGGGTGTTGATGGCAGGCCCGGTCTTGTCGTAGGCCGCGATCCGAGCGAGATAGCGGGCCACGAGCTCGTGGCAACTGATCCGATCGGCCCCTAACGCGGCATGGATACTCGCGATGGTCGCTTCTTCGAGGACGAACGTGCCGGGCGGATCGGGTGCGGCGCAGGCCAGGTGGCCGGCTGAGGCCAGAAGTGCCCCGGCAAGCCAATGAGTGGTTCTGGTCATTGCGTTTCCTCGCAGGTATACGACCTGAGGACGCCCGGTGCCGGGCCGCCGGTGTGATAGCATGACCGCCGACCGCGAGGGCGGCGGTCATGCTATCACACCATCACCTACCGCCCAGCGTATATGAGAGGAGGATCAGCGTGATAAAGAGCGGGCGTTTCGCGACCATTGTAACAGTGCTCCTAGTTTTGAAATCTGTTGGGGTTTTTGGCCAGAATACGTCCCCTGTTGAGGATATGCAACGCGCTCGCGCGATCCTTTCGGAGCTTGTCTGGATCAACACGACGAATAGTGAAAGAGGTAACAACACAGAGGCCGCTAAGGCCTTGGAACGTCGGTTGCTCGACTCCGGCTTTCCAGCGGAGGACGTTCACGTTTTGGTACCGAGCGATGCTCCAACGAAGGGTAATCTCGTTGCCCGATATCGCGGCAGTAATCCTAATCTCAAACCTATCTTACTGCTCGCCCATATTGATGTCGTGGAAGCGCTGCCGGAAGACTGGAGTGTTGACCTAAACCCATTTAGATTCTTGGAGCGAGATGGTTACTACTATGGTCGAGGTGTGACGGACGACAAGGATGAGGCAGCAATTTACACAGCCAATCTTATCCGAATGAAGCGAGAAGGATTTGTACCCGTCCGAGACATTGTTGTTGCGTTGACTGCGGATGAGGAGATGGGTCCGAGGAATGGTGTCAAATTCCTGTTGGAGGAACACCGTAATTTAATTGATGCTGCCTTTGCCTTGAATGAGGGAGGTGGTGGTATGGAGCGAGCTGGCCAAAAGATTTCGAACAACGTCCAGGCCGGCGAGAAGAAATTCTTATCGTTCTATCTAACAGCGAGTAATCCAGGTGGTCACTCGTCTCTTCCGGTGAAGAAGAATGCAATATACGATCTATCCAAGGCTTTATTAGCCGTACAAAACTACGATTTTCCTGTCATGCTAAACGAGGTTACTCGTGCGTTTTTCAATGGCTCGGCCGACTTAGTTGATCCCAAGCTTGGCGAAGCGATGCGACGGATTGTTGTCGACTCCACTGAGAATGAGTCCGTCGCGGTCCTTTTTGAAGACGCGGGTTACAACTCAAGGCTACGGACCACTTGCGTGGCAACGTTACTTGAGGGAGGTCATGCTCAAAACGCGTTGCCGCAGATGGCGCGGGCGAATGTTAATTGCCGCATACTTCCGAATCACGATCCGGCTGAGGTGCAAGCACAACTTGAGGCTCTTGTGGGACCATTTGATGTGGAAGTAATGGCTCGTAGTTCAACTACGCCCAGCCCGTTCTCCAGACTGACGACCGAAGTGCTGGAACCTATTGAGCGGATAACGGGGGAGATGTGGCCTGGTGTGCCAGTGCTTCCAGTGATGTCTACTGGCGCTACCGACAGTCTGTACTTACGTCGTGAGGGTATCCCGGTCTACGGCGTGAGTGGAATCTTTGAAGATGTGGATGATGTGAGGAGACATGGGAAGGATGAACGTATTCGAGTTGAGCATTTCTACGAGGGGCAAGAATTCCTTTACCGTCTGGTGAAGGCTCTCTCGGGAGAAGTGAACTAAAGAAAGCTGATTACAGAGTTTTTCTAAATAGTTGTGAGCACCGTAGCATCGAAAGAGTTGTTACGTTTGTTGTTGTCTAATAAAGGCACACGAGGTCAGACCATGCTCAAGCGAGTGACCGACGCGGTGCACCTATACTGATGCTATGTTCGCTTGTTGTCAGGGACCGACTTCGTACACGTAAAGTGCTGCCTAGAGTCCTGGTACCATGATGTGCGCTGCTGATGTGCCAGCTTCCATGATCCATACGCCAGCCGCAGCGTAGTTGCCCTGAGTAGGTAAGTCGAGCGATTCACTATTGGCAAACGGGATCGCAATCGTCATATGTGCACTCGCCGAATCAAGGTCTTCTCCGTTCAACGAATAATAAACACTTCCGAACTTAGAGATTTCTCTGGAACCATCGGCTTCGGCTTTTTCCATGATCGCTCGGACTTCATCCGCGCTGTTTCCGGACATTCTCCACTCGTGGTTTTGTTTTACTCGAGGAAGGTTGTCCACACTAGTACATTGCACACTGAAGGAGCGTTCTGGTTCATCGGATCGGTCCCAGCAGACCAATCCATTAGAGCCATCTCGAAGGACGGTATGGCTACCGTTAGGGGCTAGTTGGACGACCATGGCATTGCTTTGTAGGCCGGGTGGTGCCGCCAAAACTGCCTTTGCGATCTCATCTTCTACGGTGTCGGCAGAGGCAAGAACTGTTAAGAGTAACAGGAAACATGACAAACACAGCTTTGGTGGCATTCGGTGGTCTCCTTTACGTGCCCATACGGCTTTATTGTGCGTTCTTACTACTATGCTCATGAGGATTCACCACTGAGTAACAGACAGATTATAGCGTTGTTAGAGCGTTATTACACACACCTAAAGCCGTAGAGTGTAAACTAGTCTGAAGACGTAGATTATTGAGTAGGGAGAGATAACTAATGACTTGCTACCCATCAAGCCTCATCAAGTGTAACTGCCTGATAATTTTGTCGTTGTTTCTGCTTCTACTGGGCGCTTGCGATAGGGGAGAATCGGTGGTTTCCGAACAGGAAATAGGCGCTGCGGAGCCAACTCTCATGAGTGATCGGTTGCTACTTCCTAATCCAAATCCTGAGGTCATTCGACAGTGGGTAGAACTACCTGATGATCGAACATGGGGTTCGACAGCCGGTATTGACATTGGTCCAGATGGACACATTTGGACTTACGATCGCTGCGGTGCCAATGGTTTAGATGGTGGATGTGAGGCCAACCCGGAGATCGCACCGGTTCTCAAGCTAGATCGTAACACCGGTGAAGTGATGGAGAATTTTGGGGCAGGATTGTTCGTACTGCCGCACGGTCTTCACGTCGACGATGACGGTAACGTCTGGGTCACCGACATGCAAGGTAATGAAGCTGGGACCAAGGGGCACCAAGTGATTAAGTTCAGTCCCGAAGGGGAAGTTTTGCTTCGGCTTGGAAAAGCTGGGCAACCTGGAAGCGGACCAGGTCAGCTTAATGAGCCTTGCGACGTCATCACTAGTAGGAACGGTGACATCTTTGTCTCTGATGGTCATACAGGGCAGTTTCCAGACCCACCTCCAGGTTCGACTGGACGGATTCTCAAGTTTGACAAAGACGGTAACTTTGTTAAAGAGTGGGGTGAGATTGGTTCAGAACCCGGGAATTTTCGTACACCACATGGACTTGAGCTCGACTCGAAAGGGCGCCTTCTTGTCGCGGACCGCGGGAATCACCGTATCCAGATTTTCGACCAGGAGGGAAACTATCTCGAGTCTTACCATCAGCACGGCCGCATCAGTGGCCTTTTCATTACAGCTGATGACATGCTTTATGCGATCGATTCAGAGTCCACGGAAGAGAATCATCTGGGGTGGTTAAACGGTGTTCGCATTGGTCCAGCTAATGAAGATCGGATCACTGCTTTTATACCCCCGCATGCGCACGAGGCACGTGTACTGCAGGGTGTTGCCGGTGAAGGTGTTGCTGTTGATTCTGAGGGTAATGTATACGTGGCCGAGGGACCAGGGTCGCGGCCTACGGCTGGAGGAGGGATCACAAAATACGTGAGAGTTGAAAACTGATGTTTTGGGATCGCTTTTCGTCTATAAACATTCGATTGATTAATGCGCTGGGGAGTATTGGTTGTTACGGGTAGGGCTTTGGCTTGAACGATGCAAGCATCATACTTGGAGAAGTATCTGACGTGAAGACGATTATTAATAAGACGAATCAACCACTGAAGATCCCTTTAGCGAGGGGTCGTCTACTTAGACTGGGACCCTTTAAGGAGGGGCAGATAGCTACCAATGAAGCTAGCAGGGAATCATTGCAGAAGCTGACGGCAAGCGGTGCTGTTGAGATCTTTGATGATATCGCGCGCTCCGGTTCGCTCGGCCGGGCTAATCCGAGCGGCCGTGCCGGAGGGCAGCGATATCACCAGGCTAGAATTCCCACCGGAAGGAACGGGGATCGTTGAACTCATCCCGATATACACTCCGCGTACCATTCCTTTCTGATTATTCTGACATGTTTGCAGAAGTTCATATAATTTCTTGGACCACAAGCAGGGTATGAGACTGTGTAAACTGGAACCCTCGGATTGTAGTGAAACCGTCAGTGTTGGCGTCTGGCAGGTTGTTAAAGCTCCCGTACACCGTGACTGCGAATAAGGAAATAGATGGCAACCAGAGCTAAGAGGCCGCCATTTACCGCAACAACTGTCTGAGTCGACGCGAGTATTGTTAAAGACCCACTTAGGAGACTACCAAGCGGCATCCCACCGCGGAACGCCGTCAAATAGATACTCATCACACGCCCCCGGAGTTGATCTGGGACGGTGAGTTGGACCAGGGACGCTGTTAGGGAAAAAACTACAAGCAGTGTGCCTCCAGCTAGAAACAGGAGGATATAGCTAGACATTCCGAGAGGGAAAAGCGCAAAAGTTGCAATCAATGTTCCGAAGATGGCTAGTACGTAGAGAAGTGTTAGGCCCATCCGGTTAAAGTTCCCTAACCACGCGACGACAAGCGCACCGGCGACCGCACCGATACCGAGTGCCGTCATCATCTGACTTAAAGTGGCTGGATCTTCGGCAAACACAGGAAGGAATGCACGGATAGGTAACCCGAGCGAGGTTGTAGCTACTGCAAGGACAGTCAGTGCCAAGAGCGCCTTGCTTTTACCAACATAAAGAAGACCACTCTTCATCTCTTGGATTATCGGACGTCGTTCACCTGTTGCTGGCAATAACACTCGCATTTGGTTTAGGACAACGATGACGACTAGAAAGGAGAGGCTGTTCAATCCAAAACAGGCCACGAGACCGAATGTGGTGAAGATCAGACCGCCGATCAATGGTCCAACGGACTGCGCAAGGTTGAACTGAATTGAATTCAATGCAACAGCGTTTGGGAGTGTTTTACGTGGTACAAGTGTTGGAATGAGTGATTGAAATGCTGGACCACCAAATGCCTGCGCTAACCCAGCCGTGAATGATAGTGCGAGGATATAGTTTAGGCGTACGCTGTCGGTGATCATGAGTAGGGTGAGGATTAAGGCGCATACCATCTGCAATATCTGTGACCCCATCAAGAGGTGACGACGGTCGTAGCGGTCAGCGGTAACGCCACCGAGCAGCGTGAAGAGGAGGAGTGGCACTGTTCCCACGAAGTTGTCGAGTGCAAGATAAAAGGCTGAACCTGTAAGAGTAAAGATCAACCACTGTTGCGCAAAACGCTGCATCCAGGTACCAACGGCTGAAGTGAAAGCTGCAGTCCAGAGATTGCGAAAATCTCGGTATGTGAATGCTTCACCCAGTCGGATAAGTGCGCGGGATACATGCCCAGAAAGGGTCGTTCCAGCAGGGTTGTTATCCTGAAGGGTTTCGTTCGATGGCTCAGTCACAATGTGAGGAGTTATTAACTAGCTAATAGAATTAATGAACGATCTATACGAATTCTTATAAAGAACGTTCTTTTGTCTAAACCGATGATAAATTATTGTCAATCAATCGTGCGCTAAGACTAATCCTGGTACCATTAACTCCATTAAGCGAAATAGCGAATAACCGAGTCAGACATTTTGATTTTCGAATAGCACACGATATTGTGTTCGAGGTGGTAATTACAGTTGTGTTTTCTACGGCCACCGCGAACTCTTGTATTGCACGAAAAACTAAAAGTGTTTTAAGAGTATCTTACGCGACCTGATAGATAGAGAGACTACGCTAATCAGGTAGGGCGAAGGCGACGAGTCTAGGGCCGCCACCAGTAGTCACAGCGATATATTGTTTATCACCGACCATATAAGTCATCGGTGTACCGATGGTAGCAAAGGAAAGATCGATCGAGCCCCGTTCGACACCGGTCTGTTTGTCCCAGGCGACGAGGCGTGGACCTCCATTACTACCACCTTCGGTGAGGGAGCTGATGAGGAGGGTCTTCGTCAGCACTGGTCCAGCGATGGTCCCGTTTCCAAGCGGTGGGAGATTTAGGTGACGGAGTCGTGGATGATTACGGATACGGTCGCCGTTGCCGAGCGGGACCATCCATTTATGTTCGCCCGTATTCATGTCGATGGCTGTCATCCGTGAATACGGTGGTTTTAGAAGGGGTAGACCCTCCGGCATCTGTGGTTGATAACGTGTACCACCACCGCTGTGGGTGTAGGGTACCGTAGCTCCGACGCTTGGGTCTGGTTGGTAGAGGGGCATCTCAACCGTCAGGTTACGAGATGGAATGTAGAGCATACCGGTTTCTGGGTCGACCGCAGCGCCGGCCAGAAGAGCTCCACCGATATCAGAAGGTCGCATCAGAGTCTTTTGCGTTCCGTCTTCATTGGGACGATTGGGCGGTGTAAAGAGGGGGCCGAGCCGGAAGTTCTGCACAACGTCGACCGCCATTGCGCGGATCTCCGGTGTGAAATCAACGAGGTCATCGATCGTAATGCCTTGATAGTCGAACGGTGCGGGTTTTGTTGGGAACGGTTGGGTCGGGGACAGCACCTCTCCGGGCATATTTGTGTCCTGTGGAACCGGTCGTTCGACGATTGGCCAGATCGGTTCGCCGGTTACTCGATCGAACGCATAGACGAATGCCTGTTTACTGATCTGTAAAAGTGCTTTGATGGGACGGCCGTCGACCACCAAGTCAACGAGATTCGGATGAGTAGGGAAATCATAATCCCATAATCCGTGATGGACCGCCTGAAAGTGCCAGACACGCTGACCGGTTTCAACGTCAACGCACACGATTGACTCCGCGAAAAGATTATCACCGAGTCGGTCCACCCCGTAGGAGTTGTTCGTAGCGGTGCCGGTCGGAAGATACACGTAGCCAAGCTCGTTATCACCAGCAAGCATCGACCAGACATTCGTGCTTCCAGAGTAGCGCCAAGATTCATTTAACCAGGTACTTGCACCGTACTCATCTGCACTATTTGGTACCGTATGAAAGTCCCATTCATGCTCACCAGTTCGGACGTTCCAGGCGCGGACCCAACCAGGGGGCTGTTTCTTGTGGATAACTTGGTCAGCGAGCTGTGATCCGTGGATTACCTTGTCGCGTACGATGATCGGAGGGGACATAAGCGCAGAGAGCATTAGATTTTTGTGATCGCGTGCATCACGCTCCAGTTGGGGGATTCCGACCTGCGCATCGATAATGCCGCTGCCATCGGAACCGAAGTCAGCACAGGGTTGACCATTTTTCGCGTTTACACAGACCAAGTAGCCGTTCTCGGTTCCCCAAAAGATTCGCTCATCACCATCACCGTCTGTCCAGTACGCAACCCCTCGCTGTGCCCACGAACCCATTGCCGGTATACCTTGTTCGTAAGTTTTCGGATTGAAAACCCACAAGGTCTTCCCAGTGGCCGCATCGATGGCCACTCCCTGCGACAGTGGGGTATTGAAGTAGAGTACTCCGTCGATCATCAGTGGGGTTGCCTGGAAGCGTGATGGGCTGGGCGATCGATCAACGTAAGTTGTTCCAGGACCATATCGGTTGCTGTCGTAAAGGCCAGGAGTTTCCTCGATGAGAGTTTCGACGATCCTGTCGAGTGAGGTCCACCATTCACCACCACTCGGAGTCGTCCTACTAATAAAGTTGTCGACCGACATCCATTCCCAAGCAAGTTCTAGAGCACTAAAGTTGCTGGCGTCAATTTGTGCAAGAGGTGAGTATTTCGTGCCTGCGATATCACCCGCGTAACTTCTCCATTCTCCATTCTCCGTCCCGTAGGTTTGCCATGTGCTGCTAGGGTCCTGTGGTTCCGCAACTGCAATACTCGTAACCAATAATACGGCTACTAGACTGATGAATGTCGATTTCATCCCTAGACTTTATCATGAACGATGTCAGATAGAAGGTATCCATTGGCTACATCTTGCTAATAGTCTTGGCCCAACGATAAGTTCAGCGCACGGCTATCGCCTAAGCGTATCGCCGAATAGACCCGATACGCACACGAAGAGCATGCTGGGTGCCATGACGATGATTCGAGAGTTCCCAATCTCGTTTGGGACCTCAGTAGTGTTGATATTGACGTGAATGGTGGCTTCACATCCGTTGAATAGTGGCAATATCGCTTGCGTTATTAAAGTTTGGTAGGATTAGTCGCCGGACATGGTCCGAAGGACGAAATATCTTTGTACGACTAAAAGGTTATTGGTGTGAGGAAATTTTAAATGAATTATCGATCTGTTAGTTCAATGGTGCGTAACGCAGCTGTGATCATAGTCGTCGTGTTGATGTCCGTGGGTCCTGGTGCTCAAGAAGCGAAATAATTCCGGACACCCCGGGACGATCCGGACCTACAGGGTGTTTGGTCGTATGCTACTCTTACTCCCCTGCAACGACCTGACACTTTAGAGAATCTAAAGTTCTTCACGGGTGCGGAGGCAACTGCCCGCAACGTTGAGGCCACCCGTGATCGCCTCCCACCACCAGGGAATCCAGGGAGCTATAACAAGCTTTGGTTTGACCGAGGGAAAATCGGGTCCGATCTCCGAACGTCACTAATTGTTGATCCACCTGACGGTAAGCTGCCGTTGACACAAGAAGCATTAAAGCAGTTGGCGCTGGACAAGGAGTATCGACGCGTAAGCCCAGCTGATTCGTGGTTGGATCTGACCGCATGGACTCAGTGTATAACGTATCATGGCGTGCCGCCAATTTCGTCTGGCTACAATAATACTTACCAGATCTTTCAGACTTCCGAGTACGTCGCGATTCTCGTTGAGATGATCCACGATGTGTGGATCATTCCGTTGGATGGCCGTCCGCGCCTATCCGCAGAAATCCGTCAATGGAATGGTGATTCGCGGGGACGATGGGAGGGTGACACGTTGGTGGTGGAGACCACGAATTACAGTGAAAAAAACAGAACATCGTTTTCCATCGTCTCGGAACACGCGAACTATTGAACGGTTCACACGTGTTGACGAAAACATGATTGATTATCAATGCACGATAAACGATCCGACCACGTACACGAAACCTAGGACGGCTATTCGCCCTATGCTAAAGTTGAACGATTATCAAATCTATGAATACGCATGGCACGAGGGAAATTACGCCATCACGAATATTCTCAGAGGTGCACGCATACAAGAGATGGCGGCTGCCCAGAGATTGAATGAGGATGGTCGATAGATTAAGGTCGAGACCCTTGGTAAGGTCCGGACAGGTGGAAGATACGGTGCTCGGTTCCGCGAACACCACCGCTCTCTAAACAGATGAATGACAGGTAATTACCGTGTCAGTTCGAAGACGTAAAGGGCATTCCCAGTCGTCGGTTGATAGATTTCAGGTGCTACGAATGCCGTCACCGCACGATAGACGATGCCAAGTCCTGTGGTGACTGCTACGTACTGTGTACCGTTGGCTTCGTAAGTGATCGGAAAGCCGTGCACGGCTGCTCCAAGGCGCGTTCGCCACAACTCGTTGCCCGTGGTTACATCGAATGCCTTGAAGTAGCGATCAAGATCACCGGCGAAGACTAAGCCACCCGCGGTCGTTAGGGCTGCTGTTAAAAATGGTGCACGTTGATTGTGACTCCAGCGCTCTTCAAGTGTGTGTACGTCATAGGCCGCGAGTTTTCCAAGCAGGCCGTTGGTGCCTGGCATTTCACGCAATCCGGCCACTCCGCCCAGGCCACCGCCGCCGACGTTGAAGTCGACGTCACGACCAGTCATTGACCCACAAACTTGCAATAACGGAATCACAAGAGCTGACGTTTCGTCGTGATACGATGACGACTGCCAGTTGTGACTCCCGTATAAGCCTGGGCAATGCTGTACAGTCTCACCAACCTCCATGTCTATAATGTCCTGCCGATACCTGAGTTCACCAGTATTTCGGTCGATCGTCTCAAAAACATCCTGGGAAACTGTTTCCGTCAGATCGACATAGGCGCCGGTCTCACGGTCAATTTTCCAGAGGATACCGTCTTTTCCAATTGTGAAAAGGACTTTCTCTTGATCAACATCGACTAGAACCCTTTCGTAGACGATATCCAGGTCCAGGGTTTCACCAGGAGCATGCTGGAAGTACCATGCCATTTCGCCAGTTTGTGCATCGAGAGCCAGCGTCGAGTTGGTGTAGAGTGCTGCATCGAGTGGAGACATTCTCCGACTTGCGGCTACCCATGGCTTTGCCTGGGCAGTCCCAATGTAGAACAGATTCAATGAGGGATCGTAACTTCCGGTGATCCAGCTATCGCCGCCGGCACGGAGATGCATGGGTAGATCGGCCCAACTTGAATCATTCGAGTCACCAGGCCCTGCAATTGTTGATGTCCGCCACAGTTCCTCACTCGTGTCTGGATCATGCCCAGTTACGAAGCATCCTCCGTCCTTGAACTGTTGACAACCACCAATGCCACTCACAATAACACCGTTGGCAATCAGTGGTCCGGTCGCGTGCCGATAGCCTTTAGTGTAGTCTGCTTTGACCGTTCGCCAGATTTCTTCACCCGTTTGCGCATCGATACCGACGATCGCTGCATCGTGGGTCGCAAGAAAGATCTTATCGTTGTAAATCGCGATGCTGCGGGTTGCCCCGCCATCCGTAATGGCCTCAAGTGGAAGCTGATGCTGGAATTCCCAAATAATTTCGCCAGTTGCTCCGTCAAGTGCTTGGACCAGATTTCCTGGACTGGCAAGGTACATGACGCCGTCATGCACGAGTGGTGTCGTCTGGTTGTTGCCGTCACGCATTGTTACCGCCCAGGCGAGGCGCAATTTCGAGACGTTCTTCCGATTAATCTTATCAAGTGGACTGGAACCATGACTGTCGAGAGTGCGCCTCCAGTTAATCCAGTCACCTGGTGAGGGATTAAGCAGCATAGCCTCGGTAACTGGTTCGAAACCTTCGACACGCTGGTTGTTAAATCCGGATGCGCTCATCCAGTTGAGAGCTGGTGCAGAGATATCGGTCGGCAGCGGGGCTGGACCGGATGTCACTTCCGTTAACGCCCCAATTATGTACGGTTCATCAGGAGTGAGTGCGTTCCGACCTGAGGCTCTATTGTTCGATCTAAGGATATGCGCTACGAGTGCGAGATAGGCGTCGTCATCCAACGATCTTCCCGCACCAGGAGGCATCGTTTCCCTAACTTGCTCGAACAACTCGGTGGTTGTCCGTTTACGCCAGGCTCCCAAGAATCCAACGCCTACAAGTTCCGGGCTATGGGTGTTACCACTGAGATCTGTTTCGTGGCAGTTTGCACAGTACTCAGCGAACAGCGTCTGACCTTGGTCCGCCTGACCGTCGGTATATGCTGCCCCCGCGTACTGCTGTGCTGCGCTGAGTTTTATAAATAAGATCAATACCAAACCACTAAGCACAAACGTTCCGAGAGATACAATTCTAAACATCACACCTCCGTTGTGCTGATCATTTTCATGGGAGTAGATGTTGAGGCTTGGCCGAAAGCGATCGGTCATAAGTCGGGCTTGGGACTGCGAACGGACTACCAGAAACCCATGACAAGGTAACGCGATTATAGTTGTTCCGTTTGAGCAGCGCTATACGTGAGAGTGACTCTGCCTAGACATGTCGCTAAGGCGTTCACGGCGACCGGTCGATCATCTCCCTGACGAGATCGCCATTGTTGGTTATAAATCTTGAACGTATCCTTAAATCAATTATTGTCTGATTCTTCTCCCGAGCCACTAGTAAGGATGGCATCTGGATGTGCTCGTAGCCTACCGGGGCTTGGAAAGTGTCTGGAGGCAGCGGACCGGTTTCAACCGACATCAGCGTGATTTTTGTGTCGTCGTTTCCGTAGGTGTTGATACGGACTACACGGCCATCGTGGAGTCCCTTGGCCGCGGCTATGGCTCGGTACTCCGCGAATCGCTGAGGTCCAAAGACCTCAGCGCCCGTCATGGGCATGGACAGGACACTCGTAGCCTCAGCCACTCGGGAACTCACTTCGAGTAGGCCCGTGTCAACGTCGTTTGACAGCCAGAGCGCTCCTTCCTGACCCTCGGGTCCCGTCATGTGCACTTCGAACGCATCCCACTCACCAATTTGTTCACGGTTTCCTGTTTCTGCGAATGTGAATTGGCTCGGGTCAACTTCGCTTGCTGATGTGGCATCTCCTCCAGATGTCCGCTGCATCATTTGCTGGAGCATTCGCAGCTGTTCAGAACCCCATTCGATGTAGGTCTTTCCTGAATGTTGTACCATCGGGAAGCTAGGGTTGTTGCCGTTGGTCCAGATAAGTGATGAACTTTCTGCCATGTCCCACCGGGTTTGTCCAGGGCCCAAGTAGTACTCCACGTCTATCGCAGGTTGACTCGACATTTCGATCCGCGTGACCACTTTCAGTTCGCTGCTCAACTGGGCAAAGATTGAGTCAGTTGACAAACAAGCTATGACCACAGCCATAAGACCAATCACTCTTATAACTGTGCGTCGCGTATTTTCCATTCTGCCTTCGTCTACCAATGCGACCGAGGTTATGAGTTGTTTTTGAGAACTTGGATCTTGGTTCCCGCCGTGTGCTGCATTATAGTTCTTTTGGAACTCAGTCGGTTTGGAAAGTGGCACACAATTGATTTGTTTCTCCGGGGCGGCAAACCTTCTGTTTTCATCCGCTTTTCATCTCGGCGTTCAACCGTTCGGATCAACAGATATAAACGTTTAGGCATTCAGCAGCTGGAGAGATTGTTTTACGACTCGATGGCAAGAGTGAAAATCTATAATCGTTTTGCTCGAAGGGTACATCATGGTCACTTTTACGCCAGAGTATATCCGAGAGGAGATCACGAAGGTCACCTGGTACCACAGGATTGATCTTGGCCATGGGATTGTTACACCCGGCAGTGACGACACACTAAATCGGATGGCCATGATCGGTCTTCCCAACGATCTTTGTGGCTTGACTGTGCTCGACATCGGTGCATGATGGGATGGAGCATTCTCTTTTGAAGCTGAACGACGTGGTGCCAGTCGCGTCGTTGCCGTAGACTCATTTTGCTGGAGTGGGAAAGGGTGGGGCACGAAGGATGGATTCGACTGCGCACGCCGTCTGCTTGGTTCGAAGGTGAAGGACTACGAGCTCGAGGTGCTGGATCTCTCGCCAAACAATGTGGGTAGGTTTGATCTCGTGCTTTTCCTTGGTGTGCTGTATCACATCAAGCATCCGTTACTAGCATTGGAGCGCGTCGCGAGTGTTAGTCGAAGTCACTTGATCTTGTGGACTCAGGTGGATCTTGCTGATCTTGATCGCCCAGCTATGGCCTATTGCCCTGAGAAAGAACTCAATGATGATCCGACGAACTAGTGGGGACCGAACCCGCTCGCGGTCGAAAGCATGCTCAAGACCGTTGGGTTCAACCGCGGCGAGATGATCTATTCGTGGTTTCCGACTTCCAATATGGTTGAGTCCTCTCGGTCACGTGGTAACGCCATTTTCCACGCCTGGGTTTAATGAGGCAGTACCGTGGAAGAGATGTTGGCGGATGCTACGAGGATTTTCGATCTGGACATCCACGACTTACGGCACTGGTTTTTGTTGCGGCGGGGACGTTTTGTTGACGGAATATTCTGATTTCGTGGCGTTCAAGCGAAACAACGCTTAAAAGTTACCAGAATAGCCTCGACGTGGACGTCTTCCAGAACGTGCCAGGGCTGCCCCCCGCGGGCGAGACCGTCATTAGGGCTCACGAATCGCACCGTAACGGCGCAGAATCTCAAGCGTCGGTTCGAGCGGGAGTGCGTTTACCTGTCGTCCTTGGCCCGTCATATCGTTAGCCCTGAACAGTGAGTTGTAGATTGCCTCCTCGGTGGCTTCGATCACAGCGAGGAACAGGGGCGATACGCTAGCGTTGCCGAGAAGGGTGACCGTGTGCGTACCGCTGTCTTTGCTACAACCCTCAGCCGGCAAACATGCGCCTGCAATTTCGTTGGCCGTTGAAAATGCGATCACGTAATCGCCACTGCCGTTCGAGCCGGCGGCACCGGTCCGCGCAAGACCAAACATGGCCCGCGCTGAGAGTCGTTTAAGATTTCTGGAGTCAATTGGTGCGTCTGTGGCAACCACAATGATGACTGAGCCGTCGGCCCTGTCATCTGTAGTCGGCCTTTCGTCGATTACCGATTCAAGTTGGTCACGGAGGTAATATCGACCGAGCTCGCGTCCGACGGGGGCTCCGTTAATCGTGAGTACTCCGCCGAAGTTGGTCTGTACCAGTACGCCAACGGTGTATCCTCCACTCGCTTCTGGGACACGGCGGGAGGCGGTACCGATACCACCCTTAAAACCAAATGCGATGGTACCGGTGCCGGCGCCGATGGCGCCTTCGGCGACCGGTCCCCCGCTTGCAGAACGGATTGCGTCGGCAACATCCGTACTCGTGATTGGCCGACTGCGGATGTCATTAAGTCTCCCGTCGTTCGTTTCGGCTACGAGGGGGTTAATCGAGCGGACCTGTTCGTTTCCTGGGAGTTTTAGCATGTAGTCGATGACGGCGTCTGCGACTCTTGGAACACTGAGGGTCGACGTGAGTAGAATTGGGGTTTCGATCTCACCAAGTTCCTGAACTTGCGTCGACCCGGCTAACTTGCCGAAAGCATTGCCAATATGCACCGCACCGGGCACCTTTCGTTGGAACAAATTGTCAGTATGCGGCAGTACAGCAGTGACACCGGTTCGGATGTTGTTGCCTCGGACGATCGTGGTGTGCCCAACGGCAACGCCGTCGACATCGGTGATTGCATTCAGTGGTCCTGGTGCTAGCACGCCCACCACGATGCCAAGGTCACGTGTCCGGTCAGGCCGGGTCGGTGAGTTCTGAGTGTGTATGGGTTCCGTCACCAGACAAAGGGTGGCGAGTGTTACGATCAGGATTCGTCTGGTCAGATGATCTGACATAGTGTCATTATGCCTTATTCGTTGATTCGATCGGCGGTTAAAGGAAAAGTAGTGCACAGTATATTGTCGGTAATCTTAGTAGGGAACTTTTGTTCCGTAGATCCGGAGGATGACCATGAAAGACCAAGCATGTGCCTTGATTCTCGTTGCATTAGTGACAGGGTTGCTATCCGATTTCGGTGTTTATGCTGAGACGGTAGAACCTCCAGCTAGTGAGATCGTTATCAGCACTGACAGCAAGGTCATCGGTGAATTTGGCAGTGTATCGAGCGGGCATCCCTTGGCCTCTCAAGCTGGCCTGGAGATGCTCCAAAAGGGGGGCAACGCGATTGATGCGATCGTTGCAACTGTCCTGGCCATTTCAGTTGTCAGACACGGTCTAGCTGGCCTCGGGGGGTACGGTGGTGCGATGGTTATCCATCGTCAGGATCTAGATGAGCCGATTGTTGTGGATTTCAACACACGCGCCGCATTGGCGGCGACGGTAGACATGTTTGACGAGACACGGGAGGGTCATGACCCTGGAATTTTATCAATCTCTCCCTGGAACACGGTTGCTGGTCTGGCCGTTGCGCTCGAAGAGTACGGGACGATGTCGTGGGAGGAGGTCCTGGAGCCAGCCACTCGGTATGCCCAGGAGGGTTTTGTTATTGATGCTGAGTATGCGTCCATGATTGATTTCTTGTACGACAGCACGTTACATAAGTGGCCGGCCTCTCGGGTGATTTATCGGCGTGCTGACGGAAGTTCGTTTAGAGCTGGCGACCGATTTGTGCAAAAGGATCTAGCCGAATCTTTCCGCCTGCTGGCACGCGAAGGACCAGACACAATTTACACTGGCTCACTGGCTCAACGGATGGTCAACTACATCCAAGTAGAGGGTGGTTTGCTCACTATGGAGGATTTGGCCAATTGGCGGCAGCGGCACGTTCAAATATTGCGGCCGGCTCATACGAGCTACCGCGGTTACGATGTCTACACCTCTCCATTCGGCACTGGCGGACACAATATGATAACGATCCTGAATCTCTTAAAGGGATTTGACCTACCGACCATGGGCCGTTCGGCTGACGGTGTGCACGTGATGTTGGAGGCGTTCAAGCTCGGATTTGCGGACCGATTGTGGTACGCGGGAGATCCGTGGACGGTCAAAGTGCCGTACGTGGGGATGATGTCAGAAGCTTATGCCGAAGAGCGACGCAAGTTGATCGACCCAGATGTAGCGTGGCCTTATGCTCGGCCGGGTGATCCATGGCAGTTTGACACCGGTGGGCCGGAAGTATTTTTAACGAAGTCCAGTGCTGTGATTGGGGAGGTGGAAGCGCCGTTAATGGAGTTGCCCCAGATGATCGCTCAGAATATTCCGCCAATGGCAGCTGAAGGGGACACTGCCAGTTCAGCCGCAATGGACAAAGATGGAAACATGGTTGCCCTAACCATGACGATGCGGAGCGGTTTCGGAAGTGGGGTTACAGTACCTGGGACCGGAATTACACTAAACAACGGTATGGGATTGTTTCATCCAACTGAGTACGATCCGGAACCTATTCCTAATCATCCAAACCGGATAGAGGGTGGCAAGCTAGCTCTAAATAACATGAATGCGTTTGTGGTGCTAAAGGATGGTCAGACGTTTATGGCCGGTGGTGGCTCAGGTGGGCGGCGGGTAATGACAGAATGTATAGGGCTTATTGTCAATGTGATTGATTGGGGTATGGATGTGCAGGAAGCCGTAGCGGCTCCGAGATTTCATGTTGAACAGAAAGAGCCGATCGTAGTTGAAGCAGCTTTTTCATATGGCATTGGCCAGGAGCTCGAACAAAAGGGACACAAACTTGAGGTTCTACGTTCTTGGGGTGGCGTTCATGCGATTGTCTTGGATGTTGACACGGGGTTACAGCATGCGGCAAGAGAGTCCAGGCGAGAAGTGTCAGCCGCCGCCGCACTCGTTCGACCAGAAAAGTAGACAATTGCATAGACCTACTTTCATAGCGGCTGGCTGTTTGTTTGTAGCAGCTTGTTCTACGGAGCCGTCTGTCGCCAGATTTTCACACCACTGGGCAACGGAGCATCCTGCGGCGATCCAAGCTAAAGAATTCGCCCGTCTAATTAATGAACGTACCGAGGGCCAACTAACGGTGGAAATATTCCCGGCCGGCCAACTCTATGGTATCCGACAGAGCATGGGAGCCTTAGCTGCTGGTTCTGTGGAACTGGCTGGTCTAGTCGGTATTGTAAGTTTTCCTCCGATCGAGCGGAACTACAACTTAACACACGTTCCAGGACTGTTTACAAGTTTTGTTCAGCAGCGTAGGTTCTTTGAAGAAACACCAACAGGTCGATCAATTTGGGAGGCTTTGACGACCGAGGTAGGCATAAGACTAATTGCCTACAACCCCATTGGTCCTATGGTGACGTTTAGTACCCGGACGACCATCGAGGGTCTCACTGGTCTGGCAGGTATGAAGGCCCGGGTACTCGCATCCGTGGATCGACCGAGATGGAAGGCCTTGAAGGCCGACCGAATGATTTCGCTGCCGACGGCGGAAGTGTACTACGCACTGCAAAGTGGGATGATCAATGCGCTAGTCACGCCACCAGGTGCAATCAAGAGCTATAGCTGGTGGGAGTATCTTAGGTCAGCTCAGTTGCCTCAAGTGGCATATTCAGAAGGCTACATCATGGCAAATCGTCGTTGGTTCAGCACGTTGTCTCCAGAAGTTCAGACGATTTTTCAGGAGGTCGGTCGCAGGATCAGTGTGGAAGCGACCGATTCGATCATGGCATCGTCGGAGACGATCCTCGATGAATTCCGGGAAAGGGGTGGACACATTACAGAGTTCGAAGGTGAAGATTTGGCAGCTCTTCGTCAACTCGAAACTGGAGTCATGGCACGGCAGTATGAGGAGATGATCGACGCTGATGTCTTCGAGTCAGTCGTCGAGTACACTCGAAATCCCTAAAGACAAATCTTTTGACCAAAACCTCGTTACACAGTTCTTCGGCGAGTAGTGGCTTACGTTCCTGGCTCACCAAAAAGGTGGGAGGCCCCATGCTCAGGTTCCTTAGTCTCTACTCTTCAATCAACGACAAACTTAGTTCGGTCGTTGTGAGCCTAGGGGCGATCATCGTGGCTTTTGTGGTTCTCGCACTCTTCACCAGCGTGGTCGAGCGTCAGATATCAGGAATCGGGTACACATGGTTGAATGATTTTCCACCCTTGCTCTTGCCATGGATAGTGTTCCCGGTCGTTGGTGTCTTGCTCCGTTACGACCAACATGTGAGCGTCGAATTATTTCTCACTAAACTCGATGCCCGGGGTCGTTCGCTAGTACGTCTGATTGTTTACTTTACGTGTACGGTCGCGGGGATAACCTTTGGTTTGGCAACTACCGAGGCAGTACTTTTCCTGAAAGAATTGGGAGAGGTTTCGGAAACAGAAGTAAAAGTGCCGATCTGGACACTGTATCTATCGTTCCCGATTGGTTTCATCTTAATGGCGAATTTTGCGTTTGAACGTGCACTAATCGAGTGTTACCACCTCTTCATGAACGATGACGTCCAAGCATGATTAGTGCGGCGATTGTCCTTTCGGTCGTCTTATTTTTCCTTTCAGTCCCTATCTTTTTGGTGCTGGGTATCGGCGGTAGCCTGGTGGCTACTTTGGACCTCGATCTGCCTTGGGTAGCAATACTCCAGATATCGTTTGGAGCTGTGAGCAGGCACGTGCTTGTTGCTATACCGTTATTCATTTTCTCTGGATTGCTGATGCTTCGTGGTGGTGTGTCACGTCGACTCGTAACAATGTGTGTTGCGCTGGTCGGCCACTGGCCGGGGGGGCTTGGCGTTGCTATGGTCTTGACGATGGGGTGCTTCGCTGCATTCTGCGGATCGATCCTTGCCGCAATATCGGCAGTGGGACCAATCTTGATGCCAGTTATGATCGAAAAAGGATATTCACGTCCCTTCGTGGTCGTGCTTGCGGCCGCAGCCGGGCTGCTCGAAGCACTTATCCCGCCCAGCAACACGGCCATTATTTTCAGTTCGCTAACAAACGTGCCAGTATCTCAAACGTTCGCTGCGGGATTAGTGCCCGGGCTTATTTTTATGGTGCTGTTGATTGCTTACGTTGTTTGGCGATGCCGCAATTTGGAACGGCCATGCCGGGCAACAAGCCGCGCTCGGTTGGAAGCATTCGTTGAAGCAATCCCGGCGCTGCTGACCCCGTTGATCGTTCTCGGAGGCATTTACCTGGGGTTGCTTACTCCATCAGAATCAGCCGCCGCAGCCAGCGTGTGGGCAATGTTGCTGGGGTTCTTAGTCTACCGAGAACTGACATGGTTCGGTGTATGGGAAACACTTCAGGCAACCGCAATTACGACGACTCTAATTTTCTCGATTATCGCCATGGCAACGTTCCTATCCGTCATCCTCACGTACACGGGGTTACCTCAGCAGATTGTAATGTTCTTCCTCGGGTTTGGCTTGACGCAGTTGAGTTTTCTTATCGTCGTTGGCATCATTTGTCTCGTGCTCGGGACCTTCTTGGAAGTAGTGCCAATCTTCTACTTGACGATCCCCATCTTTCTCGGTGTCGTTGCTTCTCTTGGAATCAACGTATTGCACTTCTACATCGTGTTCGTAGCTTTTGTTGGTATTGGTCTTTTAACTCCACCAGTTGCGGTCGGAGTGTATACGGCTGCTTCAGTGATCAGGGAAGCCCCAGATCGGGCCTTGAGGGCCGTCCCCGGTTTTCTTCTCCTCGGGTTGATATATGCAATACTGATGATTGCCTTACCTCAGGCAGCGACCTTGTTACCGGAATTACTCTAAGTCATTGAAAGTCACCTGAAATAGATGTGTGGCTAAGACGGGCATCCTAGATAATTAACTAGATCGATCCGGAACTCGTCAGTAATGTATGAGAGCCTTGTGGACAGTAGGCTAAACGGTAACCGAAAAAGAGCAAATTAGATGGCGAGTGAAAGTATAGCCACCTGTAAGACTGTGCTGCGGACTCTGAATCTGGAGATAACGACTCGGGGTAGCAAGAAGCTTCTTAGATCTCATTGGTCGATTCTCGCAACGATTTGACCCTCCGTTACCGCTTCTCCTTCCTTCACCAAGAACTTCTGAATCGTGCCACCATCCTCGGCGATTGCCGGGATCTCCATTTTCATGGACTCAATGATCATGAGAGTGTCCCCTGGTTCGAGACTTTGACCCACTTTTGTAACAATCTTCCAAACCGATCCTGTAACTTCGGATTTTGCGTTGTAGATCATCAAGATTCACTCCAGAAAATACTTCACTGCCACAATGTTTCACGTTGCAGATCGTTGTATGTTTTCCCGTTGTCGAACTTCTCAAGGTCGTGGACATTTACTGACCTCGGAGCGTTCAACTTGTTGCCTTCAGCAACGGATACCATTTGGACTAGCTTTCTTGTGGTCTTCGTTAAGTTCGTCTGAACTTGTCGATGAGAAGTGCGCGCCCAGTTACAGAATTTTGAAAATTGGCCCTTGGTTAGTAACTTGTTGGCCAGGCACACATCAGGTGCTGGCCGACGCCTCTAGTGAGTCGTGACCTGTGTACCTCAAGCATACGTGAAAGATAATCTCGTGTTTCCTGCGGACGGATTACTGATTGCACTGCGTAGACGGATGCTATATCCCACACATTGCTGTCCCGGTCCATTTCTTTGAGTGCCTCATCGAATCCAGGTTGTCCGGGTTCAAGTCCGTAGACCACTTTAACCGCAAAGTGTGCATCCATAAAACTCACTTCTGCCGTCGGCCACGCTGCCACTTCATCAGAGTTTCGGCCTCCACCCATATTGAGGTACGCTTGTCCATAACTCTTTCGAAGAATTACAGATAATTTGGGGACTGTTGTCAGCGCGAGTGCGTTCATAAAATTCATGATTTTGCCTGGTGCACGTCTGCGTTCGGCAGCGGTACCGATGACAAACCCCGGGGTATCGACCAACATCACCACTGCAATATTGAACGAATCGCAGAGCACGAGGAAACTAGTGATTTTCTCGCAGGCATCAGTGTCGATGGCTCCACCTTTCACTAATGGGTTATTGGCGATGATTCCGACAGTGTGACCGTCTAAGCGTGCGAATCCGGTCACGGCAACCTTTCCGAAATGGGGTTTGAGCTCAAAGAAGCTTTTGCTATCGACGATGCTATCGACGATCCTACGCACGTCGTAGACCATTGTGCGGCTAGCTGGTAAGAGGTTGAGTATATCGTTCATACCATCACCAGAACCGACCGGCACCGGTGTTCTTGGGGGAATCTGGTTGTGGTGGCTTGGCATGTAGCTGAGGAACAGCCTGATCGTATTAAGCGCTTCTTCGTCACTATCTACAACCTTATCCGCAAACCCCGTAACTTCAGCGTGTAGTCGCCAACCTCCCAATTCTTCTGGATCCACCGTTTCTTTGATGGCTAGAGACGCCAGTAGTGGACTAGATACGGCCATGATTGCTCCCCTACGCATTACGTTAAAGTCGGAGAGTACCGCGTACCACGACGAAGACCCGTAGGAAGGTCCCAACGTGGCCGAAACCCATGGAGTTTCTCGCATGCGGCGGTATTGGGTTGGCTCGTTCCCTAAGAGTGTTCCCATGCCACGAGAACCCATATGGTCTGGCATACGTGCACCGGCCGACTCACCCAGAAAAATCATCGGTAAGCCAGATTTTGTAGCAACCCGTTTCATATGGCTGAGTTTACGGCCGTTGGTAGCACTGGATGATGCACCCATTACCGTGAAGTCGTTAGCGATAACGGCAGCCATGCGTCCGTCGATTTTACCGAAGCCGGCTATCTTACCGTCTGCTGGCGTTTTGTCATGGTCAGATGTGTTTGATGCAGATGTGGCGAATAAACCTGACTCAACAAAAGAATCGGAGTCACATAGATAGGTTATTCGCTCGCGGGCGTTGAACAATCCGGCATGCTTGCGTTTAACTAATTTATCTGCGTCTCCCATAGACATAGCTTTCGCTAGTCGCCCTTCGTATTCGTGCATTAGGATGTCGAACGGCGATTGTGATGGGTCGTTAGAATTCACGTTTTTAGTTCTCCGGTCGACAGTGTCAAAAGGGGTTGATGGAATTTTCGGGTTTAGTGAGCACAGCATTATCGGATAGATCGCAGGCGATAGCACCAGATTGGATCAGTGCGTCGATGTGGTTGGCAGAAAAATTCAGGAGTTCTGTGAGCACTTGCCGAGTGTCCTGGCCAATACGTCGACCAGCGTGACGCACGACGCCTGGGGTTTCAGACATTCGTGGCACAGGGACAGCCATTGAGATCTCGTTAAGGTCGTCATCCGATGCCCTCACGATGGAGCCACGTTCCCGATAATGGGGGTCACCGAAAATATCGGCAATTGTATAGACACGAGCCGCCGGAACATCAACCTTTCCCAGAATCGTTTCCAATTCAGCGATCGTATGGCATGAGGTCCACTGGGCAATTAGATCGTCGATCGCTTGATAGTTTTCTGTGCGTGCCGCCGCCGACGAAAAGCGTGGATCTGTTACCAATTCTGACCTACCCATTACTGTTAGCAGACGTTTAAACAAGGTGTCGTTCATGGCGGTCACGTGTATGAATTGCTGGTCGTCACTAACGTAGAGATTGTTCGGAGCACTGGAGGGGAGACGTGACCCTGTGCGGTTTTGCACGTGACCAAGTTTCTCATATGCTGCAATCCAGGGTTCCATAAAGCTGAACGCGCATTCGTAGAGAGCCGCATCGATGCACTGGCCGTGACCTGTCTTTTCGCGCGCCAGAAGAGCAAGTACTGTACCGAAGGCTGCATAGAGGCCCGTTATGTAGTCGGTCATGGACACTGCCACACGCGAAGGTGGTCGGTCGGGATCTCCCGTCAAATGTCGCAACCCGCTTACGGCCTCACTAGTGACACCATAAGCTGGGCGGCGACTGTATGGTCCGGTCTGACCGAAGCCACTAATGCGCACCATTATTAGAGTTGGATTTATATTGGACAGTTGGTGGTAACTGATTCCCCACTCCTCGAGGCGCCCTGGTCTGAAGTTCTCCACGATCACATCGCAGAGTTTTGCGAGGTTGCGGATGATATCTTGGCCGTCTGGCTTTTGTAGATCCACTGAGATCAGAGCCTTATTACGGAAGATGCTAGCGGCGTAAAGGGATCTGCCGTGGAAGTGTTTTCCCATCGTGCGAACCGGGTCACCACCAGGAGCCTCTACCTTTATCACCTCCGCGCCGAAATCGGCTAGGAGTCGACCGCAGAACGGCCCAGCAATTGTGGAGCCTATTTCAAGTACTCGATAGCCCGTCAACGGTCCTTGCGAATTGTTTGTCTGCATGTTAGGAACGGGTTGTCTTAGGGAAAAAGTGGGTAAGCTGCCCGGTGTCCTGACCACAACTCAAAAATCAGAAAACTCGCTCCCGGAGAGTATCACAACGAATCAGATGAGGTAATAAGGGGAATTCACTAACTGTTTGTTGGCGGCCAATATGGTCGAGAGACATCACAAAGAGGTCTTACTGTCTTCGTGGTCCAGATTGCAGTGACTTCTGAAGGTGAAGATACTGTTAAGATAGATTGGTCTCGAGATTACCCAGTAACACATTATGTCAAAGCGAAAGCCTTATTACGGAATTGCCGTCCTCTGCGTACTGGGGTGGGACTTTCTTTTCAATCCCGGGGTTGCTCAGCAGCTGACCTCCAGTAGTCTTGTTACTGATGCCGAGTGGCGAGAACTTACGGATGAAGGATTTCCACTTGCACGTGCAGTCCGGACCACCCACGCACCCCTGTTGGACGGCGACATCCTTAACGATTCGGCATGGACTAACGCACTGCCAGTGACGGGGTTTCGTCAAAATACACCGGACGATGGGGAACCGTCGTCGGAGAGAACTGAGGTCTTCATTGTCTACACTGAAGGCGCGTTATATTTTGGTGTCATCTGCTACGTTAAGGACCCAAGAACAATAATCGTGGCTGACAGCCGTCGTGACTCTCAGCTCCAAGAGACCGATAGTTTTCAAATTATCCTCGATACGTACCTGGACAAGCAAAACGGTTTTGTATTCGGAACAAATCCAGCTGGTATTGAGTACGACGGTCAGGTGACGAACGAGGGTGGTGGTGGCCGCTACGGTGGAGGTGGATTTGTAACACGTGGTAGACGCTTTGGAAGTCAGCAACAGGGTGGAGCCGGTGGTGGGTTCAATTTGAACTGGGATGGCGTGTGGAGAGTGGAGACTACAGTTTCTGATATCGGATGGACGGCGGAGTTCGCGATTCCCTTTAGGACACTTCGTTACCCAGTTGGTGAGATGCAATTTTGGGGTGTCAATTTTCAGCGAAATATTAGGAATCGAAATGAACAATCGTACTGGGCGCCTGTGCCCCGGCAGTTTAACTTACACCGTCTCTCATTGGCCGGTGAATTGCGAGATCTCGTAGTGCCAAGGCAACGTAACCTAAAGTTCATACCTTATATACTTGGTGAGGCGGTGCGGCGGCACAAGACAAGGCCGAATATGGTTGGCGACTTTGGCGGTGATCTAAAGTACAGCGTAACACCGAGTATGACACTCGACCTAACCTACAACACCGATTTTGCACAAGTTGAAGTTGATGATCAACAAATCAATCTTGACCGGTTTAACCTTTTCTTTCCGGAGAAGCGCCCGTTCTTCTTAGAGAACGCTGGTTTGTTTGCCGTAGGGCAGCCCGGGCAACTCGAGGTTTTTTTTAGTCGTCGCATTGGTATCGGTGATGATGGAGAGCAAGTCCCAATCGTTGGTGGTGGTCGATTGTCTGGTAAACTTGGGCGTAACACGAATATTGGCTTCCTGAATATGCAAACTGCCTCAGTGGATGCGCGTGGAACTCCATCGAACAATTACACGGCAACTCGTATACGTCAGGATTTTACCAATCGCTCCAATATCGGTGCGATATTTGTGAATCGCTCAGCGACTGGCGATTTGTCAGGTTCTGAAGATTTTAATCGGAGCTATGCTGTTGACGGTCAATGGGGTCTTGGACAGACTGGAACGATTTCTGGTTTTGCTGCTGAGACGGAGACACCAGGTATTGACACTGGCACACATGCTCTCAGCATCTTATCTAATTACGCGTCAGAACGATATCGGTTTGGTATTGGTGCTTCCGAGGTCGGCCCGAACTTTAATCCTGAAGTAGGTTTCTATGCTCGTCGAGGATACCGGCGGATCGACACGACGGCACGAGCGAGGTTCCGGCCTTCGAATTCCTTCGAAATTCATGAAATCGAACCTCACATGAGTCACTTTACTATCACTAACTTCGAGACCGGACAGCAGGAAACACAATACACACATTTCGATAACCACTTAGAGTGGCGGAATGGTTATCGCATAAGTACCGGTGTCAATGTGACAAAAGAAGGTGTATTCGAGCCTTTCGAAATCTATTCTGGGATCGAGGTGCCAGTTGGCACGTACAGACACACAGAAGGGATTTTTCGATTTCATACCAATCGTGGAGCTTCGTATAGCTTCGAAATGTTTTCTGTTGTCGGGGGTTTCTTTGGTGGTAAGAGGAGACAGTTCCGCCCGCAACTCAACATGCGTATTGGCGAGACATTTAACGCAGAAATCGCATTGGACCGGAATGACATTCGTCTCCCTTGGGCTGACTTTGTCACGAATCTAGGCCTTTTTCGGGCCAGTTATTCTTTTACGACACGGACGTTTCTGCAAGCATTCCTACAATATAATGATAGACAGGATTTATGGTCGTCAAATATTCGTTTTGGACTTCTCTCTGACGCGAACGCAGGATTATTCATTGTTTACAATGATATTCAGTACTTGGAGAATTATGTCGACTCGCGATTCGTTGGGCGGTCGGGGTCCGGACGAACTCTAACTGTCAAGTACAGCCACGTATTTGATGTTCTTTAATAGACGATGTGCTGATAGGGGAAAGGCTGCCCGCCTTGTCGAAATACTTGGGCGTGTCCTTTCTCAGTGAATGAAGGGATTGTTTAACTCTTGCCTTATCTTTGTCAGAAGGAAAGATCGCCGATCACTCAATATGAATTTGCAAACTAGAAATAGGAGAAAAAATTTATGGCACTGAGAATTAACGACGAAGCACCAAATTTTGTAGCTGATACGACCCAAGGCTCAATTGATTTCCACGAATGGCTTGGTGACGGTTGGGTAATCTTATTCTCACATCCTAAGGATTTCACGCCTGTTTGCACGACTGAACTTGGTGAGATAGCGGGTTTGCAGTCAGAGTTCGCTAAACGTAACTGCAAGGTGCTTGGGATCAGTGTGGACGGAGTGAGTAACCACAAGCAGTGGTCAAAGGATATTGAAGCTTCTCAGGGACACTCGATTAACTACCCATTAATCGGTGATCCCGGCCTGAAGATAGTTAAGCTCTATGATATGTTGCCAGCAAATGCAGGCGATACGTCTGAGGGCCGAACGCCGGCTGATAACGCAACTGCTAGATCGGTGTTCGTGATAGGTCCTGATAAAAAGATCAAGGCTACGCTCACGTATCCTATGAGCACCGGTAGAAATTTTGACGAGCTACTACGGTTGTTAGATTCCTGCCAGTTGACGGCAACTAAGAAGGTAGCCACACCGGCCAATTGGAGGCAAGGTGACGATGTGATCATTCTACCGTCGGTGTCGGACGAAGACGCAAAGCAGGAATACCCCGATGGTTGGAAATCTCCACTTCCCTACATCCGTATAGTACCTCAGCCCAAATAGCTGAGTTCCGATGGGGTAAGGGTAATTTGACGTAGGGGTTGGTCCACGACTTCTGTTTGGTGATGTCTCGCCTGATTATGGGGGGGGCACTGGTGCCCATTGCCCTGAACCTTGAATACTCCTACAAGTTTCCTTTTCCCCACGGCCCAGTGACCGCAAAGGTGATTCCTGGCACTTGGATGTTAAAGAATAGCCACCGTCCGTCTGGACTATAGGTGATTCCAGCGAATTCGCTTTTGGTAAAGTCTCCTACCAAGCCGTTCCGCTGACCGCTTAATATGACATTGTTGCGCGCGAATGGAAAAACTTGCCCGTCTGCCGTCAGACCGTGGATGAAGTCTGTTCCATCCCCATCCTCGCACAACACGAGCCCCCCACGAGGACTCATGCAGATGTTGTCAGGCATGTCAAGAACGTGAGCACCTGGAGACTCGAATAACAATCGGAGTCGTTCTTCGCTGGGGTGGTAATTCCAGATTTGGCCTTTTTGTGCGTTTCCACCTGTGGTTGAGACAATGTATACGTGCCCGCTGTCGTACCAAACACCCTCGAGGCGAGCGAATTGCGCACCACCACTATTCCATCCTTGGGCGAAGACCGCACTGTTTTCGGCATCTTTCGGACTGTGTGGATCGGGGTCATTGATATCAATCCATGCGACAGGTCGCCAAACGTCGAGGGGTTGGGCAGTCCTGGTGTCAGCGCAGGGCTGGTTTGCGAGACCTAGCATCTGTAGTTGTCCCCCTGCACTAAGTTCGCCAGGCACGTTTGGGACGAACCGATAAAATCCGGATTGATCCAGAGAGTCCTCTGTCTCGTAGACAATGCCGCTATTTGGATCCACAGCAACTGCTTCGTGTCTAAAGCGACCCATAGGTCGATAGGGGTTTTTGTTTCCGTGACCCGCGGATGGCACCTCAAAAATATAACCGTGAGCCTGCTTCAAGGTATTGTCCTGTGCTGGTGAACCAAGAGTTTCTTCACATGTCAACCATGATCCCCACGGCGTTGGACCACCAGCGCAATTCCGAGACGTACCACTCAAACTTGGCCATGCTCCTGTAAGTTCAGCTGATGCGGCATCGAGTTCGAGTGTGGTTGTCCCCGCTCCTGCACCAGGGTCGTACGCAAGCTCTGGAGAGAAGGCCAAACCGTTACTTAGTTCATGGTTCCGGACAATCCGAATTTTTGAAGGGTCTCTTGAAAAGGTTGCCATCCCGTCATGTAGTGTTGGTGTTGGTGATCCATCATCCAGAGGATCACCAGCCCATCCGAGAGAGTGATAAGCAAACCCCGTCGGGAGCCACAGAAGTGGTAGGCCAGTTGTTTGATCGTTGATGGGTGCGAGTGGTCCGTAAACCGGGTGCAGCTTACGCCGATTGCGAGAGTGCAGTGTCGCTTTTGAGCTGGACTGAGAGCACGCTGCAAGTGCTTGGAACGGAGCGGCGGCAAGAGCGATGCTTGCAAGCTTGATAAACTGTCGACGGCCTGAATCTCTAAGAATCATTACAGTACGAGTCTATCACTTAGTACTCAGAAGATGCTCTGTTCGTCATCTTACTCTGTAACGATCATGTTTTTGTTTCGTAGCTGCATACTCATTCGCGTGCGTAGTTGTCAGTCCTCAAACTTTTTATTTGGTTGCTTATGCTGCGGACTGCATGATTGAAGCTCGGCTGGCAAGGGGTTTTCTGTGAGGGGCTTTCAAGCGGTCTCAGCCGTAACGCTAATAGTTGAATCAACTCTCCCTCAGCGGGTAGGATGTGTCTACATTTGGGCGTGCCGCCAATCTCTACCCGAGTGTTCTAGTGGTTGTAGGTGGACAAGCTGGCCGGTCCAAGCTACCAAAACTGAAGAAGGGACAATCATGGCAACTACGCTTGCCCTCGTAATCTGGAATCTTCGCTCGAGTCGGCGTGCTGCCATTCTTGATGAGTTTCGGTCCAGCAATCGCATCCTTCGCCTGTTCCAACAAGGTCTGAAGGGGCTAGGCGATACCTGGTCGTGAGCGGCTTTTCTACCTGTCGTATTCTCTTCGCAACCATTATTACCCTTTCGGTAACCGTGTCGCCGGTCGGGGCACAATCATCACCTCCTCCAGCAAGCATTGAAAGTATGGTAGCGGCGCTGCCAGATGAAAGACTTCTCGGTATGTGGAAGCGGGTGCAGTCCGAGGCGAGTTGGCCTGTGGCCGCGACTATGATTGGATTGCAGTTCACGATGGGGATCATCGTCGATAAGGACAATAGTGAGGCGGTGAGGTGGTACCGTATAGCCGCTAACGAAGGTTATGCGGACGCACAGTGGCGCCTTGCTGCTCAGTACGCAGTCGGGGAAGGTGTTTTGCAGGATTTTGTGTTGGCTCATATGTGGTTAACCCTTGCGGGTGAACAGGACCATGCGGAAGCACAGTTGCGTCTTGGTGCGCAGTATGCGGTTGGTCAAGGTGTCCCACAGGATTTCGTGCTCGCTCATATGTGGCTTAATCTTGCCTCCGCGCAAGATCTTGAGAAGCCACGTCTAATGGCTGGTAAAGCGCGAGACGTTGTTGAGAAGGAGATGACTCCTGAGCAAGTTATAGAAGCGAAGGCGCGCGCGTGGAGATTGGCAACCGAGTGTAGATGATCTTCATCATTAACAGTGGCGATGTTGAGAGAGATCCCCTTGTCGGTTATGAATCTAGATTAGGTGACTAGAAAAAGAAGGAGTGTGAAATGCGTGGATTGATTGTCCTGATCGTGAGTGTAATAACCACCGCGCCAGTAATATCTCAGGAGCCCGTTGAGCTCCTGCAGGAGCAGGCAGTGGAGTGGTTGCAGGAGTATATTCAGATCAATACGGTCAACCCACCAGGTAACGAAATAGCTGGCGCACTGTTCTTTGCGGCGGTCTTTGAAGCAGAAGGTATTCAGTACGAGATAGTAGAGTCCGCACCAGGACGGGGTAACATCTGGGCGGTCCTCGATGGAGGTGATGAGCCAGGCCTACTGTTGCTACACCACATAGATGTAGTGCCAGCGGACGCACAGTACTGGGTGACCGATCCGTTTTCTGGCGAGATTCGGGATGGTGTGATTTATGGGAGGGGTGCCCTCGATACCAAGTCAACTGGCATCATTCAGCTTGCGGCATTTCTAAGTCTCGACCGATCCGGGGTTACCCTTAATCGCGACGTGATGTTTATGGCGACGGCTGACGAAGAAGCCGGTGGGTTTTTTGGTGCCGGCTGGCTGGTTGAGAATCGTCCAGAGCTCTTTGAAGATATTGGGTACGCTATTAACGAGAGTGGTGGTGGTACCATTGCGGAGGGACGGATTCAGTTTTCAGTTGAGGTAACCCAGAAGGTACCGTACTGGCTTCGTCTTACAACGCGAGGCGAACCTGGTCATGGGTCGAGACCACAGGCAACGACCTCTGTAACCCGGCTAGTGGCGGCCCTAGAGCGGCTCGACCAACATGAGTTTCCGATTAGAGTCATTCCAGCGGTAGACGCGTACTTTCGAGGATTGGCGGCCACGGCTCCATCAGAATGGCGCAGTCGATACGCCGATATCGGGGCAGCGCTTCAGGAACCAGGTGTGGCTGCTGAACTCCTACGGTACAATTCAGGTCACTATGGGCTCATTCGTAACACTTGTTCGATGACTCGATTGAGTGCGAGCGATAAGATTAATGTTATTCCTGCGGAAGCGTGGGCCGAACTTGATTGCCGGCTCATTCCTGACCAGTCTCCTGATGATTTTCTCGATGAATTAGGTGGGGTCCTTGGTGCCGACGTTAACGTCGAGACTCTGATGGGCTTCACGCCTGCGGAGTCGTCGGCGGAGACCGGTTTGTTTCGCGTTATCGAACAGGTGACGCGATCGAACTTCCCCGGTGCGAGTATTACACCGGCAGTGTCCACTGGATTCACAGACAGCCATTTTCTCCGAGATATCGGTATCACGGCATACGGGTATCATCCGTTCGTTGTTCCCCGCGAGGACTATGCTGGCCTTCACGGTAACGACGAACGCTTGTCGGTTGAAAATGTTCGAAGAGGTGTCCTTGTAATGTTGGATGTTATTGAAAGCTGGGTCGTCGATTAATCGCTTCATTAACCCGAATTGCGAGTATTCTGCTGGATTTGCATGCGGGTGGAAGTTGAGTGTGGTACCATGCGCGCGTGGGTAAGGGTCGCTCGCGAAGTGAATGTTGGTCTGGCAAGTTGTGTGGCTTTTCGTATTCTTAAGAATTACAGGAAGGTTCTAGGAAGTTAATGATGCAAGTGCACCTTGTAAACCCCAGCAACTTTTCCTTCGGTACCTCTGTTATTCCGCCACGGTGGCTTTATGTTCTTGCAGGAGCAACGCCTCAAGAGTTTGGTGCTCCGATCCTATCCGACGAAACCATAAACCCATTTGACACATCTCAGTTGAAGCCCGGAGATGTGGTTGGTATCGGTATACACACCGGCAACGCCCTTGTTGGGTACGCTCTCGGTAAAAAGGCGCGTGCCATGGGCGCTTGGGTCGTCTACGGCGGCATTCATGCCACTCTATATCCTGAAGAGGCACACGAAGAAGGCGGTGCTCACGCGGTTGTCAAAGGGGATGGAGACGTTGTGTGGGGAGAGGTGCTGTCTGATTGTGTAAATTCTTCGCCCAAGCTCATTTATGCGGCCGGCCAGATCGGTCCGTCGAAATTTAAGAAGGCGCGATGGGATCTATTGAACAGGAAGAACTATGCATGGGCCTCTGTACAGACGGTGCGCGGCTGCCCGAAGCACTGCTCATTCTGCTCTGTGTGGCGAACTGACGGCCAGGAACCACGACAGATGAGCGTGGATACTGTGGTGGAGGAAATCGTTGAACTCCGCCGTATGGGATTTCGTTTCATCTTACTCGCCGATGACAATTTCTATCCAGTGACTCTTGAAGATTTAAAGATGGCCAAGCGTCGCAAAGATCCCAGTCGCCTCCGCGAGCTTGAGGAGATCCGTGCCGAAAGATTTGAATTGATGGAGCGGCTCTCGGTTTTACCAAATGATCTTGTTTTTTTTACACAGATCACGATGGAGGCCGCTGAGGATCTAGACTATCTCAAGGCCATGAAGAGAGCTCGGATCCTTGGAGTCTTAGTTGGCGTTGAAGCGGTTACGGCGGACGGATTAAAGGACATCTACAAAGACTTCAACTTCCACGGAGAAGAACTCGTAACCAGGCTCAAGAAATTCCGTGAAAACGGAGTGTTCGTACTAGGGTCGTTTATCTTCGGTCTTCCAAGCGACCGTCAGGAAACTTTTAATTTGACCGTTGCTCTTGCAGAGCGTGCGAACATCACGTTTGCACAGTTCTTGCCGATTACTCCTTTTCCAGGCACGCTTGATTTTGAACGCTGGGAGAAAGCTGAAGGGCGCAACGTCAAAAAGGTCGATGGTATACCGGTGTCAAGGTACTGGCTTATTCCTCAAGCGAAGCGTCCAAAGCTCCTCTTGCCGCACCCTGTTATGTCCGCTGAGGAGATTAGGCAGGGCACCCAGGACGTCTGGAGTCAGTTTTACAGTGTAAGGGCGATCTGGAAGCGGTCTCTGATGCTGAAGTCGTTAAAGAACCGGCTTACGTTTCTTCTGATGTCAAAGCTGTACAGACAAATGTACGCGAATACCGGTCTGTCAACCGATAGTGCCCGTCTCAGTCGCTCAACGAAATGGACCAGAATGATGGCCAAGCCTGCTCAACGACTGTTTGCTGCCAAGGCAATGCCTGATCTGGCGCTACCATCTTCAAATAAGTCAAAGATATTGGTCGATGCGCGGTAAGTGATTGACCGGTTGAGACCGCCAAAAATCTACCCGAGCAGGAAGTTTCTTAGGGGAAATTGCCCATAGCATCACACTGTTGAAATGGGTCGTGTGAACCTTATTCATGCCTAACTGCATGGTGGCTTCTGTGGCGTGTGAAACGTGGTGGCGCCCTGAATGGTGTATATCAGTTCAACAATGCTGAGTATTTTGAAGTGTTGTCAGTCCAGACATCTCCCATCTGTGGTTGGTCTTTTTATTGGGTGCATTGTACTGTTGATAGGGGGATGTGGTGGGGCGCCTTCGCATCCGAATGTTGTTCTCATCACCGTAGATACACTGCGAGCTGACCACACGTCGGTCTACGGTTATCATCGGTCCACAACACCGTTTCTGGAGCAGGTGGCTGCGAATGGTGTTCGGGCCGAATACGCCTACGCGCCCATGCCGACGACACTTCCGGCTCACGTTAGCTTGTTCACGTCTGAGGACCCAATAGCGCACGGTGTTGTTCGAAATGGCCAGATCGTATCTGACCGACAGGTACTCTTGTCCGAGGTCTTGCGTGGACATGGTTATCGGACCGCGGCGTTCGTGAGCTCCTATCCGCTCCATCATACTTTCGGTCTCAGTCGTGGATTCGAAACCTACGATGATGATTTTGGCGGAGCTGATAGCTCGATCGGAACAACTAGGCGATGGGTTTGGTACACCAGGTGAAGGTGTTCGTTCATCTGGGCCGTTTGATCGGCGTGCCAATGAAACGACCGATCGTGTTTTCGAGTGGCTAGAGATGAATGTTGATTCAGAAGAACCGATATTCGCTTGGGTGCATTACTTCGATCCCCATGATCCATTCGATCCGCCTTTACCCTGGCGCAACAAGTATCTTTTGCCCAAATGGAAACGGGGAGAGACTCGACGGCTTCAGGCATTGTATGACGGTGAAGTGGCGTTCACCGATAGTGAGATCGCGAAATTAGTCGGACAGCTTGATGAACTCATTCCGGAGGAAGAAACACTTCTCATTGTTACTGCGGATCACGGAGAGGCACCCGGAGAACATGGTTACGTAGGACACGGTCCAATCCTCTATGAGGGTGCCGTCCGGATTCCATTGTTGTTTCGGTGGACTGGACATTTACCGCGCGACCGAACCGTCTTGGAACCAATCGGCCTTATTGATCTCGCTCCTACGATCTTGGGGTTAATTGGTTTGCCATCCGAAGCAAGGGCACTCCAAGGTCGTGATCTTTCGGCATTCGTTACCGAACCTGACTCACATATTCCGGAACGACCATTGTTTCTGCAGCGCAGATCTTATAGACCGCAGCGCGTACTTTCTGTCGGGAAAGAAGGTTCTGCTGTTGGCCGTGGGTTGTTGGTTCGAGGTTCCAAATATGCCGTGTTGAGATTTCCGTGGAAGCTCATCGTGGCAGCTGAGGAAGGCACACGAGAATTGTATAACATCGCTGAGGACCCAGAGGAGCGGTTTAATGCGATTCATGGACACAGAGATACAGCAAGGACACTACAGGGCCTTCTGAAATCATGGATCGATGCGCAAGAGGAGCGGATAGTTCCTTCTGTTACCGAGGGTACGGAGGAACAACTCGATCGATTGAGAATGCTCGGTTATGTCCGATAGACATCGACAGTCTTTCATCCTTAAGCCGGTCTAGGCGAAGGACTGTTTTCTGATATTTTCTGCGACCCCTATCGTTTTCTTTAAGGAAACAACTGTGTTTGTTATGCTGTCTAATGGGAGGATGTGTTGTGTGTGGTTCTGAGCAATTTCGCGAGTACGGCATGCTTGTGCTACGTGGTTTTATCGCGTTCACTCTTATCACGTCGTGGGCATGCGGAGGAGGTATTGATAAGACGTTCGACAAAGTCATCCTGATCTCGGTCGACACGTTACGTGCGGATTATCTCGGCGCGTACGGTGCTCCAGCGGGACTTACGCCAGCGCTTGACGAATTTGCTGAGTCAAGCACGTTGTTCGAAGACGCTATTACCTCAGCTACGTCGACACTGCCCTCGCATACGTCATTGTTCTACTCCTTGCATACATTCATACATAATGCCTATACGGGTAACCCACCAAATTCACACCTAATTTCCCCGGTTGAGGTGATTAGACGAGCGGGTTATCGAACCGCTGCTTATGTCGGTGGCGGACAGTTACGCTCGATCTTCCAGTTGAATCGCGGATTTGGCATCTATGAGATCGTTAATACCCGAAATATCAATTCTAAGAGTCGTGGCAAAGATCGACTCGCACGCCTCGAGATGGCAGCGGATAAGTTTCTAGATCAGTACGGCCACGAGCCATTCTTCTTGTTTCTGCATACCTATGAACCTCATCACCCATATGATGCTCCGAAACGGTTCGTTGAGGAGGTGCAGGCGTTTGAAGTTGAAATTGGCAGTGTTGAGTTGGATACACCACTGGTTGAATTCGAGGACGGGCTCGGGGTCTCACCGGAAGCATGGGTCGCTAATGATCGGCGGCTCCAGTATGCGGCTGAGGTACGTTACGTCGATGATTTTATTAACAAGCTCCTGAACCGACTTCGGGAACTGGAGTTGGACGATGAGGTTGTTATCATCTTCCTTTCAGACCACGGAGAAAGTCTGGGAGAACGTGGATTGATTGGTCACAATCGGTTTACAACGGAACAACTGCGTGTACCGCTGATTATCCGAGTGCCGGGCCTAAAGGCTCAACGGATAGGAGAGCCAGTTCAACTGCTGGATGTGATGCCAACAGTATATTCGCTTCTCGCTCTTGAGCAGCCCTATCCGTTCCTGGGCACAGATCTGACTCCTGTAATGATTGGCAATGCGCCTTCTTGGGAACCATTCGAGCGCCTTAGATTTTCTGAGAATAAGGGCACTGCAGCAGTGCATCATGGGCCATGGAAAGCAATCTTCAAGATCGAGCCCGTCCAGCGTTCTAGTGTTAAGTTGTTTAATTTAATCGAGGATCCGGGTGAACTCGTCGATCAACGTTCCATGTATCCGGAGTTGGCAGCACAGCTAGTTAAGGAGTACGAACGCCTCCTTCTTCGCCACACAGATTTGGGAAAGCTGTTTCCCCGGGCTACGGATGTTGCTCAGGAACTGGATAAAGAGACACTTCGCGACCTTAAGACTCTTGGGTACGTTCGCTGACCGAGCGGATTTAAGTTTCAGTAGTCTGTTTGAACCGTAAACGGAATCGCGGAGTACGTTTTCGAATTGAACAACGAATGTATAGACGTGTTTCTACATGAAGGGGCGAATATGCTGGCAGGATCTTTTAAGCTTGGAGCTTTTTCACTTCAATCTGGGGAGACCCTTGAGAATGCTTATCTCTCGTACGAGACCCACGGGCAACTGAATTCGGATAAGTCTAACGCAATCTTGTATCCGACCTGGTACACAGGAACCCACGAGGATAATCGTAGCGCCGTTGGGCCTGGTAAAGCACTAGATCCGATACGATATTTCATAATTGTTCCGGACATGTTCTGTAATGGATTGTCTTCTTCTCCGAGTAACACGCCACCTCCTAATGACCGTGGTCGATTCCCTTCCATTACCCCATACGATAATGTTATTGCTCAACACAGACTCTGTATCGAACATTTTGGAGTCAACGAATTGAAGTTGGTGGTCGGCTATTCGATGAGTGCGCAGCAAGCGTTTCACTGGGGTGCGTTATTTCCAGAAATGGTCCGGGCTATCGTTCCCATTTGCGGATCTTCCAAGACATCACCGCATAACTGGTTGTTTCTCGAGGGCATCAAGCGTGCACTCATGGCGGATGCCACCTGGGCGAACGGAGATTATGTGGAACCACCAGAGAACGGACTCAGAGCCTTCACCACTGTGTATGCGTCTTGGGCACTATCACAGATCGGTTATCGGGAAGGGTTGCACTTGAGGTTAGGTGGACAGAACTTTGACTCTATGACTGAATTCTTAGATTTCTTCCATAGCATCTTTAGTAGACACGACTCCAATGATCTGCTTGGGATGTTACAGACATGGCAACTGGCAGACGTCGGTAAGCACACACAATTCGGTGGTAACTGGAAGGCCGCACTTTCGTCCATTACCTGTCGGGCCATCGTTTTACCTTCGAAGACTGATCTCTACTTTCCACCAGAAGATAATGAGATCGAGGTGGCAATGATGCCCAACGCGGAGCTGCGAGTAATCCCCTCTATCTATGGACATGCTGCAGGCTATCCCGGATTGGGTGCAGCTGAAGATGATGCGTTTATCGATGACGCACTTCGAGAGGTTCTTTCTCAACCATAGCGTTTGTTCGTTGCAGGCCTTACAGGTCGTTAACCTTTAACGTTCTAAAATTCTCTATCGGTCAGCGGTAGGATTGGTGTTTACACGTCTGGTGGTGTAGTCGGTGAAGGAGTTCCATGAACGGTCGATATTCAGCCGAGATCGCTACTGAAAGTCGGTTTCCGTGACGCTTACAATTCTAGATTGGTTGATCCTCGTCCTTTTTCTGATCTTTCCATTCGTCGTGGCGACCAGGACAGCCACACGAGCTGGTGAGAGCATTCAGCAATATTTTTTGGCCGGGCGTGAGTTCCCGTGGTGGTTGGCTGGGACATCCATGGTTGCAACGACATTTGCTGCGGACACCCCCCTTGCCGTGACGGGTTTCATTGCCAAGAACGGAATCGCGGGGAACTGGATTTGGTGGAGTGGTGCCCTGGGTAGCATGCTGAGCGTACTCTTCTTTGCTCGATTGTGGCGGCGGGCGGGCCTCCTCACCGATGTTGCTTTCATCGAACTTCGGTATGGTGGGTGGCCGGCAGCATTGCTCCGCGGGTTTCGAGCGCTCTATCTCGGGCTTCCTGTGAACTGCCTGATCATTGGTTGGGTTAATCTCGCCATGGCCAAGATCCTCAGCGTGACCCTCGGTTGGGACCGGCTTACCGCCGTGTTCGTTTTGGACTGGCACTAACCGGAGGTTATGTTTCACTGTCCGGTCTCCGGGGTGTTGTAATCACGGACCTCATCCAGTTTGGACTGGCCATGGCTGCTGCAATTGCCGTTGCCGTGTTTGCCCTGAGAGTACCGGAGGTGGGTGGTATAGCTGGTCTCACCGACCAGTTACCCGACGAGACGTTTCGATTCTTTCCAACGCTGACATTATAAACATCCGAAGTGGTGACAGGCTCAACATTGACGCTATCGTTGACCGCCTTTATCGCCTATATCGGCGTGCAATGGTGGGCCAGTTGGTATCCCGGACAGGAACCAGGCGGTGGGGGATATCTCGCGCAGCGGATGCTTTCGGCACGAGACGAGCACCATTCCGTATTAGCCACGTTCTGGTTCGCGATCGCGCACTACTGTGTGCGCCCCTGGCCTTGGATCTTAGCTGGACTTGCAGCGCTTTTGCTCTATCCAGATATTCCGGACGCTGAAGCGGGCTACGCGATGATCATTCGAGACCATTTGCCTCCAGGTTGGCGCGGATTGGTTCTCGGTGGCTTCGCAGCCGCATATATGTCCACGATCTCGACTCAATTCAATTGAATTGGGGTACCTCATACCTAGCCCACGATTTTTATGCTCGCTTCGTTCGTCGAAATGCCGATGAAGCACATTACGTCCGTGTGGTCCGTCTGACCACGCTCATCGTCATGGGGCTTAGTGTTTGGTTCACAGTCAATCTTGATAGCGTAGGACAGGCGTGGGAGTTCATTCTCCAGTCTGGTGCTGGAATTGGAATCGTGTTGATCCTACGATGGTACTGGTGGCGTATTAACGCTTGGTCAGAAATTACTGCAATGATCGCACACCTCCCTTAGGGTATCTCTGGTTGACGTTCAACACGACGATTACGTTCCAAGAATCGTTGCTCTATTTGGTTAGTTGGACCATGATTTGTTGGCTTACCGTTACCTGGCTCACACCTGCTGAACACGCTGTCACGTTGTACAATTTTTACGCCAGAGTTCGACCAGGTGGTCCGGGTTGGGCACGCGTTGCTGCTGCGATGGGCGGGCCTCGCCCGGTGTCTATTTACGGCCAAGTGGTTGAGTGGCTGAGTGGTGTCGCGCTTATCTATGGAATATTATCTAGTATCGGTACATTGCTACTCTGGAGAGCATGGTCTGCGATTTTCGTTCTAGCGATGGCAGCACTTTGCGGGTTCTTCCTGTATCGTCGATTCACGAGCGGCGCCGCTCAACCGTAACGACACTCTGAGATCGCAGATGTGGGTTAACGCTCGTGTTTTGAGTGCTTTGATGAACCTGGTAGGTATATTCAAGCCGAGACTCTTGGGTGGTGTCTCGAGTGCGCACTGAGTGTGCTGAGTCGGACCGATCAGCTGCGGGTTGCTGCATCACCACGTGGTCCTCCCTCCGGGGCGATCAGTGGTGACAGGGTTCGCCATGGTTCGTGGGTTACCCGCAACAGAAGGTTAAAAATGATGGTGATAATGAAGCGAATACTAACTGCTGTGTGGGTAGTATGTGTGGTGGTGACTTCAGTTCGGGCGCAGGAACCGATCGACCTTCTGCTGTACAACGGTAAGATCTTCAGCGCCGACGAACAACTCTCGATCTACTCAGCGGTGGCAGTTCGCGACGGTCGGATCGTCGAGTTAGGCTGGGATGGCCTGTTTGACAGGTATCAGGCGAGCCGCACTATCGATCTGGCGGACAAGTTGGTGGTGCCCGGTTTCATCGACACACATATCCATGTCAGTGGCAATCCTGAGCGTTGGGTGGATTTGTCGAATCTCGAGAACATGGCTGAGCTAAAAGCGTGCGTCACCCGAAAGGCTGAACAGCTCGGGTCCGGCGAATGGATCACGGGCCGTGGGTGGTCGGAGGACGAGATGTTGGAGCATCGTCGGCCGCTGCGCTGGGATCTGGATGACGCGGCGCCAGTTAACCCGGTCCTACTAACCCGTGCCGGTGGGCACAGCTCGGTCGCCAACTCGTTGGCCCTTGAAGCAGCCGCGTTGACTCCGGGGACGGAGAACGCCGCCTGGCGGGATCATCGAGATCGACGACCAAGGACGAATGAACGGTGTCCTGCGAGAAAGTGCCCAGGGAATGGTTAGGCGCCTGGTGCCAGACCCGACACCGGAGGGACTCCGAGTTAGCTTCGTGCAGAGTTTGCGGGACCTTCTTAGTCTCGGTGTCACCAGTATTATTCAGGCCAGTGTTGATGAAGAGGGATTCGCCCACTGGGAGGACGTGTACGAAGAATTTGAAGGTGAACTCCCCCGAGCTGCGGTTCAGATGCGGGTAGTCGGTTCCGCCGAGCAGGCCGTCGAAACCTTGACCAGATTCGGTCGGAAGACCGGTGACGGTGATGAGTGGTTCCGTGTTGGTCCGGTGAAGTTCTTCGTTGACGGTGGTTATACGGGTGCTGCCGCCTGGACGATTGAGCCCTATAAGGGTCAACCTGGCTACTTTGGCACCGGCGCGCTCATCGATGCTGATGGTATGTATCGGATGTCTAAGGCAGCACACGACATGGGCTGACAGATGGGCTTTCACACCATCGGTGATGCTGCGATTAAGATGACCATCAATGTCTGGTCACGTATTATCGACGAATCGCCGCGTGCCGACCACCGACACTATCTCAACCACTTTACCGTGCGTCCACCTGCCGAGACGATGCAGAAGATGGCGAGCCACGATATCTACATCGCACAGCAGCCGAACTTCACCTACACGCTGGAAGGTCGCTATTTCGAGCATCTCGATGGAGAACGCTATCAGACGAACAATCCGCTGCGGTCACCGATGAGTCATGGTGTCTTTGTGGCGCTCGGGAGCGACGTCTTGCCGATCGGGCCGATGGTTGGCCTCTATGCCGCTGTGACACGCAAGGGTATGAGTGGCGCAGTAGTGGGGCCCGGCGAAGCGCTCACGATGCCGGAAGCGATCGTTGGCTACACGAGACTGGCTGCACACCTTACCTTCGAGGAAGACATCAAGGGAAGTCTTGAGGTTGGTAAGGTGGCCGACATGGTTGTATTGTCACAGGACCTGCTGACTATCGATCCGAATATGACGATGGATACCCAGGTTGAGGTGACGGTTTTGGATGGTAATGTTGTCTACGAACGGTAAGAAAGTTCTAGAGGCGTCCAGAATGGCCTGTCGGATCTGAGAGACGGGACAAAAACATGCACCGATGCGAAGCGACCAATTCATCAAGAAGAAGTGGTGAGTCGCTGGAGACTCGATCTCAAAGCCACAGATGGGGAGACGAACCAGCTGACGTGGTGGCTGATTCAGCCCAAAAGGCAATGCACACGGGTGAGACTATTAGCTCTTGAATAAATCGATTCAGTTGACCGAAGACTTCAAAACTGGGGCAATGTAGATGATATGGCTATGCTTTGGCGGCTTGCTTTTGTTTGTTGCGTGTTATGACTTGATACAGAAGAAACACGCGCTCCTCCGCAATTTTCCAGTCATTGGGCACTTTAGGTACTGGTTAGAAACTCTCGGACCAGAACTCCGTCAATATGTTGTTGCCCATAACAATGAGGAACGGCCATTTAGTCGTGACCAAAGGCGTTGGGTTTATGCATCTTCTAAAAATGTGAATAATTATTTTGGGTTTGGTTCTGATAATGAAATGGAATCTACCTCAAGTTATCTGATTGTGAAGCAGCAAACATTTCCTGTGGAGCCTGCACGCCCTGGGAATGCTGGCTATGATGAGACATATTCAGTTTCCTGCACCAAAGTGCTTGGCGAGAAACGTGCCCGGGCTAAAGCATTTCGTCCAAAATCTGTGATCAATATTTCTGGAATGAGTTTTGGTTCGCTTAGTGGTCCTGCAATCGAGGCTTTAAACCAGGGTTCGAAGATTGCTGGGTGTCTTCATAATACCGGTGAAGGGGGAATTTCTTCCCATCATTTACAGGGCGCTGATCTGATTTGGCAAATTGGTACCGGGTACTTTGGATGCCGTGAATTAGATGGACGTTTCAATATGAAGCGTCTTACTGAAACGGTTCACCAGTATTCACAGATTCGAGCCATTGAAATTAAGCTTAGCCAAGGAGCCAAGCCAGGTATTGGAGGGTTTTTGCCAGGACGTAAGATTAGTCAGGAGATCGCTTCGATTCGTGGGATTCCTATGGGACGGGATTGTATGAGTCCGGCGGCGCATTCAGAATTTAACGATGCTGACAGCCTTCTGGACTTCGTGGAATTAATTGCTAGCGAGACAGGGCTGCCTGTCGGAATTAAATCTGCCGTAGGAGAATCTGTTTTTTGGGAGACACTTGCGACGTTAATCGCAACGACGGATCGGGCTCCAGATTTCGTCACAATTGATGGTGGTGAAGGTGGAACGGGTGCTGGGCCATTGGTATTTTCAGATCACGTTGCATTGCCGTTTAAAGTAGGGTTTAGTCGAGTGCACCAAATTTTTTCTGATGCTGGCATTGCCAAAGATCTTGTGCTCATAGGTTCTGGGAAATTGGGGTTTCCAGAATCAGCATTGCTGGGGTTTGCTTTGGGTTGTGATCTAATTAATGTCGGACGGGAAGCAATGTTGGCGATTGGTTGTATTCAGGCACAGCGGTGTCACACAAATCATTGCCCTACGGGTGTTGCGACGCAAAATCGTTGGCTAGCGGCTGGACTTAACCCGACCCTTAAGTCAGTTCGCTTGGCAAATTACATTGTTTCTCTTCGGAAAGACTTATTGGCTTTAGCACATATTTGTGGGGTCGATCATCCGAGTGGAGTGTTACCTGATCAACTTGAATTGCTCGATGATCGCTTCGGCGCAGTAACAGTTGCAGAGGTATTCGCATCACGGCGTGTTCTCAAAGAGCATGCTACCGGGAAGGAACTTCAGATTCTGAATAAAACAACCATATAGATGACATTTCTAAACGAATGACGGTCCGACGACCACAAGAAGGAACGGTAGGTTAGGCTGACATGGCCTCTCCGCGCTAGACTAGAGATCGCGCGCATTCACTTCACACAGCATGTTTTACAGTAACCCATGAGCAAGTCCCTCGCCGAACGACCCACTCGTGCGGAGCAGGAACAAGCCGAGGCGACCCAGTTGTACCGGATCGCAGCAGAGCAAGGCGTCGCGGGCGCGCAGTACCGACTCGGTGTGATGTATGCCGAGGGCAAGGGGGTGGCGCAGGATGACCGAGAATCGGTGCGATGGTTTCGGTTGGCGGCTGAACAGGGCGATGCGGAGGCGCAGGCCGGCCTCGGACTGGCCTACGGGACTGGGCGTGGTGTTCTGGCCGACTCTGTGGCCTCCCATATGTGGATGACTCTCGCTTCAACACAGCTAACGGGTGCGACACTCAACGGAGCTCTGAAGTTTCGCCATACTATTGCGGCAGCGATGACCTCAGCTCAACTCACCGAAGCCCAACGGCTCGCCCGTGAGTGGGAGGCCGCGCACCCGCGCTCACCCTCGTCTCCGTTGAATCGTTGATTTTGTAGCGGGCTAGAAAAGTTGTCAGCGACTCCTCGGATTTCACACTTAGTGTGCCACGTTACGCTACCTGTGGAGTGGGCTGGCGCCGCGTTGGGAACAGCGTGTTTGTGAGGGTTATCAGGTGATGCAGAAGCCATTGATGCATTTCAAGGTTTTATGAGTTACGTTACACATTATCAAGAGTTAGAACAGTTATCCTGTGTCCTCCACTACTAACGAAAATCGAGTCTCTAAATCGTCGCATCAATTCAGCTATTGGTATGGCCGCCTTCTGCTTATTGTTGCTGGATTCGTAGTTGCATTAATTGTGGTTGAGTTAATGCTCAGACTTCTTGGAATTGGTTATGGAACTGTTCAGATGTTCTCGTCAGGGCTTTTGCACCATGAGCACCGTAAGAACTATCAATTTGTTTCTTACCACAGATCTGGCGAATATGGTGGGCATTCAGTTTTTTATGATGAGTGGGGACGTCGTGCTGATCCAGATGGGATTAGGGACAACACGGACAAGGACAATGTATCTGTAGCAATGATGGGAGATTCTTTTGTTGAAGCGCTACAGGTTTCTTATGGGGATTCCTTTGTTGGGCGTTTGCGGGCAGCGGCAGCGTATCTCGTTTTATTTCTTCCCGCAAAACGTGGTCAGGTGGGCAGTGAATCGTTGCTGTTCTAGAATACCGAAGACCACCTGAGTGCGGAGGGCGAGATGCGACGAGTAGACCTGATCGGACTAGCGGTAATCGTGGCGGCGAGCGGACTGTGGGCTGCCCCTTTGGAGGGACAGGATTCGACCGTTGGCAACACTGCTACTAAGGCACGTGCGGAAGACGGCCGTTACATCAGTTGGCGCGAGCACATCATCGACGAACCGGCCACTGCTGGGTTCAACCTGAGTGGGAGTGATGGACTAGTGATGGCTGACCTCGACGGTGATGGGTTTGAAGACATTGTCTCGGTTCATGAGTCCGATAGCGAGTACGACTCGAATGTGACAGACCCCGCCTTTAATGTTGGCACGGATGGCCATGTTCGTATTGCGTTTGGTTCGGCAGACCCGGATGTCTGGACCAACGTCACGCTGGCTGAGGGGGCCGACGCGTCGGCAGCTGAGGATGCGGCGATTGCTGACGTGAACGGGGACGGTCACCTTGACGTGATCGTTGCGGCAGAGCTGGCACACCTTATTTATCTGCAGAATCCTGGTGCTGACGCTCGTGCCGAGCCGTGGCCGCGGCTGATTCTACCTATCACAAAGGGCCATGGCTCGTACATCCGGGTCTTCTTGGCTGACTTCGACGGTGATGGCACGCCCGAGGTTAGTGCTGCGAACAAGGGAGCTCAGCGCATAGGACCGGAGGAGTTCGCGCGCTCGACTCCGGTCGTCCTGTACCAGTTGAATGGCGGTCCACTTAAGGGCGAGAGTTGGACTGAGATTCAACTCGGGCGCTACAGCGTGCCGCAGAACGTTGAACCGGTTGACTTAGACGGAGACGGTGACCTCGACATCGTCGTCGGCACTCGTGGTGAGAACCGTTTGGTGTTCTTTGAGAATATCGGCGGCGACCTCAGCTTTCGGGAACACGCCATTGGCATTAACGGTGCGCAAGCGGCTGGCTTTAACCTTGAATACGCCGACTTGAATGGCGACGGGCGGCTCGACATTATTGGTGCAGCAGGTGGTGGCTTGGCTTGGATTGAGCAACCCGAACGAATCGACGACGCATGGAATGCCCATCAGATTGGTACTTTCGCTCCAGATAGCATGACAGGTCTGGAGATGGCGGACATTAATGGAGATGGCTATCTGGATGTTGTTGCTGGTAGTTATAGCGGGGGTCCGCGTGAGGGCGACGGTGACGTGACGGTTCACGACGCGCTGGGTCGCATCGGCTGGTTCGAGCATCCCGGTGACGATGGAACCGCCGATTGGATCCGACACGACATTTCTCGGAGGAAGCGAGGGATGTACGATAAGTTCATCGCCAGGGATGCCGACGGCGATGGTGATGTCGATTTCTTTGGTACCCGCGGAAACAGCGCGCCGTACGACGGGGTGTTCTGGTTAGAGCAGGTGCGATCGGATGCGCCTTGTCCGGCGTTTGAGCGGGCGAGAGACCAGGACAGTCCAGAGATGCCGCTTCCTTAGTGATACTTTGAAGGATCTACTAACGAGTAGCGTTCTTCAAGAAGAAGAAGCTTCACGTTGATGTAACCCAAAATGGAGTTACGGGGACCGCGCGCTGACTTTTCTAAAAACCGTGCCACAAAAAAACTCATGACAGCCAGGGCGAAGCCCAGCACTCATGCAAACGGACAAATTTACTAGGGAAAAGTGGTGAGCCGCTTGCAACCCTCTTCATAACCACTCACCGTTTGGCCCTGGAGAATAAGCCCTTATATTTGAATGGGTTATGAAATTCGGGTTGTTCGGAAAAAGAGGAAGCGGCCTTTATGTAGATTTCCGTTTGTCCTGTCAGCTCACTGGAGGAGGAACCGGCGTCAACACGATTTCCGCCCTTCAAGGCCAAATCAGCCGCTTCTCTGACATTGGGACCAGGATTTCCGGGTCGTCGTTCCGGACGGGGAAGATGCTGCCATCAAGCATCATTAGGAAGAATAAGGACAGATTACCCTCGAACATCTTAGTGCCTCATTCGATGAGGCACATGTTCACGTGCTCCATCGACGGGCTGTTCAAGACGGTTCCCACCTCGATCTCCAAGGGGTTGATGTCGATCCGTGGCCGCGCGCCGAGGAACATGGCCTCGCGCCGGCTGTCGGTGGTGGATGTCCGCGCTGGTGTCAACGGTACGTGTGCCCGACCAACCGATCTGCAGTTTCGAGATAGCGGCAGAACGCATTTGCCAATCGCATTTGCCGTGGCGTGCGGCATTCCGCTTCGAAGATTTTCGGTGAACTGACCAAGATTGATACGCATTTGGCCCGGGACGTCGCAACGTTAAGTCGGTTGAGACTGTAAAGGAACTCCATCCCCCTCGGTGCATCCGCATGCCTTGACGTTGCCGTCGAATAGATCGCAATCGGCGCTTCCTGGCCCTGGAACTTGTCCACTGTGCCAACCCGCGCTCCTGGCAAGCGTTGTTGAATCTCAAAGACCTGTGCGTTGTAGGGCGTGATGATAACGATATCGTCGAGTGTAACGAGGCATTCCTGACCGTCGCGATCGACCCAAGTGGCGTTGTTTTCCAGAATCCCGTTCACAAGGATGCCGATCGCTTGCGCTTCTTCAGGGGAGCAGTTCTGATTGCCGTCATGTTCAACGGGCAAGTAGCGCAAACCGGAACCGCTGATCGGTCCGGCCGCCTTAATGATCTGTTTCTCAAGACCAGCTCTTGAACTCAGTTTGCTCTCATAGAAAAGCTCGGACGTATACGCAGATATATCAGGATGCAGCCGCCAAGTTTCTTCGAGGAACAACCCCTTGTCCGGAGAAATCGTCTGCTCACCAGCCAGGATGTGATCGAGCGCGGAGACATCCGTGCCGTCCGGATGGCTGCCCTGCATGGGTTGATCGAGCTGCTGGGGATCACCGATCAACACCACAGCCTTGGCAGCCTGCGAAATGGCTAGCGCATTCGCAAGCGACATTTGCGCGGCCTCATCGACAAACAGAACATCGACTGTCCCGAATGCTTCAGGACGCGACCATAGCCAAGCGGTTCCACCACCGACAGATACGCCGATTCCAAGCGCATCGAACAGGTCCTTATTTTTCGTTGTGAAGGAAAGGCGGTGCTGGGGTTTCTCCATTTCAGAAGCCTTGTGGCAACATTGCAGATCCACGCCCAGCTCATCTGCTGCTTCAATGGCCGCATCGATCAGATTGCGGACAACCTTATGACTGTTTGCCGTAACGCCAACGGTCTTGCCCTGGTGCACCAACTCACAAATCATGCGTGCGCCTGTGAAGGTTTTTCCCGCCCCGGGCGGACCTTGAATCGGAAGAATGCCGCGAGCCAGATGCCCGCATAGTCGGATGGCTGCTTCGACTGTTGTTTCCCCTTTACGGTGGATCTCTTGACCACCGACACGCGGGGCTTCTTTGAGCAAGAGATCACGGCCAGCCTGATAAGACCCTTCTCCACTCAGGCCATGCTGCGCTACATACTCGCCGAGCCGCACAAGCGAGTCCTTGAGTACCTGAGCATTGACGTATGTATGTGCAAAGACGGCCTGCGGATGGGTCGCGACGCTGTCCCGCCGTTTCTTGATATCCACTGTGCAGTTGCCAACGGAAATTGCCTCGACCTTACCGAGCTTGTCTCCGCCAAGACTATGGAGATCTTCGCCACCACGGAGTTCGGTTTCCTGCGACGGAAACTTGTAACGGTGAATCGGCGCTCTGGCAGTGCCGCCAGCCTCTTTCGAGAAAGTAAGATCGGAGAGCCCAGCCCGCTCATCTAGCAGGTCCTCTTCCGAGAGATCCGCTAATCGGAAGTACTCCCACCACACCGATTTTTCTTCTCTGCGGTGCCAATCAAGGATGTTGGCCAGTATCCAGCGCGCGTGCTGCTCCTTATCCTGCTTTTCCGGGTCTGCAGGAACATCGGCCGTCAGACGTTCGATTAGTGCGTTTATCCGGATCAGCCAATCGGTGATATTTTCGCTTGGGGCGTCGTCTTCCGATTTCGGGCGAGGCACATCCACGCCATCAGAGACAAGCTGCGCCCGCAATGTTTCAAGCCAGTCCCGCAGGCCGGCGGCAGAGCGACAATCATCCTTGTTGTAGGCAACCACGGCGGCTTTGATCTCATCCGCAACTGAAGGAACGTCATCGAGTTCGAGGCCTGCCTGGAGATTCGCCAGGGCCGCATTTGCATCGGTTAATGCGGTTTCCCGCTCAAACGCATAGAACGGCTCCAACTTCTTGATTGAGTAGCTTTCCACGCTCGCGCGAATACCGCGGCGGACCACTTGATAGAGGTCGACAAATAAGCCTGCGCGAAGCATTTGGTCGATTTCCTCTCCCCGCGTCGCATAACGGCCCATCAGACGCTTCAAGGCCGACGGTTCATAAGGAGCGTAGTGATAGATGTGCATGCTGGGAAAATACTTCCAGCGCACCATGACGAAATCGACAAAATTCTCGAAGGCCTGTTTTTCTTCGACCCGTGAAAAGGCCCACTCACTCCTGTATACAGCCTGTCCGGATTCACCAATGAACAAGTAGCCGAAAAGATATTCGAGGCCGTGCTCGCCGACGAATGGATCTCCCTCCAGGTCGAAGAAAATGTCCCCGTCCGACGGTTCAGGAAGGCGGGTGAGGCCGAATCCACCCTCCACCGGAAGCAGTTCGAATTTCCCCTCACCCGCCTCGCGAGCTTCGACTTGAACCCTCGCCTGCTCGCGGATGCGGCCGTAGGATTCAGCTGCGCCACGATCCGGTGTCCAATCCAACGGTAAGGATAAACCGGCCAAGGCTTGCACGGTTGTCACCCCGCGCTGGTTCAACTCGTTGATCTGAAGCTTTGAGATTCCTGCCACGAGGCAAAGGTGATCATCGCCGCGGCGACGCTTGTCGCAAGTTTGTCGCCACCGGCATATGTCGCAATGTTCTATCGGATCGGGATAAGTCTCTACCGCGTCTCGTTTTGCCAGAGCCGCCAACAGACCACGCTTCACCTTCCGAAAATAGGCGGCGTAGTCCGCAAATCGATATTGTTGTGGCTCAAATTCCGACCCCGGCGCGACAACATACATGCACTCAGGCTCCAGGCCTTGAGCCTTTGTCAGTAGATCGGAATAGAGACAAAGCTGGAGAACAGTTCCAGCTTTCGTTTCACGCGCGAGCTTTGTATCGATCACTTCATACGACCAGTGGCCGATGGCGCTCGGGGTCTCGATGCGGCACAAAATGTCGGCACGTCCGACCCAACGGTCGTGGAACAGCGCCCCCTGAACGATCACCGGCACGCCTCGTTTCATAGCCGCAAGTGTTTGAGAGACCGCCTCGTCTGTAACTTCAATGCCCTCAATTCTAACCGGCTCCAGACCGTCCTTCCTCAAATGCTCAACATAATTCTGTTCGTGAACTGAACCCCTTTCCCAAAGAATCTGCAGAAGGGGATGATTCCAGACCTCCGGTTTCGCCAAAGCACCGTCAGCGACCGCACGGTCCAGTTCGGAGAGATGACGACAATTCAGGTATCCGACTAGGTCGGTCGCGCTGAATTTCAAGGAATCTTCAATGCGTTTCACAAAAGGCAATCCTGGCTGGGCACGTTGCTGTCTCGAATGCATCCATGCTTTTAACTGGTTAGGCAAGTTCCGTTGGTTTTCGCTGTTGAAAGCGAAACTGGAACTCTTTCAGGAACCAGTAGAAGCTCTGGCTAAGCTGTATGGCCGGATAAGACACTAGGATCGGCATCAACGTGGCTCTGCGAGCATTTGGGATCATCACGTTCGGCGGGGATCCGAGCATTACTCCCACCACGTGGGAACGCCTTGAACAACCGCCCGTCTCTGGCGTGTCTCGGCGACCATCCCGTCGCCCGTTGAATAGACACGACGGATGGGGTCCCTGGTGACGACGCTGCCAACGTAGCGGCCGTCCTCGTGGAACCAGCGTAGTCGCTTCTTCTCGAGCAGCCCGAAGCCGGTCTGCGCTACGATCAGATCCCCGCCGTCGAAGGTATCGACCAGGGCATGAAGTGCGTCATCGCGGAGAACGTAGAGTCTCGTGTCCGTCAGCAGATAAAGATAATCCCCTGTGTCCACGATCCTGCACGGCACGTTGCCGATATCGTATGCCCGCATAGCCTCTCCGTTCTCATCGATCACAACGACCCGACCGGAATAGCCTGCGAGATAGACCGCGTCCGAGCTCGCCGCGAAGCTGGCGGCGTAAACCCAGTCGGCAGCCTGGATTTCGCCGACCTGCATGCCCATGTTCATTTCAAATTTGACCCCGCCGCTCTTAAACTCCGTGCGCTCTATCTCCTGGAAAAAGGTGGTGCCCATGTAGCACGGGAGGACGCTCGCCGCGACCCCGGTCAGCAACTCTGCCGACCCGGTGAGTAATTTCATCTTCTCGTGGCCCTCGAGGTTTCTTGGGTTGAGGTCCGGATGCCATTGCTTAGCGAGCTCTCGATAACGCCGCTTTACATCCTCCGGTGTGATCGGGAACGACAGATCCATCAGTGCGAGCGCACGGTCCACCTCCGCACTCGTCCCGACGACAGTGCTCGGCGTGGAAACCCGTGTCCAGCCTTCTTTAAACGGCAGCTTGACGCCCCAAACACCTTTGCCAGCCATATCTACGCACCACGCCTCGTCCACTGTGGTGAAGAGGTAACGGGTTGCGTCCTGTGACAGAGCGACACAACGGATATGGTTCTTGAGCTGATCGTCCGGAACATCGAAGCGCTTCCTCAGAGTGAGGATCTCGGACGCTTTGGTCAGAGTGGTCTCCAGAATCGGTTCGAGGTGGCTGTCGTAGGCGTGCACGACGCAGTCTCCTGACATGGCGATCAGGCCGCAGCCGAGGGGATGGACGCCAACACGGTAGACGCAGTGCCGCAGCCCTACTTTCGCCGTCAATTCACCAACTCGGTTGTAATGTAGGGCGGCTGCTTGGATCTGGCCAAGGCCCTCAGCCTTGCCAAGGTCATCGAGCATGATGATTCCGGTGCCAGTGGGGTGCATCTGGCGAAAAGCGGTATCCGGACGCTCTGCTGCCGGTATCTTCTCGATCATTGCGATCTGCCAATCCGCGTCGCGAACTTCGAAGTGATCCTCTGGTACAGGGACCGCCGCCCGTTCGCGACCAACCTGTGTCTCTTCCCATCGGAGTGGTGCACGAGGTAACGGCATATAGCTAAGCAGTGAGGCGTCGATTTCGCGCAGTCTTGGCGATTTCTGATCAGTCCGATGCGACCCAACGATCTGCTTCGGGGGAGGCGCTGGAACGCCAGGCGAGTCCGGTGGCAGAAGCCTGTATGTACGCCCCGACCTGATGCGGACGATCTTTCCGGACTTCTCAAGGTATGAGATGAGGTTCGCCACTCTATGCCCGTCCGTTTCGTCGACGAGATCCTTTACCTCGGTTTGGAGACAACTCGGATGTGTCGTAACTGCCTCCAGGATCGCTTGAAATAGCCGCCGGTCCTCCTGGTGTTGCCCAACCTTCTCGACCCATGGCTGAAGTTCAGGGGCAGAAGAGACTATCTCTCGCATCCGATCAAGCCCCTGGTCATCCCCGAGGAGGGCAAGCACAGTCCCACCCTGCTGAAGAGCAGGTATCATGCGAATGTCAAAGGAGCCGTTCTCACGGCAGGTTTCCTTTACCCAGCCTGAAATATAGTCAAGGTTCCTGCGCACGAGCTGGCCCGCTTCCTCGAAGTTCCGCTGCGAAACCGCCGTTTGCATCCGCGACATGGTGTCGAAGTAAGCATCGCTGAAGCGGTGCTGGCTGGAGCGAGGTGCTCGCTCGACGACCGGCTCTCCTGTGCTGGTTTGCGGAGGAAGCTCATCCCTGGAGGCACTGCTCCCGAACAACCAATTAATGAAACCCAAGATCGATCCTCCTACGACGGGCCGCACTTGGACTCGTCGAGTTTGCGGCGCAGTAGCGTTCGTCTTTGGCATACCCCGGCTCTTGAAAGAAACTAGTCGACATAATGTTTGAAACGGTCGCACATCGTGAGGAGATCTCCAGCAGTTCACCCTACCGTTGGGAATTCCTGGCGCCTTTAGCAGGCAATCACAGGGCAAGATTCATATCAACATCAAGACCTGCAGCCTTGATCTCTCTTACAAGCTTCGATTTCCATGCTCCAGAGGCGTCTAGTTCAACAAACAGGACCCCAGCGTAGTCCGAAGGGATTTCAACATCCTTACTGTAGAGGGCACACACCTTTTTACGTCCGAGCGTGCCGAGAAAAAACCCGAGCTCCAAGATGACATTTTGACGTGCTCGTGGTCGCAGTTTCTCGGATTGAGAGGATATGCTCCTGCCTTCATCATCTGGCGTTAGAAGGACGACAGCGAAGCCCACGTCGGAATAGTCGACGATCTTCTCAATGATGGTCCGTCCTTGATTAGGCTGCTCCCGAAGGATGATGATCTTGAGGTTGAGCTGTTCAAGAAAGCGAGCGGTAGTCTGGAGAAACTCTTCGTCGTGCCCGTGAGCTAAGAACACTCTAATCCTATCGTTAGATGTCTCTGGGGAGATCGTTGCATTGATCGATCCTGTCGGTTCCATGTTGTCGTCCTTGCCAGCTTCGTATTTTTTCCACCCGTCGAGAGTTAGGCTAACGTTGATAAAGAAAGAACCTCCATAAGTTTCCTGGGCGCGTCCGATGCTAAGGATTCCTTTTTCCTCCAGTTCTTTCACTAATTGATTGGCAACCTCCTCGCTTGGTGCGCCGACGCTTTTGTGGAAGTCCCAGAGTTTAGGAATCGGAGTTCCTGATTCCTTAGTAACTTCATCTCCAACGTATTGAATAATGTTCGTTGCCAGCACTGCATGACTGGTAAATTTGTTCATGTACTGCCTCGCGTTTGCTTTTCGTTACTATCGGCCCTGTCGCTTCGGCACCTCTCGCTCCGGTGCCAGGTGCTCTTCTTGAAAACGTCATTGACAACGTTAGATAATTATATTATATTTCTGACGTCCGTCAAGAAGGCAAGGGGATGTGATCCCATGACTAGTACGCCCGACAAGATCATGAAGAGGGTGTCCGCGCACGACAGCGGGAGTTGGGTGTGCACGCCGAAGGACTTCCTTGACCTCGGGAGCCGTGAGGCCGTCGATCAGGCACTGTCGCGCCTCGTCAAGGCGGGCGAACTGCGTCGGGTCGGACACGGGCTGTACGACATGCCCAGGATGAGCGACGTGCTGAAGCGGCCGGCGCCCGTCGATCTGGATGCCGCGATCGCAGCGCTGGCACGGCGGGACAACGTCCGCATCATGCCCGATGGCCTGGTGGCCGCAAACCAGCTAGGCCTCACCAACGCGGTTCCGTCGAAGGCCTCGTATGTGACGGATGGTCACTCCAGGATGCTGAAGATCGACGGACGAACGGTCCGATTCCGACACGCGGGGCCGAGCGTCATGCAGTGGGCGGGGAAACCCTCGGCCCCGGTGGTGCAGGCGCTGCGATGGCTGGGCCCCGATGCTGCCAGAGACGCGCAGGTCGTTTCGACTCTGAAGCGCCTTCTCCCCGACGATGTGAAGCTCGATCTATTGCAGAACAGACGCGATCTGCCCGGCTGGGCGCTGCCGCTCGCCCGCAGCATCACGAGTGACCAAGCCGTTGCCGTATGAATGGAAACGTCGAATCCTTTCTCTCCCTGCCGGAGCAAGACCGGCGGGATGTGTTCGAAGCGGCGGCAAGCCGCCTCGATACGTTGCCCGGCTATGTGGAGAAAGACTTCTGGGTCTGTCTCGTCCTGGACACGCTGTACAACCGGCTGCCCAACGGGCATCCAAAACTGCTCTTTAAGGGCGGCACGTCCCTGTCCAAGGCTTTCGGACTCATTCACCGGTTCTCCGAAGACATCGATCTCGTCGTTTATCGTGACGGCCTGGGTTTCGAAAGGGAGCGCGACCCGACCGTTGCAGGCAATCTTTCAAACAAGAAACGGGCCGCCCTCTTTAAGGAACTCACGGCGGCGTGCAGTCGCTATATTCTTGGCGACCTGAAAACAGCGCTGACGAGGCTGATCGGCGAGATCGCGGAGGGGTGCCATGTCGGTCCGGATGAAGATGACGTTGACCGGCAAACGCTCTTCATTGAGTATCCAACCCTGTATCCGAGTGGCGATATGTCTTATGTGTCCCCGCGCGTGAGGATCGAGGCGGGAGCAAGGTCGGCGCTCGACCCCAACTTGGCCTGCACCGTCTCTCCCTATATCGCCGGCGAACTGCCCGACTGGTCGTTTGCGGTGGATGACATCAGAGTGATTGCGCCGGAGCGCACCTATTGGGAGAAACTGCTGATCCTGCATGGCCTGCACTGTGGATACCGGGACGCAAAACGTCTGCCGGTGGACCAGGACCGGATTTCTCGTCACTACTACGATGTCGCGATGATTACCCCGAGCGAGACCGGCCAGTCCGCCCTGTCCAACACTGACCTGTTGGACGCGGTCCGGAACCACAACCTCATCGCGTTCCGTCAGGCCTGGAAGCGGTTCGAAGAGGCCATTCCCGGATCGGTCAGATTGCTTCCACAGCCGGAACTGCGTACGGTGATTGAACGGGACTACCGAGCCATGCAGGGCATGATCCTCGGCGATGTCCTGGATTTTGGGTGGGTCATGGAACAGCTTCAGCGTGCCGAAGCCGCAATCAACCGAACAGATCGAGGAGACCCTTAAGATCCGACATGGTACGAATATGGTCTAAGGGGGGTGTATCCACTTGACGAATCCATTCTTCGAACAGCCGGTCCTCAACTCGCCTTACGCGTCCCCGAGCCGGCATTGGGAACTGGACGAGACGGGGCAGCCGACCCAGAAGATCATCGAAAGCCGAAGGCAGGCAGAATTTATCACGCCAATCCCGAAGCCCAAAAAGCGCAAGGGGTCGGCAGAGCAAATCGCACTGGTGCTCGACGAGGCGGCGAAGAAACTCGAGACCCAAGGCCAGCAGTACGACCTGACGGCAATCATCAACGGAGTTCGACGGCAGGTCGAGCGCTGGCGCAACATACCGGACCCGGGCCAATGGCAGGTGACCCCGGAGACGGCCCGCCTGCTCCAGCACTGGCGGCACCACCGATTCAGTGGCATTCGGCCCTTCTTCTGCCAAGTCGAAGCGGCAGAGACCGCCATTTGGCTCACCGAGGTTGCGCCACGAACGGGCCGAGCCGGCAAGGGATTCCTCGACCATCTGGCGAACGCCAACAACGACGCTAATCCGGAGCTCCCGCGGCTGGCTCTCAAGTTGGCCACAGGCGCCGGAAAGACCACGGTCATGGCGATGTTGATCGCTTGGCAGACCATCAACGCGGTCCGCCGGCCCCAAAGCAAGAAATTCACACGTGGCTTCCTGGTCGTCACGCCCGGCATCACCATCAAGGATCGCCTGCGGGTGCTGCAGCCGAACGATCCGGACAGCTACTACCGAAGCCGCGAGTTGGTTCCGAGCGACATGCTCCCCGATCTGGAAAAGTCAAAGATCGTCATCACGAACTACCACGCCTTCAAGCTGCGTGAACGCTTGGAGCTATCCAAGGGCGGCCGTTCCTTGCTTCAGGGACGAGGTGAGCCGCTGACGACCCTGGAGACCGACGGCCAAATGTTGCAACGGGTCACGCCCGAACTCATGGGCGTCAAGAATATCCTGGTCCTCAACGATGAGGCGCACCACTGCTATCGCGAGAAGCCGGGCGAGAAACAGGAAGACGCGCTCAAAGGTGATGACCGGAAGGAAGCCCAAAAGAACACGGACGCCGCCCGGCTATGGATTTCAGGGATCGAAACCGTCGGAGAAAAACTCGGCATCAACCGAGTTATGGATCTCTCCGCGACGCCATTCTTTTTACGTGGGTCCGGCTATGCCGAAGGGACGTTGTTCCCCTGGACGATGTGCGATTTCTCGCTCATGGATTCCATCGAATGCGGCATCGTCAAACTTCCCCGGGTACCGGTGGCCGACAACATCTCCGGTGGCGACATGCCGAAGTTCCGCAATCTCTGGGAACACATCCGTGGCGACATGCCGAAGAAGGGACGGGGCAAGTCGAAGCATCTTGATCCCTTGGATCTGCCGCCGCCGCTCCAGACTGCCCTGGAGGCCCTGTATGGGCATTACCGGCAGACTTTCGATCTCATGGAGGAGGCAAACATTGCCGTGCCTCCGTGCTTCATTGTGGTCTGCAACAACACGTCGATCTCGAAGTTGGTCTACGACTTTATCTCCGGTTTCCACCGTGAGAACGATGACGGCTCAACGACCTTACAAAACGGGCGTTTCGAACTGTTTCGCAATTTTGACGAGTATGGCAACCAGTACCCGCGGCCTCGCACCTTGTTGATCGACAGCGAACAGCTGGAGTCCGGTGACGCGCTGGATAGGAACTTCCGCAAGATGGCCGCTGACGAGATCGAGCGCTTTCGGCGAGAAATCATCGAGCGCACCGGTGATCGCCACCAGGCCGAGAACATCAGCGACCAGGACATTCTGCGTGAGGTCATGAACACGGTAGGCAAACCGGACCGGCTGGGGGATTCAATTCGTTGTGTGGTGTCGGTATCGATGCTCACTGAAGGGTGGGATGCGAATACTGTTAGCCACGTCCTAGGTGTCCGCGCTTTTGGCACGCAGTTGCTATGCGAGCAGGTCATCGGCCGCGCGCTACGCCGTCAATCCTACGATCTCAATGAGGACGGCCTGTTCGACGTCGAGTACGCCGACGTATTGGGGATACCCTTCGACTTCACCGCGAAGCCCGTTGTGGTCACCCCAAAACCGCCTCGAGAAACGGTTCAAGTGAGGGCCGTGCGGCCCGAGAGAGACGCACTCGAGATCCGGTTCCCGCGGGTAGCCGGGTACAGAGTAGAATTGCCGAACGAGAGGCTCAGCGCCGAGTTCAACGAGGGCTCAGTGCTGGAACTCACGCCCGATCTGGTCGGCCCGTCGATTACGAGAAACCAGGGAATCATCGGCGAGGGCGTCGACCTCAATCTGGTTCATACCGGCGACATCCGGCGTTCGACTCTTCTCTTTTATCTCACCCAGCGGCTGCTCTTCACGAAGTGGCGTGATCCAGGCGACGAACCGAAGCTTCATCTTTTCGGGCAGCTCAAGCGCATTACGAAACAGTGGCTCGATGGCTGCCTTGTCTGCAAGGGCGACACCTACCCCGCCCAGCTGATGTACCAGGAGCTGGCCGACATGGCTTGTGAGAAAGTCACGGCCGCCATCACGCGAGCAGAAATCGGCCGTCGTCCTGTCAAAGCCGTGCTTGATCCATACAACCCTCTCGGTTCAACGATCCACGTCAACTTCAACACGTCCAAGACCAGCCGCTACGAGACGGACACCCGCCGTTGCCACATCAATTGGGTTGTCCTCGATAGCGACTGGGAAGCAGAATTTTGCCGTGTGGCCGAATCCCATCCTCGCGTCAAAGCGTACGTCAAGAACCATAATCTCGGTCTTGAGGTTCCCTATCGTTACGGCTCCGAAACGCGGACGTACATTCCGGACTTTATTGTCCTCGTTGACGATGGCCATGGGGAGGACGATCTCTTGCATCTCATCGTCGAGATCAAGGGCTACCGGAAAGAGGATGCCAAAGTAAAGAAAACCACCATGGACACCTATTGGGTGCCCGGCGTGAACAATCATGGCCGCTACGGTCGCTGGGCCTTCGCCGAGTTCACAGACGTCTACGAGATGCAGTCGGATTTCGAAGCCAGAGTCGAAGAGGAGTTCAATAAGATGATCGACTCCGTAGCGGCTGAGCCAGCTGACTAAAGGGAGCAAATATGGCGAAGAGGAGAACAAAGAAGCAAAGAGGGAAGACCGTCGCGACCCTTACGCACAGCGAGGTGTCACGAAAGAACATCCCCACCGCCGAGTATCAGGCCGTGATGGAGGAGGAGGATCGGAATCCCATCCAGGTCGCTTACGAACGCCGCAACCGCGACCTCGATCCCCAGCTCGTCTGGCGTGGCAAGGATGAACAGAATTGGTCCGATGTGGTGGTGCAGGCACCGCCGCTTTTCATTCAGGAGAAGGTCCACCCGAAGGTGCTGATTGACGACCTGATGCGCAGGAGTAAGGAAACGAACGCGGAGAAAGCCGAATCCGGTTTCCAGGCCGATCTCTTCGCCGATTTCAACGGGCTCCCCGACGGCGAAGCTCGGACCGAGTTCTACCAGCACGATGCCAACTGGTCAAACCGTATGATCCTGGGAGACAGCTTACAGGTAATGGCATCGCTGGCGGAGCGCGAAGGGCTGCGCGGCAAGGTGCAGTGCATCTACATCGACCCACCCTACGGCATCAAGTTCAACTCCAACTTCCAGTGGTCCACGACCAGCCGCGATGTCAAGGACGGCAAGGCCGACCACATCACCCGCGAGCCCGAGCAGGTCAAGGCGTTTCGAGACACCTGGCGGGATGGAATTCATTCGTACCTGACGTATCTGCGAGATCGACTGACTGTGGCGCGGGATTTGCTCACCGAGAGCGGCTCGATCTTTGTGCAGATCGGGGATGAGAATGTGCACCGAGTACGGGCGCTGATGGACGAGGTGTTTGGGGAGGAAAATTTCGTTTCGGACGTCGTCTTCAGAAAGACCAGTGGACAGGCTAGCATGTATCTTCCCGGCATCTATGACCACATTGTATGGTACGGAAAGAAGAAAGATTCGCTCAAGTATCGAACCCCTTTTGGTGTCCTCGGCGAGGATGTATCGGACTCAAGCTATAATTGCGTCGAAGGAGAACGTTTTGAGTGGAGAAGGTTGAAAACAGATGAGGAATTGCCCGAGGGATTCAGAAAATTCCGCACTGCGAATATAACCTCTCAGGGCGCATCCGTTGTAGGCTCCGCGCCCTTCGAATACGAGCGCGTGGCATTTGAGCCCTCCAAGGGTAATCACTGGAAGCCGTCTCGGCCAGGACTGGAGCGTCTCGCTAAGACTAACCGGCTTCTAGGTGTTGGGAAAACACTAACCTACCGTCGATACATAGACGATTTCCCGATCACGTATTTCAACAATATCTGGATGGACACCATCGAGAGCACTTTCTCGGTCCAAAAGACCTATATCGTTCAGACCGCTACGACGGTAGCCAAGCGTTGCATCCTGATGACTACTGATTCCGGAGACTTGGTCCTTGATCCCACCTGCGGCTCCGGCACCACCGCCTACGCCGCCGAGCAGTGGGGCCGCCGGTGGATCACAATCGACACCTCCCGTGTGGCACTCGCACTTGCCCGGGCCCGCATCATGGGTGCTCGTTATCCTTATTATTTGCTTGCTGACAGCCGCGACGGGCAACTCAAGGAAGCCGAGGTCACGCGCAAGATGCCTTCCAACGCGTCCACCTACAACGACATCCGCCAGGGTTTCGTGTACGAGCGCGTGCCGCACATCACCCTCAAGGCCATCGCTAACAACACCGAGATCGACGTGATCTGGGAGAAGTTCCAGGGGATGCTGGAATCGCTGCGCCAGCAATTGAACGACGCGCTCGGAACAGCCTGGGAGGAATGGGAAATTCCCCGCGACGCCGAGGAGACCTGGTCCGAGGACTCCAGGAGGCTGCACGCCGATTGGTGGGAGCAGCGCATCGCCCGGCAAAAGGAGATCGACGCCTCCATCGCTGCCCGGGCGGACTACGAATACCTCTACGACAAACCCTACGAGGACAACAGGAAGGTGCGGGTTGCCGGCCCGTTCACCGTCGAGAGCCTTTCGCCCCATCGCGTGCTGGGCGTTGACGAGAACGACGAGCTCATCGACCACGTCGCAGAGACCAAACTCGGTTTCGGCGAAAAACAGGATTTCGCCGAAATGATCCTGGAGCACCTGGAAACATCTGGCGTTCAACAGGCACACAAGGAGGACCACATCTCGTTTTCCTCGATCATTCCATGGCCGGGAGATCTTATCTGTGCCGAAGGAAGCTACGGCGAGGGCGACGGTGATTCCGGTGCCGAGAAGCGGGCTGCTATCTTCATCGGACCTGAATTCGGCACCGTCTCCCGTCCCGATCTTGTGCAAGCCGCCCGCGAGGCCGCCGACGCAAACTTTGACGTCCTGATCACCTGCGCCTTCAACTACGAAGCCCACTCGACGGATTTCGACAAGCTGGGCCGAGTCCCCGTCCTCAAAGCCCGTATGAACGCCGATCTCCACATGGCCGACGACCTCAAGAACACCGGCAAAGGCAACCTCTTTGTCATCTTTGGCGAACCTGACATCGACATCCTCGACGCAGAGGACAGTCAAATCCGAGTCAAGGTCAACGGCGTCGACGTATTCCACCCCAACACCGGCGAGATCCGCAGCGACAGCGCTGACGGTATCGCCTGTTGGTTCGTCGACACCGACTACAACGAGGAGAGCTTCTTCGTCCGCCATGCCTATTTCCTCGGCGCCAACGACCCGTACCAATCGCTCAAGACGACCCTCAAGGCGGAGATCAACCAGGAAGCCTGGGAGATGCTACACAGCGACACCTCCCGGCCTTTCGACAAGCCACCGTCGGGACGGATCGCGGTCAAGGTGATCAATCACCTGGGGGATGAGGTCATGAAGGTGTTCCGTGTTTAGGCTGTTATCAGATCGATGGAGACAGAAACGCAGCGTTTCTTGGGAAGTCGTCGCCGAACGAATTGTCAGTTAACGACTGCCATGGAAGATCAACTCTGAATGGACTTCCGCATCGCCGACACCTTCACCGACAGCCTTACCAAGCTGACCGGTAGCGAGCAGAAGGGCGTGAAGACCACGGCCTTCGACCTTCAATTGAATCCGGCGCAGCCCGGGCTGCGGCTCCACAAACTGGATAGAGCCCGAGATCCGAATTTCTGGTCTGTCCGTGTCAGCCGCGATGTCCGAATGATCGTGCATCGGACCCAGAACAGCCTGATGCTGTGCTACGTGGATCACCACGACAACGCCTATCAGTGGGCCGAACGGCGCAAACTGGAAACCCACCCCAAAACCGGCGCCGCGCAACTAGTTGAACTGCGGGAGACAGTTCAAGAGATCATCGTGCCCGAGTATGTGGCGACAGAGCAGAAGCTGTCGCCCAAGCCGCCCCTATTCTCAGCCGTTGCCGAAAGCGATCTGCTGGGCTACGGCGTACCGGATGAGTGGTTGAACGATGTACGCAACGCCAATGAAGATAGTCTTCTGGAGCTGGTTGATCACTTACCAAGCGAAGCAGCGGAGGCGCTGCTCGAGTTGGCTGTTGGCGGAACGCCTCAGGTGGCGCAGGTGGTCGCCGTCGCCGACGCGTTCGAGCATCCCGACGCGCAGAGACGATTCCGCGTAGTGAACGACATCGAAGAGTTGGAGCGCGCTCTCGAGTATCCCTGGGAGAAGTGGGCACTCTTCCTTCATCCGGCACAGCGACAAGTTGTCGAGAAGGACTACAGCGGTCCGTTTCGTGTGTCCGGTGCAGCCGGCACGGGGAAGACCGTTGTGGCGATCCACCGCGCCGTGTTCCTCGCGCGCGCCAATACGGACGCCAGGGTGCTGCTCACCACGTTTTCCGACACTTTGGCTGACGCTCTACGGACGAAACTCAAGCGGTTGATCCACAACGAACCTCGGCTTGGAGAACGCGTGGAAGTGGATGCCATCGATACGGTCGGCGAACGGCTTTATCGCGCACAGGTTGGTTCGCCGAACATCACAACTCAGGAGCTGGTTCAGGAGCTTCTGTCGAACACCACCAGCGCGGCGGAGACGCAGCGATTCAGTCCTCGGTTCTTATTGGCCGAGTGGGAGAACGTCGTCGACGCATGGCAGTTGGATAGCTGGGAAGCCTATCGCGATGTAAGGAGACTTGGACGAAAGACGCGCTTGCCGGTCGAACAACGCTCGACGCTTTGGTCCATCTTTGAACGAGTCAAGGTCGAACTTCGAGAGCGCGGTTTGGTAACCCGACCCGAAATGTTCGGCGTGCTTGCTGAGAGACTTAAGGGTCGTCGGAAGCGGCCGTTTGACTTCGCAGTTGTGGATGAGGCGCAGGACATCAGCGTCGCCCAACTGCATTTCCTTGCGGCATTGGGCAATCATCGGACCAACAGCCTCTTTTTCGCAGGTGATCTGGAACAACGGATTTTCCAAACGCCATTTTCTTGGAAAGCACTGGGAGTCGATGTCCGAGGGAAATCTCAGACGCTCAAACTCAACTATCGAACGTCCCATCAAATCCGGACGCAGGCGGATCGTTTGTTGGGCTCCGAAGTTGCCGATGTCGATGGCAACGTCGAGGATCGACGGGGAACAGTCTCGGCTTTTAATGGACAGCCGCCAACAATAAGCTCCTTCGAAACTGATCAGGAAGAAAGTGAAATCGTCGGAACGTGGATACAGGAACGCATAAAGGAGGGCGTAGGTGCTCATGAAATTGCCGTGTTCGTGCGGTCGACGAAAGAGTTGGACCGAGCGCGCGCGGCGGTTCGCTACGCTGGGCTTCCTTTTCAGGTTCTGGATGAAGGCCTCGAGACGGGAAAGGAGAGTGTATCGATAAGTACGATGCATCGGGCGAAGGGGTTGGAGTTCCGCACCGTTGCAGTCATGGCGTGTGACGATGAAGTGATCCCACTCCAGGAGAGGATCGAAACCGTCGCGGATGACTCCGATCTCGAAGAGGTCTACGAAACGGAGAGGCACTTGCTCTACGTTGCTTGCACACGCGCTCGGGACCACTTGATGGTCGCTGGTGTCAAGTCGGCCTCGGAATTCTTGGATGACTTACGTATGTGATGTTGGCGCGTAGCCATCAGGTACGCCGCTACTCCGGCCAGCGTCCGGACACGATCCTGTGTCGCTTGATGCCGGTCGTCTCGACCGTGTAGACCCAGGCGAGCTCGCGGGCGCCGTTCACCGTGGCGGGCACCAGCACCCGCCGGTAGAGGCTGGAACCGCCCGGACGGAAGCCCTCCAAGCGGTCGATGGCTGGCAGGCGGGATTCGGGGTCGTTGAAGGTGAGCAGATCCCCGTACACGGCGCCCCAGGCGCCCGCTGTGGCGCTTTCCCGCTCCGGTCGGGAGCATGACGCCACCCGGCGAGACAGCCCCGCTTGTGTGGCTACGTCGGCCAGATGATTGGCGGTGCCGTAGGCAAGGATGTCCTCGTCCGGGACCTCGAGGACCGGGAAGCCCGGCCCCTCGTAGAGTCGGCCACGGGCCTGCGCCTCCCGGATCTCCAGCACGCCCTGACAGAAAGCGTCGTGGTTCCAGTACCCGCGCTTGAGAGTGCCGTAGACGAAGAGTTTCAGCATGCCGGAAGTGTTCACCTTCGGGGCTTCTCTGGGTTCTGTCGGCTGTCCTCTCGGTGTCATGGCGCCTCCTCGCCCGCCGCATTCTTGCGCCTCCTGGTCTGAGCGATGAACTCGAACGGCTCGATTGAGAAGTCCGCCAGCATCCGGTGCCGGAACACCAGCAGGCTCATCGGAGGAATGCTCAGCTCGCACCAGCCCGGTTCCTCGTCCAAGACCGCGTCGAGGTACGCCGCGTCGGAGGCGTAAAGGACGGCCCGGTGCCGGGCATGAAAACGCAGCTCGAGCGGCTTGTTCCCCTTGAGCACGAGGACGGTCTCGGGATCGAGCCGGGAGGCCAACACCGCCGCCATCTGCCCGCGGCAGAACCTGAGACGGTCCTTGAACCGGACGGTGTCAATCGGGCCACCTCGGGCGGCCCGGCCTGCCAGCCGGCAGAGCAGCTCGCTGTCCACCTCGGCGAAGCGGCGCAGCTTGAACCGCCGGAACATGTAGTTGGCGTTGTAGATGGTGCCGTTGTGGGTGCCGATGATGTCCCCGGCCCGGATCGGGTGGTTGTTCTCGTTGACCTGTTCATCGCCCCGCGTGCGCCAGCGGGTGTGGCCGAGCACGAGCGTGGTGCGGTTGTCGACTCCGGCCAGGATCTCATGGAACGCCTTATCGGTCACGAACTGTGTGGCCCGGACCGGGCGTTTGAAGAGTTGGTGGTCGCCGTCGCGGTTGAGCCAGGCCACGCCGGTGGCGTGGGGTCCCCGCTCCTCGCTCATCACGAGGAGCTCGGTGAACAGCCAGGCGAGGTAGTCGCGCTCCTCGGCGCGGCGCCGTTTCTGGTCCAGGATGATACCGGCCTGTCCGCACATCAGAGTTTCCCTTCCTCGGGGTCGACCACGAATCCCTTGAACAGCCCTTCGGAATACGGACCGTGGTGGCCCTCGATCCATCGCGCCGTCTCGAGGAAGTCGAGCCTCTCGGCGATCTGGATGACCGCGGGCCGGTCGAACATGTTGGTGAGTCCTGACCGTCTCACTGACTCGAGGCCTTGCCAGACGGCGGCGGGCACCGTGATCGGCTTCGGTGGCTCGTCCTCGAGGAATTCCGCCAGGCCGTGGTCGACCAGAGAAGCGAGGAGCGAGTCGGCTTTCTCCTCGGGCGTGTCGCCTTTGACGATGAGGTCGATACCGGAGAGCATCTTAGCGTTACGCAGGAGCATGTCGAGATAATCCCCGAGCGTCGACTGGTCGGAGAAAAGCGCCGCTCCCCGCATGGCCCGGACGACTTCGAGGGCCGTCTTGCCGGCAAAGATTTCCCCTTCGCCCTGGAGCGGCTTGCCGTCGAGGTCCGTATCCGTGATCCGCACTTTCATGATGTGTTCTCTCCTTCTGCCCGCGTCGCGTCCTCCTCCCCGTAAGCCGGAGGCTGGGGTTGTGGCCCGACGTCTGTGGACGTTTCCGCCTCAACGGCGGTTGGCGCCTCGGGCGCCGGTCTGCCGCGTCGGAACGCCGAATCTCCCGGCAGCGCGGCCAGGAGGTGCTTGCGCGCCGTCTTGAATTCGGCCCCGATGAGTCCCAGGTGGAGCAGGAAGACGCGGAAGTCGTAGCGGGCGCTTCGGGGATCGAAGCGGCGCTTGCGGCTGGAGGCGGCGCGTCCGTTGAGCGCCTTGGCGGCCACGGCCAGAACCAGCTGGATGTAGGCCTTGACCTTGCCGGCGTGGAGCGTGGCTTCGAACCAGCGGAACTCGACCGTGCCCCGGTGCCAGACGTTGTGCAGGTTCACCCCGTGGTAGCGGGTACGGTCGAAGTGCTGCGGGCGGCTGTTGTGATAGCCGTACCAGATGCGGTTGAGCTCGTCCGTGGTCCGCGGCCGCCGGCACTCGATGTCCCGGATCAGCTCGTCGCGCACCGGCCGGGTGTAGGTCCGCTGCCGGTTCTCGCTGACGCCGAGCGCCGCGAGGATCAGTGGCTCCTGTTTGTAGACGATCTTGGCCAGGTTCCCGAGGGTGCGCCCGTCGAAGGGACGCGCGTCCACGTGGACGTGGATGCCGCAATGCCCGTCGACCTTGGCGCCGCACTTGCGGACCGCCCGGATGACCTCCTGGAGGGTCGGGATGTCGGCGTAGGCCAGGACCGGGGTGACGACCTCGGCCCGGAGATGGCTCGGGACGTGGCTGAGCGAGCCGTCGGATACGACCTTCCAGGTGCGCCCCTGCTCGTCGACGACCTCCCAGGGGTCGAAGACGCCCGCCCGCCCCGGATGAGTGACGTTGCCGCCCACCACCGACTGGACGGCCTCGGCCACGCGTTTGCGTGTTCGCCGGACCGTCTCGATCTCGACCCCGAAGCGTAGTTCGCGCAGGTCCATCGGTTCTCCTTGCTTTCCTCCCACAACCCCTTGTCTGGCAAGGGATTGCCGACGTTGTGTTCAGACACATGAACGCTTCGTTTCCGAAGGAAAGCAAGGCGAACTTAGGACTTAACACGTTGATATCAAAGTATTTATGTAGGTTTGGCCGTAAGTCGCGGAAGAACCGGGACTTACCGCCGGGCACGAAATGGCGGTGTTCGCTTAGCCGTCGCCGATGCCCGCTGCGAGCTGCTCTCGATGGATGCACCTGGCCTCGGTTTCCTCTCGGCGGATGCGCGCCATGACCGCCCGGAACGCCTCCGCCTCCTCGACTGACAGGCCGAGACCGGCCTCGATCCGCCCGAGGCGCGCATCCAGGTTGGCGAGTAGGTCCAGGGCGTGATCGCGCAGCACGGCTTCGCGCTTCTCCTGGGGCGAGGGGATGAGCTCGGTCAGGCCGCCTTGGCGTCGGGTGAGCATCGGAACTCCATCGTTAGCTGAGCGTTGCGCCCAGGGTGTGGATGCGCGGGTAGACGAGGCGGTTGCCGGTCAGCTCCGCCTTGTAGCGGACCTTGTCCCCCGCCGGATCGGCGAAGGTGTGGCTGTAGGTGTACTCGGTCCACTCCTCGTCGACCTTTCTCGTCGCCTCGAGCGCCATCGACTCCCAGGTCTCGCCGGCGTCGTTGGAGGCGTACCAGTCGAGGGAGGCGCCGCTCGGGACGTCCATCCGGGCGTAGACTCGGGTCGAGGTCACGCCCTGGGTGAGCTCGTTCTCGCGGGTGACGTAGGCGCCGGCGGTTTGGTTGAGATAGCCGACCAGGTTCACGTCCCTGAAGTTCAGCGCCGGCGTGTCGTTGGCTTCGCCGCCGGCGAGCCGGGCCCGGACCAGGATGCTGGTGGAGAGGTTCGGCAGGTTCTCCTCCTCGGCCGGCACGATGGCGTCCCAGGTTGCCCCGCCGTCGGTCGAGTACTCCCAGGCGATGCGCGTGCCCTCGGGCACGGTCGAGTACTCGTCGAGGTTGAGCTCGCTGAACTCGACATTCTCGACCGGCTTGAAGCGGACCTCGCCCGCGGCCTCGAAGTCGTAGCCGTAGATTCTGAGTGTAAGGTCGGCGGCGTTGAGCGGCGTCCAGGTCTCGGCATTGGAGCTTTCCAGCAACACGCCCGGGGCGTAGGTCTGGCGCGTGATGGTGCCCCGGCGTCCGCGCCGCCCCAGAGTGGCGATGCGCACGCGGTACTGGTTGCTGTTGGTCAGGAGCACGACCGCGTAGCTGGTGTTCGCCTCGGCGTAGACGGGATCGTCGAAGGCGATCCGGGTTTCCTCGCGGAGTTCGATCTCGTCGGGCGAGAGGACCTTCTCGGCCAGCACGACCTCGTTGGGCAGGCCTGTGGTGACGCCGCGGATCTGAACGGTGACCGGGATGGCGGCGTCCTTGCGGGTGAACTCGACGCCCACGGCCGAGACGACGCGGTTGCGGTCGAAGCTGAAGGTCTGGGCCAGGGGGTCGCGCTGTCGGCGGCGCCAGCGCCAGCGCCAGACGGTGCGCACGACGGGAACGCGGACGATCCGCGGCGGCGCCTGGCGCACAACCACGACGCGCTGGATGCGGGTGATCACCAGTGGGTCGTGCACCTGCAGAGTCGCCTGCGCGGAGCGTTCGCCGTCGCTCATCTCAACGATGCGGCTGCCGCTGCGGGCCCCGGCGGGCACGAGGAAGGACGCGCTCGCCCGTCCGACCGCGTCGGCGGCAATGCCCTCGGCGACCGTACGCCCGTCGCAGCGCACGGTGATCCCCTCGGCGTCGGGCGTGAAGTTGGCTCCGGTCACGGCGATGCCGGTCTGTCCCCGGCGGCCGATATTGGGCGTCGTCTCCACCGTCGCCTCGGGCGCCTCGAAGACCGCGTAGGGGTTGACGTTCTTGTCCTCGGACCAGTCCGCCTGCTCGACCAGCACCGTCTCGGCGCCGGGCAACAGGACCAGGCTCGCCCCGAACAGCGCCCGGCTGGCCGCGCGGTCCACCTCGAGCACGGTGGCCGCGGCGTCGCGGCCGGGACCCACGAACCGGCGCGCCGCGTCGATGCGAGCGCTCCACTCGTCGTGGGAGACGTCGGACTGGGCGTCGCTCGAGAAATCGTCCGAGTAGATGCCCTTCTTGGTCTCGGCATCGCGGTTCTGCAGTTCGCCCGCCATCTGCAGCTGCGCGTCGTTGTACTTGAGGTCCTCGACATCCCGGATGATCTGGTGAACCTGGTCCATGGTCACGCGGGTCAACCCGAATTTGTTGATCCGCATGTCGATTGAGTCGGGCGGGCAGTCGATGCCGGCGAGGGCCAGCGCGCCTTCGGTCACGACCGGCAGCTTGGGCCTGTCGGCCGGCGCGCCCTCCAGGCGCTTGATCTCGTCGGTGGTGGCGTAGATCACGTCTTGGCGCCCCAGGAAGTAGTCGTAGTCGATGCTGAGGTTGGAGCCGTCCACGGGCGCGTCGCCCACGGTGCCGCGGCCGAAGTTGACGAGGCTGCGCTCGCCCGCGGCGATGCGGACCTCGGACATGGCGAGGCCGCTCGCGTTCTCGTTCGGAGGGTGCTGATCCACGGCCTCGGCGACGCCGTCGTCCACGTAACGGGTCGCGGCGGCCGCCAACTCCTCGAGCAGCTTGAAGTCGGCGGGACCGGCATTCGCGGCGGCGCGGTAGACGTGGTATCCGGTGGCGCCGCTGACCGGCCGCCACGCGAGGCGGTTGATGTCGCCGGCGCGGGTGTCGCGGGCGACGACTTTGTCCGCGTCGTAGGCGGTCTCGCCGCTCGCGTCCAGGGCGGTGACCAGGTAGAAGTATTCCGCCGCCGCGGGATGGTCAGACTCGCCGAACCAGCCGCCGTCCACGTAGTCGCTGCCCCGCGCCATCTGCCTGGTGTAGCTCCAGCGCACCGTATAAGTGGTGCCGATGGCCGGTTCGGTACCCGTGCCCAGCCAGTCCACGTGATTGCCGGACTGCCGCCAGTCGGTGCCTTCGGTATAGACGGTGGCGCCCTGGCTGACCTCGAGGATCTCAACGACCGGGTTGGGCTCGAGCAGGTCCTCGCCGCCGCCCACCGAGCCGCGGGTGACGTTGGCTACGACGGCGACGATGGCCTCGACCTGACGGGTCGCCGCGAGCGGCGCGCTGTTGAGCGGGTAGCGCCGTGTGCCGACGTGGAAGGTCTTCTGCTCGCCGCGCACCGGCCGGGTGGCGGCCGATTTCGGCACGACCGTCGTGGTGGGCAGGTCCTTTTGCAGGCGGTAGCCCTGGATGTAGGCGCGCCCGGCGTTGGTGACGACCTCGACGCTCTCGCCGTCGCTGCCGCCGATGAAGCTGTCGAGCCCGTCGACCAGGTAGCTGCCCGACTGATCGAAGGTCCGCTCGGCCAGGTTGTCGAGCAGCGAGTTCAGCCCTTCGGCCGCCGCGAAGGCGAGTTGGTTCTCGGTGATGGAGGCGACCGTGATGCGGTCGCCCGGCAGGGTGCCCGCCAGGTCCCCGAGATGCATGCGGGATTTTTCCTGCACGGCGGCGGTCACCTCGCCGGTGGCCCGGTCGAACTGGTAGACGGGCACCACCCGGCGCGCGGTCACGTTGTTGGGCAGCGCCTCGCCCGAGGTGTCGCGCTCGGTCAGGGCCAACACCCACTTCTCGCGCTCGGCCGTGGGCTCGCCGGTGGCCGGGTTGATGAGCGCGGCGTCGTGGTTGGCGCCGTAGTTGTACTTGAGCAGCTGGACGTAGACGGTGTCGGCGCCCGCGTCAGCAGCCGGATCGTAGGTGAGAAGCGCCCCGGGCACCCGCTCGATGGAGCCCTCGATGTAGACGGCGCCGTCGGACACGGCCAGGACGTTGCCGGTGACCGACACAACGAGGCCCTCGATCACCGACCCCTCCCGGAAGAGCCGGTCGGCGATCCTGGCGCGCTCGCGGTGCAGGATGTCCTGCTGCTCGTTGAGCTCGGAGTCGAGCAGGTCGCGGTCCTGGTGGTAGCGCACCCGCTTGTAGTTTTTGGTCTCGTCAAAGGTGTCACGCGAGATAGACATCGAGTTTCCTCCTAGATCTTGATGATTCCGACGAGCTCCACCCGCGTGTCGGAGATCTTGCTGAAGGCGGGGATGTTCTTCACTTCGTAGAGGTAGCCGGGGTGGAGCACTTCTCCAGTCGGATTGGTGTCGGGGTGATGGATGCCCTCGCCGGCGTAGTCCCCGTCGTGTCCCTCGAGGTAGGCGACGTTGCCGCCGAAAAAGCCATACTCGCGGATGGTGATGCCGTTGGCCTCGCTCTCCTCAAAGCGGAAGTAGACACCGAGGATGCGCGTCTCCTGGACCGTCTCCAGGTAATGCACGCCGTTGACGATCAGTGCCCCTTCAGGGTCTTCGGCAAGAAAGGTGCGCTTGTAAAACCGCTTGCGGGCCCGCTCGTTCTTGAGCGCCGTCTGGTCGATGTTCGGCGCCGGTGGATTGAGGGGATCGGTAAACGTGTTGTCCCCTTCGCCGATGGCGCAGTGGGTGATCCCTTCGACCGGCTCCCCCAAGAGGAGCTTGGCGGTGAGGATGCGGCCCGATTTGACGATCAGTCCCAAAGACATGGGCGTACCTCCTTCAAGTCTCGATCGGGTGGCTTTCCCGAATGAGCACGGCGAAGATGATCTGCTGGGTCAGTGCGCTGTCTTCATAAAGATGAATGGCCATCGAATCCTCCTTTAAGCGGGGGCCGGCCACTGGGTGACAGTGAAAAGATTGGCCGCGGCCGCGAAGCCTGCCCGCGCCTCGGCGTAGTCGTCCTTCTGGCGGAACCCGAACCTGCAGGCCGGAGCGGAACGATTCAGGCGGGCGCGGTTCAAGTCCTGGCCCGCCAAGCGGATGAAGGGGGCGGCCAGCGCTGGTCGAGCCCGGGTTTCGATCACGCAGCAAATGGCGAGCTTGCGCTCGCTGATCCATACGTTGGGCAGCTGCTCGCCGTTGAGGGGGCTCGCGTTCAAACGGAATCGCGGCTTTCGTCCATGCCAGCGGCGGATCGAGACCCCGGCGCGCTCCACCTCATGCAGGAGGGTAGTGCCGGCGGTGACCCACCACAGACCCCCAGTCTTTTCGGTGCGCGTCAGGCGACGGCTGCCGTTCAGGGCGTTGTTGCCGACGACGAAGGCCTCGTCGAGCTGCCCGAGGCCGATGCGCCGCACTCGCTCCTTGGTGACGGCCTCGATGTCGGAGGCCATCGACCCGACGAGCGAGAGCCACTGCCGGAAGAAGACCCGCGTGCCGGCGGGATGATGGAACCGCAACCGGTCCCGAAGGCCCGGGTTGAGGGTGTCGCCTTCGACGCGGTAGGCGCCCAGGCTGTAGATCGATCCGGGTAGCTTCGAGCGACTCAGGACCCCGCGGCGGTTGAGGCGCAACGCCTGCCGGAAGGTCTCCTCGATCCTCCCGCTCCAGCCGTCCTCGGCCAGCGCGCGGCCGATGGCCGGGAGTGTGCCTTTGCGCCGGTAGATCTCGATAGCCTCGCGGATTTCCCGGCGCTGGATCTCGGCGTCGGCTTGCGGGTTGAACCGATGCCCGACCACCTCGCCGAGCAAGGACAGGAACCGGGGATCGCAGCGGTCCACGTCGAACAGTTCGGGGAAGCGGTCGATGTGTTCTTTGAGTTCGTCGAGCGCAGTGGCCGGGATGCGGAGGAAGGCTTCCAGATCACCCGTCTCGTCCCTTTCCTTGTACAAGGGCGGCAGCAGCTCGATGAGCTTCTTCTCGAAATAGGGAGCCATCAGGCGGCCCTCCGAACATCCAGACGAACCTCGCCCAACACCGGAATGGTCCCGGCACGAACCTCGACATCCTGCGCCGGGGCGTAAAGATGGGCGTGACTGACGCCGCGCACCCCATCGAGCAGGGCGATCAGGTCCGAGGAGGGCACCGGGTGGCCGAAGTCCATACGCTCGAAGTCGAAGTAGTCCCCGAGCGCCTGCTCGATCCGGCGGCGCACCAGGCCCGGGTCAACGCCTGCGTAGGTGTGGATATCGGCGTCGATGGAGACCGGCCGGTAAAGGGCATCGTACAGGTGGATCTCGAGAGTCACGACCTTGCGGGATTCCAGGAACTGAGCGAGATCCTGTTTGAGAAGCGCCGAGGGCGGTCCGCCGCCTCGGGGCGCAATGGCCAGGTTGACCTGGTAGTAGCGCAGGTCGCCGCAGTCGTTGACGTCCAGGACCTGGGCTTTGGCCACCCCTGGATACCCTTCGGCCAGCGCCTGGTAGTCGTCCTTGGTGAGCGCCTTCCATAAGGAGCGGATTTCCGCCGGCGCTTGCCGGCGGGCGTGCTCCAGGCTCTCGCGGTCCGCGCCGCCGGTGGCCGGGACCGGATTGGTGACGCCGACTATGGGCTCACCGCTCAGTTGGATCGGACTCTTGATTTGGGTGACGACCCCGGGGCCAAGATTACCGCCGGCGCCCAGGGTCTCGAGGTAGGAGACATGGATGGCGGCTCCCCCCAGTGGCGCCGCGCCGAGTACCCCGTCACCGAAGAGAATGCGCGTCCGGTCCAGCCCATCGGTCTCGACCTCGAAGTGTTCGTCCTCGCCGCCGCTTTCCTGAAAGTGCAAGACTTCCCGCCAGGCCTGCTCGTTGATCAGCACACGCAGGCTGCCCTGAGCGATCCGGGTCCCGGTCAGCGAAAAATGTGCGTTCGGCTCCCCCGTGCCGGTGAAGGTCTCTAACTTGCGGCGTCCCTGGCGCGCGTCGACGTCGACGCTCAGCTGGCCCTTCGGAAGGATGGCTTCCGCGACCGTCTCGAACTCGACATCCCCGTCGTCCAGACGAGCGCTGGCAGATGTTCCCGCCGGTATGGCCAGATCCGCATCGACGGGCACGTCGAGGGAGAACCGCAAGGCGGTCGTGGCAGCGACGGGAGCGTCGAGCCGGTAGCCGATGAGCCTGCAAAGCTGAATGACGTTCTGGCGCTGCCGGGCCGTCGGCAGAAAGGCCTCCCCGGCTTGGGCGTCCAGGTAGTAGGCCAGCATGTCGCCGATCCCGCAGAACAGCTCCAGCAACACGACACCGAGGTCGGAGGCGTTAAAGTCCGTCCAGCGGTCGGTCAGCTGCGGCACCCGCCCAGCAACTCCCGGCGCAGGGAGTCGTAGTCCTTGTTCGTATAGGCAATGCTCGCTCGACCCATTCTTCTCGTTCCTCTGTCCGTCTTGGGGTACCGCCCCGGGAGCCAGTCCCGAGCCGGCACACCCCCTCACTTGTTACTTACCGGCAACGGCGGAAATGTGTCGGGAAGTGGACCCTCGGGTCGTGGGACCCTGGGGTGGCTCGCGATGGAAGGGATAGACCAAATTCCCTTCCACCCGGCTCCGGATGACGCGGTAGGAGATGCGCGCGGGCAGCACGTGGCGGTCGATCTCCTGGGGAGAGGGATCGAAGGTCACGGCGGTAACGATGACGCGTTTCTCCCACTGCTTGATCGCCTCGATCACGGTGTGGCGGATCAAACCTTTGAGCACCTCGTCGTTGGCTTCGAAGACCAGACTCTTCAAGCGGGAACCGAACTCGGGACGCATGAAACGCTCGCCCGGGCCGGTGCCGAGGATCTGGACGATGCTCTCCTGGATGTGTTCATGTTCGGTGGAGGTGGCTGAGGACACCAGTGCCCCGCCGGAGCGGCGCTCGAAACGAAAGGGGAATCCCAGTCCTTTCCCGAGGATGTCGAACGCCATCAGTCGCGTTCCTCACAAAGCGTCGTTAGCGGATCATCCGGCCCTGTGTCACGTTCCAGCTCTTCTTCATCAGGGAACCGAATGACGAGATCGAGGCCGTTTGCTGTGGCGAGATGGATCGTGCCATCGGCCTCGACGATCCCCCGATGCCCGTTTCCGAGGGCTTCGAACCCCTTGGCGCCCCCCGGAACTAGACGCACTCGGACCTCCTCGCCAATCCCTTCGATACGGGCGAGGCCGATGATGTCGGTGGTCCCGTCCGTGTTGCCGACGACGGCGGAGCGTTCCCGGTGGAATACATCCAGACGAAACCCACCCGGCAACTCCACCCGGTAGCGGCCCTCGGCCACCTGAACCGGATCGATGTCAAGCGGCAGCCCCTCGATCCCGGCGGCTTCATGAGTCGCGCGGCCCGCCTCGGGCTTGACGGTGAGTTCCCGCCCGTCGGGCAGCCGAACGATTCCTCCACGGGCCGGCTCGAGGCCAACGGCAACGCCGTCTTCGCCGATAAAGATCAACCCACCATCGGCACTGACTCGCACCATCGCGGCATCGACCAGGGTGAAAAGACGTCCTCCGTCCGGCAGGTCGCGCACCGACGTGCCCTCCGGCGCGGACAGGAAGGGATGGAAGTCGGTCGGTTCGGGCTCGTCTATCTGCTGCAGGTAGTCCTGGGTGCTGCCGGCATGGGCTTCGAGCACCGCCTGGGCCTCGGCGCGGATCGCTTCAGACGCTTTGTGGCTTTGCTCGAGCAACTCCTTGATCTCGCCGAGCCGGTCATGGATCTGGTTGAGGTAGGGCGTGTCTTCGCCTTCCCTCATACCGAGGCCGGCGGCCAGCAGGCGCAAGACTTCGGTAAATTCCTGTTCAGTTGACATACGTATCCGGGCTCCCGGTCACGATGCGGGCGCCGCAGGCTGCAGCGTCCCCCATTCGCGCGTTGGGCTTGCCTTCCGTCAGCGTGTCGGGACTGCCGCTCACGATGGGGGTCGTGCCGTGACCCGGTATCGGACAGCTGTGCCGGTCGCCCATGCGGGCCACGGGCCTGCCGTTGACCAGCGTGCGCTCGGCGCCGGTGACGATCACGCCGCCGTGGTTTGTCTTGTCGCCGAGCCGGGCCTGGGGTCTCGCCATGGCTATTTCCCCGTCACGAGCTGGACCAGGAAGCTGACCAGGCCGCCCACGGCGGCGCCCAGCGTCAGCACCAGACCCACCACCTTCCACATCGTTTGAACGTCCATCTTGTTCGTCAGCCCGGCCTCCAGCGTCTTGATGTCATCGGCATGCCGGCGCAGATCCTCCTGGACGCTGTTGACCAGCAGATCCACCGTCTCCTTGTCCGATTTCTTTTCGATCTCGCGCTCGATCTTCTCGAGACGAGCCTGAATCTCGCGGCGATGGTCCTCGAGGATGCCTCGAAACTCGCTGCGCCAGGCTTCGAACGTCCGCACCAGCAGGCGCTCGCTTTGCGCCCAGTCAAAGGGCGGTCCGGCTTGCGATTCATCCATGGCGTTTTCTCCTTATCGTGGTCATGGGTTGATCAGCACCTTCTTGGCCGAGCGGACGATGACGTTGCCCCGGGCGCCGTCCAGGACCATCCGGCTGCCCGCCGCGTCCCGGGCCTCGATTCTCTGCCGGGCCGCGTCGATGACCAACACCTGACCGGCCTTGTCCCTCAGCCGGATCCTCTCCGCTCCGGCGGTGGAATCAATCAGCACTTCCTGCGCGCCTCCCAGACCCCACAGATGCACCTTCTCCCGCCCCTTGGTGGTGTCGAGCAGAATCTTCTGCCAGCGAGAGCGGGTCTTGTCCGAGGACTGGATGTGGATTTTCTCGCGGTCCTGCCACGCTTCCAGCCGCAGGAACTGACGGCAGAGATCGGTGATCTCGATCCGAGAGCGTTGGTCCTTGATGTCCGAGGCGATATCAAGCTGATCTCCTTGCTCCGCATCGCGGGTCCCGCGGCGAAGCGCGTTGCCGGTTTGCACGTCCCGCTTGACCGGAGCGTGCATGTGGAGGATCTGCCCGGCGCGGTCGATGATCTTCAGGAACTCCTCCTCGTCGCGGTCGTCGACGACGATGGTGTGCCCGGTCTCGGTCTTCAGCAGCACCTTGCGCCGGGGGCAATAGTAGGGCGGATGGCCGTGGTACTTCTTGTGCTCGAGATCATCGCGGCGGTCCGGCTTGTGCTCGACCTTGTCCTCGCAGTCGTGACAAGTGGGCTCACAGCAGAGGCGCTTGGATTCGGTGGGCTGCTCGCCCGGATTGCTCCCGGCCAACCAGACGCCGGCCCAGATCGGATATTGAACCTGACCGCCCTCGAACTCGGCCCACACCGACGCCCCCTCCTCGGGAATGAGAAACATCCCCGTATCCTGGTTGCCGCCGTAGGGAAAGCAAGGCCAGGCCCAATCGGACCAGTTCTCCCGGCCCTGACCGAGCACGGCCGGGACCTCCAACCGGCATCGGCCGAGGCGCTCGGGGTCGTTGTTGTCACGGACAAAGGCGCGGTACTTGCCGTACCAGCGGTGCTTGTAGCGCGCCTCGTGCTCCCGATCCTGGGTCTCGATCACAGCTCGTCCTACCTACTTCCTGGGAGGAAGGAATCCGCGCAGGACCTCCCGTGCCACCCGAGCGGCCACCGTCGCGGTCTCCTTCTTCGGGTCGACCTTCGAGACGGCGTAGTCCAGTGCGTCCTGGACGGCCGTATTGAGATGCGCCTGCCGAGCGGCGACCTGTCGTTTGACCTTTTTGTCGTCCACCCGCTCGACGGCCTCGATTACCGCATCGAGCGCCGCCGACTCGGAGCGGCCCCAGGACGTCAATTTGAGAATCGTCACAAGCGTCACGAACAAGGTCGCAAAGAGCTCCTTGTTGTCGAGAATGAAGGTCAGAGTCTGTTCAAGCTGTTGCATGGTCGTCTCCTTTGGTTGGTTTCTCTCCCGCCTGTTTGGCGGCAAGGGCTGTGTCCAGCCGGACGTATTTTTTGCCCAGTCGTCCCCAACGGGCATACCCGTCCCGCACGTCCACGTGAATGATTCCGTTTTTGGGATAAAGGCCGATTCCGCCACTTCTGACGGCCGCCACCTTATCGGCCAGGCAATACATTTCGATGACGCTGAGTCCGTCGATCGCGAGATCCGCTGCGTTGCCGAGCAGATGCTGGCTGCGCTTCTTGCCGCCCTTGGCACGATTGTGATCGGGGCAGCGGTAGCCGCTCGTGATCCGGATCGGTCGTCCGGCTAAATCCCGCAGCTGTTGTAGTGCCTCCACCAGGCCGGGGTTGACCTCGGCCCGATCGCAACCGCAGCGGCAACGGAATTCGTGCTTCGAGAAGTTACGGCTGAGATCACCCATGGCTGACTCCTTTCAGCCGGCGGCCGCTGTCGGCATCGATCCGAACCATCGAAGGAGCTTCGTCTCTCGGAACTTGAGGCGCTTCCTGTTCGTTGGGGCGGCCTTTGACCTCGACCGACTTGTCGCCCGCGCCCCGGCCCAGGGCGTTCTTGCGGAGCTTGAGCTCCGAGTGATATCCAGACCCATCGATCACGTGGCGGACCGAGTGGCAGTAGTAGACCCCGGAGAATTTCGACCCGACGCCCTGGATCTCGACGTTCTGCTTGGCCCGAAGCGACGGGATGCCGATGGTCACGGCCACGGCCTCCACCTGACGGAGCTCGGCTTCGGCAAAGGTCCCTTCGGCCAGGTCCTGGGCCGGCTCCTGACTCGGTTCCTCGTGGAAGCCTTCCGAGCGCTCGAAGCTGGGCACGATGCGGCCGGACTCCTGCTCCTTGTAGGCGGCTTCGCCCGTGTTGCCGTCCACCAGATAGGTGCGCTTGCCCAGCGAGGTCCGCTCAGGCGTCGTCTCGTTGTCGGCCGCGTGCGCGACCGTTGCCTTGCGGCGGGGATCGATGCCGGCGGCCTTGGTCTGGGTCCCGGCTCCCTTGGCTCCTTGAGATTGGGTGGAGGGGCGAAAGGACCGGAGCATGCCCTTGCTGTCGGTGAAGTACTCGAGGACGGTGGCCGGTTCCTCCTTCAGCCCGCGGGGGTGAAAATGGAGGCCATCGTCCTGGACGAAGAAGGCGTAGCCGGTGACTCCGTCGCCGTCCCGGTCGCGGGCCTTGACGGCGAGGTCCTTGAGGAACCGGGCGTCCGAGACATTGCTCTGCACGACGCGCAGATGCCGGCCCACGGTGGGCACGACGAACGGCTTTAAGCCATTGGCGGCGGCGATCTGCTCGGCGATCTCCGAGTAGAGGATGCCGGGGACCGGTTTTTGCCATACCTTCTGGTTCTCCTTGCCCGCCAACTGGTAGCCCTTGTCGTAGGCCTTGAGCCGGATTCTCGGATCGCCGTTTTCGGGGAAGTCGTAATCGATGTCCTTGATGACCGCTTTCTTGCGTGGCGAGAGGTCGTTCACGTAGCCGAAGCGGGCGACGATTTCGTTGCCCTCCTGGAAGAGCGGATCGTCGACAAACTGCAGATTGCGATTGGTGACGGACAGCTCCATGACGTCGAGTTCCTCTTCGTTGTCCTCGAAGACGAACGAGGTGATCTCGCCGGTGATGTCCGCCGAAAATGCCTGTCCCTCGATCTGAATGAGGAAGGTCGGTTGAAAGGTGTCTAAGTCCATGCGTCCGGTCTCCGCTCGGACCACCCGCTTAGTGGTCCTTCAATGGATACTTACCGGCGCGGCGGGAAAAGTGTCGGGTAAAAAGGTGAGAGGATTCAGCTGGTGATGTGCACGAAGACGCGTGCGGGCAATGGAGGGGGTTACGAGTCTGCGAGGCAAGGCCGTCATACGGGGACCCGGTCGGCGGCCACTCAGCGCGTCAGGGTGCCCACGTTGCCGTTTTCGAAAGCCCCCTTGGGGCCCAAGGGTGATTTCGACCGTCTGTTCGCGGTAGGCGCCCGCAGGGGTGCCGTTGGAGCCGTCCACGGCGACGTGGACGATGCGGAACCAGACCTCGGACTCGGCGACGCTTCCTTGGGGTTCGTAATCGGCGGCGTTTCATCCCTACATTGGGACCGCTGCGGATTTGAATTGACAATGCCGTGTAGACACTCCCTTACGATTGTTCTGAGTGACTGTGCCCCGCCCGGGCGGTGTATCATGGACCGAAATGAAGCGACACGCGTTACTTCTAGGCCTTGTCCTGACCGGAGCATTATGGGGGCAGAGGCCCGAGCTACCACCGGCCGACGCCCCGGTCCTGGCCGCACTCCAGGAAATCATGCCCGCGCTCAGATACGCGAACGTCATCGAGCGGATGCCGGGAGAAAACGAGCCGGACCTCCTTCTCGTGATGGCCGGTCCGCGCCCGCTTCACGTCTATGTCACGGGAGAAATCGGCTGGACTGTTCGTTCGGTCTTTGCTCTCGTCCTCGAAAAGCGTGATCGGGAGCCGGACCACCAGCCCGAGATTCTGGCCGTATTGGACAATCGGTCGGACGACTCCTTCTACGCCACGAGAATTTTGCAGTCAACACGAACAGAGATCGTGCTCTCCCGAGAAGGGGAGAAGTCCCAGCGGTGGCCCCATCTGAAGGCATTCGTCGATATCGCTTCCCGAAGCGTCGAAGTGGTCGAGTATCGCCCCTTCGCGATCCTGGAAACACGCGACGACGACGGTCTGCCTCTGTTCATCGCGGGGGACAGGACGGCGTTTCGTGTGCTTCGAGTCCGGCCCGGACCACCGTATCTCGAGTTGCTCAACGAGGAGGACGCCGCACCCATTGTTTCCACCCTGGATATCGAGGTTGGCTCGATTGGTTGGGAAACCGTCCGCACTTTGAGACGGCAGAGCGAGGTCGTCCGATTCGGCGCGGACGGCCGCTTCAGGTTCGACCCCGCGACACCGGATCGGATTACCGAGACGACGGGCAGCGGTTTCAGGGACCACCACCTTCCGCAGAGCACTCTCGAGGAGGTGGCCCGGCTCCGCTCCTCCGAGCAGGGCAGGCTGGAGATCGAGGAAACCATCGGACCACACCGCCTCGTGGGCTCTCGACTGTGGTTCGGCAAAACGTTCTACAACAGCGAGGGCTTTACGGGTGTCGGTGGTCTGGGGTTCTTCGACGCGGCCGGCGGCGCTTTTGAGACCCTCTCGCCTCAGGAAATCCGCGACTGGTCGGTCTCGGCAATGGCGATTGACAGATCCGTCGCTTGGGCGGCACTCGCGCATCGAGGTGAATGGGGCAACTTGGCGGGCGGCCTGCTCCGCATAGACACGGGCACGGGGCTGGTGGATACCTACCCGGTGCCGTTCGAGGTCAGCGAGGTCGAAGTCTTCGCCGATCGGCTTTACCTGGCATCGCGGGATGGGATCACTATTTTGTTCCCTGATGCCCATATCGAACACTATTTCGTCGATCTTTCCGCCGACGGATCCTACCAACTGACGCGCTGGGTCACCATCGGCGTGGCGGCCGATCAGTAATCTTCGGGCACGAGGAATTCCTTTGTGGCGCCTCATTCGATGAGACGCATTTGCACGCGCTCGACCGAGGGTATGCGCAGGACCGTTCCCAGCTCGACCTCCAAGGGGAAGAAGATGTCGTTGTAATCGCACAGCACCCACCACAGTTCGGCCTCTCCCAGATAGCGTGCAGCCAGCAGGTCCACCCGGTCCCCCGCCACGACGGTATGGAACCTGTCGTCGGGCCTGGGAGTGATGTCCACCCGATCCCGAGCCCCCAGGAACTCGTCCTCCCGGCCCGTGTACAGCACAGCGGACGCATATCTGGAACGACGTCCGATCACGCGCGCACCTCTCCGTATCCGATGGACTGATCGATGTATTCCTCAAGGACAACGTCCACCTCGGCATGCTGGGGCTGAAGGTTGTCGCGGTCAAACAAGTGAAAGTAGCGGGCCTTGACCTGACGGACGACACACTCCACTCCGGGGTAGAGATCGCCGAACAGGAACAGCACCCGGTGCGGCGCGTTCTTGAGCATCGTCCCGGCGTGCTCGGGATAGAGCAACGAGCGCAGCCAGGCGACCGATTCGGTGACCGGTCCCTTGAAGAACCGCAGTTGGAAGCTGATCTTGCGCGGCTCACCGGCTACGTACTGATAGCGGGGATGGCTCAGGCCGGGGATCTTGATGGCGGCGTAGGCGGTGTTCTTCTCGTCCACGATGTCGTTGGGGTTGTACTGGAATTCCAGTCGCTGCCGGGTCTGGACATCCACCAGGTGCGCGGTGATCGCTTTCTTTTCCCAGGCCACCTTCAGATCTCCTTGATTTCGACCAGCGTCTTCCCGAGCCGGATGGCGTGATCGACTTCCCGGCGCATGCCGCTGGACAGCCCGTCCCCGCTGTAGACCCAGACTTCGTCGTACACCTCCATGAAGGTCAATCCACAGGCGATACCCAGCGCCCGCTCCGATGCGTTCCGGTCATCCAGAAATCGGGGATAGAGGAGATGGGGCACAAACGGCGCGCCGCCGGCCTCGATCACCTGGCGGCATAGACGCTCGGACACGGCAACGTTTGTGGCCGTGTCCCCGGCGTAGCGGCTGCAGAGGTATATCCGCTTCACATCCGATCTCATAACGTCTCGTAGTTTTTGATCTTGCGCTCGCGGATGTCCCGGTACACCGACTGGGCGACCTCGCGGCCATCCAGGAGCGTGGTGACGGAGACGTCGATGGGCCTCTCGGCCAGCGCGTCCAGTTTCCCAAGTACAGCCTCCAGGATCGAACGCAGGTTCTCGCCAGGCGTTTCGCCGGAAACACCGGCAGCACCTGGTGTGAGCGCGCGCCGTGTTTGGGCGAGCAGGCGAGTCGATTCGGGAGACGCAGCTGAGCGTGTCGCCGAGACGGCCGGTCCCGTGCTCAATGGTGGCACTCCCGTTTGCGGGACCTCCTGCGCCAGGACGGGCGTAAGCGCCAGGGTGCCGGTGAGCATGGCTGGTACGGCGACCCTTCCGGCGAGCTTTTCGAGAATCGCCGATGCGCCAGCGGTGGTGGGTCCGGATACGGCGTCTTTCACCCGATTCCAGGCGGACGATGCGACGTTGGCCAGTCCCGCGAAGGGCGCCTTCATCCACACCCCCACCCGGGCGGCCATGGACTTTAGACCGCTCCAGGCCCGAGCGGCCGTCGTCGTAATCCGGTTCCAGGCGGCAGACGCGGCGTCGGCGATGCCGTGAAAGGGCGCCACAAGGGCTCCCAGGGCCGATGTACCGATCGATTCGAGGCCCTGCCACCCTCGGGCCGCCGTAGTTTGCACTCCCTCGAACACACGGGAGAGGACCGCACTGGGCAACCCCGCGACCCCCGTCATGCCCTGGGCGAGCGCCTTGAGGATGGAGGACCCCGAAGCCGTCAGATTGGAAAGCGGCCCGGATTGGGCATCGGAGAACGGCAGCAGGGACCGCAGCCGACCGAGCGCCTGCTTGAGCACGTCGAACGGATAGGTTGCGGCCGACCAGATGCCCTTGCCAAGTGCGATCAGGATTCGCTTTCCCGCCTCGAAGAAGGTGGTGTCGCCGGAGAGAAAGCTTTGGACCGCTGAGAACACTTCCGTCAGGGTCCTCACCAGCGGCAAGTCCATGAAAACGCGGACCAGACTCGCCGCCACCGAATAAAAGAACCCAGAGACCGTCGAAAATAGTGCTTGAAGAACACCCCAGACGCCGAGAACCACGTCCCGGGCCCACCGAAACGGTGTGGCCAGGTAGTCTAGGACGGCGCGTCCGATGGCCTTGAGGCCGTCCGTCACCGACAGGTCACCCGTGAGCACCTGCCAGAGGGTCGCTGCGACGCGCCCCACCAGCAGCAGGGCCTGGGCCAGCAGGCGCAGCGGCAGGAAGAACCGATAAAGAAATTTTGCCGCTTCAACGAAAGACGCTACGATCACCTGGCCCAGCCGGATGAACCCACGCACCACCCAGGCGATGACCTCGATGACCCCCACCAGGCCGTAGACCACGAACTTCAGGAGATAGGCCCCGATCTGGGCGATCACACCCAGGACCGTCCCCAGGGTGGCCCCCAGCGTGCGAAACGAGGAGGCGTCGGCGGAGTCCGCCGCCAGCGAGAAGATGCTCGTGACCGAGCCGATGGCCTGGAAGAGTCGGCCAAAGGCCGCGACAAGCGCGCCGACGGGCGGCTCGAGAATCGTCCGAATCTTCCCGAACGCACTGGCGAAGGCCTGCTGCAACCCGCCCAGGAACTGCCGCACCCGGTAGTAGACGCGAAACACCGCAACCACGAGGCCCAGCAGCCCGGCCTGCTCGAGCTTTTTGGCAAGCTCGGCCGACATCTCACCCATGCCGCCCGTGAGCGAGGAGATCAGCCCCCGGACCGCGCCGAAGACGAGCTTAACGCGCCCCCACACGCCGAGAATCATGTCCCGGATGCCGCCGAAATTGGACTCCCAGGCGCGCTTAAGCAGATAGACGGCCAGCACCACGCCGCCGATGATGGCGACGACCGGCAGGAAGTAGGTCGTAAATACCGCGCCGATCCCGGCAATGCTCAACCCCATGGCGGCCAGCCCCGCCTTGATCGCGGGCAACAGCAGGCCGATGGTCCCGACCGCCGCGATCGCGCCGCCCACGACCGTGAGCACCGCGCCGAGCCCGATCGAGAGCGTGAGAAGCACTCGAGTCAGCCCGGGCACAGACCGAGCGAGGTCCTGGAAGAACACAATCCCACGAGAGAAGGCATCCAGCACTGGGGTCACGACCGGCAGGAGCGTGCGGCCCAGCATCTCGGCCAGGTTGCCCATCTGCTGACCCACGAGCTTGAGCCGGGCGCCGATGTCGAGATTCATGGACCGGGCCATCTCCTCGGTCACGGCGGTCCCGGTGCGCATGGCCCGCTCGACGGAACGAATATTGGTTTCGAGCGCCGCCACGCCTTGAGACATCTGCAACAGAAACTTGACGGCCTCGTCCGAGCCAAACGCCTTCTTGATCTCGACTTGCGCTGCGGCCTGCGAAAGATCCGGGAACTTGCCCTGGATCTCCTTAAGGATGGGAATGATGCCCTTGAGCCGGCCGCTCGAATCCACCATGGAGAGGCCGAGCTTCTCGCCGGCTTCGGCCGCCTTCATGATGAAGGCCTTGTAGAGGGTGCCGGCCTCCGACCCCGGCATGGTGGTCTGCAGCTGACCGAGGATGGCGAGCTGCTCCTCAAGTGGCACGTTGGAGGAGGCGGCCACGGCGCCGATGTTCTTGATGGCGTCGGCCATCTGACGGCCGTTGGTCTTAAACGACGCCACGGTCTGGGCCATGGCCCCGGCGAAGGTTTGCGCCCACTCGGCATCCGAGAACTCGGCCATGATGGGCTTGAAGATGCCGTAGGCCGTCGTAAAGGTGCCCACCATCTCCTCAGTCGTCGCCTTGGTGGCCTTGCCGGTCAGCGCGGCCATGGCGGTAAACGACCCCACGGCCTCGTCGGTCAGGCCTGAGAGGGCCGAGCGCACATCGTAGGAGGCGGTGATGAACTCGGCCTTGCTGGACCCGGCCCAGGTGTTGGTGAAGGACTCGGCCGCATCCTCGATAGCCCGCAGGTCCTGGACCCCGAGTGAGGACAGCTCGCCGAGCGCCTTCTGGGTGGCGGCGGTGGAGGCAACGAGGCCCACCGGCAAGGCCATCAGCGCCAAGCCGGCGCCCATCAGCATGGCGCCCTTCTGGATGCGGTCCATGTTGCGCGTCATGCGTTCGGAGGAGGCAGCCACCGTCTGGTCGAGCGACTGCATGGACGACTGCACCCGGCCCGCGTTCTGGGAGAACGCATCCTTCATCGAAACAACGACGCCCAGTCCCAGATCTTCGCTCACGTTCGTGTCCGCTCCAATTGCTCGCGCTCAAAATCAAGCTGCCGCTCGAGCGCCTCCACGAACTCATGGCGAACCCGAAGCGGCAGGGCGCGGGTTTCCGAAAAACTCCAGTGGAGCCCGCCGTAGGCCAGGAAGAAGGCGTCGCTTACAAGCGAACTCCGGGGAATAAAAAACCCGGCTCGGCCTCCAGGCGCGTGCGCAGCGGCACGTTACAGGACTCGCAGTGGGCTTCGACCGTCGTGTCGATCCCGGCATCGACCCGCACCATCTCCTGGCGCAAGGCGCTGCGGTCCCCGAGCGTCATCTCGTTCATGAGTTTCTTGCTCGGGGCGGTGCCGTCGATGTCGACGAGGCGGATCAGCAGGGCCGAGGAGATGGAGGGTTCCTTGAGCGCCGCCAGCCGCTTCTCCTTGTGTCCGTCGAGATATCCGAACCGGACGATGCGTCCCGACCCGGGCAGTTCGAAGGTGAATTCCCGCTCCTTGCCGTAGGGCGTCACCTCCAGCTCATCGATGTGGATGGTGACCGGATTGACGGCGCCGCAGGCGGGACTCGAGCAGGTCAGCTCTAGCTCGACTTCGTCGCCGAGTGAGATCTGACGGAGCTTGACCAGGATGAAGAGCCGGTCCCCGGACAAAAGATCGAGCACGTCCTGGATGGACGGTTCCTCGTTCTCTCCGAGCCGCACGATGCCGTTTCGGAGCACCTGGTTGACGGCCTCGCCGGTGCGAATGAGACGCTGGTTGGTGAGCAGTTCTTCCTCGGCCCCGGTCATCTCCCGCAGCTCGACTTCAGTGCCGCTCGGCAATTCAAACACGTGCATCGTCTTCCTCCTTGGATCAGGTCCAGTACTGGAAGCTGAGAGTCAGCTTCTCGATGGTGTTGTCGGTGTTGGCCCCCTCGAGCTCGTCGTACTCCAACGTCTTGATCCAGGCCCCGTGCAGGGTCCAGCGCCGGGTTTCGTTGCCGGCGCGGTCGTAGCGAACGACGTCGACCTCGCGCATGTAGTCGCTGGGTAGGCCGCCCGTCACGGCGTTGACATCGACCTGCTTTTTGATCCAGTCACGGGCCGCCTCATCCGAGCCGTCCTGCAAAACGCCTTTCTCGAGCGTGATGTCCTCGAACTTGACCCGGCCCGCCACCTTCTGATCGAACATCGACCCGGCCGGAGCGAAGGCCACTTCCTCGAACTCGGTCTTGGGCTCCTGGCCTTTTCGGAACAAGGCCACGTCAAATCCATTGACCTCGATGGCGAACTGCCAGTTCTGATACAGACTCTTGGGCATGTTTCCACTGCGCATCGATCTGTCTCCTTTACGTGATCTCTATGATTTCCCGGAAGTCGGCCCCGGTTGTGGTGAGCACGAAGTGGAGCTCGATAAACTCCGCCGTTCGGGTCGGTTTGACGAAGACCCGGGCCACCAGCTGGTTGCGGTCGATGGCGGCGGGCGTGTTGGTCTCCTCGTCGCACTGGACGGCAAAATCAACCAGTCCGCCCTTGTTCCGAAGTTCTTCGAGGAAGGGGTGGATCAACCGTACCAGCGACCGCCAGGTTTGCGGGTTGTTGGGCTCGAAGACGACGAACCGGGACGACTCCGCGATGGCCTCTTCGATATAGATCATCAGCCGCCGGACGTTGACGCGATCCAGCGCCGAGGGCTGGCTCTGGAGGGTCTTTTGGCCCCAGACGTGGATGCCGGTATCGGGGAAGGAGACGATGGCGTTGATCCCTTCCGGATAGAGCACGTCGCGCTCGCCGCGGCTGGTTGGATAGCCGAGCGCGAGGGCGCCTAAGATGCGGCCTCGGTCGATGCCCGCCGGGGCCTGCCAGACGCCGGCCTTTTGGTCGCTGCGGGCAAAGCAGCCCGCCACCGCTCCGGAGGGTGGAATTCGCTTGCGCTTGCCGGTTACCGGGTCTCGGACCTCGATCCACGGGTAATAAAGGGTCCCGTAGGAGGAGTTGAAGGCCGCGTGGGAGTACATGCCCTCGCCACGGCGGAACTCGACCGCCTCGAGCGGCTCGAGATGCAGGGGCGCGTCGGCGAGAAACATCAGGTCCTTGCGCCGCTCGGCGTAGGCGATGCCGCCATGGATCACCCCAGGCGTGGTGACGCCGGGGACGAGAGCCAAGTTCAAGGCGTCGATTTCGTCGAAAGCGTAGAAGCCGGTGTGAGCGGCCGGGTCGCCGATGTAGTCGGTGTCGCTGAGACCAGCCAATCCGTCGTTGCCGCCGGACAGTTGGAACATGCCGGCTTGGGGACGGTCCTCGGTTATTGCGGACGCCGCATGCAAGTCCTCGACGGTGATGAATTCGGAGCGGCCGTTGACCGCCAGCTCGACGTGGCTCGGGTCCGATTCGTCCATCGTCAGGTCTTGAAGAACCTCGACGTCTTCGCCCTTGTAGACGACCACCAGATTGAAGCGGCCGGCCGGATCACGCGCGCCGTCTTCGATCCGAACGGCGAGTTCGTCACCCCAATGGCCCCCGTCGATGGCAAGAACGCGCAGCGCGTTCCGGATGTCCCGGCCGCCCGCCAGATTCACCGCCGCCGCCGGTTGGACGATGCCGCTGTCCTCGGAAAACCCCTCGACCGCCAGCCTCGGTATGCCGTTACCGATGCCCAGAACCTGGGGCACGGTACTGACCGGATTGCCGTCGCTGTCGGTGGCCATCTCCACCCGGAATGCGTCCTCCGGGCGGTGCGCGGATATCGCCGTGTTTGTGCCTTGCACACGAAGTTCTACGGTGATGTCGTTGCCCGCGGTGCCGACCTCCCGGGCGACCCATCGGATCAGGTCCGTCCCGGCGGTGCCGGTCTCGAGGCGCGCCGCGATGCCGCGGTCCTCGAGAGTCACCGAGGCCTTGGCGGCGGTCAGGCTGTTCCGGTCGGTCGGATCGGCCAGATGAGCGACCCGGTTCACGTAGAGCACCGAGCCGCCGTTGTCGAAGAAGGCGCGCGCCGCGTAGGCCAGATAGCCGGCCTGGATGTAGGAACCGAATTTGTTGACAAACTGCTCCCAACTGGTGACCAGCAGGGGCTGGTTGATGGGGCCGCGCTGGGCCACGCCCACCATGCCGGCAGAGGAGGTGGACAAATGTTTGACGTAGTAGGAGAAGTCGATTTCGCGGGTCCGGACGCCCGGTGAAAGATTCGTCATGATTTCCCTCCGCGTTTGCGACTCTGAGGCCCGGGAGTTTCCTTGGCCTTAGATCTCGCTTTGGATCGGGTCTTGGAAGCCGCGACGGCCTTGGGCCGGGCCGCCTTTGGCCGAGAGATTTCCCTGAGCGTGACCAGGCCGCGCGTCTCGGCTGCTCGTAGTTCCTCAGAGACGTCTTTCTTGCTGACGAGGCGGCTCTCACGCGGGCCGAGATGAAGCCCCTGGCCCTGGGTAGCGAGCCCGAAGGTCAGGGGTTGAAACAGCAGATTCTTGGTGGCGATCATTTTTGCTTCCTCCTCACTTACGGTGTGTAAAGGCGATCCTCGTGGACTCCTTCCCGGAATTCAAACCGGCGGTCCTTGATGAGCCCTCCGACTTCGATACGCCCGTCGTAGACGGGACAGTCCTCGATCCGGCAGCGGCCCGAGCTCTGCCGCAGATTCGACAGGTTCACCCGCCGCAAGCCTCCCAGCGGCACCAGTTCGGTGAGAGGGAGCGATCCGCGATCGGCGACCGACAGATCCTGGTGCAGCTGATAGAAACGAGCGACCTTCTCCTCGAGATCGAGCAGCTTGCCCTCGTGGGCGGCGGTGACGATGACGTCGAAGTCGAGGTGATAGAGGCGCGGATGGCGGCAGGCCTGATAGCGGAGGTTCGGAACGTCCTTTTCCACCATCCGGGCCTGAGTGCGGCGGTCGCCGTCCTCCACCAGCGTCGGACCTTGCAGGATGAGGCTCGGGACTTTGGGCACCTCGAACACATCGTCCGCCGCGACCAGTACTGCGTCTGGGTCGATCTCGGCCTTCACCAGGCGAATCAGGGTTTCCACAACGGGCCGAACAGTCGTTTGCAAAGTCGCGCACCTCCAGTGCTTCTTTGGATACTTACCGGAGAGCGCCGGAAAGTGTCGGGACTAGGTTTAGAGCGCCGCACGGATGGCCTCGCGGTAGTGCTCGACGATCTGCTTGCGGTACTTGGCCATCACCGGATGCAGAAACGGACGCGGCGGGATGACGATCACTGCGCCGTTCGGGTGCTGGATGGTGGCGCCGTATTCCATCACCGCCCCGATGTTGACCAGGTCCTCGCCCTCCTTGTTGACCGTGCCGCGCACGAGGCCCACGAAGGCGCCCTCGACCACAATCTTCTGGGTGATGGCGTTGACCAAAAAGCCGGTATCGATCAGGGCCTTCGTCGAACCTTTGCGCCGGATGGTGCTCACGGCGAGCTTGGCGAACGGCTTGCCGCCGGGGGCCTGGGAGCGAATGCCGCGCTTGATCTCGCGGACCAGAAGCAGGGCGTTCTTGAGGGTCGCTTGCTTGAGCGCCAGGGTCAGGCGCGCACCCGGAGCGGCGGCCAGCTTCGCCCGTGCCTTGCCCCAGTCGCCGGTGCGTCTAACTCCCATGCAGGCGCACCAGTTTCAGCACCTTGTGGGTCAGGACGCCGAAAAGCCGTTGCACCTCGACGGTCTGAACGCGAAACGTGATCTCGCTCTCTTGCACGTGGTCCTCGGGACGGACGTCCACCTCCGGCAGGACGCAGGCCACGGCGTCGATTTTGTGGCTGAGATCTTCGGGCGGAATCTCGACGAACTCGAGCGGAAACGATTCCACCTTCGCGTAGCTGGCATCGTCGGAACCGTAGAGCCGCTCGCCGGGCTCAATGCGCAGAAGGTCGGCCTCCTGACCCGAAGCCAAGATCAAGTCCCGGACATCGCCGGCGGCCAGCGCTTTCTCGCCCTGGGTCAACAGATTCACAGGTCGCCTCCCTGCTCGTAGATGACCGGCTTGAGGTTCGGGGAAAGGATGGTGTCCTCCGGGCTTAAGGCGCCCGGTCTAACTCTACTCAGGTGCTGCTTGTAGAGACCCTTGAGGTCTTGCTCGAGCTTGGCCCAGTGCTCGGGTTGCTTGGTCTTGTCGACCCGCTTGTCACCGCTCGAGAAGGAGAAGGCGTTGGCGGTCTTGGCCCGCATGAATTGACAGGCATGGATTTGCGCCAAAAGCAGGAGCAGCTCGTGGGTGTCGCCTTCCGGTTCCGGATCGATTTCGCCGTCGACGACGGACAGGGGCGTGTCCAGGTCCCGACCCAGACGGTAGACGCCTTTCTCGAGGCAGCGCGTGAGTGCTTCGTCGGTAAAGAGCGCGCCGTCCGCGTCGGAGAGATCCAGGCGCAGCGAGGATAGGAGATCAACGGTTGTCAGCGTCCACCTCCGTCAAACGTTTTTCCAGCGCGGCGATCACCGTGCGGCGCTGCTCGCCCGAAAGATGGGCCTTGAGCCGGACGGGGTCGTCCTCCGCTTCGACCTTCGAGATGGCCTCACGCGCCCGGAGCTTGGAGAGATCGATCTCCGGTTCCTCGGTCTCTTCCCCTCCAGCGGAATCGTCGACCTCGGCGGTCGATGCCGACTCGGGCTGGGAACCCTCGGGCGGGGAGCCGGTTCGAGTCCGTTGTTTCCCTTTACCCTGGACCAGCACTCCGGCCGAGATCGCGCGCTCCAGCTGCGGCGTCAAAGTCTTGACTTCCAGGACTTGACCCGGTCCGAATCGGAGGCCCGCGTCGGCCACGACCAGGATGCCCGGACGGACATGCTTCACTTGAATCGCCATCAATCACCTCCGTCAACCGAGAATCCGGATCTTCGCCAAGATGTCGGGCCGCGTGACGCCCTGGCCCAGCTCGGACCACACCAGCCAGCCGGTCTTAAACCGAGTCTTCTGCTCGATGGCCTCGGTCTTGAGCCGGTCGCGCTCGGGCATCTTGCCCACCTCCTCGTCCGGGACCAGCAGGATTTCCTCCAGCGCCTGGGCGGCGGTCAGCAGAATGCTTCCCGTGCCGTAGTTCTTGATGACGCCCTTGGCGCGAAGGTCGGCCTTGGTCTGGGGATCGAGATTCCAGCCGCGAAGATCGTTGAAGCGCCGGCCCCGCATGACGATGGTTTTCACCGACAACTCCAGGTCCTCGATCATGGAGATCGCCTCATTGAGCGCCTCCTCGGTCAGGGTGGCGCCGGTGACCTCCACCGTGTTGGCAGCCGGGACCGCGGCCGACAGAACCGTAATGGTCCGCTTGTCGATCGTCTTGCGGATCTGATCGGCCGCCGAGGTCTGGATGTCCATCAGCGACCCGATGTTGCCGTTCTTGAGCACCGACACATCGACCATGGGCGCCGAATGGACCCGGTGGGTGGGGAACTCCACTTCTTCTTGTCCCAGGTCCTGCACCTGGGCATCGCCTTCGTTCGAGATCCAGTAGGCCTTGACCTTGGGCTTTTTCTGGTAGAGCGGCCGCTCGCCCTTGGGCAGGGTGTGGCGGGTTAGCAGAAGCGAAGAGATCTCCTTGCGTTTGATCTCCTGTTCGATGGGCCGGGCGATGGCGGCGGCCAGCGCCCGCATGCCGTCCGGCGACTCCAGGGCTTCCGACATCAACCGCGCCATGGTCTCCATGTACTGCTGGCTGTCGACGTTGACTGTTTTGTTCTCCATTTCAGCCTCCTGTTCAGATAAGCAGGCGGAACTTCAGGATTCCGCCCGAGACGGAGATGGCCTGTGCGACGACGTGGGCGCCTTCCTGGGTGCCCGCGACGATGAGCACGCCTGAGGTGTCGATCTCGAGCTCGTCGCCCGCGTTGATCGTGCCCTCGAAGACATCCGTCTCGTAGACGCCGCCACAGCAGTAGATGCCGGGCATCTCTCCGTCCTTGTAGTCGGTGACAAGCACGCCGAAGGAGCGGTCGCCCGGTTCGGTGTTGACGGCGAACAGGTCGTCGCCGACGAGCTTGACGAAGCGGCCGAGCTTCCCGTCCCCCTGCAGATGGCCGTCGCCGTAGGCGAGGCCCCGATGGTTGGTGTTGATGAACATGTCTCGTTTCCTCCTTACGGGTGGGTAGTTGGTTGCTCCGGGGCGATCCCGACCCGTTGCCGATAGGCGGCCATCAGGCCATGGGTGAGCCGGTCCTCGAGGCTCGCCTTCTTGTCGTCCACGTCCTGGGGACGGACGCCGGCGTCGCTTCTGAGCGCCTTGTCCTGTGACGTCTCGTCCGCCTTGACCTTGTTCCCAGACTTCTCCTCGGGCTTCGTCTCGCCCTTCTTGGCTTTGTCGGCTTCCACTTGAATCATCCGGTCGAAGGCGGCCTCGGTCGCGGTGAAGGCCTCCTCGGACAGCCCCGCCAGGCGGGTCAGCTCCTTCTCACGCTCTTCGTCGCCAGCGAAGCCGACGCCGTGTTTTTCGACCTTGGCCAGAAGCTTCTGGGCCTTGGCCCGGTTGGCCGCGGCCTGTTGTTCGGCTTCCAGCTCCTCGAGTTTCTTCTGCAAGGCCAGCACCTGCTGCTTGAGTTCCTTGTTCTCGGCTTCCAGCTCCTGGATGCGGGCCTTGTCGTCGGGTGCGTTGCCACCACCACCCCCGCTCGGGTCGTTCTTCTTGGCGGCTTCGGCCGCCTCGTCTTTGGCTTTCTGTTGGTCGTCCATCGTTTGATCTCCTTCGTTTGAAATCTCCTCGCCTCGCTCGGAGGCAACCTGAATGATGCGGGCGTCCTCATCCGCCCCTTTGCGATCCAAAAGTCCCAGGCCAGAAAAGGTCACCCCGTGCAGGATTTCAAACACCGGTTGGCCCTGGAACGTGCCGCCCTTGTGTTTGCGCAAGTGCAGGCAGTAGTCGTCTTTTGAGGCCACCTGTTTGTGGCAGATCGAGCACTCGCCCTCCTTGTAATCGCACTCCATCGAAACCTGGGTGATGATCCCCTTGCGGATCAGCTTGTAGGCCAGCTGCGCGTGCGGGCTGTCGCCGACATAGAGCTCGCCCGTGCACTCGATGCGCCCGCCGCCGGTCTCCTCGACGAAGTCCGCCGCCACGATGCTGCCCACGATGTCGGTGAAGTCCTGCGAGTGCTTGAGGTCGATCTTCTTGTGGATCGCCGTCTGGTAGCGCGCCGCCAGTTCCTCGGGCGTGAAGTGATCGCCGTTCTTGTTGGTGCCGCTGCGGCAGAGCACGAAGCTGAACTGCGGGTCGCCTCCATTCCGGGCCCGATCGAGCGCCGCCGCGCTCAGGGCTCCGGGCGGGGAAGGAACCAGATCGACGGGGATCGAGGTGTGGCACGACGCCGTGGCACTCCCTGCGGCGGATCGAGGGGCAGACCGGGGCCGGGACGAGACGAATAGCAGTTCCCGGGCGTGCTTGCCTTCCCGGCCAATATCCTTGGCGATGTTGTAGTCCACCTCGAGGCCCGCGACCCTGACCTGGCCGTAGTGCTCGCCGAAGATGTCGCGGATCTCCGCCTCGCGCGGAAACGCCCGGTCCCGGTAGGACAGCAGCACCGTCGGGTAGCGGTCGCGGGCATCTGAGGCCAGCGTCTCGATCAGCTTGCGGATCGACTCCTTGGAAAAGCGGGTGCGCGAGGGGAAGTTGCGGCGCGGGTTGGACCGAAGCGTCTTGTCGGCCCAGCGCGTCATCAGGCCCTCGACGAAGTGGAGCGCATCCTCGTAGTCGTTGGTGCCGAACTCGGTCACGTAGGGCGGGTCGAGATAGAGGACGTCCGCGCCGAAACGCCGGACGGCCTCGGCCCCGTCCAGATGCAGCGCCTGGCACGGCTGGCCGTTGTCAAACACCAGGCGGTTGAGCTGGTGCACCGAGCGGCGGAACGACTCGATGAACTTCGAGAGCGGCGGGTTGGAGAGCTGCGACTGCTCCAAGCTCGCCTCCGATTCCAGATCGACCCGGGCGTGTTTCTTCGAGCGCGAGAACTGCCCGAAGGCGCTTTTGGCCTTGACCGTCGTGCCGAGCGCCGCCAGCGCCAGGTCTTTCTTGTAGCCGGGCAGACGCTGGATGTTCGACCAGACCCGGTCGAGCCACTGGAGCACCGGCTTGGTGTAGTAGTAGCCGTGGAAGTGATCGACGATGAACGTGCCGGCATTGGCGTTGGGCGCCAGCACGATCTCGATGTCCTCTGCGCTCAGGGTCTCGCTCGAGTTCTCGATCACGGCCCGGGCCAGGTGGTAAGGAAACTGCAGCAGGTCGTTGGCGATGACCTTCATCCCCCGGCGCTTGAAGTGATAGGCGACGTTGGCGCCGCCTGAGAAGGCATCAAGGAAGCTCTTTGCGTCTTTGGGTACCTGGCGCTCGATCCAGTCGAGCATCAGGTACTTGCTGCCCATGAACCCGGTGACGCGGACGGTGTCCGCTTTGCCGGCCTGACACGACAGCAGGTCGACTGCTTCGCCGAGCGGCGCGTCGGCCAAGGCGTGAAGGTTTTCTTCCACGCGCAGGGCCGCTTCGACCGCCGGCTCCGCCTCGTGCTTCTCGATCCACTCCTGGGCCGCATCCTGCGTCCAGCCGTTCGGGTGCTCGGTGGTCTTGCGGGCGAACCGGTAGGCCTGAAGCACCAGGGCTCGCGGGTCGGCCCCTTCGGGGACGTGCTTCTGCTTCAAGCGCCCGATGAGAATGGAGACGCCTTCGATGCCCTCGAGCGCCTTGCGCCGGAAGCTGTCGGACTCGAACTGCTCCGGGTCGCGCACGCGGTAGCGAATCTCGCTTTTCGTCTCCTCCCAGATCGCCTCCGAATGCGGCGTGTCCGTGGCAGCGGCATCGGCCGTGGCGGTCTTTCCTTTGCCGGAGGTGCAGATGAAGAGCCTTTCGGTGGCGTGGGACGCCTCGCCGTGACGCGAGGTGATGGAGTAGTGGTGATCGTGGGAACGCATCGCCGGGGCGAATCCGTGCGCCGCGATCAGCGCCCGCATTTCCCGCTCGTTGGGATAAGCGTGATCCCGATAGGAAATCAGCCAGTGCGGGATGTGTTTCGCATTGCCGAGAAAGCCCTCGAAGAACGCCTTGGCGGTGGCGGCGGTGATTGTCTTGTGGTCGGTCTCGTAATGGCGGGTCTTGGACCCTTCGACCAACTTCAAGCCGCGCCAGTAGGTCATCAGGCCTTCCACGAAGTGGTAGGCTTTCTCGTAGTTGGTGGTGGAAAACTCGGTGGCGTAGGGCGGGTCGAAGTAGACCAGGTCCGCCTTCGCGCCCTGCAGAAAATCGTTGACGTCCTTGCGCCTGGCCCGGCAGGGGGCGCCGTTGTCAAAGACCAGGGCGTTGATGCGCGTGACGGTCTTGACGAACCGTTCTCTGAACTCGGCCGGCGAGTCCTCGCGCTTGCCGTAGGGGGTGGTCGAGGAGAAATGCCCGAAGCCCCCCTTGCCTGCCAGACAGGTCCTGCCGAGGGCAAACAGGGCAATGTCCTTCTTGAAGCCCGAGAGTTGGTCGATGTTGGCGCGGAGGGTGTCGACAAGAGCGTGAACGCCCCGGGCGAAGAAAATTCCCTTGAAGTGGTCCCGAACGAACGTGCCCGCCTTGGGGTTGTCGGAAAGCAGCGCCTCCAGGTCCTCCTCGCTCAATCGGACGCTGCGATTTTCGATGATGGCCCGGGCGACGTGATGGCAGTAGCGGAGGCGATCATTGGCTGAGACCTGGAGGCCCTTGGTCTTGTACATGTAGGCGACGACCGCCGAACCGGAGAAGGCGTCCAGCACCGAGGACACCCCCTCGGGCGTGTGCTTCCAGATCCAGTCGACTAGCTTCTGCTTGGAGCCGATGTAGTTGGTGACGTAGCTCGGCCGCTTGGTCGGCTCTTCATCGGCTGCCTCACGTCCTCTCGCCCCGAGCGCCTCGAAGCCCAGATCCAGTGCGGCATCGGTCTCCAGCAGGAAGGCCAGCCGGTCACCCTCGTTAGAGAACAGCTCCATTCCAGTCTCCGATGTCCTCGCAATTCACCGGCACGCGTGCCGGCAATGGACCCCACGTGCCGTCCTGGGGCGGGAGCCCATCGGACGGCGCAAGGGTCCCCTCACTTGGATACTTACCGGAGAGTGGGCAAAAGTGTCGGGAGAGGATGCGGCCACCCAGCAGGGGAAGCCTAAACAAAGGACCTTGACAGCATATGACTTTTACGTCGTATTTTGGAACTGTGAACTGGGAAGTCGGATTTGATCCGGTCTTCGAGCCGCGCATCTGGACCGTGATGAAGAACGATTAGGAGGTCAGGATGACGACACTCACGGAGAGAATGGACAGTCTGCCCAACGCGCGTCGGAAGAAAGTGGAGGCGTGGGCCAAGGCGTTGATTGCCGAAGAGATGTCACTGCAAGATCTGCGCAAGGCCCGAAAGCAGACCCAGGTCCGTGTGGCCAAGGAACTCGGGATCAACCAGGAGAACGTCTCCCGCATCGAAAAACGCAGCGATCTGTTGATCTCCACACTCAGCGGCTACGTTGCAGCGATGGGCGGGAAGTTGAGCCTGGTGGCGGAGTTTCCCGACCGTCCGCCTATCGCGCTGACCGGTATTGCCGCTCTGGACAAGCAAGACCCGACGGCAAAATCATAATTATCGCTACAGACTTAGGACGCTGAACACCTTTTGAACCACAGCGAGCCGTGCAAATAACCCAGCATGGGAAGATAGACCGGGAGAGAACAACAGCCTTTACGACAAAATCCCGTGCGGTGACTCGGACCCGCCGGGTCCAGGGATTTCGGGGGAATAGCGAACCATGGCCGAACTCAAGACGAAAAGGAACAGTCGAAGTGTCCAGGCGTTCCTGAATGCAGTCGAGGATTCCGGGCGCAGGCGAGACTGCAAGACGATCGCGAAGCTGATGAGGGAAGTGACCGGTGAGAGACCCTCGATGTGGGGCGACTCGATCGTCGGCTTCGGCGCCTACCACTACAAGTACGCGAGCGGCCACGAGGGGGACTGCTGCGTGATGGGCTTCGCCCCCAGAAAGGGCAGCCTGTCGCTCTACCTGACGTGTGATCTTTCCCAAATGCGACCGATCCTCGGAAGACTTGGTAAGCACAAGACGGGCAAGGGGTGCCTATACATCAAACGGCTCGAGGACATCGACCAGAATGTCCTCCGGGAACTGATCGAGAAGACTGTGGCAGCGGCAGAGAAAACGCAGGGCTGAGGATCGATTACCACTCAAGTACAAGGGGGGTGCCATGCCTATGAATAACCCGCCGCATACCGGCCGGAGATAAATGCCAGAGGCGAACAAAAGGTCTGGCTGTTTGGCTGGGAGCTAATGGGCCTTGAGAGAATCGGAGGTGGAGATGAAGAAAGTAGTCTGTGCCCTGATTGTGATCGGAGTAATAGTCTGGTTCCTGTCAGATGGCAATGGTTCCAGGTACGATTCTGGGTATGACGACGGCTACGCCGTTGGATATAACACCACTTGTGAAATTCGGGGCACATTGATAGCAGGTGAGTGGGGTAACAAGCATTATTCAAGAGGTTACGCGGATGGAATCGTCGATGGAATTAAGGCCTGTATCGCGGACCGGCGGAACTAATAGCTAAAATAAGAGCAAGTCAAGCCAATCGTTGGAGAGAGACAATGGATATTCCGGACTACTTTCGGTTTGAGAAGACTGAGAATACCCTTTGCGCGATCGACATTTGTGCCGAGTTGGCGCTGAGGATTGGGGAGAAGCACTCGTATGTCAAGTGGCTTATCATCGCAACTCACGACATGCTTCAAGGTGCTATGGTGTGCGCACTAAGCGGTACCGCCAACATTGGCGCGCTCACCAAGAAATCCAAGGAAGAATTTCTGAACTGGCATGCGGTATCATTGCAGGATCCGGAAGTTGCATATGCCTCGAAGGAACGTCTTGCTGACTTTAAAGAACTGTTAAGGTGGGTCCAAGAGCCCAAGCAGTCATCTGGATGCGAAAGATGTTTAGACCTCACGGAACAGGAAAAGGGCGATCTCCATTTTCTGCACGACGAACTTAGAAACAACTTCGTACATTTCAACATCGGCTCTTGGTCAATCGACAGTGCCAGTTTATCTCGGGCCCTCTTAGTTGCCTATGATGCTGCTGAATCCCTTATGACCGGCCCTCAAGTGTGTTTGGATGGAATCCAGTTAGAACGTATGAAGTCGGGCCTGCAAAAAGCCCGGGAGCTCATCCGAACATGGAGAATAGCAGGTTAAGAGTTGCCCTAATGCAGTGCCAGCGATGGGCCCATTTCTCCTTGTTGGTGGAGGAGTACCACTGATGGCGCCCAACGGCATCAAAGTGAACATGACCCCTTCGCATCCGGGCGATTTCATCCGCACGGAGGTCATTATAGTAGTTGGACCTGAACGTGACAAAGGCGGCCCAGATTCTCGGGGTCCGTCGGGCAACGCTTTCGGACCTGCTGAACGGCAATGCGGCGTTGTCGGCGGAGATGGCGCTGTGCATCGAGAAGGCCTTCGACGTCAGCATGGACATGCTCCTGCGGAGGCAGGCTTGGTATGACGCCTCACAGATGCGTGCGCGCGCAAGTGAGATCGAAGTTCAGCGCTACGAGCCTGCATGACCGACAGCCGCAGCGTAAGATCCCGGAGCGACAGTGTTCCGCAGCATTCCTGGGGGCCTTACTGGAAAACGCCGCTGCTCTTCGGCGTCGGTCTCTGTGTCCTGCAAGTCATGATCTTCCTCGGGAGATTCGGCTCAACGAACTTGCTGCTTGCGATTCCGGACATACTGTTCGGGCTGACCCTGTTCTTTCTGGGCGGCTTACTGGTCGGGTTGCTGGCGCAACGCTTTTTGAGGGGAGTTGTCGGATCTTGGCGCATCGTGTTACTGGTCGCGTTCGCGGTAGCGACGCCGTTTGCCGTATGGTTCAGCCTCGTCGGAGGATTGCTCGGCCCTCATATGGTGGTCATCGGCGCTCTCGTTCCGTATCTGCTCCTGGTCGGAATCCCGATGTTGATCCGGACATTCTGGCGACGTTTCCGAAAGTCCGCCTAGCCTGGGGAAGGACCGGGAGATCTGCTCTAACAACTGGCTGCACAAGCGCGGGCAACGGTCTCGTTGAATTCTGGTAGGCAGAACGCGGCAGATAGCATCGAAGGGGGTAATGCGGTGGAGATCATATCCATAATTAAGGACCTGATCGTGGCTATTGCGGCAGTGGCTACGGCGTGCTTCGCATACAGAGGCATAAATAACTGGATCGTGGAGCTCAGGGAACGAACCAGCTTTGAGGTTGCCCGTGGGCTCATGCTCGCCACGTACAAGCTACGAGACGCCATTGTGTCTTGTAGATCACCTCTAGTCCAAGGTCGAGAGTTTCCGGATGATTATCCTGCTTTCAACGCGACACCCCAGCAAGAACTCGACGGATGGACGCACGTGTATAAGAATCGTTGGGTGCCTGTATTTGAAGCACTGCAAGATTACGACGCAAGGGGTTTGGAGGCGGAGGCTCTATGGGGCTCTGAGTTCCGCAAAAGTACGGTCAAGCTTCAGAAATCAATAAAAGAAGTGTATTGTGCAATCGAGGCCTACCTTCAGGACAAGTATAGTCTTGGGGAGGACTTTCGTGCAGACCGAGAGTTTGGGAAGAAAATACGGTCAACCATGTTTGCATCACCCGGCGCGGCAGACAATCCGCTATCGAAGTCAATCACCGAGGCCATTGACGAGATCGAAAAGAAGGTCAGGCCGCATATAGGTACCAAATAACTATAATGGAGAGGTCGGTGCTCATCCGAAAACCCACGTATAAACCCCGTAATTTCTACTCTGGGACACTGCGGACATTTTGGGAACCGAGGAATGTATCCCTGCCGCCGGAAGCGATCCGGTGCAGCACGGATCTAGCGCAGGCCTCGGCCGACGGGTACTCGTTAGTCTCGACCACGGCCCCACGCATGCCACGGTAGGGAGACAGGGTCGACTGATGGTAGTCCAGAAAATCCTCGGGCAGCGACCGGACGTCGTTTTCCACCAGCCGGTTGATCACCCATTCGGCCTCTTCTTGGGCCTCGGCGTGACCAGGCACGAATTCGATCAGGAGATCGAGACCGGGGCCCGGTCCCTGGACCCAGACGCCGATGGGGTCATAGCGCGGCTCCCGGATGCGGTCCCGCAGCGCGTATTCGACCATGTAGCGCAGCTTCATGATGGCCAGTTCTCCGCGATCTTGATGTGCTCGGCAAGCAGCTCCGCGTCAATCCGCTCGAACATCTCCCGGTTCTCCGCCTTGTACTCGCCCCAGCGTTTCCAGTCGGCGCCCAAGTCCCGCTCCAGCTCAGGGAAGATCAGCTCGATGTGAAAGCGCCGCCCGCGGTCGTCGACCAGGTCCAGCAGATAAGTGTCCTCCTGGGACCAGCGGATCACCTTGAGGGTGTGTGCGTGCTGGAACCCCTCGTGATAGCCGAGCGCCTTGTGGAACAACCAGAAGTCCACATGGGTGACGTTCCCTCCCGCGTCGAAATGGGGCGCCACACGGGTCACCAAATAGCCTTCCATGATGCCCAGGCGCAGCGGCTGCTCCCGGCCCTCGGCCAGGCTCATCCACGATCCGCGCTCATTGAACGGATCGAAGAGCGCTTGCAGCTGGGTTTTTTCCTGGTTGACGAGTTCGTTCATCCGGTCACCTCACCCGTCGATGTCTTCGACCTTGCGGCCATCGGGGAGCTTCAAGATTTGACGCTTGCGGAACACCTCCAGCAGCCGGCGGCGTTGCTCGTCGGTATTGACGACGATTAGCTCGATGTTGTCCAGCAGCGTGATGGAATGCTTAAAGATCGTCTCGTTGCTGTCATTTCGGGCGAACTGCTTCCACTCGGCCGGCGTGCTCCCGCGATGGCTGGGGACGTAGTCGTCCTGCACTTTCCCATACGCATCGTGGTTGTAGCTGATGGCGTCCTGGCGCCGCAGCAACCGCTTCTTGAAATAGAGCCCGGGCTGTTTCGATCTTCCAGCGGTCGGGAGCTTGCGGATGCGGGTGAAGACATAGCTCGCGCCGCCGGTACCCATGTCCTCCGCCGGCGACATCCCCCGCACGGGGATACCGATTCGCATCTTCTCCACCGTGCTCACCATGGCGCCGTTATTTGCAAGCACCGTGTCGATGAACGAAGGCAGGTCTTGCCCGTTCGTCAGCGAGTGATAGAGTCCATATCCCTTCATCTGCTTCTCGAGGTCTTGATCCGAAAGATCGAACCGGTATTGGTGTCGATAACCGGCCGTCTTTCCGGGGAGGCGAAAGGCCGTCTGGTGCGTGCCCAGCGGTTCGTAGCCCGCCATGCGCGTCAGGTCTTTCACGCCCAGCCTCCGCTCCCAGAAACCGCGCATGGTTTGGATGCGCTCCTCCTTGCCGACCGCCCGGCGGTCCAACTCCTGGATCAGTTGTTGGTATTCCGGCTCCCGATCCACCTTGCTCAGATAGGCCTGTTTGTGAAGATAAAGCAACTCGGCGTCCTGGGGAGTAGCTGCGCCGGTTTTGAGTCCGAGAGAATCCATTTGCTCCAGCGCCCGGTTCAGGCTCTTGGCGTCGGGACGATCCGGCAGCATCAGCTCGAGCTCGCCCCGTTGTGCGAACAGGTTCTTGTCGGAGGAAGGCCGGTACACGGCGCGCACACCGTCGCCGAAGTCGATCTCGTACTGCTCGCCGGCTTTGAGCGATGCGCCCTGAAATAGAGCTTTGTTGTCGGCAGCCTCCTCCACCACGACCAGGTCACCGCCGTTGAGCTGCCGTTTGGTATGGAGCACCTTCGTCCGTCTCACCGTGAAGGGGACATCTTTCCGCTTTTTTTCCCTGGTCGCACGCTTCTTGAGATAGGCCTCGAAATGTTCCTCGATAGGCGTCTTGTCACGGGCCGCCTTTTGTACCTTCTCGATCCAGGCGATATAGGTCCCGGCCATCTCCTTGATGTCCCGGTCGTCGGCCTGGCGCAAGCGCTTGAGCGCCGCCATGTGATCAGCGAGCTTGCCAAGCGTCGTCTGGTTGTATTGCGCGTCCGAGGCATGGTGGTTGACGGTCTTTACCGCGGCCAGGATATCGTTGGCAAACACATCCTCCGGGATCGGCTGCCCGACCTTGGCCGGCGTCGTCTCGATCCCGGCTTGGCGCAGGACCGTGAGCAGCTTCTCCTCGGCCTCGGGCCGAACTTTCATCTTGACGACGGTGCGCTGCCGGCCACCGAAGGTCTCCGCGAAGACAAGCGCGTTCTGGTCCTCGATGTCGCCCTCATCGAACCTCATGGCCTTGCCCTGCCAACCGAGGTCGCGCACCTCCTCGAGCAGTTCTTGCTCCGCCGGCCCGAGCTTCGCCTGGGCGAGGGCCTCAACCACGTCGTCGAAGCGGAAGTCCTCACGGCCGGATCAACCTCGATGTCGCCGTCCTTCACGGCGCGGAACAGCGTGTTGTAGAAAGGCTCCTTCTCTCCGAACCCGCCGTTGGGGTGGTAGTCGATGGACAGGCGGTCCTCGCCCAGGTGCTTGAAGGCTTGTCCCTTGTCGATTCCGTAGACCGTGTCGTCGCGGGCCCGCAGGAACTGTTTGGCGTGGCCGTCGTGGTTGGCGATCAGCCAGTCGATCACGTGCTCGCGCTGAACTTGCTCGATGTCGAGTGTCGTCAGCTCGACCGGATTCACGCCGTCGAAGTCGATCTTGCGCTTGAGATCGGTGCGCCATTTCTGGATGGAACCCACACGGCCGTTGAGCCGAATGGTTCGAACCTCGATGGCGTCGGGGTCGATGAGCCGGCCGATCTTGTAGGCCGCTTGCTCTCCGTGGGGGATGAAGGCATCAGCGGAGCCTTCCTTGGGCTTGAACAGCCAGCGGTCGCCCGCTTCGTCGGTCCAGAACTCCTTGCTGTGGGCGCCGCCGACCTTGGCCTTGCCGGCGTAGGTGAAACTGTCCGGCTTGCCCTTGTCGGCCCAGGCCGTGTCCACGGCTTCGAACTCGCTGCCTTTCTTGGTGAAGGCGGGTGGTGCGTCGGATTCGGGCGCCTTGGACGCGGGCTTGGGCGTTTTCGGTGCCTTGGGCTTTGCGGCCTTTTTCTTGCCGCCGTGCTTTGCCAGCCACGCGCCATGTTTGGTCTCGATGCTGTCAAGCGCCGCCTGCACCGTGGCCGGGTCGGTCTCGGTAAAGATCGTGACCAGCTCGTTCTTGTTGGTCCATTGCCAATGCTTGAGCTGGGTTTCCTTGGCCAGGTTCTTGAGCTGGGCGGCCTTGAGCGCAGCAACCTGATCGTGGAAGAGCTGCTTCTTGAGGAGAATTTCCTTGGCCTGGGCTCCGAGCAGCTCCTGGGGCAAACCGGTGCTTCCGGCAAGCACCGCTTCGGCATCCTTCACGGCTGAGAGGAAGTTCGCGTAACCCGAAGGCGATTCGGGCACGACCACCTTGGCGCTCGCCTGCTCCAGCGTGGCTTTGGCCTTGTTGAGCGCTTCTTTCTTGGCGGCCTCGATGGCATCTTTGCCGGCCTGCTCGGCTAGCTCCTCGCCCGCGGCTTTCTCGATGGCCTGGATCAGCTGCTGCTTGTTCTTGAGCGGCCCGATGTGGTGTTTCTTCTTGGCCTCGATGAGGAGCTTTCCCTTGAGGCCGGAGTGGTCCACGCCCGGCTCCAGCTCGTCGAGCAGCGCGATCACGTCCTGCTTGGTCAGGTTGAGCGAGACACCCTTGGCCTTGGCCATCTCCTTGAGCTCGACCACGGTGAGTTGGTCGAGCCCACCTGGCGCCGGGACCTTCTTCAACTGCTCCGCCAGCTGCTGGGCGTGTTTGAGTGCCGCCTGCTTCTCGGCCAGCAGTCCGACCAGCTCTTGCTTGCTGCGTAGCAGACCGATCTTGTGTTCTTTGAGCTTGGCCTTGAGCGCCGCTCCCGAGAGGTCGGCGTGGCTGAGGCTCGGCTCCACCTGGTCGAGCAGCTGGATGAAGTCGGCCTTGGTACGGGCGATGGAGACGCCGTTTTGCTTCGACAGGGTCTGCAGCTGCTTGACCGTGAGGCCGTTGAGGTTGCCGATCTGACCGCTCTCAAACGCCGCCTTGAGCTGGGCCGTCTCCTGGGACTTGGCCTTGGCCTGCTCCTCGATGGTTTGCGGCGGCAGGATGCAGGCGGGGCCGGACTTCGCCGGGGCCGCGATCGCGGTCAGGGGACCGAGCGACGCCTTCGCGCCCAGCTCGCCGCCGCAGATCTCCAGCGGCCAGGTCACTACACTGGTGCAGCGGCAGTTGGGGTGGGCGGGCTGTGGCGGGAACCGGCCCGTAGCGAAGCGCCTGCCGTCGAGTGGACCGCAGACCGGGCAGACCCGCTCATCCTCCATCGTCATCCATTCGAGCTTCTCGACGCCGACCTCTTGGTGGAACTTGATGCGGCCCTGGTTGTGGGCGCGCAGCACCTCGGTGCGGGCGATCACCTCCATGCGGACCTGCGCCTTGCGAAACACCTTGGAGCCGGCGTGCCGGAACCATTCCGGGTCCTTCACCACGTGGCCGAGGTCGCGGACAATGCCCTCGACGCCCTTGCCGGTGGCGATGCCGCTCATCACGGTGCGCCGGATTCCGTCGGCCAGCTCGCGCTGGACGTCGCCAGTGAGCACCAGGTTGTACTGGCTCATGAAATCGAGCGCGTCGGTGTCGACCAGGGTGAAAGCGCGCGTGGCGAGCTTGTTGATCCCCTCGGGGGTGAGGTCGCGGTAGAAGGGCAGCTGGGCGGTGGCGAAGTCCTCGATGCCGCCGGAGATGCCCTGGCGGAAGGAGGTGCGGGCCGCCTGGCGAAAGCGCAGGGTCTGCTCCCGGCCGAGGCGAGTCATGGTCTCGCGGATGTCGGTCTGGAGTTTCTTGAGGCCAACGAGCGCCGCCAGCTGGTTGTCAGGGAGCGAGCCGAGACTCTTGTAGCGCAGGATGGCGCCGCGTACCTGGTCCTCGGCGCCGGAGAGCATGCCGGTCAGCTCGGCAACCGTTGCTTCCGTGTAACGATTCCGGTGGCGGACGCTCCTAGCCGTGGCTTGCCTAATGGCCTCGGCCTGGGGCAGGGGTGGTGTGGAGGCGGCAAGTGCATCGAGCATGCCCTACGCCCCTCTGTCGAGCGTCGGGGTCTTGGGATCGAGGAAACGGCAGGCTGGAGTGTCGAACGTCACCTCGCTGCGGTGCACCCGGCAGTGGTTTTGCGCCTCATCGAAATGCACGCAGTCGTCACAGACCGCATCGCCGACATCCCCGCGGGCGCTGGGTCCTCCCCAGGCGGCCTCCGTCCCCTCCGCCGGCGTGTTCGTCTCGGGGTCCAGGCCCAACATCTTCTGGGCGCGCTCGACGCTCATGATTCCGGCCAGCACCATGTCGACCATAGGCTTGACCTGCTTGGCGTCGAACAGATCCACCGATTGACTTTCGCTGTCCCGGTTGGCAGCCTCGATGTCGGGGTCGAGGTCCATCTTGAGCTGGAGGCTGGAGCGGCTGATCAGCTTGCGGTCGTAAAGCTCGATGAGCAAGCGCTTGAAATCGACGGCGTCCGAGGGATCGAGATCGTTAAACAGGAACTGGAGCGTCTTGCCCTTCCACCCGTTCAGTTCGAGCCAGTCGTCAAACACCCAGTCGAAAATGGTTTTGGCGGCCTGGGTGATCTCCCGGATCATCACCAGCATCTTCCTGAGGCTCACCGAGGCGGTGGCGAAGTTGGGACCGTCGCCGGTGACCAGCGATCGTGAGAGGCCCAGCGCCACGACGATGTCTTCCTTCACCTCCTTGACCTTGTCCTCGACGTTCAGTACTTGGCCGTCTGTGCCGTGGGTCTCGACCGTGACGTAGAAGGGCACCACCAGGCCGCTCTTGAGGTCCATCTTGTTGACCCGCTCACGGACCTGCTCGAGCATCTTCTGGTCGGGCATGACCATCTTCCGGCCGAAGGCCCCGCCCACCTTGATGAGGCGAAACGGCGTGGCCCAGCGCTTGGCGATGGCCTGCTCGGCCCGGCGGTAGTCCCTGAGCAGCTCGATGGACTGAAACGCGGGCAGGACGAGCGAGTTGCCCCGTGGCGAAAAAGACGGGGCGTCCCACTTGAGATGCAGCACCTGCTCGACCGGGAGATCGAGACCCTCGCCCGCGCCAGGATGCTCCTCCGGGAACTGGCGCGCCTCGACCAGCTCTCCCTGGGCGTACTTGACCTTGACCGAGACTGGATTGACCGAGACCAGCTCCTCCAGCGCCTTGCCGTCTTTGGTGTAGCGCTTGAACCCGACCCCGTCGCCCTTGACCAGGAGCTGCAGCACCATGTCCTTGACGAAGGCGAAGACCCTCAGTTGGGCGGCGAGTTCTACGGCGCCGGACTTCACCTCCTCGTCGTCGCTCGCGATCTTGATCTCGTCGCCCACGGCGAAGGTGCGCCAGGAGTTGACGCAGTTCTTCACCAGCGGCTCTTCCAGGTAGTACTCCCAGGCCTTGCGGGCCCGCTCCTCCCAGGAGGCGGGAACGGCTTCGGTGGCGTTGATAGAACGGAATGCCGATGCGTCCAGAGCGGCGGCCGTGGCCAGGGGGACGAGCACGTCGGCGTTGGCTGCAAGCGACGGGGGATGGCTGCTCGCCGCTGCGGCCGAAGTAGCGGGTTGTGGGTCGGTTCGCGTTTCCATCAGGGTCCTCCCGGTCGTGTGTTGCCCTTGGGGGCGCGACATTCGCGCCCTGTGGCGAGAACACCTCGCCCTAAGGGTTACTTACCGGAGGCGGAGGAAAAACGTCGGTTGGGCGCGTGCGGTCCTGACAAACTGGCGAGTAGATAAGGTGCAGGCCGTCCGTTACACCCGGACATGCCGTGGCCGGAGCCTGTCGGTCGTGTCTTTGCCCTTGGGGGCGCGACATTCGCGCCGTGTGGCGAGAACGGCTCGCCCCTGGGGGTTATTACCGGAGGCGGGAAAAGCGTCGGGTTGGGCGCGTAGGCGCGAACGTGGCGAACTGGAGCGACCGGCTCGTTCAGACAAACACTGGGTCGGTCATGACCGGCACCAGGAAAACCGGCTCCTCTCCGACCTGATCGAGATTGGCCTGTTCCCTCACCAGCATGGCGCACCGTACGGCGTCGACGATGTGATCGTTGCCCTTGGCGTAGACCACCCGACCGTCGTGCAGCGTATAGGTGTGGGTCGTGAACTGGTCCTCGATCTCCAAGTCCTCGACCGGGAACACCACCTGCCGGCGCTGCAAGGCACCGTTGATGAGGCTGGTCATGAATTCCTTGGTGCGCTTTCTGACCTCCTTGCCGTCCCGGACGGCCAGGGTCGTCATGCCCCCGAAGTCGTAGCCGCGCAGCCGCCCGTCCAGCTGGAGGTCCCGGTACTTGTCCAGGGTCAGTAGCTCCTGCACAACCGCCAGGCCGTTGCCGCCGTTGTCCACGCCGATGCCGGTCGCCGCGTAGTAGCGATCCAAGAGCCCAATGGCCTGGGCGATGTGGGGATAGGCGACGTGCTCCATGCGCACGCGAAGGATCAGCTTCAGAACGCGACGCTCCGGTAGCTCGACTTCCTGGAAGACCACGATCTCGGTCGGGTCGTTGGTGTAGCCGAGGTCGCCGCCGATCCAGAACACCCCGGTCTGCGGCATCAGGTTCAGCAGCATCTCCAGCCGGTCGTGGGATGCTTCCTCGGTCTCGCAGCCGCGCAGCTCCTCCCCCGTGATCACGCATTTCTGGTACTCGACGACGTCCTGGCGGCAGAGGTTGAGGTACTCGACATTGAACGCGCCGTAGGAGGGCTTGCCGTGCTCGCCGGCCACCTCGTGCTGCCAGCCGGCGCTGTCCTTGCCGCCGTAGAACTCCTCCAGTTCCGCTGCGCGTTCTTCATTCCAGGTCGGACTCAACCAGGACGGCCAGCGGAACACTTGGAACTGGGTCGAACTGGTCAGCCGGTAATAGGTCGTGTCGCGCAGTCCGTTGGGGGTCGAATAGATGCGGAGCGTCCCGCCGGCCTTGAGACACTGGCGTAGGGCCTTCCACGCCCGCTCGGTGAGCCAGGCGCCTTCGTCCACCCAGACGCGGTCCACGTGCAGGGACCGGAAGGAGTCGCCATAAGCACCCGCCGGACGGAAGTAGAGAATGGAGCCGTTGGTGAATTCCAGGCGGAAGTAGGGTTTGCGGTGGATCTTGGGCTTGCCGTACTTGCTCAGCGCGATGCTCGACATCAGGTCCGGGTTCGCGTCGAGCTGGAACTCGAACTCTTCGATCAGCGTGTCCAGGTGCCCCTGGTGGGGCGCGCCGACGAGACCCTGGCTGCCTCGGTGCGTGAAGGCGAAGTGCAGCGCATCGGTGCTGATGCACACACTCTTGCCGACGTCGCGCCCGTCCAGGTGGATGATATTGCGCCCCGAGCACCGCAGGTCGTCGATCTGATGCGGCCAGTAGACCCTCTCTTGGCCATCCCGGTTGCGCAGGTAGGCCTGGCCCCAGAGCACCGGGTCGGCCAGGGTCTTAGCCACTTCACGTTCTCTGGTGGATAGCGGAGCCATTCAGGGCAGCCTCGGTAAGAGCGCCGCCCGGATGATAGTCCCCACTAGCTCGGCCAACTCCTGACGCGTGGCCCGCATCCGCTCCCGGTCCCGGATCACGCCTTCGATGTCGGCGCGGGCCTGATCCAGCTCCTCCCATTCGCGGTAGGTCCGCCGGGCGGTTGCGGCCCGGGTCCGCACCTCGTCCATCTTTCCTTCGGCCAGCACGGCGCCGATTTCCATCAGCCGGCGTCCGACCGCGCGGACGGCTTCCCGGTTCTCTTCGAGAATCGTGTTCATCGCTTCTCCTTCTTCGTCTGCGGTTCCGCTTCGCTCCGCTCTTGCGGCGGCTTCTCACCCTGCGCCCAAGCCTCCAGGGCGGCCAACGCCTCGGCCAGCCGCTCGCCGATTCCCTTAAGCCGCTCCCGCTCGGGGTGCTTCGCCTCCTCCAGGGTCTGGTTGGCCTCGGCCACGTATTCGGGCATGTGGCGGTTCATGGTTTGGATCGCGTGTTGGATGCGCTGCGGCGGCCGCTTCGCTGCACAGCCTGCCAGGGAGGCCGCCAGGGTGAGGACCAGCACCGTCCGGGTCACGGTTTCAATCGGTCTTTTCATGAGATTCCTCCTCGCCCGCGTGTATGGCCTTGACTTCCGATCGACACGAAGCGTCCATGGTGTCGAGCGCATAAGCGTTTGTAGATCAACCATTTCAACCCACCGAAAAGGAGAGTCACATCATGACCGACACACTGCACGAGGCTGGCCAGGCCTACCTCGAACACCTGAAAAGCCAGGGCAAGAAGGAGCGCACGGTCTATACCTACGGCAAGGACTTCGAGCAGATCGAAGCCTTCTTCGGGGCCGACCGGAAGCTCAAAGGCATCCTGGCCCCCCACGTAGGCAAGTTCTTCCGCTCCGACGCGCTTCTGAAACTCGCCAGCGGCAAGCAGCGCGCCGAGCCCACCGTCAAGAAAACCATGCGGGTGCTGCGCATGTTCCTGGTCTGGGCCAAAGAGACCGGCCGGATCGACAAACTGCCCTTGCCCAAAGACACCGCCATGGGCCGGAGCGCCAAAAAGGAAGGAGGTCGCTAACATGACCGACGCCGCAAGCAGCGCGCTTCGGCTCCTGCCCGGGCCTGAGCCGCTCGAGCAGGCGGTCGAGGCCTTCGGCAGAAGGCTGGCCGCCGAGGGTCGCTCTCCGAACACCATCAGCGCGTACTTGCGGGACCTCCGGCAGCTCACATCCGTCCTGTTGAAGCGCCACCCCAGACTCACCCTGGGCCGCGTCACCAGCGCCTTGATCGACGAGGCGCTGACCTCGCCGGCGGTCGTCAACTCGGCCGCCGGCGCCCCCCGATCCCCGGCCTCGCTACATCGCTTCAAGGCGGCCATCCGGTCCTTCTTCGCTTGGGCGGAGGAGACCGGACAGGTCGGGGAGAACCCGGCCCGGTCGGTGACCTTGCGACGGCTGCCGCGCACCACACCGAGCTTCCTGACCGAGGCCGAGAAGCGGCGGCTGTCGAAAGAGCTGAGGGGCAGCTCCTCCAAGCTCGCCTGCCGGGACCGGGTGATCGTTGAGTTGTTCCTGGGAACCGGCATCCGCCTGCGAGAACTGGTCAACCTCGACATTGACGACGTCGACCTCGACGCCAAACATCTCCGGGTCCGTGCCAAGGGCGGCGTGCCCCAGGTGAAGTTCCTAAAGTCCACGCTGCGCTCCCTCCTGCGCGCCTACCTGAACGAGCGCCGCTGCCAGGGCAATGGCGAATGCCGGGCGCTGTTCCTCTCCAACCGCGGATCGCGCCTGTCTGCGGGGCAGGTCGCCAACCGCGTCAAGCACTGGCTGCGAAAGGCGCGCATCCGCAAGCGCATCAGTCCCCACGGTCTGCGGCACACCTTCGCCACCCACCTCTACAGCCGCACCGGCGATATCCTGGTGGTCAAACGGGCCCTCGGACACCGGGACCTCTCCACCACGGAGATCTACACCCACCTGGTCGACGACGCCCTCGAGGACGCTATCGAACGACTCTGAGTCCGCAAACGTCGTTGGAAAAGAGCGGTCCTCGAGGGCCGCTCTTTCATTCCCGCCACGGGACCGGCACTCACAGAAGCTGGAGACAGTGAGCCGACAGTAGCCTCCCTGAACACAATCGCCGCATGTGAGCTGGACGGCACCGGAGCCTTCCGGTGAGGACCGGAAGGATTGGTTGACAAAAGTTTCCGCCGCGTGGGATTCCATGGCCAGGTCCCGGCCGTTTTTGTCCGCGCGAGGGTGCGTTTTGCACACTTCTGGGCTGATTTTTGTGCCCAAAAGACCCCTTTTTGCACCGTTTTTCCTGCGATTGGACGCCCAGTGGGGAAACAAAACCGCCGCCCCCCGAGCGAAGCGACAGGCCGCCTCCGGGAAGCGGTTCACCACCGCTACGGGGAGGTCCACTGCCTCCCGGCCGAACCTGCCGAGGGTGTGCTGGGGAGGGTCGCCGGCCCCCACAGCCCACTGGCCCCGCTAGCGTCGGAAAAACCTCTCGGAGAAGGTCTCGGATGGGTGGTACAGCTTGGTTGGGGGTCTCCCACTTGCGGGCGATCTGGGTGGCCTTCTGGGAGCTGAGCGGACGGGCGCCTCTTCGCAGCCGCCCCGTCTCGCGCCTCGAAGCGTCCCTCATTCGTCGATCCCAGGAGAGCCGCTTCCACTTGGCCGGTTGGCGGTGTGGCGGACCTGGCCTCCCACGTTTCGCCTCCAGTCGCCTGCCCGTGTCAGGTCCGAGAAGCGGCGGTCGCTCCGTCCCATTCTCCGCGTGCTGTCGTTGGAAAAACGGGCCGCGCGTGGGGCTACAGCAGAAGTCGAAGGAACACTGTCTTATGCTGGATTCCGCCAGAACGGATCGCCGTAAGTCTTTGGTTCTTCGGAGCCGGGTCCTCCCGCCGCCTGGTGTTATCCTCAATCATTTCCGCGTTTTCCGTCTCTTGGCTCGCTTTCGGGCCGGTTTCTTTTCCGACTCGGCCAGCTTTTCCAGCAAGGCCGTGGCCCACTCGGCCGGTGTGGCTCCAGGACCGCTGGGGACCTCGCCCTCGCGGGCGATCTTGGTGGCCTTCAGATCCTTGAGATGGCAGCGGATCATCCGGTCGAGTTTTTCCGAGGCGTCGATGTCCCCGTTGATCTGAGCCCGCACCAGCTTCACCGAGTAGACCGCCACCAACTCGACCTGGAGGAAGTCCGAGCTCTTGTTGAACACGAAGTCGTTCTGCAGCCGCTCGATGATCTCCTGAAAGAGTTTCCGTTCCTCATCGTCCAGGCACTGATTGGCCCAGATGCCGTGGGTCATGGGGTGCAGGTTGTTCGGCTGGGCGCCGGCGCGCTTGGGTGGCTGGGCGACCCCCTCTGCACCGTGCCAGCGGTCCAGGTTCTGCTGGTCTTTCTTGTTTAATGGCACGACCTGCTCCGACGATGTGTTCAACGGCAAGCCTCAAGCGTCCCCACCTCGGGGTTCGGGGGGGGGAAGATAGATTTCGCCCCCAAAACGAGAAAGCCGTCTTTGGTTACTTACCGGGAAGCACCAGAATGTGTCGGCTGCGATGCACTACTAGCCTTGGCCAGAATCTGCCGCACGCGACGCGTTGTGACCCCGGCCAGCTTGCCGATCTCGCGGGTGGAGATGCCTTGATCCGTCAGGGCCAGCACGAGCTTGCGACGCAGGGCAAAGAACTGGGTCTGGGCCGGGACCCACATCATGCCCGTGAAGTGTTGCTGGACCGCACGGACCATTTCCGGCGCCAGCACGACCTTGGCGTTCGCATAAAGGAAGGCCCGTCGATAGTGGTTTTGGCGGCAACGGCAGCCACCTTCATTCGATGGTGACCCAACGCGTCAGTTGGTAGGATGATCCGTCGGAGGAAAGATCGACGAAATAGTGTTCGATATGGGGCAGGTAGGGCCAGCGAATGGTCAAGGGCCCCAGGGGATCCATCACCATGGCTGGCACCTCTTTGGCGATTCCCGGAAGGCCGAGGGGCACGCAGTAGCCGGTCACAAATTGTGCCGCGTTCCCGCTGCTGCAGGCTTCACCGGGTCCGCCGGGATCCATGATCACGACGCTGTGCCCGTCGCGCTGCAGGTACAAGGCACAGCAGACGCCGACAATGCCGCAGCCGACAACAGTGATATGGAGCTGACTCTCGTTCGATCGAGTCTTCACTGGAACCATGATGATTGGGGGCCCGTGGATCTGGCCGGTCGTGGAGCGTGGAAGTTACTACCGCACTCGAACGAATATCGGATTCGAGTAGAACCACAAATCCTTCCACGGATCTTCTCCGCGGGGGTCCGGCTCCGGTTCCAACTCTTGGGTGTTGGTGCCCCGAACCCGAAGGTACTGCTCGCCGGTTACTCCCTGCAGCGTATGGCTCATGGTCCGATACTCCCCTTGGCGAGACCACTCGCCGCTCTTGAAACGCCGAACGACCCGGGTGGTTGGGTTGCGATCCTGAGCGGGGTCAGCCAGCGGGCCGGTCACCTTGCCGGTAATCAAGTCGACCCGGGCAACTTCCGGATTGTCCTTGTGCTGATTGGCAGTCTCGGGATCTCTGAACCTGATTGTGATCTCAAGGTTGGACCCGGCGGCAACCGCAAGGTTCTCGCCGATTTCTGCGGACCGACCCCGCGACCGTGCCGTCACATAGAGCTCCGAGATCAGGTCCCCGGTAGTCACGAAGATTCGACCGCTCCGCAGGCCTTCCAGGATCCCTGGGTAGGACTTTTCAGCGTAAACATAGGTCTTGGAGTATTCGCCCGGCCAGAAATCGCTGCCGCCTTCGGTGTAGTGCACGTGGGAATCGGAATTGGCGGTGATCCACCACTGACGTCCCTCACCCAGCATCGAGTCCCAAAGCCCCCCCAGGCGAGCGGTCATGGGGTCGAATCCGCCCCAGGTGGGGTACCGACCATAGCTCCCCCGGGGACTGTTGGGGTCGAGCGTGCCGTCAGGGTTGAGTGTCCTTGCCTGATGACCGGGGGCTCCCGCCATGCCAACGGCCACTTCGGGGGCCGTGTCGTTCCATCGCCGAAGCTCGGCAGGATCGTAGGCTCCGTACTCCCCGGTCTCGGAGGCCGAGCGGGAAGGGTGATTGGCAATGAGGACCGGCTTGCGTTTCAGCCGGTTCATCAATTGGATGGCCTTGATCATCTTGGCTTCTGTGTCCCGCTGTTTATCGAAAGGGTGAGCCTCATTGCGGTCGAAGCGCGACTCGATCTCGTGCAGGCGTTCGGCTTCGTCGTGGCTGTGAGGAATGATGAGGCTGCTGTGGTCGGCTCCGGGCGAGTTGAATTCCATCCCGAAGAACTGAACCACCTCGGGGACCAGTTCGCGCGAGAGCACCAGCTCGGGATAGGCCCGTTCCAGGTTGACCTTGCTGTGGTTGGGGCCCCCATGATCGGTGGCTACCGTCCAGGACAGCCCGAAGCGCCTTGCCATCAGGGTGTTCATCGGGATGGGGTAGATGGCATCGGCCCCGATGATCGGCGAGGGTGGATCAGTCTCTCGGTCCCAGCCGACACTGTAGCGGCTGTGGATGTGGTGATCCCCGGCAAGCCAGCGGGCCCCGTTGGAGGATTCCCCCCGGTCTCGGGTCACACAACCCAGATACAGGAGAAGCAAAGCGGTCCCGACCAGCCAAAAACGAACCGATATCAGACCCAGCGACCGGGCGAGCGGCTTCACCATTTCAGAGGGCTCCTTTCCTGGAGAGATTTGTGGAACTATCTGTATTTTAGCGCAGCATTTGCGCCGCCTGGCACATCACTTTGAGTTTCCGATAGGCCTCGTCCAGATCCATCGGATTTTGGGCTGAGGGTGCGAAACCGCAATCCGGGTGCAGGGTGATACGGGTTTTGTCGACGTAGCGCATGGCTCCTTCCGCTCGCTTCACTACCTCGTCCGAGGTTTCCACTTTGGGATCGCAATGATCGATGCAGCCAAGGCCCAGACGCACATTCTCCGGGAATTGAGCCAGTGAATCCAGCCCGCCGGCCACAGGAGTGGCATATTCCATGGAAATGGTGTCTGCTCGAACTTTTCTCAGCGCCGGCATAATGGGCTCGTAGGGACCTTCGGTGCCGTGTTTCCGGTCGAAGTGGGCATGGCAGAGGTGCATTCCCGTGGCCAAATCGTCGAAGCCTTCCAAGACTTGGTTGACCAGGTCAGGATGAGGCCCAGAAGTAACGGGTGCCATTTCATTTCAGTCAATGAGACAGCCCTGGGCGGAGCTGAAACCATCGCAGTTTCTGAACAATCCCAATTACGATTCCAGCGGTCGAGCTGCGCGGTGTCGTGCTTGCTAATCCTGAAGCCGTCATTGGCTACTTACCGGGAAGCGTCGGAATGTGTCAGTTGCGATTCGCTGCGAGCCTTCGCCAGGATCTGACGCACGCGCCGTGGTGTGACGCCGGCCAGCTTAGCGATCTCGCAGGTCGAGACGCCTTGAGCCTTCAGCTCCAGTACCAGCCGGCGGCGCACGGCAAAGAACTGTGTATGGGCCGGGACCCACATCATGCCCGTGAAATGTTTCTGGACTTCGCTCAACAGCTCGGGCGGCAGCACATTCTTGGCGTTGGCATACTTGTGTTTCACGCGTCGTTGATCTTTTTCTTGATCCATGGTTGCTCCACGTCGGGGTTGAAAAACCGAGTCCGGTACTCCTCGGGAGGCGGACCGACGATCTCGATGGACTGTCGGGTCACCTCACCGATGCGTTTCCTCTCATCCAAGAAACAGACGAGGCCGTAATCCTCCCCACAGGGAAATCGGAATCGGCCCCGGTTCTGATAGAGCCGTGCCTCGCTCCATCCCAGCGACAGTGCCTGCTCACGAATGGCATCGACCTTGGGTATGGCTGAGGACCGAACCCGTTGGGTGAACCGCCAGTCGCAGTCTTTCGGGAAGAGATAGGGCGGGGTCGGCGGGGCCGTGTTCTTCACTACGGGGCGCGCAGCCCCAGGGCGGCCATCGAGCGCATCGAGCCGCGGTGGCCCGTAGGTCTTCAGGTCGAGCGAGCGGACGGCCGAGCAGAGGGCCGCTTCTCCCAAGTGGGCTATGGCCCAAGCATGAATCTCGTTGAACCGGGTGCGCAGTGTGTCGAAGGCCTGGGCTAAGAGACGGCCCGAGTGGGCAGCCTTCTTGGCCAGATCCATCTTGTGCCGGAGCCAGGCGTAGTAGTCGGGATCAAGCCGGCGGAAACAGGTCCCGTTGATCCCGATGTCTCGAGCGAGATGATCGGACTCGTCGGTTTTCCAAGAATTCAGGTCGGTGGATACGTAGAGCGCGGGTTCTCGATTGCCTGATTCCTTGCCGGGGACGTCGCCTTCCCTGATCGGCGTTGCGTCATCGTCCCCGGCCGTCTGTCTCATGAGTATTTCTAGAAGGCTCACGCCCGGCTCTCCGGTTAATAGGTCTTCCTCAAGAGATACCTACCGGAGAACCTGCCGAAGTGTCGGAGCCGCCGAAAGCGCCGAAAGGTACCTTTCGGCAAAAATTCCCGGAAGCACAGGAAAAGCCCGCCTGCCGTGGGCCAACGGACGAGCTCGGGTCGGCTGACGGTCTAGGTCACTCGGTTTGGTGGATCGAATAGAGCTTCGTGCCGTGTCGGTTCTGAGTGATGCGGATTCGAAACCCAGCCTCTCGCAGGGTCTCCAGGTCGTTTGCGAACCACTGAGCGAGTTTTGCTGGACGGAATCGATGTCAAAGCACGGACCCTTAGCTCTGGGCCGGGAAGGTGGGAAGGGTCACCACCATGTTTTGAACCTTCCCAGGACACTTCCCAAGCCTATAACCTATTGATACTAATATAGATATAAATAAATAATGGGAAGGTGGGAAGGGTATAGGAAATATTACTCCTCGTGTGGCCAAAAAATAAGTGGGGGGGGGCGTACATCGAATTACCGGCCCATCGCGGTGTGTGTTTTTTATTTTTGTCTGAAGGGGGGAGACTCCTGAAACCCTTCCCACCTTCCCAATATCTTCATAACACCCGTAAATACAGCTAGTTACAGCTGGGAAGGTACCTTCCTGAATTGGGAGGGACCTTCCCACCCTTCCCGCTGAGTCCGAGCCGAAAACGGTGATTGCGGTTTAGAGGAGATAGGCGATGTCGTAGGTGGCCGTGGAGTGACCGGCCCGTTCGACACGGTTCACGGTGATTTGGAACCCGGCCTGTTGGATCGTGTCCAGATCGTTGGCGAATCGCTGGGCGAACTGCTGGACGGATCGAAGGTGGAAGGTAAGGTTGGACTCTTTGGCCTGTCTGTTGAGCGCGATGTAGAGGTCTCGCGCCAGAACGCCTTCGATGTGGGTCTCGTCCTGGAAGTCGATCAGGCAGCGCTCCAGGAATTTGGCCTTGTGGCTGCTGTCGTTTGCCACCGTGCTCTCCCGGTCGATCTCCACGGCGCGGCGGTAGGCGTTGAACAGCGCCACCAGAACGGTTGCGATGGGATTCGATTCCCGCGCCGTCTCCAAGCTGACCCGGTTGAGCGAGGCGATTTGCGTGAGAAACGTCGGGCGGATTTCCTCGAACCCCTGATTGATTACTTCGGACGGTTCCCCAGCTAGCAGCATCAGGTACATCAGGCTCAGGTAATCATTCGAGCGACGCTTGTCGTGATCACCCAGGGTACTGGCTAGCAGATCCATGACCTTCCCCTGCGCGTCGGCACGCCGCATGGCCAGCACTTGGCTGGTGCGTCGGATCAGGGCCGAGACAATCAGATCACGGTGCTCGGCGATAGCGGCCAGAATATTGGCCTCGAGGAAGCTGTTGCCGGCCCGCTCCTCCATGTCAAAGCGGATGATGAAGGAGCGAGACAGGATCTCCGAGAGCTCCCCGCCCAGCGGCTCGATGCCAGTGGTATTGAGCAGGCACTTGGTTTTTTCGATGACGGTCTCGGTGTCGGTGCCGCTCTTGCGCTTCTCCTTGGCGATGCCGGTGATGCTGGTGAGCATGAAGGTGGTCAGGTCGTCGGTCATCTGCTTGACCTCGATGTTGTCCAGCACGATGAGCGGGTTTTGGGAGCCGTCGGTGTAGTTGGCCGCATCGGTGCTTTTCTTCTGCTGGGGTTCACCGTAAACGAGCGCCGAGATGAGTTTGCTGGCGGTGGTTTTGCCCGATCCGGCGGGTCCCTCGAAACGGGTCATGGGCTTGGTGCCGGCGAAATCAATCAGGAGGAAGCAGGACAGCCACGAAAGGATCAATGCGCGCTCCCCTGGGGCGCAGGTCATGTTGTCAACGATCAGCGTCGAAAGCAGCCGCTCGGCCTTTTTCAGATCGGCATCGGGCAGGAACCGGAGCGGCTTCATTTTCCGGGAACCCTCGAGAATAACGCCGGCGGCGTTGCCTCCGTTCTTGAGAATCTCGATGCCGTCGGGCGTGATCTTGACGATCTCGTGGGCGTCGTTGTTGAGGTTGAAGTAGACCGTGTTTTTCGAGACATCGGTGTGGAGCCAGGAGAAGTGGTCCCGCATCTGCCCGTGGATCAGGGCCAGGCTGGACAGGACCTCGAAGAAAATGCGCCCACTACCTGTGGGCGGCACCAGACCGGTCTGTTTGTAGAGCATGGCCGCGTACTGGCGCTTGCGGCCCCGGTCGGCCGAGTCCATCCAGTAGATGGTGTTGTCGAAATAAACGAATGGCTCCCCGTGGCGGGTAAAGAAGAACTGCGCGCCGTGATCGGTAAACCACTGGTAGGCGGCTTCGGCGACCTCGGTGTAGTCGGGGGGGCCCTCCCTGGCCTCCATTAACACCTCTGCGATGCGAGCCCGACAGGAGCCGGCTGGTGCATTGGTGAGATGTTTCTTGCGGATATTCTGGCTATGTTTCTCTTGGCGGGCTTGTTCCTTGAGCTCCTTTTTCACGGCCCGCACCTGGTCGCGCAGCGTCGTGAGCGACAGGTTTGACTTCCCGAAACGCTCCTGGATGCGCTTCAGGTGACGGTTTTGCTCCAGGGGTGAGAGCGCCGCCACCTCGCCCAGGACCGGATCGAGCAGCTGATTGCGTGCTGATTCGGCGACATCGGTCGGCAGCCGGTCGATGCCGAATTCCAGCGGCGTGGTGGCCTTGCCGAGCAGCGTTTCAAACTCCGTGGCCGAGTGGCCGGAGGCGAAGTAGTCGTTGACATCGATCTTGGCCGCAGACAGCAGACGTTTGGCTTCCTCCATGTCTTCGGAGCCCCGGCCGTTGATGTGCTCGGGGAGATCTCCCGCTCCGACAGCCGCATCCAGATCGAAGCGTTCCCGTAGCTCGCGCCGGGCTTGTTGCTGGGTCTCATCCAGGGGCAGAACGACGAGCTTCGTCTCGATCTTGTGCCCGGTGAGGACGCTTGCGGTCTTGAGTGCGCCGTTCAGGCCCACCTCCGAGATCTCGTTGTCCTGGCAGATGTAAACCGTCTTTACGCCCTGGAGCTTGGGCAGCAGGCGACCCCAGTCCGATGCTCGAATGTGCACCGTGACCGGGGAGACGACGGGGAAGCCGCGTTCCATCAGCGCGATGCAGTCGGTCACCCCCTCGGTGATGATGACGCGTTCGGGCCGGGTGAGCAGGCAGTCTTCGTTATAGAGGTGGCTGTTGTTGATCGAGGGTGCGATGTAGTGGTTCTTGCGGTCGTTGTGGACCCGAAGCTTCTTGTATTTGCCCCGCTCATAGTCGTTGTCGGGAGTCCAGGGCGTCTGGCGTCCGATCATGAATACGACGCGGCCACGGCTCCAGTAGGGGAAGATGATGCGCCGATCGAAGAAGGGGTACAAGCTGTCCTGACTGGTTGGATTAAACGCGCCGGTGGCGGCCAGTTCGCGCAGCGTGAAGGGGTCCTTTCGTTTGGTCAGGGCGGAGAGGACGCCACGGTATTTTGTTCCGTTGTCTTGGCAGGCGCCATTGGCGGCAAAGCCGATTTGGAGCGAATCGATGGTGTCGTCGGAGATCCCGTAGTGGGTGTGTAGCCAGTCCAAGACTTTCGGTGCTTCCTTGAGCCGTCGGTGATAGAACTCCGCCAGGGCGGTCAGCGCTTCCTGGACCCGCACCTCCAGTTTGCGCGCTGCTTCGACCTCCTTCATTTGCTCGGGGGAAAGTCCGTACTGACCGAGCGGCGGCAAAGAGACCTTGGCGGCCAGAAAGTCGCGGGCCCGCTTATGGGTCTCGGGCATGGGACCGGATCGCCCGGCGGTGACGGTCCTGGATTGGATGAACTCGACCAGCTGCAGCACGTCGCCCCCCTTGCGGCAGGCATGGCAAAAGAAGCCCTGCTTGTCGAGCCAGACGTGAAGCGAGAGGTGGCTCGTGCTCTTGTGGTGGGGGCAGTCGCAATGCAGGAGGCCGTTGGTTTCGGCCGTGATGCGGGGACCGAGGAGCTCGCGAGCCACCTGACCGATGTCGACCTCGGTGATCTGCCGGTAGTATTCCTGGACGTTGCCCGGTGGTGTATTGCTCATATCGGGTCCTCGTAATCTGCGAGAAGGAAAGACAGAAATGTTCTCCTCGCGTCGAGATGGCGCTTCCTGGCGCAGTTGGCGATGCCCCAGTGATCCCCGACGATGACGACCGCTTCCTTGGCCCGGGTCACGCCGGTGTAGAAGAGATTGCGGTGGTGCATGAAGGAGTGGGACTTGTGCACGACGACGACGGCGCAGGGGAACTCCGAGCCTTGTGCCTTGTGGATGGTGAGCGCGTAGGCCAGCTCGATATCGGACCGGTTCGGCGAGCCGGATTTGATATTGACCGGCATGCCCTCAAAAGTGACCCGCAATGAGCCATCGCTGGCGACTTCGGTGACGGTGCCTACGGCGCCGTTCATCACCCCAAGGGTGTAGTTGTTGCGGGTCTGGATGACCTTGTCGTGAACCAACAACTGGGGTCGGCGCCCCGGCTTTGGAATGGGCGCCTCGACGCCCCAGAGCTTGGCCTGGATCAGCCGTTGCAGTGCCAGGTTGAGCGCCCGGGTGCCAAGCGGACCCTTGTGAGTCGGGGTCAGCACCTGGATGTCGTCCCGCAGGTCGAACCCGAGGCGCTCGGCGAGGACGGTCTCGAACAGCTTGAGCAGGAAGTGCTGCGCGTCGTCTGGATCGGTGAACTGATCGACCAGGTACCAGGCGCGCCGGCCCGAGGTCTCCAACTCACTGGTCTTGCGGACCTGGCCTTTGAGCACGGCGATGCTGTTTTCCTTGAGTACTCCCGCCTGGCGGACGACCTTGTCGAGCACCACCGTGGGCAGCGTCCGAGACTCCACCAGGTCGCGCAGCAGGCTGCCCGGACCCACCGGCGGCAGCTGGTTGTGATCCCCCACCAGCACCACGGCGGTCCGTTTGAGATGAAGGGTTCGGAAGAGCTGCCAGGCCAGCGGCACATCGACCATCGAGACTTCGTCGAGGATGACGACGTCCGCCGCGATGGGGTCCTCGGGACTGCGGGCGAACGACTTGCCGTCGAAACCGAGCAGCCGATGGATGGTGCTGGCCCGGCGTCCGGAAAGCTCCTCGAGCCGCTGGGCCGCCTTGCCGGTGGGCGCGGCCAGGATCACTTTCAGGTCCTTCTCCTCGTAGATCCTGGTGAGCGCCGCCACGGTGTAGGACTTGCCGCTCCCGGCGCCGCCGCTGATCAAGGTGATGGCGTGGGAGAGCGCCGTCAGGACGGCCTCGTGTTGGCCCGGAAGGAGCGTAGGCGCCAGCTCGTCGATGAGATCGGGCAGGTCTTCCGGCTCGGGGAAATGGGGGTTATCCGCATCGCCTTGCCGGAGCGTTCGGGCCAGGTCCTCTTCCATCCGGCGGATGTCCGGCCGGGCGATCAGGAAGCGACTGCTCTGGGACGCGCAGGAGAGCGTGCCGTCGTCGATGAGGGATTTAAGCCACTGCTCGATGCGGTCCCGGCTGTCGAGCGTGTCCATGACGAGCAAGGCGTTGGCCTGCTCGATCAGCTCCTCAAACTCGATCCAGCAATCCCCCCGAGCGAGCGCCTCCGTAACGCAGTCGAGGATGCCGGCCCGGATGCGGGACGGATCGTCCTTGGCCGTCCCCATGCGGCGGGCGATCTTGTCGACCCGCTTGAAGCCAAAGCCGGGGATTTCCCGGACGATGAGATAGGGATCGTCCTGGAGGAGGCCGAGGGCATCGTTGCCGAGCCTGTCGACGAGACTCGTGACTTGATGATGTGTCAGGCCGTAGGCTGAGAGCTGAGTGAACGCCCGGTTGACCTCTCGGGTCTTCTGCCACGCCTCCCGCAGGCGCTCGACCGTGGCCAGGGGCAACTTCGCAGCTTCGGCGACCGCTTCTGGCTCTTCCACGATGACCCGGTCGAAATCCTTGCTGAAGCGTTCGGCGATCCGCTTTGCCTTGACCGGGCCGATCCCCTTGATGTCCGGGTGGTGGGCCAGATAGTGGGCCAAGCCGTCGGCGTCGAGTTCGAGGTCGTAGGCAAGCGTCTCGACCTCGAGCTGGCGCCCGTACTTGGGATGCGTGACCCAGCGGCCCTCGAGAACGACCTGATCCTGCTCGCGGGCGTAGAGTTTGCCCGCGAAGGAAATTTCATTGCCGGCTAGAGTGATCAGTCGGCCCGCCGAGAATCGTGCGCCGGCGTAGTAGACCGCGTCGATCCGTCCGCGAATCTTGGTTAATGCTGTCGTTAGAGTTGTGGTTCCCATTGTGTCGATGCGATTCGATGGACCCCGCGCAAGTAGCCCTCGACAAACGTCTGGGCCCCCTGGCGGTCGGAGCAGAAAAAGACCGGGACACCGAAGTCGACGACGATGGACACGACCGAGCCGAGCACGGCGTTGGGGTGCGCTCCGGAGCGGTACGATCGCGCGAGGATGTCGCTCAGGTTGGCCTCGACGACGATGCAGGCGGCCTTATACCCCGCCAGACGCTCGAACTCGGTGCGGAACCGCTTCCGGGAACGAATGACGGTAGTGATGAGGTCTTCGAGTGTCTTGCGCTCGACCGCCACCTGGTCCTCCCATCCATCCAGCGAGTAATCCCCGGCGGGCAGGGCCCGGCGCGTGGCCGTCACACCTTCGGAATCGAAGGGGTAAGGCTCCTGCTCCCGCGTATCGACGACAATCGTGATCCGATCCGGCTCAGAACGGTGCGAGCTCATCCTGGGCCGCCGTTTCGCGCGCCTCTTGCTCGTCCTCGATCATGAGGCGCCGGTTGAAGTAAACGTTTTCGTAGTCGCCATTCGTCCGCTTGTTCACTTCGAGCTTGACGCCGGTCAACTGGCCCAGGTGCTTGTACAGATCGGAGAGCTTTTCCAGATCCAGTCCGCAGGTGTGCAGGTCGGTCTTGAGCCACTTGAGGTTCTCGCGGCTCTCGATCATGTTGTTGCGCCACAGCAGGCGCCCCCGGCATCGGGGCGCGAGGATGCGCAGGGTCCACTTGAGCATCGCCTTGCCCGAGCTCTTCGACCGCACGAGCTCCACCTGGTCGACGTTGACCTGGTACTTGCCGTCCGGAACCGGCTCGAATTCCCGATCTTCGACCTCGGTCTCGACGTAGTCGTCTTCGAAGTCGGTCAGATCGATGTCTGAGCCCGGTGGATGATGTTGTCCGTAGTCTTCGTTTTGCATGGTCCTAATCTCCTTTTTGGGATGTGTTGGGCTGGGGCTTCGGATCGCCAGCCTTGGCCGCGGCCGCCGGCTTGGTGGCCTGAGCGGCGGGCCGGTTGAACGCTTCGGTGAAGGTGGCGAAGTCGAGATCGATGGTCTCGGGCAGGCGGCCCGTGCGATCCCCGGCTTCGTAGTGCGGGCTGGGCTTGGTGCGCATGACCCGCCGGTAGGAGGTCTTGCCCTCCTCGTCGGTCACCGCTTCCAGATCGCAGTAAAGAATGAGATCGACCATCCCCAGCACGATCTTGCGGGCCTTGTCGGGCAGGGTCGGAACGATCCGGGTGTACTTGCCGGTGCGGGTCTCGATCTCCCGCTCCACCGAATGGGAGACGAGAAACAGTCCGTAGGGCAAAAACGCCAGCTTGGTGAGGACGCGGTGGAACTCGTTGTTGATCAACGCCCAACCTTTGCCGTAGCCCAGATCCGACTCGTGCTCGATCTTGAACTTGGCGCAGACGTGCTCGGCGCACATCCGGTAGGCGTTGTCGATCGTGTCGATGATGATGGTCTTGAAGGAGTGCTTGCCTTCGGCGATCTCGCTGCCGGTGGCCAGTAGTTCGCTCCAGGACTGGATCGGGACCTGGTAAACGTCGAGGGCGTTCAGTCCCGGCTCGGTGGCCAGAAACAGGGCGCCTTCGGAATGCGAGCACCAATTCGACTTTCCGATCTTCGAGCGCCCGTATGCGAGCACGGTCAAATCGGCCAGGTTTTCCTTTTTGGGTGTGGTCTTGTTGGGTAACACGATGTGTTCTCCTTTCATTTGGGTTTCCTAAAATGGGGGGTCGTCGTTGCTCGAGGATTCGTCCCCGTCAACGGCCTCCCGCAGCTCCTCGTGCGGGGGGACCTTCTGGTAGAGGTTCTCCGCGACAACCGGACTGCCGCCCGCCTGACACAACGGCAGGTAGGCGCAAGGGCGGCGGTAGTGAAAACAAAAGGCCGTGTTCTGGTAGAAGACGCCGCGCCGCCGGGCTTCGAGATACGCCTGGGTCAGCTCCCAGAGCTGGGCCTGCAGTTCCTCGAAGCGGTCGCGGGAGAGGTAGAGCCGCTCCCGGTGGAACATCTGCGGGTCGGAGTACTTGGCCGCGAGCCGCTCCTGGAAGGCTTCGTCACTTTCCGGCAGCTTGCGCTTGGCCGTGGTTTTTCCGGTCTTCGACTTGGCGACGAGTGCCGCCCGGCGGGCCTCATACTCGACTTCGGTCTCACCAAGGCTCTGCACCAGCCGTGCCTTGACGAGCACGTTGTAGAGGACGCCGGCGAGCCGTATGCCGAGGGTCTGCTCGATGTAGCGGGAATAGAGGACGATCTGAAAGTCGGTCCACAGACGCTCGAGATAGTCGCCGCCCAGCTGAGAAGCGGTCTTGTGTTCCAGCAGGTAATGCTCGTCGCCGATGCGGACGACGCCATCGACCTTCCCGGCCAGCGTGAAGCTGCGGGATGAGGCGCCGGTCGCCGGATTGACGATCTTTCCTTCGAACGTCTTCTCGAGCGCAACAACCTCGAACTCCTCGTCGGTGTAACGGGTGGCGTAGCCTCGCATCATCGCGGTAGCCAAGTGCCAGTCGCGCTTCTCGTCGGCTTCTTGGTCTCGGTTCGGATAAGCCCGGTCGATGGTGTCGAGGACCGCGTCCAGTTGCCGGGTGGAGTGCCAGACTTCGAGGCACTGGTGGATCACCGCTCCCAGAGCCAAGTTGCGATCCCGCTCCAGCGGGACGAGCTCCTCGAGATAACGCCACTCGAAAGCCTTGCGGCAGTTGCGGAACAGGCTCCACATCGAATAGGTCGAGATCGCCGGGGCGCCCATCAGACGGCCCCCCTGGCGCTCATCGCCGGCGAGACCGGTGGCGCGCCCGCGATGCGTTCGACCTTGAAGGCCCTCTCGCCGAACTCGCGGATGATAAAGCCGGTGAAAATACGGGCGATGGCCCGGCCGACCTCGGTCGCCGCATCCACCACGCAGGAACGCTTGTCGTTGTCCAGACAAAAGGATGCGTCCAGGCGCACCAGGGACCGGCCGTGCAGGCATTCGGTGGCCAGCACGGCCAGGAGCAGCGACTGCTCGACTTCCCCGAGCGGCACCGTCGCGGCGAAATGGTAGCGATACAGTTCTCGTTTCATTGCTTGGCCTCCTTCAGGTCTTGATCCGTTAGGAGGGCGCCCTCAAGTGATACCTACCGGCGGCGAACGAAAAGTGTCGGCAGCCGTCACAAATAATCTTTCAAGCCGGCGTCCTCGAAGATCTCGCGCAGCTTCTTGACCGACTGGTAGAGCGTTGCGCGCGGGACGCCCGTGTCGCGGGAGATCTCCGTGACCGATTCGGCCTTCAGGCGGCGGCATAGCTCGCCGAGCTCGGACGGGAGGGCTTCGACGACGGCGGCCACGTCGAGGGCCAGCGCGCGCAGCTCCTCCGGCGCTCTCGGCTCGACACCGATTCGCAGCAGGTAGTCCTCCTGGTCAAGGGTCTCTGCCCGCTCGACCGAGCGGCCCTCCTCCTCTTCCTCGAAGCGCTCGTTCAGCGAACACGGGCAGCGCCGGTAATCCCGTTTGTGGGCCGTCTGCTTCTCGATGAGAGTGGCGATCTTGTGCTCGACGACGCGGGCGATAAAGGTGTTCAGCTTCGCGCGGCTGGGGTCGTACTTCGGCAGCCGGCGCAGCAGATCGAGGGTCAATTCCTGCTCCAGATCGTCACGATCCGCGACCGTAAAACCCGTCTGTCCCACTAATTGCCTTGCTTTGAATCGGATGATCTCGACGGCATATGCATCGACGTCGTCGTACTTGTTGCGCCCCATCGAGCCTCCTCGGGGCCGAGGAGGGGATCGCGTGGGTGTCGACCTGTGCCGGGTCGGCCGCTCTCAAACGAAAAGAGCGAAAAACGCTATGGAGGACGCCGGTTTCGGCGACACCCACAACGACCTCCGCTCTGCGGCCAGCCAGCTGTCTGGTGTAGGGACCGTGTTTGTTACTTGTCAGGCTCGGGCTCAGACCCGAATCCCGTCCGCCACGGCCATGCGGACGGGAAGCCCGTTGTCAATCACAAGTTCCAGGATCAGGAACGACCGCTCCCGGTCGAAGACCTCGAACAGCTCCACTACCTTCTTCTTGAGCGCAAAACTGTTCGTAGCCCGGCGCGAATTTGCTCCGTTGGCCTTCCCGAACACGACTTGGCGCACCACCCCGGGCGGTGGATCGAGCACGGGCTCCCAGTCCCGTACTTCGAGCCGCTCGATCCGCCCGAAATTGACTTCCTGCATCAGCTCGACGAGGCGTCTCCGGGCAGGAGTCAGAGCCGCCTTGGTCGTCGCTTGCCGGGGGATGCTTTGGGGATCAATAGCGCTCCCAGGCTCCCCGGCACGATCTTGTTGTTTCATGCACTTACCTCCGTTGCCGAAGGCTTGATACGCTTCAAGCCTTTGAACTGAGATAAGTGTCAGGTTTGGGAAGATTTATGTTGAGGACAGGTTGAAAACAAATCAGACAGGTTGGGCGGGGGCGCTCGGGGGAAACCCGCGCAGGAGCAGGGGTTTCCGAACCCTGCGTCAATGGATCGGACAGGTTGAAAATAAATGAGACAGGTCTTCCGTAAAATGGCGATCTGCAGGGATTTTCAAGAACGACGGCAAGCGGTAGCCGGCTCAGGGGCTTGAGATCGACAACGCGTTTGAGAGCGATTCGTTAGAGGACGTGACGCAGGAATTGATTCACTGACTGCTGCTCAGGGTCCTCAAGACCTGTCAGGCAGGAATGGACGAGCGGCGACGGTGAAGGGGTTGATGCGGTATCCGTGATCGTCCTCGCCCTGCCCCTTCCAGCGGCAGGTTTGGACGATGTCCTCCCGGTCGATAGGCAGGCCGAGCTTCTTTTTCACGGTGGTTTCGATGTCGGACTGCAGCCGGTTGAGCGCGCGACGGACGCTGGTCTCGTCGTAGATATACTCCCCCGTGCGCGTATGAAGCTCCTCTATCAGGCCGGCGAGATCGATGGGGCTGTGATCTTCGAGGGGCGTAGAGCTTCGCAAGTCGTCCAGAAACCGGTCCCACAGAATGCGAAATACCTGGAACCGTATTCCCGCCTGAGGGGACACTACGATCTCTCCCTCAATGCGGGCGGTATGGGGACCGCATTCGACGACGAACAGGCGCCCCGCATGGTGGGGGGCCAGCGGCTCAAAAAGGATCGGCAGCGCCCCCTTCGTATAGACCGGGATCGAGGCATGGCGCAGGGACGGCGGCGGACCGGACGTGGCGGCGCCTCCGATCCACTCCTTGACGTCGACCTCGCCACATACGAGATCGGCCAGGGAAGCACGATGAATCCAATCCTCGTCGAGGAAGCGCTCATCGATGTCCGTCGGGTTCACGACGAGATAACACGTCGCTTGGGCGGCCGCCCAGTCGCGGGTGAGGAATGGCCGTTCCCTGCAGTAGTCGGCAATGCACAGGGTCACACCCAGGTCGCCGATATCGACCCGGAATACCCCTCGGGAGATCTCCTTGACGTTCGACTTGAGCTCGGCAAGCCGGCTTCGGACAAATGCCAGAACGCCCTCCCGATCGACTTTGACGCGGAGTTCCCTGCGCCTCCGTTTCCTATAGCGGAAGGGGAAAACCGGCCGTTCGCACTCCGGGCACCGAAAGTCGTGCCCAGCCTCGTCCAGTGCGTCATCAATGTAAACCCGGCCCGGACAGTGCCGGTTCTTCGGAGGAAAGTCCCGATCTTGGGGATCGGCGCAGAGCACGTATTCACGGATGCGCGTCTCCAGGATTCGGGTCTTCTCCAGGTCGGCTGCCGTATGGAGCAGCGGCGGCGGCGGCTCCCGATATACAGACCCGTCCCGCAAGAGCCGATCAACCTGTTCCCGGCTAACGCTTGAACCGCTTTTCCGTCGAGAGGACAGGGATGCCATGGATGTCTCTCATGTGATCTTCGAACGACCGCCGCTCCGACGCATTCAGCCGGTGGTCCGAGTACCGGACGATGTAGGCATCTTCGGCTTCCTCAACCTCGTTGAAGATCAGGCTGACGCGCTTCTTGTGGTAGTAGACCTTGATACTGTCGATGCTCTCGATGCCGCTCAGGACACCGCCCACGGCTTTCTCGAAGTGCCCGATGGCAACGCCAATCGCGTTCGAGTCGGGATCGGTGATCTTGATCTTGGGAGCGCCTTCCAACGGCGAGTTCGAGACTACCAACTCCACAAAGCGAAGTTGTTCCGCCTGGTCGTCCTTCAGGATGCTCAGAAACCGCCCCAGCTGCCTGCCGTACGTGATTCTGCTCTCGTTCTCGTACTCGCAGGGCTTGTCGAAGTATCGGGAGGCGAGGCGGTTGGCGATCTCGAGCGGAACGCTGACGCTCACCGAGGAGATGTTGACGCGTTTTCCACCGTCCTGAAAGTCGAGGATGATCCACTCGGGCCGATGGCCGTGAACCACGCCGCCTGAGCGCAAAATGAGATCGGGGCGCTCGGCACGGCGTATGAAAACCAGCTGGGAATCTCCGTGGGTCACCACCTCCTTGAACTCGCTCCTGCGCCCATCCCTCGCAGCCGCGTCGAAGTCGGCGAGCGTCCCCTTGACGGTGTCGGGCCGAAGGAAATCTTGGAAGGACTCGTTAGGGCGCCGAGCCGTCTCCCGGAGTTTCATCCGGGCGAAGCCGGACTTATGAATCTTGTCCAGGTGAAACACGACCCGCAGATCCTCCGGACGCCGGTGATAGATGGCAAAGAGCAGCGCTGTCTTGTCGAACTTATTGTCCTGGATACGGCAGGTCTCCAGCGCGTCTTCGGTCAGTACGCCTTTCGCAAAATCGATGGTGGCGACCTTGGACTTGAACTTGGCGAACTGATCGACGAGCAGATAGGGCACAAGATCGTCGTCACTGGTTGCCCGCAGGACGTTCTTTTTCTCTCGGACCGAGCCGTTTCCATCCGTGCTGAGGTTGGCGCACAGAATGCTAACCTGCCTCCCTGTGCGCTGGTCGATCCACTTGTCCACGGCGTCGTTCCGGCAGGCCCGCGCCAGAATGGGTTCAAGCGCCGTCTCCAGATCGTCCTCCCAGAACTCCCGGGCAGCGGAACCTGACTCTTCGAGGGACTCCATGGTGAACGCGTTCATTGGCTCTTCGATCCTCCGGCGGACTGGGCTACTTGCGGTTCGTCGTAACCACCTTGCCCGCGGACTGCAATTGGGACCTGTCCACTACTCGATAGAGAGGGGTAGCAGGTACCGATAGTGGGAGGAATCTAATCGAGAGTTATTAGATCATCGGCATTTTTGGCCTTTTCCAGGACATCAACCGCCTCATCGATGCACTTAATCACCTCGTTCGTATCGTAAATCGTCATATGCAGGTTATTCGCTTGCTGAAAAGCCACATTTCTTTTGGGATCGTTGAGATGTATGCTCACAAAATCGTCGAGTTTTGGGGCTGAAGGATTGTATAAACGTAACTTATCACTCCGCCTGCGGAGTTTCGCGTAGGCCTCTGTAACTTTGTCAACTTCCGGCTGGGAAAGCTGCCCAATACGTGCGCTGGCGGACTTATATGTGTCGTCCGGAACGCCAGTAGACACCTGAATCTCCTTCATCTTCGTGTCGGACTCGGCGTCTTCGTATAACTTCAAAACCGTGCATTCTTTTTCACGTGCGACCTTCAACTCTGCAAGCAGAGTCGAACGCACCGAGATGCGTTCGCGCCTTTGTTCATCCCTGTGGCACTTGCCCTCGTAGTCCCATTGCTTTTTTTGCGCGTTGCGGCCGAGCCAAGCGTTAAAGATCAGCGTAGCAATGACACCGGCGAAGCCGATTAGCGCGACAAGGATTTCGGTTTTTATACACATGTATCGTCCTCCCAGAACTTCCGGGCAACGGAACCTGTTTCTTCAAGGGAATCCATGGTGAAGGCAGTCATTGGCTCTCGATCCTCCGTCGGACTGGGCTACTTGTGGTTTGTGGCAACCACCTTCCCCAGAATCCTGAGCTCGTCTTCCGGCCCGACCGTGATCGGACGGTGTCCGGCGTTCTCCGGTCTCAACTCGATTTTCTCGTCGCGGATGTAAAGGCGCTTCACGGTCGCCTCCTCGCCCAGCAGCGCCACCACGATGTCCCCACTCTCCGCCAAGGGTTGTTGCCGAACCACCACCAGGTCACCGTCGTCGATGCCGGCATCGATCATGCTGTCGCCTTGGACTTCCAGTGCGAAGCAGCGTCCATGGCGGGCGGCCCGGCTGTCGACCAGCACTTCGCCGATGATGTTCTCCTCGGCCAGGATCCGCTGGCCGGCAGCGACTCTGCCGACGATGGGGACGGTCCGCAGGCTGAGCACCTCCTCCGTCGGCTCCCGCAAGATGGTCAAGCCGCGCGCCTTCCTCGACTCCCGCTTGACGTAGCCTTTGCGCACCAGCTGGCTGACTTGGTCGCGCACGCTCGGGGTCGATATCCCGAGGATGTCCGCGAGTTCCTGGATGGTCGGGGGAAACCCCTGCTGGCGGGTGAAACGGCGCAGCTCGCCCAATGTGCGCCGCTGCGGGCCGGTGATTTCCTCAACGCGTGGTCTGCCTCTCGACTGACTGCTCATGGCAAATCCTCTCTCAGGGGAGATTACAGTGGCTATGCCCAGGGACCGGAGACCAGGACTGTCGAGCAGTCCGGCCTATCGGACAACGCGGCTCACCTGGGTCAACGGGTCGAAGAGAACAGTATATAAACCTCCTATATAGGAAGTCAATGGACACAAATTATAGGATGCCGGTGGCAGCTCACCGGACGTAGGCAGCCTGATGGCAGGAGTGTGTGGACAGCGCAAAAGCCTGCGGAGGTGAGACCGAACAGGAGCGCAAGGGCAAGGGCCGATAATCTGGCCCGACCCGAGGGTTGCTTGCTACTTCAGCCGCTGTGCGACCAGCCGCGCCCACATTCTGCGCTGCCGGTTCCAGTGCGGGACAGCGGCGATGGGGCGAAGGTCCTTCTCGCGGATGGGATCACGTCCCTCGAGGGTGCGCGGCAGGAACAGCAGCGCCTCCTGAATATCGGGCGCCAAGTGCAGCAGGCACATGATCTGCGTCATTCGAGCCGGCGTGACATAGCCGAGTCGCGCCAGGTCTGTATAGTCACGGACCTCGCCGCGCCGGACCAACCCGTGGAAGCGGATGGCTAAGGCCATGATTTTCGATACACGGGGCACATTTCCCGGTTCGACGACTTGGTCGTTGTCCGGACCCTCGCGACCGTTTCTCTGGCCGTTCCTGGGCTGGAAGGTGAAGGACACTTCCAACGTGCTCGGCCCAGCGCGGGGGGCATCGGATGAATCATTTCTCAAGTCGTCACCTCCTGACCGGCGATGGTGCTCTCGCTGCAGAGCACCTTGATGCCCACCGAGCGGAAGGCCACCGTCACCCGGCCGTCGCGGCCGTCGTAGCCGACCCGCTCAACCAGCAGCTTGATAATGCGGGACTGCTCGCGTGGCGACAGCGACTCCCAAACCGGATCGAAGTGCGCCAGGGCCCGGGTCAAATCCCCTTTATCGACGCGGTCGCGCTGCAGAGCCATAATCTCTTCACGCATGACGGTGAGGCGCTGTTCCGTGGTGCGGATCTGGTCCTGCAAGTCAGCCAGCCGATCGGTTGTGGATCGGCCGTTGGCGCTGTCTGAGCCGGCCCCGCGAACCAGCTTCTCGACCGTGGAGTAGAGCTGCTTGAGTTCGCGTTCCTGCTCAAGCCGTTCGACGTTCAAATCCACCAGCCGCCGTTCGCCCTGCTCGCGCACCTTCTCGACGGTCCCTTCGACGATGGCTCCGTTGCTCCCGATGCCGCGAATGTGTTCCACCACGGCGGTCTCGATGTCGTGAGCATTGAGTGACTTGCTCGGGCAGCAGGACCAGCCCCGCTGCTGAGCGTTCCGGCAGACGTAGTAGCGGTAGCGCTTTTCCCGCTTACGGGTATAGGCATGCACCATGCTGGATTCGCAGGGCGTGCAGTACAGCAGACCCTTGAGTAACGCCCCGTGCTTGTTGCGCACCTTCCGTCCTCCCGACAGTCCGTTTCTACGGAGTCTCTCCTGGACCTGTTGCCACAGCTCGGCATCCACGATGGCGTCGTGTTCGCCCTCGTAGAGCGTTCCTTCGTACCGTACCTTGCCCACGTAGAGCACGTTGGTGAGGATTCGGTACAGTGCGTTCTTGGTGAAGGTCTTGCCGCCGAGTTGGCGGCCTTTCTTTGTGACCCAGTGTTTGGTGACCCATCCCCGGCGGTTGAGCTCCTGGACGACCGGGAGGGCGGCCCGGTGTTCGAGATACAGATCATAGATGGCCCTCACCTGGGCGGCTTCATCTGCGTTGACGATCAGCTTGCCACCTTCCGGAGCCACGTCGTAGCCCAGGGACGGCGGGCCGCCGGTCCACTTGCCCTTGCGCCGTGCTGCCGACATCTTGTCCTTGACGCGCTCGGAGATGAGCTCCCGCTCGAACTGGGCGAAGGAGAGCAGGATGTTCAGGGTGAGCCGGCCCATGGAGCTGGTCGTGTTGAACTGCTGCGTGACCGACACGAAGCTCACCCCGCGGCGGTCGAAAAGCTCCATGATGCGAGCGAAGTCCAGAAGCGAGCGGCTGAGACGATCGACCTTGTAGACCACCACGCAGTCGACCTGACCCGCCTCGATGTCAACGCAGAGGCGCTCAAGAGCAGGCCGCTGCATGTTGCCGCCGGTGAAGCCGCCGTCGTCATAGTGTTCGGGAAGACAGCTCCAGCCCTCGTGTCGCTGACTGGCGATGTAGGCCTCGGCCGATTCCCGCTGAGCATCGAGGCTGTTGAACTCCCGGTCGAGCCCTTCATCGGTCGACTTGCGGGTGTAGATGGCGCAGCGGATGGCCGTGTTTTGAGTCGACCGAGCTGCTTGGCTCATTGAATATGCCGGTTGGAGATTGCCCATCATTCCTTCGCCTCCTGGTGCGTAGGACCGCTCGCGGGTGAGCCACTGCCGGCGAGGCCGAAGAACAGGAACCCGTTCCATTTGGTGCCCGTGACTTTGTTGGCGATGGCCGACAGGGAGTGATAGCGCTGTCCTTCGAACTCAAAGCCCCCGTCGAGGACCTTGACCACGACATCGCGGCCCCGAAACTCGCGGGCCAGCAGTGTGCCGGGCACCGGCAACCTCGGATCACACGAGGGTGGAATTCGACTTTTTTTCGTCCGCGCCCGCACCTCCGCCGACCCGGGCCGGATCGGATCACGCGGAGCGCGCATTCGGAGATCGGCGTCGTTGGCCAACTCCTCGGCACGGCGGCGGGCCCGCTCCGACAGGCCGCCTTCTGCCAGGGCCTGCAGGCGCCAGGCGATTCGCTTGCGCAAGGCTGCCTTATGGTGGCAGCGGCTCTCCTCACCGAAGACGTCCAGGTACTTCTCCCGAAGCTGGCCGACGGTCATTCGGGAGAGCTCCTGGATCTGTTGATACGTACTTGCTTCCATCCAAATTCCTCCTTCTCATGGACTTTGCCCTGTGGCCGACGTTCCATTCACCTCGCCGTCTCGGGGCGTTAACTCGTTCATTCATGAACGCTCCGGTGGCCCGAAGGATCAAGTGGATTCTCTGTAAACACTTGATAATGTTTGACTTTCTTGCGTTCATTCTCGGATGTGGACGAGATTTCTCGACTCTTGCGGTGGCGCAGGTAGCCTTCGGCCAGGATTGAGGCGATCTCCGCGACTACCTCATCGACAGCATTGGAGACGTGCGTGCTCGGTGGCATCCGATCCTCCTTCGCGGAAGAGGCCCGGAAGAGGTCGTGTTGTGGATGCCGGCGGGACGAAACGGTCAACGTGAGCCGTTGGAAGCCCCGTCGACACCGCATGAAAGCGATGCCGTCGGCACCCACAACGGGCTCCGTTTCCTACGGCCGCTGCCGCTGTCTGGTGGTCCGCCGGACCCCTATGGCCCGGCTTCTACTGGATACATACCGGCGCGAGCTCGAAAGTGTCGGGCGGTGGACCACTAGCAACTGGGCTATTAAACAACGCGGGATGTTAAATAGAGAACGAGAGAATCCGTAACGGAAATTCCGGTGGAGCGTTCGCAACCCCCCATGGTTGCAAGCGGTACACCGGATGAATTTACGAAACGGAGAATCGGGGGAAATGTGTCGGGCGGTGCAAGTGATTGAAAAAGCGCCAGATACGACAAGACCCCGAGGAAGCCTCCCATCGGGGTCTGGCGTTAACTAAGGAGCCACAAAAGTTCGCGGCTGGAAAAGTGGTGAGCCGCCGGGGACTCGAACCCAAAACCCGCAGATTAAGAGAATGCCGTAACGGATTCCACTGAATAGCTCTCACGTCTACAGGTGTCTATAACGTTTGTGTTTACACCGGTTACACGTGCGATGATCGTCCACAGCGTTTCTCTGTGTCTCATGGTGTCTATCCCATAGGCAGTACCAATGGCAGTGCTTTTTCCTTGACCCTGTTGTGATCTACAGTTCCTCTACACACAAATGATAAGAATAGCGCTGCGCGATTCAACGGCTGAGATCAATGAGGGTATCTGGTCATCGAAGGACTCCCTTCTACAAACTCAGTGTGAGCTTTTCACCCTTCAACACCCGTGGAATCCTGATCCGTCGAATCCTGATCCTGATTATGTCGTGGCGGCATTTGTGGCTAAAAAGATTGGGGCGAAAATTATCCATGCAGAGGAACCGGACTATGTGGATGGCCGCGTCTATTAAACTGTTAATTGGAAAGATCAACGTCATTGCAGATGTCAGGCAATGAAGGAACTGTTCCTCGGTTGTCTTTGATGCGCTCTTCATCCCGCTCACGAATTTTCTCATCATACAGACTCTCCCAGGTCGCGGCCACGCCAGGGGAAAAATATACGAGCGGGCACTGAACAGAGGCACGACCTCCGGCGGCCAACATGTCAAAGTGAACGTGGGCGTTTGTTCCTAGAGACACCAGATTGCCAATATACTGGCCAGCGGTGACTGGATCGCCGAGTTCTACCAGAATGTTGTTTTGTTGACTCTGATCTGAGATCGAACCGTCAATCTCAAAATGATACAGGGCATTAATGCCTGTGCATGTGAGATGAATGCGAACGCGGTAGTTCGTTCCTGGTCGCCCTTGACCCGTGTTTAATTCGATCAAAGTGACAATACCGGTTCCAGGGCTCAGAAAACGTCCGCCCGTGATCGTGTTGATATCGATGCCGGTATGGGAGGGCGTGAAGGGACTGATGAGCGTCACATCCGCCGGATCGAAGGGCATCACGGTCATCGTCTGTGTCGCTGGGAGTTCAGACAGTGATATACCATTGACCGACATGCCGGTATTCTCTGGCGATTCTGTGCCCATTTTGGTCGGTGCTGTCGGTGAGGAGGAGTTGTCGCCGCAACCCGCCACCGTCCCCACTACGAGCAGCACCGCAAGAACCTCGACTGCGCACTTACGCATATTCAGCACGGAAGTAGGATATAGAAAAAGTAAGGCAGGAGACTAGGACTTGAGATTGCTGTGATCTAAAGTTCCTCTTAATTAGGATACAACCTCACCAATTAACATAATGGGTTTAGTGTTCGTAAAATTAGGTATGTCGTTTACCGCAGTGTCAATTTTTGACATTGCTGCATCCATTTCAGACTGGTTTTCAAACGTTATGGTTGCGATGGCGTAATATGAAGGAGGAACATCTGGTTCTCCGGCAATGCCTTTTGTGACAAGCACATTCTCAATATGGGCACCCATCGTCGCCCCTACTAGAGGCAAGTGCTTATCAACATAGTATTCAAAATCAAAATTTGTATCGTCAGAGATTGGATATAAGACTTGGATTGAAAGTGACATTCATGTGCTCCTTTATTTCATCATTATCTACGAGATTGAAGAGATTGAAAAAATACCAAAGAGATTTCGAGTAATACTAGTTAACTATGATGACTAGACATGGGTGTGCTGAGGGTGATGATCTACAGGATCACCAATTTTCCTTAGGGAAAAATGGTGAGCCGCCGGGGACTCGAACCCCAAACCCGCAGATTAAGAGTCTGCTGCTCTACCAATTGAGCTAGCGGCCCACATAGAAGTTGTTGGCTGACTTTCTTCAACCGTCAAGACTAACCGTGCACAGTGTACCTAAAAGATTGTAATCCGCGGCACGGATTTCCAGGAGCGCGTGGTGCACTATTGTTAATAATAACTGACCTCAGTGATATGGGGACGAATTGTCTTTGTGTTCCGGTACATCAGGTCCGTGTCTGTAATTTAACCATCCAGGCTTTATAACACCGATTAATGATGATGTGGTGTGTTGTGCAAGGGTTTGTAATGCTATAGGACCTGGCACCATGCTAGTCTCTGGAGCGTGCGAGAATCAGTAGAAGTTCTTGATGACGATGATTTCCAGCTTGTGCATATCTCTGTCCAATTGGCTGAGGCGAAGCGAGTAGAACGGCTCTTGTGTGCGGAGAATATCAGGTACGTTGTTAACCCAGAGAAGTATCGTGCAACTTTCTTGTTCGTATTCTCAACGGAACGCGTCGGCGCGTTCTTTTATGTCAGAACTGAAGAGGTAGATCGTTGCCGAGCACTCCTAAGTTCTCAAGGGTTCTCTGTAACAGACTGACGGCAGCCTGCTTTTTGTAAATGGGTTGACCATCGAAATATAGGGTGGTGCGCCCGGCAGGATTCGAACCTGCGGCCTTCGGCTCCGGAGGCCGACGCTCTATCCAACTGAGCTACGGGCGCGCATTAGTGTTAGGTTGAATTCCACGCTGCTCGTCGGCGACCTGCTTCAGATACAGCATCTCGAGTCGCTCGACGGCGGTAAGAAATCCGTCTGGATCAACGAAGACGTCTGGACTGTATTCCTGTCCCGCACTGTATTTTTTGTGCAATCCGTACTGCGAACCATGTGCCGCGACCCAGATATCCACCTCTAGGTTCTTCTGTTTACGAAAGGTTTCACTGAAATCTTCAGCTACTCCTGGGTAGGTTGGGTTGACGATTAGTTGCTTTCCTGGATTGATAGTACCCATATTTGCGATGACAACTTTGTAATCCCGACCAGCCTCACTCACTCGCATCGTGTAGCTAGAGCTTCCTACTGTGTGTCCTGGTGTTTCAATGACCGTCAGTTGGGTTTCACCAAGTTTGATTAGCTCACCATCAGAGATTATCTTGCCTACTCTCACAGGTGTAAACGAAACCCTACCACCGAAGTGTGGATCGCTAAATCCACCATCTTCCAATACGGGTGAATCTCCAGCAGTCGCCAGCATGCTGGCCCCTGTGAGCTGTTTAATTTCAGCCAGTCCGGCTGTATGATCCCAATGAGCTTGCATCGTTAATAGGATCTTAATGTCATCGAAGTGGAAACCCAGCGATTCGATATTGTCTTGGATCAAGGAAACTGAGTCTTCCAATCCCGTGTTGATCAGTATGTGACCGTCACTCGATGTGATGAGGAAGACACTCAGATCGTAGGTCCCAACGGCGTACAAGTTACCGATGATTCGGAACGGCGGAAATGGCCGAGTCCACGTTTCTGGTTGGGCGGCATGCGGTGCTGTAGCAACCACGAAGACGATACAGTAAGCCATGGCAAAATAACGCATGCTATACCTCGTAGGAGCACTTCGGCATGATCACTCCAAACTTTACATTAATAGCCAGACTAGCGTTGCTCCGAGCAACAATCCTTAAAGGAACGCTATTCAAAGCATCTTTTTGATGGGGAGTTATCACGGTCCTCCGATTCACTTTTAGAGTGGCTGTTAAGCAATAATTTGTGGAATTAACGTTCCGTGAACGTCAGTGAGTCGCATGTCACGGCCATTGAATCGATACGTCAATTTAGTATGATCCATCCCCAATAGGTGTAGGATGGTCGCATGAAGGTCATGTGGCGAGATCGGCTGTTCCTGAGCCTTGTAGCCAAACTCATCACTTGCGCCAACGATCTGACCTCCCCTTGATTCCAGCACCAGCCATCCACCCCGTCATCGTTCCAGGGTTGTGGACACGACCCACACCACGTTGTGAGATTGGCATCCGGCCGAACTCGGCGTGCCAGACAATCAGTGTTGACTCGAGCATGCCGCGCGCTTTCAGGTCAGTCAAAAGACCCGCAATCGGGAGGTCGGATTCAGCTGCGTGTTGCGCATGATTCTCTTTTAGGTTGTTGTGTGCGTCCCAGGTATCGGTATTCTGTTGACCTAGTCCTCCGTGGAACAGCTGGACAAAGCGGACACCACGCTCAACCAGTCGTCGTGCCATCAAACACTGTCGACCGAATGGTTCTGTTACTGGGTTATCTAGTCCGTAGAGTTTCTTAGTCGCTTCGGATTCAGTCGACGTATCGATCGCCTCAGGCGCGCAACCTTGCATGCGGTAGGCGAGTTCGTACGATGAGATTCGTGCAGCGAGCTCGGAATTTCCAGGATTCTTCATCATATCCAATTCATTAAGTTTCGCTAGCGTATCGAGTCTAGCTCGCTGTTGTTGTTCAGTCATACTCTCGGGTCGCTGTCGGTCGACGATCGGGTCACCAACGGCCCGGAACAATGTTCCCTGGTAGCTTGCTGGCATGAAGCCAGCACTTCCAATCGTTGGGACCACCTAGTGGCCCACCACGGTAGTCATTCATAACTATAAAGGCTGGGAGGCTCGCACTTTCTGAACCCAATCCGTAGGTTACCCATGAGCCAACACTTGGAAAACCCACCCGGATCTGTCCGCTTTGCATTTCGTACGTTGCTTGGATGTGATCGTTTGAACGTCCGTAAAGTGAACGGATAAATGCGATCTCGTCAACCTTCTTTGCGAGATGAGGGAAAATCTCAGAAACTTCAATTCCACTTTCACCATGTTTCTTGAAGGAGAAAGGGCTCGGCATTAGTGGGCCAGGATAACCTTGACGAACCACCACTGAGTCAGCCATTGGCTGGCCGGCGTACTTCTCCAACGCTGGCTTGTAATCGAATGTGTCAACTTGACTGACACCACCACTCATAAAAAGAGAGATCACGGCCGTTGCTCGTGCCTCGAAATGGGGAGGTTTGGATGCAAACGGATTGGTTGGTATTGTTGTTCCACATGGTTCGGACTGGGCGATCAGCATACTTTGTTGGTCGAGGAGATACGCAAGTGCAAGGGCTCCGATACCTCCACCTGACTGGTGGAGGAAGTCCCTACGTGACCAGAATGTTTTCTTGTCGGAATGGCCGTACATTGTCGCTACCTCAGATACAAGAACTCGTTCAGGTTCAACATGACGTGTGTGAAGTCCACCAGGGAATGCTCAGCAACCAAAGTTTTGGCCACTTCGGTTTCGTCGGGTGTTGGCGAGCGTGTCAACGCTATCCGATAAGCAAGGTCTACTTGTTTGTCGAGGTCGTATGGTTCTGCCTCTTGTAGGCGCTCGGCAAATAATTCAGCCTGACGGATGACAAATGGGTTGTTCATTAATGTTAATGCTTGCGTCGCGACTGTTGAGACGTTGCGGGCCGCTACTGTTTGGTTCTGATCAGGTAGATCGAACGTTTCGAAGAATGGGAATCCAAGACTTCGACGTCGATATACGTAAACGCTGCGACGCCAAACGTTTGGTCCGTCCGGTTGATTACGCCAGATTCCCTTGAGTGCGGATTTAAGGATCTCCTCTGGGACATGCGGGAAGATGGGCGGCCCACCCACCGTGAGGTCTATACGGGCACTGACTGTCATGATTGCATCGCGTAGCGCTTCTGCTTCGAGACGTTGCGGCTGGTACCGCCAAAGCAACTTGTTCGCTGGGTCGGTTGCTGTGTTTGTCATGTTCTCGTACATCGATGCCATCTGGTACGCCTCGGACGTCATCAATAGTCGATGCATCTCTTTGATGCTCCATCCACGGTCCATGAATTCTACAGCGAGCCAATCAAGGAGCATCGGGTGAGTCGGCGGATCGCCCATCTTGCCTAGATTATCCAAGGTGCGAACGATGCCATGACCGAAATGGTGATGCCAGATTCGGTTGACGATAACACGCGAAGTCAATGGGGTTTCCCGTGATGTGATCCATTCGGTGAGTGCTAGTCGCCTTCCAGACGTCCGGCCATTTGGGCGTTGGATGACGGTTTGCGGTTTACCCTGTGTTGCCACCGTGATGAATCCAGGTGACATCTCGGAGCCCGGACTGAATGGATCGCCGCGAATCAAAAAATAGCTTGGTGGTACCTTGTAGGGAAGTCCTCCTTCCTCGTGTAAGAACGTGCCTGGTTCGTCCGGAGGAATCCGACACTCTGGGCATCCCACAACTTCGTCGCCTGGACCTTCCGGCGCGAAGCGGTAGTCACCGTCAGTCACGATCTCCGCGATGGCTGGTTTTGGTGGTCGACGAGTCTCAAGTGCTTCAACTTGGTCAGTCAACCGTTTCAGCTTTGCTGCGTCAGCTGGAGTTATTGCAGCTGACAGCTGCTCCGGTGATGGGGTAAGTGACAAGACCTGAGCAACAAGAAGTTGTTCACCAGGAGTTCGTTCAGATTCGCTTTTCTGTGCGGCCAGCTGCACGTTTTCTGGGAACCGTTCTCTGATCATCGCGACGCGCAGAAATTTGCGGTAGGGTTCTTCAATTTCTCTAATCTTGTTCGTGAGTTGCTGCAGTTGATGATCGATTTCAGAATTTCTCGAGCGGTAGATATTCCTTACATCACGGTCAAGCAGGGGCCAGTCGATCTCAACATAGCCGAAGATCGACGCCTGCATGCTGTAATAGTCGTTCTGTAGAATTGGGTCAAATTTATGGTCGTGACAACGGGCGCACTGGATGGTCAAGCCAAGCGCACCACGGCCAATTGTGGCAATGACATCGTCAAGGTAGTCATGTCGGCGTTCAGGATTGTCCTTTTCACGAAACTGAACTCTAGGACCTGCGCGGAGGAACCCGGTCGCGATGCGCGTCTCGTCATTCGTATGATCGAGTTCATCGCCAGCAATCTGTTCACGTATAAATTGGTTGTATGGCTTGTCACGGTTGAAAGCGTTGATGACGTAGTCTCGATATCGCCATGCGTTCGGCCGTTCTAAATCGTGTTCGAATCCTGATGAGTCAGCGTAGCGCGCTACGTCAAGCCAGTGCCGCCCCCACCGCTCGCCATAATGTGGAGAGTCGAGGAGACGATCGATTAATCGCCCCCACGCACCTCGTCCGGTATCCGCGAGGAACTGTTCAATTCGTTCAGGTGTTGGTGGCAGACCGGTTAGGTCAAGATGAGCGCGACGAAGTCTGGTGAGTCGATCGGCTTTGGGTGCCGTTGATACACCAGCTTCGCGGCGACGGGCGTCAAGAAATCGGTCAACCGGATGGTCATACATGACGGAAGTGGGTACTTCTGTTTTAACCGGTACCTGGAATGCCCAGTAGTCACGGGCTCCAGGCGGGAGCTCACTGTTCTCGAGAGTCAACAGTGCGTCAGCAGCGGCAGTAGCACTTCCAACGTCCCAGTGTGCTCCTTCATTGATCCAGATACGGAACGACTCAACCTCAACGTCGGTCAGCCGGTCCCCAGTCATTGGCATCGGCGGTCGATCTAGCCCAGCGGCCAATTTGAACAGACGACTTTCGTTGGCCCTTCCTGGGATGATGACTGGTCCTTTACTGCCTCCTTTTAGTGCGCCTTCACGCGTTCTTAGGTCGAGCCCAGAAAGTTGCGCGGCCTCGCCGTGGCAGTTCCAGCAACTTCGTTCCATGACTGGGCGGATGTGGTCTATGAATGTGACCGGATCTGTCGATTGGAGGCTAGATACATCCTGGCCAAGGACTGAGGTTGGCTGTGAACCAATTAACGTTGCTAAAACCGCAACCAAAGAGCGCGCCCGGAGACGTTGAATTCGCACTGTAGCTCTGCCGTTTCCTTTGCTTTGCCCTTGGTTCACATCTCTAGCCGTAACAATACCATGAAAGGAATGCGTTTTTCCCTATCACTTCAACCATCACAAAACAATTGAACCTACAAAATCTGAACCTGAACACAGGCATTTCGACAGTCTTCTGAAGTTACGGCGTACCGCCGCTACCGAACATACCCTAGGCCCCGTAATGTGTCGATCTCCTTTCTGGTTAAGATCGCGCGATTCGGGTGGGGTGTCGAGTGAGGTCGTGAGAGCTCCAACTCGAGCAATGAGCGAAGGCAAGCGGTACGCTCGAAATGCTCGAAGGAGATATTGTTACGCTGGAACGGATCCGTTCTCGTGTCGTACAACTCCAACGGATTTGGCCCGTCGATGAGTGTCCAAGACGGTGTGCGATAGGCGAGGATACGCGGGGCGTGGGCCGCCCGCGCGACGATCCCTCGCCGGTTGGGGAATGAATCTGGCGAAAAAAGATCGACGCCCGAGACATGATCTGTCAGGGGAACTCCTGCGAGTCCGAGAAGCGTTGGCACTACATCCTCAAGACTTACGAATTGCCGAGTGTCGATCTCACTCGTTACTGCTCCCGGGGGAACACGTAGAATGAACGGCACCCGAAGCAATTCATCGTAAACATGGGTGTTGTGTCCCACACGTCCGTGTTCAAGAAACGCCTCTCCATGGTCAGAAGTTACGAGTACAATCGTTTGGTTCCAACGGTCGCGTTGCCGCAAAGTATCGAGTACGAGCCCAACACCATCATCGGCCATTTGCAGGTTGCCATCGTAGAGTGCTATGAGTTCGCTAAGGTCGTCCTCAGTCGGGACAAGGCGTCCCCGGTTGATACGCCGTAGTGTTCGCACAGTTCCATCCACTTCTCCGTCATACTGGTCGTTTCCGAAAAGGTCAAATTCTGGTCGTGGTGCGTACGGCTCGTGCGGTGGAATATAGTGCAGCATAAAGAATTGGGGTGCGTCCAAGTTCTCAGTAAGGGCCTCAGTCGCCAGCGCCGATATGGTGCGAGGATCTATGGCAGCGAACTCTGGCCGCCCATGCCATAGTTGTTCGAATGTGTCACACCCCTGACCTAGACCTCTCCCGATCCCGTGGTGCGGATTCGCAGAGTAGCATGATGTTCGATAGCCACGTTGTTGAAGTGACTCGGCAAGCGTGGTGACACTTTCCGGCAGGATATGTCGACGGTTCGTGACGCCGTGGTCGAGAAACGAGAGACCAGTTAGCATCGTCGGCATCGAACAAGTGGTGTACGATGCTGTGGCGAACGCATTCGTAAACACAAAGCTCTCCGAAGCAAGGTAGTCAAGCTTTGGAGACGTGTCGTGCTTGTAACCGTAACACCCAAAGTGATCAGGCCTAGCAGAATCGAGAACGATCAGAACGATATCTGGTGAAGTCTCTAACTCTACTGATGTGGGCTTTGGCTCAGGGGACTCAACCTTGATAGCTTCGATTGTCAGAGGATCACCAGTGGAATATTGAGATCGGCATCGACGATGAGGCATGCGGGTCCACTGAAAGTGCCAAGCGGTATCCTGTCGACGAATGTGGTCTTACCCCAGAACTCTTCGAAGCTTTCATCGGCGAGTTCGCGAGGGGCATCATCGGATATCAGACTGAGCTGGAGGTCGGCAGCGCCTCCGAACCCTACACGCGTCGAGGCAGTAAAGGTTATCGAGCGCGCCGGTGAATCAGAATCTAGAGGGATGAACAGCTTACCAGAGCGGTCGACTCGGAGTGTCCCATGGTCTCGGCCTGGCCACACTGGAGCGGGGTCGTCAGCGAAACGTTTCGAGCGAGCAATTAGGCTGATAGTTCGAAACTTTGACGACAAGGAGCCGCTAGCTGAGGACTCCCACTGCCACCCTCCACCGACATCTTCAGCATCAGGATCTCTGATCACGTCAGCAACGTCAACACCTGGAAGGTTGAGTACATCGTCCTGATATATTGAAGCTTCAGGGAATATTTCTTGAATTGCTGGCAGGATACCTTCAAGATGAGCGGCGGTCGGCGTGAGGTCGCCGATCATCTCGCGGATAATGGTTACGGGGTCACCCAAGCGCAGTTGAGCGGCTGTCCGGGTTGGAGGCCGCTCGAATGTAAATTCGATCAAATTGATGCCGGGTTTAAGAATGTTCACGTCAAGTTCGAAAATGTGAACTTTCCATTCGGATGTTGATTGAATACGGCCGACTTGTGCACCGTTCACCAGAACGCTCAGGGTTTGAACTTCTGTTCCTTTACATTCGATCAAGAGTGACAGATCGTCTGGATCGGACATGTAGACCGACAAGGTAGAACGTTCACCGAGTGCCCAGCGGCCGCCAGAATCTGGCACGAACCAACTTTCTCCAAAACGGAACCGCTCGTCAATGAACCACTCTCGGGGCGACCGCGTACCATCTTCCGGGCGCAGATCCAGAGGCGCTTGTTTTTCAACGAAAACTGCGGATTGAATCTGTGCCGGTGTGAGACCTTGTGTAGGAAGGACGGGATCCCCACGAGAGCACGCTACCGTTATACCTAGGGTGAGGATATGAGACAGATGATTGTGAGTTTACCCATCGGCTCTCTATTCAGCGGCTGGAAGTCGCTATGTTTCGTGAAGATTCAGTCTGTTAGGTGCGACCGTTTCGAACAGAGCAAGGGGGGGCAGACCCGAGTCCAACTTATTTAGAAACATGTGGCGCGCCCGGAGGGATTTGAACCCCCGACCTACGGGTTCGAAGCCCGGCGCTCTATCCAGCTGAGCTACGGGCGCACTAAACGCGATTGTAACATAGCCGTATGAGAGATTATTTGGTATACGGTCCCTCCAGAACGATACCAAAAGATTAAGAAAAATTGCGTTACTGGAGATCAGCACACGGCCGCTGATGGAACAGTGGATTCGTAATGGTTGCCTAAATACGTTCTCTCTAGTGAACGGAAATATTGTAACAGGCCATCTGGGTTGTGTTGCGTACTAGCAAACAGCCATCGGCGATAACTGGAACGTTCCAAGTTTTTCCACTTATCGCAGAAAACCTGGCCAACTCTTCGTGCCGTTCTGGAGTGGCTTTAATAAGCACAACATCTCCAGACTCACTGAGAATGATCAGATGCTCACTTGCTAGTAAGAGTTGGCCATGGCCATACCGGCCACCTTTCCATTTTCGCTGGCCGGTTTCGGCGTCAACACATGCCAGGATCGATTCATCAAGACCATAGATGTACCCGTCATGTAGTACAGAGCTACTAAACTTATTCCTCATTCGTTTGTTTTGCCAGAGAGTCTGTGCCCGGTAACCGTTAGTCGAACTGGTTATTTCGAATACCGCGGAACCGTGACCGTAGCCAGCCGATACGAATACTCGATTCTTGTCGAGTATGACCGGCTGGGCGATGTTTGGGACGGTTCGAACTCGCCAAGGATAATCCCAAAGTAACGAGCCATCTTCAACGGCGAGTCCAACTGCACGCTGCGCACTAACAACTAGAATCTGGCTGCGACCGGCGAGTGTTACTGACATCGGAGCAGTATATCCTTGCCCATCACTCAATGATGTCCAGATTATTTCTCCGGTGAGCTTATGGTAGGCAACGACCGACTTTCCTTGCTTGCCTCCGGGAAGGACAATCACCTTGTCATCAACAACGAGTGGGGAAGCTGACATCGCCCAGGTCAGGTTTGTCGCGTGGTTATCCGTTAGGATGTTCCGTTTCCAAATGAGTTGTCCAGTTTCAGCGTCAAGGCAGCGGAACTCTCCAGTTGCTCCAAGCGCGTACAATCGACCGTCATCCCAGGTCGGTGTTGCACGAGGACCATCACCTCCCATGCCTTCTTTGAAGTAGGCATTCCACATGTGAGTCCAGATCTCATGTCCTGTTGTGAGATCGTAACTAGTTACTACTTCAAGGTGTCGTCGTTGCTCGATTGTGAACGCGTTGCCATCAGCCACCACGAAGGACGCATATCCACCACCGATTGGTTGGCGCCACCGCAATCGCAATCCATCGGTGGGCCAGTTAGTGAGAATGATATCTCCAGCGTAGAGTCCATCACGATTTGGTCCACGGAAGTCTGTCCAATAAGAATGGTTTTCATGTTGATCAAGTGGGCTGTTGTCGGCCACTGTTTCGTCTGTTTTTATAGGTGTCCGCAACGGGCTAGCTTGGGTTAAGGTTGGTTTCGTGACGTCAGTTGGATCCGGTGTCTCAGCAGTGGCTTCTCCAACATTTTCCTTCAGACGTGGATGCCAGTTTATGGCAGTCTGATCGGGGTCGATAAATACAAGTTGGTCGACTCGGTTCTGCTCGAGGGCTGTAATGTGGGTTTCTGAGTCGTACAGCGAAATGAGTGGTCTAACGCCACTCCCATCGACTTCAAATCTCAAACCAACGAAGAAGTAGATATAAGTTGCAATAATGAGAGCAGCGACGGCCAGGATTTTCCATGACCGGTACCAGAGTCGTGACAGCATGTGGTTCCTATGCCTCTTTAAACACGGTAGCATGATCGGGATCTATGTAACAAATTAGAATTTTTCTGTAATCAATCTCCAATGGACTGGAACCAAAGGTCATGAGGGAACGAAGAAGGAAACCAGGGGGGGGGCTCAGCACTTCGATGCTCTTGTTCCAAGGCAAGCATAGAAGCGGTCCATCATCATCTTTGAAACGCTTCCGAGCATGCGCTGACCGACTCGAGCGATAAGTCCACCGACTTGTAGGTCGCCACTTACGTGAACGAGAGTCTTTTTACCATCCTGCTTCAACAAAATGGAGGATTGACCTTTAACGAAGCCCTGACCTCCACTACCGTCCACAAAAAGTTTGTACGAATGAGGAGGTTTCTTTTCGAGGATACTTATATTTCCATCAAACTTTCCGCTAATTGCTGCGATGGCGACGCGGAGCGTGACCCGGTAACGGTCATTACCTAAAGGTTCGAGCTTTTCACAACCTGGTAGGCACTGAGTAACGATGTCAGGGTCAATGAGTAGATCCCAAATCTTTGTTATAGGTGTGTCGAATGAGTAGTGTCCCTCAATCTGCATAGAACTTTCCTTAATGCTTCATTTCTGATTCAGGATTATTTAGACGACCTAAAAATTCCGATGCTTGTTGTCGGCGATTCGGTCGTATCGTGGAGATGTCATTGAGATGTTTCGCGAGCGCCTCTAAGCTCCTAAGATTGTGAACAGGAAGAAAATCGTCAACAAAGGGTAAGGCGGCCTGCATTCCGCGTGCAATGGGTGTGTACTCAGACGACCCAAGCAGTGGGTTAAGCCAGATAAGTCGATGGCAAGAGCGTTGGAGTCGACTGATCTCATCACCAAGCAGTTTAGGATCGCCTCTATCCCAACCATCTGATATGAAAAGAACGATCGGACCGTGCTCGAGCATTCGACCAGACCATCTCAGGTTGAAGGTTCTAATGATTTCTCCGATTCTAGTACCTCCACCCCAATCAATTACCGAACTGCGTATTTCCTTAACTGCTTGTTCCATATCATTGCTCGAAAGGTGTTTCGTGATCCTTGTGAGCCTGGTTGAGAACAGGAATACCTCAACTCGATCGGATCCCCGGGTTACACAGAAAACAAACTGTAACAGCATACGCGTGTAGTTCTCCATTGAACCACTTACGTCACAGATTAGCACGAGTGGTCGTCGCTTTTCCCGACGTTGCCGCCTCGGTAGGTGGATGAGTTCTCCGCCGTATCTTAAGTTTTGTCGAACCACTCGCCTAAGGTCAAAGGAAGTTCCAGGACCAGCGGTCCAGCGTCTCGTTTGACGAGGGCTCAGCTTCCATTTCAGTTTGGTCATCATTTCCGTCACTTCAGAGATTTCTTCGCTAGTAAATTTGGCGAAATCTTTCGCGCTTAGCATTTCCTTCGGACTGTAGCTTAAGGCTCTAACACGATCTATTTGGAAGATTGGTTTTGGGTCAGACATGTCCCGTGATGGTTCTCTTGAATCTGGAAGTACCGCACCAAATTCTGGAGCACCGCGACGGCGTTGCCTACCTTGATGACGAACATCCCCGGTTGTTTTCCGATCTCGAGGTTTGCGCCAGAAGTAGTTGAAGGCCTCATCGAAGAGAAGTAGATCCTGATGACGGTGCACCAGCAAGGTACGCAGGGCATGATAAAATTCTGTTTTTCGGCCAACTTTGACGTGTTCTAGGGCTTGTGCGACGTCAAGTGTACGTGCGGCTTGAACCTCTAGACCTAAGCCACGCAACAGTCGACTGAATAAAAGAAGGTTATGAAAGAGATGATTCATGAGTTCTGGGCTTTGGTATTTAGTAATAAGCTAGGTTCTAGCATTCAGTCCTGTCGCCTAGATCCCAACCCCACGAGCCTTGGCTCGATTCAGCATTCCTTTGGCAGGTTCGCCCTGAACCGCTTGAATGTCTTCCCGATTCTTGAGAAGAATGCCCAGTGTTTGGTCAATTATCGCACTGTCGAGTTCCTTACAGTTGAGGGCGATTAAGGCAGCGATCCAGTCGAGCGTTTCTGATATTCCCGCAACTTTATAGAGATCCGCTGTCCGCAGTTCCTGTGCGAAAGCTGTAACTTGGTCAGCTAAACGTTTAGGTGCTTCTGGTACTTTGGTGGTAATGATGCGATATTCCTTTTCGAAATCAGGGTAATTGATCCATGAATATAAACAGCGTCTCTTTAGGGCGCTGTGAATTTCTCGAGTACGGTTTGACGTGATTATGATGATAGGGGGGTGGTTTGTCCGGATTGTACCAAGTTCTGGGATAGTGATTTGAAAGTCTGATAGGAGTTCCAAGAGAAACCCTTCGAACTCCTCGTCGGCTCGATCAATTTCGTCGATTAAGAGTACAGTGGAACGCTCTCGACTCGTTTCCAGTGCTTGTAGTAAGGGTCGCTTAATTAGAAATTCATCGCTGAAGATCTCCTTGGCTGTATCCGCACGATTGAGATTTCCGCTAGCTTCTAGTAGCCGAATTTCTAACAATTGTCGTGAATAGTTCCACTCATAGATGGCATGAGTCACGTCCAGACCTTCATAACATTGAAGGCGAATCAACCGACTCGGAAGAGCAGATGCCAGAACCTTGGCAATTTCAGTCTTACCGACGCCAGCCTCTCCCTCCAAATAGAGAGGCCGCCCCAGTTTAAGGGCGAGGTAGATGGAGGTTGCGAGACCGCGGTCGGTGACATAGAGATGTTCTTGGAGTAACTTTTGAAGACTATCAACTGATGAGGGGACGGCCGTCTTCTGTGTCATGGAAGTCAGAAGACAGAATCGAGTTAGCACTTAGAATTTAAAGTTGCCCTGCCCTCTATCTTCGTTTCGTTTGAACCAAAAAATTCTTCTAACTAGTCCGTTGAGCGGCGGCAGACAACGCGCGGTTAACGTAGATCGCGGCCATGGCGCGACGGTAGTCTGGGGAGGCAAAGACATCCCCAAGGATTTCTCCGCCGAGGTCCTTTGATACCTGGTTCGCAGCGTGGTTGATATTTTCTGCTGAGAGTTTCTTTCCCAGCAAAGTCGCTTCAACCGAGGACGCGCGAGTCGGTCGAGGTACGAGCCCGCCCACGGCAACTTGAACGGTGGAACACGTATCCTTGTTGAGTGTGATCACCGCCGCTACTCCAATAACGGCATAACGCGATGCAGGGTGCGCAAACTTCACGTAGGCCATACCTTCACCTGTTTGGCGTGCCGGGATTTCTATCGAGGTGAGGATTTCATTCTCGGCCAGGGCTGTCGACATGAGACCTTGGAAAAAGTTACTAACCTCCACAGTACGCTGTCCTTGGGGTCCAGTGACACCGAAGCGTGCCTTAAGCGCAGCGAGTACGATGGGAGGATCCGAAGCTGGATCGGCATGAGCAACATTTCCGCCAATAGTTCCTCGATTGCGCACGGCGGGATCACCAACCTGACCAGATGCTTCAGCAAGTGCTTCGGCGTATTTTTTGACGTCCGGTGATGCGGCCAATTCGGTATGAGTTGTCAACGCTCCGATCAGGAGTCCGCCTTTATTGGCGACGATGCCCCGTAATTCACTGATTCGTCCTATGTCAATTATCGTCCCTGGTGCGGAAAGGCGAAGTTTTAGAAGGGGAATGAGGCTGTGGCCACCAGCTAGAAGCCTTGCGCCCGGATGTTGTGTCAAGAGTCGGCTAGCCTCAATCACCGACCCAGCACGGTAATATTCAAAATCGGCAGCAAACATGACTCAGTTCCCTTTCGCTTCCTGGATGGCTCGCCACACGCGTTCAGGCGTGAACGGCATATCGATCCGCCGTACCTTAAGGGGTTTAAGTGCATCCATCACCGCGTTATAAACGGTTACAGTTGATGCAATAGTACCTGCTTCGCCAACTCCTTTTACTCCTAATGGATGGTGCGGAGATGGGGTAGTCGTGGAAATTACCTCAATCGGCGGCAACCGGTCGGCCCTCGGGAGTGCATAGTCGAGCATCGAACCTGTAACGAGCTGGGCATTGTTGTCGTAGATGGCCTCTTCCCATAGTGCCTGTCCGATACCTTGCACGACACCACCGTGCACTTGACCTTCGACAATCGTTGGATTGATCTGTGGTCCACAGTCGTCGAGTGCTACGTACTTGATGAGCTCAACCTGACCGGTGTCGGCATCGACCTCAACTACGGCAAGGTGTGATCCATATGGGAAAACGAAATTCGGTGGATCGTAAAAAGTTGATTCTTCGAGTCCGGCTTCCATCCCTTCAGGCATGTTCCAGGCCACATTCGCCATGAGTGCAACATCCTGGATTGTTTTTACTTTGTCTGGAGAACCCTTTACAAAGAATTTACCATCCGCGTATTCCATGTCTTCAACGGAAGCTTCGAGCAAATGCGCCGAGAGTATCTTCGCTTTATCACGAATCTTCCTTACCGCGAGTGCGAGTGCCGCACCACCTACTGCTGTCGTTCGGCTGCCGTACGTGCCCCATCCCATTGGCGTTGCGTCGGTATCACCATGAAAAACTTTAACGTCATCTGGAGACACTCCAATTTCACTGGCAACAATTTGTGCGAATGTCGTCTCTTCACCTTGCCCATGCGGTGACGCACCAATGAAGACATGTACCTTGCCGGTTGGATGGACGCGAACGATCGCGCTTTCCCATAGACCGCCTTGAAAGCCTATGGCACCGGCAACCTGCGAGGGTCCGAGGCCGCAGATTTCGACATACGACGCGATGCCGATGCCTAAGTACCTATTGTCCTTTGGACCGCTGGCCTGTTTAGTACGCAACTCGTTGTAGCCGGCATGGCTGAGTAGTTTCGTCAATCCAGCCGGATAGTCCCCGCTGTCGTAGGTTAACCCAGTGATGACGTCGTGGCCATCCTCAAATTTTGGAATGAAGTTCTTCTGGCGAATGTCGGCTGGGTCCATTCCGATCTTGCTAGCGAAAAGATCGAGTAACCGCTCAAGCATGAACGTCGCTTCAGGTCGTCCAGCACCGCGATACGCCTCAACTGGCACACCGTTAGTGTAGATGCCGTACACGTCCTCCTTCACTGCTGGAATCTGATAGCAGCCGGATAACATCAGACCGTGCAGGATCGTGGGTATTCCCGGTGCTGCAGTTGAGAGATAGGCGCCCATCCCAGCGTAGACCGTGCAGCGGAGTCCCGTGATCTTGCCATCCTTCGTACCGGCCAGCTCAACATCCTGCACATGATCACGACCATGAGTTGTTGCCTGGTAATTTTCGCTCCTTGTTTCGGTCCACTTTACTGGTTGTCCCAACTTCTTCGAACAGAAGATAGTTATGAAGTCCGCGGGGTAGACCGCGATCTTACTACCGAACCCTCCGCCAACCTCTGGTGCGATCACACGAAGTTTGTCTTCCGGTATGCCCGTGACGGCTGAACAGATGAAGCGAGCGATGTGTGGGTTCTGTGTCGTGTTCCACAGCGTCAACTCACCGGTCGCTTGTTCGTACTGGGCAACTGCAGCCCTCGTTTCCATGGCGTTTGGAATGAGCCGCTGCTGTATTATACGTTCCTTGATCACAACTTCGGCGTTCTTAAATGCTGCATCGACGTCTCCACCAGTTACAACCCAGTGAAATGCCTGGTTTCCTGGGATGTCTTTGTGGACTTGCGGCGCATCAGCTTTGGCTGCCGCTTCTGGATCAATTACGGTTGGAAGTTCTTCGTAATCAACTTGAATGAGTTCGAGCGCGTCGTACGCCTGATAGGGATTTTCAGCGACGACCACTGCGACGATGTCGCCCGTGTACCTGACAATGTCTTTAGCGATACACGGATAGCTAGCAACCTTGAGATCCGCACTGGGAAGCAACCAAGCACACGGAACAGGTTGAAGTTCCCCATCGATATCGGTACCTGTATAAATGGCCAGCACTCCAGGTGCGGTCGAGGCTTCTCTAGTATCGATGTTCTTGATCCGCGCATGAGCATGCAGACTACGTAGCATGGCTGCGTGCACCATTCCCGGCAAGGTAATATCGTCCGTATATGTAGCAGCTCCGGTTATCAGGCGCGGGTCTTCCCGGCGGCGAATGCCAGAGCCAAAGATTCTGCTGCTCATCGCTATTTCCTCGTCATTATTTCGGCCGCTTCTTTCACGGCCCGGACGATGTTCTGGTAGCCAGTACACCGGCACAAGTTGCCTTCAAGTCCGTGACGAATTTCCGTTTCACTCGGGCTTGGGTTCGTGCGCAAAAGATCATGTGAGGCCATGATCATGCCTGGCGTGCAGAAACCACACTGCAAGCCGTGCTTATTCCAGAAGCTTTCCTGCAGCGGATGAAGGTTACCGCCATCGGCTAGTCCTTCGATGGTTGTTACGCTACAACCGTCGGCTTGCAAGGCAAGCGTTGTACACGATTTGATCGACACTCCATCGAGCAAAACCGTACAGGCTCCACACTGGCTCGTGTCGCAGCCAACCTTCGTGCCAGTCACTGTACCGAGATCTCGGATGAAATGCACCAACAGAAGACGAGCTTCAACTTCACGCTGATAAACCCGACCGTTTATCGTTATGTTAACTGGGACCTTCAACGTTCTTACCTCCTGGCACCCTGGCGCCACTAAGGGGCCGAAGCCAGGGATTATATCTCCACGGGGCTGACGACGCTATAGAAGAATCAATCAGAACAGTGAGCATTTAACAGGGCGTAAATCACGGGCCGTCTTCATTGTGGTTCTGAGTCGAAACGCTCTGTTAAGGCATATTTTTTGTCGACTCCGATTAAATCGTTGAATTGTTTGAACGCTATAAGACGTGTTTCTTGTTCCAGTGTCGGGTCGTTATTCAGTAGTTTTTCGTAGGCCATGTGAAGTGCTTGAGTGGAAGCGAATAGACCGGTGAGGGGATAGAGGATCAGTTGGAAACCCATTTGTGCGAGCTGTTTTTTATGTAGTACTGGTGTCTTGCCCTTTTCGACCATATTGGCGACAGTGGGTTTCGGTGCAAGTCGGCCGATTTCGGCCAATTCGGCAACGGAACAAGGGGCCTCAATGAAGGTTGCATCCGCGCCGGCACGATGTGCGGCGTTAGCGCGTTGAATCGCCTCATCCAAGCCGGCCGGCGCTAGTGCATCTGTCCGGGCGACAATAAAAAAGTCACGGCCATTTCTCGCGTGTACTGCTGCTCTGATCTTCTGAATGTAATCATCGTGTTTAATGACACTCTTCCCTTGCATGTGGCCACACTTTTTGGGCCATTCTTGATCTTCTAGAAAGCAACCAGCTGCACCGACGTCAATTAGTTCATTGACTGTGCGGATTACGTTGAGCGAGTTACCATAGCCAGTGTCGGCATCAACGATTATAGGGATGCGGACAGAACGGCAGATGTGTTTGGCCCGGTCGACGATCTCCGTCTGAGTGAGTAGACCTAGGTCCGGTTCACCAATGTGTGTTGCCGAGACAGCGTATCCTGAGATGAATGCGAGAGGGAACCCAACATGCTCGGCAACCTTCGCTGACAAGGTGTCAAAAACACCTGGAAATACCAGTGTCTTGACCTCATCCAGGACCGCTTGAACACGAGTCTTTGTTTTTCGCATGACTGATCGGACTCCTACAGTAATTGAAACAAGTTACCGAAGGTTATGAGAAGCGTGTCACCCACAATTTTCGGAGGCCCACGGAAGCTCCAGTATAGTCCAGTTGCTCTGACCAATTTCTAGCGAGGGTAAGTTCCTTTGGTCAGTGAGAATAACCGTGGCTGGCCAAGATTGTTAGCCTGCAGATTTGCATAATGGGGGAATAATCTCAGTCATCAGTTTGCATTGTAGCGGTCAACGCAGGAAACTAGACGACATGCTTACAAGGTGCTTGGCAATCCTAGTTTTGGTCTTAGGTTTGATTAATCCAACCTCACTGGGAGCCCAGGGAATATTTTCTGCATTCCTTGGCTCGACCAATGACGGTGATGCTAGCAGTACGACTTATGGATTTTCTGTGGGTGCTTTAGCGGGTGGGGTGTTTGGCTTTGAGATGGACCTTGGCTTTACGCCAGACTTTCTCGTTGAAGAAGTTGACGATGACCAGCTGGTTACCATTATGGGTAATCTTGTCCTCGCTATACCGTTGAACGTGGTCCAACCGTATGCTTCCGGAGGCATTGGGTTAATGAGATCTTCTTTTGGCAACTTGGAATCTTTGTTAGATGTGAGTGACAATGATTTTGGAATGGACTTAGGTTTTGGAGTCAGGGGGTTTTTTAATGATACCGTGGGAATCGTTGGCGATTTTCGTTACTTTCGGCGGATCGACGAGAGAAAGAATTTGTTAGATTTTAGTCTAGAGACATTCGATTTCTGGCGTGTGACAGGCGGTGTCACATTTCGCTTTTGACAAGAGAAAAGGAGTTGCTGGCAGGTTTAAATTGCAGTCCACGGTACTTTGTTCTAAGAATTGACGACGGTCTTCATATTTCATTCCAGCTTGATTAGTGTAAAACTTAGGTTTACCGAACTTGTGTTGCATCTGTGAGATCAGCTAACACTAAAACGTCACCGTCAATTTCCGGGTTAGGTTGTAATTCAAGTAGCCTTGCAAGGAATGGGTAGACGTGAATGCTCTCGAAGGCTGGCCAGTGTACAGCTGACCTTATGTCTGGCCCCATGGCAAGAAAAATACCATGCATGGATGACATCGTTGGATCCCAGCCGTGCGCGCCTTTCCGAAAATCGGCACCCTGTTGCCCGCTGCCGATATCGTAACCGTCGTCGGCAACGACTACAACATCACCTATTTGAGGATTGTTTTCAGTGTGCAGGAACGAGGGGAGTTCGTCTCGCAAATAGGCCTTACCGTGCCTTAGAGAATCGTTCAATTCGTCGCGGAGTCGTTTGGCCCGTGCCGTCTCCCCTTTGGTAAAAAGACTTAGGTGTGGTCCCAACTTGACACTTCGTATTCCTTCCAGATCGACCTCCTTTGGGAGAGGAAGGTAAGAATCTGGGGTCAACGTAGCCATTCCGTGATCGGACACGATAACCAGGTAGACGCGATCGCCATGGGGAAGATTACGAATGTCCGTCAAGAGTCGGGCCAGCATGCGGTCGATTGTCCCAATGGCTTCAGCGACTTGTAAGCTGTTTGATCCGAATCGGTGTCCTGCGCTATCTACCGCAGAAAAGTAGACTGTGATCAAGTGTGGTCGTTGAAGAGATGGTAGTTCGAGCCATTCCAGAATCTGGTCAACGCGGTCTTCGTTTCGGACCGAGGTGTCATAGACGGTCCAAAATGTCGGCCGTATTTTTTTGATGTCAGCTTCGGTCGCAGGGAAAAAGAAGGCTGCTGATACCATACCCTGAGTTTCAGCCGTTACCCAAATAGGTTCCCCACCATACCAAGTGCCATCTCGTACCGTCTCTGGGGATCGGTAGCTATAGAGTTTATTTTGATCGGGATCTAGAAAGCGGTTTCCCACAATTCCGTGATTCCCAGGATAAAGCCCTGTGGCGATCGAGTAGAAACTCGGAAAGGTGAGTGATGGAAATGGCGGTATTAATGCTTCAGCTTTGGCTCCAGCTGATGCAATTTGATCGAAGGTCGGTGTTTCGAAGTGTTCGAAATAGTCATGACGAAATCCATCGATTCCAACCAGAATCAGGTAAGGTTTCTCTAGAGTCTGTTGAGAGTTTTGACCACCTGTACCAAAGATTTCTTGGACTGGTACGTCTACACTTGTTCCGAGTTCGTCTACATCACAGGCGATGAAACACACAAGGATCAGCAGAGCAAAACCCAGTGTTCTAAGACTCGGCCTCTTCAATCTGCAATTTGGCACAGCAGCAGATGGGGTGATTGTTGTGGATGCCGGCCACTTACGTTCGGAAGACGATAAAATGGTGCGTAGGAACACGGTTGGATAACTCATAGGTGATTCCACCTTATTCTATGTATATACTATGTACTCAGAAGGGTTTTTGGTAAAAGGGAGTTAGAGTAGGCTGACATTCTTCAGGGCTTACAATTTCTCACGGATATAGTCGACTGAAGTCGCGTATAATTCTGCTGTAGTAGGGTGTTCGTCTAATCAAATACATTACTGAAGACCAGACAGTGAGGCGTTAGATGACTAACGGAAATATCACCAAGTCTTTCTTTATTGTTTTGGTAGTGATGCTGGTAGCAGTGTCCGTTGTTGTTCAAGCCCAAACGAACACCGGAGATGATCAGGGGACCTTACCTCGGACACATGGGGGTTACCCAGATCTTCAGGGGATATGGACGAGTGCCACCTTTACTCCCTTAGAACGACCATTGAGTTTGTCTGGAAAAGAATTTTTTAGCGAAGAAGAAGCATCAAAGTTGCATCGACAGCTGACTTCTGAAGGTGTCGATCCGGGCTCCAATGCCTTTGCGCTAGAAGATACCGAGGCTAGGGAACGTGCGCTTTATCAGGAGAACCGAGGTCCTTCATATGTGCACTACGACAATGCGATTTGGTTGACTGAGAAGAACAATAGGAAGGGACTGTCTACCAGGCGAACGTCGCTCATCGTGGAACCAGAGGATGGAAGAATTCCAGAATTGATGCCGGAGGCGCAGGCGAGAGAGCAGCAGCGTAACGGAACGAGTACTTTTTTAATGAACAACGTTGATCCACAGTTGTTTGATAGCTACGAAAGTCGGACGGTGCAAGAGCGTTGCCTTGTGTGGGAACACGAGGGACCACCAATGCTAATTCCTGGGTACAACGATAACCTCCAGATCTTTCAGAATTCAGGACACGTCGCGATTCTTCAGGAGATGTCTAATAACCAAGCTCGCATCATCCCCATGGATGGTCGTCCTCATCTCCGTGAAAACATCCGTCAGTGGCCTGGGGATTCTCGCGGGCATTGGGAAGGCGACACGTTAGTCGTAAGTACCACGAATTTCACTCACAAGACTCATTTCAAAGGATCAAGTGAGGCCTTACGTGTTGTTGAACGTTTCACGATGGTCGATCCTGACACAATCAGCTACGAATTCACCGTTGAAGACTCAACGACGTGGAAGACACCCTGGAGCGTTCAGTTTCCGCTGATGAGGACGGAAGGGCCGCTTTACGAGTACGCATGTCACGAAGGGAACCACGATTTAACCCACATTCTTCTCATAAACCAAAACCTTGAGAAAATGAACGAAGGTACTGCTGAGCAGTGATCGAAGCGAGACGTCTCTATTTTTGCATCAGACATATTAGTGTTCAATGAGTCTTACGAACCGGCTCTTAGGGATAGCGTTGACGGTGCGTCGCGCTTGGTTGGTGGGGTGAGTGACGGGGATTGAACCCGCAACATCCGGAGCCACAGTCCGGCGCTCTACCATTGAGCTACACTCACCATCGGAGATTAACTAAGACGTTGTTACCGGCGGCCGTTTCTTGGAGACCCACCGTGAAGATCACGGACGCATGGTGTTGACCCGCCTGATCCTATCCTAGTAGAGGTTACGGCTTCACTCCTACTCGGCATTGGCCAAGCCATGTGGATACGCCCGATAGTGGGCAACTAAGAGGTCGCGCCCAAAATCACCTGTGAAATCACGCCATACGCTATGAATATGGTTGGCGTTTCGTTGTGTGTTGTCGTACTCAATCAGAAACGTACGACCTTGAATACGGTAGTAGTGACCTTGCCCCCTCTCTATGCTCCCCATCCAGGCAAATTTGATCTGATCAAGACCAGCCTTTCGGATTTTTTCCAGGCGAGCCTCGGCAACAGACGGTGGCATCGAGGCTGAGTACTCTTGAATGATGGTCCAGAGTTGAGCTTTTTGGGAGTCGTTCATCGCGCTATGAGCTAGGCCTGAGTCCTCTTGCATCGTTGCCTGCCGTTCCGCGCTGGTAAGAATATCTGGTGGGGCAGTTTCATCGATGATCGCCTTGGTACGTTGGTCAGCTGTGAATGATTTTAGGAGCGTGCGGGCCAGATCTTCTTCCGCGGCGAGTGCACGAATCCCTTTCATTGGGCCCTCGGGCACTTCCGCTGGATTCGCACCACGGAACTGTGGAGTGGTTGCGAGTGATTGCCCGTTAACGATTGTCCACTGTTGGGAGAGGTGGTGTCCTTCATAGCGCCAGCCCCACGTAGTGTCTTCTGAGGGTTCACCAAAAATCATAAAGAAATAAAGTTCGGTGTCACGATGAGTTTCACCAGATTCTTCGAATAAAACTGACTCGAGTTTCCGGATGGTTTCAGCTTGGCTATAACCCTGCTCGCTGAGCCCAGACTGAAGAAGCGCAAGTGCAGTCGTTTGCTGAGTCACTGTCATTCTTTTGAAGGAAAGACCTAAACGTTCCCTCGGAATAAAGTGCCAATCCAGTCGTTCTTCGCTGTCGAACGGAAACATAACTTGCTCAACTTGTCCTGGTTCGAGTGTTTCCAGGAAGGCCTCAGTATTCCGGAGCATGGTTGACTCGACTGGGAGTCCCTGGAACGATACAGTAGTGGCTATAACGAACCCGACGAACACAAAACTGAGTGAGATAATACGCATCATGGGTAGCATCCTTCCACGTAGATATGTGGGCTATTGAGTCTCAAGTTCCAGACGGAACGACGATCTTCGCGCTACCAAGATTAGGATACGAAGCTACATAGCACCTTCGTGTGTGGACTTACTATCCTTACATGGACGCGCCGTACTCTGAGGTCAAGGAATCCTGCATGGTCATCTCATCCTTCAAGCCAATAGGTCTATGGTGTACATGTGAGTTTCACCTGCCAAGGAGGGATAGTACCATTTTTGTCCAATGGGAGTCCCTAACCAACCGCAGTTGAAATCTGTGAGCAGGCCCTATTTCCAAAGAGTCGATCTCCGAAGCGTTCTTCAACGTCCTGATTAATCCCTGTACTAAGGTCATGTAATTCTACTAATCCTGTATTACGAAGGACCTCGTGAAGGTTAAGCTTGAGGAGGGATGTCTACCGGCCACATAGCCTTCGCCGATGCACCGGCCACCCAGGCCATGGGGAGAACCACAAGCAGGTAACTGACGTACTGCCCGTACAGACCATCTGCCTCATATGGTTCCGTAACCATATGGAGCCAAGAACTGTAGGGCAGGACGTTAGCTTCAGTTAGTTCGTGAATCCCATAGACACAGTGCTGAGTAACAAAGGTAATCAGGATGATTATAGTGATTTGAAAGAAGAGACTCGGATTAAGGTGTTGTTCGTAACGGGTTAAAAGCCATGCCAAACTTGCAGCACACAGAGTCCCGAAGGATGCGGCAATTAGGAGTGGTACAGACTGAACCTGAAAGATCAAGGCCTTGAACACGATGATCATTACTATGCCCTTGGGAATGATCATCAACGCCGTGAATCCCAAAACTTCAGTGGTTGTGCAGGTCTCAAGATAAGCTTTGGTCACATCTAGGGTGCCCCGGTAGATGCGGAACGTTAGTACACCCACTAGGACTGTTGCTGTTATCGCAAAGAGGCCTTTCCAAAGTGCCTGATTCGAGGTCTGCTGAAAAAGGCTCGCAGCACCAATACTCAACAGCACTGAGATGCTGATCCCCAGGAGCATCGCTGATCTGTGTCTTGGAAGATCGGTCCTCCTCAAGTAGGAGAGGGCTACAGATAATGATCAGGAATGCTTCAAGCCCCTGTCTTAAGGTCACGGTGAGCACATTAAACATAAGCAGAGGATCAACTGGCCAGGAAAAAACTAGCAATTACGCCGTATTGTTTTAACGTCGACTCGTCAACGTCAAAATCCAGAGTCATAACAATAGAGCCGACAAGTTAATAAGCAGAGCCTCTCCATGGAGTCTCCTTCTTGACGGTGATCCGTTAAGGCTTGGATCAGATCCACTCGCGGCTATTCTCGCCGCGCCGTGCATCATTTACATTGGTGTCCGTCGAGGTCGTCTACTGTGTCACCAACAAAGGTTCATCGGCTGAAAAGCGCCTTAAGACATTTTCTGTTAGTCGAGAGACGTTGTTTTTATAGTCGTTATAAGAGAGGCTACCCATCCAACTGATCGAAGCTGACGTCCAGACAGCCCCACCATTGCCGGTTTCAAAGTAGGTCATATCTGCCTTGACCCACGGATTCACGGTTCCTCCCTGTTTTGAGTCAGATTGCAGTGTTTCTTCGATAACATGCTGGAAACCGTCAGAAAAACCAGTAGCTGTTGCTAAAAGTAATGCGTGAGCCGGTGTTCCGAGAACGTGGTCGTAGCGATCAATCTCGAAGCCAGCAGCGCCGTACGAGTTCACTAAACAAGGAAAATCACCAATCAACTCATCAGGTCCGATGCCTTCGAAAATCCAGCTCGCCCGAGGATCAAAACTTGCTGGTTGCCGGGCGTACGGCCGCCCAAGAGCTGATGCCTGGGCTGTGAATCCAACACCGACAAGCTTCTGAGGTGGTCGACCCCGAAAACGCCAGAGTCCACCAAACTCACCGGTTGTACTGTGGTGGTACTCACCGGGGGCTGCTTCCCAAGTATTCGTGCCGTCTCGTCGTCGGATTTCTACGGTATGCTTACCCTCTGGATCCATCGACGTTACCCAGTAGAAGCCGTTACCCCCAAGGTACATGAGCCGCCCACCTCCACTCAAGTACGTTTCAAGCGAATCCAGCATCTGTGATGTCCAGTACTCGGGATGTGCCCCGGTCATGATGACATTGTAAGGAGACAGTAACGATTCACCTTCCCAGTGGAGGTCTTCATCCGTGATGATGTCGTAGTCTAGTCCCCTCGCTTCAAGCCAATCAATTAACATCATATCGCCAAGGAAGCCACCACTTCCCGTCGGATTAAGTAATCCAGTCCGTGTCGAGAGCAGCTCAATCTTCGGCCGAATCGTGAGAATCGGTAGCAGCCGAGACGAGTATGCGACACCACTTCCGTCACTGTGGTAATTGTATGTGCTCAGTAACTGAGGGGCCCCACGTCGACTGTTTGAATAGGCGAGATAGCTAAATGTTGGAATTAGGAATGCCGCTTTTGCGGTGGCCGTTCCCTTCTTCGGACGTACGAAGAAGGTGACGTGATCTTCACTATTTCCAGCTCGCAGTCGTGCCGCGTACACACCACTCTTCAGTGTTTCAGGCACGGTGTACTCGAAATCGACTTGCCAGCCAGCATCATTTAGGTCGTCATCATGAAAGTGAATAGCCCCGTACTCAGTTGGGGACTGCGGAAAACCTGTCGTTTGTTCGCGCCAATTGTGACCGGTCATCCCACGTGTTGGCATCTGCATCGTTTGTCCATGGAGTTCGTGTTCTCCAATATCGCTGACAGTACGCGATCCAATATCGCGTGAAAAATCCCACGCTGCTAAGGGGTCTTCAGGGCTCCCGCCGTTTTTCAATTCTTCGATTTGTCGACCTGAGAGAGCACGGTCGAACATTTTGGGGGCTTCGATTTTGCCATTAAATTGTCCGCTAATCTGTGGTTGGTTTGTATCATGGGATTCCCAATAAGCTGCAATCAGGAGTGGTGCTTCACTCTTCCCAGCCGATCGAACGGTCACAGGTTTTTCCACAACACTTCGGGTGTAGTCTACGGGCCACAGTGGTACTGGTTCCTGATACAGGGTCACTTTCCCTTCACCCGCGTCGAAACTGGCTGCTACAAAATACCAGATAGGTGTATTGACCATCTGGTGACCACCGGGCCATACGTTCGCTGGGGTCCAGGCTCGTAAAGGCACACCCGTACCGACTCGATCCACCTTACCGTTCTCCCCACCTAACCAGAATGCCAAGCTCCCGTCCCCGTCAAGGAACAAACCATACCCGACGCGGTCTGCCTCAGACCACTTGGTAATAATTCCCTGAGCCCCTTGGAGAGGGGGATGTAGCGGACGGCGATTTGTGGCTGCGGTTAATAGTTTTGCCGATCCTCCTGGGGTGGAGGGTGCAATCCAGGCCGTGAGAGTGAAGTCTTCTTGTTGCAAAGCTGGATCGTCCGGCACGATGATGTAGGATCCTCGTGGCAATTTTTGCCGCCGTCCCTTGTACTCCTTATTGATTGGCGCACTAACAACTTCCTCTTTAAGACCGGGTCCAAGGGGATTGGAGTCGGCGTGAATCAGTCGTACGAGATCGGCACGGTAACTTGGTAACTCTGAGCTCACCATGAAACGAATGGTTTCACCTTGCTGTACGCTGAGCCTATCTGAGTAACCAATAACTTGCATGCCCATGCTCCAATCAGGACGTAGTTCTGACCTTATACGCTGGGCATGTCCAGGCAACACCATGAACAGTCCGAGTACTAAGCTTGCTAAGCCAATCAATTGATGTTTCCGCGGTGCCATTGTCGCGCCCTCCCCTCGAAAATGATCACTCACTGCCAGGCTGAGTGGAACGGGACGTATCAGACGGCGGTCCGTCTGATGCGAAGCGACTCAGCACATTTCCCGTGAGTTTTGACACGTTGTTTTTATAGTCGTTATAAGAGAGGCTACCCATCCAACTGATCGAAGCTGACGTCCAGACAGCCCCACCATTGCCGGTTTCAAAGTAGGTCATATCTGCCTTGACCCACGGATTCACGGTTCCTCCCTGTTTTGAGTCAGATTGCAGTGTTTCTTCGATAACATGCTGGTACATGTCGGAGAACCCTCCAGCCGTTGCGAGCAGTAACGCGTGCGGTGGGGTACCGAGTACGTGATCGAAGCGGTCTACCTCAAGGCCAGCCGCACCATACTCGAGCACTAGTGAAGGGAAATTCCCTATGAGTTCATCCGTTCCGATTCCATCAAAAATCCAAGACGCACGGGGATCGAAACTAGCCGCGAGTCTTGTAAACGGTCGCCCACGATCGCCCGCCTGAGCCGCGAAGCCGACTCCCACCATCTTTTGTGGCGGCCGGCCTCTGAAGCGCCACAAACCACCAAATTCACCCGTCGTACTATGGTGGTATTCACCCGGCGCCGCCTCCCAGGTGTTCGTTCCGTCTCGTCGCCGGATTTCTATGGTGTGCTTACCCTCCGAATCCATCGACGTCACCCAGTAGAACCCGTTGCCTCCCATGTACATTAGTCGCCCGCCACGGTTCAGATACGCTTCCATGGCATCAAGCATCTGGGTGGACCAGTACTCTGGATGAGAGCCTGTCAGAATAACCTTGTAGGGACTGAGGAGTTCTGTTCCCTCCCAGTGAAGGTCTTCGTCGGTGATGATGTCGTGCTTGTAATTTTTTTCCTCAAGCCAGTCGATGAGGTGTAGATCGGCCGGAAGCTGATGAACACTTCTTAAGCCACCTGAAGAACTGTAGGCATATTTCGGTCGCATGTTGAGAATCGGTCGTAGCCGCGTTGAATATGCGACGCCGCTCTCATCGGAGTGACTGTCGTACATGCTCAGGAGTTGTGGAACTCCTGACCGACTATTGGCGTACGCCAGGTAACTGAAGGTCGGCGCGAGAAAGGCGATCCTCGCTGTGGCGGTACCCTTTTTTGGTCTCACAAAGAAAGGGACATGATCCTCGTGCCCCCCGGCTCGTAGCCTAGCTGCGTAGATGCCGCTATGTAGATCACTCGGAACCGACCACGCGAATCCAACTTCCCATTCCGCATCGTCCAGGTCATCGTCGTGAAAATGAATCGCTCCGTACTGTGCACGAGCCTGAGGGAACCCTGTTGTCTCTTGTTTCCAGTTATGACCCGTCATTCCACGTGTCGGCATCTGCCTGGTTTGCCCGTGAAGGTCGTTTGGACCGGTGTCACTGATCCGATGTGAGGAGATGTCGAGCGAGAAATCCCAGGCACCAACAACGTCGGATGGATCGTTACCATCTCTCAATCTGTCGAGTTCTTGACTCGACAGAGCACGTCCAAATATTTTCGGTGCTTCGATCTTGCCATTAAAATGGCCGCTCACGAGTTGCTGGGCTGCATCGTGCCACTCCCAAAACCCTGCCATGAGTAGTGGCACATCGTTTGCTCCGATAGATCTGAGAGCAACTGTTTGTTCGACAACTGCGCTGCCGTTATCACCGGGCAATTTCGGGACCGCTTCCTGGCGAAGTGTAATCAGACCAGTGTCCGCATCGAAGGTTGCGGCCACGAAGTACCAGATCGTCGTATTGACCATTTGGTTACCGCGCGGCCAAACGTTAGCTGGGATCCAAGCAGGTAGTGGCACCCCAGTACTAATTTTCTGACTTTGGCCATCCCTTTCACCCAACCACAAGGAAAGACTTCCGTCGCCGTCAATGAATAGGCCGTACCCAAGGTTCTCACTTGGAGACCACTTGGTGATGATGCCCTGCACACCTTTGCCTGGTGCACCTGGGAAGGTGGCGGTAGTCGAGCCCGGTGTTGTCGGAGCAATCCAAGCAGTTAAGGTAAGGCTACCTGTCTGCTGTAGGGCTGAGTTGTTTGGTACGATTGTGTACGAACCGGCTCGAAGGTCCTGATGGTGGCCTGGGTACTCTTTAGTGGCAGTGGTGTTGACGACCTCTTCCTTGAACCCAGGTCCCTTTGGATTGGTATCACCGTGAATGAGCCGCACGATATCAGCACGGTACTGTGGAACTTCACTGCTCACCATGAACTTGATTGTTTCACCCGGTTGTATGCTGAACCGGTCAGCGTAGCCGACCACCCTCATCCCTGGGATAGTCTGTGCTGCGGCGGCCCCGGTGAGGAAAGTGAATATCAACCCTAAAAGGGAACCGACGAATTTTATTCGGGCCTTGAGTGATGCCATGTGGCTCCTCCGTCCTCTCGATCGTTATCAGCGGTATTACTAGTCTCAGTGCCGGGCTCTTGGTGGTATCGTCAACGTAGCTGTGGCGGTAGGCCGCCTGAGTTCATCGAGGAGTCCGATGCGTCAAAGGGGCTAGTCCAATCTGATCCCGGGAGGGTAATGCAGTAAACGAGCGCTGTCAAACGCTAACTTCGGGTAATTCGGGTAAGGGAGGAAAGTGCGTTTTGAGCAGGCGTCGCTCGAAAGATTCACCCTCATTTTACCAAATCCAAAAAATTGAAGTAGTAAGATGATTGTAATCAGTATGTTAAGAGATACATGCTCATGCTATCCAAAAAATTGGATAGCATGAGCCTACTGTTGACTTTTATGTCATATTATAATCTTTAAAGTCTTATGGCATAATATTAGCGTACGGTAAGTAAGTCGAAGATGGACGCGTGCAATTTATCGGGTGGTATTTGATTAGCTGCTTTGGTTATGATCCGGTGTCACGACGTTGTAATGGGTAATTTCCCGGGAGGATATGTATGAAGCGTTATTTCGTTTTGTTGCTGGGGCTGGCAGTGGTGCTCACAGCGGCGAACGCCTACGCTCAAGCTACGACGGCCGCTCTTAACGGCGTTATTAGCGATGAGTCAGGGGCGGTGCTGCCTGGAGTGACTGTTACCGCCACTGACGTGAACTCGGGTAATCAGTACTTTGCAGTGACGGACGGAACAGGCCAATACGGCTTGCCGGCGTTGGCTCCGAGCACCTATGACATCACGGCTGAGCTACCGGGCTTCGCTACAGTCCTTGTGCCAGGGATCGAATTGCTCCTTGGAACGACTGCTGCGCTGCCATTCACGATGACGGTGGCAACACTTGAAGAGACCGTGACGGTTACGAGTGAGGCACCACTGGTCGACTTGCAGTCCACGCAGGTGACCGGCAGTATCGACCGACGGCAGATGGAAGAGCTACCGATTTTCGGTCGCGACTGGTTGGGTCTGACACTCATGGTCAAAGGTGTTACAGGGAATGACGTGAGTGACGGTCGGCCGGCTGTCTTCCGGGATGGTGAATTTCAGGTCAACGTTGACGGCCAGCAGCAGACACAGGCGGTGTCATGGACGTCGGCGTTCGGTCAGCCTCGTCTGAGTCGAGAAGCGATCGCTGAGTTCCAGGTTGTTACGAATCTGTTCGACGTAACACAGGGCCGCGCGACCAGCATTCAGGTGCACGCCATCACCCGTTCAGGAACCAACCGTCTTGAAGGGTCAGCTTACGGATTCTTCCGTAGTGACAAATTCAACGCGCCTGACTCCGTGGCTGGAACGGTATTGCCTTACGCGGTGCAGCAGGTTGGTGGTTCGGTTGGTGGTCCGATCGTACAGGACAGAGTTCACTACTTTTTTACGTACGAGTATGAGCGGCAGCCATTCTCAGTGCCGGTCACGCCAGCTTTCTACGATCAGACGGTCCTGATCGCTGCGAAACAGACCGAACATCGCATGATGGGTCGAGCCGATTATCAGATCGGTGCGAATGACCATTTCATGGTTCGCTACAATTCGAACCGGGCGTTTGACCCGCAGGGCGGTTGGGCTGGTGGTAGTTACACCTCAACGGTGAACCATCCGACACAGACCGCTAATTTGGGTCGTGACAGTTACGGGTTAACGGCGAATTGGACACGGACGTTGAGCAGCACGATGGTGCAGGAACTGAAGATGAGCATGTTCCACTACCACTGGCACCATGAGCCCGCAGAGGGTGTGCCGCTGACTCCGCATTTCCGTTTCCACAACCAAGGGTACGGCGGCCCGGGAGCCAGGACGAACTATCCGGAAGAGTTCTGGCAGAACACACCTGCGGTGCGGTACGAGTTGTCTTGGACGAAGGGTGACCATGACTTCAAGATTGGTGCCGAGCACCTCCGTTGGGTGGATGACGGATGGTGGCGCCTCCTCGAGCGTGGTAGTTACACCTTCAACGGTGTTCCTTCTGATTACACCACCCGCTTCCCACTCGATACCTGGGCCGATCCGAGCACATGGAACGTCGAAGGTGCGGAGATGGACGCTCTTGCAACCAACTTCACCCGCTTCTTTGCGGAAGAGGGTGGTCAGCAGCATGGGAATTGTCCAAATCCAGAGGGATGCGGCAACTGGACCCTGAAGATCCCGCGTCCAACGTATGCGGCATGGTTCGGGGATACCTGGCGGCCAACGAACAAGTTGACGTTGAACTTAGGTGTTCGGTATGACCTCGACTGGGGCGCGATGGCGCCGCCTTTCGTGAACGAGACTGACGTCATCATCGACAACGGCTTGTTTTCAGAAAACGTTGGCTACCGCAATAACATCCGTGACACGAAGAACATCTCGCCTCGTCTCGGTGTCAACTACGATATCTCGGGAGACGGGAGCTTCACGCTTCGTGGCGGAACAGGTCTTTACTACATGGCGCCGGTGTCTGAACTCGCGTTTGTCCATCAGATGTTTAATGGCCAGCGCGTTATCACGAACTCCTGGGACAACGATGGTCTACCCGGCTTCGTGAGTTTGGATGCTAACGCTGGTCCGCAGCGCGGCGTAACCGATGTGGATGTTGTTGCTGCAGCGGCACGTGGAGAGCTGCTTCAACCACAAGCCGTGTTCGTGATTGGGCATGACTACCAACTACCCGTTAGCTGGCAGACGACGGGTGGATTCCAGAAGCAAATTGGTGACGTTTCAGCGTTTGACGTTGACGTAACTTACTTCAAGGGTAGTGATATGGGCGCAAACCGTGACCCGAATCTGTTTTATGACCCGGTCACTGGTGTTAACCATCACCCAACCGCGTTGGGCGATGATGGTAATCAGCTCTACGGTCGTCCAAGGTCAGACTATGGTCGCATCAGTCTGTATAACAGCAGCGGTCGTGGCAATGGAATGCAAATCGCCTCCGGATTCAGGCGTCGCTTCCGAGATGGCTTCCAGTATCAACTCAACTACACGTTGATGTTATTCCGAAATGACACTGGAACGTATGGTGGTGGATACGGTGGATGGCGGAACAACCCATTCGACTTGTCTGGTGATCAAGAATGGTCACGTGCGCTGGACTTCCAGCGGCACACAATCCGCGGTAACATGATCTACCGCTTGCCACACGACTTCACAATCGCGATGGCTTACTTGCACGGCTCTGGTAATCCTTACCGGACCAGCTATCCGGCCAATCCGTTTGGCTCGGCACGTGGTCGTAACCGCTACTTGCCAGAGGCAGCAGACGCCACGTCACATGCGGAAGCCCAGGCGGCCGCTATCGAGCGAAACAGCGCGGTTGGAAACACTCTCAGCAAGCTCGACGTCCGGTTTAGTAAGGCGCTTGTGCTTAGTGAGAATACCCGTATAACCGGGTATGTGGAGGTATTCAATATCTTAAACTACAAGAACTACGGCTCTTATCTGGGTAGTGTAACGGCAGGAAGTTTCGGTGAGCCGTTACAGAACTTTGGAATTACGTATCTTCCAAGGGTTATGCAGCTCGGCGTAGCGTTGAACTTCTAAGCCGAGGAGAGACGAGTTCGAAGACTAGAGATGGGCCCGTTGCGGGTTAAACCGTAGCGGGCCCATCTCGCGTACAGGGCATTTTCTTTGGCCTAGCGGTCCTTGGACGCATGCCTCACAGTGTGTTAGGCTTACCGGCTCCCGGTGAATTTCTTGGTAGAAGTTTGCTACAACCAAACGCGTAGGAGGCTTTTGCATGAAGCTTAATGGTGGTGTTCGGATTGCCTGCTTGGTTACGATTATTAGCGCACTCCTAGCGGTTTCTCTGGATGCTCAGCAAAGTGTCCAGGGGATGACGGTTGTTGGCTATGCCGATCGACTCAGCGTTGAACAAGGCCAGACCGTCCGTTTTATGGTGAGCAGCGAGTTTGCTCGTTATCGTGCCGATATTGTTAGACTGATTCACGGAGACACCAATGCGAATGGACCGGGTTTCAAGGAAGCCGTGATCGATACGCCAATTAATGGGGACTATCCGGGGAAGTATCAGTCTTTTCCAAATGGATCGTACGCGATTGTTCCTGATAATGACGCTCTCAGACTATCGGAGAGTTTTACAATCCAAACCTGGATTTATGCCACGACCCCTCAGAAGGCATTATTACAAAGTATTCCAACGGACTCTTGGCAGGGTATAGGACGTCAAAAGGGTGTACAAGGAATCATTACAAAGTATTCCAACACGGATCGGTTGGGATACGGACTCTTTTTGGATGAGGACGGCAGTGTTGCGTTGTGGATTGGTGATGGTGATCGAGTAGAAAAGGTGCGAACCGGAACGCCATTAATTTCCTATCCACGGGCGCAACGTGGCAGTCGTCCACGAGGTTTACCAAGACGGAGTACGTCCTGGGTCTTCGTGGCGGCGACGTTCGATGCGACGAATGGAAAAGTGACTCTTGTTCAAGAACCCCTAACTCCTTGGCCAAACGATCCTTTTCGATCAGTCGTTGAATCGACCGTCGGGGTACGTTCAGTAGGGCAAAGTGATGTGCCGCTGCTGATAGCAGGATATTGGGTTTCGAATGAAGATGGAGATGGGAAGGTCGGTGGTTTTTATAACGGCAAAGTTGACAGTCCAAGAATTTTTAACCGTGTGCTGAACAGAGATGAAATTGATGCGCTCAAGGAGGGTACCGCGCCTCGTGATCCGGTTGCTGCGTGGGATTTTTCGGTCGAGATTGGAAGTCAGCGAATTACAGACAGAGGCCCGCATGGCCTGAATGGCGAGTTGATTAACCGGCCAACTCGAGCAGTGACGGGTCGTAATTGGACTGGTGCGACCATGAATTTCGCTTTAGCACCTGAGGAATATGGTGCGATTCACTTTCACGACGATGATCTAGACGACGCGAATTGGGAAGTTGGATTCGAATTTGAAGTGCCGCCTGATTTGCGAAGCGGTGTTTATGCGGCACGTCTTCGTGCCGGTAATGGTGAGGATTATGTCCCATTTTTTGTTCGACCCAGGAAAGGCACATCGACGTCGAAAATTGCGCTGCTCATTCCGACTTTTAGTTACCTCGCCTATGCAAATAGTGCGCTTGGAACGCCGGAGCTTCTGAGTCTCTACAACCATCACTCGGATGGTAGTGGCGTAATGTACTCGACGGGGTTGCGGCCGATTCTTAATATGCGACCGAAGATTGTGACGCGGAACCAGTGGCAATTTAATGCCGATATGCATCTCGTCGATTGGCTGGAGGCCAAAGGGTTTCAGCCTGACGTGATTACCGATCACGATTTGCACACGGAAGCGTTAGCTTTGCTGAATCCGTACAACGTTGTCATCACGGGTACCCACCCCGAGTATTATTCAGTGGAGATGCTTGACGCGGTTCAAGAGTATCTCGAACAGGGGGGTCGGCTGATGTATATGGGTGGCAATGGCTTTTACTGGGTCACTTCTCTGGATCCCGAGCGAGGGCACACGGCGGAAGTCCGACGGTGGGGTGGGACGCAGGCTTGGGAAGGGAGATCCGGACAGCACTATCATGCAACGACCGGTGAGATGGGTGGGCTCTGGCGGTTTCGGGGTCGCCCGCCCCAGGCACTGGTTGGTGTGGGGTTTACGGCACAGGCTCATGCTATCCAAAAAATTGGATAGCATGAGCCTACTGTTGACTTTTATGTCATAGTATAATCTTTAAAGTCTTATGGCATAATATTAGCGTACGGTAAGTAAGTCGAAGATGGACGCGTGCAATTTATCGGGTGGTATTTGATTAGCTGCTTTGGTATGATCCGGTGTCGCAACGTTGTAATGGGTAATTTCCCGGGAGGATATGTATGAAGCGTTATTTCGTTTTGTTGCTGGGGCTGGCAGTGGTGCTCACAGCGGCGAACGCCTACGCTCAAGCTACGACGGCCGCTCTTAACGGCGTTATTAGCGATGAGTCAGGGGCGGTGCTGCCTGGAGTGACTGTTACCGCCACTGACGTGAACTCGGGTAATCAGTACTTTGCAGTGACGGACGGAACAGGCCAATACGGCTTGCCGGCGTTGGCTCCGAGCACCTATGACATCACGGCTGAGCTACCGGGCTTCGCTACAGTCCTTGTGCCAGGGATCGAATTGCTCCTTGGAACGACTGCTGCGCTGCCATTCACGATGACGGTGGCAACACTTGAAGAGACCGTGACGGTTACGAGTGAGGCACCACTGGTCGACTTGCAGTCCACGCAGGTGACCGGCAGTATCGACCGACGGCAGATGGAAGAGCTACCGATTTTCGGTCGCGACTGGTTGGGTCTGACACTCATGGTCAAAGGTGTTACAGGGAATGACGTGAGTGACGGTCGGCCGGCTGTCTTCCGGGATGGTGAATTTCAGGTCAACGTTGACGGCCAGCAGCAGACACAGGCGGTGTCATGGACGTCGGCGTTCGGTCAGCCTCGTCTGAGTCGAGAAGCGATCGCTGAGTTCCAGGTTGTTACGAATCTGTTCGACGTAACACAGGGCCGCGCGACCAGCATTCAGGTGCACGCCATCACCCGTTCAGGAACCAACCGTCTTGAAGGGTCAGCTTACGGATTCTTCCGTAGTGACAAATTCAACGCGCCTGACTCCGTGGCTGGAACGGTATTGCCTTACGCGGTGCAGCAGGTTGGTGGTTCGGTTGGTGGTCCGATCGTACAGGACAGAGTTCACTACTTTTTTACGTACGAGTATGAGCGGCAGCCATTCTCAGTGCCGGTCACGCCAGCTTTCTACGATCAGACGGTCCTGATCGCTGCGAAACAGACCGAACATCGCATGATGGGTCGAGCCGATTATCAGATCGGTGCGAATGACCATTTCATGGTTCGCTACAATTCGAACCGGGCGTTTGACCCGCAGGGCGGTTGGGCTGGTGGTAGTTACACCTCAACGGTGAACCATCCGACACAGACCGCTAATTTGGGTCGTGACAGTTACGGGTTAACGGCGAATTGGACACGGACGTTGAGCAGCACGATGGTGCAGGAACTGAAGATGAGCATGTTCCACTACCACTGGCACCATGAGCCCGCAGAGGGTGTGCCGCTGACTCCGCATTTCCGTTTCCACAACCAAGGGTACGGCGGCCCGGGAGCCAGGACGAACTATCCGGAAGAGTTCTGGCAGAACACACCTGCGGTGCGGTACGAGTTGTCTTGGACGAAGGGTGACCATGACTTCAAGATTGGTGCCGAGCACCTCCGTTGGGTGGATGACGGATGGTGGCGCCTCCTCGAGCGTGGTAGTTACACCTTCAACGGTGTTCCTTCTGATTACACCACCCGCTTCCCACTCGATACCTGGGCCGATCCGAGCACATGGAACGTCGAAGGTGCGGAGATGGACGCTCTTGCAACCAACTTCACCCGCTTCTTTGCGGAAGAGGGTGGTCAGCAGCATGGGAATTGTCCAAATCCAGAGGGATGCGGCAACTGGACCCTGAAGATCCCGCGTCCAACGTATGCGGCATGGTTCGGGGATACCTGGCGGCCAACGAACAAGTTGACGTTGAACTTAGGTGTTCGGTATGACCTCGACTGGGGCGCGATGGCGCCGCCTTTCGTGAACGAGACTGACGTCATCATCGACAACGGCTTGTTTTCAGAAAACGTTGGCTACCGCAATAACATCCGTGACACGAAGAACATCTCGCCTCGTCTCGGTGTCAACTACGATATCTCGGGAGACGGGAGCTTCACGCTTCGTGGCGGAACAGGTCTTTACTACATGGCGCCGGTGTCTGAACTCGCGTTTGTCCATCAGATGTTTAATGGCCAGCGCGTTATCACGAACTCCTGGGACAACGATGGTCTACCCGGCTTCGTGAGTTTGGATGCTAACGCTGGTCCGCAGCGCGGCGTAACCGATGTGGATGTTGTTGCTGCAGCGGCACGTGGAGAGCTGCTTCAACCACAAGCCGTGTTCGTGATTGGGCATGACTACCAACTACCCGTTAGCTGGCAGACGACGGGTGGATTCCAGAAGCAAATTGGTGACGTTTCAGCGTTTGACGTTGACGTAACTTACTTCAAGGGTAGTGATATGGGCGCAAACCGTGACCCGAATCTGTTTTATGACCCGGTCACTGGTGTTAACCATCACCCAACCGCGTTGGGCGATGATGGTAATCAGCTCTACGGTCGTCCAAGGTCAGACTATGGTCGCATCAGTCTGTATAACAGCAGCGGTCGTGGCAATGGAATGCAAATCGCCTCCGGATTCAGGCGTCGCTTCCGAGATGGCTTCCAGTATCAACTCAACTACACGTTGATGTTATTCCGAAATGACACTGGAACGTATGGTGGTGGATACGGTGGATGGCGGAACAACCCATTCGACTTGTCTGGTGATCAAGAATGGTCACGTGCGCTGGACTTCCAGCGGCACACAATCCGCGGTAACATGATCTACCGCTTGCCACACGACTTCACAATCGCGATGGCTTACTTGCACGGCTCTGGTAATCCTTACCGGACCAGCTATCCGGCCAATCCGTTTGGCTCGGCACGTGGTCGTAACCGCTACTTGCCAGAGGCAGCAGACGCCACGTCACATGCGGAAGCCCAGGCGGCCGCTATCGAGCGAAACAGCGCGGTTGGAAACACTCTCAGCAAGCTCGACGTCCGGTTTAGTAAGGCGCTTGTGCTTAGTGAGAATACCCGTATAACCGGGTATGTGGAGGTATTCAATATCTTAAACTACAAGAACTACGGCTCTTATCTGGGTAGTGTAACGGCAGGAAGTTTCGGTGAGCCGTTACAGAACTTTGGAATTACGTATCTTCCAAGGGTTATGCAGCTCGGCGTAGCGTTGAACTTCTAAGCCGAGGAGAGACGAGTTCGAAGACTAGAGATGGGCCCGTTGCGGGTTAAACCGTAGCGGGCCCATCTCGCGTACAGGGCATTTTCTTTGGCCTAGCGGTCCTTGGACGCATGCCTCACAGTGTGTTAGGCTTACCGGCTCCCGGTGAATTTCTTGGTAGAAGTTTGCTACAACCAAACGCGTAGGAGGCTTTTGCATGAAGCTTAATGGTGGTGTTCGGATTGCCTGCTTGGTTACGATTATTAGCGCACTCCTAGCGGTTTCTCTGGATGCTCAGCAAAGTGTCCAGGGGATGACGGTTGTTGGCTATGCCGATCGACTCAGCGTTGAACAAGGCCAGACCGTCCGTTTTATGGTGAGCAGCGAGTTTGCTCGTTATCGTGCCGATATTGTTAGACTGATTCACGGAGACACCAATGCGAATGGACCGGGTTTCAAGGAAGCCGTGATCGATACGCCAATTAATGGGGACTATCCGGGGAAGTATCAGTCTTTTCCAAATGGATCGTACGCGATTGTTCCTGATAATGACGCTCTCAGACTATCGGAGAGTTTTACAATCCAAACCTGGATTTATGCCACGACCCCTCAGAAGGCATTATTACAAAGTATTCCAACGGACTCTTGGCAGGGTATAGGACGTCAAAAGGGTGTACAAGGAATCATTACAAAGTATTCCAACACGGATCGGTTGGGATACGGACTCTTTTTGGATGAGGACGGCAGTGTTGCGTTGTGGATTGGTGATGGTGATCGAGTAGAAAAGGTGCGAACCGGAACGCCATTAATTTCCTATCCACGGGCGCAACGTGGCAGTCGTCCACGAGGTTTACCAAGACGGAGTACGTCCTGGGTCTTCGTGGCGGCGACGTTCGATGCGACGAATGGAAAAGTGACTCTTGTTCAAGAACCCCTAACTCCTTGGCCAAACGATCCTTTTCGATCAGTCGTTGAATCGACCGTCGGGGTACGTTCAGTAGGGCAAAGTGATGTGCCGCTGCTGATAGCAGGATATTGGGTTTCGAATGAAGATGGAGATGGGAAGGTCGGTGGTTTTTATAACGGCAAAGTTGACAGTCCAAGAATTTTTAACCGTGTGCTGAACAGAGATGAAATTGATGCGCTCAAGGAGGGTACCGCGCCTCGTGATCCGGTTGCTGCGTGGGATTTTTCGGTCGAGATTGGAAGTCAGCGAATTACAGACAGAGGCCCGCATGGCCTGAATGGCGAGTTGATTAACCGGCCAACTCGAGCAGTGACGGGTCGTAATTGGACTGGTGCGACCATGAATTTCGCTTTAGCACCTGAGGAATATGGTGCGATTCACTTTCACGACGATGATCTAGACGACGCGAATTGGGAAGTTGGATTCGAATTTGAAGTGCCGCCTGATTTGCGAAGCGGTGTTTATGCGGCACGTCTTCGTGCCGGTAATGGTGAGGATTATGTCCCATTTTTTGTTCGACCCAGGAAAGGCACATCGACGTCGAAAATTGCGCTGCTCATTCCGACTTTTAGTTACCTCGCCTATGCAAATAGTGCGCTTGGAACGCCGGAGCTTCTGAGTCTCTACAACCATCACTCGGATGGTAGTGGCGTAATGTACTCGACGGGGTTGCGGCCGATTCTTAATATGCGACCGAAGATTGTGACGCGGAACCAGTGGCAATTTAATGCCGATATGCATCTCGTCGATTGGCTGGAGGCCAAAGGGTTTCAGCCTGACGTGATTACCGATCACGATTTGCACACGGAAGCGTTAGCTTTGCTGAATCCGTACAACGTTGTCATCACGGGTACCCACCCCGAGTATTATTCAGTGGAGATGCTTGACGCGGTTCAAGAGTATCTCGAACAGGGGGGTCGGCTGATGTATATGGGTGGCAATGGCTTTTACTGGGTCACTTCTCTGGATCCCGAGCGAGGGCACACGGCGGAAGTCCGACGGTGGGGTGGGACGCAGGCTTGGGAAGGGAGATCCGGACAGCACTATCATGCAACGACCGGTGAGATGGGTGGGCTCTGGCGGTTTCGGGGTCGCCCGCCCCAGGCACTGGTTGGTGTGGGGTTTACGGCACAGGGATTTGATAAGAATTCCCCCTATTATCGAAAACCTGGAAGTTTTGATCCGCGTGTGGCATTTATTTTCGATGGAATTGGACCGAACGAGTTGATCGGGAACTTTCCGTCGCTGGTACTCGAGACTGGTGCAGCGGGTTCAGAGTTGGATCGATTTGACCTAGCGCTTGGTAGTTCACCAAATGGACTGGTGCTCGCTTCTTCACGGCCAGCCGATCATAGCTCGGCGTACCAGCATGTTGTGGAGGAAATTTGGAGTTCGAACTCTGGTCCATGGAACGAAGGCGTGACGAGAGCGGATATGGTTTACATTGAGTACCCGAACGACGGCGCTGTATGGACATCGGCCTCCATCGCCTGGTGCGGTAGCCTTTCGTACAATGACTACAATAATAATGTTTCACGGATCACAGAAAATGTTCTAAGGAATTTTGCGTCGGATGCATCGCTACCCAAGGCTTCTGAACTGTCTGGCGAGTAGTGATTGCAATGTCTCGATAAACCAAGCTTGTCATCGTACGGTGCGATAACATCATCGGAGATTTTAAAGGTACTGAATTGTTGATGTCTGGAGGTTCCTGATCATGCGAGTAGCTATTGTACGGAGGATGGTTGTCTGTGCGGCACTATTTGGGTTTGCTTCTTCGTTCGGAGGGTTGGTTCTTGCCCAGACCACGGCCGACTGGTTGAAATTAACCGGCTATGCAGATCGATTAACGGTACAACCTGGTGAAACAATTCAGTTTATGGTGAGTTCTGAGCTTCCAAGCTACCGCGCTGACATCGTTCGTTCGATTCATGCCGATGTTAATCCGAAGGGACCGGGTTTCAAGGAAGAGCTCATTGACACGCCGGTCAGCAAGACCTATCCAGGTCGGCGGCAGGTCCTACGTGGCGGGTCACACGTTATTGTGCCAGATAATCCGGCACTCAGATTGACTGGAAGTTTCACTTTGCAAGCCTGGATCGCATCCACGACACCTCAGAAAGGTGTGCAGGGAATCATTACTAAGTGGTCAGATACCAATCAACGTGGTTATGCACTGGTCGTTGAAGAGGACGGCAGTCTCGGACTTTGGATAGGCGACGACAATGGTCAGCAGGCTAGAGTAAAGACTGACACCCCACTCCGTCCTGCGATCACATCGGCGACTTATCTGTTTACGATGTATGGTGAACTCCCCGTGTCGCAGGGCTCACCTACAACGACATGGTATTTTGTTGCGGCGAGCTATGATGCGTCCTCTGGTTCCGTCACCCTCTATCAGGAACCGGTGATGACTTGGCCAGTGGAGGATGCCCGTGCCGTGGTTGAACGAAAGGTCTCTCTGACATCGGTCGGCACGAGTGATGATCCTCTGTTGGTGGCTGCCTTTTGGAGCTGGCGTGATGAATCGACTGAGATTGCTGGAGGCCACTTTAACGGAAAGATCGACCGACCGCGCGTGTTTAATCGCGCGCTCTCTCAGCAAGAGATCGAGTCTTTAAGGCAGGGTGGTGCACCGACGGGGGCCGTTGGCGACTGGGACTTTTCGGCTGATATTGGCTCGAGACTGGTGACCGATCGATCGCCAAACGACTTGACTGGCGAAACGTTTAACATGCCTACGCGGGGGATGACTGGGTACAATTGGACGGCTCGTGAGATGCGATTTCGGAATGCGCCTGAAGAGTATGGGGCACTCTACTTTCACGACGACGACCTGGATGACGCGCGATGGGATGTAGATTTTGAGTTCACAGTGCCGGACGACTTACCGAGTGGTATTTATGCGGCCCGACTTCGTGCTGGAAACCGCGAAGATCGCATCACGTTTTTTGTTCGGCCACGACGAGGAACCGCAACCGCACAAATTGCATTTCTTGCACCAACCTTTAGTTACCTGGCTTATTCGAACGGTCGTTCTGGTGTTCCAGAACTCTATAGCCTTTATGCAACTCACTCGGATGGGAGTGGCGTAGCGTACGCTTCGGCGCTCAGACCCATCAAGGAGCTTCGACCGAAGCATGCGAACCGTTGGCCTCGACACTTTTCAGCGGATATCTACATGACTCACTTTATGGAAGTGAAGGGGCTCAAGTACGATGTGATAACCGATGATGCCTTACATAGTGACGGCACCGCTCTTCTTGACCCATATAACGTTGTGATTACCGGGTCACATCCAGAGTACTGGTCCACTCAGATGATGGATGCTCTGCAAGCCTATCTTGAGAGTGGAGGTCGGCTAATGTATATGGGAGGGAACGGTTTTTACTGGATTACATCTCAGGATCCAACGAACCCCAATGTGATCGAGATTCGTCGCAACCACGGGACGGAAACGTGGGAAGGTGCACCTGGGGAGTTCTATCACAGTACCACGGGCGAACTAGGTGGTTTGTGGCGCTTTCGAGGGAGAGCACCGCAGGCGCTAGTGGGAGTAGGTTTTACCGCACAGGGTCGAGGTGCGGGCATCCCGTACGAGCGACAACCCGCTAGCTTTGACCCACGGGCCGCGTTTATATTTGAAGGTATTGGAGCTGAAGAATTGATTGGAGATTTTCCGTCACTAGTACGTGAGTACGGGGCAGCGAGTGACGAGGTGGACCGCCTCGACTATACATTGGGGTCGCCGCCTCACGCGCTCGTGGTCGCGACGGCTGCGGGATTGCCAGACTCTTTTCAACACGTGACAGAGGAAGTACTCTTGTCGGATTCACTCCAGGGAGGTTCGGTACATCCATTGGTCAAGGCCGATTTGGTCTTTTTCGAAACCATGAATGGAGGGGCTGTCTTTTCAGCGAGCTCAATTAGCTGGTTTGGAGCTCTGGCTTATAATGACTTCGACAATACCGTTTCAAAGGTCACAGAGAACGTCCTGCGTCGGTTCGCTTCTGATGAACCATTCCCTGAGGGGGGAGACGCTAGTCGCTGATGGACGGTGAAGGGCACCTATGAAGGAGCAACCGTTCGTCAGGTTTTGGGTATACCGAATCGGACGACGGATATTTTTGAGACACCGGGATAACGTGTGAGCATTAGGTTCTTTATACGGAGGTGAGGCAATGATGCGGCGTGTATTTCCTATTTTATGCGGTATCGGTTTGTTAGGTGTCCTGGTTGTTGGTCCGGCCGCACTGAACGGCCAGCAGACTACACAGGTCATCCACTATGACGAGGCAAAACTATCGAAACCGACACACGGTATAGTGACGGAGCTGAACGTACCCGTGCCCATGCGGGACGGTGTGAAGCTTTCTGCCGACATCTACCGTCCAGATGTGGACGGACAATTTCCGGCTATTTTGGTGCGCACGCCCTACAGCAACAATAGTGGGGGCGCAGTAGAGAACGCGAAGGGACTAGCCGAGCGCGGCTACGTTGTGGTCGTGCAGGATGTCCGTGGGCGTTACGATTCTGAGGGCGTATTTTACACGTTTGAGAACGAACCGAACGACGGATTTGATACGGACGAATGGGTGGGGACGCAGCCGTGGAGTAACGGGAAGATTGGGACTCAAGGTGGATCCTACGTCGGCTTTACGCAGATGACCCAGGCAATTCGTGGAAGTCAATACTTGACCGCAATGGCACCAACGGTGACGACGCTGAACATTTATGGAAATTGGATCTATACAGGGGGGGCGTTTCAGTATGGATTCACGCTTCCCTGGGGTGCATTGTTCGTCGACGGACGAATCAACCAGTCATTTACTCCTCACGATTGGCCAAAGGCGTTCAAACATCTCCCTATAGCGACAGCCGATGAGGCTGTTGGTCGTCGTAATCAACACTACCGGGACTGGGTAGAACACCCAACTCGTGACAGCTATTGGGATGCGAATAGCCATGAAACGACCCAAGACCAGGTTTCCGTACCGCTCTTCAATGTGGGTGGCTGGTATGACATCTTTCTGAGTGGAATGCTCGAGGATGATGTGGAGATTCGGAAACAAGGCAAGACTGAGGCGGCTCGGAGTGGTAAGCGCTTGATGGTCGGGCCTTGGGTACACGGTGTTGGTAATCGGGAGAATTTTCGCGCTGAGGCGCCATATCAACTTGATCGGATGGACTTTGGCCCGGCGGCACAAGTTGACTTGGAGCCGGTATACCTTCGCTGGTTTGATTATTGGTTGAAGGGAATCGACAATGGCGTTGGTAGTGAGCCGCCGGTCAAGATTTTTGTGATGGGTGAGAACTACTGGCGGCATGAGAACGAGTGGCCTCTGGCCAGGGCGGAATATACGAAATACTACCTACAGGGTGACGGGAACGCGAACAGCTTGCACGGCGACGGTCGCCTGTCTAGCGACGCACCCGCTGGTGGGTCGGACACTGACACATTTACTTACGATCCTTCCGACCCCGTTCCGACGCTAGGCGGCAATAACTGTTGCTGGAGTGACATTGTGCCCATGGGTGCGTTTGATCAGCGGGGAGCTGAACGACGTAACGATGTGCTGGTGTATACAACGGATGTGTTAACCGAACCGGTCGAGGTTACTGGGCCGATCACGGCGACGCTGTATGCCGCAACTACCGCACGTGATACAGATTGGACTGCGAAGTTAGTGGACGTACATCCTAATGGGTACGCACAAAATATTCTGGATGGCATTGTAAGGGCACGTTACCGTGCGCGTGCGGGGGGACCTGCGAGCCCAATCGAGCCTGGTACCGTCTATGAGTATGCGATCGATTTATGGTCGACTAGTAATACATTTCTTCCTGGGCATCGGATTAGAGTTGAGATTTCGAGTAGTAACTTTCCGCGATTCGATCGTAACCTAAACACGGGCGAGGATCCTGGCACTGGGGTAAGCATGGAAACGGCCGAGCAGACCGTTTACCATAGTTCAGAATACCCCTCCCACATCCTCTTGCCGGTGATACCAAGAGGAACTAACTAGTTCGCGGGAACGGCCTTCCATAGAGTCTGAGTCGGGTGTTGCGCCAGGAATGTCTGGCGTCGCACCCAACTCAGTCGCTTCTTTGATTACCCGACCGAGGTTTCGCTGCACTTGTCGAAACTTAGAGTTACATCCGAAATAAATAGCTTGCTTTGAGAAAGAAACTGTCGTTTAGGCGCTCAAAATTGCGACGGTCAGGCGCATCATCCAGGTCAGCCAGTGAATTTCCGTAGCCAAAAAAGAGAACAGTGCCCGGAACTGGACGGTACGAGAACAGCCAATCGAATCGAATTCTTTTGTCCTCTAATCGTAGGGCACGAGCATAGGTGCCAGTTACAGGATTTCGAATCACAATCGGTAACCCCGTCCGTGAATCATCTCTCAGATCATCTCGCCGGCCAGAATAATATTCGCCGACCAGCCTAACAAAAATGGAGCGGGAAAGCTGGTACTCCATCTTTAGTCGTGGAACCTTTCGTACGCCGACGACGGTTCTATCCGTCCGTCTTGTGTAGTTCTGGAGCGTGTAATTAAAATTTACGCGAAGTTGATCTGTCGGACGCCAATTTGCCTCGACTTTACCGTAATGGATGTCTGCTGATGACCACTCATAGAAGTTTTCGTCTTTACCTACAAACCAGGAGAGACGCGAAGAGAATTTAGGAAAATCTGGGGTGGACAAGTTGAACTGGTAGCCAAAATTTGGTAGTTGCGGGGTGCCGACGAAGGGGAGGATCTTGTCACCGACTGGACCAGACTGGAGCAATCCGTAGTCTGTATAGAGTTGGTCGTCAAATCCAAAGCGCTCCACTACTACCGAAGCACCTGCTTGCCAACCACCTCGTAGGCTCACGTTGTTAATGAGCCAGAGCTTTCGTTCTAGTGCCCCTTGGCCTGCGATAAAGTCTTGATATTTCCATAAGTAGTTACCGACGATTTTTCCGGTCCAACTTTCCAGGATCGCTTCTGGTGCTCCGTAGAGAGTGACAGAATGGGACGCAACGGCTCCCGCGATTCCACGTCGTCGAATGAATCCTGCGTCGGCCTGGAAGTCTTCATCGATTCCACGTATATGATATTCGAATGCAAAACGTCGACCATTCCGATTAAATGCCATGTACCACAGCGGTGCAGTTGTCGAGATACCATCCCTGATCGTTCGGCTACTCGCGAGTTGAAGCTGTAGCCGGTATAAGTTTCGAAAGGTTAAGTTCATATCGGCATTCACTACGTGATTGCTGTTGTCGCCGTCGAGGCGATTCGTATACACGAATGCCAAACGGGACTGTGAATTGAGATTCCTTTGGATACGGGCGATGTTGACGAATGGCTGACTGAGATGACTGACTGACGTCGCACGGTCGTCGATGGCTGACAGTATGGCTATGCTTGTCCCGCGCACGTCACCAACAACGGTCGCCGCAGCGATAGGAGCAACGATGCGACGCGTGTAGATCAGATCATTTGGTGTTGCGAACTGCTCGAGACTGTTTAGAAAGAAGGGTCGCTTTTCTGGAAAGAAGATATCCTCACGTGGGTCCCAGGTGATCTGAGTCATATCGGCTTCGACTTGAGAGAAATCTGGATTGAGTGTTCCATTGAGCGTCGTGTTCGATGTTATACCCCAACGTACATTCATTCCTAATTCAGGTCGGACTGGCTCGTAGTGCCACACGTTTTCGGATGGGCTTCCTTCGACGGTTGCCGCAACGATTGGGGTGAGATCCAACACCAAGCCACGGCGCAGGCCGCTTAATCCCTCGAGTGTTCCGGACTGTGCCAGGAACGAGGCATCCCCGCGTCGAGCTGGTGTCCAGCTGTACTCGTGTCCGGAAGTCTGTACTTTACGAATGATGTTAAGTCCCCAGTTCTGTTTGGCGGTTGAGGGGTATCGAAGAGTCTTGAATGGAATTCTGATTTCGATCTCATAGCCGTAGTCGGTGAGTCGTCCTTTTGAGTCAAATACATAGTCTGGGCTCAGATCAGAGGGTTGTCGTCCAACGGCACGCGAGCTAAATGCGCTTGACTGATTCGTCCCAGATGGCGTGATGCCTTCAACAAGTGCACCATCTTGCTGAAGGCCGAATGGATTAACGGCAAACATTAAAGCTTCTCTCCGGTCAATGAATGTACTTAGATAGAGTTGGATAAAATCATCTTGTTCAATTTTGTCTCGATCAGCGAGGCTGGCGTGTACTTCACCAGGAGGTGCGTAGGCTTTGACACCAAAATAGATCGCAGAGGCTGAGTACCACACTAGAATTTCTGTTTGATTCTGGGCAGGTCGACGGTCTACGGGAAAGTATTGTGAGAAATCAGTTAAAATTGCTGCAGATGCCCACGGTGACTCGTCAAGTAAGCCATCGACATCTATTGCCGTTTCCAGGCGAGGGATCGGAATCTTAAGTTGATTGTCTCGACCACTGTATCGGTTGTCGACGTCAGGGGTGAATAGGGAAGCAGCTATTAGTAAGGCGACTATCATTTGCTGGATGCGAATATCCCAAGGACCATGGAGAAGGACGCTAGGCGCTACTGGACAGTAGGCATGCTGAGTTATTGAGTTTATTGGTATTGTTTCATTAGATAATATTTAACGCGGGTGATATAGAGCAGTGTAATTCGGCAGACTGAAGTGTTTTTAATTTTAGGAGAAATTCGGATAAAACGATTCGCTCATAGAGAATAGTACAACAACACAACAGAATATTAACCAAAAAGTTTGATCTACTGCAAGGCATGTCTATAGATACTACTAGTGGTAAGAAAAGATTTACAAAAATTTGAAAATGATGGAATGGGTTTGGGGATTAATAGAGGTTCCTGATCGAAGGGGGAAAAGTGTATTCAAACACAGGAGGAACGGAGCGGTCTATTTACTTATCAGTGAAATTATTTCTGAGCTAGTTTCATGGGAGCTATATCCTACTGCTCAGAAACACGTTAATTACACAGTTTTAGTGTGAGAAAGTCGGTGTCGTGGGCACCCACCGCTGAGTGATTGAACAGCTAGGCAGAGAGATACCCAGCGGGGTAAAATTTGGGACGACGATTGGGTCAGGAGACCCCACAGACCTGGCGAAAGACCCCGGGTGTGTGAGTTCTCCCTTTTAGGAGGTTTTGGCATGACATTGCGTAAGGTAGTCGCTATTCCACTGGTCGCTCTGGTCGCAGTACTGATGTACTGGGCAGTGGTGACCGGTCAGGGGATTGCGGGGCTGTCAGTCATCGGCTATGCCGATCGCTTAAGTATCCAACCGGGTGAAACAATTCGATTTATGGTGAGTAGTGAGCATTCACAGTATCGGGCTGATATTGTGCGTTTGATTCACGCGGATCGTAATCCGAACGGACCCGGTTTTAGGGAAGAAGAGATCACGTCTTCGGTCAGCGGGGATTACTCTGGACAGCATCAAGACCTGCCGAACGGGTCGTATGTGAACGTGCCTGACAGTTCGTCACTGCACGTTACCGACAGCATAACGTTACAGGCATGGATTGCACCAACCACGCCACAAAAGGGCGTCCAAGGCATTGTGACGAAGTGGTCAGACACCGATCGTCTGGGTTATGGTCTCATGATCGACGAAGAGGGAGCCCTTAGTTTGTGGTTGGGTGCCACGGGAGAGCCGGTGCAACGCGTGAGCACGAAAGTTCCGCTCCGGGCATCAATTGCAGCAGCACGCTACGAGCAGATGGGTGCAACGATCTCACAGATGGGTGATACGACGAGTTGGTATTTTGTAGCCGCGACCTTTGATGCAGGGACAGGAATGGTCCGACTGTATCAAGAGCCGGTACCTCGGTGGCCCGACGATCCGACACAGGTTGTTGTAGAGCAGCAAGTACCACTGCGGTCGATTGGCGAGAATACGGGACCACTCTTTATCGCTGCGGCTTGGCACAGTGGTTCGGATGAGCGCCCGGTCGTAAGTGGACATTTCAACGGCAAGATCGAACAACCACGGGTGTTCGACCGTGCACTCACACGCCAAGAGCTAGAGGGATTAGAAGCCGGCGGACCGGCCAGTGGTCCTCTCGCAGCCTGGGATTTCTCACTCGACATTTCATCTCGCCGCGTGAGTGATACGGGTCCGCACGGACTACATGGACGCACGGTGAATATGCCGACGCGAGCGATGACTGGTCATAACTGGTCTGCCACTGAGCAGGACTTTACTCAGGTACCAACTGAGTATGGAGCGATTCATTTCCACGATGACGATCTGGACGATGCAAAATGGGATGTTGCTTTCGAGTATCAGGTGCCGGCGGAGCTGAAGAGTGGCGTCTATGCGGCGCGATTACGGGCTGGGAATACCGAGGACTACATTCCCTTCTTCGTACGTCCGATGCAAGGCACAGCAACCGCACCGATTGCCTTCTTAGTTCCCACGTTCAGTTACCTTGCCTACGCAAACTTCGGGTCTGACGTACCACAACTCCTGAGTATCTACGACCATCATACGGACGGGTCTGGTGTAACGTATTCGTCGTACCTACGGCCGATTTTGCATAACCTTAAACCAGGGTTTTTAGCGGGTTGGGGCGATCTTACATTTCCACATCAGTTTGTGGCGGACACGCATTTACTGGACTGGATGGAGGCAAAGAATTTCACCTACGACGTTATTACGGATGGGGATTTGGATGTGGAGGGGAAAGCCCTTCTGGACCCGTATCAAGTGATCGTCACTGGTTCGCATCCGGAGTACTGGTCAGCGCCGATGATAGACGGACTACGGGCGTATCTTACGGCAGGTGGACGTTTGATGTATCTAGGGGGGAACGGGTTTTACTGGATTACCTCAATGGACTCGGAAGAACGCCATACGGTGGAAGTGCGACGGTCTCATGGTACTGCGATGTGGGATGCGGCCCCCGGGGAACGGCACCACAGTACGACAGGAGAACCTGGAGGATTATGGCGGTTCCGAGGGCGGCCACCGCAACAATATCTCGGTGTCGGCTTCACTGCTCAAGGCGGTGGACCAGGACGTCCATTTATTCGTGAACCTGAGAGTTTTGATCCACATGTGTCATGGATCTTTGAAGGTATTGGGTCAGATGAACCGATTGGTGACTTTCCTTCACTCGTCATGGAGTATGGTGCGGCGGGATTTGAGATCGACCGCGTGGAGTATAGTCTCGGGACACCAGCTCACACGATTGTCTTGGCGACAGCCAGCGGATTTTCTGATAGGTACCAGCGAGTTACCGAGGAGATCATGCTGTCTGACTCTACGCAAGGTGGGAGCGTAGACCCACTCGTACGGGCTGATATGACATTCATCGATTATCCAAACGGAGGGGCGGTGTTTTCGGCCCCTTCGATTAGCTGGGATGGGAGTTTGTCCTATAACGACTATACGAACACTGTGTCGCGAGTGACTGAGAATGTGCTCCGGCGATTTGCCTCGGATGAAACGCTGCCCACTCCGCCACTACCAGAGTGAGCAGGGAAGAAGGGACAAGGAGGACTGTTTGATGGTGCACCGAAGCTTGCCGATGGTTGTGTGTGGTGGATTATTACTGATGTGGGGGATGGTGTGTCCCACATCGGGGCAGACGCTCGACGAGATGGACGTTGTCGGCTACGCTGATCGATTGAGCGTTCAACCGGGTGAAACGATTCAGTTTATGGTGAGCAGCCGCCTCCCGCGTTATCGTGCGAATTTGGTTCGTTTGATTCACGGGGACACGAATCCCCAGGGTCCAGGGTTTAAAGAGGAGCTTCTGGAAGCATCGTTGAATCAAGAGTATATGGGAGAGTATCAGGCGATCCCGAGTGGGTCGTATGTGGTTGTGCCAGATCACGCAGCCCTACGGCAAACGGGGAGTTTTACGCTTCAAGCGTGGATTGCCCCGACGACCCCGGACAAGGGAATTCAGGGGATCGTAACGAAATGGTCGGAGCATGAGAACCGCGGATACGGGCTTGTTATCGATGAAGACGGCAGTCTGGCCGTGTGGATCACTGGACAGGGTGGTCAGGTACAGAAAGTCCGAAGTCAAAAACCACTCGGACGTTCAGTTCCAGCTGCGCACTACGTACAGATGGTGACTGAGACTCGCCCTGGGCTTCCGATTGCTCAGATGGGTGTGACGACGAGTTGGTATTTTGTGGCGGCTACTTTTGAGGCGACGACTGGGCAGGTCACGCTTTATCAGGAACCATTGCCAGCTTGGCCGAGCGATCCGACGTATGCGGTTGTCGAAGAGATGACTTCATTAAAGGCAGTTGATGAGAACGACGCTTCACTGTTAATTGGAGCGTTGTCGATGTCGGAGAGCGATGCGGGGTCGACGGTCATAGGGCATTACAACGGCAAGATTGAGAATCCACGAATTTTTAATCGTGCACTCACGCGGGACGAGATTGCGACATTGCAGCAGGGAGGGACTGCCGAAGGGACGGTTGCGGCTTGGGATTTCTCGGCTGACGTTGGCTCTCGACAGGTGAGTGATACGGGCCCTCACGGATTGCATGGGCGCACGGTGAACATGCCGACGCGAGCGGTAACGGGCCATAACTGGAGTGCCCGTGAAATGAACTTTCAGCGGGTACTGGCAGAGTACGCGGCGATCTACTTTCACGATGATGATCTGGACGATGCGAAATGGGATATTGCTTTCGAGTATCAGGTGCCCGCGGAATTGAGGAGTGGCGTTTATGCAGTGCGCCTACGGGCTGGGAGCGCGGAAGATTACATTCCGTTTTTTGTCCGTCCTCGACGAGGAGAAGCACAGTCTGCGATTGCGTTTTTGGCACCAACTTTTAGCTACTTGGCATATGCTAACGCTTTTAGCTACGGCGGACCGAAACTTTTAAGTTTGTATGATCACCACTCTGACGGTTCAGGAGTTGCGTATTCATCGCGGCTACGACCGATTGTTAATCTTCGTCCTAAGGTACCGAAACGATCTAGCGAAGTAATTTCCTTTCCCCACCAATTCAATGCCGATTTACATCTGACTGATTGGCTTGAGATGAAAGACTTCGCCTATGATGTCATCACCGATGAAGACTTGCACTGGGAAGGAGCGTCTCTCCTTGAGTCCTATAACGTGATTCTTACCGGCACCCACCCAGAGTATTGGTCGGCGCAGATGCTCGACGGTCTGGAGATCTATTTGAATGGTGGTGGGCGCTTGATGTATTTAGGGGGGAACGGGTTTTATTGGATTACCTCAATGGACTCGGAAGAACGCCATACGGTGGAAGTGCGACGTAATCACGGGACGGAAGTTTGGGAAGCGAGTCCGGGAGAGTACTATCACAGCACGACAGGAGAATTTGGAGGATTGTGGCGGTTCCGAGGGCGGCCACCGCAGCAAGTAGTTGGTGTTGGCTTCACTGCCCAAGGCGGCGGTCAGGGTGTCCCCTTTTACAGGCAACCAGCCAGTTTCGACGAGCGCGTGTCATGGATCTTTGAAGGTATTGGGTCAGATGAACTCATTGGCGACAATCCTTCACTGGTTATGGGGTATGGTGCCGCCGGGTTTGAAGTTGACCGCGTGGAGTATAGTCTCGGGACACCGGCGAACACTTTTGTCCTAGCGACCGCGACGGGATTATCCGATGAGTATCAACACGTAACTGAGGAAGTTTTATTGTCAGATTCTCAACAGGGTGGGACACAACATTCGGATGTCAAGGCCGACATGACGTTCATTGATTATCCAAATGGCGGCGGTGTATTTTCAGCCAGTTCCATCACTTGGTGCGCTAGCCTATCTTACGATGACTATGACAACACTGTGTCGCGGATAACTGAGAACGTGCTCCGGCAGTTTGCCTCGGATGAAGCGCTGCCTACCACTCGTTAATGGTTGTTCATGACAGTCTCAAAAGGGATTTGAATTTTGTAACGAAGCTGACGGGAGGCATATTCATGAGATCGACTCGAGAGTACTGGAGTCTAGGTGGTATATCGGTAATGGTGGTTGCTTGCCTGCTAATTCTTGCGGTGCAGGGTAATTCTCTGGCTCTGGAGCTCAGCAGGGGCCTGGTGGGGCAATCTGCGTCGCAAGCTGAGTCAGTTGATCCATGTGTTTCACCGGCAAATCGGATTGTCGCTGAAAACTGTAAGCCAGGAAATCCTCCGACTGAGTGGGATATTAATGGACCAGGTGATCCAGGTATTCAAGGTTTTGCTACCGACATAAGTGTCAACATCGGTGAGAAGATTGATTTTAAGATAAAGACGCATTCCTCGAAGTATCGAATTGATATCTTCAGACTTGGCTATTATGGCGGTCGGGGGGCTCGATTGCTCACAGTATTGTTACCCTCGGTACCGCTTCCACAGGTTCAACCTGACTGTTTGACTGATTCGAGGACGCGGCTCTACGATTGTGGAAACTGGCACGTATCTGCATCCTGGCAAGTGCCGGCCGACGGGGTTTCAGGGGTTTACATTGCCAGATTGGTTCGAGAGGACGCTGAGGCACCAACTTGGAGACACGACAACGCTCAAGGTCCACCACGAGAGCGACCCCCTGCTGCGCCGCACGCCTACGGAGCTTCTGGTGTGGGCGCGTTGGCGAATGCTCTCCAAGAACCTCGTGCCAGCCACATCGTTTTTGTTGTGAGAGATGATAATGGCCAATCAGATGTGCTTATGCAGACGTCAGATTCAACTTGGACTGCATATAATCGCTACGGTGGATCAAACACCTATGGTTCGTACGTCCAAGGTGCGTCTGTAGGGAGAGCATTTCGTGCTTTTAAGGTTAGCTACAATCGTCCCTTGACGAACCGTGAGTGGAACGTTGTTAACCAATTGTTCAACGCTGAGTACCCGCTGATTCGATTTCTTGAGGCGAATGGTTATGACGTTAGCTATTTTGCGGCGGTAGACTCTGATAGACGCGGTGAAGAAATAAAAGAGCACAAGATCTTTCTCTCTGTTGGGCATGATGAGTACTGGTCCGGGGCTCATCGGAGTAATGTGGAAGCAGCACGGGACTCTGGTGTGAACTTAGCCTTCTTTAGTGGTAATGAGGTATTTTGGAAAATTCGATACGAGCCGAGTATCGACGAGTCGCAGACACCGTACCGCACACTGGTCTGTTTCAAAGAAACGCATTCCAACGCGAAGATTGATCCAAAACGTGATGAATGGACTGGAACTTGGCGTGATTCTCGACCATTCAACCCAGAAGGTGCACAACCGGAGAACGCACTAACGGGAACGATTTTCACAGTGAATGCTTATCGGAACGATCCATTGCTCGTTCCGGCCAAGTACAGCAAATTGCGTTTGTGGCGTAATACCGATGTGGCCACTCTGGAAGACGATGAGACAGCGGTCTTAGGACAAGGTATCCTCGGGCACGAATGGGATGAGGATCTTGATAATGGGTTCCGACCAGCTGGGTTGATCCATCTCTCGGAAACGACTGTTGACAATGTACAGTATATTCAGGATTTTGGAACGGTTTATGATTCGGGAAGCGCCACTCATCATCTGACGCTCTACCGAGCGGCCAGTGGAGCACTGGTTTTTGGTGCAGGCACTGTGCAATGGACATGGGGACTGGATAACTTCCACGACAATTGGACGGGTCTTCCGGCCAATCGGGCCAACCGTTATTCAATTCGTCTGGGAACCGATCCTGCCGCACCGGTGAATGCCGTTCAGCAGGCGACGGTCAATCTCTTTGCGGATATGGATGTGCAGCCGTCTGCGTTACAGGCGGATCTCGCACCGGCCACAAAATCGAGTGATGCACTTGCGCCTGTGTCAAAAATCTTGACACCGCTTGATGGGGCGGATCTAGCGGCTGACGTCTTACGTGTTACGGGGGAGGCGACGGATCGAGGTGATGGGACAGTGGCTGGAGTGGAGGTGTCGCTGGACGGCGGGGTTCGCTGGCATCCCACAACCGGTGAGGGTCGTTATGTTCAGGACCTCGGGACGGTTTACGAGTGGAGTTATGAGGTGCAAGTGCCTAGGGAACAGAACGACCTACACGTCTTAAGTCGGGCGACCGACGATAGTGCGAATACCGAGACGCCTAGCGTAGGTGTTCGCGTTGTGATGAAGACTTCCCCGGCACCATGAAGAGCTCTAGAAGTTGTAAGAAGTTATGGGCGTGAGTAGAGGTCATAGTTGTAAGAGATGAGCAATCAGTATTGCATGAAAATAACAAGAGGAGGCGTTGATTAACCTGCGCCACTATTTAAAAGCGGAAGGAGATCCGATGGAGTCAGGCATACGGTACTCGTCTTTGGCGCTCGTCTTGACGACGTTAGGGGTTGTCGGCGCTGGAATCGTTGTGTCTGCTAACGGGATGGCTGCGCACGCGGAGGTAGGAGGCCACTTCGTTTCAGTGAATGGCTGCGAGACACCCGCCAACCGCATTATTGAAGAAAATTGTAAGGCGGGAAATCCATCTACCGAATGGGACGTCAATGGTGCTGGAGACCCGACGATCCAGGGATTCTCGACTGAGATGAGTGTCAATGTTGGAGAGTTGATTGAATTCAAAGTAAAAACAGATTCTCCAGCGTATCGTGTGGATATCTATCGTATGGGTTATTACGATGGTCTTGGTGCGAGACTAGTTGCCACGCTCAAACCTTCGGTGACTCTGCCTCAAGTTCAGCCGGACTGTATCGTCGATTATGAAACAAGGCTCTACGATTGCGGAAACTGGCAAGTGTCGGCATCTTGGCAAGTACCGTCTGACACCGTTTCGGGTGTATTTATCGCGCGGTTGGTGAGAGAGGATCCTCAAGAGACACCATACTGGCGTGCCGATAATAGCAGTGCACTTGATTATTCCGGTTTGCGATCTCCGAAGCCTGTCGCCTTACCTCATGCCTACGGTGCGTCAGGATTTGGCAAGCTAAGAAATGCTATTAAGGAGCCTCGTGCCAGTCAGATCGTCTTTGTGGTTCGAGATGATACTCGGGGTGCGGATATTTTGTTCCAGACCTCAGATCCAAGTTGGCAAGCCTATAACCCGTACGGCCTTGGCAATACTTATAGTGGTAGGACTCAGTGGGATTCACCCGCCTCAGGAGAGAGTACCGGACAGGCCAACCGCGCATACAAGGTTAGTTACAATAGGCCACTCATTAATCGGCAAACAGGGTCTGTAAACCAATTCTTTAATGCTGAATACCCTATGGTTCGATGGCTTGAGGCGAATGGCTATGACACCAGTTATTTCTCAGGTGTTGATAGTGACCGGCGTGGTGATCAGATTAAGCAACACAAACTATTTTTGTCTGTAGGCCATGACGAGTACTGGTCAGCTGGACATCGCCAGAACGTTGAGGCAGCTCGTGATGCGGGTGTTAACCTTGCTTTTCTAAGTGGCAACGAGGTGTTTTGGAAGACTCGGTGGGAACCTAGCGTCGATGATTCGAAAACATCTCACCGCACGTTAGTGACGTATAAGGAGACACATAGTCGAATCACAGCTGATCGACAACTTCAGCCTGGGAAAAAACTCGATCCGCTAGAGGATGTTTGGACGGGTACGTGGAGAGATTCCAGTTCGTTCAATCCAGAAGGTGCACAACCGGAGAATGCATTGATGGGTGTGATCTTTACGGCTAATGCCTATCGAAACGACCCTCTGCAGGTGCCGGCGACATACGGCAAACTTCGGTTTTGGCGGAACACTGAGATTGCAAACCTAGAGACCGGTGAAAAAGCTGTTCTGGGGAAAGGAATTCTTGGGCACGAATGGGACGAAGATCTTGATAATGGGTTCCGACCAGGTGGGTTGATTCATCTCTCGGAAACGACTGTCCACGGTATTCTGTACATCCAGGATTTTGGGTCGGTCTATGACGGAGGAACGGGTACGCATCATCTGACGCTCTACCGAGCGGCCAGTGGAGCACTGGTTTTTGGTGCAGGCACTGTGCAGTACAGTTGGGGGTTGGATAACTTCCATGATAACTCTACTGGGATGCCAGGGAATCGTGCGAACCGGTACTCGATCAGAGTTGGAACAGACTACAATGGTCCTGTGAAGGCGCTCCAGCAGGCGACGGTCAATCTCTTTGCGGATATGGATGTGCAGCCGTCTGCGTTACAGGCGGATCTCGCACCGGCCACAAAATCGAGTGATGCACTTGCGCCTGTGTCAAAAATCTTGACACCGCTTGATGGGGCGGATCTAGCGGCTGACGTCTTACGTGTTACGGGGGAGGCGACGGATCGAGGTGATGGGACAGTGGCTGGAGTGGAGGTGTCGCTGGACGGCGGGGTTCGCTGGCATCCCACAACCGGTGAGGGTCGTTATGTTCAGGACCTCGGGACGGTTTACGAGTGGAGTTATGAGGTGCAAGTGCCTAGGGAACAGAACGACCTACACGTCTTAAGTCGGGCGACCGACGATAGTGCGAATACCGAGACGCCTAGCGTAGGTGTTCGCGTTGTGATGAAGACTTCCCCGGCACCATGAAGAGCTCTAGAAGTTGTAAGAAGTTATGGGCGTGAGTGGAGAGGCAGCCCGTCTTGATTTACGACAAGATGGGCTGCCTGTTTTTGAAGAGCGTCGACTACCTGGTCGCAGCTGCTGAGTCGCTCGTTCCCTCTAGTGGTTCATCGGACTTGAACTTCGTGAGGACGTTGTCTGTGATGCGAGATACGTTATTATCGTAGTCGTTGTAGGAGAGGCTACCGTCCCAGCTGATTGATCCAACTGAAAACACACCGCCGCCATTTGGGTAAGGAATATAAACCATGTCGGCTTTGGCGAGATCTTCTACTGGACCACCGTTAGAACTGTATATTGCTTCGACCACGTGCTTATAGGCTTGACAGGGTGATCCTTCGCAGGTAGGCAAGCCACTAGCGGTTGCAAGGATGAATGCGTTTGGCGGTGTCCCCAATCCGAAATCGGCTCGATCTACTTCGAATCCGGCCGCCCCGTGCTCCATGACAAGTGATGGAGTATCACCGATCAGTTCGTCGGACCCTAATCCTTCAAAGATCCACGACACCTGACTATTGAAACTGCTAGATTGGCGCATGTACCCGACACCAGGTGCGGAGCCCTGTGCTGAAAAGCCGATTCCAACGATTTTTTGAGGTGCGCGACCGCGGAAGCGCCAGAGACCACCCATTTCACCAGTGGTACTAAGATGGTAGTCTCCGGGGACTGCCTCCCACGCCTGAGTTCCACCCCAGCGTCGAACTTCGACAGTATGACGTTCTTCTGGATCAATATTGGTGACCCAATAGAAACCGTTTCCTCCGAGATACATTAGGCGTCCACCTTGATTCAGATAGGTTTCGAGACTATCAAGCATCTCGGTTGACCAGTATTCAGGGTGTGAGCCAGTGAGCACGACATTGTACGGCTCAAGTAACGAATGACCTTCCCAGTGAAGATCTTCATCTGTGATCACATCATAGCTGTGTTGTTTTACTTCCAGCCAATCGATCAAGTGAAGATCAGCGTTCAATTGGTGAGGAAATGTCAGGGAGCCCCACGTATTTGCGACTTTCGGACGGAAGTTTGTGAGGATGGGACGAAGTCGGGACGAATATGCGACACCACTTCCGTCTGAATGCTTGTCGTAACAACTTAACAACCGTGGGTCATCAGTTCCACTATTCGCATATGCCAGATAGCTGAAAGTCGGTGCAAGGAACGCAGTCTGAGCTGTTGCGGTCCCTTTCGGCGGACGTATAAAGAAGGGAATGTAGTCCTCAGCATTACCTCCACGTAGGCGCGCAGCATAAATGCCACTCTTTTGGCCTGCGGGAATCTCCCACTCGAAGTCAACATTCCATCCGGCATCATCGAGGTCGTCGTCGTGAAAGTGGATTGCAGCGTACTGCTCAGGTGCCAGTTGAAAATTATTGACTTCACCAGTCCACAAGCGTCCAGTCACAGCCCGAGTTGGCATGTTCACGGTGCGCCCGTCTAGTTTGTTCGGTCCGCGGTCAGTCACTTTCCGCGTGCCAATATCTACTGAAAAATCCCAGTTCGCCACTACTCCGGCTGGTTGGGTTCCTTGTTTTAATGCGGTCAATTCCTCGTGTGACAGGACACGATCGAATACTTGCGGCGCTTCAATGCGACCATTAAAGTGTGCACCGACAAGTCCCTGTTCTTCCTGGCCCATTTGCCAAGTGGCACCAATGAGGAACGGCAGATCATTGGTGCCAGTCGTCCGCAATGCGACCATCTGTTCAACGACGGCAACTGTTGGTTCATCTGGCCAAATCTGCTGGGGTTCCTGGTATACGATCATTTTTCCGTTCGACGCATCGAACGTGGCAGCAACGAAGTACCACCTGCTTGTTTGTAAGGGTTTTCTTCCAGCACCAGGACGGGCAGCTTCGTGACCGGCGACGAATGCTTCCAAGGGTTTACCAGTGCTAACTTTCTCGACAGTGTTTCCGTCACCCAGCCAGAGCGCCACGCTACCAGTTTCGTCAAGCAGGAGGGCGTAACCAATACCGTCACCGTCAGACCATTTGCCAAGAATTCCCTGAGAGCCTTTTTCTGGAGTCGTCGGATAGATCCAGGCTTGTAAGGTAAAACTCTCTGAAAGTCGTAACAAAGCATTGTCAGGTACGCTGACGTACGAGCCGTTGGGAAGTTGTTGAAACTTTCCGCTGTATTCTCCATTTACGGCTGCTTCGACCAGGTCTTCCTTCATACCAGGCCCATTGGGGTTCGTATCACCGTGAATCAACCGGACGATTTCAGCTCGATACTGAGGTAATTCACTGCTTACCATGAACTTGATGTGTTCACCTGGCTGGACACTGAATCGATCAGCGTAACCAACAATAGCCCTATTATCAATACTTTGGGCTTCAACCACACCCGAGAAAACAACGGACAGAAGTGAAGTTAAAAGAAAGAGAGTAGATTGTCTGTTTGGCATCCTTACCTCCTCGCATCACCATGGCGACTATCCTACAGGCTGCTAGGTATTTCTCACTTTCAGACTGTAGATCGGAATCGGATGGAGGGTAGCCTACCGCGTCGCTGAAGTCAAAATACTTTTCTTTGTCGTGCTTATCCTGGTCTTGGTTGCAATACGGTGAAGATATGAGTAGGCTTTTCTTCTTTAGGTTTTGAGGTAAGGGCCGTGTTTCTGTAGGTCAGTGTTGTGCTGGGGCGCTACAGGTTTTAGGCGCATGATTTTACTAGTGCTAACTGTATGAGTGTCGCTTGTTTAGGGGTCAAGGGAGGCGATATGGGGTGTAGGATTGGGTTATTTTTCATGAGTTTCGTGCTGGGATCATATCTTCCAGCTCAAGCTCAACTGAAAGATTCTGATATTAAGAAGGGGAAGGTGTACGTATCTGGTGAAAATCCTGGCATTCGATTATTGTTGAGTCAAGATGGAGAAGCAACGACTTCTGTGAGCTTTTGGCGAATCATTTACAGTCCAGTTGGGATGGGACATATTCTTTTTATCGATAGTGATATTGCTGGTGATGGTCCATCTTCAGATGATGTTCGAGCTGCCTTCACGGACAACGACAATCTAATTGATTACCTAATCAGTGAAATACTAAATACCTTCGATGAGAGCTACACTGACCATCCATACGAGAAACGTGCTGCGAAATTCGAGACATCTGGAGACACACTGACTGAATGGAAGGAAACTATTAAGGCTGAAGAGCATACGATCGAACTTCTATGGAGAGATTTCCATCCCTCGTTTCAACTAGACACACCGGTGGGCGGAGAGGCGCTTGGTGCTTTTGGCGTGACGTCGTTCTTTCTTCCCGCGAAAAGCGCCGACGTGATTATTAATGGGAAGAAGGCGGTTGGGAGTACTTTCCCGAGGATGTTAGGTTCGATGCAGAGCAGTACGGCAGTTCTGGCGTTTTCAGAAACTTGGGTGAAGTGATGGCTTTGAACATGGATCGGTTAATCACTAATTGAGCCTTTGGTAAGGCATTAAGGGGAGGAAGACATGCATAGCCAGATTATATTGTTAATCGTTCTCTTGCTGTTTACCGGAAACCTTGAGGTTAACGGGCAAGTTAACGAAGGCAAGGTCTACCTTTCTGGTGAAAATCCAGGTATCAGGCTGATGTCGGAGGAGGGGGCTGATCCCACCACGTCAGTTAGCTTCTGGCGAATTCTATGGAGTCCGGTGGGCATGGGACATGTCCTTTGGATTGATAGCGACATTACTGGCGACGGTCCGTCTTCAGATGATGTACGAGCTGCCTTTACCGACAATTGGGCGCTGCCAGATCACATGATTCGTGAGGTGCTTGGGACCTTCGACAAGAGTTACTATGATAATCCTTACGAGCAACGTATGGCACGTTTCGAGCAAGCGGCCTTGACATGGATGCCGGTGTCTGGTTCAGCTGGTCAGCAGACACTCACAGAATGGAAAGAGATGGTTACGTCTGAAGACCATACAATCGAGCTTGTATGGAAAGATTTTTATCCCGCCTTTCAACTCGACATTCACAATGGTAGTTCTGAGCGCCTACCGTTCGGCATTACGTCACTGTTTATTCCGGCCAGGAGCGCAGATGTTGTTGTTAATGGCGAGACGGCGGTTGGTCAGCCATATCCACAAATGCAAGGGACAGCGGAGAGCAGCACAGCGTTTCTTGCATTTTCAGAGAGTTGGATAAAGTAAGAAAGTCTACAACACGCACGACGGCTAGGTTCCGACTCATTGCTGCTGACAGCAAGATAGGGACGACCTATGGCCGGTCTAAAGAAGTCGCTCAGGCTTCGGATGGTTCTGCACTAACCTGCTGTCTAGGAGTAGGAGGCCGAGCGAAAGTAATTATGACAAAAGCGACAAGTGCCAGACCACCTGCAATGAAAAAGGCAAATCGGTAGTCTTGAAACGCGTCGAAGACGCGGCCGCCAATTAACGGACCGATGATCCCAGCAACACCATACGCTAGGAAGAGAAGACCGTAGTTCATTCCCAAGTGCTTTGTTCCGAAGAAGTCAGCTGAAGTTGAGGCGAACACCGATAGTTGTGTACCGAAGCACCAATAAACTACCCCTACGAGCAGATAGAATAAAATCGTCTGCTCACGCCACATGAACAATGCTGGCATGGCAGCTGCTGAGATGAGCATCATAATGCGTAAGGTCATTAGGCGTCCGAGAATATCCGATAGCCAGCCTGAAAAAATTCTGCCGCCCGTGCTACCAATGGCTCCTGCCGTGATAGCAAATGTGGCCGCCGCCGCTCCGAGTCCTGCATTGCGGGCAAACGGGACCAACTGACTGATCGTCATTAAACCAGCGGTTGTGCCGAGACAGTAGGCGATCCAAAGGGCATAAAATGTTGGGAGACGCATCATTTCTCGCGTTGGAATATCGCGCAGAGATCGTTCTGCGGGTGCCTCTTGAGGGGTCCACCCAGCCGGCCTGTAGCCCTGCGGCGGATTCTTTAAGAGCCAAGTTCCAAACATGCACATGGAGAACAGAGTTATGCCAAGGATTTGAAAGGTCGTTCGCCAACCAAATTGTGCGATCAGTAAGTTTGCTACGGGGCCAAAGATCGCCGACCCGCCGCCATAGCCTGCAACCATTAGGCCAACAACAAGTCCTCGCTTGTCAGGGAACCATTTTGACCCAACGGGAATAGGTGTTGCGTAGCCAAATCCGTTTCCGAGGCCAACGATGAAACCGAAAGTGATGTACAAGTAAAATAGCGAAGTAGTGAAACTTGCTAACACGAATCCTATTCCTACCAAGATTGCACCAGTGGCCGCACAGACTTGTGGCCCACGACGATCTTGGATTCGCCCGCCAAGGACGAATGAAGCAGCGAACGTCGCAATAGCAATTGTGAACACCCAGGAGGTTTCACCCCGTGTCCAGCCGAATTCTTCTTCGAGAGGAATGACGAACACACTCCAGGCATAAAGTGAGCCAAGCGCAAGATTCATCGACACACCACCGACGACAGTCCACCACCGGTTCATCGGTAAGCCCCTTTCGTCTAATAAAGAACTAAGAAAAATTGATCACTCTGTCTACAGGGTATCAGGCGCGCGATACTGATGCGGCGTAGCATCAGTGAAACCGCATCATTGAGGTTAACACAGCCACACTAGGGTTGTGTGTTGCTACTCGACTCCGCCTCGATCCTGAACTGATTGTAAATCTGACGGGCTTCTTCGAACTGAGCAAAAACGTTAGCTCTTTCTTCTTGTGAGCGCCAGCCAGGCCATTCTTCAGCCATCTGCTGAAGTTTGTCGATCCATTTGATTGAATATTCGGCAGATGAGCGACTGCGAATCTCTTGTCCGCCAACCTTTACCCAAATGGGGTTAGTGAATGCTTGAGCGAACCCGCCATCAAGGGGAAATCGTTCAGTCGGATTACCTTCAACTCGTAAGTGGTACCAACCACTGTTAGCAACCTGCAGAGTACGTTGGAGATTTACGCGTTTCCGGTCTGGACCGATTGGGAAGTTCTCAATGGATTCTCCATTGAAGACGAGTGTTACGGTTTCAAGCGGTGTGATTGAACGCACATCTATTTCTAGGTCAACCGTACCACCGCCTCTTGGTAGGACAATAGTTCCTCCGGGCTTCATTCCGTCCACCGTTAGTTCAACGAGTGGTCCAGATGATACGAATGATCGACCGGCTCGCACACCATCGAGCCACGCCTGCATGTCCAAACCTCGGTCGCCAGTAAAGACGTAGGTTCTCACAGACCCAACGAGTTTACTTCGCTGGAGGTTACTTATGGAATCCTCACCACCAACAGCTGTAACTTTTAGTCCGTTGTTCCAAACGGCGTACAGAGGGAAAAATCCTGCCCGGTTTGGATCAGCCCACTCAACAGCATCCGTGGTGTCAAGGGCGGCGTCGACCATGAACCCTTTTGCACCGCCCAGTTCACCATCGAGCGGGTCATCGTTTCCAATGAAGGCATGAACGTAACCCACCGTGGCTCCCTGCGCTTTCGCTTTTCTGAACATGCTCGTGTTACTCGGATATAGACTCTCGATGGCGGTGCCTTCATAACCTGTGGTGAAAGGAGAGATCAGGTGCTCACGGAGACCCAAGAAGAAGACGTGTCCGTAGAATGGTGGTCGATACTCCTCGCCAACAATCAGAAGTCGGTCTTGTGTTGAGAGGGGATGAGGATTCCCTCCGGCAACGAAGAACTGGTAGTCAAGTATCCGGTTGTCCTTGTTGGCAACAAGTTCGTTGACGACGTCTTGATCTTCAGCCTCTGACATCATCATCAGATTCTCAAGAGTATTGTGCAGGTTTCCTGCGTAGTTCATGTGGATGTGAGTTGAGCCGCTATACCAGCCCTTTGTTGCCATATCGGTCATTCGGTCAAGTTCAACGGTTACCATCGTTACATTATTTGGCTTGATTTCGACTTCCATCTCTTGAGGCACGAATTCAAACCCTTTAACGACAACCAGCTGTGTTTTTCCAACAGGCAAAGTCACATCTGAGATTCCTGTGGAATGAAATATGGCATCATTCTGCCAGCCGATCCTTGCGTAAGCGTCTGGAGGGGCGTAGAATTTACCATCTGAGGCCGTTAGGTGGATTCGTGAGCCAGTTAGGTGACCAGTGGTTTGTGTTCGAAGTGACAATACACCAGTCTGCCGTTTCCAACGTCGATCACTTATTGTTATAGTCTCTTGCTTGCCCCCATAAGTTTCCAAGAGTGCTAGCTGAGGTAATCCCCCTTTGTTAGAAATGTACGCGATCCACTCACCATCGGGCGACCAGCGTGGATGAAAGGCATCATGCGAAAAGAACGTCATCTTGTACGGCTCGCCGCCGTTTGTTGGCTGTACATAGAGATTACTGAACTGATCGGCAGCGCCACTCGTCGATGAGTAGATAAAGCGTTTTCCATCTATAGAGACATGAGGTTGCGTCCGGTATAAGGTTTGCTCGACGAGAACCGTCTGAGCCTTTTCAATTCCGTCTTCTATTGCAGGTACTCTCAGCACATTCCCCGATCCAAGTGGTACATTTCTGTTCGAGACCAAGAGAAGTTCTTCAGTATCTGGCATCCAGCTTGGCGTAAGGTGCATGTCCCATTCGCCAAAGTAAAGGCGGTCCTTTCTATAGTTATTGTCTTTAGTGACGGCGACAGGATCACTTACCCATCGACCCTCAGCTATGGAACGGACATAGATATTGAAGTGACCATTCGGCTGTGTTGAAACGTAAGCCAACTTAGTTCCAGTCGGTGAAAAAACAGGGTCCATGTAGATGAAGCTATCGTTTGTTAAGGGCCAAGTTTCGCCGGTTTCAACATTAAGGATCTCGAGTTGAATAGTTTGTCCACCATCGTCTGCGGTGTAAACGATCCATCGTCCGTCTGGTGACCAGTTGGGTAAGGAATGATATTTACTGTTGTAAGTGAGTTCTGTAGCAACGGCCGTTTCTCGATCAATGTTCCAGATCGAACCGCTCATAGCTACGGCGATTGATTGACCGTCCGGCGACCATGACGGAGCCCAAGGGGTCGAACTCGGTGCAGGCGGGAAGTAGAAGTTATGCATGTAATTACCACCGTGTTTAGCCGACGGGTACACGGTGTCTAATTGAGCCACTATGCTGGGAACGGTAAGCAGTAAAAGGGTTACAATGATAAAAGGAATTATGGTGCCAGGCCGATTGTTTCCTTGATTCATGTCAGGTACCTTCTTCAACATATGACACACCGGAAGCTGTTCACAAGTCTTACACCCGGGCCGAGAAGTTATCATGAAGCTGGCCGGGGTAGCAACTGGATGGGGACGCTCGCGTTTGCTCGTGTCCCCCTCTCCAACGGAGGTAACCATGCTGAGGCAGAATCACGTAGTTACGTTAATGGTCTTTCTCTTGTTAGTTCTTGGTGCAGCCTGCGGTCCTTCAGAGCCGATGGTTCAACGTGAGCCTAATCCTTTGTCCGTGGAAGACGTCACTGGTGTTGAAGCGCTTAGCGAGGCTTTTCATAGTGCCTATGTTGCACAAGATTGGGAGGCCCTCAAAGCTTTGTATACAGAGGATGCGGTTGTATTACCACCGAATGCACCTGAAGTGGTTGGTCGTGACAACATCCAACAGTATTTTGCATCTGGGTTGCCTGGAACTACTATCGAGATTGAGACAGTCGAGATCGATGGGTTCGCTGATCTGGCATACATTCGAGGGACGTTTGTAAGTACTACAAGTGCTGCTGAGGAAGGGGAATCCGTAATCGCTACGGGAAAATTCTTAGAAATTCGTCGTAAGCAGGCCGATGGTTCGTGGCTCATTTCCCGTGACATGTTTAATTCGAGCGACCCAATATTAGTAGAAGAGTCTGAGTAACCAGTTTTTGTTTTGAGGTTTCAGTTAAGACATTTTAATTAAATCATTGATTAATGCGCTGCTTCTGTTTACAAATATTTTGGTGTGAATGGACAAAACTGATTGGTGATTGCTCAGGTAGGTATGAGTATCTGGAACAGTGACGTCGAGTGTAAGGTCAGTACAAGACTATGAATAGGGGGACCATGCACGCCATTGTGGCGTTCACGGCTTGGGGAGTTCTACCGGTCTACTGGAAACAACTTGACTACGTCCCGGCACTGCAACTGATCGGTCACCGTATTCTATGGTCTTTTCTTTTTCTGATAGCGATTATTCTTGTCTCGAAAAAGCGACGAGCGTTTACTGCCACTTTAACTTCACGGATCGTTTGCATACATACGCTATCTGCAGGGTTACTTGCCGTCAACTGGGTGACTTATGTTTGGGCAGTCAATGCTGGATTTATCATCGAGAGTAGTCTCGGCTATTTTATTACTCCATTAATTAATGTAGGTCTTGGAGTACTAGTGCTCAAGGAACGACTTCGTCCAGTGCAATGGGTGGCAGTCGGCTTAGCGTTTGCTGGCCTGCTTTATTTAACGGTTGCTTATGGGTCCCTTCCGTGGATAGCTCTTGTTCTGGGAATTTCGTTTGGTACTTATGGTTTAGTGAAGAAACTTGCACCCCTTGGTTCAATTAGAGGGCTAACGATGGAAACCGGACTTCTATTACTCCCAACGATCGTCTATCTAATCTATGCGGAGAGAATTGGAGAAGGCACATTTCTTCACGCCAGTGCGGTCGCTGATGTGTTTCTGATTGGATTAGGTATCGTGACAATCATCCCGTTACTATTGTTCGCGTGGGCAGTTCAGCGTATCCCGCTATCGCTTATGGGGATCCTGCAATATATCGCACCAACGTTACAGTTTTTTGTTGGCCTGATGGTCTACAAAGAACCGTTTACCGCAATCCAGTTAACTGGATTTGGTATGGTTTGGGCCGCACTGGGCATCTTTAGCATCGAAGGGTTAATTACTCAACACTTGCAACCTAGTACAGTTGTCGAATAACGATCGTGTCACTGATTCGGAGGAAGGATTGATGTCAAGTCCAGTCGAAACCCTGTCATTCCAGACCGAGACCAAACAGGTTCTCGATATCCTGATTCATGCATTGTACTCGCACAAGGAAATCTTCCTTCGTGAGTTAATTTCCAACGCGTCTGATGCGCTCGATCGACTACGCTTGGAGTCCTTGACCGATTCCCAGGCGATGGACAGTAATGAAAGGTTTGAGATACGTCTTGATACCGATCCAGAGTCGCGAACGCTCACGGTGCACGATAACGGTATTGGTATGAGTCGAGATGAGGTAATCACGAATATTGGGACAGTTGCGAAATCTGGAACGCGAGAGTTGGTGAAACAATTGAAAGAGACACGTTCAACAGAAAATCTTGATTCACTAATTGGGCAATTTGGTGTTGGGTTTTACTCGATATTTATGGTGGCTGAAGAAGCAACTCTAGTCACTCGCCGGGCTGGTGAAGAAAAAGCCACGCGCTGGACGTCGAACGGTGATGGAACATATCAGATTAGTGAAGATAGCCGATTTCAACATGGCACGTCGATCACACTTCAGCTGAAACCGATCGATAGAGAGAACGGGATTGACGATTTCACTGACCACGTTGTCCTGAGTTCGTTGGTCAAGCGGTATTCTGACTTCGTTACCTATCCGATTCTCACTAAGGTAAAAAGTGCGGCGTCGAAATTAGACTCGAGTGGGAATTCAATTCTTGAAAAAGAACGGGATGTAAGCGAAGAGAGAACGCTTAATTCGATGAAACCCATATGGACCAGATTGCAGACTCAAGTTGAGATCGAGGAATACAATGAGTTTTATAAGCACATTTCACACGATTGGAACAACCCATTAGATCAGCTGATGCTCAAGGCTGAAGGGCGTCTCGATTACCAGACATTACTTTTTATCCCTTCAAAAGCACCGTTCGATTTGTACTATCGAGATCAAACATATGGTCTGCAGCTCTACGTCAGACGTATTCTAATCATGGACCCTTGCAAGGATTTATTGCCGATCTATCTGAGATTCATTAAGGGAGTTGTTGATTCGAGCGACTTACCTCTCAACGTGTCTCGAGAAATGGTTCAACATGACCGGCACATAACGCAGATGCGTAATTGGCTAACCCGGAGAATTCTCGATCACTTAAAACAGTGGCGCGAGGAAGAGAAGGAGAAATTCCTCAGTTTCTGGAAAGAGTTTGGCCAAGTATTCAAAGAAGGTGTTCATGTCGATCGAGAAAATAAGGATCGAATTGTTGATCTTTTGTTATTTCAATCATCAAGTGGATCAAAGGAGCTGACCAGCTTAGCCGAGTATGTTGAGAGGATGCAATCTGATCAAAGTGAAATTTACTATCTGACTGGTGAATCTAGAACCGCGATAGAGGATTCACCACATTTGGAGGCATTAAAAGCGAAGGGATACGAAACACTCTATCTGGTTGATCCAGTTGATGAGTTGTTGGCCGAAGCGGTCACAGAGTACATGGGAAAGAAACTTAGAGCTGTTAGTAAGGGTGTGGTTGAATTTGGTACCGACGAAGAAAAGAAACAAGCGGAAGAAAAACTGGAAGGAAAGAAGAGTGAATTCAGCGATCTACTTAGGTTTCTAGAAAGAGTACTCGATCGGTGGATCAAGGAAGCTCGACTGTCGACCAGGTTGACCACATCACCGGTTTGCTTAGTTGGTGCCGAGTCCGATATTAGTCCTCATCTAGAACGTATGTTGCGAAGAACCCAAGGCGAGCAAGTGGTTGGTCAATCAAAGAGAATTCTTGAACTTAATCCAGAACACGAAATCGTGGTCAAATTATCCGAGCGGTTTCGTCAAGATCCAACGGCCAGCGAACTTGATGACTATGCACAGCTCCTACTAGGCCATGCTCTGCTTGCCGAAGGTTCAGAATTAACCGATTCAAGCCGATTTAACCAAGCAGTTGGCAATTTGATGGTAAAAGGGCTCCAATAATGTTTTCGATCAATGAGCCGTTGGTGCAAGTTAGTTAGAGACTTCAGTAGAATTGGTTGTGAGAATGCGACTGGTCGGGCGCATTCTCGCAAACGGGGAGTTGGAGCGATATCTGCGCTGCGCGAGCGAGCAGGTACAACGTGAGTTTGAATTGGTTAACCATGAGCTTTATTGGGTTCCCTGGAAAAGAAACGCTTGGTTCATTTGGAACTCAATGGGCTGTAGGTATAATCGTTGAGACCTTTAGGTGAGAAGCATTCGATTCCTACACACAACTCGGTGCTTGTGGTGTCGCGTTTGGATTATTGTGAGGTCGATATCGGATCGGAACAAAAGTTCAGTACCGTTGTTGCTGTGATGTAAGACGGGATAAGAGTTAAAATCGAACTGACAAATAGTAGAGTGATGATTGTCATCACCCTCAAGTGTATTTTGAAGATCTTTTCTCACTCCTTAAGGAGGAGACAGATTTAGGAGTTCCAAATGGAGAATCGTTCGTCGATCGGTCACGTGCGGCAGGTGCCGGCCCTTACTCTAGAAGCTGCAAAGGCTATGGCCAAGGCCGGAGAAGCATACGCGATTCGTCAAGACTGGACAGTCGCCATTGCCGTGGTTGATGCGTCTGGAGGATTACTGTTGTTCCACTGCCTTGATGACACTCAGTCCGGGAGCCAAGAAATCGCGGTTCAAAAGGCACGTACGGCAGCCCGACTCAAACGTCCAACAAAGGCGTTGGAAGACGCAATCGCTGGGGGTAGGATTGCAATTCTGAGTCTTGAAGGGATGGTGGCTATGGAAGGGGGTGTGCCAATCGAAGTGGCCGGTCGTGTAGTAGGCGGTATCGGTGTAAGCGGTATGGCCTCACCTCAAGACGCAGAAGTCGCAAAGGCTGGACTCGACGTGTTTGTTTCCGCCTAAGCCCATTATTATAAGCGTATGTTTTGTGTGTTGGCCTCCAATCGGAGGTCGTTGATTGGGCACTTACCTCGAAGATGGCCTCGTTCTCGGCTAGCTGGTTGCCCAGCAATGATGCCATACGGACGGCGCTTCGAGTTTCCTGACCTTTTTCATCGCCGAATACCTCTACCATTAATTCACTGAAGCCGTTAACGACTTGGGGTTGCTCGCCGAAGTCAGGAGTGCAGGTGGCTATACCCGGTATTTTCACCAATCGTACAACCAAATCCAAACTACCTAAGGAATTTCGTACCGTATTGGGAATACCTCGCTTTTCCTTAACTAGAGCGGATTAAATAATTACTACGGCTAACGTAGTGCCATGTTCAATCGATCAAAACTCTTATGCAAGTTGGCAACACAGCACCTATGGTAGCTGTGCTATGGTGTAGACAATTTTTTCCTAGAGCGTGATGATGCTTCCGAAAATGATGCAGTGAGTTATTAGATATACCGAGAAATTGTTTTAAGCGTTTCAAATTAAGAGGTGTTAGCGATGCGTTTCAAAAGTTGGTTAACAACTAATCTGATTGCCCTACTACTCCTTCCAGGAGTGGCTAATGCACGGAGCATCAAGCTTCTTGAAGCCACAATTGACGATATTCATGCTTCCTTGATGTCTGGACAGATTACGTGTCGTGAAATCGTTGAGTTTTATCTAGAACGTATAGAGGCGTACGACAAGGCTGGCCCAAAGTTTAATGCTGTCCAATACATAAATCCTCTGGCATTGCAGGAAGCGGATGGACTTGACTCACAGCTAGAGTCATCTGGTTTGATCGGGTCTCTCCATTGTGTACCTGTTCTCCTTAAAGATCAGGTTGAGACAAGAGATATGCCAACAACATATGGTTCAGTGCTCTTCAAGGAATTCGTTCCGAATAGAGATGCCACGATTGTGGTCAAGATGAAGAAAGCTGGGGCGATTGTTCTGGCGAAGACAAACATGGGCGAGTTTGCATCTGGCTATGTGGGTTCGGCCTTTGGAATAATTCGTAATGCCTACGATCCCAGTCGGAGCCCAAGCGGCTCGTCTGGTGGAACGGGGACAGGCATCTCTGCCAATTTAGGCATGGTAGGGGATTGGAGAGGATACGGGTGGGTCCATTAGTGGTCCAGCGTCCGTTAATAGCCTCGTTGGCTTAAGGCCAACGGTCCCGCTGGTTAGCCGGTATGGCATGATGCCAGCGAATCCAAGCAGTGATACTCTGGGACCGATAACGCGAACTGTTAAAGATAGCGCTACTCTTCTCGATGTTCTTGTCGGCTACGATCCAAATGACACTTTAACTGCGTACTCTGTGGGAAGAATTCCAGAGTCGTACACAGCATTTCTCGAAAAGGATGGGCTAAGCGGTGCGCGGATCGGCGTGATCCGGGAACCAATGGACCCGAGAACAGACCTCACTTCTGATGACCACAAGAAAGTTTTGTTCGTTATCGATCGGGCACTGACGGACATGGAATCTCTCGGAGCCGAAGTTGTCGATCCTGTTACAGTTCAAGGGATAGATTTAGTTAGCAAAATCTATGTTAAGAATAAGTATGAAACCGAAGAAGCTATGGATAAATACCTAGCCCAACATCCTAATATTCGATTTAAAAGCCTTAGAGAGATCCTTTTATCCGGAAAAGTTACACCATGGCGAGCACCAGAACTTATGGATCTGGTGGGAAGATCGACTAGAGAAAAAGGATACTTTGAGGTGATTTTGGCTAGGGAAGAGTTGAGACGGAGGGTCCTAAATGTCATGGCTAGCAATGGACTCGACGCACTCGTGTACGCAACATTTGACCACCAGCCAAGGGTCATTAAGTCTGATGTTTTAACGAACCCTTCCGGCGACGACGATTACGGACTTGGGAATAATCGACAACTCAGTCCAGTTATTGGGTTTCCAGCCGTCACTGTGCCAGCAGGTTTCACCACTGAAGACCTACCGGTTGGGATTGAGTTCCTTGGGCGGCCATTTACAGAAGGGTTGCTCCTTCGGCTAGCCTACGGCTATGAGCAGGGAACACAGTGGCGAAAGCCGCCCGCACAACGGTGCCTCCTCTAGTTGATGACTTTTGAGTGAGCACGTTTCTGATTAGTGAAAGGCTTCTAGAGAGAATGTGAGAGTACGATAGGTTATTGGCGAGATCTAAATACGCGCTTCCACCACATTAATACACCAGTCACGAATAAGAGTGGGGGTGCAAGTCCTAAGATGGCCCAGATTATTTTTGTTGACCAGCCGCCAAATCGGCCGAAGTGTAGATATGCGAGCCAGTAAAGGATGTTGTCGCCTAAACGAGGTTCGAAATTGGATTCATCAAATGGTTCAACGTAATCGACCAGTGCCGTGAAAGGTTCAGGAAAGGATAGATAAACTCCCGTAATTCCCCACATAAGAATAAAAGCAACCGTCCAGAAACCGATCGTACTATGCAAAGTCCAATTGAATCGGTTCCAGTTCGAACCCCAGTTAATGGTTAAGCTTCGCTGCCAATTTTTAATTCCTGGCCACCAGATAAAGGAGCCAGTTAGAGCAAGTAAAGTTATCAATAGTGCACCGACCCCATTGATTGCTCGGCCAATTTCTCCATATAGGAGATTGTCATGAAGGTCGAGGAGCCAGGTGGTCAAACGCCAGCCTAGTGGTAGTGCATGTCCTAAGTCTTGGCCTGTGTACGGATCGAATAGTAGTTGCTGTCTTTCTCCGTTGAGGTCTATTGAGACGGTGACTGCATGGTCGGGATTCTCTGGCTCAACAAATATCGATGCTTTGTGTTCTGGATAGGTATGTTTGACGGCCTTGAGAATTTCTTCTGTTTCCATCCGCTTACCAGAGATGGCCACTAGTCTCGGTTTGGGATTAAAAGTCTGCCGAAGTTCACTCCGAAATATAAGTACGCTGCCACTTAAGCTGATCACCAGGATATAGAGGCCGATGCTGATCCCAGACCACAAATGAACTTGAAAGATCGCCTTTCTCAGCCACAATGTTTGCGGCTGCCGAACCCATGTTCTCCAAAGACTCATTTTTATCTCGTTGGCACGATGAATTTAAGTTGCGCGATGAGCTGAAACAAAATCGAAGTGAAATGACCGCAGGTGTTTCAGATGAGGCACCTCACTTACAGAGAAATTTTGGTTCTTGGTACCGAAGCTCAAAGATCTTCTACGAATCAATGATTTCAATCAATATCATTCGATTGCAGTCTTAGATAGTGGACGCGTCGAGTCCAGGTTGAGAGAAGTACTAGACCAACTAGAATCAGGCCAATCGATAGGCCCACCCAGAGACCGATGACGTCCCAATTCCACACAAAACAGAGCAAATATCCAATCGGAAGTCCTACGAACCAATGACCAATTAGATTGGAAATCATCGGTGTCCGAGTGTCACCAAGACCTCTTAGGACTCCCGTTGCTACCCCTTGGACACCATCGAAAAGTTGAAAAAATGCTGCTACAAAGAGGAGTGATACGCCAATCAGTATTGCATGGGGATCTGAAGTAAACAATCTGATAATAGGTTCGGGGAGGGAGAAAAAGACGATTGCTGCGCAGCTCATAAACAGTGTACCCAGAGCTATCGCTATCCACCCTGCGTAACTTGCACCAATAGGGTCCCTTCGTCCCAGTGCCTGTCCTACTCGGATCGCTCCAGCGGATGCGACACCGAGTGGTACCATAAACGTTACACTAGCGACACTCAGTACAATCTGGTGAGCTGCAAGGGCAACAGGAGTAAGTCTACCAGCAAGTGCTGTTACCGCCGCAAAAACCCCGAGTTCAAGGGTTACCTGGATGGCTGCTGGAAATCCAATGCTTAGTAGTCTACGCATACGAGCGAAATCAATTTGGCGTGGCGTTGACCAAAAGTCACTTTTACAGTGGACGTTACGATAAATAATAGTAGCGAGTAGAATAATTGCTAAGTACGCACGAGAAAGACACGTTGCCCATCCTGCTCCTGTCGCACCCATTGAGGGTGCACCTAAGTTGCCGAAGATGAATGCCCAATTCGCTATGACATTGATGAGGTTAGCGCTAATCAGAGCTACCATTACCGGCAATACGCAATTCATCGATTGCAGATATCGACGAAACGTAGTGTAAAGGAGAAGAGGTAAGGCGCTCCATGTGATGACTTTGAGGTAAGGAATTGTTAGTTGTAATACTTTCTCGTCGAATCCCCAGAAGTTTAGAGACCAAGTGCCAATCCATGCGACTACTGTAAGAGGAATGGTTAGGATCAGACTTAATACTATTCCGTGTAAGAGCCAGCTGTGACAGTCCTTGAGGTTTTGTGCACCGAATGCTCGTGAAACTAGAGTGTCTAATCCGAATAAGATACCGAGTCCAAATACGGCCAGGACCATAAAAAGCATACTACCGACCCCGACTGCACCAATCGCCTCTGTGCCCAGTTGGCCGACCATCGCAATGTCCACAATTCCCATGGCCATCCAGCCGAGTTCCGCTATTACGACTGGTATAGCTAGTGCAATCATCGACTTAACCTCACGTTGCACTATTTCACGCGTGGTCATCATGGGGTCCATACGACAAATGTTTCCTTACAACTTGATTCATAAATTCGTTACAGTGACCGCCCGATCGACAAACGCGGTCACACTGACATGGTTTTAGTAAGAATCTGTTCGAGTTCTTGGATTTCTTCTATGCTCAACTGGAATGCGGCGGCTCCAATCAGTTCGTCCACTTGTTGTGGGCGGCGAACACCGACGATAGCGGCAGTGACGGCGGGATGGCGTAATGTCCATGCAATGGCAGCTTCACCAGGTACCAAGTTGTGACGTTTGCTGATAACACTTAACTTTTCTACTAACTTCAGTGCATGAGAAAGAATCGGTTCCTTGAAATACGGATCTTTGGTTCGCCAGTCATTCTTAGGGAGTGAGGATAGTCGCTCTCTGGTCATCTTGCCTGTTAATAGTCCTGCTTGCATCGGTGAATAGACGATGACCCCAATATCATGCTCCATGCAGAAAGGCAGAATGAGATTTTCTATGTCACGATTGAGCAGCGAGTATGGTGGTTGGAGACTAGTTACTGGCGCTATCCGTTGAAGACGTGTAAGTTGTTCCGTATCAGCGTTTGACACTCCAAGGCACCGAATCTTTCCTGCGCGTTGGAGAGCGGTCATTGTTTCCCAGGCCTCTTCAAGTGAACCATGGTCAGATCCTGATGGGCTGACAGGCCAGGTAGACCAGTGAATTTGGTACAGGTCGATACACTCAACGTTAAGCCGCAGAAGGCTACTTTCTATCTCACGGGAGATCGATCCAGTTTCGAGACTATGCGAGATATTTCCTTTTTTGTCCCAAGTAAAACTGCACTTAGTGAATATGTAGGGACGGTCTTGGATTGGAATGTCGCGTAACGCTCGCGCAACGATTTCTTCTGAGTGTCCAAGCCCGTACACAGCGGCCGTGTCAATCCAGTTGATACCTTGCTCAATCGCTCGCCGGATTGCTGCTATTGATTCGCCGTCGTCCTGTGGGCCCCAACCGAAGGCCCAGTCGCCTCCTCCCATTGCCCATGCCCCTAGTCCGATCGGTGTGATCATCAAGTCAGAATTGCCAAGTTTTTTTCGGTTCATGGACTACCTCCTTTAGCAGCTTCTTTTTAAGTTCGGGCGCATCAATTTCTAATTTGTTCATCAAATTCTGAAGGACAGTGACAGTTTTGTCGGTTGAGAGGATCTGCGTAACAACCAAAACGGTGGATTGGTCAGTCAGTAGTTAATGATAGAACAAAACGCGTCACTTCCTTGAAGGCGCTGGCACTAGCCATTACTGAAGTATTTCAGACATGCTTTGAGTACCCGAGAACCAAGTTAAGATAGCTGTTAAACTGCGAGATCGTGTCTTGGGATGTTTTACCATTCTCTAGCACTGATACTCAACAAAACTCTCTGATTGGTAAAATCGCAGATCGCGAGTTGCTGTTAACGATTGACTGTTGCCATGGTAAAAAGCGGCTTTTACAGGTTTGGACAGAAAGCAGGCAGAAAATTTCTGAAAGCCAAATGGGTCTGGGAGTCAGTGAGCGGAGGTGAAACTGATGCGATTAAGACGGAGTACCGTATCGGTTTGGACATGGCGTTGGCAATTCGTGAACAGGCTTCCTGTGTTACGGACATTGAGATTCATGACTACCTGGAAGGGATCGGTCAACGACTTGAACGTTCGGTGAAGAAAAAGCATTACCAATTTCACGTGACGATAATCATTGAAGATCATCCAACTGCATTCGCGATACCCGGGGGATTTATCTTCGTGGCCCAATCATTGGTGAACTTGTGCGATGAGGATAAGGATGAAATAGCCTTTGTAATAGGCCACGAGATGGCTCATGTTATTCGCCGTCACGCCATTAAGCGGTTGCTCAGAAAGACAGCTCTTTCGGCGGCATCACTGGTTTCCCCAGGGAGAAATTGGTTTGCACCATGGATTAAGAAGGTTGGTCTTCAGTGGCTAGAACTGGCCTATTCCCAGGACGAAGAGTTTGAGGCAGATGCACTTGGAGTACTTCTTATGCGTGCGGCAGGTTTCAATCCACTCGGTTCGATCCGGTTGCTCGAACGTTTCCGTGGATCGAGCCTGACGTCTGACGACTCAGTGCTCGGCCCGTATTTTTCAACTCATCCCTCGGTCGAAGATCGTATTTTGAAACTTCACGAATACCTTGACGACCTTTTGACTGAGTCTAAAACAGAATAGGATTTCAGAAGTACTGTGATATCAGTTGTTCCGATACAATAGCTCAAGACCTTGTTAAAGGTAGACGTTTTGAGTCTACTGGGCTGCAACACACGTTACTCAAGTTGTTTTTAATCTGTCGTTCTGATGGAGGTTTTCCATGGGAGACGAATTATGTGGATGACAATCTTGGTAAAGCAGTGGCTATGGTGCCGGTTGGTCACGAAAGCTGGGGTCTACTTCTTAGTGCTCGGCTTATTAACGATTAGGGGCATCAGTGAACTAGGAGCTCATGGTACTGAAGCACGTCGCGTCGAAGTATTGACGTGGCCGAGAGAGCATATAACTCGAGTACTTGGTGCCAATAGGTCTGAACTCGGTGTTCGTGGCAGTAAAGTTAATACTTCCATGAAGACCATTGGTGAAAGATCTTGTTTATTTGGTGATCTCTTTGCGTTCGATATCGATGATCGTTATGCGTTCGATATCGATGAAGCTGTCGATGTAATCGTAATGTACGAACCACACCAAACTCAGCCATTCACTGTAGCCTGGGATCAGAACGCTGGAAACGGCTATGGTGTGTCTGAACCGAATGACCCCTTTACTGGTTACTCGCTCGTGACTCCGGTAGTTGGCACCCAATTACATCAGGTTACAGTCCGTTTAGAGCGTGCCAGATTTTCTGGCCAAGGAATTCGTGGAACTGATCTGGCAATTGCCGCACCCGGTGGTATCGTTCTGTGCGATCTGGTGATTAACCGAAGTGGAGATACTCCTCCAGCTATCCCTGTTGGGATGGTGCGTATCGAAGTTTTGGATGAACAGAGTGGTCGGAAGGTGCCAGCACGCTTAGGTTTGTATGATGAGACAGGGCGTACTCCCTTACCATCGGATCAGTCGCTCCTAGTGCACCGCTACGCGGACGACACTCGACTATTGTGGACAGCGCCTCGGCTCGTTTGGCCGTCTCGAAATCGTCAGGTGTTCTATGTCGATGGGATTTACGAAGCTACTGTTCCGATTGGAACTTATGAACTTGTGGCTTCGAAGGGACCAGAGTATCGAATATATGAGACAAAACTTGAGATTAAGGAAGGACAGACAACTAATACGATGATTACTATCAAGCGCTACATCGATCAGCCGAGTCGTGGTTGGTATTCGGGTGACGATCATCTACATCTCATGCGTACCAAGGTCGAAGATACTGCGGTATGGGGATATGTAGCCGCAGAGGACGTACATGTCGGTAACCTTCTTGAGATGGGTAATATCGTAACCACTCACTTCAGGCAACCCGCCTGGGGGAAGGCAAGTCGCTTCCTCCGCGACGGGCATATGATCGTGTCTGGACAGGAGGGTCCACGAACGATCCAACGCGGTCATACGATTCACCACAATCTTCAGAGACCTATCCGTCAGCCGGTTGATAAGTATTTTCAGTATCACGAAGTCTTCGAAGAATCTCATCGACAGGGAGGGGTGTCCGGTTACGCACACTATGGGCGTTCTTTCAATGGTCGACGTGGACTTGTACTTGATGTGCCATTCAACCTAGTTGATTTTGTTGAAGTGCTGCAAGGTGGGCGTCTCATTACGGACAACTGGTATCCGTTTCTCAACCTTGGCTTCAAGATAAATCCTGGAGCCGGGTCAGATTTTCCGTACTTCGGCCCATCGCTACCAGGGGCTGAGCGGTACTATGTCATGCTCGAGGGATCTTTTGACGCAGATGCATGGTATGCGGCCTTCAGAGCCGGCAAAGTTTTTGTGACTAACGGCCCTTTACTCGACTTTACGATCAATGGTCATGGTATGGGTAGTGAGGTTCGAGTTGCTCGTGGTACTCGTCTCGAGATCTCAGCTTTGGCTCAACTTAATCCAGACATGGGGGATCTCGATCGGATTGAACTTGTGAGCCATGGTGAGGTAGTCAAGACCATTCCTGGGAACGATGATGACCAGGTAAAACTTGAAGAAGTATTGATTGCAAACGAGAGTATGTGGCTTGCAGTGCGAGCGTTTGGAGAGCACGAGGTGCCGGAGCATCGGTGGGGGTATCTAACTTCCTCAACAGGTGCGATTGAGCATTATGGAGCACTGGCTCACACGGCTCCGATTTACGTTATTGTCGACGACCAACCGTTCTGGAAAACTGAAGCAGTTCCAAAACTTGTCGAGCAACAACGAGAGATTCTTAATGAGCTGATCTCAACACCTGTGGATCCAATGGGTGATCTTGAGGCATGGGAAACAGTCCAAATTCTGGCGCCCCAGTGGGAGCGGCAGCGCTACCTACTCCAATCACGAGTTGCAGTCGCTGATGCGAAGTATCTGGAGCTTCTCGCACAAGCAGTTGACGAAAACTCATCAGCTGGTGGACAGCGATACTATGGACTGACGCTGCTGATGATGTTGATGAGTGGTATGTTCGTTTTGATACGCCGTGCCAAGGGGAAGACTTGATAATTTTTCTGTAAGTTCTCTTGCTTCGGATGCCTGATGTGGCTGTGGTGCTTCCTCACCGAACCAAATGTCTCGCCCCTATTTTCTGAGGTTCCGATGTAAGCAACTCAGCCACGGGGGGAAACCCCTTATGTTGTGAATTGCAGTATGAAGCGTTTCAACCCACATCCAATAAGTTAAAATTGAAATCTCGATCAATAGCCCTTCTCCGATATACCTCGATGTTGCAGGAGAAAGAGCGACGATTCAAAAGAAGTTGGCAATGAGATCGAAAGTGCTGTAGGACAGTGTTTCGTAAAGGGCTGGCGCGCCCGGCAGGATTCGAACCTGCGACCCTCGGCTTAGAAGGCCCTGTGTCGGATCGGTTATCAACAGACGGTTATCACCCACGTCGCCTCGATGGTCTTGATCTCGCGAATTCACGCCGATTCTTGCCACACTTCGCCGTTTCATCGCCTCACATGCGATAACCGATCGCCGCTATGATCACGTGAACGTTGCCTTACCGCACCCGCGCCTGGCGCCGCGTCGTCATGCGCCACACGCGCCCACACACGAGGCACACGGGCCGGATGGCCGCGCGGCTGGCGGGTGGTGTGATGGTTGTGGATCGAAGGGGCCGGGGGGGAAGGTGCATCCGTCACGCCCAGGCGGCGACAGCGCGTGTCCGAGATCTGGAGGGAGTCGAACATGTGATGCACTCATGCTACGGGTCGACGCGGTCCTGACGAGCGCCGGCGTATCGGCGTACGAATCCGCCTCTGAGAACGAGCCGCCACGGTGTCATGACCGACTCGAGGAGGACGCTCAGCGAGACCTTCGAGTGGCCTTCGCGACGCTCGACGAAGACGATGGGCACCTCGCCTATCCGACAGTGGGCCTTCGAAGCCTCGTACAACGTCTCGACCAAAAAGGCATAGCCGTTCGACCGGATCCGACCCAGCGGCAGACGAGCAATCGCCTGCCGCCGCCAGCACCTGAAACCACTCGTACAGTCTCGCACACGCAGCCGGGTCACCAGCCGGATGTACCCATTGGCGGTGGCGCTCAGGAATAGCCTGTAGAGCGGCCAGTTCACGACGGACACGCCTCGCAGATAACGAGACCCGATCACCAGGTCGTAACCCCGCGCGGCGGCCGCGACCATGTCCGGCAGGTATCTGGTGTCGTGCGAGAGGTCGGCGTCCATTTGACACACGAGATCTGCGTCGCCTTCGACGGCCTGGTGCAGCGCGTCAGTATAGGAGCGGCCCAAGCCCCGCCGGCCCGTACGATGCAGAACGTCGACGCGGCCGGGGAATTCGCGCGCTAGTTCGTCTGCGACGCGCCCAGTGCCATCGGGCGAGCTGTCGTCGACGACGAGCACACGATAGCTCTGTCGTTCCAGCACCTGGCGAACGATCACCGGTAGGTTCTCTCGCTCGTTGAACGTGGGAATAATCACCTGTATGTCCATGGCGGTGCTCGCAGGAGCTGCGAAGTGCGCGACGACAGGTCAGCCGACCGTCATCCCTGTGTCGACGCTCCACGGCCATGGACGAGAGGCGAGGAAGGCTGCGGCCCCTACGATTGCGGCGGGATCGAGGATCGGGATTCGGAAACGCTCCTGTGGGAAGAAGATCACGCACACCGCAATGGTGGCCAAAACGTGCGCCAGCAGCGCACGCGGCACCCGGCGGAGGCGCACCATCTGCACGTAGCCGGCTATCGCGAGTGGGAGCAACAGCAGCCACGGCAGCACCGAGGCCCAGTAGTATAGCGGAGAATGCAGCAGGTAGGATGGGCCGACCGGCACGAACAAGTAAAAGAGCTTCCGACCTTCGAGTGCGAGCCAGTCGAGTGGATGCGCCCGTATGTAACGCCAGCTTTCAGCGTAGTAATGCGGCTCGAGGGCCTCAGCCGTCAGTCCGGAATGCTGCTCCCTGAACGCCTGGTTGAACGCCTTTAGCTGCGGATTCGCCGCGAGATCACCTTCGCCAACGGCGGCCGGGTGGTTACCAGTCCAGAAGGTCACTCCCCCTCCCGCCGCAACGAGCACGAACCGGCCGTGGACCGAAAGATTGCGCGTCGTCCATGGCGCGAGGACGGTCGAGGCCGCCAGGACCAGGACTGCTGCGTGCATCCAGCGCCGTCGCAGCACCAGCCAGACAGCCCCAACGGCGACGAACGGCAGCGCCGCCGGTCGGATCAGCGCCCCGAGACCGGCGAGTGCGCCCGCGGCTGCGGTACGCCAGATGGGCGTCACCTCTCGATCACTGTCCAGCGCTGACAGCGCCAGTGCCCCCAACAAGGCCACTGTCGAGAACAGCGCCTCGCTGAGCGCGTAGGCCGAAATCCACACGAGCGCCGGGTGGAACGCCGCCAGCCACGCCGCCACCACGCCGGCCCGGGGCCCGGCCGCGCGTCGCGTCAATACGCCGATGAGTAGTACTCCGACCGCTCCCACTGCGGCCTGGACCACCTCGAGCGCAATCGGGACGCTGGTCGGTGCGCGGCCTACCCGAAAATCGTCGTCGGGCCACATGACCGCGGCGATGAACGCGGGGTAGCCCGGGGCTCGCGAAAAACGGTCGCCGACGGGGAATTGATCGGCACGATCGTAAGTGAAACCGTGGCCACCAGCCAGGCTGGCGGCGAGCGCGAGGTACTCCTGTTCGTCGCGGGTCAGCGGCTTGTCGTTCCAATACCCGAGCCCGAACGCCAGGCGGATCACCACGGCCACAAGGAAGACCGCGACGGAGACCCGAAGTCGCCAACCGGGTGTCACCGATGACCTGCCAGTCCCGTTTCGTTGCTTCAGCGGCGACCCTCCTGGCGCAGCTTGGGGATCCGGTCCTACATGAGCGGATTGTTGGTAATAATATAGCTGGGACGCGTTGATCTGTCCACTGCAGTGTTGCCGACCGATACGGATCTGGATGACACAGGGCGCCGGGCCGGACTCCACGGCCCGCTACAATCGCCTGAAACGAGCCGCCCGCCAAGCCGTAGGCGGGGACGACGTAGGGAGGCTCCTAGTAGCCCTGGCTGCGGAAGGCTTCGCCTTTCTTACGACTGAGTGCAATCGGCTGGATCTGACCTCTCAGGTTGATGGTAAGAGCTACGTCGCCTTTCAACGTGGCGACCGCTTGCCATTTTAGCATAAGTATTTGAGTAATACTGCAACCTCTCTAGGAATACCGTCAAGGTGGTACTGTCAAGGGAGCGTTCATCGAGCGCGCCGGTACTCGGGATCGTGATCGCAGTTCGCGTCAGGCGGCGAGCGTGACGGCATTCCCAATGAGAAAAGAGCGTCTTCGTCGTTCCCGCTGGTGCACCGCTCGCACCAGGTGACGGCCACCGCGGAAGCGGGTGCGGACGAGTCCATGCACGGACAAGAATCGTTGTGCCTGCCCGGGAGAGTTGCCCTGGCGCAGGTGTCGCGCGCGGTGCCGTGTGGGCTGGTGGGAGACGTCGGCACGATGGTGCTCGTATCGGTCCGTGCGCTGGGCGACGGACGGCAGGACCGCTCGGTGCGCAGCCCGGTCGCGGCGCAGCGTGTCGGTGACCACCCGCCCCGGCGGACGCGCCTGCCCCTGCCACAGCGTGCGGAACAAGCGTGTCGCCGCCCGACAGTCGCGACGCGACTGGACGAGGCTATCGAGAGGACGTCACCCTCGTGGTCGACGGCACGCCAGAGCGCGCCCCGCTGTCCCTGGAGGGTGACGAAGCCCTCGTCTAGGGGCCCGAATGTCGTCCAGCCGGCCCTGTCGACGCGTGAGCCGGCGCGCGTCTACTGAACCAACCGTGAGGCACCACAGCCGGATCGCTGCGTAGGACACCGTGCGGCCGCGGTGGGCCAGGAGATCTTCGACAGCGCGAACGCTCACACCGACGCGGTGAGACAGCCAGACGGCGTGGCTGATGATCGCGGGGGGCAATCGATAGCCATGGTCGCTCAGCGTGTCGCGGTTCATCGGCCAAGTCTGCCACGCTCCCACTGCACTTGACAGTACCCCTGCCGCCCCCCGGCCCGTGGCCGAGCGCCCTTACGCGGTGCATCGTCGTACGAGGCGAAGGGGTGATGCGGTGCGCTGGGCGGCGGTGCGTCACGCCGTGCGCCAGCGGCGGACAGGGATCCCGTCGCGGTGGAAGACGAGCGGGCTGTCGGGGTCGCGGCGTGCCCGCCGTCGCGCCAGGGCCTTGGCAATGGGGGGTGAGATCGGGAGCATCCGCCCCACCAACGTCTTCGAGCGCGCGGGCGAGAGCCGGATGACGCCGCCGGCCGCGTCGATCAGGCGGGATCATCACCACCTTTTCGGCAACCTACGCCGAGGGCATCTTTATTCTGGCGATCCTCGTTGCGACACTGGCGCTGGCTCGTCTCCTCGACCGGGAGAGCGCGTCTGCGGCGGTGATCTTGGCGACAGCCATCGCGGCCGCCTTCTGCATTCGATACGTCGGCCTCGTGCTGCTCGTCCCGGTACTGGCCGGCTGTCTCTGGGCCGCCGCGAAAGGTCGGCCGCGCGCTGTGCGCCTCCTGGCGGGGTCCCTGGTCGGCGCGGCCGTCCCAATCGGGGCCTATCTGTGGCTGAATTATGTGATCTCAGGCAGCCTCTTACCCGGGGCCGTCCGGCGACGAGAAAGCCTGATGGTCTTTATCTATGAGTCCGCCAAGGCCCTGGTCTCAGAGGTCAATTTCGTCTTCGTGTACGTCCCTCATCCGAGACACCCACTACTGCTCGCGGCGTTCGCTGCTGTCATAGTTCTCACCGTGGCCGTGAGTCTCCAAATGACGGTCCGAGGATGAGGCGCCGGGCGAGGCCTCGGCCGGTTGGACAGCGGCGAGCGCGTGACGATCGTGGTGCTGGCTCTCACCGGGGTGTTCTTCTGGGCTAGCATGGTGCTCCTGAAGTCCTCCAGGCACTTCAACGCGCTCGACGCTCGTCTGCTGGCACCGGGAACGGTCCTGGTGACCGCTGCGGCGCTGAGCGGGCTGGCCGCGCGGGGATTCCGTGAGCATCGCGGTGTGAAGGCCGCAACCGTCCTTATAGTCTTGGCGTCCGTAGCGTACACTAGCGTGTATCGGCCTCTGGCACAGTACCGTGGCCAGGCGATTCTCTTCCCAGAGCGCCTGCAGAACATTCGTGCTCACTACACCGAGGTTCCCGCGGGCACAGTGGTGTTGTACGGTCCTCGGCACTTGCCGTTCCTCCGGCCGGATCTTCGAGTCATTATGGCACGGAGAATCACCTCGCCGGACAGATTCCGTCGCTATGTCGACCAAGCTCACAAAGCCGGGATACCTGTCTACGTGGCTGACGAGGACCGACCACCGACGGTGGTGGTGCAATGAATAAGCCCTTGAGTCGCAGCGGTCCCTCTCCGGCGCCCCTCACCGGCACCAGGTCAATTTTCGTCCTGCCAAATCACGGTTGACTCTCTGGACGCCTACCTCATGGCTCCACGCCGGCAATCCCACTCTTTGCTGTTCGGCTACACTCTCGGCATGCGTCATGGGAACTCCCAGCGGCGTTATTGCATGAAGACCATCTGCGGGTGGGGCGGCGTGGTTCGCTCTTCTCGTCTCCGCAGGAGCCACACTACAGGGATGCAGTCGAAGGTTCATCCCATATACAAGACGAAATATCGCGTGGCGAACTGGCCGGCCTACAACCGCGCCCTCGTTCGCCGCGGCAATGTGACGGTGTGGGTGTCCAGGCAGCGGTACTCGGATCTCGCCATCGAGACCGCCCTGACCCTGCGGCTCCTCTCCCATCTCCCGCTGCGCCAGGCCGAAGGATTCCTGCACGCCCTGTTCGGGAGGATGCGCCTCGACCTCTCCGCCCCCGACGATACGACGCGCTCCTGGCGCAGTCAGCATTTGAGGCGCCGTTTGCGACCGGTCCCGACCGACGAGGGGACGAGGGCCTTCATCTCGTGCTCGACAACACGGGTCTGTCCATCGTCGGGGCAGGTGAGTGGGCGGCCGCGGCCGGCGTGGCTGGCGGAAGCTCCACCGTGGCGTCGATCAGTCAGGCGTGATCCGTGTCCACACGCTGACCGAGGCGACGGGTAATGATGCGACCACCGCCCTCGATCTGCTCAACGCGCACGAGAGGGCCATCGACCGCGGTCGCCCCGCGGGATCGGACGATCACGGTGGTGAAGCAGCTCGGCCGGCGCCGTTGGAAGCAGGTGTCAGGGTACCATCGTCAGGGCCGGGTGGAGAACACGTTCTTCCGCGACACGTCCATCATCGGCGATGGTCTTCGCGCCCGGAGTCCAGTTGGACAGGGGAGTGAGGCCGTCCTCGGCTGTGCGATCCCGAATCGGATGACCGCCCTCGGCCGACCAGTGTCGTATCGCATCGGAGGTGAGGATCCTGTCGGTTGACATCGTGCGGGCCCGTGACGATTCGTGCAACAACGCCTCGTGGTGATGGAGCGGAATACGAAGCTGTCGGTAGACGTCTGCCAGCGTCGTCGGATAAATTCCCCATTGTGCGTGAGCAAGCTGGACGATACAAGTGAACGGTGTCCGCGGCGCACGCAGCCGGTATCTCGCGCAACACGCGAGGAGGACACTCCGATCGAACGACGCGTTGTAGTTCCTTCCAGGCGCGGCACGCCGAGAAGAGCCCAAACCAGTGTGGCTGTCAAGTCTCCTCGCCGTTCAGGCGCGGTGCGCCTGCGGACGGGGCCTCCTCGTCGCTGGGCGTAGGCGGCGGGGTCGGCTCTTGCAGTGCCGCGAGCGTCTTACGTTCTTCGGCTCGCGGTACACCCGCATCGCCTGGTGCTTGCGGATCGCGAGAGTGATCTGACTCCGACTGCGCGATGCCGTCTCCAGTGCGCTCTTCGCTGGTGTCGACCGTCTCGGTGTCCTTAATGGGGTCGCGCCTATCGATCGGCGGAGGTGGTGGAACCCAAGGCCGTAACTTCTGACCGATACGATCGTAGAACTCCGGTATCAGACTCTCCAAGTCTTCTATGAATGTTCGTCGGCCAGAGAATCGGCCCGCGAGATCCCGGATCATGACAACTTCGAAGCTTGTCGGTGCCGCACCAGGATACCCGCTTTCAAGACACTTGGGGTCCGTCTTGAGTTCCGACAATGTCGCCTGCGTTGGCCCCCCTCGCCTGAGCCAGAACGCCCGAACGATCACATCGTCGCCCTCAACACCCCGCAACTGCCGAACCAGCCAGTTGACCCTCGCGTCAGCTGACTTCTTGTCACCAGGAGCCGTGAGCTTCATGGAACAGGAGATCGTCCGACGTTGCAAATTGGCTGTGACGTCGAGATCGCTGGCAGCATTCGGCACACTGAAAGCACAGCGCAACTCCTGCGACGCGATCAACGAATCGCATACATCTCTGAGCCGCAGTGCGGGATCTCTTTGGTGTTTCCGTGAAAGGCAGATACCGACCCGTGCGCCGATACGGCGGCTCAATATCAAACATACATCGCGTTCTTCTTGATGCCAGCCCGCAACGGTATTCTCGATCTCGGGTGACATTCGCTTGAACTGCCGATCATTCCGCACTCCAAGAACGAGCTGCCGCCATTCTGCGTTCATCTGATCGAAGCGCTTGATGCCAGAACTCGGGTGTTCGAGATAGCGTGCCATCTCCTCAAGAATGAACGCGTGCTCTCGACTAACGTCGTCGTTGTCTCTCAGGATCAAAGCTGCTTGCGTGAGTACGCTAATCCACGACATATGGAAACATTGCACACGATTGCTCAGCCTCTTCGGGACTGAATACGGAACATGCGATGGCAACGACGCTAGTTGATTTGACAGTGTGATCACGGCATCGATCCCGTAGTTGCGTGCGATCTCTGCATACTTGTGCACTTGCTCTTCGCTGATTTCAGTGTTGTCAATTTTGGCTTCGAGAAGCGCGGTCCACCGAGCCTTGCGCGTCAAGAGGCTCAAAACACCGTCGGGCCGGTCTGTGCTGCTTCCATCGGCAGCCATAAACTCGACCTCTGTATAACTGCGTAGGGCGGATGTCTTCCCCATCCGCACTCCACAACGCTCCAAAAATTGTTCCGCAAACTGAGGTACCACGGACAGTGTCGCAAGCAGAACGGATACGATCCGCTCTTCCTTGCGAGAATCGGCAACGGTCGGGATGAGTCTGGCGTGGTGGGCACTTTTCAAAATGTCGTCGAGAGCATTCATGAAGGATGTGCCCCTTTCGCAGTTGAAACGTGAGGCGACGGCTCAACTGGGTCGCGGGAAGGCATGAACGCGCCCACGCTATCACACCGCAGGGCACGCTGGACAGCCGCGATGTGCGGGGCAAGTTCTTGTTCGTACGGCACGGTGCTGGCGATCGAGCCTGCGGTATCAGAGCATCCGCGATCCGTTGACCGCGCTTCGCCAAAGGATGCGCGACGTTGCCCACGCGAGGATTCGCTATGGCTATCGGCGCCTCTGGGTGGCACGACTATCGAGATTGATGCGACGGCGCTCGGATGTCGAGGATGACAATGCCTTCTTTTGCGCGTATTCAGACACTGATGCAGGCACCGGGATCGACCCTACCGAAACCTGCGGACCGCCACAGTAATCGTTCAACTCAAGTATTTACAGTGGATTAGGCAGCACTCCCTGCGGTTGTTCTCCGTGCGGTACCCCTCAATTATGAACGAGACGGTCGTGGACTACGGGAGCCCGCCGCGGATGAGTTCGGCGGCGGGCCGCGGTGCGTCGAGGAGGGCCACGGCGTCTTCCTGAGCCGACCGTCCAATGTGCCCGTACCGACGGGACCGTCATTCGTCCCGTCGCCGGAAATCGTGACCCCAAGCACGTCTCCACAGGCTACGTGGAGCGCCAGAATCTCAACCTGAGAATGGGCGTGCGGTGCTTCACGCGGCTCACGAACGCTTTCTCAAAGCGGCTTCAAAATCACGTTCACCCACTGGCGATCTTGTGGCCGGTGATGAGCATGGCGACCCGCTCGGGCACCCCGGCGCGGGTCAGGCTGCGGGCGAACCGCCCCGGGTTCGTGGGAGGCCCTTGTTCCTTGCGGCGCAAGGACTCAGGAGCCGTGCCTGGTCCACACTGCCCATCCCTTCCCAATCAGTCTGGGAATCCCCACCAGGAGGAGATACGGGATCAGACCATAGAGCAGGACCCCCGGAGGGCCGAACAGCCCCCCCCCACGAGGCTCCCGGCGACCGCCACGGGGGTGGCCAGGATCGTCGCCCCCAGCAGCAATGTGCGGAACCGACCGGTCGTGCCGCGGAGGAGGCGTTCCACCACCCAGCCAATGACCCAGCCCGTGACGAAAAATAGACCCAGTCCGATCCACATCAGCGGATTCACCAACTGCAGCCAGGCCGTGGTGTCTCCAAAGCGGTAGAGCGCGAGGAGGGTTTGCAGGGCCACCATGCCCGCCCCGCATCGTACTGGGATCCCCCAGGTGCGCCACGTCATCATGAGATCACCGGCGAGACACGGGCTCGCAATCGCCGAGCCCGACATACGCGTGTCGTTGGCATCTGGTTTCTGGATGGTACTGGCTGTTGCACGACGTGCGAACCTCCGGCGAGTACGCTCTAGGTACTTCGGCGTGACGCCGTCATGTCCCGGCGAGGGTCTCCCCGGCCTCACCAGGCCGGCCGCGAGGGCCGTCGACTCTCTTGTCCAGCTTGAACATAGCTCCGTTGATCGTGCTGCGATCTCGACTCAGAAGCATCAGATCTGCGATGGGTTCGCCTGCAACCGCAGGTGGCCTCGCGAACAGGGCCGCCATCACGCTCCAGAAGAGACCACTGAGCCCCGATGACCACCTCTTGCGCAGTTCTGGGTCCGATTTGTCGATGATGAACGCGGGATCGAACGCTACGGACGATATCGTTCCGGCGTATCGTCGAGCCAGCTCTCCGGCGAGTGCCCGGCCGCAGGTCTTGGTCCTGCCTTGTATCCCGCAGTCGTCTTGTGATTCCTAATGCTCTCAAGGTCCTTCCAGTCGAGTTCTCTGTGGAACGGTGCAACCACATGAAGAACCAAGCCGTTTGACTGCTGCATCCTCTCTACCAGCAGCTGAGTGAACAGAGAAGGGCCCCATAACGTTCGTAGCGAACATAAGCTCGTGACCGCTTCGCAGGACGATCGGACCGCCTTGGACGTGGGCGACAGCAGACAGCACTAGTCCATGTACCGTGGGAAACCGATCCAAAGCCTCCGCGGCAGCGAGCTTGACGGCATTGTCACCTTGGTGAGGGCAGCGCGCTCTTGCCCCGTGAAATCTTTCGTTCCGGATCGTTCTCAGCAGGCGCACGTCACCGCATTCCATTCAACGAACGCGCGGGTGCGGAGCAGGCGGTGGTGCGCCGACCGCAGGAGGTGTCGACTGACTCGGACGAGAGGCTGTACGATCCCGTGTACCGACGCGAATCGTTGGAGCTGAGCGGCCGACGTGAACCGTCGCATCTGGCGCTCCCGCGGTCGTGTCGGGTGATGAGAGACCTCCGCATCAGTGACGTGGACCACCGACGGCATCACGGTGCGGCCCGCGGCGGCGTAGGCGCGCCGCTGGTCGGCGATCAGTCGTCGAGGGAGACGGCCCTGGGGGTTTAGCAGCGTCCGAAAGCATCGGACGGCTGCTCGCCGATTCCGGTGCGAGGGCACGAGGATGTCCAGGACGTCACCGTCCTCGTCGACCGCACGCCACAGGTACTGGTGGCGACCCTGGATCGTGACGCACACCTCGTCGAGAGGCCAGGGGTCTCCCAGCCGCCCGCGCCGCCGCCGCCGCGCGTAGACCGGACCGAACCGCTGGCCCCACGGCCGACTCGTCTCGGAGGTGACCGTCACGCCGCGCTGTGCGAGGCGATCTTCGGCAGCGCGGAAGCTGCGGCAGAACCGATGGGAGAGCCAGACCACGTGGCTGATGATGTCGGGCGGGAATCGATAGCCGTGATCGCTGGCCGGCGGGCTCCTCATCGGCCTATTCTGCCACTCGTCGCCTCAACCTGACAATACCTAGGATTCTGTTGTTCTCGCATCGGTTGGGGGTCTCATTCACCCCGGCCGCTTTCACGACCTAAAGCCCGCGCGTTCAACGCGGGCTTTTTCTTGTACGACCGACTTATACCACGCTGGCCCTGGACCGTCCGGTGATCGCTTCGTGTAAGCCTTCCAGTAACTCTTCCAGGTGCGCCATGCGTTCGCGGAGTGTCCCGGCCTCTCCGCGCAACTCGTTGATGTCCTGCTGCACCCCTCGAATAGAAGTGAGGATCACGCCGGCGAGCGCGACACCCACCGTCACGATGGCAACGATTTCCGAGGTCATGCTTCCTCCAGCTGGCACCTAGGTGTGCGGCCTAGATGGTGCCTCACGGTGAATCGCGCTCCATTACCAGAATCTGCCCGTCTTCGTCATAGAGTCCGATTCGCCCATCTATTTCCACTATGTAATATTCGCCGAAGGCGTTCTCACCCTGATCTTCAAACCGCAGCCGCCCGTCAGGAAGCTGCGATTCATCGAGACTATTCTCAGAGTTGCTCCCGTCGGCGTGGTCCCATCGCGTAATTAGCTGATTGTCACGTCGAACGATCGTCAACCACCCGGGCGGAAGCACGTCGCGCCGCCAGCGACCTACCACCTCGCCATCTAGCAAGGGTGGAGCACTGTTCGCCTGCTCAACAGTCATGCCCAATATTCTGACTTCGAGACTTGAGGTGAAGTGACTCGTGGCCCAGCCGCCAGCATCGACTTGCATCCCTGGCAGGTAGTGCACGATGAATGTCCTCTCGCATTCTTCGGCTTCGCGCCTCTTGATTTCCTCTGCAATATTTCGGATTGACGATTCAGGCACACGTTCCTCAAGGCGAACGTCAAAACTACATCTAGTATTCCCTATTCGGTCTCGGCCGATTATCTCGTAGGCGGATCCTTCAGTTGAGTCAGACGAACAGGCCGAGGCAAGCACGGCGGAGAGTGCCCAGACCGCAACAGACATTTTTCGGTGTGGCGTCGTAGATGCCCACACGCCAGCGAACGCAACACCCACCGTCACGATGGCAATGAGTTCCGGGGTCATGCTTCCTCCAAAGTAGTCGGCAGGTTTAGGAGCACTCCTCGTCTCGGTCTCCCCCAAGAAACACCCACTCCGCCGACGCCGAGCGCCACGTGTACGAGCATGACACCGATTCCGGAGTAGTGTTTTCTCATTCTTGGTTAATCGTAACGCCGCGCTCGCCGTGTGTCTTTGCGCCAGGAACTCTAGGCCACGATGGACAGTCGTCCGTCTTGTGGAACCCAGTGCGTGTGGCCGTATTTCTGCGCTCCCCACGGTTGAGGGTCGACGTAGTCACACCGGACGTGGCACGGCACCCCCTCCGCCAGCACCGTGTCGATGTTGGCTCTCGTCTGTGAGCTGCCCCAGATCGCGAGCTTCCCGCCGCCCTTGATCTGACACACGAGACGGAGTTCTTCCAGGTTCTCCTGGTTTTGTTTAACGCCACCTTTTTCATCAAACGCGACCAAGTGAAACGTTGCCTGCTGCATCTGTTCATCTGTGCTCATCGAACCTCTAGCTGTGGTTAAGGGATTGGGTGTTCCGCGTGCCACTCGCCAGGCCCAATGTATGGGAATTATAAGTTTAACTTGACGGGAGTGGTCCGAATCCATACACCTACAGGCAAAAGGCACGCACACTATGTCACGACATTCAGCTCCTGGACAATCCTTTCGGAAGGGTATCACGCTCCTTGAATTGGGACAGATGTTCCCCACAGAAGAAGCGTCCGCCGCATGGTTCGAGCGCCAGGTATGGCCGAATGGGCGCTGTTGCGGGCACTGTGGAAGCATAGAGACGCGACCCGTCCCGAACGCTACACCGATGCCCTACTGGTGCACGGACTGCCGGTCCTACTTCAGCGTCAGAACGGGCACCATACTGGAACGATCGCATGTCCCGCTGCGAAAGTGGGCCTTTGCGATGTATCTCGAAATCACTAACCTGAAAAGCATTTCCAGTATGAAGCTCCATCGCGACATCGGCGTATCCCAACCGACCGCCTGGTTCATGCTGCACAGGATTCGCGACGCGTGGCGTGACGCGGACGGGTCCCCATTTTCCGGCCCGGTCGAAGTAGACGAAACCTACATCGGCGGCAAGGAGCGGAACAAGCACGAACGAAATAAGCTCCATGCTGGTCGCGGACCTGTCGGCAAGACCGCCGTCATCGGTGCGAAGGATCGGAAGACGAACCACGTGACCGCGCGCGTCATCGAGCACACCAACGCCCAGACGCTACAGGGATTCGTGGCAGCCAACGTGGAACGAGGGGCGACGGTCTACACCGACGACCACGGCGGGTACGACGGTCTCCCGCGTCACGAAACGGTCAGGCACTCATTGGGAGAGTACGTCAGCGAACATGGCTCATACCAACGGGATCGAATCCTTCTGGTCCATGCTGAAGCGCGCGCACAAGGGCACCTTCCACAGGCTCAGCCCTAAGCATCTTCAGCGCTACGTCACCGAGTTCGCGCGGAAGCACAACGTACGCGGCGCGGATACGGAGACGCAGATGACCGTCCTGGCGCGGGGTCTGATTGGGAAGCGGCTAACGTATCTCGACCTGATTGCGCCGAACGGCCTGCCGTCTGCCGCGCGTTCGTAGGGCGCAGAACCACGCGCGCGAGGTCTTCCGGGGTGGCGTCTCCGTAGTCTGGGCGCTTTCTCATAACAGTTTTCAGGTAATATACCTAGTGTCGGGGGTGCTTGGCGGAAAAGGGGGCGCCCTATGAACATGGACGTTATTCTAGATCAAGCGAAAGCTGTCGATGAATTAGTTCGTAAGACATGCCTAGGGGCTGTGGACTGGTTCTCCACAGCCCCTAGGCTACCGTTCGTAGCAGCATCGTAATGCTCTTGCCAGCGCCCACGACACCGCGAAGGAACCAGAGTATATATCACTCGTGAGATAAAGTACAGATCAACCATTATGACCAAATCAGAACTTAAGGTCGTGCACAATGTTCTGGATCTCGCGCTCAAAGCCTTCCAGTCCCCGGCGAAGATCATCAGCCTTGATGACGATCTTGACGCCGCACTGCGCACAGGTGAGTGTCGGATTGGTCTGCAACCATCCGCGGCGGTGGTAGCTTTTACAGCGGCACTTCGGACACTGAAGAGTGATCTGGTGACTCTCGAACACGACGCTCCTGCCTTGACAGCAGGTGGCCCGATGGTCGGACCAGCCTGATATTTGTCGTGACGATGGAAGGGTCAATCAGGCGCGCCAGTGCATCAAGTTAAACTTATCATTCCCTTTAAAATGGGTAAAATCTGATTTATATCTGAGGGTCGGCATGTGAGCAGAGATGCCAATTGTTAAGAGATTGTCTGGACGTGTTTGGCTAAAACACCACTGCCAATATGGGTATGGTTCGTTGGCTGGAGCATTCCAATGTCAGTAGATGACAGCAGAATTGGGGATCTGTCGTGGACCTGAGTCATCGCTTTGGTTTGAAATCAGTGAAGGCTGATCTAGATTATTCGATTCCAGGAGTCGCGCAGACATTACCCTATTTTCTCGGCTCGTTGACGGTGACCGGACTAATTATTCTCGTTAGTAGCGGGTTTTATCTGCTGCAGTTCTACGATCCTGATCCGCAGGGTTCTCATCAGAGTGTTCTCTACATAATTTCGAGAGCTCCTTTGGGAGATTTCATCCGAAGCATTCATTTTTGGAGCGCCAACTTTCTCCTAATCGTTGTAACTCTACATCTGTTATGGGTTTTCTGGCGTGGCAGCTACCGGAGTCCTCGTCAGTTTGTATGGTGGGTCGGAGTCTTGATGTTAGGGACGATTTTCTTACTGCATTTCACGGGGATGGTGCTACCACAGGATCAGGCTGGTTATGAGGCGATGGCACACTTTGTCGCTGGAGCTCGTGGCGTGGGCCCAGTCGGCAGTGTTTTTACTCCAGAATTTACGCCTACCGTAGAAGTATCGTCGAGATTGTACGGATTCCATGTTGGGATCCTTCCTGTGCTCTTATTTGGGTTTTTAGGTTTTCACCTCTACCTAATTCGTGTACTTGGTATCCATACTCATCCTGGAGAGGACGCGCAGAGTGGCCGCTTCCTATTCCATATTCGAAGAGTAATTGCCCATGGCTTTTTCTTCTTAGCTTTGGCAGGAATCTTTGCGCTGGTCTGGCCAGCTGAGTTGGGTTATCCAGCGATTGAGGGAGCAGAGGTAACTAAACCTCCATTTTTCTTTCTGTGGATCTATGCTCTCGAAAACTGGTTTGGAATTCACGCCTTAGTGTTTGGTTCTCCCATCGTTTACTTACTTCTTTTCCTTCCGCCAATAATTGATCGACAGCCATCGACACTTCCACGGGACCGCATTGGTATTCTGAGCTTGGGTTTTGGAGTTATCTTGTTATTATTGGTTCTTGCTACGTATGCGTGGATTGCTCCAGCTCAACAGCATTTGATGTAATTGCCTGGTAAGGAGGAGGGATGTACCACCCAAAAAGGTCTCTGGCTATTATTTCCATCTTGTTGGCCTGCACAATGATGGTGGCTCACGCACATGGACCATTATTAAGAATCGATAAGAGAACAGCAACTGTTGGCGATGTGATTACTATCAACGGTGAGGGGCTTTCTGATGGAGGTGAAGTCCACTTGATTCTACAAGGTATCTTTCAGGACTTCACAGTGGGCGTGGTTAGCGCCACAGATGACCATGGTCGTTTCGAAAAGCAAGTAACGCTATCCACAGATCTCAGGCCCGGTGAGTACACTCTTGTCGCGTCTGGAACAGAAACGGCGACTACTAGACTCACAATCGCTGTAGCCGAGGTTGTGGTTGAGACAGACGCGGTTGAAACGATCCGTCCTGAGAGATCGTTGACGCTCGGTGAGTCTGATGAAGGTTCTGAGTTGGTTGAGATGGGACATGAAACGGCCAACGCTGAAGCCATGGACCTCGATCGCTCGAAAACAGGCTTGGAGCTAGGAATCACCTGGGGATTTGTTTTTTTGATTGCGATTACAGGATTCGTGTTTTTGATGCCGAATTCACGACCTCGGATTCCTTGATCAGTAGTTGTTCTGTCTTGACCGCGGTTAAAGAAACGGTCGTATCTTGAACACGAATACTTTTTTCTATTTTCGAGTAGCCTAACGGGTCTGGATATTTTAGTACGTGGAGCGTTTGAGTAACCGGGTTGTCTTATGATGAGTCGAATCGTAAGAGTTGTGGTGGTCGTCGGACTCTTGGGAAGCCATTCAGTATTCGCCGAGGACACACCGAGCGATATCATAGATCGAGTTGATCGTATTTTGAGGGGACAGTCAAGTCACGGTGTGGTTAGCATGGAGGTGGTAACGGAGCACTGGGAACGAAATTTCGTGATGGAGTTGTGGTCTCTTGGCACAGAGTATTCGTTGGTTCGTATAACGGCTCCCGCTAAGGAAATGGGTACGAGTACTCTTAAAGTTGAAGATAACATCTGGAACTATCTTCCTAAGGTGGATCGTACAATTAAGATTCCAGCGTCGATGATGATGGGCTCATGGATGGGGTCTCATTTCACAAATGACGATCTCGTTAAAGAGAGTCGCTTAATCGAGAACTATGAGATCGAGATTAGTTTTGATGGGGTCCGTGACGGTACGGAAGTATGGGAACTCAGACTTACTCCAAAGTCTGAAGCTCCGGTGGTCTGGGGGAGCATTGAATTTCAGGTAAGAAAATCTGATCACATGCCCCAGTGGGGCCGTTATTATGATGAAAATGACGCGATAGTTCGTGTTCTAACCTATAGTGAGTTTAGAAGTTTTGATGGTCGCCTGGTTCCGACGGTTATGGATATGTCCCCCAGGAATAAGCCAGGAGAACGAACAACAATTCGGTACCAAGAGCTTGAGTTCGATATCGATGTCAACGAAGCATTCTTCTCTTTGCAAAGGCTGAAACGCGCAGTTCGATAGTGAATGTCATTTTCCCCTTGGCGACGCATAGGCTGGCGCAATCTTTGGCGCAATCCTAGCCGAACCCTCATCACGGCACTTGGGCTCGCTGTTGGGTACTTCGCCGTGGTTGTCATTGTTAGCTGGACCGATGGACTAACCGCAGAGATGATCGAAAACAGCACAGGCCTACTCATGGGGCAGATCCAGGTTCATTCACGCGAATACCGTCCCGATCGAAGTATCTACGACACGATAGGTGGGCGTGACGGTACCAACGTTGAACAGCTCGTTGGAAAGCTCGTAAATGATCCTGATATCAAGGCAGGTGCGGCTCGGGTGTATGCCAGTGGTCTTGTAAGTTCTGGAGAATCAACGGTTGCTGCGACTTTTATGGGCGTTGATCACGCAGCTGAGTCCGCAGTGAGCCGAATTTTGAATGGGTTAGAAGATGGCGTACTACCGACGGTGAATGCTAATGAATTGCTTGTCGGTACAGAGATGATGAAAAAGCTCGGAATTACCGTTGGAGACGAAGTGGTGGTTGTTGCATCTGCTGCCGACGGTTCGCTGGGCAACGACCTCTTTCACGTGGTTGGTGTATACAGAACAGGTCTTACTGATTTAGACGGTTCATATGCGATCTTGCCTCTAGAGTCGCTTCAGAGCTTGGTGGCGTTAGAGTCTGGCCGGATTCATGAAATTGGTCTCGCGGCTGCCATGACAACCGATCCATGGCTTGCACCCGAGGTAGCTGCTCGGCTGGCGGAGACCCTCCGACCCTTCGGTCTCAACATTGTGGTTGAACCATGGACCCTTTTACAGCCGCAGATGGCTAGCTATGTGCAGCTTGTGGAATCTTGGCACTTCATCATCATAGGTATTGTCTTTACAGTTGCCATCTTCGGTGTGGCCAATACGATGCTTATAGCCACTTTCGAGCGCCGCCGTGAATTCGCGGTCATGCTGGCGTTGGGGACTGTTCCATCGCGAGTGTTGTTTGCCGTCCTTTGGGAGGCCCTAATATTAGGGGTTTTCAGCTTACTGGTTGGTCTTGTGATCACCCTGCCCTTGATCTTCTGGTTCCAGAGTAATCCTCTCGATTTAAGTTTATTTTTCGATGATTTCACTATGTTCGGAGCTCTGATGCGACCGGCGTTTCGCATACAGTTCAACGGTACCATTGCGGTGTGGGCTGGTCTTGCATTACTTCTCACAGTTTTGGTTGCAGCCATCTATCCGGCTGGACGGGCTTCCCGTATACCACCTGCTGACACATTGTCTGGGCTATGAAAAAGAGGGCAACAATAATTCTCTGGTTAGCGCTCCGTAATTTACGTCGGCAGGCTAGGCGGAGCCTGTTAACTGCTTTGTCAATGATCACTGGCGCGATCTTATTGATGTTCAGTTTAACCTTTGGGGATGGGAGTCATGAGCAATTGATCGAAGCATCCGTTCGGATGGGTAGTGGTCACATTACAGTTCAAATGCCTGAGTTCCACGAGAATCGTAGGATTGACGAGCGGTTGTCTGCAGAAGTGAGGACCGAGGTTGAGCGAGTTCTTCTGGGACCTGAGTTTACCGAACATGTCACCGTAGTTACCCCACAGTTTGCTGTTGACGGTCTTGCCAGTTCGTCGGCGGGTGCGCGCCCTGTCAGAATCATGGGAGTGGACCCAATAACCGAATCGAAATTCACTCTATTAGACGAAAAAGTGATTAAGGGACGCTATCTTGAACCGCAGGATGAGATGGTCGCGTATGTGGGAACGGCCCTTTTGGGCAGTCTCAAATTAGATATCGATTCACGATTTGTTCTCACCGCTCAGGATGTGGAAGGTGAGATTGCTAGTCAACTTGTTCGTGTGGTTGGAGTGTTTCGAACAGGGATTCCAGCCGTCGACGAGTCACTTATCCATATTCCACTTTCGACAGTCAGTACTTGGTTTCAGATAGGTGATGATATCACAAATCTTTCGGTGCTCCTAGATTCAAGTATGAGTGCGGGCCCACTGGCTCGGATGCTAAAGCGTGAGTTAACCGTCATTGAGTTGGCTGACCTGGAAGTTATGGATTGGCAGAGAGCGAATCCCCAATTGGCCAGTCTGCTGAAGATTGACGATTTCGGAAATTATTTGTTTAATGGGATTTTATTCACGATTATTGCCCTTGGGATTGTGAACGCGGTACTCATCTCGGTATTACAGCGCTATCGTGAATTTGGCCTTCTTCAGGCACTTGGGCTTACGCCACGGCAGGTGGGTGGACTCGTGTTGATCGAAGGGTTTATCCTTACGGCTGTTAGCACGATCGTCGGAATAGCCTTAGGATTATTCATTACGTGGTTTTTCTGGGGCGACGGTCTGGATCTGTCTGCCCTTTTTGGTGACGAAGAATGGGAGTTTTCAGGAGTTGTGATGGACCCGGTTTTGATTCCCCTGTTCCGCCCGATACGTATCATTCAGGGAATTTTGTTTATTTTGACTGTTGGAACCCTTGCCTCTTTGCACCCCGCGTATAAAGCCTCTCGTATTGGTATGACTGAGGCAATGAAGTTCGATCGATGAATCGTGTAGGTGTTGACCATACGGATCGAATTGCTGTCCGAACGGACAAGGTGTGGAAGACTTTTAGCCAGACAGCAGAAGAGGTACACGCGATTCGTGATCTCAGTCTTGTAATCGATCGTGGGGAGTTCGTTGCTCTGGCGGGTCCGTCAGGTTCCGGTAAGACAACTCTTCTTAACCTCATGGGTGGATTGACGCTACCCACAAGTGGTGCCGTTTGGGTTGCTGGACGTGATCTTACTCAGTTGTCGATGGCGGAACTTGCCAGAATTCGTCTTACGGATGTTGGGTTCGTTTTCCAAGCGTACAATTTATTACCGGTACTGACTGCGTTAGAAAACGCAGAGTTTCCACTCCTCCTACGCGGGATTAAGAAAGATGAAAGGGAGCAGCGTGTTCGCAAGCTCTTCAGTCGGGCCGGCCTAGCGGGCCTAGAATCCCGATTACCAGGGAAATTATCCGGCGGTCAACAGCAGCGTGTAGCCGTCATTCGTGCAATCGTAGGAGAACCGTCCTTAGTGCTGGCTGATGAGCCAACTGCGAATCTTGATTCAAGTACAAGTGATGGGCTTCTCGAGATGATGCAGGAGTTCAACCGGGAATTCAAAACAACCTTCATCTTTGCCACCCACGATCATCGTGTTATGGCTCGCGCGAACCGACTTATCCATCTCGTCGATGGTTCCATCGAAATAGATAAACAACACTAGTGAGAGGTCGAGCGATGAGAACTTTTATCTTCGCTGTGACCTGTTCGGCCATTCTGTTTTCCAGTTCGACCGCGCCAGCTCAAACCAGACCCATGACAATCTACTATCAAAACGTTCCACTAAGTAGTGGGAGTTCGCCATTCTCTGCTGGTGGTTTAAGTGATTTCAATCGCTTCCGAGTTACCAGTGAGCCTGTTTTTGGAGATGTCTCCATCGGGGTCGCGTACGAGCATGCGTTAACCGTGCAACAGCAAAGGCGGAACAATTTTTTCGTTGGTGCAATTCCCGGCGGTGGAGAGTGGTTGAAGTTGCAATGGACGATTCAGGATCGCTCGCATGTTTCTTGGCAACACCGTTTCGATCGATTAAACGTGAGGTGGACTCCAAGTAACTCGCTGGAGATAACAGCTGGTCGACAGACAATCTCCTGGGCAACAACACTTCTACTAACGCCAGCAGATCCTTTTATGCCGTTCGATCCGATTGACCCGTTTCGTGAGTTTCGGGCGGGTGTCGATGCGCTACGTGTCCGTTTTTCTCCTGGACCTTTAAGCGAACTCGACGTCGTTGTTAGACCGACGAAGACTGCCGTTGGGGAAGAGATGACGGTTTTGGGACGGGGATTGACGACGTGGCGAGGATGGGAATTATCGGGGTGGGGTGGCGTACTCTATGGCCAACCTGCCGGAGCTCTTGGTTTTGCTGGAGGACTTTTTTCTGTTGCTGTTCGCGGAGAAGTCTCGTTTAGGAATAGTGGCAATGAACTAGTTCTTCGAAGGACTATCGGCGTAGATCGCCGGTTCAGCTTATTCGAGAAAGATTTATATGTGGTGGTGGAATATCAACACGATCCGTTTGGAGCGTTCAGTGCCGAGCAATATGAGAAAGTACTTGCTTCTAAACATTTTATACGGAGTGTGTTGCAAACACTTGGTGAGGATGAGATGGTCGCGCAGGTCTCCTATCAGTTACACCCGTTAGCAAACATTTCATTCCTTTGGCTTACAAACTTGAGTGACGGCAGCAACTTGGTTTCTCCGAGTTTCTCTTATTCTGCGAGTGATGAGGTGGTGGTGGTGGGTGGGGTTTTCTTGGGTGCAGGGGAAGAGGGTGTCGGCTACTCGGGTCAGTTACGGTCTGAGTACGGCAGTGTCGGTGCAACTGCTTACTTGTCGATAAGTGTCTTTTTGTGATGACCGCGACTTTTCTTGCCAATTGTTGATTTGAGAAAAAAAATATTACTGCTGGCTGGGAGGCGCTTTCTTGAGTTAGATTTCGTGATGCTAGGATGTGGGGGTGCTGGATGTCTGAGCTCAGTTAAGGACATCAAACATTTTTGCATACTTAATAGTTAAACTTCGGCCAAGGCCGTTTGGTTCCATGAGCATTAGGCTTGCCAATCCTCGCATATCGTTATAGACGATAAACAGGCCGGTATTTGCCTGTTGAAGCCAGCTAAAACGAAGGTTTGTCGACCAGACTTTAGCCCGATCGTTATACTGGATTAGGGATTGCACAAGAACTCGCGGTGTAAAAGAGTAAGAGATCCTGGCACCAGCCAGATTCGTGACGAAGCTGCCCATCGGCAGGTCGATATCGTTTCGATCCCAGCTCAGCTCTGTATTGAAGGTCTCACCAATTCGCCAAATAACCGAGGGCCGCACGCGTACGCGTCCGCCACCGAAGAACCCACCGATGGTGGTTTGTATCCTGGCACTGACTGATGCGCCTTGATTCGAGCGTAACATGAACTGTGTTTCCTCGTGCGCGTAGGTACCAGCTGGTATGGTAATTCCAGGGGAGACTTCGAAAGGTTCAGTTACACCTTCCCGAGTGAGGTTGAATCCCGTATAGATGGCTGCACCGTTCTCCCATGCCCAGTGAGTGTCCATGTGAGTGAAAACTGTTTCCTGGAAACCATCAAAATTCCAAAAAGTGAAGTGAGAAATATGAGGGCGGATTTCATGGAGGTTTAAAAAGAAATTCTTAGGCCGGTAGGTGTGGAGGATTAGTGCGTCGGCACGGCGAAATCCTCGCCGAGTCAGGAATCCGACCTCAGGATTAAAGTTGTTCCCGACCTCCGTGTAACCTCCGCGGAGTCTCCAAGCTTCAGAATTGTAATTTCCCGCCAGATTGAACGCATGCTGGTCGCTGTTGACACCTGGTGTCTCCGTGACTGCTGCGAAGCCTGAGATCAGACCATTTTGGCCGATTCCAAAACGTCCATCGACGGCATAACTGCGATTGTAGTCCTTCTCTCTAGAGCGCTCGCCAGTGGCCTGGCGGTTAACAAAAATTCCACCGATATTGGATCGATTACGCAGGTCGCGCCGCAAACGGATGACGCTGTAGTTATTGCCGGGAGTAAGGCCTTCTACTGCACCAGTTTGCATGTTAAGTAGTCCGACATTTAAGCCAGACACGTTACCCGAAAGTCTTCCGCCTGCTCGAATAGGTACTATTTCTCCGTTGGGTCCGATGCCGATCCGCCGACTAAAGAAGATCTCAGTCTGTCCTGGTATACCCACGGCGAACAAGCCTGCGTTCTCAAGGAAAAACGGGCGCTTTTCAGGGAAAAATAGGTTAAATCGGTCTAAATTAATTTGTTGTTCATCTACCTCGACTTGGGCGAAATCTGTATTGACTGTTGCGTCGAGCGTGAGTCCGGGCGTGATGCTGTATTTCAGATCCCCTCCCCATTCGGTCTTACTGAGGGTGCGACTGTTCGGCAGATTTGGGTCCGATTGTAAAGCTTTACTAAGAACGTATGGGATTAGTTTGAGATTCCGTTGTTCGGGTAGCTCAAGTCCTGTGAGTTCACCTGCTAGTGAGAGTCGGTAAAGATTGAATTGTCTGGGTAGCTGTGCCCAGAAGGAGGTCTCGTTCCGACGGCGAATATTTCTCTGAAAATTTATTCCCCAAGTTTGGGAGATGCCTGGTGGATACCGAAGTGTGCGGAAGGGGATGGCGAACTCTGCCGTCCATCCGATTTCAGAAACTTTCGCACGAACTTGCCAAGAGCCGTCCCAATTCAAATTGAGCCCGCCGCCGGCACCGCGTTGCTGTCGGCCTTGTCCTGGGCGCCCGGCACTCCGACCGAACGAGCCACTTCCTTGTCCTTCGTTCGTAACCTGCGCATCGTATTCGATACCCACTGGGTTTGTACCGAAGACAAAACCGTTCTGTTGATCAAGAAACGTGTCGAGAATAATTTGGAAACTGTCAGTTTCACGAAGATCGGAATCACGTCGGCTATCAGCCACGATGATTGATGAAGGGTTTCGATCGTAACAAACAACCCCAAAGAAAAGTGTATCCGATGTGTAGATGACGTGAACTGCTGTTCGTTCGGTGGCTGGTTGTCCTTCGTCAGGCGTGATTTGTACGAAACCTGTTACTGGAAGACTTTTTGCCCAGATTGGATCGTTGAGCACTTCGCCGTCGAGCACTGGAGCCTCATCGACCAAGGTAGCGACCGCGGTTGGAAAGATTCTAGTTAGTTCCCCCTCGTTAGCAAGCGGCTCTTGCCCAATTAGCGTCTCTCCTAGAATCACTAATGTACCAAGGACATTCACGACGGTCCAGGTTGTCACGGCGCTACGCATGAAAGTCAAGATCACTTAACTTATCCCTTAGCATCGATTCACACACCAACCTACACTTCAGCAGATTCCGCGGGGGCTAGCGGCAGGTGTCCAGGCTGTTTCATAGTATCACTTAGACCGTACGAGAGTTCAGTCATGGGAAGGATTCGCTAAAGGATCCATCAACGTACCGATCGCCTGAGTTTTGACAGACTGTGTGCAGAGTTTTTAGCTTGCGAGCTGGAGAAGTGCATCGTCTTCTCGTCTTGGACAGAAAAATTCAAGTAACTAATTACTGGATTTGAAGCATTGGTGGTTCAACTTCACAACAAATCACAACAAGGATAGTGGGTGTTTCAGGCTACCTACTTGATGTGAGTCTCGGTTTAAGGGAGGCGAGGGTTGCGCCCCTAGAAACGGAACAATTTGGTGAATTTTACGACGAGTGCCCGGTTTTGGAGTCTTGGAAATCCGAACCTAGCTGTATGTGGACCGTACCTAGTCGTATCTCGACCGTCAGTATACACAACGAAAAGATCGCTACTTGGTTGATATTCCCATCGAAAACGTATGTTTGTGTTTAAGGAGTTTGTGCTCGAGTTATACTGCACAAGCGCTGCCAAGGCCATTCGCGTTGTCAGCGTGAGAGTGGTCCTGTTACCAGCGAGCTTAGTGAAAAACCGCTGGTCGGGAAGATCAACTCGGTTAACCGAGAGCCTCGGTTCGAGCGAGAGTCGTGGGGAGATAACAACTCGTCCGTCGTAACTAACTTCCGTGCGTTCACCGCTAAAAAAGGTACCTTTAGTTAGTCTCAGTCGTCCACTGACACGGCGCTGTGGTCCGAATTCGTACTCTGTCACCATATCGGCGAAGCTATAGTCACCGATTGGAATTACGGTACCGTCGGTAATCTCAAAGTCTTCTTTCAATCCTTCGAATTTGTTCGAATATTCTATCTTCCACTTATCACTGTTTTCTAACTCGATGCCGAATCGGACCTCAGCGTTTCGAGTTTCAAGCTTACCTTGGGTGTCAGTAGTGTAATCGAGTGCAGCTTCATAAAGCAGTCGACGTAACCATTGGATTGAGTGAGGCCTTGGGCTAAATCGAAATTGGCCATAATTTCTACGGAAATCTTCTCGACGCACAAACCCAATTTCTGGATTAAAGTTCTTATCAACAGTAAGATGTTCCATCTCGACACCGTAACGATCACCCCTATACTCAAATCTTCCACGGTAACTCGAATTGGAACTGTTTAAGTCAGGCTTGCGACTTTCTGCGTAGTATGTGTTGAAGCTCACGGTTTCGTAGAACGCAAGATTTACATCCGCACCGTAAACTTCGTTTATCTGCTCATCGTCACCCAAAGGATTGCGGTGTGTATAGATCATTCCTATGTTGCTGCGTCGAAAGAGGTCTCTCTTGATGCGTACTACCGAGAAGTTGGTCGGCGAGGATTCGGTAATATCTGTTCTTCCGGTTTGAATGTTGAGTAGACCAATCGAATATTTTCCGGTTCGGCCTGTTAGGCGCCCTCCGGCCTTGATCGGTACCACCTTGCCATCACTGAGACCAACCCGCCGGCTAAAAAAGATGACTGGTGTGCTATCCGGTTTTTGGTATCGCCATTGTCTGATGGGACCACCAAAGGCAAAAATATCCTTCCCTTCCAAGAAGAACTCGCGCTTTTCTGGATAAAACAAACTGAAGCGAGTTAAATTCACTTGCTGGGCATCATCTTCGACCTGCGCGAAGTCGGTATTGACGGTAAAGTCGGCGGTGAGACCACGTGTGATCCCGTACTTAATATCGATTCCAAGGTCACCTTGAAAATCGTTAACACGCGGCGGACTGACATCGTGATCGGTCAAAAAACCTGAGATTGCGTAAGGTTTAACTTCGAGATTCTTTATGCCAGATGGTGTTTCGAGTCCGACCAACGTTGCTGCTGAGGATACGTGCATAATACCGCGCCGGTCCAAGGATCGTGGAACAGGGCTAAGGTAGGCATATTCATTCGTTCGTGGGCTCCTTCGGTTAATCTGGATGCCCCAAACTTGTTTGCCCTCTGTGCGAAACCGAAGCGACTTAAAGGGGATTATCATCTCGACGGTCCAGCCCTCATCGAATCGACTTGTTTGGACGTCCCAGACGGTATTCCAGTCCCGGTTGAACTCATTTTCATCTGTGATGAGGTAATCGACGACGACACCAAGAGGGTTTGTCATAAAGCCCATACCGTTCCGACGATCGTGAAATGTGTCGAAGAGGACAACAAATGCATCGTTCCGGAAGGTGGCGCGCCCATCGCGAGTCCTTTCATTGGCCACTATTCTGTCTGGCTGGCTATCCCAACATCGAGCAGACACGTAGATGTTCTGGTCGTTGAATAATAGCCAGACTTCGGTTTTCTCGGATGCTGGTTCACCCTCGTCTGGAAGTTGTTGAATGAAACCGGTGATCGACTCGACCTCTTGGTACACCTGCTCATCAAGATGGCCGTCGACTACAAGCTCTTTAGATATCCGAACTGCCCGCACGGTAACGTTTCCCTCAGCATCACGTGCTACTACCGCTGGGGGGATCGGTATCCCATCTTGGGGCAGGGTTGTTGAAGAGACGTTTTGGGCGTACGCTGGTGTCATAGAGAGGGCACCAACCACAACAAGCAGTTTCGCCACCAAGCTCGTGAAACCACGGTACTGAAATTTCGTTCGTTTCGAAGGTTGAATGGAGGCTGGATATTCAGGGTTCTGAAACAGGATCTCTTCTTCCGTGGAAGCTCTTAAAGAGACTGGTTGGCAATAATCCTTCACAATGTGCTAGCGAACCTCGTGATACCCGAGTGCGAAGTTTAAACTTCCAATCAGTCTAAAGACGCTTAGTAGCCACGAGAAGGTTCCTGGTCTTGCCGTCGGCAGCGATGACGTAGTCCCACAGCACAGCCTCCCGTTGAAATCCTAATCTACGAAAAACAGCCTGAGCTGCAACCTGGTCAAGAGTCATTCGCGCACTAAGCATCTGGAGTTTCAGAAGTTTAGCGATAGCGTCAATTTCAGACGCAAGGATTCGTCCCAGGCCTTGATGTTGAACAGAAGGTGCTATCAGCAGTCGGATTTCTCCGATGTGGCGAGTCCAAGTCGTTGCGCTATGATGCAAACTCCCCTCACCAATCAGCTGTTTCCCTTCATAAGCGAGAACGGTAATTGTTCGCCCTTGGTGTGTATTTGTTAGCCACGCATCCACTGTCTCTGGATCTGTGATGTTGGCTTGGAGGTATAACAAGCTGTCGGGAGGAAGACTGTGCGCAAATGCTAGGACGTCATCTCGGTCCGCATCTCCCATCAGGCGAAGCTCGACCGTTCGATGGCTGGATAGAGTCACCAGACGCGGGTAACGGCCACGAATTTTACGGGACGAGCGCTCACGAATCGGCGTAATCTTACTTCTCGTCACTTGGCTGCTCGTAGTCATTTTGGTTTCCGTCTCTATGTTCAGGGTTCACCGTTTCTGCTTACCGCTTGCGATTTCGACGAATTGTTCTGCTTCAGTGGAGTCCCCGATCGCAGTGGTCGATGCGGATCCACCGGTAACTGTCAAGAGCACTTGATCGAAGTAGGCTGTTCCGACCTCTCTCTGGTGTCTGGTAGCGGAATAACCATTGCGTTCAGCCTCGAACTCGAGTTCCTGAAGTCTGGTGTAGGCGGTCATTCCCTCGCTCGCATACTTATATGCCAGATCGAACGCGTAATAGTTGATCATATGCCAGCCAGCGAGTGTAATAAACTGGAACTTGTAACCCAGATGACCAAGGTCCTGCTGGAAACGTGCGATTTCAGAATCTTCAAGGTGTCGCTTCCAATTGAACGAAGGCGAGCAGTTGTACGCCAGAAGCTTGCCTGGAAATTTCGCATGGATAGCGGTTGCAAACGTGGCGGCTTCGTGAACGTCTGGTGCTGATGTTTCGAACCAGAGCATGTCGCAGTATGGTGCGTATGCTAGGCTTCGTGCGATGGCCGCATCGAGCCCATTTCGAAGCAAGAAGTACCCCTCAGGTGTTCGCTCGCCAGTTGTAAATTCGCGATCACGGGGGTCAACGTCGGTCGTCAAGAGCGATCCACTCAACGCATCCGTACGCGAAACTAGGATCACCGGAACATTGGCAACGTCCGCAGCCAGTCGTGCAGCCGTGAGGGCACGAATATGTTGCGATGTTGGAATTAGCACCTTACCACCCAAGTGGCCGCACTTTTTTTCTGCGGCTAACTGGTCTTCATAATGCACACCAGCCGCACCAGCTTTGATCATTGCTGTCATAAGTTCGAATGAGTGTAGAACTCCCCCGAATCCGGCTTCAGCGTCTGCAATGATGGGCGCATACCAATGGTAATCGGTCTTTCCCTCAATTCGATGTAACTGGTCGGCACGTGTTAAGGCGTTGTTTAACCGCTCCACGAGTGTAGGTAGGCTATTTGATGGATACAGGCTCTGGTCTGGGTAGGTCTGTCCAGCTAAATTGGCATCGGCTGCAACCTGCCAACCACTACAGTAGATCGCTTTCAAGCCAGCTTTAACCATTTGCACCGCCTGCGCACCGGTTAATGCTCCAAATGTGTGGACGTACGGATCCCGATTAAGGAGTTCCCATAGGCGTTCTGCGCCAAGCCGCGCCAGCGTATGTTCAATTCTTACCGAGGGGCGAAGACGGATCACTTCCTCAGCGCTGTAATCACGTTCAATTCCTTGCCAGCGGGACTCTTTAATCCACCGTTGTCCTAGCACTTTGGCCTGTTGGGCGATCTTAGATTCCATAGTCTTACTTGACGTTCTCCTCTAGTCTAAACGGTCGTAAGCCCGCCAGGTTAAGAACTCAACGAACGATTCGCTGGTGACTAGCCCATCGAGGATCTCGGCAGCGACTTGGTAACGCTCAGTCGACGGTCCCCCAAGTTTTTGCAATTCCTCGCTTAGGAGCTGCTTGTAGAGCGGCTTCTCAATGGGTTGACCTGTGTCGAGTGTTGCTCGGTTGTGAAGCCATTGCCACAATTGTGCTCGGCTAATTTCTGCTGTGGCCGCATCCTCCATGAGGTTGTATATTGCCACGGCACCATTGCCCAAGAGCCACGAGTTCACATATTGTAGTGCAACACTTATGTTATTTCGTACACCAGCTAAGGTAATAGTGCCACCAGAGATCTGCAGGTTAGTTAGATCTCGCGCGGCAATCACTGTATCGTCTGGGATTTTATCTTTCTGATGGGGGTGTTTTCCCAGCGCGTCTTCAAACACAGGTCCGGCCACCGATACCAAACCAGGGTGGGCGATCCAAGTTCCGTCGAACCCATCAGTTGATTCACGTTCTTTATCTTCACGGACTTTTGCTAGTGCGATTCTATTGATCTCGGCATCCCTCTTGCTCGGAATGAATGCCGCCATTCCACCGATTGCGTGGGCCCCGTGTCGGTGGCACGTTTGAACCAACAGTTTGGTGTAGGCGCACATGAATGGCACAGTCATCGTGATTTGTGATCGATCCGGTAGGATTAATTTCTTTTGCTTGGCAAACTTTTTGATCAAGCTGAAGATGTAGTCCCAACGGCCTGCATTCAACCCCGCTGAGTGATCTTTCAGCTCGTAGAGGATCTCCTCCATTTCGAAGGCCGCGAGGATTGTTTCGATTAAGACGGTGGCGCGAATGCTGCCGCGAGGAATACTTAATCGATCTTGTGCGTAGTTAAAGACGTCGTTCCAGAGCCGTGCCTCTAGATGGTTCTCCAGCTTTGGAAGATAGAAGTAAGGGCCGCTGCCACGTTTCAGGAGTTCCGTTCCATTGTGGAATAGGAATAGTCCAAAGTCGAATAAACTCGCCGAGATAGGTGCATCATTAACTAAGACATGCTTTTCGTTAAGATGCCAACCTCGAGGTCGCACCATCAGTGTGGCGATTTGATCACCGAGTTTGTAATGTTTTCCATCGCTGCTGTCGAAGGAGAGTGTCCTGCGAACCGCATCGATCAGATTCTTCTGACCTTCGACAACATTGATCCATGTTGGTGACAGTGCATCTTCAAAATCGGCCATGAAGACATTCGACCCAGAATTGAAGGCATTGATCATCATCTTGCGATCGACCGGACCAGTTATTTCGACCCATCGTTTTTGTAGATCGCTAGGAGTGGGTGCTACCTTCCAATCTGTTTCACGGATCTTCGTCATGTTCCCTAGAAAGTCGGGTACATTGCCAGTGTCGAATTCAGCCTGACGTTTTACACGCCGCTGAAGGTAGTCCGCTCGCGTGGCGTTAAACGTTTGATGAAGGTCAGCGATGAACGCAAGAGCATCTGGTGTGAGTACCAGAGCTGAGGAGACCGTGTCCGATCCTGAAACTACGTACTTGGGTTGGTTACCTAACATTACTTATGGGATCATACCCTCTGAAAGTAGCCTTTTCAACTTTTGAGAATCGAAATCTTTCCCGGAGCTCGTGTTTAATTTGGAGTTTACCGGAATTGACGATTAATGCGTTGGGTTTGACCAACTCGAGAGGAGTTGAATGAGATACCCGACCGATGCGGTAAGAAATCCTGTAATAAGCTAAGTATTAGTGCTTGAGTTAATGCGGCTGAACGGTCTCTTGAAGCTCAATTGCCTCACTTTGAGAACGGCTTCCGATGGCTAATTCAGTCGATCTTGCCAGCGTGGTCGCTGGCACTATGGCTCCAAGTCATTGTGGGCGAATGAGATTTAACCACGCGAAAAACTCATTGAGATTATCATGCATAAATCGTTATTATTCACATCTTTAGGAGGAGCGTCCGTTGATTGTAAAATCCTTGTGGTTTTGACTTCAAGGTGCTGGGCGAGAAAGCTTTCATAACTAATCCGTGCCGCGGTCGATGCTTTTGGGCCGGTCGCGGTAGTTAACTACTTCTGGTGCCGTGCTCCTGAGAGGCTCCGTTTATGTGGCTGACTGAGGATCGAGGTTCTCTGCGATTAGATCTCCGAGACCTTGAATATCGAACATCAGGCTTGAGACACTGAAGAGTGGGGTGAGGAGGCCCCGCACAACCTATGATCAGCGTGGCTGCGATCCATATGCAGCAGTTTGGGGTGCACTTCTATCAAGCCTCCTTGACTGCAAGCGACATCGACAAACTCGTTCGGTTTGAAGTGCTCAGTTATGGAGAAAGGCGTCAGGCACTAGACGGAGAAGGGCGTCAGGTACTGGTAGGTGGGAAAAGGCGTCGTGGACCAATATCCAAGGTTAACTGGGATTTCCTTGAGCGCCGAATTGCTGCGAACGAAAAGGCCTACCAGCGGCAGATCATTAAGAGGAAAATTGATGAACTCTTCCAGTACTATGAACAGTGTCGCCAGGCTAGGGATCTGCCGTCTATTCCTGGAGCGGTGATCATTTCGTCAGATCAACCACTCAAATTCGAGCCGGCGAATGGGCAAGATTCAAATCTTGGCTTACTGAAGGTCCCTGAGCGGGAGGGAATTCTTCGCGCAATCGACGGCCAGCATCGCTTGCTGGCCTTGCACGCCGATATTGACCGATTTGGCGGCGAACCCTTCAGCGTCCCGGCGGTAATCTTTGATCGTCTACCTGAAGACCACGTGGTTCAGATGTTTGTTACGATTAATGCGAAACACACGCGGCTGAACCCATCTCATTTGGTATCGCTGTCTGGCCGTCAACTTTACCGCGACGATAATCTTGCGGTTGCTCATGACATTGTTAGGGTTCTAAATGAGCGTGATGATTCACCGCTGGCCGGCGAGATCAAGTTGCTTGGTGTGGGACGCGGACGAGTTGCACAAGCTGCTCTCGCACAAGAGTTGAAAAAATTGTTTGTACCAGAGGCCTTTTGTGGAGAGCGTGGGTTGCAGGAGTTCCGCGACGACTCAAAGAAGTTTTTTGTGAACTATTTCAAACAAATCGCGCAGGTCTTTGGTGCTGCGTGGGCTGGTAGGAAGTACAGCATTAAGTCAGCGGTAGCGTTACGTGCCTTTATCCGGGTTGCCGTTGATGTGGTTAGGCATCTCGACCAAGAGCACGCGGACCGGACAGATTTTAGGGCTATTGGCCGAGTTATCGCGCCCTGGGGTCGGAGGATCGGTGATCTTCGGTTCGAGACTGAAGGAGCCTGGAAGCGGACCAATACGACGGTTGGTTCTCTCGCTACGGAATTGAGGTTGGCCTTGCAATATCCTGAAGGGACTGCAGTTTAAGCGGACTCGGTCGTCTGCAATCCATTCACGGTAGCAAGGGAAGCTTTATTGAAACTGGAGTTCAGGCTCCAGAACATTTTAGGAATGTTGTAAATGCGAATCGATATTAACTGTGATATGGCCGAGTCTTTTGGAGCCTACTCGATCGGGCAGGACGAAGCCATCATGGGAAACATAACTTCAGCTAATATTGCATGTGGCTTTCATGGCGGGGATCCTTCAGTGATACGCCGAACGGTACGTTTGGCTGTGGCAGCAAACGTGGCGGTTGGTGCACATCCCGGACTTCCTGATCTTGTTGGTTTTGGCCGGCGCGATATGAACGTGACGCCTGAAGAGATTGAAAATCTCGTGCTATATCAGGTCGCGGCAGTGGCTGGAATTGCTGCTGTTGAGGGTGTTCGCCTTCAACATGTGAAACCACATGGGGCTCTATACCACATGGCTGTACGAGATCCAGAAATCGCGAGGGCCATTGCGCGGGCAGTTGCTAAGTTTGACTCATCCTTGATTCTGTTGGGTTTCGGTGGGTCGAGTCTCATAACCGAAGGCGAGGCTGCTGGGCTTCGTGTGGCGGTTGAGGCGTTTGCCGATCGTGGCTACGGACCAGATGGTAAATTAGTACCACGAGAAAAGGCTGGCGCTCTCATTCATGATGCGGACGAAGTGGTTAACCGAGTGTTACAGATAGTACGCGAAGGGTCAGTTCGTGCAACGGATGGTTCGACAATTTTGCAGCCAGCCGAAACTATCTGTGTGCATAGCGACACAACAGGATCCGCTGAACTGACAGCACGGTTGCGTCGAGGTCTCGAGGTTGCTGGTGTTGATGTAGTGCCGATGGGATCGACAGGATGAGGATTTATTTAAGTGCAGGTGAGATTTGGGTTGTCGGCTAAGGCAATTTAGAGTACGGAGAGGCATGTTCGAGCTTTGCTTTAACAGTTCAGTGGGGGTTCATTGGTAATCAGAATAAGTAATCGTAGTCTTCGTTGGACGACGCCCGTTCTGGTTGTTGTTTCCGTGGGACTCTTAGGGGCGTTCGCCTGTGGATCATCGGGTCCATCGGGTGAAGTCTTTAGTGAAGGACCGTTCGAGGTTCAAGCAACACAGCTCCATATTCGAGTGTCAAACGAGTCTGGAAGGGCATTACTCGACGTCCGTGTTTCAGTCATCCCGATCGGCCGGGCAACGATTTTTTCGACTACATATGGTCGCCTTGAACCCGGGCAGCAGAGAAATTTTTCCTATGCTGATCTTAGAGGTGACGAAGGGACTCCGTTCAGTCTCCGTGTCCATCGACCCCAAACGATTAGGGTGACAGCAATTGATTTGACAAGAGACAGCTACGAAATCGAGCTACCTTGGAACTAGCCTATCTGTTCTGGCTCGAAACGATTTTTCTCGCTTAAATTTACCAGTGAAAGCTAACCGCCCCGTGAGTTTCTAATGAAGCACTCGAGGCTCAGCACGGTGAGCACGTTTAGCAGCGTAGTTTCTAGTGGACTGTGTAGGGCTCGGTGAGTGCGAAGGCAGCAATTTCCACATCGAAGCGTTCGCCACTTGCTTTAGACATTAGGTAACTACCGCGCATTGATCCGAACCGCGTGGATAACGGACAGCCAGACGTGTAATGGAAGGATTCGCCCGGTGCTAAAACCGGTTGTTTACCCACAACACCCAGGCCACGTACCTCCTCTACTTGATGGTTGGCGTTGGTTATAACCCAGTGGCGGCTGACAAGTTGTACGGTCTCAGCCCCTTCATTAGCAATTTCGATTGTGTACAAAAAGAACCACTGATTCTCGTGAGGTTGTGAATGCTCAGGAGAATACTGGGCGACCGCCTTAACGCGTATGCCTTGAGTCACGATTTCTGAGGTATACATACCTGTTGCGGTCCCGGGGGTGTCGCTTAAGATCGGCTGTGATCTACCTTTCTAGTTCCGGTGACTATTATAAGATCAAACACCGACCGCCACGAGGGTTCAGTGTGCCGGAGTCAGATCCCCAAGGTGCCGGTCAAACGATTCCGTCCCCAGGAAGCCTATCACTGATCTGTCCTGATTGTGAACGCTGTGACCATCCCAGTTACAAGACTCCTTGACAGTTACCGAGCCGGGTTTTTCCCTATGGCCCTGGGTGAGAGGATTCGGTGGTTTTCACCGGAACACCGAGGGATCTTACCGCTCGACAAGTTTCATCTTCCCAGGCGATTTGCACGCGTAATACGGGAAGGTAGCTTTCATGTCTCAATCAATCAGTCTTTTGACGAAGTCATAAGGAATTGTGCTGCTCGAGATGATGAAGATGGAAATTGGATCAACAATGAAATCATCGAAAGCTACTGTAGTTTGTATCAGGCCGGGTTCGCTCATTCAGTCGAGACTTGGGACGGCGACCATCTAGTGGGAGGCCTATATGGTGTTTCCTTAAAGGGGGCTTTCTTTGGGGAGTCAATGTTTCATAAGACGACAGACGCGTCTAAAGTCGCTCTGTGGGCGCTAGTCGAACGGCTCCGGGAGCGTAACTATCATTTACTTGACACTCAGTGGTTGACACCTCATTTGGAACGGTTCGGGGCAATCGAAATCCCACGAGCGCAATACCTAGAACTGCTCGCCGAGAGTATGCAGTTAGATTGTCAATTTACCTGAGGGCTCTCATTATTTCTGGAATAATCTTTGTAGGTTTGGGTTCAGATCTAAATCCGTGGAGCCAGGTGCCCACGGTACTAGTCTTTTTTGCTATCCTAAGAATTGAAGTAAGTACTTTCGGCGGTATTTTCACAGCGTCAAGTCTTGAAGAACTCTCTCTTTAGCCGCAAGAGAAGCGGAATTGAACCCAACACGGAGATGAGATTAGGGATAGCCATCAAGCCGTTTAGAGTGTCAGCTATGTCCCAGATCAGCGACAAGGATCCCGTAGCACCAAGATAGATAGATACTACCCAGGCTATTCTGTAGGGAATGGCAGCCCTGGCGCCGAGTAGGTAGACGATAGCTGTTTCACCGTAGTAGCTCCAGCCGATCAGTGTAGAGAAAGAAAAGAGTAGGATGCTACATGTCACCACGACATTGCCTAGGGTTCCCGGTACCCCAAGTCGGAAGGCTTCACCTGAAAGTGCCGCCCCGGTCATTCCACTACTCCAGACTCCGGTCACCAGAATTGCCAACCCGGTGACACTACAGACCAAGAGTGTGTCTACGAAGACCTCGAAGATGCCGTATAGACCCTGTCGGGCCGGGTGATCCGTTTGGGCGACCGCATGCACCATCGGTGCACTGCCAAGGCCAGCCTCGTTTGAGAATAAGCCGCGGGCTATTCCGTAACGTAGAGCCAGTGCTACTGTGCTCCCAGCGAAACCTCCACTAACGGCTGTTCCGGTGAATGCTCCTCCGATAACCAGGCGTAGTGCAGCGGGAAACTCAGCCGCGTGAGTGATAAGAATTAGTAGACCAGTTCCAAGATAGATCAAGGTCATAAAGGGGACCAAGATCTGCACAACTTCGCCAATTCGCCTGATACCACCGAGAATTACTACAGCGGTGAGTGTGGCGACTATTATTCCGGTCAAAAAATTTGGCATCCCGAAGGAGACCTGGAGGCTCTGCGCCAACGAATTGGCTTGTACGAGGTTACCGATGCCGAATGCTGCCGCAGAGGTAAGGAGGGCAAACAGTGCGCCAAGTAATGGGAGCTTAAGGCCCTTACTTAACGTGTACATAGCGCCGCCGCGCAGATTACCGGAAGCATCTGTCTCGCGATAGTTTAAAGCTATCGTAATTTCTGCAAACTTGGTACACATGCCAAGGAGGCCTGAAACCCAGAGCCAGAAAAGAGCCCCAGGTCCGCCCAGAAAGATGGCTGTGGCTACTCCGGCAATGTTACCAGTGCCGACGGTTGACGCTAGTGCCGTCGCGACGGCTTGAAATGGACTGACAATCCCCACATGTCCCGTCCGGACAGACAAGTTGCCTAATACCTCACGTATAGCGAGTGGGATATACCTAAACTGCAAACCGCGGGTGACAATGGTCAGGATAATCCCAGTACCCATTAGTAGGATGAGCATGGCTGCCCCCCAAACGTAACCGTTTAACCAGCTGTTCGAGTGTTCAATGACTTCGAGCATAAGTACCGTCCGAGGACTCGACATTTTACGTGCAAAGATGGTTCTCTGTCGCTCGTTCGTATACGAATGTTAGTACGCTGACATGCCGTCTAGCAAGATTCTCGAGAGATAGGACGGCAACGTAAGTAGTTATTTCTCGATGGACTATCCGTTCGAGAACTTATCGGAAATCTTCTTTTCCTCCTCAGCGCGTCTACCTGATAAGATCAATTTATCTATTCTCTAACAGAGGTTGACTATGGATCTACGTGGCGTGTTTCCGCCTATTCCTACTCCATTTGATCAGGACAAGCTGAATCTTGTTGCCCTTCGGGCTAATATCGAACGCTGGATGAGCACGAGCGTTGCTGGACTCGTAGTACTGGGATCTAGTGGTGAAGCACCGCTACTCGACGAACACGAAGCACGAGCGATGATATCGGCTGCCAGAACCTCGGTGCCTTCAGATCGATTTTTAATAGTCGGGACAGGCCGGGAGTCTACTCAGGCGGCGGTCGCAGCAACTTGCCAAGCTGCGGATTTGGGAGCTGACGCTGTGTTAGTCCGGACACCTTCTTACTTCAAACCTCAGATGACGACGAGGGCATTGACGAGACACTTCGAGGTGGTTGCCGATGCCTCACCTATCCCCGTACTGCTCTACAACTTTACGGCACTAACAGGAGTGACCCTAGAACCTGCTGCGGTCGCTGCACTGGCAGAGCACGACAATATCGTCGGGATGAAGGAGTCAGGTCAAGACATAGGCAGGATCTCGAAGCTTGTTGACCAAACTCCAGAAGACTTTAACCTCCTGGTAGGTTCTGCCCAGACCTTCTTCGCTAGCCTTTGCGTCGGTGCGATCGGGGGCATCCTTGCGCTTGCGTGCATTGCTCCCGACCTGTGTGTGCAGCTCTACACACTAGTTAAGGAGCAACGGTTGAATGAGGCCAGAGCGTTACAGACAAAATTGGCACCGCTTGCTCACTCTGTGACGGCAACATATGGCGTCCCTGGGCTAAAAGCTGCGCTCGACTTGTTGGGATATGAAGGCGGTGGGCCGAGGCCGCCACTAGAATCAGTTCCACCGGCCGCAGTTGAACATCTTCGTCTTCAACTCGATCAGCTTAGGGAACGGTAGAATCAAACTTGATTTTGCTACAGCACTAAAATTGTTGTCAAAGTTGCGGCAACTTAGGCTTAAGAAAGAGTTCCAACGAGTGAGTTTGTGGTGTGGATTAGGTTATTACTCTAGCGGTTAGGAACATCGTGTCTGTAATTTAACCGGGAGATGAGAGGGTCCATTAGGAGCTATAACAAACATCTCGATATTGTGAAGGTGGCGAGTTTAAATTTGTGGGACCTATCGCTTAGGGGCGCGATTGAACAGAATGATTCGGAACAATAATCAGAGGTTAATGCCGGTAGTCGCACTGGTATTTGTGGCACTCATCGGGGCATGTGCCACTAATCCTGTAACAGGGCAAAGGGAATTTGCACTGATGAGTGAGGCTCAAGAAATCTCTATTGGCCGTCAACTCGACGAAGAAATCCGTCGTGAGATGGGAGTGTACGACGATCAGAAATTGCAGGAATATGTGGAGGACATCGGACTAAAACTAGCAGCTGAATCGCACCGGCCCCAACTGCCTTGGAGTTTCAGCATTGTGGATGTGGCGACGGTAAATGCTTTTGCTCTTCCTGGGGGGTATATCTACCTGACCCGTGGGATCATGGCATATTTGAACGATGAAGCGGATCTGGCTGGCGTTCTTGGGCATGAGATTGGGCACGTGACTGCACGGCATGCCGCACAGGCGTACACGCGCGCGACAGGTGCCCAGCTCGGGCTCTTAGTTGGTTCGATCCTTGTTCCAGAAACACAAGCGTTTGGTGGTTTAGCACGAACGGGATTAGGGATACTGTTGTTGAAATTCGGTCGCGATGATGAGTTGCAAGCGGATCGGCTGGGTGCCGAGTACGCTGCTACATCGGGCTGGGACCCAGTCGGTGTGCCGGATCTACTTACCACGCTGACAAGAATAGGAGAGGTCGGTAGTCGGAAAGATATACCGACTTGGCTATCAACTCACCCGCAACCGGCGGATAGAGTAGATAAGGTTTCCCAAACGGTAGACGAGCTCAGGACGAAGGTTGACCATGCTGATCTTCGAGTTAATCGTGACGCATACCTACTGCGGATAGATGGTCTTGTATACGGTGACGATCCCGAGGCTGGAATCACACGTGGGAGTACATTCATCCATCCAGGATTACTGTTCGAGTTGAGATTTCCAGTAGGTTGGCAGATTCAAAATAGTCAGACCCGGGTTGTTGCTCAGCGATCTGGTGAAGACGCGTTCATGTTCCTTGAGCAGGTTGAGGAACCACTGAGTCGCGCGCTCTCAGATCTTGCTGTCGCTGACATGCGTGAAGTCGGGGTTACACTTGTTGAGGGTGTTCAAACTTCGATTGGTGGACTCGACGCGTTCATTGCTACGTACAAAGGTGAAATCCGAGATATCGGTCACGCTACAGCGCAGGTGGCGCATATTGACTACGGGCGTAAAGTGTACTCAGTTGGAGGTATTGCAAGGTCCGAACTCTATCCACGTGTTGAACAGGATTTCTCGTCTAGTATTCGGACATTCCGGCCACTTAGTTCGGCCGACGCCAGTAATGCTCCGCTGAATCGTGTAGGTATCTACTTGGTGCAGCTGGGCGACAATTGGCAATCGTTAGCTCAGGGTCCCGGTGAAGAAATCGTCGAGCCTACAACTCTGGCAATTATGAATGGTTATTCGGTCAAAGAGAAACCCAGATCCGGTGATCAGATTAAGATCATCACTGCAGGTCAGACGTACAGATAGTTAAAGAGAGTACCATCAATAAACCATCCATCTTTCCCTAGTGGTTCACGAACTTCATTCTGATGGTCGACCGCCGAAAAGGAGGCTTACCTCAAGGCAGGTTTTTTCTAATGAGACGCCTAGCTCCCACGAATCGTGAAGCCCAGTAGCGGGAAGTCATTCGCTCAATGCGCACATGGCCACGTGACCGTGGAGCGTGAACGAATTCATCGCGGCCAATCGAGACAGCGACGTGTGAAGCCTGAGGAGTCTCCGTTGCGAAGAATAGCAAATCACCTGGCTCGATCTGCTCACGATTTATTGGCATACCAGAGTTAAATTGACCGACAACTTGCCGTGGCACGTCGATCCCGTGTTGATTAAAGACATAGTAAACCAGGCCGCTGCAGTCGAATCCAGCCGGTGTTTTGCCACCGGCCTTGTATGGAACATGCTGAAGGGAGAGAGCAGCCTCCGATATGATACGGCCATCTGGTGGAACATATTGCTTCGTCAGGTCTCTTCCCGGCTTTGATTCGCTGGGTCTGGGAAAAGGGAGCGGCACTGGACCGCTTGTTCGATTCACGCAGGCACTAAGCAGGAGGCTTGAGACAATGGCGAGGAATAGGCGCACGCTGTCAGTGTATCTTATCGGCTTTGGTCAGTGGTACCGGAAGTGACCCTTTATGATAGGGGCTTGCAACTCACTGGTCTCAAGAGTGTTAGATGCTTCAGTTTCTTGACAGCGTTACTTAGCCTCAGGCACAATCACACCGCTCAGTTTACCGCTCGTTATGATTATAAGTTGATCAATAGTTGCCGGGTACTGGCCAATCTCATGGAGCAGACACTTCTTCTTAACGCTACCTACGAGCCATTGAAGGTTGTGCGCTGGCAAAAGGCGGTTACATTGTGGTGTCAGGGAAAGGTTGAGGTTATTTCTGTTCATGACCGGGAAGTCCGGTCGGTATCAATCAGCTTAAAGCTTCCATCGGTTATCCGGTTGTTGCGGTATATCAGAATTAAGCACCGGTTTGGCTATGTGCCTTTCTCTCGGGCAAACATCTATGCTCGCGACAACCATACTTGTCAGTACTGCGGATTGAGATTTCAACTCAACGAACTAACATTCGACCACGTTGTTCCGGTGGCGCAACGTGGACGGAAAGATTGGGAAAACATCGTTACCTGCTGTATAACGTGCAACCGAAGGAAGGGGGGGCGCACCCCGGTAGAGGCCAGAATGCGTGTTGTGCGAAAGCCGCGGCGGCCAACTCGGGTGCCTGCCGTTCGGGTTACGGTTGGTCTGGGCGATGCTCCCTATAGTTGGCGGGATTATCTCTATTGGAATGTAGAACTCGAAAATTTCTAACGGAGCAATCTGGTTCTAAGTTAAGAACCTTACTGCCTTTGTGAATCGGCCATGTCATCAAGTTTTTCTCAAAGTTACATTACTGCAGTTCGTCCAGCCTGGGTCGTCGAAGGTGGCCGGATCGTGATTGAAGGCTCCGGATTTAACCTCGACCGCCCGGCTCTACCGGAGGTTAGTGTAGGAGAGTGCGATGCTCGAATCGTTCACGCATCATCGAGGGAGTTGTCAATCCTAGTACCAGCTGGTCTCACTGGCGGGCGAACGACTGTCAGTGTGGAAGGGACAACGAGTGAGATTGTTTTCTTGGAGCTAGGTGTACCGATTGCGACCGGAATACACCAAGTTGATAATCCAGTGTTCGATGGGGATGGGAATTTATACTTAACCTACAGTGGTTCACGCGGTCAGGAGGCCAAAGTATCGATTTTTCGGCTTCGTCGCGACGGTGCCAAAGAGTCGTTCGTTTCTGGCATCCTGAATCCCACGTCGATGACCCTTGACGAACAGGGTCGACTCTACGTTTCGAGTCGCTTCGAAGGAACAGTCTATCGTGTTAAGGCAGACGGGAATTTCGAGGTTGTAGCGTTGGACCTAGGCGTCGCCTGCGGGCTCGCATTCGACGCTGGCGGTTCACTCTATGTCGGTGATCGGTCTGGAAAAATTTTCCGTATCAACGTGAAGGGTGAAACAAGTACGTTTGCAACACTCCCACCCAGTGTAGCAGCTTTTCATCTCGCCATGGGACCAGATGACGGTTTGTACGTCACGGGACCAACGCTGGCCTCTTATGATTCCGTCTATCGAATTGATCAGACCGGGAAGGTCAAAATTATTTCTTCTAATTTTGGTCGGCCGCAAGGTTTAACTTTCGATGCGCAGGGTTTTCTTTATGTTGTTGAAGCGTTGGCTGGAGCAAGTGGTCTCTACAAAGTTCATGATAATGGGACGACCGAACATGTTTTGGCAGCTTCCGAACTTGTTGGTGTTGCTATGGACCCAATGGGTGGGATGGTGGTTGTTTCAAACGACACCGCCTACAGAATGAATGTTGAGGTACAAGCGCGTCCGAGCATTCCAGGTCCGCCGTCAGAGTAAGGCGGATGAGCATGCTAATCGGTGGCAATTCGCTCGTTTAGATTTTTCTCACGTTCAATTATCTAAATGCGCCAAGATGAAAGTTTGGCGCTGACATTATTACAGCCTGGTATGGCCAACAACTGGATAGAGGTGCGTGGCGCGCGGGTTCACAACCTCAAAAACATACACGTCGATGTTCCAAGAGGTCGGCTGGTTGTAGTCACCGGTCTATCTGGTTCGGGCAAGTCGTCACTTGCCTTTGATACGCTCTACGCCGAGGGGCAGCGTCGGTATGTTGAATCTCTTTCCGCTTATGCTCGGCAATTCCTTGAGCAAGTAGAAAAGCCAGATGTAGATCTAATTGATGGACTTTCGCCTGCGATTTCCATTGAACAAAAAACCATGAGCTCTAATCCACGCTCGACTGTCGGTACGGTTACCGAGATCTATGACTATCTACGTCTGCTCTTCGCCAATATTGGTGTTCCGTATTGCCACTCGTGCCAGCGGGAGATCGCTGCCCAATCGATCGATCGGATAATCGATGCTGTGATACATGGTCCACGAGACGAAAGAATAAACATTCTCGCACCAATAGTCCGGGGACGAAAAGGGGAGTTCAAGAAAGAGTTGGCGCTGCTCCGAGCTAAAGGTTTCACCCGAGTGCGTTTGGATGAGAAAATTTGCTTGCTTGGTAACGATCTGAAACTAGATCGTCGAAAGAATCACTCCATCGACGTCATCGTGGATCGGCTGGTGATTAAGCTTCCCATCGAGAGACGGTTACGAGACTCAATTGAAATAGCTTTAGGTCTGGCTAATGATGTGGTGATTATTAACACTTACGGGGGTGGTGATCGGTTCTTTTCCCGTCGGCTGGCCTGTAGCCACTGTGAAATCAGCATGCAAGAGATGACGCCCCGTGCTTTTTCGTTTAACTCACCCCAGGGTGCCTGTCCGGCGTGTCAGGGGTTAGGTGCGGTGGAGGATATCGATCCCTCTCTGGTGATTCCAGACGAGTCGAAGTCACTACTTGAGGGTGCCATAGAACCTTGGGTGCGTGGTGACAAGAAACTCGTACGCGCGGCACTACTTGGGTTGAGTCAGCATTTTGTGATTGACCTACAGAAACCTTTCGGGCGGCTACCTCGGAAATTGCGTGACATTGTGCTTTATGGAGCGAATGCTTCATCTCGACGAGTCAATCGGAGGTTCCCTGGTTCCACTCGTTCAGCTAGGTCCAGTCGTAATCCGTTCGGAGGGGGTTTTGAAGGTGTAATTCCTAATCTTCGACGACGCTACGAAGATGGAGATTTAACTGATCAGGACAAGCTTGAACCCTATCGAACTCTCAGACGTTGCCCGGTTTGTGAGGGTGAGCGTCTGAAGCCAGAGAGTCGTGCCGTAAAGGTGAAGGGGCGGACCATCTCAGAGTACGTCAGTCTACCAATCGGTCAAACCCTTGAGGTGTTCGCTGGACTAGAGTTGAGTGATAGAGAGACTCTAATCGCCGGTCGCGTCGTGCGTGAGATCCGCGATCGATTGGAATTTTTAACTCGAGTAGGAGTTGGATATCTGACACTGGCACGCAGCGCTGTTAGTCTATCAGGAGGTGAAGGTCAACGTATTCGACTCGCTACACAGATTGGAGCGAATCTGTCTGGGGTTCTTTACGTGCTTGATGAACCATCAATTGGATTACATCAACGTGACAATCGATTATTACTTTCAGCACTCGAACGGCTGAGGGATCTAGGTAATACGGTGGTCGTTGTTGAACACGACGAAGAAACTATTCGCTCTGCTGACTATGTTATCGACCTCGGTCCCGGGGCAGGAGCGTTCGGTGGACACGTCATCTTTCAAGGGACACCTCAGGAATTACTGTCCAACGGTTGTGATTCATCGACCGGTAAGTACCTGCGTAGTGAATGGACGATCCCAACACCGTTGGTGCGCAGAGTTTCATCTAAGGGTGAATTGGTTATTCGGGGGGCTAGTGCAAATAACTTAAAGGGAATCGATGTCGTAATTCCTCTCGGATTACTAACAGCCATTACTGGTGTCAGTGGTTCAGGAAAATCATCTCTTGTTAACGGTATATTGTACCGAGCGCTCGCGCGAAGTCTCTATCGGGCTAAAGACAATGTTGGTGCACACACCTGTATTGAGGGTGTCGAGTTGATCGACAAAGTGGTTCAGGTTGATCAATCTCCGATAGGGAGGACTCCTCGATCCAACCCTGCGACGTACACAGGACTTTTCGCTTTTATTCGCGAATTTTTCGCGATGCTTCCAGAGGCTAGGGCCCGCGGTTTTCGGTCTGGACGTTTTTCATTCAATGTTAAAGGTGGCCGATGTGAAGCCTGTCATGGCGGCGGTGTGATCGCAATTGAAATGCACTTTCTGCCAGATGTGTACGTAACCTGTGAACAGTGCAAAGGTCAGCGTTACAATCGAGAGACACTGGAAGTCAAGTACCGAGGCGCATCCATTGCCGATGTTCTCGGATTCACTGTTGACCAGGCACTTCAATTTCTTGAGAATTTTCCACCCATCACCAATAAACTTCGAATCCTTCGTGAGGTTGGGATCGGCTACGTCAAGTTAGGACAATCAGCCACAACGCTAAGCGGCGGTGAAGCACAGCGAGTGAAACTTGCTAGGGAGCTGTCTAAGCGTGGAACGGGTCGAGCGCTCTACATTCTGGACGAGCCGACAACGGGATTGCACTTCGAGGACATACGCAAGCTTCTCGATGTGCTGGGGAAGTTGGTTGACCAAGGAAACACAGTGGTCGTCATTGAGCACCATCTAGACGTTATCAAATCGGCCGACCATGTGATAGATCTTGGCCCCGAAGGAGGTGAAAACGGGGGACGAATCGTGGCAGAAGGTGCTCCGGAGGTGGTTGCAGAAACGGGAGATTCCTTCACAGGGGGATACCTGGCACAGATCCTTAGGGTAGATCAACAGGCGACGCATTGAATCGACGGTTTGGAGGCCAAGCTAAGGTTACGGAGTCTACCCAACCTCGGCGATACGGGTTGGGCTAACTAGATCAAAGATAAGTGGCAATCCTAAGCTATAAGTGCTAGGATAACAATGTCTTAAGCGGATGCTCTTTTGTGTAGGTTGATTGTCAGGTGCCCGTTTTGTGTTGGAGGTGGGCGCTACTTCGGCGACAAAGAGTTTGATGGTCACACAGCGAACGCTTCGGCGGTCGGTATCCTGCTCTGGCTTCGGATTGCATTCTGGTAATAAGGTTACCCTTTCCCTTAGGCCGGCACCGGCTAATTACGGTATTCGATTTCAGCGAGTCGATCTCGGTGGTGTTGAGATTCCCGCAACGGTTACAAACGTCGCACGGATGCAGTATGCCACTGGCCTCGCGTGCGACACTGGTTCAGTAGAGACGGTCGAACACCTCCTTGCTGTGTTAATTAGCTTGGGTGTGGATGATGTGCAGGTCCGATTAAATCATGCGGAAGTTCCGATAATGGACGGCAGTGCCGCATCCTTCGTTTATCTGATACATGAAGCCGGTGTAAAACGGTTGGCGGCACCTCGGAAGTACCTGAAAATAGTTCGACCGATTTCGTTGTCGAGAGATCTCAAAAGTATCGCGCTGTATCCCTCGGATGATTTTAGGGTGACCTATAGTATCAGCTTTGATCACCCACTGCTTCGACATCAGGCTCGGACGATCCGGGTTACGGAGGAGTCGTTTGTTGAAGAAATCGCTCCGGCTCGTACATTTGGTTTCCTTAAGGAAGTTGAGATGCTTCGCCGAAGAGGTCTTGCCATGGGTGGCTCCCTCGACAATGCAATAGTGCTTGGCGACACCGGGGTGCTCAACCAGGATCTGCGGTTCGAAGATGAGTTCGTCCGGCACAAGATCCTCGATGTGATCGGTGATCTGGCGCTCATCGGTTACCCGCTGATAGGTCACTTGGTTGTACACCGCGGAGGTCACGAGCTGCACACGGGTTTCGCAGCAAAAGTGCTTGCGGAGGCGGATGCTTGGCGAGTTGTCGAGTCACCCCTTAATCCGTCGCTGGTGGGTTCGTCGGTTCCTATCCCAGTCAAGAGTACCGCATCGCTCGCGACGTAGTCACATTCCAATTTGGTCGCTCGGCCCGTGGACTTTGTGCGGTGGTCGTGTCTGCAATTCTTCAGCCAACCGTGTCGGAAACCTTAAACTGAGAGCCTCATTATTGTGTCTGGCTTTTCCTGTGAACGCTTCACTGTCTTCTGCGATGGTCTGTCCCTTGTGCCGATTGCGGAGGCGGAAGGCACACCATTATATATTTATAGTGCAGACTTAATCCGAGATCGATATCGTGAAATTGACGAGGCTTTCGGATCATATCCACACGCGGTCCACTACGCGCTAAAAGCGAACTCAACGCTTGGAATCTTACGAATTCTTCACGGCTTAGGTAGTGCAGTTGATGCAAACTCAGGTGGTGAAATCGAAGTCGCCCTACGTGCGGGATTCAGCCCACAGGACATCGTGTTCACAGGCGTTGGTAAGAGTAATGATGAAATCGAGCGAGCCGTTGCTCTTGGTGTTAAGACGATTAACGTAGAATCATCTGGGGAACTGGATCGAATTAATGCCGTTGCGGAGGCCCAAGGTACACGTGCCCGGGTTGCTCTTCGCATTAATCCTGATATCGATTCTGGAAGTCACTCTCACATCTCAACCGGACTCAGCGCACACAAGTTTGGGATACCGGTCGATCAAGTTCGGATACTTTGTCGGACAATGTCGGTTCGTAAAGGGTTAATTCTCGTGGGAATCCATGTTCATGTTGGATCGCAGATCGTAGCTCTTGAGCCTGTCCGCCGCGCCACGGAAGTGCTCGTTCGGCTGGCGACTGAGTTGTGCGACTACGGTATTAACATAGAGCATCTCGATCTTGGTGGCGGGCTTGGAATTTCTTACGATGGATCACTTGTACCGAGTCCGTTAGATTATGTGTCAACCCTCCTTGCCGTGGTCCGACCATCAGGTCTAAACATTATAGTGGAACCTGGACGTTCGGTTGTTGCGCCGGCTGGTGCACTTCTTGCACGGGTTGTTGATGTCAAGGAGCAGGGCAGTGGTAAGCGATTTGTTGTGCTTAATGCCGGCATGAGTGAGTTAATGCGACCTGCGTTGTACGGTGCTTACCATCGAATTTATGTGCTTGGTAACAACAGGAATGCGGATACCGTATGTGATGTGGTTGGCCCATTGTGTGAGACGAGTGACGTGTTGGGTACAGATCGCCTTTTGCCTGCTGTTAGTGTAGGCGACTTGGTGGTTGTACTTGATGTTGGTGCCTATGGTTCTGCGATGTCTTCAAATTACAATCGACACCCACTGCCCACTGAAGTTCTAGTAGACGATAAGACATGGAGGGTGATCAGGCGGCGCCAGACAGTTGATGACATGCTAGCGTGTGAGGTGTAAACAGATAAGGAAGTTCTGAGGCTTGAGATGCCAGGAGTTTTGATTGCTATTGAAGGTCTCGATCAGAGTGGTAAGGAGACGCAGGCTCAGTTACTTCGAGATTGGCTTCGGAGTGAGGGGCACAAGGCGCGCGTCGTTACTTTTCCAGACTATGGCACGTCGATAGGAGAAGAAATTGCTCGCGCGTTGCAAGGAGAGCGTGAGTATAGCCCTGAAGTTATGCAGTTACTTTACGTGGCAAATCGGTATGAGAGGAAGGTTGATATTGAGCGTTGGTTGGAAGGTGGCGTTACACTAGTATGTGATCGTTACGTAGCTTCTGGTGTTGCCTATGGAGAGGCGAGCAATCTTGAACCAGTCTGGCTGGCTGATGCACAGAAGTTCTTGCCGTCTCCTACTTTAACGATACTCCTTGATATTTCGGCTGAGATATCTGTCCAACGAAAAGCAGCCGACCGTGATCTCTATGAGCGTGATCTAGTATTGCAGAAGCGTGTTCGGCAGAGCTATCTTCGACAGGTTGAACAATCTGACTGGGTACGCGTTGATGGTGAACAGTCGAAAGCGGCGATCGCTCGAGAAATTACCGATTTGGTTGCGGCACGACTCGCTCTGAAGTAGGAAGAAGATGCTTGGGGCCGTGTCCAGTCTGTTTGAATAGTCGAGCTTCTTTTGATTCCCAATTCATCTATGCCAGTCTGTCTAGACTAGCCAAAAATCATTCTTCAATCTGTACTACGATATTGGATACCAATCAATCATCTAAGGATTTACTCCAACCGATAAGAGGTGAAGAAAGCCACGAAAAGTATTAGATGCTACTGTGTTAAGTTCAGGAACGAACCTAATCGTTTTGATTGACCTCGATCCGTTCAGCATTAACCCAGAGGCGTTCGAGACCGTAAAAGTTCCGAGCCTCATGAGTAAAGACGTGTACGACAAAATCGAAGAAATCCATCAATAGCCATTCAGCGTGCTTTGAGCCTTCCACATGCGATGGTTTTAGGTGCGACTGTAGAAATATCTCCTCGATTGCATTGACGATAGCTTTGACCTGGCGGGCATTTTCTGCAGAAAAAATTACGAAGAAATCCGTAAAGGCTTCTGATTCACGAAGATCAAGAACGATTACGTCAGATGCCTTTTTCGTCTGAGCGATTCGGACTACCTTCAGGACTGGTTCTGGCAGACCTGCCACTGTTGAGATCGAATCCGAGGTATTCTCACTTTGGATGGTTTTGTTATTTGACATTTTTGCTATTGGGTAGGTACAGGCGGTGTTGGTGAATGTAAGTTTCGACATTGGGAGGAGTAAGTCCCGTCAATGGTTTACCTATCGCTAATCGATGACGAATCTCACTAGAGGAAACTTCGCAAGTGTTCGCATCGATCAACCAAATCGAACTTTTCGTAGTATCTCTCTGGCTTTGACTTTCTGAAGAGACTGCGCTCCTAACATTTTTCATGCGGTTGGCTAAGTCTGGTAACTGATTGTGTAGTTCTGATACTGGGTGGCCTGGACGTGACACAACAGCAAAATGGCTTCGATCAAGCACAGCTGGGAAATCATACCAAGATGTGATTTCGGCAAAGGCATCAGCACCGGTGATGAAGAAAAGCTGTGAAGGGTCATAACCAGCTATTGTTAGACGCTGGAGGGTTAGGGATGTGTATGAAGGTTTCGTCGAACGCAACTCGATATCGCAGAGTTGTAGCATCGCATAGTCGGCTGCCGCCAGGCCCAACATCGCAAAGCGGTGGTAAGCTGAGGCGCGTGGTAAAATTGCTCGGTGATTTGCGAGGCCGACGGGAATCAGTAGAACCTGCTTGAGTTGTAGGCTTCGTGATACGATTTCAGCCGCGTCGAGGTGTCCTTGGTGAATTGGGTCGAATGTGCCACCGAGGATCCCTGTTCGATTTAGTGTGTTCATTGGTCCGCAATAGGTGCCCGCGCGCATTTGTGATTCGAGGATCCAGTGATTAGTGCCTTCCAGATGGCCTCCAGTAAGACAGCGACACCATTTCCTGTTACTGCTGAAATGGCGTAGAAAGGGATCGCTTGCGTCTCAAAGTACACAACCAGACGTTTGAGTCGTTCTTCATCGTCGAGAACATCTGTCTTGTTCGCCGCAACGATCTGGGGTTTATCGACCAACAAACTTGCTCGGCGGTCGACAGTATTATCAGTTGGGAAGAGTGTCAACTCACGGCGAATAGTTTCGAAATCTTCAATTGGATCCCGACTATCTGCAGACGATAGGTCTAACAAATGAACGAGCACCTTCGTGCGTTCAAGGTGGCTGAGGAATTGATGTCCGAGTCCGTGCCCTAGGTGTGCGCCTTTGATGAGACCTGGGATGTCAGCGACCACAAAGCTTCGCTCATCACTTAAGGTCACAACTCCGAGGTGAGGTGTCAACGTTGTGAACGGATAATCCGCGATTTTTGGATTAGCAGCAGAAACCCGCGCGATGAGCGTAGATTTACCAACATTCGGAAATCCAACCAAGCCAACATCCGCGAGGAGTTTGAGCTTCAAACGGAGCCGACGTACCTCGCCAGGTTCACCAGCTTCAACTCTTCGAGGCGCACGATTTATTGATGTAGTAAAGTTCTCGTTTCCTCTGCCACCTCGACCACCACGGGCGACTCGCACCCGTTGACCGACTTCAGCTAGATCGGCCAACGGGTGCGAGTCGCCCGTTCTATTATCATAGATGACTGTTCCGACGGGGACTTCCAACTCGAGATCGTGACCAGTTCGGCCAGTGCAACTCGACCCTTGTCCGTGTTGGCCTCGCTGGGCACGGAACTGACGATTGAATTTGAGTTGGACGAGTGTGTTTAGGTGCGCACTAGATACTAGGTATACGGAGCCCCCGTTGCCGCCATCTCCACCATCTGGACCCCCACGGGGCACAAATTTTTCGCGACGGAAACTCAGGCAGCCTCGACCACCGTCGCCAGCAGAGACTTGAATGTCGACTTCGTCGACGAACATGGAGTAAGGGGAAATTCGACGATTACAAATCCGTTTAGTTATCGGCAGGCAAGATACTAATCATTCGACCATGTGCGCCGTGGTTTTCGAACCGCACACGCCCACCAATTTTAGCAAAGAGTGTATCGTCCTTACCGAGACCGACGTTTAACCCTGGTCGAAAACGCCGACCACGTTGACGAACAAGGATGGATCCGCCTGTCACGAACGCACCATCGAATTGCTTAACACCGAGGCGCTGCGAGTTACTATCTCGTCCATTACGCGAACTACCTTGACCCTTTTTATGTGCCATGAACGTATTCCTCGCCCCTAGCGGCTACCTTTCGTCTGAATCTCCTTGATCTGAACCCGGGTTAAGATACTCCGATGTCCTCGAGTTCGTCGATAGCCCTTTCGGCGCTTTTTTTTGAACACGCGGATCTTCGGACCCCGCTCGTCTCCATCGATTACACCGATGACTCGAACGTCAGTGACGAGCGGTGATCCAGCCAGCATTGCACCATCAGTGTTTCTAACGAACAGCACCTGTTCAAATGTTATTTCTTGCCCTATCTCGGTGTCGAGGTGGTCGACAAGAACTGTAGCGCCCGGCGCTACCCTAACCTGTCGGCCGCCGCTTCTGATGATGGCATACATAAGGGGTTCTCTAACGGATACCAACTGTGACTGTCACTCTGTGTCGTCTTTTGAGGCAGCCCACCCAGCGCCTTAGAGTACTACTCCCGCTGATGGGCTGTAAAGAGGGCTTAATATTCATTTTCAGGTTAACCCTTAAAGTCTGGTCTATTTAAGAATCACTCGCGTCCCGCGAATTTTCTGTGAACTAAGTGCACTAAGGAATGTCGGCAGGAGGCGATCCATCAGTTCAAAGTAGGACGAGAGGATCGGAGTACTTCGATTAGCATCGTAGAGGATCTCTTCTCGATGTCTTTCTGAGTAAAGGGTTGTTCCGGAGCGTCCATCAATGAAAATAAACTTTGGACTTAAAATAAATCCGCTTCGGTCTCGGTATGTACGAACCGGCGTGACCCGGCGGCGACCAAACGCATCGTAAATTTCCCTCTGTCGCGTTACGAGTCCCGAACGAGTGTGAGGGGTGAAGAAGATGGTACCCGTAACGATGAGCGGTTCTTGGTGTTCTTCGCCGAGGCGTTTCCAAAAACTCACATTAGCGAAGATACGCTCATACTCTTCGAGGTCATCTTCGGTGGTTTCCACGGCGTCGGCGATCGGCTGCTGATCGGCTAGTACACTAGTTCCACCACTATCTGGATCCAGTGCCTGTTCCTTAGCAATTTCTATGAGCGGTAAGACATCGGCATCGATCACTTGGAGACTGGAGCCTGATCTTAACTGACTACGAAGTAGACGAACTGTCTCTAGGTTGGTATCAACGTCCTCTGTTCCACCGGCAACGAATCCAGCGACGAGTACTCGCTGGAAGGGCCGAATGTCCATCTTGGGCTCGATGGGTGTCTCAACGGAAATTTCGTAGACGTTGCTGACGACGCATCCAGTGGCTAGTATTAGCGTAAGACCGACGAATAACTCACCGATTCGCTCGGATACTGACTTCTTGGATTTCTTGGAATAGGTCATAGTTTTGTTGGATCATCAGGTTTTGGGGTTCTAGTTCGAGCGCTTTTTCGTAGGCTTCTCGAGCCTCATCGAATCGTCCCTCGTGTTCGTACGCGACTCCGAGGTTATTCCAAGCTGCCGCATACGATGGATCGATCTCAACCGCGCGCTGCCACCGGTAAAGCGCTTCCTGCCACAGATTGTGCTGAACAACGGTTATCCCGAACTCCACTTGGGCCTTTGCGTCCGAACGCTCATCAGCATCGGCAATTGCCACGGGCATTATTAGAGACAAGGCTAGGAGGAGAGGCGTTTTATGGCCCATGCAAGGTCGTCCCAATATATCGAGTCAGTGGCCGGTAGCGCAAGTTCCCTCTGGGAAGGTACGGACCTCTGCTATGAGAGCTTTTCCCGCCAGAAATTACAAGAGGAATCAACGGCTTCCTTCAAAGCTTGAAGTTCCTGAAATCAAGCCCCTATAATAGCATCTGTAAGAGAGTTAAAACTTTTATTAACAGTCACTTAATAAGATTTTAAGGTTGTAGTCCTTAGAAACATGTCTCATTCTTGGAGAGAGGCTGGTTCGTGCCCTCGGCTAGAATGATGGTAACGTGGTGTCTGTCGTGTACGAAGAGGAAGTAAGAAGGGTGTTCGTAAATCCAAGAAAGTGTCGGAAATTGAGCTTACGTTATGTCTAAAACACTGGTTGTGGTGGAGTCGCCCACGAAGGCGAAAACCATTAATCGATATCTTGGGGAAGGCTACACGGTTTTAGCATCGATGGGTCACATCCGCGATTTGCCGAAGAGTAAGCTTGGAGTTGATGTCGATGAGGGTTTTGCTCCCGTCTATGAGGCAATTCCAGCTCGAAAGAAAGTCATTACAGGGCTTCGCGCAGCTGCCAAGGATGCCAAGTCGATCTACATTGCTACCGATCCGGATCGGGAGGGCGAGGCCATCGGTTGGCACGTGGTTGAGACACTAGGTAAGAAGCGGAAGATCGAACGCTTGATGTTCAATGAGATTACACGAAAAGCTGTCCTAGCCGCTATCAAAAACCCTGGAAAGATTGATAGGCGGATGGTCGATGCACAGCAGGCGCGTCGAGTGCTGGACAGACTTGTAGGCTACAAGATCAGTCCGCTCCTTTGGGACAAGGTCCGCAGGGGGCTCAGTGCCGGGCGCGTTCAATCAGTTGCCTTAAAGGTTGTCTGTGATCGTGAACGAGAAATTGAGCAGTTCGTTCCAGAAGAGTATTGGAACATCTTTGCTCGTTTAGCCGGTAGTTCACCTCCAGATTTCGAGGCGGTGTTAGTTAAGAGGGGCCGAGAAACGCTTCGCTTGAAAAACGCTGAAGAGTCGACAGCTATTGTGTCAGAACTGACAGACACCCCTTTCATTGTTAAGATGGTTACGACAAAAGAGCGGAAGAAACATTCACCACCACCTTTCATTACAAGTAAACTTCAGCAGGCTGCCCGTTTTCCAGTAAGAAAGACAATGATGGTAGCCCAGCAACTTTACGAGGGTGTCGAGCTGCCTGGAGAGGGTTTGGTTGGGCTTATCACGTACATGCGTACGGATTCGACTCGAGTGTCTGATGAAGTACTTGTCGAAGTCAGAGGCTATATCAACCGTACATTCGGTTCTGATTTTGTACCAGAAACGCCGAACTACTACCGTGTGAAGGCCGATGCACAGGACGCCCATGAGGCGATTAGACCTACATCGACATCACATGATCCTGAATCTGTACGACCTCACCTCACACGCGATCAGTATTCGTTGTATCGATTGATTTGGAACCGCTTTGTTGCTTCACAGATGTTGCCAGCCAGATTTGATGACACAACGGTTGAAATTTCCGCTGGTGAATACTTATTTCGTGCGAAAGGATCAGTGCCAAGGTTCAGCGGCTGGCTCGCGGTGCAGGAGGTTCCCGAAACTGAACTCTCTCAAGAGAAGATTGGAGACCAGACCACCGGTACGCAAGAAGATGCCAAAGAGGACGGAGCCACTGGGGTCTTGCCAGTGCTCAAGACGAAGGATCGACTTGAGTTGAGGATCTTGAGACCAGAGCAGAAGTTCACGCAGCCGCCGTCGCGCTACAGTGAAGCAACTCTGGTCAAAGAGTTGGAAGAGAACGGGATTGGTAGGCCCAGTACCTATGCGTCCATCATCGGCGTACTACAGATGCGTGAATACGTTGACAAAATCGAAGGTCGTTTTAAACCGAGAAAGCTTGGTGTTTTGGTAACCGATCTGCTCACCAAGAGCTTTGAGGATATTCTTGACGTCGAGTACACCAGAGAAATGGAAGATCTACTCGACAAGATTGAGGCGGGTCGGGCGGATTATCAAAGTACGCTTGCGAGTTTTTATAAGAAGTTCAGTGCGGATCTAAAGGAAGCTGTCGTCGAAATGCCAAATATCAAGGGTGAAGGGATGCCCTCTGATGAGCTCTGTGATAAATGTGGTTCGCCAATGGTGATAAAAGTCGGTCGTTTTGGCTTGTTTCTGGCTTGCAGTATCTATCCCGAATGTCAGAACACAAGAGAACACGAAAAGACTGAAATGGGACCGGATGACCAGGAGGAAGTTTGTGAAAATTGTGGTAAGCCAATGGTGGTCAAGCGAGGACGATTTGGTCAATTCCTCGCATGTTCGGGTTATCCGGACTGTAAGACGACCCGGAAAGTGATTTCGACTAACCGAGGGCTTACGGCGGCCAAACCAGATGAGATCTTAGATGAACGCTGTCCGCGTTGTAAATCGAATCTTGTGGTTAAACAGGGGAGGTTTGGCGAGTTCACGGCTTGCACCAATTACCCGAATTGTAAGTATGTCAAACTTAAAGGGACTGGTGTTTATTGTCCGGAAGATGGTGGAGAGATCGTCGAGCGTAAGACACGACGTGGCCGGGCGTTTTACGGGTGTAGTAATTATCCAGATTGCGAGTTTACACTGTGGGGTCGTCCGATCTCTGAAAGTTGTCCAGATTGTAAGGCACCCTATTTGGTGGAAAAGATCACTAAGCGGCACGGCCGACAATTGCAATGTCACAACGATACCTGCAGTTACTCGCGCACTGAGGAACTCGCAACGGTGTAACTAAGGTATCTTAGACTTTCCTCAGGTCGTGGACAACGATACAACACGTCAAGTAAAACTCATGATTCATATTATTGGCGGTGGCTTAGCTGGTAGTGAGGCCGCTTGGCAGGCTGCTTCATTTGGTGTTTCAGTAACCATTTCTGAGATGCGTCCAACACGGTCCACCGCGGTCCATAAGACCGATCGCTTAGCTGAATTGGTGTGTAGTAATTCTTTTCGAGGTGACAAATTAGATAATGCGGTTGGGTTACTGAAAGAGGAGATGCGGCGCTTGGGTTCTCTCATCATGCGGGTAGCTGATGACACACGCGTCCCAGCTGGGGTTGGGCTGGCCGTTGATCGTAAGCGCTTTGCAGATGAGGTAAGTTCGTCAATTGAAGCACATCCATTAATTGTAGTTCTCCGAGAGGAAATGTCGCATGTTCCACCACCTGGCGATTCTGGAGATCCGGTAATAATTGCGACAGGCCCATTGACGTCAGATAGCTTCGCGTCTGAAATTGCTGAACTCGTTGGTCGGGAGCAATTGTATTTCTACGATGCGATAAGTCCGATTGTCCTTAGTGAGACAATCGATTACGAAAAAGTCTTTAGGGCATCTCGTTGGGGTCGTGGCCATGCTGGTCCATCCGCTGATTATTTGAATTGTCCATTGGCCGCTGATGAGTATTTGCGCTTCTATGACGCGTTAACTCACGCGGAACTTGCTCCTATTCATGATTTTGATCAGGAGAAGTTTTTCGAAGGGTGTCTTCCAATCGAGGTCATGGCGAAGCGTGGAGTGGACACATTGCGGTTTGGACCGATGAAACCAGTAGGTCTAATCGACCCTTTCAGTGGTCGGGAGGCATTTGCCATTGTCCAGTTGCGGCAGGATGATTTAGCTGGAGATCACTACAGTTTGGTGGGATTTCAGACGCGGTTAAAGTGGGGTGAGCAAGAGCGCGTTCTTCGGTTAATTCCTGGTCTTGAGAAAGCTGAATTCGTGCGGTTTGGCATGGTTCACAGGAATACGTACATCAATGCTCCAACGGTCCTTTGTGAGACATGGCAGATGCGGCAGCGACCTGACGTGTTTTTTGCGGGACAGGTTTCAGGGGTTGAAGGGTACGTTGAATCGGCGGCGTCTGGGCTCGTTGCTGGTCTAAACGCGGCCGCGGTGGCACTTAAACGATCGCCATGGGTGTTACCGCGCACCACGGCAATAGGTGCGCTGGCATATTACGTATCCCATGCTGATCCCAACAATTACCAACCAACAAACATCGCGTTCGGTATTATGCCGGTTCTGGACACACCACCACGCAATAAGCTCATGAGGCGGCGAGCAATTGCTGCGCGGGCGCTACAGGACCTTACGGCTTGGCAGGAACATGAAGAAATCCAACTCGATAGACGACTTTCTCCGGTTCTTTCTTGACTATCTGACGTTGAACCGAAATGCTTCCAAGCACACGGCGAGGGCCTATGGAAGCGATCTTTTTCAGTTCATTACCTTCTTAGAGGTACAGCTAGGACGCCCACGGACCAAGTTGCGGCCGACGGATTTTGACCATGTAGCAGTGCGGGGTTTTATGGCCGCACTGTATGGGAGAGGAAATTCTCGTGCATCGGCAGCTCGGAAACTTGCAGCAATTAGATCATTCGCGAGATATCTCCGGCGTGAGCGGCAACTTGACGGTGATCCAGGAGCGCTCATTGGAACACCCAAACCAGAGAGGAAGATTCCAGCGCATCTTGGGATTGAAGAAGTGCAGAGGTTGTTGGAGAGTCCCGATGTAAGCACGCCATTAGGTCGACGCGATCGTGCGATCCTTGAGCTCTTTTATGCTTCTGGACTTCGGCTTGGTGAGTTAGTGGATCTAGATCTCGATGCAGTGCACTTGAGTAGTCGGTGGGTGAGAGTATTAGGTAAGGGCGGAAAGGAGCGAATTGTACCGTTTAACCGAAGTACGGCCGGCGCAATAAAAACCTATCTAAGGGATCGGGATCGTATGGTTAGAAACAGTATCTCGAGGTCGTCACCCCGCTCATTGGAAGTGACTACTGGTCCAAAGCAACGACAACCTCTGTTTCTTAACTGCCGTGCTGGTCGTTTGTCGGCGAGAAGTGTTGATCGCCTTGTGCGGCGGTACATGGTTGTCTTTACTGCCCATTCAGGTCTCAGTCCACACGCGCTCCGGCACTCGTGCGCGACACATTTGCTTGAGCGTGGAGCAGACCTGCGAGTTATTCAGGAACTGCTGGGACATGCCAGGATTAGCACGACCCAGCGCTATACGCACGTTAGTTCGACTCGCTTACTGGAACTCTATCGCAAGACCCACCCACGGGCTTAATTAAGTGAACCAAGAGAGCAAGGGCGGTTCAATTTCGAGCTGACGAGTCGAGGATTAAACGGTGCTAGTGAACTAATATAGCCCGTCCTTAGGAGTATGGTGTTCCTTCAGGGACGTCAGCGATTGCTTATGCTGCCAGATACGGATTCAGACGGAATCAGGGAAGGGGCTTTCTCTATTTTGTAGTTCTTCCCATTCTTTCATTAGGTCACCGACCTCCCACATTAGCGTCTGGTGACGGTCGACTAGGGGCTGAGCGGCCTCACGATCGTTGTAGAAGTTTGGAGCTACCATTAATGATTCAAGCTCCTTGATGGCCTGTTCTCTGGTTGTAATCTCTTGCTCAAGTCTAGCAAGTTGTGACTCGCGTGCGGCAAATCCCTTTTTCCTCTTCCGTACTTCGACCTGTGCCTTTCTTCTGGCATCAACTGATGTCAGAGCAGGAGGTTGATTTGTCTGGTATTTGCGATGATACGATTTTTGTCGGAGCGCCGCTTTTCGATCCAGTTCTTTGGCAGAAACTTTACGATGGAGAACTTCATTTTCGAGTTGGCGCAACCGAAACTCCGTGTAGGTTCCAGGATAAAAGATGGCATTACCTTGACCAACTTCGATAATCTTTGTGGCGAGGCGGTCGACAAAGTACCGATCGTGTGAAACAAAAACTACGGTTCCACCGAAGTCAGTTAGAGCCTCAAGAAGCACATTCGTTGAATCTATATCAAGATGTGTGGTCGGTTCATCCAGAAGTAGTGTGTTCGATGGGGACATGAGCATACGTGCCACAGCGAGACGGGTCCGTTCACCACCGGAAAGGATGCCAACTTGCTTGTGGATATCGTCAGCCGAAAACAAGAAGCCACCGAGCACATTCCGGATCGTAGGTATCATGTAATTCGGCGAACCGGACGCGAGCGTTGAGCGAACCGTGAGAGAAGGGTTGAGTTTAGTGCTTTCGTCCTGAGCGAAGTACTGCATTTCGACGCGGTGACCGATGGTTCGTGTGCCTTTATCAGGTAGCTCGACACCTGAGAGTAGTCGCATAAGTGTTGATTTGCCGGCCCCGTTTTGGCCAATTAAAGCTACCCGATCACCTCGCTCGATGTGCAGGTTAACGCTTCGGAATACCATGTTGCACTCGTACGCCTTATGGATTTCACTGAGCTCGATGACGAGGCGACCACTATTTGGACATTTTGGAAAAGAGAAATGGACTCGTTTACGCGTGATTGGCGCCTCAATGAGTGTCATCTTTTCAAGCATCTTCAAACGACTTTGTACCTGGGAAGCCTTTGTGGCTTGGTATCGAAACCGGTCCACAAATGCTCGGATACGGGCGATTTCTTCGTCCTGGTGCCGCTTACGTTCTTGTAGTTGTTCCTGGTGGCGCTCACGTTTAATCAGATACTCACTGTAGGTTCCTGTGTAGGTGGTCAGAGTTTTTGTTCCGACTTCAGCGATTCGTGTTACGACGGCGTCCAGAAAGAAACGGTCATGTGAAACGAGAATGATTGTATGCGGATACGCCGCGAGAAATTCCTCAAGCCAGTTACGTACCTCGAGATCGAGATAATTAGTGGGTTCGTCTAGGAGGAGCAATCCAGGTCGGCCAAGCAGTAACCTGGCTAGGGCAAGCCGCATCTGCCATCCTCCAGAAAATGTTTCAGTTGGCTGTTGAGTTTCTGTCTGACTGAATCCTAGACCTCTGAGTACTGTGGCCACTTTCAAGTCGATACTGTAACCATCCTGGTTGTGGAAGGTATCCTGTAATTCACTGTAACGTGATAGGAGACGATTGTGGTCAGCACCGCACAGACCGGAATCGCCAAGACGAGCTTCGAGTTCGTGCATTTCCCTCTTGATATTCAGTAGAGGTTGAAACGCAGTGGCCGCTTCTTCAAAAACAGTACGACCTGAGTGGCTGAGTCCATCCTGAGGAAGGTAACCGATCATTAGGTTAGTTGGTGTGATGACTTTCCCAGTGTCCGGCTCTTCCAGTCCAGCAAGCATGCGGAGCAAGGTGGTTTTTCCTGCACCGTTCGGTCCGCAGAGACCAACGCGGTCGCGGTCTGAGATCATCCACGTGACGTTTTCAAAAAGGACGCGGTTGCCAAAGGCCTTGGTCAGTGAGGAGATCTGGATCACAGGAACACGAATGAGTATGTGTAGTAAGAGGCTTGGGCTATGAACTCGGCTACTTTTCTAGGGCTCTTGCCACAGCTGCTAATACTTGAGACCCACGAACCGGCTTTGTCAGATAACCTGAGACTCCTAGGTTGGCCGCCTCGATAGCATTGGCCTCCGTTGAGAAACCAGTGACGATAATGATTGGTAAGTTAGGCCTCAGTTGTCGTACCTCTCGAATTACTAAGAGATCGTCCATTCCGGATGTCTTGAGATCGGTAATTAACAAGTCGTACCCACGTTTGCGTAGCTGCTCAAGAGCTGCACCTCCGTTCGGTACCACGTCGACGTCATAGTTCGCGAGTAACAGAGTTTTTGAGAAGAGGTCTCTGATGCTCGATTCATCATCGACCACCAGCACCTTAGGTCGAGTGGCTTGAGCGGTCGTTGAAGTTTTTGCAGAGGTCGTGACTGTTGTTTTCGCTGGACGAGAAATCCAGTAGCGTTCGGTTTCCAGCTGGGTGTCGAGTTCGACCTTTCGGAACCGCCACTGACGCCCGACGCGGACGGCAGGAATCTTGCCGGCTTTAATTAACCGGTAAACTGTCCGCCGATTAATTTGTAGGTATTCCAAGACTTCGTCGGTGGTTAGAAAAATCTCGTCTGGCATATTTCATCGATCCTACCATGTGCACGCTGATGTTACATATGAAGTGGACGCTTACTATCACTAGTCGGACCGAGTATAAAGCTCACCGTCTGGTCTTAAAGAATCACGAATACCTCCTCTAGATTCCTTCGGAGACACCGTCCTCTCAGAAGTCTGAAAGAAAACTTCGAGACAATTTTGACCCACTGATACTTCACGGCAAATTTTTCGCGCTAAACGCCCATTGATAAAAGGCTTATGGTTAGTTATAATTCTCACGTTCATTTCTCGTTGGTGGTTGGCTCGTGGGGCCCCCAACTCTGTCCCACCTTTTGTCGTCTAACCCTATTGTTGAGAGTCCATAGGCCCTGGGCGGGACTGCCGTTTGCTGGACTTGACTTGATCGAATACTGAGGAGAGTAGCTACGTCTGAAATTAGCTGGACCGACGAAGAGCTCGTAACCCGGTCGGTAAGCGGGGATACCGAAAGCTTCAACCAGTTAGTCATTCGCTGGGAACGGCCGATCTACGTGCTAGCGTATCGTGTGTTGGGACGCGAAGAGGATGCTCGAGATGTCTGCCAGGAGGCATTTCTTCGTGCCTTTCGTGCTTTGAAGGGGTTTAGGGCGCAGGCGAAGTTTTCGTCCTGGCTTTACAGAATTACACTTAATCTCTGTCGTGACTGGATACGGCGAGAACGACGCAATCCCTTGAACCAATCGACTGAAGTTATTGATTTAGTCGATGGGGCGGCTGGAGATTCAGCCCCTGAGTCAATCGAAGCCCTCGCCTTCAACCGCGATCTTAATCGGGTGATTTTAAAAGCGATATCAGAGTTATCGGCAGAACAGCGTACCGCTGTGATTTTAAAGGAATATCAGGGTCTGACGTTTCAGGAGATCGCAGATATTCTTGATTGTCCGCTGAGTACTGTTAAGACTCGTCTATATCAAGGATTGATTGTTTTACGTCGGTGTTTGGAACGTAGTGGCGTGAACAGTACTTCGACAGCTTCTCGGAATGAAAGGTGAGTGTGCCGATTTCATGAACGAAAATCTTATGAATCATCCGCACTTGTGCGGAAATAAATCGTTGCTGATTGATTATCTGTATGGTGAGTGCGACACAACCGCAAACGAGGCGATAAAGGCACATTTGTCAGTATGCACTTCCTGTGCGGAAGAACTCGACTCGCTCCGAGCTGTGCGCGGTTCGTTGGAAGCATGGACACCGCCCGAACCAGCACTAGGATTCAAGGTTGTCCAAGAGGTGCCTAAAGACCTTAAGTTCTGGGCCCGTATTTGGGAACTGGGCGGTTGGGCACTGCCGGCAGCTGCGGTTTTTGTTCTGGCAGTCGCTGCTGCGATTGCAAATGTTGAAGTGCGCTACGATCATGATGGATTTGTCATTAGGACAGGGTGGATTAGTAAAGATGGATTGACCGAAGCAGAAGAACCTGAGATTTCTGTAGCCTCCGGGGATCTGCTGTTGCCTTTAGATTCCACCTTGAGTGAACAAGAAATGACGTCTACTCGGAGTAATAGAGTGGTTGGTAATCGCAGCGATCGGAACAACGAGTTCGTAACATCCCCAGCTGTTGTGAGTGAAAAAATAATACGTCAACATATAGGGTCACTCATTGAAGAGAGCGAAACCCGCCAGCAGCGAGCCTTTGCCCTCCATGTGGCGAAGATTCAACAGGAGTTGGATGCGGAGAGGCAGGCTGATATGTGGCAAATAGAGCAAAGAGTCGATTGGCTTGAGGGTATGACAGGCACTGAAATTGCTCGTCAGCGAGAACTAGTTGATTACCTCGTTCGGATCTCCGAAAGGTAAGAGACTCCGCATTAATCTGGGAGGGTGTTTTGTGAAGGTAGCAATACTTGTCAGTTTTCTATTAACCGTGTTTCCAGTTTCGACGTTTACGCAAGAGCGCAGCCGCCATGCTGGGAGCATACCCGTTTCCCAGGAGGCTCTCCGGATGCGCTATGAGATCCAAGTCATGGAACGGGTGCTCGAGCAGGCGGTGCATCACGGAGCACAAGTTACGGGTCAGCAGGTGCAATCATTGATGCCCATGATGTTGTTTGCTGGGTCTGCACAGGTACGAGGATTCAGGCTTGAGGGGTTTGGGTTCTTCTTTGATGTGGAGGTTCCGCCCATTCGGCGAAGATTGGCCTGGTCGTTGCAACAATTTGATCAGCTTGATCTCGGAATTAGCGGTGCTCTTCAGGCATTACGTCAGCATGTCGAGTCCATACCGGATCCATCGCGAGGGGACTTGGAACAAGCGCTGCAGCGTCTCGAAGGACGGATTCGTCCACTTTCAAAAGACGCTATGCGCGATGTGCATGCTGCAAGGCCTGGTGCTCAACGGCAGGAGTTGAATAACTCGGCAGACCTGATGGCAAATGTTCCTTCAGTAAAGAATCCTGTTGAAGCCTACACGAATGAGATTGAGTATGCTGTCGTCGAAGCGATGCTTAATCATAGTAGCTCCTTGGGGATTAGCTCAGATGAATGGGTGACGGTTGCAATCCGAGATAACGAAAGTCGACTTGCTCCAACTGATCTCGAAGCTGTTACAACCCTAATGCTTAGAATTCAAGGGGGTGATCTACTCGCCTTTCAAAAAAGCGAGCTAACCCGTGAGGAGATCAAACAGCGGGTCGAAGTGAGAGCGTTCTGAGCTAGAATACTTTTAATGGCTCGCGAGCGAACTAGATATATCGTGCGTTTCATCCGGTCTGCACGACCGTCTCCGGTGCTAATGGGGCTACTAGTTACATCTGTTATTAGTTGTGCCGGGTCAGTCTTTGATATCGAGAAATCACTGAAGGTTAGTGAAGTTACAACGGGGTGGTTTGACACAGGTATTGTCCAAGGAAATTTGAATAGACTCGTCCCGACGTTAGCCTTTCAGTTGGAAAATATTACAGATACTGAGATCGGCAGTGTACAAGTCCTGGCTGTGTTCCGGCGGTCAGGCGAACACGAAGAATGGGGCAGTGTCTTCGCCCGAGTGATTGGCGCGGAAGGTCTTCCGTCAGGTGCCATGAGTCAACCAATCGTACTTCGGTCAGACCTCGGTTATACCGGAGAACAGCCAAGGCTCGAAATGTTTGAGAATCGACTTTTCGTGGACGTAAACGTCGAACTTTCATTGAAGTATCGCGGAGAGCAGTGGGTGAAAATCACCGATTTCCTGATTGAACGACAACTCTTGACGGAATAGCAAGCCTCGATCGAGGAGTGTTCCTGACCCGCTCGATCACAATCCGCAGCCGCGAGGCAAGTCCACAGCGTGTCCCAATCCAAACCGAACAATTCTGTATCCGCTGTGACGATAGAGGCGCCGACACTTCTTCGTAAGCTAGGCCCATATGACGGCGCTGCTATCGTTGTTTCAAATGTTATCGGTGGTGGCATTTTTTTCGTTCCGAGTTTGGTCGTTCAAAGGGTGCCTGATCCATTAGCTATGCTTGGTGCGTGGCTTGTTGGAGGTCTTCTGGCATTTGCTGGAGCGATGGCTTATGCGGAGCTAGCCGCTCTACGCCCTTATGCTGGTGGAGAGTACGTATACCTCCGAGAAGCCTACGGTAGACTAACGGCATTCTTGACAGGATGGACATCGTTCGTTGCAGGATTTTCTGGCGCCATAGCGGCCAGCGCAGTTGCCATGGCAGGAATCCTGGGCAGATTTATTCCTATCGCCGCAGATAAAACACCGATTTTTTCAATTCCACTGATCTTTGTGTCGTTGAATATTTCACCGCAAGCAGTGGTGGCACTTACCCCTATCGCGGCACTATCGATAGTTCATATAGCAGGTCTCAGTCCTGGGCGTATTGTCCAGAATCTGCTAGCAGTTTTAAAGGTAGTCGCGTTAATGACACTTGTGGCCTTCGGGTTTTCGGTTGGCAACGGGACAATGACAAACTACTCTGCAAGTGGTGATGTAGCAGTGACCGGTTGGTTGTTTGCGCTAATTCCAGTTATGTTCAGTTACTCGGGTTGGAATGCAGCTGCATATCTTGCGGAAGAGATACGAGATCCAGGACGCAATGTGCCACGTGCGCTTATGATTGGTACCGCAAGCGTCACCGTTATCTACTTGAGCCTTAATATGCTCTACCTTTACGCGATGCCAATCGCTGAATTAGGCAAACAGAATTTTCACATAGGGAATGTTGCGGTTGAACGTTTGTTCGGACAAGCGGTGGCTGGGCTCTGGGACGGGGCGTCAATTATTATGATTGCTGCGAGTGTCAGCGCTATGGTATTTGCTGGGCCACGTGTGTACTTTGCGATGGCTCGCGATGGCCTGTTCTTCGCATCCGCTGGACTGGTGCATCCCCGGTTTCGTACTCCGGTGGTGGCGATCGTTTCGCAGGCACTCTGGAGTGGGTTTCTTGTGTTATCGGGTACCTTCGAACAGCTGGTCGAGTACACTGGATTTACAATCTTGTTTTTCTCTGGCATTGCTGTCGGAGCACTTTTTATTCTTAGAAGGAAGAACCCATCAGAGGAGTGTCCGTTCAGGGTGTGGGGATATCCTACCGTGCCATTATTTTTTGTTGTGGTGAGTTTTATGATAGTTATAAACGCGATTCAACAAAGTCCAGGGCCTTCAGGATATGGACTCGCGATTATAATGTTGGGAGTACCAATATATTTTGTGTTACAACGCGGGCGTCACAGGTGAGCTGAATTCTCAGCATGTCCATTGCAGTGGTGAGAGTGCGAATTTCCGCCACGAAATTGTCCCAAGGGTGCACTGGTTCGGAGCGGGATGTATTGACAGTGTTTTCCAGCATCCGATAGACTCGCGTAAAGCGGGTGGCTTCGCTCACACTGAGCGACCCATTCGTCTTTGGTGGAGACATACCTTCCAGTGAACATGTTTCAAAGCACCACGGTTCTTGCTGTTAGACACAAGGGTGTTGCCGTTATGGCGGGTGACGGTCAGGTGACTTTCGGCGACACGGTAGTTAAACGAGGAGCTAAGAAGATCCGACGTCTCTACAATGATTCGATCTTAGCCGGGTTTGCAGGTTCTGCCGCTGATTCGTTCGCTTTATTCTCGCGTTTTGAGTCGAAATTGGAACAGTATCGGGGAAATTTGGAGCGTTCGGTGGTCGAACTTGCTAAAGATTGGCGTACTGACCGAATCCTACGTCGACTTGAGGCGATGCTTCTGGTGGTGGATCCGAAGGCAACGTTCCTTCTCTCGGGCACCGGCGACTTGATCGAACCAGACGATGGCATAATTGCCATTGGGTCAGGCGGTACTTGTGCGGTCTCGGCAGCCAAGGCGCTCTCACGTAATACCGATCTTGACGCTTACGAGATCGCCAAGCAATCCATGGCGATTGCGGCTAGTATTTGTATTTATACCAACGATAACATCACGATCGAACGTTTGTAGAGGACTTTAGGGTTACTAGTAATTTGGAATCTGGACTTTGAAACCTAACAGGCGAGTGTGTGGGTGCCTTGGATCTGAACGGTTAATATTGGACCACTTCTCGAATGCCTATTTATCTGCCTGAAACTACGCCGTCGACAGGGGATTCTCTGACGCCGCGACAAATTGTGACCGAACTCGACAAGTATGTAATCAGTCAACCTAAGGCTAAGCGTGCTGTCGCGATAGCTTTACGCAACCGGATGAGACGTCAGAAGCTTCCAAAGGAACTGGCAGAAGAAGTGGCACCAAAGAATATTCTGATGATTGGACCAACCGGAGTTGGGAAAACGGAGATTGCTCGGCGATTGGCTCGGTTAGCTCAGTCTCCCTTCATCAAGGTGGAAGCATCCAAGTTTACGGAAGTCGGGTACGTGGGTCGGGACGTTGAGTCAATGGTGCGTGACCTTACGGAACTATCGGTCGATATGGTCCGAGAGGAACGCCTCATCGAGGTTCATGAGAGAGCTGAACAGAATGCGGAGGAACGGTTACTTGATCTATTACTACCACCGATTCAACCGGTAGGAACCAAGGAAGATATTGGCACCGCTCGCGAGTTTGCCCAGAGAACACGTGAGAAGTTTCGTGTTCAATTGCGTGAAGGAAGACTTGATAACCGGGTTGTTGAAGTTGATGTTCGTGAGAAGAATTTTCCATCATTCGAAATCATTGCTGGCTCTTCTGCCGAAGAGATCGGTGTCAATGTGAAGGATATGCTACCTGGCATTTTCCAGAGTCGTACCAAGAAACGCCGGATGAATGTACCGGAAGCAAAGGACTACCTTGTCCAAGAAGAAGAACATAAACTCGTTGACATGGACAGTGTGGGTCGATCCGCTGTTGAACGTCTTGAACAGACTGGCATTATTTTTATCGACGAGATCGACAAGATTGCTGGCCGTGAGGGAGGTCATGGTCCCGATGTTAGTCGGGAGGGTGTTCAGAGAGACATTTTACCGATTGTTGAAGGCACGACAGTTAACACCAAGCATGGAATTATTCGGACAGACCACATCCTCTTTATTGCGGCCGGTGCTTTCCACGTGTCGAAGCCGTCTGATTTGATTCCAGAGTTGCAAGGTCGCTTTCCGATACGTGTTGAACTTGACGCGCTAGGTAAAGAAGATTTTGTAAGGATTCTCACGGAACCAAAGGGAGCTCTCGTTACTCAATATGTGGCCTTACTTGCGACCGAAGGAATTAGTATTCAATTCGAACCTGATGCGATCGAACGGATCGCCGATTTTGCCACAATCGTAAATGAGCGAACTGAAAATATCGGGGCACGTCGTCTCCAGACTGTCATGGAGAAACTACTGGACGAAATATCGTTTGAGGCGCCAGAGCTAACCGAGAAATCAATTACCCTCGATGCTGCGTATGTAAACAAAATGCTAACCGACATTGTTGGCAATGAGGACTTGTCTCGATACATCCTGTGACTTTTTTACTATGTTACCAACCCCTCTGGGTGGTCCTTGGGGTCGTGTGGGTTTTGCAGGGATGCGGTATTAAAGGTCCACCACTAGCTCCACTCGTAATCGTGCCTCCTCAGGTCTCGGATATTTCGGCCAACCGTTTGGGAGAGGCCATTCATGTGCAGTTCACGATTCCTATGAAGGTCACAGACGACGCTGAATCGGCAGACGTTGCTCGGATTGAGTTGTACGGTTTAACGCTCCATCCGTTGGTAACCGGCCTTGCAGAGGAAGAATTTCTGGAGACCGGAACGCTAGTGGCTTCGCTTGATGTTCGGCTGCCGCCTAACGACGAGGCATCAGTGGACGGTGGCGAGCAAGACGAGTTGATACCAGAATTCAGTGATGCACGCCCGGGCCAGGGTGAAGTTGTGCATATTGTTGAATCTGTAGTTCCGTCTCTCCTAACGTCGCCTCTGCCGTCGGAGTTGAACGAGACGCTTGTAGTTGAGCAGGACGAAGGCGAACAAGAACTTGTGAGGTTAGGAGTTCCATCAATAGTGGTAGCGGTTGAGCCACAGCTACGTAGAGCGTATCTCGCCATCGGTTTTTCGAGGAAAGGTCGTCGTGGATTATCGTCAGCGCGGGCGGTGGCACCACTTTTCGAAGCGCCGCAGCCGCCTTCGGTTCTAAGTCTTCGCCAGACTGAGCTGGGTATTCAGATTGTGTGGGAATCACCCGAAGGTGCACGTAGATTTGTACAGGAAGCCGCGCCTGAAGGGATGTTGGAGGCGCGGCCAATCGTGAGCTGGCCGCCAGGGTCCAGGTACAATGTGTACCATGCACATCCTGGGTTAGAGTCGTCGGAGAAACTTCCGGTGCCATTGAACACCATGCCCCTCCAGCAATCACCCTACTTAGACGCGGGTGTCGAATTTAATATCGAGCGGTGTTATACATTGCGAACCGTTGACACAATCAGTGGTTTTGACATACAGAGTGACCCATCGTCAGCAGTATGTTTGGTGCCGAAGGATATCTTTCCACCAGCGGCACCGAATGGTTTGATCGCTGTCGCTAACGACGGTGCTATCAGTCTGAGCTGGAGTGCTAACACTGAGGCAGACTTCGCGGGCTATCTGATCTTGCGTGGCCGAGCGTCAGATGAGACACTTCGGCCGTTGACGAAAGTACTGATTATGGAAACAACGCACCTTGACACAACAGTACAGCCCGGAGCGAGTTATTTTTACGCGATCGTAGCAGTGGACACGGCGGTACCTTCCAATAAGAGTGAACCTTCGAATCCTGTTGAGGCACTAGCAAGATAACACCAATGCCCTTAGTGGGTCGCGAGTTAGGACCTTAGAGGAGCCTTCTAATGAAACTGTTTATTGATACCGGTAATATCAAGGATCTTGAGAAATTAGTTCCTCTGGGAATCATCGATGGAGTAACAACGAATCCATCCATCATGGCCAAGATGGGCGGCGATCCTCGGGTCTTGCTGAAGGTGATCTGCGCTTTGGTTCAAGGTCCGGTCAGTGCGGAAGTTGTTGCAACTGACGCGAAAGGGATGGTCAGGGAAGGACGGGAGCTTGCCGCTCTTGACAAGCACATTGTGGTTAAGGTGCCCTTTGGGAAGGACGGACTAAAAGCGTGCAGGACTCTTGTGAGTGAAAATACGCCCGTCAATGTGACATTAGTATTTTCAGCGTCGCAGGCACTGTTGGCTGCAAAGGTGGGAGCGACATACGTGAGCCCGTTCGTTGGCAGGCTCGATGATATTTCGGCTTCTGGAATGGAATTGATTGGTCAGATCATCGACATCTTTGAAAATTTTGAATTTTCGACGGAGGTGCTAGTGGCCAGTGTTAGGCACCCGCTTCATATTTTGCAAGCGGCTCGGATGGGAGCCGACATTTGTACTTGTCCGGCGGCTGTTGTCGAATCGTTGTTTAAGCACCCGTTGACGGACATCGGCCTTAAGCAGTTTTTGACAGATTGGGAGAAAACCAACGCGTAACAAATCTAAGGAGCAAGAGAACTGGAAGGAACACCAGCTGAAACATCAAGGTCGCCGGCAAGATTGCGATGCCCATGGACCTGGAGATAGAGCTGTGGGCCACGCGGACAGGCTTCAGACCATCTCAGAGTTCGAGCGTCGTGCCGAGTCAGGTGGTGGAGACGAACGGCGCCAGCGCCAACATGCCGCGGGGAAACTCCTCGCCCGTGAACGTGTGGAGTGGTTTTTCGATGAAGGGACCTTTGAGGAGATCGACAAGTTCGTTACGCATCGTTGCCACGATTTTGGTCTGGCTGATCAGGTTGTGCCTGGTGACGGCGTCATTGTCGGACATGGTCTGGTTAATGGTCGTCTGGTGTACGCCTTTGCACAGGATTTCACTGTCTTCGGCGGTTCACTTTCCGAGACCAACGCCGCTAAGATCGTCAAGATAATGGATCTAGCGATGAAAATTGGGGTACCTGTCGTAGGTCTGAACGATTCCGGAGGGGCAAGAATTCAGGAGGGGGTGGTCTCACTCGGCGGCTATGCTGATATTTTTCTTCGGAACACGTTGGCTTCAGGAGTTATTCCCCAGATCTCCGCCATTATGGGCCCCTGCGCAGGAGGAGCCGTGTACTCGCCGGCCATCACGGACTTTAACGTCATGGTCCAGAATACCAGTTACATGTTTGTCACCGGCCCTGACGTTGTTAGAGTAGCTACTCATCAGGAAGTGACCAAGGAAGAACTCGGCGGTGCCATGACGCACAGTATTAAGAGCGGAGTTGCTCATTTCGCCGTAGCTGACGATCGAGAGTGTTTGAGTCTGATACGTGATTTGCTTGGATATTTACCGAGTAATAATGTTGACGATCCTCCCCGTAGAAATGGCACCGACTCTCGGAGCCGAGAAGAAGAGAGTCTAGACAGGTTGATTCCTGATTTGCCAAATCAGCCATATAACATGCTGAATCTAATCCACTCGGTCGCTGATTCTGGAGAATTCCTGGAAGTGCACAAGTTATTCGCAAAGAATATCATCGTGGGCTTCGCTAGATTCGACGGTCGGTCAGTCGGACTGGTGGCGAACCAACCCATGCATTTGGCAGGAACACTAGATATTGATGCATCACTCAAGGCTGCCAGGTTTGTCCGATTTTGTGATGCGTTCAACATTCCTCTCGTTATTTTCGAAGACGTACCAGGCTTCCTTCCGGGCCTGCAGCAGGAGCACGGTGGCATCATTAAGCACGGTGCTAAATTGTTATATGCTTTCGCTGAAGCCACCGTTCCTAAGATAACAGTTATTACGCGGAAGGCGTACGGCGGAGCCTATTGTGTAATGGCAAGTAAGCACATACGCACCGATTTTAACTATGCATGGCCCAGTGCTGAAATAGCTGTTATGGGTCCAGAGATTGCTGTCAATATTTTGTACAAGCGGGAACTCAGCGCTTCAACGGATCAAACTGCGTTGAGGGCTAAGAAGTTGTCTGAGTTTAGAGAGAAGTTCGCGAACCCGTTTGTTGCGGCGAGCCGAGGTTTCGTAGATGAGGTCATCCAACCTCGGACGACCCGGTCAAAGTTGATTGCTGCGCTGGCGAGTCTCGAAGGTAAGCGAGACAAGAACCCTTCGAAAAAGCACGGCAACATCCCACTATAGCCAATCGGAGTCGTACAGGTCGTCGTCGACACCGTACTCTGGACTCCCGGGCGGAATTACACCTTAAGTGATAGAATAATAGGCAGATGCGTGTTCTTGGAATGTCGGCTTAGAGCTCTTGTCGTTCCTGGGTAGGGAGGGCATACGGAGGCCCAAGCCTTTATCACAGGTACAAGTTCCTAGTGAAAATCCTCGTTGCCAACCGAGCGGAAATCGCAATTCGTGTAATGCGTGCCTGTCGAGAGATGGGGTTCCCAAGTGTTGCAGTCTATTCCGACTGTGACAGAACCTCGCCGCACGTGAGGTATGCGGACGAAGCGGTGGCGCTAGGTGCCAATAAACCTTCAGAGAGTTACCTTAATATTGAGAAGCTCATTGATATCGCAAAGCGGACGGGGGCTAAGGCTGTGCACCCAGGCTATGGATTCTTGGCTGAGAACCCGACCTTTGCCAGTGCATGCCGGGACGAAGGTCTTACATTTATTGGACCCTGTGCGGAAGTTATCGAGTTAATGGGTAACAAGACGACAGCTCGTCAGGCAGCTGTTCAAGCCGGTGTGCCTGTTGTTCCTGGGACTGACATGCCTGTTGACGGTGATCTTTCTGAGTCCGAGGTGGCTGCCGTCGTATCAGATGTGGGCTATCCACTGTTCGTTAAGGCCGTAGCTGGTGGTGGAGGGAGAGGGATGCGATTGGTCGATGGTCCAGAGCAGCTAACTAGTGCCATCCGCGCTGCCAGATCTGAAGCCCTTTCTGCATTCGGTGAGGGATCGATTTATTTTGAACGTAGGGTTATGCTCGCGCGGCACATTGAAGTTCAGGTTCTCGGAGATGAGCAGGGTATGGTACTGCCGCTCGTCGAGCGCGAGTGTTCTATTCAGCGTCGTCATCAGAAACTTGTTGAAGAGTCGCCGTCTATAGCTATTGCGCCAGCGCTGCGGCAGGCCCTTGCCTCAGCGGCTGTCGCAGTAGCGCGTAGCGTCGGCTACACCAACGCAGGCACCGTCGAATTCTTACTCGATGATACGGGCGACTTCTACTTTCTTGAAATGAATACACGGCTTCAAGTTGAACACCCAGTGACTGAGTTGGTGACTGGTGTGGATTTGGTCCAGTGGCAGATCCGTCTCGCACGGGGTGAGTCTCTCAATTTAGATCCAGATGAACTCCTGACGCCGCATGGTCATGCCATCGAGGGTCGGGTCTACGCTGAGGACCCAGAGACTGCGTTTATGCCCACTCCCGGTTTGATTCAGTACTTGCGGCCACCCTCTGGACCGGGTATACGCGACGACAGTGGCGTGAGTGCTGGTTTTGAGGTACCGATCCATTACGATTCACTGATTTCAAAAGTAATTTCGTGGGGGAGCGATCGGGAGCAGGCAATCTTAAGGTTAGTTCGTGCCCTCAGAGAGTACGAGATTGGTGGATTGAAGACTACGATTCCAGCTCTTTTGTGGCTTCTCCGTGACGTTGATTTTCTTGGTGGTCGGTTCGATACAACCTTTCTGGACAAGAGAATGGGTTCGAATGGGTCGCTCACGTTCAATAACATCTCTAGTGAAACTGAGGAGGTCGCAATACTAGCAGCAGCGCTCCATACTTACTTGCGTGTTAATGCAGGCCAGTGTGACGGTCGACGCGAGCGTAGCACGTCTTCAATGTCATGGAAGAGAGTAGGGCGACTCGAGGGACTTCGAACATAACTTGTGTAGGAGGAGAGTCCTGACCCTATGTTCCTTAAAGTTGAAGTAAGCGGTCGAATTAGAACTGTTTTAGTTGAACCGATCGGACGAAGCGACAGACAGTTCGGCGTGACTATTGATGGGCAGAGGCGGATTGTAGATGCTCGCTTCATCGATGCCTTCACGTTGTCACTGATTTCACTTGATGGTTCGAGCGTAAGTCACGACGTACGACTAATCGAAGGGAATGTTCCAGGTGAGCTTATTGTTTGTAAGAGTGAGGGCTCTCTGAGTGTTGTCGTCAACGGTAGTCGGTCTCGTCGACTTGATTCAGACAGTTCGACGGGTTTAGCTGGCGAGCAGCGTGTGATTGCACCAATGCCTGGTAAAGTTGTGCGAATTCTGGTTGAGACGGGTACAGCAGTCAAGTTCGGACAGGGATTGGTTGTCGTTGAAGCCATGAAAATGGAAAACGAGCTCGTCTCGCCTAAGGCCGGCCGAATTAGTCAGATTACAGTGGAGGAAGGAACCACAGTGACATTGGGTCAACTAGTGGCTGTGGTTGAGTGAAGTTATGTCGGATAATCAATTACCGACCCATGAGAATCCGGCTGCCGTGCTAGACCTTAAGGACGACACACAACGGGAGACCCTGTCTTCTAGATTGTGGAGGTACGTGAGGTTGCTGGTCATTTGTTTGGCTGGCATCGGAGCTGCGATTTTTGTCGCGGTCGGCACTGTTGATCTTGGCCCTACGGTCCGAGAGAGAGCGGAACGGGCTCTGTCCACTAGGATCGAGCGACCAGTACATATTGGCAAGTTGTCAGTTCATTTTATGTCTGGGAAATTTCTCGTTGAGGACATGGTGATCGAAGGGCTTACCCCTCAGGATCACCCGTTCCTCGTCTGCGAAAGAATCTTCGTCTCAATGAGATGGGGTGCGTTGCTTGGTGGGGAATTCTTACTCGACTCGGTTGACATGAGTAACTTTGAAATGCTCGTCGAAACGTTTTCCGATGGCAGGAATAATTTTCCTAAGTTTCGACCCGATTCATCTGGAACTCGTGCAGATCCTGAGGACCGGTGGTTTGTAACAACGCTTCAATACGTTCGGGCCCACAAGGGACAGCTTACTTATGAGGACCATGGAGCACCCTGGAGTGTCGTTGCGCCCAATCTCGAGGTGATCCTTACGAAGATTCTTGACTACAGAGGTGAGGCTTCATTCTCTGCTGGCACGGTTCGGATTGGCTCTTTCGAACCCATGGCAGTAGAGCTACGGACCAATTTTCAGCTTGATGGTTCGAATTTGCATCTTAACCGCATAGACCTCCATACGGATGGTGCTGAATCGGTACTCACGGGCGATGTCGATATGGGAAGCTGGCCAGAGATGTTCTACGAAATTAATTCACGAGTCGAATTTCCGGTGATGAGAGAGATCTTCTTTGCCGAGGATAATTTTTCTGCTTATGGTGATGGAGACTTTAAGGGAACCTTTCGTGCCTTCGAGGGGGGGCGCGAACTGGAAGGTACGTTTGCGAGTGATCTCGCTGGAGTCGACGACTATCGGTTTCAGAATTTGAGAGGCTCGCTCATCTGGCACTCGGATCGGTTTGAAGTGCTCGAAGCGACAACTGACCTCTACGGTGGAGAGTCAGAGTTTGCATTCTCGATGGCACCGCTCCGTAGTACCGTTCCTGCACAGGCCAACTTCGATGTGAATTATAGGAATGTGGACCTCACGACTTTTAGCGATTTTCTTGGGATCCCAGGAGTCCGTCCAATTGGTCGGGCAACGGGGCACAACGTGTTGGAGTGGCCGATCGGTCAGTACTCCAAACATCGCGGAAAGGGGAAGCTTCAGATAGTCCCACCGACAGGGGTTCAAGTTCTAGACGGTCATATTCCGGAGGTGGTAAAGCGTCAACCTGAAAGACGACAATCGAGCCGGGAACCGTACAGTTCGCCGTTGGCTTTGACCTATGTGCCGATTAAGGCTGAACTTGTGTATTCCTTTGGTCCCGAATGGGTTGAGTTAGCACCAAGCCGGGTGGCGACGGATAGTTCTTACGTGGAGTTTGAAGGACGTACGGCGTATGGCGATCAAATGCGAATCCCGTTTCACGTGACGAGCGCTGACTGGCAGGAAAGCAATCGTATGTTGGCTGGAGTTCTAACGGCCCTTGGCACACCCACACGCGTAGTTTCAGTTGATGGGTATGGTCAATTTGATGGTGTAATGCTCGGTTCGTTCAAAGAGCCACGCGTCGAAGGTCGGTTTAGCGGCGAACAGATGCGAAGTTGGGGAGTTTTCTGGGGTGATGCAAGTGGTGAGATCGTTATTGAGGATGGCTACGTTGATGTAGCCGGTGGTCTAATTGTTGATTACCCCTCTGAGATACATGTTGATGGACGATTTGCGCTAGGTTTTCCTAGGCAGGACGGTGGAGAAGAGCTTGACGGCCGAATCCGTCTGAAGTCTCGTCCCGCAGTTGATTTCAGGCACGCTTTTAGACTGGAAGGTTATTCCGTGGATGGTCCACTGTCCGGAGAGTTGCACATCTTTGGTCATTACGGACAAGTATATGGATTCGGCCGACTCGAAATTGACGGTGCGACTGCTTACGGCGAAACGTTTGATTCAGCTAGTGCCGGCTTACGCTTTGAAGGCAATGGAGTACGTGTAGACGGTCTCGAAATTTTGAAAGGTAATGGGACGATTACAGGTGCCGCTTACGTTGATTGGGATGGAACTTATTCGTTCAATGCGGACGGGCGCAACGTTGCGGTTGAAACTATGGAAACCGTGCGCTATCCACGTACCCAGCTGTCCGGAGAGTTGCGGTTTACAGCCTCAGGTGTTGGTGCTTTTGATTTGCCACGGTATGAGCTCCGTGGACGTGTAGCTGACTTATTCATCAGTAACGAAGATGTTGGTGAGATGAGTGGCCGTGTCGATGTGCGCGATGGCAGTATGGCCCTCGAATTAGAGGTGGCCTCTCAACGTTTAGCAGTTTCGGGTTTTGGCCGTGTCGCATTAACTCCTGAGGCAGACGCAGATCTCACATTTAGATTTACCAACACCTCGCTGGATCCCTATATTCGGGCGTTTGAACCCCGCCTTTCAACCTTTACAGCAGTTGTCAGTGGCACAATCCGCGTGCATGGCCAACTCCGGAACTTGGATCATCTGAAGATGGACGGTCTCGTGGAACAGTTCGATGTTAATTTGTTCGATTATCAGGTACGCAATGAGGGACCAATACAACTCTCGCTGGAGAAGCAGGTGGTGCGTGTCGAGCGTCTGCATTTGACCGGAGACGGGACCGAGTTAACCTTAGCGGGAACGATTGGTATGGACGACGAACAGGTTACTTTGAGTGCGATTGGGGATGCAAACTTGGGGATCCTTCAAGGCTTTTTTGAAGATCTCAGAAGTTCTGGTAACGTGGAACTCGTCGCAGAGATCAATGGGTCATTTCGTTCTCCACAGGTAATTGGACAAGCATTTATTTATGATGGCCGTATTCGTCATTTTTCGCTGCCGCACTCCCTTGAAGCTATTAACGGGCAATTAGTGTTCGAGTCAGGCAGTCTTAGGTTCGACGGATTAACCGCGAAACTCGGTGGGGGCGATGTACGATTTGATGGTCGGGTTGGTATGAATGGCTATACACCGGGTGACCTAAATGTGACTGCCGAAGGTAAGGCGATGCAATTACGGTACCCAGAGGGCTTCCGTTCAGTCATTGATGGCACGTTGACACTGCAGGGTGACTTTTACAGTCCACTGCTGACGGGTACAGTTGAGGTTGTCGATGCTATCTGGGTTGAAGAGCTCGAGACGGCTACTGGATTATTTGACCTTACACAAGGCACTGAGAATCTGATCGAAGAACCTACTGAAGCCACGTTACCTCTACGGTTTGATGTTCGTCTCGTCGCTCCCTCCACGGTGCGCATTGATGACAATACCGCACGCTTAGTAGCCAGTGCTGAGTTGGTGCTTCGTGGGACCTACGATGATCCGCTTCTTTTCGGTAACGCACAAATCGAGCGAGGTCAGGTCTTTTTTGAGGGTAACCGATATCGGGTGACTCGTGGCACGATCGGTTTTACAAATCCTACTAAGATTGAACCGTTTTTCGATATCGAGGCTGAGACGGATGTGCTTGTACCCGGACAAATCTATCGAGTTGTGTTTCGTGCGACGGGCACCATGGAACGGTTGGTAGCGCAATTATCATCAGATCCGCCGCTACCAGAGATCGACATCCTACAGTTATTGCTAGGAGATGTGCGCGATCCACAACAAGGGGAACTCCGGGCACTTCGTACGCCACAGATGGCCGAGCAACAAATGATGCAAGTCGGCGCTGCTCGGTTGCTCACGAATCCAATTTCATCGGGTGTTGGGAGGGTGGTCCAGGAATCTTTTGGCGTCGATACATTTCAAATTACGCCGTCACTGTCTGATCTATCAGCCCAACAATCGGCCCGTCTCAATCCGACTGCGCGACTACTGATCGGTAAGCGGATCTCTGATCGTGCACATCTAACCCTCTCACGGGCCCTAACCGGTTCCGATCGGGGCCTTGTTGTTATCGTCGAGTACAATCAGAGTGATCGGCATTCGTGGGTTCTATCGCAGAACGAGGATCAGACGTACGCGCTCGACTTCCGACTGAGGCACACCTTTTAATGTTTTCTGGACATTTGACTGGGGTGCGACCGTGCGTGTTGTCGGGTTTTCGTAGAGTGGTCATTACGTTCGCTGGGGTGTTATTTATTAGTGATCCACTAGTTCTGGCGGCCGATGTTAAGGAGCACGTGGGCAAGCCTGTCCTTGAAGTACAACTTATTAGGGAAGGCCGACCAGTTCATGACCAGTCTCTGTTGGATTTAGTCGAAACGAAGGTCGATGAACCCCTTACAGTACGACAAGTCAGAGAAAGTCTATTGCACTTGTTTACGCTAGGTCAGTTTCAGGATATCCGAGTGGATGCGGGGTTACAGCCCAGGGGAGTAGTGCTCCAGTACGATCTTGTTCCATTCCATGTTTTTGAACAGATCAAGTTTCGCGGTAATCTGGGATTCTCGAGAGACCGGCTTCAAGGAATCATTACGGAACGCTACGGTCCCAATCCACGCCTCGATCTTGTCACGGAGTTAGTAAACGAACTCACTCTTACGTATCGAGATCAAGGATATCTAAATCCTTGGATCGTTGCTGATGTTGAGCGGTCACGCGAACGAGACACCCTAGTATTTAATATTAATGCGGGTCCGAAGGTGAGAGTAGGTTCCATCGATTTACAAGGAAAATCATTGGAGCCTCGAAAAGAATTACTTTCTCGGTTGAACTTGAAGGAGGGAGAGATCTATGACCGGGATGCTATCGAGCGGCGTCTAACGGACTATGAGAATGAGCTACGCAGTCAACGTTATTACGAGGCTGAGCTTAAGCACACTATTAAAGAGCGAGAAGATGCTCGAAGTGTTGATGTGACCCTGCATATTGATTCAGGTCCGCGGGTGACAGTTAATTTTGAAGGCGATCCACTTCGAGAAGGGGTTCAGACCGAGCTCGTGCCGGTTGCCCGTGAAGGGTCGGTCGATGAAGCTTTACTTGAGGACTCTAGTCGGCGAATCGAAGACTACCTGCGTGAGCGAGCCTACTGGAAAGCGGAGGTATTCCACAGCCGAGAAGCGATCGGTGCTGAGCTATCGATTGTGTTCAGCGTCCAGACAGGTGCTCGCTACACTGTCGCAGGCGTAGAGATTTTTGGCAACAGAGCTGTGGCACTTCAAGATATCAAAACTCGTCTTGATATTGACCCTGGAGATCCGTTCGTCGAAGACGATTTTGAAATGGGAGTGAATGAAGTCATCGAGCATTATTTACGGTTGGGATATTTAGAGGTACAGGCTGAGCATACCTTGACCGAAGTTGTTCATCAAGGTTCGGGAGGAGATGAAACTGCGACGGTGATAGCTAAGCTCCTAATCAACGAGGGGACGCCCACCATAATTGGAGCGATCAGGTTTGAAGGGAATAGCAACCTAGCGCATGTAGATATCCGAAAAGTGATTAAAGCAAGACCAGGTCAACCCTACTATGCTCCACAGATCAGAAGTGATCGAGAGGCCGTTCGCCTGCTCTATTTGAATGACGGCTATGACGAGGTGGCGGTGAGAGTTGACTTAAAGCCAAGTGCTGAAGACAAGCTCTCTGAGCTGATATTCTCTATTCAGGAGGGTTCACAGGTTGTTGTCGGCCACATTTTGGTCGTGGGGAACCGAAAGATAAAAGCATCAACAATCAGGCGTGAGATTGCTTTGCAAGAAGGGCAGCCACTTGGTCTAGCTGCTGTTTTTGAAACACGCCGTCGCCTTAATCGCCTTGGATTGTTCCGCCAGATTGATATCCGTGAATTCAGTCACGGGAGTAACGCCAGTCGTGACGTTGTCGTTGTTGTGGACGAAGCGCCCGCTACTACCATTGCTTATGGTGCAGGTCTTGAGGTTGGACAGCGTCTAAGACGTGCGGATGAGTCTGGTGGTGGTCAGGCAGTTGAACGTCTTGAGGCAGCGCCACGGGGGTTTTTTCAGATCGGGCGACGTAATCTTTGGGGTAAGAATCGTTCCATCGATCTTTTCACTCGGGTAAGCATTCGACGTGGTGATGCCCAGGAAACCGACTCAGCGGTGAGTAATTTTAGATTTAACGAGTACCGCTTACTAAGTACTTATCGTGAGCCAAGAGCGTTCGGGTTCGATGCGGATGTCCTTGTCAGGGGCTTTATCGAACAGGCAATTCGCTCGAGTTTTAATCTGTACCGCCGAGGTGTTAACGTCGAGATAAAGCGTGCCGTACATCCGACGCTAAGTATTGGGGGAGGCTACACATTTGACAAAAATAGGCTTTCCGAAGTGCGGTTCAATCCAGCGGACAAATTGCTCATCGACCGGCTTTACCCTGAAGTCTTGCTGTCAACGTTTTCTGGAGTGTTCGTTCGTGACACACGTGACGATCCTTTCCAGCCAACTGGTGGCACACTTTTGGGGTTAGATACAGAAATCGCCGGACGGCGCATTGGTTCAGAAGTAGGTTTCGCAAAAGCTTTCCTCCAAGCGTTCATTTACAGACCTTGGCCGGGTTCACGCCGTGTCCTTTTTGCCGCAGGTGCAAGATTTGGCTTCGCGAGAGGATTTTTGCGCGACGTTGCAGTATCTGATGAAACCGGAAATCTAGTGCTGGGAGTAGATGGGCAGCCAATAACGGTAGCTCTTGCTGATCTACCGGCGAGTAAACGGTTCTTCGCCGGCGGAGATACAACGGTCAGAGGATTCGTTCTTGATCGTCTTGGAGACGACATCAGACATGCACCTCCAGGGACGGAACCGACAATTGATCCGGATGGTTTTCCGAGAGGTGGCAATGCCGTTGTTGTGCTCAACAGTGAACTTCGTGTGCCAGTCTGGCGTGATCTTGGTGCAGTAGCATTTATCGACGCTGGAAACGTCTTTGACAGGGTTAGTAATATGGATCTTCGAAGGATCCGAACTGCAGCTGGGGTGGGTATTCGGTACCGTTCACCAGTTGGTCCAATCCGCGTCGACTTAGGCTTTAAGCTCGACCGCCAACGACTTGCCAACGGTGAGCAAGAGCGCTTGACTGCGCTGCACATCAGTATCGGGCAAGCGTTTTAGCAATTAGAGGTATCTTTAACTAGTTTTCTGATTTGGTATGTGTCAACTAACGATGCGGTTTGTTTTTACATCGATGCTTGTCACGGCTTGCTTGGCCATAGCTAAACCTGCGGGTGCCGAACTAGTCGATCGAGTTCTTGCACTCGTTGAAGGACAAACGATCTTGTTGTCAGATGTTCGTGCTTTTGTACGACTTGGGTTAGTTCATAGTACGGACACCGGTGAGCAGCAATCTGACACCTTAGGTCACCTTATAAGGCGTCACTTAATTCTCACTGAAGTCGATCGTTATCTAGTTGAAGAACCTGCTGCGAAGATTGTCGATCAGCGCTTAGGTCAGGTCCGGAAACAGTTTCAGACAGAGGGGCAGTGGAGTGATGTGTTAGCAGAGACTGGCTTGAATAATGCGGATCTTCGCCATATCGTTCGGGACGAAATTCGTATCGAAACGTACTTGGATCAGCGATTTATTTCTGCCATACAGCCAACCGATGATGAGTTGCTGAACTATTACCGTCAACACCAAGACGATTTCACTAATAGGGGTACGCCTCTACCGTTTGCTGAAGTGCAAGAAACCGTTAGAAGTCAGCTTGCTGCTGAACGGCGTCAAGACTTGATCTCGGAGTGGGTTTCAAGTCTAAGAGATCGAGGTAACATAATAAGACTGGGACAACCATTTCGCGAGTGATCTATAGTAAGCTCTCTCCATTGCGTGAGCAGAGTTAAATGCTCAGTCCTTGAGTGAGGTCAGTCTGCCTTGCGGTTTTGTCAAGAGTAGATCAGGTAGCGCATGATTTCAGCCACATTAAGTCCAGAATGGCTGATGACGGGAGCAATGATGCTCCGTCTCACAAGATAGGTAGCACCCCAAAACGCACCTAGCAAGCCAGTGATAATAGACGCATCCCAACCTTGAATCCTGTGAGCCAAACCAAAAATAACACTAAAGGTGACGAGACCTACAAGGCCACCTCCAAGATGTTGTTCAAAGCGTCTAAGGATGAAGGCACGCTGCATTTCCTCCCGTACTCCACCGGCGACAATTGAGACGAAGGCGAAAATCCAGGCATTTGTTGGCGATCGGATTAGAGCCTCAAGTGGATTTTCTGGCACATTGTGTAACCACGATGCGAAAGATTGGATGAGGGTAAACACGGTCAATACACTAAGAACGACAACTGGAATAAGTAGCCCGCCGACCAAGATCTCGTTACGGATTGGCCGAGGGCCAAGGAAAAATTCTCTTGGGTGCTCGCGATGAATCCAGAGAAGGAGAAAGATGAGTGCGATTAGTAAAACTGTGTCCATTAGCGACAACGTAACCACATAGGTAAATGAAAGCTTCCCGTCGTTATCGAATGTTTGTATTCCTGCCATGAACAGGATTGGTGCTAGGACAAACTGAGTAGTCGAGCAAAGCAGGATTTCTGTGAGAGCGATGAGTTGCTGAGTGAATCGATGTGAAGAATCAGATTGGGCCGTATCATTGACCCGTTTCTGAATCGTACCATCTGGCTGTGTCGTGCCATCCTGTCGTTTAACGACGAGCTCTGGTTTGGTGGGCACCACTGGTCGACTGTACCACAGAAGTTGGCTGATTCTTGGCTGATTTATCAATATATTGTGTTTCTACTATGGTATCAGCCCAATATCTGGTAGTCTGAGGTTGACAAGGAATCAATGAGAGTCCATAGTAGGCGGCCAGTGCCAACGCGAGGCTATTGCCATGGTGTTTGGTTTATTCGGAAATGTACCCGAGGAATCCTACCCTATCGAGAGTTCTGAGACTTTCATTCGCTAAGATTTTTCCAGGCTTATGTTCGAGTAAAGTGGGTGCCTGCGGTCGGAGGAAAGACAATGCAGAGAGGTCAGGCTGATCACACCGGGACCGTTATTTCTCAGACTGAGATCCAGCCACCCCAAATGCGGGAGCAGGGGTTGGTGTTTCAGCGCTTCTTCAGTAGCGAGGGGTGTGATCCTTTTGATGAGTTCGAATGGGAATTACGTTCTGCCGTCATAAGTACTGAGCGAGGCGAACTCGTATTTGAGCAGCGTGATGTTGAGATACCGAACTTTTGGTCACAGCAGGCGACGAACATCGTGGTCTCGAAGTACTTCCGGGGACAATTAGAAACACCAGACCGGGAGCACAGTGTCAAGCAGTTAATCGGTCGTGTGGTTAACACGATAACTGGATGGGCACGCGCACAGAACTATTTCCAGAGTGACGATTCCTTGCGGGCGTTTAGTGATGATTTAAAACACTTGCTTGTGTACCAAAAAGCCGCATTTAACAGCCCGGTTTGGTTTAATTGTGGTTTCGAGAAGGCTCCTCAGTGTTCAGCCTGTTTCATCAATTCAGTGCAGGATACGATGGAGTCAATTTTGACACTGGCCAAGACCGAAGGAATGTTGTTTAAGTTTGGTTCTGGTACTGGCACGAACTTGTCGCCGATCCGTTCGTCGCGGGAGGTGCTTGCGGGGGGAGGCACGGCGTCTGGTCCCGTGTCGTTCATGAAGGGCTATGACGCATTTGCAGGTGTTATTAAGTCTGGAGGGAAGACTCGGCGTGCGGCAAAGATGGTCATCCTGAACGTTGATCATCCAGACATCGTTGATTTCATAGGATGTAAGGTGAGTGAGGAACGGAAGGCGTGGGCACTTATAGATTCTGGCTATGACGGTTCGTTCACGGGACCGGCGTACGCGTCTGTTTTTTTTCAAAATTCAAATAACAGTGTGCGTGTGTCTGACGATTTCATGCGTGCGGTACTTGACGATGGCGAGTGGCAGACACGTGCAGTGACTGACGGTCGTGTCGTAGATACCTATAAGGCAAGAGAATTAATGGGGTTAATCGCTGAAGGTACACATATCTGCGGTGATCCAGGCATTCAGTTTGACACCACTGTTAATGATTGGCATACGTGCAGCAACACTGGACGCATCAACGCGTCGAATCCGTGCTCGGAGTATATGTTTCTCGATGACTCGGCGTGCAATCTTGCCTCGCTGAATTTGATGAAATTTATCGAGGAGCAAGGTGAATTCGATGTTGCTGCGTTTCGGGCGGCAGTACGGACGATGATCGTCGCACAGGAAATAATCGTGAATGGTGCGAGTTACCCAACGAAAGCCATTGAGCGAAATAGTCACGACTATCGACCGCTCGGACTTGGTTATGCGAATCTTGGTGCACTCTTGATGTCACGAGGTGTTTCTTATGATAGCGACGCGGGGCGTGACTACGCTGCGACCATTACTGCGCTAATGACGGGTGAGAGCTATGCTCAGTCAGCTGAAATTGCGCGTGATCATGGTGGTCCGTTTGCTGGCTATGAGAAGAACTGTGAACCATTCCTGGCAGTTGTGAGGAAACATAGGGCTGCGCTAAAAGATATCGATTGGACCAATGTGCCACGGGAGTTGTACAGGGCGGCGAAGCACGCGTGGAATGAGGCGGTTGAAATAGGTGAGGAATATGGTTACCGGAATGCTCAAACCACTGTGCTTGCACCTACCGGGACCATTGGCTTCATGATGGATTGTGACACGACGGGCGTTGAACCGGATATCGGCTTGGTGAAGTACAAGAAGTTGGTGGACGGCGGATTAATGAAGATTGTTAACCAGACAGTTCCAATGGCTCTTGCTAACCTCGGATATGGCCCCGAGCAAGTAAAGGCAATCGTTGAATACATCGATCAGCGCGAAACAATCGAAGGAGCACCGCATCTCCAGGATAAGGACCTTCCGGTATTTGATTGTGCATTCAAACCCGCGGGTGGGGAGCGTTCGATCCACTATATGGGCCATATTAAAATGGTTGGTGCTACCCAACCATTCATCTCTGGTGCGATTTCTAAGACGATCAATGTGCCGCAAGATGCAACGATTGATGAGGTTAGACAAGCTTACATACACGCATGGCGATTAGGTACTAAGGCTGTGTCCATCTACAGGGACGGTAGCAAGCGAACCCAGCCGCTAAACACGGCACGTCAAACTAAGGCAGCGACTGGTGTCGCCGAGGCAACGGGAGCGAGCGGGCATCTGGAGCCTGTTCGCCGTAAGCTAGCAGACGAGCGCCAGGCGATAACTCACAAGTTTGATATTGCGGGGCATGAAGGTTACATCACAGTCGGATTATATGAAGATGGGACCCCGGGTGAAATCTTTCTTGTGATGGCGAAGGAAGGGTCGACCATTTCTGGGTTTGCCGATGCGTTTGCACAGGCTGTGTCCTATGCTTTGCAGTTTGGTGTACCTCTTCAGGTGTTGGTGGACAAGTTTAGCCATGTGCGGTTTGAACCATCTGGCTTGACTAAGAATCCGGATGTTCGTTTTGCTAAATCCATTGTGGACTATGTATTCCGGTGGATGGCTACGAAATTTCTTTCACCCGCTGCGCAGTACGATGCGGGTGTCAATGTTCGGGATGTGGATGAAACACAGAAAAGTCAATTAAGATTGGTTGAATCTACGCCTGGAGTGGTTACTCCTGTGCCTGAAACAAGTCCGAGTGTGTCGTTTGCCATCAAGAACGACGAGGACGCACCACCGTGTCAAACTTGCGGCGCAATAATGATCCGGAACGGTAGTTGCTACAAGTGCCTTAATTGTGGCGCAACGAGTGGTTGCGGCTAGTTACTGATGCGATTCGGTTAGGTTTTGTGACCAAGCGGATAATCTAGAATACTGGTACCACAAGGTGCTCAGCCGAGCACTCTTTTGTTGTCTTGTATAATGCATTGTCTTTAATTGGCCGTTTTTGAACAGGACGCAATTAAAGGGAAGCGACTTCTCTGCTACACTGACACTTGCACGAATAAGCGCGTGTAGCTCAGTTGGATAGAGAGAGCGACGGCCTCCTAAGCTGTTCCCAGTTTCGTCCCGGTCTACTTGCCTCTGTTTTATTGGCTTTTTTTGGATACTTTACCGCAACGTCGGTCACGTTGTGGCCGGTTGTGGTGCGCAAAATACTACAACGTGCTACATGTGTTCACTGTGAGAAGTGCGGGTGCTGAAATGGGTCTAATACCATTATGTGGAGCGACGCGAGTGAAAGCTTTAATATTACGCACGAGTTGGTTCGACGCGGCTACACCGAGACAGCAATCCGTAAGATTTGGGGCGGAAACCTTCTCCGTGTTTGGCGCGACGTCGAACGCGTGGCAGCATCGATCGATCAGTAGGGAAGTGTTTTATGTCGATTTGTCCAGTTAAGCGGATTGCACGCCCACAGCCGACCATCGAAGGTGCGGGTGTCAAGTTGCAGCGTGCGTTCGGATTTGGGAACACGGGTGACTTCGATCCTTTCCTATTGCTCGACGATTTTCGGAACGAGAATCCAGAAGATTACTTGGCAGGCTTTCCGTGGCATCCACACCGGGGCATTGAAACGGTCACTTACGTTCTTGCTGGCACTGTCGAACATGGAGACAGCCTTGGGAATAGCGGAACTCTTGGTAGCGGGGACGTGCAGTGGATGACGGCCGGTCGAGGGATTTTGCATCAGGAGATGCCGAAAGGAGACTCGAGAGGTCGGATGCACGGATTTCAGCTCTGGGCGAATTTGCCCGCAGCGTTGAAAATGACTGCTCCACGGTATCAGGACGTGAATGCCCGTGACATTCCAGCGGTGACTGACGATGATGGCACGCGAGTGAGAGTCATCTGCGGGGACTTTTGGGGGAAGACGGGACCGATTGATGGACTTTCATCTGATCCGCGATATCTGGATGTTTCAGTTCCACCTGGGAAAACAAAAAGGTTAGCGGTTGAAACCCCAAGGCACGCATTTGCGTATGTGTTTGCTGGATCAGGTCAGTTTCAAGATGCGTCTGAACCACAACCAGTCATGACAGAACACATCGAGGGTGCCGGGGTGTCAGACGCGAAGCCAGTCGAAAACCGTGCACTCGTAATCTTTGATGGTGGCGATGAAATTGTCGTCAGTGCTGGCGCTGAAGGCATGCGGTTTCTCCTTGTTTCGGGTAAGCCGATTCAGGAACCCGTTGCTTGGCGTGGTCCGATTGTCATGAACACGCAGGAGCAGCTGCACCAGGCATTCACTGAATTGCGCCAAGGACATTTTATTCGGGGGTAAAAGGAGTGAAATTCATGCGCTCAAGAAACCTGTTTTTTGTTGGGTTAGCGGGAGTGTGTGCTGTTGCGCTCATTTTCTGGTGGCCGGGCAGAGAGAGTCCCGAACGCCACGTGGCCACAGAACGTGATCCACGACCGTTCATACGACTCTCGGTATCTCAGAACGCGGCCACGGGAACGATTACAATTAGGAACAGTGCCGTCGTCGAAACCGCCGCGTAACTTCTGACGGGTCAAGGCGGCCATTACGCCGTTCTGGATGGACCAACAGGAGTGCTGACGGCTGCACCGTTTACGTTTCCCGAAGCGATGGTGGAGGAGTTTCGGGTACGGAGAGTTCATCGCATCACGTGAGGTTCGACTTGCTTTACAGGACGTGATGGTGTTCTTGCCCTATTCGTCCGATGCGACGGGTCTGCGTATCTTAAACATACGCGGTGAGACGGTTGCAGAGCTTGCCGAGAGCGTTCTTCGTACACTCGCGACGACGCAGGTTTCGGCAGCGGCCGTAAAACCCTGGAACGCTTTGCGTTCTATGATTGCCCCTGCCGCATATGCGGCGACTCCAGCCGATGACCTGCGCGCGGCTTTTCCACACATATTTTTTTCAACAGACGTGTCTGGTTTGTCAGTGACGCATCAGGGGTCAGTTGATCAGGTTGAGGCCCTTGACGACTACTGGGCGACCGCGCTTCGTGAGCCCCTTACTGAATTGGCCGACCGTAGCCCGGTGTTATTCGGTTCGATTGCAAGTATTGCGATCGTGAGCTACGCGGATGGAGGTGTTTCCGAGGTTCAGGCGTGCGAGGACACAATTGTCGGGGCTAGAGGTGCTTCCACCGTCGGTAATCACATCGTGATTAATGCGACGTCATTTCAACCGTTTTTGCTCCCAGATGACACCGATGACATGACCGACCAGGACTATGACATCGACTTCGCAAGAACAACGCCAGAGAACGTCCGTCAGCACCTAAGCCATGAAAGCGCCCATGCCTTTTTCAACCTGACGGACGACAAATCAGGTGTCCATGAGCCGAATACAGAGACTCTCCCTGCCGATGTCCTGGAACACGTGAATGCGGTGCGGCAAATGCTAAGCCCGTGGACAGATATTTTGTCAGGCACATGGAGAACTCTTCACAACACGGCAACGATTGCCTCAGACGTCTACGGTTCCTACGCTGGAGCAGAGTATAGATGTGACTATCCGACCGATAGTGTCGCTCAGGCGGCTGGCTTCGCCGGAGCCTACGGCGCCAAGGATGAGCTTGAAGACTTCGCGACTTATGTAGAACAGTTCTATGTTCCAGAGCCGCCAGTCGTCTGCAATCAGTTTGGCGGACTCACTGACAAGATCCCACGTGAGAACGTTCTAGCATTCGCCAAGCTGAACTTTATGTTGGGACTGGGGGTGATTCCTGAAGCTGACTATCTGCAATGTGTGCAAAATGCCGATCCTGCAAAGAACGAGGGCTTCCAAATAGACAATAAGAATTTTACCGATGATCTCAAAGCTGGCATTCTCAAAAGGCCTGAGACGAAGGCAGGGGTCAGTCATACGGGGAACACGTTTTGCCGTTATGGGTAAGACAGACGGCCTTCAAGCAATGATTAAGACGTACTCCCCCTCCGTTAGTTCAATTATATGATACGGGGGCACCGCCACCACTGCCCTCAGGGCAGCCGATACCGCTCGCCGGTGATACATCAGCAGACATGTTTTGGCGTCCAGCCAATCCGGTTCATTTTTTTAGAATGAGTGCGACTTTGGGCTGGCTCACGCCGTATATTTTTGGCAGAGTTGGCAAAGTAAGTGGGCGAGGCTATGAAGGCCTTAATATGATCACCTATCAACCCACAGGAAATCTTTCGCCAATTGAGCTAACACGCAGAACACGAATCTCGGCACGATCAGGAGCATTCATTGTTATTACGAGTTATACGTCGACTCTTAAGAAAGGGTATGCGTTCTTTGTCCGCAAGGACGATTGGCTGGGAAGAAGTAAGCGGAATAAAGAGGAACCCATTGCCGATTTTACGAAATCAGAAGATGAAGAAGGACCCATTATTTTCGATCTGATTTGGTTTCGCGTGGAAGATTAAGGATTAACAATGCGTCAAGATTTATGGCTCAGACGTTCATTGCGGTGGGGAACGTTTAGCCTTGCGATGCTCGCGGTAATGCCGCTTGCAGCCGCTCAGCAAGAGCCTTCAGAACGTGGGGCAGCACTACTGGTTGTCCTGGATGTCTCTGGCAGTATGAAGGAATCCGTTAAGGGTGGCGTGAAGCGCGAACTTGCTCAGCGCGGCTTGTTGCACACGCTTGAAACGGTACCCGCTGGTACGGTGGTGGGCCTGCGCTTGCTAGGTCAGGGACCTACGCGTGACGACTGCGCCGCCACCACCACGGCCGTTGAGTTTGGTCCATTCGATCGTTCCACATGGGAAACTGCACTCGCGGCCGTGCGGTGGGATGGGGAAACGCCACTGGTTCATTCAATGCGGGCTGCCGTAGAAGATTTGCGTCAAGTGAACGCCGCCCGGAAAAAGATACTGCTCATTGGTGACGGCGAGGAAACCTGCGGGCATGATCCGGTGGGGGTCGCTCGCGCCGAAGCGGGTGACATTCCGATCCACACCATTAGTTTAGGGGAACGGGTTTCGAATCAATTGGCAGGCATTGCGCTGGTGACGGGCGGGACGTATACACGGGCGTTTGATGAGACGAGTTTTGGTTTGGCCACGAGTAGTGTGATCCCTGACATTCCAGACAATCTTATTCCAGCTTTAGAGACCCCGTTAGCGACCGGGTCGGCGAATTGGTTGGATGTCATCATCGATGTGTCAAATAGCATGTGGGGTCAGATTAATGGTCACGCAAAAATTGAATTGGCTCGAGAGGCCCTGCGAGAGGCTATGAGCGATCTATCACCAACCGTAGCCGTGGGACTCCGTGCCTATGGACACCGTGTTAGCGTCGAAGATAAAGAAGCGGGATGCGCGGATACGGAGCAATTGCTACCACCCGGGCCAGGAAATGGGACTACCATTGTTGATATCGTCAATGAGTTAGTGCCACGTGGGCAGACTCCGATTGCGAGAAGTTTACAAGAGGCCGCTGCCGATCTGAGGGAGGCAGGGGGAGCAGGAACGATCCTGCTGGTGAGTGATGGCGTGGAGTCGTGTGGCGGAGATCCCGTTGCGGTTGCGAGTGAATTGCGGGCCTCTGGGTTGAACGTCATCCTGCATACCGTTGGCCTCGGTGTGACGGACGAAGAGGCGGAGGTGTTGACCGCTCTAGCGACCGCAGGCGGAGGCACGTATTTCAACGCCCCAACCGGCAGCGAACTCCTGGTCGGAATTGATACCGCGGTTCGGTCCAGCTCAGAATTTGTACTGCAGGGTGATCCGGTGAACCAATTTCCACGGAATGTGCTCCGTGTGCGAGGTGGGGACTCGGTGTCGGAAAGTGAAGTACTGGAACTGGGCACGTATTCGTTCGTGGACCACCTCTTTAGGGAACGGCGTTATTTCGCAGTCTCTGGCCAGCCTGGGGAAATGATCACGTTGGGCGGGATGATCTGCGCGTTGGAGGTCACGAGGAATCGCCGAACCGGCGTCATTGGATATCTGGGAACGGAATTTCCTAGTTTAAGGTCTTTACAAAATTCTACATGAGTTATAATTTAACCCGCAGGTATGGTTTGATGCGCCCAGTTCGGACTACTCATCGTCGAGGGGTAGCTCTAGGTTTGTGTTGATCTTCGGATAAGCACGCTGAAGCATCCGCGCGAACTGGTCCCATCTTGTTGAGGCTCGCAGGAGCGCCATAACGCCGCTTATGTGCTTCTGTAGCGCAGGGTGACCAACATCGTCAGTCAACCATTGGTGATGCATCGCCCGCCTACGCCCTTTTTCGGTCTTAGGGTTCAGTTTATCAAGTTCTTCCCTTACGCCAAGAGCGAGTCGGTCCCACACAAAATCGTTGGTGTACTTACCAACTACGCTCGGTCGATTCACCTTCATTCCCTGCCATTGCCAGCTACGGAGTCTAAAAATCTCCATGTAGAACTCATCAGGAAACCGCTTCGCCCATTTAGCGTGTTCGGCAAGCAGGTACTTGTCGAGGATGCGGTTAAGTTCTTTCCGGTCTCTAATTTCCTGATAACTTGTCGCCTCGTCGACCAGCGCGATGATGCCGACATGTGCTAGCCCTCGCATAAGGACTTCGCAAGCAGACGCGGTGCGCATCTGAGAAGCGAGCAACACTCCAGCATCTCTAGCCTGTAGGTAGACTTCGCATACTTTGGGTAGAAGCTCTGCTTTGTATCCAACTGCGGCTCCACCACGAGACGGCTTAAATCTCAACTTGTTATTCGAAGATGCCAACTCATCTGTTATGAATGGCTTAAGGTTGTTTGAGGCCAAGAAAGGGGCCATTTGTTCGAATCCGATTCGCTTCCCCGCTGGCTTGTTCGATTGGCCCATGGCGCGAAGAAAACTGGATTGGGTCAATACTCTCGTGCCATCGTTGAGCACAGCACATTCAATGGTGACTGGTCCGATTTGGAGTTCTCCTGTGTGTGTAGCCTTCTGAATGCTCATCCGATCACCCCCAATCCTCGGTCGATGGTCAGCGAGAACTGGTGATCCGGTTCGACTCCCCGCAGGTTGTAGCGGTAGCAGAACTCGTCCACGTAGCGCTGGAGGTGTCGCCCGCTGACGCTGTGGAACTGGCCATCCACGTACCACTTCGCGTGCTTGATGACCGCATGCGGGACGATCCGGCTCATTCCGGAGTAACCCGGATACTCGTCGGTAATGAGGCTGGCCTGTGTCGTGTCTATCCGGTCCTTCACGAACGCACGTAGATGGCGTCCCTTCAGTTTTCCTTTTGCCGTCGCCTTCGCCGTGACCGAGCCTCCGCGTTCAACCGCCCCAATCACTGGTGTCTTTTTCGTACCGCGTCCAGGCTTCGAGGGTGGGCCACCCTTGCGCGGCTTCCCGCCAACGTAGGTTTCGTCCATCTCGACGATTCCGGTCAGCAGGTGGCGATGCTCTGTTTGTGTCATCGCCTTTCGGATCTGCATCGAAATCCGCCATGCCGTATTTTTGTTCACCTTCAGGTCACGGGAAAGCTGGAGCGCTGATAATCCCTTTTTCGCATTCAGGATGAGCATGACGGCCAGGAACCACTTCTGAGGTGGCATGTGGGTATGGTGAAAGATCGTCCCTACGGTCACACTAAAGGACGTTTTGCAGGCATAGCAGCGATGCCGATGCTGAAGGCGGGCTGTACGATCAGACGTGCAGTAGGGGCAGCGTGGTGTTGTTCCCCACCGGGCACGTTCAAGATGCGCGATGCAATCTTGTTGTGTAGGAAACTGCTCGAAAATATGTGCAATGTTCATGACAGGCAGCCTTTTCGTCGTGTTGAATCCCTCTCTCACAAGACGATTCTCCCACGGTGGGAGGCTGTTTGTCAAGACCTTAAACTAGGAAATTACGTCTGGGAAATACCAACATGATGTTTGGTGGGGGTGTGACCGCGGACGGCGACGATGTTCCTCGCACGTCACTGACCGTACGTGGAGACATGGGCGCATGGAAAGAAACTCAGTTGCCAGTGGGAAGTGACGGATTAGTACGCTTCTGGTTTGGGAGAACACAAGGTGTGGTCCATCGCGACATGATTTTTCGCGTGTCGCGATGAGGGACGTTGGTGAGCGTAATCCATTCCATACGCCCAAGGCACTCCGCCGAAGCGGTTGCAGACCATGCCACAAATCTGCTCTACGCAACTGCTGACCAGGCGGAAGAAGGGCCAGTAGAGGTCACGAACGAGACAGTAACTCTTTGTTAAACTTAAGCTTACAGAAATAAGCGCGTAGGTCAGCTGGATAAAGCGACGGCCTCTTAAGGTACTTGCCACTGTTAGATCGGAGCTGTGGTCAAACTATCAGACTAGTCCTTCGTGTGCGTAAAGTGAGAAGTCCCAAGACGTCACTCCTTAGTCTGGGTGGTCTTGTGTGTTTTTGAGGTTCGAAGGCCAATCCAGGCTAGGAGTAGTAGTGTCGCTGCGAATAACCCACGAGCAAGTTGTGGTAATGCTGCAACCTGTCCATAGAGATGTGCAGCATTATGGAGAGAGAGGGACTGCAGACCCAGTATTGCCCCAAGCGCAAGTGCGAGACCTCCTGGCATCGACGCCCGTACAAAGGTGGCCCCCAGTATGAGCATGGTTCCCAGGACTACCAAGCCAAGGCCCGCCCACAACTCCAGTTGAATTGAGCTGAAAGCGTGAACTATACCACTACCGATTGAGTAGAGACCGTAAGCAAGCATCCCAAGCGTTGCAAGTGCCAACATATATGAAAATACCCGTGGTAAAGTCAGCCTACGTGAATAACGGCTAGCAGCCATATTCCTAGGTTCATTCTACTCCTTCGTAAGGCCGTTGTTGTCCCTTTATGGCCAAAGGTTAGAAGAGTTACCACTACTCGTGTTGTATCCTGCGAACCTTCCCCTTATCTTGTTGGTTCTGTTCGGAGGAAATAAATGCGTCAGCAAATTACAATAGGCGATCGTAAGTTGAGTTATCTTGAGGTTGGGAAAGGCGAGGTTTTACTACTGATCCACGCTTTTCCTTTAAGTGCTGAGATGTGGCAATCACAACTTAGCGTAGTTCCTCAGGGATGGCGGGTAATCGCTCCGGATATACGTGGTTTCGGAAAGTCGGACTCGGTTAGACTCGGCAACAGTAATCAGACTAGTTCGATTGACGACTATGCGGGTGATATTGTCGCTTTGTTAAAGCGACTCAAAATTAACCGAGTTGTGATTTGCGGGTTATCAATGGGTGGTTACATTGCGTTTGGATTGCTACGGTTGGTACCGGAGCGAGTGCGCGGCCTTATTATATCGGGAAGTCGCTTAGAGGAAGACAGTGAGAAAACTCGAGAGCTTCGTCAAGAGATGCAGGTTCTAGTCGATCAAGAGGGAGCAGCAGCCGTTGCTCGCCAGATGGTTCCACGACTTCTTAGTGAGGCAACGCGAGACCAGAATGGAGCAGTTGTATCTCGGGTTGCCGAGATGATTGAATCGGCGTCACCTCTTGCGATTAAATGTGCCCTTCAGTGCTTGATGACTCGTCCAGATTCTACGAGTGTGCTAGAAAGTTTTGGCGGTCCAACTCTGTTACTTGCAGGCGAGGAAGACCTGCTTATTCCTCCTGGAGAAGTCCAGAGAATGCGTAGACTGATTGAGAGGGCCACGTTCATTGTAGTACCGTGCGCAGGGCACCTGGTAAATCTTGAACGTCCAGATGAATTCAATATTGCTCTTGCGAAATTTCTAGCTGAGAATTTTTCTTCTTGAGTACGGTCTACAGTCTGCCTGGAAGTATGGGGAGGGTCCCAATGTGAGCAGCCCGATGCCAAAATACGGAGGACATTACCTGGAACGGGTAGTCAGTTCTCCGCAGGTGTTTTTGGTGCAGTGCTAGACGGACTTAGTGTTCCGGAGTGCCGATTTCTGGTGAATTGCCTGTGAGGAAGTCTTAGAATTCTCAAGGTCCTTCTATCCCTATAGGTTAACGATGAACCTCTCCCTGTCTAACAAAGTCGCTATTATAACCGGTTCGAGTCGAGGACTCGGACTCGCCCGTGCACACGCCCTAGTGTCTGAAGGTTGTCGGGTCTGTATATGTGCTCGGGAAACCGTTCGGTTAGGAGAGGCAGGTGCTGAGCTACAAGCCAAGGCAGAGCATATTGACCAGGTCCTCGCGGTGGAAGCTGATCTAACCAAAACAGTTGGTATCGAAACCGTCTTCACTCGTACGGTGGAAACATTTGGCGGGCTCGATATTCTAATAAACAATGTCGGTTATGCTGGTGGTGCGGATTTGCTAAAAACTGGCGATACAGATTGGCAGGAAGCACTTGATCACACACTCTATCCGGCGATTAGGGCGGCGCGTCTAGCGGTTCCTCTAATGCGTAGTCGCGGTGGCGGCGTGATCATTATGGTTGCGGCGATTTATGGTAGGGAGTCTGGTGGACGGATGACCTACAATGCGGTTAAAGCAGCTGAGATTAGCCTCGCTAAATCGTTGGCTAGACAGCTCGCATCGGATAACATCCGAGTGAATAGTGTTGCTCCTGGTTCGATAATATTTCCTGGAGGTTCCTGGAGTCGCCGCCAGCAAGAAGATCCTCAAGGAATCGCGGAATTTGTGCATCGAGAATTGCCGTTTGGACGCTTTGGCCGACCTGAAGAAGTCGGTGCTGTTGTTGCGTTTTTAGTATCACCTCGTGCGAGTTGGGTCAGTGGTGCATGTGTAGTGATTGACGGCGGTCAGTCTCGATCTCTGTTCTAGCGCCAGAAGTATCACTTTGCCGTGTTGACGGGTGAGGTGCTCAGTTTCAGACTTTTCTCGGGTGGTGGCACCTCCGGGATGCTTCTTACATAATTCTTACGATGGTTGATGTGGCGCTAGTGTTTCGGAACGTACGGCTCGTCCGAAGCGATCGCCCTATCCTCTTCCACATTAATTGGACAGTACACCGAAACGAGCGCTGGGTTGTCCTAGGTCGTAATGGTTCTGGTAAGACGACTTTGTGTCGAATTGCGTCTCTGTACCTTCATCCATCAGATGGGACGGTTGAGATCTTAGGGGAGTTACTTGGCCAAACGGATGTTCGGGAGTTGCGTGCACGGATTGGGTTGGCTAGTGTTGCACTGGCAGACATGCTTAACGTCAAGCTGCAAGCGATAGATGTGGTAATGACTGCTAAGTACGGAGCCCTTGTTCCTTGGTGGCATAAGTACGATGACGGCGATAACGTAAAGGCTTATGAATTGCTCGCTCGGCTGGGGTGTTCACAGTTTGCGTATCGGACGTTTGGGACTCTATCTTCCGGGGAACGCCAACGAGTTCAGTTGGCGCGGGTTCTTATGGCTGATCCAGAGTTGCTTATACTTGATGAGCCTACGGCTGGGTTAGATCTTGGAGGGCGGGAAGAACTGCTAACGACACTTTCGGGTTTCGCTGAGAATCCTTCCTCACCGGCCACAGTGCTGGTCACGCAACATGTTGAGGAAATTCCGCGTGGGTTTACTCATGTGTTGATGCTGTCTGAAGGGCGCGTGCTCACGGCCGGTCCAATTGATGCCACACTTACGCAGGACGCGCTGTCTTCTTGTTTTAAAGTACCGACTCAACTCGAGCGTCGTGACGGCCGTTGGTTAGCGTGGACCCGATGACACAACAGAAGTACGCTAACTGCCAGTACATAAGTTCATCGAGAGTTCGGTGTCTGGCTGTTGGCGACAGTCAAACACAGTTTCTTACATAGTGTGTTTAATTTTCTGAGGATTAATCATTTTCTTTAGTATCAAGCTCTACGTAACCATCTTCTAGTGTCCAACGCACTCGCCTCGCCGGTAACTCAGGGGTATCACTTAATCCACGGACGTAGACTAGGACCTCGTCGTATTTATCCTTGAGAGGCTCTGTTAGCGTGTAAGCGATCATTAGAGGTTCTACGTCATTTACAGTCTCGACCTCAATCACAAGATCGCCATGAGCCATGGCCATGTTCGTAATATACCAGTCGCTATTGATGAGAAGTGGGCCCTTGTCGGAAGAAGTTGTGGTCATTTCTGTGGAGACAGTCTCTTTTGGCCCAGCAAGGCAGCCTCCAGTTGATAGCTGGAGTAAATGGGTGCATGGATGAGAATCGTGAATGATTGAATCCAGGCTATCACGGGTTCAGAAATTCAAGGGTTTATGTAACGATGAACCTCAACATGCTACGCGGACTCTGAGAGGAATTTGTCGCGCACTTAAAAGCGGCCGTAAGAACGAGCTCTCTAAGCTGGATAAGTCTACTCATTAAGTCGGAATGCGATTAACTCGCCTGGATGTCCTCCACTGCTGATGGCGACGACGATGTACTGACTATCGTTGATCATATAGGTTATTGGTGAGCCAGACTGCCTGGCTGGCATTAGAATCGCACCGACTTCATCGCCAGTATTTTTATCGTACGCCCGGAGCATAGCTCCTTCTTCGCCAGAGGGTGTCGTGGACGATACCGCATCGCCCGCGATGATCAGTGTTTTGGTAACGAGCGTTCCAATTCTGCCGCGACTGCCGGTTCGTGGGATGGTTAATCCTTGTAGAGCAGGATGCTTACGGACGTAGTCTGGTGTTTCACCGTGAGGAATCTGCCACAATATTTCACCCTTATTAAGGTCAATTGCGCTTATCCGTCCCCAGGGTGGTTTAACCAAAGGCAGACCATCGACTGTTAAGGCTGCTCGGGCTGGACTAAGGTCTCGAGGAAGACCACGGATATAATTCATGTCAGATTTTTCGGGATCATTGACTAAACCAATATTAATAATTTGAGTCCAGGAGTACTGGTAGAGAATTCCTGTCTCGGGGTCCAGTGAGCCACCTGGCCAGTTGGTGCCACCGCCCACGTTTGGTAGTGTAAGAGTGCCGAAGGTGCCGTTCGCATCAGCCACGGACGGTGGAGTGAAGATTGGGCCGGCACGAAAATTTTTGATAAGTTGCACAGCCTTATTTCTGAGTTCTGGTGTGAAGTCGATCAAGTCATCAACAGTGACTCCCTGTCGGTCATAGGCTGGTGGCTTCGTGGGGAATGGTTGTGTGGGAGACAGTGACTCACCCGGAACGTCTGAGGGTTTCACGGGTCGTTCCTCTATGGGCCAGATCGGTTCTCCTGTTATACGATCAAAGATGTACAGCCAAGATTGTTTGGTTGGCTGCGCAACAATTTTAGTGATCCCTGGCCGACCGGCGATTCGGACATCCGCGAGGATCGGTGCGCAAGGTAAATCCCAATCCCAAACGTCATGGTGAATGAATTGAAAGTGCCAGATCCTCTCACCGGTTTCAAGATCGACCGCCACGAGACTATCCGAGAACAGGTTGTCACCGTGACGGTGACCTCCGTAATAGTCATTAGTTGGCATCTCGGTTGGTAGATAAGCAATACCGAGTTCTTCGTCTACACTCATCTGTCCCCAAACACCGGCATTGCCAGTGTATCGCCAGGAATCGTTGAGCCATGTGTCGTTACCAAATTCGTCAGCTCCTGGGATCGTATGAAAGATCCAACGACGTTCACCCGTGCGAGCGTCAAACCCACGGATATAACCCTTTATATTTTTCATGGACGCCGGCTGAGAACCGGGGAGATGAGCAGCACCGACGATAATGATGTCACCAGCGACTGTCGGTGTGGCATGTAATCCGGCTTCTCCAGTGATTGGATCGATTTCTTGATCCATACCCTGTTTCAGATCAACGATCCCATCATTACCAAAGGTTATTACCCGCTTACCTGTGTCTGCCTCGAGAGCAATAAGGCGGTAACCAGGCGTAACGTAGACAATGTGACCAGCACCACCGTTGTCCCAATACGCCAAACCACGCCCAGAAAGTTTGCGAGGTGCTGCCTCTCCACGTTCACCTTCATCTAGACGGTGCATCCAGAACAATTCGCCTGTTTCTGCGTCTGCCGCGACGACAAACCGCCTTGAACCTGCTGTTGTGTAAATCGTCCCGTTCACCATCAGCGGAGTTGATTCAAAGTTGTATTCTGGCGTTGGCCCAAAGTTATCTGTTTTCAAACGCCACGCAACCTCCAGATCACTGAAATTGTCATGATTGATCTGATCCAGAGGAGAGTAACGTGTGCTGGCAAGATCTCCACCGTAGGTTCGCCACTCGCTACGGGGGTCCGTTTCCTCAGCTGGAAGAGTCACGGTTGCCCAGATGAAAATCAGTGGAAAGAAAAGGCACCAGATGGCAATCCTCGGTTGGACATCCAAGTTACTACCTCCTAGAGATAAAGGAAAACATTGAGGCTTATCAGAGTAACGAATGTGTAAAGACCTACTGAAGTAGAGTAAGTGCATGCTTATTTGTACATGGAAAAGCTGTTCAAGTTTAATCTAAAGTCCAAAGAGTCAGCGAGGAAACATCCTTAATGAATACACGGTTTCCAGAGATTGCAGGTTGTGCCCAGGGTTCACGAGTGGCTACTTTGTAGCGCTCCAGTGGTTCGAATCCCGTCCGACTACTTCGGATAATGACGAGTTCGGCGTCATCTTCTAGTGAGAATATCGTTTTGCCTGCACGTACGATCGCTGCGTTCTCAGCTTGGCGGGGTTCACCAAGCCATAAGGCGCGTCCAGTGTTGAGGTCGAGTGCGAAGTACTGTCCCCTATTTAAATGCGAAAGGCCAAACAGCACGCCATCAATTGCCACACCGTTAGACATATGTAATGAAACTTCATTTGTGTGCCACACGTCTTCCGTAATCCACTTTTTCCCTTGTTGGAAGACGCGAAAAGCTGTAACACCATTTCCGCGCCCAGTCTCAATCACGGCGTGATCGTGCAGGAGAGGTGTTTGAGAAGTCGTTGTAGACTGTGTGATATATGGCCGTTGCCACAAAAGTTCGCCTGTCGTAACAGAGACGCCAACTAGATGTTTCTGTGTAAATGTCACAACTTGACGGATTCCTTCTAGCTCGAAAACCACTGGTGATCCATAGGCGGGTCCGTCTCCAGTCCAATCCCACTGGATCTCACCCGTTACGACATCGAAGGCGGTTAGTGCACCCTCATTATGCCCACCAATTATGAACAATTACGATGTCGCCTACAACCAGAGGTGACATCGCAGTATGAAAGAGCGGCTCCGTTTCTGGAGCAGGATTCTGCCAAAGAAGCCTACCTGTTCCTGCGTCGAAGGCGCTAACAATGCCACTCATTCACAACGTAAACAGTCGGCCATTTGCAAATGCTGGCGTTGATTTTGGTCCAGCACCGTGACGTGCCGTGGCGGGATTCATGTTAAATGGGCAGGCATAACTGGTGTCCCAGACAACCTCTCCGGACCCAGCGTTGAGTGCCTTCATGACTTCGTTTTCACCCTGGCGAGTGAAGGTGTAGACTCGGTTCTCAATCAGCAGGGGTGTAGAGTAACCGAGGCCCACATCAATTTTCCATTGTTCAGTTAGCGATTTAGGCCATGACGGTGGTTCGTCAAAGGACGTTACTGTGCCATCACGATTAGGTCCACGCCATTGTGGCCAATCATTAGTCGCAGCTGTCGAAGTTAGTGTTGTTAGCCCTAGAATTAGGGTTAATGTTACAAGTTTAAAGTTTATACCTATCGCGTTCCTCGAGATTGTCACCATGTCTTGATTCGCTGCTTGATGCTGTTCGATCAATTGAAGTAGATTTACTGACTCATTTTCCATTCACTCTCGGGATTAAAGTAGCGTTGGTAACAGTAATATCCATCATTGTACCCATGACAGCTTTATCGACCCCTAGGCCACGAACCTGCTCGATGTTGTCCTAAGAGTGTTCCTCAACTCGCCGGGTTTGCTCTACTAGAGTGTCGGCTGTTCACTTGTGAACTCTGGTTTCAGGCTTCCTTGTTTTCTGCTTGACGCTTCTACTGAGCTTCCACCCCAAATGATGTGTTCCGCGATTACTTCTCGAAGAATAGCGAAGTCCTTCCCATAAGGAGAACAGTTGGCACATGAAAACACTGACAGTCATTCTATTCTTGCTGGTGCTGATTATTCCAGGAGTTTTCGCCCAACAGGGAAAAGGTGAACAAGGGGAACAAAATTCTGAGTTACTTAGTCTGCTTAGTAGATTCGGGCGGCTAGCTAACCTCACTCTAACCCTGATCTGTCTGAATGACAGTACCGTCGAAGCTCTGTTTGCTGCTCCCAGGAAGTACGCGATGCGGGCTCAGGCGACAGCGCTCGCTGAGGGAAGCCAATTTGGTGGCCTTGTGGTTCTAGAGAACCAGCTCGATCTTGATAAATCATTCACCATTATCAATGGTGATCTCAGATTTACATTCGATCTCTCCGTCCCTGTTGATTAAAAGCCAATAAATATAGGCCAGTATTGATGATGGGGGGTGTGTGGGCCGTGGACATTGCTACTTTGGGTTGTGCGCTTCCTGGGTAGTGTACGCCACCAAGACATTTGGTGGTCGGTCTACTAACAGACTTGCTAGAGCTTTTTCTGTTGTTTCAAGCAGGACTTCGCGGTCGATGGGGGTCTTAATTGTGTTGATCATCCACTCGTCAGGGGTGACGGCGGCTCCGGTTCTTTCCAGCCGTTCGAATTCTTTTCAAAACCTGGATCTCAACTAGCGTAACAGCTGATGTTTCAGGAACTACCTAGAAATCATTGAGTGTTCGAAAAGCCTTGTTCTTGGTGTTCGGTGACGGTAGACCGAAGAGTTCAGGATCCGTCGCCTGACCCTCTCTCCCTCAGAAGCTTGTACTTTCCGTTAACCGTGTTTGTATGGTTGGTTCAACCGATATTCTTCATGTGAGGACAAGTAAGTCTTGATTCGGTTTTCACGCCTAAGTGCTTGTTTGATAAATGAGACTGCTTCGGTCAGTCGTTCATCCGGTTCAGCACAACTAAGTCGGAGAAATCCTCCACCAGCTTCTCCAAAACACTCTCCGCCTAAACAGGCGACTCCTTGGTTGTCATCTGCACCTTCCAGTAGGTACAGGGCTAACCCGTGAGAAGTGATCTGGAATCTATTGCAGATTACGGCCACTGAAGGAAATACATAGAAGGTTCCTCCTGGCATCAAACAAGAAATTCCTTCGACCGTATTGAGCTCTTTCGTAAGTAATTCGACTTTTCGCTGAAAGCCTTGCATCCTCTTGTCACGTTGCTTCCGGTCAAGTTGCATGGCTGCAATTCCGGCTACCTGGCTGAAGGGTGGGATGCAAGACAAAGTAGAGTTCGTCAACTTGCCCAGCACTTGGACTGTATCTTCGTTACTTACCGCAAATCCTAATCTCCAACCACTCATGCTGAATGATTTACTGAACGTGTAAGTAGCGACAGCCTGTTCCAGCATGCCCGGCTGAGCTAGCAGTGTGTTGTGATTGCCAGACCAGACCATACAGTCATAGGGTTCATCACTGAAGACAGCGATGTCACGCCCACGAATTAGGTCGGCCAGCATGCGTAGATCCTCTGCTGGAACCACTCCACCTGTTGGATTGTGAGGGCTGTTCAGGAAGATTGCCTTCGGGCTTGGATCATTGTCAATGAATTGCTTCACGTCCTTCAGATTTGGCCGAAAGTTTCGAGATACCTGTAAGTCTGAAAGGCACGGCCGTGCACCACGACGTTCAATATTTGCGACATATGTTGGGAAGTAGGGAGCGAATACTAAAACACCATCGCCTGGATTTAGAAACGCTTCGCAGAACAGTTGCTCGAAAGCTTTTATTCCCGGGCCGGCGACTATGTTTGATGCCCTGATTGTGAGTTGGTGTTCTTGGTTGACATATTCAGCAGCGGCTTGGCGAAATTCAGGTAACCCAAGTGACGGACCGTAATGGCATTGATCCTGTTGGATTGCCTTTATGCCGGCCTCTAAGGCATTCGGCGGGGTTGGGAAAGGGCTATCACCGATTTCTAGTTCTATAACATCCTTACCAGTCGCGGTTAATTGCTTCGCCATCGCGAGCACGGTGAATGCTGTTTCAATTTCTACAGACGCGGCAAATCGGCTAAACGAAGGGGACATGGTGTCGGTTATTGTAACAATATCGTGGACGATGCTAGTACTGTTCTCGGCATGGTAAACATTACCCGAAGAAAACTGTATCCTTGTTCGAGATTTGGTGATAGGAGGTATTATTTGCTTGATTGGAGGGCGTCTTATTTGGTTACGATCTGGATGTCGGAAATGCCGGCCATAATCGACTTATCAGGGTTCTTTCCCTGAAATGGGTAGGCTGACCATTATCAAGGTTGATCCGATCATGAGGTTCGATCCATGCTGAAGGAGAGGTATTTGAAGAAGGGGGAGGTATGAACACATTAAAGGCGCTCGTTTTATTTGTAGCGTGTACATTGCTTGTATCGGTCGGTAACGCGCAGCAGAGGATACTTAGTCCGCGCGGTCAGGCGTCTACACAGGTTGCCGGAAGCTGGAATGCTGACGGAAAGTACCAAGGCGGTAAATGGATCGACGTTGACTATGGTCGACCAATTCTTAGAGGGCGAGAGAATATTTTTGGTTCCGGTGAAGATTATGGTCAGGGAATCTTAGGTGGCGCCCCACTCTGGCGTATTGGTGCCAATCAGTCGACTCGTTTCAAGACTGAAGTGGATCTTATGATTGGTGGACAGCGTTTAGTAGCCGGCGAATACAGTATCTTTGCGGAGACGAAACCTAGTCAGTGGACGCTCATCTTTTCGACGTACGGTCAGAAACAAAACTTCCGAGATGAAAACCCTGATGAGCTCTGGGGTGCGTACGACTACAAGCCAGATCGAGATGTTTTACGTGCACCGATGCCCGTTCAGACGGTCGAGCGGTCGGCTGACCAACTTGTCACCACGTTTACCAACATGACACAGCAGGGCGGAGATTTCACGATTTGGTGGGATGACCAGGTTGCAACAATTTCGTTTACGGTTGCGAATTGAGCACACGCTGAACGGACAGACTGGAGTGCGCGATTACTTGAGTTTTTAGTCTTTGGGATGTTCCCAAGCGAGTGCTCTGTAAAACACTAAAGTCAGTGCGTGCATCTTAAATGGTGTTGGACGGGGTCTTGCCTAAACCTGCGTGGGAGTGTATCGTAACTGTCAGACAGGACAGATCGCCTGGGGGGGTGTGCTGTTTTAGCTCGTGTGGTTTGATAAGGGTCGGAAGGCTGCTCTGTGAGTACCTTGATTGAGTGATGACGCAAGCAGGGAGGTTTCAGATGAAAGGTCGATGTTTCGTGCCTTTGGCTGTGATTGCGATCGTGTCAGTTGTGATGGGAGCGGCTAGCGCTCAAGCCCAGACAGCTCCGGCGGACAGTTCGACTCCGTCCAAAACGGCCTGGGGAGACCCTGACCTACAGGGTATCTGGGATTTTCGAACTGTAACACCGCTTGAACGACCCATGGAGTTGTCAGATAAGGAGTTTTTTACTGAGCAAGAGGCTGAAGAATACGCGAACCAACGTGTTTTGGCGAGTGACGTTGATCTTCAGCGTGAGACAACAGTTACGGACAGGGGCAATGTTAATGGGACGGTCGAAACTGTTGATCTAAGGGGTGCTTACAATAACTTCTGGTATGACCGGGGAACGGATGTCATTGAGACCAGGCGGACGTCCCTGGTGATCGATCCAGCAGACGGAAGGATCCCGAGTCTTACAGCCGAGGCGCGGCAGCGTTTAGATGCTAAGATGAAGGTGCAAGAGGGACTTGGAGAAGGACCGGAAGATTTTCCACTGTCTGAGCGCTGCATAACCGGATTTAATTCCGGTCCACCGATGGTTCCTGGTGGTTATAATCAAAATGTCCAGTTGTTCCAGACTCCAGACCATGTGGTGATTCTCAACGAAATGGTTCACAATGCTCGAGTCGTTCCTCTCGATGGGCGCCCGCATGGAGAGATACCTCAGTGGACGGGTGAGTCTCGTGGTCGCTGGGAAGGTGATACGTTGGTGGTTGAGACGACTAACTTCCTTCGGGAAACAAGTTTCAAAAATTCTACTTCAAACTTACAGCTCGTCGAGCGCTTTAGGCGTGTTGATGCTGACACGTTACTCTACGAGTTCACCGTTGATGATCCCACAACATGGACGCGCGCTTGGACGGCCCAGATTCCTATGAAACGGACAGATATTCCGATGTTTGAGTACGCGTGTCACGAAGGAAACTATGGAATGTTTGGAAGTTTAAGTGGTGCACGTGCGGTTGAGAGGGATGCTTCACAGAATCAGGAAGACTGATGTCCGAAGGTTGTTGTTGTTCTAGGTTTTGTGTGTGGGTCGTGGTAGGGTCTGTTTTACCTGTCCGGCTCACACACCTTTGATGTGTCGTCTGAAAAGATAATCCTGCCTTGGTCCGATCTGAGTAGAGTCTTTCCTCTCGAGAGTTTGTGCTTCTAATAGCTGGGGCTCTGGGAGACCTTTGCGGCCTTTGCTGAGGTGCGCTATTGAGAAAACGAATGCAGAGTATTGAATTAGAGGAGAGACGAGTGGCAAGAAAAAGCTGGACATTTCTTATCTCCATAGTTGTCTTGGTAGTCGTGGTTTCTAGTGGATGTGGAGCCTTTAGCTCATCTAATGTCCTTCAACCAGACGTCGTGTTTCATAACGGTAGGATAGTAACAGTCGATGCTGAATTTGAAATAGTAGAGTCAATTGCGATCTTCGACGGACGTATCGTTGCTGTTGGTTCTAATGAGACAGTCTTGAGTTTGGCATCTCGCGAGACACGTCTCGTTGATTTGGAAGGGAAAACTGTATTGCCAGGGTTCCACGACAACCATGTACACCTGAGCATGGGAACAGCACCAAATCCGAACTTCATAGATATGTGGGAAGCTCAGTCGCTGGACGAGGTGTTTATAGCTATTCAAGATAAGGTGGAAGAACTCCAAGAAGGAGAGTGGATCCTTGTGGACCTGCCGTACACGGCAGCCTATCCACATCCTTTCCCTGAGACTGAACTACCTACACGTTGGGATCTAGATAATGTTGCTCCGAACAACCCAGTTTGGCTAAGGCGTGGCTATTACCTGGGTGTTTTGAATTCCCTGGCATTACAGGAAGCACGTGTCACGGAAAAGACCACGATTTCTGGTGGCGTAATCGATCGGAACGAAAATGGTGAATTGACAGGAAAGCTTCGTGGTGCCATGCTACGCCGCCTTGTTACCGAAGTCTTGCCGTTGTTTCCATCCTTAGATCCTGAGACTGCCAGAGGCAATATTCGTCGGTATCTGCAGGGCTTGCTGGCCATGGGTATAACTAGTGCTAACGTTGCCGGAGTTAGTATTCCGGTAACGGATCAATGGCGCTGGATTCAGGATACGTATGATCGATGGGGCGAACAACTCCCTCGGGTTATCCTTCAGCCTCGTCTGGTCCCGGGGTATGATCGTTTTGATGACATTGAGTCAGGTGTGGCAACGACGATCCGTGAATTGGAGGCATTGCCTTTCCACACCGGATTTGGTGATGACCGCCTGAGGATCGGAGCAATCAAGATGAGTGTCGATGGGGCCTTCAGTGGTCCGGACGCTTGGACCCTTGATGCGTATCCCGGTCAAGATGGGTACCATGGAACGATCCGTACGCCAGAAGAGGCACTCTACCCGGTGGCCAAGCGAGCACATGAACTGGGCTGGCAGCTTGGGTTTCACGCGATCGGAGATGCAGCCATTCAACTTTATGTGAATGTCCTCGAGCGGATCTTGATGGAGAGTCCACGAACTGATGCACGGCCCTATATCCATCACTACACGATGTTACCACCGGTCGATACCCTAGAGAAGATGAATCAGTTGGGGATAATTGTTTCTAGCCATCCCAATTGGATCTATTCGAAGATGCAATTCATTAGTGAGGTATTGACCGGTGAGAGTTTGGGGCGAGCGGAACCTTTGCAGTCGGTACTCGATCACGGTCTCAGGCTGACATTTGGTTCAGATGGGATGCCCTACAGCCCGTTACTGGCGATTGACTGCGCAGTAACACGCATCGGTGGCGATGGCAAAACAGTGTATGGTCCTGAGGAGCGTGTATCCCTTGAGCAGGCGATTCGGAGCCACACGATCGAGACGGCATATATGACTTTCGATGATCAAGAGCAAGGTTCACTCGAGGTGGGTAAGTTGGCGGACATGGTCGTACTGTCAGATGATATTTTTGCTGTGCCATCGAATCAGATCAGGAACATTTCAATTGAGCAGACAATTATTGCTGGTCAAGTTGTTTATACAGCTTCCGAACCACATCCCCCGTGGCAGCGAATTGACCACCCGTGGGAATGGTCGTGGCTGACATCTGATCCCGTCGACTTACAATAATTAGACGGAGAGGTAGGTCTTCCGCCCGAGTGTGTTGATGAACGTACCCTTTTAACCTCTTGGAAGTTACGTGCTTTCGAGGGCCTCTGCCATGTTGTTAAGAGCGAGCTTAACGAGTGTTCTGGACGTCGCAAGATTGACTCGCATCCATCCTGCACTACCGTAACCGTACGGGGATCCTGCGTTGATTTGTACCTTCGCATGTTCTACAAAGTAACGCTCAACAATCATTTCTGGTGTGATTGACGGGATTAGTGGGTCTCTGCCGGTATTGGCTTTGGTTGCTATTTCCTTCGCGCCGATCTTACCGATTACAGAATTTACGTCCAGCCATGCTAGGTATGTGCCTTGAGGCTTGACAAAGTTGATGAGCGGTATATTCGAACCAATAAATCTCTCGACGTAATCCATAGTGCCATCGATGTACGCGATAACCTGTTGGAGCCACTCCTCGGCCTCCTCGTATGCAGCCTGTCCGGCAACAATACCCAGTGTATTAAGGGGTTCCCAGTGCCCACTCTCTTTTATTCTTGCAATGTAGTCTGGATTCGTTGAGAACATGTAAGCGCATCTCATAGCCGCCAAATTGAATGATTTACTAGCCGAGTTGAAAGTGATGCTATTCCTTACAATGCCTTCATCACTAAGACTCGCGAAGGGTGTGTGGGTGTTTCCCTTGGTTACGAAGTCACAATGGATCTCATCCGAAAGGATAACAACTCGGTGTCTTGTACAGATTTCGCCTAGTGTAGTCAGGTCTTCGCGAGACCAGACATTACCTGTTGGGTTCTGCGGATTACAGAGAATGATTGCATGAGTGTCACGGTCAATGCGACGTTCCAGATCTTCGAAATCCATGACATATTGACCGTTAACGAGTTTTAAACGATTCTCCTCTTTCTTACAACCGGCGATTTTGAGATCTCTATAGAAAGCGCTATAGGTTGGTGACTGTAAAATGACTTTGCTACCAGGAGGGCAGAATGCTCTGAGGGCGCTCAATATAGCTGAGTGGACACCACTGGCATGCAGGAGTAAATCACGGTTGATATCGATTCCATTCCGTCGTTTATTCCAATTGACAATGGATTCCACATATGAAGGTGGCATTGATAAGTAGCCATAGTTTTCGTGTTTGATGCGTGTTCGAAGAGCTTTATTAATAGCTGGCGCGATCCTAAAATCCATATCCGCGACGCCCATGGGTACAGCAATATTGTTCTTGCCGTACATGTTGATTTGCTCATCCCATTTAACGGAGTCAGTACCAACACGGTCGTAACCCTCATCGAAATTGTGCTTGACATGTCGTTCTAGCAACTTTGGTGTTGTAACTGTTTCTGTGAACGACCTATTCACCCCGACTGTGCCGGCAAATGTAGCCATTCCAGTACTCTTGATGAATGTTCTGCGACTGAGTCCATGGTCCTGTGACATGAATTTGCTCCCACGTGGTTTTAAATATCCGTCGTACCGTAATCAGCCGCTGATATTGTGGCACGGTATATCTGTCGGTTATAGTGAAATCATTGCGAGCATAATCGCCGAAACTTGAGAACGACGAGAGTATCGAATGTTATCGTTTCCGTGCGCAATAGAACCGAAACCCAAAATTTTCGAAAGAGTTATTTCGGTTACTTTGCTGAAAGTTTTTCATGAGATAGGTCAGGATTGGCAATAGAATCGGCTGAGTTTACGCTCGATAATCTAAGGAAGTTAGTGATTTTGGTGCGGAAGGGGGGATTCGAACCCCCACGCCCTTGTGAGGCACAAGCTCCTGAGGCTTGCGCGTCTGCCAGTTTCGCCACTTCCGCTGTCGACACTATATACTCAACTTGATCTTTTTCAAGGAGGTTCCCTTTGACAATTAGGCACGGTCTCGCAACAATTTTCTTGTTATTCGGGTTGGCTGTTTCAATCTTGCTCATTGGATTGGTGGCGGCTTATTTTGTGGTTTCACGTGGACCATCAGTGGAACCGCATTCCACACTTGTAATACGCGTTCGGGGTGACCTATCTGAAAGGCAACCTCTAGGTGGATTGAATTCATTTTTTAAAGTCGGACAAAGTGTTCGTTCTGTCGTTGAGAGCCTGCGAAAAGCTAAAGTCGACTCGAGAATCTCAGGTGTCATCATTGCACCTTCCGCCTCTCAAAAACTGTGGGGAAAAATTCAGGAAATTCGTGATGCTGTAATAGATTTTCGCGAATCTGGTAAACCAATCGTAGCTTATCTAGAATACGGTGGTGAACAGGGGTACTACATTGCGACCGCGACTAATCGCATCTATCTAATGCCAACCAGCACACTCCATCTCACTGGGTTGGCGACGTATGAGGTTTTCTTACGTGGGGTCTTCGATAACATCGATGCCTATCCGGATATGCTGCATGTGGGCGAATACAAGACAGCAGCAAATCGGTACACAGAAAAGACCTTTACACCTGCTCATCGAGAGATGTCTGAATCCCTCAACCACGACTTATACGAGCAACTGATCAGCGGCATTGCTAGTGGCCGACAGATATCAGAGACTCAAGTGAGGGCTTTTTTAGACAAGGGCCCATTTCTTCCTGAAGATGCTGTAAGAGTTAATCTGGTTGACGAACTTGCATATGAAGACGAAATTTACGACAAAGTTTCAGCAGCTGAAAGCGACCAGCAAACGATAATCGAGGATAGTGATTATCGAATGGTTAGCTTGTCGTCGCTAGGATTGAACAAAGGGCCGCGGATCGCCGTCATCTACGTTTCTGGTGTTATCGCATCCGGTGAAAGTAAATTTGATCTAACTGGTGCTCAGGTCGTAGGCTCAGAGACCTTGATCAATTCTATCCGGAGTGTTCGCGATGACAAGTCTATTCGGGCAATTGTGCTGCGTATCGATAGTCCAGGTGGGTCGGCATTGGCTTCTGATGCCATCTGGCGTGAACTAGTAATTACACGAGAGAAAAAACCGATAATTGCTTCCATGTCTGATCTTGCGGCCTCAGGTGGGTACTATATCGCTATGCCCGCCCATGCCATTGTTGCCCAACCCGCCACACTGACAGGCTCCATTGGCATTGTAATGGGGAAGATAATTTTTGCGGGGACGTACGAAAAGCTTGGCGTGAATATTGAATCGGTTAGTGATGGCCGATACGCTGAGATCTACTCTCCAATTCGGAGGTTTTCAGACGAAGAAAGGAGCAAGATCGAGCAGCAGATGTCGACGTTTTACGACCGTTTTGTTGAGAAGGTTGCACAAGCGCGAAAAACCACGGCTGGACGGGTCGACAAGGTTGCCCAAGGTCGTGTTTGGACGGGTCGACAAGCACAGCAGCTGGGCCTAGTCGATGATCTCGGGGGGCTGGACCGTGCACTGATGCTTGCCAAAGAACGAGCTGGCATCTCTTTGGATGAAGAGATTGAGCTCATTTTCTACCCTCGACAGAAAAACTTGTTTGAGCTCGTGAGTGCTTCGCTGGCTGGTGGATCGGCCCGCATGCCGGTGCCACTAGCGTGGGCATCGAAGTATCAAGGATTGAACGCTCTAATTGCTTCCTTAGATCTTTTCCGAAGAGGAGAACCATTAGCGCTCATGCCGCACGTTTTCTTACGCTGAACAGTAACTAAGGAAGCAGGGCTTAGTAAGAATAGCTTATTGATGAAGCGTTCCCTCAGGTAGTGACCTGAAGGAGAGTGTCTTCATTGATCTCGACATGCATCCGTTGCACGGCCTTCCTCATATAGGTGCTGAAGAAACGGTTCTGACGCTCTGTCAAGATTTCAATCCGTAATGACTCTTGTACCACAGCAAACGCATCACCAGTTACGTCTTGTCTCTCGACTATGTGAATGATCGCTGCAGTTGAGCCTACCTGGATTGGATCGCTCGTCTGACTAGCGGACAGGGTGAATGCTACCGCGTCCACCTCTGGACTGACACCAAGGCTTGGGATTGGTGACCCTCGAGTGATAAAGTCAGTCATTTCTACGGTGAGATTAGCCGACTCTGCAGCGCTGGCAAAGTTTTCAGCATCTCTTAAACTGATCGCCATTTTAGCGGCTTGTTCCTTGGCGGTTATTTCGGCGTTTCGTTGAATAGCATCTTCCTGTACTTGTTCGCGCACATCATCGAACGGGGGTTCGTAAGCGTCCTGGACAGCAGTAATGGTGACGAAAGCATACCCCTGGGGTATTCCAATTGGACCAGCGACTTCATCTTGGTTGAGTTGAAAGGCTCGAGCTGACAGTTCAGGCACGATACCAAGGCCTAGGATTGGTTCGTCAGATGCGGCAAACTCTGATTCCTGTAAGTTGAGGTTCCGTCTGGACGCGGCCAGTTCGAGATCGGTGGCCTGCTTGACTTCCCTGGCGATAGTCCGCGCTAGATTGGTTCCTCTTGTCTGCGCCTGCTCGAGCTGTAATTGATTGGCTATCTGTTCACGTACTTCATCAATAGGTTGAACAATTTCTTCAGTTTTTTCCGAGACCTTAATAATATGAAAACCAAACGTTGTCTGCACGAGTTCACTAATTTCTTCTGGAGCCAGTGCAAACGCAGCCTCTTCAAACTCTCGAACCATTTGTCCTCGGCCGAAGTATCCAAGACTTCCACCGGCTTCGGCCGTGGTTTCGTCTTCTGAATATCGTACGGCTAGCTCACCAAAATTTGAACCGGCCTTCGCCTGTCCAAGAATTTCTTCGGCCCGTTGTCTGACAGCTGTTTCGTCTTTGCCTTCTGTTCGCAGCAAGATGTGACTAGCTTGCACCTGACCAGGAGAAGTGTATAAGCCAATATTTGTACTGTAGTAATTTTCAACTTCATCTGGTGCGAGATCTATTGTTGAGCGGATGGCTTCAACGTCAATCACGAGAAAGCGGATCTTACGTTTCTCTGGGACTATATAGTTGGTTGAATTCTGCGTGTAATAGGCTGTGATTTCTTCGTCTGTTGCTTCAACATTATCGAGATAGTCATCTGGTTTAAAAGCTACCACGCTGAGTTTTACTTTCTCATTGCGACGAAGGTGCTCTTCCCTGAGCTCAGCGTCTGATATGGTTATCCAGTCTGTCAGTGTTTTTCGCAACCGTTCTAATAGGAGAGCCTGTCGCTGTCCATCCTCGAACTCAGCCGGCGTAAGCGGAGGGTTTTGCATACGTAACAGTTGCCGGTACCGATCTTCTCCGATGAACTGCCCATCCTCCTGTAATCCAGAAAGTGCTGTGATTCGCTCTCGTACTTCTTCGTCGGTCACTGTCAAACCGAGACGATTCGCTTCGACGAGTTGAACTTGCTCATTAATCATCTGTTGGAGAACTTGGCGGCCAATACCGAGTTGTCTGAGGACCTCCTCACTCAGTTCTCCCCCAGCAGAGGCCTGAAATGCTTGCAGTTGTTGGAAGTAGACTCGGCGGAAGTCCATGCCGGTAATTTTCCGTCCCTCAATTTCCGCCAGGACATCATCCGTTATGACTCCCTCTCCGGGATCACTCACGAACGCCGGGATGTAGAAGAAAATGAACGCTAGACAGACTAGTGCGAGGCTCCACTTCAGCCACCGTTTATGCTTACGCATCCGATCGAGCATCGTCATTATTAAATAACCCCTTGTCAGAGACTGTACGAAGCCACTTGAGATCTGATTTTATGGCAAGAACTTCTGATGCTGCAAGAACTTGACGATAGTCGGCACAGACTCGCTATGAGTGGGCTGCCATTTTCATTATCACGGTTGTCCTGCTGTCTTTTACGTCTCATGTGGTATATTTTCAGTAGTTAGAACACTTAGGGGTATTAACGAAGTTTGCTTCTGGGCCTGGCTGGACGTTTTTGGGCCTTTTAGGTTGCGTCTCAGTCCTCGACTAGGTCTTGGTGGAGTTAGAGTGTGACCGTTGGTTGTTGAGTCGCTAACTCGAAAAGGGGGAATAGATTCTTTGAACATTGGGTCATTTTTCTCGGGTTCGTTCTTGACCGGCTCGTTCTTTTCGATGTTTTCGAGCGATTTGGCCATTGATTTGGGCACCGCGAACACGTGTGTCTATGCACGGGGAGAAGGGATCGTCGTTGATGAACCGTCGATCGTAGCGATTAACAAATTGAATGGTCGTATAGAGGCTGTAGGTAAAGAAGCAAAAAATATGCTCGGTCGGACACCGGGTAATATCGTAGCGATTAAGCCGATGAAGGATGGCGTCATTGCTGATTTTGAAGTGACGGAGCGAATGTTGGCCTACTTCATTAAGAAAGCCCACAATGGCAACGCTTGGGTCCGTCCTCGTATAATTATCGGTATCCCCTCCGAGATTACTCAAGTTGAGAAGCGAGCTGTTAAGGATAGTGCGTATCGTGCTAAGGCCAGTGAGGTTTATTTAGTTGAGGAGGCTATGGCCGCTGCGATTGGGGCTGGGATGCCAGTAATGGAACCAGCCGGCAATATGATCGTGGACATTGGAGGAGGAACCACAGACATTGCTGTAATTTCTCTTGGTGGGATCGTCTATGGCAGGGCCGTACGAGTGGCTGGGAATGAAATGGATTTAGCGATCATCCAGTACATGAAGAAGAACTATAATTTGCTTATTGGTGAACGAATGGCCGAGCAGATAAAAATGGAAGTCGGATCGGCCTATAGACTGGATGACCGAATTAGCATCGATATCAAAGGTCGTCACCTGATAGAAGGTGTGCCTAAGACGATTACGATTACCGATGAAGAAGTTCGTGAAGCACTCGCAGAGGTTGTTCACGTTATTTCTGAGGCCGTGCACGTTGCATTAGAGAGCACTCCACCGGAACTATCAGCAGATATCGTAGACCGAGGGATCGTGCTGACTGGGGGAGGATCGTTTCTGAAGAGTCTGGATAGGCGGTTGCGTGAAGAGACCGGCTTACCGGTCGTTATGGCAGAATCGCCACTATCGTGCGTCGTGCTTGGTGCTGGTAAGATGCTGTCAGACTTTGATTTGTTAAGAAAGATTTCAACTGACTAGTTCCACTCCAGCTGATTTCTGCGAAGAAGGGAAGCACGGAAGTAAGGCGAAAAACAGGGCGCGCATCCCTAAGGAGAGACGCGGAGTGAGGACGGCTTTTCTAGGAACTCGGGTCCGCTTATTTTGATCCCGAGGGTAAGATCGTGTTGAATGCCCGCCATCGTCTCGTCTACCTATTTTTGGCATTTATTCTTGGCCACCTCGTTTTGATTTCCTCTCATGTCAACGTGAACAGGGGAATTCGTACGTTAGAGGTAGTCACGTTCGGCCTGTTTACAGAAATCCAGCGTGTGGTGTCTTCGCTTTTCGTTGGAGTTGGTTACATGTGGGAGGGTTATGTAGAGTTGCGAGGCCTTAGGATTGAGAACGACACACTACAACAGCAGGTCGAAACCCTTCAGGTGCAGATACAAGAACAGCGCGCCCTGGTGCAGAGAACACAGAGTCTTCAAGATCTACTCGATCTTCGAAAGGAATCCGCATTACCGACTATGAGCGCTCGGGTGATCGCGATCGACGCAATACCTTGGTTTCGAACCATAACGATTGATCGAGGTGTCGATGACGGCGTGAATTCAGATCATGCAGTGATCGCCGCCACCGGAGTGGTCGGTCGGGTGGTAGGTCAGCCCACTGCGCGGGCAGCAAGAATTCAATTACTGATCGATCGCAACGCTGCTGCTGGAGCGATGATCGAGAGGACACGTGCTAGGGGCGTTGTAATGGGTACTGACAATGACTTGTTGTTGGGCATGGAATATGTGTTGAATTTAGAAGATGTGCAGATGGGGGACACTGTTAGCACCTCTGGAATCGATGGGATTTATCCGGCTGGCTTTGTCATTGGGCATATTGGATTTGTTGAGGATGGAGTTGGACTGTACAAGACGATCCGGGTGGTACCAAGTGTTGATTTTGCTGAACTTGAGCATGTCCTGATAGTTATGAGGAGCCGGAGCGCTGGAGATCCGATCTCCACTGGTACACAATGAAAGTGACGAGAGTGTGCGGCACGATCGCTCTGGCGCTAGTGTTGCAAACGACACTCGCCAGGTTTGTGATCGGTGGTGGGTTCAGGGTTGACCTCATCCTGATTGCTGTCGTTTACCTGGCGCTGACAGCCGGTCCCGTGACAGGCCTTTGGGTTGGAAGTGTTGGAGGAATTGCGCAAGATTTATTGTCAGGCGGTATCGTTGGTGTTAGCGGATTAGCAAAGACCATCGTTGGGTTTCTGGTTGGTGTAATGGGTACACAGTTCATCGTTGTTGAGTTGTTGCACGGCTTTCTTTTTTTCTTGGTTGCGAATCTTGCTCATTCAGTTTGTTTTCACGGGCTTTATGTGATGTTGGATTCCGGTGGAACGGTTCCGCCTCTTAGTGCCATGCTAGGGGAAATGCTGATAAATTCCGTGGTAGGCGTTATGCTGATGCAGTTAATCACGCTGGGGCCAGATGTAATGGCAAGGTACCGGATCAAACGTGCAAATATGGTCCGTCGTCGACTAGGCGATCGAAACTGACTTGTAGGAAAGAGGATGGTTCTAGAAGAAGTGGCTGCCGGTCGTCAAACCGTGACACGTCGCCTGCTAGTGATTCGGGTCGTGGCGGTACTAGTTTTTTCGGTACTCGCTGTGAGCTTCTGGGTTCTGCAGGTGGCTCAGCACTCGACATTTCAGCAAATGGCTGAAAACAATCGCCGTCGTGCACTGGCGCTTCTGGCTCCCCGTGGAGTGATTTTCGATCGTGACGGCAAAGTGCTTGTCGAAAATCGCTACTCACTTAACGTTTCACTTATTCGTGAGCAGATCGATGACCTTGATGAGTCGCTTCGCTTGCTAGCTGAGGTAGCGAATGTTGATGAACATATCTTTTGGGAGATTGTGGATCGTCATCGAGACGATCCAGTCTATCGGCCGGTCGTCCTAATTCGAGATGCATCGTTGAGACAAGTCGCAGGTGTTGCTGTACACAAGGTGGAGCTTCCAGGCATCGTAATTGAACAGGTGCAGACACGTTACTATCCAACGGATCAGTTCGCTGCTCACCTATTTGGGTACGTGGGAGAAATTACAGATGCGCAGCTTCGGAATGAAGAATTTGAAGGACTACGTAGCGGTACGATCGTCGGACAATCTGGAGTGGAAGAAAAGTATAACCGTCTATTGATGGGTACGGATGGTGCGCGACGAGTTTTTGTTAACAGTATTGGCCGTGAGATCGAAACTATCGGTGAGACTCAGCCGGTCGAGGGTAGACGACTTCAACTTACTCTCGATTATGATCTCCAGAAAGCTGCCGAGGATTCACTCGAGTCTTTGGAGTTTTCTGGATCAGCGGTTGTAATGGATCCGCGTTCTGGTGAAGTACTAGCTCTTGCAAGTCTCCCTGCCTATAACCCTAACGCGTTTGCGCTCGGTATCGATCGAGGAACATGGGAGGATTTGAATAGTAACATGCTCAAGCCGTTGCAAAATCGAGCACTACAGGGTCGTTATTCCCCTGGGTCGACCTTCAAAGTCGTTGTTGCGATTGCCGCTTTGGAAGAAGAGATCGTGACCCCTGATTTTAAGGTGAATTGTCGAGGAGGCACGAGTCTCTACGGTCGGTATTTCCGGTGTCATGCGGTGCATGGCAGAGTCGATATGTATGAAGCGATCGAGAAATCCTGCAACACTTATTTTTATACTCTTGGAAGGCAACTCGATATCGACGTAATTCATAAGTGGGCCACGTCACTTGGATTGGGCGTTCTAACTGGCATCGACTTGCCTCACGAAGTGCAAGGCATAATGCCCTCGACAGAATGGAAGCGTGAGAAGACGGGTGAGAGATGGTATCCAGGGGAGACAATTTCAGTCTCAATTGGTCAGGGCCAGATCTCAGTGACGCCTATTTCAATGGCTGTGATGATGGCAACAACCGCCAACGGTGGGATACGTGTAACACCTTACTTGCTGAAAGCGGTTGAGGGTCCTGAGGGTTGGATACCGCACTTTCCACCTTCGCCTCGCTCAATCGTGCGTCTGAAACCAGATACGATTGAGGTGCTTCACCGCGGATTGTGGTTGGTGGTTAACGGAGCTGGAACGGGTAGACGCGCGAGGATTCTGAACCGCAATGTTATGGGTAAAACTGGCACAGCTCAGGTTATTTCTCTTGCGGGCAGGCAAGCGGCTGGTGACAGTGACAAAGATTTGCGTGCCCATGGATGGTTTGTATTTGCTGCGCCCTACGGCAACCCTGAGGTCGCGGGGGCGGTAATTGCTGAACACTCAGAGCACGGCTACCTGGCAGCCCCAATAGCTAAGCACATCATGGAAACGTATTTTGCTAAGAAGGAAGGACTTCCATTACCAAGGATGCAGCAACAACAGAAACCGGTAGTGGCGACGGCGAGCGACGCTCCGGTCAGTCAGTAATTCTGAATTCTCGATAGGATGCCAACTTTGATTTTGCGTATTGACAGTTGATTGGTGAGTAGAGATGTTTGAGCGTCGCCTGTACTTTTACGTAGATTGGTGGTTGCTGGGAGCCGTACTGATACTCTGTGCGCTCGGTGTCATGATGATTTATGGCACGACTTACAATCCGACCACTGAGAAGGTAGGTACCCAGTTTTATACTCAACTCTACGCATTGGCAATTGCGGTGGTCGCCTTTGTTATTTGTTTGTCGATTGATTACCGTACATTATCGAATTACTCATTGTTTATCTATGTAGGAGTGGTTGGACTCCTCATTTATGCCCTTTTTTTTGGAGTCGAAGCCGGAGGAGCTCGCCGTTGGATATCTTTTGGGCCTTTCAATCTTCAACCATCAGAGTTCGCTAAGATTGGTTTAGCTCTTGTCTTGGCGATCTTCTTTGCTGAAAACCGACGTGGCACTACAACGATCGGCGATCTGTTGATAGGCATGGGTTTCGTCGCAGTGCCGGCAGTCCTTATTGCGAGAGAGCCTGACTTGGGAACGGCGGTTACTTTAGTTATTGTTTCGCTCGGTATTATGTACGTTATTGATTTACGTGTGCGTGTTCTTGCAGTACTGGCTGGATTGCTAACTCTTATTGTGATCGTTACATGGGCGTATGCATTGGCGGATTATCAACGCTCGAGGATCTTTACCTTTTTTGATCCAGCTCGAGATGAACTCGGAGCAGGTTACCAGCAGATACAAGCACGTGTAACGGTGGGATCGGGAGGTCTTACTGGTAAGGGATTTTTGCAAGGTACACAAGGCCAGTACAAGTTTTTACCAGTTGCTCACAACGACTTTATCTTTTCGGTGTTGGCAGAAGAACAAGGATTTCTTGGTGTGTTAGTGGCTCTGAGCCTCTATCTATTTGTCATTGTGCGGGGGTTCGATGCAGCACGACTTTCGAAGGATCGTTTGGGGTTGTATCTCGTCATGGGTATTATGGCGCCGTTCTCATTTCAGGTTATCTACAACATTACAATGTCGGCAGGCCTTGCACCAGTCAAGGGGTTGCCGTTGCCGCTTATGAGTTATGGTGGTTCATCGATCATTGCGACGCTGGTTGGGTTTGGGCTCGTTCTAAACGTTAGGATGCGTCGATATGCGAATTAGAGAAGTATTTACAGCTAACAGATTCGGTGATCTGCCGACTTTGGCTGATGTTAAGAAATGAGATCAGTGGAAGTATTGGTTAATCACCCGGGTACACGATTCGTATGGGAGAGGCTGCAGGATGAGTTGATCTTGGCCGGCCTAAGTACGGATCCCGGTGTGATTTGTCAATGCTGTAATCTGATCGTTGGTCCAGTATGGAGTTTGACGTATGAACAAAGAGATGGTCATTTCCTCGAATGGCCGCGAAACAAGTGTGGCTATTCTCGAGGACGATCTCGTGACCGAAGTTTTCATCGAGCGATGGCAGCAGCGCGGGGTCGTCGGGAATGTTTACAAGGGTCGAGTCTCTAAGGTTCTGCCCGGTATGCAGTCTGCCTTCGTTGATATAGGGCTCGATCGTGACGCCTTCCTTTACGTTTCTGATGTCGTCGAAACACCAGAGGAACTAGAGCGCCTTGCGGCCGATGAAGAAGACGACCGGACACCTCTAGCTCAACCTCATGAGCGTAATGGTGACGAAAATCGAGTTGATCGTGTCCGGCGAAGAGACCGTGATCGTGACAAGTTACCGGAGCCTAGGATTGGTGACTTACTTAAGGAAGGTCAGGAGATTCTAGTTCAGGTTGTTAAGGAGCCTCTCGGCACCAAAGGTGCCCGTATAACAACGCATGTAACACTCCCTGGACGATTTTTGGTTTTTATGCCAACGGTTGATCACATTGGTGTATCTAGAAAGATCGAGGCACGTGAAGAGCGAGCTCGTCTCCGAAAGATCGTAAGGGAATTTCGCCAAGACCATCATCTTACAGGTGGAGTAATCATCCGTACGGCAGCAGCCGAGTGCCCACGGACAGAGATAGCGCGAGATTTATCATATTTCGAGCGACTTTGGAACGAAACTCGCAAAAATACCGAAACTGCGCGTGCACCGGCTCTTGTCTATCAGGAGCAGAGTTTGGTGTCTAAGCTACTGCGCGATCTGTTATCTGACGACTTTTCGGTGATCCGTATCGATAACGAGGCGGAACATCGGAGAGTAGTTACGTTAATAGAAAAGATCATGCCGAACCTGTTACCGCGGGTGAAGCTGTACACGAAGGACTTTCCGATTTTTGAGGAATACGGTATCCAGGGAGAGATTGACATCGCACTGCAGAGCAAGGTGTGGTTGAAGTCTGGCGGTTATATCGTTATCAATCAAACCGAAGCACTTGTTGCTATTGATGTGAACACTGGAAGGTATGTTGGCAAGCGCTCAGGGCGATTGGAGGATACTATCGTAAAGACAAACCTTGAAGCGGTCAAAGAGATCGTTCGTCAGGTCCGACTACGTGACCTCGGTGGTATCATCGTGCTTGACTTTATTGATATGGATGAAAGGAAGAACCGTCAAAAAGTCTTTCAGGCGATGGAACAAGAGTTACGAAAAGATCGTTCACCCTCCAAAGCGATCCAGGTGTCAGACGTTGGGTTGATAATAACAACGCGCAAGCGTGTGAAACAAAGTCTTGAACGACTACTAACGGATCCCTGTCCCTATTGTTCAGGAAGTGGCATGATCAAATCGAATTCGACTATCTGTTACGAGATGTTCTCAGAGTTGCAAAAAGTAAGTGCTGATTTAAATGGGCATAGCGTGGTATTACGGGTCAATCCGGATATTGCCAGAGCCTTAGACGAGGAAGAGCACGCCGTACTGCGTGATCTGGAACAGGCTCTCGGGAAGCCAGTGATCATCAAATCTGACATATATTTGCATCATGAGCAGTTCGATGTAATGGCAGTTTGAATAAACCGGCCCTGTCTAGGCTTCGCTGTAGCCGTTGGATGATTTCCTTGGATTGTACTGAAACGACAGACTAGTTTGGATTTGTTTGTCTCCAGAGTTCATCGATAGCTCCCTCTTTCAGGAGTTTCGTTGCATAAACAATCTGTCCGACGTGTGTTGAAAAATGTAGTAATTGGTATAGGATGACCTGCCCATTCGTTGAGGTCTTTCTTGTACGGTCGTTCTTTTTCAGCAGTTGAGTTTGATCGAACATTTCAAGTACACGTTCAACTTCAATAACCATGTTATCGATTCGTTGTAAAAGTTCTTCGCGAGGAATTTCCTCACGTTCAGAGAATTCGGCTGATCTGTCACGTACGTCGTCGGCCTCGCTTATCGCATGGACAAGATAGAATCGTGTCGACCCACAGAGATGAAGCACGAGGTTACCAATTGCGTTAGCTCCGGTGTTTGGTCTCCACCAAATTTGCGCGTCATTTAACGCGCGTAAGCAAGCTCTTACCTGTTCAACTTGATGTTTGATGAGACATATTCTTGCGGTGTGTAGGAACAAGGTTTCGAATGTCTGTGTCATAGAAAGACCTATTTACCTCTCATTGTCATTTCTGCAAAAAAGTTTTGCATCTGCCTTGCTGATAATAGCTTTGTAAGCAATTGATATGAACGTCAGTTTAAGATCTTAAACCAAGGGCACTATTTTCTCAGTAATGGCAAATAACAAAGGCCTGCGAAGAGAACATCATAGATGGCACATCCTGTGATATACCATGTGGGCGCGATCTGATCGATCAAAATACCCTGGCCTTGCACGACACCAAGTAATGCGTGAGTAGCAAACGCCAGTGAGAGTATAGTCAATGCGGCCGAAGGGGGTCGATTTATGACCACCGAAGCAATTATTAAGAATCCAACGGCGAAAGAGATGTCGACACCTGAGCTTAGGTGATTCTCATGGGCAATGGCGAAACCCGTATATGTTCCGGCGACGAGAACTAGGAGTAGCGCCGCGAACTGCGCTACACGCAACTCGGCAATCAATCGCTCTGGCGACGATGTGTCGGTGCGTGTTGCATCGATTGAAAGTCTGGCAAGTGCGACGCCAAGCGCGGTGGCAGCCACGGTGCAAGCCCAAAAGGTGTTAGTCACGTAATTATCCTATCCTCTTCGACACACCTTGCTGTTTATAAGAATCCTTATCCACGGCTACATGAAGTTGAGCTTTGAGTTAGGTGTTCTGCTACGTTGTTCGGTCTACGATGTTCGATAACGAAGTTGGCTTGTGGTTGTCTGCTATGGGAAGGGGATTTCAAGAGCTTTCGATTTTCCTCTCGTGTCGTTACAGATGAACCGAGAGAGAACCCTGGATTAGCAGTACCAGAAGACTTAGAAGTCATTGACGACGTATGGCTCCGGCAAGATAAAGTGGCACAACTAGCAAATTTGGCGCAAGTATACCGTGGAATCTTGCCTTAGGCGGACGGTTTTCACTTTGACTCATAGTGGGCGCACCGTTCATTTTTGTTGCCAGCTCGAGTATCATTTCGGTATGTTGCCAACAATTAGCTGGGAGAATGACGTAATTGTCATGGTTGACCAGCGCAAGTTACCCACTCACGAAGTTTATGTAAAGTGTCGTAGCGCTCAGGCAGTAGCTCGCGCAATCCGAGCTATGGTGATTAGAGGTGCCCCAGCGATTGGTGTTGCGGCCGCATTGGGGATTGCGATGGGGATTAGGCAAAGCAAGGCAAGAGGGACTAGTCGACTGGCGGCTGAGTTTTATAAGATGTGTGAAGTGATGGCCGGTACTCGACCCACGGCTGTAAACTTGTTTTGGGCTATTGATCGACTAAAGAAGGTGTTTGCGGCCTCTGTTCAGGCTGGTGAATCGGTTGACGAGATTCGAAGGTGTATCGAGATTGAGGCGAGAACAATTCATGATGAGGATGTTGCAAATTGCCGAGCCATAGGTGTGCATGGCGCAACGATCGTTCCTGAAGAAGCTCGGATCCTCACTCATTGTAATGCGGGAGCATTGGCTACGGCCGGATACGGTTCGGCTTTGGGTGTTATACGTGCGGCTGTCGAGAGTGGAAAGCGAGTCGCTGTGTTCGCTGACGAGACGCGGCCATTTTTGCAAGGTGCCAGACTGACCGCCTGGGAACTGGTACGTGACGGTGTCGATACGACAGTGATCACCGATAGCATGTCTGGATCACTTATGCGTAGTGGGGAAATTGATCTGATCATTGTTGGAGCTGATCGGATCGCAGCAAACGGTGACGTTGCCAACAAAATTGGAACGTATCCATTGGCTGTCCTTGCCAGTAAACACTCTTTACCGTTTTATGTAGCCGCACCAAGGTCGACTATTGATCTTTCGATACCTGATGGAACTGGTGTCCCGATTGAGGAACGGGACCACCGGGAGGTTACACATTTTGGTCGCGCCCGTCTGGCACCAGAAGGTGTTCGAGTTCGAAACCCAGCGTTTGATGTTACACCACACCAACTGATTACAGGTATTATCACCGAGTGCGGCATCGTTCATTCGCCTTATACTGCGAATCTACGTGCGCTCTTCCAGAACATGGCAGTAACACAAAACACTGCTGCAGTTGACTTTCGTGAATAGGGATAGAAGTAGTAGAGGAATCTTCTGTGAACATTCTTGGAATCGAAACCTCGTGTGATGAAACAGCAGCGGCCATCGTCACCGAAAGCGGTGAGGGAATCCGGACTTGGGATATCCGCTCCAGCATTGTTGCTTCACAGGTCGAGATTCATCGCGAGTGGGGTGGGGTTGTTCCTGAGTTAGCTTCTCGTCAGCACGTCCGCGATATTTGTGGTGTTGTTGAACGAGCAATTGAAGATGCTGATATCTGGTGGTCTGGTATTGATGCGGTTGCGGTAACGCAAGGTCCTGGATTAGTGGGGTCTCTTCTGGTTGGAGTTGCGTTCGCCAAATCTGTAACTCTGTCGATGAACGTCCCCTTGGTGGCTGTACACCATTTAGCAGGACATATCGAATCATTGTTTCTCGATCATGGTTCGTTGCCTCTTCCCTCAGTGGTGTTAGTTGTTTCCGGAGGACATACGAGTTTGTTCATGGTGCCCGAGTTGGGATGTTATCATCGGCTTGGGAAAACTCGTGATGATGCAGCTGGAGAGGCGTACGACAAAGTTTCAAAACTTCTTGGTCTTGGTTATCCAGGTGGACCCATTATCGACCAGTTGGCCCAAGGGGGTTACGATGGTGCTGTCGATTTTCCGGTTGCACGAATCACTCATGCCAATACAAATGTTGATCAAGACGTAGCTCTTCCAGACTGCTTTGTTAAGCTGGCGCACCGGCGAGCAGATTTCAGTTTCAGTGGACTCAAGACTTCAGTGAAGCGCTACCTCCAAGCTCTGTGTGGTGAACCATCTATTTCTGGAGGTCCGGGAGAGTGTAATTCTCTTACTCATAAGCAAGTTGCAGACGTTTGTGCGAGTTTTCAAAAAGCAGTGGTCACGGCTCTTTTGGATCGTACGTTCGAAATAGCTCACTTGGTTGGTGCTCGTAGTATTGGTATCTCTGGTGGTGTCTCAGCGAATAGTCGACTAAGATCTGATGCGATTAAGCGAGGAGTGAAAGCAGGTACGCCAGTGTTTGTACCTAGCTTGAAGTTATCAACTGACAATGCAGCGATGATTGCTGCAGCTGGGTTAAGGCGGCTACGTACTGGTGATGTAGCTGGGTTAGAGTTGAATGCGGATCCTGCTCTGGGTCTCTGAAAATATTGGTAAGCGGTAAGATGTAGTTTGAAGTTAGGCGGTCTGAACCCATCTGCCCTGATATACCTGTCGTCTGTGCATGTACTAGCAAATCCTTCAACTTCTAGCAAGAGGATATGAACTATGGTCTACACGGACTACCTGTGGTTTAACACAAGAAAACGTCAAGAATGTATCCGTATTACGGACGAGGTTGCTGTGTTTGTCAAGAAAAGTGGTGTGAAGGAATAGTGCTTGTGTCAGCGATGCACATCACAGCAGGATTGTACGTTAATGACTGGGAGAGTGGACTTATTGAAGATTTCCTGGCCTGGCTTGAGAAACTCGCACCCAGCGACCTTCCTTACAAACATCATCAGACCGGCGAGGATAACGCTGACGCGCATTTGAAACGTACGATCATGGGTCATCAGGTCGTCTTACCAGTCACTGGAGGGGAACTCGATCTTGGTCCTTGGGAACAGATTTTTTACGCTGAATTTGACGGACAAAGGAAAAAACGTGTCGTGGTGAAAATCATGGAAAACAGAGGCTTTTTGTTATTGCTTGTGGTTTCTGGCTGTTACAGACGGAGTCCTGGTTCGGCTGGTGACTATGCTAGAGAATGGTTGGCGGATAGTGATTTTATGAATGGCTATAGGTTTTCTTGCCTCATTGTCAGCGCGTGAGCTGTTTTTGTAGGTGGCTCTATAGCTATTTAGTTGAGTAGTGGGGTTTGTTGTAGATCTCTCAGTTATTAAACAATAAAGGTCACGTTGACATCGCTGAAAGCACGATGCTACCGTCTCACAACGATGCCACTTCACACAAAAATTGGTATAGGACTGATACTCGGTATGGGTGTGGGAGTCACTCTGAATATTTGGACTGGCGGTGGGGTCGGTGTGGAAGGTTTCGTCTCAAGCGTAACTGAGCCACTGGGACGTGTGTGGCTTAACGCGCTCATCATGGTTGTGATTCCACTTATAACTTGTACGCTAGCAGTTGGGGTAGCCGCACTAGGTGATCTGAGACGTGTCGGTCGGATTGGGATACTCACACTTCTTTGTTTCATCTTCCTAACTACAATTTCAAGCATCTTGGGGCTCGTTGCAGTCAATGTTGTTCGTCCTGGTGTTGGTCTTGATTCAGAGCTCGTAGAACGACTTTTGGAAACGTATCAAGACCAAACCGAAGGGGCAATGGGGTTCGCCGAGACTTCATTTGGAGTGGAATTTTTTGTGGGGATGATTCCGCGAAACCCGGTACAGGCAGCAGCGAACGGTGAAATGCTCGGAGTCATTGTTTTTGCAATGCTACTCGGTATCGGGTTAACGACGTTATCGAAAGAAAAAGCTACACCGCTTCTTGAGGTTCTCGACAGCCTTGGGCACGTGACTATTGCTATCGTACGGCTCGTTATGCAGCTTGCGCCATACGCAGTGTTTTTTCTTATCTTTAGTGTCACAGCTCGTTTCGGCTTTGACATTCTTTTTAATCTTCTTAAGTACGTGCTGACGGTTATCGGAAGTCTAACTTTGTTTTTCGTGTTGGGTTATTCCGTGATTCTGACATTTGTTGCTCGTCGTAGTCCTACAGAATTCCTTAGGCAAACTCGTGTGGTTGTCATTACAGCGTTCTCAACATCATCCAGCACCGCCACGTTACCGACAACCATGCAGGTGGCGCAGGGAAAATTGGGGATTTCCAGTCCGATTGCAGGATTCGTATTACCACTTGGTGCGACACTAAATATGAACGGCTCTGCTTTGTTTGAAGGGATCACTGTGCTTTTCATTGCTCAAGTATTTGGCGCTGACCTATCTTTGAGTGCTCAGGCAGTAGTCCTTGTGCTAACAGTTGTGACAGCAATCGGTGCGGCTGGGATTCCCGGTGGCTCAATTCCACTTCTTATGATGGTTTTGGGAGTAGTAGGAGTTCCTGTAGAGGGAATAGCTATTGTTTTAGGTGTAGATCGTATCCTTGATATGTGCCGAACAACTTTGAATGTTGTAGGAGACTTAGTTACGGCAACAGTCGTGGATCGGTTTGAACATTCCATGGTTCAGTCGACAGCATTGTCTTCTAATCAGAGTTCTTAATGCCTACACGAAACGCCGCTTGGGACCTTTTGATCGAGTACACAAAAAGCGATAGTTTGAGGAAGCACGCCCTGTGTGTCGAGGCAACCGTGAGAGGCTATGCTCGAAAATTCGGCGATGATGAGAAAACCTGGGGTGTGGTGGGGTTACTCCACGATTTCGATTATGAGAGATGGCCTGACGTATCGAATCATCCGTTTCGCGGTTCAGAAATCCTGAGGGAGAAGGGTTATTCCGAACTTGTGATTCTGGCGATTCTATCTCATGCTGACTACAGTGGAGTGACGCGCAGATCGAAATTAGAGCATACGCTGTACGCCTGTGATGAAATGTCAGGATTTGTGACTGCCGCAGCGCTGGTCAGGCCGTCAAAGAGCGTATTAGATCTTGAGGTCAAGTCAGTTCTGAAGCGAATGAAGGATAGGGCGTTTGCGCGAGCTGTTAAGCGTGATGATCTAAGGCGAGGAGCTGAAGAGATTGAGTTGTCGCTCGACGAGCATATCGCTAACGTCATCTTGTTTACACGAGAACAAGCAGAACCACTTGGACTCCGGGGTAGCCTATAAAGATCTAGCGACCGGAGAAAACTGATGCTCGAATTGCAATTCTTAGCATCGACTGTCTTCATAGAGGGTTTGTTATGATTATGGGATTACGATGGCGATTAAGTCTTATCAGTAGCGATTGGCATAAGCTGTAGAGAAGCGTTGTTTTGTATAGAAGATGATGAAAAATCAGGTAGAGGTTGTCCGTTTATGAAAGTCCGGGCCGTCGGTGTGCTCGGATGCGGTTTGATGGGATCTGGGATTGCTCAGGTCTGTGCTCAGGCAGGCTACGAAACCATCGTGCGAGAGGTTGACGATTTTCAATTACAAAAGGGAATTGGGAGAATTGAGAAATTTCTTGATGATAGCGTGGAGAGAAACAAGATTACGATCACTTCACGCGATGAAACACTAATTAAACTTAAAGGCACAACGGAGCTAGAAGACCTAAGGAGTTGTGATTTAGTAATCGAGGCGATTGTTGAGAGAATCGAAGATAAGAAATGTGTGCTTCAAGCTGTTGAAGAGATTTTAAGTGTACAGGCACTTTTGTTCTCAAATACATCTTCCCTGTGTATCACAGAACTCGCAACAGCAATTAAGCGACCGGATCGCTTTGCGGGGCTACATTTTTTCAGTCCAGTTCCAGTTATGAGGTTGGTTGAGGTCATTCGTGGTCTTTTGACTAGTGCCGAGACCGCTCGAAGCGCGGTGACTTTTGCTCGTTCGATTGGAAAGGAGTCAATTATCGCTCCTGATCGGCCGGGCTTTATAGTGAATCGACTGCTAATACCTTACCTCCTTAGTGCTGTGCGAGCCTACGAGGCTCAGATCGGTACTCTGGAGGATATCGACAAGAGTATGACTTTAGGTTGTGGCCACCCAATGGGACCTTTCGAACTACTTGATTTTGTTGGTTTAGATACGACCTATTACATTGCAACAATCATGTACGAGGAGTTTCGTGACTCGGCGTATGCACCACCCCCGTTACTGAAGCGAATGGTGCTCGCTGGTCGCCTAGGGAGAAAAACAGGAGAGGGATTTTTCACATATTAGGGGAATACCGTCACTAGAGAATTTAGAAAGATGAGTTACTGGATTTACCTTCTCCGAGTTTGGCACTGAAGTTTCATATGTCTACCACGTTCACTCGTCAGATGCGAGACACTATTCGTTCATTGCTGACAGAATTGGGCGAGGATCCGACTCGCGAAGGGTTACTGAAGACGCCTGAGCGAGTGGAAAGCGCACTGAAGTTCCTAACGAGTGGTTATGGAAGTGATATTGACTCAGTTGTTAATAATGCCCTCTTCACTGTGCAGTACAACGAGATGGTGATGGTTAAAGACATTCATTTTTATAGCTTGTGCGAGCATCATTTACTACCATTTTTTGGTCGCTGTCATATCGCCTACATCCCAAGAGATAAGATCATTGGACTGAGTAAGATTCCTCGCCTCGTAGAAGTCTTTAGTCGTCGACTTCAGGTGCAAGAGCGATTAACGAATCAGATAGCCGATACAATTCTAGAGAAATTGAATCCACTCGGTGTGGCCGTCGTCCTTGAAGCTACACATCTTTGTATGGTGATGAGGGGTGTTGAGAAGCAAGACTCATTTGCACTAACCAGTGCTATGCTCGGGGTATTTCGGACGGATGCTCGTACACGTATGGAGTTTCTTGAGCTTCTTAATCATCGTCGTCAGGGACCAACTGTAAGCGGCATGAAATTCGGTGGTGATTCGTGTCTAGAGGACACATAGAGAGTTTGGTTATTTTTGTTTGTTCCGTTCAGCTTATCGATGGACCCAAAGATGGGTCTAAGTCAACGTTCAGGAGTACCAGTCTTGCACGCTTTTAGTATTGGTATTCTCGTTTCGCTGGCGTCCCTCGTCATTTTTACTGTATCAGCTGAAGCCCAGGCCAGGCGGAAGGAAGCAGCTGAGGTGAAGTGTCCTTCAGTGCTCGGTATTGGTGTGACCACAGATCAAACCTTCTGCGACGTGCTTACTGGCCTTGATCCAAGTGAGGGTGTGATCGTTGTGATCCCACCGCATAGAGGGGTCGCGACTTTGTCCTTCGAACTCTATAACCGGCATACCTACTCCGAGCAAGAAGTTCGTGCAGGTCGTGCGTATGCGCAGTACACAGCAATTCTTATCCTGTCAACGATGGACAGCAATCTACTAGCACGAGCCGCTGTGACTAGTGAGTTCCGAACAGTGGACGATCTAATCGATCGTATTGGAGGTGGGGCCGGTTTTGGTGGTGTCAAGGCTGTAGCACCTACCGGTCAGGAAAGAGTTGTTTTATCGGTTCCTGCAGACGTGAATGAGGTCAGTCTCCTTGGTGAACGGCTCGACGTAGTGCGATTTGACGAAAGAGATACCTTCGTAGTACCAGGCCGACCCATTGCAATCATAAGTAACGTTGAGGTGGACTATAGACCGCGTTAGCGATCGTTGTTTTGGTCGGTTGTCTCCAATTAAATAGAGATGATCTCAGATCTTTGATTAGCTTTCGTTTAAACCACATGCCTGGAAGAATATCTTAAATGAACTATAGCGATGTTGTAATCGTGGGCAGTGGCCCAGCAGGTCTGGCTACAGCTATTGCAGCTAAGAATACCGGACTGAGCTATCGTGTATTTGAGAAAGCCGTACTCGTTAATACTATCCTTCGGTTTCCGATCAATATGGTATTTTTCACCACGCCAGAACTGCTTGAGCTCGGCGGATTACCATTCGTTAGCCCGTATGAAAAACCGACTAGGGTAGAGGCGCTTTCTTACTACCGGCGTGTTGTTGATACCTACAATCTTCAGATCGAGTTTGGTCGAGAAGTTATCGGTATTGCCCGTGAGAAGATTGGATTAAACGGCACAGAAGGTCTTGCTGTGGAGACGCAATCAGGAAGCGGTTCTCGGGAGGTGCACCATGCCTTCGCAGTTGTGTTGGCGACGGGCTGCTACGACAACCCTAATATGCTAGCTGTACCTGGAGAGGACCTTCCGTATGTTTCTCACTACTATGATGAGGTTCATGCGTACTACCGTAAGCGTGTAGTTATTGTCGGTGGTAAGAACTCGGCTGCTGAAGCAGCTTTGGAGCTCTATAGAGGGGGTGCTCATGTCACACTCATTCACAGAGGGAATGAGCTTGGTGATTCGATCAAGTACTGGGTGAGACCGGATATAGAGAACCGCATCAGGGAAGGGTCCGTCATAGCTAGATTTGAGACGCAGATTGTCGAGATCAAGTCTAGAGAGATTGTTGTAGAGCATAAAGGGACTCGAAATATACTTCCTGCTGACGCTGTTTTTCTCTTAACTGGTTATCATACCGATGGAGATCTGTTAACTCGGTTCGGCATCAAGGTTGATCCTGTAACGTCAAAACCGGAACATGATCTGGAGACTCTCGAAACAAATGTGCCAGGGTTGTATCTAGCTGGAACCGTTGTTTCTGGGATTCATAGTGCCCAGATTTTCATCGAGAATGGTCGATTTCACGGTGCGACTGTCGTGAAGCAGATTCAAAAACAGCTACAGACAAGGGAGAAGAGGTAAAAAACAGAAAAATGGTAGGAATTGAGAGTATTCAGATTGTCTTAGACTTGGTGCTTGGTTAGAGCTAGGGTGGAGTTTATCAGTATGATGTTTGTGATGAGTAAGTCTAGTGTACCGTATCCGACCATTCTGGGTGCATGGACAGGATAGCTTTCATCTCGAGTAACTCGATCAGGGATTCACAACGTGCTAATGGACCCTGCTGCTCAAGTAAGGCTTGCTTTTCTACCGGTTCAAACTCAAGGTGCTGAGACAAGGCGTTAACAAGGTTTTCATCCTTGAGCGACGCTACGAGGTCGCGACGGACCCGAAGATGGTCAAAGTGGGTCGTGAGGACCGTCTCGAGTCTACCGCGTGCCTTTAGGAGTGCTTCATGGTCAACTTGTGACTGGGTAATGAGTTCGACGCGAGCTAGACGGTATGAGAGATTCTTTTCCTCAGCGAGGATTCGAAATTTTTCTTGCCCGTGCAGAAGGATATTGTAACGACCATCTGGAAGTTTCTCAGCATGTGTCATAACACCAGAGCAGCCAATCTGAAACACCGGCGGTTTCTCTACCTGTTTGTGTTCTGAGCCACTTCTTAGTAATACCATTCCGATGACTCGATCCTTCTTCAGCGCATCTGTGACCAGTCGACGATAGCGCTCCTCAAAGATATGTAAGGGTAGGAACACGTTGGGGAAAAGCACCACGTTCGGAAGTGGGAAAATCGGAATGACGAAGGACAAGACCTTATTCCTTAGAAATGACGTTCTTAATCACGTCTCCGGTTAAATCTAGACAGTCGTCATTCTAGCTAGTTTAACCGACTTTAGAAAGATGCCTTGGAGAGTGGGTGTTGTGACGACTTTGTATGAAAGTTGGAAGGGTATGTTCGAGAATGAAGATCTGTTATCTAATAGGCCCAATTATGGAATCATCTGGTAGTACTGACGAGTCCTTCTCAAATCAGGTAGCCGAAGCTGCCACACTGGCACTCCGCTAAAATTTATGGTTAGTAACGTGGTAAATTATCGCACAGAGGCTTGTGGAATTTGTACAGGGCTGCTGGCACTATAAGGTTTTGATGACCGGATTCGAACACGAGATTGTTTAGAGTTTCAGTTGAGGTTGAGTGGTTCACAAGATTAAGAGTAGTTTGTTCCCGAAAACACTTATGAATCGATCGACAGAGTTAGCTGTCGTCGGTGCAGGTCCTGGCGGATACGCAGCCGCGTTTCTTGCGGCGGATCTTGGGATGCGGGTCACGCTAATAGGGCGTGAGCCGAGCCCTGGTGGTGTTTGCCTGTATACAGGCTGTATCCCGTCGAAGACTTTGCTCCACGCCACTAAGTTAATCAAGGAGGCTTGTCAGGCAAGGAAATGGGGAATCGAATTCGAGGATCTGTCCATTAATCTTGAAAAGCTACGAAATTGGAATAACGGCGTGATACGGAGACTAACTGGTGGTCTTAGACAGCTTTCAGAACAGCGCTCGGTGGACTACGTTCAGGGCAATGCTTCCATCGTTGACCCTACCACTCTAAGTATTAAGACCAGCGATAGCGAGTACCAGCTGACTTTCGAACACCTATTACTAGCAACCGGATCAAGACCTGCCACATTCCCTGGATTGTCGTTCACCAGTGAACGCCTACTTGATTCAACGGCAGCACTTGAACTCACCGATATTCCTGAAACTTTGCTGGTGATAGGGGGAGGGTATATAGGACTTGAATTGGGGACTGTGGTTTCAGCACTCGGTTCTAAGGTCACCGTTGTGGAGATCACTTCCGGATTACTGCCGGGTATTGATCGAGACCTCGTCTCTGTACTTAGTCGTAATTTGATGAGCACGTTTCACGAAATTCTTCTTCAAACGAAAGTAGCCCTAGTTGAGGAGGTTGCCGAAGGGATCCGAGTCAACTTTGAAGGATCCAGTGTCGAACCGGATCGAGTATTTGGAAAAATTTTGGTGGCCATTGGCCGTATACCAAATTCTAATATTCACGGTCTCCATAATACGAAGGTCGAAGTTGACGCTCGAGGATTCGTGAAGGTTGATGCACAGTATCGCACTGGTGAACCTACAATCTTTGCGATTGGGGATCTCGTGGGAGAACCAATGCTAGCTCACAAGGCTTCTTTCGAAGGTCGGATGGCAGTCGAGGTGATAGCTGGACACAAAGTTGAATTTGAGTCGAAAATAATTCCCGCAGTGATCTTCACAGACCCTGAGATCGCTTGGTGTGGACTGACCGAAGGTGAGGCGACGCACAAGAGGTGGCCCGTGCAGGTCGCAAGATTTCCCTGGGCTGCGTCTGGACGAGCTATTACGCTAGATCGATCGGACGGTTTAACAAAACTTATAATTGAGCCAAAAACAGAACGTATCCTTGGGATCGGAGTTGTGGGAACCTGTGCAGGAGAGTTAATCGCAGAAGGCGTTGTGGCGATAGAAATGGGTGTCCTAGCCTCGGATCTTAAGCGGTGTATTCATCCACACCCGACATTATCAGAGACACTAATGGAATCTGCTGAGGTGTTCTTCGGGCAAAGCACAAATGTTTATCGGCCAAAGAAGAAGAACGTGCAGGACGAAACAGAATAGGAAAGCAGAAGCTAACCTGTACTCGATTCTGTACCAATCATACTTTAGAAGATCATGTGTGCTCGGGCGCGACAGATGGATATTTCTCTCTAGTCGAGATGCTGTTTTCTCGCTTCTCGGGAGGTTGCAAGGATTTTTGCACTTTCGTAGGAGTTCGTTTGTTCGTGGGCGTGATAGGAACTCCGCACCAGTGGACCAGATTCGACGTGCCAGAAGCCTATTTCAAGAGCTATTTTCTTGAGCTCTTTGAACTCCGTCGGATGGTAGAACCGAGCCATTGGTAGATGGGTGATGGAAGGTCGCAGATATTGTCCGATCGTGAGAATTCCACACCCAACCGTTCGAAGATCGGCCATTGTTGATATGACTTCATCCCATTGTTCGCCGAGACCAACCATTAACCCAGACTTTGTTGGGATGTCTGGTGCATACTGTTTGGACCGTTGTAAGAGTTCAAGCGCCCTGGTGTAACGGCCTCCCGGTCTGGCCTGTTTGTAGAGTCGCTGGACCGTCTCGATGTTGTGGTTGAGCACGTCCGGTTCGGCATCGAGCACGGTGTGGAGAGATGTTTCATCGCCCTTGAAGTCCGGAATAAGAACTTCAATTCTACAGGTTGGTCTATGCTCGCGTGTTTCACGAATAGTTTCAGCGAACCCTGACGCACCACCGTCCTTTATGTCATCTCGATCTACAGAGGTAATGACAACATAACCTAACTCAAGAGCGTTGACGGCAACGGCAACTCGACCTGGCTCGGTTGGATCAAATGGCTTAGGACGACCATGGGTGACGCTACAGTAACCACAAGTCCTTGTGCAGACCTCTCCAAGAATCATGAACGTTGCAGTTCCGTGGTTCCAACATTCCCCAATGTTGGGACAATGTGCTTCTTCACAGACTGTGTTTAGGTTAAGGTCCCGCACCAGTCTTTTTAGTCGTTGGTAGTTTGGTGAACCGGGTGCACGAACCTTGAGCCATGCAGGCTTCGGTTCACGATGATTAGCGGTATTTGGTATTGCATGTTTACGAATCAACGTAAGAGGAACCTGTGTATTCATTAGACGATATGTTACTGCCTGGACGAGGTTCTCTCAATACCTACTTAATTAAACGAACTGTTGGTGTTTAGGGTTGTGTTAGAATAACGCGGTTCGTGAAGGGAGTGGTTGCAGATTGTTGAGGATTAGCAGGACTAAAACGAGAAGGAATAATCATTATAGGGTCCGAGATTAGGCGAGTACCAAACTTGAAATTCTCTCTGTTCGGGTGTACGCTTGCAAGTACCTGCGGAGCATTTCGGCTTCATCCATTGGGAGGTGCGGTTGGTGGAGCTCGAGACAAGTTGGTTCTGACCGGTCGGGAACGGAGGACGGAAAGGTAATGGCATACACTATTTGTGAACCATGTATCGGAACTAAGGACACTGCGTGCGTGGACGTTTGTCCAGTTGATTGTATTCATCCGCGTAAGGATGAAGAGGAATTCGAACCAGCAGAGAAGCTTTATATACACCCTGATGAGTGTATTGATTGCGGAGCTTGTGTGCCGGCTTGCCCAGTCGAGGCGATCTTTGCGAATGACGAAGTTCCCGATCAATGGAAGAACTATATTGAGATTGACGCTCAGTACTACGCAGACAAGTGATTGATGTTGTAGCAGTCAGTTTTGTGATCGTGCTTTAAGTGCCATTGTGTGAGTTAGAGGTGTTTAGATGGGCTTGATTGACCACAGGTTCGAAGACAACTTCATAACGACAAATTTGGATAAAGTATTGAACTGGGCTAGGCAGTCTTCGCTCTGGCCAATGGGGTTCGGTCTTGCTTGTTGCGCGATCGAAATGATGGCCAGCTCAGCATCTAGATTTGATATTTCAAGATTTGGTGCTGAAGTATTTCGAGCCTCTCCGAGGCAAGCAGATCTGATAATCGTCGCGGGAACTGTTACAAAGAAAATGGCTCCGGTACTTCGTCGTTTGTACGATCAAATGGCTGAACCCAAATGGGTTATTTCGATGGGTAGTTGTTCGAACGCTGGAGGCCCTTTTCCTACTTACAGTGTGTTACAGGGAGTAGATAAGATCGTTCCGGTAGATGTCTATGTTTCGGGTTGTCCACCACGCCCAGAGGCACTGCTTTACGGTCTGATGCGTCTGCAAGATAAGATTAGGAAAGAAAATACTATTCTTCGTAAGGAACGGGTAATACCTGCCGGCCAGGTTGAACCCATCTTGGTTGGGGAGCGAGGGTAGCTGATGTGCAAGCGTTACTGAAGATTTTTCGGACGGTATTTTTAGTTGACCTGCTAAAAGGACTCTGGCTAACACTCAAGTACACGCCTCAGCCAGCTTTCACCTTTCAGTATCCGGCTGAGCGACGGCCGGTGGCGCCGAGATTTAGAGGTGTGCTCCGTTTGCAGGTTGAACCGGAAACGGGTGCTCAAACGTGCATCGTATGCGACCAGTGCGCAAAAGTGTGTCCTGATGATTTGATTGCCCTTGGCGGTCATCGAGAGCCAGGCCACAAGATTAAGGTGCTGGATTATTTTGATTTCAATCTTTCACGATGTAGTTTTTGCGGTCTTTGTGCGGAAGTCTGTCCGACAAAACCGGTCAAGGCGTTAATAATGAGTGAAGATTATGAGCTTGGGAGTTATAGTCGGGACGCGCAGATTCTGCGAGTTGATGAAATGTACGATGGCCTGCCGATTGAGCAATACACTCACTAATTGATGTGTAAGTGGATTATTGTTTTGTGGTTACCGGCTAGGTTGTGTCTGTAGGAGGGCCCTGAGGATAATTGTTCGTTATCTGGACCTGACTGGGCGCACCGGCGCTCGCTAGAGTATTTCTATTAACGAATCCAGACATCACTATTAGACGAAAGCCTGAATCTAAGGTTGTTATGGGAAGTCGTGTTTAATGCTTCATCGAAAGGAGATAATAAAAAACCTGCCGCATTTTTATTTTAGTGGTGACAAGGAGCTTGAATGTGTCACAAAATCAGTAATAGTTAAGGCTTGGCGTCGATTTTTGAGCTGGTCGGGTAAAAGCTTCGAACAGAGCCAACGATATAGCGGCCAGTTGTACGGAGGTCCATTGAGTTTCGGACTTCGTTTGTTTATTTTCGCCACGGCAATAGCTACGACATCTGTTCTTGCGACTGGTACTGATTACACGCCCGCTACGGCTCGTAGTGAAATCCATCTTCAGTTTGCCGAGTTACTAGTTAGTGATGGACGGTATTGGGAAGCGATTATTTCGTATGAGAATGCGAAATATGGATCATCTGATCGGCAGCTTTTAAGAGCACTGGTCGGTCAGGTTCAGGCTCTTCTTCGCGTTGCTGAGTTTCCCCGGGCACATGCCCAAGCAACCTCGTTGCGAAAGTTAGCCCCAAGTGATCCGATGGTTTTGGCGTTTTATGGAGACGCCACCTGGGCAGCCGGTTTATTTGAAGAGGCAGAGGAAAGTTACAAGGATGCATTGTCCATTAATCCAGAAGAGGCAAGGGCTCATAACGGGCTAGCTAAGTCTCTGGCGACGAAAAATAGGCTGGCTGAGGCGATGACAGAAGTCCATGCGGCGCTCGGATTATCACCTAATGAGTCAGAGTTTTATCACACATTGGGTTCGATTCAACAGCGACTGAACCAGTTTAACGAAGCGGCAGATTCATACGAAAAGTATATTGATCTTCACCCACACTCTGCAGATAGTGACAGAGTTAGATGGGCACGTGCCGAAGTCGATTTTTTACGTTCATTTGGAGATTTGGTCCCTTATAAGATTACTGGTGATAAAGATATTTTGCACAGGGTTTCGTTCAAATTGGACAATGGGAAGGTGATCCTACGTGCGAGAGTGAACGGCCAGGCAGAGATGGATATTGTTTTGGATACAGGTGCAGAGCAAACGGTCTTTTCACAGGAAGGAGCCGAACATGTCGGGCTTCAATCGATGGGCGAAACGCTAAGTGCCGGTGTTGGAAACGTGGGCTTGCGCGATCTCCAGGTGGGGAGGTTGGATTCGATTGAATTTGGAACGCTACGGATAGAAAACTTACCAACTATCATCAAGACTCCACCACTTGGTGGGCTACCCACGAGGGAAGCCGAAAGTTTTTCACCTCTTGCTGCAGGTCTATCGATGATGATTGATTATAAGATGAGAGAAGTGGTGATGGGTCGTGCGTTGCCAATTGAATCAACTGCTGACATTGAACTCCCACTACGTATGCATCGGCTCGCGATGGTGCGGGGAGTCATAAATGGTGATTATTCACGGAGTTTTGTTGTTGATACGGGTGGGGCAGTAATATCGCTTAGCCGAGCAACAGCGGCTACGTTGCCGCACCATAATCGAAATATTCCACTGAAGGTTTACGGTACATCCGGATGGGATCCTAGTGCGTACCTGCTAACAGGGGTTAATCTCACCTTCGATCAAATTGAAAGACCTAACCAGTCAGTAGTGGTTCTGAATCTACATCATCCGAGTGCGCTGCTCGGCTTTCATATCGGTGGTATCGTAGGCCATAGCTTTCTTAGGAACTATCGAGTTTCAATTGACTTAAATCGTAGCGTGCTTATACTCAATCAACTTTCATAGACTGGTATCAGGCAACAGCATTGAAGGTTACTTTTTCAAAACTTTAGTTAGTGGATCTTAGCTTGTGTCAGATGGTGGACGCTGGGGCGTCGTATTCGGATAAGAGTTGACTCTCGAGTTGGTAGTTTACTAGGGTCGTTATTGAGAATTTGATGTTAGGGTAAGGCAGAGTTCAGAGGGAAGATCAAAAGTCATAACCAACCCAGAAATCGAAGCGTGGTTTACGAAACGCTGAGCTTCCGCCTATGTCTGCAAACAGTACGTCTTCCCAAGTTTTGTTGAAAAGTGTAGGCCAGGACCAATCGAAGTGAATTGGAAAACCAAACGCCAGAGTTTGTAGGCCAATTCCGTATGATGCGCGGCTATCAACGAGTCGGAATCCTGAAATTTCAACTGGGCCTTCATAGACTGGTTCACTGCGTCCTGTTGCAGGATTGAATTGGACTCCAGATAATATCGTCATGGTTTGTTGACTTGTTGTCACAGGAGTGAATGACTGATGATTGAACCCAGCTCCGCCGATATTAAAAAAGAAGGCCCCTCTGATCCCACCAAGGACACCGATCGGTGTCAGCATTGCTTCGATTAATGGAAATCTCAATTCAGCGTTCATGAAAAACGCTTTGTGGCCAATAAATTGAAGGTACTCGTAGCCTCGCATATCAGAATTACCACCAAAGTAGAGGAAATCTGGAAATTCACCCCAGCTTTTGAATCCTCTCCCACGTAGTGCGAGTAATCCAGTTTCACCAAGTCGTAAATAGTAACGAGCATCAGCGTCGACGGTACGTCTAGACAGCAATGGCCCAACTGAAGGCGCCATTTCATAACTGAGTCGGACTGTGTTTCCTGATACCGGCCCAAACTCACGGAAAATGGTTGTCTCTTGAATGAATGAAACGCCGAAGGGTGCGAATGCGCCATCACGGAAGATACGCGCACCGAATTGCTGATCTTGAAACTGTTGTGAGATGCTTTCCAGGTTCGGATTATTGAACCGCTCCTTATTGTACAAGAGACCACCAGAGAAGGTTAGTCTCCTATACCGACTGAAAGGGTATATCCCAAAAACAGTGCCACCACGCATAGTGCGGACTGCTATCGCATCATCTGGATTCATAAAGCCGCCAAATGCCGGATCAAAAAATGTGCCCCTACCGAAACCGTAAAAAAACTGATCTTGAGAGAATCCTTGAGCTGCGAATTGGAACCGTCGTGACAGGTTGGCGTACGAGGCGGCTAGCGTTCGGTACTGTGAGATTGAAGCAACGTAGACACCAAACTGCTGATCGCCAAGTACATCTGTGAACGCCACTTGTGTTCCACCCATTAAGTGGCCACTGTTGGTGACTCCCACGGAAAGAGGTGGTCGACCTTCAAGAAAGAGGTTCTCAAATTTTCCCTTCTTGCGAGAATTACCGGTTATGAGTGTATGACTGAGCGGTGCCTGGAAGTCGATAATGGGACCAGGGTTGCCAAAGTCACTGGAGTCAGCTGTATAAAGAGGATCTTCTCGTGTTATGGCATGCACGCCATATTGACCCTTAAAATATGTTACGAAGGCAAAACGTACCGTGTCCTGCTCACGAAAAACGATAGGTGAGACGTTTCCGGTTAGGGTGTCAGTATACTGTTGCAACTCTCCCGTCTCAAGGTCGAGAGTCCAAATATTGAAAATATTTCCACTGCGCGCCACGAGAGGGTCGATGGGCTGTGTTGGATCCATCGCTGTCGAGGCAAATACAATCGTTTGGTCGTCGATGAATTTTGCAACAGCGTCATCATGTGTACCGAATGTTAACTGAGTTTTTTCTAACGTATTGAGGTCGAGCCTAAACAATTTATCATTACCACTAACTCTTGCGAGATAAACGATGAACGTACCGTCAGGGGAAAAAGTTGGAGCGGAATCAGCAAACTCGTCATTAGTAAGATTGATAATGTCGTCTGTGTCGAGATCAACCATAAAGATGTCTCCGACAGCATCCTGTAAGGCAGAAAGCACGACTTGGCGACCAGTTGGGCCAATATCTGGTGATTCGGGTTCGTCAACGCTTATCATTTGTCTGCGTTCTTCGATAGTACCCGTGACCACATTCTGCAGGATCAACGTCTTCTGTTTTTCTCTCCTGACGAAGTACGCGATTTGATCACCTAGTGGAGACCAGGACATCCATGGAACAGTATTGAACCGAGAGCCTGGTGTTGTTATGTAGTCGAATCCAGAGTCTTGTGAGAAACCACTGGTTAGGTTATCGATCACCTCACCGCCAAATGGAGAGATTAGGATGATGTCTAGTTCACGGTCCTTGCGGTTTGACGCCATGGCAGCTATCAAATTTCCAGAAGGAGAGGGTTCGATTGAATAGACGGCAGGATATCTGCTTCTAAGTGGATCGGGTGCCAGGCTCGTTCCGTAGTCTGCTGGCCGTTCTTTGTCTCGGAACGGTTTAAATAGATCTTTCAGGTACTTGTCGAATTCTAAGTCGAATTCATCGGCAGACAATCGGAAAGCTTCTTCGTAGGGGTCTGATCCACCACCGAGCACATTCTGTCGTAGTGAAAGAAGATACTGTCGGATACCCTCTTTATCCCAACGGGATTCGATGAATTCGAATGCTGCGTGTCCTAGATTGTAGACAAGTCTTGGATTCGAGAAACCACCATATTCTTCGAACCGACTCATCTTCGGGATTGTGTCAGCCACTGCAGCGTCACGAATCATCATCAGGTCGATCGGCCGCCACACACCAGCTAAGTGATCGGCTAATCCCTCGTCAACCCACAAAGGAACCGAACGGCGGATTAGTGATCTTGGAACGATATCGAATTCGAAAATGTGAGTCAGTTCGTGTGTGATGAGTCGGTATAGTTGATCAGAAGGTTGATCGATTGGCAGTACCATACGGTCACGTTGCGGTTCAGCGAATGCTGCCACACCTTCAGGAATCTCTCCTGGGAAGATGTTCTGCTGTTCAAACTCACTGTGGGTCTTGAAAAGGACTAACGGAATCTTTCCCGCGAGGTCATGCTTGAGATCGGCACTAACCTTTTCGTAGGCACTTTCCGCGTAACTTGAAACTCGTTCTAGGTGGCGCTCAATCTCTGGGTAGTAGTAGATTTCGAAGTGGTCTGTTGTGTAAATGTGCCAGTCAAAATGATCGTATTTGACCTTTGTTTTACCATAGTAGGGGTAAAACATTGTTTGTGCGTTAGATTTTGACGCAATGCTCAAGACGAGAAGCGGTGCTACTATTACAGTGGTCAAAACGCTAACAAAGCAACGCGGCATAAGGCTCTCCTTGCGGTCTCCACCGCTCTGGAGCCGCGGCAAGGGGCAAGACAGGCCATCTTACTTTAGCTAACGGGAGAGTAGCAATGGTTTGGATTTACCAAGGCGTGAGGGAAGTATTTTTACGGCGTGTTACTGACTAAGGGTGTTTTGGTAACCGACTTTAGCCTGAAGGGATAAACGCTATGAATCTCAAATGGTTATTTGCGACGGGGGCTGCACTTTCTTTTGCTCTCGTCACGATTCCGGGTATACCGAGTCTTTCATTTGATCCAACAGAATCTGTTTTTGAGTCTGCGACAGTTTGTGATCGAGATGCTAAACCGGCAAACCTCAACTTCACACTCAAGGACATGGACGGGAATGATGTTAATTTAGCGTCGTATAAGGGCAAGGTTATTGTTGTTAATTTTTGGGCTACATGGTGTGGCCCTTGTAAGATCGAGATTCCTGGGTTTATTGAGCTTCAAGATGAATATCGGAGTCAAGGACTTGCCTTGTTTGGTGTGTCAATTGACGATTCAGCCAGAGCGATCAAGTTGTTTGCGGAGGAGTACAAGGTTAATTATCCAATGCTCGTAGGACTTGAAGAGGAAGCCTTCATGGAGGCGTACGGCCCACTCTGGGGTATTCCGATAACGATATTTATTTCTCGTGACGGTATGGTGTGTAAGACGCATGCTGGGTTAGTGATGAAAGAGGACATCGAAGAGGAACTTAAGGCTCTTCTTTAGATTCTAGTCTGGCCGAACTTTCATGACCTGGTTTTCGGTCATGTAGTATGATTCCAAAATGCTGATTTCATTGACAGTCAGAATCGATAAAACACAAGGGCGATCGTGAAAGGATTCACGTATGCACGTCTGTCGTGTGGATGTAGGGTCGGTTTTAGGAGAGGAGTGGAGGGGAGTCCAGTCACCGTGGTGGTTGATGATAAAGGACCTGGTTGCCGAATGATTTTCCACGTTTGTGACATGCCGATATTCGATCATCGTGAGGCACTTCGACCGTCGACCCGTCTTGCCTCAAGAGAAGGGGAGAGTTACGAAGACGAGGGTTAGTATCCGTTTCAGTCTCAATTGGTGACTGCAGTTAGAAAAGCATTGTAACAAGTCATTGATTATTTCTTTGATGATGGTTGTCGAATGATTTTGACTTTTACGTGGCGTTATTAAGACATAAGTACTACGGTTTGCTTGAGAGCGTTTCTCTAATAGAGTTTGTCCCCTTCGGTTTCCTCAGCAGTTTCCAAGAATCAGTGACAATCAAAGAAGTTGGGAGACTTGTGATTCTTGTTTGAGGTTAATAGGCGTTCGTGGGGAACTTGAAGTTGTGATCAGGCTTAGAATTGGAGATGGACATGTCTAAGCTAAAATCTGAAATCGAAGTGGTCTGCACCTGTTGCAGTGCATCACTCGTTGTTGACGTTAATCTTAAACGAGTCGTAAGACATGAGGCGGCTGAGCGCCTTGATAAACCTGAGCTGAGTGATGCCCGACGAATTTTAGCTGAGGAGGCTGCTCGACGAGAGGCACTGTTTCAACAGTCAGTCGACGAAGAAAAGACGCGTGGCGATGCGTTGTCAAGGCGATTCGATGAAGCGCTTCGTAAGGCGACTGATGAACCGATTACTCGACCGTCCCGTGATTTTGATCTCGATTAGCCAAGGTGGGTTAAGTGTCACTTCAAGAGGCCATTAAACTATAAGCCACTTCTCAAAGTCAGCTGAATTTAAGATTCTTATCACTAGGGCAGATTGTGCGGTGCTGAGTACTGAAATTGGTCGTGTGGTGAAGATTGTGAGAAGGCTTGACAGGGTTATGTAGACGATCTGCTATACTCACGGATGTCAGATGAGAGCCAAGGCCTTGCTGCGTAGGTGATGTAACCTCCCGCATTGCATCCGAGTGAGCTTTCGACAGGCGATTCGTTCCAAGTGCGCCGGGCGTGTCGCATCCGTTGGGATGGCGCAGTGATTGTCAGGAGTAAGTGACCGTATGGGTAGCAGACTGTATGTAGGTAATCTTCCTTACAAGACGACGGACGAGGAATTGACCGAGTTGTTTGGCAAGGTTGGTGCGGTCGACAATGTACGTGTTATGCGCGACATGGCCACTGGACGTGCCCGTGGATTTGCCTTCGTGGAGATGGCCTCGGATGAAGACGCTCAGAAGGCGATCAGCGAGTTTCATGAGCACCAAATCGAGGGCCGTGCACTTGTGGTCAATGAAGCACGGCCGAAAGCTGAGGGTGGCCGTGGTGGTTTCCGGCGTGGTGCTGATCAAGATAGCCCTGATTTTAGCGGTGGTCGTCGTCGAGAACCTCGCTGGTAGCGGATCCAGTTTAGCATTTTACGTTTTTATTTCGAATTCTGGGTGCACACCATCCAAAAGGGGTGGTGTGTTTCTGGGACAAGGGCGTCTTTTAGTCTGGTGTTTTGAGAGGTCTTGTAAGTTTGGCGTTAGTGAACTACCAAGTGCCGGCCTTACTACTTTCCTTATACAAACGCAATTTGATAATTCGCTGAGCGGTATTGTCTCTCTTAAGTAGGGGAACGTCTTCGTTCGGCGTAGCTAATTTTCAGTTCAAGGCTGGCACGGTCTATTGTGATCGTCAGAACTGGAGGTCCATTTTCCCCCAGGTACGAACAACGACGATGTGTTTTGACAAAACGTTAAGCACACTTAGAATTGCTGTTTGGGTAGGCTAACGGTGCTTGAGCGCAAACTCAACTATTGTTTGTTCGGCCCAGTATCCATCAAAATCATTTGTGGATCTACCGAGAAATCCACAATGGCCACCATGGTGAGTTGTTACGACGGTTAGGTGAGAATTGGAAGTGATGGCCGGATCAGAGAACTGATCCGATGGAACGAACGGGTCGTCCTGAGATGAGATAATCAGAGTGGGCACACAAATACGGTTTACCACTCGTAAACTGCTCGCGCGGTAATAGTAATCAGCTGCATCCAGAAAACCGTGGTGGGGTGCTGTGAACAGTTCGTCGAAACCACGGACACTACGCACTTGTCGAAGCTTCTTGAGATCAAAGCGGCCTGGGAATGCAAGGGCCTTCCGACGCATTCGACGTTTTAGATTGCGGACGAAATTCCATTCGTACAGACAGTTTTCAGGGCGCTCTAGTGCGTCGACACATCGAGCAAGATCCATGGTTGGCGATACGGTGCAAACTGATTTCAGTGCGGCTGGCGGCTTGCTTCCGTAATCTCCGATTAGTTTTAGAGCTACGTTTCCGCCAAGAGAGTAGCCGGCCACGGTAATTGATCGCAAGCCATCCAATTCGATTAGCTCACGAATAACTGCTGAAGGATCGGCAGAGAGGCCGGAATGATATAGTCCGGTGGACAAGTTTTCGGTCCCACCGCAGTTACGTTGATTCAGTAGCACGACGTTGAATCCACAAGCGAATGCTTTATCGGCCAGGCCACGCATGTAGTGGGCATTACTTGAACCCTCGAGTCCGTGAAGAGCGATGACGGTCGGGTGGTTTCTCGCTTTAGTCTGCCAATGACAGTGCGCTAAGACTCGTACGTCATTGGCTACATCGAAATACCGGCTTTGTGGTTTAGGTAGGCTCGGGAAATGGCGTGGCCTCACCCAGGTGTACAATGTCATCCGGTGACCACCTTTTAGGTGGGAAGAAGGCACATAAGTTTTCATTTTGAAGAAATTCTATACCGAGAATTACTGATCAGTTACCGGTACTTAATTAACCTTATTCTAATCCTTTCAAGTAGTGAACCGATCTATGTATCTTGACTTAAATTGAAAGACTATCTTGATGGACTGTGAGAGTTAGTTTCTAATTATTACCGTGAAACTTGGAATTGCGTTAGCCATTAAGAATAGGACTAGATCCCCTAATCAAAATCCTAGAGAATGCCTAGATGGAGATTCGAGAATTAAATGTGGGCTGCTTCGGTGGTGGAACGGGGTTGCCGAGTCTGTTAGGGGGACTGAAACAGAACCCGTGGTTACGTGTCAACGCTATTGTAACGATGTTTGATAGCGGAGGTAGTTCTGGACAACTACGCGACGAGCTTGGTGTACTTCCACCTGGGGATGTCCTTAAGTGTGCCTTAGCATTAGCTCGAAACGAACAAGAAGCTCGCCGAGTCTTACTGTCAAGGCTGCCGATGTTGGAACATGAGCGGCTTTCGTGGACATACTGGAGGAAATCTATTACTTTCGATGATGGAACGATACAGTGGTGATTTCCTAGCAGCGGTGGATGGGTTGCGCGCACTATTGGATTGCAATGGAAAAGTATGGCCAGTTAGCGTGGAACACGCTGCTGTGTGCGCCGAGTACGGTGATGGTTCTCAAAGTCGAGGTGAAGTGGAAGTTGATGTGAAGCAGCGCCTTGGCCAGTCCGTTAAACGTATTTGGTTGGATCCAGTTGTTGGGATTCATCCGGTCGTTGCTAAATCGGTTCGTAAATTTGACGCTGTTATCATTGGGCCTGGGAGTTTCTATACGAGCTTAATTCCGATTTTCTTAGTCAAGGGTGTATCTGAGGCGTTGGCTAGTATTCGTGGTCCACTAATACTGGTAACCAACCTACTCACTGAAGGTGTTGGAATGCGTGGGTTTACGGTGGGAGAAGCCGTAAGCTGGATTGCTGGTGTAGTTGGCCGCCAAGTAGATGTCGTAGTAGTTAACACTGCTGTACCGAGTGAGGATGCCAGAAAACGGTACGCGGCAGAGCACAAGGAGCCGTTACTCCTTGGAGGGGTGCCAGAGGGATGCGAGATTGTATAAGGAGAATTTTGGCAGAGTTCAATAGCAAGGCATGATCGGCGTCGGCTTGCGTATGCTGTTTGGAGCGTGTTGTCACAGCGGTTACTTAATTAAAGACTGACGATGTCTATTTCGTATAGGTATCTTTCTTTCAGCTCATTGTTCAGGGTTATTACTATCGTTTGGGGAACGGTGCCTCGAGACAATTAATTGAAGGTTCAGATATCCAGTGGATAGACGCGAGGGCATTGACACGGTACTTATCACTCTGACACTTGTTAGAGTAGCGGACGGGATTTCAGCCAGGCACAAACCACGGGCAGTGCGGAGTGTCTCACGAGTGTGTAGTCTTTGACTCTGTACGGCTGGTGACTTTCCGCAACACTGAGGGTCAATCACCAATATTCCAGGTCGTTTTATAAGATTTCTGAATGTTGGCTGCGCTAGGGACCTATTCGTTTTTCATTCCTGGTAACGATTCGAAACCGCTATGAGGGATTGTTAGGGTTATGTTGATCGCTGTCACCATTTATCTTTGCTTTCTCCTTCTTGTCGGAGTAAGGCGTGGCCGACATGTCCGGACTGGCGATGATTTCTTTGTTGCTGGTCGAACTTTACCGGCTCGGGTGCTCGTCTTCACGCTTCTCTCCACATGGGTAGGTTCAGGGAGTCTTTTCGCTGGTGCTGGGTTGGGATACCGAGTTGGGTTTGCAGCACTCTGGCAGTCCGCTGGAGCCTGGGTTGGGATCATGTGCGTTTACTTCATTGCACCACGCGTCAGACGTATTGCTCAATACACGGTTCCAGACATCCTTGAGCTGAGGTATGGTTCTTTCGCCCGTGTCCTCGGGACCATCACAATTGTCCTAGCTTACTCAACAATCGCCGCTTACCAATTTCGAGGAGGTGGTCGTCTCCTTGGTCTCGTGGCTGGAATCGACCCGAGCACGGGTGCGTTCATAACTGCAGCTGTTTCAGTAATGTATACAAGCCTCGCTGGCATGTTAACTATCGCATATCTAGATGTATGGAATGGTTTGACGATGACAGTTGGCATCCTGTTGGCTGTAGTGTTCTTGATTGGGGATTCGGGTGGTTTATCGTCTGCAATTGAAGCTTTACGGCCAGATCAAGTTTCGGCTTTTGGGATGCTTGGTACGACTGAGCCAGCTGTTCTGGCTCTTTTTCTTCCGACGCTCTTCCTACTGCTCGGAGAAGCGAACATGTACCAAAAATTTTTCTCGGCAAGAGACGAGCGAGCGGCTAGACTCGCCGTTGCAGGGTGGATTGCCGGAACGATAATCGTTGAAGTCCTGATTGATTCAACGGGAGTGCTGGGGAGTACAGCAGTACCTGGGATGACAGTCGTTGAGTCAGAGGAAATAGTAATCAGGGTAGCTATGCAGGTGCTTCCCACGGCTCTTGGATTCCTATTAGTTTGTGGGGCTACATCAATTATCATCTCTACTGCCAATAGTTTTCTACTGACACCAGCGACTAATCTGATTCGTGACGTCTATCAACGTTTTGTGAATCCTGATGCAACTGAACGTCAGGTTCTCGTCTATACGCGCTTGATTGTAGTTGTCCTTGGCGCCTCAGGTTTCATTGCAGGAAGTTTTTTTCCGACTATTCTCTCGATGGCACTTTGGGCCTATACCATGTACGGGGCAGGTGTTACTCCTGCACTACTTGCAGCATTGATCTGGCCACGTGCGAGTTCATTCGGTGGCATACTATCGATTTTAGCTGGTATGCTTACGACGCTTGTTTGGGAGATTGTTGGTTTCATGCGGGCCGTTGACGGCATTCCAGAGTACCCGTTTGGATGGCCGACTATTTTCCCAGCTTTATTTTTATCGATTGGCTCACTAATCATCGGAAGTCTATTAACCAAACCATCAAAACCAGAACAACTAATAGAAGTCGAACAAAAGTGAATGTTTTCCAATGTGGAAACTGTAACCAATCAGATGATTTGGGATCAGGAGTCTTCCTGGACGATATAAGGTCAATAGGATCGCAACCCAATATTCTTAACTGACCATGCCCCGCGTTCTAATTCTTTGTACGACAACTGGTTATCAGATTCGTTCGTTTACCAAAGCGGCCGCTCGCTTGGACATTGAGTTGGTCTTTGCCACAGATCGTTGCCAGGTATTGGAGGATCCGTGGCGCGATAACGCGATTCCAGTTAAGTTTTACTTAGAGAACGAGTCGCTAAGAAAAATTGTCGAGGTAGGAGTCACCGATACGATTCATGGCATTATCGCGGTGGATGATCGGCCCACAGTCTTAGCCTCAATGGTAGCTTGTGAGCTTGGACTACCGGGTCATTCCGAAACGGCTACGCGTGCTAGTTGTAACAAGTTGATGATGAGGAGGCGGCTCCAAGCGGCTGGTCTGTTGTGTCCATGGTTTCGGTTTTTTCCTCTTGATGCTAGGTCCGACGAGGAATTACCGAAAACTCATTTCCCGTGTGTTGTTAAACCACTGACACTATCTGGGAGCCAAGGAGTCATCAGGGCCAATGAAGTTTTAGAGTTCCAAGCAGCCCTTCAAAGACTCAGGACTTTTCTGAAACAACCCGAGATCGGTGCATTGAGAGATCCGGCAAACGACACCATTATGGTTGAAGAATTTATCAACGGCGAGGAATACGCACTTGAAGGGATTCTAGAATGGGGCCGATTAAAGGTGCTGGCACTATTTGATAAACCCGATCCTTTAAACGGTCCGTTTTTTGAGGAAACGATCTACGTAACGCCATCATCCCTTACAGGTGTGGCTCAGGATGCGATGGTTCGAGCCGTGACCGAGGCGGCAATCACTCTAGGGTTATATCATGGCCCTGTTCACGCGGAATGTCGGATCAATGATCGTGGGGTTTTCGTTCTAGAAATTGCCGCGCGACCGATTGGCGGACTCTGTTCACGGGTCCTACGTTTTATAGGAATTGAAAAGGAGTTGGTCTCTCTTGAGACACTCCTTCTGCGTCACGCAGTTGGTGAATCTTTAGCTGGATACACACGAGAAGCCGATGCGTCAGCTGTCATGATGATTCGAATTCCCCGAGAGGGGATCTATAAGCGTGTCGAGGGATTAGAACAAGCCAAAGCGATCTCTTACATTGATCAAGTTTTCATGACCGTAAAACCGGACCAACACTTGATTCCTTTACCAGAAGGTAGAAGTTATCTTGGTTTCATCTTTAGTAGAGCCGGATCACCTGAGGTAGCTGTGGAAGCCCTTCGAGCTGCGCATCAGTGCTTGAACTTTGTGATCGATCCATCAATACGTGTCATCTCCAAGGGTTAATGTATCCAGAAGAAAGTAATTATAGATACCCGATCGTCCAAGAAATTCTGGCTAAAAGTGTTGCAACTGGTTCTAGAGACGTCTTGCCACTGTTAATAGGGGAATAGCAAAGCAAGGGTTAGGACATAGTAAGTAATGTTTAAGGCCGAATCCTTACTGTTTAGCTTGCGGGGGCACGTATCCTGGAGGGAGTGATGCGCCCTCGCCGAAGAAGAAGTCCTCCATATGTTTTGCGACTAAGTCCTGTGCTTCCTTCTGCCACGGCATCAGTCGGTATTCGTTAAGAATCATTTTCATTCGTTCTTCCCAAAGCTTCCATGCATCGGTTGAAACACCTTCGTAGATACGTTTTCCTAGTTCTCCTGGCCAGGGTTGTTCGTCAAGACCAGGGAGGTCCTTCTGAAATTTGACGCAGCGAACCGTACGACCCACGTTCTTATCGGTTCCTTCATCCCGTTGACTTCGATCGTCATTAGAGCCCATCGAAACTCCTTGTAGATAACTAACCCATGTACTATCTTACATCCTCTGACGCACTGTGGCCAAGAGAAACTCATTTTTGCTTGCTCTTAGATTCTTAGGAAAGTAGATAATGACCGTGTTTGCAGGACGTTTGTGTAATCGTTCAAAATTAGATTTTGTCCATATCTGATGCTAACAAAGACAGTTCGAGTATGGGAACAAGAAACGGGGAAACATCCATTCTAGTAAACTGAGAGGGTGTCATTGGCGGAATATTACTTTCACTACAACAGGTACTTCCAAGAAGGGCAAAAGTGAGTTCTTGACACTATAAGATCTCGTCTGTATCGTGACGACAGTAGTGTTACTAGGAGGTATGGTGCTATGAAAAACGCTATTGCAACGATTTGTGCATTTACAATTCTATCTTCTGTTTATCCTTTGAGCGGCAGAGTGATTTCTATTGGAAAAATCAGTATTCCTGAATCCATTCTCACGGATATGTGGATTGAAGATGGTTCAAGGAGAGATGTAGGCACTGAAAGTTTTCAACCAAATTCACAACAGCAGAGCTGGTTCTCTAAAAATTGGAAGTGGTTTGTACCAGTTGTTGTTCTTGGCGGAGGTATTGTTGCTATGTCTGGTGGTTACAGTTCAGGCGACTCTGGTACCGGTTCGGTTAATGGGTATTAGGCCCAGGTACCGAAGACGCGCTCACGGTCAGTTTTCAGTTATCTAAGTAAGGCTCAAGATTCTCACTTTTCATTGGTAGATCTTCGCTTAAGTAAGAGAACTGATCTGTCTTATCGGGATACCGTCTGGGACAGGTTTCTGGGCTGATGCCAAGCTGACTGTACATTCCTGCGGTCGGAAGCCGTTTCTGTTTCAGAAGCCACGGTAGAATTCTATTAGTCGCGACTGTGACCTTAAGGTTTGTGTGGACTTGTTTCCGAGATCCACAACGAAACGTTCTCGTCTTGATATTGAGCAGTGATCATGCGGGTTACTTCGACTCTGGCGTCATTAAAACAGGCACCATGGCCAAGGTCCGTTAGCGAGTCCGACACTAGCGCGTTGGCAGTCGAACCATTTAGCGTACTTTTTTTCCAGAGACCTTTGGGCAAACTAACAGTACCTCGTCTCATTCCGGCATTGATATCTACGTGGCAGTGAACTTCACCTAGGTCGTTGAAGATCCTAACAGTATCCCCTTGCTGTATCCCCCGTACGCCGGCATCGCTTGGGCATATCTGGAGTCGTGCCAGCTTGTCTCTCAGTTCTCCTAAGATCGAATTGATTGTCTTGTCGCTGGCTGGTGAAATTAATGCAAGTGGATACTGGTTAGTCTCAGGACCGCATTGATACGTATAAAGTTCTATTTCATTATCAGCGGCTAGCTGCTCTGGAAACAGATCAACCTTTCTGTCTGTGGTACGTGGGAATACGTGACAGAACTGGATGGGACATGGATCTATTGGTGGATCTACGATTCCCTTGTCAAGCAAGTCGGTACTGATGTTCGTCGGCATCTTCTCGACAACATCGAGAAGCAGCTCGGCGTCTGTTTGAGTCTCCGATACGAGGTTGAGACGCCTAGACAGTTCGTTGAAGACCTCCACATTCGGACGTGATTCTTCGATAGTGTCGATGACAGGACGAGCGAGCTGAAGGCTTATAGGGCCATAGCTTTGTACTACATCGTAGGATTCTAGGAATGTTGTTGCAGGGAGAACCATGTCTGCCAGGCGCGCCGTGTCGCTCATGACCTGTTCGAAGACGATTGTGAATAGGTCATCACGTTGAAGTCCCTTGATGACACGATTTTGATCTGGCATCGTCACGGCAGGATTACAATTGTAAACAAAGAGCATTTTAATCGGCGGATTGTCAAAATCCAAGAGTGCACGACCCAAATGATTCATATTAATTACTCGAGTCGTTGGCTCCTTCGCGTTAATCCATTCATTGGAAGAAAGACTCAAAGCGGACTTGTTGCTCATGGTATAACCACCACCACGAACTCCGAATTTTCCACAGACGGTTGGTAACGCAAGGATCGATAAAACTGCGTTTCCACCGTTCCGGTTACGTTCTACTCCCCACCCGCACCTGATGACGGCTGGTGATGAGGTTGCGTATAGATCTGCTAATCGTCCCAGATCATCAGGATCGATGTCTGCGACTTGTGCGGCACGTGAGATCGTCCAACTCGCTGCTCTGGAGCGCAGTTGTTGAGAGCCACGTGTGTGATTAGCGATAAACTTTTCATCTGCTAATCCATTCTCGAAGAGATATCGGTGGATGGCAAGTGCGACGGGCAAGTCAGTTCCCGGTTTGACTGCGAGGTGAAGATCTGCTTGGTGCGCAAGGGGTGTACGCCTAGGATCGATTACGACAAGAAGGGCTCCACGTTTTTGAGCCTCTCTAATGTATCTGACAAGATGTATACCAGACGTGGAGGGGTTTACACCCCAAAGAATAATAAGCTGTGCGTGCGGGTAGTCTTCGTACGAAACTCCTGGCATTTTGCCGTAGAGTGCTTGACTTGCTGCACTTGTTGGGGCGGCACAGACAGTCCTAGCTAGGCGAGATGTGCCCAAGAGTCGAAATAGTTGAGCATCGGTCGTGTCCTGCGACAACAAACCGTTTGAACCGCCGTAGGAGAAGGGGAGAATGGCTTCAGCTCCCCAGCGATTCTTGATGTTTGTTATCCGTTCGGCAATGGTGTCAAGTGCCTCGTCCCATCCTACTCGTTTGAACTTACCTTCGCCTTTAGATCCGTTCCGTACGGCTGGGTAATGTAGTCGAGCATCACCATAGACGCGCTCACCAAACCGGCGGACCTTAGCACAAATATATCCACCGGTGGTTGCGTGTTGATTCGAGCCATCGATCTTGAGGATCTTTCCTTTCTGCAGAGTTACCGCCAAACTACAGGCATCTGGGCAGTCCAGTGTGCAAACGGAGTTGATAGTTGTATTACCCGAACCGAAGGAATCCTCAGACTTTCGCACGCTTATCAGTGTATCACTAATGGTGCTGATCGCCAGGGGGCCATTTGACAGTTGTAATAGGAATTCAGATTAGATCAAGTTTTTTCTTCACTGTATGGATATTTAGATTCGGGTACCGCCACCGACGAAAAGATGACAGTTAATTTTAGGCTGTTTACATATCTATCTAGCCGATATACATAGCAACGTCCGAGTTGATATAAGTTCTCTCGAGTAGTGAAGATGTAGAATTGAGTCATTAAGATCGGCTTATCTAACAATCGGCAACAAGAATGAAGAAGACAAATTTTAAGTCTAGAATTTCTAGGTTACGTATTTTTGTATTGGTGTTAGGTGTGTTGGCAGCCACCATTCCAACATCAGCAGGCTTTGTCGAGCGTGCCTACTCAGTTACTTTCTACCCGTTACTTCAGAGATATCTAACCTCTTTGACGAATCAATTTCAGTTCGCGTTATTCGATTTGTTGGTCGTAGCACTAGTGGGAGTTTTCGTCGTCTGGTGGGTGTTTCGATTAAGTCGGGCAGAACATGGGCGACGCTGGCGGGCGGCTCTATCTATGATCGCAAATACTGCGGCGATTGTGGTCATGATGTACCTCGCGTTCTTACTGACATGGGGATTAAATTACCGTCGTCAGCCCCTTAAGGAGAAACTCGATTTTAGAGAAAGTCTGGTAACTGAAGAAGCCTTGTTGGATTTGGCTAAGCTTTCAGTAGTGAGACTAAATCATCTGTATGACATAACAGCCGATGTTGACTGGCCAAGTCTTGACCAAATGCCAGCAGTTTTCACGCCGGCGTTCTTGCGTGCGCAACATCGTTTACCGGGAGCACGAATTTTGATCACTGGACGACCCAAGCGGTCCTTCTTTAGTTTTTATTTTCGACGGGCGGCTGTTGACGGAATGATAAACCCGTTCTTTCTTGAAATACTAATCAATGATGAGGTGCTACCATTTGAACGACACTTTATTGTCGCTCATGAATGGGCGCACCTTGCAGGTTATGCCAATGAATCTGAGGCTAATTTCGTTGGATTTTTGACTTGTCTTTTCGGTGATGTGAGAGCCAGGTACAGTGGTTGGCTTTTCCTTATTCAGCCCATTCTCAGAAGTCTATCTGAAGAAGAACTTCGCATAGTGAGTGCTTCGCTGAGAGTTGGGCCACGAGAGGATTTAGATGCGATTATGGTTCGGCTGGAGAACTCGACTCCACTTGTTCGACGAAGTATGCGCAGGGTGTACGATCGATTTCTCAAAGCCAATCGAGTGACAGCTGGAGTGGCCAGTTACGATGCAGTTATCGAATTGGTGCTCGGCACGGATCTTCAACCGGAGCTATGAAATATTTCTAAGTGACTTCCGAATACTCGCAATTAATTGTTATTAGGATGCTGTTGGCCCGAAAACAAATGAAATTATGACTATTATGAAGATAGAGGCAACCCAGCCTATGAGACAGACGCTTACAGCGCGACCAGTAGTTGTGTAGTCGAGAGCTTGGCGTACAGCGATTACCATTGCTACCAGTATCCATATTTGGATAATTCCTAGAAAGAGGGGACCGACAGAGGGTATGATGCCAAAGAATCTGAGTAAGCCAGGGGACTGTGCAAATCCAAGAGTTCGCATGAGCTGACCGAGGTCAGCGTTCGTCTGAGGTTCGGCCAGTAGACGCGTGCCAATGGTGTAGGTGAGGAAAGCCCACAGGAGCCAACCGATGAGTGCGGCAATAGTGGATACAAAAAATCCACCGCCGCTGATCCCTCCAATTCCACCGGACACGGCAGATAAGATCACGACCATCATGGCCTGAATAGTTACTGAGGTGTCGGCCTCAACTTCTTCATAGACGTGGTTATCGAGTTTCGCTGCACCAATAATTCTCTCAGTAAAATTGGCCATTACAACCTCCTTGCGGACATCTTCTGTATTTTACCAGGTTGCTAATTGTCACGTTGGTTAATGCACTGCTGTTTAATTGAGGGTCGGGACATCTTTGCCTGCAATTGAGTGTCAATAAGAGAGTTCTTCGTGTGAATTTACTACTACTGGTCATGTTTGATTCTGAATATTCTGACGTCGTAAGAAGAAATGCCCTAGAGAACGCAGTTTTAGTTTTTGGCCGTCTCGGTGACATCGTCATCAGTTCGTTTGAAGTAGAACAACCTGCTGGAACCAAGCCCAATAGCAAAGGGTTGGTGCGGGGTCCCAGAACTCCGCGTCGAAGAATGTAACGTTTGGGCGTGCAATCCTGGCGAGGGCTCCATCCACGACAGTATCACCAGCTACAAGTATACTTGTATTGCTAGATGAGGGCGACTACGGTGAGTTACTGGTGACGATTGTGAAGTTGGATGATAAAATGTCCTGAGGTACGGTATGAAGAGACGATCTTTTGTTTGGCCACTGTGTTTCTGTCTTCTTACACTGGTAAGTATGTCAGGCAAGGTGTCAGGTCAGTCGGATCAGTCGGACTCCGTACGTGAATCAGCGATAGTATTTGAAGAAATTATGGAAATTCCTGATAAGGCAATTCTCCGTTCCGTTCTCGAACGAGCCGAAGCTATCGCCGTCTTTCCGTCCATGTTAAGAGGAGGATTTATCTTTGGTGGACATAGGGGCCGAGGGATTATCAGTGTTTATGATCGCGATATGAAACAGTGGTCGCCTCCCGCATTTCTAACAATGACGGGTGGAAGTTTTGGGTTCCAAATCGGTGTGGAATTTGTAGATATCGTTTTGGTGATCATGAACCGTCGAGGCCTTGAGAACCTTTTACAGAATCAGATTAAGATTGGTGGAGATGCCTCTGTGGCCGCAGGACCACTCGGTCGAAGTGTAGGTGCTTCAACAGACATCCAGCTACGGGCAGAAATACTGAGCTATTCTCGTGCGAGAGGTCTGTTTGCTGGAATTAGTCTGGAGGGATCGGCCATCCGTGAAGACCGTGATGCCAACGAGAATTTCTACGGCGAGTCCTTTCGGACTCGTGAAGTGGTCCTTGATGGTCTAGCGACCAACCCAAAATCTACGGATGCAGTCACTCTCTGGCATGACACGCTCACACGTTCCTGGCCAGAATAGAGTTCTTTCATGCAATTCCGAGATTTCTGATGATTTCAGTGGTTGATCTAGATTTATTTAACGAATATATGTGCAGTCCTGGCACTCCTCCTCGTAGTAGCTCTTCACACTGCTTTGTTGCATATTCGATTCCGAACTTTGTTACAGCCTCGGTATCGTCACCAAGTTCATCCAATCGTGACAATAGCGGTTTAGGTAGTCGCGCACCACAGAGTGTTGTGAAGCGCTTGATCTGTCCTGTACTTAGAATAGGTAACACCCCTGGACAAATTGGAACGGTTACACCCAACTTTTTAACAACGTAATCCCTAAATTCGAAAAAATCAGTGTTATCGAAAAATAACTGTGTCAGTACAAAGTCGGCACCGTGGTCGATTTTAGTTTTTAAGCGGTTCCAGTCGGTATGGTTACCGTCCTTGCAGTTCATGTGACTTTCAGGGAAGCCAGCCGTTCCTATACATAAATCACCAACTTGTCGAATGAAAGCGATCAACTCGTATGAATATTTAAACCCTCTCTCGGAGTTGGGAGGGATACTAGTGTCAATTGGAGGGTCGCCGCGAAGAGCTAAGATATTTAAAATTCCAAGTTCTTTGGCTTCATTAAGGAATGCTTCAACGTAATCTCTTGTTGCGTTTACACACGTCAGGTGGGCCATCGTTGTTAATCCATGAGTGCGTTGAATACGGTCAGCGATCGTCAATGTCTTGTCCCTAGTACTACCACCCGCTCCATATGTAACTGAGACAAAATCAGGATTTATCTTGAGTAAGGCCGGGACGGTTTCTTCAAGGAAGAGCCGCTCAGTTTCAACAGTTTTTGGAGGGAAGAACTCAATAGATATTGCCGGTCGGTTCGCTTTCTTTTTAGCGACGTAAATGTCACGAATGAATTGCACGGAAGATAATTTCCCTGAACGGGTACTTTCGGTTCCTTTTAATTGAGTGCGGGTAGATAAGCGTGAATCCATTAGCGTAACTACTGAACGGCACATACAGCTTACAGAGGTTTACAGGTCTGGTCGATCCCTTCGCTTCGGGAAGTTTATATATGCCTGAGTCGTGGACTCTATCACCGTAGAACAGTGGGTGACAAGTTTCTGTATTTCATGGTTGCGTGAGACTCCAGATGCCGCGTATAAGTATGACCTCTACTTGGAGTTCAACGATGGAAACTCACACAGAGCTGGCAGTGATACTTAGCAAGAGTTATTGTTGACCAGGTTAAAGACAGACAGTTTGCCCTATATTCGTGTTTCGAGTCAGTCGCAATAGAACGAGTATTGAGGTTACCTCATCGAGATTTCCGAGAGACACAAGATAAGGGCCAGGAAGTTTCTTACTATTGTATGCTGTCGCGACAACGTTGAGGATTAAAAACCTGTCTAGGAGGACAGCAAGAGAAATGGATGAAACGGAACTTAAAGGTCGTCCCATCTCAAGGCCGTTTATTGCGGCCGACACCAATCTTCCTGAACTGACTTTTAGGGCCGTGGCTCTTGGGGCTGTCATGGCAGTTGTCCTAGGTGCTGCGAATGCCTATCTGGGCATGAGGGCAGGCTTGACGGTTGCAGCGACATTCCCCGCAGCGGTAGTAGCGATGGCCTTACTTCGCCCATGGGGAGGGTCTCTCTTAGAAGAAAATATTACACGAACCACAGCTTCGGTTGGTGAAGCCTTGGTTGCGGGTGCGATCTTTACGATTCCCGCATTCATCATCAGCGGTGTTTGGGATGAGCTGCACTACTTCGAAGGGACCGCCATTATGCTTTTGGGTGGTGTTTTGGGGGTGCTGTTTATCATCGTGCTGCGCCGAACGATGGTGGTTGAGGCCGATCTTCCATTTCCAGAAAGTGTAGCTGCTGCGGAGTTAGTCAAAGCAGGTCAAAGAGGTAACCAAACGGGTGCGGCCTACGTGTTTAAGGCAATGGGCATAGCCGGTGCATGGGAGATGATCAAAAACCCGTACGGCGTACAAATCGTAGAGGAATCTGCTACGGCATTTTTGTCACTTGGTCGATCGCTTATCGATATTGGGGGTCGCTCGATCACTTATGTTGGGGGCTTCCTAATCCAGTCGCCAAAGGCATCTCCGGCACTCGTTGGGGTTGGTTTCATCGTGGGGCCAAGTATCTCCGGAACACTTTTTTCTGGAGCCGTGATCGGGTGGCTCGTACTCGTGCCCTTAAGCCTATTCCTAAATCCTGATCTAGCCAACGAAGCTGCCAAAAATAGTGGCTTGATGAATCTCAGTATTGAGATTTGGCAGCGACAAGTACGTCCACTCGCAGTTGGCACAATGATCGTGGCGGCGTTCTATACTCTTTTTAAGCTACGAACCTCTCTCATCCAAGGTATTGGTCGAGCTGTCCGTGACCTTAGAGCGGTCAAGTTCGGCAATAAGAATATCTCTCGTTTGGAAATCGATCTTGATCTAAGCAAGGTAGGTATAGCGATTCTAGTAATATCAGTGCCAGTTTTACTTCTTTACTGGTATTTTAGTCAGAGTCTTTTTGGCGCCTTCGTGTTGACCGTCACCATGCTTGTAATTGGATTTCTTTTCGCGGCTGTAGCCGGTTATCTTGTCGGTCTCCTTGGCAGTTCGAACAATCCCATTAGCGGATTAACACTCAGCACATTGCTTATTTCAGCGATCTTGATGGTTAGTATAGGGATAACAGGTTCGTTAGGGGTCCTCGCGGTGCTTGGAGTAGCTGGTGTTGTCTGCTGTGCTGCAGGTGTCGCTGGGGACATGCTGCAAGATCTCAAAGTTGGTCACATCCTCGGTGGTACACCGTGGAAGATGGAAGTTGGCGAAATGATTGGGGTACTCTTCGCAGCGATGGTACTTATGCTTCCTTTAATGTTGATGGATAGGGTATACGAAATAGGAAGTGTGAATCTTCCAGCACCCCAGGCGGGATTAATGGCGCTGATGGCGCAAGGAATCGTCGGCGGGGAAATGGCTTGGCCTCTCGTTATCTCTGGAATGTTCCTTGCCTTCGGGTTGATTCTTATTAATTCGCCGTCGCCGATGCTGATTGCAGTCGGTATGTATCTGCCGTTTGATTCAACATTCTCGATTTTTGTCGGCGGCATCATCAGTTGGATACTTACAAGTTCTTTGATTCGACGGGGAGTGGAACGTGACAATCAATCAAGTGCAGTAAATGCGGGTGTGCTCCTGTCGTCCGGATTCATAGCTGGTGAGGCACTGATGGCAGTCTTAATTGCCTTCCTTGTTTTGGGTGCAGACGCTCACCAGACATTACCCACAGGTATTGCCTCATTTTTCACATGGATTCCCGTCTTACCTCAATATACAGAATTGCTTAGCGAAAAGATCTTCGGTGGATTTCCGGCCTTGTTAGGAGGGCTTATTTTTTTGCCGTTGATTTATCTCTTAGTTAAGGTTCCTCTTCAGGCGACGCATTTAAAGAAAACATCTGATCTTAGAGTTGACTAAAAAGGAGGGAGAAGAGTGGACATCTTCTCTTCATGCTGAATGATGCTTGTCCTTGATGATTTTGTAGAAGGTCGACCTCATCGATTGCTGGATTGGCGAGAAGATGAAAAAGGTCTATGCGTACTCTTGCGGCCAAAGTTGGGTTCGGGGCGCCTGGGGTACTGGCTGTCGACTCGCCTAGTGAATCCGTACTACCACATTAAACTCGACGAGATCGGGACATTGGTGTGGAAAGCCTGCAATGGCAGGAACAGCATCGTTCAGATTTCAGAGCAGGTAACCCAGAGGTTTTGTGAGGAAAATGAATCAATTGAACCTCGTCTTTTCAAGTTCATACAACAGATGGTAAAGGCTCGCCTGATAGGACTGGATTCTTGTAAAGAGAGCCAAAGTGCCAACCGGCGTAATCCTGTTACTACCGGAGCACAAGATACCGACTAAGAGGTCATTGAGATACCTGTCTTTTCAGTTTAAAACTATACTGGTCGGTAGTGATTGGTAATGGGTAGACGACGGTCCTTTCCGAACGCTCTCGTAGAAATTCTTACACCTGGAGCTGCTTGCCGTCTCTTGTACTCAGCTCGATCGACCATGTTTATTACGCGGCAGATCAATTCTTGTTCAAAACCTAGTTTTTCAATCTCGTCAATTTGGCAGTCATCTTCTACGTATGCTTGAATTATCCGATCCAGGTCACTGTATGGTGGAAGGTTGTCTGTATCAAGTTGTCCCTCGCGGAGTTCCGCAGAGGGAGGTTTGTCGATCATCCTCTTGGGTATAATTTCACACTCACGATTTCTCCAGTTAACTAGACGGTACACTAAAGTTTTAGGTACATCCTTTAGAATTGAGAATCCTCCAGCCATGTCTCCGTAGAGTGTCGCGTAGCCGACACTCATCTCACTTTTGTTTCCTGTTGTGATGACTAGCCAGTTGAATTTATTTGACAACGCCATCAGTAAGTTACCTCTGATACGGGCCTGTAGGTTTTCCTCGGCAACGTTGAGTCGCGTCCCTTTGAATTGTTGGTCGAGCACCTTGAGATAGGATATGAACAACGTATCGATGGGAATCTCTAAAAACTCAACTTTTAGGCGGGAGGCCAGTTCACGTGCGTCATCTTGGTTATGGGAGGCAGTATATCTAGACGGCATCATGACGGCTGATAGGGAAATGGCTCCAAGTGCATCAACCGCAATAGCAAGGGATAAAGCTGAATCTATGCCTCCCGATAGACCTAGTACAGCGTGACGGAAACCATTCTTGTGGAAGTAATCCTTTGTACCTAGTTGGAGTGCCTGATAAATCTCTGCCTCTTCATCTAAAGGCTGTCGAAGTTGTTGTTGTTCTATGGCAGGTCTTGTCTTTGCGTGACGCTGAATCGTGACTGTCCGAACGCGATCGGTGGTATTCATGACCTGCTGTTGCGATCTTTTTCCATGTTGTCTCGTACTTGTGGCAATCCTTGAATTGATATCGACTATGATTAGGTCTTCCTCGAATTGTTTACCGCGTGCAAGGATGTTTCCCTTCGGATCGATTACCAGACTGTGACCATCAAAGACGAGTTCGTCTTGCCCTCCGATGGTATTACAGAAAACTAAGTAACATCCATGTTCAATACAGCGTGTTACGAACATCCGTTCTCTCGATATACCTTTGGATCGGTGGTATGGTGAGGCCGAAAGATTAAGGATTATTTCTGCGCCACCATCAGTAGTGGCCCATTGCGCTGGCCCATCCCGGTACCAGATATCTTCACAAATGGTTATGCCCACCTTAGCGTCACCAAGGTCAAGAACGAGTGCTTTGTCTCCACTCTCGAAATACCGCCGTTCATCAAAGACTGCATAATTTGGGAGACAGTGTTTACGATAAACACTTACCAATTTGCCATTCGCTAGAACAGCAGCCGAGTTATAAAGGGCTCCGGATAGCTCAGGAAATCCCACAACTACGATAATATCCTTCACATCGGAGGCTAGTTTCTGAAGTGCACAGCTTGCGTTTTCTACAAAATGTGGTTTAAGAAGTAGGTCTTCAGGTGGATATCCTGTTAATGCAAGTTCAGGAAAAACTGCCAGGTCGACTCCCACTGTCTTGAGTTCGCCAAGCTTAGATTGGATCTTCGAAAGGTTACCGTTTATGTCTCCGACAAGGAAGTCGCGTTGACAAAGCGCGATGCGAATAGCTTGGTTGTTTCCGGCTGCCATGCTCTTTATTATCCAGATGTTTTGTTTCTCAGAGGCAGATCAATCATGTTTTATCACATTGATCTAATTCACGATTACCACTTGGGTTGGCAGGCTTATTTCAGGAATTCCAAGCTGTACAGCAAGTTCTCGTAGTTTACCCTGAAGCAATCTGACATTTCGTGGACCCATACCCAGGAATTGTTTCTGGACCGGTGCAAGACTTTCGAGTTCAGCGTCAGAAAATTCGTGATAGCCCAGGCGTGGAATTACTGCTGCATTACGCTCAACGACTGGTGTTTCAAGTAACCGGTTGATGGCTCGTTCAAGAGTACCATCAAATCCACCGTTTGGATGACCAAGGTCACGATAAGCTTCGTCGATTAGTGGTTTGAGGGTCATGTACAAGCGAGCACAACCGGGCGCGTCGAGAGAAGCAATCACATCACCGTGTATGTTGTAGCGATCGTAACTACTTTGGTCAATGAAAACCCTGCCATCCTGGTCTACTGTTTTAAATTTCTTGTTTGGGTCCAGTATAGGTAGATGCTTGGCTGGGTTTCGGCCGTCGGCAATGTTCTCAACACTAACGGTGAATCTACGAATAAGTGCTTCACTTGCCAACCAGGCAGTTAGGCCAGGATGAGCTGATAATGTGGTTACCAAATCTCTAACAATCAAATCGCTTCTGTCGAGATCTGGAAGAGTCAATGGTTTAGAAACTTCTGGTTCCGGTTGGTTTGGAAGAGATTCCTCGTCTAGTGTGATCGGATCCTTTGCCAGCATGGGTCCAGGTTCTGTATCCGTATCCTCGCTAGGCGACAACCAGTACACGATTCCGGCTGTTGCCACTCCGAGGATGAGAATAACTGCAACTAATGGTCCAAGGCGTACTGCCTGGTTTCTTTCAGGTTCCTCCGGCGGTTGATGAAGTGGGAAGTCGTGTAGTTCAGGCATTCCTAAACTCTTGGTTCGTGCATGCTGCACATTTGAGCAGTTCTGATCTTAGAACACATGGTCACTAGAAAAGAAGGGGTTAGAGGTGCATGTTACCAAATTAGATTGCCTCTCTTTAAATATCTCCGATATAGATAATTTGTGACTTTAGAGACACGGGCAAGCCGATCACAACGATTGAAATTTTAATGTTCGTTTGTAACGGTATCCGACTTGAAAATATTACGAGTGACAATAACCTGGATACTTCTCAGAATGTGATGTTGGTGATAGGGCGAATGACTCGTTGAGATATGGTAGCGGCGGTGAGTGGACGCTACGCTAACGGTCGAGGCAAGTCTCCGTTTATTCATTTATGGTTGATATCAGACACGCCTGAATTAGGTTAGATCTTGATCTGAGAGTCTCGTACTGTTTCAGACATCCGGTATCGGGTTAGGCTCTTCATTCATTAGGTCTAGGCACCGGTAGTAAAAGCTCAGCGGCCAGCACCTAACTTGAACACAAACAGGGCATTACCTGTTGATGGGTGACGAACGTCTGGTGTTAAAAGTCTCGGAACCAAGCGTGGGCTTCCTCCTCCTAACCCAGTTGACATTGCAATGTATTGTTCACCATCGACACTGTAGGTCACTGGGAACCCCTGAACCGACGTTCCAAGGCGTGTTTCCCAGAGTACCTGCCCCGTCCAAACATCGTATGCCCTAAAATACCGATCAAGGTCTCCTCCAAACGCTAAATCTCCAGCTGTTGTTAGAATCCCTGTCAAAAAAGACGCCCGCTGTTCTATGGACCAGACTTCTTCTAACGTTTCTACGTTATATGCGGCGAGTTTACCAAGGTTACCGCTGGTTCCAGGCATTTCAAACCACTTCCGAGCAGCTGAAGTACCACCGGAGCCTATTTCGAATGCCACTTCCCTTCCGGAAATCTCTAAACAGCTTTGACTCAACGGGATAATGAGATTTTGTGATTCAGGGCTATATCCCATTGCCTGCCAGTCATGACCACCGGCGGTGCTTGGGCACACGGAAACCCAGTCACCGATCCCTGCATTGGCGATATCCTCTCGGTAGGTAACGGTACCAGTCTCAGGATCGATGTGATCGAACACATTCTGAAATACTGTTTCCTTAAACCCGAGGAATTCTCCAGTTTTCCGATCAAGTATCCACAAAATACCGTGTTTACCGATCGTAAAGACCATTTTATTTTCTCCAACGTCGATCAAAACCCTTTCGTACACTTCATCAAGGTCTAATGCTTCGCCTGGGACATGCTGGTGGTACCATACGATCTCTCCGTCATCTGGATTGAGTGCCAGTGTCGAGTTCGTATATAAGACTGCGTCATCCACCGTTAGGCCACGACTTGCCGGTACCCAGGGCTTTGCTTGGCCAGTACCCCAGTAAATCAAGTCTAGGTCAGGATCATAGCTGCCGGTTATCCACGCGTCTCCACCGCCCCGGAAGGCAAGAGGCAAATCACCCCAGGTATCACCACCTGGGTCTCCAGGTTGGGCAATTGTGAACGTACGCCACAATTCTTCTCCGGTCATTGCGTCGTAGGCGCTAATAAAGCAACTTTCCTCCCAGAATCTTCCGCACCCATTGATACCATTCACGACCTTGCCACGGATGACGAGTGGGCCACTGGTATTACTGTAACCTTTCTGGTAGTCGGCGATTTCTGTTTTCCATATTTCCTCACCAGTTCGAGCATCGATTGCCACCATGGATGCATCTCTTGTTGCTAGGAAGATCTTATCGTCGTAGATGGCTATGTTTCGTACCTGTCCAAGACCACCACGAGAGAGAACCTCAGGGAGCTCATATCGGTATTCCCAATGGATCGTTCCGTTCCTTGCATCGAGTGCCTGAATGATGTTGCCAGGGCTAGTAAGGTACATCACACCGTCGTAGACGAGCGGGGTCGGCTGGCTGGTTCCGTCCTCCATTGCCCAGACCCAGCTTAGTTGAAGGTGAGAAACGTTGTCTCGGTTAATCTGATTCAGTGGACTGTGGCCCCACCCGTTATATGTGCGTCTGTACATCAGCCAGTCGGCAGGATCAGGATCACGCAACATATCATCTGTGACCGGGACGAAGTCAGCGATATTTCCTTTCAAAGTCGTTCCCACACGCGGCGGTGCTGTGCCGAGAGTTCGAGTCAGTCCTTCCATACTCAGTGGGCGAATACCAGGAGCTACATCGTTGACCTGGAGGATGTAGGCAACTATGTTGGTGTAGGTCAACTCGCTGAGGGAGCCTCCTGGAGGTGGCATCGTACTCTGAATTCTTTCAAACAACGCACGGGTTGGTCGAACTTGCCAGGTGTTCATGAAATTAGGTCCAGCCAGTTGCGGCGCTTCAAATGATCCTCCAAGGTTACTGAGGTGGCATGTAGCGCAATTTTGTTCATAAGCAGCACGACCTGTCTCTGCCTGCTGCTTTGTGTAACTTACTTGTTGGGCTAGGGCGATACTTACATTGATCGTATTGCCTACCAGTAGCATTAGCCACAGGGTTCGTTTCATGCAGTTCATGTATCTAGAACTCCTCTTTCAGAAGCCAGCCGCGAATCTCGCCGTCTGGATTCCTTTCAGTGTGAACCTGAACATAGTAACGGCCGTCCCTAAGTTCATTTATTTGTGCCTCGTTCAGCTCCAACCGTCCACGCAGGGCACCTGTGGCGTTTTCTGAGATGCTGAGGTTAAAGGCGACCGGACCGCGAAGTCCCTTTGCTGCGACGTGGATGTGGGCGGCCACGGATGGTGAGCTGACACCCTCAAATACCCCTGTAATGAATAACGTATTATCCATGAGTACCGCTTCAACTGAACCTGAGCCTGAGATGGTCCGTGCCGTGACCGCATCAACCGGAACAATTGAGAGTCGAGCCTCGAATTTTTCACCAGCTTGAGTGTTCACTACTATGTATCCGATGGGAAGGATCGAGGTAACAACGAACATTAGGACCAATAAGTAACGCATAACAATCTCCGATACTGGGAACTCTTACACTTAGTTAGATTCCGAGTCTATTTGGTACGAGTAGAGTCCATGATTAGTAACACATTGTACCTTACCCAATTTATTAGACAGGTCTGTCTCCGCCTAAGGCGGCCACGACGGTCTGGGTCATACAGTGAGGACCTGGCAGACGATACCTGTCCGGTGTTAGGAGAAGCTAGAGAAAAAGATTTTTCCATAACAGGATGACGTCAGGGCCTGTCAGCCTGATTACTTTACTCAGGTCTTACGTGCAAATTTCCTCGCCCAGGAGCAACGAAAGAATAGAGACTCATTTTTGCTTCCGTTGCCATTTCTACCGCCAAACTTGAGGCAGCACCGACCGAAACCATGATGGGGATGGCGGCTTTCAGCGCCTTTTGGACAAGTTCGAAGCCAGCCCTACCGCTTACGACAAGGATCCGATCGTGTAGAGGTAATTCGTTTTTTAGGAGGAAGTGACCGACCAGCTTATCAACGGCGTTGTGCCGGCCGATATCTTCCCGAACGGATAGCAGTTCACCATCGAGTGTGAAAAGGCCTGCCGCATGTATGCCACCAGTAGCTTCGAAAAGTTCTTGTTCTTGACGTAGTCGCTGAGGTAGGGCCTCTAGAAGAGTTCTCGAGCATTTCACCGAGTTGATCTTAGGCAATTCCTGTTTGAGGTCTTCTAATTTTTCTTTTCCACATACGCCACACGCTGCTGTAGCGCGGAATTCCCGCTGTGCCCGCTTTATCGTACTAGGTTCCACTGATGTGCGAAGCTTTACTAGTATGCGATCACCTTTGATATTCTGAGCGGAGCTCACGTCTGGAAAATCGGGTTCTGGCGATAGGGGTTTCTCCTTAATAGATTGGATATCTCCTAAGTTGTTAACGAGACCCTCGCTGTAAAGGAAGCCAGCGGTCAGTTCCTTGTCGTGTCCGGGTGTTCGCATTGTTATGACAAGTGGACGTCCGTCAAGTTGAATCTCTAGAGGTTCCTCCACGGCGACATAATCCGTTTCGAGGTGGCCGTCTTTTTTAGATACAGAGGTGATGCGAATACCGGCCGGCAATGTACGTTCCATGGAATCTATCAAGGTTAACCTCCGAGCGCATCTTACCGTACAGCTGATTCCATTATCAGTGCACCTCTGCCGAATTTCATCAGTAAAGTCTGTCTTGTATTCTTCGCTTCAATCTCAATGGGCTAAACTGTGATTAGTCAGCTATCTTTTGTTTTAGCACGACTTTACAATCTTTTTCCGTCGACTAATTGGTTCGGTCATTTATTCCACGAGCCATTCCAATAAACAGGCGTAAGTATGTTATAAACAGGGTACCTTGGTAGGTGACAAACAACAGTTAAGGGGTGACGGAACCGTGGATATTTCCCGAAGGAATTTTCTCAAAGCTTCTGTTGCGGGTGGCTTTGGTGTCAGTGCTTTGGGGTTTAATTTGGTGCCGGCCTACGCGGCATCTCGTGAGCTTAAGATAAGGAATGCCAGTGAATATAAGACGATTTGTCCATATTGTGCCGTTGGCTGCGGTACGATCGCTTATGTGCACGGCAGTGGTGGACTGAACACAACGCCAACGATAACGCACGTTGAGGGAGATCCCGATAACCCCATCAATGGGGGTACTCTTTGTCCAAAGGGTGCCTCGCAAATGCAACTGGCCATTAGCCCTCGTCTACGTAAGTCCCCTATGTTCCGCGAGGCACGTTCGACTGAGTGGCGGGAAGTTTCATGGGACTTCGCAATGGACTGGTTCGCTCGGCGATTCAAGGAGTCCAGAGACGCCACGTTTGTCGAAAAAGATGATTTGGGACGGGTCGTGAACCGATGTGAGGGGATCGCTTGGGTTGGAAGTGCGACAGTTGCTAATGAAGATGCGTATCTAATCACCAAAACTATGCGAGCGATGGGATTAGTCTACATCGACCATCAGGCTCGGATATGACATAGCCCAACGGTGGCCAGTTTGGCCGCCACGTTCGGTCGTGGTGCTATGACCAATCACTGGAAGGACATCAAGAACGCTGATGTCGTGTTGGTTATGGGTGCCAATCCTGCCGAGAATCATCCCTGTGGTTTTAAGTGGGCGCTCGAAGCTCGTGACAATGGGGCTAAGCTCATAACCATTGATCCAAGGTTTACACGTACATCGGCCGTTGCTGATAAGCACATGCAGATTCGCCCAGGCTCCGATATAGCCGTGTTGGGTGGACTGGTTCGCCACATTCTAGAAAATGATCTCTACCACGATGATTATGTTTCCGCCCATACCAACGCGTCATTTATTATTGCAGAGGCGTTTAAATTCGAAGATGGTTTGTTTTCAGGGTTCAACGAAGCGACCAATCAGTACGATAAGACGACTTGGGCTTACGAACGAGATAACACTGGGTACGTTCGACGTGACCGTACCTTGCGACATCCTCGATGTGTGTTTCAATTACTCAAAAAACACTACAGCCGGTACACAGCAGATACGGTGGCATCTATCGCTGGATGCTCAGCTGACGAATTCCTGGAAGCCGCAAACATCATTTGTTCCACAGGAACAGCGGATCGGGTGGGAACAATTCTGTATGCGGTCGGCTGGACCATGCATACAGTGGGGTGTCAGATTATTCGAACCGGAGCGATCCTACAGTTACTTCTCGGAAACATCGGGCGGCCTGGTGGTGGTATCAATGCGCTTCGCGGGCACGCGAATGTTCAGGGGGCGACCGACCACGCTATTGTCGCTGGTATTCTTCCAGGCTATCTAAAAGTACCTGTACCGTCTCAAACGTCTTTATTGAATCACTTGGATGAGTCAACGCCCAAGCCGCTTGTACCGGATACGATGAACTACTGGGGCAACTATCCTAGGTTTTTTGTTTCACAGTTGAAGGCTTGGTTTGGCGATCAGGCACGATCCGATAACGAATTTGGGTATCATCACTTGGGCAAACCTCAAGAGGATGCGACTTGGTTGTCGATCTGGGACGAGGCCAGGAAAGGTAGGCTCGAGGGGTTCATCGCGCTGGGCTTCAACTCTTTGTTGGCGGGTCCAGATGTGCAGCGTCTTCTGGGGGCTATGTCGAGTCTGAAGTGGAAGGTTGTCATCGATCCTTTCATGCTAGACACCGCTGAGTTTTGGAAGGCTCCTGGGATAGATCCTAGTGAGGTTAAAACAGAAGTGCTTTATCTTCCAACAACACACTGGATCGAGCGCGATGGTTCCTTTACTAACAGTGGGCGATGGGCACAATGGAAAGAAAAGGCGATTGATCCGCCTTTCGGTGTGCGGTCCGATACCTGGATTTTGTCTGAACTGTTCTGGAGAGTGAAGGAGTTGTATCAGCAAGAAGGTGGTGTCTACGATACGCCCATACAGGACCTGACCTGGAACTACTTGAATCCGCGCGAGCCCACATTGGTTGAACTGGCGCGGGAAATTAATGGGTACGACCTCAAGACAGGGAAACTGCTCTCTTCTTTTGGTGATTTGGCTGATGATGGCAGCACAACTTCTGGGAACTGGCTTTACAGTGGGAGCTTTACAGAAGAAGGAAATATGATGGCGCGAAGGGGCACGGCTGATCCTACTGGACTAGGTATGCACCACGACTGGGCGTGGAGTTGGCCTCAGAATCGACGCATCTTGTACAATCGCGCCTCGGCAGATTCCGAGGGAAAACCGTGGGATTCAACTCGTGCCGGCATCAAGTGGACAGGTCGTGAGTGGATTGGTGATGTACCCGACTACGGTAGGAAAACTCCACCAGACTCGATGGGCGCGTTCATCATGAACGAAGAGGGTGTTGCTAGGTTGTTCAGTACATATCTTAACGATGGGCCGATTCCAGAGCACTATGAGCCAGCCGAGAGTCCGACAACCAACATACTTCATGATCGAGTGTCGGTGAATCCAGTGGTTCAATGGTATGAGAGTGTTAAAGAATCTTTAGCACAGAACATTGATGAATACCCCTATGCTTGCACGATCTACCGTGTGGTTGAGCGGGAGCATTTCGTTACGAGTAATGTGCCCTACTTGGTTGAGCTGATGCCTGATTTCTTTGTTGAGATTCCGGAAGGACTTGCAAGAGAAAGGCAAATCGAAAACGGTGGGAAGGTTAGAGTTTGGTCAAAGCGTGGTTCTGTAACAGGGACTGCTATTGTGACTAAACGGATCAAACCACTTACTGTGAATGGTAAGATAGTTTGGACAGTTGGGATTCCTGTTCACTGGGGATTCGTGGGAATCACTCAAGGATCCATGGCGAATCAGTTAACTCCGTTTGTAGGAGATGCTAATACACGCTGTCCGGAGTTTAAGGCATTCTTGGTTAATGTGGAGAGAGTTTAAGGATGTGTAAGTAGTGTACTTAATTCAGATTTCTAGCTCGTAACTTACTCAACTATGGCGAGTACACTTGAGATAAAAAGAATTTCTGCTGCAGTGGTTCCGAAGTCCGTGGCAGCACTTCGCTCTGGTCCTGTTTACGCGAAGCTTGTAGATATTTCCCGCTGTATTGGATGTAAGGGTTGTGAGGTTGCCTGTAAGGAGTGGAATGACCTAAAGGTGGAACCGACGACTAATTTTGGTAGCTTCCAGAGTCATAAAGACCTATCACCTAATACCTGGCTTCTCATGCGATTCAATGAGGTCGAAGTCAAAGGGCAGCTGAATTGGTTTATTAAGAAAGACGCTTGCCTACATTGTGAAGAGCCGGGTTGCCTTTACGCTTGTCCTTCACCCGGTGCGATTGTTCAGTACCAGAACGGCATTGTTGATTTTAATCAGGAAAACTGCATTGGCTGTCAATATTGTGTGACTGGTTGTCCATTCGATATCCCTCGTTTCGATAAGGGTACAAAAAAAGTTTACAAGTGCAATATGTGTATTGATCGGGTGGAAGTAGGACTGGAACCAGCCTGTGTGAAAACTTGCCCAACAAACGCGATATCATGGGGTAGTCAGGAAGACATGGTGTCCTTAGCCAACCAAAAGGTCGAAACACTCAAAAGGAGAGGTTACTCGAATGCGGTGGTTTATAACCCTGCCGGGGTAGGAGGCACGCACATGATGTACGTTGTACCTCATGGAGATCAGTTGGCTGATTATCAGTTGCCAGATAATCCTGTTGCGAGCCCGGCGCCACTAGTCGCTCTAGGTTTGTTGAAGCGCGTGGGTTCCTATCTCCTTGGCTTCGGGCTGTTCTCAACGATGTTACATTTTCTGGCATTTGGACCAGAAAGTCCTGAAGACTAATCGATATTGAAATTAGGTGCTGACCGTGTAGCGACTGATCTGAGTATGAGCTCACAAATGATCAATCGTTTTTCGTTTGTAGAACGCTTGGTTCACTGGATGGTAGGCATGTCTTTCATGCTGTTACTTTTAACGGGGTTTGCTTTTTCGTATCCGTCGCTTTTTTGGATCACGACCCTGGTGGGTGGTGGACCATCGGCTCGTGAACTCCACCCTTGGATGGGGTTGATGTTCGTCGTTGGTCTTGCGTGGATGTTCGCATTTTGGGCACGGGAGATGGTTATGACCGGCACGGATGGGAAGTGGTTACGGGCCGTTCAGTATTACGCAACGCAGCAGCATGAAAAAGTTCCAGCGGCTGGGAAGTATAATGCCGGACAGAAGTTGTTCTTTTGGGTGCAAAGTTTACTCGGCATCTTGTTCTTACTTAGTGGTGTGCCGCTTTGGCTTCCTGAAAGTTTTACCTCACTCGTCGTTACTTCGATGCGCCTCGTGCACTATGGTTGTGCGTTGGGTGGTGGGCTTTTTGTAATCGTCCACATATATCTTGGGACCATCGCCTATCCGGGTACGGCCCGCGGTATGATAGACGGGAAAGTAACGCGAAAATGGGCTCAGCTCCATCACCCATTGTGGCATAAGGAGCATACGGAACTTTGAATGGACGTTCCGTCAGTGATTTGAGTCCTCCCTGGAACGACAGGGGACACCGAGCTATTCAATTGATTGCTCAGCAGCCTCACGCTGAGGAGCTGTTGTCGTTTTACCTACGGCTATTACAGCTTCAGGAGCCCATTTACCGTCACACGCTAAGGTCCGATTGGCTGTCTAGGGTCAGATCTCCGGTCGAGGGAGATGTGCGCCCACTTCGGCTGGATCAGCTTCCTTTGGTACCTTTGCTTCCACTGTTGCAGCGGTTCCTTAACGCTCTGACTACTTCGGCGACAGACGTTCTGATTGTTATATCTCGGGCGCTTTGTTCAGCTGGGGAGGCTGTTCAGACAGAGCTTCTGGAGCTTTTTCTCCATCGGACTGGTGTGGAAAGGTTGGCCGCATCGTTGAATTGTGAACTCGCGCAAATAGAATTTTTCCCTCGGGCATTTATTCAACCAATTGCAGAGGCATTGGCTGAGCAAAACTCTCGGACGGTCGTTTCTTCTTTGCGAGATTCTTGCCCACAATGCAGTTGGCCACCACAGGTAGCTGTGATCCGCGATGAAGCGGGGGTGAGAGGGCACCGACTACTCGTATGCTCGCTCTGTGCGACGCTATGGTCCTTTCCTCGATCTACCTGCCCTAATTGTGGTGAAAGCCGACCAGATCGACTTCAATATCACACGGCTGACTCAACACCGCACTTACGAGTTGAGGAGTGTTTGACGTGTCGTTCGTATCTCAAGTCTGTGGATCTTCGTGAGGTTGGGCTGGCCGTACCATTGGTTGAGGACCTTGCTTCTGTGGAACTTGATCTCTGGAGTCAAGAGCGCGAGTTGCTGAAAGTTCAGCGTAACGTGTTGGGTTTCTAGAGTGACTCGTGACCTTTCTTTGGCTCTTCTTACATGGGTCCACAAAGAGAAATTCCTTTTCTTAGGCCATGAACCTTGCATGACAAACTAAATTAGGACTCTAGAGGAACATCTCCTTATTCTGGGAAAAGCGCTGGCGCGACTGGCGGGTGTATCGAGTTGGATGTTTACCGCTTGAACTGAAATATTTTCTCAGTCTTAACCGTCCTAATTCCCCCGGTGGTGATCACGTTGTCGCCAACAAGTTTTTCCCCGAATGGTCCATAGCGTTCAACAACGAAGGCAGGTTGTGGTGGCACTGGAAATTGTACGAGGATCCTAACTTCTCCGGTAGGCCAGTTAGTAGTATTCAAACGTGTCCAGTATTGACCGTTCTGAACGATTGCCTTGCCGGATTCTATGAGATTAAGAGCTGGCCACTGATCGGCCGGTTGAGTTGTGGCCAGCTCGTGTGTTACACGGTAGGCAACAAAGGAACCATCTGGAAGATCCGTAAAACCCTCGATCCAAAGAACACGCCACTGTGTTCTTTGATCCACCATTAGGGCAACCGTTTCACCAGACCGATGGTTGTCTGTTTTGTCTGATGGTTCGGTCGCCCGGGTACAAGCCACGAGAGCAGCTAAGCTGCATGTCAGGGCGATCGTGGCTATACGAAAGTTCATAAGAGAACTAATAGGCAGAAGGACTGACTATGTCCAAAAACAGAACGGCAAGGTTGTTGAAGTTCTCTTTGAAGAGTCAGTTAGATAAACTCTGATAAACGAACTCAACAAACACGTCAGGTTCAATGAATCCTGTTCCCCATTTTGCGTCGAACTCGGCTGTCGGTTTTGAACTTAGGATCTCTTTAAAGGATTTTCCCTCTTTTATCAGGTTTTGGATTCTGATCCGGATGGTTTTCAGCATGTCTCGGTACGTTGTCAAATCCTTCTTATTCGACAGATTACCGTGACCTGGAATGATTTTCGTCGAGTCATTTGCAAGCTCGAGTGCTCGTTCGATGCCGGTAATGACTCCATCAATTCCGCCACCAGAATCCAAATCAATGAATGGATATTGGCTCGCGAAATACAAGTCTCCGGCATGGATGACGTTCTGGACACGCCAGTGGACTAGAGAGTCTCCATCTGTATGCGCGTTTTCAACGTGAAAAATGTGAAGATCATCTGTGTTTAGATGGAGTGTTACGTCTTTGGTGAAGGTGACGACAGGCCGGGCAGCATCGGGTGCAGGAGGCGTCCTGGAATCGAAGAATGACATGAACTGTTCCGTGCTCAATCGGGACCGTACGTTCTCATGAGCCACGATTACTGCTCCAGATTCCCCTAGATTCTCATTGCCTCCTGTGTGATCTCCATGCCAGTGGGTGTTGACGACAAAACGAATTGGCTGATCACTGATGGCGGAAACCGCCGCCTTGATTTTTCGCGTAAGTGGAGCATATTGATCGTCGATGAGAACCACGCCATCCTCTCCTACGGACACACCGATATTTCCTCCCCGTCCTATTAGCATGTACACATTTTCAGTGAGTTTCGTTGTTGTGATTTCGACTTCGTCAAAGTTTTGTTGTGCAAAAGCTGGAGTGACGGTTAGCAGCAGTGACATCAACGTTAGGAGAACACGTGTTATCGAGGTTCGCGTTTTAGTCATAGGTTTCACCTCTCAGAATTCGGTATCTAGCTGAAATGTAACAGTAAGCTTCCTTAAAGGGTGATTGGGAATTCGTTTGGTTCATATTAAGACTTGTCGTAAGGAAGACTAAAGGCTATGAGTTCGGCCTCGTGCTCTCTATCTCCAATTGCAACAACGACATATTGTTTGCCATCCGTTGTGTAGGTCATGGGAGCTCCTGTAGTACCGGCCGGTAATTCTGTCTCCCAAAGAACCTCACCCGTACTCTTGTCGTAGGCGCGGAACATACGCCCACCTCCAAAAGGAGGTATCACGACGGCGTCTGGTGTTCCGTCGCCAAGAAAAAGTAATGTTTTTGTCAGTAAGGGTGCCGGTCGACCAGGGCCGCCCAATTTAGGTAAGTCCAGGTCTTTAAGCTCCGGATGATCGCGCGGACCGTTGCCATTAGCAACCATCCAGACGTGTTCGCCTTTGTCCAGGTCGATCGCTGTGATTCGACCCCATGGAGGCTTAACTATCGGTAGTCCGCTCGGGACTTCGATACTACGATTTCCTCCACGTACATAGTTCAAGTTGGATTCGTCGGGGTCTGGTTGTACGAGACCCACAACTACTGGAGCCGTGATGGAGGGGATGTAGAGGATATGAGTTTCAGGATCGAAAGCGGCACCGTTCCAGTCTGCACCACCCACCCACCCTGGTAGCTGAATAGTTCCCTTAGTTTCATTTGGGTCATTCCCACTTAGTGAGGGTGGTGTGAAGAGAGGGCCGTACACGTATTTGCCAACAGCTTTAACCGCTTGCGCTCGGAGTGCCGGTGTGAAATCAATCAGGTCATCGATCGTTAGCCCTTGCCGTTCGAATGGTGGAGGTTTAGTTGGGAAGGGTTGAGTAGGCGCTGTACGTTCGCCAGAGACATTTGACTGAGGCACAGGGCGTTCCTCAATTGGCCAGACCGGTTCGCCGGTGATTCGATCAAAGACGAAGGTGAAACCCTGTTTGGTAATTTGAGCAACGGCCCTAATTTGTTTACCATTCACTGTGATATCAACTAGATTTGGCGCGGACGCAGTGTCGTAGTCCCAAAGACCGTGGTGCACCATCTGGAAGTGCCAAACATATTCTCCCGTCTCGCACTCGAGGCACACTAAGCTTTCTGCGAATAGGTTGTCACCGAGTCTATGTCCACCGTACCAATCATTAGTCGGGGTCCCGTGCGGGAGATATACGTAGCCCAATTCCTCATCGGCACTCATAAGTGTCCAGACATTAGCTGCGCCGCTGTATGCCCAAGAACCGTTTTCCCATGTCTCGTTACCCACATCACCAGGTTGTGGAATTGGGTTGAATTGCCAGCGTAATTCTCCAGTCCTAACATCGTAACCTCGCACGTACCCTGGAGCCTGTTCCTTAACCTTGACTGTATCGTCAAGTGCAGCTCCGACAACCACGACATCTCGGCAGACCACAGGTGCTGCATTCCAACGAAATGCTTTGTCTAGTCGCGGTCCCATACCAGGAGTAAGATTAACCTTCCCTTGCTCACCGAATTCCGGAACAGGCTTTCCTGTTTTAGCGTTGAGTGCCACCAGGTGTTCTCCACTCATGAGAAGGATTCGTTCGTCGGCGCCGTCTGTCCAGTAGGACAATCCACGGTTGCCTAGTCCGCGCACTGTACCTGCCCCATCGGCGAGCGCATCGTAGATCCAGAGGGTTTCGCCTGTGGCAGGGTGGATGGCCGCAGCTTGTCCAACGTTAGTACTGGTGTATAGGATATTCCCAATTTTCAATGGCGTAACTGGTAGTATGTTGGTCAAGTTTAAGTCAGGGTTAGTTTCCTGTAGGTCGTAGTCTACAGATCGCCATTTCCACATGATCTGTAAATCCTGGACGTTGTCTTTTCCGATCTCCGATAGATTGGAGTATTTCGTGCTGCCCATGTCTCCAGCATAACTAGACCACTCACCATGCTTGGCGCCTTGCTGGGCGATGAGGGATGTTGTCAATCCTCCGAAGGCAGCCAAGCCTAGACAGCAGCAAAGATTCTTTAATGGTCTTGTCATACGTCACCTCGTGACACGTAGACGATAGTTGGGTTCGAACGGCCACCGTATCTTAACCAACTGGACCGGTAGGTGCCAACTTATTAGACTTTATGATTTGAGAGTTATGAGCGAGCGTAGGAGTTCAGCTGGATGCAGTGCACGAACTCCCGAAAAATCGTAGACTTGATGGCGGCAGGAGACACCAGCAGCTACCAAAACGCCGTTGGAATTAAGGGTTCTGGCAGCCGGTAATAGACGCCGCTCGCCGATCTGGCGCGAGACATCAAAATGGTCTCGTGCATAACCGAAAGAACCAGCCATGCCGCAACATCCAGCATCAAGATCGGTCACCGTTACGTTTGGGATTCGCTCAAGCAGTGTTTGTGCCGGAGTGACTAGGCCAAGAGCCTTTTGGTGACAGTGGCCGTGCAACATTATCTGTCCTGGGCCTTCACTCAGAGACAGATGTGCAGAACCTTCGTGAAGAGCACTTTCTAGGAATTCTTCGAAGAGGAAACAGGACTTGGCTACTTGCTGTGCCTGCCGTTGTTCCTCATCACGCAAGAGGGCTGGAACATCCTCTTTTAACGCTGACAGGCAACTTGGTTCGAGAAAGACGATCTTCTTACCAGCGGCAACTTGAGGGTATAGACGACGTGTGTTTTCGGACGCACGTTGGCGTGCTTTCTTGAGGAGCCCTTGAGAAATGAGAGGGCGACCGCAGCAAACCGCACGTGTAAGTGTTACCGGTATGCCGGATGATTCCATCACTTCTGCGGCTGCAATCCCAACTTCTGGATGGTAGTAGTTTACAAACGTATCGTTGAACAGTAATACGCTGGGATCACCGGCTGGAATTTTTCTGCTTGCCCACTGCAAGGTCAGTGAACGTTCGGCCCAGCGTGGTAACGGTCGCCGCCGGTCGATTCCGAGGAGACGTTCGTTCAGAGTTCGGACCCACGGTTGCTCAAGCCATGGGTTAATAAATCTGGCAACCCTGCTCGCAAATGCGGACATCTCATGGATGTGACCCAATGCCTGTGCTCGAAGCGGAGTGCCATGACGCTGCCAGTAGTCAGCTAGAAATTCACTCTTGAACCGAGCCACGTCAACACCGACAGGACATTCTGTCTTACATGCGCGACACTCCAGGCAAAGATCAAGAACGTCATAGACCCCAGTGTCACCAAGTCCTGTCTCGTCAAGGCGTCCTGCCATCGTGAGTCGCAGGATGTTCGCCCGACCTCTAGTGGAGTGTTTTTCGTCACGGGTAGCCATGTACGAAGGACACATGGTACCGTTGAGTGTTTTACGACATACGCCAAGCCCGCTACACATTTCAACCGCGCGACTGAATCCTCCATAAGTATCGTAATCAAAAAAAGAAATTGGATTTGGAGTTTGATAATTCGCTCCGTAACGAAGGTTGTCAGTCAACTTCGGTGAGTCTACAATTTTCCCAGGATTGAATGTGTCAACAGGATCGAATGTACGTTTGATAGTTTTGAAGGTTTCGTAAAGCACTGGCCCAAACATTCTAGCAATGAAGGGGCCACGAACTAGGCCGTCGCCGTGTTCACCAGAGAGTGCTCCGCCGAATTTAAGAACGAGGTCAGCGACATCGTTCGCAATTGCTTCAAAACGGTGCACACCTTCTTCGGTTTTCAAGTTGACTACAGGACGTACATGGAGGCAGCCAACCGACGCATGTGCGTACACACCCGCCGTTGTGCCGTGGCGACTCAAAATACTTAAGAATTGTTCGATGTAGGGGCGAAGTTTTTCTGGTGCGACGGCCGTGTCTTCAACGAACGAGAGACTTTTGGCATCACCTTTCATTGCCATTGAGAGTCCCAGAGCAGATTCACGCAGGTGCCAGATACGCGCCTGTGTGCTCGGGTCAATTGTTTGCGAAGTTGAAGTTCCCATTCCGCGTACGGCGAGGTCATGCTCGATGGCTTTCAGCCGTTCAGGCAGTTCTTTCACTTCGTCAGCGTAGAACTCAACGCAAAGCAAGGCACCTGGATCACCTCGTAAGATACTTCTACGGAGAGCTTCGAGTGTTGGGCTATTGCGCGCATGATCGAGAATGAAACGGTCCATTACTTCAACGGCGGCTGGTTTGTGGTTAAGGATTATAGGGGTTGCGTCCAGTGCATCGAGTAGATTATCGAATTCGATTGTTAGAACCGCCTTGGCTTTCGGAAGAGGTACCAGATTGATCCGAGCTTCAACGACACTTCCTAGTGTGCCTTCAGATCCAATGATCAATCGGGCGAGATTGAAGGGACGATCATCTGAGATGAATTCGTCAAGATTATAGCCACCGACGCGGCGTAGAATTTTTGGATACCTACGTAGTATTTCTTTACGGTGTTCGTTTGCGAGCTGGCGCACGGTTCGGTAACAGGAGCCCTCAAGGGTATTGGCGGTGCAGATCGTTTCCAGTAGGTCTTGTGTCATGGGCCTCATATGGGAGATGGAGCCATCTGCCAGGACCACATGTAACTCCAGAATATGGTCGATCGTTTTACCATAGAGGATTGAACGTGCTCCGCTAGAGTTATTACCGATCATTCCACCTAAGGTTGCGCGACTCGCGGTCGAGATGTCTGGTGCGAAGCGTAACCCGTAAGGACTGAGTTGTGCGTTCAGATCGTCAAGCACAATACCTGGCTCGACACGCGCCCATTTTTCTTCAGGATTTACCTCCAGGAGTTTGTTGAAGTACTTTGAAGTATCGAGCTGAAGACCTGCTCCAATTGCCTGGCCGGCTTGTGATGTGCCACCACCTCGCATGGTGACGGAGCAACCGTGTCGGCGAGCGATTTTGATGGCTTGAACGATGTCCTGGGACGACCTGACGATCACAACACCGAGGGGTTCGATTTGGTAGACACTAGCATCTGTTGAATAGAGTGCCCGTGACACCTTGTCGAACCGCACCTCCCCCTCTAGGTTCGCTTCAAGGTCGCGACGTAAGTTCTCAGTCATTCGGCGAGATTATAGCTCGGTCTTCAAGAGGACGTGGAGGGAACTCTATTATTTAGCATCTTGTGCCAACGGGCGTTTTGGATTAGCGTCAGTCATAGGATTGGAGGTCAGCTCAATGTCACATCGTAGCGGCAGGCATTTTCTTCAGATTCCAGGTCCCACCAACGTGCCCGGTCGGATTCTTCGGGCCATTTCTCGCCCCACCATAGATCACCGTGGGCCAGAATTTCAAATACTTAGCAGGAAAGTATTAAGTGGTATTCGCTCGATTTTTCAAACACGACAACCTGTCATTATCTACCCAGCCTCTGGAACGGGTGCATGGGAGGCGGCGTTGGTGAATACGCTCTCGCCAGGAGACAAGGTTCTGATGGTCGAGACAGGTCACTTCGCGACACTTTGGAAGAAGATGGCCATTAAATTGGGCCTTGAGCCCGAGTTTCTTCCTGGTGATTGGGGCTGTGGTGTTGATCCAGGCCAGGTCGAAGAGGTCCTGTTTCAAGATGTAGGTCGTCATATTAAGGCCATCTGCGTGGTCCACAACGAGACTTCCACTGGGGTGACAAGTCGAATACCGCTCGTAAGAAGGGCTCTTGACAATGCGAACCATCCTGCATTGTTTATGGTTGATACGATTTCCTCGTTAGCCTCAATTGACTATCGGCATGATGAATGGAACGTCGATGTTACGGTGGGTGGTTCTCAGAAGGGCCTCATGTTACCACCGGGACTGAGCTTTAATGCGGTGAGTGAAAAAGCTCTGTCTGCACATAAGAATGCCAGATTTCCATCTTCGTTCTGGGACTGGACCGCTTTCTTGGCTGCTAACAAAGATGGATTTTTCCCTTACACTCCGGCTACAAACCTCTTTTTTGGTCTTGAAGAAGCTATCCAAATGATAAATGAAGAAGGACTAGTTAACGTGTTTGCACGACATGACAGACATGCCGAAGCGACTAGGCGTGCGGTGCGAGGCTGGGGATTGGAAGTCCTGTGCACGAACCCAGCGGAATACAGCTCGTCGCTTACGGCTGTTCTCATGCCAGAGAATCATGATGCGGAGCGTCTCAGAAAAGTGGTTTTGGAACAGTTCGACCTGTCTCTGGGCGTGGGACTTGCGAAGCTAGTCGGTAAAGTGTTTCGTATCGGTCACCTTGGTGACTTCAACGACCTTACGTTGCTGGGCACTCTAGGCGGCCTAGAAATGGGGTTGGCTTTGGCAGATGTGCCGTACCGTAAGGGTGGCGTTGAGACAGCTATGAACTATCTTGCGGAGTGCGCAAGAGTCACCACCCTGGCGGCAATGGTCGCAGATTGAAAATCCTCTCCTCTTGAAATCGGAGCTACACTTCTAGTCAACACCAAAGGCCAAGAGCACGTTCCCAGCTATTCCTCGGCCAATCGTGTATCCCGATCCCGTGTAGAGCATTCCGCCGACGATTGTTGGACCCGGTCCATTTAGTGTGCCGCCCTTACCCGGCACACCATTCACAGTCTCATATTCCTGGTCAGTGTCATACTCCCAAATAATGCGGCCATCGGTACTCGAGTACGCTCGGAGCATACCGTCGAGTGTTCCTGAGAAGACCACGCCTGGAATCGCCGAGGCTGCCGCATTTTGTCCATTACTACAACCCGCTGGATACGGATCGGGGCAGTGGGGAGGAGGTGTCGGCGTGAACCACGCTAGTTCGCCTGTTCCGACACGGATGGCAGCCATTACGCTTTCCGCTGGTACTGGCGGTGAGCCTGGTACTCTAGGGCCACCTACGGGCCCTCTTATGTGAATGGGGAAGTAAACGAGCTCTCCGTCGCTGGCTCCACCGAAGGTAACACCTTGTGTGATCATCGCGCCTTCTTCGGAACCCGGATAGAGTTCCCAGAGCCTTTCTCCGCCGCGATCAGGGTCAAGCGCAAAGATACGACCGGTTTGTTGTCCACCGACTACGACCGTACGTCCGCTCGGAAGCGTGTGGAGCATGACGGCCTGGACATCGACGTCGATATCAGAACCTTGCAGACTAGGCTCGGCGCAGTTATCACTGTAATCGGCATCGCCTCGTGGACCCCACTGCCATCCTCCTCCGGGCAGCTTTTCCGGAAAGGTGAACCATTGGTCGTCAACGTTTTTCACCGAATAGCAACTAATCAGGAAACTGTCATCGCTTGTGAGCTGATGCCACCACAAGCGCTCTCCAGTCTCGAGGTCGAAGGCAATAACAGCGTCCGTGTCATCGGACGCAGGCGCTGTATAGGAATTTCCACTCCCGATATATAGGGCTCCCCGCGCAGCATCGATAACTGGTGAGTTCCAGACGGCTCCTCCGGCTGGTGCCCATTGTTGAATGCCCTTAGAATTCTTTCTTGTGGGCTTGGGTTCTTCAGCAACTGCATAGCTCTTCCAAAGCTGTTCGCCCGTATGGGCGTTGTACGCCACCACACTGCCTCGGAACGTGCAGCATTCGTACCAGATGTGGGCACCCGCCGCTTCTTCGAGTGAAGAAACGGGTACATAGAGCCGGTTGCCATGGAGCTTAGGAGCACCGGTAATTCTGGCGATCGGGTGGGTTTCCGCGTTCTGCATCCACAGTAGGTCGCCGGTTTCGGCATTCACCGCATAGACGTTTGCCTTAATATCTCCAAAGTAGGCAGCGTACTGAGCGTTCCCTTGACCAGTGATGGAACCAATCGATATCGCAGTACGAACGCCACCCTGTGCCTCGAATGACCAGTATACACACCCACTGGCCGCATCAAGTGAGTAGACAAACCCAGTATCAGAACCCACAAAAATCCGTCCTCCTACGACCGTTGGCGACCCTGAAGCAGCTGAAGTTCCCCCGGGGTACCCAAACGCCCACTTTAATGTCAGCCGCGGTACCTGACCAGGGGTTAATCCAGCACCCTCAGCCGATTGGAAGCGAGAATTTTTGACATCTGGACTCCAACCATTCCATTGGGCACCTGTGAACGGATCGTCGAACGGTCTACTCGGACACTGATTGGGCATCGATGCGGCGTCGCCGCCTGTTGAACCCAGAGTGCGGGCGGCAGCCCACTCTGCCACATTGCGCTTCTGCTGGTCTGTCAATCCTGGTACCATCACAGCCATTGGACCATCCGTGAGTGAATCCAGGATTCGTTCTGGTGTGAACTGTCGAAGAGTTTCTCGATCGGGGGCCCGGGTACTGGGATCTGGATCCCCATGGCAAGCTGCACACCGTTGTTCGAACAATACCCCCCCACCTATGGGTTGTGCCTTGGTTACTACCGGTCCCAAAAGCACTGTCGTAACGACCAAAGCAGTAGATAATCTAAACATTGTATCCTCTTCCATTCTGGGTGATAAATTGGGACTTGGAAATTCCACCAATTAGGACTGGTAGACATTCGGAAGGTCCTTCAGTTTTCTCCAGGTATCGGTACCACAAAACTTCTGTTTGGTAGTGACTCATAGACTTCCACCCACTTTATTTTGGCCCGAGTCGCAGCAATCGGGCCGTGTGCCAGTTGAGTAGACTAGTCGAGCCCGAAGGCCAGGAGCACGTTCCCTGGCATTCCGGACGCGATTGTGTATCCTGAGCCTGTGTAGAGCATCCCATCAACAACCGTTGGTCCTGGCCCGTTCAGCGTGCCCCCAGCCGCGGGGACATCATTCACTGTGTCAAACTCCTGATCAGTGTCGTACTCCCAAATCACGCTGCCGTCTGTTGTCGAGTATGCTCGGAGCATCCCATCCATGAAACCCGAGAATACGACACCAGGAATCAGCGTCACCGCTCCGTTCTGTCCAGAGTCACACCCTCGTGGGGTCGGGTCAGGACAGTGCGCAGCTGGTGCAGGTGTATACCACACAAGCTCACCGGTTTCCACCCGGATCGCGGACATAGCCCCTGTTGCCGGGATCGATGCTGGTCGTGAGGGGTGCCATGGTGTTGGTGGTTGGAACAGAAGAGGGAAATAAACGACTCGGCCATCGCTAGCTCCACCGAAGGTGATGTTCCCACGCTCCTGTGCACCAGGATAGAGGTCCCAGATCACCGCCCCTTCACGATCAGGGTCAAGCGCGTAAACTCGACCAGTTTGCTGACCAACAATGAGAATCGTCCGGCCGTCCGAGAGTCTGTGGAGCATAACCGCCTGGACGTCAACGGCGATATTCTCCGTGAGTTGTTCGGGGTCTGGACAGTTAAGATATGCAATGCGGTTGGGATCAGCACGTTCAGGATCCCTGGGGCGACCTTTCACGTCTATTCGACCTGGACATCCAATGAGGAAGGTGTCGTTGGACGTTAATTGGTGCCACCACAAACGCTCTCCAGTTTCAAGATCAAGGGCAATAACGGAGTCAGTATCATTAGCGGAAGGTTGGGTGTATCCGTTTCCATTACCAATGTAGAGTGCCCCTCGTGTGGCATCGATGACTGGTGAGTTCCAAACGGCTCCTCCAGCTGGTGCCCATTGTTGGACGCCCTGAACATTTGTCGTCGTGGGTTTAGGTTCTTCGGCAATCGCATAACTTTTCCAAAGTTGTTCGCCTGTATGGGCGTTATATGCCACCACACTACCTCGGAACGTGCAGCACTCGTACCAGATGTGGGACCCTGCTGCTTCTTCGAGTGAAGAAACGGGTACATAGAGCCGGTCACCATGAAGCTTAGGGGCACCAGTGATCCTGGCGATCGGGTGGGTTTCGGCTTGCTGTGTCCACAGCAGGTCACCGGTTTCGGCATTCACCGCATAGACGGTTGCCTTAACGTCTCCGAAGTAGACGGCATATCGAGCGTCTCCGTGGCCAGTAATGGAGAACCAACGCTGACCGAGGAGCGGATTCCACCTTGGGTCTCGAATGACCAGTACACACACCCGCTGGCCGCATCGAGCGAATAGACAAACCCAGCATCAGAACCCACAAAAACTCGTCCTCCGACGACTGTCGGCGACCCTGAGGCAGCTGAGGCTCCTCCCGGGTACCCAAACGCCCACTTCAACTTCAGATGCGGTACCTGGTCAGGAGTTAGTCCGGCAGCTTCAGCTGGTTGAAAGCGTGAATTTTGTACATCTGGGCTCAAGCCATTCCAGACGGCACCCGCAAATGGATCATCGAACGGTTTACTCGGACACTGATTGGGCATCGATGCGGCGTCCCCGCCCGTTGACCCTATCTTCCGACCAGCGGCCCACTCCGCTACATGGCGCTTTTCTTCATCATTCAGATTAGCCGATGCAACCGCGATGGCCATCGCACCATTTGTTAGAGCGTCCAGAATCCGTTCCGGAGTGAACTGGCGAAGGGTTTCTCGAGTTGGTGCCCGTGAACCAGGAGCTGGGTCCCCGTGACAGGTGGCACAGTACTCCTCGAATAATATTCTACCGAAGATTGCTTGAGCCCATCCAGGCGAGGGAGACAGTAATAGAAACATCGTCAATGAATAAAGATACAAATTTCAGCATCTGACTTTCTCCTGTCACTGATTCTGGTACCGGGTCGAGGTGGACTATTAAGCGGACACACCCACGGTTTCACGATGTTCGACTCTAAAGTATTTCAACGTTCATCGATCTTCGTAGCTTCTTCGGCAACCTTTTCTTCAGCGCGAGCCGCCCGAAGGATGTTCACTAGACCGTAGTTGCCTTCATGACATGCGTACTCAAATAGTTGCCCATCCGTCACTCCACGGGACTCATGATTCGTCGACATTGGGATCGCGGCGGTCCAGGATTTTTGAAACATTGTTGGATCGTGCATCGTAAATTGGTAGTCGATTGTTTCCGAATCAACTCGCGTGAGACGCTCAACCAAGTGCAAAGTCGGTCTGGCTGCTCGCCAAGTGGTGATCCATCGATAGTGACCCTTGTCTGCAAAGTTCCTTGTGTTAATGACCAACGTGTCCCCTTCCCAATGACCTCGTGCGTCCCCTAACCACTGGCCGATCTCTTCCTTGACGTGTGGTCGTCCGTCCAAAGGAACGATGCGAAACTCATGAAACATCTCGTGGAGAATTACTACGTATCCTGGAGCCTGCAGAATATGGTAGTTCATATTGTAACCCTGCAATGGCACCATGGAAATGCCATCCGTGAGACAACGTTCTCCTGTGTCGAGGTCCTCCCACGAGTTGAACGGACCCACTCCATAGCTAGCGGCTGAGCGCGTGTATTCTTTCTGGGCCTCAGGTTTCCAGGGGATTCGCCCGTCAGGTGGATCTACGATTAGCGCTGTTCGCTTATCAGCGATCAACTTTGTTCCACGGTCATACCAGAATTGGTTATAGGCACGGCGCACATCCGCCTCGGCATTTCCATCTCTGCGATCTGCGTTGCTCAGTTTTAGGGCTTGTCGTTCAAATTCATCTACGTCCTCGTCTCTCAAAAATTTCTGACCCGCGAGTTCAGTAGGTCTCTCAAGCGGCGTGATGGTGGCGTTCGTCCATATACCTTGCAAGTCCGGATCACCCCATGGTGTATGGAACTTCACAGAGGTTCGGTTCTGGGCGGCCACGTCAGTCGGAGCCAACAATGTGGTCGTGACCATAACAACAATCACAGAAATTACCAATGAGGCGACAAATCGGGAAGTCATTAAATCTCCTTACTTGCCGGCGTTTATCACTAATGAACGACCTACCGGTATCGATTACCGCGAAGCTTTTCCTCTTTGCTAACGGAGATTACGATTATTGAGGTATTCCAATTAATGGTCTCCCGACGAAAGCAGTAGAGACATCAACACTCCTCCTGAACCTGAGAAGAGCTCGATGTTTTATGCTTCTGTGGACAGAAGAGAGTGGAAATCTACTGACGGGCGTTTCGTCAAGTATTAGCTCTCACCTGCATCGTCGGCTGATGGACCATAGATCGAGGGTACTTTCGAGTCCATCGGTCTGAGGTACGTTGTTAGCTGACCACGGTGGTGAATTGAATGCCGAACCATTATTGATAGAAACTCTACGGCCGGGGCACTAAATTCTCCAGGTATGGATAAGGTTTTGGTCAACTGTTCTCCAGACAAGGCTCTTACTTTTTCAAGGGCTAGCGGCAGTCTTTCATTGTACATGTCAATTGCTTGGGCAATTGAGGTGACAGCGGTTTCTTCGCTCTGAACGCTTTCCATCGGAGCGAATTGTCCATTCCCGAGTCCTTCGAGAAACCATAGGTCCTCAACGACGATGTGCGCGGCAAGTTGCAGAGCGTTCTTAGAGCGGGGATCTGGCCGGTATTCACTTTTGTTTTCTGGTACAGCTGCTAAAACTTTAATGGTCGTCTTAGTTTCATTCTCGAGTGCAGAGACAAAACAGTCTGCCACGGCCTTGCTTTCCTCTAGGGTCATATTTTTTACTCCTTGTGTGATTAGTTCACAGAGTCAGTCTTTCTTCGATTTCTACCAACGGTCTACCGGCACCAGAATAGCAAATTAATTTTTCGAGTACCGGTCCGTAATCAACGTAGTCTTGCCGCAAGCCCCGTTAGAGTAGCCGCTAGGGAACGTAGGTTAGATGCTGCATACGGCACCGCGGTAGAGTCTGCTTCCAACTGCACCGCCAAGGCATCGAGTTCGTTCAAGATGGATGCTTGGTACTCGGACCGGTTTGAACTGAGTGGTTCGGAACGTTGTTGTTCGAGGCGGTTGAGAGCGTCGTTGACGGCCGTGGCATGGGATACACGGATGCCATTACCACGGATCAACTGGTCGACATATGCTCGAGCCACGACTGGGGTTGAGGGCCATACGATTCGTTCCTGTAGCTGAGCATTGAATTCAGTCGAACCTACTAGACTTGCTGCGTCAAGCTCATTCTGAGAGAGATGTTCACTCGGTACGAGCCGGAAGACATCGATGCCGCGTGAGATCGCAGTGGCGTATATGTAACCGTTGTACCAGTATGTCGACCAATGACCACCAAAGACTAATTTGTCTGCGTTAAGGGGACCTCTGTCAAAGTACGCAATCTCGACCGGATGTGCTGAGTCGGTAAAGTCGAATATCGAGACACCGCCCTGGTACCAGGCCTGGGCCATGATGTCACGACCAGGTACCGGCACGATTGAACCGTTATGCGCCACACAATTTTCCTGCTCAGTCTGGGGCGCCGGCATCTTGTAGCGCCCTTTGAGGATCAGCCGACGATCGACGATGTCGAAGATTGTGTTTGCTCCCCATGTGGGAAGGTCAGTTTCACGACAGCGCGCGCGCGCGCCACCTCCCCATTCATCTGTGAAGATGACCTTCGAGCCATCGTTATTGAAAGTTGCGGAGTGCCAGAAGGCGAAGTTTGGATCGACCACCTCGTCGAGCCGCACTGGATTTACTGGATCTGAGATATCCAAAAGGATGCCGTTGCCTCCGCAGGCTCCCGCAGCTAGACCAATTTCTGGAAAGGTGGTGATGTCGTGACATCTCTCAGTTATTTTTGAAGGCTGAGTTCCCGGTCCATGGTCACCGCCCTGCCAAAGCCCCGCGATAGCCCCGGTCTCGGGATCAACGAAGATCCGTGGTCGGTTCACGATGCGTGCCATCTCGGGTGCGTTGAGTGGTACCTGGATGACATCAATGCTGAAACGAGATGTGTTTGGATCTTCTTCTGGGTCCAAATCCGAGCAACCCGTAAGTTCCTCACCCGAGCGCACCTTACTTGTCCCAGACCCGTAGATATAGAGGTTCTCTGTGTCACCTGGGTTTGTTACAAGTGTGTGTGTATGTGAACCTCGGCAGGTCTGCACCGCAGCGATTTGTTGGGGATTGTCCAAATCGGTGATGTCAAAGATACGCACGCCACGGAAGCGTTCAGCACTTACAGGAGCCTCAACGCCCTGAGTCCCGCAGTCGAGACGCCCTCTGGTCTGCTCGACTGACAAGAACACGAGATTACCATAGACCGACACATCTCCCTGGCCGCCCGGACATACGATTGAAGCTAGCAGTTCGAGTCTTCTTGGATGTTCCACCACGCCTTCAACTTCTCTATAAACATTGAATCCATGATAGCTACCGACGAACACATTCCTGCCACTAAAAGCAAGATCCGAGTTGTTGAAGTTAATGGTACCTGAGGGTTGCTCCGGTGCTTTATCCGATTGCGTCTCAGACTTGGTCTCGCTTTGGGTAGCAGTCGCACCTTCTGACTGCTCCGGCGGTACAATCCAGCCGCTTGGCAGCTCAGGATCGAAGAATCCTTCGGGTCTGGGAAGATTCTCAACCAGCTCCATGTTGTGGGCGGCCTCTCCTGCATTTCGATAGCCGGCAGCGAGCCCGACGCGAGGATCAACGGCTATTGTGAGGTGATCCTGTGCCAACCCCTGGTTCACGGGGAGGAAGACGCTCGCTACACCCAATATCCATGCGAACATCGCTAGGATTCTACGGTTTCTTTTTGGATTAGTCGTTTTAAGTATCATGAATCTGGCCTCAGTTGATGGTTAGTATTGCGCCGGACGTCAACGTGTATTAAGCATGCGGTGCATTCTGTTAATTTCTATTGTCTGGTCGGCATCGACGTCTGATGCGAAGAAGAAAATTTCTGATTCTTGGCCTGCACCTGGGCTTGAGAAGAGTTCGTCTACCATGATCAGTGCACCTTCGTGGTGCTTAATCATGTACTCGAGGAAGCGCCTATCGAATACTGAACCTGTTGCCTCCGCCAGGTGATTCATTTCCTTCGGGGTTAGCATCCCCGGCATGAGCATTGTCCCCTGACTATGGTGTGGGTCAGGGTTTGGAACTTCTTTGTCACGCACCCTCAGCCAATTTTGCATGAGATTAATTTCGTCCGCCTGCGAGACCTCAATTCGATGGGCGAGGAGTCGCATGTCCTCTCGATTACTCCTGGAAAACAGCAGATCGGTCATTTCTAGGGCTTGTGCATGATGACCGATCATACCCTGCATGAACTGTACATCTGCCAGAGTGTATTTTATCCGAGAGAGATCGGTTGCTTTTTCTGGAGTGATGGGTCGAGTTGGTTCCCCTGGTGGACCGGGTTGGAGTAGGGGAGGCGAGTTGCCTCTCTCTGAGTCAACGTTACCCTCGGGCCGAGTCTGTGCAATGTTGACAGACCGGCACGAGAAGGCAACAACTACCACGAAGAGCATTGCGGTTCGAGATGGCAACATTCTTGGTCCCGTGAGAGAAGGCACCCCTTCCAGAGTGTCCCAACCCTGATTGCACGCAAAAGAAACGCCCGAGTTCTTGAAACAATAGTGCCGGAGGAGGGACTCGAACCCTCACGGGCGGTAAAGCCCACGGGATTTTGAATCCCGCGCGTCTGCCAGTTTCACCACTCCGGCCCGACTAGGGAGTGTTGAAAGGTGTCAAGTATATCACTCACTACGACCCTGAAAGATTGTTTATCGATACCCAAGTCGGGTCTTGAGAACCCGTGGCTTTAAATCGGCAATTAAGTGGAACTCTCTTCTGAACGTGTTTCGTCCTATGGGCGGAAAGTTCCGTCATGTCGCCAGAGATACAGTGTTCTTGAAGAGCCTCTAGCGTCGTCGAATGTATCAACCCTGTCCGCTTGCCAATCTCCCATGCTAAATGCGTGAGAGACGATTCGTGCGCCAGGTTGGAGTTGTTTCGTCAAGAGTGGTCTGAGTTTCATATTCGACGAAGACAATAAATATAACGTAACAACTGTTGCCTTTGAAACATCTGCCGCCATTGCGTCCTGAAGGATAAAGTCCACAAGGTCTTCAACGCCTTCTTTTTTTGCATTCGTCTTGGACTCTGCGATCCGCTGAGGATTGAAATCTATCCCAACACCACGTGCGCCGTACTGCTTCGCAGCGGTAATTACGATTCGGCCGTCGCCACATCCGAGGTCGTAGACGAGATCGTCTTTGGTAACATTGGCTAACCTGAGCATGCGGTCTACTATTTCTTGAGGTGTCGGCACGAAGGGGGCCAAACTCTGACTTTGTTCCTGGGTACTCGCTGCAGGGTCTGAAGCTTGCCACCCGGACCCAATGAGTGTGAGTGCTACCGTCAACCCGACGAATGTTAGATGTCTGATCACCGGCATCTGTTCCTCCAAGCGTGTTTAAGCTGACAGCAATTGGCTGCAGCGAGGCATTCGATGAAACGAGAGGCACCGATATGGATACTTTACAATCTCTAGGACCTGGGTGCCAGGGTTCTTGGCCAAAGAGTTTCAACTCGGACAGGTATTGGGTTTAATCGCACGGTCGTCGAAGAACCGCTAGTTGTATAATGGAGATTCCTAACGGTTTTACAGGGGGTAGCCTGTTTTACACCCTTATTGAAGGGTTGATAAGCGACCCGAAGTTGGTTGGATCGTTTCGGTTAAGACAAAATTCCTTCTGAGACTCCTTGATTAGTCCAGCAATAACCATGGAAAGTGCGAAAACAGGCCATTTTTTGGACTAAACATTGCCTCAGGAGGGTAAATCGGCTATACTCGCTATACTTCTCGTTGGCTATCACACCTGTTTCGAGGCTTACCAAGATTTATGGAGAATCTGAGTTTTCAGGTTGGAGACAAGGTGATATACCCGAATCATGGGCTGGGTGTCGTCGAGGGAATTGAGACAAAAACAGTTCTTGGTATAACCTGCGGTTTTTACGCCCTTCGGATGGTTGCTGGCGCCACTACGGTTTTGGTTCCGGTTGACAACGTCTCTGGTGTGGGCGTGCGCCGGGCCATCAATGATAAGGAAGTAGAGCGGCTCTATGCACTTCTCGGGGATGGGAAAATTGATAGCCATCAGAATTGGAAGGGTCGATTCAAAGACAATTCTGACAAGATGCGCAGTGGTTCGATCTATGACGTGGTGGATGTCTTGAAGAATTTGACTTACCTTAGCCGCTCTAAGAACCTGTCATTTCGAGAGAAGCGAATGCTCGATCGGGCAAAGTTTCTCGTTATCTCTGAGGTCTCAGAGGCAGCTAGCGTACATTCTTCCACAGTCGAAACACGCGTTGATGCTGCTCTTGTTCGATGCTTTGCGAGCAAGACTCGGGCGCTCGCCCGAAGCAAAATGGTGAAGGCAGCAAACCGTGTCGTGTCTCAGCGCCGCGCTGAGCCTAAGCGAGCATTAAAGCTTCCAACCTAAGAGGTTTCTATTCAACGTGTGTGGTCTGTGTCTGATCCCAGCTGTTAGGTTGGGTGTTGCTCGGCCCCGTGTGGCGTCGGTCGTCGTGAGTGACTTCAGAGAGAAGATCCTTTGAGGTTAAAGCGATTGTTTGGTGTTAAGGTCGAAAGCAGACCTCGTACGCCCTAGGGCTAGGACGTTGCCACCATCGAGGGTTTCGAGGTGCGTGTTCGAAGGACCGTTCAATGATGATCTTTTCATTCTTTAAGGTGATCATAGCCGCTACTCGGTCGTTCACTGCCTATATCGTAGTCTCACTATATGTTCTGGTGGTTGCCCCAATGGGAATGCTCTGGGCTAGTGTTGTTAAGTCGCCCGTAATCTTGTATTGGCTTGGACTTCAGGGAGTTCGACTCGCACTCGCCATCACCGGAATACGTTTCCGCGTTAAAGGTCGCGAATATCTGAACGTGGGGCGCGCAGCTGTCTACAGTGTCAACCACACAAGCAACGTGGAACCACCGATCCTTTACCTTGTGCTTGCTCCCTTGTTCCCTAGATTGCGTATCTTGTATAAGGCGGAACTACATAAATTGGCTGTGCTGGCTCAAGCATTCGACATTGCTGGCTTTGTACCGATTGACCGCCGTGACCGCGAGCAAAGCTTGGAAGCACTCGAAAAAGCTACAGCTGGTCTGAAGGAAGGCAATTCCTTTCTTGTCTTTCCCGAAGGGACACGCAGTCGGGCAGGAGAATTGCTTCCGTTTAAGAAGGGAGGTTTTGTAATGGCTATAAAGGCTCAGGTTCCCATTGTGCCAATGGCCATTCAAGGTGCCCAGGAAGCTATGCGAAAAGGGAGCCCCATTATTTGGCCCGTCACTGTTAGCGTCCGCGTGGGTCCTCCTGTCGAGACAGCAGGTCATGAAATTAATACGAGAGATCAGCTAATCATGAAAACGAGACGGGCAATCGAAGCGTTACTGGCCGAAGGTCCCGTTTGATGGTAACGAATTAGTGCGTTTCAGCACTAACAGCGATTAAGTCTTGAGCAAGATTTCAGGTGTAGTCCTACCGTTGTCTAACTTCCTGAAGTAAAAGTAAGCATCCAAGGTTCAAGTGACACCCCGTCAGTTGCGATGATACTTTCGAACAACTCAACCACAATGTTTCTGAACGGGTCAAGCGATTCTAGGAAGTGGATCTCTAACACGCGATTAAGTTTTAGATAGTTCACATTAAAATCCACTGCTCGTGGTTGTTCGGGTTGCTCCGATAAATCGTTCTGGCTGTAACTGATTCGTACAGCGTCCTTAAATGAGTCCGGATCCATGTCTCGAGAAAACTGAAGTCGTACTAACGTATCACGGGGAACGTCAACATCTTCGTGTGTTGGCACACTAAAAATGATCTCAGGTGCCGGACCGAGTAGAGGTTCTGCTTCAGGACCGGACCTTCTTTCTGTGATCGCCGGTGGTTCAACGAGTGACAATTCAGTTGCTTTGATGCCTACCAACGCACGAGTTCGGTGTACAATACCGGTTACGGCAAGCCAACGACCCGTGTCGACCCTCGCGGTAACGTCGAGGTGGAAATCTTCACCGCGGGGTTCGAGTTCCGTAACCCAGACTGCTCCGTCTGCCGACTGCAGAACGAAGTCCCACTGGCTTATACCTGGTGCCTCCGGGAGATCGCCGTAAAGGTTTCGTCCTTTGAAGCGACCGGTAATAGTTACCTGTTTACCTTCATAGGTTTCTGGCTTCAGTGCGATGGTCCGCACGGTCAGCTCGCGGGATTGAGTTGGCAAGAGTGTTGATTCGATAACCAAGATGGGGAGTTCGTTAGTACCTGGCCAGGGTTTATTAAGGAGTGTTGTGGAAAGTTCGAAAAGGTTGAACTGTGTGAATCTAGAATCACCTGGCTCAAGGCGACCGACGTCCCAGAATGTTCCCAAGGCTTCAAATTGCTCACCTATTTTCGGATTCAAATTACCTAACGCTAGTATTGTTACTTCACCGTCGGTGAGCCACATGATCTTGTTGTCGGTTAGAGCTCTTGCGCGAACAACAATACGTTCGCCGTGAAAAAACACCGGGTAAGTTAGCAGTGCCGGGAGGGTAGTCGCTTTCCGTATGGGCTGCCCGTGGGTCCAGGAGGGTCCGGCTAGAACTGAAATGGTTGTAACGACAAAGTATACGACTCTTCGGAAGCCTTGTGGAGTATCCGGGAGAAAGTGGAGTATCCGGGGAGTCCAATGCTGTGCCATGCCGGTGTTCAGTATACGGCACTCTTGACCCCCGTGATGTCCAGTCGTAGAATCGCGCGTCCGTTTTTTTTAACTGGGGAGCCTTAATCTATGCCCGATCAAGTGTCTGAGCTGACAACCAATCGGTTGTCCGTGTATTTGCGCTTTGTCAGTGAGTTGGATGCTGCTGGTGTGAGTACCGTTTCGTCGAAAGCCTTGGCCGAGCAGTTCCATCTTAATGCGGCCCAGATCCGAAAGGATCTTGCCCAGTTTGGTGATTTTGGAGTTCGCGGTGTCGGGTACGTAATCAAGGATCTGAGACGGCACTTGCGGCAGATTCTTGGCCTGAATCGAGAGATAAGAGTTGCGGTTATGGGCGCCGGAAATCTTGGTCTAGCGCTGACAGACTACCCGGGATTTAGACAGGAAGGATTTCAAATCGTTGCATTATTTGACAATCTACAAGACAAAGTTGGTCAGCATTCACGTAGCTCTGCGCGTATATATGACATTAAGGAGCTTAGGCGAGTAACAAAACGTGAGAAAATCACGATAGCGGTTGTAGCCGTACCAGCAACAGTGGCACAGACTGTTGTGAATACGGTTGTGGCGGCTGGCATTAAGGCAATCTTGAATTTTTCTCCAGTTGCTCTTGTCGTTCCAAGTGACGTTAAACTGAAAAGCGTCGATCTCACGGTTTCACTTGAAAGTTTGTCCTTCTACTTGGCGAGGGTCGAAAGTGGTACGAAAAACTAAATCGCCGAGGCCTAAGGTTAAAGAGCCTCGGTTGAGTGAGGATAGAATTGGTCGGAAGAGGCGCAAATCGGTGCGCGGACGAGCTAACGGATGGATGACTGAGCGTCCGACGTTGTCGCACATTGATGCCAGTGGTCGGTTTCAAATGGTTGATGTTGGAGGCAAGTCGGTCACTGTACGGGAGGCAATCGCAAGAGGCCACATAGCGATTGGGCAGCAAGCTTTGCACAAGATTCGTAAAGGCAAAGTTGCTAAGGGCGATCCACTCCAGGCCGCTCGACTGGCTGGCGTTATGGCCGCCAAGAGAACGGCCGATCTGATCCCTTTGTGTCATCCTTTACCGTTATCCTACGTCAATGTTGAGCTCAAGGCCAGTCAAGACGGTTACGATATCCAGGCTTGCGTGCGTACCAGCGCCCAAACGGGTGTCGAGATGGAGGCCTTAAGTGCTGTTACTGTTGCAGCCCTGACCGTTTATGACATGGTTAAGGCATTGGATCGGACGATGGTCATTGGTGACATTTCTCTTGTCAAAAAGACTGGTGGGAGTTCTGGAAGTTATCACAGGTAGTCAAACGCCGTCAGTTTTGGCTCAGTCCTTAGTTATGTTGTTTTAAGGGTCAAGTACTTGAGGAAAACCTAGAAGAGTCTCGCAGTTGGGACAGGCCACCAGCGAAGTTGGACTTTACCGGTGATATATTTCTTGGGTACATAGCCCCAATGGCGGCTGTCGGAGCTATTGTTCCGATGGTCGCCCATCACGAAATAGTATCCTTGGGGGACTATCTCTGGCTCTTGATTCTCATGGCTCTGGTGCTCGGTCGGAACGTAATCGTCTGGCAGTTGAAGATCATTGACAAAAACCTTTCCATCGACGATCCGCAGCGTATCACCCTCTTCAGCGATCACCCTTTTCACAAACGATTTTTCAGGTTCGACTGGGTAATACAACATGACTATGTCGTTGGGTTGTGGATCGCCAAGACGGTACGCTAGCTTATTGACGATGAGGCGGTCTTGATCCAAAAGTGTTGGGGCCATGCTCTGGCCTTCGACTCGGGCCACCTGAAATCCGAACGTGACGATGAGTGTTGCGTACACCGCGGCGGACGCTAACGTTTTAAACCAGGCAATCAGCTCGTTGCGTAGATGAAGAAAGGCTGAAGAACGCCAAACTGGACGCTTGGGTTCTGCTTGTGGTTGGGTACCGGGTGGCAGGGAGGACGAACTAGACCCTGGTACGCCGGAAGAAGACGGCGTTAGTTTCACCGCGTCGTTGGCAGGTGCGTTTGCTGTCATACCGCTAGAATTCATTAGAGTTACCACTATAGGTTGAGGTGCTCGCGTAGGCGCTTTGTCTGCGATCGACTTACGGGAATCTCCGTGGCCTTCGCATCTCTCATTTTAAGGATAAAATTCCGACTGAACCAGGGAATAATTTCTCTTATCTTATTGATATTAACCAAGTGCGAACGATGTACTCGCCAGAAAACTGCTGGGTCAAGATGACCCTGTAGCTCGTCAAGTGTCCGACAGTTTGAAGTGCCTACAAGGGCTTGTGTCACAATGCTAATTATTTCATCGGCTAATGATGCGTAAATTACGTCATCCGTATTAACCAGAAGAAACCGCTCACCCACCTTTACCGCCAGTTGCTCGCGGCGATTCTGGCGTTCAGATATCCACTGTACCATTCTTCCGAGGTCTGCATTAACTTGAGACTGCTGAGGTTTATGATCCATTGCCATCCATCGTCGGACCCGTTGGATGGTTTGTTCAAGTCGTGCAGGTTCAACCGGCTTTAAGAGATAATCAACGGCGTTTACCTCGAAGGCTTCGACTGCGTACTGGTCGAAAGCGGTGACGAAGACAATCCGTGACTCAACCTTTTGCTCTACTAGCTGTCGTGCAACCTCGAACCCGGTAAGTCCTGGAATCTGAATGTCAAGTAGCACGAGATCAGGCGACAGTTTCTCGATTAGCTTGATAGCGCCAACGCCATTACCCGCTCGACCAACGACTTCGATACCACCCACCTGTTCGAGCAAGAAGGCAAGTTCATTACGCGCCAGCTCTTCATCATCAACAATAATCGTCCGCATGTCTATACCTTAAGCAGAAAATTGCTCTGATGTAACCAATTCTGGAATCTCAATCCTGGCACAGGTTCCCTGTTCAGGCGTACTCTTGAGTTTCAGCCGATAATTGGCTCCATAAATCACGCGGAGGCGCTCGTTAACGTTTCGAAGGCCGATACCACTCGACCACGCACGTTCCATGTCTTCGTGGGACATTCCAGAGCCATCATCGATTACTTCGATAACGACATGTCCATTAGTTCGTTCGCTACGGATCGTAATCGTACCGCCTCCTATTTTTCTAGACAACCCATGTTTGATTGAATTTTCAATCAGCGGTTGGAGCACCATACTGGGTAAAACAAGGTCTAGACTGTCAGGAGCGATTTGCTGATTTACAACGAGAGTGGGCCCGAATCGAACAGTTTCAATATCTAAATACTCGTCAATTGCCCCGAGTTCTTCTCTGAGCGTCACGAAGTGCTCGTGGCTTCGAAGTAGGCGGCGTAAAAGTCCTGAGAGCTTGACAATGAGCATTCTAGCCGTCTCTGGCTGCGATCGGATGAGTGACGAGATTGACGTCAATGTGTTGAATAGAAAATGCGGATTAATCTGGCTTGACAGTGCGGCCAATTTTGCCGTCATCAATAATTTTTCATGCTCTTGAAGTCGATGTTCAATTCTCGCGGCGTTCCAAATCTTAATTGGAATTGCCACACAGAGGACCGTCGCTAGTATTACGAGAATCAGTAAGACGGGAGAGGTTGAGGGTAGGAAAAAGACGTTTGCTGCACCGAAACGAAGACCCAACGCCTGTCGTAGTAATTCCAAACAGATTGGGGTAGTTACTAGGATGACCGTCCAATCAATGCGCAACTTGCGGACTAGCTGCCAAGCATGCCGATGTAATCCGGTAAAGAAGAATGGCGAAAAATGCCAAATCGCTTCTTTTGAACATAGCTCACGAAGTCCGCCGCCCGCAAATCCGCAACCCACAGCAAACGGTAACGCGATGACTTCGCCAGCGGTTAGAGCTGGCAATCCAACAAGGCCGCCGACAATTGCTCCAGCGTAGGGACCAGCGAGGAGTCCTGCGAGCAACGGACCCACCAGTGACAAATCCGCTGCATTGTAGTTGAGGAGGAGGCGGGAACCGACTCCCACACTCAGGGGGATGCCAAGGCTGAAGGCGAAGACGAGGCGTTCACGCCAGGCACGCTGTTCGGTCAGAAGGATTCGACGGAAATGATGAAACCTCACCAGCGTCGTGGCCAATGTAGCCACGACGGCCAGCTTCACCATCAACGTGAAGACCAGGAACTGTTCGGCCGAGAGATACTTCACTTCTTGTAGCACGCGTGATTTTTCAACTATACGCACCGGTCGGGATTCTGTCAAACGGACAGTGCCTAAAAGGTGTTGTTACTGAAAGAGTTACAGTTATAATGGTGTATTCCTTGCTCTCGGAGAAATTAGGAGCCTATCCTGAAGTTACGTTGGTGCTGCTCTTCGGTCTTTCAAGTGAGGAGCATCCACCACATTTGCTTATTTGGCTTTGGCGACTCGTAACTTAATTGAAGACTTCCTTGCTCAGGATTCGACAACACGCTATAGTCCAGTGCATGTCATTGCTCCAGCCTGGGAAGCGATCCTTGAGGTCTGAGATTGGGGTCTCGACGGATATCTTGACGCGCTCTTTGTCGGTGGTCAATGTAGAAACTGATTTTGTTGAGGGAGTCTACGAAAAACTTGCCTCGTCCTACGATATTTTTTTCGGTCCTAGTCTCCACGCGGGTCGTGTTGAGACGATCAGAAGACTCGGTATTCAGCCTGAAGCCAGGGTGCTGGAGGTTGGTATCGGTACTGGAATCAACGCGGCACTTTATCCGGAGAACTGCTGGGTCACTGGTATTGATATCTCGTCATCTATGCTGGAGAAGGCGCAGGAGCGCGTAGAACGGCGGCGAACTCGAAACGTTCGACTTCTCCAAATGGATGCGGCAGCTCTAGATTTTCCGGATGAATCATTTGACATCGTTTATGCTCCCTATTTGATTAGCGTAGTTCCTGATCCAGTGCAGGTTGCGAGGGAAATGCAGCGGGTATGTCGAGTTAATGGACGTATTATCTTTCTGAATCACTTCTTGAGCTCAAATCGGTTACTGTCGCGTGCGGAAAAGTTTATCTCGCCGTTAACTATTCATATTGGCTTCAGGTCAGATGTCGACCTGCCGGCATTTCTGGCGCAGACAAATCTACAACCGGTCTCGATTGAGAAGGTGAATATTTTTAAGATGTGGTCCTTGGTAACTTGTCGGAAGGAGTGGACCCCAGCCGTTGGCAATTAGATAGACGTTGACGCTGGCCATAGAGGAGGTTCGCTCGGCGCCCGGTCCCAACGATAGGCTCCTAGTTTTTATCCATTAATGTGATTTTACGGTGGGTCTGCGCGAACGAGAATTTTTTGACGAGAAGTCTGAATTGAAGCTGGCGAACTTCACCTGTTCGAAGTGTCAGCATCGGACGGAATATCAGGTTCGATGGATCAAGCGGACGAAAAAGCAGCGTTTGCCGAGGGCTGCTGACGAGCGCGATCGAGCACTGTTCTCTAAGCTCAGAGACTACCTAGTTCGGGTAGATGATGGTGTGGTCTGTAAGCGTTGCGGTCGGCGATTCGAAATTCCTTCACAGCAGTCGGTCGTGTTTATTTGAGATAATGCTAACCGCCAGTGTTCTTGAGAATCGAGAATTTCATGCAGGAAGGTATCTGGCTGTCCTCTGACCCTCAAAAGATCCCCGGGATGAGTCGCCACCGTACCTTTTGTACATATTTCTGGTAATGCGTACCGAAGGTATTCAGCATGGAACGTTCTTCCCAAGGGATGGCGAGTAATAGGTAAGCTGTGCTAACGCATGCAAACAGGAAACGGCTGGTAGTCATAAGGGGTGATCCGAATACAATGAACATCCAACCTAAATATAGTGGATGACGAACGATCCGATATGGACCTGCGATAATTAATTGCGGTTCAGGTAGGAGTTCAGGCTGTATCTGGGTTTCCAGATTCGAGGTTGGAAAACGAGTTACTTTCTGCATAACGTTTCGAATTCCGGCCAGGTCCAGAACGTCGAGCATCGACACGGAACTCACGAGAAGAGCCAGCCCACCAAGTTGTAATCCATATAGGAGCCAACGGCCAATACCGCCAGCGGTGTAGAATTCAGTCGGCAGGTGGCGCCACCAGAAACAAACTGCGAAAAACAGAAAACTTGAGATCAAAACGTAAGTGGACCGTTCCAAAATCAGTGGAAGCCAGTTTGTGATCCATCGCTTAACGGAAGCCCGTGCCATTACGCTATGGTGCATGCTGAAGCATCCAAAAAGTACGATGTTCCAGACGATAGACTGAAATATATCGACTCCGCACTGAGCTGGACCCGTTGTTTGTCCAAGTAAAATTGCATAGAAGTACGTGAAATATGCTAGGGAGGCCGTAAACGCAAGACCAGCGAGCCACGCATATAGGAAGGCCATTTTCGTAGTCCCTGAAATTATTAGGATCCAATATTTAGCCAGGGATCGTCATATTATAGGGCTTGCCAACGTTCTAGAAGATCTATCTTGCTTGGGTAATGCAGATGGTAAGAGGTGCTGATCGGCGATCGCAGGTTGTCATTTCAGGGATCGGTGTAGTTTCGCCATTCGGTGTCGGACGTGAACGATTCTGGGACGGAATAAGTAACGGTCACAGTGGTATTCGAATCATTTCTGACTTTGACACTTCAAAGCTACCTTGTTGTGTAGCAGCTCAGGTGCCAGCCATTGGTATTGGTGATTCATTACCAGTTGAGGGTGAGCAGGTCGACGACTCTAAACGGGCCGGTCGCCGAAGATCTCGTGCTGATCCGCGCCGCTACTCGAAGGCGTCGCTCATTGGTGTAATCGCCGCCCGTGAGGCATGGCGTGATTCTGGTCTTTGCGTCGGTGAAACGGGTGCTGGAGTCATCGTTGGAAGTGGAGCTGGTGGTGTCGATGTTGCGGAACGTGAGTATGCTGAGTTTTTTGTCGGCGACTGGAAGCGTGTGGCTCCATACGCCATTCCTGTCTCGATCGTCGGGATGGTGTCAAGTGAAATTTCGATCGCACTACAGCTTCGTGGGATAAGCCATGTCATCTCAACCGGTTGCACAAGCTCCACTGACGCCATCGGCTATGGTGCGGGAATGATTAGATCTGGAGAGGCCGAAGTCCTCCTCGCAGGCGGTGTCGATGCATGTGTTACTCAGGGGATGATGCTTGGTTTTTCGAAGATGAGAGCCATGCCCACACACTTCAATACCAAGCCAACGGAGGCATCGCGGCCGTTCGATCAGAACCGTGAAGGATTTGTGCTTGGTGAAGGAGCTTGGATGGTAGTACTCGAGCGAGAGGATCGTGCACTTGCCAGAGGTGCACACCGGTACGTGACTGTTGAGGGTTACGGTTCGACTTGCGATGCCTATCATCGGGTTCAGATGGACCCAGCTGGTGAGGAAATTGTGGGTGCAATGAAACTCGCTCTCGACCGAGCTGGGCGTTCGATCGGAGAACTTGGATACGTTAATTTTCATGGAACGTCCACAATGCTCAATGATGCCATTGAATCGAAGTGTGTTCGACGTCTACTTCAACGGTACGCTGATCGTGTGCCTGGGTCGTCGACCAAATCAATGATTGGCCACCCCCAAGGGGCCAGTGGTGCGGCTGGAATAGTTACTACCGCATTGGCTATGTCGAGGCGATTTCTTCCACCAACCATCAATCAGCAGACTCCAGATCCCGAGTGTGATCTTGACTTTATTCCCAACCGCGGCAGGGCGGCAGAACCGAATGTGGCGTTGTGCAATTGTCTTGGTTTTGGATCAAAGAATAGTGCAATTGTTCTGGGGGCCGTCGGATCCTAGGATCGGTGGAGAGCGAGGTAGTCCGTTGTGTGGCGGAAGAGAGGGAGTAGACGTTCTTATAGCGGGTGCTGGTCCCGCTGGTTCGGTCGCCGCGACCATTCTCGCGAGGGCTGGGATCCGCGTCATGGTAGTTGACCGTGCGAGGTTTCCACGAGAGAAGCTTTGTGGTGATACGTTGAATCCTGGCGCGATGGCTATTCTTAAACGTCTTGACCTGGCCGAACGAGTTGAGCGACGCGGCCTTTGTCTCGATGGGATGATTCTCACCGCTGAACACGGTGTGAGTGTACAAGGTTGTTATCCTCTAGCTCCTGAGCGGCGCGTGGGACGAGCTATCAGACGAGGAGAGCTTGATGACGTTCTCCTCACCCGTGCAATTGAGTCTGGCGCGCGCTTCGACGAGGGTGTCATTGTCCAGGAACCGCTAATCCAGGATGGCCCAGGTGGCCCCAAGGTATGTGGATTACTCGTTTCCGGACCTGTCGGTCGGTCTCGTCGTGTACCTGCTACCGTCACGATAGCTGCTGACGGTCGTCGATCACCAATAGCCTTTTCTTTAGGGTTGCTTCGACATCCCCTTTCTCCGAGACGTTGGGCAGTCGGTGGATACTTTCAGAGTGTTGATGGCATGTCGTCATTTGGAGAAATGCACGTACGGTGTGGTCACTATATCGGAGTTGCGCCCCTACCGGATGGTCTAGCGAATGTATGTTTCGTTTCAGACGAACGACAGCAGTTTTCTGATCCGAAGCTCATGTTGAAGTCTACACTCGAAGGCGACGCCTGTCTCCGCGAGCGGTTTGCGAATGCGCGACTCGTCAGTCGCCTAACGGTCATGGGTCCTCTAGCCGTCGATAGCCATGCTGCTGGTATGCCAGGACTTTTGTTGGCTGGTGATGCCGCTGGTTTCATCGATCCTATAACGGGAGATGGGATTCGAATGGCTATGCGGGGTGGTGAGTTGGCGGCCCAGGCGGCACTGGATATGTTGTATACGAATTCTTCAAATGGATACAAACGGCTCACTCAGTTGAGGCATCAAGAATTTGATAGAAAGCTGCGTTTCAACAGGAGGGTCAGGGCTCTTGTTGGTTCGGCGGTCGGTGTGCATGCGGGTGGTATCTGCACGGCGATTGCTCCTGCGATTCTCCGCAGAATGATTTGGATTGCTGCTGACCTCTAACTTTTGAAATAAGAAGATCGTCGCAAGTATTACATGTCATCGGGTATCTCTCATAGAGATTATCTGCTTGGTGTGCTGGAAGTTGCCAACTCTGATTATGGCCGATACTCATTTTATTGCAGTGACGACGCTGGCGGTCGTAGGTGTGATTATGTTCGCTGAAGCATGGTTGTCGGTCCGCCATGAGCGTGTACTTCGTGAGCGCGGTGCGATTGAGGCAGAAGGAGATGTTTACCCCATAATGAGGGTGATCTACCCTTTCTGTTTCCTCATGCTTGCGTTGGAAGGTGGCCTTCTTGGAACAGCGTCAACTTCCTGGTGGTTTGTCGGCGCCATATTGTTTGTTGTTTCAAAACTACTTAAGTACTGGGCAATTTTCTCACTCGGTATGCGATGGACGTTTCTTGTATTGGTATTACCTGGTGAACCACTAGTGGGTTCAGGGCCTTATCGATTTTTGAGACATCCAAACTATGCTGCGGTCGCCGGGGAGCTAATTGCGATGGCCATTATGATGGCGGCGATTATTACGGGGCCTCTCGCTATCTTGGGGTTTGGAAGTTTAATGCTCCAGCGTATTCGAGTAGAAGATCGGATGTTGGAACGTGGCTCACAGGAATAATCCATCCGAACACGATCGTCTTGACCTGAGAGCCGATCAACGCATAAATCATGTGAACTAATGGATTAATCCTTTGAAATGAAAATAAGTCGAGAATGAACAAGCTAGGGAACGCGTGTGATTTGTAAAACGTGCAGGACCGAGATATCAGATAAAGCACTGATTTGCTATCAATGTGGTGAGGCGACAACCGACGAAAGTGTGCTTCCAAGGCCTCGAATCATCGATCAGCTATTTGCCTTCGCTACCGGAGGAACTCTGACCCTCGTTATTGGTCTATGTGTTCTTCTGCTGATCAAAAGAATTGGCGACAGTGTTTTGTCTTACTCTATCCTGATAATTACTGGTTTGGTTTTGGCGTTCCTTGTCCGTCGCACGCGGGCTCGATGAGGTGGGCATTCGTGACTCAAGTGACTGGTGGAGGTGTGAGTTTCTTAGTGACCGACAGTGCTCGGAACAATTCGAAGTGATCCAACGGAGCAACATAAACGCTAAAGAGCCAAAGATTCAAGTTGGCAATCAGTAGTTATGGGCTTGTCAATGTTTATCCGAGCGGGAGTTTCGGCTTTACCGCCCGTCGCGCCGCGACACTCGCTGTGATAAAGCGATCCCCGGCGAAGATCTGATCAACCGTCAACATCTGCATCCGCGGATACTTAACGCCTAGGATTTTCAGGTGTCCCGCTTCCGCCATGAGCCGCTTGAAGTTGCGCGTTTTCACCGGCCCGAGGCCCTCCATGACAATCAGCCCGGCCAGCAGTGCCGTGTTGCGGTCGAGGACGTTCCCGAGTGCCCGCACGTCGGCTATAGACACGTTCGCACCGCCCTTGACCTCAATGACCATGCTCTGAAGATCGCGTATGTCTGGCACCGCGAAGTAGAGTCGCCCGTCGATATCGCCGTCAGCCGTTCTCTTCGTTGTGACAAACCCTTCCACCTGTTCAACGGCCCACTTCTGGAAGTGATATTTATCGCGGGTCCACAGATCCTTCGCGCCTTCGATGTCACGCGGGACTCCCTTAATCTCGTAGTCGGTACCTTCCACGAGCCCACATCTATCCGTCAGTCGGAGTCTAGCCACGCGCTTGATCGCGTGAATGGCTATGTCGATACCGATCCACTTACGATCAAGCCTGTTCGCCGCTTCCAGTGTGGTCGCACACCCGCAGAATGGATCAAGCACCACGTCGCCTTTGTTTGTGCTGGCCTTAATGATGCGCTCAAGCAAGGCAAGTGGCTTCTGAGTTGCGTAACCCATGCGCTCTTTTGCCTGTGAGTTGATCGGAGGAATGTCTGAAATTATGTCTTGGACCGGTAAACCGCTAGCACCATCAATATGGCGCTTAAATCGTGGCACGCCGCCGGGTTTTCTTGGAATGTAGACAAACCCGTGGTGGTGTAATAGGTCAAGGCGATCATGTAGCCCTGGTGGAATATCTACGCCTTCTTTCTCAAGTGCTTTCAATGCAGCGCGAGGCACACCCCAATGCCTTCCGGCCGCTGTAGGGTCATAGCCTTTCCACGGTTGACCAGAAGCGCCACCAGACACACCTGGGCCTGTCATCACGATCTCCTGATAACGGCCGCGATCGTCGCGCTTGTCGTACCGTTCGTCTAGATATTCAGGGGCATAGTCTTGCGTCATTCCAGTCCAACGACAGGCATCTGACTTTGAGTACATCAAAAGCGTGTCGTGAACGCTACCCCAACGTTCAACCCCGCCGTGTGCGTATGTGCGCTTCCACACGATCTCGTTTCTGAAATTCTGGTGCCCAAAGACGCCATCCAGCATGACTTTAATGTAGTGGCTCGCGGTCGGGTCACAGTGTAGGTAGAGCGAACCTGTAGAACGCAACAGGACGCGCAGGTGCACGATCCGCTCGACCATGTACGAGAGGTAGGCGAGCAGGGCCGGGTTCGTCTTACGAAGCGCGTTCATCCAGATTCGCCAGAATTCTACCGTGTCATCATCGATTCCCTGCTTGCGCATCAGCACAGGCATGTGACGTAATGCGCGCTCTCGTTCCTCGTCGAGCGTCCACATGTCACAGAACGCTTCTACTTGGTCAGGAAGTGGTCGCCCGGTTTCGTCTTTGTAGATGTTGTGGTAGTTCTTGTTGGAGTTAAACGGTGGGTCGAGGTAAATCAGATCGACGCTTTGCGCCTTCATGCCCTGAATAACCGTCAGGCAGTCGCCGTACGAGAGCGTGTTCATGCCAGCACCGACCGGAGGAACGGCTCAAATCGATCCGCCACGTGTCGGTTGTTGTAGCTGGCGCATGTTTCGGCGATGTAGAGCGGGGCATAGGTGCTCCGGTAGTGGTGGTGCGAGCCAAACCACGCACGTTTCACCAGCGACCAGAACCCCTCAATCGTGTTGGTGTGAATGTCGCCGTCCACATAATGCCGCGTGTGCTTGATGACGGCATGCTGCATGACCGTCGCGATCTGTCGGTAGCCTGGATACTCGTCGGTCATGAGCACCGTGCCGGTCGGGTTCACGTGGTTCATAATGAACCGCTTCAAGCCATTGGCGGTGAGTTCACGCTTCGCGGCTGGTATCGCCACCACACGGCCCCCACGTTCAACCACCCCGACAATCGGGAGCTTCCTGGTGCCTCGACCGCGTGGAGAGCGCTGTAACGGGTCGTGCGCGTTCCACCTAGGCTTCGCCCCCCACGTAACACTCATCGGCTTCGACGATGCCACTCAATAGCCCCGTGGTGTCTGTTTTCAGCGCGACCCGAATGCGCATCCCGAGATACCACGCTGACTTCTGGTTGATGGAGAGGTCGCGTGCGAGTTGGTAGCTCGAGACGCCCTTCTTCGCGTTGAAGATGATGCCGATGGCTAGAAACCACTTCTGCAACGGGATCTTCGTCTTTTGGAAGATCGTACCGTGCAGGACGTTGAAACTCGATTTACAATCGTGGCAATTCCAGCGGCCGATCCGTGTCCCGTCCGCTTTTCGGGCCACACCCATCGACCCGCAGTGCGGGCAGCCTGGGTCCGTGCCCCAACGGAGAGATTCGAGGTGCGCGATGCAGGATTCGTGGTCAGAGAAGCGCGTGAAAATCTCGATCAAACTCATGAAGAGATCGCGCCAAAGCACCCCTCGGAAGTCAAGCCCGTAACTACTGATTGCGTTCAAGTTAATTACTAGACGGTGTCGACTATCGTTGCTCTGAATGTACGTAGTCTCGAGGACCTTTACCAATGTAAATTTGTCTCGGCCGAGAAATCTTTTGTTCAGGATCAAGAACCATTTCTTCCCATTGTGCGACCCACCCGGCCGTCCGGGCCACGGCGAACAGAACAGGGAACATGTCTGGTGGAAAGCCCATTGCCTGGTAAATCAATCCGGAATAGAAATCCACATTTGGGTAGAGTCGCCTTTTGATGAAGTAATCATCCTCGAGGGCGACGCGCTCAAGCTCGAGGGCGACATCCAGTAAGGGGTTTCTCTCAGTGACTTCGAAAACACGGTTAGCAATCGCTTTGATTGCTTTCGCTCGAGGGTCATAGGATTTGTAGATGCGATGACCGAAACCCATTAATCGTCCCTCTCCGGACTTCACTCGTTTGATGAATGCGGGTACATTCGTGACAGAACCGATCTGAGATAGCATCGTCAAGACCGCTTCGTTCGCGCCGCCATGCAAGGGTCCGTAGAGTGCAGCAGCTGCACCTGCTAGTGCAGCGTAAGGGTCAACATCTGAACTCCCAATGCCGCGCATGGCATTGGTACTGCAGTTTTGTTCGTGATCGGCATGCATAATGAATAATGCGTCGAGTGCCCGCTCGAGGACAGGGTTAGGCTGATACTGTGATTCCGTGGTCTTGAACAGCATGTTTAAGAAGTTCCCTGTAAAAGAGAGATCGTTATCTGGATAGACGTAAGGCTGGCCGCTATTGTACCGATAGGCGTAGGCTGCGATACTAGGAACTTTAGAAATCAGACGAACGATCTGGGTGTGTCTGGACTTCTCGAGGAAGATCTGTTTGGATTCTGGGTAGAATGTTGACAGCGCTCCAACGGTACTCAGAAAAATTCCCATCGGATGTGCACCTTGTTTAAATCCTTCCATAAACTTCTTAACATTTTCATGCGGGGTCGTGTGCAGTGATAACTTATGGGTCCATTCGTTAAGCTGAGCAACAGTGGGTAGCTCACCAAAAATAAGTAGGTAAGCGGTTTCAATAAATGTGCTACGTTCGGCTAGTTGCTCAATCGGATAACCTCGGTACAGCAACACGCCGTTATCGCCATCGATGTATGTTATGCGACTCTGGCACGAAGCAGTGTTGAGAAAGGCAGGATCATAAGTCATCAGACCGAAGTCGCTTTCAGACACCTTGATCTGCCGAAGTTTCATTGCCTCGATTGCACCACGTACGACAGGTACCTCGTACTGTTTCCCTGTACGGTTGTCGGTTATCGTTAACGTGTCGGTCATACTTCCTCAAAGGTCATAATATCAGGACCGAGAATTAAGTTATGTTTTTGCTGTTCACTGGAACTTTGTACGGAATTTAACATTGCAAGTCCAGGGCTTCAATCTTTAATCGATCTTCATCCCTCTGGCTAATCGCTTCAGTCCCCAAGGAGCGGTGTCTCGACTATTTGTCCCGGCACCTGATATTGTCCATCGATCCATCGACCTAGGTCTAAAAGCTTACAACGTGCGCAGCAAAATGGGCCGCCATTGGGGTTCGGCAGGCCTGCGTCCACAACAAACACACCTATCACTGATCCCATAAGCCTTTGTGCCGGAAGGAGATTGAACGTTGACTCTCATAGGACGCAATCTAAGCATGTGTCCGAGCAGAGTCATTCTACGCCGAGTTGGCTGAACAGGTCGAGTAATGACTTCGTGGAATCGCTAGTCTGGTACCTGGAGTCGGCCGCAGTTATAATTAATCCCTGATGTTTATCCGTCTAATTCTATTTATACTGGTGGCCCCCCTCTTTTTTGCGGCAGCCGGTTTGACCTCTCTCGATGCTGACGAAGAAGGTCTACAGACGACACAGGACTCGTGCCAAAAGGCCGCTGCCGACGTCGTTCCTGAGCTCTTGCTGTCACGCCAACTAATGGAATCCGAAGAATTCATGGTGGGGGATCTAGTTCGTTTCTCGACTCACGCATCAGGGGAAGGTGCGTGTTCGTTTCGTATTGTGGGTATGTACGAGCCGACTCCTGATCCACTTCGTCTAGGGGCTGCACGATTAGAAGCTAGACTTCATTTACCCGACCTAATTGAGATTACAAGTGATCCTCAAGATCCAATGGCAAGTGAAACTGTAAGTGCAATTAACGTTGCCCTGACGAATTCGGATGAGGTTCATGAGGTTGCTGATGAGCTATCTGCTAGGGTTTCTGGAATCAAAATTCAATCGACGGCCACTGAGTCAGATTCATCTGAGACATTTGTAGTTATTGAACATTTTCATCTTGCGGTCGCACTTGTCACAGTAATTGCGAGCACTGTCTTTCTTTTACTATTGATGGTTATACGGACGGAGGAGCGTCGTGAAACCATTGGAATCTTTCGATTAATTGGGATGACAAGGAAACGCGTTCTCTTGCACGTGTTCATGGAGGGGTTCTTAGTCGCCGTATTAGGCACACTGTTCGGGATCGTTCTTTCTGTGGCAGTACAAGATGTCTTTAATCAATTCTTCCAGTGGCGGTATGACACGGTTCTTGTATTCGTGCGGATTACGTCTTCGGTCGTGATAAGGACGGTCGCACTCGCCGTCCCTCTGGGCATACTCTCCAGTATTGTTGCCTCTTGGTTGGTTCTCCGTCATGAAACGCTTAAGTTGGTTCGCCGATGAGATCATTCTCTTTTGCATGGTGTAACCTCGTGCGTCGACCAGCCCGTACGATACTTGGTATTTTAGGTGTTGCAACAATTGGAGCGCTTTTGTTTGATATGTTGTTGCTCTCGCGTGGACTTGTAGTTTCATTCGAGAAATTACTCGACAAGACCGAGTTCGACGTGCGTGTTTTAGCTACGGAGTCGATGGCACTTGCGGGCCCAAAGATTCCAAACGCTTCGGCTGCCGTGACTCTCATTGCGGGGCTTCCGGAAGTAGATCTCGTGGTCCCCATTCGCGTTGGAAGAGCGCGTATATCATCAACAGAATCGAAGGCTCTGGCTGTCACTTTTGTGGGTGCGGTCCCCGCAGCAAGTACCGGCTGGGAAGTTGTGGATGGAAACGATCTTCATGACACAGATGGAGATTTGGTTCCAGTAATTCTGGTTAATCAAAATTTGGCAACAAAGTTGAGTATTTCACCAGGCGAGATGTTGACGTTACAGGGATCATGTTTGGAGAGTAGTTCGCCGTTACCAACGGCTGATTTTCGTGTGGCTGGCATTGCAAGATTTCCATTTGATGGGACCTCTGAACTTACAGCCATGGCGAATTTACGTGATTTTACGGTGGCTTGTGGAGAGGAGGATAGAGACGAAGCCGATGTTCTATTAATTGCTTCGAGGCCTGAGTTAGGTGCTGATGCCGCAACTCGGGCGATTAGACTTCTACTCCCAGGGATGCACACCTTTACGAATGGTGAATTACTCCTTCGATTTGAAAAGGTTGGATTCACCTATTTCCGACAGATCTCGACGGTGCTAGCTACTATCACACTGTTCTTCGGGTTTCTCCTGATCACAATGCTCTTAACTATTTCGGTCAATCAGCGTCTAACGGAGATTGCGGTGGAGCGTGCACTAGGGTTTTCGCGGCGACGTATTACGATCGACCTATTGTACGAGTCTAGCTTAATTGTTGGCCTTGGTGGGTTGCTGGCGCTTCCACTCGGTCTTGGGTTGGCAAGAGGACTCGACGCGATTCTTCGTGCCATGCCAGGTATTCCGGGAAATCTACACTTCTTTGTGTTGCAACCACGAGCTGTGGTTCTTCACGTTGTGTTATTGACGATAACGACAGCGCTTGCCTCACTTTATCCGGTATGGCTGGCCGCACGTCTCCCAATCATGGCCACCCTGAGGAATGAGGTCGTCTCATGAGTGGATCGATTGTAGAAGCACGGAGTGTAACGAAGGTGTTTCCAATGCCGGCGGGTCCAGTAACCGCGCTCTGTGATGTAAGCCTATGTATCGAAAGCTCTGATTATGTAGCGATCACTGGTGCATCGGGTTGTGGAAAATCAACGTTACTGCACATTCTTGGCTGCATCGAACCGGTCACTTATGGGGAACTATTTTTCGAGGGAGAGGACACTGCATCGTTTTCAGACTCGGAACGGAGCAAGATCAGACTTCGTAAGATTGGCCTTGTCTTTCAACGGTTTTTCTTGTTGCCGATGCTGACGGCGTGGGAAAACATCGAGTTACCACAAGGTGAAGCTGGGTTTTCTAAGCTCGAGCGGCACCGCCGTACTGCTGAGCTGTTAGCTTATGTTGACTTATCACATCGTTGCCTTCACCGCCCTTCGCAACTTTCGGGTGGCGAGATGCAGCGTGTAGCAATAGCCCGAGCATTGGCGAATCGACCCAAAATTCTTCTGGCTGATGAGCCGACCGGTGAACTAGACGAAGCAACCAGTCGTCAGGTCATCAGCCTACTTGGCCGAGTCCATGCTGACGGCACTGCGATTGTGGTCGTTACACACGATGCGTCCATTGCTTCGCGTGCAAACCGGACCCTAGTGATGCGTGATGGGAGATTCGTGTCCGTCGAAGGTACTTTGTGATGTTTAATCTTGCACTCCGGTCGCTTTTGTCTCACCCGATTCGAAGTGCTGTTCTAGCTGGTGGTTTTGGCATAGGTGTGTCAGTGATGGCCAGTCTACTAGGGATCGGTGAAGTGATCCTTGAGCAAGCACGTGCGCCTGCCCTTTTGGGAGGTGGTGACATTGTAATAACCGGCATGACTGGTAAGGTGCCAAGTGCTCGGTTCATTCTATCGAGTGTACTTAACGGGCCTTCGCTGAGAGGACGTGTCGCGGGAGCATCTCCAACATTGCGAAAAACGCTATATCTGGTGCGGGACAGACGGGTCGTCCCAATCAGAGTACGTGGAGGTATTCCTAGTATGGAGCATGCAATCGGTGATTTAGAAACGACCACCATTAACGTGTGGAGAGATGCACCTACGGATGCCAAGTGGACAACACCAGATCCCACTGATCTGCTTCGTGTTCTGGATCGATTTCATCCTGTCCCAAAGGTGCCAATTCGTGCGGAATCCTGGGCCGAGTGGCTTTATTTTAGTGGTCAAGCAGGTCAGACACGTTTTTATCTCACATTCCTTATTGGGCCCAAACGTGGCTCAGATCGAAGAATTGCTGCTGTACGTCTGCAGCTTGACCGAAACGGAGATGTCTGTTCTTACTCAGATTTTGCAGAGGTTGATGAAGTTCAGGTTCTAGCCAATGCACCTGATCTGACGATCGGTCGAAACCAAGTGCGGTTGAACGATCAGCGTTACGTTGTGAAAATCGATCTCCAGGCAAATCAGGATGGTGAAGCGTCTGAGTGCGAATCTAGGATCACCGGTGAAATTGCTCTCGAAGCAAAGATTGGACGCGTCATTCCCCCTATCACCCTTAAAGGCAATGGGGGTTGGGTGTCTGGGTACGTTGTTCCCGTCATGTCGGGTGGACTTACGGGTGTTCTAAATACCAACGATGATTTGATTTCCCTGGATAATGGCGTCGGTTATCATGACCATAACTGGGGATATTGGGAAGGTGTTTCCTGGCAGTGGGGTCAGATTCATGGTGGTGGATTATCGTTTGTGTACGGTCGGCTGCAGCCTCCCACGGACGCTTTTGATCCAGATTACGTTCCCGCGTTTGTGGCTATTATTGGGCCTGACGGTCCAGTCGGGTACACGACAGATGTTTCAATTGAGGAAACTGATGAGGGAACGACAGGGGAACCGCGCCGCATTGTCGTTCACGGTCGGGGACGTACGTTTGATGTCATTATGGAACTCAATGTTGAGGATGTCCTGGTGTCCAGGATGCATCAGCGGCCGTTCGTGGGTTCGCTGGATTTTTATCAACTCCGTGCCGAGTACCATGTTACGGGCCACGCTAACAATCAGCTAATTGACTTTACATCACGTGGCACTGCGGAAACTTTCCGTGGGCGGTAGCGCGTAAGCGTGCTGTTTGATACTGTGTGTTTGGTCAATGTCGGGATGCAAGACTTTGGTTCCTTGCCTTAGAGGCGATATGGAGTTCTCCGATGCTATTGATTTCGACGACTCTGGCGCTAGGCTTTATACATGGTCTTGGTGCTGATCACCTTATGGCAATTACGTCACTCTCGATAGGTAATGCTAGCCACGAGGTTCGCTCAAGTGCACTAAGCATCGCGCTTCGATTCGCTTTGGGCCATGTTGTTGTTTTTGTTGTTGGGATGGGAATCGTTTTTGTTCTTGGCTTAAGAATCCCGTTCTTTATGGATCAAGCCGGCGAAATTTTTAGTGGTTGTCTACTCATCATCCTTGGTGTGGTTGGATTTTTTGTGGTGTTGACTGAGAAAATGCATGGGAGCTCGCATTTGTACTGTGACGATCATCGTGCTGGCTTGTTCTTCAACGTTGTCCGAGCAGAGTGGAATCAGCTGTCGTCCATACGCACTAACATGCCAACCATTCTCGGTACTCTGTTCGCTATTGGTGGTCTACGCGTGCTGACGATACTTGCGCCGCTCAGCAGTGGTGCTAGTTCAACCGATTTATCCATACTGAAGCTGTTTGGGCTTGTTGTCATCTTCGTGTTGGGTATTTTCTTATCAATGGGGCTCTTTGGCGTTGTGCTCACTCAGACAATGTCAAGCCGTTTACTGGAGAAACGAAGTCGCTTTGTGACTGCTACTACCGCTGCAGTTTCAACTAGTCTGGGTGTTTACTTAATTATCTCTTAAGGTGCAGAACACGAGTTTTTTGTTTTCTTTTCCCCCTTCAATCCCATACCCACAAGCTCACTAAGGTTTATGTAGTTGGAAGTCGTTCCAAACCGTGAAATAAAGAGAAATTCTTAAGCAGGTAAGTGTCTACTTGTTGATTCCTTGCTCCTCTTAGGGTATCCTCTTTAAAGCGAACAAAGAACGAAAACTCATATTATTCGATTCTGGACGTTTACCTTTCATTACTTTAGTGAATTATGGGTTCTCTTACATGCGCTGACTTGGAGTTATTGCTTCACAAGCACAAACTTGGCGGCACATTGCCTTCGATGTTTCCGAAGCCTCAAGAATTTGGGTTAAGTGTGCTTCCTACTGGATTGGCTCCTCTTGATTGTCTGCTAGGCGGTGGTTTTCCGAGGGGTTAGCTTTCTGAAGTCACTGGGCCACACTCTACGGGGAGGACAAGTGTAATTTGCACACTACTCGCGACGACCATGGCTCGAGGAGAACTCGTAGCGTTGGTTGACACCCTCGACACTTTCGATCCCACTTTTGGTGCAACCGCATGGGTGGATCTGTCGAAATTGCTGTGGATTCGAGGTAGTTGTGAGTCAACGGCTGACATGGTTATACGAAGTATCGATGAGCAAAAGTGGAATCTTACGAACACCTTAAATTCATCATCTCTCAAGTAAAGATAGTCGAATGGTTCACGTGCTCAATCGTGCACTTAAAGCATTGAGACTTGTGATAAATGCTGGGGGGTTTTCTGTGGTCGTTATGGATTTAGTTGATATTCCGATCAGTACGATACGCCAGGTTCCATTTACGACGTGGTTACGGTTGTCTCGCATGATCGAAGACAGCAAGACGGCGTGCATGCTGCTAGCGGCTAGACCGATCGCACGGAGCCCAGCTGGGCACACGATTGTAATGCAATCTATTAGATCGGACGGTCGATGGATTGGCAAGAGTGACAGGTCCAGAGTATTTTGCGGTCTCGAGGTTCAGGTTCGGGTCCTTCGCACGAGGCGACGAAATATGGAAACGAGTTGTCGTTTGTCAGTTGATTGCAGTGACTTTAATCTCACTGCCCGCTGATTCATGAGGTCTTTGATTTTAACACTAGTTATTAAAGTGCGATGTTTGCGTGCCTTTACGTGCCACCGAATGCACCTTTCTTCCAAAGTCCTCAGATTGAACTCACTGCAGGAATAGGTGCGCGATCGGTGATGGGCACGCTTGTACGTTTAGCTCGTGATTTTTCACCACGCATCGAGATCCAGAGTAGTAACTTAATCGTGCTGGATACGGATGGACTGAGAGAGATGTTTGGAGACACGCGTGCTGTAGGCAACATGCTGCGTAAAGTAGCGGTGGATCATGGCCTCAACGCTCATGTGGCAATGTCAACTACACGAACTGCAGCAGTAATGACTGCCCTCAGCTACGCTGGTTTGACGATAATCCCACCAGGAATGGAGGCGTCGTCGCTAGCCTCGCTTTCTTTGGGTATTTTGAAGACCCTCGCGCTAGAACAAACAAATGGGGTCAGCGAAAAGAGTAGGCTATTTAAATTTCCTGACTCTACGTCTCTATCAACCATAAATCTGTGGGGTCTTAAAACACTGGGAGATCTGGCCGTAATTCCATCGGTCGACCTTTTTGAGCGTCTTGGACCTGACGGTTTTGTGTTGCAAAGGCTTGCCAGAGGTGAGGACGAACGGCCGCTTACACCTACCTACATAAAAGAACCGCTTGAAGTTTCACTGGCACTCGAGCACCCAATTGAGAGGGTTGAGGCGCTTTCCTTCGTGCTGGGCGGATTGTTCGATGCGCTGTGCACGCGTCTTGAACACGACCAAGTTGATGCTATTATACTTTGTGTGCGATTGCAGCTGGTTACACGAAAGATCTATTTTCGTACACTACAGCTTCCCACTCCACTTCGTGATCCACGTGTTCTGCGTACGCTTGTCTTACTCGATCTCGAATCCCATCCTCCATCAGCTGGTATTGATCAGGTAACCATCGAAATAAAGTCAATACCTGGACGTGTGCGTCAATTTTCGCTACTCGAACACGCGTTGCCGTCAAAAGAACAGATATCTGTGTTGCTTGCTCGCCTGACAGTGCTGATGGGTGAGGGTCGCTGCGGGACCCCTGTCATAGCCGATTCGTTCAGATCTGGAGTGTTCGAGATACGTCGCTTTAATCCAAAAGTTGAAAATCTGGGATCAGAGTCTGAAGTTGAGCACAGTCCGCGGAAGTTTTTCCGGCACTTTGCAACCAACTCTCCAGATTCCGGTTCTTACTCTCTAGTGCCAGTTCTTCGTCGGTTTCGTTTGCCTGTGATGGTGCGGGTGAGGGTTTACCGTGGGCGTCCCGTTCACGTGGCCACGGGGTATCGAAATCTGAGTGGTGGTCGAGTTGTGATGTGTGCAGGTCCATGGCGTACGTCAGGGTATTGGTGGAGACGATGGCCGCGGGGAAGTAACAATCAGAACTCAACGACCAGCGGTCGTCGCTTAACTTCAGCGCCTAGTTCATTTCCTTGGGATCGTGATGAGTGGGAAGTCGCACTGACTGATAGAGCCATATATAGAATTTATCGAGATCGTCGTCAGAATTGTTGGTTTATGGATGGGGTCATTGGTTAAGAACGAAACAAATTAGTAACCAGGGACTATTAAACTTCTGAACTCCAAACGTAAGAGAGACAGAGTGGTAGATGGGATGATTCTTTAAATCCGAACATGTATATCGAACTTCATACCGCATCGGCGTTCTCTTTTCTTGAAGGGACAACATTACCAGAAAATATTGTTGGACGTGCTGCAGAATTGAATTATCCGGCGCTTGCTTTGCTTGATAGGGATGGAGTTTATGGTGCTCCTCGTTTTCATCGGGCGGCGATGGCTGCTGGAATCAAACCGATCATCGGATGCGAACTCACGATCGGAGAAAGCGAAGCTACACTTAGGAGACGGGAGTCTGATTCTGAGTCCGACATTGCATTTTCTGGATTTCAAAGATCTAGGACTAAGAATCATGGAAAGCGAAGAGACCTATCACGCGTATGGCGTCTACCCGTTCTTGTAGAATCTCGAGAGGGATATCGTAATCTCTGTCGTGTAATTACCCGAATGAAAATGAGCATGCCGAAAGGTGCAGCTGCGCTCATCCTTGATGATCTCGAAGGCTACACACGCGGCTTAGTGGCACTAATCGGCCGGCCGCTTTTAACGAATCGTCAATACGGAATGGGCGATTTACTTGATCGCCTAGTCGGGTTATTCGGGCGTTCGAATGTGTATGTTGAACTACAATGGCACCTGCTGCGGAACGAAGAAACCGATAATCAGACACTGATCGCGTTAGCATCTGCGTTTCATGTACCGATTGTGGCGACGAACGGCGTACGATTTTCTACTTATTCAGAGCGATCGCTTTACGATGTTCTCACGTGTATCCGTCATAAGACCACACTTGATTGTGCCGGTCGACGGCTTGAGCAAAACTCCGAGCGGTATCTGAAATCACCGATCGCCATGACGCATTTGTTTCATGATTTACCGAAAGCTGTAAATGCGACGTTGGAGTTAACTGAACGCTTGTCCTATACGATGGCCGATCTAAGTTACCGCTTTCCCGAATACCCGGTTCCATCTGAAGAAACGACAAGTTCGTTTCTTAGGAGGATTGTGGAACTTGGGGTGCGTGACCGGTATCGCCCGTACTACAAACGTGCACGTCAGCAAGTCATGCGCGAGCTAGATCTCATCCAACGTCTTGATCTATCTGGTTATTTCCTCATTGTTTGGGACATCGTAAATTTTTGTCGGCAGCACGATATCCTCGTGCAAGGAAGAGGATCAGCTGCGAACAGCGCCGTGTGTTATAGCCTTGGTATTACGGCAGTAGATCCGGTTGGGATGGATCTATTGTTCGAACGATTTTTATCTGAAGAGCGTAAGCAATGGCCAGACATTGATCTTGATTTGCCAAGTGGCGACCGCCGCGAGCGTGCTATTCAGTACGTTTATGAACGGTATGGTTGTTTGGGTACAGGTATGACTGCGAGCGTGATTACGTACCAAGGGCGCAGCGCGGCCCGTGATGTTGGCAAGGTGTTGGCAATCGAAACCGGACAAATTAGTCAACTTGTGAAAGCCATGAATACCTTCGAATGTACAGATCCACGGGACACAATGACACGGTGTTTCAATAAGATCGGTTTTAGTCCTGACGATCCACGCATTCATCTTTTTGGGAAACTGTGGCATGACATTCAAGATCTACCACGACATCTAGGCCAACATTCCGGTGGTATGGTGATTGGTCAGGGACGACTTGACGATGTGGTGCCGCTTGAAAACGCTACTATGCCAGGCCGGGTGGTGGTTCAGTGGGATAAGGATGATTGCGCTGCTATGGGGATCATGAAGGTAGATCTCTTAGGACTTGGGATGATGTCAGTGCTTCAAGATACACTTGCAGTGGTGAATAGTTCGGCTAGCGAGACAAAAGGGCAGCAATTAGGGGCTTTGGTAGATCTTGCGCATTTACCTCCGGATGATCCTGCCGTGTATCGAATGTTACGTGAGGCTGACACGATTGGTGTCTTCCAAGTTGAATCACGGGCGCAGATGGCGATGCTTCCGCGCATGAAACCAGAACGTTTCTATGACATTGTTGTGGAGGTGGCAATTATCCGGCCCGGACCGATCGTTGGACAAATGGTACACTCATATTTAAGGCGCCGCGCGGGAGAGGAGCCAGTTACGTATCCACATTCTTCTCTTGAACCGATTCTGAGACGTACGCTTGGCGTGCCACTTTTCCAAGAACAATTACTTAGAATCGCGATGGTGGCTGCTGGATTTTCTGGTAGTGAGGCTGAAGAATTACGACGCTCGTTTGGGTCTACACGATCGAAATCATTAATGAAGCAAATCGAAGAGAAGTTGCGTAAAGGTATGGAAGGGCGAGGAATTGTTGGCATTACTGCTGAACAGATCATTCAAGCAATTACTTCGTTCGCGCTGTACGGGTTTCCGGAGTCTCATGCAGCGAGCTTCGCACTATTGGTTTATGCGAGTGCTTATCTGAAGGCACATTTTCCGGCCGCATTTTACGCGGCGATGTTGAACAATCAGCCGATGGGATTTTATCGACCGGCAACGCTTGTCAAGGACGCTCAGAGGCACGGCGTACGGTTCGCTGGTATCGATGTTCAGAATTCTAACTGGTCTTGCACTGTTGAGACTAATGGAACAATTCGCCTCGGTCTAAAGTACGTGAAAGGACTGCGCGAGGGAGTGGCACGAACTATAGAACACGTTCAACGTTCAATTGTTAAGAGAGATCCTTCGGGGATCGGTTCTCAAGTACTAACACCTAGCGTTCACCCACCAACTCTTGGTTCTGTTCAGTCTAAAGCATCAATAGTAAGGTTTTATTCTCTCGATGATCTTATTGCCCGTACTGGTCTTCAGAGAGATGAACTAGCGACTTTGGCTGAGATTGGTGCACTCAATTCGTTCGGATACGATCGTCGCGGTGCACTGTGGCAGATCGAATATTCGATTAGGCCTGTGGGAGAATTATTTAAAGAGAGTCCAGGAGTTAAGGATCTTCCTCAGTGTTCAACCTTTAGCGTACAGGGTCTGGAACCTAGAACCAAGAGTCGGTTGTCAGATGGTCAATCTCCACTTCCTCGTATGACTCCGAGTGAACGTCTCGTAGCTGACTATAGGGGTACGGGTCTTACGATTGGGTTACACCCAGTGGCATTTTGGCGAGCAAAATTGACACCGTATGGCGTGTTTCGTGCGATCGACCTACCAAGAGTGCGTAACGGCCGACATGTAAGGGTGACTGGCATGGTGATTACGCGACAGCGTCCAGAGACAGCCAAAGGCTTTGTGTTTCTTACGCTGGAAGATGAAACGGGTCTTTCCAACGTGGTTCTCCAACCGGATCTTCACGTTATGCAGCGTACAACCATCGTCGAAGAATCGTTTTTATTGGTTGAAGGATTATTACAAATTAAGAGTGGTGCAATATCGATTAGAGCTGATTGGATACAAGGTTTGGATAGTGAATGGCCTGAGATTGGTTCGCACGATTTTCACTAGAACTCGGTAGCCGATCGTCAGGGAACTGAGCTCATGGCTAGCTAGTAGCTTCGATTTAATGGAGGCCAGTTGTCTCCTGTCATTGGAAAGGGTTGTTCTGCAAGTAGTGGTTCGTTAAGAAAGTGTATAAGAGGCGACGATTGTCTAAATATATTTAGGACCCTCGAATAGAAAGATCGGCGTGTCGCAACAATGGCAGGGTACGTGCAGGAGACAAGGTACTGTTTCAACTTAAGATATTCTGCGGCCGGATGGTCGAAGGAAAATCCTCGAGGTACTCGCTGGAGTGACTCGCCTTCGATTTCTCCGAAATGTCGTCTGAACGTTGGTGATTCAACGATCGCACAAAACTGACTGAAGTTTTCACTTATGTGGTTACGTATTCGATGGAGTTGCCCCGATTGAGGAAGATAGATACCCCCACCGATCAAAACTCGCCTGTCGTTAACCTCAAAGTAGAGACTGCCTCCCTCGTGTTTCGATAATTGACGATGTGGAAATACCGCTGCTATATGTGTTTTAAGTGGCGATTTGTCAGGAGAGAAACGTGTATCTCGATAGATCCGATAGAGTGAAACTTTTGGTGATGCAACAAGATCAGGTGCAAAAAGTCTGAGATCTTCAGAGAGACGCTCAATGACAGCGACCATCGGTCCCCGTACATGCATTTCGTACGTTTCTCGTCTTTCACGAAACCAATCGCGGTTATTGTTACGCTTTAGCGCTCTTAAGAAAACGAGCGTTCGGTCCGAAAATCGTGGCGTTCCCACAGTCATAACTTAGTCAGCCATCATAATGTGGAGTCCGTAACCCTTGCTTTAGCTTAATCGTTTCGTCAACCACTGTTTACTCTATACGTCGGTTCTACTCAGTGGTTTCGAATAACACAATCTTCGGCGCGAGTGACCAGTCAAACTGATGTAACCGCTCAGGTCCCAATGCGATAATTTCAGCTGATATTCGCCCTGCTTGATTGAGAAGCTTAGCTACGTTCACGCCTTGGCAGTGAGGCGAAAAAGGTTTCAGGTAGGTTGTCCCACGCTCGAGCATGTAAGTAGCACCATGGTAGTTTAGTCTCCTAATGTGATAAAGGCTCACACCGATCTGCAAGATCCCTTGGTAGAGATAACGGACGTCCCGCACTTCTGTTCGCCACAACACCTCTAGAGTTTCGTGTTGTGTGAAGTGCTCACCTTGATTGAATTGCTCTATTGCTTTGAGAAGGAGAGGCGGCGGCGGTTCTCCACACCACTCGGACATAGGATGATTATAGTGAGGATCTGGTTAGTTTGAACTACAGAAAATGATGCGTGGGGGGGGGCGTGCTCGAGTTTGTCGAGATAGATGGGAATTTGAGTGCTTCGTGGACAGAAAACGAGTCAATCGATGTATGCTGATGTGATGGTAACCCAAGTCCTGAAAGGTGGGTTTGTTTTTTGGTCCAGCCGATGGCGCGGATCGAATGGATTCGATGTTGATGGCGAGCGACAAGTTTTGAATCTAGAATCCTGCAGGTACTGGATAATACTGGTAATCGATGTATCGTAATGGCAGCTACGATTAAGAGACGCAGATCCCGTATTCAGGGGTGGGGAGTGTTTGCGACCCAGCAGATTTCAAAGAACAAGAGGATCATTGATTATGCCGGCGAGAAGATCTCGAATAAGGAGAGTCTTAAGAGAGAGACTCGCTACCTTACGAGAGGGGAGATTTGGTGTTTCAAGCTGACTAATCGATCGTCAATCGATGCGGCCGTCGGTGGAAATATGGCGCGTTACATCAATCATGCCTGTCAGCCCAATTGTTACGTTGAAATTAGCAATGGTACAATCTGGATCAGAGCATCGCGAACAATCCTGCCGGGTGAAGAACTGACCTACAATTACTATACGGATGGTGAGGGTGCTTTCCCGTGCCGATGTTCTCCAGGTTGTGAGACGATGCTTTGATCCAGATTATGGATTGACTACATTGCAATCGGGCTATCACTAATCGACGTTGCTTAGAACATTTATGTGCCTACCGTGAGAACACCATTCGTGTCGGTCATCGTACCTGTCCTGAATGACGCTGAACAACTCGAGAGTCTTTTGTCGTCGTTTCAGTTTTCCAACAATGTTGAACTTATTGTGGTGAACGGGGGAATGCCGGACCAAGCGATGTCCAACCTGCGGTTACGTTTTCCCTCTGTGCATTGGATGGAAGGACCTCAGGGTCGTGGCCAACAGATGAACCAAGGGAGCAAACAGGCAAAGGGTCAATGGTTGTTATTTCTCCATGCGGACAGTCGCCTAAGTCCTCACTGGATTGAAGAGATCCGACGAGCTCAGGCCGAAGAAAATTGTGTTGCTGGGAGTTTTCGACTTCGCTTAGATTCAACCGCGTTGTTGGCCCGCGTGATCGAATGGGGTGTTGCATTACGTGTCCGTTGGTTGGGCCTGCCTTATGGGGATCAGGCTCTCTTCGTACGCCACGATGTGTTCAAGGTTCTTGGAGGATATCGGCCGTGGCCACTAATGGAAGACGTCGACCTGGTAAGAAGACTAAGACTTCGAGGACGGTTAATGCGTTCAAACTTATCTCTCAGCGTCTCAGCTAGACGCTGGGAACGAAATGGCTGGCTCCAATGTAGTTTAGAAAATATGTTTTTAGTGATGCTCTTCATGGTTGGTGTAACTCCTGAACGTTTGGCCTCTTTCTATTATCGTGGTACTTCACATAAATCACTTCGGTGAAGAGATCTATTTTCCATGCAAGAAGTCAAAGCTGTGGATAGGGAATCAGATACCTCGGTCAAGTCAATCCGATCTGAGGTCCTCCAAGTTGAGAAGCCAAACATAGCTGTGATTATTCCTGCTTTGGATGAGGAAGAAGCTATCCAGCTTGTACTTGCAGAGATTCCTGATGTGATCACTTCGGTCACCGTCGTTGATAATGGTTCAAGGGATGCAACAGCTGAGCGTGCACGCACTGGAGGTGCACGGGTTGTATATGAGTCGCGTCGAGGTTACGGACAAGCTTGTCTAGCGGGTCTAAGTGTTAATCAGCATGCGGATATTTTGGTCTTTTTGGATGCTGATCTGAGTGATTACCCTAGTGAGATGGAGAAATTGATCGAACCGATTCTAGAGAATCGAGCGGAATTTGTGATCGGTATTCGATCAGGCAAACAACGCCCCTTACATGGGCGCGTTGGTACGGAAATCTGCATCCGCCTTATCAATCTGATCTGGAAAACGAGCTATCGAGATCTTGGTCCGTTTCGTGTTATTCGCCGTGAGTTGCTTGAACAGCTTGCCATGAAGGACCAGACGTGGGGCTGGACGATAGAAATGCAGGTTAAGGCGGCTGAAGTCGGTTTTCGTGTACAACAAATTCCAATTCACCAACGTGATCGAATAGGTCGCTCAAAAATTTCAGGAACATTCGTTGGCTCAATGAGGGCTGGTGCATGGATGCTTACGACGATCATAGGACTGTGGCTTACTCGTAATCTACGACTTAAAGCCATCCGGATGATGCGAACTCAGGAAAACGAACGAGTGTAAACAAGGTATCTTCGATAAACCGATGGAGAAGGCTCTTTTCGGATGTGGTGCCATCATCCTGCTCGTGATGATTGCGATTGGAAATATTGATGCGCGAGCTGAAGTTACTACCTTCCTGATTCTCATCGCCGTTGCGTGCGGCGCCTACGTGAGCGCCCTATACTTGATTGTAAGTCGGAAGAAAGCTTCACGTAGGGAGTTAGTAGTCTGCTTAGTCATTTGTCTCGTTTGGAGGGTCCCGTTACTAATTTCAAGTCCAATGCTGTCCGATGATGTTTACAGGTACATCTGGGATGGTCGAATCCAAAAGTTCGGGCACAATCCATACGCTTCCGTGCCGGACGATCCGCAGCTCCGAGACCTTCACACTCCTATAACCAGGAACATCCACCCAACGAGTGCAAGGCTACCTACGATTTATCCTCCGGCGACGCAGCTGTTCTTTAGAGGAGTGACGTCAGTGCACGAATCAGTACGTGCGATGACATTAGCTGTGCTCGTTTGTGACATATTGGTCATTGCTATTCTCTTAAAGTGGCTAATAGCGACACGACGTAATCCCTTCTGGGTCCTAGCATACGCCTGGCACCCGCTAGTTGCAGTTGAGGGCGCTGGCGCGGCACATGTTGATTTTTTAGGAGTTTTGTTTGTTGTACTGGCGGCGTATGCCCTTGCTCGACGGTGGTCTATGGTGGCGACGATATCACTCGCTGTTGCCGTGGCGGTGAAGTTCTTACCAATCGTACTCGCACCGCTCCTTTGGCGTCGCGTTCGGATCCGTGACGCTATGTTGAGTGTAGGGTTTGTCTTTTTAATTTTTCTACCTTTTGTAAGAGATACTGGATGGTTTCCAACAGGTTCTTTGAGCGTGTACTTGGAGGAGTGGCGCTTTAATGGTCTCGTTTTCGATTGGTTAGAGCCGTTGCTCGGTACAACTGGGACGCTGGTTCTAACGATAATTTCTGGGTTAGTCGTCGCTGGTTTTTCGCGTCACTGGTTACCTCAAGACGCACCTGGAGCATGGGCATGGCCACTGGCGACGACTCTATTGTTGATGCCCGTGATCTATCCATGGTACCTCATTTGGCTAACACCGTTTTTAATTACGAGATCAACGGCACCACTTGTTGCTTGGTCGTTCGGTGTATTTTTAACTTACGCTGTGTGGCATGCAGAGTTGAACGGTGCAGGCTGGGTGCTACCTAATTGGGTGAAACCTGTTGAGTATGGCCTAGTTGCTGTTGTGGCAGTTGGAATTCTGTGTACGCACCGTTTGGGACTAAAACTATTTTCCGGACCGTTTCTCTCGGACTAACGAAACGTACAGTTTCTTTTGGTCAACGAGGTTAATTGTAATCCTCGGAGGGTTCTGGTGCATTGGGGTTGATGTGCCAAGGAAGTTTTGTTAGGCCTTCGATCTGCCCTATCGGGTGGTATGGACGTAGGAGTAGTAAACTAGGGAGCCGTGCTGGACTACTTGCTGTGAATACAATTGGTCGCTGAAGGTAGTGGCAGTTTCTCTTGAAGTGGGTTGTTGGTTTGAGAGGACTAAGCTCTTGTTTAGTCGGGGTGAGCGATGCCTATTTATTTAAATGACAAAACTTTGTTGCATGCGCCAAATCTTTCCTTAATTCCTGTACCTGATGCGATTGTTGCGCTCGATCCGCAAAAACCGAATTGGATTAGCAGCGATGAACGCGGGGTGAGTGTACTAACTCGTTTTGATGGTCGAACGCCCTTTGGAGAAATCGTTGCCGAGTATGCAGCGAAGTCTGGATTGGACGTGGCGCGGGCTTGGTTACACGTCGAAACATTTGCCCGTGATGCTCTACGACAGGGGTTTGTTTCAGTGGTAGGTGTGGATTCAGTACCGTACCTAGGAAGGTCCGCATACTTGACAACCGATCGATTAGAAGAACTCTGGATTCAGGTTAACGACTTTTGTAATCTCGCCTGCGAACACTGTCTTGTATCTTCTAATCCTGATGGCGGACAAGGGTTAGAAGGAACTCGACTTGTTGACATCATCGATCAGGCCGTGGAGCTTGGTGTTGAACGCTATTTTTTTACCGGTGGTGAGCCGTTAGCACGGCCGGATATCTTTGACCTTTGTAGAAGAGTTATGGTCACTCATAGCCGTGAGTTGGTCATATTGACCAACGGCACATTATTGATTGGCGAACGTATTAAAAGGCTTGAAGAGTTAGTGAACGAGTGCGACGAACATCTGACGAATGGTGCTCAAGCGAACAAACAGATCGTTTCAAGATTACGGATTCAGGTGAGTCTCGACGGTCATACTGAAGAAATCAATGATCCCATTCGCGGAAATGGTAGTTTTGAGCGAATCATTAGAGGTATTGATAATGCGCTGTCCGTTGGATTGAGGCTAACACTGACCACAACGGTCCTCGACCACAACTTGCACGCACTCGAGGGGATGATTCGATTGGCAGCGTTGCACGGCGTCAGTAACGTGCACCTTCTCTGGCCACATCGTCGCGGTCGTATTTTGAACGGCTCATTTTCAAAACTACCGTCTGCAGAAGCTATCTTATTGGCAGTGCGAAGGGCACAAAAGGTGGCAAATGAACTAGGTATTTCGATCGACAACATCGATGAATTCAGGTTGCGTATGGATGGAGTTCCCGGTATTAAGAACGATTTGGCTGGAGCTGGCTGGAATAGTCTGTGCGTTAACACCGATGGGTGCATTTATCCTTCAGCCTCGATGTCAGGAGTGCCTGAGGTTCTCTGCGGTGATCTCACGAAGCAGTCCCTTGAAGATGTTTGGAAGGGGAGCAGTATCTGCCGTGAACTACGCCAGGCAACGGTTGAACGAAAACCAATATGTCGCACCTGTTCGTTCAAGTTTCTTTGTGGTGGTGGTGATGTGGAACACGGATACTGGGCATCGGCTGGGAAGGAAGGGAGTGGGACGAAGGGCAGTTTTGTCGCACACGATCCCTACTGTGATCTTTACAAGGGACTCGCCGTAGATGTTTTGGCTAAGCTGGCTACTGAAGGTCGTCATACCATCCAAACGAACTCAGGATTTGACCGTCCGGTTGTTTTTAGAGGTATGGGCGAGTACACGTTCCAAGATGAAGAGGCTGTCGTTCGGACGACGCACTCCGCATGTGTTCTATCGGCAGAACTTGTTGAGAAATCACGCTTCTCGGTACGAGAGTTTTACGGGCAGGCAGCTATGGAACCGCAGGCTGAATTGTGTTGCCCTGTGCGCCCTGATGAAGACGATCTAGCGCATATTCCGAAGGAGGTGATCGAGCGTTTCTATGGGTGTGGTAGTCCTGTTGCGGCTGCGTCGCTGGCTCCTGGGGAAACGATGGTTGATCTCGGTTCAGGCGCGGGGATTGATTGTTTCATTGCGGCTAAGAAAGTTGGGACTGAGGGCCGTGTGTATGGAGTAGATATGACCGACCAGATGCTTTCTGTGGCACGTGGTTGTCAGTCGAAGGTTGCTGAAGAACTAGGTTATGAGGTAGTTGAATTTCGTCATGGGTATCTTGAAGAAATTCCGCTCGAGGATAAAATTGCCGATCTTGTTACGTCAAACTGCGTGATAAATCTGTCTCCGGATAAGTCGCGTGTCTTTCGAGAAATTTGGCGGGTACTCAGGGATCATGGGCGTGTTGTCATTGCCGATATAGTATCTGATCGAGCTGTTCCTCCCCCGATGCGGATGGATGGGAAACTGTGGGGTGAGTGTATTAGTGGAGCATTAACAGAGGAGGCGTTTCTTGCCTTGTTGGAGCGTGCCGGGTTTTATGGAATAAGGATTTTGGAAAAATCATTCTGGAAAAATGTACAAGGTTGCAACTTCTCCTCGGTCACCGTGCGCGGCTATAAGTTCGAAAAAAAGGTCGGATGCCATTACATTGGGCAGCACGCAGTTTACCTTGGGCCAATGAAAGTGACGATTGACGAAGAGGGTCATCTTTTTCCACGCGGCACACCCGTAGAAGTATGTACCGACACGGCAGCTAAACTCTCATGTCCGCCGTATGCCGGATCGTTTGTTATAACTAGTTCAGACGACGGAGAGAGAGAGCGCACCGCGAGTGGTGAGAGTTGCTGTACATCAAACAACGGCTGTTGTTGACAACAGAAGGTCTTAATTCTTACCGGTAGTCAGGTCGTTGCATCTCTTACTGTCCGTTGTCTTGGGAAGTAGTGTCATTTAACCTCCAGTTGTACCTCAGGAATCGGATGCGTGTGTCTGATCTTAGTGCGATCGTTCCTGCTGTCTCTGGGCCATACTTTACAATGACGCCGAGTATGGCAAGTTCTTTTTCTGAGCGTTTGGCCTCGATGAGGTGACTGAAGTGCGGGATGAAATCGTGGCCATACCAGTCAAACAGGCTCGAAACATGTAGCGTCGATCCGTTAACCTGTAAGCCGAGGTTGCTAGCTAGATAGTCACGTGTGGCGAGGCTCAGCTGTTGTTCTAGGTGATCGCTCTGGTAAGGCTCACATCTCAGTGGTGGGCAACTAACTGACGCGCAGTTGATCGCGAAGTGAATTCTAGGCTCATTGAAGAGCGGTCGAAGTATTTCATGTTCGATTTGATCAAGCGTGACGTTTCGACCTCCCGCGTTCCATGTTAACTCATCCCAGACACCATGTATCTGTTTGATACTATTACGCGGGCTAAAACTGAACCATGTTCCCTGAATTGGATAATTATTAACGATAGCCTTCAGGGTAAAGATGTTATAGGCATTGATCCAATAGGCTAGCCGCTGTTCGCGTGTCCAGGTTTTGACTGTCTCTTTGGAGGCTTGAGTAATTTCCCTGACCACTTCCTGGAGGAGAGGGGTATTTCTGACCAATCCCGCATAATCGAAAAGTGTCCACTCGGCATGGTTTCGGAGTAATTGGCCGTAAGAGCGGTACTCGTGATCAAATACATCAACTTCCTGTGGTGCACTTGAAGCCAAAGAATTTAAAAACACCAGATGAATTAGGACTATGGGGATTGTCACGAGGAATGATTTTCGAATTGGCATCTGTTGCATCCAGGCTACTCTCAATTCAGCCTATAGTAGTCTAACGAAGGTCGCAATGTCCTAGGCCCTGGCGGAGGTGATATTCGATACTAACGGTTTCCGAGGAGGGATTATTTTAGGGAACGATTTTTCAAAGAAAAATTTGGCAGGTTTTAGGCCATGTTTCTAGAAAATTGCTCTTCGACGAACGGTGCCGTGGCCCGCGAGTGTGAAGCGTTTTTCGTTCGGCTTAGAACCTTCGATTAGGTGTGTCACATGTTCACCTACTGCTGGACCATGTTTAAATCCGTGACCGGAACCACCACCGACTAACCAGACATTGTTAAAGTCTGGATGGCGATCGATTAAAAAATCGCCATTCCAAGTATTCGCATATGAGCATACGCGAGCGTCAAGCAATGGTGCGTGTTTAAGTGATGGGATTCGTCGAGTAAGGGTGTTTCGTGCCTCATCGAGTGCACGAGAACACACGGTGCGTTCGTCGGTGTCTGGATCGAAAGATGGGCCGTGACGGTCAAGCCCTATCTTGCAGCCACGAGATTCAAGATTTGGAAGCCCGTATACTCCATCGTGAAAATCGATCCAGGTTGGCATTTCAGGCGTAGTGAATCGTCGATCATCGGCCGGACAACCAAAAAAGAAAACCTCCTGACGCGTCGGTTGAATACGCTGTTTAACTTGTTCAGGAAACATTTTTGGTAACCAGGAGCCGCAGGCAACCACAAAAGTTTCAGCATTAATTGGTGTACCGTCTTCGGTTGATAGAAATACGATCTTACCTTTCTCAGTGAGGGGACGAACCAAGCTAAGTCGGCATTCCGTTCCGATTTGTACTGCTTTGTTAACGACGGCCTCGACAGCTTGGCGTGCGAGCAACACACCACCATCCGGCTCATAAACACCTCGAACAATGGAGTCGAATCCGAGTTGTGGGTATGTGAGCTCAAGGTCGTTACGTGAAAGTATTTGTGTAGGAATACCCAAGGACTTCAAAGTTGTTGTCGTGGCGTCGATCAAAGGGTCTTCGGTTTTTCCCATCCAGAGTATGCCCGTCTTGATAAGTAGGGAACGGTCTATTTCTGAGAAGAATTGTTTCCAGAGGTAAAGTGAGCGCATAGCCCACTGTGTATAGATTTTCTCACTACCGTAACCCATTCGGAGCACGCGCGATTCACCACCCGAACTAGCGCGAGTATGTCCTGCACCATAGGTGTCAATTAATACTACCGACCGGCGCGTACGCCGTAATGAGTAGGCGATCCACGCCCCGAACACACCAGCACCGATTACGGCGACATCAAAGGATTTCCGCATAAAGAATCTCTCAACCGGTAGTGGTTTGTTTGTGAGTAATCAACGCTTGCCACTACTCCTAGTGATCAGCCTCAACGGTAGTTGGTACGGTTGGTGGATAGGAACACGTCTAGTATTCGAAGTTGGTGAGTAGCAGCCACGAATCTTGGTTGATATGATGCCGACCTTGAGAATTCAGTAGCTACCTTTATTAGCATTGACTCGGTTAGAGTGAAGGTTGCTTCCTTTTAACATTAGTAGGATGATTCGATCTAGGTCGTGTATCAGAAAAAGAACTGTTGTCGGCAATCGAGAAATATGGTCTCTGTAGGGGTATACTGCCTGACAAGTCAGTGTAATAAAAAAATTTTGTAATAAGGCCGCTAACCAAAATGGGAATTCCTTTTCCGAAGTTTGTGAAAATCTATCCGGGAGCATATCACTCTCCCGGGTACCTTACGATTGAAGAACAGCGCTGGCTTGTCGCTCAATGTCAGGAGATCGGACGTCGCCAAGCTGGATTCTACATGCCTACCGTGAGAGGTGGGGCGAAGATGCGAATCGAGATGCTCTGCCTGGGACGACATTGGAATGCCTTGACTTACAAGTACGAAGCGGTTCGTTCGGACTATGATGGCCTTCCAGTACAAAGGTTGCCGGAGTCTTTTGCCTCACTGGCAGTCAGAGTCGCAGCAGATGTTGGGATGAAACTTCAACCTCAGGTATGTATCTTAAACTCGTACAAGGAGAACGGCAGGCTGGGCCTTCACCAAGATAAAGACGAGCGACCTGAAATTCTTGCGGCCGGAATACCGATTGTTTCAGTGTCAGTAGGATCTACTGCGAGATTCTTGCTAGGAGGCATTCAGCGAAAAGATCCGAAGAAGGTGATTTTTCTACAATCCGGTGACGTAATGGTGTTGGGTGGCGCGAGCAGGATGCGGTATCACGGCGTAGTATCGATCCTCCCAGCTACGGCTCCTACGGCGCTAGGTATCCAAGGTCGTCTTAACTTAACGTTCAGACAAGAGACCTTTGAGAGACTCCCGGCAAAAAAACCTAGTACACTCCACCGGGTCGACGAAGATGACCAGCGTCTGGCTTATAATTGTCTGAGATGTTAACCTGGAACATATGCGGAAGGGGCTTGATTTGATGATGGGCCTGGCCAAGAGACCTGTGTTTTCGCCCAACCAACCTGTGAAAGTGACCATCTAGGTTAAAGTTATACTTTTGAGATTTATTAGCGGGTTATCCTGTTGACGGTAAGTTATTTAGAGGAACTGAAGAATGCATAAGCCTATCAAATATGCAGAAAAGGGTTTGACGTATCTCGCTGGAGCGGCCTGGGCTGTATACGATGGTCTCAGTCGAATTAATCAAAGACCTTCGTTCATTCCAAGCTGGTCTGATAAGCCACTGCTGAAATCTTATGAGAAGGTTAAACCACCGCTGGGATGGCCACGAGAGACTGACTCGCTTTGTCCCACCTGCGTTCGAGAGGCTCGACAGGAGATTCTAGACGGTAAGAAGGATGTCTCGATTCTTCTCAATGAAAAGATCGGTGAGATAAAGGCGCATATCATCAAGAGAGACGGTAAGATCCTCATGGTGAAGGACTGCCAAATTCATGGCCATTTTGAAGATGTGATGGCCATTGACACGGAATTCTTTCGTCATCTCGAAGAGACATTCCCGGGCAGTGATATTGCCGCACACAATGATGAAAAGTTGCACAATCATGGTAGTAGCACGATCAAGTACGGCCGTGGTTCGGTACTAACGATTGATTTGACGAACCGTTGCAACATGATGTGCGATCCTTGCTTTATGGATGCTAACCAGGTTGGCTTCGTCCATGAACTCGGGTGGGACGATATCAAGACGTTGCTAGATAATGCGATTTCGATCAAACCGAAGCGACAGATGTCTGTGCAGTTCTCTGGTGGTGAACCCACTATCTCGCCTCACTTCCTCGACGCTGTGCGCTATGCGCGCAAGGTTGGTTATAACAGCGTACAAGCCGCGACCAATGGGATCGAGTATGCAAAGAATCCAGATTTTGCGAGAGCTTCGGCTGATGCCGGTTTACGTTATGCCTATCTTCAGTTTGATGGGATAGGGAATGCAGCTAATTCACACCGGCTGGTTGGGAACCTGTTCGATGTGAAGCTACGAGCAATAGAGAACCTACATAACGCTGGGGTAGATATCGTGCCGGTCATTACGATTATTAACGGCATTAACAATGAGCAGGTTGGTCGTGTCGTACAGTTTGCTCTCGACAATCCGAAGAAGATCAACTTCTTGTCGTTCCAGCCTGTATCGTTCACCGGTCGTGATGAAGAAATAACAGACGAGCGTAGGCACGCTCAGCGCTACACTTTGTCCCATTTAGCGCACGACGTGAAGAACCAGACTGGGATAGGGGAACCTGTACGTGACTGGTTTCCGATTTCGTTTATGGGAACTTTCACAGATTCGGCGGACCTCATTCATGGTCCTAAGGCTGAGTGGGGGCAGTTGAACTGTGGTTGTCACCCAAACTGTGGTGTTGGGATGGCGATTATGATCGACAAGGAGACTAAGGAGTCTGTGCCGGTTACTGCCTTCCTCCGGGCAGAGCAGCTAGCTAAGGATCTTGGACGGGTCAACGACGGTGGGCGGGGAGGTAGAGTCGCGGTATTGGGCATGGCACTTGCGTTAATACGAAATTACGATCCGTTTAAGGCACCGACTCACTTTAAGTTGTTAGATCTGATTCGTAAGTTTGATAAGACGTTTGGGGCATCCAAAAAGGATTACGGTAGTGTAAGGAGTAACAGGACTCAGGTTGATATTGTCAAACGACGGTCTGATCGGTGGAACTTCCTGTTCATTGCTGGTATGTGGTTCCAGGACTTGTTTAATTATGATTTCAGACGCACTGAGCGGTGCATCATCCCGTATGCGACGCAGGAAGGAGAGATCTCTTTCTGCGCCTATAACACTGGGATTGGCTGGCGTCAGATAATCGAGAAGATGCACATGACTGCGACGCTCACGAAATGGTACAAAGAGCATGGCCGACACGAGATTTTTGCAGGGGGAAGGGCAGTCAATCTTGACAGCACCGAGCACCGCTTGGTTTTAGATCCGGTAGCGGTAGCGGCGGGCGCTCAGGATGACTTGGACGTACAAGGTATTGCCAAGAACGCTCGTCAGGAGAAACTTCATGCACGGGCTGAGCAATTGAAACAACAACAAGAAAATAAGCGCCTTGCAGCGCTCTACAGGCAGCACGTTCTGAAAGAGGCGCCAGCCTCGCCATTGGTCCAGATTCAGGGACTTAAGTAGAAAATAGAAGCCTCTCTGCGGGACGGATTATACCCAGTAGTTCTTCCATAGGGGCTGTGAGCCTGACCTGAGGCTGGGGCTCTGGATCTCCCGTAATCGGACGATCGAACTTTTTGCTGTCCTAATTCTTTATCTGTCTTATTTATCCGCCCCTAGTGTGCATTTCGAGGTGGGGTTCTTTCTGCAATTCGTCAAGAGAGATTAGTACTGTGCGTTGACCAGAGGTGAGTCGCAGCTCCGCCCCACGTGCAGCTCGCTGCTGCCAGGTTGAGGTGATGAGCTCTCGTAGATCCTCTGTTGAAATGCCGGAACGAAGAGGTATACGAAGGTCGATGCCGTGAGCCGCATATAAACAAAGGAACCAAAGCCCGTCGGCGGTCAATCGACTTCGATCACAGTCGCGACAGAAAGGCTTAGTGGTTGAAGAGATGATACCGAAACAAGTTCCGTCTGGCAGCAAGAATCTATCGGCTGCTGCTGAGTCTTGTTCCAGAACTGGTGTAATCGACCCATAGTGATTACTGAGTTTGCACAGTATTTCTTCTCGGGGTACGACTTTGTTCATTGACCACTGGGTAGCACCGCCCACATCCATATATTCGATGAAACGAATCTCAGCACCAATCCGTTTAGCATACTCAACCAAGTCGCTAAGCTCATCGTCATTGGTGCCGCGAATTACAACTGTGTCTAGTTTCACACTGTCGAATCCGGAAGTTGTTGCTGCCTCGATGCCTTCAAGAACTGAGTCGTGTATATTGGACCGAGTTAGATCTTGGAAGCGGTCGGCTCGCAGAGTGTCGATACTAACTGTGATTCGGTGTAGGCCGGCATCTCTGAGGGACTGAGCATATTCGGCAAGTAGGACGCCATTAGTTGTGAGTGCTAAATCCTTTATTGTGCGCTTCGTTGCTAGGAGTTTCACGAGCAGCGGCAGATTTCGTCGGAGGAGAGGTTCACCGCCAGTGATCCTAAGTTTATCAACGCCAAGAGCTGCGAAAACGTCGACGAGAGTGCTGATCTCTTCAAAGTCGAGGAGATCCTTCCGAGGAAGCCAAGCATATTCTTGTTCAGGCATACAGTACTGGCAGCGCAGATTGCAGCGGTCGGTTACTGAAATCCTGAGGCTTCTAAGTGGTCGACCAAAAGTGTCAATGACGCTCATAAAGCTATTATTATCTCAATACATGGCTCTGAGGCCAGCGCCGATGGTTTTTTTGGTGTCGGGGAGAAGGCATTTAGACTGAACAGTTTCAGAAGACTGTTATAAATAAGGGATATAGTCGCGAGATTAGGTTTTATCGAACCACGTTCGGAAATCTGTCGATATCCAATATGCACACAATATGTCGGCACGGAGCGGATACTCCCTATAATCAGTTAATGCAGCAGGTGCAGACTACGGAACACCAATGATCCCTGCCGTTAAAGGCACAAGAGATATCTTACCTAGAGAGGTCAGCTATTGGCAACACGTTGAGAACACTGCCAGAAGCGTGTGCGAACGGTATGGGTACGTAGAGCTCCGGACACCACTTATTGAACGCGAGGAGCTGTTTACTAAAGGTACTGGGGTATCGACCGATATTGTTCAGAAGGAGATGTATACGTTCATCGACAAAGGTAGCGAACGTGTTACCCTGAGGCCCGAGGCTACGCCAGGTATGGTTCGCGCGTTCGTGGAGCATGGGCTTGAGCAGACACTTGTCATCCCGAAGCTTTATTGCCTCGGTCCGATGTTCCGCTATGAGCGTCCACAGAAAGGCCGATACCGCCAGTTCCATCAGCTCAACGTTGAGGTTTTTGGTGTGAAGGATCCGGCAATCGATGCTGAGCTTATTGAGATGGCCTCTCGATTGATCCAGGAACTTGGGATTGAGCCAGCCGACCTTATCATCAACTCGGTGGGATGCCCAACGTGCCGACCTGTCTTTAGTAAGGCACTGATGGTGGCACTCAGAGATGATGTTGAGAATCTCTGCGGCGACTGTCAGAGACGGATGCAAACGAATCCGTTGCGCATCTTGGATTGTAAGAATCCAAGCGATCAAACGATTATCGATCGACTCCCACACGCGGTGGATTTTTTGTGCGGAGCCTGCTTGGAACACTTTGAAGCCGTAAAGCACTGCTTGCACACTTATGATCTTTCATATCGGGTATCACATCGTCTTGTTCGTGGTTTGGACTATTACACGAGGACAACGTTCGAGATACTGAATTCAAGTTTAGGTGCTCAGAATGCTCTTTTGGGCGGTGGGCGTTACGATGGTTTGATCAAGCTTCTTGGTGGGCCAAGTCGTGTGGGTATAGGCTTCGCGGCTGGGCTCGAACGACTTGTGCTTGCTCTTCCTGGCAAAGAAATTGATGCGGAGGGGCCTGACGTCTTTGTTGTGGCAATTGGCGATGAGGCTCGAGAAGCGACTCTTGTGCTCGTGAGAGATCTACGGAAGGCTGGACTCAGGGTGCAGATTGATTATGACGGTCGTACGGTGAAGTCTCAAATGAAACGGGCTGATAGGTTGAGAGCGCGCAAGGTGGTAATTCTAGGTAGTGATGAACTTGCCCGTAATGAAGTGCGAATCAGAGATATGACGAATGGAGATCAGTTCTCGATCCCAAGGGAGCAGGTGATTAAGGCGCTTTGTGAATCTCGTGAGAGTGTTGGAGGCACAGACTCATAGTATTGTGCGAAGGTCTGGCGGTCGATGGCTAAAGCCTAATGGTTCGCATTAGCCAACAGCTTTTGACACTTTTGTGTTTCTTACCATAAAGATCACACGATGGTAACCGAATCGCTTAACCTCGTTCGAACACACACCTGCGGTGAACTCAGAACAAAGGACGTCGATTCTGACGTTGTGTTGATGGGCTGGATTCACCGGGTTCGCGACATGGGGTCGCTCATTTTTTTCGACGTACGTGATCGAGAAGGTGTTACTCAAGTGGTGGCTCGGGATGATCAAAAAGTGCTTGCCTCTGCCAAGAAACTTAAACCGGAATTTGTGGTCGCCGTGTGCGGAAGCGCTGACCGTCGATCTCCAGATACAATTAACCCAAACCTTGGAACCGGTGAAGTGGAAGTATCAGCCAGTGAAATCCAGATCCTAAATAAAGCACGGCGCCCACCGTTTCAGATAGCGGAAGATACGCCGGTGTCGGAAGACACGAGGTTACGTTATCGCTATCTGGATCTCCGTCGACCAAGGATGCAGCGCAATATCGGCCTTAGGCACCGAGTGACCTTGGCAGTGAGGAAGTGTCTCGATGCCCTGGGGTTTTGGGAGATTGAAACCCCAATCTTGACGAAGTCGACACCAGAGGGGGCACGAGATTACTTGGTTCCTAGCCGTGCGCAACCTGGGAAATTCTATGCCTTACCCCAATCTCCACAGATTTTTAAACAGATCCTCATGATCGCGGGAATGGATCGCTATTTCCAGGTTGTCCGGTGTTTCAGGGATGAGGATCTTCGGGCTGATAGGCAGCCAGAGTTTACGCAGATCGATCTCGAGCTTTCCTTCGCAACACCAGACACTGTAATTAGTGTTGTCGAACGGTTGGTCCAGAATATTTTTGAGGAGATTGGGTGTACCATCGCCGTACCATTTAAGAGGTTATCGTATGCTGAAGCCATAACACGCTACGGTTCTGATAAACCTGATCTACGGTGTGAGATGTTAATTGAGGATCTTACTAAGGTATTTATGGACACCACGTTTGGGGTGTTCCGAGAGGTGATCGCATCTGGGGGTTTGGTTCGAGGGTTTACTGTCAAGAATGCTGGAGGGTATTCAAGAAGGGAAATAGATGAATTGGTTGACCTGGCCCATGAGCTAGGTGCTTCTGGTCTCGTGTGGGTTCGTATTGGACGAGACGACTCGTTGCAAAGTTCTGTGCTGAAGGCAGTTGGTGAGTCAACTCTTCGCAAGGCTTTTGAACTGGTGTGTGCTGGGAAGGATGACTTGTTGTTAATTGCGGCGGGTGAAGCGACAGCGACGTCAAAACTACTTGGAAACTTACGGTTAGTCATTGCGAAGAAGCGAGGGTTGCTTGATCCAGAAGCTCGTGCGTTCACATGGGTCGTCGATTTTCCGCTTTTTCAATGGAGTGAATTTGAGCAGCGGTACGTATCCATGCACCACCCGTTTACTTCGCCACGTGAGGAGGACGTGAAACTCTTAGAGCAGTCACCTGAAACAGTTCAAGCTAGAGCGTACGACTTGGTATTAAACGGCATCGAAATCGGCGGTGGAAGTATCAGGATCCATGATTCAGACTTACAGCGCCGAATCTTTAAGCTGCTCAAGATCAACGACGAAGAGGCTGAGCTACGCTTTGGATATTTCCTTGAGGCTCTTGAGTATGGCACGCCACCACATGGTGGTATTGCGCTCGGTCTTGACCGCATTCTTGCTCTTTTAACTGGCGAGTCGTCTATTCGAGATGTCATCGCGTTTCCTAAAACGGCAACTGTCGTGGATCTGATGGCAGGTTCGCCTTCGCGTGTAGATCGGAGACAACTGAAGGAGTTGCATTTAAGGGAAGATACCTAGCATTGTGTCCATCGGTGTGTTTAGAGGAGTTTCTAGTGAGTTGTATATGAGAAGAACTAAATTGAGAACTCGTCCATGACGAAGATTGAGATCCCAGAGGAAGGAATTGAGACTCTGTTTGGTTCTTACGACGAGAACCTTAGGAATCTCGAAACACTCTTCAATGTTCAAATCCGTACCAATGGTCGAGAACTTTTAGTTGACGGAGAAGCAGTCGCTGTTACCAGGATCGAACGAATCATAAATCAACTCTCTATTCTTATTCGTGAAGGATATCGATTTTCGAAGAGAGATGTGCAGCGAGCGTCCTATTTACTGTCCCAAGATCCAAGTGTTGAACTGAGAGATTATTTCCTTCGCAGTAGTGTCAGACCGTCGAGTAAGCGTCAAATCAAGCCGAAGGGTATCAATCAGCGGCGGTATCTTGAGGCCATCGAACTCTACGACATTGTATTTGGTATTGGCCCTGCGGGTACTGGAAAGACGTATCTCGCCATGGCACAAGCAGTGTCATACCTAATGAGTAAGAAGGTAACTCGGATAATATTGGCCCGGCCGGCTGTCGAGGCTGGTGAAAAGCTTGGATTCTTACCTGGTGACTTACAGGAGAAGGTGAATCCTTACCTCAGACCTTTGTACGATGCACTTTACGATATGTTGGAAGTTGAGAAGGTTGAGCGGCTACTTGAGCGTGGAACAATTGAGGTGGCACCTATTGGGTTTATGCGCGGCCGTACGCTCAGCGATGCTTTCGTTATACTTGATGAGGCCCAGAATACTACTTCTGAGCAAATGAAGATGTTTCTAACTCGCTTAGGTTTTGGTTCGAAGGCTGTTATTGCTGGAGACGTGACGCAAATTGATTTACCAGTGGGGCGGGCATCTGGGTTACTCGAAGCGATGAAAGTTGTATGTCGAGTTGACGGTATCGCATTTGTAAATTTCGATGATAAAGATGTCGTGCGTCATGAGCTTGTACACAAAATTGTGAGAGCCTACGAATCGTTTTCTGGCAACAGGTCCCTCCCCATAGCATCACCTGAATCAACAAAGTCGTGACAATTGAAACTTAAGGGGACCAACAGGATTAAGGATCAATTTTTCAACAAAAAGAGTTTCCAGGTATTTTTATGGTTTGAGGCCATGGTGTTATAGAGTTGTTGCTTACTCATATCTTATGGATATACTTACTCGGCAAAAGTTTATTTAGTTGGATATTTTGCCCCAGAGTTCTGGGGTACATGCTGAACGTGTGATGGCGGGGCAATCATCACGTCTATTTCTACGTGTAATCGTGACCGATGGCCGTGGCCACCGTATCTCGCCCAATGGGTTAGCAGTTTGGTTGTCAAGACTCGCACCAGTGTCGAGTCGAGTTGAGATAACGGTCGCACTTGTTGGCGACCAACAGATCAAGAAATTGAATCGACGCTTTCGAGGATTGGATCAAGTAACGGATGTATTATCATTTTCTATGGAGTCATCGGTACCGGACCCTTGTGTTCGGAAAAATGATTCACGTTACTTAGGTGATGTGGTTATCGCGATTGGTGTGGCCACGCGTCAGGCGTTGGCAGTCGGTCATTCCTTTACGACCGAAGTGCGGTTACTTGCACTCCACGGTCTTCTTCATCTCCTTGGTTATGATCATGTTCGGGGTGCTCGAGATATAGACCGGATTGAAAAACGGTTACTAAGGAAAAGTTGTGTAGCTAAATGTCCGGCTGCTCGGTCACCAGGTCGGGTACGTGTGAGTGCCGTGGGTTCGAAAAATGAATAGCGGAGGATAGGTCATAGAGAACGGAGATAGTGGTTTTGACTCCTCTTTTATTGTTCCTACTTGGTTGTTTGGTCGCTTATATGGCTACAGTCGAAGTGGCATTCAGTGCCCTTATGAAGTTTTCGTTTAGGTTTGAAGCCGAACGCAGCGGCCGACTCAGTCTTTTAAATAAATATCTCGACGAACCGATCCAGTTACTTGTACCAGCACGCGTAATACGTGGAATTGTTGTTTCACTTGTCGCCGTACTATTTGTTAAACATATAGAAAGTGCAAGTTGGGAGTCCCTAGGAATCTTTTTTCTATCCGTGGTAACGTTCGTACTTGTATGTGAAAACATAATTCCGCTTCTACTTGTTGGGTCAAATCCAAAACGGGTCCTTGAAGTCGTACTACCACCGTTCGTGGTAATAGCTGGGTTCTTCGAACCAGTTTCTAATATTGTGATTCGTTGGACCGGACGTAGTAGACGTGACCGCCATGAGGGCGTTAAGGCAGATCTTGAAACGGCGACGTCAGCGGTCATTACAAACAAGGAGAACGATGAAGTTAACGCGGATTTTTATTCAGTTGAGCAAGAGGGAAACCGCCTGCTCCGCTTAATAGTGAATTTCAGTAACACCCTAGTTCGGGTAGTCATGACTCCTCGCCCGGACGTTGTGGCTGTTGATTCAGAGGTGACATTGGCTGAACTACGTTCTCTCTTTGCTGAACAAGAGTACTCAAGGATGCCAGTGTTTAGAGAAAATCTCGATAATGTTGTTGGGTTTGTTTTTGCGAAAGACCTTATTCACTTAACTGGCACAACCGATGAAGTGAGACCCATTGCCGAACTCTTACGACCTGCGTACGTAGTGCCAGAAGGTAAACGTGTTGCTGAGTTGCTGAAAGAATTTCAACGTCGGCAGGTCCAAAGTGCTATCGTCGTAGATGAGTATGGTGGCACTGCTGGACTCGTGACTATTGAGGACTTACTTGAGGAGATTGTTGGTGAAATTCGTGATGAATATGATATTGAATTGGAACCGATCGTTGATGAAAGAGGCGATTCCTTTGTGTTCAGTGGGAATGTGGATATTGCCAAGGTGTCAGAGCGACTTCGTGTAGATATTGGTCGTGAGGGATTCGAAACCGTTGGGGGCTACTTGCTCTCCTATCTTGGGCGCGTTCCGGTAGCTGGTGAGTCGTTCGATATCGACACTTTGAGAATTGAAGTGCTGGATGCTGAGCGGCGAAGGGTTAACCGAGTGCGAATCAGCCGTCGACCGGAGATTAATGAATACTCGACCAAGGAGGAACCGAGTGATTAACGGATGCTCGTAGAGAGTTCGTCTTGAGGGTGTGTGATTTCTAGGGTGAAGCGTCACCTCCGTCAGATTATGGAAAATGTAGGAATTACTAGGTTAGTTCATACTGCCTGATGAACTGCGGGTTTGTATCTTTCGTCGGACGACCAAATGCTGGTAAATCAACTCTGATCAATCAGATCATTGGGACGAAGCTCGCCATTGTATCCGACAAACCTCAGACGACACGAAATAGGATTCTCGCTGTTAAGAATTATTCCTCTGAAGGTGTACCAACTAATATCAACCTCACGGGACAGGTTGTCTTCATAGATACACCAGGGATACACAGACCACTTCACAGAATGAACGTTCGGATGGTTGAAACCGCCCTGGAGAGTATGCACCAGGTTGATATAGTGGGGGCAGTCATAGATGCGACTAAAGAAATTGGAGCTGGCGATCGTTACTTGATCGAGATACTTTTGGGAACGAAGGTTCCAATAGTTATCGTGTTGAATAAGATTGATCTTATGGCAAAAGCAAGGCTGCTTCCGCTTATAGATTGGTATCGTCGACAAGGTGAGTTTAAGGCGATTGTACCTATTTCTGCTTTTACGGCTGATGGTGTTAGCCAGCTCGAAAAAATAATTTTGGCAAGTCTCCCTGATGGTGAACCACTATACCCAGAAGACTACCTAACAGATCAGCCTGAACGTTTCTTTGCTGCTGAGGTGGTACGCGAAAAGCTGTTGAAGCACACAAGTGCGGAGATCCCTTTCTCAAGTGCCGTTGTGGTCGATCAATTTGAGGAAATAGATGAAAGAAACATCATCCGCCTATTCTGTTCGATTGTAGTTGAGAATGAGTCCCAAAAACCTATTATAATCGGGCGTCGTGGAGAAATGATCAAGAAAATCGGCAGTGAAGCACGTCAGGAACTTGAACAATTTTTCGGTAGCCGCGTCTTTGTGGGTTTACATGTAAAGGTGAGATCCAACTGGCGTGAGGACGATCGGCTGCTGGATCAACTTGGATTTGTTCGCGAGAGGTAATGAGGAAGCACTGGGTTTCCCACCATTGCTTGTAACCAATTACCATCTACCTTCGACCTTTCTAAATTTTGCAGCATTTGTATCACGGTGTAAAGCTTGAGATGACCGTGGCCATTCTAGGTTAGGATCCCGGCGTGTGGTAGATTGCTGGGTTCCTTGTGGATGGGTACGAAGAGACGAACGTTACCAGTATGCAATGAGATTCGACGATGTCACCCCACCGAAGAATTGATGTTGTGCTTGCTTCGATTAAACGGCTGCAGCGTATAGGTGCGACCCCTAATCTACTTAATCTGCTTCAAAAGCAACACCCAGCCGATCTCGCTGTAGTCTTCAATGAATTACCAGACAGATCTCGTAATGCGGTCTTTAAAGTCCTTGTCGAACAGAACAGTCGACTCGCGATGGAAGCTCTAAGTGAACTTGGTCCGGAGTTTGGAGCTTCACTTCTTGGTGATAGGTCAGCTGAGGAGGTAGCTGAACTGCTTCAAGTAATTCCCTCAGATGATGCGGCAGGCCTAATTGAACACCTACCGGAAGAGTTGTCAGCACCTGTGCTCGATCTTATGCAGCATCGGGAGCCTGGTGGTGTTCAGAATCTACTCGAGTACGAGGAACAAACTGCTGGCCGCATCATGAATCCGAATGTGTTTGCTGTGGGTGAGGATCTAACAGCTCATGAAGCGATCGCCGCGCTTCAGCAATCCCGTGACGTAGAAATGGTGTTTTATCTTTATGCAGTAGATGGTCGTCATCATCTTGTTGGTGTAGTTTCACTTAGACGGCTGTTACTTGTGTCGCCGGAAACACCACTGAAACGGATCATGACGACGGATCTGATTAGTGCTCGTGTTGATACGGATCAAGAGGATGTTGCTCGCGAAGTGGCCTCGTACAACTTGTTGGCGATACCAGTCGTCGACGAAGAAAACAAGTTAGTCGGTGTCATTACTGTCGATGACGTTATCGATGTCATCCAGGAAGAGGCGACGGAAGATATCAATCGACTGGCTGGAGTGACCGGTGACGAGAGAGTTTCGACTCCAGCAAGGGAAGCATTACAAAAGCGGCTACCTTGGCTGGTCGTGAATTTGGTAACGGCGATCATTCCGGCTGCCATCGTGGCACTATTTAAAGATACGATCAATCAAGTGGTAGCTGTGGCTATCTTTATGCCGGTGGTCGCTGGAATGGGAGGTAATGCGGCGACGCAGACTCTAACTGTGATTGTACGAGGAATTGGGCTTGGCGAGTTGACATGGGGGAACTCTAAGAAGGCGCTTTTTAAGGAGACTGCCCTCGGTCTTGGTAATGGTATTACGCTGGGGTTGATTGCAGCGGGTGTGGCGTGGCTGATGCAGGGAGACTCAATTTTAGGTCTAATTTTAGCAATGGCTATGGCGATAAATATGCTGGTAGCAGCGATTGCTGGTACATTAATACCAATTGCTCTACGTGCACTGAAGATCGATCCGGCTCTAGCTTCGTCGGTATTCATTACGACGCTGACTGATGCAGTGGGCATTTTCGCTTTTCTGGGTCTCGCGACGTTTTTCCTACCATATCTTGAGAAAATGGGTTAGTTAAGAGATGAGCGCTGTGGGACATCTTGTATTAACTTGCCGACAAACGTTCAAGTTCTGGACACACAGCATACTTGGGTGTCCAATGAGTTGTCTCTGGTTGATCTAGAAGTAATTATTGAGCAGTTATATCGCGAATGGGAAACTCAGATTTAGAATAGGTATATTCTGGGGCGATCGGCTGGGGGTTGGGAGTACTGGATAGATTAGTAGGATGCCGCTCTATACAGACAATGCGTTGATTCTCCGTACTTACAAACTTGGAGAAACCGATCGTATTGTGGTCTTTTTGACTGGTGATCGTGGTAAGAAACGCGGTGTGGCCAAGGGTGCTCGGCGAATACGTTCACGATTTGTTGGGGCCCTGGAACCGCTGACGCGAGTTTCAGTTGCATACTTTGAGCGCGAGTATCGGGATTTGGTTCAGTTCCGCGATGTTGAAACCTTGTGCTCACCCATGTTGTTGGCTCCAGATCTGGGTGCACTTGGTCTCATCGGCTATTTCGCAGAGTTGCTGGACGAATGGGCTTCAGAGGGTGATCCGAACGAGCGACTTTACCGGCTTGGTGCTTCATCGGTTGACGCCCTGTCGCGTGGTATCCCAATCGATCGGTTGGCTCGTTATTTCGAGTACTGGTTACTGCGGCTTGAGGGTGTGTATCCGTCTGTGATTGCGTGTCATCGGTGTTCGATGGATCTGCTGGACCGCGGCGCGTTCATCGCCGCTGGTCGAAGCGTGTTCGTGTGTCCGAGTTGTGGGCCAACCAATAACGGGCGATCTTTATCACCAGAAGCTCTTGCTTTTGTTCGGGCTGCTGCTACGACTGGATTCGATCGTCTAGCTAAACTTGATCTGTCACCTCGGGCAGCTTGTGAATTGGAGGCGGTTCACCGGTTACTAATTTCCACACATTTGGATAAGGAACTGAAGTCAATTAAGGTTCTACGAGAACTGGGGGCCTAGGAAGAATTCTCTAAACAGCGGGTTCTTGCTTTTCAGCGTCGACGGGAAAGTTAGTAATTTAATTGTCGGTGGCCGCGTTCAACGTGTTGAGGCGCGTTTGTGGCGCCGTTCACTACCAAGAACGATATCAGAATTCACTCTTGTGACGCTTCAAGATCTCATCTTCAAACTCTCTCATTTTTGGGCGTCGCACGGCTGTTTGATCCATCAGCCCCTAGACACGGAAGTTGGGGCTGGGACGATGCACCCCGAAACATTTCTCAGAGTGTTGGGTCCTAAGCACTGGAAGGTTGCTTATGTACAGCCATCGCGTCGGCCTGCGGATGGTCGATTCGGTGAAAACCCAAATCGGCTTTTCAAGCATCACCAATTCCAGGTTCTCCTAAAGCCGGCACCTGACCAAGTGCAAAGCCTATATCTTAATAGCTTGATGGCATGTGGTATCGACCAAAGTGCTCATGACATCCGATTCGAAGAGGATAATTGGGAATCACCGACACTGGGCGCGTGGGGTATTGGTTGGCAGGTGATGTTGGACGGTCTTGAAATAACTCAATTTACTTACTTTCAGCAGTCTGGAGGGGTCGATCTAGCCCCGATATCCACCGAATTGACATATGGGCTCGAGCGCATTGCGATGCACTTACAAGGGAAGGACAACGTTTTCGACCTGGAATGGGCTTCCGGTGTGACCTATGGTGAAGTTCGTCACAGAGAAGAGGTGGAGCAATCAAAGTACGCCTTTGGTCAAGTTGAGATGTCAGAAGGCGACTTTGGTGGGTTTCACAGAGAATGTTTCGATCGTTACTACCAGTTTGCAGAGATACTCTTGAAATCTGGACTCATCTTGCCGGCGCTGGACTATTGCCTGAAATGTTCACACATGTTCAACGTGCTAGACGCAAGCGGAGGAATTGGGGTAACTGAACGAACAGCCTATATTCTACGTATTCGTCAACTTGCGGTCGCTATTGCGCAAGCGTATGTCGTAGACCAAGGCGGCAAGTAATCTAAGTTTTATCGTACGAACGGAGAAACTCACAAATTTATGTATAGAGAACTCTTGTTGGAGATCGGCTGCGAAGAAATTCCGGCTGGCTGGTTGCCTTCACTCACTACGCAACTTGGTGAATGCATTGGAGATAAACTGAATGAAGTAAGGCTGGCGTGGGAAGGACCGATTCAGACGTTTAGTACGCCGAGACGGCTAGTGGTTCGGATTGCGAAGTTGGCGGATCGGCAGTCGGATTTAGAACAAACCCTGATCGGTCCACCTGTTTCGGTAGCCTTTACAGCGGATGGTGAGCCAACGTCAGCCGGGCGAGGATTTGCTCGTAAACATGGGATCGACATACAGAAGCTCGAACAAGTTAAGACGGCAAAGGGAAACTACCTTACTTATAGGGAGAAACAATTTGGCGAATCTGTTCATAAGGTTCTGCCGTCCGTTCTCTCAGCGACATTGCGGGGTCTTACCTTTCCGAAACAGATGCATTGGGACGCCTGGCTAGATGATGGCCGAGGAGAATTAGTCTTTGGACGTCCGATCCGTTGGATTCTTTTTGTCTGTGGTGGTCGAGTAGTTCCCTTCACAATAAAGCGGACCGATAAGGCTAAAAGTTTAGAGGTTCAGCCGATTCATTCAGCAGCCGTTACCCACGGACATCGACTCATCGGCAAATCTTCGTGTGCAATAAAGGTACGTTCTTATTCTGACTATTGTAAGCGATTAAGAGAACAGTTTGTCATACTGGAGCATAAGAACCGTCGGGCCCGTATTGTCAAAAAACTCGAAGCGCAAGCACGGCGTTTGGGGGGGAATCTATGGACTACAGTGTTCGATTTATCACTCCTCGATGAAGTCTGTGATCTAGTTGAGTACCCATCTGTTTTTAGCGGAAAAATGCCGGCAGACTTTTTGGTGTTACCCATAGATGTTTTGACGACGACGATGATTCACCATCAACATTTTTTTCCACTAATGAATAAGAGTGGAAAATTGATGCCGAATTTTCTCGCTGTTACTAATACGAAGCGGGATAACATGGCGCGTATTGTTCGTAATGCCGAGCAAGTACTGGTTGCTCGCCTACGTGATGCTAAGTTCTTTTGGGAGACTGATCGCAAGACACGACTCGAGTCGAAATTGAGTAGATTAGATACACTTCTCTTCCATCGTGAGCTCGGCAGTTACAGGGAAAAGACGGAGCGTATCGAGACACTGGCTGGACGGATTGTGAAGGATGTTCTTGAAAGTCCTGAGAGTGAAAAGTGGGCACGTAGGGCGGCCCAGTTGTCAAAGGCTGATTTGGCGACCGCTATGGTCGGCGAGTTTCCAGAACTTCAAGGGATCATAGGAGGAATTTACTCTCGTGAAGAAGGAGAACCAGACTTGGTCTGGAAGGCGATCTATTATCACTACCTACCCGTTGGCGTTGAGTTGAATTCAGCACCTGAACGGCACACGCTAGGTGAAGCCGCTATAACCTGGGTTGCCGTTTCGTTGGCGGACAAGTTGGATACCTTGGTTGGTCTTTTTCTGATTGGTGAGCAGCCGAGCGGTTCGCGTGATCCTTATGGGTTAAGGAGGCAGGCGCACGGTATTTTTAAGATCCTAGTTGATTTAAGCGATCTGACCGGATTGGCTATACGCCCACGGATTGGGTATTTTTTAGATATTGCTGCGGCTGCTTTCGGAAAATCGTCCGCTTGCCTAACCGTTGGTCAAACGACGTTTTTGTTGGAACGGCTGAGGTATGTCCTCGAGCAGAGAGGGTTTGATATAAGAAATGTGCGGGCGGTTACACACGAGACTTTAAACGGATTGCGGCCTGCAGATACTCGCCGGAAGCTCGAGGTTCTGCCGGAGTTTACAGAAACTCCTGCCTTTCAACAGTTAGCGACCATGTTCAAACGTGTAAAAAACATTACAAGAGAGCTTCCTTTGTCAGAGGGGGAAGAACCTGTATTTTCTAGTCGGAGTCAATCGTTCCCAGCACCACTCTGTGAACCAGCAGAGCTAGAACTGCTTAAGGAAATTGAGAAACGGGAGCCGGTCATTAAGGACATTGTCCAATCAGGTGAAGACTACCGGCGAGGTTTTGCAGAGGCCGCTAGTTTTGGGCCGGCTGTCGACAGGTTTTTTAGAGAGGTTTTTGTTATGGCTGAGGACCCAAATCTTCGAAAGGCCAGATTGCAGATGATGAAGCGCCTAGAAAGACTCATATCGCAGCTAGCAGACGTTTCTGAGATTGTGGCTGAAACGAAGTAATCAAAGACCTTAGAGGTTAGAACAATGGGTCGGGAAATAGGAGGAGCCACTTCAACCTTCGTGTTGAAGATTGGGCAATTGCACCATGGAAACACGGATGGGAGGAGCTAATAATACTTTGAGAATCAAGCCTCAAACTAGGAGACCCTCAGCCAGACCGAGCGCAAGATCTGGTGGTCGATCCACAAGACAACTTTATTTCTTTGGTCGGGGAAAGGCTGACGGCAATGGAACGATGAAGGAGGTACTAGGTGGCAAAGGAGCTGGGCTGGCTGAAATGACCAAAGCGGGGTTGCCAGTTCCACCTGGATTTACGATATCGACGAGGGTATGCAAGTTTTTTCATGAGCAGAGAACCAAGGTTCCAAAATCAATCGAACTCGAGATGGAGAAGTGCCTTAAGCGACTTGAAAACATTACGGGTAGTGAGTTTGGTTCTACGGAGAATCCACTGCTTGTTTCGGTCCGGTCGGGGTCGCAGTTCTCAATGCCAGGGATGATGGATACTATCCTGAACCTAGGGCTCAACGACCAGACCGTTGAGGGTTTGAAGAATAAAACAGCCAATGGGCGTTTTGCTTTTGACAGTTACCGTCGGTTCATCCAGATGTTCGGCAACGTAGTTTTGGAGCTGCCCAAAGCCGCTTTTGAAGCAGAACTTCAGGCCATGAAGAAGTCTCGAGGGATTAATCTTGATACAGAACTTGATGAAATAGCACTTCGAGAAGTCGTGGATAGATTCAAGGAGATCCTCAAAGGACGAGATGGCTGTCAACAACTTCCACAGAGTCCTCTGGTTCAACTGAAGATGGCGAGGGACGCGGTGTTTCGGTCCTGGTATAACCCACGGGCTAGAGAATACCGTCGTATCTATAACATTTCAGAAGATATTGGTACAGCTGTTAACGTGCAGATGATGGTCTTTGGTAACACTGGAAACCGCTCTGCGACAGGTGTTGGTTTTACACGCAATCCTGCAACTGGGAAAAAGAAGTTTTATGGAGAGTTTCTCATAAATGCACAGGGCGAAGATGTGGTTGCTGGTATTCGGACACCGCAACCAATTGGCGAGCTCCGTCGAGTCTTACCGAAAGCGTACAGACAGCTAAGGCAGATTACAACGAATCTTGAGCAGTATTACAAGGATGTACAAGATTTCGAATTTACTATTCAAGATGAACAATTGTTTATGCTCCAAACACGGAGTGGCAAGCGAACAGGCTATGCAGCTGTGATGATCGCGACTGACCTAGTGGCAGAAAAGTTGATTAGACCGAAGGAGGCGATCAAAATTGTCGAGCCTGAGTCGTTGTCGCAACTCTTGACGCCGGTGTTCGATCCGGTTGCCTGGAACAATATTCCGATTATTGGCCGTGGACTGCCTGCGTCGCCCGGCGCTGCGTCTGGACAGATAATTTTTACTGCTGAAGACGCTGTACGCTGGGCTAACGAAGGTAAACGAGTGGTGCTGGTTCGAAAAGAGACAGTACCAGACGATATCCATGGAATGGTTGTGTCTCAAGGTATTCTTACTGCAACAGGTGGGGTGACGTCGCATGCGGCGGTTGTAGGACGGCAGATGGGCAAGCCAGCGGTTGTGGGTATTGGAGATCTCCGGATAAGCGAAACACAGCGGCGAATCGATATCAACGGTCGCAGCATTGGGGAGGGAGAGTTTGTTTCGTTTGATGGTCTGACCGGTGAAGTCAAGATGGGTTCTGTCTTAACTAAACCAAGTGAAGTGCTTCAGGTGATAGCTGGTGATCTTAAAGTCAGCCAGTCGACTATATACCAGCGACTCACACGATTACTCGGTTGGGCTGATCAGTTCAGGCGTCTTGGGATCCGCGCTAATGCGGACACACCAGCTCAGGCTGAAGCAGCATACGCGCTTGGTGCTCGCGGTATCGGACTATGTCGAACCGAGCACATGTTTTTTGAGGAAGGACGACTCCCGATTGTTCAGCGAATGATTCTAGCGAACGATGAAAACGAACGACGACAAGCACTTAATGAGCTACTCCCACTCCAAAGGCGTGACTTCTATGGTGTGTTTAAGAAAATGCGTGGTTTGCCGGTAACTGTGCGAACGATAGATCCGCCGCTTCATGAGTTCTTGCCAAAGCGAGAGCTTCTCATCGCTGAAGTTGCAGTGCTCGAGGCCACAGATTCTGATCCGTCTAAACTTTCTGAAAAACGTCGATTACTAGCTCGAGTGGAGCAGCTGCATGAGTTTAACCCAATGCTTGGTCATCGTGGTGTCAGGCTGAGCATTACATATCCTGAGATCACTGAAATACAGACGCGTGCGATCATTGAAGCGGCATGTACGTTGGCGAAAGAAGGTGTGTACGTTCTTCCTGAAATCATGATCCCGCTTGTGGGACTCGTAGAAGAATTGCGCGATCAGAGGTTGATAATTGATCGTGTCGCGGCCAGCACAATGAGTGATTTTGGAGTGAAGATCGACTACCAAGTTGGGACGATGATCGAAGTTCCGAGGGGTGCACTGACCGCAGATGAGATTGCCCTAGAAGCTCAGTTCTTCTCGTTTGGTACGAACGATCTAACGCAACTTGCCTTTGGCTTCTCACGTGATGACGTTGGAAAATTTTTGCCGGTCTATAAGGATCGAAAGATTCTTGAGCAGGATCCATTTGAGTCAATAGACACAAATGGAGTCGGTCAACTCATCAAGATTGGTGTCGAAAAGGGTCGAAGAACCAGGCGTGGTCTGAAGATTGGAATCTGTGGTGAACATGCGGGTGATCCGAGGTCTATCCATTTCTTCTCTAAGGTCGGTTTGGATTATGTTAGTCCCTCACCGTATCGCGTGCCAATTGCGAGATTGGCAGCAGCGCAGGCTGCGCTAGAAAGTCAAGATACGTCATTAACCGATAGACGATTTCATAAAACAGCAAAGTCAAACTCTAAATGGGCAAAATTAAGCGACTCTCATCCGAAGCAGCAAACCAAATAGCGGCAGGAGAGGTAGTTGAAAGGCCAGCATCTGCCGTAAAGGAATTGGTTGAAAATGCATTAGACGCTGGCGCCAGGCGGATTGTAATTACGATAGAACTGGGGGGTAAGAGACTGATCCTCGTCGAAGATGATGGCGAGGGAATGGATCCGGAAGACGCAACTGCATCACTTGAACGTCATGCTACAAGCAAGATCAGGCAACCTGGGGATCTTAGTACGATCACAACGCTGGGATTTCGTGGCGAGGCGCTACCCAGTATTGCATCTGTCTCTCGCTTAATACTACGTACCCGCATCCACAGCAGGAAGAGTGGAACGGAGATTAAAGTTAACGGTGGCGTGACGTCATCGACCAGAGAAATAGGTGCGCCAGAAGGTACCGCTGTCGAAGTTTCTGATCTGTTTTACAATCTACCGGCTCGACGGAAGTTTCTTAAGTCTGACGCTGCGGAATCTGCACAAGTTTCGCGCTTTGTAACTCAACTCGCGCTCGGGTACCCAGAGGTCGGGTTTGTGCTTAATAGCCCTCGTCGGCGCGTTCTTCAGTATTCGCCTGTTAAGACCTTTTCGGAGCGTTTATTCCAGGTATATGGTGATAGGCCAGATCTGATCGAGATTCGTAAAGAGACTGCTGGCATCCGAGTGTATGGCTACGTTGCTGCTTTAACTGAACATGGAACTGGTCGAGGACCCCAACACATTTTCGTTAACAGACGTATTGTTAAGGACCGAACAATCTCGCACGCGATCCGTGAAGCCTACAGCGTAGCCAGCATTAAAGAGCGAAGTCCTGAGGTGTGCCTATTTCTTGATTTGCCTACCGATCGTGTTGATGTGAATGTGCACCCAATGAAAGCGGAGGTACGACTTCTTGAGCAATCTTTGGTTCATGAGATGCTTCGCCGAACATTAGGAGAGGCGTTGGGTCAAGGGTCTCCACCCGAACTTCAGTTTCGAGCATCGAGTTCTCCAACTTCGATTTCCGTATCTCAGTTCATTCCGGGAGTTGCTGAAGGCACTTTCTCCATCAATCGCTGGAGACCAGTGACTGAAGTATCTATACGACCTGAAGCCGTCGAAAATGAACCAGGCTCTGAATACGAGACAAGTAAGTCTGTTTCTTACTCTTCTATTTCCGATCAAACATCCTTGGGTCAATTTGGGGATGTAGCCGGAGCTCAGTCGATCCGAGCGATGATTCCGCTAGGTCAGTTTCGAGACACCTTCATCATTGCGGTGGACAGTGAAGGCGTGGCGATCATTGATCAGCACGTGGCACATGAGCGTGTTCTTTTTGAACAGGTTATGGAACGGTTAACTTCTGGCCAATTAGAGAGTCAGCGCCTACTGGAACCGATGCTGGTTAATCTATCTGCTAGTCAGCGTCAAACACTTGAAATGCATGCGAAGGAACTACAGCAACTCGGTTTCGATATTGAGGAATTCGGCGGTGACTGTTTGCGGGTAGGGGCAGTGCCGGCAATCTTACGCCATCATGAGAATGCAACGACGTTGCGAGCCCTGGCCGAAGACCTCGAGGGACTTCGTAAAAGTTCTCCGGTTGAGAACGCACTTCGCCGGATGGCCGCAACAACGGCCTGTCATGCGGCCGTGAAGGCAAACGATCAGTTAACGTTTGAAAAAATGACTCATATTCTCACAGAGCTTCGCCGCACTTCGTATTCAACGATTTGCCCACACGGTCGTCCTGTAGTACTGCGCCTAACACGTAAGGAAATTGAGAAAAGCTTTCAAAGAATCTAGAAAGAAAAGATACGAACGGTAAGAATTAATGTCTGTAGACTAGAATGGGTTCTGGTTGTCTAGAATCTTAGGTGCAATGTACTTTACAGGGCGTTGTCTCCAGTTGCTTGGAATGTGGCTTTTGTTGGTAGCACTGTTTACCGCTGGAGAACTTGGTCCGAGCCCTCGTCTGTTTGGGTTCGGTGTCGTTGTTTTTATTGTTGGTTGGCTGATGATTCGAAGGAGGAGCGGTGCGTAAGTGTAAAGAAGACATTTCACTTGTATTTTCGGCCAAGCTGACTCGCTCCTTAACCCGAAGATCTGTTCTTTTTCTTTAACTGTTCCCACTCTGCGAGTCGCTGTCCGATAACTTTTTCTAGGCCTCGTTCGGTCGGTCTGTAATACCTCCGATCTCGTAGACTAGTTGGTAGACAATCCATAGCAGCGATTCCGTCCTGCTCATTATGTGCATAGATGTAACCTTCCCCATAGTTCAGCTGCTTCATCATATTCGTGGGTGCATTACGGAGATGAAGCGGAACTGGTTCGGCGATGTCGTCGTGTGCATCTCTAGCAGCCCTTTCGTACGCCTTATTAACTGCGTTACTTTTAGGTGCTGTTGCCAAGTAGATCGCAGATTGTGCAAGAGCGGCCTTGCCTTCCGGTAGACCTATAAAGTGAACTGCTTCCTTCGCTGCCACAGCGATGGAAAGAGCTCTGGGATCAGCGTTTCCTATGTCCTCTGATGCAAACCGGATCAACCGCCGAGCCACATAAAGAGGGTCTTCACCAGCCTCTAGCATTCTAGCTAGCCAATAAACTGCTGCGTCAGGGTCGCTGTTGCGCATTGACTTGTGTAAGGCTGAAATAATGTTGAAGTGTTCCTCACCGCTTTTGTCGTATAGCAATGTGCGTTTTTGAATTACTTGGGAGATGAGCTGGATATCGATTGTCGCTAGGGAGTCAGTGGTTGTTTGGGAAACTCCATGCGAGGAAGTAGATGCGACAGTTGCGGCTAGTTCTAGAGTATTTAGGGCGACCCTGGCGTCTCCATTCGCGTAGTGAGCGATAGCTGAGATAGCCTGCGGAGTTGCATGTAGACCTTGACTACCAAGACCACGGTTAGTATCAGTTAAGCTCCTCTCGAGAATAATTTTGATGTCTGCTACTTCCAAGGGAAGAAGGACGAATACCTTTGATCTTGATAAAAGGGGAGCATTGACTTCGAACGAAGGATTCTCTGTTGTGGCGCCGATTAAAACAAGGTCACCAGCTTCGACTCTGGGAAGAAAAGAGTCTTGTTGTGCCTTATTAAAACGATGAATCTCGTCTACAAATAGAATCGTTCGACGGCCGAGACGTCGACGAGCCTGTTCTGCATCAGCCATGACAGTTCTAATTTCTTTAACACCAGAGAGCACGGCACTAAATGCAATGAAGTGGGCTTGCGTAACGTTGGCGATGAGTCTCGCTACTGTTGTCTTACCAGTTCCAGGAGGGCCCCAGAGGATGATCGATTGGAGCGCATCACTCTCTATTGCTTGTCGTAACGGCTTACCTGGTGAGAGTAATTCTTCTTGACCAATGAACTCATCGAAGTTTTGAGGTCGCATCCGTTCCGCAAGCGGAGCAGGTATTTCGGTGGTAGCCTTTTCTGGAAAGAGATCGCCTGGAGTCATAGAGTTACATTATCAACTGTAGATATTCTATTGTCACATGGAGGTAAAAGTTTCAGTTCATGATTCTGCACGTCTGAGATATTTTTGTCTAAAAGTCTCATAGACGAGAAGTGCAACGGTGACAGCAACGTTCAAGGATCTGACGGGCGGGTGCATTGGTACCGAGATCTCTTCGTCAACCTCCTCAAGGAGTTGTGCGTTAAGTCCCGCGCCTTCTCCGCCGAATAGAAACATGGCTGGCTCGTCTAGATTAGCATCGTACAAAGAGTGTCCACCCTGAGGGACAGTCCCAATAACCCGCAGGCCACGTTCACGTGCCGCTGAAATAACAGAGAAAGGATTGTCGTGCCGGACGACTGGCAGTCTAAAGACGCTCCCCATTGAACCACGCAGAGCCTTCCAATTGAAAGGGTTCGCAGATCTCCCGGCGGCTACGATAGCTGTTGCACCACCAGCGTGCGCAGCACGAATCGAAGCACCCACGTTGCCAGGATCCTGTACATCGACGAGTGTTATGACGAGTGGGGATGATCGTTCAAAGGCGCGTTCAATCGGAGATTCTATGTTCTCGGCAATTGCTACGATCTCAGATGGCGAGTACATTGGGCTCAGGGCTGACATAACCGAATCGGATACCATGACAAGTCTTGTGCCTAAGGTGACCAATTTGGTAACTACGTCTGTTAAGGCGTTCTCGTGAATTTTAGGTTGTTCCTTCTGAGGGCTCCTTATTGCTGCGACTAGAATTTCGTATCGGGCTTCCATGGCCTCTTCGACTAGATGGAGTCCATCGAGTAGAATACGCTTTTCATTGGTTGATTGTATACGTGCCAGGCTGCGAAACATCTTGACGATTGGGTTCTTTCGGCTTGTAATTGTTTCCATAAAAGACCTACTGCTATTGCTCGATCCTTACGGTCTGTTCAGCATATCAGATGTGCTACCCTAGGTTGTGGGTGGGAGTCTTACTGAGGGTTCTTTGCTTTGAGGATTTATAATCAGTGATAAAGGCACAGTTTCTTAAACGATTTGAAAACGAAATCCGCGGACTTGAGCGTGAGCTCAAGATGGAGCTTCCAAAGGAAATTCAGAAAGCTCGTGAACTCGGTGATCTCAGAGAGAACGCGGAGTACCACGCGGCAAAAGAGCGGCAGGGCTTGGTGCAGGCGAGGCTTGGAATGTTGAAGAAGAGAATAACCGAAGTCTCGTTGATGAACCTCGATAAGATACCTGAAGGGAGAGCTGCATTCGGTTCAACCGTTCATTTAAAGGAATCTGGTAGTGATATTGTCGTCTACCAGTTGGTGATGCCAGAGGATGCTGATCCCACGAAGGGATGGATTTCTGTTGCGTCACCAATCGGCAGAGCTTTAGTCGGTAAAGAGGAAGGTGAAAGTGTAACAGTACCGACACCAAGTGGGATTCGTGAGTTTGAGATGGTCAAGCTCATCACGATTCATGAAGGCTAAACGAAGTTATTTTTCTATAATTTTAATTCTGAAGTATTGGGTCTAGTTGGGCTGATTTTTTGTTCTACTTGATCCTGCAATTCCTAGTTTTAAATGAAAGTTTAAGTTATCAATATAAAATCTAAGACTACGCAGGGAGAGTACTCTCCTTACTTGAGAACGGCACTGGTCTTGACTGGTAGCGGGACCGCTGGTGCTTACCACGCTGGTGTGCTGCGAGCGGTGCACGAGGCTGGCATGAAGATTGATCTTATCGCCGGTTGCAGTATTGGCGTTGTGGGAGCACTGTTTTCAGCGGTTGATGGTGCGGCCTGGCTCTGGGATGCTAGTGGGCCATGGCGCAGTGCTGATGGTAAGCGTCTCTATCGTTGGCGGGCAACTGTGCGTGTTGCCACACGTATACTAGCGGCGGTGTTTTTCTTGCTCGTTGTCCCCCTGGTGATACTTGTGGCTGGTGCTGTTGTGTACCCAGCTTCTTTTTTGCTGAGGCTTCTGGGCATTGAAGTTGGGACTTCAATAACATCTGTGTACGGTCAGCTTCTCAACACTATTTTCAACCCCGTCTTATTACCGACATTTCTTCCAAGAATAATTGTGGTCGTATTGGTTGTCCTTCTAGGTACACTTGCGGTTGGCTTCGTTGCCTCGAGTCGACGAACTAGATCTCGACGGACGCGAGGCACGCTTTGGTGGCAGCTTTTAGGGGCTCCGTTAGACATGTCTCGGGTGGCTGAAAAATTTACAAACGGTCTACGCCAGTTAATTGGAGGTGGAACTCCTCTCGTTCGACTTTCGCTCGAGGACTTGGGTCGTTCTTACTCGGATTTATTAACAGAAAATCTTGGGCAACCCGGATTTAAGGAATTGATTGTGACCGCTCACGATTTAGACGCAAAGCGTGACCTGGTCTTTGCACTTCTAGCAGATTCCTCCGGGCGAGAGTTTTTCATGGCTCGTACGAGTAGGCAAAATGGGCAACGCTCTCTAGAAACTTTTAACCTGTCTGGAGTGGCGCGTGAACATGTAATAGACGTCCTCGCTGGCGCTCTGAGTGTGCCAGTACTCACTGAGCCTCACCTGATCAACTTCGCATCAGATAGCCAATGGCGTGGTGAAGCACATCGACTCCGTGGGCGACCTGAAGCCATAGCACGACTCCTGGAAGAGGTCGCAAATGCAGGAGTTGAGCAGGTGATTGTTGTTTCCGCTTCGGCTGATCTTAGTGGACCACACGCCCTTACTGCGACTCGCCGTGATGTTAGAGGCCTTGTGGGTGAAAACCTTGCAGCAGCTGAGGCAACTGCCGTTCGTGATGCGATAAGCGCCAAGGGACACCAATTCCAGGCTCTTTTTGAAATCCGACCAGGTCACAATCCACTTGGCCCACTTGACTTCCGCGGGTGTTACGATGAGCGTTCAGATCGCCACCAATCACTTTCTGAATTGGTCAACCGAGGCTATGAAGATGCGTACCGGAGGTTTGTCGATCCTGTCGTTGGAGCTAGTGGAGAACGGATCGAACAGTCACAATCGGACAGCGACTTCTGAGGATAGTGATTTGTTCGTTGTTAGATTGGTATCTAGTCCCAAGGGTCTTTCAAGGGTGCTTGTTACCTAATCGGTGCTCTTGGTTGCTTGACGGTTGTTTCCGGAAAAATGTTCAGCTAATTCTGGGATCCTGGACTACATTGGGACCTCGAAGCCGTCAGAATCTTTTGCTAAGATTTATGATCGTAATTTCGGTTTTCGGCACAGGATGCTGGTCGACAGCATTGCTCATATTGTTGCAATATTCTTGACGAACTCACTTGCATAAGGGAAGTATCTGGCATTTCTCGCACAGGCTGCCAACGAGTTTGTGACAAATATGCCAATCGTCAATGATGCAGAGCGTTTGAAGACTTGAGGATCTAAGGTGCTATCGGTCAGTCGTTACTCATAGATTGTTAAAGCTCACGCGGGCTTAACTAATGACCTTTTAATCTCTTGCCAAGAGTGTCTCGCTAATGTCTTTACGACTTCTAAGGCCACGGCAGATGGAACGAACGACGATCTTTCTGTTCGTTGGTATGACCTTTGTTTGGGTTGTGGGATTATTTGGTACACAGCCAGTATTTAGAACTGGTATTGATGTAGTAAATTTTGGCGTTACGGTTCTTGATGAGAACAACAATCTCGTTCCGTCATTGAAGGCAGACGATTTCAAAGTTTATGAAGATGACGTCCTTCAATTAATCAGCTACTTCAGTGAAGGCCTCAGAGGTGACGAAGCAGAGATACCGTTACATCTTGGCCTATTATTTGATACGAGCATCAGTATGGAACAGGATGCTTGGTTTGCGAAAACTGCTGCCATTAAGTTTTTGAACTCGCTGACTCAGGCCAACGATATAACTCTTGTTGAGTTCGATGACGAAGTAAAAGTCGGTCGTTATGAACCGGTAGATTTTCCACGTCTCGTCGAGCGAATCAGAAATCAAGAAACTGATGGTCTGACATCGCTCTATGATGCGCTAGGTGTATATCTAAACGGAGCCTTTTCACAAGATGGGCGGAAGGTACTATTGCTGTACACAGACGGTGAAGACACGCGGAGTAGAATGAAATTAAGCGAGGCGGTGGATCTGGTGAAGGCCTCTGATGTAACAGTTTACGCGATTGGTTTTCAAAAACATCTGCGGGCGTCAGATCGCATGATTCAACGGATGCGTCTACGTCGAATTATTGAAGAAACAGGAGGCGTCTGTTTCTTTCCATATTCAATAGAAGAACTCGATGAGATCTACGATCAAATAGAACGAGAGATCACTGGTAGCTATTCTATTGGCTATGCCTCGACCGATGAACAAACTGACGGCACCTGGAGGAAGGTCGAGATCAGGTTAAATGAAGAACGGCCTGAACTAAATGATCTGAAAATCCGTGCCCGTAAGGGTTATTTTGCTCCTTACAGAGAGCCTACCCACTAAGTGCTCTTTCGATCAGATGAAGGGGTTTGTCGTCTTGATTAGCGAAACCATATACATCGGACAATGCATTTACTACAAAGTGATAACGAGTGCGTAGTTTGGTGGTCTCAGTAAATGAGGACAACTGATTCTCACCAAGGTTACCCTGCTGGATGGTGAGAAGACTGTCCCATGAGTAACGGAATTGTATTGACTTGATGCCTTCAAAATACGATCAGTTCAGATTGGTGTCAGATTTCTGTTTGCTGGGTGACCAAAACCGTGCAATTGAGGAATTAACTGAAGGACTTCAGCGGGGCGTTCACGCTCAAGTCCTACTAGGTGTAACTGGATCGGGCAAGACGTTCACTATGGCCCAGTGTATCTCAAGAGTAAATCGACCAACCCTTGTGATGGTGCATAACAAGACGCTAGCCGCACAATTGCATCAAGAGTTTCGTCGTTTTTTTCCGAACAATGCCGTTGAGTATTTTGTTAGTTATTATGACTACTATCAGCCTGAGGCTTATGTGCCTTCGACAGATTCGTACATTGAGAAAGAAGCTAGCATTAACGACGAAATTGATCGGATGCGTCTCTCGGCAACAAGATCACTTTTCGAGCGTCGGGATGTCATCATTGTAGCCAGTGTTTCATGCATTTATGGTCTGGGTTCACCGGAGGCATATTATGGGATGTTACTCCCCCTGGAGCGTGGTCAACAGGTTGGACGAGAATGGATCCTCAGAAAACTGGTAGAGATCCAATACGAGCGTAACGATCACGAATTTGCTCGTGGAAACTTTCGAGTACGTGGTGACATTATTGAAGTCCATCCGTCATATGAGGACCAAGCACTCCGGATTGAGATGTTCGGCGACGAGGTTGATGAGCTCTCGAGTCTCGATCCCCTCACCGGTCGGTCAGTACGGCACCACGACAAGATTGCCATCTACCCGAAGACACATTTTGTCACCTCTCGAGAGAGAACGGGGCAAGCCGTTGAGGCGATCAAGTCTGAGCTGATAACGCAGCTAGCTAAACTCAGGGCCGAAGGAAAGACCATGGAGGCAGAACGACTTTACCAACGAACCACGCTTGATACGGAGATGATTAAGGAAATTGGCTACTGTCACGGAATTGAGAATTACTCTCGTCATCTATCGGGACGTATGCCTGGGGAACCGCCACCCACACTGCTTGATTACCTGCCAGATGATGCTCTAACAATCGTAGATGAAAGTCACCAAACAGTTCCTCAGGTGCGTGGGATGTATCATGGAGACCGCTCCCGAAAGGATGTGCTTGTTTCGTATGGATTTAGGCTTCCCTCGGCCTTAGATAATCGGCCGTTGAACTTTGAAGAATGGGAAAAGAGATTAGGACAGGTAGTGTTTGTATCAGCAACTCCTGGTCCTTATGAGTTATTGAGCAGTGGTGGTGTTGTCGTGGAACAGATCATCCGCCCGACGGGACTTATTGATCCGATTGTGCAAGTTCGTCCCGTCCAAGGTCAGGTGGACGACCTACTCCATGAAATCCGGCAGCGTGTTGAGTCCGGGGAGAGAGTGCTGGTTACAACACTTACGAAACGGATGGCCGAAGATCTAACACAATACTATCAAGAACTCGGTGTAAGGGTCAGATACCTTCATTCTGATATCGACACGTTACAACGTATTGCAATTATACGAGATTTGCGTCGTGGAGAATTTGACGTTCTAGTCGGCATCAATCTGCTGCGCGAGGGACTGGATCTACCAGAGGTTTCATTGGTCGCGATTCTTGACGCGGACAAAGAAGGGTTTTTGCGTTCAGCCGGTTCCCTTATTCAAACGTCCGGTCGGGCTGCTCGTAATGTGAATGGACGAGTTATCATGTACGCAGACAAGACGACTAAATCTATGCAGTCTGCGATCAGTGAGATGGATCGCCGCCGCCTACTGCAGGAAGCGTACAATGCTGACAACGGCATTGCTCCGCGGTCTATCGTGAAAGACATAGACTCAGTGTTCTCGAATCTGTACAACCAGGACTACGCGATGGTATCTGTGGTTAAGGATGAAGGTGAAAGTTTCCAGACTAAAGCAGAACTTGATGACCATATTGTTAAGCTTGAGACTGAGATGAAAACTGCGGCTGCCAATTTTGAGTTTGAGAAAGCGGCACTCTTACGGGACCGGCTTCGGAATATACGGAGAGGAGAACTCGGATTGACGGGCACGGACGGCTAAACTAGCAACCTCTACTTCGATCTTGATATTTATGGCTATGGCCGAGAGGTTGGTTCTGTGAGAAGATAGGCGGGTCCAGAGGCGTCACTCGTTTGGAGATCTTAAGGTATATGAGAATCTGGTTATTGAGGGTCGTGTTGGCATACGTGGCGCTGGTGCATCCCCTCAAGGCATCCGAGTTATAAGTTAAATTGATTAAAGAATTGGAAGACAGGATCGTGATTTGGTGTCTGAATTCTTAGATCTGCAAGACGTAAGCAGAGGCCAACCTTAGATGCGTTCTTCGATTTGGGCTCGGTGACCCGAAGTGTAGGTATTAGGAAGGAGACGTTGGATGGTGCGAGATCATGACGGAAGTGCTGGGGCGATCTTAATGGCGTATTTGCTGGGTGCGATCAGCGGCGCTGCGATCGCATTACTCTGGGTGCCAGGGACCGGAGAAACGACGAGACGTTATCTAAACGAAAAGGTACGGGATGGTAAACAAAAAGCCACTGTGGCGGCTCGTGAAGGGCGCGAGTTCGTAAAGCGTAAGCGAACGACCTTCACGACGGCGGTCAACCGCGGTCGTGAGGCCTACGAGCAGGCTCGGGAGAAAGAAGGAGAAAGGGAGAAGGCGTGACATTCTGGTCATCAATTTTTCTTGGACTAATTGCGTTAGCAGCACTAATTATGGCCGCTGTTCAAGTAGGTATTATCATGTATGCCGGACGGTTAATTCGGGGAGTAGACCGGTTAGTCGATCAGGTTGAGCGTGATCTAAAGCCAGTCATAAGTCGTTTAAACGAGATGAGTGGTGAGGCAGCGCGTGCTAGTGGATTGGTGGTTGCTCAAGTGGAGCGCGCGGATCGGTTGTTTACCGACTTCACTGGGCGAGTTGAACAGATCTTGTCTCTGGTACAAAACTCCATTGTAGTGCCTGCGCAAGAGGGAAAGGCGATCCTACAGGGCTTGAGAGCGAGCCTCGCCGTGCTCCAGAATCTGGGTATACGACGCCGTCAGTCTGATTCCTCGAGTACGTCAGAGGACGAAGAAGAGCCTTTGTTTATTGGTTAAATTACTACTCGTTGATTACTATTGTTCGAGTCGGCGACGATTTGATTGTCTGGAGCGTTAGGGGATGTATCGCTGCTACGGCAGGTGGACCGTTGACGCCGCCGAAGGCTGAGTGGTGAAAGAGAGACAGCCCCGGCCTGTGCAACTTGATGTCTTACGGAGGGGGGAGGGTAAGTTTGATGGTGAGATGGAATCGACGCCTACTGTTGTTCGGTGTGGTCTGGTTTGTGGCCCTTAGTTTCCTGTCGGCGGTGTCGTTGGCACAAGGTTCGAGGTCTGCAGTCTTGGCTGAAGAGCTTGTTGGGCTCATGAATGAAGATGAGCTTCAGAATGTTGCGACTAGAGACACTGACCAGGAAGAAGATCGGTATGTGGCCGCCCTGTATTTCCCTGGCCAACTGATGATCATATCGGCCCGGTATGAGGTTCCTGTCTACGTGGAAGAAAAGCTAGCTGCTAAGCAATATCAGGAGATCTACGCTGATCTGAATCAGGCGTCCGTTCCTGCATCGAGAACCTTCGTCACTGATGCCAACGCGGATGGTCTACAGGCAGAAGTAGTCGGTGATGAAAAATTTGATAGCTACGACTCTGGCGGTCAGCAGCTACGATTCGACGGGAGGTGGACGAGGCAGCAGATGACCGAAGACGATTACAGAAGTGCCTTTTCGGAGGCGGAAGCCCAGTATACTAGGATGCTGGAAGCTCTTCTTGCTGAAATTAGGTAACCTAAACTCCCTGGCGATTACGTCGCGAAATGTCGAGGACGAAGAGGCTCTATTCATTGGTTAGTTAGTGGAGAGCACGTTAAGGGCTAAGGTCAGACTCGAAGTGGCGTCATCGATTGTGTGCCTTCAACTTGTCTAGAAGTTTTTCGTCTGTCCCCATGCGAGGAGTGCAAGCTCAAAGGGCTGGTCGTGAAGAGGCTGGCTTAGGGACGTACCCTTGGGCGAACTCCAAGAAGTAAGACGGCACTTGGCGACCACTCACATCCGTTACCATTCTTACGTTGCCTTCTGAGGCTATTGGTTCGAACTCGCCTTTCATAGTACCGTCTTCGCGGACGATTTTGATTCGTCTGTTGGGGCTGGTCTCATCTATTACGATCGGTCTCGGCAGTTTCACGGTTGCCGTCCCTGTTATTCTGCTCGCATGTCCTACCAGCCGAAGGTCAGCAGGCATATACGTAACGCCAAGCAGGTGTTACATTATGTCGACGCCACTGTTAGTGTTCTCGAGTGGGCGCTTGGCTCAGTGGTAGAGCATCGCCTTCACACGGCGGGGGTCAGTGGTTCGAATCCACTAGCGCCCACCACTCTATGCTACTAGCGTTCAGACGTTGTTGATGTGTCTCAGCTCGCAAGTTACTTGTTTTCTTCTTATTAGGCGTGAATCCACTGGAGTCCTCCTCCCTCCTACGGCCGAATCCGACAGAGGTGCCCTCGAGTGTGCTTCAGCGTGCTCCTATAGGCTAGGCTTCGATTGCACTGCGAATGGGTTACTAGCCTCTCCGAAATAGAGTGACATGTGCGGAAATGGGATTTCAATACCGCGCTGGTCAAACGTTTTCTTAATCCGCCGTCTGAGTTCTCTGCCAACTTCCCACTGTTTCATGGGAACGGTCTTAATTCTAATCTTAATAGTGACTTGTGAGTCTTGAAAGGCATCCACGCCCAAGATCTCGAGTGGACCAAGGATGCTAGGTTTAAAGATTGGATCTTCTGCGAGTTCAGCTCCGATCTCTCTTAAGGTTTCAGTTACAACGTCTGTATCTTCCTTGTAGGCGACACCGACATCAATCACATAGTAAGAAAAGCCACGGGTCATGTTGGCGAGTTGAGTGATGGTGCCATTGGGGATAACGTGAACCGTACCAGATAGGTCACGAAGGACAATGGTTCGAAGATTGACGGCTTCAACAAGTCCACCGGTACCATTCGCAATTGCAACATCTCCTACGTGGACTTGGTCCTCAAGTATGAGAAAGAAACCTCCGATTACGTCACGCACAAGATTTTGGGCACCAAATCCGACAGCTAAACCGGCAATACCAGCACCAGTGAGAACTGGCATGATGTCAACACGTAATTCTCTTAAGATCATCAGTCCTGCGACACTGGTCACGAGCACAGTGATTGTGTTTCGAATCAGACCGGCGAGGGTGTGCATTCGTTGTGCAATTTCCATTTTATCCAGGTCTGTTTCGCTACGTTGCGTGATCAGTACTTCAAATCGTACTACGAGCATAGAAAAAATCTTAATGACGAAGTATGCGAGTACAACAATCAGAGTGATTCTCAACCCCGATTCAAAGAACCAGAGGATTATGGTTTCGAGTTGAAAGCCGTAGGAAACGTTAATGCCGACGGTATTTAATGCTAGCGGTGAGACAATCGCCATAGTGATCACGAAAGCCACGGTTCTGGCAATTCGAATCTGGCGTTTCACAATAGGACTTGTGAATGTACTGGGATCATTTTGAAACGTGAGTTTCAGCAGAACGAACCTGGCAACGCGAGCAACAACTTGCGCCACTATAAAGGCTAGGACGATCGAGAAACCGAGAGCAATGGCCGAGTCTTGCCAATCGATTTGATTGCCAGGCAACATCATGTCCTCCGAGTAAAGTGGGTATTACATACCCAGTAACGAAGATCACGTCAATGAGGCCGTGATCCAGATAAACCGAACCCTCGATAGCGGGTACGACACTTCTTAGAGTTCACGAACTTTTTGTTGAAGGGTCACTTGAAAGTGCACCTAATGTTCTGGAAAGGTGGTTGCAGTGTATCCAGACTTCTGAGTCCACTGGACACGCTTCGACGCGAATGTCCTCGAACTTCCTGGTTGATAGAAATATACGAGTGCTTCAACGTAGCGATTCTTGATAGGTTCGACGAGTTGTTGAGCGATGAAAGTAGTTTCGTGTAGCCGATCAGTCTCGACTTCCAAAACCAGGACCGAATGAGCTGAAACCTCACTAACTAGCTCCCATAGGCCTCCCCTGGACTCTGTTGCACTTGAGCGCTGGGTGTGTTGATTGGTTTGCAGTCGGGGCTTTATTTGCGTGCGAGGCTGTCTTGGCGCTAGAATGGTCGACGGAGCGGCTGCTTCGTCTGATGGAAGCACCCTAATCATTACTGCTATGGCACCAAGCTGTAGAACGACGGCCACGGCCACGATGTACCATCTAATGTGTGGCATGGTATTAGGGTCTCAAGTTAACGTTTTCGACAATTTGGTTAGTTCATCCGCTCCTAGGATTTCAACTATACGTGATGTGGGTCGGAGGTAGATAACCCGATATGTTAATGCTTGGCGAAACGGCGCGTCGTGTCAAGCCTTCGAGTAGAGTGGGCCTTTGACTGGCCTGTTGATATAGGATTAGGTAGTGTCTGAGGTGTAGTTTTCTAGAAAGTTTTTGGTTCGGCTTACGAGGGGTTTTGAAATGGAACAAGAAACAGTTAAAGGATGCTTCGCGGTGATGTTGATGGTGGGGTTCATGGTTTTCGCATCGATTGGGGTTGTGGGCGCTCAAGAGACAACGCTAGAGGCTGGGGATGTCGCGCCACCATTCTCGCTTCCTGGCTCGGATGGAGCAACTTATAGCCTCGCGGATCTTAGAGGCCAAGCCGTTGTTCTAGCCTGGTTTCCGAAGGCGTTTACTGGTGGTTGAACGGCCGAATGCAAGTCGCTGCGTGCTAACAGCGACTCACTTCATTCTCTAGATGTGACTTACTTCGCGGCGAGTGTTGACACACCGGAGACGAATAAGGACTTTGCTGAATCAGTTGATGCGGATTACCCGATACTGAGTGATCCTGGAAAGGCGGTGGCTCGGGCGTATGGTGTAGTAACGGACGAACGTGAACTCCCTTACCGCTGGACTTTTTACATTGGTGGTGATGGTAATATTCTTCGCGTTGATCGTGAGGTAAGTACGACGACGGCAGGAGAAGACGTTGTTGCGACACTCAAAGACCTAGGTGTCCAAACGCGCCAATAGCTCATTCTCTGGTGAGAATCTTAAATCGTCGGAAGGCGGGGTGCGGGTCCGCCTCAGTTAACGGATCGACCTGCGTTCACCTTCTCTTTTATCGGCGGTGCTCAGTCTTTTCTCGCGGGTCCGTCAGTGCCCTCGTCTTTTTCTTGCATCTCATCCTTGAACCCACGAATCGCCTGACCCATGCCCCGTCCCAAACCTGAGAGGCGCTTAGCGCCAAAAATCAGAACCAAGATAAAGGCAATGATGAGCAGTTCAGGGAGACCGACAGGTCCGAATAGCGCCAAGACCGTTGTAGCCATAAGCACACCTTCCCTTTAGACTCGCTAACCATATCACGCTGTCGTGCATCATGCGAGTTCCTTTAAACTAGACGTTCGTTAATGGGGGTGTGAAACACCTGAGGATCCCTTTAGTATTACTGAGATAATTGGTACCAGTAACGCGGGTTCATTCAGCTGCTTACTGTGTTTACGAAGGGATTTGAACATTGATGACAGAAGTCGGTCCGAATTTCCGTTCAACCGCCACTCACCAAGAATCGAAATTCGAATGGGGCAGGAAAACCATAGGTTTGTTTCTTGGTCCTGTGGTTTTTGTTGTCATTCTGTTGGTACCATTTTCGAGTCTTTCTCCTGCTGCGAACAATTTAGCGGCTGTCATGTGTTTCGTCATCGTGTTCTGGGTTACAGAAGCTATTCCCTTACCAGTGACGGCGCTGTTGGGCCCAACACTGGCCGTCATACTTAGCGTGACTAACGTTGGGGAAGCATTTGCACCAATGGCCAATCCGCTGATCTTTTTATTTATTGGAAGCTTCATCTTGGCGCAGGGACTTTTTGTTCACCGTGTCAATGAGCGGATTGCGTACACAGTCCTGTCGTGGAAACTTGTTGGAGCTAGACCGGCACGTATTCTCCTCGCCTATGGAGCCATTGCAGCCTTTTTGTCAGCATGGATGAGTAACACTGCGACTGCAGCCATGCTTGTACCGATAGGACTATCCTTGCTGGCTTTTATGGAATCAGACAACACAGTTCCGAGATCGTATGGAACAGTTCTGATGTTGATGACAGCGTATGGATGCTCACTCGGTGGTCTAGCAACACCGGTAGGAACACCTCCAAATCTTATTGCAATCGGTGCTCTCGAGCGGGAGTTAGGTTTTCGCCTAACATTTATCGATTGGATGAGTTTTGCGGTTCCCATAACTTTGGTTATGTTGGCCTTCATCTTTGTTTACTTAAATGCTGTTGGAGGAGTTGGTGTGAGTGAAATATCTGGTGCTCAAAAGATCATAGAAAAGAGGAAAAAGGATCTTGGTCCGTGGAAAACTGGTGAAAGAAACGCAGTTATTGCATTTGGTTTGACTGTAACACTTTGGATAGTTCCCGGTCTTTTGCCTCTGTTCCTCGGACGTGAGCACCACATTGTGCAGACGTTTCTGTCTAGTATTCCCGAGGCAGTGGCAGCACTGGTTGGTGTTGCTGTTTTGTTTCTACTGCCGGTGAGTCGAACGCAGCGCTCGACTATAACCTGGAAAGAAGCAGCACAGATTGATTGGGGAACTATCTTATTGTTTGGTGGCGGACTTTCATTGGGATCGATGGCCTCGTCGACACGACTGGCGGAAGTTTTTGGGTTAAGTGTTACCGGACTCCTTCCGACCACTTCGGTTGCGACACTTACTTTTGCGGCTGCATTATTTACACTAATTCTGTCTGAAACTATGTCAAATTCTGCGGCGACTAACATTGCTGTCCCAATTGTAATCTCGATTGCTCAAGCTGCCAGTGTTGATCCAATAGCCCCTGTGCTAGCTGCTAGTTTAGTAGCATCGGCTGCGGTTGTTCTTCCGGTCTCAACTCCGCCGAACGCAATAGTATATGCGTCAGGAAGGGTACCGATTATAAGGATGATCAGGTACGGCGTAGCACTAGATGTTTTTGCCGTGGTGGTGGTTCCACTGATGGTATTGCTTCTTGGGCCATCCTCAAGATGAAAACGCAATTACCAGAAAGATTCTTAGACGTAAGATGAACGATATTTCTTCGAACCTATCTCTGAAGTGATTAGTGGCAGTTTTGATGATATAAACTGACGAGTTGGTGTAGACGAATCTTATATGTTTCTCAAGTAAGTTAGTTTTGCTAGTTGAGCCCTAGTTTGAGGAGAATAATGAAGATTGTTAGGTTAATAAAGTGAGATATAAAGCAAAGCTTACAAGGAACACGAGTTAAGAAAAGCAATGAGTATGTCAGGTATATGCCCATGGCAACGGTAATGGCACTCGCTAGCAAGTAAAGCTTGAGTAGATTGTGTTCGAGCAGACCAGCCAGTGCACCAGTCATAATGCTAAGGTAGAACGTCTGACCAAGAACAGAATTCGGGAGACCAAAAACTTTGGCTCTTGGAGTAAACACGATGGTTGCACAAGTCTGTTCTCCAAGACGACAAAAAGAGGGAATCCACTTATCGTCTGGCCGTACCCATCCGTAGGAGACAGCTGTAAAATACGATGAAACTAGAAACCCGATAAAGGAGAGAAAGACAAGTAAGAGGTTAAGCACTCGCTAAATCCAGAAAGTCATTAAACCGTTCTGTGAACAGGTTCAGCGTCTCTTGATCAACTCAGGCATTGCCTAGAAGTTTTTGTGCAGCTGGGAACAGAGTCTTTCTACCTTATCACAATGCAGAGTTGGTTCCCGACAATACATGTGCGATGATCTTCTTAGAGGAGATCCTCTGGAGTTATTGTCCAATTGTGTACGATGTAAAAGGGTATTTCATTTGAATGATAATTAAGAAAACGACCTGGCAGTTAAGTAAGGTGAGGTGGTAATGGCTGACGGACGGATCAGGGAATTTGATTCCGTTGCACTCTTGGAAGAACTTGAATCAGATCATACGCGATTAGAGAAAAAACTACGGTTATTAAGAGTGCAAGATAGGCAGCGAGATCTATTGAAAGATAGGGTCCGGCACCTCCATTGGCTCGCTGCGGCAGTTCGTGACGGGGAGTTTTTAAGTAGCACAGTGCTCACGGAGATTGTCTCTGGAGCTAATCATCTTTTAGGAGAGCTCAAAGGATGTGAAGAGCGGAGCACGCTCGACCGGCATAGGCTCGAAGCAGAGTTTAGTGAATTAGTTGAGACTAAAACACTTTCTCCGTGGATACGTTTGTGGCGTCGACTTAGGAGATCTGATAGTTAATAAGGACGAAGAGAATGGTCCGATAACTAGTGTTTGATTTTTGTCAATTGGTTTCATGAAGAGAATAAGAGTGTTGTTTGGAACGTTCACTTTCCTTGTAATCACTGTCTTTTCTGTTGCGGGAGTCGAGCGACGGCCATGGCACTTGGATGTCGTCATTTTTAGTCCAGATGAAAGTGACAGACGTCTCGCCTCAACTCGTGGGGCCATAGGTTTTTGGAATCGTACACTCTTGGATTTAAAGTTACGGGTGCGTCTTATTGAAGTCAATGTGGTTCATAATTCTCCGATGATGCGACCGCTGGAAAACTATGCCAGGCGGATATCACAGGGTGCTGGAAGATTGGAGCCGTTTGACGCAGAGCCAAATGTGCCCGCTGAGTTGATCAAACTCGATGGAGACATCGTGATTCTTTTGTCTAAGCAGAGACTCATGTCGTTTGCATGGCCATTCGGTGAATCTGGAAAATACTTTATAGCAATTCGATCTGATTTCGAAAAGACCATGAATCAGGCCAGTCTACTTCAAAACGTGGTTGCGCACGAACTTGGGCATGCACTTGGACTGACACACAATAGTGATACGACAACTCTCATGTGTGGTCCATGCCGAACGTCGGCACTTAGTTTCGAAGAACGTGGGTTTTTCAGACTTCTACCACAGGATCAAGCACGCCTGCTTAGCCTATATCGTGCCCACTAGGGAACGTCAATGGTTCTTGGTCAGGTTAGAAGGTAAACTAACGAAGCAGACAACCGGGAACGCTATGAACGTTAGGCCAGTATGGTCAGGATGATTGTGCTTCCACAAAACGCTAGACGGTGGCCATAATGAAGTCAAGAGCTACTCGTTCTTTAGGCGTCCCAGTGAACGAAACCTCGAAGCCATTGAAAGCAAAAGAAGGATGAGTGAGCAAGTAGCAATTACGATTAGGTGAACAGCAACCGAACCAAAAAACAGGGAGAACAGAATGTTTGGGAGGAGCGCAATGGCGATAAAAAGAGCGCCAGCGAGTAACCAAAAGATGATTGTATCAATCCATCGCTCTCGCTGTGGGGTTTCAGTCATTCACAGTGCTCCTTAAGTGGGGAGAGTTAGACGGAGAAGTCGTGAAGACGTTGGTCATGGGTTTATCTCCGAAATCTTCAGAGCGGACGGTTTATTTCTTAGGTGGTTTAAGACTCCTACTAGATACATAGAAGAGGAAAGCTGTGTTGAAGAGTAGCGTCGCATAATCGCTGCCTTAGACTTCAATGGATGAAGCCATGCTGGGCGTGATCATACCGTATCTTAATGAATTTAAGTATCTAGAACGTCTCACCATAGATCAGTTGGAAGAAAAAAAGAGAATACGCCTAAATACATCGTAAATTATTTTTTTCACTCTCTACCGGAATCATTAGTCACCTTATTCTCAGAGGTCTGTTCTGCGCGACATGATGTGCAGATGATCTACGTTAGTCAGGTAGGGTGAAGGCAACGAGTCTAGGGCCGCCACCGATAGTCACAGCGATATACTGTTTGTCACCGACCATATAAGTCATCGGTGTACCGATCGTCCCGGTGGGTAGGTCGACCGAACCCTGTTCTATACTGGTCTGTTTATCCCAGGCGACAAGGCGCGGATCTCCATTACTACCGCCGGCAGTGAGAGAACTGATGAGGAGAGTCTTCGTCAGCACTGGTCCAGCGATGGTCCCGTTTCCAAGCGGTGGGAGATTTAAGTGACTAAGTCGTGGATGGTTACGGATACGATCGCCGTTGCCGAGCGGGACCATCCATATTACGTTCGCCCGGATTCATGTCGATGGCTGTCATCCGTGAATACGGTGGCTTCAGAAGTGGTAGACCTTGCGGCATCCGCGGTTGATAACCTCGGTTGCCGGTAGTGTTATTAGCAATCCTTTTTGCGGCCAGGATTTCAGCCAGTCGCTGTTGTTCGGGAGCGCCATGTGTATAACGTACCGTTGCCCCCTATAGCCTGGTCGGGTTGATAGAGTGGGATTGCGAGGGTTGAGTTACGAGATGGAATGTAGAGCATACCGGTTTCTGGGTCGACCGCGGCACCGGCCCATCCAGCGGCTCCAAAATCTGGCGGGCGCATCAGGGTGCCCTGTGTTTCGGTTTCGATGGGACGGCTGGGCGGTGTAAAGAGGGGGCCGAGCCGGAAGTTCTGCACAACGTCGACCGCCATTGCGCGGATCTCCGGTGTGAAATCAACGAGGTCATCGATCGTAATGCCTTGATAGTCGAACGGTGCGGGTTTTGTTGGGAACGGTTGGGTCGGGGACAGCACCTCTCCGGGCATATTTGTGTCCTGTGGAACCGGTCGTTCGACGATTGGCCAGATCGGTTCGCCGGTTACTCGATCGAACGCATAGACGAATGCCTGTTTACTGATCTGTAAAAGTGCTTTGATGGGACGGCCGTCGACCACCAAGTCAACGAGATTCGGATGAGTAGGGAAATCATAATCCCATAATCCGTGATGGACCGCCTGAAAGTGCCAGACACGCTGACCGGTTTCAACGTCAACGCAGACGATCGATTCCGAGAAAAGGTTGTCGCCAGGGCGGTCAGCGCCATCAAAGTCATTGGTGGCAGTTCCGGTTGGAAGATACACGTAGCCAAGCTCGTTATCACCAGCAAGCATCGACCAGACATTCGTGCTTCCAGAGTAGCGCCAAGATTCATTTAACCAGGCACTTACACCGTACTCATCTGCACTATTTGGTACCGTATGAAAGTCCCATTCATGCTCACCAGTTCGGACGTCCCAGGCGCGGACCCAGCCTGGAGGTGCTTCCTTGGTGATCCGTCGGTCAGCGATTTGTGATCCGTGGATTACCTTGTCACGTACGATGATCGGAGGGGAGTTGATCGCGTAGAGCATAGCGTTGAGGTAGTCTCGTGCGTCGCGGTCGAGCCGAGGAATCCCAACCTGTGCATCGATAATACCGCTGCCGTCGGAACCGAAGTCAGCACAGGGTTGACCATTTTTCGCATTTACACAGACCAAGTAGCCGTTCCCGGTGCCCCAGAAAATTCGTTCATCACCATCACCGTCCGTCCAGTACGCAACCCCTCGCTGTACCCATGGTCTGCTCATCGCCGGCGTACCTTCTTCGTAAGTCTTTGGATTGAAAACCCAGAGTGTTTTTCCAGTTGCCGCATCGATGGCCACTCCCTGCGACAGTGGGGTATTGAAGTAGAGTATTCCACCAATCATGAGTGGAGTTGCTTGGAAGCTCGACGGGTTGGGTGGACCGGCAAGCTCCTCACTGTTACTGTACAGGTTAGGGGTTTCCTCGATGAGTGTTTCAACGATCGTGTCGAGTGAGGTCCACCATTCACCACCACTCGGAGTCGTCTTACTAATGAAGTTGTCGACCAACGTCCATTCGCAAGCAAGTTCTAGAGTACTAAAGTTGCTGGCGTCAATCTGTGCAAGAGGCGAGTATTTTGTGCCTGCGATATCACCCGCGTAACTTCTCCATTCTCCGTTCGCAGTCCCGTAGGTTTGCCATGTGCTGCCAGAGTCCTGTGGTTCCGCAACCGCAATACTCTTAACCAACAATATGGCTACTAGGCTGATTAAAGGGAATCGCATTTGTGTCCCTTATCGATAATCCTGATCTTTCTCTATCATTAACGAGATCTTACTTTGGTAGGACTATCGGTAGAAATTAGCATGAACGTCAAGGATTGTTCTATGTAGTCACAAGCCCATAACTTATTATATGCCTGATAGCTGATCAGAGAATTGTTTCCTTGTGTTGTCTAGATCTTCACGATATCTTCACGATCCTGGTAAAAGTGTTACCTGGGAACTTGTCGCGAAAGAGAGGTTCAAATGTATCTGAAAGTGTTTCTGTGGCTCATTTGCTCAGCGCTTGTAATGACACCTGAGGTTATTGCCCAGGATGGTTGGTACCCGCATGAAGGCGGTCTTATGAAATACCGCGTCAATATTAACTTTGGTGAAGAACCAGAAACCATGCCAGACGGCTGGAGCTTCGGGCGGGTCTCGGCGGTGGCAACTGATTCCAAGGGAGATGTATTTGTGTTTCAGCGCGGGAAAACAGCCGAACCAATCGTTGTTTTCGACTCAGAGGGAAAATACCTTCCTGATCGGTCATGGGGACGAGGCATGTTCGGCAACGAGCACGGTCTACGTGTTGATCGTTATGATAACGTTTGGATTACGGATAACGGTGACCACCAAGTTATGAAATTTAGTAATGACGGTGAGTTGCTACTGACCCTAGGTACTAAGGGGACGGCTGGCACGGATACCAAGACGTTTAATCGCCCAACAGATATTGCCTTTGGTCCTTCAGACGAAGTTTATGTGTCGGATGGTTATGGTAATAGCCGAGTCGTAAAGTTTTCGGCTGAAGGTGAATTCTTGACAACCTGGGGCAGTCTAGGTTCGGAGCCTGGTGAGTTTGATCTTGTTCATTCCGTTGCGGTTGATTCTAGCGGGCGGGTATATGTCAGCGATCGAGAAAACAATCGAATACAGATTTTTGATGAGAACGGCAAGTTCTTGCGTATGTGGACTCATCTGGGAGCAACACAAAATATCTTCATAACACCGGAGGATGAGGTTTGGATCATCACCCATCGAGATAACATAGAAAACATAACATACGACACTTTGGCTGGTCGGATTATGCGGATAGACCTCGAGACGGGAAAAATTCTTGGTTCTATGGAAAGCCCAGGGCATTGGCTGAATGTAAGCCGTGCTGGGGAGATTTTCATCGGTAGCCTGACGGGCAATGTATTTCGATGGTACGAGGGTTGGTGGGATGGTGTGAGACAAAGGTAACTCTTTCTGCTTTTCCAAGGGTCGTGAAGCACTGAGAGATCAGGGGTAAAATTCTTCTACGGAGGAGTAGTGAGTTGTTATGCATGCGATGTTCCAACGAGTAAGTTTTTATTGTTTCTGGCTATTTGTCGGCGTCTTCCGAAAGTTAAGGCTCTCATTTTTTGTAGTTCTTTGTGGTTCAATATTTTTGCTATTTCAACCGGTGAAGGGTGGTGAAGGGTGAAGAGCGAGCTATTGATCATGCTCCGATTGGAGTTATGGGTGATCACTACCATAAAAAGGGCGACCTTATGGTGTCTGTTAGATACATGCAGATGTTTATGAAGGGAAATCTTTATGAAACTCAAGGTCTTTCAGATCAAGAGGTCCTAGAAATGCCGAATCCTTACTCCATGGGTGAAATGTCAAGCAAGCTCAGTGTGGTGCCTCAAAATATGACCATGAGAATGACAATGCTGGGCGCGATGTATGCTCCGAGCAACACATTCACATTGATGGGGATGGCTGGGTTCATGACTAAGCACATGGATCTAGATACCTACCAAGGAATGATGCCGATGGGTATTGGGGCAATGAATCGAAAACTGCTTGGGTCGTTCAGTACCTCAACTTCAGACATTTCTAAGCTCTCTATTTCTGGTCTGGTTAAGTTCTACGAGCAAGGGAGCAGTCGATTGCATGCTCATATTGGGTTGGAGAGTTCTGTTGGTTCAAATGATGTGACCGCTCCGGTCTTAACGCCCATGAATATCGAAAAGGAAATGATTCTTCCTTACGGGATGCAAATAGGTGATAAATCAACCTCTTTACTCTCAGGATTTACCTATGTGAGAAAGGCTGATACTGGGGTTTATGGAGGCCAATTGATGGTCCGTAATCCGATTTATAAGCGTTCGTGGAATTTTGGAGCCAAGTTTTCAGCAACGGGCTGGGTCCAAAGAGAATTGATTAGGAAAACTTCTATCTCGTTCAGGACGACTTACCATTCCCAAGCCAGTATTCAGGGCAGAGATCCGAGAATCATTGCACCTGTACAAACTGCAAATCCTAGTAATTACGGAGGAAAGATCATGGAATTAGGATTTGGTTTAAATCAACTCTTCAAGATATTACCTGGCGAATATAGTGATCGTATCGGGATAGAAACATCGTACCCTTTTTATCAAAATCTTGATGGTCTTCAGATGAACCCTGGTTTGACGGTTACTGTTGGATTCCAAAAGAGTGTGTTTTAGGGACTGTTGATCTAGAGTAGGTTTTCTGGCCAGTTTAAACTAGGAGAGTATCGAATATCCCTTGAGACAAACTCTACCGATGGTCGATATTTTAGTACACGTAGACTGTACCCTTATGGTTTGTGCTGGAGTTTTAGTTTAGCGGCTGTGTTGTTGATGAGTGTGGTTTGGCCAAAACCCTTGAGATCGCTGCCGTGAGCCAGTCTGCTTCAATTTCAAACGGACCTGCCACGACGGTCCCGCTGGGAATCTCAATTGCAATCGCTACTCCGTTTTTAAGAGGTGTAACGATCCAGCTCAATCCTAAGAGCGAGACTGTTCGTTCTTTGGTGCCAGGATACTGGACCAGGTCGAACTGAAGAAGCATCAACCGAAGTATTTCGTGAACCTCGCTGTCAGTCCAGGTGCGTGGTTCACGCATTTCATTGCGAATGGTTTCCGTGACCACGGCCTCCGTTCCCTTGAGCAGCACTTCGACGTCAAAAATCATACAGTTGTTTCCAGCACGAGATTAGGAACGCATTATGGTATTTATACGCTGTGTATAGGATAGCGCATTATCTGAACTAGGTGCTACGACACTTTATTTTCTTCTCATCGAGTTTAGTATTGAGCTTAAGTAGGTACATGTTAAACGATTTGTGTGCCGGTGTTTGAATATGTTTTAAAATCTATGGGTAGACTACTCTTAATTTTCATCGCTGTTCCGGTCGTTGAGTTAATCTTGATCGTTGAGATCGGACAGCGTATCGGTTCGATTAATACCATTGGGCTCATCATGGGAACGGGAATCGTTGGTGCCTGGCTCGCGAGGCAGCAGGGCATTAGTACATTAGCTCGCTTGCGGAGAGATCTTGATGAAGGACGGCTACCAGCTGAGCCTATCATCGATGGAGTACTGATTCTTCTTGCAGCGGCAGTACTCATAGCTCCAGGCGTACTAACCGATCTTATGGGATTCATCTGTCTTGTTCCGGCGTGCCGGCGCTTACTTAAATACTATCTGAAGAAGAAATTCGAGCGAGCCGTCCGGAGAATATCCTAGAAATTATGATGTACGCAACGTGTTCGTTAGTCTAGGACTCAACAGAGTTTTAGGATAATGACATGACTACGAGAACTTCAGAGTAGGGCACCGGCTCGTCCGTTTTCCTATATAATTCTGGAGTTGTTGATGGCACGCTAACTCAGTGGAACTAGTGGGACACGCACATGATTGAACATCTTGTCTATCTCTATGAATTCAATCTGAAATACGCGGAGAAGCTTGTTGAGGATGTATCGATTGAGCAGATGTCTGCCCAACCTAGTGGTCTGATCAATCATCCGGCTTGGACGCTTGGGCATCTCGGAGTGTCAGCGGATCATCTTGGCCAGCTGCTGGGACTTCAATCAGAACTGGCGGAGAGTTGGCGAGAGTCTTTTAAGACAGGCGGAGAACCTTCGGGGAACCCGTTGGTGTATCCAACCAAGAGAGATCTCCTCGGAACCCTGAAGGTCCAACACGAGCGGAATACGGTCGCTATTCAGAAGACTAGTGCTTCAAGATTCGCTGAGACTCATCCAGACGAAAAAATAAGAGATTACTTTCCCACTGTGGGTGACATGATCATTTTCATGATGACCTCACATGAGATGAGTCACTTAGGTCAGATCGCTGCATGGCGGCGGGCCATGGGTTTGGGATCGGCAACTTGACCTTGAGTCAGAGAATGAGGACAGGAGAACGCTGGCCTCTTCTTCTTCATTGCCCTCTCACCCAAAGGATCAAAAATATTTGATTCATGAGCAGGGGGCGACTGATACTGGTGCGTGTTAAGCGGAGGCTCGTGCTGGGAATTACACCTGGGTTGTGGTCACGTTCATCAGCTGCTTTACAGAGCAGTAATGGCAATCTGGTTGCACAGTTTTTTCATGCTTCAGAGCCGGAGAACTGTCGACAAACGAACAAACACTACTGTCGAGGTGAGGGTTCGGTTGGGTCTTTACCATCTAATGGAGCACCAGTCCCTGATGAACCAGCGAACAGCCACCGTCCATCAGGAAACGTAACGTCACGGCCATTTGCCCTATTCGCGCCGCCTCTGGAATCATGGGATTTTGCGTGAAGTTCACTCCTCCCTTGCGCATATCCTCAGCCACTAAATCAAGATCTGATACCACGAAGGCAATATGATCGATGGCGCGCCCCTCTGTCGGTGCCGGTGTGCCTTCGGCGTGCTTTGATGCGAGCATCCAGACATCGTTAAACAATAGTCCGTCGAGTTGGCCTCTTAGGCTTGCCGGTTGTCCACCTAAGAACTCCTGCACACCTAATTGATCATCGCTGGTCGTTAGGAGTACAACCTATGTCGTTTGGGATGCAGAACAGAATGACCTGGAATTCGCGCGACCAGTAATTTCTTGACCTAAGATGGAACGTCATTAGGTTTCGGAGTCGTTGTCGTCAGTGTGAAACCGTAGCAGGATGATGAACTCAGATACTTTTGTTGACCAAATAAATCCTGACATGATACAGGTTCGAATACTGAAATGGTTCCTTCGAGTCGTTGGCTTCCTGATGTTTTCGGCATTAGTTTTTGTAGTTGTCCCGCGGTCGTGGATGCGAGACATTCACGGCTTGGCCAATCTTGGTCCAATGCCAGATGCTCCGATTGTGTGGTACCTTGCACGCTCAACGTCGGCACTTTATTCGACGTTTGGCGGATTATTTTTGATATTGTCGTTTGATATCCCGCGGCATTTCGGTGTTTTAAAGTATCTCGGATGGACGACGATCGCATTTGGCACGGTGTTATGTGGCGTTGATGTGCGCGCGGCCATGCCGGTTGGTTGGATCATCACGGAAGGACCATCTGTAATCTTCACGGGTTCCGTGATGCTTTACCTGATCTCACACATCGAAACACGCGGGAACAAAGAGTCGTGCGACTGACAACCCAACGGGTGTGTAGTAGAGGTCTAATCTACTACGGAACCTCATCGCCTCTATCAAGTACGTTGAACATACGGGTATCAGTCTTTCTTGCCGTGTCTGATATTGCTATAGCAGTTTCCTTTCCGCTGGATCAGTTATTCATATTCCATCATGCACTTAGAATATGGCGATAGGATTTAGCGGTGAGCCCGTACCGCCTTTCACAGGAATTGGAGCTGCTGTCAGCATAAATTCCCAGCGATTCTCTTGGGCAGCAATCTCTGCCAGTGCTTCGAGGTCCATGTTGTCGAAGATGTTCGTACCGAATCCAGCGATGAGCATCGTGTGCACCGGTTGCGTTACACCTTCGACCAATGACGGCATTACGTCGGTCGCGGCGTCGCTACCGACGAATGCAACTCCGCGATCTTTAATCCACGGGAGGACTGAAGCGTGCAGCCCAGCGCTGTTGCCATGAACTTCCCACGGGCCGAGCGCAGCCCGTCGGGCCCATCGGCCGGTTCGGACAAAGATGACATCCCCAGGTGAAACTGTGATGTCAACTAGCCGCTCCCAAGCATCGATATCTTCGATGTAGATTGGAGTTTTTGGCTCGAGGTACGGTACGCCCTTAAGCCTTGGGAAGTCCAGTAGGATGCCGCGAGTGATGATGCCAGTCTTCAGGGTCTGAATGCCGAGCTTGCCGCACCCCAAGGCGGTACTCTCCGATCGTGGAATATTGTTGTAGAGTCGGTCGTTCCAGAGGAAATGGCAGAGTGAATCTATATGGCTCACCCCGTAGCCGTGATACGTAAATTCGTAGGTATCGCTCCTGAAGTTCGAGCTCATTAAGTGGTTAAACGCTGTATCTGGGTTGTCTGGAGCCTCGTTTGGCATCGGATTATGTGCCAGAGACACAGTGATTCCACTACGTACCAGTTTAGCTGCCTCGCGAATCTTCTCTGGAGTGATCAAGTTGGTCGTGCCAATTTCGTCATCTGGTCCCCAGCGGCCCCAATTGTTAAGTTCTTGAAACATTGCATCGAATTCTTTGAGATTTCGAGGCATCCTTTGTTCCTGTCCCTCGACAGTCATGAGTGTGGCTACTATGCTGAATGCAATAATAACCGCCAGCCGCGTTCTTAAGATCTTAGGTATTGAGATCATGGTATGTCTCCTTAAGTTAGCGAGTTAAATCAATGGCATTATGCCTTACTGGAATAATTGCGCCATAATTATTGAGACGAGGGATGTTGGTAGTTAAAGCAAGTGACTCAGTCGCAACAGTTGAGGTGCCCACTGCTTGAACTTGTCAAGGTTTCTAACGAGGTAGCTTCTTTCTACTTTCTTTAAGTTTGAGGAGGTGATCATGATGCCTGATTTTAATCGGAGACACTTTCTAACGACATTAGTAGCATTACCCCTTGCGGTTAAAGCTAATAGCAAAGTATCCACTCCAATCATTGACACCCACATTCACCTCTTCGATAGGAGGCGGGCTCAAGGTGTTCCGTGGCCACCAAAGAACGACCCGGTTCCCGGAGTCAGTTCGCTTCCTCCACGTTACAAGACGCTCGTTAGGCCTTATGGCATCGTTGGGGCAATTGTTGAAGAAGCGAGTCCATGGTTGGAAGACAATCAGTGGGTACTTGACCAAATAGAATCAGAGCCAATGTTTGTAGGAACTGTCGGTTTTCTTGATCTAGGCAAACCAGATTTCGGTAAGAATCTTGAAAGATTCCGCAAGCATAGACTGTATTTGGGTATTCGACATCGGGATGTTGAGGGGCGCAACATTGCCGAGAGTATTAAGAACCCTACATTCATTTCGAATTTAAAACTCCTTGCTGATGCTGGTCTGACTTTTGACTTGACCGCGGCTCCACACATTATGCTACGCGTGGCTGACCAGGTCCCTTCCTTACGGTTCATCATTCCTCATCTTCCCAGTCAGTTGCCAGAGGAACGTATGGCACGTACTACCTACACAGCTAATTTAAGAGAATTCACGGGTCGACCACAGGTTTACATGAAACTCTCTGGGATACTAAAACGTGTAAATGAAAGAGTGATTAGAGATCTTTCGATTTATCAACCATGGCTTGATCAACTTTGGGATATTTTTGGTGAAGATCGAATCGTTTTTGGAAGCGATTGGCCAAACAGCGATCACGTCGGTCCTTTTAAAACAGTCCTTCAGGTTGCCTTGGATTATGTGAATAGCAAGGGTTCGATTGCCGCTGAAAAAATCTTGTGGAGAAATTCGGTTGATGTTTATCGTTGGATTCGTCGCGATGAGAGCCAGCCGAAGGTTTGAATTGTTTCGGTTGAAATGGATTGTACCTATGGTTCAGACGATAGAGAAGTTGGACCAGCCTAACATTTTGGCGGTCGTGATGAGAATACTCATGTAGCGTCGCTTCTGTCTTCAAGGAATATTGAGTGTCCCGATTCATTTTTTGGTTGGAAGCGCCGACTGAGCCTTAGGAGTGACAAATGCCTGAAAAAATACCCCAAACGTACGCAAACCATATAAAGTCCGTTCCACTCTATCATTTCGTTATTTTACCTATTCTTTTAGGCAATTTTTTTTGGATGTTGTTTCGCACGATCACTCTGTTCTCCGTGGATGGTGTTATTAACACAATGGTTGCTTTGGTGCTCATTGCTCTGTGCTTCCTGATTCGCATCTTCCCGCTCGGAGCACAGGACCGTGTCATTCGTCTCGAGGAGCGCCTTCGTATGCACTCCTTGTTGGCCGACGACCTCAAATCTCGGATCAATGAATTCACTACCAGTCAACTCGTTGCATTAAGGTTTGCTGGAGACGAAGAACTTTCTCAGCTAGCACGAAGAGTCATAGAGGGGGACATTTCCGACCAGAAATCAATTAAGTTGGCTATTACGAATTGGCGATCAGATCACCAGAGGTTGTAGGGATTGTCGTGTTGTTGATCTATTGGAATGACAGGTTATCTAAAAGAGAAGATTATTCAGTCCTTCCACATCAGCGGCCGAAATCAAGGTCTTGTGAGAAGGTGTTCCACTCAGATTTTTAATTATCTAGTTTCAATTGTCCGTAGGACTGATTAATTAGACAAAAGGAACTGTTGGAGGGGCAGCAATGACGAAGGTTTCCTGGCTGAAAGGAAGGCAGATAACGCGAAAGACATCGGTGACGATGTGTCAAACATTGTCACGTCGTCAGTTGATCGGGTTGTTGACAGGGAGTGCTCTCTTACCGTTTCAAGCGGCTGCGACATCTCGGTCGGCATACAATAGTGGTTCTGCCATCATTGAAGAGAATTCAATCGCACGAACCTCAACTGCCGCACCGATTCACTACGTTGGTCTGCTTGAAATGGCCCAACTTATCGAGTCGAAGCAGATATCGCCAGTGGAGCTCACTAAGTCGATACTCGATAGGATTGACCAGCTGGACGGACAACTTAAGAGTTTTGCTACTGTGATGGTTGATGACGCTTTAGAAGCGGCCCGTGCGGCGGAAAGCCAAATTATGGCTGGTGGTTACAAAGGGCCACTACACGGCATCCCGATTGGAGTGAAGGACCTATGCTTCACGAGAGGTGTCCGCACCATGGGTGGTACACGCGTGCTCGTTGATCATGTGCCGACCTATGACGCGACGGTGGTAAAACGCCTCAATGCTGCAGGGGCGGTGCTGCTAGGGAAACAGAATCTAACTGAAGGTGCGATGGGTGGGTATCATCCAGATTTCGAGGTTCCAGTCAACCCATGGGATCCAGGGCGCTGGCCGGGTGCTTCCTCTAGTGGCTCTGCGGTTGCGACAGCGGCTGGACTTTCATATGTATCACTTGGGAGTGATACAGGGGGCTCAATCAGATTTCCTGCGGCCAGCTGCGGTGTGGTGGGACTCAAGCCAACGTATGGTCGAGTAAGCCGTTACGGCGTGCTCGCATTGGCGGAATCATTGGATCACGTTGGTACTTTTGGACGCCGAAGCGCTGACGCTGGTGTGACTTTGGAGGCTATTGCTGGTTTTGATTTAAATGACCCATCCTCGCTGCGAGTCTCTGTGTCGAACATCCTTGATGAGATTAGCCAAGGTATTAAGGGGATCCGTGTTGGTTTCGATGAGCGTTACGTCAGCGAAGGGGCGACGTCGGACGTTACCGAATCAGTGGTCGCTTCGTTACAGTTACTTAGTGAGCTCGGTGCCGAGGTTGTAGAAGTAAACGTACCCGATGTGGCTGAACTTGTTCCGGCATGGCGTACGCTTTGTGCAACGGAAGCGGTCGCTGCACATGAGTCAAACTACCCGTCTAGAGCTGACGAGTACGGACCTTATTTTCGTGAATGGCTCGATATCGGAGCAGCGGTCACTGGGGCCGACTATGCTAAGGCGAACAAGGTGCGACGGGAATTCAACGGAAGGTATGATGCGGTGTTTAGTAAGGTGGATGTTCTTGTCTGCCCTGCGATGCCCTCTGTTGCAAGACCGGTAACGCTTGCGCAACAGTACGGGACGATCGAAGGTCTTAGTAAGACTTGGCCGGAAGGATTACACAGTTCAACTTATACATTTCCTGCTGATTTCAGTGGCCGTCCCACGATTAACCTTCCGAGTGGATTCAACGAGGATCAATTGCCCTACAGTTTACAGTTTGTCGGGAAGCATTTAGATGAAGCACTTTTGTGCCGTATTGGCCATGCCTACGAAGAGGCAACGGATTGGCATAAGAGGCATCCAAATCTGTAATCGTCAAAATCCTGCTATGACCGACGCTAATGTCAAATCCTGCGACAGTTGTAGTTAACGTTCTGGTTTTAAAGTGTCGGTGAGTATCGTAATGCGGAGAAAATTCTGGTTAAAGATCGTGCTGGTGGGGCTGTTTGTTATTGGAGTGCCTTGGTTGTTTTTGAAAACGATACAGAACACCATTGCTGAACCATATTCTGTTGATGCAGCTGCACTCACTGAGTGGACACTTCATATCCAAGAGACACATGTGCCGGGCCCAGCGTTGATTACGCTTGTACCGTCAAGTCGTTTAGTCCCACAGTTGTTTCAGCAGGTTTTTAATCGGACGATGGAATCGTTGACGACACCGGCACAGTCCGGCATGCCGGTTGTGCTGCGGAGCGAGTTTGCGACTAGTTTGCAGGACGTCTTCGTCCCGGCCAAGATTCTTGCGATTGCCCGAGCGGTTGGACTTGAAGACGCGCAATTTGAGCCGATCTGCATGGCCGTCAAGCGTGAGCCGTCTGGAGGGAGTACGCGGCAATTCTTTTTCGTCGTGTTTGAGGCATCTGTTTTTAAGGATTTTCGGCAGGAGTTGACAAGGCGATACCGGGAGGCTGGGGGAGTCGGGCCGTTCGATCCGGCGGCGCTAGCGCTTGTGTTGCCAATCGCCTCCTCAGACACGAATTTTACGGGTTGGTGGCCACTGGCAGTCGATAGGGAAGTCGATTGTCGGGCACCCATTACCTGAGCCGGGAGCCGTCTGGACGACTGGCTCGACGCGATTAGCAGGATGCCTTACCGATGCATATCACGGGAACCTTTGGTAAAAGAGGCCCTACGGTAGAGGCCGACCGCATGGGATAAAGCGACGGCATTGGTTCAAGCGGTTCTATTAACTGGGTTCTATAGCTCTACACGTGAAAGACACGCCGATACGGGTTTGGTTGACTACAACATAGCCGAAGTCGGGATAGCTAAGTCTCTAAGTCTGCTCGGATCTACGAAGATCTCTCAAAGGTAGAAGATAAGGAGCGTGCAATGGAGTTAACGGCACCGAAGTTGTCGGCGGTTGTGGTCTTTGTCTCGGTTCTATCCGTGGGAGTGACGCCTGGGTTCTCTCAATCCAATGACAGGGGCTTTCAAGGCGCGATTGATTATGGCTATCAAGCCTCCGGACTTTTTACTTCTTACTGCGAGGCATCGAGACGAGGCGGCGGCTTCCTCGGACGCCTTGGCTCCGCTCTCATCGATACCTTCTCAGAGGAGTTATATGTGTCTTCCGGTGGGGCGGGGAGTATAGCGTCGTTGTCCAATCGCATTACGGCGTGGTTGCAGAGATAGCCCGTCGGGCTGCTAGACACTTTAAGCCTGCTCCCTTACTTCAAGATGTGCCATTGGATTTACGAACTCCGCTGTTACACGTGAGCGTTGTGCCGAAGGGAGATAGTGACAAGCTCCTTGACTACAACATGCAAGCAAGTATCGAGTACATCGTTATTGGCCCGAAAGACAATGTGTTAGTTGAGACTGCGGTCCAACCCATCAGGCCCTTGGTGACAGATACTACCGTTTTCCAGAACCTCTTCGGTGCGACCTTCGCTGTTCCTGACAATACAGCCATGGTCAGTTTCCCGGTGGAAGGTGCGATGTCTGCAATAGAGAACGATGATTTGCGTATTTACATCATCAGCCCAGGCGGCAGTGGGAGCTGGGACTGCGACATCGCCGCTGACGATATTCGGAAAATGTTCAGGGCTCTGTCCCCGCGAGAAATGAGGCCGAATCGAGGGCGTTAGTGTGTCAATTCCAAGAATTATAGGACGGCAACCTGAATGATCTACCGTGTTTACAAAGGGAAAGTGGTGCCGAGGGGCAGAATTGAACTGCCGACACCATGATTTTCAGTCATGTGCTCTACCGACTGAGCTACCTCGGCACGTCTGGCGCGTCAACAGTACTGTCATAGCAAATTCGTGACTTAGTACCGAGCCGCAGGGCGTGTCACGATACCGCACATAATCGAATCGTTGCAACTGGTAGAGCGATGAAGTGGTCAGATTCAATCAGTGACTCAATGCTGATGGCCTCTAATCGGAAAGTTGATCCGTCGGCATCTCTCACTGAAAGAGGTCGGGGACTTGCTTCGCGTGAGCCGTGGGGCCGTGTTCTCTAAGCAATCTACAAGCTTAGGACTCTGACTATTTGGGCAGACAAACGTTACTCTTCGGCAACAGCGATTCCCTCGACTTCGATTAGAGCTGTCTCAGAAAATAGTGAGGGGACACCGATTAAAGTCACGGCTGAGGATTTGTCTTGGGGGAACCCATATCGAGTCATTGCAGTCCCAAGGCCGTTCGCGTCGCCTGGGGTATAGTTCGCCATGTAGATGATGATTTTTAATAGATCGTTCGGACTTGCTCCAGCGGCTTCCAACCGCTTTCTTAAATTTGCGAATACTTGATCAACTTGCATTTCAAGTTCATCGCCTGGACGACCGACCTGACCTGAGAGATAAATTGTTTTGGCCCTATTCTCCTTAGAAGTTACCACCTGAGTGAATCCTTGAGAGGGTTCGATAAACTGTTTCTTAGGAGGTTGATATCCTTTCTCGGCTACAACAGCAATAGCATCGATCTCGATCTTGAAGTTGTCAGCTGCGAGTGACTGAACACCGATTAAAGTGCTCGCTGGTAGATTAGCAGTGTCGAAGACTTTGCTTCGGGATTGTCGAAGTGCCGTGAGGTCTCGTTGTGGATTAAAATCGGTGATATAGGTGTTCAGTTTTACAATGTCCGTTAAGTTCGCGCCAGCTGCTTCTAACCTCTGAGCGAGGTTCTTATATATCGATTCAACCTGTTCGGCTAGATCGTCGCCTTGTGCGACCTGGCCAGAAACATAGATCGTTTTCAGCCCGTTGCCCTTTACAGAAACAGTTTGGTGAAATCCGTTTGATGGCTCAGCATATTCCCTTTTGAGTGAATCGTTTGGAGCGAGAGAATCAGGAATAATAGCGATTGCTTCAATCTCAACCGTCATTGGTTCGAGATATAGCGATTGGACTCCTAGTAGGGTGCTGGCTGGCCAATGTGCCTCATTAAGGACTTGAAGTCTCGTATCGCGCACGATGGCATAATCCTCGGGTTTGAAATTTTTCACATAGATGCGAATTTTAACGACATCATCTACCGTTGCACCCACGCTTTCGAGTCGGGTTACAACACCTTGGAATGCACTCTCTGCGTGTTCACGAAGGTTTTTTCCCTGACCCACTTGGCCAGACAGATAGATAGTTTTAACTCCTTGGTTGGTGATAGTGCTAACTTGCGTAAAGCCATCATCCTCTATAAATTCTCTCTGTAGTTTCGTATCCTGCGAGTGTCCAGCGATTGGATAGTTAAACGGTTCGCTGGAGAGGATAATAATGGCTAAAACACTGAGTCTGAAGACTATACTGAGCATCGAGGGTTCTCCCAATACGCAACCATGAACGACGAGATCACAACAAGTGACATTGTAACTGGTTGTCGCTATAACTTTATTACGACGAACGATTGACCACGATACCGCACCTGAGAGAACATCGTAAACAGCATATAGCTAACACTGGTGTCTAATCACTTAGTTTCTTGATTTCGGGATCTAACATCGCTGGAGTTCCGAGTTATGAAGAGGCGTACAGGAGTATTAGTCTTACTATTATGTTTCTTGCTTGTTTTACCTGTCACGGCTCAGGACGTCGCCGTGCAAGAGTACTCTTTAGAGAACGGTATGACGTTACTTATGGTGCCTCGTCGTGGCGACCCGAATATTGCTGCTGGTTGGATAGCAAAAGTTGGCTCTATATACGAACGGCCTGGCATCACGGGTGTGGCTCACCTCTTTGAACATATGATGTTTAAGGGGACTCATACCATTGGTACCAGAGATATCAATGAGGACTTGCAAATTATTCTGGAGTTAGACGCAGTGAAGGAACAGCTGCGCGAAGAACAACAAAAACTACTCGATTTGTACCGTTTGGGTCAGATTGATAATCCAGACGATCCGGCGACTCGTTCCATCAAACATACAGAGCTCCTGGATAAGTTTGATGAACTCCTGACACGACAGAGTGAGCTAGTGATCAGTACCGAGATCGACAGAATTTATACAAGCGAAGGAGCTTCGGCACTGAATGCTAGTACCAGTTACGACTGGACACGTTATCAGATTAACATCCCAGCGAACAAACTGGAGCTTTGGTTCTGGCTTGAGTCTGATCGACTTGCTAATCCTGTTTTTCGTGAATTCTATTCTGAGCGTGACGTGGTCCATGAAGAGCGGCGGCGGTCGACTGATAGTACGCCGACGGGAAAGTTTGATGAACAATTCAATGCGATGTTCTGGGAATCCTCACCCTATAGCTGGCCGATCGTTGGATGGCCGAGCGACCTAGATGGTATAACACGCGAAGAAGCAATGGCGTTCTTTGAGGTTTACTATGCTCCCAACAACTTGTCTGCTGCGTTGGTGGGAGACTTCGTCCCTAGTGAAGCGATCGCGCTGGCAAAGAAGTACTTCGGCCGCCTGGAACGCGGTAAGAAACCGCCTTTGCGACCGCGGACACGTGAAATGCCCCAGGTCGCTGAAAAGCGGATGATTGCGCACGCAGAGACAACTCCCCAAGTGGTGATCCGCTACCACTCTGTCCCGGACGGACATGTAGATGAGCCTGCACTTGTCGTTTTAGCTCAGATTCTGAGTGGACGGACAGGTCGATTTTACCGATCCTTGGTAGAAGAGAAGCAGATCGCCAACACGGCCTCTGCTGCGCAAGTAGGATTCGGTTTTGAAGGGTTTTTTGAGGTGCGTGGTACTGCGAAAACTGGAAAGACTCCGGAAGTAGTCGAGCAGGCTTTTTACCGGGAACTGGAGAAAATTCAGACTGAACCGGTTAGTGAGCGCGAATTGCAGAAGGTCAAGAACCAGAATTCGGCAAGAGACTTTCGCAGCTTGCGTTCCAACTTTGGTCTAATGCTCCAGTTGCTCGTTCGTGAAGCCAGGCGCGGCTGGGAAACCATTAACAGCGATCCATTGTTGTACGAAACCGTTACACCGCTAGACGTTATTAGTGCAGCTAACAAGTACCTCAGATCTGAGAATCGGGCAGTAGGAATCTATTATCGCAAGGAGATATTGCCTGAGGGCACCTCTTCACTAGCGGGACTTAGTGAAGATGAACAGCAGCAGGTCCAGCGTCTTCAAAAAATGATCGTGCAAATGGACGCGGCCCAGCTCAGGCAGTCTATCATCCAATTTGAGCAGATGTCTGAGCAATTACCGTCTGGGAGTCAAGACATGGCTAAAGCTGTCCTTCGGATCCTCAGGAGGCGTGCATCTGAATTAGGAGCTGATCGGTGAACTCATCGGACTACCTTGTAAAAGGGTTTCTTTGTATTTGGCTAACTGGAATCACTTTTCCTTATGTAGGGTCAACCTTCCTGGCTCAGACCGATCAACTCGCATCTCATCCCAGAGAGTTGACGTTTCCAACCCTAGAATTCTCTGTGCCGAATGTTGCCAGTCATCGGCACGTGCTTTCGAACGGCGTTGTTGTTTTCGTAGTCGAAGACCATACGCTACCACTTGTAGATATTTCTGTTATCGTCCGTACTGGAACGTATCTTGATCCGGTCGACAAGATTGGACTTGGTAGGCTGACCGGAGGTCAAATGCGTGCGGGTGGTACCATTGGTAAGACAGCAACGGAGTTTGATGAACAGGTGGCGTTTTTGGCATTACAGGTCGGGAGCTCGATTAGCCAAACCAGGGGTAGTGTTAGCCTCAACTGTCTTACGAAAGATTTAGAGGACGCACTAGATCTTTTCTTTGAGATGCTTCGTTATCCTGGATTCGATCAAGCGAGGCTTGATCTTGCCAAGAACCGAATGAAACAGGAAATGGAACGACGAAACGACCGGACGGCCAGTGTCGAACGACGAGAATGGGGTCGTTTAATACGTGGTGATTCTCACTTTACGACTACACCAAGAACGGATGAGTCAATTGATGCGATCAAGCGCGAGGATTTATTGGCGTTTCACAAAAGATTCTACCATCCGGATGGTTTTGTTTTTGCAGTTTCTGGTGACGTTATTACTAGAGAAATCCTGAACAAATTGGAAAGTTACCTAGTCGGATGGGAGTCAAATTTAGAGGCCGTTCCTCCGGTACCAGTGCCGAAACATGTGGTTCAACCAGGTCTCTACCTGGTCGATAAACCAGATGTGAATCAGGGGCGCATCTCACTGGGGCACATTGGAACGACTCGTGACAATCCAGACCGCTATGCCCTACAAGTCATGAATGATCTTCTAGGGGGTGGAGGATTTACGGCCCGTCTGATGAAACGCGTCCGCTCGGATGAAGGACTTGCTTACAGTATATGGTCTAGCTTTGGGCTTGGCACGTACTATGATGGGGTGTTTAGGACGAGATTTGAGTCGAAGAGTGAGACAGTGGGTCGTGCCACTGCTATTGTACTTGAAGAGATCCAACGGATTCGGACTGAGCGCGTCTTAGAGGAAGAGTTGGGAACGTCAATTGCGTCCTTTGTAGAAACATTTTCTCGAAGATTCTCGAGCGCTGCGTCAACGGCGAGTCTTTTTGCAGACAATGAATATACAGGGCGTAACCCTTCGTACATTGAGACATATCGAGATCGTATAAGTGCTGTTACCTCAAACGACGTTTTGAGAGTTGCTCAGGAATACTTGTTTCCTGATCGATTGGTGTTTCTTGCGGTCGGAAATATCGGTGACATCCTGAAAGGTGATCCGGATAATCCAGGGTACTCATTGGCAGAGGTGGTCCCCTTTGAGGTCACATACATTCCTCTCCCGGACCCAATGACCATGAAGTATCCACGCACAACCAAAGTTGGAAGTTCTGATTTTTAGAGATAGAAGTCGGGCGCAGACAGTAGGCGATCTTATGGAGGGTGTTAAGTGGACGATCGTGACGGAAGGAGCCCGGCCCAAGATAGTGGGAGTGATTCGGTACTGCCGAGACCGCACCTAATTTTCGATCAGCCATCCCTTCGCATTTACTCGGTGGACTGTGTTGAAGGTATGAAAAATATTTTGGGTAGAGGGTCAGTCAGTGTGGTTGTTACGTCTCCGCCTTATAACATTGGGATCCGGTACCGGTCGTACGACGATGGCAAATCTGCTGGGGATTACTTAAACTGGATGGAATGTGTTGTGGAAGAGGTGAGACGAGTACTTGAACCACAGGGCTCATTTTTTTCTCAATATGGGAACCAGGCCTGGTGCTCCACGGTTCGCGTGGGACGTTGCTAATCGCCTCAGAAAACAGTTGGTTCTACAGAACGTTATCCACTGGATCAAATCTATCTCAATCGAAAAGAAAGATGTTGGACGCTATCCTGGATTAGTTGACGATATTGCCGTTGGTCATTACAAACCGATCACGAGTCAGAGGTTTCTTCACGATTGTCAGGAGTAGGTATTTCATTTTACTCAGAGTGGCAATGTCCTCTTGGATCGACTTGCCATCGGCGTCCCGTATCAAGATAAGAGTAATATCGGACGGTGGAAATCGGCTAAACGGGACGTGAGATGTCGGGGTAACACTTGGTTTATTACCTACAAGACGATTCGCGATCGTGTTACACAACGACCCCACCCGGCCGTGTTTCCCAGTGAGTTACCAGAGATGTGCATTAAGTTGCACGGAGTCTCGAGGACGAAGCGTGTGCTTGACCCATTCATGGGTCTTGGTAGCACGGGTCGTGCTGCTCAGCGACTCGGGGTTGACTGTGTAGGCTTTGAGATCGACAGCTACTATATCGATGTTGCTGGATTGCGGCTTAAGGAGAATAGACTTCAGTGACGATGCAACTATGAGCATTCTATTACAAGATGTTTGATGTTTAAGACTATTTCGAGTTAAGCTGAGGAGAACTGTTAGTCTGTAAGGAAGGTTAGCTGGAAGAACAGCCATCGGTTTCTAGTCGTTTCACTTCTTCTCATCGCTTCACTTCGAAGCGGCGAGCTGCTCGGTATCTTTTACTATTTATAGCCTGCGTACTTGTCGCGAATGCACTGGTCGGTGACCGGGGACTAGTGGCGCTCCTCCGTGCCAATCGGCAGTATGGCGAATTATCTTCGGCGATCGCTGATCTTAAGAGGGAAAACGCGGATTTGAGAGAACAGGCGCGTCAGCTTCTCGAGGATGGGGAAACGATAGAGGAACTTGCACGTCGTGAACTCGGTCTCATAGGTCAAGGCGAGAAGCTTTTTGTCATCGTTCCAGGACCTACTCCATCGACCTCTCTTTCAAAACGCTAGGAGTAATGTCTTAATCGATGAGTGGTTGGTCGAGAGGGATCTATAACTACCAGGATAGTATAATGGAGTGTGGTTGGCTTAGGTGTGTCCTGCTTAGCTGATGTTGTGCCGTTCGGAGTGGATGCTGTCAACTTTTACGAAACCCCATGTCTGAGATAGTAGCGGAGCAGATAGTGGTCCTTCCTTTAGACTAGTTAATTAAAAGCCGATAATTAGTCACGATCGGTGCATTGAACTTGCACGGGTCCACGGTATGTAAGTCCGCCCGTTACGAAATAAGAACACGATAGTCCTACCAATAGACCAGCGACGATGTCGAGAGGGTAATGTACACCAAGATACAAACGAGAAGCAGAAATCAGAACGGCGAGCGCCCAGAGCGCAGCATGAGCATTTGGCCAAATACGAGTGAGAGCAAAAGCCCCGGCAGTAGCTGACGCGGCATGGCCCGAAGGGAAAGAGTAATTTGAAGGATATTCACCGATCGCTCGGGTCTCTCCATTCGTCGTAAATGGTCTGTCTCTTGCAATAACCGGTTTTAGGATGGCCACCACGATGAATGTGGTTAATCCTAAGGCGAGACCCATTCTCCATACACCAGGGAGATAAGAACGGCACCGACTCACGGCAAACAGACCTAACGCAAGCCAAATCGCGGACCTGGTACCAGCGGTAGTTATAAACGCCATTAGGGTGTCGAGCCAATGAGGATAAGAATGAGAAGCCAGCCAAGTCAGCAGGGCTGCGTCGATGGCGAGCAGATTGTCGAGCACCGGACGTCCTCGTTACTTTTGAGACGAATCTGTTAAGTTCTGATAGAGGTTTCGAAGCTCAGGTCCGGTACAACTAGGTATTTTTCGTTCATACGATGTTCTCGTTTTTGGCCGGGTTCTGCAGTATTGATATCAGGCCGGCACCACTTCGACTTCAGTGGTAAGGCCTAGTTCTTTCCGTAGCCGATCTTCGATCGCGTGAAACAAGTCAGGATGAGACTTGAAGAATTGCTTGACGTTTTCCCTTCCTTGACCCAGTCGTTCGCCGCCGTAGGAAAACCAAGTTCCGCTCTTCTCAACGATCTTTTTTTCAACTGCCAGATCAAGGAGGTCTCCTTCTCGAGAGATCCCTTCCCCATAAATTATATCGAATTCAGCCTCACGAAACGGTGACGCAACCTTGTTCTTAACCACCTTAACCCGTGTGCGACCACCGATGATGAGATCACCGTTCTTGATAGCACCGATTCGTCGGATATCCAATCTAACTGATGAGTAGAATTTTAAAGCCCGTCCCCCAGTTGTGGTTTCTGGGTTTCCGAACATTACTCCAATTTTTTCTCGTAACTGATTAATGAAAACGAGCGAGGTCCGAGACTTAGAGACGACGCCAGTAAGTTTCCGCAAAGCCTGTGACATCAGGCGGGCCTGTAGTCCCATCTGAGCATCGCCCATCTCACCATCGATTTCCGCACGAGGCACAAGAGCTGCCACCGAATCGACTACTATGACATCGACACCACCTGATCTTACTAGTACTTCAACGATTTCTAGGGCTTGTTCACCATTGTCCGGTTGTGAGACGAGCAGGTTATCGAGCTGTACCCCAAGCTTATTAGCGTATGTAGGGTCCAGTGCATGCTCGGCGTCGACAAATGCGGCAATTCCACCGCGTTTTTGCGCCTCAGCGATTACCTGAAGAGCCAGTGTGGTTTTGCCGGATGCCTCAGGTCCGAAAATTTCTATAACACGACCTCTAGGTACGCCACCGACACCTAGCGCGTAGTCAAGACTAATTGAACCGGTTGAAATACTTTGGATCGAGGACAACGCATTTCGTCGGCCGAGCCGCATGATCGAACCTTTGCCGAACTGCTTCTCAATTTGTCCAACGGCTATTTCGACGGCTTTGTTACGTTCTCGATCCCGTCGTTCGTCGGCCATCGCGACCCTCCCAACCCGTTATCATTATCTCTCGACCCTTGTGGGATTGTAGAGTGCACTGATCTGGTTGTCAAGCGAAAATTAGATCTAGAATCGACGTATATTATTTATTATCAGATAGTTAAAACAATCACTACTTTCGCCTACTGCCTGCAATTTACCGCTTTGCTCGGATGTGGATGTAATGCGTTTATTGAAAATTCGGCAAGAATTCTAGTGTTTTAATCGAGAAGCACAGGGTTTAGATCAACTATTTTTGCTAGGGCTCATATTGAGATTCATATGCGGCTTGTGTGCGGCAAACGCGCTCTTCTGTTAGGCTTGCATGACAGGTAGTTCGACGTGGCAATTTCTTGTGGAAGTTGGGGAATTAGCTAAGCCATGGTGGACAGAGGTCGACTTAACTATCAAGTTGTCGTAACAGTTTGTGTTTTGCTGGGGTTGATTGGAACCTCCTTGGCACAGATCAAGTTACCAGCACCTGAGGATCGATCCGTTCATGATTTTGCCGGGGTTCTATCCGTTGAAGCTGTTCAAACGATGGAAAGATTCCATAGAGAATTATTCGAGCAGACGCAGGTTGCGGTTGTCATCGTTACCGTGCCCGGCCTCGATGGTGAATCGATAGCCGACTTTGCGATCAGGGTGGGCGAAGAATGGGGCGTTGGTGGTGAGGGTCAAGACCGTGGAATTGTTGTCGCGATAGCTATCGAGGAGCGTGCAATATTTATCGCGACTGGTTACGGAGTTGAAGGATTTCTACCGGATGGACGGGTTGGTGGGATTAGGGACAACGCTACGTCGTATTTCCAGCAACGAGACTTTTCGTCAGGTCTACTGCAAATTAGCGGTGCATTAGTCTCGGCGGCAGCGGCTGAGTACGATGTAACGATCGAAGGAGCGACCAGTCTACCACCAGGGGCTCGACGATCGTTACCTGAACCTGAATCTGTGCCAGTAAATTCTGTGCTTAGTCTGCTCGCGTTGCTTGGAATGGGGTACCTATTTTTTCGTCACCCCACGTTGTTTTTTATCTTGATGTTCTCTGGTATGGGACGTGGTATGGGAGGAGGATTCCGCGGAGGTGGCTTCGGCGGAGGTGGTGGCTTCGGTGGATTTGGCGGCGGTGGGTTTGGTGGTGGTGGTGCCGGAGGAAGATTTTAATCCCACCGAGACGGGAGGAAGAATGCAGACATCGGAAGTCTTGAAGAAATCCGTTCTGAGAAGAATGATTCAAAATTTGACAGATGACCTTGGCGCTCAACTTCGTAGTATTGTGCTTTACGGTTCGGCAGCGCGTGGTGATTTTCAAAAAAAATCGAGCGATTTCAATTTATTTATTGTTCTTGAGAGTTTAGGTCCTAACTCGCTTGAGAGTTTAGCGCCATCATTGAAACGGTGGCGCCGACAAGGGCAACCTACACCACGGCTGTTTTCACTTTCACTAATTGCTGAGTCAGCCGATGTTTTTCCGATCGAATTCCTTGACTTACAGTCAAATCGGATTGTGCTTTATGGAGAGGATCCGTTTGCTGCTTTGGAGATTCACAATCGGTACCTTCGGCTTCAGTGTGAGCGCGAGCTTCGGGAAAAGATGATGCGCCTGAGGGAAGGCTATATTGAGGCTCATTCGAGTATCCGGAGCCTCCGTCACCTATTTGCTGACTCGTACTCCACGTTCGTCGCGCTGTTCCGAGGATGTCTGTACCTCCATGGAGATCAAGTGCCGTTGCACAGTGAAGACGTAGTGACTAAATTTTGCGCGCGGGCGGAACTTAATCCCATTGTTTTTAGAGAGGTTCAGCGGCTGAAAAACGGCGAATCTGTGTCTAGCGATCTTAGGAGTTTGTTCTCTGATTATTACACTGAGTTGACGAAAGCTGTTCTTCGGGTCGACCATTTCGAGATGAAATCTGGAGGTTAAGTAGCATGAAGAAGGGGTGGATTGCGGTCGGCGTCGTTCTCTTGGTTGTCTTGCTGATGGGGGGGTCATGCATAGGGCGATACAACAGATTTGTGACGACTAATGAGCAGATCGATGCGAGTTGGGCTCAAGTCGAGAACGTGTTACAGCGCCGGGCAGATTTAATTCCAAACCTGGTGACTACGGTACAAGGATTCGCAGCTCAAGAAAAAGAAATCTTTGTGGAGGTGGCTAACGCAAGAGCGAGATTAGCGGGAGCCGCGACACCGCCGGCAATGGCGGCGGCCAACGCAGGACTCACGGCAGGGCTCGGTAGACTTCTCGCAATAGCAGAAGCTTATCCGCAGCTAAAGTCGAATGAAAACTTCATCAGATTACAGGATGAGTTGGCAGGCTCAGAGAATCGTATTGCCGTGGAGCGTCGTCGCTACAATGACGCAATTCGTGTTTATAATAGTGATATTCGACAATTTCCAAGCAACATGCTGGCCGGCATGTTCGACTTTGGTGGGCGTGAGTACTTTGAGGCCGTAGAGGGAGCAGCTGAAGTTCCGGTTGTGGAGTTCTAGTAAATTGAGCAGCCAACGTTGGCATTATTTGTCGTTTCCCAGTTTCTTTATGACAGGGTAAGTTGGTGGGATTGTTAGTTGGAGTTCAGGTTATGGGTTCTGAAGCTTGCAGGTTCAACTATAAAGTTACGCTGTCAGAGTTCAGAGTCTAATTCCTTAGTATCGCTTGGTCACGGGTTGGACTAAGAAACGAGTGACCTACCTCTAGGAACCCTGAAAGGAGCTACCCATAAATTTTTTCAATTTCTTTCTATCGCGAGTGCAACGCCGTTACCTCCTCCTAGACAGAGTGTTGCAATACCTTTAGTGAGGTTTTTCCGTCGTAGCGCGTAAAGCAATGTTGTAAGGATTCGAGCTCCAGTAGCACCGATAGGGTGCCCCAAGGCGACGGAACCACCGGTTACATTAACTTTCTCAGGATCAATGTTTAGTTCTCGGATCACTGCGACTGCTTGAGCTGAGAACGCCTCATTCAACTCGATAAGATCTACTTCATCAAGTTTCCATCCAACTTTTTGTAGTAGCTTTTGCACGGCCTTGATTGGGGTCATCAAGATCCACCTAGGGTGGGAACCGCTTGTGGCTTGGCCAACGATTCGTGCCATCGGTGTGAGGCCAAGCGATCTTGCTCTCTCGGCGGCCATCACAACAAGTGCGGCTGCCGAGTCGTTTACTCCAGGAGCGTTCCCAGCTGTGACGGTACCGTCCTTCTTGAAGGCAGGTTTAAGCTTGAGGAGCGCTTCGACCGTCGTGTCTTCGCGGACCGATTCATCGTTGCTGATTATAATTCGGGAACCTTTATTTGGTTGGGTCTCGACCGGTAGAATCTCGTCCTTTAGCCATGATGCTTTACTAGCCAGGGTTGCCTTCTGGTGGCTGTTGGCGGCAAATTCGTCCTGCTCCCTTCTATTGACATTGTATTCTTCGGCTACAGCTTCTGCAGCCATTCCCATATGCCACTGCTCAAATGAACACCAGAGGCCGTCATGAATCATTGAATCGAGCATCTGTGTGTTTCCCATACGAAGCCCTTCCCTTACGCGAGGGAGGAAGTAAGGGCAGTTACTCATAGATTCCATTCCACCGGCAACAGCGATGTCGATGTCGTTCATGCCGATGGCCTGAGTTGCGAGCATGACGGCCTTAAGACCAGATCCGCACACCTTGTTAATTGTCATTGCGGCAACACTTTCTGGCAGGCCGCCTCTTAAAGCGGCTTGACGAGCAGGCGCCTGCCCTTCACCAGCCGACACAACATTGCCCATAATGCATTCGTCGACCTCGGCTGGATCAATTCCGGCTCGGAGAACGGCTTCGCGTACGGCCAGTGCACCTAATTGTGGTGCTTGGAGGTCCTTCAGTCCGCCCAGAAATTTACCAGTAGGCAATCGAACGGCACTAACAATAACTGACTCTCGCATAGGAAACACTCCTAAGTTTACGACATAGAGATTCTGGACCACTGGAAGAAGTGTGGTTGTACTAAGTTCCAACCGTCATTAGGAAAATATTTTTCGGCGCCTAGACGTGCCGCGAACCGCTTAGACTATTTCATTGAATCCTAGAGTTAAGCAAGTAGAACCTTCAAAGTACACGATTATTCCAGACGATCAGAGGTTGGAAGTAGAGGTTTTGAAATAACGGATATGCGTCGAACGAGATTTCGTCCGAGCAAAGTGGAAAGTCGTTCCACGATCAGATCCGCCGCACGAACGATTTCTAGCCGCCAGTGTTCACCGTTGGCCCGAACCTCGAGTGTGCCACCCTTGAGCGTCGCTTGTGTGGCTCTGGCGGTTGCTTGGCCAACGGCCGTTCGCCAAGCAAATGAAACCTTGGCATGGGAGAGTGGCTGTCCTTGGAGTAAGTTCGCCACGACCGCTGGTACGCACTGCTGAGCGGGAACCATTTTCACGTAGGTTTGTAGGTTTGTCCGCATCAACTACTACTTAGGGTAAGTCAGACACTGCCATTTGCAGTGGGAGATACAATCCTTAGCTAGCTCAGTGTATCATCAGGCGGTGCGTCTTGTGCTAGCGTCACGGTCTCCGCGGCGGGCTCAACTTCTGGCAGCGGCTGGATTTGACTTTGAAATTTCACCGGCCGATGTCAACGAAGCACGGTTGAAGGATGAATCACCCGAAACTTATGTGACGCGACTGGCCAATGCTAAGGCGACTTCTGTTACGGGGCGGTATCCTAACTGTGTTGTGGTTGGGGCGGACACACTGGTGGTCGCCAAGAATCAGATATTGGGAAAGCCGACGGATAATCAAGACGCGGTTAAAATGTTACGCCAGCTTTCTGGGAGGACCCACGAGGTGTTGACGGCTGTGACGGTTCTGAGAGATGCTCAGAGAGCGTCTGTTATTGGTAGTACGCGTGTTACTTTTATTGAGCTGAGCGATCAAGGGGTTGCTGCGTACGTAGCGTCTGGTGAACCCATAGATATGGCCGGTGCGTACGCGATCCAAGGGCTGGCTTCACGGTTTGTCGAGAGTATAGAGGGTTCTTATACAAATGTGGTAGGACTGCCAATCGTTTTACTTATACGGCTACTGAGCCAGGTGGGGATATCCCAGGATCTCTAGGCTACGACCTTGCTCCATGACTATGCTGATGGGACTTTGGTCTCTAGGGAAGAGTTGTCGTTGACGGGGGGGACTGGCGCGGCTATTCTTACGGTGTTGGGTGTTTGGAAGATTGGATATTATGGTAAAAAAACTCTTAAGGATTGGGTTGACGGCCCTTGTGCTCTCTAGTGCCCTTGGCGGTTTACTTTGGACGACAATGAGTGAAGCTACCCAGTACTACAAGCATGTAGATGAGATAATGGCTGATCCTGTTGTTTGGTATGGCAAACCTCTGCAGGTGCACGGTTACGTAGTGAATGCCAAACGGGCTCGAAATAGTCTGGACTACCGTTTTGATGTTGAAAACAATGGCGCGGTGGTAAGGGCAGAGTACACTGGGCTTGTGCCTGACACCTTTAAGGATGGAGCAGAGGTGGTAATTCAGGGGCGTTTAAGTCCAGAAGTCTTTACGGTTCAGGAAAACGGGATCATGGCTAAATGTCCATCTAAGTACGAACCGAAACCAGGTTCTTTGAGTGAGGGTAGAACGGCTTATTAATCACTTATTGAGGGTTGTAGCACACAGGTAGTACTTCTAGATATTGCTCTGGCTAATCGATGGCTTCCCTAGGTTCCTTTATTCTTCTCCTGGCGTTTGTTGTTTGTACTTACGCGGCCGTGATATCTGTTGTCGGGGCGCGGCGAGGGTCGACTAGCTTAACTGAAAGTGGAGTAGGTGCATTCTACCTCGTTACGGCACTGATGACTCTAGCCTCGACCATCATTGTCCACGCCTTTGTTACAGAAGACTATTCGATAAGGTACGTCGATAACTACTCAGATTCTGCGCAACCCCTGTTTTACAAGCTGACGTCATATTGGGGTGGCCTGGACGGGTCAATCATGTTCTGGGTATTTCTGCTCTCGGTGTTTGGCGCTATTTCAGTACGCTCGAATCGTGAGCGTCAACGGGAGCTAATTCCGTATGTTGTGGCCGTTATCTCAGTCGTCATGATGTTCTTTCTTTTCTTGATGATTGTTCACAAGAATCCCTTTGCGACTTATCTCACTCAGACGCCAATGGATGGTCGGGGATTAAACCCGCTCCTACAGAATTTTTACATGGCCATTCATCCGCCATCGCTCTATACGGGATTCGTTGGCATGACGATACCGTTCGCCTTTGGTATGGCAGCTCTCATTACTGGTTACGTGGACGACTCATGGCTACGCGCGGTTCGCCGTTGGACCATGATATCCTGGCTGTTCTTGTCACTTGGCTTAACGCTAGGTATGGTCTGGGCCTATGAAGAACTTGGTTGGGGTGGTTGGTGGGGGTGGGATCCGGTAGAAAATGCGGGTCTCCTTCCTTGGTTCACAAGTACAGCCTTTCTACACTCGGTTATGGTGCAGGAGAGACGGAGTATGCTTCGCGTCTGGAACCTCTCCCTCGTCATCCTTACATTTTTCCTAACGATTTTTGGGACATTCATGACACGCTCTGGAGTTGTGCAGTCTGTTCACGCTTTTGGAGAAGATACCCAACTCGCGTGGATGTTCATCGGATTCATGGTGATTCTGCTTTCGGTAAGTTTTGGGTTGCTGATTTACCGCCTACCTTTGTTGCGTGCGCGTAATGATCTGGAGTCTTGGGCCTCTCGAGAGGCCGCGTTCCTGGTGAATAATTGGATTTTATTATTTTCTGCCTTTTTCGTTCTGTTCGCCACCATGTTTCCAACGTTGAGTGAAGCTGTTACTGGAGAGCGATTGACAGTGGGGCCACCATTCTTCAACAAGTGGATGCTACCAATTGGCTTGGCTCTGTTACTTCTGACAGGCGTTGCGCCACTACTTGCATGGAAGAAGTCGACATTGTCAAACCTCCGATATCAATTTGCATGGCCAACTCTGTTGGGAATGATTACTGCAGTAGCAATTTACGCGCTCGGGTTCCGTGTATGGGTGTCTGGTATTTGTTTTGCTTTCTGTGCGTTCGTACTTGGAACACTTGGGCAAGAGTTCGTGCGTGGGGCGAGGGTGAGGCAAGGAGCCACTGGAACCGACATCATGACTGCGCTCGTGGGTTTGGTTTCAAATTCTCGCCGCCGTTACGGCGGTTATATCGTTCATGCAGGAGTTGTATTGATGTTTCTTGGGTTTGCTGGTGCGGGTTATAAGCTCGAGGAACAGGTACTTCTAAGGCCAGGACAGGAGTTGGAAATTGGGCGCTTCGTGGTACGCTACGATGCTCTGAGGCAAAGTACCGACGATCAGAAACAAATGTTAACTGCGTACATGACGGTGTCCGAAGAGGGAGAGTTTGCAGGGGAGATGTATCCGGCTCGGTGGTTTTTCCACAAACACGAAACGGAGCCAACGACAGAGGTAGCCATACGTAGAAGTCTATCTGAAGATCTTTACATAACGCTTGCTGGTTATGAGCTGAGTGACCAGACTGCTAGTTTCCAGATTACGGTAAATCCCTTGGTCAATTGGATCTGGGTTGGATTCGCTGTAGTTGCTCTTGGTACTGGGATTGCTTTATTGCCAGAGAGTACCTTCGCCTTTGCGGCAGCAAAGATTCCTGCAGGTGCAGTAACTACAAGGATGTTGGTCATTGCAATGATGGTGACAGGTCTTTGTGTGACATTCACGAGAGCTGAACAAGCGGCTGAGCCACAACGTGTGATTGTTGTACGTAGTCCGCTAGAACGTGAACTACAACGTTCTATTATTTGCATGTGCGGCACGTGTGGCAGGAAGCTGTTGAATGAATGCATCTGTGCAACCGCTTCTAGCATGCGTGGTGAGATAGGCGAGCTTCTCGATCAAGGTAAAACAAAAGACGATGTGATCCAGTATTTCGTTGCAAAACATGGTAGTCAAGAGCCACTGGCCATGCCGATTGACGAAGGCTTTAATCGCTTGGCCTGGTTCTTTCCCTATTTTGTGGGTATATCGGGTGCGCTAGGTGTTGGAATGGTTACGTTTCGCTGGTCTCGGAAGGCTGGCGAATCAGTACCGCCTCCTGAAGAAACCGACCCGCAATTTGAAACCCGGTTAGATGATGAGCTCCGGAACCTCGACTGAAACTTCTACGTTTAGCCCCTGGCATTTTTTCACTTTGGCCGCCTTAGTTGGTGCCACTATAGGTGTGTTGTTTATTGAACAGACCAGCCTGGCAGGGCTGATTCTACTAAGTCTGACAATCGGTGCAGGCGCTCTGGTTGGGCTAGGGTTGTATCGCACTCTGCGCCCTTTAACGGACAGCGTCTTGATCGAGGTTACGGAAATGGTAGGTGATCGAACACGAGCGGCTGTTGAGAGAGAAAAGACCCTGGTACTTCGTTCAATTAAGGAACTTGAATTCGATCGTGCCATGGGGAAGGTGTCCGAGAGTGATTTTAGTGAGATGTCTAGTCGACTACGAGCCCGTGCTATAAATCTGATGAAGCAACTCGATATTCCAACGCCAAGCCATCGAGATTTAATAGAAAAAGAGCTTGATTTTAGATTAAGTGATTTGAAGGCTGCTAGTTCGTCTGAAGAGAGGAATGAACAGGTGTTAGGGATTGATGTAGATGCGCCAGGAGATGACACATTTAGTAAGGGTGTCTGTGCGGAATGTGGAACTTCAAATGGTCCAGATGCACACTTTTGCAAGCGTTGCGGAGAAAAAATAATAGCGTCAGTAGTAACCGGGAAGCAATGATTAGAAACAGATGTGCACGTGGTACCGATGACTAGGAATTCATAGTGCGATGGATAGAAGACAAATCCAGGATCTCATGTGCGTTGTCGGTATGGTCGGTCTATTTGTCTCGTTAGGGCAAGCTCAACCAGATCCGCGCGAGATGTCTGGTATTCCTCTTCCTGTCGGTAGTTTGGAAAGTGGAACTATCACGGTTAGGGTGGTTCGAGGTCAGTTGTCGAACAATATTCTCGGTCAAACCGTTAATCTCTACCAAGGCGATACTATCTTACTGACGTCCTTAACAAACGACAGTGGGCGAGCTCATTTTTCTGGTCTCAGTCCTGGCACACAAGTGTATGTTGAAACGACAGTTGGTGAAGAGCGTGTCAAGTCACGACGATTCTCCGTGCCACGTGAAGGTGGTATCAGACTTATGTTGGTGGCGAGTGACGAAGAAGAGTCGTCTAGCGAAGTGATAACTGCGGAACCTGGAACTGTGACGCTAGGTGGTGAATCCCGATTTCTAATAGAGCTTGGGGAGGAGAACGTAGACGTCTATTATTTGTTTGACGTTGTGAACAGTTCGACCGTGCCTGTTGTGTTACGAACACCACTGGTTTTTGAAATACCGAGCGGTGCTCAAGCCGCGACAATATTGCCCGACTCGACTCCACTAGCCAGCGTGGATGGGTCGCGTATAAGGGTTACAGGGCCGTTCGGGCCTGGCCGTACGCCTGTAAAGGCCGGCTATGCCCTTCCGTATTCTGGTGACAGTATTGAAATTTCTCAACCTTTGCCAATCGACCTTGAAGAAGTTCTCATAATCGCTGAGAAAGCTGGAGAGATGGAGATTGTGTCATCGCAAATCATCAGAAGAGGAGAGATGGAACCGACCGATGATCGAACTTACCTGCTCGCCGTCGGTTCTGGGATTCCGGCCGGTGGAGCGTTGACCTTTAGCCTCGTTGGACTTCCTTATCACGGTACGTTACCCCTTGTGATTGCCTTAATAATTTCCCTATGGATTGTAGGTTGGGGTATTTGGGCAACAGCAAAGGCTGACAGTGTTGGTTCCGATAAGCGACAGGAGCTTGAAGTTCAACGTGAACGACTGTTTAGAGAACTAGTAAGAGTTGAACTGCAGCAACGTTCGGGAAGAATTGGTCCAACGCGTTATGAAAAACGACGGTCAGATCTTCTCGTTCTTCTCGAACAGATTTATCAGAGGCTTTCTGAAGAACTAGCACCGGCGATTTTGGGGTTTCATGAAACAGCTAAGCGGAAGTTATCTGTTTAACGATTCAAGACGTCCGGTTATATTGTTGGACTCGCATGCCGGGAACCTCTATAGATATTTTTGATTTCGATCGCCTAATCCTGTCCGATGTATCTCGATTTTTTGGTCGGAGGCGTGCGCTTTCTCATGTGTCTCTAGTTTGCAGGGCTGGAGAAATTATACGTCTCCTTGGTCCAAACGCAGCTGGAAAATCTACGTTGTTAGCGGTTGCTGCGACAGTTATTCAACCGTCGTCGGGAGAGGTCCGCTACGGTGAGTACAGTGCAAACGAGGGAGGTTCAGCTCTGCGTGGTCGTCTGGGCTTCCTTTCGCATGATCTCCAACTGTATCCGGAATTGACGGCGCGTGAGAACCTAGAGTTTTTTGCAAGATTATATGGATTGAGTGATTCGCGCAGATGTGCTCATGCGGCGCTTGAAAGAGCTGCTTTAGTGGCACGTGGTGATGATCTCGTGCTAAGTTTTTCTCGGGGCATGCGGCAGCGTGTAGCACTCGAACGAGCGCTACTGCATGAGCCTCGGTTGGTGTTACTTGATGAGCCTTTCACAGGACTCGATCAGTCGTCGAGTCGGGCGCTGAGAGACCGTCTTTGCCGGCTTCGTGTTGATGGGCGGATCGTGCTGTTAGCAACGCACGACCTTGATGTGACCAAGGGTTTCGTTGATCGAACTGTTAATCTCATGGACGGACGAGTTATGTCGATAGCTGATTACTAAAATGTGTTAGTGGAAGAACTTAAGGAGACTATGTTTTTTAAGGTAGCCTGGCTGGTAATGCGCAAAGATATGATGGTGGAGTTACGTACTAGGGAACTACTGTATACAACGTTGTTTTTTGCAGCCTCGTGTGTTCTTGTTTTTGTCTTTGGCTTTGTTCACGATGGAAGAGTAGTCTCAGATGCCGTGGCTGGTATTTTGTGGATTGCAATTGCATTTACAGGTACTCTTGCACTCGGCCGAACGTTTGAACGTGAAAGGTACAACGATGTTATTGGTGCGCTACTGATAGCGCCAGTTGATCGTCCGGCTATATATCTCGGTAAACTACTTGGAATCATTGGATTGATGGGGTTAGTGGAGATCGTAATTGTTCCACTCGTCGCGCTGCTTTTTCAGGCGCCGTTGCTAAGTTCGCATTTTGTGTTGAATGTCATGCTACTCGCGAGTGGGACGATCGGATTTGCTGCGGTCGGAACTTTGTTCGCAGCAATGCTCGTTAACACACGAAATCGGAACGTTCTGTTGCCGGTGTTGCTGTACCCGATCACGATTCCAGTGATCATTGGAGGAGTACAGGGCACAGCCGCCTTGCTTCAACCGGAATCAGATCCTCTGATGGCGCAGGCATGGATTGGCATGTTAGTTTTTTTCGACGCAGTTTTTATCACACTTGCATTATGGACATTTGAGCCAGTCATGACCGAATGAGTTCTAAGTCATAGGGATTAACGTATGATTTTTGATTCGACGGTTGAGAGTGTTGATTCTGAAACCTGGGATTGCAGTTAGCCAGATACGAGAAAGTTGATAATACTCATGGGTGAACGGCTGTTTAGGACGTCCGTTGGTCTACTTGTGGTTTTGTTTACGATGGCTCCGATTGTGATTGCTTTGGCACCTTACGAGTCGACGATGGGACTAGTGCAGAAGATTTTTTACTTTCACGTTCCTTCATGGTTCGTGATGTTTTCTTCAGCATTCGTTTGCGGCATATGTAGCGCTATATACCTATTTAGTAGGAAGGGGTGGACTGGTCGTGTTGCACTGGCGGCATGTGAGTTAACCGTCCTATTCGGTCTAATCGGGCTCGTGACGGGACCATTGTGGGCCCGAAGAGCATGGGGAGTATGGTGGCAGTGGGACGCAAGATTGACCACCGCTCTGATTCTCTGGATGGTGTTTGTTGCGTATCTGTTGGTACGAAGATATGGTGGACCTGGTTCGGATAAGTTAGCTGCCGTGATGGGGATGTTCGGTATGGCTATCGTACCTTTTGTTTACTGGTCAGTGAACGTTTGGAGGACTGTACATCCTACGACAAATGTAGTGCCAACACTGGGCCCAGGTATGAGAGGAGCGTTTTGGTTGTGCTCGGCAGCCTTTTTACTGCTCTATGTGGTGGTACTTGTGGTTCGCACGCAACTCGAAACTCAGCGGGCAAGACTCGAGCACCTCTACTTGATGTTTGAGGAATAATGAATTAAGTAATAGGGACTCGAGGCTTTTGTGAGAATTGGAATCAAGAGTTAGAGGTCGATTGTACTGATACGTGATCTTAGACTGTTAATGTTCGGTAGATGGGCGGCGGGTAGAAACGACATGATAAGACGTCCAAACCTGAAGAGATCAGCAAGAAGGTTAGTATCCAGACGAGTTTTGTTTGTACAACTGACACTTCTTTGCGTTGTTCTACCGAGTTCTTTGACTATCACGGCATATCTACAACAACCGGAGACGGCATTGGACGAGTTCGTTCCAATCGATCAGTTACCACCAGAAGATCAAATTCCTGCGGCCCCATTACTCATCATTGCATATGCGTTCGCCTGGATTGCCCTATTAGGATACTTTTGGTCAATCAGGCTGCGCCTGAATAAGATAGAAAATGAGTTGACAGAGGTAACACGTCTTGCGAATGAACGAGGTCGAAATAGGTAATGTTGGAAGGGATGACGTCTGGCCATTTCATCTTTATTCCATCCGTATTGTTATTTGGTGTTGTGATCGGTTGGATTTTAGGTGCCCGTGCGGCGAGTGATGCTTACGCGATGGAGCTACAACGTCGAGCCAAACGGACCGATAAAACGACAGTGGATCCGACGACAGGTTCACCTCCTTGATGCCGCTGATTTTGGGATGCGCTCGAATTTAGCGGCCCAGTGCCAGGCGGTATGCTAGGTACTCCGGTAGTTCAGACTCGAAGATTTTCTGTTGTGCCAGATTCACAGGGTAATCAATCCGATACAGTGTTACTTGGCTCTCTTTTGAATCAAAGATCGCATATGCAGCTCTCGGATCACCGTCTCTCGGTTGCCCTACAGATCCAGGATTTATCAGGTACTTACAATCCCTGTGTATAGCTACGGTGGTTATTCCTTCTGGATTGGAGTCTGGGATTAAGGCCTGAAGGCTGCCTTCTGTTGACTCGAAAACTACCGGCACGTGTGTGTGGCCAAAGAAGCAAATTTGGTGTTGTGAGGCCTCTAATGCGCGTTTCGCGTCCAGCTCATTGAATACATAGACATCTTCATCGAATGGCGTACCGTGACAGATTTCAATTTGTCTATCTATTATGCATGGGCCAGACGGTAAATTGGCTATGCGCTCCAGATTTTCTACTGTTAAAGTTTTGAGTGTCCACATCGCCGCTTGGGCAGCAAGACGATTGAAGTGTCTAGCGGTACCGATGCCAGATGCGACCTTGTCATGGTTACCACGAATCAGTGAATTTGGTTCCAGTTCGTACAAGCGATCCACGACTTCGTTTGGGCTTGCACCGTAACCTACCAGGTCACCAAGCACAAGGAGTCGGTCGTAAGTTCCTAACGGTACGGCCACTAATATAGCGTCAAGCGCTTCAATGTTACCGTGTATGTCTGTTAGGACGAGCCAGCGCATATGTGAGCTATCACCGTCAGAAAGTCAACGATTGTTGGCCAAGAATCTTCTGGTTTTACTGGTGGGTTTGATTTTTAGACTTCTATTCATTTAATAACCTAGCCATTCCAATGTTCGTTCAACTAGCTCATCCACCGGGGCACGTGTTGAGTCCAGCCGAAGGTGTGCGTGCCGATAAGTTTCGCTACGTAGTGCGTAGACATGTTCTAGCGTTGATCGGTCAATCGCAACTGGTCGGCGACCATCGACAGGTAATCTGCTGATGATTTGTTCGAATTCAACGTCCAGCCAGATCGAGACGCCATCCTGATTGATCAGGGCTCGGTTATCGGAGTCTACGAAAGTACCACCCCCAGTGGCGACAACAATATTTCGGAGTGGCAGCAGACGAACGAGAGCTTCGCGTTCCGCGGAGCGGAAATAGGGCTCACCTTGCTGGGCGAAGATATCAGCAATTGAACGGCGCTCCCGCGTTTCCACGAGATCATCAATGTCCTCAACTCGCCATTGTAGACGGTTGCCGAGTGCACGGGCCACTGTCGTTTTTCCAGCTGCCATGAATCCAACCAGGTAAAGTTTATCGGTTTTCATTTACAGAAACCGCTCCTGGAAATATTTCATACAGATGTTTTGCTTTGACATGGCTGTTGCACTGTATTCGTCATGTCGCTCCATCTTACTTTTTAAATTCGTAGTTGAGTGTGAGCGAGGTGCTTCTTTCTGACGGTGTTTGTTTAAGGTAAGGATCTTGAAAGTGATCATCATGAGTTGAGTGCCATAGTTCACATTTTGAAATTTAGTCAAACTCAAAAATTAATTTCAGTTTTATTGCTACATTGTTTCGCAGAGTGTTTCTAGCGTTTCAAAAAAATCTGGATATGAAACAGCGACGGAGTCAGCTCCCTTAATTAAACATGGATTCGAAGCACCGAGCGCGACGATTGCAAAGGTCATAGCCAATCGGTGATCTCCAGCCGCGTCAGCAACACCACCGACCGGACGTGTTGTACCTTTCACATGGAACCCATCGCTTAGCTCAGAAGCATCGGCGCCTAGATTACGTAACCCGGACACCAACATTCCAATTCTGTCACTTTCTTTTGTTCTTAGTTCTTCGGCACCCGTCACTCGAATATCGCCTCCATGAGTTGCCAAGGCAGCAAGTACTGGTAGCTCATCGATAAGAGCTGGCACCTCAGCGGCTGTGATATTGATGGGGCAAATTTGGTGGTGCCGAATGCGAAGGCGGCCAGTCGGTTCTCCAGCAGTCTCGTGATCGACAGATATATCGACACGAGCACCGACTCGACGCAAAACATCGAGTAGAGCAATACGAGTTGGATTTAGGCCAACGTCGACGAGTTCGATGTCTGAACCTGGTAGAGCGGCCGCAGCTACGGTCCAAAAGGCAGCGGAAGAGAAGTCGCCAGGTACGCGTTGTGATGTTGCATGCAATCGTTGTCCACCGCGAATCAAAATACCCTTACCATTGCGCTCGATTGTGATGCCGAATGCACTGAGCGCACGTTCGGTGTGATCTCTAGTGGGAATTGATTCAGACACTATCGTGGGTCCACGTGCTTGAAGGCCGGCGAGCAGGATTGCGGTTTTAACCTGTGCGCTCGGCACCAGTGGAACATAGTCAATACCCCTGAGGTCTGTTCCCATGATAGTGAGAGGCAGCTTGTTATTGATTAACGAGACTTTTGCACCCATTCGTTCAAGCGGGTCGACGAGACGCTTCATAGGACGTCGTTGCAGTGAGGAGTCACCAGTCAATGTTGTTTCAAACGAATGTGCTGCGAGAACACCCGTTAATAAGCGGAGTGTTGTGCCGGAATTGTGTGCATCTAGGATTACATTGGAACGCTTCAGTCCTCGAAGTCCACATCCCACGATTTCAACAACGTCTAAGGAATTTACTTTATGGGTGCCATTAAGTTCAGTGTTGTGGCGGTTAACCGTAGCACCCAGTTTTTTGAGACAATCTAGAGTAGCCGCGCAATCGTTTCCCGGAGCATATCCGTTGATCCAAGAAGTGCCGTCGGCGATGGCCGCAAGGATCGCATAGCGATGAGAAATAGACTTGTCTCCTGGACAACGTAGTTGGCCACGAACCCATCGAGTTGGCCGCACTGTAACCACAGGAGGCGTTTGAACACTCACCGTGGCACTATACCATTAACGGGCACGAGTAATTAAAGAAGCACTGAGGATTGAGGATGAGGAATACTTTTGAGTCTCAGTCTGGGCTTTCATCATTACTCAAGGTGACATGTCTAACCATGCTATTAATGTTACACTCTGTGGACACTATTACTATCTGAAGGGTTAATCATGAGATTGCTGAAAACAAGTTTGTAGTGTAGGCCTGAAGATCGATCTGATCCAGGCGACTACGGAATCATTCTAATTCTAGTTCGATCTTTGGTGATTTGTTTATTGCACACTCGTTATCGACTAAATATCTAATTTGAATCAGATGAGTAACCAATCTGGGTATATGGAGACAGCCATTGAGGCTGTGCTCAGAGCAGGCCAGATTCAGATGAGCCGGCTAGGCACCGAATTGAAGATCGAAAAAAAGGGAACTATTGACCTAGTCACGGAAGTTGATCGTGAAATCGAAACAATTTTTCGACAGATGATTGCGTACCGCTTTCCAACTCATGACGTATTAGCTGAGGAATTCCGCACGAGCGATGACATAAGAGGTACGACGGTCAAACATCGATGGGTTTTCGATCCGATTGACGGTACGGTTAACTATGCTCATGGATTACCGACGTTTTGTTCTGCCGTTTCGCTTGAGATCGACGGACAACCAGAGATTGGAGCTATATACGATCCGAGCAGGCGAGAGCTTTTTACGGCGAAAAAGGCTGATGGGGCACGACTAAATGGAGCACCGTTGCACGTGTCTACGACGTCGACTGTTCTCGACTCAGTACTTTGTACCGGGTTTCCCTATGACGTACATGAAACTGTTGAAGAAGTTGTTGGTCTATTTGCAGAATTCGTCGGCCGCGCACAAGCAGTACGTCGATTAGGATCGGCTGCGCTCGATCTTTGTTACGTCGCAGCTGGACGTCTTGATGGTTTCTGGGAAGAACGTCTTGAATCCTGGGATGTGTCGGCTGGAAGTTTGATCGTCAGAGAAGCAGGTGGAATGGTCACTGGTCTTGACGGCTCAATGTTTAGTTCCCTAAGCGGTCAGGTTCTTGCCTCGAATGGTCGTATTCATGACGAAATGATTTCGACTATCAATCAATTCAGGACAAATCATTCAGAGAAGCCTACCGAACCAGAATAGGGGCGGTCTTACTTAAGACTAGAGTCTACCCGCCGAATTACGCTGGTACCATTCTGGAAGTAATTCTGTTCAAAACAAAGGTGTTAATGTCTGGTTAGGTCCTTCGAAGTAGTACGGGCGTTAAGCTGTGATATTTGACGCAAGGACTTTTCCGTAGACTTATTGCGAATCAATGTGACCAGAATGGAAACAAACACCTCGTGAAGTGTGAAGTTATAATTAGGTGATTGTTTACCACTTATTAAATCAATGAATCGTATCTCCAACTGGGTAACGGCGTTTACATCATCGATTGGCGGACCAGGTCTATTTTTGGTTGCATTTTTGGATTCATCATTTCTTTCACTTCCAGAGATCAACGATGTCCTCGTAATATGGATGGTGATTCAACATAGGGACAGGATGATTTACTATGCCTTGATGGCAACGTTTGGCTCCGTTAGTGGCTGTCTTGTTCTCTATTACATGGGTCGGAAGAGCGGTGAAGCTTTTATTCGGAAGCGATTTCGTGAGCACCGTATCGAACGTGCGATGTCCTTGTTTAATCGTTATGGCGTTCTAGCGATTGCTGTTCCGGCGGTACTACCGCCTCCTATGCCTTTCAAGATTTTTGTCTTGCTAGCTGGGGTGATGAAAGTATCGGTGTTGCACTTCGTCTCAGCTCTGACGCTTTGTCGAGGTATTCGTTACTTCACTGCGGGATTCCTTGCGTTAAAATATGGCGACCAAGCAATTGAATTTCTGGATCAGAATGGCCTGACAGTCGCACTGATTGTCTGCGCACTAGGTCTAATAGCAGTTCTCGTGTACCTAATCTTGAAGTGGAAGGTTAGGGTTAAGAAAACTTAACCGGTAAACATTGAGTGATTATTTGATAAGGGTTTAAGGAATGCTTGCGACCGCGTTAGGTCCCCGTCAGGCTAGTCGCTTAACAGTTCGTGAGCGAGTAGTTCGTGTACGGATGTTGAGCTAACTCCAATGATTCCAATAAGTTGTGTTGACCTATCACAGCCGACCACCTATAATCTGGATCAAACCTATGACGCCTGATATTTCAGTTGTTGTTCCGTTACGGAACGAAGTAGAAAACCTAGTCGAACTTCACCAGCAATTGAGTGAGACACTCAAGCAGGTTGGTCGGCCTTATGAACTTGTCTTCGTAGACGATGGAAGCACCGACAATAGCTTTGATGTGCTCAGGAAATTACAGGAGTCGGATTCTCAGTTACGATTGATCCGCCTCCGTCGAAACTTTGGACAGACAGCAGCTTTTGCTGCAGGTATTGCTCATGCTCGTGGTCGCTTGGTTGTGACATCAGACGCTGATTTACAGAATGATCCGCACGACATACCTTCTATGGTTGAGAAATTGGAACAAGGTTATGACATGGTGTGTGGTTGGCGACGCAATCGAAAAGATCCATTTCTGACGCGCCGTGTACCATCTATGATTGCGAACCGCTTAATTTCATCGACGACTGGTGTACGATTACATGATTACGGGTGTTCGTTAAAGGTATTTCGGGCCGAGGTGATCAAATCCATGAAACTTTACGGTGAGATGCACCGGTTCATTCCAGCCATTGCGAGCGAGCAGGGTGTCAAGATTGCAGAAGTTGAGGTTAATCATAGACCTCGTCTACATGGTGAATCTAAATATGGTCTGTCGAGGACCCTACGGGTGACCCTTGATCTGGTGACTGTTAAGTTCCTATTGAGCTATTCGACACGACCACTACAGATATTTGGACTCGTCGGTTTAGTAATGGGGTTAATAGGTTCCGTTATAACAGGATGGCTTGGTTATGTGAGGTTGTTTGGCGGACAGGCAATTTCCAATCGTCCGCTGTTGTTCTTAGGCATTCTACTAATTTTTACAGGTGTGCAGCTTATAACGCTCGGCTTATTAGCAGAGCTCCAGGCGCGGACGTACCATGAGTCACAGGACAAGCCGACATATTTCATCAGGGATATCTTAGACGGTCCACATTCTGGGGGAAATTAGAAAGTCCAGTCCGATCGCTGACATACCTGGGGTCAGCGAAACCGTCCGATGTCAGCGGACATACCCGAGGGAGCGTAGTTGTCTTAATTGGTCTTCACTTATGGGGCGTTCGTCCGGCTTCCGAGCCTTCAAGTTGCTGAGATTCGAGCGTAACTCTTCACGAAGCTCGGCTAGGACCCTTGGCCTTCCTTTTTCGTTCTGCAATTCCTCTGGATCATCAATAAGGTCGTATAGTTCAGTCCGATTTTGTGCCGGTGTAACGATAAGTTTGTAATCATCTGTTATAAGAGCTCGACGCTCTCTTGGAGCTGGAGGCGAAAATGTCTCAGCAATTATAGAAGGAGTCACATCATGAACTGCCGAACCGAGCATTAATGGAACCAAAGTGCGTCCACCTCGCTCAAAATCATCAGATAAATTAAATAGATCGGTTATGGTTGGCAGGAGATCGATGAGGGAGACAGGTGTCTTAACAACCTTATTGGCTGGTAAGCGCCCAGGCCAGCTGAGGATGAGAGGAACACGCAACTGCTCATCGTAAAGTTGACTAACGTGTCCCATGGTACCGTGATTGCCGAGGCCTTCTCCGTGATCAGCCGTGAGAATTATGAGTGTATCGTCCAGTTTTTCTGTTGAATGCAGTGAATCAAGTAGGAATCCGATCTGGCGGTCAGAATACTCGACTTCCTCTTGGTAGCGGCGTCTTAATTCTTGCAGGGTCAGGACCTCATCTGCCCGTAAGATAAGATTCGTATTAGTTTTCTTGTCGTTGAGATTATTTATTACGACAGTTGCTGAGAAAGTCTCTGGATTCTTAATGTTCTTCGCACTTTCACAGCCACTTACGCACTCAGCTTCGACTTGAGAATCTGTTGTCCGAATACCTTGTAGGCGAATAGGCCGATGCAAAGGTACTCCAACCGTAGAGACTTTAATAACTGTCCTACCAGGAGGAACCACTAATGGGATAGATTTTGTATTAGCGTCGGCCTCGATTGTAGTAGTAAGATTTTCGACACCAGCTTGTTTTATTAGTAACTGAGGATAAATTCGATCGACCGGGGCGTAAGGTTCATGTGGATCGGAGTAATGCACCCAGAGAAAAAACGGTTCTTTCTGACGGCTTATCCACGGAAGGATCTCGTTGTTCAACTGGTCCGATGTCTTCCACCAGTCCAGTCCAAAGCTGTCGTGATATTCATTAAATCCTTGTGATAGGCCGACACTTGCCTTAAGAACACCAAGGCTTACGAATGCGGCCGTGTTCCAGTGATTGCGTTTAAGAATCTCTGCTAGTGTGACATGTTCATCATTGAGTACTTGAAAGTGGTTTCGGACACCATGTACCCGTGGAAGTAAGGATGTGAACATGGACGAGTGGCTAGGACCGGTGATGGGAGCGTGACTGTACGCTCGTTCGAATCGTACGCCAGAAGCTGCCAGTGTATCAATGTTTGGGGTAGCTGACTCACCGCCATAGATGCTCAGGTAGTCAGCCCGTAGCGTATCCACAACGATAAATAAAACGTTACTCAAGGTGCCGTCGGAAACCATAAGTCGCTTATTATCGGTGTCCGTTGAGCACGCCATCAGAAAAAAGCACACAATCGTTATCGTCCAGCACCTGGGCTGGCCAAGGCAGTTGAACGACATCTTCATTCTTCGTTGTTGCCTATTGGCTACAGTTGGGGACATCCTCATATAGAGAAGTTTCTTCGGACAATTGCTAACAGGAGCAACCTGTCAGGGCGATCGTACACTACTGGCTTCTGGCAGAAAAGCAATCTTGACTATGTCAAGCCTTGTTGTTCAATTTAGGGATTGACACAGTACCTTGACTGCTTATTGTTATGGCCCATAAAATCTGATATTCGACACTTTTAAAGAAAGTATCTTTGCTGTTGATAAACTTAGGAAGAAACGTTTTATTATGACACGCAAACACGATCCACGGATAACGGTAATCCAGCACGAGTTGTTCGATGCACGGCGATCTAAGGTTCGCAAGTATCGTGATTTAACTGTAGGGAGTCGTGGCGTTTTGGCTTTTCTTATCTACGAGTTGGTCGTTACGAGTTGTTCGAATCTTCCTGGTGCTATAGGTCTGTTCCTGAGAGCAAAACTGTACCCTTTATTGTTGGGTCGCACTGGTCGTAATGTTACGTTTGGTGTCAATGTTACGTTACGGCACCCACACAAGATTGTCATTGGTGACAATGTGGTAATCGATGACGGATGTTGTCTCGATGCGAAGGGAATAGATCGCGAAGGCATTAAGATCGGAAGCGGAGTATTTATTGGACGAAATACAATCTTAAGTTGTAAGAACGGTGACATTGTGATTGAGGATAACGCCAACATTGGATTTAATTGTGAGATATTTTCAGCTTCGAGAGTTCGGCTGGGAAAAAATTCATTGGTCGCAGCCTATACATATCTGGTGGGTGGAGATCATTTGTATGATCGGGTTGATATCCCGGTTCTTGAACAAGGACGTACATCAGTTGGCATAGATGTGGGTGACAATGTTTGGCTTGGTGCACACGTGGTTGTGTCGGATGGGTCTCGAATCGGTCGTGACACTATTATTGGGGCTGGTGCCGTTGTGATGGGTGAGATTAAGGAATTCAAGATCGCGGTTGGCGTGCCTGCTAAGGTAATCCAAGATAGGCGTTCTCCTATCAATGATTGAACGGACGAGATGGCTATTCTAGGGATTGGCGAGAACTCAACATTCATATAGGTAAATGTTGTCTGATGTGTGGCATTGTTGCAATTATTCATCGAGATCGAGAAGAACCGGTAATTCTTGATGATCTGGTACGTATGGTGCGAATCTTACGACATCGCGGGCCTGATGAAGAAGGTAGTGTGGTGTTATCAGGTGTAGGACTCGCGATGCGGCGATTATCTATTGTTGATCTAGGAGGTGGACAGCAGCCGTTTTTAAGTGAGGACGCTAGTATTTATCTCGTAGCAAACGGTGAAATTTACAATTTCGAAGAGATGAAGGCTGAGCTCATTCAGCGAGGGCATGTATTTCGGAGTAGATCTGATATTGAAGTTTTGGTACATGCCTATGAGGAATACGGCGAGGCGTTTCTTAACAAGATTCGAGGAATGTTTGCGTTGGCGCTGTGGGATGAGAGAAAACAGATGTTTCTTGCTGCGAGAGATCGAGCTGGAGAGAAGCCACTCTACTATTCACTGACGGAACGCGGTCTACTGCTGGCCTCTGAGATAAAAGCTTTGTTGGTTAGGTCTGACGTGTCTCGTCAGCCAAATATCGAGGCTCTCGATCAATTCTTGACCTACGGATACTCGATTGCGCCGCAGACTCTATTCGCAGCTGTAAAAAAATTACCTGCCGCGCATTGTCTCATGTATCGGAATGGTCAGTTGACTGTTACGAAGTATTGGGATGCTGCGGAGACGGGTTTGCGTGTATGGAAAGAAACAGAGGCCGTTGAAGCGCTTCGTTCAGTGCTCTCAAGAGCCATTTCGAGTCAGCTTATGTCAGATGTGCCGCTGGGAGTATTTCTCTCCGGCGGTATTGATTCGAGTGCGATTGTTGCGTTGATGAGCGAAGTGCCGTCGTGTCGTAATAATGGTATTAATACCTTCAGTTTGGGTTTTAAAGATGGTAGTTACAATGAGTTACCTTACGCCAGGGAAGTGGCGCAGCGGTTCGGTACGTGTCACCGAGAGGGAACGCTTCAACCTGATCTTGTAGAACTTTTTGATGAACTTGTGGTGCACTTGGACGAACCGTTTGCGGATGTTTCATTGTTTCCGACCTATTTGTTGTCACAGATCACCCGTCAGCACGTGAAAGTAGCTCTTTCAGGTGACGGCGGTGATGAGTTGTTTGGAGGGTATGATACGTATGTGGCCGAGCGGCTTGCACGGCAACTTGCCCGGACAATTCCTCTGATAGCTATATCGGCACTTGCTAGTCTAGTCGAACTGTTTCCACCGAACGACAGAAAAAAGGGGTTTGTTAATAAGGTTCGACGTTTTGCTCAGGGACTGAGGGATGCACCTTCAACCATTGAGCACTACAGGTGGATGACATTTCTAAGTGCAGAAGCAAAAAAACGATTATACACGCCCATGCTACAACAGGAACTAGTCAATTCGGACGTGTACCGACCTGTTCGAGAACACCTGCAATTGCCCAGTGGTGACGATCCATTGAACCGTCAGTTGTACGCGGACCTTTCGGTGTACCTTTCTGACGACATTCTCGTAAAAGTGGACAGAATGAGTATGGCAACTTCACTAGAAACACGTGCACCATTTCTAGATGTCGATGTAATGGAGTTAGCATTTTCAATGCCTGGTGACCTCAAGATTCGTGGAACAGAGCGAAAATATATCCTGAAGCGTGCTCTACGTGGGCTACTTCCGGAGTCTATCCTTACTCGGAGTAAGGAGGGATTTAGTATTCCAATGAAGAACTGGCTTCGAGGTAGTCTTTGTCCACTCATGGACGATCTGTTGGCTTCAGACCGCATTATTAAGCGTGGCTGGTTTAACCCTATCGATGTTCAGCGACGGATTACTGAACACAAGGCAGGTCGAGAGAATCATGCACATACATTGTTTAGTCTGATGGTTTTAGAGCGGTGGGCTCAGGAATTCTTGTCATAATCTCTGAGGGTATAGTGGTTGTGAATGCCTTTGTGGGCCACGAATTCCGTTAGAAGTGAATTAAGATTTGATGAATCGTGTTCAAGATAAATTAGATGATTGGAACATTTTGCCAGCCGTCAGTTTCAGTGAACTCCCGGGCCGAAAAACACCAAATGACGAGTCGTTTGCTATTCCAATATGAAGGATCCTTTTGAGCTCTTCGAAGTAAGTTGATTCGGGCAGCTGTTGCCCCGGAACCTCGAACCGCAACGAGATCTACCGCGAAACCGAGCTCTAATGCGAGTTGGTCGGGAAGTCCGGCTCCTCGAGCGTGCATGTCTTTACCTGCATGAAAAATTAGGTTGTGGCTATCACCAAGTAACACGATAGGACTTGATGGATCAGGATCCACAGGTGCGATGAGACCGTTTAATGTTGTTTCGACGAATCGCAGTGGAAGGCGTTCTTTGATAATGGATGGGTCATTTGCTGCGTTCCAGAGATCACCTAAGATTTCGGTCGTTTGCCAGCGGTGGGTAAAAGGGTTCCGTTGCGTGACCTGGAACAAAGATCGACGATTTAGTTCAGCGACGATCTCTCCTGCTGTTAGGACTGTGGCGTTTCCTGACCAGTGCGTATCTTGTTTGCAGTAAAGGATGCCATTCGGATGTGAACGACTAGTTAAAAATAATGGTACGAGATCTAAAACACGCACGCCGTTTGCTCTGAGCAGGTTGTAAAACGTCTGATGGTGAATATCGAACCTAGATGGTGTTGCAGATTGAACGAATTCTGCGACTGACGAAAGTTTGTCTGGGTAAGCAATAATTTTTGGTGGGACAGGCACGATCAATAAGTCGATCCCAATATTCTGGAGTTGTCTGTAAAAGTCCAGAATGGCTGGCAGTGGATCCACTGAGTTGCGATTTCTGGCAGTGCTGACATCAGCGGCTGCTTTACCCCAGAAAGGACCCACACCCACGTGGCGCAATTCAGGTCCGAAAAACAACCATCCCTCGCTACCAGTCACGACAATCGTATCTTTTTCGTTAGCTTTTTGAGCAAGGTTGCCCCAGCTAGTCAAGAGTTCTTCAATTTCTTGGGTAGTAAGGAATGATTTACTGCAAGAGAGTAATATCGTAATCGCAAAAAGCGTCCATACGGAAATTCTTACTATTGTCATATTTCTCAACCGGTCTCACGCATAGTGTTCCATGCTCCTTCGAGACTGTTAGGGTAACCCAAGACCTTGAAATCCACAGATGCTTACCTTAAATCTTAATCGCTAGCTCAATTATCTTCCCTCAACCAGAAGGATCACTAAATACCTTAACAACTAAACTATCAGAGTTGTTTATTAGGCCTGGGCACCGATACTAATCCTATTGCTTCGCTGGAGAATATTATCTTATTTTCTTGGGGAGAGAAATTCAAATTGTCTCACTCCTTAATTATCTCGCCCCACGCGGGGGGTTCGTATCGAGCATAATCAGCTTCTAACTCCGTGCGGTTAATGCCATCGTAATCGCTGGCAACATCTGCCCAGGCTTTTAACAGAACCGTAATGGTATCTCCGCTATCAAGGTATGCTGCCGGTTCCCAGTCATGATTTCGCATACCCCACATGTAAACCAGGACTTGTTGGTCAACAAGATTTTCTTTATCGACGGTAACGTTTGTAAGGTGTACAGCCATTATGTGATCAGGGTAAGGAACAGTTCCTGGTTGAGGCACACTGGTTACCTCTTGAACAGTACCCCGCACTACAAGAGTGGTCGCTGGTTTGGGGACAAAGAAGTTAGTTGACCATACATCCGAGAGGTTTAAATCGATAAACTTCCAGTTGTCGTTTGCCAATTCACGGCTTGAAAACTGAAAAATAATCAAGCGTTTACTTGAAAGGCGGTCGTGCCCTGTTGCGAGTTCGCGCGCAAGTAGTTCACGTGTTGCAAAGGCACCATCATTGTTTTGAACAATTCTGTCAACCGGTCGTTGGAGGACAAAACTTAATTGCTCGACGAAGCCAGACGACTCACCCCATCCCATTGTGGCAAGCGAATAGATATTACTAAAACTATCTCCAAGTACTAAGATGTCAGCAGAGGTATCGTGTTGCCAAGAGGCATCGTTGCGAGTTCGGATCTGTCTGAGCAGAACACGTTCTTTTGGGTAGAGGATTTGTTTGTCTGGTAGATCAAGTAAGCGAGTGGTATCACCCGTGTTGGTTGCTTCGATGGTGTGACTTGTATATTTTTCTTTTGGGAGTATTGGTAAGAGGTGGCGGTTCTTGATGAAATCGTGAAGATGTTCCGCAACTACCTGAACAGCATTGGGGCGCCAATGGGTATCTGTCATTAAGTATTGTGGGTGTCCAGTTTCTTGTTTCGCTTGAACTAGTAATTCCGTGGGATCGAAGACTAGAACTCCGTTCTGTTCGAGTTCGCCAATTAACGTTTTGTATTTAAGAGCTTGTAAGGGGGCTGACGAATATTCGAAGTAACGGGAGAATTTTTCGGGATGAATAGTTGGTTTAACCGGTGTTGGCATAACAATGAGTCGAATTCCAAGAGTTGTTAGTTGAGTGTTAAAGTGAAGAATTGGTTGTAGAGCTCTATCTAGAGCTTTTCTCTCCATTAAGTAGTCCAGATCCTCGTGGTAGAATAGCCACGATGATCGACCTGGGTACACTTGCTCATTGCCAACACCCAGCCAGGATGTTAGAAGATGCTGGCTGGGTGGGCGAATGAATTGCGCGACCTGCGAGGTTTCCTTGAGGCCGTTCTCCAGTTGATCAAGATTACTTAGAAGCACGCGGTTCTTTTGGAGTAATTGAGAGAAAAGCATGTCTTCTGATTGGGTAGTTTGGAGTTGTAGGTTATCTGGTGATTCAAATAGGTTATTAAGAACTTTGGACTCCCCCTGTGATTGTTGACTATCGAATATTATCTGGATGATGGGCACCGCGAAGATTACTAGAAAGAACTGAGCAGTTAGGAGATACGCTATCCGCGATGAGAGTTTCGTGTGGTTAAGCTCATTCTTAGCTTGAGTTTCGCGTTGTTGTTGAGTTAATGAAGTTGACATTAGTTGAATTCAGATCTAGAAGATGAAATAGATGAACGGATTGTATTCCTGAGTACAAAGAATCGCGAGTGCTAACAGCCACAGCATAATGATTAGAGCTGCCTTTCCTGTTGTAATTGTTTGTGTCCAATTCCAAGTCTGTGGACAGACCCAAGTTATGATGGCCGCGATGAAGAAACTTCCCAAATAGTAGGGTTTATATAAAACGCCTGAGAGTAAGTTTGCTGGCTCATGTATGACCTGAAAGCCAAGCATGCTGGAAACATACTGCAGCGCACTTGGGAGATCTTCAGCTCGGAAGAAGACCCAGGTGAATAACACAAGGACGAACGTTAGAGATGTACGAATCTGTTTAGGGAGAATATGGTAGAGTGAAACTTTGCTTCGAAGACGTTCGACGATGAGTAATATGCTGTGTAGGCCTCCCCAAACGATGAAGTTCCAAGAGGCCCCGTGCCAGAGTCCACCGAGAAGCATGACAAGAGTGAGGTTCACGTAAGTTCGCAAAGAACCTGTTCGATTACCTCCCAGAGGAATGTACAAGTAGTCCCGTAACCACGTAGAAAGAGAGATGTGCCATCGTTTCCAAAATTCTGTGATTGATTCGGAAAGGTAAGGTGAATCAAAATTCTTCGAAAACACGAAACCGAGCATTAATCCGAGGCCAATGGCTATGTCCGAATAGGCACTAAAGTCGAAATAGATTTGGAAAGCGTATGCCGTGACACCGTACCAGGCATCGATCATGCCAAGAGATATTGCCCCAAAGGCGACATCAGCAACCTTGCCGCAAGGATTTGCTATGAGAATTTTTTTGGCTAGACCGACACTGATAAAAGCGATTCCTCTCGAGAATTTTTTAAGAGAGTGAGTTCTTTGAGTAAGTTGGTCAGCGACTTCAGAAAATCGAATGATCGGACCAGCAACGAGTTGAGGAAACATAGATACGTAACACGCAAAATCTATGAAGTTTCGTAGTGGGCGAGCCTTACTACGATATACATCGATTGTGTAACTCATCGACTGGAAGGTATAGAAGCTGATTCCGAGAGGCAAAATGACAGTAATTGTTCTTTCAAGTCTTAATTCAGGCATTCCAAGCCATGTGACGAATATGTCGAAGTTGTCCGATGCGAAGTTGAAGTATTTGAAGAAACTCAACAGTAAGAGATTAGATACGATAGATGTGATGAGTGCGAGACGTTGAGTGCGGGTACGCGATTGAGGAAATTCAGTTAACTTGGCTTGTTGGGCGGATGTACCGGGTTCATGTCTGGCAATAGCGAGTCCGCACAGGTAATCGACAGTGGTTGAACCGAGAAGGATGAGGACAAAGAGTGGATTAGCCCAACCGTAAAAGAAGTAACTTACGATGGTGAGCAATAGGTGCTTGATGCGTCGTGGTACCGCATAGTAGAGAAGCAGAGTCGTCGGTAGAAAGTAGAAGAGGAAGAGATACGAGCTGAAAACCATCTAGTTTAGAAATATTTGTCCTAAGCAATCTTTAGTAGTGGATGCGGCCACAGAATTTCTCTTAGCAATGACGTTCGAGCAGTTAGAATACCAATTCTTGATTCATTGTGTTGGCCCGAGTAGTTAGCACATCTTGCATGGAGCGATTATTTCATTCCTGATTGATCTTGTAATAATTATCTGTGGCATCAATTTCTGCTTGGACTTGTGAGGGTGTCCACCCTAGCTCAGACGCCATCACGTTTGCTGCTCGACGTAATACATCTGACCCCGGGTGTCCTGCTGATCCAGCTTCCGTTCTTCGCAAAACAGAGTCTGATAATTTAACGGCCATTTCGTGTCGGACCGCGTGCTGAATTTCTGCGCATGTCACGCCGCAATTCATACTAAGCGAATTCGCTGCGGCTCGGTCGGGTTCGATCGTTCGCAATATCGTACGATACTCAGATCCGTACGAGAGGACTAATCGTCTGAGAGTCTCAGTGGTGAGTCCAGCAATGGTTTGACTGGTTTCCTTGTTTAGGAAGTCACTGAAATTGGGTATCGCACCTCCAGTCAGAGGAATATCTGTTGTTCGGCATGGCGGGGAGTCACGGTCTAACATAGAGAAGGCCAAATCGATGGCCTGCTTGGCAGTTTGGCGAGCGGTGGTGTAACGGACGCCAAGCACGGTTAATAATCCACTGATTCCGCCGATTCGGTGATCGAGGATTTGGCTGCGTTTGAGTAGACGCAAAGAATGATGACTAGTTGAGGATGATGGTAAGAGTCCAAGATGCACGAATCGTACATCGGGTAATGTCAGATTCAGCGATGGAAATGCTGTGTTGATATCCTTTAGAAAACGCTCAATGTCTGTTTGAGTTACTTTAAGAGACTGGGTTCCACCTTCGTGGGTCTCATGGCTTGTGCCGATTATGGAACAGTCGCGCCAAGGTGCGATAAATAGGAATCTTGATTTTGTCCGGCCACCTACAGCGTGGTCTTTGGTAATTGGTCGTACGATAAGGTTCATCGCTTTCGAGAGCGATGGAACGATTCTATTCCGTTTTCCGGGAAGTAAGGATTCGTTAAGTTGTCCAGCCCAGGGTCCAGCGGCATTGAGTACCAGGTGTGACCGAATCTCAAAGTCTTGTCCCCCAATAATGTCTCTGGCTGAGACGCCAACCACCCGTTTTCCCGATCGAAGAAACGCTCGAGCTTCGACATAGTTTGCCGCCACTGCACCAGCATCAGTAGCGGATAGAAGGAATGAAAGGTTTACACGATCCGTGTTGTACATCTGGCAGTCGTACCAAACCAGGGCACCCGTCAGATCTGGTGCGACTAACCAAGGGTATAGTTCTAAGCATTCCTCTCTTGAAATTCTATGGCTAGCCGGTAGGTGTTTTGAGGAGTCAGACAAGTCATTGCGGTCGTATGCGAGGCAATCGTTAATGGTAAAGTACATACTCATTAGCCAGCGATTACGGCTAAGGTTTTGGTAGGTTGGTATAAGAAAGGGTAGAGGATGGACGAGATGGGGGAGGATTCGACATAGAGTTCGTCGTTCCCGAACGAACAGACGGAGCTCAGAAACATTTCCAGACTGTAAAGATCTAACACCCCCGTGAACCGTCTTTGCACTGTTAAATGAAGTCGCTCCACCGAAATCTCCACTGTCGATGATCGCAACTGAAAGGCCCCGCTGAGCGGCGTCCCAGGCGGCAGTGGTTCCATAAATACCGGCACCAACGATCAGTAGGTCAAATGTGGTGTTGGCTAAGTCTTTAAGTTCGCGTTTCACAGTAGAGATATTCTACGATAGTGGAGCGTGATTATCCGGAAGTGTTAGTCAATGGTGGTCATTACGCGCTGAGAGATTTACCGAATAAAACCTAGGGAGTTTTCGTAAATGGACTATGTTCGTGTACCGACGGTCGCTGAGATTGAGAAATATTGGAATGAACGGATACACGACTTGAAGATGACTAGCCATCCCATAGGGACTATAGAATTTTTTGATGACCTTGATCACTACAGATTCGAGAAGCTCCATTACCTGCTGAGACTGGTTGATTTCGACAGCTTTCGCGGTCGTCATGTTTTGGAAATTGGGTGTGGAATAGGCACGGACCTGGTAAGATTCGCGTTTGGTGGTGCCAGAATCACAGGAGTCGATCTTTCTGAGACTGCTATAAAACTTGCACGTACCAACGTTAGGTTGCATACGGTGTCGACTGACGTAGATCTTCGCGTATCGAATGGTGAGGACCTGCCTTTCGCGGACGAAAGTTTCGATGTTGTTTATGCGCATGGTGTTGTCCAGTACACAGCAGACGCCTCTAGGCTCGTGGCGGAGTGCCACCGTGTTTTGAGATCGGAAGGGCAGGCGATCTTCATGGTCTACAACCGGTTCTCCTGGTTGAATGCTTTATCAAAAGTGATGAAGGTTGAACTCGAACATGAAGATGCGCCAGTCTTAAAGAAATACTCGAAGTCAGAATTTCGAGCACTATTGTCTGCATTCAACAAGGTAACGATTATTCCTGAACGTTTTCCAGTTAAGTCGAGACTTCACAGTGGTTGGAAGGCCTGGTTCTACAATACGCTTTTCGTTGGAGCTTTCAATTCTGTGCCTCGTTTGCTTATTCGACGAATCGGCTGGCATCTTATGGCCTTCTGTATGAAGTGATAGCATAGGAATTCAGCTGTGACTAATGCGTACTATGTCCGCCTACTTCTGAGGTAGAGCCAAAGACCGGGCAGGCTTCCGATTAATCCCATCACGATAAAAAGAGTTGAAAGGGCAAAAGAGCGTTCATCTGGAACACCCACAGGCCGAAGAAGCCAGACGATGGCTCCCTGAGGAAGACCCAACCCTGCGATCGAAAGGGGGAGCATGAAGACGAGAAGACCAATGGGCATAAAGAGTAAGTAGTAAGTGAATTTTACGCCGATCCCCAATCCTTCTCCTAGACAATAAACTTCCAGTACACGAAATAGTTGAACCACGAGAGATAGAGTAAAGACAATTGCGATGGTTCCCATACGCCCACGATAGCGACCGACGGCATCTCCAATCTCGAGGATTGAAGTGGCAAGTTGTGAACGCTGCCAGTGGTTGGGTAGCGTTAGTCGCAATAGGCGCTCTATCCAAAAAGCACTAATCAACGTAGCCATGAGTACGAATGTGAATACAAGTATGAGATTTAAGTAATCTAGATCAACTTCAGTCTGTTGGGTCCATATAAAGATCCCGGTCATTCCCAAACCGAGGAGAGCTAATACTCCAAGTAGTCTGTCAATAGCCACCGATGCGATTGAGTCTTGGGGATTGGCTGTGTGCTGTGCTAACCCATATGCACGTGCTGCGTCTGCCCCACCTGTAGGTAGGGCGCTTCCAATGAAAGCACTCGTGAGAAAAAGTCTGGTTGCCGATGAAATTGTAATTGGAACATGGCTGGCTCGTAAAAGTAAGAACCAGCGGAGAATCATAACTATCCGGGCGGATATATCCAGGGCAAGTGCCGGGATCAAATAAAGATTATCTGCATCAAGGAACGCACTACCGGCCTTCTGGAGGTCGATCTGTCTTGTAAGTACCAGTAGAATTGTTGAGCTCAACAATGCCCGAAACCAGACTGAACCTACAAATTTTATTTTCATGTGGTCGAAGTTGGACGATAGTTTGCTATGCGCCAAGCATTGTGGGACCGTTTATCCATCCTTCCACGTGAGAAGGATTAAGAGAACGATCTGGTCCAAATAGCCGAGGATATCTTCTTCTCATAGTGTGCATTCTACCGCTGTCCTTAGTGTGTTCGGTAGCTTCCTGAAAATCAACTGGGCCGTGTGCTACGATGGAGGTGACTATAGTTTGTTCTAATACGCCGCTGCTACCATTGTTACTGCTGAGTTGGGTTGGATTCATGGTTTGAAACTTGTATGGAGGCAACTATTCGGTGTACGGATTTCTGAGAGTGGTGCCCCTAACGGGTAGCGTGATAATGGTTTTGTCGGTTGGCGCGAAGACTCAGCCGAGAGATTCCTGGGGACGGATTTCTATCCACGTCAACGGAGGTTACGGAGTTCCCATAAAGGAGACCAAGAATCGCCATGAGTTCATAGGTTACGGTGAAGAAGGTAGTTTCGAAAGTATCCATGCCAGCGTTGGCACGGAATTGTTTGAGGGCGGAGGGAGCGTCCGCTTATGGCGTAATCTTACCATCGGTGCAACCTATTCAGAATTTAATAGGAGAGTTGAGACAGCCGTAACTGTCAACTTACCGCACCCATTCTTGTTGAATCAGTATCGTGAAGCGGGTCCTCAAACACTTGACTTACGACAGAGGCAACGGACTACTCACATCCAATTTGTTATACCGATACCTGTGCCACTCTGGGAACGACTCGAATTCACTATGGCTGGTGGTCCATCTTTTATTAACATAACGCAAGGCGCTGTTACTAACATAGATGTGAGTGAGGTCGGTCCTCCTTATAACAGTGCAAAAGTTAACCTGATGGACTCTGAGGAGTATGTGGCTAATGGTTTTGGAGTGAACATTGGTTTTGATGTGACATGTATGTTGACAAACCACTTTGGCGCTGGCGTTTTTGTTCGTTTTATCATCGGATCGATTGACATGCCGGTGCCAGGCAGCAAGGTTTCCTTAGATGCGGTCCAAGCCGGTGCTGGTATCCGAGTTAGGTTCTAGAAGAAACTTAGGCACATTTTACTTGACGATTCCCTAAAGGAGAATTAGTTCGAAGGCCATGCCTACCGAGATCTGGAACAGGATTAAGGTGCTTCGTTTGAGCAAGAAGGGAGCTGATACGCGTTGACCGCTCTTCGGTAAGACCGCTATAATTTTGTGGGTAGCGTGCACCCTCCTTCCTAACTATTGTGGCAATCAGTCCAGCGCGAATCCTGATGCTGGCTCCAGAGCCGTTTTTTGAGCCCCGCGGTACACCTTTCAGTGAGTACCATCGTATTAAAGTCTTGGGAGAACTCGGCTACCACATTGATCTTGTTACATATCCGTTCGGTGTCGATGTTCAACTGCCAAATCTTCGGATCTTCCGCTCGTGGAGACCTCCTCTTATCCGTAGAGTTCCAATTGGACCGTCTGTCGTTAAAGTGTTACTGGATATGTTGCTAGCGGGAGTAGCGATTCGACTTATTCTCAGAGAGAAATACACAGCAATTCACTCGCATGAAGAAGCCGGCCTTTTGGGTATTTGGCTAGCCCGTTGGCTTGGAATTCCACATTTATACGACATGCATTCAAGTCTACCCGAGCAACTGAGTAATTTCAGATATACACGAATGGGCATCCTCCACCGGTTGTTTTTATATAGTGAGCGCCAGATGATCCTGGGATCACGAGTGGTGATTGCGATCTGCCGAGAGCTACTAGATTTACTGACAGCGATGGGAGAAGGAGATCGTGTCATTTTGATTGAGAACGTTATGGGTGGTGATTTTGACGAAGGAGTGTACAAAAGCAAAGTTGAAGTCCGCACAGAGTTGGGTATTTCCGCTTCTCAACCGTTGGTGCTTTATTCAGGGACGTTAGAAGCATATCAGGGACTGGATCTACTGATCTCGGCGGCGTCATTCCTCAGAAAAAGTCATCCCGATGCTAGAGTACTTGTAGTTGGAGGCGACCCGTCCCAAGTCGCGGCTGCTAAAAAGCAAGCAGACCAACAAGAGGTGAACATTGTTTTCACTGGGCAACGGCCGCCGTATGAGATACCTCGCTTTATTGGAGCCTCTGACATCCTTGTGTCTCCTCGTGTTTCTGGTATGAATACTCCGTTAAAGATCTACTCATATTTACGTTCCGGCAAGCCAATCGTGGCAACTGATTTGGTCACGCACAGTCAGGTGCTTGATGAAAGCACAGCGATGCTTGTACCAGCTGAACCCAAGGCCTTCGCTCTCGGTATTGGACAACTCATCGATCATCCCGAAGAACGGGAGCGCATTGCCTCTTCTGCTTTGGAGATGGCTGCTAGAAAGTATAGCCGGGAGAATTATGTAGCCAAGACTCGTAAAGCCTACGAGCGTTTATTGAGTGACGAGAATTCTTTAGAAGCCGAAACAACTGAGTCGGTCGAAATATCTCCAGGAGGCTGGAAGACTTCATGAAACTTCTCATCACAGGAGTGACGGGTTTTACTGGTGGTCACTTAGCTAAGCTGCTTGTAACGGCCGGACATGATGTCAGGGGTCTGGTTCGTCAGAGAAGTCTTAATAGTGTAGCGACTCGAAATCTTGAGGATAATCATGTGGAGGTGGTTGTCGGCGACCTCGTTGATCCCATCTCTTTGGATCGAGCGTGTGAAAGTGTTGAGCTCATTTATCACATTGCAGCAACATACAGACAAGCAGGTCAGCCGAATTCAGCTTACTGGGCAATCAACGTTCAAGGGACTGACAATCTTCTTGAGTCGGCTCGCAAAACTGGAGTGCGACGATTTGTCCATTGCAGTACTGGTGGAGTGCACGGGCACATAGATCGTCCACCTGCAAATGAAGATGCGCCACTTGCACCCGGAGATATTTATCAAAGAACGAAACTAGAGGCAGAGGTTCTTGCTCGACAGTTTGGTCAAGTTAATAGTCTTGACGTAGTAATAGCACGTCCAATCGGCATTTATGGCCCTGGTGATACCAGATTTCTAAAAATGTTCCTAGGGATCGCTAAAGGGTGTTTTCCCATTCTTGGGTCAGGTGAAGTTTTTTATCATTTGACTTACATTGAAGACCTAGTGGAAGGGCTTAAATTATGCGGAGAAAAAACCGGTGCAAGCGGGCGGACCTACATTTTGGCTGGTCCAGAGTATACGACACTTAATAAGTTGGTTCAGTTGATTTCGGCCGAACTCGATGTACCAACTCCTAGGTGGCGATTCCCAGTGTGGCCGTTTTGGCTCGGTGGGGCACTATGCGAGCTATTGTGTGTACCGCTCAAACTCGAACCTCCGCTCTATCGGCGACGGGTTGATTTCTATACGAAGAGCCGAGCTTTTGATAGTTCGCGTGCAAAGCGTGAGCTGGGCTATGCTCCGAATGTGGATCTGAGAACAGGAATTAAGTTAACGAGTGATTGGTACCGTCAAAATGGTTGGTTGTGATTGATGAGTAAGATGAATCGCCTCAACATTGTTCATATCTGCGACCATCTCGGTTGGGCTGGTTCACGAATGCACGGTGTGAAACGCCTTTTTTCTTGGATGATTCCGAGGTTTGACACCAATCGATTCAATGTGACACTTATTAGTTTAAGGAAGAAAGATCTGTCTGAAGAGACACTCGAACAGTTCGGAATAGAAGTTACCTATTTAGGTAAATCGAAGTTTGATCCTATGACGCTACCGGCTCTGCTCGCAATGCTAGATCGTAAACGAGCAGACGTCTTGCACCTGCATGGATTTGGTGCGACCACGTTTGGCAGACTCGCGGCAGCTTGGCGAAGGTGGCCGGTTGTCTTACATGAACATTCAAACAGTGGAACACATGGATCGCGATCAGGTGTTACTAAAACACCGTGGTTTCAGAAGCTCGCTGATGCACTATTAGCACCTTATACCGATCTAGCGATCGCCGCATCAAAATCAACAGCTCGGTTCGTTGTGCAAGAGCGACGAATACCAACTGTGAGAACCAAGGTTGTCTATCTCGGAGCACCACTTGAGGAATTCGGACAACCTTTGGAACCCGAGAGCGTTAAAAGAGCTCGTGATTTTCTCGGTATTACTCCAAAGACAACGGCCGTTGGTACCGTGACACGCTTGATGCCTCCAAAAGGGAATCGGTATTTGGTGGCGGCAGCTAGGTATGTTTTAGAGATAGAACCGAGTGCTAGGTTTTACATAGTGGGTGAGGGTGAGCTTCGATCCGTACTTGAGGCCCAAGCGCATGATCTTGGTGTGGCAGATCGAGTTACATTCACTGGTTATACGCGCGAAGTGGCAGCAGCTTTTGCAGCACTGGACGTGGTAGTCTTTCCTTCGCTTTGGGAAGGGACGCCTCTAACGGCATTCGAGGCACTAGCGATGGGAAAACCAATCGTCGCATCTGCTACTGACGGGCTAACGGATATTCTCACTCACAATCATGACGCATTGCTTGTACCAAAGGCAGATAGTCGAGCGTTGGCGAAAGCGATATTGGAATTGTTACACGATTCTCAGTTACGGGAACGATTAGGTCGGCAGGCCCAAGTGACGAGCACCGTCTATGATGTCAGAGATTTTGTAAGGAAGATGGAGCGACTCTATACGATCTTGCATGAAACATCTCGTCGCACAAGTCGGGCTGGAGTACTTGAAGCCGATCTTGATTTCTTATCTAAGGGCATCCGGTTGTGAAGACATTGAGTTGGCAACATTCTGAGGCCACACGTGTTGGTTTCATTCTTTGTCTGATTCTCCTGGCTATACTCCTCGGCTTTGCCTTGTCTGTCGACTTACCAAAGTCTACCAGGGGATTTAGGAGTGACTCTGCAACCTACTATAGCCTCGCTCATAGTTTGGCCACTGATTATGATTTTTATTTTGATCATTCGGACTTGGTACGGGTATGGGAAGAGTATCCGACGGGTCCTGAAGGAATCTTTCTTAAGCGTGGAAAAACTGTAAATTTTGACTTCGATAGTACCTTTCCGTTCGTCCACTGGATCACTAGAGACGATCCACAAACAGATCGCTTGTATTACGGAAAAGCTTACATTTACCCGCTGGTCGCGGCCCCATTCGTTTGGCTATTTGGTACAAATGGGTTTCTCGTGCTTCACGTTATTATGTTAGTGTTGGGTGTAGCAGCGGCATATGCTTTTCTTGTTGCTCGCGCTCCACCAGCTGCTGCAGCTAGCTATGCCCTTGTATTTTTCTTTGCCTCGATGGTACCAGTTTATATAGTCTCGCTGACTCCAGATCTTTTTAACCTGTCTATCGCACTCTACGGACTCTTTCTGTGGAGTTACAAAAAGGTAGCACCATCCGTCTCGCATACTGGCACGTTAGCTGGACATTTCAACCGCTTCCTGAGGTCCAGGGGTTCTGATTATCTCGCCGTGATTCTTCTTGGAGTAGTTACGTTCTCAAAGCCAATATACATAACGCTGATCTTGCCGATACTTTTACATTCAGCCAGACAACGTCACTGGTTCCAAGGATTGTTTTTAGGTGCCATATTCGTGGCTACAGTAGGAGGATTGTTTGTCGTTAACGGAGTCGTTACTGGTGAACTCAATTACCAGGGGGGTGATCGCAAGACATTCTATTCAGGGACCGGTGGGTATCCCTTCCAGACGTACGAAGCTACGTTTGATACTACAGGCCGGAGGCGTGCAACCGACACGGTACCTCTAGGGATTCTCGTCAATCGCGATGCGTTGCTAGAGGTATTTCCTCGTAATCTGGTGTATTTCTCCTTGGGGCGTCATAGTGGGCTTGTGCCTTACTTTTTCCCTGGGGTACTGAGCTTGTTGATGTTCTTGGGGGCAGGCAGTCGTCGGCAATCGTGGCAATGGCTGATTGGTGCAACACTCACGGTGTCGGTGATTGCTCTCCTACTTTACATGCCATTTACGTACTCGGGTGGTGGTGGGCCCGTTGGAAACCGCTACTTCATGGGGTACTACCCGTTATTATTGTTTCTTACGCCGCAACTCGGTTCATCGATTTCTTCGTTAGTTGCCGCGACCGTTGGAGGTCTGTTCACGGCTCAATTGGTGTTGAATCCGTTTTCTGCCACAGCCCAACCAGAGGACCATCCAAAGAGTGGTCCCTATCGCTTGTTACCGGTTGAGTTGTCGCTGGTCAACGATTTACCGGTGAATCTGACGCGGTGGCGTACCAGACAACCTCTACTCGGCAACCCGCCTCTACTGGCCTATTTTCTCGATGACAATTCTTATAGTGTAGAGCAGGGTGGGTTTTGGCTTAGAGGTCGGTCACGTTCAGAGATCATCGTGCGCGCACGAACTCGACAACGGGCCGAGGGGTCTCAGGAATCTCTACGTATAAGGCAACTGAATGTAGAGATTAGCACAGGCGAGATTGGAAATCGTGTAACCGTTGAAACTGGAGCTGAGAAATTGGAGGTCCAACTGGGCCGATATAGGAGTCAAGTGATAAGCGTGAAGGTACCGAAGGGTTTTCCGTATCGACCAGGAGTTGCTCCAACCAACTACGTTTACTTGGTGTCGGTTTCTTGTATAAGCGGCTTTCCTGAAAAAGGATCGTTTCCGATGCCGTCCTTTAATTCTAATGGGCGGGGTAACCGATTCCTCGGTGCTTTGATAAAGATAACCCCGATCTATGAGTCGTAGGTACTTGGTATGTTTTATGCGTTTGAATTGGTTGACTGAGAATTTAGGACTGAGGATGTCCCTGTTTTCTCTTGTTATGAGAGAAAATTTGTTAAAACGATCGCAGATGTTGGTAGTAATCTTTTATCTTGGCTCGCATAGCTGTCTTGACATCGCATCCGCCGTTTGCTGAAGGTGGACATCTAGTTATCGCTCATGGTTTGGTGGAAGCACTTCGTTCAGCTGGACACCATGCTATGGTCGTGCTGACACCACAGAATCGCTTTGGCCGACGGGCTTCAGCCTACCTTGCGACGTGGTTAACAGATATAGGAATAAGTTATGATGGAAAGCCAATAGATCAGGTGATTAGTCTTCGCTATCCCAGTTACGCAATTCGACATCCAAACCATGTTTGCTGGCTCAACCATCGGATGAGAGAGTACTACGATCAGTGGGAATCATTTCGTGAACGGCTTTCATGGAAGGGATTATTAAAGGAACGAGTCAGACGCTCTCTGGTTCATGCCGTTGACCGGCAATTATTAACGCGCAATGTTCACCGTCTTTTTGCCCAATCCAAAACCATCCAGGCACGTCTCGTGCGATGGGGCAAGATTCCCTCTGAGGTGTTATATCCACCTCCACCTTCACGTCGTTACCATTGTGATTCATTTGGCGACTACCTTTTTGTTGTCTCACGCTTGACACCCCTCAAACGCGTTGACCTCGTTATTGAAGCGCTTAGGCGACCTGAGGCTGCTGGAATTCATTGTGTAATTGCTGGTGATGGTGAGTTCCGATCAGTTCTAGCGGAAAGAGTTCTTACGTACGGGCTCAGTGACCGAGTGAAACTTGTTGGCCTGATTAATGATGATGAACTGGTTAATCACTTAGGTCGTTGTCGAGCGGTTTGTTTTCCACCATATTCAGAAGATTATGGTTTGGTTACGGTTGAAGCCTTCGCCTCACAAAAGCCGGTCATTACCTGCGTGGATAGCGGTGGACCTGCTGAATTGGTCATCGATCACGAGAACGGCCTAGTTTGTGAGCCTGCAGCCGAATCTTTAGCACTTGCTATGCGAACGCTGATGGATGACCGTGACATGGCTGAACAGATGGGAGAAGTTGGTCATCGACAGGTGTCAGAAATGACTTGGCAACGGACTCTAGAGAAGTTGGTCCTCGTGTAAGATAGACATTCTAAGTCTGAAGAAAGTTTATGGTAAGACACTCTGCCAAAAGCGAATTTCAGAATCCCAGTTATAAGTAGCCTTATATTCCATAGTCCTAACTTGAGACTAGTACAAACGGTGATGTTATGCCTTATCGAAACGATTTAGAGGCCCGCCTAGCGAAGAAGACTACCAAGGCTATTGTGGACTTTAATTTGATTGAAGACGGCGATCGCATCATGGTTGACTTGTTCGGCGGTAAGGATAGTTGGGCACTTATGCAGTTGCTTGATGTGTTGAGGAGACGGTCACCGGTCAAGTTCAGTTTAGTTGAGGTTAATGTAGATTCAGGATACAAAGGTTGCAAACACGAAACGATTGCCAGTACTTGTCAGGAACGAGGCTGGGATTACCGAATAGAGCACACATCCATTGGAGAAGTTAGGTGCGACGAAAATTACTCTTGGACACCATGCTGATGACTTTATTGAGACGCTTCTACTTAATCTTTTTTTCAGGCAGTCTAAAGGCTATGCCAGCCATTGGGCGCTGTTGTCATGTTTGCGGAGATCTAAGTCTTCAACGTCAACGCATCAAACGGCTGCTTTTAAGTCTTGAGAGAGAACATTCTGGGGTGAAAAGTTCGATGCTAAGGGCATTGGCAAATGTTGCACCTCGTCATTGTATTAGACACACGTCTTCATCCTGTGAAAGAGCTACGCGCACAGTCGCTGACACAGCTGAAGTTTCATGAAGATAGATCTGAAACCGTGTTAACGGAATAGTGCTCACCTGATCTAGCATGAGAGCTGTTCTCCAAAGAGTTACTTTTGCGCGCGTCACCATAGGGGCAAAAGTGGTCGGCAGAATTGACCGTGGACTCGTAGTGCTTGTCGGGATTAGCAAGATTGATGGACCAAGCGATGTCTTATATTTAGTGAAGAAGGTGTGCGGTCTGCGTATATTTCAGGACAGAGAGGGAAGGATTAACAGATCCTTAAAGGAGTCTGGAGGAAGTATTCTCGTTGTTTCTCAATCCACCGTGTACGGTGACTGCCGTAAAGGTCGCCGTCTTTCATATGCTGCTGCTGCCGCGCCAGAAGTTGCACGTAAGATTTACGAGGATTTCGTTCGGTCATTGCGGCGTACCGGCGTGCCAGTTCAGACTGGTGAATTTCAAGAAATGATGCAGGTTGAAATTATTAACGACGGGCCCGTTACATTACTGCTCGAAAGTTCACGGACTTTTTGATCACTTCACCTGGATGTTTTCAAACCGCTTACTTCTGATCGTTCTTGGTGGAGAAGCCGTATTGGCACTCCTGGGCTTCTTGTGGATCAGGATAAGAAACCTACCCTTCGAAACAGGTTCTCCCGTATTCGGATTGATATTAGGCATGGTAGCTGCTGGTGCGTTTGGTCTCGTTAATTTATACCTACTACGTGGTGCACCAGCGGTAGCTGGTGTTCGGTCGATTCGACGATTGTACTATGACGTGCTGAGGCCTTTATTTGTGGGGCTCGGTCCTTTTGAGGTTATTCCGGTCGGCTTGGCTGCTGGTTTAGGTGAGGAGGTACTATTTCGTGGAGCGATTCAACCGGAGCTTGGTATTGTACCGGCGAGTTTACTTTTTGGGGCGGCACATGTAGACCGAAGTGAGAATCTCATGTTCGGTTGTTGGGCCGCCATTTTTGGCTTGATATTAGGATGGCTTGCGATCGTGACTGGAGGTCTTCTTGCTCCAGTGGTCGCTCATGCTGTTTATGACACGGCTGCGCTCACTTACATTCGCCTGACGGCAGGCGAGCGAATTATTCCTTTAGCATTAATTTACGGACAGAGAGAGACAAAACCAAAGATCGCTTCCAGAAGGAAGGTTCTGAATTCATGATGAAAAAATTGCTTAGACGACGCATGGTTGTGGTTTTTGTTTTTGGAGTCGCGGGTACGGTATCAGCCCAGCAGCGTCCTCTCGTAACAGAAGATCCAGAGACGATTGGTTCTGGTCTTGTGTTAATCGAAGGAGGAGTTGATTATGCACGTGATCAACGTTTTCCTGTTTCTGGACTGAAAGGAAATCTACTAAGGCTACCACTACTTGGATTCAGTATTGGCGTAAGCTCGATTGCTGAGATCCAGATTGATGGGTTGTCGTTTAGTCGGCTCAGTATTGCCGAGAGGCAGCAGGCACCGCACTCAGAGAGACTGAATTTTACAGGTGATATGACCGGAAGTATGGAGGATCTGGTTGTTGGTACGAAGGTCCGCCTGGTTTCTGAGTTAGCTCGACGTCCTGCGTTTGGACTCCAGTTTGCTACTCGTCTACCGAGCACAGGCAGTCAAACTGGACTGGGGTTGGGTACTACTGATTTTTCTGCAAAACTCTTGGGCGGTAAGACAGTTCAGTCGGTGAGAGTTGTTGGCAATGTTGGTGTTGGTATCCTCGGAGATCCGACCCGCGGAGACCGTAAGAATGAAGTAGTGTTGTATGGTGTGTCATTTGCACGTGCGGTTGCACAAGGTTTTGAGCTAGTTGGTGAACTTAACGGGAGAATTGATACTCGGAAAGGAGATCCTCCTCCTGGCACTGAAAATCGGTCAGGGATGCGCTTTGGTGCACGATACACACGAGGCACAATTCGGATCGATGCTGCAGTCCTGGCTGGTCTCACTTCACGTGATCCAAGCTTAGGAGTAACAGCAGGATTCACGTGGGTGTTTCAGGGATTCCAAATTCCTTGAGTTTGGTTTGAGGATGAATACTTGATGACCGAAAAACAATGAACATCATTAAGGCACACGCCTACGGGAATGATTTCCTCTTTGTACGCGAGGACCAAACTGGTGATAGAGATTCTGCTGAACTCGCACGAATTACGTGCGCTCGTAATACAGGCGTAGGTGCCGACGGGTTGATTTTTTATCGTCGTACGGAGTCTGGTGCGAGGATGAAATTGGTTAATGCAGATGGAAGTCAGGCAGAGATTTCTGGGAATGCAGTTCGGTGTTTGGCGGCGATCGTTTTGAGATATGAAGTCAAAGCTCCAGATTATTCGGCTAGTCTAAACTTGGAGGAGAGACCTGAACCACAGGTGGTAATCGAAACTCAGTCTGGAAATGTGCCTCTCGTATTATTGGGAGTAGCGGACAACCGCTATACATTTCGTGCAATGATGGGAAGTCCTCGTGACATTAGAATGTTCAAGCTTGACATTGCTGGAGAGGGTGTACAGGTGGTGACATTATCGGTAGGCAATCCACACTGCGTAATCCTTGGACCACCATTAGACGAGGCGAGGTTACGACGACTTGGCCCAGCACTTTCTTGCCATTCTTTATTCCCGGATGGTACGAATGTTGAGTTAGTTGAAGTCGAGACTACAGAAAGGATTAGGATCCTTATTTGGGAACGCGGTGTAGGTGAGACCAGTGCCTCTGGGACTGGTGCGTGTGCGGCAGCAGTCGCGGCAATGACTTACAGTGAAGTTGGAGGTGAAGTCGAAGTGATTTCAAAAGGAGGTTCGCAGCGCGTGGCGTGGCACAACGATGGATTATATTTGACTGGCTGGGCTGAGGTAAGTATGGAAGGACAGATGTTTCTTTGAATTGAGATCCTCGTAATTTTCAAGATAGGTGTATGACCTTATGATTACTTTGATTGATGCTGTCCGACTGATCGACGAGTAATGAGAAGCCATAGCAGGGGTGGTTTCAAAAATATTTTTGTGAATCTTTGAAAGTTCTTGCTGACTTGAAATTACCAATATATTTTGGCATGTGGTTTTATCGGATGAAGATGTTTCTTGGTAGGTACGTACTACTGGAGTTTTGTATCCTTTTGATTAGTTTAACTATTGCGGGCTGCGATAAGTCTTCTCCGACGGCTCCGTCACCGGTTGTTCGGGTGGAAGGACCTGGCTTCTTAACCCAACTAAGTTGTCCAGCTGATGTCACACTGACGTCCGACAACGGCCCGATGGTTGTGACGTTCTCTCAGCCGACACTTAGTGACGAAACCGAGGTGACGAAGAGTTCTTGTGATCCGGCTTCAGGATCGGTATTTCCTTTCGGTGTTTCGCAGGTGATCTGTTCTGTAACTGACGCGGAAACCGTGGCAACTAGCTGCGCGTTCTCAGTAATGGTTTTACCACCAGGTATGCTAGGTGAGACCAAATTTGTGGCATTTGGCGACAGCATCACAAAAGGAGTTCTCGGTTTAACGTTTATGGATTTAGTGAATCCAGAAAACTCGTATCCCACACAGCTTGAATACATGCTTAGGGATATGTACCCCGACCAGACTATTACGATGGTCAACGCAGGGAGAGGTGGAGAGACCTCATCTGAGGGGAGATCAAGAATCTCGCAAGTGTTGAGCAAGCATAATCCAGGCGTTTTGATGGTTCTTGAAGGCATCAATAATCTGTTAGTGATTGGCGCTCCGCAGGCGGCACAGGATCTTAGGTCCATTGCTCAAAGAGGAAAGGCCAGGGGAGCGGAAGTGTTACTTGCAACCTTGACGCCAATTGGTGATAAGAAAGAAAAGAAGCGCCCAGGGTTAAGAGATACGGTCAGAGACTTAAATCGTGAGATTCGTCAAATTGCACGGCAATTGGGCATTGGTCCAGCTGTGGATCTTTTTCAAGCTTTCGAAGGTAATCCGTCGCTACTTGGCGATGACGGGGTGCACCCAACGGTCGAAGGGTACTATGTGATGGCTGAGGAGTTTTTCCACGCCATCGTATCAAGGGTTGAGATTAGCCGAGGGCAATCGTCTCCGTTTGGGTTGTTTTCACCGCCTGTGTTCGCTCCTGAGTAATTTTTATTGAATGTAACCGAGTGTACGGAGATTGTCCAACGCTTCTTTACTGAGTGCATCGTAACGTTCAGAAGAGTCTCGAGTGGCCGTACGCTGAATAGAACGCCTACTCCTCAGTAGTTGTAAGAGTTCGTTAGCCCGTGCTGGTTCGTCGGCGTAAAGATTAAAGGATTCCTCCGGATCACTCGCTAGATTGTACAACTGGAAGCGACTCTCGCGACTCTTGTTTGAGTCTCCGGTTCTTGAGATCAGCTTCCAATCACCAGACCTTATGCCCCAGTACCGGCGACTAGCAAAGAAGATATAAGGTCTATGGTTTGGTATTTCACCACGGTGCGTTGATTCGAGTGACTGACCTGCCAAAGGGTAAGCAGCACGGTCGCTATCAAAGCGTGGATCCTGAATGCCCACCATTTCGAGGATGGTCGGTGTTATATCAATCAGTCCAACTGGTGTCGTGATTCTCTTTGGGGTAGGTTCCTTGTTTGCCGCAGTCACTATTAAAGGTACCCGAACGTGGGGTTCAGAGATAGTGGGACCGTGTTTGAAATAAACATCACCTTCTCCAAGACCTTCTCCATGGTCAGACGTAATGATGATCAAAGTGTTATCCAAGGCTACTCTATTTTTCAACACGCTTAGTACTTTTCCGATCTCATTATCGGTGAATGCGACCTCACCATCGTACTGGGCGATGTAGTAGGCAAGGCGATGCTCTCCCTTGATGTATACACCTGGTCGAATTCCACCAATGTATCCAGATGTTTGTGGTAGTCGAACAGTGTCATCGAAGTATGCGTCGTTCATGAATTCCGCAGCAAATGTCTCTGGTGGACTGTAAGGTCCATGCGGGTTGACGTAGTGGAGCCACATGAAGAAACGTTCATTGGTCTCAGCAAAATTTTCAAGGTGTTCAACGGCGGTTTCAGTGATTAGGTGAGTTCGATCTATTTCATTGTCTTTCTCTTCCCAGGTTTCACGATAGACTTGAAATCCTTGCCCGTAGCCAAGCTCTTCTGAAAGGTTTGCGTTATCAACAGCGGCCACAGTTGTCCAACCCTGTTCGGCCAAGAGTTCCGCGACTGTATCCATCTCGTCTGGGACTGACCATCTCCTAATCCGCTGAGTGAACATCCCTGTGAGCATTGATGCAACACTAGGACCTGTTCTAGGGATTGGTGCGTAGGCTGCTTCGAAAACCCAGCTTGTTTTAGCAAGTTTGTCTATGTTTGGTGATGTTTCACGCAAATAGCCATAAGTACCAAGATGATCTGGACGCAGTGCGTCAATTGAAATTAATACCACGTTCTTGATCAGGGGCTGGGCATTGTCTAGCTCGAGTTCTCGTGATTCGTCTGAAACAGTACAATCAGTCTGAAGAACTAGGGAAAGTGTCAATATCAAAAGGGGATGTAGATATTTCATGACGATGCTTCTCTTATAGAGAGACTGACACGATTGTTCTTGGGTGAATCAGCGATAGATGGTTCGAGTTGAACAGCAGGTGCTGTTTTATCAGATAGAAATACCGCTTTGATCACTGTTTTCGATCTTATTCGATGATGTAGGCGTGAAGCCGTGACAACGTGGTCATTAACTACCCAGTGCGAGAAATCATGCCTTTCTTTTGTAAGTTCAACAGTGATTCCCATGCCACTGAAGTAAGACCCTGAAAAACCTGCCGGCTCTGAGTAGCCGTCGATAGAAAAGACGACACCAGGGGGACCTTCTACCTGACATAGATAACTAGGTCCAGCCTTGACGTAGCGTGCAAGGAGTGTCCGCACTCTGTCTGGTCTCATTTTGAGAAACTGTTCAAGGTTCTTGAGATAGTCAACTTGTTGAACGCCGTATCGTTCTGCTACTCGTTGGTAGTAATCGAATCGAGCTTTGAGAAACGACGACGTGACCTTGTGATTTAATGCGTCCACAAACATTCGCATCAAGTAACGGCCAAAGTCAGGATCTTCTGAGAGCAGACGAGTTATGATTTGTGACTCTATTGGGCGTCGACCTAGAGTGGTCCTAAAGGTATTGTGCTGCCAGGGTTCTCTGGATTGCCGGTAAACGTCCATAAAGCTATGGTCCATATCCCAGTTGACTAAGAACCAACGGGCATCTGAACGAGTGTTGTCAAGAAACATCAACGCTTGGAAGGGATCAGTTGTTGCGCAGAAGACAATCGAAATAAACCAACGTGTCAGATTCTCAAGATCAAAAATCTTGTCCACATCAGCCATCGTAAGGGGAGAGATGTTTCTTACGGTACGGTGCAACTGTCTTCTTATTTTTCGATCTTGTAAAAGGAAATCATCATGTCCATATCTAGTCTTTAGAAACTCTTTGCGGACGTGTTCGGTGAGAACATAGACACCCTGATACTGTCCGTTCAAGAAAAATCTGACCGGTTGTGTGTATGGTGTAATACCACCGAATTGCCGAGCGATCTCGTATGCCAAGGGATTTACAAGATGCCACCATTGTTTTGTTCCATCCTGACGAAGATCATTGTGCACGACCAGTCGGGTGATGGGATCGCTTTTGCCCTCAAACAGTACGCCTGGCATGAACTGACGCGGACTATAGTCTTTTCTGAAATATAGTCGGAAGCTTTGCACAGGAGAACCAATTCGGCTCTTACCTCCATGAATTCGTAGACCCGCACTGCCAGCGAAGATTAACCGACCACGATCGAAATAAGACACTGTGGTCGGATTTTCCCACTGACGTCCCTTGTTCATTGGATTGGCAAGGATTCCAGTTTCTGGATTGTTGAGTTGTTCCACCGGAGTGTACACGGAAAGTAACGACCCATCTTTCAAGATTTCTTCTTCTGGAATTACCAGACTACTTGGCAAGCGAGCCGGAGTACGTTGCACAGCGATTTGCAGACCGGCCAAAGGGCTCACTCGTTCGAAGACGAGCCCAACAGCGAGCAACAGGGTAGGAACACCGATTAGAAGGAAGATTCTCAGTCGATTTCTCGACATAGCAGGTTTAAATTGGTACCGACCGGTTAAAGAAAATGTTAGTGGTAGAGCCTTCGTATTTCTTGTCCAGCTCTGCTTGTAGACTCAGCAAGACATCAGGAGAAGATGAGCGAAATGCGTATGAAATCACACTGGAGTCTTCATTTCTTGAGAGGCTCTCAAGGCGCCCTTTTTTGATTCGAACATTTAGGAGTTCGGTTATCTCTCGGCTGAGCAGGTCGTTTTTACGATGTGGAAACGACACAATCACCAGTCCCCCATCTCTGGGTCCAGCCAGAACACTCGTAGCGAGCTGTTGAGCGAATAACGCGACAACAGCAATCATCAGCAGGAGCGCGAGGAACGCTAGTTTGAATGTGGCACAGGCAAGAGCTGAGGCGATCACGAGCATGATGAAACCGATTTCCTCTGGTTCTTTGATCGGTGTCCTAAAGCGCACGATAGATAATGCGCCTAGCAACCCAAGTGATAAAGGGAGAGAGAATTGAATGGCGATAAAAATTGCAGTAATGGAAATTCCAAGGAGAGGAAAGGCCCGATGTGCTTCGCTACCAGTCGAGTGGCTTGAATAAAAGTAGCGATATAGCCAGGCAATAAACAGTGAACTCGCCAGGGACAACAGTAGGAGTAAAAAAAGTCCACCCAGTCCGACCTCGCTCATACCCTGAAGACCACGACCGGATAAGATTCTAAAAACGTTGTCTAGTTCTTGCATTTCTGGTTATCCTGGACAAGGGTGCGTTTCTAGTTAGCAATTGTAACCGTGTGATCATAGCAGGCGAAGTACTTGGAAAACGACGTTTTCCGTCCGCCCAAATCAATTAGGTTTCGTAACATCTGTGGCAATCCGACAACATTACCCTTCACCTCAACTACCGCGGTACTTAATTGAAGAGGATTTGGTGCAAGGAGAACCTCTCGGTTAACGATCGGGGCTGAGATATTGGAATCGAGGCACACTCTCAGGTTTGTAAGAGTTTCAATAAATCGATTCCGCCGATAACGAACGAGAAGTACCGGGCGGATGAGACTCGGTACCGATATTCCCTCCTCGCGTAGGCGTAAAGGAATTTGTCGAAGCGTGGAGTGATGGAGTGGAGTTCTCGTTAACCAGTCACCGGAGTACGGAGTTTCGATACGCACTTTGTGACGACGCTGACCGATCCGAAACTTTGCCTCAAGAAAGGAGCTGTTTACTGAGTTATTCTGACCTTCGTACCATCTGAGCCGGATCTTAATTTTCAAGTAGTCACTGTCTATCTTTTCTCGCAAGCAGTCTAACGCCGGTGTATCGTAGTAGATGCTATAAACGAGACCAGTAGGGAAGCCGGGATCAGGGATACAGATGGTCTGAAGCCATTTGTGGGCAGCTGTAACGTCACGACCATCGAGCGTAAACTTGATTTCGCGGTCGAATTCCTGTCTTGAGGAAAAACCCAGAGTTTTTTCTGACAGTGCGCTCATTGTTGCTATCACAATAACACTATAATACCCTCTGATACACGCAACTATCACAAGAGAATTCTTCTGGACACTGGGTTCACTAGGTAAGTTCTTGCCATCGATGAGCCATTTCGTTCTTCTCTCATCGACATCGCAGTCGCGGCATCAGCTAACTGTTTACGTCGTAATAAAGGTTAAGATTGAACGCGTCACTGTTCATTACAAGTCGTTGCCCCTCGAGTTCTTGGTGTTCATCATAGGCTTCAAGAGCGAGGCGAAGGAGAGAACCCTTTTCTCTGTCGGCCGTGGTCAGCACTTGTCCATTACGAATAACCCAGTGCGCAACTAGAATTTTCTTTTCCTGGTAAACACCTTCGAGAACATTTACAACTTCATACTCGTTTACAAGAAGAGCTTGTCGGTATGGTGCGATTGATCGCGGTGTAGGAATTTGAGTGTTTTCAAGTAGTCGTGCCTCCATGACGATCCGTTTGACTGGCTGGCTGTTTTTTTGTGTCGCATTTAATCCAAGAGATTGTGGACCAAATCGCCTTGCCATCACTGTTGGTGGGCGGGCACTTGGATCAATCCAGGCGTCAGGGAAAAAATCAGCATGTTCATTGCGTGTGACCTGTACCCATTCTTCGACGGCGGTAAAGTCTGAAGTGAATCGTCCCAGATAGATCTCCACTTGACGTCCCCCGCCACGGATTTTATTGGCTTTCCGTCCAACGGTGTACGGTCCTGTCATTACGAGGAATCGCGGGTCATTAGTCCACTTTGGGTGATAAACTTCGTAGCCGTTGATCCCGGGAGCTGAATTGATGTTAACTTTCCATCGGGTGTTACGGGCGACGTCAACTATGGTGAGATGGCGGTGCGAACCATCAAAGTACCAAAAGAGATTACTATCGTCACCAGCAAGGGCAGTCCAACATCCACGACCTAATCGCTTCCATGGGCCGTTTGGTAGTTCGGCAATGCCTGCTCGCGGCCATGGGAACAGGCCGCCTGCTAGGTGTCCATCCGCCGAAAGTTGAAAGCTGTTGGCATCCACAGGCCTTTTGTCCCAAACTATTTGTCTGTCCTCCTGTGGTCGATCGATTTGGTACCTTGCTATGACTTGGTAGGCTGGTGGCTTGTTCTTAGCTTTAGGTCTGGGATCTGAGCCGACATAAACCCATTCGATTTTTGTATTGGGATCAATCCAAACGGCGAGTGCGAATCCATTGGTCAATCGTCGTAAACCAGTCCCATCCCAGTTTACGATGGACACAGTGTTATGAGTTCGATCTGTGAATACTACGCGATTTCCCGTAGGAGTGATTAACGGTTTTGCATAGTTCGCCGGTTTCGGTAGGATAGCACGCTCAGTCTGGCCATCGTACGAATCGTACCCCATCACGATAAGTTTATTGCCCTTGCTAGTGATATCTCTTCCATCACCGACGTCCTGAGTCCAGACCACGCGAGTACGGACTCCAGTAAGGGTTCCCACTGGTTCATGATCACCTGATGGTGTCGTGTTAAGAGGCAGTGTTTGGTTTGGCTTCCCGTGTTCGTGCGTAAGGTGGCGCGCTTCAGAATTTTCCTGCTGCTGTGTTTCAATTTTAGTAGATGAGCTGACCGTTTTATTTTCTTGAGGGGTTTCAAAGGATCCGCATGCGTAAGTTATCAGGCATAATGCAGTAGGGAATAGCCGCAACGTGTGAAGTAGAGGGCGTGTCATGTTGGGATGTCTGGTGAAGCTATGGATCTCTGAGTACTATGTCAATTTCTCTAATGACTTTGCGCACCATCTCAGATAGTCCCTTCGCCAAGTTTCGTGCTGAGATGTAGTCGCTCTGACTGAGTGCAGTGTGAGCTTCATGCATTGCAGCTTCTACGGCACTACGGGTCATTCGACTTTGCGCCATTTGGCGTACAGGGATCCTGGCAGCCTGAGCCGCCACGAGTCTCCGGTCGAGTTCTTCAAGCTCAAGAGCGGCAGCGTCGAGAATTTGTTCCACTTCACGTCGAACCAGTACCTTTTGCTTGGCAGCCTGCTCAACGGACTTCTGTGCCTCTTCACGTGCTTGCAGTGCGTAGTTCAAGCCTAGCCGGTAGTCTGTGTTTTCAACTGCCTTTTTAGCGTTCTCAAGAATTGCAATGGCCGCAGCATACTCGTCTGGTGCGTATTGGTCGGCACCGGCTCTCCCGGCGGCATCGATAGCGTCCTGGGCCTGGTTCATCTCTTTCGTTGGAGGTGTAGCACATCCGATGAAACAGAGCACGAATGTGAAGGTCAAAAAGCCATACATGGTGCGTGAACTAAAGTGCGTGGGAGAGAGTATACGCGAGTTCTGCGCTTCTGAGCAGACGATAGCTTGTAGTGTCACTAGAGCAGGAATCATAGAGCTAAACAAAAGTATTTAGGCACCGTATTACAACAGAGTATATGTGTATTCTATATTTCTCATGCAGGATGACACAAAGTTAAACTCAAGAGAATATGCAGTTCAGATCTAAACATGGCTTAGGAAGGAATTTGTGGGGCGACCGACGGAGCAAGTAACCAAAGGGAATACTAGGTGCTGGACAATTGATGTGCAATATATTTCGAAAAATCTGAAGTTGTAATTCCATTAAGAGCCCATGAAATCTGGCTAAGTGTCAGATGATGAGCGGGAAGAGCAACTCTCTGCAGCGAGTCTGTTGCTTATGGTACGATTAAACGTTGCGTCACAAACGACTGGCCATACGAAACATTAAATAGTTTGGATACTGTTCGTGTGTCATGAAGCGCGGGTGAAGTCTAGCCGAATATAGGGTGTTGATCACCGAACAAGGTTTTATCAACTATGTCCAGAATTCTTTACTTCGACTGTTTCTCAGGTGCATCCGGTGACATGATTCTTGGCGCTCTACTTGATGCGGGCCTGCCGATTGATGCTCTTCGTCAAACACTTGATAGTTTGACGTTAGGTGATTACACAGTGACGGCTGATCGAGTAGATAGGGCTGGTATAGCAGCGACAAAATTTGGAATACGGGAAGTAGGAAAGGATACTGATGTAACTAGGGTAGATCACGTACATGAACATAGAGGTTTGAAAGCGATCACAAGTTTAGTTGAAGGTTGTTCGCTATCATCGACTGGAAAATCGAAAGCTACTGATCTATTTCGACGTTTAGCGGAAACGGAGGCAGCCATTCACCAGATGCCTGTTGAGAAAGTTCATCTACATGAAGTTGGCGCTATGGATTCAATCATTGATATCGTTGGAGTGGTGTTCGGTATGGAGTGGTTCGGTGTGGATCAGATCTCATCTTCCCCGCTGAACGTGGGGAGCGGGACCGTCGTTTGTCAGCACGGCACGTTCCCTGTTCCAGCACCGGCGACGGCTAAGTTAGTGGAGGGGGTACCTGTTTATTCGAAAGGCGAACCCGTGGAGTTGCTCACACCGACAGGTGCATTGTTGATAACTGGCTATGCCTCGTCATACAAGACACTTCCGGAAATGACAATTCAGAAGATTGGCTACGGTGCTGGCGATCGTAATTTCTCTAAAGCGCCGAACGTGCTTCGCCTGTTAGTCGGCGAGACCAAAACTAGTTCCGCGCATGAGCGTGTAATAGTTATTGAATGCGAGATCGATGACATGAATCCACAAATCTTTGGGATACTTATGGACCAGTTGTATGCAGCTGGGGCCTTAGAAGTGTTCTATATTCCAATTTATATGAAGAAGAATCGTCCAGGTACATTAGTGACAACTGTGGTCTACCCGGAGCAACGCGAGGTGGTAAGTTCGATCTTATTTCGTGAGACGACGACGATTGGAGTGCGTTACAAGGATCTTTACCGTGAGCTGTTAGAGCGAGAACAGGTACTTGTTGAAACGCCAATCGGATCTGTGCAGTTTAAAGTCGCTAGACTTTCTGGACGTATTGTAAATGCGACACCTGAGTTCGAGGATTGTGTCCGACTAGCATCTGTAAATGATCTTTCTGTTAAGGAGGTTCAAGCTATTGCGTATAAGGCGTACTTGGAAAGAAGAGCAGATTAATATACGTAAGAATGGAATGGAAGAATCTGGGAAAATGTATATTGCCGAGGGACGTTTCGGTCTATGGCCTTCTACCTAACAACAGCGATCGACTATGTCAATAGTCGACCACATTTGGGGACAGCATACGAAAAAATAACGGCCGATGTCATAGCGCGATATCGACGGCTTTGTGGGATTCCGACACGGTTCCTCATGGGTAATGATGAGCACTCTCAGAACGTGTACCAGCGGTCCAAACAATTAGGAATGGATCCTGGAGATTTCTGTGATCAAATGGAAACGGAATTCAGAAAGGTGTGGTCACGTCTAGAGATTTCTTTTGATGATTTCATCAGGACTACAGAAGTTCGCCATAAAGTGTCCGTTACCGCTATGGTGAAAAGAATCGCTGAGGCTGATGATCTTTACGAAGGGTTCTATAAGGGTTGGTATTGTGTGTCTTGTGAGGCGTTTAAGCAGGAAAAGGACCTGGTTGACGGAAAGTGCCCAGTTCACAAGATGGAACCGAAGTGGATTCAAGAAAAGAATTATTTTTTTCGCCTTTCGAAATATAGAGATGCGCTGCTGGATCATTTCGAAAGAAATCCTAAATTTCTTCAACCAGATATCCGTCGCAACGAGATGCTCCGATTACTTGAAACTGGACTTGAAGACATCTCTGTGAGTCGTACTGGTCAATCTTGGGGCATACCTATGCCCTACGATTCATTAAGCGTGGTTTATGTGTGGGTTGATGCGCTCATCAATTATGTTTCAGCTGTTGGATTCGGAGTTGACGATGAGTTATTTGCCCGTTGGTGGCCTGCAGACTTGCATGTCATAGGGAAAGATATAACTCGTTTTCATTGTATTGTTTGGCCGGCAATGCTAATGAGCGCGGGCCTACCAACACCAGGTCAGGTCTTTGGTCATGGATGGGTACACTTTAAAGGCCAGAAGATGAGCAAGTCACTTGGCACCATAGTAGATCCATTAGAGGCGGCTGATCGACTAGGTCCGGATCCACTTCGTCTCTATCTGGTCAAGGAAATTCCTTATGGTCATGATGGGGACTTCACATGGGAGCGTTTTGAGGAACGCTACAATACCGACCTTGCCAATAATTTGGGGAACCTAGTGAACCGTCTTTCCGTGATGGTTCATAGATACCGCCAAGGCCGACTTACGGAACCTTTTTGGGAAGCGGGGTATTTGGCTGAGGTATCTGATTATACAGTTAAGCGCTACCGAGATTCGATGGAACGTTACGCCCTGCACGATTCTGTAGGAACCGCATACGAAATGATCGATGTGATAAATGGATTCATAACTAAGACGGAACCATGGGTGCTAGCCCGTGATCCAAAGCAAAGCGAACGGTTAAATCAAGTACTTTACGAGATAGCTGAAGCGATTCGTGTGGCTGCGGTGCTTTTGTTGCCAGTGATGCCGACTTCATGTGCAGAGATTCTGAGGCGGGTGGGTGATACTGGCCCGGTTAGTTCGTTACGACTCGACAAGGATTCTGGTTGGAATACGTTGGGTGACCGGATTATTTTAAGGGCGGACCCGCTTTGGCCTAGACTCGGTAGCACCAGAGAGGTTTCCGAAGATAAAGCTATGAGTGATCAGTCTTAATGATTTGTGGTTTAGTATGAAAAGGGAGATTAATCAAGATGCCGACTGACGGTACTTCTCTGACAGAAGATAAAAAAGTCTCTGTAAATGAAATAGCAGCCGTAGGTCAGAACAGGTTACCGATCGAAGAATTCATGAAAGTTGACCTTCGCGTTGCTCTGGTAATAGATGCTACAAGGGTACGGAAGTCAAAGAGGCTCCTCAGAGTGGAAGTTGATCTTGGTGCTGAGAAACGCACGTTAGTGGCTGGAGTAGCTGAGTCGTACGAGCCGGAGTCACTTATTGGTCGTTCAATTGTGATGGTGTCGAATTTACAACCAGCAAAGTTGATGGGGATTGAGTCGAACGGCATGGTTTTGGCTGCTAGTGGTGAGAGCGGACAGTCAGTGTTGTTGTTCGTTGATCCACCACTTCCACCTGGAACACGAGTTAGGTGAGAATGACAGTAACGAGTTTAATCAATAATGGTGGTCGGCTTGTATTTTAAATGGAAGTTGTTGTTGATTAAGAGGATTAGTTAAGTGTCTAAATTAAAGATGAACAGAAACCCAAGAAAGTATCCTGTCACTGTTGAGCTTTTAACCGTGTTATCGTTGCCCGTGGGATTTCAGTCAAAGGAATGGATGAGATGAAGTGTAACCCAACCATAAGTACGCTAGTTATTCTACTTGCTGTTGGACTTATCGTGGATGCTACTGAACGAGGCCAGACTGTCAAAGTTTCTGGTGATGGTGAGGTGCTCGAATGGCCGCAGTGGCGCGGGCCAAACCGTGACGGTGTGGCCATTCTTGAAGGTCTTGGTCCCCAGTCCTGGCCTGAGCAACTTACACTCGAATGGAAAGTAGACGTTGGTGTGGGTTACGCTTCGCCGGTTATTTCTGGTGGGCTTGTCTATATGCACACTCGAAAAGAAGACAGTGAAGTAATTACGGCGCTAGAAGCAGAAACTGGGAAGGTGGTCTGGCAAGATACCTACCCTGCTCCATACGAGGTGAATCCAGAGGCAGAGCGTCACGGTCCTGGTCCTAAGTCGACTCCAGTGGTTCATGACGGAAAGGTTTTCACATTTGGGCTCAGCGGTATTCTTTCAGCCTTGGACGCAACTAACGGGAGCGTCTTATGGCGAAAGGACGCTCCGACTGTCGGTCCTCTATATGGGACAGCGATGTCACCGATCGTTGACGGAAAGTTCGTCATTGCTCACGTTGGAGGTCATGATGGTGGTGCTCTCACTGCGTTTGATGTTAATAGTGGAATAGAACAGTGGGTGTGGGAGGGAGATGGCCCTGGGTATTCTTCTCCGGTAATCGGAACGTTTCTTGGGTCTCGGCAAGTCATCACGTACACACAGAATTACCTCGTTGGGATTGATATAGGGAACGGAGCGTTACTTTGGCGGATTCCGTTCACAACCCCTTACATTCAGAATTCGATCACGCCGATCGTAGATGGAGATATGATTTATTCGTCGGGTCTAGAACAGGGGATGTCTGCGCTCCGAGTAATTAAGACTGATAACCAATGGGCAGTAGAGCCTGTGTGGGAAAATCAAGACGTTTCGTTCTATATGAGTTCTCCTGTGTTTACGGGTGACTTGTTATTTGGTCTGTCTGCTCGTCGGCGTGGTCAGTGGGTCTGTTTAGATGCTAAGACGGGCGAAACTTTGTGGATGAGTGAAGGGCGTGAGGCAGAAAATGCGGCACTTGTTTGGGTTGGCGATGTTTTGTTCCTTCTAAGGGATGACGGTGCGCTTATTGTGGCGAGACCGAGCCCGATAGGATTCGAGCCTTTACAGAACTATAGAGTTGCCGAAAGTGAAACATGGGCTCACCCAGCGATTCTAGGTGGAAATATGTCTCAGTCTTGGATAAGGATTTTCGTAAAGGATTTATCGTCAGTAGCACTTTGGGGTGTACGCTGAGTCATGGCGGTTGTAAGAATATTGACGATTCCGCGTTTCGAAACTATTCCTAACTTGACTGAAAACCAGAAGAGTGCCTCTGGGTCAGTTCCGGAAGCACTAATCGTGAATACCTATAGCAATTAGGTGGTGTTTCGGGAAGGTACGATTTTCTAGGTATTCACAATCAAGTTGTTGAGAGAAGGAGAACCCGCCGGGTTGTGCTGTTTCTATGCCAAGCTCTGGCTATCGTTAACCAAGGATTCTGGATGGGGCGGTTGTTATGGTTGATTCCCATTGTCACTTGGCTGACGACGCTTTCGCCGTTGACCATGAAGAAGTAATTAATCGAGCCCGAGCGGTAGGGATATCGTCTGGTCTCTGTATTTTAGAGGCAGGAGATGAAGGTCAGAGTACACGCGCCAATAAACTCATTGAAGTGTGGCCGGAATTAAGGTTTGCCGTAGGCGTTCATCCCCACCATGCGGGAAATTTCTCTGAGCAACCTGAAGCTGCCGCAGATCTGCTGAGAGAATCTGTTCATGGGAACGAGGCCACAAGAGCCATTGGAGAAATCGGTCTAGACTACCATTATGACCTATCAGCACGAGAGATCCAGAAGCAAGTGTTCCGGGCTCAAATTAGATTAGCACGTGAATTAGGGTTGCCTATTGTTATTCATACCAGAGAAGCCGAAGAGGACACGTTCGATATTCTGCGAGATGAAGGTGAAGGTCAGCTGTCTGGAATTTTTCATTGCTTTACTGGTGACGTCAAAATGGCGCGCGAGGTTTTAGACTTGGGATTTCATTTATCATTTTCTGGTATTGTGACGTTTCCTCGATCGACAGAAATTAGAGAAGCGGCCAAGATGGTTCCGGTAAACCGACTCTTAGTGGAGACGGATTGTCCGTACCTAGCGCCAGCACCTTATCGGGGTAAGCGCAATGAACCTGCCTGGGTGGCGTATGTCGTGGGCACTCTTGCCGAGGTTCGTTGCGAAGCTGCTGAATCGGTTGCAAGTAATACCGAACACACGTTTATGACACTGATTCGACCCTGAACTGATCAAATGTTTTTGGCAACGGCTTGTCGCGTTGACACTTCGCTTACAAGTGTGGTGTGATCCAGGCTCCATAGTATTTGCTCCACGACTCGGTGTCGGTGCCGAGGTGACCCTCACAAAGCCACGGAACGGACCTGAGCATGAGTAACACCGTGTCGAGATTATCTGCCCCTACTGACCTCGCACAGATCTTTGAACCCATTCGCGATGAGCTAGAAAAGGTCGAGAAGGACTATGTGCGTCACATTGAGTCTCGAGTGGAGTTGATTCCCTTCATTGGGCGCTATATTCAGAACAGTGGTGGCAAGCGTGTACGGCCAGCGCTATTGCTAATGGCTTCTCGGTTGAGCGGTTATCGGGGCCCGCAAGCAGTGCTTTATGCGTCGGTTGTAGAATTTATCCACACGGCGACGCTTGTACACGACGATATAGTCGACGATTCAGATGTCAGACGCGGGCGCCTCGCAGTGCATTCACGGTGGGGGAATGAAATTACTGTGTTGCTCGGTGACTATCTCTACATTAAGTCCATGGGATTGGCCCTGACCGAGGATTCGCTGGAGGTGATCCGGCTGTTGTGCGATGTCACTCTTCGAATGATTGAGGGCGAGCTGTACCAGTTGACGAAGTCTGGTGACGTTGATATCACCGAAGAGGAACATTTTGAGATTATCCGTCGTAAAACAGCGTATCTATTCGGTGGTTGTGCGCAGATTGGTGGAATGCTTGGAGGTGTTACAAGGGAGAGTGAAGTTGCTTTACGTGAATATGGTTTCAATTTAGGCATAGCCTTCCAACTTATCGATGACTTACTTGATTATACGGCTGCTGAAGATGCACTTGGAAAGCCGGCAGGGACTGATCTGAGGAAAGGAAAGATGACACTCCCGGTAATATATTTACTGGAGCGAGATGGAGGAACAGCGAGTGAAATTATTAGAGCCGCTGTTCGTGACCGCACAATATCTCCGGAGTCTTGGCAAGAGTTATCGCGATTACTTGCGAAGCACCGAGCGATCGAGAGCGCCCACGAAAAAGCTGTGGAGCATGCTACTATTGCTAAACAACATCTTGATGTGTTTCCATCAACACCGGAGCGAGATTCTCTGATGGCATTGCCTGATTACGTGCTATCCCGTGATCATTAATGTCGATTTCTGTTGAGAAAATTAAGAACACCCAAGCTGAATATTAAGGGGTTGCCCTCTCAACTTCGCCGTGGTCATGTGGTAGGTCCAACTAGTTTCCTTCCAACATTCCGATGACACCCGCAGAAAGACTCGATGATCTCCGTCGAAAAATTCGTCACCACGAAGAACAGTATTATGTCTACAACGACCCTGAAATAATAGATGCTGAATTTGACGCGTTAATGCGTGAGCTTTCAAACGTTGAGAACGAATATCCAGAGCTCGCAACGCCAGATTCTCCTACTCAGCGAGTCGCAGGGCGACCTATAGATACCTTCGAAACAGTTCAACATGGCACTGCCATGCTTAGCCTCGAAAATGCGTACACTGAAAATGAATTACGGGAGTTCGATGAACGTGTCAAGAAAATAGTAGGTGAAATATCTGAAACGGGCTTAGTGCCTTATGTGGCTGAGCTCAAAATTGATGGTTTGAGCATCTCACTAACGTACGAAAAGGGGCAGTTCGTTCGTGGTGTTACACGTGGAGATGGGCTCAGGGGAGAAGATGTTACTTCAAACGTCCGTGTAATTAAGTCTATCCCACTGCGACTGGCTGATGATTTGGTGAATACATTTGAGGTTCGAGGTGAAATATTTTTGCCGCGACACTCTTTCGACAGAATTAATAAGGAACGTAACCGGAGTGGACAGGCATTGTTCGCAAACCCGAGAAATACTGCTGCTGGTACGATGAGAAATCTGGATCCTGAGAAGGTTTTAAGGAGAGGATTGGGTGCGTTTGTTTATCAACTCATACCACGCGCAGATGGATTGTCTGATCAGCCTGTGTCTGAGGGCGCCATCAGTGATCTTCCAAAGAGTCATGCAGAGACTTTGGAGAAGCTCCAGCAGTTGGGATTGCCAATCGAACCTCATTGGCGTCGGTGTGATGGAATTGAATCGGTGCTGACATTCTGCCGAGAGTGGATCGAGAATCGGTACTCACTGCAATTCGGTGCTGATGGAGTCGTAATCAAAATAGATGATTTGGAGCTTCGTAAGCGTTTGGGCTCAACATCGAAGTTTCCTCGTTGGGCGATTGCTTTCAAGTTTCCTACCGAACAGGTAACCACACGTTTACTACGAATTGAATTAAAGGTTGGTCGAACGGGCGCTGTCACACCCATCGCTATCCTTGATCCAATAAGGATTGGTGGTTCAACAATTCAACTAGCGACCTTACATAACGAGCAAGAAATAAGACGTAAGGATATTCGTCCTGGTGACATGGTGGTAGTGGAAAAGGGCGGAGACGTGATTCCGAAGATCGTAAAAGTAATCTCGAGCCTTCGACCATCAGGTTCTAGTGCACCAAGATCATTCCTTATGCCAAAGAACTGTCCTGAGTGTAGTGCTCGACTGCATCGTCCAGAAGGCGAGGCTATCACACGCTGCATAAACACAAGTTGCCCGGCGAAATTACGGAGGAGTCTCACACATTTCGCATGCCGGCGGGCGATGAACATTGAAGGATTAGGAGAGTCACTGGTGCACCAACTTGTTGGACGTGGTCTCGTAAGAGACCTTAGTGACCTCTATACCCTTGACCGCTTGGCACTCGAGGGGTTAGACCGGATGGGAAAACGGTCAGTTACAAAGCTATTAGATCAGATTGAACGAAGTAAGAAAAATTCGTTTACACGGTTCTTGTTTGGTCTTGGTATTCGTCATGTTGGTGAACACGCTGCTCAATTTCTGACCCAAACTTATAATTCAATTGATGCACTTATGGATGCCTCGTTGGAGTCTTTGGAAACCGTGACGGAGGTCGGACCGGTTGTGGCACGTTCCGTAAGAGTGTTCTTCGATGATGCAGAGAATCGGAGTTTGATAATTCGACTACGGACAGCCGGGATTAAGATGTCTATTGCCGATACGAATCCAAGCCAAAAAACTCAAACTCTGAAGGGGAGAGTGTTCGTGTTGACGGGAACATTTTCATCTGTGACACGTAATCAAGCGATTCACGCGATTGAAGATCTCGGCGGTAAGGTTTCAGCCTCAGTGGGAAAGAAGACTACCTATCTGGTCATTGGGGACAAACCAGGGTCAAAGGCTACAAAAGCCAGAAGTCTCGGTGTCAAGATACTAAATGAAGTCGAATTTTTCGAGCTCTTGGAGCACGGGAATAATTAGTTCGACTGAGAAATTCCTCTGGAGTGAGCCATTGACTTTTGGCAGCAATGAATTACATTGTCTTCTGTATCGTTGATGTAAGCAACCTAGTGGTTAGTGAAACTGATGAAAGCAAGGATTCTTGTTATCGACGATGACGCCGACGTTCGTGATTCATTAAAGATGATTCTCGAGTACGAAGGGTACGACTGTTTATTAGCACCGTCGGGACAAGAAGGTATAGGACGTGTTGAACGAGAGCGACCAGACCTAGTATTTGTCGACATCAAGATGCCAGGTATGGACGGACTCGAGGTTGTTCGTCGAATTAAGGTTCTTGACGGGATTCTTCCGGTTGTTATTATTTCAGGCCATGGCACGGTTAGTACTGCCGTTGAAGCTACGAAGCTTGGAGCTTTTGATTTTCTTGAGAAGCCGCTTGCTAGCGAACGTGTCGTGGTTACGATTCGGAATGCACTTGATCGACATCGGTTAGAAGATGAAAACAGATCTCTAAGAAGTGCAGCTACTGTTCATGACAAGATGGTCGGTGAGAGCAAAGCACTCGGTCTTGTAACAGATACAATTCGACGAGTTGCACCAACCAATGCGACTGTCTTGGTACTAGGGGAGAGCGGTGTGGGTAAGGAACTCGTTGCCCGTGCAATTCACCGAAGCAGCCTTAGGAAGAAAGAGCAATTTGTTCAAGTTAACTGTGCAGCGATTCCTGAAGATTTAATAGAATCGGAATTATTCGGACACGAGCGTGGAGCGTTTACTGGCGCGACCGGAAAACAGATCGGAAAGTTTCAGCAAGCTGATCGCGGAACGATTTTTCTGGATGAAGTTGGAGATATGAGTCTCCGTACGCAGTCAAAGGTTCTTAGGGTGCTTCAGGAAGGTGAAGTGGAGCGCCTTGGATCGACTCGAATGATTAAAGTGGATGTTCGTGTGGTTGCCGCGACTAATAAGAGACTTAAGGAGGAGATGGACAATGGACGTTTTCGTGACGATTTATATTTCCGGCTGAGTGTAATCCCGATCAATGTTCCTCCCCTGCGGGATCATCCTGAAGACATTCCAGCGATGGTCTGTCACTTCACTAAACAATTTTCCCATAAGAATAACTTTAGGTCGAAAACATTCAGCGACGTTGCAATCGAACTGATGAAGGGGTATTCATGGAAGGGTAATGCTCGTGAACTTCGAAACATGGTTGAGCGCTTGATCATTATGACTCCAAGTGACACGATTGGTGAACGCGATGTTGTGGCGATACTACATGTTAATGATAAAGTCAGTGAAACGGGAAATTACTCTGGTCGTGTCGGTACTTTGCGTGGTTTTAAGGAAACGAGTGAACGTCAATTTCTTGTTGAGATGTTGAAGAAGCATGAGTGGAATATTGCTAAGACAGCCGAAGTTATTGCTACACCGCGAAGTAATCTTTACAAGAAGCTTGAGCAGTACAAGATTGCTCAAGAGGTGGATGGATAAATGGATAATAAGATGACAAGGTCGTGATACAAAAGTAAGCTGTGATATCTATTTAACGAAGGCCGAATCATCTGACAACTAGTGGTTGACACTTGGGTGATGCTAGTTGAGTATTGTATTCTAATAATCCGCCGTAGAGAGCCAGACGACCGCTGCGTACGTTTCAGTCACTGGCCGAGACGTGCGAAGAGGAAAGTCCGAACTCCGTAGGACAGTGCGCCGGGTAATTCCCGGTCAGGGTGACCTGAAGGAAAGTGGCACAGAAAATATACCGCCTCGACAACGAACCGAAAGGGGATGTCGCGGTAAGGGTGAAAAGGTGCGGTAAGAGCGCACCGCGTTCGCTGTAAGGCGAATGGCAGGCAAAACCCCGCACGGAGCAAGACCAAATAGGGAGGCGCGAAGGGTTGTCCGTCCGATGTCTCCGGGTAGGTCGCCTGATCCCGCTAGTAATGGCGGGGCTAGAGGAATGGTCGTCACCCAACGCAGGGCCTTAAGGCTCACTGAGAAGGGAACAGAATTCGGCTTACGGCTTTACTGCGGCGGACCTTTTAGATGGTTGACGTCGAACAAAAAGAATATAGCGAAGAGATTTGAGCACTGAAGAAGATCGCGGGATATGCAGAATGGCCTCCTACCTTGTCACTGGCGGAGCGGGATTTATCGGTTCTCACTTGGTGGATGAACTAGTACGGCAAGGACATGTAGTCAAGGTCGTTGATAACCTAACAACGGGACATCGAAGAAATCTTAAACATGCTGGCGACATTGAATTTATCAAAGGCGATCTCACGGATTTAAAGGTCGCAAGAAGCGCCGTGCGCAGCATTGATTACGTCCTACACGAGGCAGCAATTCCATCGGTACAACGGTCTGTGTTAGATCCGATGATTTCGCATCGCTCCAACGTCGATTCCACACTTAACATACTCATTGCTGCGCGCGATGCCGGTGTGAAGCGCGTTGTTTACGCTGGTTCCTCGTCGGCATATGGTAATTCACCAAGTCTTCCTAAGAGTGAGAAGTTGTCAGCTGTTCCGCTTTCACCGTACGCTCTACAAAAGTTAGTGGGGGAACACTACGCGCGACTATTTATGGAGTTATATGAACTGGAAACTGTAACAGTCCGTTATTTCAACGTGTTTGGACCCCGGCAGGAATTCTTATCGCAATACTCAGGCGTGATCTCGAAGTTTATAGGTGCAGTTCTTGAGGGAAGACAACTAATTGTCTACGGTGATGGTGAGCAAACGCGTGATTTTACATATGTTAGAAATGTTGTTGATGGAACACTTAAAGCTTGTACCGCTTCTGGGGTCACAGGTAGAATAATTAATATTGCTTGTGGTGGTCGAGTTTCAATAAAAAAGCTCTTGCGCACGCTGAGTGAGCTTACCGGTAAGACCATCGAACCTGTTTTTCAGGATGCCAGGTCTGGTGATATTCGGCACTCCCAGGCAGACATATCGCTTGCCAGGATGCTTCTTGACTATCGACCGCTTACATCTTTTCGGGAAGGGATGGAGCAGACTCTCCAGTGGTACCGTGAACAACGTGAGGTTGATTAGTGCGGTGAATTTAGAAGAGCGACTTATGATCTTGTTGGTGCTTGCAGTTCTGGCATTGGCTGAGCTGAAAAAGCCTTCTGCACTGGCTTGGCGAGCCACCGTGCCCAGGAACTCGCACGTGAGACACGGGCACTATCCGTCGCAATACCTGTATTAGCGTACATCTGACGGTACATCTTCGAGGCCATAACAAAGAGCAGACGGTCCCTGAACTTCCTTAAGAATTGAGACCGATGCCAGATCAAACGTAAGCTATAGAACTGATCCCAAACCGATTGTGTCCGTTGGCGTATTTCTTCAGCGGACATAATCGGGTGGGGTGCGTACACTTTTGGTCGGTCTTGCGGTGGAATAAGCCAATAGCGTGTCAAGGGTACGCCGCTGACATGTGGCATATCCTTAGCCATGTCCTTTTCCCATCGGTCAAAGTCAATCGTGCCTGGTAAAGGCGTTAGCATGATGTATTGTGCAAATGTCACATCAGCACGTTGAGCCAGAGCGACGGTGGCGTTGAAGGTTTCCGGCTTGTCGCTAGGTAAACCAAAGATGAAAGAGCCAAGCACGTGCACTCCATGTTGGCGGAAGAGTTTTAGTCGTTCGATTAATTGATCGCCAGCTACATTGAATCCCTTGTAGATGTCCTTGAGCCCTTCCTCTGTAACTGACTCGACACCAACGAGGGCACCACGAATCTTAGCTTGGTTCATTGCGTCAAGAAACTCAGGATCTTCTGCCGCTTCCATAGTGATTTGAGTATAGAAGACCATATCCCGAGGTAGTTTAGCGAGTTGGTCCATAAGTTCGAACCGTTCAGCGCGGATCTCTTCGAGTTCGCGGAGTCGTTGAGGATCTTTTCGACGGGCAGCCATCTCGATGTCCTCGAGAGTTACCGGATAGAAATTATCATCGGCTAATGCGATAAATCGGAATCCCAGGCGTCTCAGTTCAACAAGTTCTTTGATGATGACATCGGTGGAACGCTGTCTAGGCTCTTGGCCATCAGTTCGCCACACCGAACAAAATGAACAGTGCTTTGGACAACCTCGTACTGTCTGGACAGATGCCCACATGTAACGTTCTCGAGGCATCAGATCCCAGCGAGCTGGACTCAATGCAGTTGCGCCAACACGTCCCGCGTCATAAACTCGCTGTGGCCCTCCATTGGCGCAGTCGGCTACTACTTGTCCCCAGGTTACATCCCCGTCACCTTTCACCACGGCGTGAGCTCCACCCAACTCGTGGGCTTCTTCGGGATAGAGTGTGGCGTGAATACCACCATAGACGACGTACGCACCACGTGATCGAGCTAATTTTCCGACTGCATATCCACGTAATGCGTTGGCGGTGTGGATTCCAATACCAACCACATCACCTGATTCAAGCTGCTCAGGGTCAAAAGATTCAAGCGTTTCGTCAGTGAGGATAGGGTCTCCCCACCTAGAGGGGGTAGCCGCTGCGAGTACATACAACCAGCGCGGAGTTATGATTGCTATGCCGAACGAGACCTGACTAGGATTCACTAGATGTACGCGCATTGTCATTTACTCTTAACTTAGTGCAACCTGCTCAGCTTACCATTTATTTGGAAGCAAGAGAAGATTACGAAACAACTGAGTAAAATCTTCGCAACTCTACGGTTAGCCGCGTCATAAATTGTTAGTGGGTCCTGTTGATCACACACTGAGGAATATGGTCTGTCAATGCGGATGCCTGGTACAATTGGGCATGTCAGTAAGGAGTGTAAATATGGCAAAGAAAATGAGCCGTCGAGACTTTGTTGTTACGAGTGCTGCTGCTGCTGGGCTTGGGGTTACAGCACCTCATTCACTACTGTCTCAAACTCCGACTGTCTACACGCCGAACAGTGTGAAGCCGGTTGTAATCGCGTCGGCGAATGGCAATCAGTATAGAAACGGTGGTCGAGTTACTTGTGTTGAGCAAGCATTCAGTATGATCACGACCGGTTATGATGTATTGGATGGGCTTATCGCGGGTGTCAGTATTAATGAGTTAGATCCAGCGGATGGGGGAGTGGGCTATGGTGGGGCACCAAACGCTGATGGTGTCGTTCAACTCGACTCATGCTGTATGCATGGTCCTATGAAACGGGCTGGTGGAGTTGCCGCGCTTGAAGGAGTTAAGACAGCCTCACTCGTGGCCAAATCGGTTATGAATAATACAGATCATCACTTGCTAGTAGGTGACGATGCTCAAAGTTTTGCTAGAAAAATGGGTTTTACAATTGAGGATGATCTTAACACTGAGGAGTCGCGACAAAGATGGCTTGAGTGGAAGCGTCGAACAGATCCTGATCACTATCCAGTTCCGGATTTATATGGGATGTTGGGATATGAAGTCGGATTACAGATGATGACAGAGGGAATCATTGATGAGCACACATTTTGGGGAACCATTAACTGCGATGGCATTAGCCCAAGAGGGGAGATATGTGGTGTGACGACGACAAGTGGCTTGTCTTGGAAGATTCCTGGTCGAGTTGGCGATTCCCCGATTGTGGGTGCCGGTCTGTACGTGGACGGTGATGTGGGGGCTGCTGGATCGACTGGTAGGGGTGAAGCTAATCTCTACAACTTAACGTCCTTTCTTATCGTCGAGAACATGCGCCGAGGTATGCATCCTAAGGATGCGGGGATGGAGGGGCTGAAACGCATCAAACAGAACACTGTGGAGAAGCGATTACTGAACAGTAAAAAAGAACCAGCCTTCGGTGTCAATTTCTATGTGTTGAATGCAAAGGGTGAGTACGCAGGGGTGTCGATGTATGCTGGTGAAAATAGTCAATACGCGATCTGCACCGAAAATGGCTCTAGTCTGCTAGCGCTTGAACCATTACTAGAGGGATCGCCGCTGGGCTAGTGTTTCTAGTCATCATCGGTGGTGTGTAACGTGCCTGCGGCTTCATTTTTGGACTACCAAATAATTAGAGGTCATGCTGGTTTTATTAATCCGTTTAACAACTCTATTTGTTCGGCGATTACAACAAGACCCGTACCGGTATACGACGCCATCCGTTACGATTGGAGTGAGCAAGGCCTGGGAGGGAGCACTAACAGTTCAATCAGTGTACATACAGTCAGCAACGCGAGTGATACTGATTGAATCGATTTGTGAGAATGATTTTACCTACGGTTCCAACTGTCCCACCATGCCTTTTGCCTGTTCGGCGAATCGTCCGTCAGGGTCCCGTTCGAGATAGAGTTTAAGTTCTGCCGCAGCACCAGGAATGTCGCCAGCATTCAGATTGGCCATGCCAAGCCAGTAGTGCACTTCACCGTGTTCGGGATCCAGTCTAAGGGTTTCTTCGAATTGCTTCTTCGCTTCCTCTACCCGTCCAGCATTCCAGAAAACCAATCCTTGATCGAACACTGCTGATGCGCTACCGCCTTGTGCTGCGTCACCACCTGCAAGTCGTGCGGCTTCCGCGCTGGCTTCGGCAGCCTCATCAAACCTACGTTGAGCGTTGTAAAGGCTTGTAAGTCCACCGTAGGCTTCGGCGTTTTCTGGATCCAACTCGAGCACCTCATTGAAAGAAGCTTCTGCTTGGTCGTAGTCTTTTGTCTCCGTGTATACGACACCCAGATTGTAAAGACAATCAGTACAGGTGGGCTGTGTCTCTAAAGCTTCGTTAAATTTCGCTATCGCGTCGTCATGATTGCCAGCGCGACTTGCTGCAACCCCTGCACTAAACGCGAGTCGGGCTACTTGACCTTTTTCGTAATTTTCTCTTTCTTCTTCGGACATGGAACCGAGTGTCGCGGCCTGTTGAGTCAGAAGGTCAAGGTCAACCTGGTGTCTCCCACCGGGTTGAACGGTCACATCCGTTACGCGCCTGCCGAAACCTTCCTTCTCTGCCGTCACGCGGTACAAACCGTATATCAACCCAACCTGGATGTAGAAGCCATCATCGTCCGTGGTGGCTTCGAACGTCCGATCACCTCCTTGAGAATCTATCGTAACTGTTGCACCGGCGACAGGTTGGCCCTCTGCACCCCTAATTGTTCCTAGGACTCTCCCGGTATACTGAGAATAGGCGGGGTCGGCTAGTGCCGCTACTGCCAATAGAATCGATAGAATCATTATTGGCCGGCTTTTAAACGATATACGAAACATGATCCTCCTCCGTTGAACTGCTTACCCTGATGACACTGCCTCAGTCTACACTGTTTTTGGTGACACGGGATGGGCATGGTTAGTTTTCTATATAGCATTAACGGGTGGTGGTCGTACTTGGCAGCGTTTCATCCGAGGCAAATCGCCGGAGCACATTCTCAGTCACTCGCGACACAGTGTTCGTATAGTCGTTATAGGACAAACTCCCATCCCAGCTAATCGAAGGGGCCGAAAACACCGCCCCTCCGTTTGGATAATCGATGAATGTCATATCAGCCCGTACGAGTGGGTCTACGCTCCCACCTTGCGTAGAGTCAGACAGCATGATCTCCTCGGTAACTCGCTGGTACCTATCAGAAAATCCGCTGGCTGTCGCCAAGACAATCGTGTGAGCTGGTGTCCCGAGACTATACTCCACGCGGTCGATCTCAAATCCCGCCGCACCATACTCCATGACGAGTGAAGGAAAGTCACCAATCGGTTCATCTGACCCAATACCTTCAAAGATCCATGACACATGTGGATCAAAACTCTCAGGTTCACGAATAAATGGACGTCCTGGTCCACCGCCTTGAGCAGTGAAGCCGACACCGAGATATTGTTGCGGTGGCCGCCCTCGGAACCGCCATAATCCTCCAGGTTCTCCTGTCGTACTGTGGTGCCGTTCCCCGGGGGCCGCATCCCACATCGCAGTACCATGAGACCGTCGCACTTCCACCGTATGGCGTTCTTCCGAGTCCATTGAGGTAATCCAGTAAAACCCGTTCCCCCCTAGATACATCAAACGTCCACCTGCCGTAAGATACGCCCGTAGTCCGTCTATCATCGGCGCTGACCAGTACTCCGGATGCGAACCAGTGACGATCACTTGATACGGGTCCAGAAGGGCTTTCCCCTCCACATCCAAATCCCCATCCGTAATAACGTCGTAGGTGAAATTCTTTGCCTCCATCCAGTCCAGTAAATGCGTGTCCGCCACAAACTGATGTGGAAATGTAAGATCGCCCCAACCCGCTAAAAACCCTGGTTTAAGGTTATGCAAAATCGGCCGTAGGTACGACGAATACGTTACACCAGACCCGTCCGTATGATGGTCGTAGATACTCAGGAGTTGTGGTACGTCAGACCCGAAGTTTGCGTAGGCAAGGTAACTGAACGTGGGAACTAAGAAGGCAATCGGTGCGGTTGCTGTGCCTTGCATCGGACGTACGAAGAAGGGAATGTAGTCCTCGGTATTCCCAGCCCGTAATCGCGCCGCATAGACGCCACTCTTCAGCTCCGCCGGCACCTGATACTCGAAAGCAACATCCCATTTTGCATCGTCCAGATCGTCATCGTGGAAATGAATCGCTCCATACTCAGTTGGTACCTGAGTAAAGTCCTGCTCAGTGGCAGACCAGTTATGACCAGTCATCGCTCGCGTCGGCATATTCACCGTGCGTCCATGTAGTCCGTGCGGACCCGTATCACTCACGCGGCGAGATGAAATGTCGAGTGAGAAATCCCAGGCTGCGAGAGGACCACTGGCCGGTCCGCCGGCTTCTAATCCCTCTAGCTCTTGGCGTGTGAGTGCACGGTCGAACACCCGTGGTTGTTCGATCTTGCCGTTGAAATGTCCACTTACGACCGGGCGCTCATCCGAACCACTGTGCCAAGCCGCAGCGATAAAGAGTGGTCCCGTATTCTCGCCAATCGACCGCAGTGGTACTTGCTGCTCTACAACAACCTGTGTCGGATCGTCGGGCCACCGAGGTACCGGCTCTTGATACAGTCGGACCATTCCTGTCCCTGCATCAAAGGTCGCGGCTACAAAATACCAACTCGTCGTATCACCCATCTGTGAGATCGTTGCACCCATCTGCTCGTAGCGTGCTGCTGCAATTGATGCCCGGAGCGGAACTTTCGTGCTCACGCGTTGCACCGGCTCTCCCGTGGCACCCAACCACAAACTAAGGGCTCCCTCTTCGTCGATCATGAGACCATAACCCAGACGATCGGTGTCTGACCACTTCGTCACAATGCCTTGGACGCCCTTTTGTGGCGTGGTTGGTGCAATCCATGCCTGTAACGTTATGCTGTCGGTAACGTGCAGTGACGAACTGTCAGGCACGTTCACATACGACCCGTTCGGCAGGTCTTGATGCTGTCCAGAGTAATCCCCGCTGACCGAAGACGTGATCTCTTCTTCCCTAAAACCGGGTCCGTTCGGATTACGATCCGCGTGAATCAAACGCACAATATCAGCCCGATACTGTGAATGCTCACTACTCACCATAAATCGAATTGTTTCACCCGGTTGGATACTTAAGCGATCGGCATAGCCGATGACTGACAGCCCCGCAATCCCCTGACCGGTCACCACTGCCCAGTACATCAGTACTGCGACCAGAGCGACCAGTGGAATAGCGACTACCTTACGCAATGTCATGTCAAAACCTCCTAAAAGGGAGAACTCACACACCCGGGGTCTTTCGCCAGGTCTGTGGGGTCTCCTGACCCAATCGTCGTCCCAAATTTTACCCCGCTGGGTATCTCTCTGCCTAGCTGTTCAATCACTCAGCGGTGGGAATTGGGTATGGTTTAACATTTTAGTTCGATTGAAGGCGAGGAGATTGGAGAATCTGAAGAAGAGATATCATAACTGTGCCGCTATTACAGAAATTTTAATACGGAGCGTACAATGGCGCTTGGGAACGGTCTGACACTAGATTTGGTGTCTAGGTCTATCGTATCTGGCAATCAGGTAAGTCGTCTTGAGGGGATCACGTTGGTTACTGACATCTGAATTGGTGGGTTACGCGGGGGACTCGGCGAATGAACTTTCTATCGTTTAGATCGGTGATTTTATGTGTGGCCTGCGTTTCATCACTTGCTTGCCAGGAGATGGGTTGGAGAGAATACAGTCGAGCTGGCTTGGAAGCTTACGCACGCGGTGACTATGGAGAGGCAGAAAAGCTCCTTTCAGCTGCAGTCGATGAGGCAGAGCATTTCGGTCCTGAGGATACGCGTCTTGTCAGAGTTCTCGTTAACTTGGCGGGCTTTTACCGCACTATGGGGCGCCATGCTGAAGCGGAGCCACTCTATGACCGAGCACTGGCGATGAGTGAAGAGTCATTGGGATTGGAGCATCCCACCGTCGCGATGGTTCTTGAGAATTACGCTCAGTCATTACGGAAGACAGGTCGGGCAGTTGAGGCAGACGAGATGGAGACAAGGGCAAAGGCGATCCGAGCTGCGAACTAGTGGTAATCAGGGCGCTTGTGTTCTTGCGAAGGTCCGAATACTAGATTTAATACACGTAGTTTGGCATGCAGACGAGACACTTTGGTCGAACGAACATCAGAGTTTCGTTGATCGGTCAAGGAACTTGGATGATTGGTGAGCGGCGTGGTTACGTCCAAGAGGAAATCTCGGCGCTAAGGTTAGGTCTTGATTTAGGCATGACACACATCGACACAGCCGAGATGTATGGGAATGGTTGTGCTGAGAAGGTTGTAGGGAATGCAATTAAGGGAAGACGAGAAGAGGTGTTTCTTGCGAGTAAGGTTTTACCAAGTGATGCCTCTTATCAGGGGACGATAGCGGCCTGCGAACGCAGCCTGAAACGACTGCAGACTGATTATCTTGATCTGTATTTGTTGAATTTTCTTGTGCGAACTTCTGGAGTCTTCACTATTCCTAAGACCGTTAGGTGTGAGCATGTGCAGGAAAATGCGGCAGCGACTGGTTGGGTGTTCAGTGAGGACGATATCAGGAGAATGGATGATGTTTTTCAGCCGCCGCAAAGTGAGACACAACTAGCCGTAATTTAAGAACGGGCGAACCGCCAAGAACGTTTAAGTAACAGAAGCTCCTGCCCGCGGCTGGAATCTTACGGCAGACTGAACGAGAGAATATTCATACCTGCTGCTATCGCAATGAATTGTTTTTCATTGACGGTGTAGGTCATGGGTGAGGCCTTCCACATTTGACTGGTGTGGAAGTACCAGAGGAGCTCGCCTGTTTCTGCATCGACAGCGGAGAAGGCGCCGCTATCATCACCAAAGAAAACGATGCCGGTAGCCGTTGAGAGCAGTCCGCCCATTCCCATATTTTCTGCAGGTCCCCTTTGAAGGTACTCCCAGACTATGTCACCGGTCTGGATGTCGACGGCCCTTAGATATTTTTCCCCAGGTTCATCAGGAATGTCACGCGTAGCGCCTCCGAAAAACGACTGCCCGGGTTGCCACCAGGCTGACGACTGTGTGTAGATTTGACACTTTTCTAAGGCCATTACGTAATAGAGGCCAGTATTCGGATTATACGCGGTTGACATCCAGTTGGTCGCGCCAGTTAATGAGGGGCATGCTCTAGTTCCCTCAACCGTTGGATTCGTGCCGGGGAGAAGTTTCGGTCGACCATCTGGATCGATTCCACTGGCCCAGGTTAGATTCTTGACAAATGGTGTCGCTAGGAGCAGCTCACCGGTAATCCGATCCAACACGTAGAAGAAACCATTCCGGCTAGCCTGTATAAGAAGCTGCCTGGGGTTACCTTCGAACATCGCGTCGACGACCATCGACGTTTGCTGCGCATCCCAGTCGTGTAGATCGTGTGGGGTGAACTGGAAATACCAACGAAGCGTACCGTCATTCGGGTCAAGGGCTACAACCGAAGACGTGTAGAGATTGTCTCCTAGACGTTCCGTACCGTTGTAGTCTGGGCAAGGGTTGCCTACGGTCCAGTAAAGTAGATCCACGTCAGGGTCGTAAGTTCCGGTTAACCAGGTGCCGCCGCAACCATACTCTAGCGCTCGACCTACCCATGTTTCTGCGAGAGGTTCACCCGGAGCCGGGATAGTCCAAAACCGCCAGACTTCTTCCCCAGTGGAGGCTCGGTATGCTGCGAGGAATCCACGAATGCCTTCGTCGCCTCCAGATACACCAGAAATGATGAGGTCATTGACCACCAGTGGCGCAGAAGTGGAGCCATAGTGCTCTCGGTAGTCGGCCATTTCGACGTCCCAGAGGAGCGTGCCGGTGACTCGGTCCAACGCGATGAGGTGAGCATGATCAGTTACCATAAAAACACGATCACCGAGGACCGCAACCCCGCGGTTCTTCCCAATGGCAGCGTCACCGGTGGGAACTTGCCCTCCGGTGCGAGGACGAGCATAGTGCCAGAGTTGACGACCAGTTGCGGCGTCGAGAGCGTAAGCCTGGTTCACGGTGGTTACGTACATCACGCCGTCCACTACCACCGGAGTCACTTGGAGTCCAGGTGGGGGTGTTGGAACTGGGAAGAGCCACTGCATTCTCAGGTCGGCGACATTACCGTGATGTATTTGATCTAAGGTAGTATGCCGATTACCGCTTAAGTTACCGTTATAGGTCGGCCATTCACCAGGGTTCGGATGTGCTATCTCAGCGAACGTGAGTCCGGTTAGCGGTGACCACTCATCATTTGTTGCGCCAGTGGAGTCAGCAATAGAGAGTCGAGTAAGGTAGGCCATTAGATTCTTTAATTCTGTCTCATCGGCCTTGACCGGAGGCATGGACAATTGTTCATCCGGCATCACGTTCAATAACTCTTCGCGGAGCAGGAGATGAAATTGGCCATCTAAATCCTGGAGTTGTAAATCGTAGTTGCTCTCGTTCCGCGAAAAGCCTCGTATAGATCGTCCGTCACGAAGATCAACTGATATCGGACGATACCCGGGAGCAATACGAGCACTTGGGTTCCTGAGACTTTCCTCCATTTCGGTTACCGTAAGTTCCTGTGCGATATTGGATAGGTCTGGCCCTGCGCGTTCGCCCCGTCCACGAACCATATGACAGGTAGAGCATTGACCGGTGCCAAAGAAAAATCGTTCACCAGTGGCAGGGTCTCCGACAGTTGGGTGGTCACTGGCTGGTGAAATTAGTGAATGTACGTATGTGGCGAGTTCATTTAGTTGTGGTTCTGGCAGCGAAGCGGCAGGCATTCCAGCGTCTGGGATGCCGTTAATGATCAGTTCGCTGAGCTCTTCAACCGATGAGGCACGGCGGCCGGCAACACGCGCTAAGTGAACGATGTCCGGACCTAGTTCACCACCAGTTCCATCAGCACCGTGACAGCGGACACAGCGTGCCTCGAACTGTTGGCGACCGGACTCCTGAGGCACGGCTTCAGGTTCTTGAGCGGTAAGAGTTGGAAATATAAAAAACCAGGCCGTTAGGACAGTTTTCGAAACACGCATCAGAATTTCCATTTTTCTTCCTCTCTCCATCGAGACACACAGTCATTGTAATTCTCAAGTTTCTCGAATTGGAATCCCGCTGGTGGTTTCGTCATCGACAAGGTATTCTTTCTAAGAGATGTATCGACTATCTGAAGTTTGAGCTCTACTAAGTGTGGAGGTGACCGCTCGCTGGGAATCCCGCGGGTTAGAGAGGTCTGTTGAGTTTGCGCAGGCACTCGCGGAGGTGATACTGACTAATGTTAGAAGAATGCGCGATATCATATGTGCGTATTCCTGCGGTATCGGTCAACAATGGCCAGGGTTCAAGGCGATGGTACATCAGAGTCGTCTTCGTCGCAATTAGACAAATAGAGATGGACTAACATTGCGTCGTCTAAAATTAGGTGATCAGCGTCGGTATCACGGCCAACACGCATCGTGGTTACTTACCGGGAATCTCTAATAATTTGAGGGAGAACGGTTTGATGAAACAGAAGAAACAACACGTTTGTTCATTTAAGTTCTTTGTAGTTTTAGCGATGTTTCTAGGAATAATCGTCGACGGTCGGGCTGAAATCGACGGTGAAGACGAGCTTGTAATTCAACGGATAGGTGAAAACTGTTCTCTTGATCCGAATTGCATAAATAGGCTTCACCCTGCGATTCCACCGATCGCGCGCGCAAGACAGGGCCAGACCATCGTGTTTGAAACTAGGAACGCTGGTGATCTTGACATGGTTCTCGGAATGGGAGAACCACGTCCTGGCACACCACCCGATCGAGCCGTTGTTCATCCGCTATCTGGGCCAGTCTATATCGAAGATGCGATGGCTGGCGATGTTCTCGCGATAGAGCTCGTCTTTGTTCAGCCAGGAAACTTTGGCTACACAATTCTCAGTCCAATTGGGTTGTTAGCTGATCACTTCCAAGGTGCTGACCTCCGCGTAATCTGGAAACTTACGGATGAAGCAGCGACTACAGACGCAATTCCTGGTGTACGCATTCCGAAGGGGGCGTTTCCTGGTGTCGTTACCGTTCTGCCCTCGAGTGAAGAATTGGGCACGATTCTTCGTCGGGAGCAAGAACTACTCGAGGTTGGAGGAGCGGTGTTACCACCAAGAGCGGCCGGTGCAGTACCCTTACCGGTCTGTGGCCCCGAAGGTGCCCACAGAGACGAGTGTCTACGCACGATTCCACCACGGGAGCACGGAGGAAACACTGACATTGGTTTTTTTTCAGGCCGGCTCAACGATTTATATTCCGTGTCAAATTGACGGTTGTGGCCTAGCGATTGGGGATGTCCATTTTGCCCAGGGAGATGCCGAGGTTTCTGGGACAGCGATAGAAATGGACTCTTCGGTCACAGTTCGCACTCGTGTAATCAAGGGAGGACCTTCGATACGCCGCGGACCGAATTTTGAAGGTGGTCGAGAGCTCCTCGACATTCCTTCAGCACGGTTCTACGCGACTACGGGATTTCCTTTTAAAGACGAGGGGCAGGTTCCCTCGTACTTGGAATATCTCAAGTCGGATAGGGTGGCACCTTTACGCAATTTGTCAAAGGACCTAATGTTAGCTAGTCAAAATGCACTCCTTGAAATGATCGAGTACATGGTTTGGCGGTATGGATTGACTCGTGAGCAGGCGTATGTCGTGGCGAGTGTGGCGGTCGATTTAAGGATTGCTCAGGTCGTTGATGCTCCGAACGTCGGAGTCTCAGCGATTCTTCCCGTCGACATTTTTGTCGACTAACTTAGCGTGAGGAAGTTTGGGCTTAGTACGGAAGCTGGAGAGTACAATGGACTTGTCGTTGGTTGTCTGACGGCATCTGGAGGAGAAATGAAAAGCGCACTGCTGTGTACACTGGCTTTAAATCTGGGGTTGCCTCTGGGAATGTGGGCTCAGGAAGAAATGACGGTACACGAGCTCAAGGCCACTGCTGAAACGACACATATCAGTTTCTTCGATGCTTCACTAGAACCAGTTTTGTCGATAAATTCAGGTGATTTCGTCAAGCTGGAGACAGCCAGTGTTAGTCCAGGGTACCTTCAGTCACAGGGTGTTGAAAAGGAGAGGATTCCTCCTGAGTTGTTTGCTGCGTACGAGGGGCGGGATTTTGCTGAGCGCGGCGATCACACCCTAAGTGGCCCCATTTTTGTTAATGGAGCAGAACCTGGTGACATGCTGGAAATTCGTATTATATCGGTCGATCTTCGATTGCCGGTTGCAGGACAGGGGATCAATCCTAATCTCTTTCCGGATTTATTTCCGAACCCGACGCGGCGTGTTCACTGGCTCGATTTAGAACAGCGAACTGTTGAGTATGCCCCTGGAGTGGTAGTGCCTCTGAAGCCGTTCTGGGGGGTTATTGGAGTTGCGCCACCTCCAGAAATGGGTAGAGTAGGTAGCAGTGCACCGAACTTCTTCGGTCGTAACATGGATAATCGTGACTTGGTCTCGGGAAGCATCCTGTATCTTCACTGTTCACAATCAGGGGGCACTGCTGTCGATCGGGGATGGGCACGGTGCTCAGGGTTACGGTGAGGTTTCCGGATCAGCTGTCGAAACTTCGCTGAAGGGAGAAATTCAGGTCATTTTGCACAAGGGACGAGAATTACAATGGCCACAGGCAGAAACTTCCACGCACTATATTACGATGGGGCTTCACGAGGATCTGGATGAAGCTGCTAAGATTGCGATGATGGAAATGATCGATTATCTTGTGACGGTTAGGGGCCTCGATCGGGACACGGCGTTATTGCTGGCCAGTGTAGCCATGGACATGGTGGTTACTCAGGTAGTGGACGGGACCAAGGGAATCCACGCCATGATTCCGAAGGGGATTTTTGATAACTAGCACGAGTGAGTTGGGAAACTAATAAGGAGAGAGACTATATGGCTATAAATCGAGTCAGCCAGCTTCTAGGTGCGGTTGTTATTATTATTCTGCTTCCGTCCTTTGTTGCCGGACAATCATCGGATTCTACTGACTGGGCGCTTAGTGTTGCCGGTGAATATCGTGTGGTTCCGAATGTTACGTATCTCACGACGAACAATTGGGACAGTAAGCTTGATCTGTATCTACCTCGCAACATTGCAGAGACCACTCCTACCTTAATCTATATCCATGGCGGCGCTCACGTTTATGGAAGTAAAGAAGAAAGTGTTCTTAGAATTCTTCCGTATCTTAATCTGGGCTGGGCCGTCGTAAACGTTGAATACCGTTTGGGCCGTGTCTCTCGTGCCCCTGCAGCGGTTGAAGACTGTATTTGTGCTGTCCGCTGGGTAATCGAAAATGCTGATGAATACTCTTTAAATTCAGATCTGGTGATCGTGACCGGTGCCTCAGCCGGAAGCCATCTTGCTCTGAGCACGGCCATGCTACCGGCATCGACCGGTCTTGATCTCCAGTGCCCTGGGGAGCCGGTTAAGATAGCCGCGGTTATCAATTGGTATGGTCTAACGGATGTGCTTGAGAGGTTGGAGGGTCCACATTCTCGTCCTGGGACTGTTGCTTGGTTCGGCAGTAACCCAGACAGACGCGAGTTGGCACAGTTTGTTTCACCAATAAAGTATGTTCGAGAAGGACTGCCTCCGATTGTTACCGTTCATGGGGATGAAGATCCACGAGTTCCCTATACTCAAGCGACACGATTGCACGAAGGCCTGGAGGCCGCCGGAGTACCAAATCAATTAATTACAATATCTGGTGGCGGACACGGTGGGTTCTCACCAGACGAGATGAGTCAGAGTTTTGTGGCCATCAGACAGTTTCTGGCGGACCATGTCTTTTAGAAAAGAATCCTGACAAGGGACTGCGTTTCGACCGGGTTGGTTGAACTAAACATGGTATCTGGACCTGATGTTCGAAAACGTATAGCCGAGTAAATTTGAGGAAGTCGCATGGTCCGATTTATTTTCTCAGGTATTGCGATCTTCTTGTGTTGGTCGTTTGTGTGGGAAGTGCTAGGTCAACAAGAGGTATCGGGTATTCGACTCGTCTATCCCACTGGCCTCGCGTTGAACAGATATCACGATCTTTATATTTCAGATATTGGCACTCATCAGGTTCTACGGCTGACCGATGGAGGTGAGCTAGTTGTGATTGCCGGTACGGGGGCTCCTGGTTTTGGTGGTGATGGGGGACCATCGGAACAAGCTCAGTTGTTTGCTCCCCACGACATCGCCTTCGACTCAGACGACAATCTTTTAATTGCGGATACGCTAAATCATTGCGTTCGGCGGATCGATGGGAGTGGTGTCATTACAACTGTAGCCGGTAATGGCGTGGCGGCAGCGGGAGGCGATGACGGTCCTGCGGTTGACGCCTCGCTTAACGGTCCTCAGGATCTCGAGATAGATCGTGAAGGTGCAATCTTAATTGCCGACACGTTCAATATATATGGAGGATATCGCCTGCACGATATACTCAGCGCTTGGAATTGACTGGGCAAAGACAGTTCAAAATACGCCGTCGGGTCGGGCGTTTCATTACGTCGATCCTGCATCTGGGACGAAATATGTAGGGTTCAAATCTGTACAGGAACTCTTTGCCTGATAACGTCCTCCAATAGGAATCTAGATTGTTTCAGGTTGGCTCTGTAATATGAATCTCTGGCTGAGTCCGGCCTCTCAAGAGTTTCGTCGTGAGGCCCCTGGCAGCAGATCCTTCACTAATACTCCCTAGACTTACGTAGTATTTGCCGTATCGCAGACACGGTAGGTGAGGTTGACAGTAGAAGTGTATAGCGAACCCACCGTAGCCCTGGAATGGAGGGTGTGTGATGATTAGAATCCTTGTGTGCTCTGTTGCATTCCTGTTGTGTCTGACAACTTCGTTTGCAGGTGGTCAGGTACCGGTACCTAATGTAAACGACGGTAACGCTCTGTTGCGTGAGTGTGGGACAGCCCTGGCTTTTTCTGAAGGTGAAGAAAGCGCTGTTGATTCGAAGACTCTTGAGCGTGGAAGTGATATGGGACAGTGCATGGGGCTCGTGATAGGAGTGTGGCATACCCACATGCTAATGGTCGATGATTTCGAGAGTCAGGAAGCATTTTGTCCACCAAATATGATTTCTGCCGGTCAAATGGCTCGTATCGTATACACCTACTTACAGGAGCACCCAGTTGAGCTTCACAATTGGGATACAGCCCTTATATTAGACGCGTTCATTAACAATTATCCCTGTCGCTAAACGGTTTGTCTTCTACACTGAAGAATATAATGGCGTGTGGGGATTTGTTGCTATTGTTGACTCTGTAAGAGTTTTGATCTGTTATGGGCAAGTGTTGGAGGGATATGTGTTATCTCAAGTTCTAATTGGGAGTGCTTGATATGAAGAGGCTTCTGATCTGCTCAATGCTTTCGATCGCGGTCATCTTGCCGGCGAATCTTCTTGGACAGGAAAGAGGAAAAAGTTTCATTCCAGTGACTGATGCAATGCTCAACAATCCTGAGCCAGCAGATTGGTTAAATTGGCGTCGCACTTTGGATGGATGGGGTTACAGTCCGCTGAAGGAAATTGATAGAGATAACGTCACCAACTTAAGGCTAGTTTGGTCTTGGGCTCTTGAATCTGGACCTAACCAGACAACGCCTTTAGTCTATGCTGGCGTTTTGTATGTTGCGAATCCAGGTCACGTGATCCATGCACTTGATGCCAGCACAGGAGAATTTCTATGGGAGCATCGATACCGCATCCAAGGCTCGTACTCTCGGTCAGCGCAAATGCGAAGTTTAGCCATCTACGAAGATCTTATTATCATGAACACGGTTGATGCACACATCGTTGGTCTTGATGCCAGGTCAGGCGAAGTAAGGTGGGATACTCATGTTCGTGGCAAGGGTGATAGCTATACGTTCACCAGTGGTCCAATCGTGGCTGATGGTACGGTAGTTGCTGGACTTACTGGATGCGAACGTTATTGGGAAGATACTTGCTACATTATTGGAGTTGATGGATCCACTGGGATGGAATTGTGGCGCACATCGACAATTGCGCGTCCAGGGGACAGAGGAGGCGATACTTGGGGAGATCTTCCGCTGCTGTTTAGAGCTGGCGGTGATGCTTGGATTCCTGGTAGCTACGACCCGGTGGAGAAGTTCGTTTATTGGGGTACGGCGCAGGCTAAGCCGTGGAGCCGTGCCGCTCGTGGGACGGACGGCGATGCGCTCTACACGAACTCAACGCTCGCCATTGATCCTAAAGATGGGGAGTTAGAATGGTACTATCAGCACATTCCTGGCGATACACACGATATGGACGAGGCATTCGAACGAGTCCTTATAGACTACGATGGCCGAAGCTCAGTTTTTACCATGGGGAAGTTAGGGATTCTTTGGGAATTGGATCGTCAAACTGGACGGTTCGTTCGAGCTAACGACCTCGGTTATCAGAACCTTGTCAATGTTGACTCCCAGACAGGAAAGACAACTTACCGTTCAGGAGTGATCCAGGACGTTGAGCGAAGAGCTCCATTTTTGTCCAAGTGCCGGTGGTTTTAAGAGCCTGCGTGCAATGGCTTTTCATCCAGAGACGCAGGCATTCTATATTCCACTAAATCTCAACTGTGAGACTGCGGAATTTGGATCGGTTGAGCGACGTGAGGGGGGTGGTGGTACTGGCGGAGTAAAAGAGGGAAGGAACCATTTTCACCCGAAGAGCCCAGACCAAATGGGAGAATTTCTCGCGATGGATATGCGGACGGGGGACATATTGTGGAGTAATCGCCGGCGTGTGCCGTACAACACGGCAGCATTAACGACAGCGGGTGGTCTCGTGTTTGTGGGCGACTGGGAACGGCATGTCTTCGCCTACGATGTGGAGACAGGTGAGACTCTTTGGCAGACCAGATTAACGACAATGTCGAGCGGATTCCCCATAACTTACGCAGTTGGAGGGAAACAGTACGTTGCGGTTGGTGCTGGACAGCCACTAGCGGGAGCGAGTTGGGCATCGATACTTCCAGATGACCTACTAAGTGAAAAGAGAAACCCGCGTGGTGGTAATGGACTTTTCGTATTTACATTACCGTAGAAATAATGTCGAGAGCTTGGTCTGTGGCCAGAGAGAGGTGGGGGAGGGTGGTGTTTGTTATTTGGTTCTTACTTTTATCGTTAGCTTTAGGGACAACACAAGTGTTCACACAAGCGGCCGATGATGTATTGGTTAATGTCGTTGACTTCCATTGTCACTCTGGTCCTGACTCGCGGCCACGTTCGGTAAGCGACATCGAGTTGGCTCGAGTGGCTCGGCGAGCTAGGATGCGCGGGCTCGTTTTTAAGAATCATTACACAATGACTGCCGATCGTGCCAGTTTGGCAATGGAGGTTGTTGACGGTATCGAGATTTTTGGTGGAATTGTTTTGAATCTTGCTGTCGGTGGTTTAAACGTTGAGGCCGTACAGCAGATGACACGATTTAGTGGTGGGCGAGGAAGGGTCGTGTGGTTACCGACATTCGATGCAGAGTACGAGGTAACTCGGACAAACGCCAACCGAGGTTACGTGTCAGTGGTAAAGAATGGCGAACTTGTACCAGAGCTTCACGACATTTTTCAGATCATTGGCGAGAACGACTTAGTGCTTGCGACGGGTCATTCATCACCAGAAGAAGTCTTGCTAATCTTACCCGAAGCCCAACGTAAAGGTGTGAGCAAACTAGTTGTTACGCACGTGTTAGCTCAGGAACCAACGGAAGCCCAAATGGCGCTTATGACGAGTTATGGGGCGATAATGGAGTTAGATTGGAATGGAATTCAAACTGGACGCTTCACGGTTTCTGACTATGTGAACGTTATAAAGACAGTTGGTGTAAGAAATATTTTAATCTCCTCTGACATGGGTCAGCATTTGAATCCGTTGCACACGGATGCTCTTGAGACCTTCATCAGGATGCTGCGAGAGAATGGAATAAGCGATCAGGGGATTGATGTAATGGCGCGAATGAACCCGGCAGCCCTCCTCGGGCTTGAGTAACAATCAAACCAGACTGTGAAATAAATCTGGTTCGTTCCATGGCTACGAGGTAACGGAAATTAGTATTCGTCTTACGAAGAGGGTCTAATTAAGGTGCCTAGTATTTACGTGGTCAAAAATGGTTTGGGAATGTTTGACGAAGGAGTGTGATGCCACCATGCTTAAGACGCAACGAGACGAACGAGTATGGTTAGTCAGTCAGCCAGATCATGCCGAACTTGCAGGCTTTCTAGCGGCCCATTGGGGGAATGACGAGTTCGCGTCTCCTGGGCACTTCGCCAATTCAGCCAACCCAGAAGAACTAAGAGCAAACACGGTCTTGGCTATCGCCCAACATGACAATGGCTGGTGGGAATGGGAGGCTAACCCCGAACTGACGAAAGACGAAGGGCTTCCAATGGACCTTCGTGAGGTGCTAAGGAACCAGCAGGACGGCATGAATCGATGGCGATTCGGGATTCCCCGTTTCAATGAGAGTCACCCTTATGTGAGCTTGCTTATTAGTTTTCATGCATACTGGTTGTATGCTTACGGTTGCCGCGCGAAACCAGATCCGGTGTTTACACACCCGTTGTTTTCGAGAGGTTCGTCAACGAGTCTTATGGGGGAACATCTGGATAATGCCAGAAGTTTTGTGGCGGAAATTGAGAGCATGCAAGCTGAGTTAATTGCTCGGCTTAGAAAAGATCCAAGGTCATCAGCGTGGGTCGATGCAGAGCATCTGAATCCTCACGTTCGGATAATGCAACTCATGGACAGTTTATCGCTCTCCTTGTGCTCGGCACTGCTTCCTCCTCGAGCAGGTGAAGCCAAGGGACTTGGTGAGGATGAATTTGACCTTACAGAAGTTCCAAGGCGTGACTGGCAGGATCGAGTGACGATTAGATTAAGGCCATTAGGCAGTCGTCGCATAATGTGCAACCCGTACCCGTTCGCGGTTGATCCGCTCGTGGTTACAGTCCCTGCTAGAATTCTCGACTGGTCTACCGAGCGTCACACAGAGTTTCAGTCGTGGTGGTGTTCTGTGCCTAAGCGGCTGATTCAATTTGAGTATTGTTCAGCGTAGGTGTTCACCTATTGCGGATGTGATTACCCGGAATTGGGGACCCGGCAAGATCATCTGTTGTCGGTCCAACGGTCTCCTCGTCGATCTTATGAGGTGTTTATGTGGATGCGGGTTGGTCTTATTCTTCTGACGGCGTTCCTTCTAGCGCCAAGTATGTCGGCTCAGACGAAAGCTATTCGGTTAGGGAAATTGTGGGATGGGGAAGGCCGGGTGCTGACTAACACTGTCGTGTTAGTAGAGGGTGACAGAATCGTGAGTGTTGGGACGTCGCTCTCCGTGATTCCCAGTGATGCCGAGATAATTGATCTTTCAGCCTACACGGGTCTTCCTGGACTTATAGACGTTCACACTCACATGACACAGGGGCAGAAGCCCAACAGTGGCTATTCGCCAGTCGTGAACATGGTTCTTGGCCAAGAGGCTCTTAGAAAAACACTGGAGGTTGATGTTACAACGGTACGCGATTTAGATGCATCGGAGTATATGGACATTGCGATGCGTGATCTTATCAATATGGGAAAGATGGTCGGACCACGGATGTTCGTAGTGGGATGCGGGCTGCGCTCACACTTTGCAGCCGGAAGCGCTATGCCCGGCTGTGGACTAATAGACGGTCCTACCGAATTCATGAGGGCCGCACGTAAACAGTTGGCGGCGGGAGCTGGCTGGGTAAAAGTTTTTGGTTCGACTGGTGGTGGAGATGATGTAACTGGATTTCAAACGGTGACGTTCGATGAAATGAAGGCGGCTGCGGATGTCACTCATGCACTCGGTAAGCGTATCGCGATCCATTCATATGGACCTGCCGGTGCACATGACGCAGTTATTGCAGGAGCAGATTCTCTTGAACACGCAACAGGTATGGACGATGAGACGATAGCGGAAATGGTCAGAAGGAATGTCTTCTATGTACCGACTATAGATCGCAATCGCTACTACATAGAAAATGGTGAGGAACTTGGGTTTGGTCCTGGGTACGAAGACCGTTTAAATGCTTTCATCGAGCGTAACCTTGAGACTGCGCGCCTGGCTTTTGAGGCTGGTGTACGGTTTGCGATGGGTTCAGATGCTATCTATTCCATGTTTGGACAGAATACACGGGAACTTGGTTGGTTCGTTAAAGCCGGAATGAGTCCCGAACAAGCTCTGAGAACGGCCACCCATGATGCGGCTGAACTACTTGGAATGGAGCATGTTCTTGGGGCGGTCAAGGAAGGGTACTTAGCCGATATTACGGCGGTGGAGGGCGATCCCCTGATCGACATCAGTGTCCTCTTTACGAATGTACGCTGGGTAATGAAAGCCGGTACCGTCGTGGTGGATAAAAGGACCCCTGGATTGACAAACTAAAAGATCAGGAAACCGAGTAATAGGGTTCTGGCAGGATGGCAAGGGTAGTTTTCCTAAGTGTCCGCTGAGGGAGAGTTAATGATGAGATCAACGCTCTCGATTCTTCTCTTAGTTACGGTTGTGCTCATAGGGTCAACCATTGGTGCTGGGGAGCAGTTATCCGTCTACTACCCACCAGCAGGTGAGTGGGAGCGCAAACAACCCGAGTCAGTTGGGATGGATTCCACCAGTCTCTCGGAGGCTGTTAGGTACGCAGAATCACAAGAGACGAGCAACCCGATGGATTTCTCTGATCAAGAGGATATCTTCGGTCGATTATTGGGTCCAATCCCTACCCGACGGGCTCACACTAATGGGTTAGTGATTCGTCACGGCTACATCGTGGCGGAATTTGGTGACACAACCAGGGTCGACCCAACGTACAGTGCGGCAAAGAGCTATCTTTCAACGGTCGCTGGTCTTGCCGTGGATCGGGGACTTATCACTGACGTCAACGATCCGGTAGGTAATTATGTGAATGATGGAGGATATGACTCAGCTCAGAATGCGAAAGTGACCTGGCACCATCATCTTCAGCAGGTTAGTGAATGGGACGGCACTCTTTGGGGGAAGAAACACGATTTTGTTGGTCGTGAGGCGTTTGGGCAAGGCGAGCGCAGTCCAAGGAAACTACAAACACCAGGCACGTACTACGAATACAACGACGTGCGTATCAATCGCCTAGCTCTATCTTTGCTACGTCTTTGGCGTAAGCCTCTTCCGCTGGTATTGAAGGACGAAGTTATGGATCCTATCGGTGCTTCAACGACATGGCGCTACCTTGGCTATGATAATGCTGACGTTGAAATCGAAGGTCAGGTGATGAAGTCGGTCACGGGAGGAACCAGATGGGGTGCCGGTATCTGGATTAATACATATGATCACGCTCGGTTCGGATATTTGTTTCTTCGAAATGGGAAGTGGAAGAACCAGCAAATAATTTCTGAGAACTGGATTAAGATGGCCACGACCAGAGGGAGACTTGATCCAGATTATGGTTACTTGTGGTGGTTGAACACTGATGGAGTGGCCTGGCCTGATGCTCCAGGAACAGCCTATCAAGCGCTTGGTCATGGGGCGAACACTGTATGGATCGATCCCGAACATGACCTTGTGGTCGTCTGGCGTTGGCATCAGAACGATTCGTCGAATGAGTTTTATAAAAGAATTATTCAGTCCATTAGCTCTAACTAGACGGTCGCAACCGTTGGAGAGAGGCCAAAAGTTTTACGTATCAAATTACGAATACCTTTATTGTCTTGTAGTTAATGGCGTTACCAAACCGTGCAGAGAGACAACCACATCAGGTAGTACTTCGCGGTACCTATTGTTTGCTATCTTCCACAGTAGATGAATTATTTTTTTGCTGCATTTAAACGCGGATAGGAAGGATCATGATAACGCTGCTCATAGTCGTTGCGTTTGTTCTTATCACGTCGGGAGCTTGTTCCCTGTTCGAAGCTGTGCTTTACGCAATACCGGCGGGTGAAATTGAAGCTCTTGATCAGCGGGGACTTCCCTCAGGGAGGATCTTGAAACGGCTCAGGCGACGGATAGATCAACCAATCGCTGCGGTCTTATCTTTAAATACAATTGCTAATACAGGTGGTGGTGCATTGGCCGGTGCTCTTGCTTTGGGAGTTCTTGGGCCAAGTCGCGTCATTTACTTTTCGATTTTGTTCACACTGGCGATCTTGCTATTTTCTGAGGTTCTACCAAAGACGATCGGAGTCGTTTATAGTCGTAGGCTTGCAACACTTACCGCGAGATCACTTCAGATCTTGATCCTAATCTTTCGTCCATTGATTGCATTGACCCAACTTGTGACTAGGTCGGTATGGAAAGATCAACAGGAACACCGAGTCTCCGATGATGAAGTTCTTGCTCTGGTAGGACTCGGTCTACGCTCGGGTGATTTCAAAGCAGACGAGGCTAGAGTTATCCGTAATGTTTTGGCACTAGAGACTAAAACGATCCACGACATAGTAACTCCCAGACCAGTGGTTTTTGCGCTCCAAGTAAAGACAACGGTAAGAGCCGCTTCCGCGGATCCAACTTTAAAGAGGTACAGTCGGATTCCTGTTTATGATAACGATGCAGAAGACCTTGTAGGAGTCGTTCACAAGGTCGATATACTGACAGCAATGGCAAGCGATAAATTTGATCTCACACTCGATGAATTGATGCGACCGATTCATTTTGTAATCGAATCAACGTCTCTGGATCAATTAATGCGGATACTTCTCGAAAAACGTCGGCACTTGATGGCCGTTCTCGATGAGTTCGGGGGACTGGAAGGGATCGTAACTCTCGAGGATGTTCTTGAGGAACTTATTGGTCATGAGATCGTCGACGAGTACGATCAAATAGTTGATCTACGCGCATTCGCTCACGAACGTCGCAAAAACATTCTTACCAAAGGCACCCTTAAAGTGGTCAGAAACGAACCATAGTCTAAATTACTCTGTTGTACCATGAGTCAGTTGCACCTGATAGTAACGGTTATCGTGTGGTTGGTGATGGGACAATTCGCGGCGGCTCACCCAGTTCCGTTTAGCTATCTCGACCTTCGTTTGGAGACTAGAAGAATTGAAGCAACGCTTGTCGTGCATGTTATTGATGTTGCGCATGAGCTAAATGTTGAGTCACCGGGTCAACTATTGGACGAGGAGATTGTCGGGACGGCATTGGAAACAATCGTTGAAATGATTGAACCGAGATTTCAAGTTGTGTCCGACGGGCATTCCCTTACTCCTGAATGGTCACCGCTTGTTGAAGTGATGAGGGGTCGGCAGTCAATGAGACTACACTTTAGCTACAGCCTCGACGTAACACCCGGAGTACTTGGGATTGAAGGCTCACTATTTCCCTATGATCAGAACCACCGAACGTTTATAAATATCTATGAGGAGGACTCGCTGAGGCTACAGGCGATTCTAGGGGCGACTCACGAACGAATTGATTACTTTACTGGAACGTGGCAGGGCACGGCCGCTGTTTTCAGGAAGTTTATACCGATCGGTGTCGTTCACATCCTTAATGGCTTAGATCACGTACTTTTTTTAGTTGGGCTTTTACTGCTTGGTGGGACCCTTCGTCAATTGCTGATTGTCGTAACGGCATTCACTGTCGCACATAGTGTGACACTATCATTGTCAGTCCTGAATTTCTTCAACCCACCACCGGGGTTGATTGAGCCAGCAATAGCTTTAAGTATTGTTTATGTAGGCGCCGACAATCTTTTAGTTGGCGACAAGCGAGATATGCGGGCGTGGATAGCACTTGTGTTTGGCTTGATTCATGGCTTTGGGTTTGCTAGTGTGCTCCGGGAAATGGGGTTGCCGAGTCGAGAGGTGGCCACGTCGTTGCTTTCGTTCAACCTAGGCGTTGAATTTGGTCAAGTAGTTGTCGTGATCGTTGTTGGGTCGTTGTTGACTGCCCTGCGTGAGTGGAGTGAGATTGCTGGGCGGAGGATTGTGTTTATTGGGTCTTTAGCTGTGATTGCAGCTGGAGCATTCTGGTTTATTCAGCGGGTATTTTTTTCAGGAGGGGTGTCATGAACCGACGAATCGTGCTGAGCACACTAATCGTGATCGGCGTACTATCGATAGGGGCCAATTCTTCTCAGGAGATCAAGCAGGTCGCATTGGACGCTGCGAAGATCGAGGTCGTTAAAGACAACCTTTACGTGATCACCGGCTCTTCTCCTGCAAACCGGGACGCCTTCAGCGGTGGAAATACCGGAGTGTTTGTGACTAGCCAAGGCGTTACCCTCGTGGACACAAAGTTACCAGGCTGGGGTCAGGCTTTGCTCGACAGAATCAAGACGGTCACGGACAAGCCCGTAGTGAATATCATAAACACACATACTCATGGTGATCACGTCGGGAGTAACGACTTTTTTCCAGAGACGGTGAACATAATTGCGCATGAGAATACGAAAGCAAATATGGAGAGGATGGATGCTTTTAAAGGAGAGCACACGAAATACCTGCCAGGTCAGACATACCAGGACAAGCTGTCCCTTGGTACAGGCAAGGATAAGATAGAGCTCTACTATTTCGGTCCTGGCCACACGGATGGCGATACCTTCATAGTCTACCCGGCTCTACAGGTTTTACAAACTGGAGATATGTTTCCATGGAGAGATGCACCTTTCCTTGATCGAAATAATGGTGGCAGTGGTGTAGAGTATCCGAAAACTCTGGCGCGGCTGTTGAGTTCAATCAAGAACGTCGACACGGTTATTCCTGGTCACATTCCTGTCACAACATGGGAAGAGCTCGAAGAGTACCAACGTTTCCTTGCTGATCTATTGAGCGCTGTTCAGGATGCTAAGATGTCTGGAAAGAGCGTAGACGATGCAGCAGCGGCGATTGACTTAACAGAGAAATATCCAGGCTATAAAGCTGAACGTGTTAAGGCCGCGATTGAAGCAATTTATGACGAGCTTGGAGAATAGCTTAGTAGGTGTGCTCTGATGAAAGTTCCGAACACTGTTGCACATCCAGAGTAACGTAGGACACTCAGGGTGCTCGTGTGGCGAGACATAGGAGTGGAATTTAGACTTGGCGATCGCTCAAGGGACATTTAAAATTTCCTAAGTGACCGCACAACTCATGTCTTGCCCGCAGCATGTTGGCGATTTTACCTTGCCGTGTCCATCTGGACACTTCGAGATATGGACGGCCGTCCCATCGGCCTTAGTTAACGTATCGTGGAGGAGCTCTTTTCCGCACTGACCGCAAGTCATTGTCCCTATGCTCATTCCACATTTGTTACAGGTGTATGCAGCCATCGTATTTTTCTCCTGAATACTGAATTTTCAACCTAGGACTCCGATTATAGCCCACTACTGATATTTTCGGTGTAGCTCAGTTGTTTCTATTGGAATCAACTCCCTCAGCGACCAAGAAACTGCTCACGCTCACCGATCAAAGCTAATGTTGCGAATGCCGTGGCAGAATCAGACATAAACAGCCGTCGCAACGTTTCACCTCTTTCCCCCCCGTGCTCACGATCAAAGTTGACTGAATATGCTCGCCAAGCCGTCCAGGTGTGTTGATCGATCTGAACGGAACCTTGATTAACTCTGAGCCACGCCAAACCATTTTTCATTAGCGGGTCATGCACAGAAATATCGGCTTCCAGAAGCGCGTACACGATTAAGCCAGTTGCGTAACCATCTGATTCGTTTAGGAGTGACTTGTTCAAGGTTCCCGGAGCCTTGAATGGGGGTGCCGTCTCGTTCCATCTCCACGGACCGAGTGTATCTAAAGACCAGCCTCCATCGTGTCTTTGCTTACGCCGAAGATCTTCGATGAGAAGTTCACGGTTACTGGGTTTCAACAAGTCTTTAAATCGTGTTGAGGCTAACAGCGCGTGTACACGATTGAAAAGATTTTGTTGACCGTACGTTTCTTGTAAATAACTTCCCAACCGATCGATTCCGATTCTTGTAGCAGTGGTTTCTCTTTCGAATACGCCCGGTGCAGTACCAATCGCAAGTGCAGCGAGGCTGGCTCCGTAATATCTTGCATCAATAGCCTCAAATGGTTCGAGTCCAAAGTCAAACCATTCCCAAGAGCCATCGATTTCTTGTGTTTTCCACAATTGTTCAAGAGCCTTTTCAGTTGAGGCACTCGGGTCCTGACGTCGTTGCCAAAAGTCGGCGTTCGCGAGAATTAGGAAGTTCAACACCGCTTCGGTACCCAGAGAGTCTCTTATTTTTTCAGCGTTTAGAGCATAAGGAACTTCATGAGTACCATAGGTTTCTACTCGTCGTCTAACTTCCTCGACGATTTGAAATTCTTGTGCTGTCTCGTTCTGAACATTCATTACGCGTCTTAGTGCTGGTCGTGCCAGTACATATGGTACGGTTGTGTGACAAGAGACGCAGGTGGTTTCTCCGCTTCCCGTACGAAGTTTTGTGATTGGACTCGCGAACCACGCGTCCATCCTCTCATCCAGGTATTTAGCGGCACCGCTTGGATTCCAAGTGGGTTTTTCGACAAGAGCATTCTGAAGAGCTATTGGTTGGGTTTGGAGGCCAATCAGCAATATGGTGGATGCCACCGCGTAAAACAAACCGATCTTTAGGGTCCTCATTACCAGAACTCCTTATAGCGACATTATGATAACTTCACGTTGAAAAGTGCACTCCCTCTGAGTCGGGGGTATGTTACCTTACGAAATAGATAGCATCAATTAGGGCGATTGATTGACGGTGCGGGAGATGCGATGCTCCCCAGGGTTTCCAGGCTCATCCCAAGCCAGCAATTGTGAGCCGAGTAAAGGAAATGGGCATGCAAGAAAGACGTTTTCTCGTTACTGGTGGGAGTCAAGGTATCGGGGCTGCTATCGTCAGACTAGCACGGCAAGGTGGGCATAAGGTTCTGTTTACAGGTCGCAATGAAAAGTTTATCAAAAATGTCGAACAAGAAACTGGCTCCTATGGACTTCGCGCTGATGTGTCAGCAAGTGATGACAATGTGAGGACCCTTAAGGTGTGCCGAGAGTATATGGGTGGTGTCGATGTCCTTATTAACAACGCGGCATTTGGTTACGGTGAAGAAATTGGGACGCTTGACGTTGATGCTATGCGGGTACTTTTCGAGACAAATATTTTTGGTTTGGTTGATATTACTAATCGTATCGTTCCTATGATGAAGGTTCAGGCGCAGGGTGACATCGTCAACGTTGCATCTACATCAGGGATGAAAGGGCACAAGATGGGTACGGCTTATTCGGCCAGTAAGTGGGCCTTGAGGGGAATCAGTCAGTGTTGGCAAGCCGAGCTTAGACCACACGGCATCCGGGTAATTTCTGTGTGCCCGTCTGAGGTTCAAACTGCCTGGGGAGGTAGAGTTGGTCGGAACAACCCCAACAAGTTATACGCTGAGGACATTGCAGAGACGGTGATGGCAGCGCTCAACATGAAGCGGCGCACGCTCTGGCCTGAGTTAGCTGTGTTTGCTACCAATCCGTGGAAGGAGGATTAAGGCAAGGAAACTTAGAACAATTGTCGAAGGATAACAATAATTCCAGAAGCACCTGAGGCCATTAGGATAACTAAGCGTACGTAGCCGCGATCGAGGAACTTGGATGTCCAATTCGAGATCAAGAATCCTAGCAACACGCTTGGAAGCAAGAGCAGCGTAAGTCGTATTTCTTGCACACCGAAGCGGCCCACCGTTGCCAGAGCGACGATCGAAAGTATCGTTCCTAGGAGGAAGAAACCTGACATATTGGCTCTAACTGTTGAGCCGGAGGCATGCTGGTATAAAAGTGCCATAGGTGGCCCACCGATGGAAGCTACTGTTCCCATAATCCCAGATAAAGTCCCTGCCCCAAGAAGATTGATGCGACTAGGCTCCAAACGAAGACCAGATACTGTCATAGCAACTGCGGTTAATACGAGCGTGCCAAACACTAGAGATAATTTATCAAACGGTAGAGTTGCTAGAGTTATCGCACCGCTGATGGTTCCGACTATACGACCCGGTAGTGCCCATGCTAACCTTTGGAGGTCGAGAGAAGCACGGTCACGATTGGTTAGGGCGATGGTTAAAATTAATGTCGACATAAGTATTGGGCCAGGAACGAACAGCGGGTCAATAAGTATGAGAATTGGGGAACCAAGAAGTCCCATTCCAAAACCGACTGTTCCTTGGAGTGCCGCTCCGAAGGTCATGCAGATGCTCGCGAATAGAAAATCGGTCAAAGATTCAGAGATCATTGTAGAAATCACAGAAAAGAGGCTGGATGTTTCTGACCTTGAATTCTGCCCACCGAGTCTGGCACAAGTGGTAACGATACAAAGGATATCAATATCAGAATAAGGAGGTAGAATGCCAAGAGACATCGACTCATAATCGGTTTCCGATGTCAACGCTATGAGTTGTTGAGAGGTTTCGATTTTGTGACGGTCCCTAAGCTACTAGGTGTTGCAATGGAAGATCGAGCCGTAACTGTGGCACAGTTGATGATACGTCTATGGAAAGGTGATGGAAGATGACGAAACAGAGCATCCGTCGCGACATTCTTAAAGGAAGCCTCGCGTTAGCGGGGCTGGGTGTTCTAGGCATCCCGGAGTGGACACTTCCAGTCTTAAGCCAAGAAGAGACTCTCGTACCCTTTACTGATCTACCCGATAGTCTAAATTTAGAACCGACTCTGGACAGACGAATAATTGACATCCGTAAGATCAACGGTGTATTTACCCCACGCGATGAGTTCTTTACAACGCAACATCATGGTCATCCGGTTCTCGATGGAGACAAATACCGACTCAGAGTTTCAGGACTCGTTGATCAAGAACTGTCGCTGTCTCTGAATGATCTTAAAGCGATGGGAAGGCGTGAGCTCGTTTTTGGGTTCGAGTGTTCAGGCAATCGTGGACCTGTGAATGGTTTGTCAAGTAACGGTCGATGGACGGGAGTTTCATTGCGGAGGGTCTTGGAACGAGCTGGGCTTCGAGACGACGCCCGTGAAGTTGTTTTTCTTGGTGCTGATCATGGCGATGAAGAGGTGGAATTCAGGGGGCGGACCTATACGGTAGATCAACAGTACGGCCGGAGCTTGCCGCGTAACGAAGCACTCTCCGACAGACCGTTGTTGGCGTATGGTTTGAACGGCGAGTCACTAACTGCCCACCAAGGGTTTCCTCTTCGACTACTGATGCCGGGTTGGTATGGAGCACCGAACGTTAAGTTTCTCAGTGAGGTTCACGTGCAGCAGGATCAGTACCTCGGAAAATACCAGGCTCGGTGGTATCGTACGCTAAAAGGTGAAATGGTTAATGGTGAAATGAAGTGGAAGGAAACAGCCATCACGCGGATGAGGTTGAAGTCGTTCATAGCTCGGGTAACAACTGACGGCAACAGATACAGGGTGTTTGGAATCGTTTTGAATGATGGGACACCTTTGCGTTCAGTGGAGGTGAAGGTCGACGGAGGTTCTTGGCAGCGGGCGAAACTTGATCCAGAAACGAGTGAGAAGTATTCCTGGAAGTTCTTCACGCATGACTGGAACGGTGTGACGAGAGGAGAGCACACACTTGTGTCACGAGCAACAGACGTGAATGGCCAGGTTCAACCAACGGCAGAAGAGCTTGAAGTTAAGAAAACCTTTCTTGAAAGTAATGCGCAACTTCCTCGAACGGTTAGAGTCGGCTAGTTTGTAAAAGTTCAAGTCGTGAATATTAGGAATAAATCGTTCGATTTAATTTGACTAATTCTCAATGAGCACTGGACTTGACTTTCGGATGTGTCTGAGATCCAATGCTGGTTTGATTGAAAGTGAGTTGTCACGGAAGGGGGCTATGTTTCGAATCATCGGAGGAGGAAGATGGGTTCGAGTCCAAGGAAATTAAGACTATTAGCTTGTAACTTGAATGTTTTCCTAATTGTTGGTCTTCTCCTTTGCAATCCTCTTTTAGGTGTCGCACAGGATCGAGGTAACCCCGAAGGGGAATGGCGTTACCAGAGTGGAGATGCCTGGGGCGGCCGTTATTCATCTTTAGTTCAGATCGATGGAGATAACTTTGAGAAGTTGGAAATTGCTTGGATTTGGCGTACAGACAATTTTGGACCCAGCGTTAATTATTTATCGCGGGCGACACCAAGCTATATCGACGGAAAACTCTACACGGTGGCTGGCTCTAGACGGACAGTAGCTGCAATCGATCCGGCTACCGGAGAGACCCTGTGGACGTACCGTGAGCCCAACACTGGACGTTGGGAACGCTCCATGAGAGCGAGTTACGGGAAAGGTGTTGGCTACGGGCAGGTTGACGGTAAAGGTGTAATTTATGTAATAACTCCGGCCTTCTTTCTTCATGCTTTGGAAGCCAAGACTGGTCAACACTTTAAAAATTGGGGCAAGTCCGTCGCAATAGATGGATTTCCAGAAACCGGAGTGGTCGATCTTCTTGAAGACCTTGGACATCCTTACGATCCGGATTATGGAATTCCCAGAGAGGTTGGATACATTACGAGTTCATCGCCACCTATTGTGGTCGATGGAGTCGTAATTGTGGGTAATTCTGCTGAGCAGGGGTACTATCAGACGCGAACGGAAAACGTTCCCGGTGACATATTGGGTTATTCTGCTCGGACCGGTGAATATCTTTGGCAATTCAATGTGATCCCACAGTCAGAACGTGAATTTGGGTTCAATACCTGGGAGAACGACGCCTGGAAGACCACCGGAGACGTGTCTTCGTGGGCTCCGCTGTCAGCTGACTTAGAGCGAGGTATTGTTTATATTCCCACCAATCCAGCAACGCTCGACTACTATGGTGGATTCCGTCCCGGCGATAACCTTTTTGGTACCAGTTTAATTGCTTTGGATGTAAAGACTGGAGAGCGACTCTGGCATTTTCAGACAGTCCATCATGATATCTGGAACTACGATAATCCGAATGTTCCAATTCTGGTAGACATTACTGTGGACGGGGAACAGATTCCTGCTGTGATACAGACCACAAAACAAGGTCTGACATTCACGTTTAACCGAGAGACAGGCGAGCCCGTGTGGCCAATTGAGGAGCGGCCTGTACCGCAATCGGAGGTACCCGGAGAGCGAACAGCACCTACCCAACCTTTTCCAACAAAACCTGCGCCGGTCCAGCGGCTCGGGCTAACCGAGGATGATTTAATTGATTTTACGCCTGAGCTAAGGCAAGAGGCCATAGAATTTCTTAAGGACTTCCGGATCGGCGGTCCGTATATGCCTCCACTCCATGTTGGTCATAGTGCCGACGTGACCGCGGCTGTTGCGTGCTCAGGTGGTGCGAATATTACCCATCCAACATCTCTCGACCAAGTCACTGGAATCATGTATATGGCTTCCCATCCGGTGTGTTGGGCTCCTTTAGTTGTACCAGGTGAGGACCGTGATGATCCTGACGATCCATCTACGACTGGTGTGACGATTGCAGATTGGGTTGTTCGTCGGGGAGCTGGTAGTCGTCTGTATGGACCCCAAGGTCTTCCCATTCATAAACCTCCGTACAGTCGTGTGACGGCTATTGATATGAACACTGGTGAACACCTCTGGTGGATTCCTATTGGACAACCGTCCGACGGATTCAAGAATCATCCGGCTCTAAAGGGCGTAGATCTGTCAAACGTTGGAGGGAATTCTCCACCCATTACCATGGTTACTGGGAGTTTATTGCTCGCGACAGAGGGCTCTGGTGGTAGACCAGTTCTTAATGCCCTGGATAAGTCGACTGGTGAATCTAAGGGAAGCGTGGGTCTTCCTGCCCCTGGGCAGTACGGGATGATGACTTACTTACACGAGGGCCGACAATTTATCGTTGTGCAGATCGGAGCGAGCGGCTCGTATCCAGCTTCGTTGGTGGCGCTGACCCTTCCAGAATAAATTTCTGCTGGCAGACGTGGTTGATTGTGAATATTTATTTGTGGATCGACAACGCGTAAGATGAGTTGAAAGCGTCGTTCCGGTATTAGAAGGAAACATCAAGGACGATCCGCCCCATGCGCGGACTGAGTGGATGGAAATGAAAATCGGCCACACCTTCGAAGGGTTCACCGGGTAGGCGCGACGTATAATAGTAGTCAATATCAGATCCCGTACTATTATTTAGGTTGTATGCTTCTAATTTGATTGTCAAGCGGTCAGTTAATCTGAATCCCGCGTGCGCACTAACAACTGATGCCGGGGACGACATCGCGCTTGCATCTTCAATAAGAGGCCGTTCACCAAAATGCCGAGAGTTTATGGCACCAAAAACCGTTTTAGTATCGTCCGTTCTTAGTGATCCTGAGATGATTTTGTTGGGTGAGCCAGGAATATAGAGTCCGGAAGGATCGGGTTCAGTGAATCGAGCTCGCGAAAACGACATATCTAGATTAGCAGAAAGCCAGTTGGTCAAACGGGCAGTGTTTACCAATTCGATACCCTGTCGATGAGTTGACCGGCTAGCTGTTGTTGTTCCAGCATCTCCGAGAAACACAAGTTCTGAATCAAGGTTGAGATACCAAACAGCCACCGTCGTTTGTACCCTGGGTACAAGTAAGATACGGAATCCAAATTCTCCGCCACTCGCGGGCACCATGGCGTTCCCTGGCATGATGGGCGCTCCAGTAAGTGGATTAACCCTGGTAAAGGCCGTTCTTGGGTCATTAGTGTGGAACCCTGTGCCGTAATTCAAATAAAGCTCAGTCGACTTCCAGGGACCCAAGACAGCGGTAAACTTTGGAGAGACATTGACATCGATGTTTTTTCCTGAATTGGCTGGTGCTTGCGCAGCGACTTGGTATCTGTACAAATCAGCTCGCCCGCCTAGCGTTGTTCGAAGCTTTTCGAGCCATTCAATTTCAGCCTGACCGAAGAGAGAGACAGTTGTGTAGTGAAGCGAATCCTGGCGAATGGTTCCTGTTCTAAGTCGATTGATTGTTTGGTAGAGGCCAAGTGTATCAATCGTGTCGTTTCGCACACTAAAACCGATGGCTTGTTCGGTGTGGTAACCAAGGACGTGGCCGAGACGACGGTGAACAATCTTTCCACCTGATGTCCACCGAGAGGCATACTGCTCAAGTTGGTCACCACTCACTGGGTTATCTAGGAAGTAAGTGAAATTCTGAAATAGATTAACTCCTGATCTCATTACGTATGCATTAAAACGTGTTGATCGATCTTGTTTTGAACGAAGGCCGCTAAATGTCAAGGCGTAACGGGATGAGCGGCCACCATCTGTTGGATCAATCGCGTCGAATTGTGTGGAAAGTTGCTTTCCAATCGCGCGTCTAGGTATTTGATCGGTAGCGTTCCAAGTAGAGGAATGACCCAATCCGGTGAGTGAGAAACTATTGAAACGATCTCCTCGAGAATAACGAATAATGCCATTCTGCTTTTTCAGCCCGTCAGGATGAACCCAAGGGCCATCATTCGCTGAAAGTTCAAGTCCGAGCAGAAGGGAACCCTGTCCAACAGATGGAGATACCGCACTAAGGACACGCTTCCAGCCCTGGCCACCAATGCTCATCTTTAATAGAGGACGATCGAGGGAGGTTAGGTAGGTGATGTTTGCGGTTCCAGCGACTGAGAAATCACCATGTTCGGCGAAGTAGGGTCCCTTTGTGAACTGCACTCCACTCACGAGCTCTGGAATAAGGAGATTTATATCAGTATATCCATGTGAGTGCGCGCCGGCGGGATTGTTCATCGGGAGATCTATGAGTGTTGTTTTGAAATCTGAACCGTGGTCCAAGTTAAAACCGCGTAAGTAGTATTGGTTGGCTTTCCCTTCTCCACTATGTTGGCTCACGATTAAACCAGGAACGGATTCAAGTACTTCAGCTGGTCGATGGATTATTTGTGAAGATATTTCTCTGGCTGTAATGGCCCCCACACTCGCTGAAGAAGCGATTCCAAGTAGCGCTTGTTGAGGATTTTCGAGGTCAGAAATATCTCGGAATGTACGCGAACCCGTTATGACCACACTGGCAGTTAGCTGCAGAGTTAGACTTACGTTGAGTTCAATTAATTTTCCTGAAATAATTTCAACATCATTCTGTGCGGTTGAGAAATTGATGAGTCTAAAAGTAATCGTTGAAGGTCCTGAGGGAACATTGTCCAGACGGTAACTCCCATCGACTTCTGTCACGGTTCTGAGTTCAAAATCCCTATCCGCCGCTGTCAGTTCCACAGATACACCTGGTAGTACACCACCGGTCTGATCCGTGACGCGTCCTGTAATACTGTTCGCAGTTTCAGCAGAGGCTATTTGATTCAATGATAGCCATGTCATGAAAACGATGAAGGGGAGCTGGAATGAAGGTAATACCTTTTTGAATGAGGGTAATATCAAACTTTTCAGGATCCAACGTCGATTCATTACTAAAGTCGAAAAAACGATAAGCCTCTGATTATAAAGTTTCAGCACTTTAAAACAGTTGGTTGAATTGTCCGGTTCTGTTTTCCTCAGGTTAGTTAAGGCCCATACCCATCACAAGTCCGATCGCAATACCAATACCAACGAAAATAGATCCTACGACGATACCGACAGCTATGTTTCCCTTAGCTAATTCAGTTGGACTATCGAATGGAGTAATCCGATCGAAGAGCCTAAAGCCAAAGACCATAAACGCAATAGTCAGAAATGATCCTACGAGTGCGTAAATAAAATTCAGTAGCAAGATCGAGAGTTCCATCAGTGTAATACATTTTTAATTTTGAAAATTCTGGTTACGTACGTCAGTGTTTCTTCGGATTTTGTTCCCGTGACATTCGGTAAGCTTTCCGCTATTGATGACCAGGATGTGGCATTGAGTCCTTTCTTGATTGTGAGACGCTGAGCTTTTAATATATTTCCTCTCCCTGCATTATACGATCCAAACATAAACTTGATTCTGTCCACTAAAGAACGCTTCGCAGTCCAAGCGACGAAATCATCCCGATCTTACCAGATTCCTGCCGCGATGCTCCAGCGTGGGTGGCACACTGTACCTGCAATTGCTGGATTCTTGTGTCGGATTTCTCCGAAAGTACGTGGCATTATTTGCATTAAACCCTCTGCACCTACAGGAGATTTGGCATCTGATCTGAGATTAGATTCAGCAACGGCCTGAGCTTTGAAGTAATGCCAGTCGAAAGCGATATCAAAGTACCGTTTGCTGTACTTTAAGAAGTAGCCATCGTAAATGGTTAGGGTCTTGTACCGAGAATAACCGGCATCTGTATTGGAAGGAACTTGTGACAGCATCACGGAAATAAGCAGTATAGGTATCATGACAATTGGAGCCTGGATTGTGAGGCCTCTCTAACTTGGTTAAACGCAGCCAGACTGGCGTTGATGGTAACTAGTTGAGGAACGACACTCAAGGAGAAACAAAAAATCAAAATCGACCAAGAGGAATAATACGCGGTTTTTCCTTCGGTGCATTCGACAGCGATATTATCGTCCGTCGGTATGGGTGATAAAATCGAAAAAAACGGCAATTGAATGGATGGTTGAGTGAGAGTAAGGTAATGGTAGGGAGTATTCTCTGCCGGATAATGTTATTTACAATGTTAGCGATTGAGCCGGTACGTACCACTGATTTGTGTTTCGAACATTGCTGGTTCGGTTGTTGGAAGAGCACAGATACGATTTTCGCAGACGTATGCTGTAGCCTTATTGTCACGTGCTACTTTGTCTTTCAATAGAGGAACGAGGGTTGTTTGTCTGTCTAATTCCGCTCCCTCAGTGGTTACAACCAGGATTCGATTTGGCAGGAATCTAGATCGAAGAACGTCAAGAAATGGTTTTGCTTCTTCCTTTGTTTTTGGAACGACAATAATTATTTCTCTTGGGTTATCAAGGTTGAAGTCAAGCGCAAGGAGCATTTCGGAGACGGCCGCTGGACTTTTCGTGAGCACGTTTGAGAATACCTTGAACCCTTCTTGGGCACGTTGGCGGTACCGATCGTCGCTCGTGAACTCGGACAACCGCAATAAATTAAGGAGGTGAACTGAGTTTCCGGAGGGTTCAGCATTGTCAAAGGATGGCTTTTCGCGAGTGATTAGGGATTCATGATCATCGGCAGTTCGGAAAAAGGCTCCTTCAACCGTGTCCTCGTAGTTGTTTTCAAGGACAGCATCTAATTCTTTCGCCTCCTTCAGCCAGCGTAATTCACCTGTTGCTTCATAAAGATCTAGGAGACCGGCTATAAGAAATGCGTAATCCGACAGATATGCCGGTTGCTGTGCTTTGCCGTTTAGAGCGGTACGCAGCAAACGACCACCGTTCCGAAGCTGAGTGAGCACGTAGTCGGCAGCCTTTGCCGCACATGCTGAATACGAAGGTTCGTTCATGATAAGAGCCGCGCGAGCGAATGCCGAGATCATTAACCCGTTCCAGCCAGTCAAGATCTTTTCGTCTCGCAATGGTTGCGGCCGTTTTGCCCGCACTTGATAAAGCTGATTGCGAGCTTCATCAATGGTTTGGCGGAACTCGTCTGTAGAAACGCCCATTTCTACAGCCACGTCGGAAATCAGCCTCGGAGTGCTAAGAATTGTGCGACCCTCGAAGTTTCCGGAAGCGGTTACGCCATAGAATGCTCTGGCCATAGCACTCTTTTCACGTCCACCGAGTGCCGCGGCAAATTCGTCTGGTGTCCAGGTAAAGAACCATCCCTCTTCTCGCTCACCGCTAGGTCCGAGGCTGTCGGCATCGGTTGCAGAGTAAAAGGCTCCCTCGGGTGACGTCATGTCTCTGTCGACATAGCGAAGTGTAGTTCTGACCACTTGGGCAAAGTCTTCACGGCCCGTCACCTGATAAGCTTCGAGGAAAGAAGATACCAATAACGCGTTGTCATAAAGCATCTTTTCGAAATGCGGTACCAGCCATGCCGAATCAGTCGAGTAGCGATGGAATCCACCACCCACCTGATCGTGAATACCGCCCGCGGCCATCCGCTCGAGTGTACGGGTTGCCATGACTAAAGACTGTTCATCGCCAGTTCTTTTGTAATGTCTCAAGAGAAATCTGATCGGAAGACTACTCGGAAACTTAATCTGGCTTCTTAGTCCTCCGTGTACTTGGTCGAAGTGTTCTCGGTAATAGATCGTCGCGGCCTGCAGAGCCGCCATTGTTGGCAATGACTCACCACTAATTTCAGGAGTAAGCATAGTTCGTACACGTTCTGCTACCTGAGCTGAAACCTCTGCTATCCTGGTTGGCTGTTCATCGTATGCTTCCTTCATACGCTTCAGCATGGTCAGAAAACCAACCGAGATTCCCCTGTCTCCATCATGAGCTGGGAAATAAGTACCTCCACTATAAGGTTCACGATCTGGTGTAAGCCAGAGAGTCATTGGCCATCCACCTCGTCCTTGGAGGAACAGTTGGACTGCACTCATGTAGATTGCATCAAGATCTGGGCGAACCTCTCGATCAACTTTAATCGCTATGTATTCTTCGTTAAGATAACGGGCTATCTCTTCATCATCGAATGATTCTTCTTCCATGACGTGACACCAATGGCACGTGGAGTAACCAATAGAGAGAAGGACGGGACGTCCGAGTGAGCGGGCTAGTTCAAATGCTTCGTCACCCCACGGGAACCAATTAAGGGGATTGTGTGCATGTTGCCTGAGGTAAGGGCTCGATTCGAGAAATAGGCGGTTAATATACTTTGGCAAGCCGTCTGGTCGAACGTGCTTTGTCCGGGGTACGTATTCAGCTGCACGTGACTCCCAGGCCGTCGACAAGCGTTTCCTGAGGACGTCGTCAAACGGTGAGACTCCCGGCGGATCGTCAAAAGTCCAAATCATTGCTGGCCCGTGTCCGAAGCTCCATCCAACGAGAGCGAATGCAAAACACAGGATCCGTAGTCGCAAGGTTTAGATCCTTCATCTAAGAAAATTGAGAGTGGCCATTCGGACGTGTATCGTACACCATAATTAGCGATGAGAGGACCGCAGCTGACATGGGAAGACAACCTCTCTTCGTTTATGATGTGAAGACTGATGTAAACAATACTAGTGGGGTAAGGATTGAGATGACTATGACAAGCGAATGTGGGTGCAAGATACTCCTGATGCTTGTGCTTGCATTGCCGGCAGTGCCAGTCGCAGGACTACAGGACCAGAGCGGCGGCGAATTAGGTAAGACGAGCCAACTTCCAGAGAATTTCAGCGAACCAATGCCACTTTATCCGCTGTTAATTGGTAATTACGATCATCCAATTTCATCAGAGAATGCCGAGGCACAGGCCTATTTCAATCAAGGGTTTCAGTTGATGTATGCCTTTGCGAAAGAGGACGCGGCACGGTCATTTCGTGAGTCATGGAGACGTGATACGAGCTGCGCGATTTGCTATTGGGGCGAGGCGTGGGCCTGGGGATCATACCTCAACGGCCCGATGGGGTTGTCTGAGGCGCCACATGCGTATGCGGCTGCAGTAGCTGCCATGGACCGGATCGATCTGGCTAGTGCGCGGGAAAGGGCGTACATTGAAGCAATCGCGACACGGTACGTTGAGGAGTTTGAACCAGAGAATCGGCGTGCCCAGGACGAGGCGTATGCGGCCGCAATGCGTCTTGTTGCTGAGACTTATCCAGAGGATCTCGACGCTGCGACGCTGTACGCTGACGCACTATTTTTACTGGAACCTCGTCAAGGTACGCGCGATTTAAACGATCCAAACGTTCGACGCCTGCATGCCGTGCTGGAAGGTATTCTTGCGAGAGATATCAAGCACCCAGGCGCCTGTCATCTTTATATCCATGCCACGGAGTCGACTGTCGATCCCAGCAAGGCTTCCATATGCGCTAAGTACCTGGGGGATGCTATTCCTGGTGCGAGTCACATAAATCACATGCCGTCACACACCTGGAATGAAATTGGGCGGTGGGGTGACGGGGTCCGGTCAAATATCAGAGCGTGGCATTCGGATCTCAAGGCGGCCGTTGGTGAAGGATTCGCTATCTACCCAAGCCACAATCTTCACATGCTCCTATTTGCTGCATCAATGGATGGACAGGGTGCAATCGCCGTTCAGGCAGGTAAGGACTATGCGAAGCTTACTGATGACAGTGTGTACCACGTTCTCACGCTAATCCGTTTCGGTCGGTTCGATGAAGTCCTTACCGTGACAACGCGTCCAACAAAGGAAGCATCCGGTGGATTGTGGGACTTTGCACAAGGGTACGCACATCTACGAACTGGAAATGCAGATTTCGCCAAAGTCTACCTTGATCGAGTCATGTCACTCGCTGATACGACCACAGAGCGCTTTCGGTTCGATGCGGCAAAGTTGGTTCTTCAGACGGTTGGTTTGATTCTCAAGGGTGAGATTAAGAGGGATACGGGGGACCTTGAGGGTGCGATTCAGTCGTTTGAACTCGCTGTTAATGTGGAGGACGATCTCGAGTATTCGGAACCTGAGCCACTACCCTTTCCTGCGCGACATTGGCTCGGCGCGGTACTCATCGAAGCTGAACTTTATTCAGTTGCCGAACATGTTTACCGCACGGAACTCGACGATCATCCGAATAACGGCTGGTCGTTACTTGGTCTAAGACTGGCTTTGGAAGGGCAAGGGAAGTCCCCGTCAAATGTTGATTTTGATGAGAGCTGGTCCAGAGCTGACACGTGGATCACGTCATCTCGATTTTGATGAGTGTCTACTAAGTGTTGATGTCATGTCCGCACGAGAAAGCCTCCGGGAAAATACTCACTCGCTTGAGTGTCAAATGGAATACCCGTAAAGCGATACCAGCAAGGTTACTGAGATCATCAGCGACCTTGAGTGAATAATGAAGAGTTCTTTATCTCTGACGTTTAGCGGTTTCCTTTTAGCTCATCGGCGATCACTTTGACGCTACCGATCGGTATCTGTGGTGTAGAGTAATCGGTATATCCTGCTGGTATGGTCCATGCTTTCGCGATTTCTTCCACGGACTGACCGTTTTCCACGCCGTTCTTAACAACGTTCAGGAAGTCGCGATTAAAAGCGGCGTACTCGTCGAGATCCTCCCATGTCATTTGTGTGCTATGTCCGGTTATGATCGTGTCCACGTTGGTGATGGAGTCGTGTGCCCCTTGTAGAGATTCGCTGATATCAACACCGCTTCCACCATTGTTGGCATCGAGAAATGGTAGCCACTTACCAGCGAACATGTCACCCGCGTGGAGTGTACGCGCTGATGGAAAAACGACCCATGCGTCACCACCCGTGTGTCCGCGGCCAAAATGGAAGAGCTCAACACGGTCAGTCCCGCTTCCGAGTATCAGTTGGTCAGAAAAAGTAGTCGTCGGAAGTCCAAGGCCGTGGGTGTCACTGAAGACATTTACTGGCGGTTCTGTTCGACCACTGTAGGCCCCCATTGTCTCCATGTTTGTTTTTGTTACTTCGTGAGCCACGATCTCGACTACTGCAAGCCATTCGTTGTACTGATCGCCGTCGTGTGGAACGAATGCGACGTTTCCACTTACGTGGTCATGGTGACTGTGGGTGTTGATAAGTGTGGTGACCGGTTTATTGGTCAGTTCATCAATCTTGTCGAGAATCGACTGTCCCCATCCTGGGTTCTTGGAATCGACCACAACTACTCCGTCAGTAGTGATGAAGACAGCGGTATTACCACCACTCCCTTCTCCTCTCAGGACGAATAAGTTCTCACCTAATTGGTCAACTTCGATGACGTTCTGTGTTTCTTGCTCCGCCATGACCGTGACCGCGATTGCGCCAAGGGCCAAGAGGAGAGCAAGCACGCTGATCCTTTTCATAGGTTGCCTCCCGTCTTTTTCTTCGAGTCAGTGTGGTTGGCTTCGATGGACGGCATCATAATCCCACGCTCGGCGAAAGGGTGAGTCCGTGTCTACCGGCTCGCCACATCATACAGGAACATGGACTCGCTCGACGCATATGGCGCCAGAATTTTGATTTAGCGGTAAGATAGCTTAAAGAGCACGGCCGGGTATTCTCAGATGTGTCTGAGAGATGTATCACTCTTGAATTCTGGTACCAGGTGATGCAAGTTTGCCCTGAGTAATAAGGAAAATGATTTTATGAATAACAGCAGCGGTATGTCTGAGAAAGCTCCGTGGATAACTTACCGGCCGGAATTGAAGGTATTGGATTGTACGGTGCGAGACGGTGGCTTGATTAACTCGCATCAGTTCACTGATGAATTTGTCAGGGCTGTGTACGACACGTGTATTGCGGCGGGTGTGGATACAATGGAGATAGGATATAAGAATTCCGAGAAGTTATTCCCGAAAGATAGGTTCGGGGCGTGGCGTCATTGCGACGAAGAAGACATGCGACGTGTAGTTGGCGATCACGATGCAGCGAGCACCGGCTTAACACTTGCGGCCATGGCTGACGCAGGAAAGAGTAATTGGAAGACTGCCATTGAGCCAGCTGCTGAAAGTGTGCTTGGCATGATACGTGTCGCGTTCTACGCGCATCAGGTTTCTGAGGCTGTGGAGATGATCCATCATGCGAGCGAACAGGGTTATGAGACGATGGCCAATCTAATGGCCGTATCTAATATAACTGAGGAAGAAGTTGGAACCGTTCTTGAAGCGATTGCAGCGACACCCGCTGGCACGATGGTGATTGTGGATAGCTTCGGGCATCTTTATCGTGAGCAAATCGATCGCTTGTACCATAAGTATGCGGATGCAATGAAGGGTACTGGTAAGGAGATTGGCATTCACGCACATAACAATATGCAGCTCGCGTTTGCAAACACCATTGAGGCGATAGTCCTTGGCTCGAATCGTGCGGATGCAACAATGGCTGGACTTGGACGAGGGGCTGGCAACTGTCCAATGGAACTCTTACTTGGGTTTCTTCGTAATCCAAAGTTTGAACTACGGCCAGTGATTCAATTGCTGCAGGATTACATGCCTGAGATTCGAAAGGCTGTTGAATGGGGCCCACTGATCCCTTACAACATTACGGGGCAGCTAAACATTCACCCGCGGGCAGCCATTGAGTTTAGAGCTGGAGAGAATCGTGCGGACTTTGTCGCCTTCTATGACGAGATTGTTAATGACACGTAAGGTCAGTCTGAGACAACTGACAGTTGTGGTTTTTGTTTGAGAGAGATTTTGCTAAGAGAAACCAAAGGACTCGCCACTGTATGACGCCTTCGCTTATGTCGCTAACTGGGACGGAGGTTGGCTGAACAAGTTCGTACCGAAAGTCGATGCTGAACCCAGTAAACTCATTGGTAGAGGGCTTGTTCTTGAAAACTAAAGTTGCATAAGTCTCCCCAGAAATAGTAAACGACCTAGAAGAGGGTGTAATGACGTGGCATCAGGTTTTTAAGGCACTTACGCACGAGAAGGAGCACTGATGAACGAGGCCAACATTGAAGTCGTCAAGAAAGGGTTTGAGAAATTCTTTGCTCGAGATATTCTAGGCTTTCTCGAGCTGTTAGCCGATGATGTTCATTGGGATCACCGAGGACCGGAGATCGTACCAATTAATCGGTTGTACAAAGGGCGGAAAAATGTCGGAGAATTCTTCAAAGTGTTAGACGAGACACAGGAAGCGACCGTATTCGAACCCCGAGAGTTCTTTACTGATGGTGAACGTGTCGCATGCATAGGATGTTTTCGATATCGGGTACGTTCGACGAACAAAGAATGGGAATCAGACTTTGCCATGCTTTTCACGATTCGGAACGAAAAGGTCACACACTGGCAACTTATCTTTGATAAGGGAGCTGAAGCGGATGCCCACCAAGCGTAGTCTGCGCCTTGCTAATTTAAGTGAGTTTCGCGGCACCGAGTGAAGGAAGATACCGTGCATACATCGCGAGACTTTTCATTTCGTGTCATGGTTCCGGTTCAAACGGAATGGCCCTCAGTGTTTCGACGTCTGTGGGCAAGGAGAATTCTCCGGTTGGCCGGCGGTTGCCCCGCAAGATAAATGCCACAAGATCGGCCGTTTGCTGAGTCGATAGCGATCCTGGTGCATTTTGGGGCATCTCGATCTGAATCGTTTCGAACAACTCACCTAGCGACCGGTTCCTCCAACGAGCCCGAAAGGTGTGGTCAGTAAGCAGCGCCGCCATGTCAGGTGTTAGCTGTCTGAGTTCGCCGTGGTACGAGACGCATTGCTCGTCGTAGAGTACGGCACCTCGCTCCGCCTGCTCCGTTGTATACACACCGCCCGCTACCGGGCGAGGTTGTGCCCTGGCGAAACCTGCCAATGTGAGCGTCGTCACTATTACAACACGGAGAACGGTCATACGACTGCTACGGCCTAACAATAAGCGTGGCGTTGCGCTTCGGTACTTGGCCACCAGTCATGATCTCGGTAATCATCTCGATCTTCTCGATGTCGACCACCGCCACACTGTTCTGCCCAGACAGCGAGATATATGCGAACTTACTGTCGGGCGTGATCGTGATCCAGTTTGGAGAGTGCCCAACTTTGACACCGCCGACTAGTTCCAGGTAGGGGAGCGTGTAGATGTACACGCTGCTGTTGGCAACGAGGTAACGTTCGTTGGGGGTGACACCTATGCCATGGGCCGTGTTGCCACCATGGCCAGGAGTTTGCTGATCGGACGGCGCTGTGGGGTACTCGATTCGGCTGACTTCCTTACGTGTCTCAAAATCGAGTACGCCAAAACCATTGAAGTTTGACAATTGTGCGTAGATCCGTTTCGTCGACCCATCAGCGTTCGTGTCGAACGCCATCGGACGGATCCCACGGTCCCAATAGGTAGTCCAAACTGGCATGTCGGTCTTGGTGTCGATAACGGTGATGTTTCGTGTGCCTATCATTCCGGCGATGGCGTACTTACCATCCGGCGTAACATAGGTATTGTGTGCCCCACCATGCACTGAAATCGTGGCGAAAATATCGTTGGTACTGGTATCGATCACCTCGAGCGCGCCAGGCGACTGGGCGATAGCCACGTAGACCTTACGCCCGTCCGGCGTGATTGCGATGTTGTTGGGGCGCCCGCTCAGCGGGATCTGCTTGATGACTTTCATCGTACCCATGTCAACAACATCAACCGTGTTGACCGATTCATTGGCTACATACAGAAAACGCCCGTCCGGCATCGGGACGGCGCCGTGCGCTCGCTCGATACCACTGATCTCTCCGACGACCGTGTTTGTGTCGGGATCGATGATGTGCACGTTGTCTCCAGCACTGTTTGTCTGTACGATCAGAACATCGGTCCGCGCAGATGCCGAAGTAATCATCAGCAGAGGCAACCCGAGAAGAGCTACTAGGTTTGGTAGAAATCGGTCGAACCTCTGTGACTTGGCCATCGTTACAACTCCTTCATTAAAGTCTCACAGGCACACTGATTGGGTCATTTTTGCCCAAGCACCCATGCGGAAAGGGTTTGAAACTGTGGGTCATCTTGTGACGTAAATTGTCGACCCCCGTTATGGAATTCGTCGCCGCCGGCCGCGGGCTCTAATGGATGCATGAGTAATCGGCTAGTCAAAGGAGAGTCCGGCGTGACAAGACGTGATACCGCTTCGAAATTAAGACGGGATTGTTTTTCATCCCAAGTCGTTGCATTCGGTAACAGAGGTTTTAGAAACGCGATGCGCCCCTCACCAGAATGGCACACGACACATCGTGTAAGTCCAGGGTTTTTCTTCAGGAAGATGGGCTGTACTTACTTCGGAAAAACTCGAAGTCTAGGGCAACCGCGGTGGATGTTGCAGGTTGTTGAAGGACCAATGCCGTCATCACAAAAAATAGAAACACGGCTAATCTCCTCTGATACCTCTGAACGGTTTGTTGGTGATGTGCCGCTGTCATGCTACCAAAGTTCAGTGGGTCTGCGTAGGTTTGTACCGCAACGTTGTATTCAGGGGCTATGTATAAGCTATTAGAGACATTTAGGCCCTGTAGCTTATGTAGTGAGAGTAACCATGATATCGTTACAGATTCGACGCATGCTTCGCCGCGCCAGGACCTACTGGCGCCGGTGGTCGCCAGCACGGGATCAGGCTTACCATGATTGGTTATTTGGCGATCAGTGGATAGATCCGTTCCAACCTGCCTATCCTGAGGTACATCACCATTCTGAAGATTTGCCGACTTAGCTGAGGTTTATCTAGGTGCACCGAAGAAGGTTCTAGATCTGGGCTGTGGCCCGGGCGAGATTACGTGTGAGTTGGCGCGCCGATATCCTGGGGTCAGCTTTAAAGGAATCGACCATAGCCGCGCTGGAATTGATCGAGCGCAAGACTTCCGCAAAAGGCTGCGGTTATCGAACGTTACGTTTCAGGTCGCTGACCTCGAGCGGTTTGAACCCGAGGGTGTCGTAGATCTTGTAGTGATGTTTGATTCGTTTCATCACCTGAGTGATCCAGAAGCGTTCGTGTCGAGGATGAGGCGGTTCAGCTCACGATTTCTCTTAATCGAGCCGCGTGGGGATTGGCTTGGACGATGGAGCAAAGAGGTCAATCTCGATTGGCTTGTTCACGATCTCGATAAGATTCGTGCACGACTGTCCCATGTGACTGGTGAACCTGATCTGCCTGCCAGATCCGTTCCAGCGGGTACGCCAGAAGTTAAAGAACCAATGGAACATAGGTATCCGCTTGAGGACTTTCGAGAGTGGTTCGCTGGGTATGGACTTGAGGTACGAGGCACTGTGTCTGGCCTATAGCTACCCGCCCTTGCCCGGTCACATCACTCCGGCCCGCGAGAGATTCGGTGAGATCGCATACTCGCTGTATTGAGGAGGCGGATGGTACGTTACGAGCACATGATCTAGATTTACTAGCGAAGCAGCTGGTAATTTTCGCCGAACGCGGGTTACGAAACGTCCGTCGTGAACCGCCGAGGGAGGTGCCCGGTGAGGTAGTTGAGGATTCGATTCGTAGTCCCTACGACGCGCGCTACCTAGATTACGAAGGCCCGCGTGAGGCAGGCGTGGACGAAACATTCGTTGTGACGGTTACACTTAGGAATGAGAGTTGGCGGCCCTGGTCAAGTACGGTCAAGTCAGGTCCGGATTACCTCAGTTACCACTGGTTAGATCACCGGGGCTCAACGACACACCATGAAGGGATGCGAACGTCGTTGCCGAGAGTTGTGAAACCGGATGACGTCGTCGAAGCTGCGGTGCGCGTGCGGACACCTGAGCTAAAAGGTCGTTACACCCTGGCCATAGATATGGTGCGAGAATCGGTGACCTGGTACAGCGATGCGGGCTGTCCCTATTTACGGATCTCGTTCCGGGTGCGGTGATGTACCCACGGACCGTGTTAGAGTTCGATGCGTGTTTCAATGTCGGTTACGGGATCATCAATTTTGCTGAACGATGTGCGGTTCCAGATTAGGAAGGCTTCTTGTACTCCTCAGGCTACCGAATTGTCACGGGATCGCCAGGACGAACGGTCTCACCCTTCACAACACTCGCATAAACTCCCACGTTCGCCCCATTGTGCTGGGCTGCTGAACGTAGGACTTCTGCGTCCGCGGGTAAATTACCTTGGGGAAGCGTCGTCATCACGCAGCGGGGACAGAGGCCCTCGATGTTCAACTGCACGATCTCTCCGATCTTGATCGTCCGGCCAACCCAACTGTTCTCTATGAAAGCTTTCCGCATCGAACTATGTTCGACAAGCACGTTTGGGCGGAACCGTCGGACATCGAAACTCCCTTCGGGTTGTAGTTCGCGAAGTCTGTTGAGAGTAGCATTCGTCACAACGTGAATGGCGGAAGCGTCGAAGAACGTTCCCATCGGCATTGATTCATCAGTGGTTGTGTCTCTATGAGCAAGATCAGCCATATCTGGCCAATACTCCTCGAGCTTCGGAGTTTTGGGAACGACCGATGAAAGTGTCACTTCGCGACCGAACGACTCTGACAGAATCAAGTCGCAGTCGCTTTGCTCACTTGTGATCATCCTGCCATTCGGCAGCGTGATGAGGACTGGTGGGACATTTTGGTCAGCCCGAGGAGGTTCTAGAAAGCTAGCACGGAATTCGAGCATGTGTGGCCACTTTTTAGGGTTTTTCGCGCTCACCACCCTTCCAGTGAGTCGGTCCACTAAGGCGTACACCCGGTCACCCACGAGTCCACGTTCTGTGATTTCAGCGACGTCAAGCTGCTCACCGAGCATGGACTTAACAGGATACCGCCAAAGCCCAATCACCGAGCCCCCTATGATCTCCTGTGATCTTGACACGCTCCGCCCCCTTCCTGCCTGTTGAACGGCCGGAATCTTAACACATTAGCGGATGGCGATACGAAGGAATGCGTTGCAAAGGTGGGGTCGCCCATCACCATCAAGCTGAACATTTCCAAGCCTCGAGTGGGATGGGTACCGAATCGACAGGCTGATATAACATCTGCTCTTAAAGGGATCGCCGCATCAGCAAGTCCGAACTGAAGATCAAATATAGATTTGATCCAAGAAATGTTTCGGAATTTCCTAGTTTAAGGTATTGAGAGCTTTTGGGCGCTCCTGAAGCGCGGGATGTTCGGCCAGTTCCACAGCGTCAGCGGGCGACACCTCCAGCGCTACGTGGACGAGTTCTGCTACCGCTACAACCTGCGGGGAGTCGAACCGGATCACCAGTTCTCGCTGACCATCGACCGAGGATTGGGGGTGATCGGATGAGCATTCAGAAGGCTACACACACAGGAGAACTCCAAATCGGACCAGTCACCATTGAATGTGCTGTGCTCAACGATGGCACGAGAGTATTGACCCAATCCAGTTTTCTTCGCGCCATGGGCCAATCGAACAAGCCAGCGGGGAAGCGAATCGGATTCGAACAAATGGCCCCTTTCTTGGCCTCAAACAACCTTAAGCCATTCATAACAGATGAGTTGGCATCTTCGAATAACAAGTTGAGATTTAAGCCGTCTCGTGGTGGAGCCGCAGTTGGATACAAAGCAGAGCTTCTACCCAAAGTATGCGAAGTCTACCTACAGGCTAGAGATGCTGGAGTGTTGCTCGCTTCTCAGATGCGCACCGCGTCTGCTTGCGAAGTCCTTATGCGAGGGCTAGCACATGTCGGCATCATCGCGCTGGTCGACGAGGCGACAAGTTATCAGGAAATTAGAGACCGGAAAGAACTTAACCGCATCCTCGACAAGTACCTGCTTGCCGAACACGCTAAATGGGCGAAGCGGTTTCCTGATGAGTTCTACATGGAGTTTTTTAGACTCCGTAGCTGGCAATGGCAGGGAATGAAGGTGAATCGACCGAGCGTAGTTGGTAAGTACACCAACGATTTTGTGTGGGACCGACTCGCTCTTGGCGTAAGGGAAGAACTTGATAAACTGAACCCTAAGACCGAAAAAGGGCGTAGGCGGGCGATGCATCACCAATGGTTGACTGACGATGTTGGTCACCCTGCGCTACAGAAGCACATAAGCGGCGTTATGGCGCTCCTGCGAGCCTCAACAAGATGGGACCAGTTCGCGCGGATGCTTCAGCGTGCTTATCCGAAGATCAACACAAACCTAGAGCTACCCCTCGACGATGAGTAGTCCGAACTGGGTGAACCGCACGATGTGGACGGGGGACAACCTCGACATCATGCGCGGCATGAACAGCGCGAGTGTGGATTTGATCTACCTCGACCCGCCGTTTAACTCGAACAAGACCTACAGCGCGCCTATCGGTAGTGATGCTGCCGGAGCGTCGTTCAAGGACACCTGGACGCTCGACGATGTGGACCTGGCCTGGCACGGGGAGATTGCGGAACAAAGCCCAGCCGTCTACGCGGTGATTGACGCGGCGGGCGTGGCCCACGGCCCCGACATGAAGTCCTACCTCATCATGATGGCCGTGCGGCTCTTGGAGATGGACCGGCTCTTGAAGCCAACCGGGAGCCTCTACCTCCATTGCGACCCAACAGCCAGTCACTATCTCAAGATGCTGCTCGATGCCGTGTTTGAGAGGAAGAATTTCAGAAACGAAATCGTGTGGGATTATTCGTTCCGTTTGATGGACTTGCCACACTTCTTAAACCGTAAACACGACGTGATCTTGTTCTATGCGAAGACTCGCTGCGGCCGGTTCAGCATGCCGAAAAACCGGTGGACACGAGACGAGATCATTAAGACTCGGAAGCAGAAAATTCACCTGGACGATGAGGGTAACGAGGTTATCTGGATGCCGGGTGGGAGAGGAAACAGCAAGAGCAGGCTAAAAAAACTATCCGACATCATGGCCGAAGGGAAAGCAATGTCGGACGTGTGGTCTATCCCTACCATTTCATGCTCATCGAAAGAGCGTGTTGGCTACCCCACACAGAAGCCGCTCGACTTATTAGATCGAATCATCCAGGCGTCGAGCAATAATGACGATGTTGTCTTGGATCCATTCGCTGGCTGCGCCACGGCGTGCGTCTCAGCTGAAAACATGAGCCGTGAGTGGATCGGAATTGACCTGTCACCGCTAGCCGCAACGCTGGTCAAGACGCGGCTCAAGGAGGCGTTCAAGCTCTTCTACGACATCAACCATCGAACCGACATCCCGCGCCGGACGGATCTCAGAACGATCCCGAACTACCGAACGCACAAGCATCTACTGTTTGGGAAGCAAGAAGGGCGCTGCGCTGACTGTCGCGTCGCGTTTCCCTTTCGGAACTTCACGGTGGATCACAAGATCCCACAGAGCAAGAGGGGGTCAGACCACTTCGACAACCTGCAACTCCTCTGCGGAGCCTGCAACAGCGTGAAGGGGAACCGCGAGCAGAGCTATCTCGTCGCGGTGTTGAAAGAGCGCGGCCTACGACCATAGCCGCGATTGTCACCCGACGATCCGTATGTAGCCAAGACCTTAAACTAGGAAATTCCGTCATTGAATGTTCAGGCAATAGTCGAGCAAAGTGGGCGCCCGCGCAGCCCAGTACTGATGTCCAGTCGGCATTCGGTCTGACAAGCTCAAGCGAATGGACCGGAGCACCCCTCTCGAAACTACTACTACTGATGGGAATACAGACCGGGGCTCGTTGGCTTGTGGCCGAAGGAGCTGACGCAGGTCGTATGACTCGAAGCGTGCCACTCAACAAAGCGTTGGGGGATACCCTTGTGGTTTATGGCCAGAACGGTGAGGCGCTACGACCGGCTCAAGGTTACCCGATACGTCTACTAATCCCAGGCTGGGAAGGCAACATCAGTGTCAAGTGGCTGCAACGTCTAAAGCTTGTCGACCAACCTTATCTTACCCGCGAGGAGACTTCGAAATATACTGACTTGATGCCGGACGGCAAGGCTCAACAGTTCACGTTCGTGATGGATGCCAAGTCGGTTATCACGAGACCTTCTGGTGGCCAAAGGCTTGATGGACCCGGGTTCTATCAGATCTCAGGTCTGGCATGGTCAGGTCGTGGCCGGGTGCACCGGGTCGAAGTTTCGACCAACGGAGGAGTAAGTTGCTCTGACTCCCAATTACAGGAACCAGTGTTACCTCGGGCACACTCGCGGTTTAGATTTGACTGGCACTGGAACGGATCGGAAACAACATTAATTTCTCGTTGCATCGACGAAACTGGCTACGTTCAGCCAACCCGATCGGCTCTAATTGCAGAGCGGGGTATGCATACCAATTACCACAATAATGCAATTCAAGGTTGGCGAGTACGCTCGACCGGTGTCGTGGAAAATATCGATGTGTAACCCTGTTCCATATGTCCTTGGTATTACGGGGATCTTAACGGTCGTTCTAGTCAGCGAATGCTCAGGGCAAACGCCAGTTACTGCTCTAGGACGTCAAGCGACATCGTTTGAAATTGATGCTTGGGGACCGATCATTGGCCCAGACGGTAACGGGTTGCCACCCGGAGGGTCGACCGCAGCTGAAGGTTTCGTGATCTATAATCGCCGATGTTCCGCCTGTCATGGACCGACCGGCAGGGAAGGACCCGACGATCAGCTGGTCGGTGGACAAGGATCACTAACCAGCGACCGACCGCGTAAGACCGTGGGCAGCTATTGGCCGGCAGCCACAACTCTTTGGGATTACATCAATCGTGCCATGCCATTCCAGCAACCAGGATCACTCAGTTCCAGCGAGGTGTACGCAGTCGTAGCCTATATACTTTATCTTAACGATATCATCAGCGAAAATGAGGTATCAACACATTCCGTAGTCGTTTGAACAAGTCCGAAATAGTCCACTAACTAATTCATATATATACTATTTACGTGACATCTTACGTCCATAGACAACCGATGCGTGACCGCCTATTCCAATATATAATGATGGGAATAAATAGGTGATGTAGCATGAGGAACACATGACCAGTGACCACCCGTATCCAGACGGAAACACGGCCGACATCCCGACAAAGCACTCAGCGCCGCCTTCGTCCGTACGGCGACCAAGCCCGGCCGCTATTGCGACGGCCACGGCCTCTACCTCCTGGTGCTCCCCAGCGGTGCGCGCTGCTGGGTGCAACGCCTCGTGATCCATGGCCGTCGCCGGGAACTCGGGCTCGGCGGCTTCCCACTTGTGTCGCTCGCGGAGGCGCGTGAGGCCGCGTTTGCCAACCGCAAGCTCGCGCGGTCGGGCGGAGACCCGTTGGTGGACAAGCGGCGACGGCAAGCCATGCCCACCTTCGAGGAAGCCGCGATCCGCGTGTGGGAACAACAGCGCTCAGGGTGGCGCAGTCCCGGGACTGTGAAGGACTGGCTGATGAGCCTGCGTGTCTATGCGTTCCCGCACATGGGAGCGCGGCCGGTCGGCGAGGTGACGATGCGCGACGTGCTGGCCGTCCTCACGCCGATCTGGCACACGAAGCCCACCACCGCGCGGCTGGTGCGCCAGCGCATTGGCACCGTGATGAAGTGGGCGGTCGTCATGGAGTACCGGCTCGACAACCCAGCCGGCGAGGTCTTGGGGCAAGCGCTCGGCCGGCAACGCGCGGTGGTCCAACACATGCGGGCACTGCCTCACGGCGAGGTGGCGACGGCGCTCCAGACCGTGCGCGGGTCCAGCGCGTCGACGCCCGTCAAGCTCGCCTTCGAGTTCCTGGTGCTGACGGCCGCCCGGTCCGGCGAAGTGCGACGGGCGACGTGGGACGAGATTGATCGCGAGGCGGCCGTGTGGACGATTCCCGGCGCCCGGATGAAGGCACAGCGGGCGCACCGTGTGCCGCTGTCTGCGCCGGCCTTGGACATTCTCGACGACGCCACGGCGCTTGACGGCACGGGCCTTGTGTTTCCGAGTGCGCAGCGGGGCCAGCCCTTACAGCGACTGACGTTGTCCAAGTTGCTCTTGCGGCTCGGCATTGCGGCGGTCCCGCATGGGTTCCGTAGCTCGTTCCGAGACTGGGCGGCCGAACAGACGAGCGCCCGACACGACGTGATTGAAGCCACACTCGCCCATGTCGTGCGCGACCCGACCGTGGCGGCCTACGCGCGGTCGGATCTGTTCGAGCGCCGCCGCCGGCTCATGGACGACTGGGCGGCCTACCTCAGGACGGGGACTGACGGAGGCGGAGGGTAAGATGGGGAGATACAGGCAAAGCTGCCTCCCAGCACCTCGCCTTCCTTGGTCCACGGCATGCCAGAGGCAATGGCGTTCGCCATTGATTTTCACGACCCGTCCGCTTCTTGCGAATCTCGGCGGCGAAGATCGAGCCAAAACGGTTCCACCAGAACCGGCACTGCGTAGCGACAGCGGCAAAATGTACGCACAGCAAAAAAGGGGGTGATGCCAATGAGACCGTCTCGTGGCTCACCTCGATCCCGCGCTCGTGGAGAAAGTCATCGACCCTCAAGTTTTGCGGCCCGTCGAAAAAACGACCGGGTGTGGCGGCGCTCGGAAAGCCATATTGAGTCACCTCCGCAGCCCGTGACCGTGTAAAGTCGGCGAGGAGAACCAGTAGAGCCTCAGCGAAAGATTTGGGAACGCGGTCGGATCTGTTGGACAGTCATGAAATCTAAATATTCCCATATTGGACTTCTGAAACATGCGGAGGACTTTGCGAACGCTGCGACTATCGTCGTTGACGCCGATGAGCACGATAAAGCGCCTATAGCTGTCTACTACTTGTTCGGACACGCGATTGAACTGGCGCTCAAGTCTGTGCTCAGATTGCACGGTGAGTCCGATCAGAGTTTGAAAAAAATCAACCACCACTTAGTTCGTGCCCTCAAGAGAGCAACTTCACATCCTCAGAAGCGCTTCTTCAGTACCGAGCTGAATCAGGCTGTAGAGATGCTGAACCCCTACTACTCTACGACGGCGCTCACGTACTACGACAACTCTGTTTTAATGGAGCTCCCTAAACCTCGGGAGCTCGTACAAATTGTGAATAAACTCATAGAGGATCTGACTAAGGAATATCGAAGGCTTCTTCGCATTCGCAAAAGAAGGGCATTGACACCCTGACAAACGGTTGCACGACCTCCGCAACCAGTTTTCTCACTTCAGCCCGATGGGTTGGAGCGAAGACCACGCCCGCCCGCTGTCCAAATTTCGTGGGGGCGGTACACACGTAACACTCTATCGTGCGATGTATCCACAACGATTCGCGATACACGCCCTCGCGAGTCCATCGGTAAAGCTATCCACGTCATCGAACTGGGGATTGATGACCATCTGCCCAGTCGTGTCGATGAAGCCCCAAAGCGAACTGCTGAGCTCGTTGCCAACCCTCACCGCTGCCAATCCTTCCTGAAACTGATACTGTCCCCACCTCGTCGAGAAGCCAGCCTTTGGGACAAATTCAGGAGTGACCACTATCTGTCCTGTCGTGTCGATGAAGCCCATTTTTCCAGTCAGATAGTTGCCAATTAGCATAGCCGCGAATCCCTCACTGAACGAGTTTGCCGAGTCGAACCGCGGATTGATCACCATCTGTCCGGTGGTGTCGATGTAGCCCCACTTGCCGGTGCTGATGTCGCCGATCCGGACCGCCGCTAGCCCCTCGCTGAAGCTCAGTGCGTTGTCGAACTGCGGAGTGATCACCATCTGTCCGGTGGTGTCTATAAAGCCGTACTTGAGGATCCCTCCGTCGTCGACTGCGACTAGTGCTAGTCCCTCGACGAACAGATCCGCCCTCTCGAACTGGGGATTGATGACCATCTGCCCAGTCGTGTCGATGAAGCCCCACTTACGAGTCTCTCCGTCGCCGACTGCGACCACCGTCAGTCCCTCGAAGAATACGGACACGTAATCGAATTGCGGATCGATGACGACTTGACCTGTCGTGTCGATGAAACCCCACTTGTCGTCAATCTGAATCCCTGCCAGCCCTTCTAGGAAGGGTGTCACGTCATCGAACTCTGGAGTGATTACCATCTCTCCAGTGGTGTCAATGAAGCCGTACTTCTCCCTCTCGTCGTCGTCGACGAGAACTACTGCGAGTCCATCAGTAAAGCCAGACACGCCATCGAACCGCGGATTGATCACCATCTGCCCGGTGGTGTCGATGTAGCCCCACTTGCCGGTCTCGCTGTCGCCGATCCGAACCGCCGCTAGCCCTTCGCTGAAGCTCAGTGCGGCATCGAACTGCGGATTGATGACAAAAGTCCCCGGTGCTAGCGTGCGCTCGCTGCCGGTGGAGGAGGTGTCGTCGGTGGTGGGAGTCGTGCCGCACGCCGCAAGCCACAGCGTCAGTGCTACGAGACAGAGTCCGAAGAATCGAGTCACGATAACCTCACTTGAACGTCGCTCTGGGTCTTCATCGAATAACGTTGCTGTCACCGCAAAATCGTCGTCAGATCCGGGTGATTGGCGTCGGACACTCACAGTCAACTTTTTGCGCCATTTTTCGCCCAAGTTGATCCCATCAAAAATGAACGAGTCGACATTAACACGTTGGCGAAAATCAAAATGCCAAACCGCAACGGGTTCGTCTTCGATCGTCGTCCGGCCATCGCTGCAGAAATTTTTCCAGACTGATTAACTATTAATGATCGGGAACCTAAGTCTGTTATGCTGGCCAGGTGGAGTACTCGGCCAAGTATTTCGTGGGGCAGATCGTCCATCACAAGAAATTCGATTATCGCGGTGCGGTGTTCGACGTCGACGCAACGTTTCAGGGATCCGATGACTGGTACGCGTCAGTGGCACGATCCCGGCCACCGAAAGACCGGCCATGGTATCACGTGCTCGTCGACGGGTCTGAGCACACAACCTACGTAGCTGAACGCCATCTCGAGCCCGACGAATGCAGCCAGCCGATCAAGCATCCTCTGGTCGCCGAGCTCTTCGGTGAATTTACAGACGGCCGATACTCTATAGGCGGCAGGGTCCAGTAGAGAGGGTCTGTGGATTGTAGCAGCAGGGTAGAGTCTCCGACTGCCACCATGGGGTCGGCACAGGCTCCCGACTTTCCCAGAGGCTGGAGTTCAGTGGACCTCGACGGAACCGTCTACAGCTCTCCTGCTCCACCTACGTTGCCCGCTACGATTTGCTGTTGAAACGAAAAGACTTCGTCTTGGAGAGGATCGACTCGAACCCGTACCCAATGCACGTACGGGTTACCAAACGTCTCGACACGCGTGAAGTTCTCGACAAGCAGCCCGGTCTCCGCCGAGTACAACGGCTTGTCCACTCGGAAGACATGCGTGTCTCCAACTGCCAGGACAATCGGCCCGTCGAATGTGCTCGCTTCTCGCTCCAGCACAGGGTACAGACCCTCAACGCCAGCTCGTGGTTCGACACACTCGGGACAAATCTGCTGAACCAGAGGCGGCCAACCCGACACAACCCATGGATCGACTTGCGTAGCCATGAAGACGCCGACGCTGCCAGACCGCCGGGCCAACTCAAAGGTCTTCGTTACCCAACTCACCGCTGCGTTCATGCGGCGATCAACGCCATCCGGGTCTTCCGAGGTAGGCAAACCGATGAGATGAAGTGTGGAGAACACGACGCCCTCCTTCGTCCACATTACGTTTTCGACGAACTCCTCAAACTCGGGGTCGCGACTTTGCGTCTTAACTGCCATCTGTTGCCCGCCGGTCGTCAGCTCGGGATTCGGAAAAAACATCGCACGGAGAACAGCAAGCCGTTTGTACGGGTCATAGCCTCCCGCGTCTGGATGTTGGCAGTCGAACCAGTCGTTGTCACCGGGCGTGTACACCAGGGGTGGGTCGAACTTCTGATAGAGGTCAAACCTGGCTTGCAGTACCTTATCCGAACATCCAACGGTGGTAGGTCCTAAGATGTCGCCAACATGGATGACCCAGGAAAGTTTATCAACCGCGTTAACGTCTCGGATAAGCTCTTCGAATCTCGGTACGTTAGCAGGCGGATACGGATTGTCACCCAGTAACGCGAACTCAAACGTACTGTCTGAAAGAGCCACAGGGGTTGACGGTAAATTCTCAGACTCACCACAACCTGCCCAAAGCATAAGCGTCACCAGGGTTGCAGAGCGACCGAGGCGAACAGCCCGTCGACGAGCGCCGCGAGTCATAGACCCTCCTTGGTCTGTTATATTAGCACTGGATGCTACTACAGAGTTTGCCGGTGACTCGGTCATATTCCCGTTGCACCATCCGCCGCTGCGCGCTAGGCTAGGGACGTTTCGCACAACACCTCGGTGTCCACTGTTGAATTTGCAATTAGGAAAATGCGTTCGATGCAATTCATGAACGTGATTGGACGATCTGTTGTGGTGGTTGTGTGTGTTAGCTGTGGCGGGGGAAGGTAGCGGCGTCAGCTCGTCACCAACGGCTCCCACTTCGATCACGACTCAAATCGTGGCGAGCGTTTCAGTAAGTACCGCAAACGCGACTCTGAACGTTGGGGCTACCACTACCGTTACGGCGACAGCGACCTACAGCGATGGCACGAGTGCGGAGCTAATGCCCACATGGTCCTCGAACGACGACAGTGTGGCGACTGTCTCCGACTCGGGGACGGTGACCGCGGTGGCGCCGGGCAGTGCGACGATCACCGGCACGCTTAGCGGACACAGTGGGACGGTTAACATCACGGTGAAGACGCCCACGGTGGCCGGTGTATCGGTGAGTGTCTCGACGACGAGTATTGCGGCCGGGGTGACAGCCAGCGTCACGGCGACGGCCACCTACAGTGATGGGATGAGTGCGGAAGTAACACCCACGTGGGCTTCGAACGACGAGAGTGTGGGGACCGTCTCCGACTCGGGGACGGTGACGGGTGTGGCAGTGGGCGTCACTAGGATTACTGGCTCGTTTGGTGCACAGAGTGACTCGGTGGACATCACTGTGACCGGCATCGAATCACTTGGAACTGTAGAGGTCCTATACAACAGTGGTACACCGATAGCCGGTTTTCAGTTTCGAGTAAGACGTGTAAGTGTCACAGCTGCAGGTGGTGGAATTGCAGAAGCAACTGGATTTACCGTGAATACGAATAACAACATAGTTCTAGGATTCAGTCTCGCAGGAGTCACCATTGCTGCCGGCAATGGTGTGCTTGTTGTATTGGAGGTTTCGGGCTCTGGTGATACCTGCTTGACAGACTTGGTTATATCGGACAGCTCTGGCAATGCTTTGGCTACTTCGGTTGAAGATTGTCTAACAATCTCAGTACCCTAAAAAGTAGGTCAGGTTACTCAGACTTGCACTGGAATCTTCGTTTACCGAGTGGACTCATCGTCTCCGCCCCGCGCACCCTTGTGATTAAACCACCGTCCCCGTTGAACCGTCCGCCGCGTGGGGTTAGGCTAAGATGCTTAACCTTTTGTCATTCGTGGTACGAGAAGAACTATGATCGGTCGCCAAGCCAGTCGCGTCGCCGTCGTGGTTGCCATTTGCAGCGGTTGCGGGGACACGAATCGTGCCACTTCACCGACAGCACCATCTCCCACGACGGTGACGGCGACGGATCTGGTCACACGAGCCATTCCACCCAACAATTTGATAGCGCCGATCGATCCAACGGCCATCTCCCGCGGAGGGGCTCCGATTAGCCCCTTCGACGTCGTGCGGAGCGGGCTTGACCAGGGTCCGGTAGGTCACCCGGGGATTGATCTTCCCTCGGCCGTCGGCACGCCGGTTTTGGCCGTGGCCGCTGGCCGTATCGTGACCATCCGTCAAGCAGACCCGCACAACCTCGGGGGCCAAGAAGTTCGACTGCTTATCGGTGAAGTACGGAGGCAGGGACCGGCTGGGTATTCCTTTACGCGCATGTCGCGCTCGCTGCCGGGATCAGCCACGGAACGGAAGTCGGAGTCGGTGAGCCATTCGCGAACAGCCCGCTGCCATCGTCAGATGGCAACCATTTCGAGTTGGCCTGGGCATTCGACGATTTCCGGGTCCATCAAGATCCGATCTGCTGGGTGCATCAACTTAACGGCAGCAAGCGGACGAGCTTCGAAGAACACTTCAATACCGTTCTCCGTACCGACCCGCGCTTCATCAGCGGGTGGATGAGTATAACCTTCGAAGGACGTTTCCCGTTTCGCGCATTGCTCGACGCCAAGCTATTCCACGAAGGTGCGCAGCTCTGCTATCCGGCCGGTACTGATGTTAGGCAATGACGCGACACCAAGTACCAGCAAGGAAGACTATAGAGAGGAAGTACAGTCTGTGAGTCAAAGGGCGACTATCTCCCTCATATTAGTTGGTAGTCATCGTCCGAACTCAACCAAGGCTCCGCGCTTGACCGAATTGCTGATCCGTTCGCTCACCGTAAATGACGTAGCCGCGGCGCTAGCGGTCATCAACACGTCGGCTCGCTGGTGCAGCGAGTTCCTTCCCCCCGCTGAGTTTCGCGATCCGGAGATGACTTCCGCTGACTGGAACGCAGAGTCGCTGCGAATGAAATGGTTTGGGGCGAATCTCGATGGGCGCCTTACCGGTGTAATAGGTCTCGAGTACGTCCGCGACGTTGCCCTAGTGCGCCACGCCTACGTCCTGCCCGAACACCAGCGTCAAGGTGTTGGCTCGCACCTTCTTGATCACGTCGAACGCGAGGTACAGGGCGTGCCTCGGATTCTTGCGGGGACATACGCGGGGAACTACAAAGCCCGTCATGTCCTCGAGAAGGCGGGCTACCACCTCCATGTCGACTCAGAGGCGATGCTTCGCGCCTACTACAGGATTTCAGAAGACCGTCTGCGTTCCTCGGTGGTGTATGCAAAACTACTTAACGCTACGTGACGCCAGGTGTTCGCGCACGAGCCGATCGTTGAGCTCGACGCCGAGGCCGGGGCCGTCAGGCACCGCGATCGTTCCATTTTCGAATCGCTCCGGTGGAGTGACGAGATCACTCCGCCAGTCGACTTCGCCCCACTGGTACTCGAGGATGTCGAAATTCGGCATGCCCGCACACAGCTGCGCGGAGGCGAAGGTAGAGACGCGGCCGCTTGGGTTGTGCGGCGAGACAGCCACGTTGTGCAAGGCGGCGGCCGCCAGCGCCGCGATGTTCCGTCCCTCCTGAAGCCCGCCACAATGTTTGACGTCTGGCATGATGACGTCGACCGCCTGCCGACAACATAGTTCGTCGAAGCCGCTCATGCCGAAGAGGAACTCTCCACCGGCCATTGGCTGACTGATAGCATTCTTGATGGTCCGTGTGTTCTCGACCTGCGTCGGCGGGATCGGTTCCTCGTACCACGAGAGCCGCTGCGGCTCCAGGCGACGGGCGACACTGATTGAACGCTCCACGTCAAAAAAGCTGTGACAGTCGATCTTGATCTCGATCGAGGGTCCAACGGCATCGCGGATGGCTTCAACACACGCGACTCCCAGATCTGTGGCTGCCTCGACCTCCTGCGGACCGGCGCTTGCCGGAGGGAAGCCATCGAACGGCGCCGCCTTTAACGCGCCAAAACCGTTTCCATCCGCGACGGAGGCGGCCGCGGTTGCGGCGAATCCTTCGGGTGTGTGATCCGACGTGGCCCGGTTGATGTTCGCGTAGACGAGTAGACGGTCGCGAAGGCGGCCACCAAACAGTTCATGGACCGGCGCATCAAGCGCTTTGCCGACGAGATCCCACTGAGCCTGCTCGATTGCGGAGAACGCGGTGGCCACTCGCCGGTTTCCAGCCGACGCGTGATCGATACCCCGCTGGCGATAGCGCTCGATACCGAACGGGGGACTCCTCTCGGACCAGGCTGAAGAAGTCCTCGAGGTCCGACAGGTCTGTATCTGGTCCGCACTGTCTTTCCATGGAAGCCTCTCCAAGACCGGTGAGTCCCTGATTTGTCGAGAGGCGGACGAAGATCCAGTTCGTGCGCGCGGTGGTGCGGACAATGAAGGTGTCCATGCCCGTGATGCGCAGCCTCGAACCGGCCTGTGCCGACCGTAGGATCCCCCCCACGGACAAAGCCGGAACGGCCAAGAGAGAGGCGCTAACGAACGGCCCGAGTGATTGAAGGAACTGGCGACGTTTCATGTGTCGGTAGTCTCCTTTCTTGTAATACTAGGGTTGCAGACGCCGGCAGGACGACCCGGAATACGAAGAGATTATCGTGCAACCGCTGCCACACAATATCAGGGGTTTTGTTCTTGTAGCGCCGCATGTGAAGCGTGTCAGCTCAAGTAGTCTGCGGACCTGTATTTGCTAAGGAACAAGTGGCGCCAGTGGAAACACGAACACGAGCGAAAATGACCAAGGACTGTCGTCACTGAGAAACCTCTCCCGCCCAACGATGTCCCCGGCCTTCGGTAACCCACTCGCAATGTAGTCCAGAGATGTCTCGATTTCAACATTGTGTAACCAGTTACTCTCCGGTAGCCACTGAAATACCAGAAACGCCGTATCCCACTCAAAATTCAACTTGTGAGTGTAGCTACTGTTATCAGAAGGACGTTCAGCGCCGCTCAGTTTGTCGACGATATCGAAATGCGAGTCAATCCATCCTCCCGTTTGCTCTGGTTCTAGCAAACTCAAATTCAACTCCAACTCAAATTCAATCTCGTTACCGCGAAACGAAGAAGGTTTTTCATCGACTTCACCTGACGGAATAAAGATCGTTTCAATCGTAAATCCAACCCTAGGAATTTCGGTAGGAATTCCCAATGAGAGAATCAACTCGAACGCCGCGTCGATATTCCCGATGGCGACAGAGCCGTCGGTTAAATCTTCGACTTCAGGATTCCTAAATATCGGCTCAAACGTGAACGTCGGTTCAACCTTAAGTTCAGGAGCACACAGGAACGCACAACGAGTCTCTGGTTCCTGCGCCGACACCGACGACCCCAAGACGATACATACCGCCAGTGCACACACAGAGCGTAACATCGGTCCCATAATTGTCACCCTAGGCGGACCCACCATAATATGTACTAAGTAGTGTTAGGATCAATCCTATGATCACTCGCCTCGATCCGTCGACTGTGGCAGGGCTTGTACTCGTTATCTCTTGCGTCCCGGGTTGCTCTCGGGAAAACCTGCCGGTCACAATTGACACATCATCGGATACCTTCGTTGGATCACCAACGTGCCAAGAATGTCATCTCGACATCCACTCCCGCTGGCAAGATACGTTGATGGCCAATGTCCTGCAAGACCCTCTTGATCGCCCGTCCGCGATTCTTGCTGATTTTGAGACAGATAATCCACTCGTAACTTTCGGGGAAGAGGACGTAACGTTCACCTATGGTAGTAAATGGAAACAGCGATACTTCAAGCAAATAAACAACGACCTGTTCGTGCTTCCAGCTCAGTGGGATGTCAAAAACCGAGAGTGGCGACGCTACCATCCTCAGCCTGGCGGCGACTGGTGGACAGAGTTCTATCCTACCGATCCCATGCAACGCCCGACAGGCCCGCTTTGTGACGGATGTCACTCCGTCAATTACAATCTAGAAACCAAGACTCCAACGGAATGGAACGTAGGATGCGAAGCTTGTCACGGTCCAGGGGAGTCCCACATCAAAGAACCAGTCAATGGAAACATCATTAATCCATCACGACTAGACCCGATACGCGCCACGGACATCTGTATTCAGTGCCATTCGCAAGGTCAACCACAGACGAACCCCATAAACGGCTTCTATTTTGACTGGCCAGTTGGATATCGCCCTAGTCTTCGCCTTAGCGACTACTGGGTCCTAGACGAGGCCCATCTCGGCATGGAAACCTTTACACACTGGCCCGATGGTTCCGCACACAAAAATCGGATGCAAGGCAACGACTATATCCAAAGTCAGATGTATATAAAGGGCGTTTCGTGCTCAGGTTGTCACGATGTTCATGGCACTGAATTCGAGGCTGATCTCATCTTGCCCGGTAACGATTTGTGCTTAACCTGCCACCAACCACAGCTACAACCTGGGCCAATGGAATCTGTCGCAGATCACACTCAGCACGCGGAAGATTCGGAGGCCAGTCAGTGTGTCGCTTGCCATATGCCTCGAATCGCCAGGACCGTCGGGACAACGAATGTCCGAAGTCACACCTTTAAATTCATTTCACCCGTGATGACCCAGCAGCACGGAATTCCGAATCCCTGCACAACCTGTCACAGTGGAGAAACCACTGGGTGGGCCCTGGCCGAATTACGCCAGTGGCCGCACGTATCACCATGGCGGGTAGCTCCATGATGAACATTACCTCAACGTGGCTTTTACCGGATTGGGCCCCAAACGCTCATCCACTCTTCGTACATTTCCCGATTGCTCTTTTGACCGTCGCGATCATATTTGACCTTTTGGCCTTTGCATTGAAGGAACAAACCGCATGGAGACGTGGCGCAAGTGGGCTCTATGTTATGGGCACAACCTTAATGGTCGTGAGCTACCTTAGTGGTCGTGAGGCGGCGGCAACAGTTTTCACACCAGGACTGGCTCACGGACTCGTTGATGCGCACTGGACCTGGGCGATGTGGACGTTAGGCTATTTCGTATTACTCACGGCTGGGCGACTAGTTGCCCACTATCTCAACGCACGTCTGGTTACACTGTGGGCTCTTTTCTTTGTCTGGGGGGTTGGCGGATCAATGCTCTTAATCGGTACTGCCGACCGGGGTGGACAACTCGTCTATGAGTATGGCGTGGGCGTCATTGGGACACGCTAAACTGGTGGACCCTTAGTTAAGGAGGGCTTGCGGTCAGTGGGTCGCATCGAAATCTTTCTTCGTTAACGATTAATGAGAGGTCCGTCGATCTCCAGCGGATGTGAGTTGATTATATGATGTTCGCAATTGGACAGATAAGCTCCAGGCAGCCGTCGGCAATTTCTTTCCGGCGCGCTAGTCTGAGCCGCGCGTGATGAGCCGCACAGCGTAGGATCAAGCATACCGGACGGAGGATTACGATGAGAAAGATGAGGATCAGTCGCCGCGAGCTGTTCCGTCGGGGTGGCGTGCTGGGCAGCTTGCTGGCCCTGCCGTCACTGTTGCCGCGGATTCTCACGGCATCCATGGGTCGACGCTCCGTCGCGGGAGGTGGCGCACAACTCCGAGCCGGGGAAATCTATCAGTCGATTGGAGTCAGGCCACTCGTCAACGCGCGAGGTACGTTCACGATTCTAAGCGGTTCTCTGATGCTGCCGGAGGTGCGGACCGCTATGAATGAGGCCGCGAGGTCTTACGTCCACTTGGACGAGCTAACCGACGCTATCGGTGCGCGTTTGGCCGTCCTCACCGGTGCGGAATGGGGCATGGTGACGTCCGGTTGTGCCGCGGCGCTGACACATGCGACAGCCGCCTGCGTCGCAGGTGGCAATCCGGATCTCCACATCCGCATCCCGAAGCTGGCCGGTTTTCCAAGAGACGAGGTTGTCATTCCGCGACACTCGCGCAACGTGTATGACGCGGCGGTGCGGGCGGTTGGCGTGCGAGTGATCGAGGTAGCGACGCGTGAAGAGTTGGAGATTGCTTTGGGCCCCCGCACCGCGATGATTTACCTCTTTGCTGGGCCAAGGCTGGACGAGAGCGAGCTGAATCTGACAGACATTGCACCGCTTGCGCAATCGCGTGGAGTCCCGATCCTCGTTGATGCTGCGGCCGAGAAACTGACGATTCCCAACGTACACTTGAAGCGTGGTGCGACGCTCGTCGGCTACAGCGGGGGCAAGTGTCTCCGCGGACCGCAGACGGCGGGTGTCCTGCTCGGCCGAAAGGATCTGGTTCGCGCAGCCTGGATCCACAGTGCACCCCACCACGGCTTTGGACGTGCCATGAAGGTTGGTAAGGAGGAAGCCATAGGCATGCTCATGGCGGTAGAGATGTGGATCAAGCGGGATCACGATGCGGAATGGGAGCAGTGGAGATCATGGCTCGAGCACATCGCGAACCGCGTCGCGGTGATTGACGGCGTGACCACGAGGATCATCCAGCCGCCGGGTCTCTCGAATCACACCCCATCTCTCAGTATTCTTTGGGACCGCAGTCGCGCTGGCTTATCCGGCGAAACAGTCGTCCAGATGCTCTTCGACTCGGATCCTCGTATTGCACTCAGTGCGGTCGGCGACGTTCGTACACCGGAAGAAACCGGCGTTTCGGTCAACCCATATATGCTGTCACCAGGCAATGAGAGGGTCGTTGCCGACCGTCTGTACGAGGTGTTATCGAGCCAAGCGCGTGGGTCAATTTCGACACCACGACCTCCACTAGTTGACCTGACGGGCGAGTGGACTGCTGAGATTGAGTACGCAGCGGGGAGGTCGAGCCACACGCTCTACTTGCGCCAGCGTGGCAACGATGTCACGGGTGCCCACCAAGGTGACTTCGTCACGCGCGATCTTAGCGGCAGGCTCGAAGGGGACGTCGTCCGTCTTCGAAGTACTTACAGCGAGGAGCACGGTGATGCTCTGACCTTTACTTTTTCCGGGACGGTCACGGGCGACCAGATCTCAGGCTCGCTCGACATGGGCGAGTATTTGGGCGCAACGTGGACGGCCACACGGCGTACGGTTTAGGAAAGGACAGGAAACAAACTAAGCCCTGACCAGTATGGTCGAGGAGGTGACTATGGCGAGATCGAATCGAAGGAACTTCTTGAAACACGCTCCTGTTATAGCGGCGACCGCAGTAGCAGCCGCTGCACCTACGGCCGCACGCGCAGCGCCGCAACCTCCCGAGAGACTGGGCAAGGTCGTGCACTGGAGTGAAGGCAAGCGCCCGGCAGAAACACCGATGTTTAGCGGGGTCGTCTCATATGGTAACCTCGTCTTTGTCTCCGGCATCGGCGCCGTTTCCGGGAGATATCACGGCCCACACAGATTACGTGTTGACCGAGATCCAGAAGCGGCTTGAAGACGCTGGATCATCGATGGAAAAGGTGCTGAAGGTGAACGTTTACCTTAACGACTTGGCAGATTTTCAAGCGATGAACAAAGTGTTCCTTAGCCGATTCGGTCCTGAACCAGGAGCGCGTTCGACGATTGCTGCGGTGGGAGGCATTCCCGGCAACTCGCTCGTCGAGATTGACTGTATCGCATACGTGTAACACCTGCGGTGAGGTGCTCGGCACACTCTCTGGGCGCGCGGCGGTTTCGACAGACATGGTACCTGGTCTTACACTAGGCGCAAGGTGGCCTCCGTGCCCTTCGTTCGTCGGGGTTTCGCCGTAACGGAGGAGTCCGGGGTAAGGCATGACACGCCACCTGTCCACCTTCCTGCTCTTACTGACCATCGTTCCCATCGGGCACCTGTCCAAGGGACTCCGGCGGAGAATAGTTCGCGCGACGATCACTAGGTATCGTCGACTCCGGCTGCCTGCTCGGGTCGAGCTGTTCTTAGTTCGAACGGCCTGCATTGGCTACCTTCTAGTCCCGCTGCCGGCCCGGTTCAGGCGAGAGATTGATGATCAAGTTTCGGCCATGTGCTTGTATTTGCTGGATCGTAACGAATACGGCTTCGTCACTGCGGTCGTCGAGACACTGAAGCTGCGTCGCATCGGCAACGAGTTTGTTACCCTCGGATCAGACAAGATGACGAGGATTCGACTGGAGAGGTCAAGATCAAAGGGTTCTGGTTCCACCGATGCAGTCGGTAGCGTCTATGCGAATACACGGTACGGCGTGCCTAGCCGAAGACCAAGGCGAGCCACACAGCGCCTCGCATGGATTTATTCAGAGGACGTCGCGTCTGGGGGGGGGCGACAATTATGCGTGGCCGACAGCTTTCTGACATTGCGAGACTGCATCTCGAAGGCGACGTCGAAGTAACCTATGCTAATGAGCTTACGACGGATAGTATAACCGAGTCGATCGTCATTCTGACAAAACGTGTTCTCAATAGAATAAGCCTCGAAGGACTCAATGCACTGAAATCCTCAGGAAACATCGTCTGTGCTGATTTCGTCGATAACCCGATCCGAAATGAGCTCGACGGGTGCATCGATGTGTACGTCGCGTCCTCAATCCACCAGTTTATTGAACTCTCAAAGGCACATTTCAACAAACTCGTCCACCTGATCTCTCACCACGCGGACCTCCGCATCACTGGGTCAATGGTCCGAGAGGACCACTGCAACATCGGGTACTTTGGCGAGATGAAAAATGTCTTGTATGGCAGTCAACTGGGGGGTGTTGTAGATTTCTGTCACGTGAGTACATCAAAAGCCGATCGGACTGAGTGGATGCAGCGCTTGAGACATTTCAGTGTTCACTACGCTGTTCGTAACCGGGGTTCCAACGTTGCATGCAAGCCCTTCGTGAAAGGCTTTACGGCCGCCCGATGCCACGCGAACATCATCGTTCCGTTGGATGAAAGTGATGCGCGCTACTACCTAGGGTCGGACTATCCATACATACTGAAGGATGACTCGCTGAACTCAGTTCTGGAGATGATCGACTATGTAAAGGATTCATTCGGTGGACCCGACTGGAACCGTGGTTTGGAGATCATGCAGTCTGTCCAGAAGAGGTGCTCGCCAACACAGATCGCGAGCGAACTCAGAGCGTTGTTGGTACAGCTGAGTTGACGATCTCGGGGCGTTTATACGGTCTTCGCGATGGTCTGGAGAAGCTGTTTTGAAATCAACTTTTCAAATCTAGGCGAATAATGTCTGAGATTTTCAGAGACGCTCTTTCTCAAATCTGCCAACGTATCGGTTACCATGTTGTGTTTTGTAAATGAGTTAAACGTACGTGTTCAGGGGGGGGAAATCCCTGTGTCGTAGAGAGGATAGTAGTCGATTAATGCACCCAGACAACTAATCCGCGTGGGACAGTTATTCTGGTGTAAAGTATGCCGTGATTTACCGGATGGGGGGGGGGTGTTTGTCTCCAGGGTTGAAGCCGAGTAGCCTGCTATGACTAAAAACTTGAGCAAGTTCATTACGATCGCTCTTACCGTGCTCGTCGCGACGTTGACTGTCGGTTCAACGCTGACACAGGGGCAAGATGCGCGGGCAAAGTTCGAGATTTCAGGAACCTCGACCGTCCGTGGGTGGACGTGTCTGGTCGACGGCGTCATGGATGGGACGCCGGGCCAATCGGCTGACCCGCTACCGGGGTTTCCGAGCGGCTTACATTCCGTCACGGTCACCGTCCAGGTGCAGGAGTTCGAGTGTCCAGAGGAAGAGATGGACGAGCACCTACAGGACGCCATGGAGGTGTCAGAGCATCCGGAGATCGTTTTTGAGCTGCAGCAGTACAGCATGGTGGGCGACACGGCCGAGGCGTCTGGACCGATCACGATTCACGGGGTGACCAAGCCGTTCACGCTTGAGATCGAGCTCGTAGAATCGTCAGACGGTGTGCGGGGTGTCGGTCAGGCGGAGATCAATATGACCGAGTTCGGCGTCACGCCGCCATCAGTATTTTTGGGGCTCCTGAACGTCGGCGAGGTTGTGAAGATCGAGTTCGACGCACCGCTGCCGTTGTCAGAGTAACGAGTGGTCACTCTGACGCTTCTGTAGCCCATGGCTAGCATTTGAGGAGAGTTGAGTATGCCTGAGAGACGAGGAAACACGGGCGCGATGATTAATCGTTCGAGCCGCCGACGCTTCTTCCAGCTCTTGGCTGGAAGCCCGCTGTTAGCCGCGGCGTATCCGGCATTGCCGCCGATGTGGCAGCAGGCGGTTGCGAGGGAATCGCTCGGCCGTACGGCGACCGGCCCAAGGCCGACAGGGATTCCCTGCCCTGATTGTGGACAGGAGATGGTCAGCGCGCTCAACGGCAATACTCGTCCCTTCGCGGCGCAGGAGACTGCCGCAGTGGGTCGTGACCGCAATCGTTTTTTGGAAGGCCAACTCACGGGTCAAGTTGTTGATTCACCTGCACAAGCGATTAACGTGTGGGACATGGAGATGACCACTCATGCGAACAATCTACCCCAGCACTGGGCGTTTCTTCACTTGGGTGTCGAGGATTTTGAGACGAGAAAGGCGAATCGGGAAGGCTTTAACAGGATCTTACTTCGTCCCCGTCGGCTCGGTCAGGATGTGACCAATCTGGATACATCGGTCGAGATGTATGGCAGTCAATTGGAGACACCGCTATTTACCTGTCCGGTCGCGGCCTTGAAGGCCTTTCATACGCAGGGCGAGGTTGGGGCAGCCCGGGCGGCTCGGATGAGAGGAGTCTTGCCCATCCAGTCGCATGAGAGCTCGCAGTCGTACGAAGAGATCGCTGAGGCATGGGGTAAACCGCACTGGTTTCAGCTCTACGCGAGAGGTAACTGGAACGTCGTCAAGGAGTCGATTGACAGGGTGGAGGCGGCGGGCTGCCCGGTCATGGTATGGACCATTGATCTACTTGGAGGAAGTAACCGGGAGCTCACGAGACGTGCTGCGGGAATCGAGGGGAAGAGTGCCGCGTTTTGTCAGAGTTGTCACGAACACAAGCCGGATTACTTGAGGCCGATGCGTCGGGGACTGTCGGGCCCTCTCAGCCCCAGTCCGTCGTACGATTGGGACTTCCTTAAGCGGCTCAAGGATTCGACGTCGATGAAGGTGCTCGTGAAGGGCATCGTCACGCGTGAGGAAGCCGAACTCGCCGTTGAATACGGTGCGGATGGTGTGTACGTGTCCAACCACGGTGGTCGCGGAGTGAACATGCTCCGCGGCACGATCGACGCGTTACCGGAAGTGGTGGCCGGAGTCGGGGGACGGGTCCCGGTCCTCATCGACAGCGGTGTCCGTCGGGGTTCAGATATCTTTAAAGCTCTGGCGCTCGGTGCGGATGCCGTTGGGATTGGTCGCCCCTACGTGTGGGGCTTGGGCGCGTTCGGTGATGAAGGTGTCGACAAGGTGCTTGAGATCATCCTCGACGAGTTCCGGATGGTCATGAGGCAGACCCGTACGACAGCCATCAATCAGATCGGGTCGCAGTTCGTGATGGAAGGCCGTCCCGTAATGATGCGCGATAATTGGTTAGGCTTCGGTCTCTGACGATCGACAGGCCTCGACCGTCCGGAGGAGCCTAGTCCGGTTTGTCCTTGATTAAGGTCCCGGATCTAAACCCCGCAAATTCGTGTCTGTGATGCCACCGCCGAAACGGTCCCCAGACTTGTACGTCTGCGAATCCTAATGGGGGGTACCATTCTTCAATGCGAGTCCGCCATGACACAGGTATTCTGTGTAGTCGGAGCCGGTAGTCGACCCTCTCCTCAGCGGTTTGGCCGGTATGTTTTGAAGGTTGAATTGAAGAAAGCTTGGGGTTAGGCGCTCCAGATTTTGAGCAGAGGCAAAAAAGGGAAAGACTTCTCGAACAGAAGAAGACACGTGCTGTGGCACAAGAGCTGCCACTGCTTGCCAACTCGTGAGATGGCAACCGTCGATTGTCTGTCAGGCATAAAGCCAGAGTTCTCCTAGGTACTCCGGATTGGAACCAGGTTACTGCGTGGCTTCACGAGGTTCAAGTATCACCAGAAGAATCTAATAATTTTCAATTGGCCTCACAGATCTACAATAGCTAGGTAATCCTTCCCGGAGGAATTATGGCTACTCGCCGAATCGTTGCCCTCGTTCTGATCCTGGTGGCGGTAACGCTCGGTTCGTTGATGCACGGGCAGCAGAGTCCGGTACCCGCAGAGATCGCGGATGTCCGAACGCGTGCCGAGTTGGGGGACGCAGTGTGCCCAATCTCTGATGATGAGACTTACGGTTTCCGCGAATTCAATCCAGTTATGGTTGGGGGTGAAGCTTTTGGCGGTCCCGCAAGGGCGCGCGCCTATCTCGATAATTTGCGCGGCCCCGGCGGCGAACCTATTTCATATAAAAGGTTGGTATCCGTCCCCGTAGAGGACACGATTCTGGATCTATACACCCTGACCTACCCGGGCGGTGAGTCGCTAGAGATTTACATCGACCAATATTCTTTTGAGAATCTGCGTGCCCCCCTGGGCCTCGCCTGTGCCGATGCTTTTGTCGGGAGTGTACTTTCCGCGCCGGCGATTGTCGAAGATGGGCGACCACGAGAACCTACGGGTGACATAGGGACAAGGGTAACGATTGAAACCCGCGAGGGAGAAACAATCGAGGGCGTATTTCTCAGTGCTAACGGGACCGAGGTGGTGTTACGCGTTGCCGGCCAGTCGCTGACGTTTCCCATGGAGAGGATCAGTTACATTTCCTTCGATGGGCGGATCGGGACGTCGAGTGACGGTAGTAAAGAGGTAGAACTTAGAGCGGCGATTAGCGCATTGCGAATTCTAAAGGCGCAGGTGAGTTCACTGGATCGTGAAGATGAGTTGCTCTTTGTGGCTTCTCTCAATGCTGCGTTGCCGACCATTACGACGTTTTTGTCGTCAGTCGGTGACAACTGGGCGGATGTAGCCCATGCCATTAGGATGGCGCTGCGGTATTACCGTGCATCGGCAGACTCCGATGGAACGCTCGACAGCAGTGATCTGAGATGGGCCCGTGGGTACGTAGATTACGCCGACAAGCTAAGTGGTGATCCCAGTGAAAAGCGTCACAGGGAGTACATTGGCGCCACTCCTGTGCTCGTACTCAATCAGCCAGTGGAAGCGCGGCTGGGTGCAGGTGATCGTGAGATGGCCAGAGACTTGGATGAGTCATCCGATGGGGCGTACAACGATGTGTACCAGGTCACGCTGGCCGAGCCAATGCGCACGGAAATCGTTCTGCGCTGCGACCCCTGCCGCCCGCATTTAACGCTGACCGGGATGGACGGGGAAAAACTCGAAGGTGATGCGGCCGGCTTCTCGAGCCGGTCACGTATTCGACGGGACCTTGAAGCTGGTACCTACTACATCTGGGCCGGCGCCACTAGTCGTGGGGATGTCGGCGAGTATACGCTCACGGTAGGTCTTAGGAAGTGAGGTCTAGCCCTGGGTTCTGGCGGCTGGATGCCGGATAGGGTTGTTAAATCCTACCGCTTCACCCGTGGGTGAGTCGCGGCGCATCCGTGTGCCTACCGCCACCCGGTGGGCTAGAGGCCCCGCCCCGTTCGTCTATCTGAAATGTGCAGAAGAAAGAACTCAGATCACTGGCTGATGTGCTCCCAGGTGATGACCGACTGCAGCTCGCGTTCCTCGACCATCTGCGGCGGAGGTCTCAGTGTCAACGAAGTGTCGCTGAGCTCAAAGAAGCGTTGGGCGTCGGTCCCCACTTGACCCGGATTGGTGTGTCCGATACGGTGGTGGACTAAGTAGCCTTCCTTTTCGTGCACTGAGAACGGCCCGAAGTAACTACCATAGGTCTCTACTGCTTGAAGTGCTTGCTCTGGGGTCGGGGCGCCTGTATACACTGGCCGGTCTTGCCGCGACCAGTGCACTGCCATATGGCCGGATGACATGACACTCGGTAGAACCTTCGATTCTCCTGGGCATTGAATACCTCTGAACTATTACTATGTGAAAGACAACCCATGTTGATTCTTAACTATGGGAATTATAAGTTTAACTTGACGGGAGTGGTCCGAATCCATACACCTACAGGCAAAAGGCACGCACACTATGTCACGACATTCAGCTCCTGGACAATCCTTTCGGAAGGGTATCACGCTCCTTGAATTGGGACAGATGTTCCCCACAGAAGAAGCGTCCGCCGCATGGTTCGAGCGCCAGGTATGGCCGAATGGGCGCTGTTGCGGGCACTGTGGAAGCATAGAGACGCGACCCGTCCCGAACGCTACACCGATGCCCTACTGGTGCACGGACTGCCGGTCCTACTTCAGCGTCAGAACGGGCACCATACTGGAACGATCGCATGTCCCGCTGCGAAAGTGGGCCTTTGCGATGTATCTCGAAATCACTAACCTGAAAAGCATTTCCAGTATGAAGCTCCATCGCGACATCGGCGTATCCCAACCGACCGCCTGGTTCATGCTGCACAGGATTCGCGACGCGTGGCGTGACGCGGACGGGTCCCCATTTTCCGGCCCGGTCGAAGTAGACGAAACCTACATCGGCGGCAAGGAGCGGAACAAGCACGAACGAAATAAGCTCCATGCTGGTCGCGGACCTGTCGGCAAGACCGCCGTCATCGGTGCGAAGGATCGGAAGACGAACCACGTGACCGCGCGCGTCATCGAGCACACCAACGCCCAGACGCTACAGGGATTCGTGGCAGCCAACGTGGAACGAGGGGCGACGGTCTACACCGACGACCACGGCGGGTACGACGGTCTCCCGCGTCACGAAACGGTCAGGCACTCATTGGGAGAGTACGTCAGCGAACATGGCTCATACCAACGGGATCGAATCCTTCTGGTCCATGCTGAAGCGCGCGCACAAGGGCACCTTCCACAGGCTCAGCCCTAAGCATCTTCAGCGCTACGTCACCGAGTTCGCGCGGAAGCACAACGTACGCGGCGCGGATACGGAGACGCAGATGACCGTCCTGGCGCGGGGTCTGATTGGGAAGCGGCTAACGTATCTCGACCTGATTGCGCCGAACGGCCTGCCGTCTGCCGCGCGTTCGTAGGGCGCAGAACCACGCGCGCGAGGTCTTCCGGGGTGGCGTCTCCGTAGTCTGGGCGCTTTCTCATAACAGTTTTCAGGTAATATACCTAGTGTCGGGGGTGCTTGGCGGAAAAGGGGGCGCCCTATGAACATGGACGTTATTCTAGATCAAGCGAAAGCTGTCGATGAATTAGTTCGTAAGACATGCCTAGGGGCTGTGGACTGGTTCTCCACAGCCCCTAGGCTACCGTTCGTAGCAGCATCGTAATGCTCTTGCCAGCGCCCACGACACCGCGAAGGAACCAGAGTATATATCACTCGTGAGATAAAGTACAGATCAACCATTATGACCAAATCAGAACTTAAGGTCGTGCACAATGTTCTGGATCTCGCGCTCAAAGCCTTCCAGTCCCCGGCGAAGATCATCAGCCTTGATGACGATCTTGACGCCGCACTGCGCACAGGTGAGTGTCGGATTGGTCTGCAACCATCCGCGGCGGTGGTAGCTTTTACAGCGGCACTTCGGACACTGAAGAGTGATCTGGTGACTCTCGAACACGACGCTCCTGCCGGTTGTGGCTGAACGCGACCATCTTGGTCTCCAGCTCCATCAGCGGAATGAGATGGCACCTCCTATTAGCAGGTTTCATAATCAGTTGTTATTATCTACGAGAGAGCGAGGCCGGTTTTTCTCGTCGAGGGCATGAGCCCTCGGTCGCCGTTTCGAGCGGTTCACGAGCGTTAAGAACAGTTCTTCGTACATTACGACGTTACGGCGGGGATCGAACTGCTGGGTGGCGTACGCCCGGGCGTTGTTCCCTATGCGTTCGCGCAGCGCGGGGCGCAGCACCAGTTCCCTGATCTTGTCGGCGAAGCTGGCTGCGCTGTTTTCGGCGAGGATACCCGTCACACCATCTTGGATGTGCTCCCGAATCGACGGGATGTCCGACGCGATCACCGGTTTGCCGTAGAGCATCGCCTCGGCGATCGCCTTGCTGGACCCTTCGAACTCGCTTGGATGAAGCACCATGTCCGATCCCTGTAACAACCGGAAGACCGAACCGTGCGTGATGTTGCCGAGGAACACGGCGTGTTCCCCAACGCCCTCCGTACGCGCGAGCATCTCCACCTTAGCTCGGTTAGGACCGTCACCGGCAAAGATAATCGTTAAGGGAAACTCGTCGCCCAGGAGCTTGATCGCGCGGACAAGCAGGTCTTGACGCTTCGAGTCCCTTTTGAACTTACCGATACACGCCAGAACCAGCCGGTCCGCCGTCACCAGTTCGGCGAACGGGTCGGACGCTCTGTCCACCCCCGTCGGGACCCGTACTCCGATGTCGAGAACGGGCTGATTCGGAGTTGGTCGAATCTTCAGCTCCTGGAACAGCTCGCTGGTATGTTCCTTGAGAGCAGGCGAATTAAAAGCCAAACAGTCGACGGTGTCGAATACGTAGCGGAGCTGGTCGTGATAATTGCTCCTCCTACCCTTTCCTATACGCTGGTGACGTAGATACCAAGATCTACCGCCCATCCGTAACACGACCGGCAGGTGCAGTTCGTCTCCAGCGATCGAGGCAACAAGTGCCTCCGGGAAAGACGAGTAGGCGTGAATGAGCTCGATTCCGTGCTCTCCGACGATCTCCACGACCTTGTTCTTGAGTGGCCAGCTGGCGTGACTCTCTCGGATCGCGATCCGTCGAATGCGATTGAAAGTACGCCTGGTCCACTGGCTCTGGGTCCGGCAAGGTTCCAGCAAGAGAACGACCAGAGTGAGGGCCATGTCAACCAACTTGTCAATCCTGGATCTGTTCGTCTTTGAACTAAGAAAAGTTAGCGGAACCAGGTGAACCGACATACCGTTGACCTCGACAGTTCTCTGCGGGCCGTCGGCCTTGGTCAGGAAGTGTACGGTGTGCCCGCGGCGGGTGAGTTCTTCCGCAATGCACCGCATCGCCCTCTCAGCTCCCCCCGTGAATGGGCCCGTCAGGCTGTCGAAAGGAGAGATCGATGTGATAAAGAGGATTTTCATGGTCAGAGATAACGTTTTGCATACCCTCGACAGTTGTTCTCCCACGCCTGTCGATAATAGGCAAGCCATCGTGCGTGCGAACTCGTGCCTCCCCAAGATCCTGTAAAAGATCTTGCCACGTGAGATGCTATTTACACTGTCTTCACGATGGTCTGGAGAAGCTGTTTTGAGATCAACTTTTGAAATTTAGGCGAATAATGTCTAAGATTTTCAAGGACACTCTTTCTCAAATCTGCCAACGTATCGGTTACCATGTTGTGTCTTGTAAATGAGTTAAACACATCGGACCAACCAGGAGTGTAATCTGTAAAATGTCCACCCGGGGCGTGCAATACTTTTGCCTCTCTGACAAAGGCAGCGCGACCCAGCTGCAATAAGGATCGTCATTCCCTCGGGCTTTTAAGTTTAAAGATTGTGGTTCTCATGTTCCATGATTTTGTAAAAAAAAAAGAGTTGAGCATAAAAGGTGGCGTCCGCAAGGGGAATCGCTCTTATGTGGACGCCAAAACTCAAAGGGAAAGCGCCGGTTGCGGCCTGAACCTAGCTGGTAATCGCTAAACCCCGTCCGGGTTGTACTGCCAGCTGCGCCGGAGTAGCCTAACCGCCTAAGATGGGAAGTACGCTAGTATCCCGTCACAAACGACGGTGATTCAGCGTGGGGTGTTATGAGATACATAGCTATTCTGCTTGGACTTGCAATCCACCTCACCATCATCGCCACAGACCTGTGCGCGCAGGATGTGTCGGCCGACATCTTTACACGACCGATGGAGTTGTCTGCTAGGGTCCATACCGAGGCCAGGCTTCAGGCCGATCTGGTAGCACTGCAACAGTATCGACCAACTTATCCCTTCTGGCGGCACATCTTTACTATTCCGGATGGTCGCATCGTCTACGGCAGTGCCGAGGATGGACGGCTGCTAGCGAATTTTCCGGCAAGAGGTAATTGGACTAGTGGTGACGTTTGGGAGGACCCGTCGCTGTCATCGATCCTGGTAGGCCGGAGGCTTCCGTCTCGTCTCAGCCGACGGCGAGACGAGGTTGAACGCCTTTTGCAATCTGTAGCCGGTCCAGTGGTCCATAACCCGACTCGAGGGTGGTTTCTCTCTCCACATGCTGAACGTTACGGCAGTTTCCTAAGTGAGTGGAGTGAAATCTACGAGCGGTTTGGTGTGCCGGCCGAGATCGGGTTATCGCAGGCCATCATCGAATCGGGCTTAGATGGCCGTGCTCGTTCGGCGGCACGGGCCCTCGGGTTCTGCCAGTGGTTACCTCGAAACTGGGCTTATTTGAACCGTCTGGCGCCCTACGTCATCGAGGGCTACAACCAAACGACACAAGCGCCTTATTGCGCTGCGTATCTCACCGTTCTTGCGACTATGTATGGCAGCTTTATCCCGGCTTTGTCGGAGCATCACGCCGGTGGGGTGAACGTTGGTCGTACGTTGATCAATGGGGAGCGACTTGGCGGCAAGGGCACCCGTGAGCAATACTTCCTTGGTTCGGACTTTGCACGTGAATTAAGAGGCGTCTCGCTGAGGCGGTATCGGCAACTGTTTCGAACCTATGGCCATCGGTCCGCGCTCTATGTCGAGATGGTGTTTGGAAACGTCTTCAACGTACAGCGGTTGGTGGCGGAGACGCCGCAATCACCAATCTACGCGATGCGCGTTCCCCGAAACATCCCGCTCTCGGAAATAACAAAGAAAACGGGTCTGTCGTCGGATGAGGTCAAGCGCTTCAATCCGGCGTTGGTTCGACAGGTGCCAGCACGGGCTAACCTCTACCTGCCCTGGTATAGGTCAGAGTTTGGTCAAGATGTGTCATTTTGGCATCATCCAGCGGATCCGGAGTACGTTGAGGCACTCGATGACTTCGTTCGTCTCGACGCAACCGCAGAAGAGTGGCACCAGGCGTCATTTAACTCTACGCTCAGAAGCTTCCAGGAGCGCTTTAAAGCGACCGGTACGGAGGAAGGGACCGTGATGGCCACAATCCTTACCTACGTAGTAAATGACCTGTACACAAGTCGACGTGCAGCGATTCTCGAAGAGTTCCGTTCGAGCGGACGCATTCTTCGCCTGTTTCAGGAAGGGGTTCGCGAGTTGGCTTCGGTGCTGGCGTTGAAGGAGTTGCAACGTCTGGTTGGTGTTGAGTCTGATGGTATCTGTGGGCCTTTGACCCTTTCGGCGATCAATGAGTATGACCCCACTCTACTGGCAACGTCCTCCGTCTGTCAGAAGGCCTTGAGATAACCTATAAGTAACGTCGAGGCAGACGAGCAGCAGGTCCTCGATACTTTCTCTTCGTAGCAGGAGTGGAGTCAGGGCGAAGAAAATGATGTCGTCAACAAGACACGGCGAGGCGGTCCAGGGTCAGCAGATACTCCGTTTGAAGTATCACCATTCCAGATCGCTCGTTCAGAAACCCGATAGGTGCTCTCAAGAGGTCGTCCGTGGATGACTCACGAAGATGGATGGCGAGAGGTTCAACGGGGGCGCGGGGCCTACGGTTCACGCGCCCCCGTGGCGTGCCACCGGCGGGCGCGGTCTTGGCTTTCGGTAATCTGGTTTAACGGCAGCCGTTTCTCTACGGTCTGGGAAGGACTGACGGCTAAGCACGAGCACCGCACGAACGTCCGGCGGACGGAGTCTCCACCCATTGACGAGGATACCCACGATCAGGCCATGGGTGAGGAGGCCCATCACGACCATGGCATAAAACGGGTACCCCGCCAGTCCGCCACAGCACATCACGAGCAGCCGCAGGTCGCGGCGCTTCAACCGATTAAGCAGGTTGTCGGGGTAAGGAACGCCGTGAGTGAGAGCGAACTCCTTCGTCGAGTAGCTCGCCAACAGAAACCCTGTGCTCGCCGCCAGCCCACCAAGCCAGGGAAGTACGCCCGGGTGTTCAGCTGCATACCCCAGCGTGATGGCCATGACGATGGCCGTGTCCGCGTACCGGTCGAGCATCGTGTCGACCCAGGCGCCGCGCGATGTTGCTAGGTGTCGGAGGCGGGCCACTTCGCCATCGCACCCGTCGATCACGGACGAGAGCTGCACTAGACACGCCGCAACGATGCCGGCCCAAAGCTGATCGACGGTGAAGAATGCCGCTCCCGCCAACGCGATGAAGAAACTGCCCAGCGAAATCTGGGTCGGGGTGACGGGTGTGCGCACCAGCAGAGCCGAGAGCGGGACGGATAAACGTCGGTTGACATGGGTCGAGATAAAGCCATCGGCGCCGTTCTTGCCTAGGGACCCGAGGAGGCGGCGTTGCGCCTCCTGGAAGCTGTCCGGCGTGTCGACGTCCAGCCACGGCTGCCCGGTGACGTCCACCGCGCGCGCCTGACCGGCTTCGGCGAGCTCCTCGATCCCGTGGCTGAGCGCGTACCGGCCCTGCGTGGCGGCGCCGGCGAGGGCGCCGAAGAGTGCCGGAGTTGCCAAGAAGACGCCAGTATCGATGGCATTCCACACGTTGAGATGTTTGCCAATGCAATCAATCATGCCGTCTTCGATCTGGACTTTGGTGGCGTCATCCAGATCAAACACCCGTGAGGCATCTTGATCGACGGCCAGGCACACCTCCCGATCGCCAAGCGCGGTATGCAACACCTTTTGGATGAGCGTGCCCGAGACCAGGTGGTCAGCCATGACCAGTAGAAAGCGGTCGTCCGTGATGGAATCCCTCGCCGCGAGGGCGCTTATGCCGTTGCCGAGGTGCCAGTCGGCGGCCACCACGAATTCGACGGTGCACCCTCGTCGCATCGACACCTGTTCGAAGTGGGCTCGTACGGCTTCCGCCTGAGAGCCTAGCACGACGAGGAATCGGCTCACGCCGGCTGCCATGCAGGCCAGGATGGTTCGTTCGCCAAGCGAGAGTCCCAGAACCTCGTGCGTGGGCTTAGGGCTCTTCTCCGGCGTTGACAACCGCCGACCTTCTCCTGCCGCGAGAATGATGCAGCACGGCACCTCAGTTGTGGGACCGTGATTATTCGACCAACGCATCTACGACCTCCTGGGCCAACTCCGTCGTGGCGGCCGCGATTAGACTCGTTTTGGAGATCAGCGAGCCGATCTGCTGAAGAGGTTGCCCGTCCGGGTTTACGATACATCCTCCAGATTCTTCGAGAATGAGGGCCGCCGCCAGAAAGTTCTCCGGGGTCAGTCGGCCACGAAGATCCACGTGCACGTCGAGCGCGCCGGTGGCTACCATCGTCATAGCCTGCGAGGCGCAGCCATAGGCGCGCACTCCCCGTGCGCGCTGCAGGAGTCTGCCGACCGATGCCGGTGGATCAAAATGATTGAGCTCACACGACAGAAAGGCGGTAGACAGCGTCTGCACTCCGGAGGTACGGATTTGCCGGGACCCATGGTACCCGCCGTAACCGCGGCGGGCCGTAAGCGGGAGTCGTTCGAGTAAGTCCCCGACCATGGCCCAGCAGACGTGGGGGGGAGTGATGAGACTGTCCGCGGGCAGGACGGCGACGCTCACCGCGGAGAGCGGCAGTCCACGCCCCCAGTTGTCGGACCCATCCACCGGGTCGACGATAAAGCGATAGAGAGGGCGCCCATCCCCAAATCGGATTTCGCCCGATTCCTCGGACCACAGAATTCCGCTGCCAGAATGCGTCTCCAGGACGCGCAGGATGGCGGCATCAGCGACGACATCATAGGGCTGCTGGGCATCCCCCTTTGCGTTCTTTCGCAGCGGGAGGTGAGTCCGGATTGCCCCGTCATGCAGACGGTCGTGTACGCTCTCGTAAATGTCACGCAACATGCGTGGCACATCATCAATCCGAGCATCCATCTCACGCGGTTCCATGAGGTCAAACATGAATTCTCAATTTCTAATTCCCGGGAGACGAGGTGGTGAAAACCAAACCACCCACGATCACGGGACAGATGGCTGCGGACTGGAGGCTCCCCTCAGGCTGTCCGCGTTCACTGACTTCGCCCTGCGCATAGGGCTCTCTTCTCTTTTTTGGGGAAAAGTCTCCCAGGTTTCAGAGCTTTACGCGGTCCACACAGGCCAGAATCTCCGCACTTGAACCACATAAGCCAAGACGACGGCTGCGTCGCCGCTTCACGAAGTAGCTCCAGGCGGGCGCCGTACGGTTGGTGCTCGAGGACCCGACCACGGTCGGTCGTGTCGCGCGGGTACTTGACCTGGCCTATTATACTCGGAAAGTCGAATCGCCGTACGTCCGCTCATCCACGTGTGGTGGAGGTCCGTTATGACGCCAATTCACATTCCTGTGATTGTGCTTGTTCTTGTTGTCGCGTTACGATCTAATTCTGAATCTAGTGGAAACCGCTAAGGGCTACATGAAACATGGGCGCGAGACGCTCGAAGCGGTGATCAGTGCCAGAAATTAGGCTGTTGGTGGTTTGCAGAAAGCCGCCCAGGATCCCGGCAACGCGGAGGCGTTCCGGGGGCTGGCCGCCGACGAGGGTATGCTGACCGGTTCGGTGGAGATATTCAGGTGATCATGTTGAACTGTTTATTTGAAGATATTTACGTGACAGAAGGGCGAAAAACAACTAGACCGCTTCGTCTCTCCCACCTTCACGGACGACTGTTTTGAACAAGGTTACGAAAACGAGGGCCGACGCACTTTGGGCGGTTTTGCAGTATCACCAGGTCACGAAACATCACTTCCAAGGCCATGCCAGGGGACCAGGGTATTTGGATTGGGCTACTCAGCCCAACCCGTTTCGTAGGTTTGAAGGTGCACGTCTGGTGTCTCTCGAAAGAATTCCGCCAACGGATGAACCCCGGTACGACGATGCCTTTGTTCAGGGTCGAATACCACCGGTCTCGGTGAACGTACGGAGCATCTCTCAACTTTTTTACGATAGCTTGGCGATATCGGCATGGAAGAGCACCGGTGAAACCAGTTGGGCACTCCGGGTCAATCCGTCAAGCGGCAATCTGCATCCGACCGAGGGATACCTGATCTGCGGTCCGATCGAGGGGCTCTGCGACGTGCCTATGGTCTGCCACTACGCCCCGAAGGAACATGTATTGGAGGTGCGGGCTGAGTTTGGATTAGGGCAATGGAGCAAGCTCTGTGAAGGACTCCCAACGGGCACGTTTCTTCTTGGACTCACTTCCATTCATTGGCGAGAGGCCTGGAAGTACGGTCAACGGGCATATCGCTATTGTCAGCACGATGCCGGTCACGCCATTGGCGCCATAAGTATCGCGGCAGCTGGGTTGGGATGGCAGACCATCATCCTAGACGACTTGGGCACGGATGAGCTGGAGCTTCTCATGGGCACGGTGGGGCACCATGGTGCCGAGCGGGAAGAACCGGATGTGCTCATGGCCGTGGTCCCGTGTCTCACAGAGACGAAAGAGTGCGGTCTTCCCCGGGATCATGTTCTGGCGTTTGCATCCCTTGACTGGCGGGGCACGCCTAATCAACTGAGTCCATCGCACGTGGATTGGGGCGTGGATGAGG